>NZ_OZ244227.1:0-2712414 GCF_965217055.1 Hyphobacterium sp. | reverse complement strand
ATGGACTGCGGCTTCCATCGCGGTGCGCAGTCGTGCTCCGGCCGCAAGGGCGACGGCCAGCATGGAGATCGCGGTGTCACCGGCGCCCGACACATCATAGACCTGTCGCGGCTGCGCCCGAACATGCCGCGTATCGCTACCGTCAAACTCACTCATCCCTTTGGACCCGCGGGTCACGATCAGATGATCGACGTCTGTCAGCCTCGAATGTACGGTTTGCAGCGCGCGTGCGGTATCGGCATCGTCGACCGGATCGATCCCGGCTTCCTCAAATAGCTCGAGCGCATTCGGCTTGATCAGGAATGCCCCATTGTAGCGCGAAAAGTCCCGCCCTCTTGGGTCAACACAAACCTTCACGCCGCTTTTCTTCGCAGCCTTCATCAACGCAGCACTGACGGTCGGCGAGACCAGACCCCGACCGTAATCCGACAGAATGACAATATCAGCGTCGCTAACCGCTGCCTCGATCTCAGCGATAAGAGCAGCCTCGGTATCGGCATCGATTCCGGATTTCGGATTGCGGTCCACGCACAACATTTGATGACCGTTTGACACGAAACGGGTCTTGACCGCCGTCGGGCGTCCGGATGACACGACCAACCTGTTGCGCGCCCCTTCTGCAACCAGGCGCTCGGCGACTTCGCCGCCTTCCGCATCGTCGCCAACCAGGCTGACGAGAATGGCCTTTGCACCGAGCGCGCGCAGATTGCGGATCACATTTCCAGCCCCGCCGAGCATGTTCTCGATGGATTGTTCATCCAGCACCGCCACTGGCGCTTCGCGGGAAACACGCTGCGTCGTGCCATAGACAAAGCGATCGAGAACGACGTCGCCGACGCACAAAACCCTGAGGTCTTTTGCTCCATCGAGAATATTTGAAAGAGTCCGGATATCCATGACGCCCGCCCCCGCTCGCCGCTTACCAGCCCTTGGTCAGCTTGTCATATTCCAGCAGACGCGAGACCAGGTCTTCGAATTGGTCGAGCGGCACCATGTTGGGCCCGTCAGATGGCGCATTGTCCGGATCCGGGTGCGTTTCCATAAACACGGCCGCAACGCCGATCGAAACAGCGGCACGCGCCAGGACCGGTACGAATTCACGCTGCCCGCCGCTGGTACCGCCCTGCCCGCCCGGCTGCTGCACGGAATGGGTCGCGTCGAACACGACCGGGCACCCGATATCGGCGAGGACCGGCAAGGCGCGCATGTCGGATACCAGCGTATTGTACCCGAAGCTGGCGCCGCGCTCGCATGCCATGACATTCGCATTGCCCGCGCCGGTCACCTTGGCAATGACATTCTGCATGTCCCAAGGGGCAAGAAATTGTCCCTTCTTCACGTTGATCACCTTGCCGGTCTTGGCGGCCGCGATCAGCAGATCGGTCTGGCGACACAGAAAGGCCGGGATTTGCAGCACATCGACCGCCTGCGCCGCGATCGCACACTGCTCGGCAGTGTGGACATCGGTCAAAACCGGCAAGCCGGTTTTTTCACGCACTTCCTGGAAGATCGGCAACGCTGCTTCCAGCCCGATCCCGCGAGCGCTGGACAGGCTGGTTCGGTTCGCCTTGTCGAATGACGTTTTGTAGACGAGGCCGATCTCCAGCCGGTCGGCGATTTCCTTTAGTCTTTCCGACACTTCCAGGGCGTGCTCGCGGCTTTCGAGCGCGCAAGGGCCGGCCAGCAAGACGAGTTTGCGATCATTGCCGATCTCGACCGGCGCACCGCCCGGACGATCTATTCGGATAACGGAATTGGGTCGGCTTTCGGCCATCACATGTCTTCCCAGAAATTGTCAGCTCGGGCGGATGATCCACCGAAGGCCTGATTACGTAGTTATGAGAGAAAATAATAGAAGGCTGCTGTAGTTTTGTCCTCCTCACCTCCCCCGATCATTCTCTGGTTCCGTCAGGATCTCCGCCTCAAGGACAATCCGGCGCTTGCCGCCGCTACCGAGCGCGGACAGCCGGTGATCCCGGTCTACATCCTCGACGATGAATCCGCGGGCGAGTGGTCACCCGGCGGAGCTTCGCGCTGGTGGCTTCACCATAGCCTCGAAAGCCTGGCCACAGATCTCCGCAAATTCGGCTCACGGCTGATATTGCGCGAGGGCTTAGCGGCGGAAGAGATCGATCAGCTGATCCAGGATACCGGCGCGACGGCGGTTTACTGGAATCGCTGCTACGAACCGTTCTCGCTGGAACGCGACAAGGCGCTCAAGGCAAGTCTGAAAGCGCGCGATATCGAGGCTGCCTCGTTCAATGCCAACCTCCTGGCCGAACCCTGGACCGTCAAGAACAAGTCTGGCGATCCCTTCCGCGTTTTCTCGGCGTTCTGGCGATCCGTCCGCACCAACCTCGACCCGGGGCACCCCCTGCCGGCGCCAGACGATCTCGAGGCGCCGGAACACTGGCCGGTCTCGACATCATTGGATGATCTCCAGCTTCTCCCGGGAAATCCGAACTGGGCAGAAGGATTCGAAAACGTCTGGTCGCCCGGCGAACAAGGTGCCTATGACCGCTTGATCGGCTTCCTCGATTGCGGTGCGAAGCATTACGACAAGGGGCGTGACCGGCCTGACAAGCCCTACACATCCGGCCTTTCGCCTCACCTTCACCATGGCGAGATCAGCCCGCGGCAGCTGTTCGCCGCCATCGATACGGCACGCGAGGAAATCGGCGACAAGAATGCTGAGAAATTTCTAAGTGAGATCGGTTGGCGGGAATTCTCCTACAGCCTTCTCTTTTACTTCCCGAATTTCGCCGAGAAGAACTACCAGGAAAAATTCGACCGCTTCCCCTGGCGGCGGGACACCGACGGCTTGCGGGCCTGGCAGCGTGGTCGCACAGGATACCCGATTGTCGATGCCGGCATGCGCGAACTCTGGACGACCGGCTGGATGCATAATCGTGTCCGCATGATTACCGCCTCCTTCCTGATCAAGCATCTGATGATCGACTGGCGTGAAGGCGAGAAATGGTTCTGGGACACGCTCGTTGATGCCGATCTCGCCAACAATTCTGCCGGCTGGCAGTGGGTCGCCGGATCGGGCGCAGATGCCTCGCCCTATTTCCGGATTTTCAATCCGATCACCCAGGGCGAGAAATTCGATCCCGAAGGCGATTACGTCCGCAAATGGGTCCCGGAGCTGGCCAGCCTGCCCGACAAATTTCTCAACCGTCCCTGGGAAGCTGACACAGCGACGCTTGCGAAGGCCGGGATCAGACTGGGTGAGACCTACCCGAAACCGATCGTGGATCACAAGACGGCGCGCGAACGCGCATTGACCGCATTCCAGAGCCTGAAGGAAGCTGCATGACGCCGATCATCACGCCCGATTTTGTGCAACGCAAGAAAATCGCCGTTATCGGTGCCGGTATTTCCGGATTGGGAGCAGCCTGGGCACTCCGCAACGTCCATGATGTCACCCTGTTCGAGAAACGCGACCGTCTCGGAGGTCACGCCAACACGGTGGACATCGACTATGACGGCACGCCGATAGCGGTGGATACTGGCTTCATTGTCTTCAACCCGCTGAACTATCCCAACATGGTCCAGCTTTTCGAGGCGCTCGGCGTCGAGAGCTTCCATTCCGACATGAGCTTCGGGTTTGCGCTCGACGGTGATATCGAATGGTCGTCGAATGGCCTGACCGGCCTGTTTGCACAGAAGCGGAATGCCGTACGTCCATCCTATCTCGGCATGCTGCGCGACGTGCTGCGTTTCAACAACGAGGCCCAGAAGGACCTCGAAAGCGGCAAGCTCGCAAACGCTGCGCTCGGGCCGTATCTCGAGCAGAACGGCTACCGTCACCGCTTCATCTACAATTACCTCCTGCCCATGGGGGCCGCTATCTGGTCGGCCAGCGAGGACGAGATGCGGGCCTATCCGGCCGACGCCTTCGTCCGCTTCTTCCAGCACCACCGCCTGATGCACATGGCGCGGCCGCAATGGCGTACGGTGAAGGGTGGCAGCCGCGAATATGTCCGCAGGATCGCGGCCGATCTCGAGGGCAAGGTGGAACTTGGCGAACCCGCGACATCCGTTTGGCGGACGCCGTCAGGGGTCAGCATCGACACCGGCGATGGCCGCGTGCAAACCTTCGACGAGGTCATACTCGCCTGCCATTCCGATCAGGCGCGGCAAATGCTCACAGACCTCGATCAGGACGAGGCCGATCTTCTCGGCGCCATCCGTTATGCGCCGAACCGCGCCGTCCTGCACCGCGACACCAGCCTCGTCCCCTCGCGGTCAGGGGCCCGTGCTGCCTGGAATTATGGCCGCGACACGGCGGACGGCCCCGCCAGCGTGACCTATGACATGAACAGGCTGCAGGGCATCGATCCGGAGAAACCGCTCTTCGTCACCCTCAACCCGCACCGCGAACCCGATACCGGCCTCGTCTTCGGCGATTTCCAGTACGATCATCCGCAATTCACGACTGCAGCGCTTGCCGCACAGCGTATCTTCAACCGCGTTCAGGGCGTGCGCCGCACCTGGTTCGCCGGCGCCTGGCTCGGATACGGATTTCACGAGGACGGGCTGCGCTCCGGCCTGCGGGTCGCGATCCGTCTTGGCGGACAGATTCCCTGGAGCTTTGCCGATGGCGATATCACCGGCGGTCGCTGGGGCGAACGCACTGCGCAACGCATCCCGGCCATGGCCGCCGCCGAATGAACCAACCGCTTGTCATATGGCGCGGCGCGACACGCCATCAGCGCTCGAAGCCCTTCCGGCACGGCTTCCGTTACCCGGTGGCCATGATCGAGATCGATCTCGACCGGCTGGAGGCCGCGCAATCGGTCAGCCGCTGGTTCCGAGTCAATCGGGCCGGTCTGTTCAGCTTCCACGAGCGCGATTTCGGTGCCCGCGACGGCCATTCGTTGAAGCACTGGTCCGCGGCAAGATTTGCGGAAGCCGGCATTGCGGGCGTGAAGCGCACTTCGCTGCTCTGCCAGCCGCGCATTCTCGGCTACCAGTTTAACCCGATCGCGCTTCACTATGGCTATGACGCCGATGATCAGCTCATCGGCCTGATCTACGAAGTGCACAACACGTTCGGCGACACACACGCCTATGTCGCCCCCCTGCAAGGCATGGGAGTCTTGCGGCATGTGGCGCACAAGACTTTGCATGTCTCGCCCTTTTTCGACGTATCCGGCCAGTATGCCTTCACCCTCGCCCCGCCCGACGAGACGCTCGCCCTGTCCATCCGCAAATCCGGGAAGGAAGGCGAGGATTTTCGCGCCTCGATGGCGCTCAAGCGGCAAGCCGCGACCGGAAGCGCTTTCCTGCGCTGGTTTGCCGGCTTTCCGCTTTCGACCCTTTTCACCATCGCCGCGATCCACTTCGAGGCCCTCAAGCTCGTCATCAAGGGCGCGCGCTATCACAAACGTCCGGAACCGCCGGCCCGCCCGGCCACTCGGGTTCTGGAATCCCGCCCCCAAAGCCGGTAAGGTGAAACAATGACGGCAATCGCAGAGACGACGGCCCCAATCGCGACGCCTGCCAGCATCCAGGCCCTCCATGGAATACCTCTCGGCATGCGCAGTGCGCTGAAGATCATGCTGAAATTGCCGAACGGTGCGCTGACAGTGACTTTTCCGAACGGCGAACAGCTTCGTTTCATCGGCAAGAGCGACGGTCCCACAGCCGAACTGCAGATCAGCGATTTCCGATTTGTACGACGGGCGATCGCCGGTGGGGATGTCGGCCTCGGCGAAGGCTATATGGCCGGTGAATGGACGTCGCCGGACCTGACCGCACTACTCATGTATTTCGCTGACAATCTCGACAATCAGCCGGACATTGTCGCCGGGGGGCCTTTGACGCGCTTCGTGCACTGGGTCTACCACCAGTTCCGCGCTAACACGAAAGCTCAGGCCAGGCGCAATATCGAGGCGCACTACGACCTCGGAAACGATTTCTACGAGCAATGGCTCGATCCCTCGATGACCTATTCATCGGCGCGGTTCACAAAAAAGGGGCAATCGCTTGAAGACGCCCAGCACGAAAAGTACCGGGCGCTGGCAGATTCCATCGATCTCAAGGAAGACGACCATGTGCTTGAGATCGGCTGTGGCTGGGGCGGCTTTGCCGAATATGCGGCGCGTGATCGCGGCGCCCGAGTGACCTGCCTCACCCTATCGAGCGAACAGCAGGCCTATGCCCGCGAACGCATGGAAAAGCTCCAGCTCAGCGATCGCGTCGACATCAAGCTGCAGGACTATCGCGACGAGACCGGCACCTATGACAAGGTCGCCTCGATCGAGATGTTCGAGGCTGTCGGTCGGGAATACTGGCCGTCCTTCTTCGCCAAGGTGCACGATTGCCTCAAGCCCGGTGGCCGCGCCGGCCTGCAGATCATTTCGATCCGCGACGATCTGTTCGAAACCTATGCCCGCCGGACCGATTTCATCCAGCGCTATATTTTCCCCGGCGGCGTCCTGCCCAGCTTCGAAGTGCTCAAGGCCGAGTTCGCGCGAGCCAGCCTTTCGCTGGATAAGCTCGAAGCCTTCGCCACTGATTATGCCGACACGCTCGCCGAATGGATGAAGCACTTCACTTCAGCCTGGGATAACATCCGCCCGCTCGGCTTCGACGACCGCTTCCGGCGCATGTGGGAATTCTACCTCGCCTATTGCGAGGCCGGGTTCCGCACCGGTCGCATCGATGTCGCCCAGTACACGCTGGCGCGTTAGCCAATCCCGATTTCGCGGAGGAAATGCGCGCTGTCGGATTTGACAGAAGCTCGCTCCGCTTCTCCGGCCAACGATCAGCGATTGCTCCGGACGTCGCGGACACAGTTAACGCCATCTGCCAATCCCCGCGCGAAACGGCGGATCGCCGGGAAAAGGCAAACCAGCTTGTTCCGGTGATGCCGGACATAGGTCGCCTCTTCAGCAACCTCGGCCAACAGGATGACGTCTCCGTCGCAGCAATCCTGTAGTGAAGAGAGGCCCGGCGAGAGCTGATCGCCGAGCACAAGCCGCAAGGTCCGACCGTTTGCGTTCAAATGTTGCGCCGGACGTAGGTGACTTCCTGGCCGCGGGCCGAGAAGGCACAGCGCAACCATTCACCATCCGGCCCGTACCAGAGGTCCAGCGTCAGCGATCCCTCGACACGGATGTGGCGCGCAGCGACATCCCTCCCGCCTATGGATAGCGTTTCGACGCCGATTTCACGGATCGTGACCGGCATTTCCTCGCCGGTCTCGGTGTTCAGGATGACGTCAGTGCCTTCCGAATAGCCCTGCCAATGGCTCGACAGTATCAGTCCTGCGGCGCGCTCGACGGTCAGCGGGTTACCGTCAACATCCGTACCGCGGCCTGTCAGGCGGTCGCCAGCGCGGTCCAAGGCAACCACTAGGCGCTTGCCATCCTTAAGCGTTTCGGCCTCGAAGCTGAGAAGGGTGTCGCCTTCGTAGACCTCCGTCGCATCATGTTCGTACCGGAACACCGTTATCGGACCGATCCGGACACGCAGATCGACATCGCTGGTTACCCTAAGCCGGTCGCCAATCTCCTCGAAGCGCAGGATGTGACTGCCGAACCGGCTATTGCCGCGATAGACGTCGAATTCGATCGTACCGGCGGTCGGCACGGCCTCGCGATTGGCGGCCAAAACCGGGTCCGAAGCGACGATGACAGCGAGAACGGAAAGAGCGATCCTGATCATGAAACGAGCCTCGCTGCCAAGGACATGAAAGGGTTACGGAATTTGTATCCGCCGAGAGAAACGGCGAAACAGATGCACGGTTCCCCAGGCAGTCCGACCGGACGGTGAGCAACACCCGCCTCACCATAACATACATCGCCGCGGTGATAGCTGCCCGCCTCGTCCGAGAATCCGCCGCTGAGGACCAGTGTCAGCTCCTCGCCGCCATGGTCATGGTGCGGAATGCCGGACCCGGGCTGAATTTTCAGCAGCCGGGCATCGACGCCCGGCTCTGACAATCGGTCGATTTTGCAGCCCTGAACGCCACCAAGACGACTGCGCCACGGAGTCACCCCGACCTCGAAGCCAAGCCGCGCCAGGGCTTGCGGAAATATCGGATCCCGGCAAGGCGCCGCGATGGGTTTTTCGATCTCCACATCCGGCTCCGGCACAACACCACGCCAGGAGTTCACTTCAAATGCGGTATGGCCGATCTGTTCGGCCAATTCGACTTTCCTGCGTATGGCCGGATTGATTTCTGCCGCTGAACCCACGAGCACGCGCACAGCCATCGGGGCGGCGGCGCTGGCATAATCGAGGATCCATTCATCTGGCAGGCTGGTTGGCACGATTCCAGCTCCTTTCCTGGTTTGGTCTTGTGTACGCAATGGCATCAAGTTCGGATCACTCCGTGGTGTTCCGCCTTGCGATGCCCTCGGCCGGTTCCTAGCTTCAAACCAGCTCGACGGAGACACGCCCATGAACAAGGCCGCCAGCATCATAGACCTCATCGGAAACACGCCGCTCTTGCGGCTCAACCGTGCATCGGAAGAAACCGGCTGCGAAATTCTGGGCAAGGCGGAATTTCTGAACCCTGGCGGCTCGGTCAAGGATCGCGCCGCGCTGACCCTGATCCGGGAAGCGGAGCGCCGCGGCGAACTCAAGCCGGGCGGCACAATTGTCGAGGGCACCGCGGGAAATACGGGGATCGGCTTGGCTATGGTCGGCGCCGCCCTCGGTTATCGCGTCGTAATCGTGTTTCCGCGCACCCAATCCAAGGAAAAGAAGGACGCCATCATTCTTCACGGCGCCGAGCTGATCGAGGTCGATGCGGTCCCCTATGCCAACCCTGCACACTATGCGCGCTACTCCGGTCGGCTGGCCGAAGAACTCGCCGGCAGCGAGCCCAACGGCGCGATTTGGGCAAACCAGTTCGACAATGTCGACAATCGCAAGGCACACTATGACAGCACGGCACCGGAAATCTGGCAGCAACTGGACGGCCGGATCGATGGCTTCATTTGTGCCGTCGGGTCAGGTGGTACACTGGCTGGCGTCTCGATGGCGCTCAAGGAACGCAATCGCGAAATCCGGATCGGCCTCGCCGACCCTGGCGGGGCAGCACTGTATGGCTATTATTCAGAGGGCGAATTATGCGCCGCCGGAAGCTCGATCATTGAGGGAATAGGGCAGAGCCGCATCACAGCCAATCTCGAGAATGCCGTGGTTGATCATGCCTACCGCATCCCGGACGAGGAAGCCCTGCCGATACTCTTCAACCTCGTCGAGGAAGAAGGCCTGTGTCTCGGCGGGTCCTCAGGCGTCAACATCGCCGGTGCCATCCGGCTCGCCCGGGAACTCGGGCCGGGACATACGATTGTAACCATCCTCTGCGATCACGGCTCGCGCTATAAGGACAAACTCTACAACCCGGAATTCCTGAAGGAAAAAGGCTTGCCCGCGCCGCGCTGGATGTAATCAGCGGAAAGGCGGCGAATACAGTAGACCGCCTTCTGTCCACTGAGCGTTCAGGCCCCGCCGCAAGCCGAGTTCGGACCCGGCACCGAGATTGCGGTCAAATATCTCGCCATAATGACCGGTGGCTGTGATCATCGTTACAGCAAAATCATTTTCGAGCCCCAGACGGCCGCCGAAATCGTCCTCCGCGCCCAACATGCGACGGATTTCCGGGTTGCGGCTGGTCTCCGCCATATCCGCAACATTCAGCGATGTCGCGCCAAACTCCTCGGCGGCAATCAATGTAAACAGCACCCATTGGGCCACATCGTGGAAATGTGAATCGCCGGCGCGGATGACAGGCCCTAGGGGCTCCTTTGAAATGACATCGGGCAGCAGGATATGCGCCGACGGCTCTGCGAGACCGACCCGCAATCCGGCCAAGGATGACAGATCGTTCGTGTAGACGTCGCAAACGTCGCTTTCATACGCGTCGAGGCCCGACTGCGCCGTGGGATACTCCCGCACCTCGACGGAGAGGTCATTGGCCGCAATGAAATCCGCGAGATTCAGCGCCGTCGTCGTGCTGGCCTGAACGCAGATTCGCGCACCATTGATATCGCGCGCGCTGGCGATACCGAGATCTGCCGGTACCATGAAGCCCTGTCCGTCATAATAGGCGATTCCGGCAAAATCGAAGTCCTGCCCGACATCGCGGGCGAAGGTCCAGCTGGTGTTGCGGATCAGAATATCGATCTCACCATCGGACAGCGCCCGGAAACGATCCGCCGTCGTGACGGGCACGAAACGAACATCATCCGCATTGCCGAGGATCGCTGCGGCGTAAGCGCGACATAGGTCCGTATCGAACCCGCTCCACTCGCCATCGTCGTCCTGCTCGGCAAATCCGGTCAGCCCGCCATCCACACCACAAAGCAACTCACCGCGCGCCTCGATCGCCCGCAGCGTCGATCCGGACTCCGCAACTTCTGCAGTATCCACGGCAATTCCTGCCAGACCGCCCAAAGTCACGACAACAGCCTCCCGCAGGCGGCGTGGCGACAGAAAGGACAGAGGCGACACCGGCGTAAAACTCCTGTTGAATGGCGGTAACTGCCATTGTTCTAACGGGGAATCGAATGAAGCGCGACACCCAATTATCACGCGCCGGCCGATCACATCTCGGCACGCGGCCTGTCAACGCTGCAATTGAACGCGCCTCCACCGTGCTCGCAGGAAGCGCTACCGAACTTTATAACCGTCCTGACGGCATCCCCCTTTACGCGCGCTTTGGCATGGAGGCCCAGAACGCCCTCAAAACCGCGCTTTGCGAAATGCAATCGGCCGACTATTGCGCCCTCACCCCCTCCGGACTGTCGGCCATGTCGCTTGCCACGATCGCTTGCGTGAAAGCCGGCGGCCACGTCCTTGCGGCCGATTGCCTTTACGGGCCAACGCGCATGTTTCTTGAAGACCTGCTGCCAAGCTGGGGCGTCGAGATCGAGTTTTTTGATCCACGCGCCGGTGCCGGCATCGCATCGCAAATTCGCTCCAACACCCAGCTCGTCTTCTGTGAATCTCCGGGCTCGCTGACATTCGAAATCCAGGATGTACCGGCCATCGCCAACGCCGCGCGAAAGGTCGGCGCGAAAGTGCTCGTCGACGACACATGGTCCGCCGGATTGAATGCCAACATGCTGGATCTTGGTGCCGACTTCGCGGCGCAATCCCTCACCAAATATGCAGGTGGCCATTCAGATGTGATGATGGGCGCCATTGTCTGTCGCGGCGAAAATGCCAAGCGTCTCAAGCTCGCAGAATGGCGGCTCGGCCTTTGTGTCTCACCGGACGATGCCTTTCTCGTTTCCCGTGGGTTGCGGACCCTCGCTCTCCGAATGGACAGAAGCGCCGCGTCTTCGCTCGATCTGGCCGAAAGACTGGCTGCGCATAGCGAAGTCTCGGAAATCCTCCACCCGGCGCGGCCGGATCATCCCGATAACGAAATCTACTGCCGTGATTTTACCGCTGCGGCCGGTGTGTTCGGGGTCCAGTTCAGGGATTGGGATATCCCGCGCGCGGAACGCTTTCTCGACGCGCTCGAAATCTTCGGGTTGGGATTCTCCTGGGGCGGGTATGAAAGTCTCGCCGTGCATTGCGACCCGCAATTGCGGCGCAGTTTCCGCGACGGCCGCAACGGCATTCTTATCCGTCTGGCTATCGGTCTCGAGGATATCGAAGACCTCTGGGCCGATCTGAAACAGGCGATCGCCGCTAGCGCCTGAATGGCGACCCCGGCAGGACTCGAACCTGCAACCGTCGGATTAGAAGTCCGGTGCTCTATCCAGTTGAGCTACGGGGCCAATTCAAACAGGCCCGAAGCCTGAACCGGCACTAGTGCGACCAGGGCTCTTTGCGGTCGGCCGAAAAATTCGCGGCATAGGATTTACGTTTGCGCACCGGGTCGGGTTTGTCGGTCACACGGAACGGAATGCCGTGCTTTTTGGCGTAAGCGACGGCCTGATCCTTGTCTTCGAACATTAGCTTTACTTGGCTCGCCGTTTCGCGGCTCGACGTCCAGCCCATCAGAGGCTCCGTACATTTAGCCATGCTCGGCTCGAATTCGAGCACCCAGATTTTCGTCTTGGCTTGCCCCGATTGCATTGCGTTTCGCGACGGGCGGTAAATCTTGGCAAACATGACGTCCCAACGCCTCCAGAAAAATGGTCGGGGCGGCAAGATTCGAACTTGCGACCCCTCGGTCCCAAACCGAGTGCTCTACCAGACTGAGCCACGCCCCGACATTTGTATCCAGTTCCTGTTTCGCGCTGTTTAGAGTTGCCGGGTCAGGCTGGCAAGCGCCTAGCCCTCATCGGCCGTGTCATCCGCAGCATCCTCGGTCGGGATTTCCTCGTCGGCAGTTCCATCTGCCGGCGACGCGTCCTGTACATTTTCGAAAATCGCGTGCCGAACCATGTCGCCCGGCTCGATCCCGGCATCGCGGGTCAGCCCGCCACGGACCTCAAGAACGCCCAAGACTGGGAAATCAGATGCCATGGAACGAAGCGAATAGGGCTGTGCATTGGCGACGATTTTCGCGATATGGCCATCTTCGGCAATGAAGATGATATCCAGCGAAATCGCCGTATTGCGCATCCAGATCGACGCAGGCCGAACGACCTCATAGTCGAACAGCATCGCTTCATCATCGGCCAGGGAATCGCGGAACATCAGCCCGCGTTGACGCCGTTCATCGGTATCGGCAATCAGCGCCGAAAACCGGATTTCCCCATCATCCGTTTCGACGATCACCGGTTCCGGATCACCGAAATCGATAACGGTGTCGGGGTGTGCAGGGTCACCAATCGGCGCCGGCGGCAACTGAGCCAATGCTGCAGAGGAAAAGAGGCCGAGAACGGCCAAAAAGAGAGCGTGTTTCATGGCGCACAAGCTAGCCGCGGCCTGAAGCAATCGCAATTGCCGATAACTGCTAATTCAGGCGTATTGGGTGGGATAGACTTCCGCTGCCAGAATGCCTTTCGGGCCGTCGGCGCATCTCGCCTGCATGGTTTCGCCAGGATGCACCTCGGCAATCCCGGCTTTTCGAAGCGTTGCCGCGTGCAGAAACACGTCACCCTCGATACCATCGCAATCGAGAAACCCGTACCCGCGATCGGCGTCAAACCACTTCACGACGGCTGCGCAGACATTCTCACCCGGCTCGCGTCGCGGATGAAACCGTCGCGGTCGAGGCACTTCCGCCTCGCCGCCTTCAATTCCCAAAATCTCGACGGCCTGCCGGCCCTTTTCGCCGGCGATGGCCAGGCACTTCACGCGTGCGCCTTCACCGGCAAACGACTTGCCGCACATCCGCAAGCGGCTCGCATGCAAAAGCACGTCACCTTGACCGTCGCGTGTCTCGATAAATCCGTATCCGCGCGATGGATCGAACCATTTGACGTGGCCTTCGACAATCTGCGCCAGTGATTCCGTCTTGGCTGATTCCCCCGCCATAATACCCCTCGCACTCAACTCACAGGGGAATTACTATAACAATTTCGTCATGGAAGGGAATTAAATCCGTATCGCAACCAGATCTGATCGCTCACAACGCAATAATAGCGGTATTTCAGTGAATTGACGCCGCGCTATGCACACCGGCAATGGCCTTATCCACCACTATGTTTGCAAATAACTCTGATTATCCGAAACAATTGTCGGAGTCGGCAGTCTGACATGACTTGAAGCGCGGAAGCCGATGGCAGGCCCTAGGGGAATCGAACCCCTCTTTCCAGGTTGAAAACCTGGCGTCCTAACCGATAGACGAAGGGCCCGCGCGATCGGAGGGCGTCATATATCTACTTCGCTGCCCGCACGCAAGCGTCGCTCTGCAGGGATTTTCATGTCGCTTCGGCCAAGTCCTCGAGATGGAACTGGACCCGCTTGTTTCCGCGCCATTCATCCAGCTTCAAGCGTCCCGCAGCATGCCAGACGGTCTCGCTTCCTCCCAGCAGGGACTGGCCTATAGGCTGGTCCGCCTGCCGGAACACAATGCCATTCACGCGTTGGCCCGACGCATCGGTCAGGCTGAAACGGACATGATCGGCACCGACGCGTTCGGCATAGGCGACGCGTACCGACGGCATAACGAATCGCGGCTCAGGAAAGCCCTGACCGTATGGCGCCGCGGCGCTCAGGGATTCGGCAAGTTCGACCGTTGCGCCAGACGGTGTCAGCACGGCGTCCAGAACCAGCGCCCGGTCACCATGCGACGCATCCCATTGCGGCTGTAATTGCGACGCAAGGAAGCGCGTCAATGCTTCGATTTTCGTAGCGTCCACCGTCAGCCCTGCTGCCATGGGATGCCCGCCGCCGGCCTGCAGCAGGCCGGCTTCTTTCGCCGCCCCGACAGCACTTCCCAGATCAACGCCGGCAACCGACCGTCCCGACCCCTTGCCGACGCCGTTTTCCGTACCGATGACGATGCAGGGCTTGCCGAACCTTTCCTTCAGGCGGCCGGCAACAATTCCAATCACGCCGGGATGCCAGCCCTCGCCGTGCGTCACCAGTAACGGTGCGTCACTCGCACCGGTTTCCAGTAGTTGCGCCCGGGCGGCGTCGAGCACGTCGGCCTCGATCTGCTTGCGTTCCGCATTGAGCGCGTCGAGCTCGGCGGCGATTTCGGCGCATTGTGCCGGGTCGTCACTGGATAGAAGCCGTGCGCCCAGATCAGCCTTGCCCACCCGACCACCGGCATTGATCCGCGGGCCCAGTACGAAGCCAAGGTGATAAGCCGACGGCGAGCCGGTCAGGCCGCCCACATCGGCAAGCGCCTTCATGCCGGCATGCGACCAGCGGTTCATCACCTTCAGACCCTGCGAGACAATGGCTCGGTTGATGTCCCTGAGTGCCACGACGTCGCACAATGTGCCGAGCGCAGCGAGATCTGCTAGCGCCATCAGGTCAGGCTCGTCCCGATCATCGAAACGGCCGCGGCGTCGGCCCTCGCGGTTAAGCGCCGCCAGCAGAATGAATGTCACGCCGGCTGCAGCCATGTGACCGCAACCGGATCGGTCCCCGGGTCGGTTCGGATTGACGATGGCGAGTGCCGGCGGCAAATCGGCGCTCATCAGGTGATGGTCGATCACGACCACGTCGAGCCCGAGCCGTTTCGCCGCATCCAGCGGTTCGTGCGCAGCTGCGCCGCAATCGACGGTGATGACCAATTCGGCACCCTGCGCCTTCAGACGATCAAACGCGTCTGCTGACGGACCATACCCCTCCTCGATCCGGTCGGGGACATACAGCAGCGCGGTCTGATCCAACTGCCGCAAATAGCGGATCAGCTGGGCCGCCGACGTGGCCCCGTCAACGTCATAATCGGCAAAGATCGCGAGCTTGCGCCCGCCATCAATCGCATCCCAGATCGCCACTGCGGCAGCATCCATATCAGTAAACGAAGACGGATCCGGAAAGAAATGCCGCAGCGTGGGTAGCAACACGGCTTCCGCTTCATCGGGCGAAATACCCCGTGCAGCCAGCATGCGCGCCACGATTTCAGTTGTTTCGGCTTTCCGGCTGATAGCGGCAACCAGCTCTGGATCGATGTCGCGCAGGCGCCATTCCCGTCCGGACAGAGAGCTTTCGACCTTGAGCCGCTCTGCCATACGCGTCAGCCGATCGGCCGCGTTGTGCGGATCCTGCGGACGATGGAGCCCGACGATTGCATGATCAGCGTTTCGGTTTCTACCTTGCCATCTGACTTGCGAACGCCATCGATCAAGCTGCCATGAAGGGTGACGCCTGTGGCGACGAACAGGCAATCGGACGACGCCAGCTCGGTGAGATCGTATTTCCTGTCCAGGTCGGTGATGCCGGTCTTCGCAGCCCGCGCGCGTTCATCGTCATTGCGGAAGAACAGGCGCGCCTGCATCTGTCCACCAACGCAGCGCAGCGCAGTGGCGGCGAGCACACCTTCGGGCGCGCCACCCTGGCCGACATAGAGGTCAATCCCCGCCGCCGGGTCGGTGGTGGAAATGACGCCGGCGACATCGCCATCAGGGATCATCATGACACGGGCACCGGTCGAACGGATATCGGCCACGATGTCTTCATGGCGCTCGCGCTCAAGGACACAGACGGAGATCTCATCTAACGCCACGCCGCGTGCTTTGGCGATGGCACGGACATTCTCCGAAGGCGATTTGTCCAGATCGATCACGCCAGCCGGAAGGCCAGGGCCGACCGCGATCTTGTCCATGTAGGTATCCGGTGCATGCAGAAGTCCGCCGCGCGCGGCGAATGAAACCACCGCCAACGCATTCGGCATGCCCTTGGCGGTCAGCGAGGTCCCCTCGAGCGGATCGAGCGCGATATCGATCTCCGGCCCTTCGCCGGTCCCGACCTCTTCGCCGATATAGAGCATCGGAGCTTCGTCGCGCTCGCCTTCGCCAATCACGATCCGCCCCTTCATCGCCATGGCGTTGAGTCCCGAACGCAAGGCGTCAACCGCGGCCTGGTCAGCGTCCTCTTTGCGGCCATAGCCGATCAGCGCGGACGCAGCGATGGCCGCGGCTTCCGCGGCGGCGACGGCGTCCAGCGCGAGGCGTTCCAGGTCACGGGCAATATTCATAATCTTGGCTCCGGCAAATGTCAGTCTATTGGAGACGGCGGGTCAGCACGTTCACGCGCGTCCTGTGCATACGATTCAGTATCGGAAACGCCGGATTGCGTCGCACGTTCGGCTTCAAACAACCTCTCGCGCGCTTCAAGCACGGCTTGCGCAGCTTCGTCGATTTCTTCCGGCGTTCGGGCTGGCATCTTGTCCGGTACGCTGGGCGGGGCAGCGTCGGCGTCATAACCCTCGGCGATCCGTGAATCGAACCAGCGCTGTTCGTCGGCGAAACCGCCTGGCAATTCGGGCGTCGCGCACGCCGCTGCCAGTAACGGCAAAATCAGGGTGATTTTTCGGATCAAAGCCATGCTCCGGAACTGGACGACGCAGCCGCTATCTATACGCTGTCGGCGAAGTCTGTCACCCGCCCGTGCACAGAACAGGGACCCTTGTCATGGCCAAAAAAAAGACGCCCACAACACCCCGCAAGCCGCGCCAGTCGTCAACTGTCCCCAAAACCGGATCGAAACCAGGCGTAGAGCGGAATTCGTCCCAAAAGGACAACGAGACCAGAACGCCCTCACCCGCTTTCGATCCTGCAAGCCTTTCTGCGTTGAATCCGGCCGATGTTGAAGCCCTCGACCACATGTCCCGCAACCTCATGCAGGCAGCGTTGAAGAGCCAGAAATTGATGTCGGATTCAATGCGAAAGGCGCTCGAAGGCAAAGTCGAATTCCCGGACACGGCGGCCATCAACACGACGCCGGAACTTGGCGAAGTCTGGACCAAGATCGTCTCCGATCCCGAAAAGCTGATGAATGCGCAGGCCGGCTTGCTGCGCGGTTATCTCGATCTCTGGAGCAACACGACGAAGCAGTTTCTCGCCGGTGGAGCAGATCCCGTGGTCCAGCCCGAACCGGGCGACAAGCGATGGCGCAGCGAGGACTGGAGCGAGATTCCGCTCTTCGACGCCATCAAGCAGTCCTATCTGCTGAACCAGAATTTCCTGATGGGGCTTGTGCAAGGCGTGGAAGGCGTCGATCCGGCGGTCAAACGCAAGGTCGAATTCCTGACCAAACAGATGGTCGACGCCATGGCGCCAACCAATTTCGCACTGACCAATCCAGACGTCATCCGCGAGACCATGCAATCCAAGGGCGAGAACCTCACCCAAGGGCTTGCCAACCTGGCGCGCGACCTCGAAGCCGGCGGCGGACGACTGGCGCTAACGCAGACCGACATGGAAGGTTTCAAGGTCGGTAAGGATCTTGCGGCAACCAATGGCAAGGTCGTTTTCCGCAACGATATCTTCGAATTGATCCAGTACGCACCGATGACCGACGCGGTAAAGCAAAGACCACTTCTGATCGCGCCGCCCTGGATCAACAAATTCTATATCATGGACATGCGCGAGAAGAACTCCATGGTCCGCTGGCTTTCCCAGCAAGGATTCACGGTGTTCCTCATTTCCTGGATCAATCCCGGGCCCGAGCTCAAGGACAAGACCTTCCAGGATTATATCGAACAGGGCTTGTTCGAGGCCATCGATGCGGTCAAAGACACCACCGGCGAGGACAGTGTTAACGCCGTGGGCTATTGCATTGGCGGCACGATGCTGGCCTCGGCACTCGCCTTGCTCGAGGCGCGCGGAGAAACCGACCGAATTGCCTCGGCAACATTTTTCGCCGCGCAGACCGATTTCGAGCTTGCGGGCGATCTTCTCCTGTTCGTCGACGATGCCTGGTTCAAGGAAATCAACCGTTTGATGGAAGCGCAGGGCGGCGTCCTCGACGGCCGCACCATGTCGGACACATTCAATCTCTTGCGCTCGAACGACCTTGTCTGGTCCTTCGTTGTCTCGAACTATCTGCTCGGCCGGCAACCACAGGCCTTTGATCTCCTGTACTGGAATGCCGACCAGACCCGCATGCCGCAGACCCTGCACCTCTGGTATCTCGACAACATGTACCGCAAGAACCGCCTGTCGAAGGGCGAGATAGAGATGGACGGCCACACGCTTGATCTGACCAAGGTCAAGACACCGGTTTTCATGCAGGCCAGCCGCGACGATCACATTGCGCCCTACCCTTCGGTGTACCGTGGCGCCAGGCGTTTCGGGGGTCCGGTCAGGTTCAAGCTGGCAGGCTCTGGGCACATTGCCGGCGTCATCAACCATCCGGGCGCCAACAAATACCAGCACTGGGTCAACACGGATCTGCCCGACACCGTCGAGGAATGGCTGGAGGCCGCCGAGGAAGTGCCGGGCTCCTGGTGGGAGGAATGGCGCGACTGGCTCTATGAACGCTCCGGCGAAGACGTGCCGGCCCGTGATCCGGCGAAGGGCAAGTTGAAGCCGATCTGCGATGCACCCGGCGAATACGTGCTGGTGCGGAGCTGATGCTGCGACGCTGGATGAAAGCGCTGAAGACGCGTTTCGAACCACGCCGGATCTGGGTGTCCGGTAACGCGCTCCATTTTTCTGCCGGCGGCCGACACTGCCGATTGTCGATTGCGGACATTGTGCGCATCGACGCCTATGCCAACATTGAACCGCCTTCGCGAAAATTCGGCATCGTCTATTCCGGCCGGAAGACCCGCATTGTCACGGTCGAAGACATGGACGAATTCCTGGCGGTATTCAAAGAAATCGCGGTCAATCTCGGGCTCGACGCGGATCGATTGGCCGAGGACATCGCGCTGCTCAGGGCTTCCAACCCGATCTTCGAAAGACAGGGAACGATGACGGCCGCGAACTGAAATCACGTTTTCGTATATTGTCATGGAATTGATACCGGTTCATTCTCTGGTGAATGAACACATGGGACGAATATCAGATCGCGCTCGCCGTTCACGAAGGCGGCAGCCACGCAGCAGCAGCTGAGCTCCTCAAAGTCTCGCAACCCACGATCAGCCGCGGATTGCGGGCGCTGGAGTCTCGACTAGGTGAGCCGCTGTTTGAACGCCGGGGCGGCGTCAACCGGCCCACGAACACTGGCGAGCTGGTCATCCGACACGCTATTCGCATGCGCGACGACGCGGCCGCCATCGAACGCACGGGCGCCGAGATCGGCGACGACATTTCGGGTGAAGTCGTTCTCACCGCAAGTGATGGCGTCGGGGGCGACTGGCTTCCGCATGTGCTGGCGCCGCTTCGTGACCGCCACCCACGGCTTGTACTGCGCATCAATCTCGGCATGCAGACAGCCAATCTGGCCGCAGGCGAGGCCGACATAGCCTTGCGCTGGGGTGGACCCGGAGATCAGCAAAGCCTGTTTTTCAAGCGTGCAGCAATCGTCGGCTGGGGATTTTATGCATCGCCCGACTATCTGGATGCGCATGGCCGTCCGGAGACGGCGGCGGACCTGGCTGGCCACAAACTTGTAGATTGGGGTTATATCGATCCGGCCGGCTGGCCGCCGGGGCCGGACGGGGAAGCCGTGCGTCCCCAGCAAGTCGCCGTCATTGCGAATTCCGCCACCAGTCACTTGCAGGCTATCAAGTCAGGGTTCGGCATTGGCATGACGTCACATCGACTGGCACGGCAATCCGATGGCAAGCTGGAACGCGTGCTTCCCGATCATGACTCGACGCAAAATCTTTTTCTTGTCGCGCATGAAGGCGTGAGGCGCAGTCGCCGGCACAGGCTCGTTTTCGACCACCTCTCCGAAGCCTTCAAGCGCGATGCCGCGCATTTCGAGAAAGGCGATTTTTCTGTTTTTCGTGCATGAAAAAGGAGCCGCTGCGAACACCGGCTCCAGGCGTGGACCCTGACTGACCCCTACTGGGCGGCAGCGAGGGTACGGGAAGAAAGGATGGTCTGGTTGGCCGCAACGATGCTCGCATCGGGCGCCAGGTCGTAGGCAATGGCCAGATGAGTATGGGCTTCAGCCAGTTGACCGTTCCGCAGCAGCACGACGGCATAATTGTTGTTTGCCTGCCAGCTCGCGTCGAGTTCGAGCGCGGTCTCGCATGCAACGAGCGCCACCTCTTCCTGGCCTTGCATGGCGCGCGCGGCGCACAAATTCGACCACGCCGCCGATCGGCGACTCCGCGTCAAGCCCCGTTCCGTCGCCTGCTGGGCAATCGCCGCGGCCTGCCGGTATTCACCCCGCTCGAACTTGCGAGCGCTCAGCTGGATAATGCCAGTCGCTGTGCTCTGTATGGCGAACTGTGGACCGTCAGCAGATTGTGCCTGCAGCGCTGGTGGTGCCAGCAATGCGACGGTGAGGAAGAAGAGTGTCACAATCGATTTCATTTTCGCCTCCTTGCGAACCAACGCAAACTAGGGGCATACGAAATCGTATTGAATGACCGAAATTGTATCCTGTTAGTTCGTTTTTGAATTAGTTGTCTCCACGCCGGAAGATGACGCGGACCCGAACTGAAGCTCGATATATCGCTGGTAGACGCCTTCGCGGCGGATCAGCGCCGCATGCGTACCTTCGTCGACCGCGCGCCCATTCTCCATCACGATGATCCGGTCGGCATTGCGGACCGTCGCGAGCCGGTGAGCAATAACCAGCGTGGTCCGATCTTTTGACGCTTTCTCAAACGCGGCCTGGATGACCTGCTCGCTTTCCGGGTCGAGAGCGCTGGTCGCTTCATCCAGCAGCAACACCGGTGAATCGCGCAACACCGCGCGGGCAATCGCGACGCGTTGCTTCTGACCGCCCGACAGCGTGCCGGCCCCCTCCCCCAATTGCGTGTCATAGCCTTGCGGTAGAGCACTGATGAAATCGTGCGCATTGGCCGCTTCGGCGGCCGCACGGATTTCATTGTCACTCGCATCGGGGCGACCGAACCGGATATTCTCGGTGACCGTGCCACTGAACAGTGGTGCTGCCTGTTGCACGACCGCAATCTGGCGACGCAGCGCCACGGGATCAAAGTCTCGAACATCCCGGCCGTCGAGCCGTACGACGCCGGCAGCCGGGTCGTAGAACCGCAAGATCAGCTGGAATATGGTTGACTTGCCGGCCCCGGAGGGTCCGACAAGCGCGACCGTCTCGCCGGGCTCGATTTGCAGGTCGACCTGACGCAACACCTCCACGTCGGGCCTCGCCGGATAGCGAAAGTCGACGCCTTCGAAAGACAGCGCGCCCGCGATTGGCTCGGGCATCTGCACCGGCGACAACGGCGCTGCGATATCAGTTTTGGCCTGCAACAGCTCCATCAACCGCTCGGTCGCCCCCGCGGCCCGCATCACTTCCGCATAGGTTTCGGTCAGCATTCCGACACCGCTGACTGCAACAAAGGCATACATCACGAACTGCGTCATCGCGCCGGGCGTGATTGCACCGGACTGGACCTGCACCGCTCCATACCAGAGCACGGCGATAAGCCCGGTCATGATGACGGTGAAGATGACCGCGGTCATTGCCGCACGAACACCGATCCGGCGCAGCGATACGTCGAATGTGGCCTCCACGACCTCTCGGAACCTGAAGCGTTCCTCCGGTTCCCGCGTGAAAGCTTGCACCGTTTCGATCGCCTGCAGGCTCTCGCTGGCGCGCGCCGAGGCATTCGCCAACTCGTCCTGCGACGAACGTGATAATCTTTGTACGCGGCGGCCGAAAAACAGGATCGGCAACAGAATGACGGGCCCGAGGCCCAGCACCATCAGCGCCAGCTGCCAGTTGACGACGACCATGAGGAGTAAAGCGCCGCTGGTCGTCGCAACGGTGCGCAGGGCAACCGATACCGAGGATCCGACGACGGTCTGGATCAGCGTTGTATCGGTCGTCAGCCGCGACAAGACCTCGCCGGTGCGCGTATCGACATAGAAGGACGGGCTCAGCGTCAGCAAGTGATCGAACACCGACCGCCGCAAATCCGCCACGACCCGCTCGCCCAGCCGGCTGATGAAATAGAATCGCAGCGCACTCGCGAGAGCCAGGGCCAGCGCGACGCCCATCCCGGCGAGAAAGTAAACTGACAGATCGTCTCCCATCGTGAACGCCGCACAGGCGGGGGAATCCGGCGCGCCGCCAAACCCGCAATCCACCACGAGGCGAAACGCGCCCGGGAGAACCAGCGTTAAGCCGGAGGCCAGCACCAGAAAGACAGCGAAGGCGGCAAGCAGGCCGGGATAGCGGAGAATGTACGGCAATAGCCGCTGCAGCGGCTTGGCACTGCGTGCCTTGGCGCGGTGCGCCGCATCGCGTTCGAGTTCGGCGGCAAAACCCGAGCCGCGATCGGCATCGGTCTGGTCCTGGGCGGCTGAGGATTCCGGCACGCCTCTGTCTCCTTGATGACGCGCCAGCCTAGACCGGCTTGCGAGCGATAACGAATAGCGATTGACTGGCTTTGGGTTCCCAGTCCTCGACAGTCTCAAATCCGGCGGCCGTAAGGTCTTCACGCAGCGACGGCACCGACAGGAAGTGAAC
This sequence comes from Hyphobacterium sp., assembly GCF_965217055.1. Classification (GTDB taxonomy): domain Bacteria; phylum Pseudomonadota; class Alphaproteobacteria; order Caulobacterales; family Maricaulaceae; genus Hyphobacterium. The sequence continues at coordinate 2,689,524 of NZ_OZ244227.1, read as the reverse complement.
CCGGGGCGCCCGGCCGACCAGACGCATGATGGCGATCATCGGCCCATAGAGCCAGGCCTTCGACTTGAGACAGACCGTGCTGGAAACAAAAAAGCCTCCCGGCTTCAACATATCCCACGCCGTCGCGATGCCTCGCACAGGATCCTCGAGAAGGTGCAGCAGGCTATGCATCATCACCACATCGTACGGGCCGGATTTGCCATCACTCGCTTCGATGTCGCTAACTTCGAACCGAACATTGTCGGCTCCCTGAACGGCCGCTTTTTCACGCGCAATCCGGATCATTTCCGCCGACACGTCGATCGCCCAAACACGGGTTACATGCGGGGCATGGATCAGTGCCGTCGTGCCGGTACCGCAGCCGATCTCCGCAATCTCGAAATCCGGTTCGAATAATGCCTGCGTCATGGCGAGCTTGCGCTGATAGGCGGCTTCATCTTCAACCGGACGCGCGGCGTATTTTTCGGCAATCCGGTTCCAGAACTCGGCTTTATCGGTCATGTTTTCGCTTCCCGCGGCTGATCTGCGGCCGTTCTACGCATACGCTACAGAATAATAAATTGCCGGAAACGGGCTGACTGTTATACGAAAACGTATGAATTGGCAGGCCATATCCTTTGACTGGAACCAGATCCGGGCATTTCTCGCAACCGTAGAGGAAGGAAATTTCAGCGCAGCGGCCAAAGCACTTGGATCAACTCAGCCGACGCTAAGCCGGCAAATTTCCGCGCTGGAAGAGGAATTGGGAATCACCCTCTTCCAGCGAGGCAAACGCTACATGATCCTGACCTCTGCCGGCCGCGAACTGGTCGACCATGTGCGCCAGATGGCCGAGGCTGCGACCCGGGTCTCTCTAGCCGCCTCCGGTCAGTCGGCCGAGCCCGCCGGGCTGGTTACGGTATCGGCGACGGGCTGGACCGCGGCGACCGTCTTGCCCGGTATCATCAGCGAACTGTCACGTTGCGCTCCTTTGATTGAGGTCGACATCATTGCATCGCGCAATGTCAGCGATCTCAACAAGCGAGAGGCTGACATTGCGATTCGGCATGGCCAGCCCACTCACCCTGACCTCATCGCAAAGCTCATCGGTAGCGACACGGGCTGTATCTATGCGCATCGGGACTGGCTGGTCGCGAACGGGGTTCCAGGGTCACTCGACGAACTGGCCGGACACTCTTTTCTGGGATTCGATCATCCCGACATCATGGTCGCCGGACTCGCAGAACGCGGCTTGCGGATTCGTCCGGAAGATGTCCGCTACCGCAGCACCAGCGGGCAGGTGTTGATCGAACTCGCACGCGCCGGCCTCGGCTTGACGGTCCTGACCGAGTCGGTCGGCAACCGGTATCCCGAACTTGAACCGGTTCTGCGCGAGGAATTTTCGGTCGATGTCCCAACCTGGCTGGTCACGCATGGCGAGCTGCACACCAGTGGCCGGGTGCGCATCGTGTTCGACCTGATCGCCAAGACTTTCGCCCAAATGAAAACGGGCGGCCCATCGGACCGCCCGTCTGCACAGGATACTTGGTAACAAGCTTAGCGCTTGGAGAACTGGAAGCTCCGGCGCGCTTTCTTCCGGCCATACTTCTTGCGTTCCACGACGCGGCTGTCGCGGGTCAGGAAGCCTTCAGCCTTCAACGGCTTGCGGAGTTCGGGTTCGTAAAGCGTCAGAGCCTTGGAAATGCCATGACGGACGGCACCGGCCTGGCCAGACAGTCCGCCGCCCTTGACCGTACAGATCACGTCGAATTCGTCCTTGCGTTCGGCAACTTCGAACGGCTGCTGCAGGATCATCCGCAACACCGGGCGAGCAAAATAGGTTTCCTGGTCACGACCATTGACGGTAATCTTGCCGTTACCGCGCTTGATCCAAACGCGTGCAACAGCGTCCTTGCGCTTGCCCGTCGCGTAGGCGCGGCCATGCTCGTCGATTTTCGGCTCCGGAAGCGCTTCGGTTTGGTCGGCGACAACTGGGGAATCGGAGTCCTGAAGGGCGTCCTTGAGGTCTTCGAGGGAGTGTGTGGTCTCGGACATCAGTCTAGCTCCGGACGTTCTTGGAGTTCATCGATTTGAAATCGATGACTTCCGGCTGTTGGGCTTCATGCGGGTGTTCCGTGCCGGCATAGACGCGCAGTTTGGAATACTGCGACCGTGCCAGCGGGCTGTCTTTCGGCAGCATGCGCTTGACGGCCAGCTCGACCACGCGTTCTGGATGCTTGCTGCGCAAGATCTTCTCCGGCGAGGTTTCCTTGATACCGCCCGGATGGCCGGTGTGGCGGTAATAGCGCTTGTCGCCCATCTTGTTGCCAGTGAAGCGGATCTTATCGGCATTGATGACCACAACATGGTCGCCGGTGTCGACGTGCGGTGTAAAATCGGGACGGTGCTTGCCACGCAGGCGGGAAGCGACGAAGGCCGCCAGACGGCCGACGACAGCGTCTTCGGCGTCAACAACGATCCACTTGTTCTCCACCTCCGCAGGCTTTGCGGTATAGGTTTTCATGACATATCTCTTCAAACTTGCTGCCGACGACCGGCACGTTGAGCCGCGCGACTTAGAGAGTCACCTCAAGAACGTCAATAGCTAATTCATTCATCAATTAATTCAATAGTTTGTAAATGCGGTATATCATTACCGTAAATTTGTGACGATTCTTTGAAAGCCTTTTCCCGGCGCGCTTTCCGGATTATTTCTAGTTCTTTCGCACATGGAGGAGCCTGCCGGATGGACCGCCGTCAGTTTCTTAAATCCGGAGCCGCCGCTTCGGCCGCCTTCTCGGGTCTGGCCCTGTTGTCAGGATGCCGCCAGCGGGCCCATGCCATTACAATTACACCGCCCAACCTCGCGCCGGATCCGGAACGCCTGCTCGATCTGCCACGCGGTTTTTCCTACAGCGTCATTTCAACGGAGGGCGATCGCATGAGCGACGGCCTTGTCACCCCGGGTGAATTCGACGGCATGGCGGCATTCGACATGCCCGACGGACTGACGCTGGTGCGCAACCATGAACTCAACCCGCGTCAGAACGGAAGATCGGCCTTTCCAGATCAATCTGCAACGGACGCAGGCCAGGAGCTCGCGAAATTCTACGATCCAGGGCAAGACGGAGCTGGCCTTCCAGGCGGAACAACGACCCTCGTTCTCGACCCGTCAACGCTCGAAGTCCGCCAGCATTTCCTGTCGCTTGCCGGCACCTACAATAATTGCGCCGGAGGTCCGACGCCTTGGGGCAGCTGGTTATCCTGCGAGGAAACCACCGGCCGCGCGGGCGGCCGGATGAGCCGCGATCACGGTTATGTATTCGAAGTTCCGGCCGCTGCGCGCGAACTCGTCGAGGCGCGGCCATTGCGGGCGCTGGGCCGTTTCCGACACGAAGCTGTTTGCGTCGATCCGAGGACCGGTATCGTATATCTGACCGAGGATGCATACGACGCGTCCCTGTTCTATCGCTTCATTCCTTATGAGCCGGGCAATCTTGCAGGTGGCGGGTGCCTGCAGGCGCTGAAAATTGCCAATGCCAGCGGTTTCGACACGCGCAACTGGAACGATCAAAGCATCGCGCAGGGCGACAGCCTGCGCGTGGAATGGATGGACATCGAGCAGCCAGACAATCTTCACAGCGATATTGCACTCCGCCATATTGCCGCGGGCGCCGCACACTTCACCCGGGGCGAAGGACTATGGTTCGGCGACAACGAGCTCTACTTCACCTGCACGGATGGCGGCGCCGAGCGCCTGGGCCAGATTTTCCGCTACACCCCCTCGCCTCACGAAGGGGGCGCCGGAGAGCCCGACTCACCCGGACGGCTCGAACTCTTTATCGAGAGCCCGGGTGATGGCGCGATGGAAAATTGCGACAATCTCTGCATCGCGCCCTGGGGCGATCTGATTGTGGCCGAAGACGGGCCAAGCGAGCAGTACATTCGCGGCGTGACGCCCGGGGGGCGTATCTATACGATTGCGCGCAACGCCTTCAGTGAACAGAGCGGATACAGCGAGTTTTGTGGACCATGTTTCTCCCCCGACGGCAGCATACTTTTCGTCAACGTCCAATCAGAGCCATCGCGGACCTTTGCCATCCGTGGTCCCTGGCACGCGCTGGGTGGATAACCGCGGCGGCTGCGATATTAGCGGCCTGCAGCCCCTCCACCCCGCCTGAAGATTCCGCGAGTCGCGAAACGCCGCCCGCTGATGACGGCTATCTCGAACTGGTTTCGACGGGGGTGATGGAGCGGATCGAGACCGATGGCGTATCGGCGATCACCTTCTTGCCCGATCCTGCGACAGTCTGGGCGGGATTGATTGCCGTGGCCAGTACCGAGGGCGGGATCGACCTGTTCAATCCCGATGGGGAGCCGGTGTATCGCATGACAGGCCCTCGCCTCTGGGGGCTGGCTGCAGCGCCGGGCTTTCAACTGCGCGGCGAAGCCTTGCCATTGATTTTTGGCGCTGACCGCAACACCAATTTGGTGCGCGCATATGCACTTTTGCGATCCGGTCCGGAAATTATCGAAGCGCCGATCGAGCCTATCGGTCCCGAAGGCGAAATCGCGGCCGTTTGCGGCCTTGGTGAAGGCATCGGCTATGTCGACCTGATGGTATTGTCGCGCGGAACGACAGCGGAAATCTGGCGCATATCCGACAATGGAGGCGAGCGTATTGGCGCCGACCGGCGCGCACGTTTCGAACTACCGGCACCGGCCCGGACATGCGCTGCCGGCAATGACGGCATTTATGCATCCGGGCCGGCCGGCGGTATTTTCCGGCTCGACGCCGACGGCAACGCGCTGGTGCAGATCGACGGTTTCGCCAGCAGCCTGGCGGCCGGAGAATTTCTCGGCCGCCCGGTCCTCATCTTGTCCGACGGGATTTCCCGCACGCTCGAGATTCGCGATGGCACATCACTCGAACTGATCGGCAATGCCGTCATCCGCAACGGTTTTTCGATACCCGGAATCGAGCAGCCGGGCGCGCTGGCCGCATCGGCAGCGTCTTTCGGCGGCGCCTCCTATCAAAGCGGTCTGGTCGCCATCGCTGACGAGACGGACGGACGTGTCCGCCTGATCGCCCGCGAAACCTTTGCGCGTGGGATTACCGACGTGAACTAACCGGGCGTGTTGGTTGCCGCCGCAATGCGTCGCATCTTCCAGGCCACGATGGCGGCAACCGCGAAAAGGGCAATGGCTCCACCCTGGTGAATCAGAGACAGCCACAAAGGCGCCGCGTGTACCAGTGTCGTGATGCCGAGCACGATCTGAATCAGCGTCAGCGCGCCAATCCATAGCGCGGCGCGGCGAAGTTCGGCATGTCCGTCACGCCACAACAAGAAGCACAGAACAGCGGCAAACAAGGCTACCAGGTAGCCTGTCCACCGATGGTGAAGCTGGACGGCCGGACGGCTTTCAAAGGCCGCCTGAAACCAGCCCATGCCGGAGAGATAGCCATCGGGGATCACACGCCCTTCCATGAGCGGCCAGGTCGTGTAGATGCGGCCCGCGTCAAGCCCGGCAACAAAGGCGCCAAGAATGATCTGGACAAAGACCAGCCCCCAGAACACCGCGGCGACAGGCGCGACGCGATGCGGCGTTCGCGAGCTGACGCCGTAGCGGGCTTGCAACGCGATCCAGATCGATGCACCGAGGATCACGAACGCCATTCCCAAGTGTGTGGCCAACCGATACTGACTCACATCCAGTCGGTCGACCAGCCCGCTTGAAACCATCCACCAGCCAATCGCCCCCTGCAGCCCGCCGAGCGCGAACAGCACCAATAGTGGCCGTTTCAGCCGCTCCGGGATCATGCCGCGCAACCAGAAGATCGCGAACGGAAGGGCGAACACCAGGCCAATCAGGCGTCCGAGAAAGCGATGGCCCCATTCCCACCAATAGATGAACTGGAATTCGCCGATCGACATGCCGCGGTTCTGGACCTGGTACTCCGTCGTCGAGCGATAGAGTTCGAGCTCCGCTTCCCAGCCGGCTTGCGTGAGCGGCGGGACGATGCCTGTGACCGGTCGCCACTCGGTGATGGACAGGCCGGAATCGGTCAGTCGTGTGGCGCCGCCGACGAGGATCATGGCGGACACCATTGCAGCAACGACAAGAAGCCAGATGAATACGGCCTGGCTGGTCTGGGGGCGGGCAAGTGACATGGCGACTCCTTCCGGCGCTGACTTACCTGTGCCGGCGCCGAAGGCAAGGCCAGGCGCCCATTCGCCGCAGGTGGGAAAAGGGGCTCGCCTGTGCGGATTCTCACGCTAGTGTTTTTACCGACAAAGTGACCGATGGGGAGAATAATGAGCGACCTCGAAACCTTCCGCAAAGAAACCCGTGCCTGGCTCGATGCCAACTGCCCGGAATCAATGCGGCAACCGATCAAGGGCGAAAAAGACATTTGCTGGGGCGGCAAGCGCTTCGAGTTCGCCAGCGCGGACCAGAAGGCCTGGCTGGAACGGATGGCGGAAAAAGGCTGGACCTGCCCCGTCTGGCCAGCCGAGTACGGCGGCGGCGGTCTGTCCAAGGAAGAAGCCCAGGTACTCAAGGAAGAAATGGAGCGGATCAAGGCGCGACCGCCTCTCATATCCTTTGGCATCTGGATGCTGGGACCAGCCTTGCTCAAATACGGTACAGAAGAACAAAAAAAGCACTACCTGCCGCAGATAACACGTGGCGAGATCCGCTGGGCCCAGGGCTATTCCGAGCCGGGTGCAGGTTCCGACCTCGCGGCGTTGCGAACCAAGGGCGAAGACAAGGGCGATCACTGGGTGGTCAACGGCCAGAAAGTCTGGACCAGTTATGCCGATGAGTGTGACTGGATCTTCGCGCTCGTGCGCACCGAGCCCGACGCTCCCAAGCATCTGGGCATCTCCTTCCTTTTGATCGACATGACGTGGGACGGTGTCTCGACCAAGCCGATCAAGCTGATCTCCGGCAAGTCACCCTTCTGCGAAACCTTCTTTGACGACGTGAGGGTGCCCAAGGAGAATATCGTCAACGAGCCGGGCCGCGGCTGGGATGTCGCAAAATACCTGCTGTCACACGAACGCGCCAACATCGCCGGCGGTGGCAGCGGCGCCCAGATGAACCCGGTGGCAGCCGCGCACAAATCCGGTGAAATCGATGATGACGGGCGCGTGGCGGACCCGATCCTGCGCGGTGATATCGCCCGCCTCACAATCGACGCGCTGGCTTTCGAAACGACCTTGCAGCGCATCAAGGACCAGGCCGATTCGGGACAGGGTGTGGGCGCAAAGGCTTCAATGCTGAAATACTACGGCACGGAGCTGAACAAGCGCCGGCACGAGCTCAACATGTCGGCGCTCGGCAGCGATGGCCTGCTCTGGGAAGGCGACGATCCCGAAGATGGTGATCCGGCCCGGTCTTGGCTACGTTCGCGGGCCAATTCAATCGAAGGCGGAACGTCCGAGATCCAGCTCAACATTCTGGCCAAGCGCGTGCTTGAGCTTCCTGGCGGCTAAGCGGAGATCACAGAACATGACTTATCTTCTGTCCGAAGAAGAACAAATGCTCCGCGACAGCGCGAAAGCGTTTCTCGAGCAGAAATCGCCGGTCTCGGAACTTCGCCGATTGCGGGACGAGGGCTGCAAGGACGGCTTCCGTCACTCAGTCTGGCATGAGATGGCCGAAATGGGCTGGAACGGCATCCTCATCCCCGAGGAATATGGCGGCGTCGATATGGGCTATGCTGCAGCCGGTCTCATCCTCCAGGAAATGGGTAGAACCCTCGCCGCCACGCCGTTTCTCGCGTCGTCCGTCCTGTGCGCCACCGCCCTGCGCCTCGCCGGAACGGACGCGCAAAAAGGCGCGCACCTGCCGAAGATCGCTGCGGGCGAGAAAGTCTACGCCCTCGCAGTCGACGAAAAGGCGCGCCATGATGCGACCGTCATCGAGGCGCTCGCCCGCAAAGACGGCAACGGTTTCAAGCTGAGCGGCAAGAAGCGCTTTGTGGCGTGCGGCAATGGCGCCGACATGCTGATTGTTGCAGCAAAAACCGATGATGACGGTATCGGCCTGTTCCTGGTTGATCCCGGTACAGACGGCGTCAGCCGCACGCTGCGCCGTTCCGTCGACAGCCATGCGCCAGCGGACATTGACTTCGATGATGTGAAGCTCGACGGCGATGCATTGCTGTCACAGACAGACGACGGGCGAGCTCTGCTCGACACTGTGCTGAATGCCGGCCGCGCCTGCCTCGCAGCCGAACAACTCGGAATCGCTGAAGAAGCATTCGGTCGCACCATCGACTACATCAAGGAACGCGAGCAATTCGGTCAGAAGATCGGTTCCTTTCAGGGCCTGCAGCACCGTGCGGCCCACCTGCTGACCGAGGTCGAGATGACACAGTCACTGGTGATGAAAGCCTTGCGTCAGCTGGATGAATCGCCGTCTCAGGCGCCGCTCTGGATTGCTGCCGCAAAAGCCAAGGCGACCAAGGTCGCACGCCTTGCGGCTGCCGAGGCGATCCAGATGCATGGCGGCGTCGGCATGACCGACGAGTACGAGATCGGCTTCTTTTACAAGCGTGCCCAGGCAGCTGGAGAGTTTCTCGGCGATGATGCATGGGGCGCGGCACAAGTGGCCAGCATGAGCGGTTATTGACCAATATCCGTGTCAGGAATGGAGCCGCACTCTCGGGTGCGGCTCTTTTTTTTTGCCATCCTGCCGCCGCAATTGCTTTGCCAGATGACCCCAACCAGGGGAGGTCGCGATGGCGGAAACCAGCATGACTCGGGCACATGGCCGCGGCGGCGTTGCCGCCCGGGTCCTGATATTGATCTCCGGCGTCTGTCTGGCCGCTGGCTTGCTCACGCCGATGCTTCAAACCCGGCGCCTGATCTTCTTCTCCGATGCGCATTCGCTGATCGATGTCACCCGCGCGCTGCTCGAGGGTGGGCAGCTGTTGCTCGGCCTGGTCATTCTCGTGTTCTCAATTCTCTTCCCGATCGGCAAGACATTCTATCTGGCGGCCGTGAATGCAGGCTGGGCACGAGGACAGAGTGTGCTGCGCTGGGTCGATCGCCTCGGAAAATGGTCGATGATGGACGTGCTGATCGCTGCCCTCATCGTTTTCACCCTATCCGGCGATCGTGCCATCGAAATCGCCGAACAGCCGGGGCTCTACTTTTTCACTGCAGCGATTGTCGGCCTGATGATCTCATCCGGCCTGATCGTCCGCGACCACGCCTGATCAACAGTCTTCAAGCTGGCCGAGATTCTTGCAGATCGTGAAATTGCCACGCCAGGTCGGATCGCCTGAATTGCGATAATAGACGATATAGCGGCGCGGCCCGATCCTCGGTCCCAGCACAACACGCGCTCCATGGGTGGTGTTCTGGAAATACACCCAAGTGGTATCCGACCGATTGTATTCTTCCATGCACAGTGCCGTAGCGATCTCGACCGCCTCGTCTACCGACGGATCTGCATTGGCCAGCTCGAGCGCTTCCAGCCGGCGCCGCAGACGCGCTTCGGTCAGGTTCGCCGGCGCACAGGCATCGTACGCCACGACATTGAACTGGCCGGACACCGGTGACGCGCGGCCTGCACGATTCTCGGCCGCGAAAGCGAATCCGTAGCTGCCCGCAGTGGCCGGCAGCGTCCCCGAGATGACGCCCGTAAGCTCATCGAATTCATACGTACCCGACGGCGGCGTGGTCAGCACGAAGCGGTCGATCGCTATGCTGGAATCTGCGTGGTCGTCCAGGTCAAGAGCAAAGCTGCCCTCGACATCGTCTTCGAAGCTGAAAGCCGAGACGACCGGTATCGGCAATGCTGTGACGGTGATGTTCGCGTTTGCCGGGGCTGACCAACCCGCCGAATTTCCAACCCGGTACGTGAAACTGTCGCTACCTGCATCACCGCCAGCAACATAGCTGTACGCGCCTGTCGCGGTGTCGAGAGCAACACTGCCGCCGGACGGCGGAGTGACGATCTCGAAACGATCATAGTAGCCGGTCGCAAGCGTCGCGAGATTGCCGCTCGCCGTCTCATAAGCCCGCACCGTCTGGCTGTCATCGCTGATGACCGGAATGACAAGACTGCCTTCGTCGCGCACCGCGACCGAAGTCGAGCCCCGCACTTCATCATTCACCCGCATCTGGAATTGCAAGCGCTGCCGCGCATTGAAAGGAGTCACAAAATCGGTGCTGACGAATACACCGAATGTCGGTGTATCGCCATCCGCTATATTCAGCGTAAGGGAATCTGCCGGCGGTGCCATGCACGAAGCGTCCGGTGCCGTCTGGCAAACCTGCGCTGTCGCCGGCAGCGCCGGATCGAGAGAGATTGCACGAACCGTCACAGCCCCCGCACCGCCCAGATTGAGCGTGGCCACCGAAAACACGCCGCGACGCCCCGCTGGAATATCGACAATCCCGTTTCCGTTAACGGTTGCGGCCAACGCGATCAGGTCCGGCCCATTGGCGGTATCAGCCCCGAGATCGATGGTATTCAGACCAGGCGAGACCAGCGGCATGGGAAGATTGTCACATGTGGCATAGGGCGCGAACCGGACCGTATCGGTGATATCCGCTTCCGGTGTGATCGAGATCATGAAGGTCTGATAACTACCGGCCGGGATATCGACTGGCGTGTCGGCGCTTCCCGTCAGCGCATTAGTCGCCGGGTCGGTCGTCTGGTAACTGAAGCTGTCTCGATAAGGTCCATGGTGCTCGATGATGCAATTCGAGCCGTCGACACTACCGGGATTGATGACAGTCATGAATGCCGTTGCAGCCGTGTTGGTGCTCACATAGCGGCTTGTCGGCAGAACTGCGCTGCGCAGGCGGGTGTTAGGCACACCGCGCGACGGTTGGTCAACGGCATAAGTGGTCAGCGCCTGGGTCGCGTCGGCGCCATTTCCATCGGGATCGTCGATCGGGACGCCGCAACGGCTGCCGCGCTCGGGACAGACAACATCCGGATCGGAGAATTGCGGGGTCCGCCCGGTGCCATAGGCCATGACCGACGTGAAAATGCCACCTTCGGCGGTCGAGCTGTCAATGCGATAACCGCGAGCCCAGTCGACAGGACGCCCTCGAGATTCCGAGCAGTTATTCTGGCCTGGGTCACAATCTGTCGCGACGCCGTGGCTCAATCCCATATTGTGACCTGTCTCGTGCGCCAGCGTCAGCCCGTTATGGCAAACATTGATGTGCGATCGGCCCAACAGCGTCGACGTCGGATCATGGACATAACCCAGTCCGCAGAAACTTTCGCGATCAGAATTGTAGACGCGGTTCAAAGAGATCACATCGGTCTGAAGCGCATCGATCCTGATTTGCAGGTCAGTGAAAATACCGCTGCGGTTGCCAAGATCGGTGAGCAGCGTGTCGCTCTCGTAATCGCGTTCAACATCCATGAATTGGAGCTGCGTCAAATCGGCCGTCAGCGGCACGCCGGAATTGGTCAGGGCTGTGGTGAGATTGCCAATATCCGTTGCCGCAAGGTCGGGTAGTCCCCAACCGTGCGTCTCGATCATTTCGATATCGTAGAAATAGAGGAAATCCAGCGTCTCGGCCCCCGCCTGCTGGGTGCCGATCCGATCCTCGGCGATCATTTCCGAGACAGGCGGGCGCGCCGAATCCGTTAGCCCGTCCCCGATCCATTCCGGCCGGTCGGGCGCCGCCCTCATCATTGACGCCCGGTTGGTTGCCGGCACGATCTCTAGCTCGCGGTCACCATCCCAGATCCGTGCGTATGTCGCATTCAAGCCCAGATGGACCAGGACGCGGCCGCTGGAATTCTCAAGATCGATCTGCAAATGACGGCCGCCACTGGCCGTCGGCCGGTTGGCGGTGACTTGCCCTTCGGGCAACCGGCCGCCGGGCAATGGTACGCGAACCGAATCACCGACGGCCAAGCGCGCCAATCCTTGTGAAATCGAGACCGGCATCGGCGAAATGTCGTCGCCCACCCTTTCCGAAATGCCTTCGCCCTCTGGCTCACTGGCCGCAGCGACGGTCAGATCCCAGGCCGACGGCATCTGGGCAATCGCAGGACCCGATATCAGCAGAGCAGCCAGACCGAGAATTATGCGCATGTTTATTGTCTCCATCTGGCAGGAATCTGCCTGACCTCACCGGGCTTTCAAACCACAAATTATATGAGGAAATGGTCGGAGCGGCGAGATTCGAACTCGCGACCCCTCGCCCCCCAGGCGAGTGCGCTAACCGGGCTGCGCCACGCTCCGAACCGAAATGAGCAGCCGCACAAGGCGCCTGCAGGGGAAGCGTCTTATAGGTGCGCCCTCCGCAGACGGCAACCGCGGAAGTTAGTCGCCCTGCCGTCCGTCCAGCGCGGCATCGAGTCGCGATTTTGCAGCCACCAGTTTTTCGAGCGTGCCGGCCAAGGCAGTCTTGCCGCCTGTTGACGCGGGGGCCGGAACAAATCGCTCGGCGATCGGCATGGCCTCATTGGCATCCGCATCGCCTGCACCGATTTTCGCGACGGCCGAGACACCATTTTCGCGGAGGTATTTTTGAGCCCCCTTGATCGTGTAGCCCTGCTCATAGAGCAGAGTGCGAATGCCGCGCAGCAAATGCAGGTCACTTGGCCGGTAAAGCCTCCGGCCGCCGGCCCGTTTCACCGGCTTGATCTGGGAGAACCGGCTTTCCCAGAATCGCAGGACGTGTGCCGGCAGATCAAGCTCGCCGGCAGCCTCGCTAATCGTGCGATAAGCCTCAGGGTCTTTGCGGGTCACGTCCGGATCCTTACGAGTGGCCGGCGTCGACTTTCTCTTTCAGCACTTGCGACGGTTTGAACGTCAGAACGCGCCGCGGATCGATGGGAACTTCCTCACCGGTCTTCGGATTGCGCCCGATACGGCCATTCTTGTCACGCAGAAGAAAGGAGCCAAACGAAGAAAGCTTTACGGACTCGCCGTTCGCCAATGAGTCAGAGATCATGCCCAGAACCGATTGCACGAGATCGGAAGACTCCTGACGCGAGAGCCCGATTTTCTGGTGAACGGCATCGGCAAGGTCCGCTCGCGTTACGGTTTTACCAGGCATTTCATTCCCCCAATGGAAGAATACAGGCTAGTCCCAACAGACCAGCCCCGTCAATGTGTTAGCGTGATCGGAAGGTTAAAATCGCACCAATGCAGAGCCCCAGGTCAATCCGCCGCCGAGCGCTTCCAGCAGGCAGAGATGGCCGCGCTGGATCCGCCCGTCGAGGACCGCCTGGTGGAAGGCGAGCGGCACGGATGCCGCGGACGTATTGCCATGCCTGGCAACGGTTGAGACGACTTTTTCGCGTGAAATCTTCAGCTTGTCAGCTACACCTTCAAGAATGCGCTGATTGGCCTGGTGTGGCACAAACCAGTCGATCTCGTCGATTTCGATTTCCTCCCGCTCGAGCAATCTTGCCATCGAGTTGGAAATTTTTGTGACAGCGTGTTTGAAGACCGCGGGTCCTTCCATCCTGAGATATCCGGATGTCCGGGTCGACGATACTCCCCCCGTTGTTTTCAGCAGAGGCGTAAACCGTCCTTCGCAACGCAAATCGTAGCCGAGAAGGCCGGCGGCGTTATCGTCTGTCTTTTCGAGGATCCAGGCGCCCGCCCCATCCCCGAACAACACGCATGTCGAGCGGTCCTCCCAGTCAAGGATCCGCGACATCGTCTCGGCCCCGATAACCAGCGCCCGATTGAACACGCCGCCTTTCAGGAGACCGTCGGCGACTGCGAGCGCGTAGATGAATCCGGAACAAACCGCCTGCACATCAAAGGCCGCACCATGCCGCATGCCCAGCCGGTCTTGGATCAATGCTGCCGTGGCAGGAAAGACGAGATCGGGCGTAGTGGTCGCAACAACAATGAGATCGATATCGTCTGCATCCAGCCCAGCATCGGCGAGCGCTATTTTGGCGGCCTCGTATCCAAGATCCGATGTGTTTTGCGAATCGTCAGCAATGCGTCGTTCGGAAATACCGGTACGCGCCCGGATCCATTCATCACTTGTATCGACAAAGGCGGAGATATCCGCGTTTGTCAGGACGCGCTCTGGGAGATAGGCGCCCTGTCCGGCCACTCTGCAGTTTGATTGGGTCACGAATTACTTTCGGCTTTCTGCTCTTCTGCCTCGTGCAGGCGCGTCAGATTGGATTCGATTTCGGTGAGGAAATGGCTGCCAGCAATGTCGATACCGAGCCCAAGCGCAGTCGCGAACCCCTCACCGTCTGTCCCGCCATGGCTTTTCACGACCATGCCGTTGAGACCCAACAGCACGCCGCCATTAATGGATCTCGGGTCGAGTTTGGCGCGCAGATGATCTAGGCCGCCCATCTGCAGGAAGGCGGCCCCGATCTTTGCCGTCACGGAACTGGTAAAGGCTTCCCGCATCCAGTGGCCGACAAGCTTCACGGCTCCCTCGGCCGTCTTCAGCGCAATGTTGCCGCTAAACCCGTCCGTCACCACGACATCCGTGACTCCGAGGGAAATATCATCGCCCTCGACGAAGCCGTGATAGTTCAGGTCGAGTGCCGCCTCGCGGATCAACCGCGCAGCCGCCCTCACCGTATCATTACCCTTGAGTTCTTCCTGACCGACATTGAGCAACCCGACGGTGGGTTCTGTCGAACCATGAACCGCGCGATGAAAAGCCGAGCCCATGATAGCAAATTCGACCAACTGGGAGGGTCCGCATTCGACATTGGCCCCGACGTCCAGCACGACGGTGTGCCCGCGCGGCGTTGGCCAGCTCGCGGAAATCGCCGGGCGGTGAACGCCTTTTTTCATGCGCAGCACGACCTTCGAAATCGCCATCAACGCACCCGTATTCCCGGCCGACACCACAACATCGGCCTCGCCGTTCTTGACCGCAGTCAGAGCATTCCACATCGACGATCCGCGCGAGCGGCGCACGGCCTCGCTCGGCTTGTCGGTCATGCGGACTTCGGTTTCGGTGTGCTGCAAGGTAACGCGGCCCTGCGCTTCGTCCGGCAGATCTGCGATCAGTGGTTCGAGCTTTTCCGCGTCGCCGTGCACCAGAAAGCGGGCCGGCGTGTCCGGCCGGCGCTCAAGGATGTGCGCAATGCCCTCGATCGTGATGGACGGGCCGTGATCGGCGCCCATGGCATCAACGGATATAATGGGTGCAGTCTGTGTCATGCCTGCCGAAAGCTGTGCGCGGCGCGCCGACGCTGTGAAATAACGGCGCGACCTTAGTCGAACAGCAGACCGATGCAAGCCATCAGCGGTGCAAGGAAATCAAGCGCTGAACTCCGGAAAATCAAGGACCTCCGACGGCCGGCCCGCCAACAGATCAACATCTTTCAACCGGTTTTCCGACGCCTGGAAATAACGTGCGAGCGCACCCGCGTCTCCGGCATCGTCATCGCTGAAGATATTGCGCCGTATAGCGGCCTCGAGCGCCGCATCGTCGCCAGCATCCGCCGCCTCGGCATAGGATTTGAAGCGCCCGTAGAAGACTTCCGCCATGGCGCGCACCTTTTTGCCGATACTGGTGTCGCCGATACCCATTTCTCGCATCGCGTAGTCCATATCCTTGAAAAAGTACTCGAACAGCGCCTGGCCAGCCATCTTGCCGGGCCCGCCGAGACCATTCAGGCGGCGAATGGCGATGATGACATGCAACGAGATCAGTTCGAAACGGCCTTCTGCCGTGTCCGGAACGCCGCCGGTTTCATAAAACTCCGGGCGCCGCGCCGTATCGACAATACGGTCATACAGGGCGGAAACATGCGCCTGCGCCTGAGTCCGGGGCTTGAAGATCGACCACATGCGATGGACACTCCCTTGCATTGGCCCTTGAAGCTATGCTCGGGCTTGGCTAGGTCAACGCGACAATATTTCATCCGCTCGGAGTCAGGGTTTATTTCATGAAGCGCGCATTGCTAATGGCTGTTGCAGCAGGAACTGTCCTGGCCGCCGGTTGCACTCCGGTGCTGCGAAACCACGGCTTCATATACGTAGATGGTGAAGTTCCCGAAATCGTGCCGGGTGAAGACAATCAGGCGACCGTGCTGGACCGCCTTGGAAGCCCGTCCACCCAGGGCGTGTTTGAATCAACGACCTGGTATTACATGTCGGACACGCGACAGTCGCTGGCCTATCAGCGTCCTCAAACGAGTTATCGCCGGATCCTGGAGGTCCAGTTCGACGAAGCCGGCAGCGTCACCGCAGTAAACGAATACAACATCCAGGACGGGCGCCGCGTAGCCCTGATTGATCGCGAAACACCGACTCCGGGCCGCGAGATGAGCATCTGGGAACAGCTATTCGGCAATATCGGGAACCTGCCGTCCGAACAATTCGGCGGCGAGCAGAACCTGCCGGGCGGTGCGGGCGGTCCACGTCGAGACCAGTAGCGTTTCCGAGATTTTGCAGACAACCCCGGTCAAAGGCCGGGGTTTTTTGTTTCACCGACTGGTTGCGGAACACACGGCCGGATCGCAGCGTTGCTTTCACTCCCACCGACGAAGGAGTGAGCCTCATGTCCAACCAGAATATCGACGCCTTGAATGACACGCTGAAGACCCTGATCGACAGCCGCAAGGGATATGAAAAAGCCTGCGAGATGTGCGACGACACATCCCTGAAATCGACACTGGAAAGCCGCGCTGATGATCGCAAACAGCTGATCAGCGACCTGCAGTCCCGTGTCCGCGAACTCGGCGGCGAACCGGAATCAGAGGGCGGCGCATTGGGCAAGGCCCACCGCACGCTGATGGATCTGACCGGATCGTTCAGCGATAATCGCGAAACGGCGCTGAAGTCCATCGATGACGGCGAGGATTATCTCCAGAGCCGTATCGAGATCCAGCTGGAGACCGACGATCTGGAGCCGCAAACCCGGCAATTGCTCGAGCGCGCCAAGGCCAGCGCCTATGCCGGTGAACACCTTGCCGACCGCCTTCAGGATCACTAGGCGATGGATTTGCAAACAAAAAAAGCCCCGGCCGACTGGCCGGGGCTTCTTCTTGTGAAGAACAATCGCCTACATGTGAGCGATGACTGCGAGCAGCAGCAGCGCCACGATATTGGTGATCTTGATCATCGGGTTGACGGCCGGACCGGCGGTGTCCTTGTAGGGATCGCCGACCGTATCACCGGTGACGGCCGCCTTGTGGGCTTCTGATCCCTTTTCATGCAGCACACCGTCGGAATCCGTAAACCCATCCTCGATCGCCTTCTTGGCATTGTCCCAGGCACCACCGCCCGAGGTCATCGAGATCGCCACGAAAAGACCGGTCACGATCACGCCGAGCAACATGGCGCCGACCGCAGACAGTGCCGGCCCCGGGCCCGCAATCCACATGATCACGAAGAACAGGATGATAGGCGACAGCACCGGCAACATCGACGGAACGATCATTTCACGGATCGCCGACTTGGTCAGAAGGTCAACCGCGCGGCCGTAATCCGGACGCTCGGTGCCTTGCATGATACCCGGCTTTTCGCGGAACTGACGGCGCACCTCGACCACAACCGACTGCGCAGCACGGCCTACGGCCATCATCGACATCCCGCCGAACAGGAACGGCAATAGGCCGCCGAACAACAGGCCGACCACGACATAGGGGTTGGACAGCGAGAAGTTCACGACATTCGCCGTCACTTCCGTGCCGCCATAGATCAGATTGGCGAAGAAGCCTTCACCGTTCGCGGTCTCGATAAAGTGCTGGATGTCGGCCGTATACGCGGCAAACAGCACCAGCGCACCGAGGCCTGCAGATCCAATGGCGTAACCCTTGGTAACCGCCTTGGTCGTGTTGCCAACGGCATCGAGCGCATCCGTTGTGTCACGCACTTCACCCGGCAGTTCGGCCATCTCGGCAATACCGCCGGCATTGTCGGTAACCGGACCGAAAGCGTCCAGCGCAACGACCATGCCCGCCAGGGCCAGCATGGTGGTCACCGCGATGGCGATGCCGAAGAGGCCGGCCAGGATGTAGGTGCCGATGATGCCGGCAATGATCACCAGCGCCGGCAGCGCGGTCGCTTCGAGCGACACGGCAAGGCCCTGGATGACGTTGGTCCCGTGACCGGAAACCGAAGCCTGCGCCACGGACCGCACCGGACGCGCGGAAACACCGGTATAGTATTCCGTGATCCAGATGATCAGGCCGGTTACTGCAAGGCCGACGAGACCGCACAGGAACAGGCTCATGCCGGTGATCTCGGATCCCTCGACAATCGGGCCCATACCATTCGGTGCCACGAAATGAACCGCCGCATAAACGGCCGGAATCGACAACACGGCAGAAGCAATGAAGCCTTTGTAGAGCGCGCCCATGATATTCTTGGACTTGCCCAGGCGAACGAAAAACGAACCGATGATCGAGGTCACAATGCAGACACCACCGATCGCCAGCGGCAGCAGCATCAGCGGCCCGGCTTCGGCTGTGAAGAAGATCGAGGCGAGCACCATGGTCGCGACAACCGTGACGGCATAGGTCTCGAACAGGTCGGCTGCCATGCCGGCGCAATCACCGACATTGTCTCCGACATTGTCGGCAATCGTTGCGGGATTGCGCGGATCGTCTTCCGGAATTCCGGCTTCGACCTTGCCGACCATATCGCCGCCGACATCCGCACCCTTGGTGAAAATGCCGCCGCCAAGGCGCGCAAAGATCGAGATAAGGGACGCACCGAACCCGAGTGCCACGAGTGCATCGATCACGGTCCGGCTGGCCGGCTCATAGCCGAGCGACATCAGAATGTAGAAATAGACCGCAACACCCAGCAGGGCGAGACCGGCGACAAGCATTCCGGTAACCGCACCTGAACGGAAGGCCATGGAGAGGCCGGCAGCCAGGCTTTTCGTAGCCGCCTGTGTGGTTCTTACATTGGCGCGCACCGAAATCAGCATGCCGATAAAGCCGGCAAGGCCGGACAGTACCGCACCGATAATGAATCCAAGCGCCACCAGCGGGCCGAGCAGCAGCCCGACCACGATAGCCACGACGACGCCCACCATGGCAATCGTCATGTATTGCCGGCGCAAATAGGCGTTCGCGCCTTCCTGGATCGCCGCGGCGATTTCCTTCATACGGTCATTCCCGGCGTCCGCCGCCAGAATCGACCGGCTTTGCACGACGCCGTAAATCACGGCGAGCAGGCCGGCGAGAATAACCAGTCCCAATTCCATATTCATGGCCTAAAGCCTTTCGTCCCAATTCGTTATGACTGTGAGGAGATAACGAAGCGACCTGGCACTCGAGAATCAGTGCACGGCCCCTCCCCCCCGCGGAAAGTGGCCGGAATATGCCCAAACGCCTAGGCCGGTGCAACACACCAGCCTGCATGTCAGGAGACTATGCGGAAATCAGCGGAGCAAACGCACGTCGGGCGTCATCACAGCCATGCGCTCGATGACACCTTCGCCGAAATGATCGGACAGAGTCGCCATCCAGACATCAATGGTCCGGTCAATATCGACCGTATCGCCACTTTCAGCCGTCAAATTGATGCGATGGCTGGCACGCACCAGCCGGTCGAGCGCAAAATGCACATTGTCGACCACCGCGCTGGTCCGCTGACCTTCGGCCACGAGCACCCGCGAATGGATGTAGGCGTAGCCGACCAGGCGGTTGTCGGTCACCAATGGAACGACGATTGCCGGAATGACGACAACCCGCGGATTACCTTCATCAACACCGAGGGCCTCGATCAGGGAATAATGCGCTTCCTCGTAGGACCCCTCGCCCTGATTCCAGTCGATGTCGATGAGATTGCCAGAGCTGCTACTACTGCCACCACCGCCTCCCCCGCCGCCTGCGAAGGCGGTCGGCGAAGCAATCAGCGAAAGAGCCGTAAAGGCGAGAAAGAGCTGTTTCATAACAGCTGCTCTACCAGAACCGATTCAAAAATGGGTAAACCCGGAACGGGAAATTTCAATCGGTTTGCCAGAGGCATCAAGAAGTGCCACGCCGTTCCCGGCAAAGCAGCGTCCGATGCGCGTTGCCGCAACGCCACTCGCAGCAGCAACCTGCTTGATCTCGTCTCGGTGAATGGTCGGCGCGCAAAACAGCAATTCGTAATCATCGCCGCTGGTTGCCAACGTCACGAACGCTTCGATGGGATCCTCGGAAGCGCCGACCCAGTTCTTGGCGGCATCCGAAAGCGGAAGCTCAGCCAAGTGCAACTCTAGCGCCAATCCGCTGGCTTCGGCGACATGGGCGGCATCTGCGACGAGACCATCGGAAACGTCGATCGCCGCCGACATCAGGTTGGCGAGTTCGGCCGCCAGGACATGTCGGGGTTCCGGTAGCAGATAGCGTTGTTCCAACGCTGCCTTGTCGTCATCCGACAACGCAACGTGCCAGCTGGCATTGAGGCCGAGCGAAGCATCGCCGATCGTCCCCGAAACGTAGACATCATCGCCGGCATCGGCCCCGGACCGGCGTACCGGTTTCTCGCATTCACCGAAGGCGGTGATCGTGAGAATCAGCCTGTCGCCGCCGCGCGTGGAATCGCCGCCGATCAGCGGAACGCCATAATTTGTCAGATCCGCAGCCAACCCGCCGGCCAGCGCAATCATGTCAGCGGAATCCGAGTGATCCGGCCAGACGAGCGACAGCATGAGCGCTTGCGGCGTCGCGCCCATGGCGGCCAAGTCGGACAGATTGACCCGTACTGCCTTGCGGATGGCAAGATCCCAAGGGTCGCTTTTCCGGAAATGAACGTCCTGCACGAGCGTATCAGTGGTGACAACCAGACCGGAATTGCAGGTGAGCCGGGCCGCATCGTCTTTCAGACCGAATGCACCCTCATGCTCTGCCGCAAGCGGCGCAAGATACTGCGCAATAAAGTCGAATTCGCCGAGCGAGGTCACGATTTCGCATTTTGCGGACGCAGATCCCGCGCAAGCCGGTCGAGCACGCCATTGGCGAACGCGGTTTCCCGGTCGCCAAAAAAGGCCGCGGCAACATCGACATAGGCCTGCAGGATGGCTCCCGCTGGATAATCCCGGTTTTGCATGAGTTCGAATATACCACAGCGTAAAATGGCACGCAGCGTCGGATCGAGCCGGTCTACCGTCCATTTCTCGTTCAATGCGCCCGCAATATTCTGATCAATCAGCGGCATGCTTGCCGCCACGCCTTTGGCAACCTGCTCGAAAAGGTCGGTATCGGCGGATTCGGGAAGCCGGTGATCGACGAACTGACTGATGATCATCTCGATCGACGCCACATCCTGTTCCGACTGGAATTGCGCCTGCACAGCGGCAAGCCGCGCGGCTTGCTTTGGCTTGAGCTTCGCAAGCGCCTGTTCGTCCATATCCATCAGGCGGCTCCGAACCGTTCGCGCAATCCGACCATGGCAAGGCATGCCCGCGCAGCATCTCCTCCCTTGTCGCGATCGCCGGCGCGTGCCATCGCCTGCGCGCGGTTTTCGACCGTCAGAATGCCGTTCCCAACGGCAATCCCGTCCAGCGTCAGATCCATCAGCGCACGAGCGGATTCACCTGCCACATAATCGTAATGACTGGTTTCGCCACGGATTACGCATCCCAGAGCAACATACCCGTCAAAACGCGTCCGGCTTTTTACCGCCGACGCGATAGCGCCTGGGATTTCCAGGGCACCCGGCACTTCGACGATATCGACGTCCGCTTCGCGCAGCGCTGCTTTTGCGCCGGCCAGCAGCGCGTCGCTGACCTCCTTGTAGTAGGGCGCCACAACAATCAGAATCCGCGGATTGCCATTCATGTGTCCATGTCTCCAAGCATCAAGGTCGAGCGGATCGACAGACCGTAGCCCTCAAGCCCGACGATTGTTTGCGGTGCGGTCGTCAGAAGGTCCATTTCGCCGACGCCCAGATCGGTCAGTATCTGCGCCCCGATGCCATATTCGCGCAACCGGCGTTCTTCCCGCTTTTCATCCGGCTCGATCGGCTTGGCGCCGAAACGCTCGCGGATCGCATTCAGATTGGTCTCGCGAATGAATACAATCACGGCCGGCCCGTCATGCTGCGCGAGCGATTGCATGGCGATCTCGACCAGCCCTGAACGCGGCCCGGTAGCCGCAATAACATCGTCGACAAAGCTGACCTTGTGCATTCGGACGAGTGTCGGGTGGTCGGCCTCGGGATCGCCCTTGACGAGGGCGACGTGCTCAAAACCATCCACCAGGCTGCGATAAACCACGAGATTGAAAATTCCGCCCCAATAGCTTTCGAACGGGACCTCGGCGCGGCGCTCGATGAAAAGGTCATTTCGGCGGCGGTACGCGATCAGGTCCGCGATGGTTCCGATTTTCAGCCCGTGAAGCTGGGCAAAGGCCACAAGATCCGGCATCCGGGCCATGGTGCCGTCTTCATTCATGATTTCGCAGATCACACCCGAAGGATTGAGTCCTGCCAATCGGGCGACATCAACCGCAGCTTCGGTATGCCCTGCGCGCACCAGCACACCGCCGTCGCGCGCGATCAACGGAAAGACATGACCCGGTGTCACGATATCGTCTTTGCTGCGTGCCGGGTCGATCGCTGTTGCGATCGTCAGGGCGCGATCGTGGGCAGAAATGCCGGTCGAAACGCCTTCCCGGGCCTCGATCGAAACCGTGAACGCGGTCTGATGGCGAGTGCGATTGTCCGACGACATCATTTCGAGCCCGAGCGCGTTGGACCGTTCCCCTGTCAGCGCCAGGCAGATCAGGCCACGTCCGTGCCGAGCCATGAAATTAACTGCATCGGGCGTCGCGAATTGCGCTGGTATGACGAGATCGCCTTCATTTTCGCGATCGTCGGCATCGACCAGGATGAACATCCGGCCGTTGCGCGCATCTTCGATAATGTCTTCGATTGGCGAGAGCGGTGTATCGTTCGGCATGCCTTAATCTTCCGCCTGCATCAGGCGTGCGGCGTATCGTGCCATGAGGTCCACTTCAAGATTGACCTGCGCGCCAATTTGCAGTGCGCCCAGTGTGGTAACCTCAGCCGTATGCGGAATGATCATCAATCCGAACCGGTTCTCCGCCACTGAATTGACCGTCAGCGACACGCCGTCCACAGCAATTGAGCCTTTCTCCGCGATGAAGCGCGACAACTCTGGCGGCGCATCAATCGCAATGCGAAGCCAGTCGCCCTCTTCGGCCCGCTCGACCACGGTGCCGACACCATCAATATGGCCGGTTACCAAATGTCCGCCGAGCTCGTCACCCATACGCAGGGAGGTTTCAAGATTGATGTCCCGTCCTTCCGTCCAGCTGCCAAGTGTCGTCCGTTCCAGCGTTTCGGGCGACACCTCGACATCAAACACGGATTCCTTGCCGGTCTGCTCGACGTTCACCACCGTCAGGCATACACCCGCATGCGCAATAGAAGCTCCGAGGTCGATTGTGTCGCCCGGATAGGGGCTGGAAACGGAAAACCGCCTGTCGACATCGCCGGAAACGGCTTCGAGCTTGCCTTTGGCGGTCACAATCCCGGTGAACATCTATCCGGCCTTTCGCACGTAAACTTCGTGAGTATCTTCGCCGATTTCCGCGATCGACACGCGGGAGAAGATGGGGGCCTCGTCCAGTCGCTCAAGCCCCAGAGCTGCGACGACGGATATTCCGTCACCGCCCAGGACCATCGGCGCGCGAAACCATTCGATACGATCCACCACACGCTGCCGCAGCGCGCTGGCCGCCAGACGGCCACCGGCCTCGATCAGGATACGGTCGCCGTCAAGCGCGCGAATGCGGTCAATCGCCGCCGCAAGGCTGACGCTCGGCCCGTCAAACCGGTTGAGCGTCTCGACCCGAGCGCCGCGGTCTGCGATCTCCGATCGCGTACCGCCCGGAACATCGCCACCACAAAACACCAGGAGCGGGCCGCCCGGTTTAAACAATTTTGCTGTTTGCGGGAGCCGCAAGCGTGTGTCGAGCACGACCCGACCGGGCTGCTGGCCGTCAAAATCTGCGAGACGGACAGTGAGTTGGGGATCATCGGCGAGAACAGTGCCAATGCCCGTCAGAACAACATCATGAGCCGCGCGCAGACGATGCACTTGCTCACGGGCGGCATCACCCGTGATCCAGCGCGACGCGCCATTTCCAAGCGCAATCCGCCCGTCCAGCGATGTGGCCAGCTTCAGCGTCACACACCGGTCCGGTGCCGAATTCATTTTTTGGATTTGGGCGGCTCCGCGCCTTTGGGCGCGAGCTTTTCCCCCTTGATGAAGTCGCGGAAATCGTCGACTTCCCGGAAATCCTTGTAGACCGACGCGTACCGAACATAGGCCACGGGATCGAGCCCTTTCAGCGCGTCCATGACCAACTCGCCGATCGTGTCCGAGCTGACATCGCTGTCGCCGGAGCTTTCCAGGCGGCGCACGATTCCCGACACCATCTGGTCAATTCTGTCAGGATCGATGTTGCGTTTCTGGCAGGCCAGCGCGACGGAACGGGCCAGCTTGTCGCGATCGAACGGGGCGCGCCGGTTGTTGCGCTTCACAACCGTAAGCTCACGCAATTGCACGCGTTCAAACGTCGTGAACCGCGCCGAGCAGCCGGGGCACATCCGCCGACGGCGGATCGATGCACCATCCTCTGCCGGACGGGAATCCTTCACTTGTGTGTCGGGATTGGAGCAGAATGGACACCGCATCGGGCAAGTCTAGGACAATTCCGGGTAAATCGGAAAGCGGCCCGTCAGTGCGATGACCCGAGCCTTGACCGATTCCTCGACTTCCTTGTCGCCATCGCGGTTAGCGGCAAGCGCGTCAAGCACCTCGACCATCATTACCCCGACCTGGCGGAACTCGTCCTTGCCGAAACCGCGCGTCGTTGCTGCCGGCGAGCCGATCCGCAGGCCGGATGTCACCACCGGCTTTTCCGGATCGAACGGCACTCCATTCTTGTTGCAGGTGATGTGAGCCCGCTCCAGTGCTTTTTCGGAGATATCGCCGGTCAGCGATTTCGGACGCAGATCGACGAGAGCCAGATGGCTGTCCGTACCGCCGGAGACGATCTCGAACCCGCCGGCCTTCAACGCCTCGGCCATGACCTGGCAATTCTCGATCACCGCCTTGATATACTCTTTGAAATCCGGTTTGAGCGCTTCGCCGAATGCGACCGCCTTTGCGGCTATGACATGCATCAATGGGCCACCTTGCAGACCGGGGAAGATGGCCGAATTGAACTTCTTGCCGAGATCAGCATCGCGCGACAGGATCATGCCGCCGCGCGGCCCCCGCAGCGTCTTGTGCGTCGTCGTCGTGACGACATCGGCATGTGGAATCGGGTTCGGATAGGCCCCCGCCGCCACCAGGCCGGCGAAATGCGCCATATCGACGAGCAGGTAGGCACCGACCTCGTCCGCAATCTTCCTGAATCGTTCGAATTCGATCACGCGCGGATACGCCGACCCACCGGCGATGATCATCTGCGGCTTTAATTCGCGCGCCTGTTCCTCAAGCGCATCATAGTCGATCAGCGCGTCTTCCTCGCGAACGCCATATTGATGGGCGTCGAACCATTTGCCGGACAGGTTCGGCTTGGCGCCATGTGTGAGATGGCCACCGGCGTCGAGGCTCATGCCCAGTATACGGTCGCCGGGTTTCAGCAACGCCAGGAACACGCCCTGATTGGCTTGGCTTCCGGAGCTCGGCTGAACATTGGCATAAGCCGCACCGAACAATTCCCTTGCTCGCGTCCGCGCCAGATCTTCAGCTATATCGACAAATTCGCAGCCGCCATAATAGCGGCGCCCCGGATAACCCTCTGCATACTTGTTGGTCAGCGGCGATCCCTGTGCCTCCAACACCGCCCGCGATACAATGTTCTCCGAAGCAATCAGCTCGATCTGTTGTTGTTGCCTGCGGATTTCCTGGCCAATGGCTTTCGCCACATCCGGATCGGTTTCGGCCAGCGAAGCACTGAAAAACTCGGACGACACGTGATTTACTCCTGCAGCGAGCGGATGCTTCAACAAGTCATAGGTCGCAGCACGTAGGCTGACAACGCGACTCGTGCACCCTCGCCACTCGCGCAGCTGACAACAGCCTGCTGATACTGATCGAATACCGCAAAAGTTGATTGATATTCCCGTCAGCGAATCCTACATCACGGGAGTAAAGAGCAATCTAGGCTCATGATTTCTATCAATATGGAGCTGTTATGACGGACGAACCCATTTCGGTAATTGATGAAGAAGAATTGCTGCGCATGACGACGGACATCGTCGCGTCTTTTCTGACACACAATTCCGTACCCGCCGAAAATGTTCCTGACCTCATCCGGTCCGTTCATGCGACCATGGGTGAAATTAGCGGCACAGCAGCCAAGCCCGAACCGAAGTCAAAACCGGCCGTTCCGATTTCCAAGTCTATTACAGACGACCATATTATTTGTCTGGAAGACGGTAAGAAGTTGAAGATGCTGAAGCGATATTTGCGCTCGCAGTACGATATGTCGCCAGACGATTATCGCCGCAAATGGGGATTGCCATCGGATTATCCGATGGTTGCGCCAGCGTATTCGCGCAAGCGCTCGAGCTTTGCCAAGAGTATCGGTCTCGGTCGGGGCGGTCGCAAGAGCAAGTAACGATCGGATCAGATTTTGATGCCACGGCCGGGTGATTTTTCATCCGGCCGTTTTTTCTTGCCGGTCAGGCCGAGTTTTCGGGCCAGCTTGGCCGCCGCCACCTTTTCCATATCGGCACGGGCTGCGGATTTAGGCGACTGGATCACAACCTCTTCACCTGTCGCGACGTCAATCGCCGCCACGCGGATTGCGGGACCGGTATCGATGAACTCGAAAATAATCTCGCGGCCAGCGAGCACGTCGGACAGTTTACGTTGCGAAGTCAGGCGACCCGCCGGGCCTTGAACCGGACCCAGACCTCTTGCAGCGCGTCGATCAGCTGGTCGAGCATTGCGTCATCGTGCGCTGGCGTCGGCGTAAAGCGCAGCCGCTCCGTTCCCCGCGGGACCGTCGGATAATTGATCGGCTGCACATAGATTCCGTGATCATCGAGAAGTGCATCCGACAGCCGCTTGCACATGACAGGATCGCCGACCCACAGCGGCACGATGTGCGTTTCGTTGTCCATTACCGGCAGATCGGCCGCGCGCATGTGCTGCTTCAGCGTTGCGGCCCGCTCCTGATGTTGTTCGCGTAGATCGTGGGCCGATTTCAGATATTCAACGCTTGCGCGCGCGCCCGCAGCCAGAGCGGGCGACAGCGACGTCGTGAAGATAAAGCCAGGCGCCCAGGACCGGATGGCATCGACCAATTCGGCATCGGCGGCGATATAACCACCCATCACGCCGAATGCCTTGCCGAGCGTTCCCTCGATAATGTCGATGCGGTCCAGGAGTCCGTCGCGTTCGGCAATGCCGCCCCCACGCAGCCCGTAAAGGCCAACGGCGTGGACTTCGTCGAGATAGGTCAGCGCATTGTATTTTTCCGCGAGATCGCAGACCGCCTCGATCGGACCGATATCGCCGTCCATTGAGTACACCGATTCAAAGGCGATCAGCTTGGGCGCGTCATACGGAGCCGCCTTCAGCAACTCTTCCAGATGCGCGACATCATTATGACGCCAGACATGTTTTTCGCAGCGCGCACCGCGAATACCCTCGATCATCGATGCGTGGTTCAGTGCATCGGAATAAACGATCAGGCCCGGCAGGATCTTGCCGAGCGTCGCCAGCGTTGCCTCATTCGCGATATAGCCGGACGTGAATAACAGCGCCGATTCCTTCTGGTGCAGATCGGCCAGCGAACGCTCCAGCTCGACATGATAATTCGTAGTGCCGGAAATATTGCGCGTGCCGCCGGCCCCGGCTCCGACATCATCGATCGCGCCCTTCATGGATTCGGTAACGCAGGGCTTCTGACCCATGCCGAGATAATCGTTTGAACACCAGACGACGACGTCGCGAATATCGCCGTTTTCAGTCCTGTAGCGGGCCTTCGGAAATTCGCCGCGATAGCGGCGAAGGTTGGCAAATACGCGATAACGGCCTTCCGCCCTTACCCGCGCCACAGCCGATTTGAATGCGTCCTGATAATCCATGTCTGAAATGCCAAGCAAAGCCGTTGTCGAAACCGATTACGACCGTACTAAACGAAATCAGCACTATTGCGAGTTGGTCTTTTCGCCGCAGGCAGAAAAATTACAGCCGGAATCGGATGTGATCGCTCCAGAAACGTTCCAGCCGGTCCAGCGCAGTATTGGTCGCTTCAACCGTATCCGTAGGCAGCCCGCCAGACGGCTCCAGCGCTGCAGATTGCCGGTCGAACAACGCCGTCAAGCGGTCGCTAACGTCTCTTCCAGAGTCCGTCAGGCTGATCTGCACGGTCCGGCGGTCGGCATTGGAGCGCTCCTGATTGACGAATCCAAGATCCACCATCTTCTTCAGATTGTAGGACACGTTCGATCCGAGATAATGACCGCGCGATTTCAGCTCGCCGGCGGTCAGCACCTGGTCTCCAATATTGTACAACAACAACGCCTGGACACTGGTCAGATCCCGGATACCTTCGCGATCAAGCTCGTCTTTCACCACATCCAGAAGCTGCCGGTGAAGGCGCTCGACGCGTTGCAGCAATTCAAGGTAGTCAGCGCGGACACCCGCAGCTGGCGTCATCGACTCGGCAAGGGCCATGTCGGTTCTCCATTCCACCCAAAACATTTTGTTGTTTTGCCGGGAATGTACCTTCAACAGGCTAAAATCAGATTAATCGCGTCCCCAGCTGCCCGCGATGAGCTTGTATATCCCTGAAAAATCGGCATCGCGGCCGTCGAGATTGTCGAACATCGCATAGAGCGCCTCGGCCTGCGCCCCGAGCGGCGTCGACGCGCCCGCGGTCGCCGCGGCATCCATGGCCAGCTTGAGGTCCTTCAACATCATGGCCGTGGCAAATCCAGGCTTGTAGCCACGATTGGCCGGCGACGTCTCGACCGGGCCCGGCACCGGGCAATAGCTGGTCATAGACCAGGACTGGCCCGACGCCTTGGATGAAATGTCGAAGAATTTCTGCTGGTCGAGACCCAGCTTGTCAGCCAGGGCAAAGGCCTCACACGTGCCGATCATGGTGATTGCCAACAACATGTTGTTGCAGATCTTGGCGGCCTGTCCGGTACCCGCATCGCCCGCGTGGATGACAGCCTTTCCCATGACAGCAAGGAATTCCTCAGCTTTCGCAAAGGCGGCTTCAGGACCGCCGACCATGAAGGTCAGCGTCCCGGCATCCGCCGCGGCAACCCCACCTGACACTGGCGCATCGACGAAAAGGAATCCCTTGGCAGCCGCCGCTTCACCAACCGATTTGGCCGTCGCAACGTCGATCGTCGAGCAATCCATGATCACTGTTCCAGCCGCCGCCGCATCAAAGATTTCGTTTTCGTAGACGGCACGGACATGCCGCCCCGCCGGCAGCATCGTGACAATCGCATCCACGCCGGAAACCGCTTCGGCTGCGCTGGCGACTCCGGTCGCACCGGCTGACTCAGCCCGTTTCACCGCGTCAGCGCTGAGATCGAAAGCGCGCACATCGTGGCCGGCCTTCGCCAGGTTGGCGCACATGCCGGAGCCCATATTGCCCAGTCCGATGAATGCGATCGTGGCCATGGCTTACTCTCCCAGGAATGACAGTTCTTTATCGTCCGGCAGCGGTTTGAAATACGCGTCCAACGCGTCCGCATCCACATCGTGAATATCCGACGGCGACCAGTTCGGCGCATTGTCCTTGTCGATGATGACAGCGCGGACACCTTCGTAAAAGTCCGTACCATCAAGGCAACGCATCGACACGCGCAGATCCTGGCGCATCACATTCTCGAAAGCGAGATCGCCACCACGGCGCAGGCATTTCGCCGTCAGCACCATCGCTGTCGGCGATTTCGTGCGCATGATTTTAACCTGCTTGGCCGACCACTCATCGCCGGCACCTTCCATGCGCGACACCATTTGCGGTACGTCATGGCCGTCAAACGCCGCATCAATCAGACCACGAATCATCGCAATATCCGACGTGCCCGGATCGCCGGAATGGGCTTCGAGAACGTCTTCCAGCTTGTCAGCGTCCGCCGCCAGGTCTGCACCTTGCAGCGCCTCAATCAGCGCCGGTTGCTGGGTCGATGGGCAGTAATGCGTGGCCAGTCCGGTGGCGACACAGTCCGGCGCCTTCAGCCGCGCGCCCGTCAGCCCCATCCACATGCCAATCTGGCCCGGCAAACGGGGCAAGAAATACGCACCACCGACATCCGGATGGAAACCGATGCCGGTTTCCGGCATCGCGAATGTGGTCTTATCGCCGGCCACGCGATGGGATCCATGGACGGAAATTCCGACGCCGCCGCCCATCGTGATGCCATCAATCAAGGCGATATACGGCTTGGGATAGGATTGGATCAGCGTGTTGAGCTGGTATTCATCGTGCCAGAAACGCCAGGCGTCTTCGCCGCCGGCCTTGCCGCTATTGTGCAGCATGAGAATGTCGCCACCGGCGCAAAAACCCTTCTCGCCTTCCGCATCCACGAGCACGGCCTGGACGTCGTCATCGTCCTTCCACGCCTGCAGCGCGGCGATCATGGCATGCACCATGTCCAGCGTCAGCGCATTCAGCGCTTTCGGGCGGTTGAGCGTGATGCGGCCGAGCTGGCCGACCTTTCGGGCAATGATCTCGTCGGTCATTTCAATACGTCCTTGGCGATGATCACGCGCATGATCTCGTTGGTCCCTTCGAGGATCTGGTGGACCCGGAGATCACGCAGGATTCGTTCGATCGGATAATCCTTGAGATAGCCATAGCCGCCATGCAGTTGCAGCGCCTGGTTGACAATGTCGAAACAGGCGTCCGTCGCAAAGCGCTTGGCCATGGCACAGTATTTAGGTGCCGCCGGGTTTTTCTGGTCCAGCGCCGCTGCCGCACGGTAGAGCATGAGCCGCGAAGCTTCGAGATCTGTCGCCATGTCGGCAAGCTTGAACTGGGTAACCTGAAAGCCCGCGATCGGCTTACCAAATTGCTGGCGCGACTGGACGTAATCGCAGGCGACATCCAGTGCTTCAGCCGCCCCGCCGAGCGAGCAAGCGCCGATGTTCACGCGACCGCCATTGAGCCCATTCATCGCGATCTTGAAGCCGATCCCTTCCTCGCCGAGCCGATTGGCCGACGGAACGCGGCAATCCTCGAAATTGACGACCGCGGTCGGCTGCGAATTCCAGCCCAGCTTTTTCTCATTGGCACCAAACGAGAGGCCCGGCGTGTCCTTCTCGACGACAAAGGTCGAAATACCTGACGGGCCCTCGCCACCGGTGCGGGCCATCACGACATAGATGTCGGAGCGGCCTCCGCCGGAAATGAAGGCCTTCGAGCCGTTGAGGATGTAATCCTCGCCATCCCTAACCGCCTTGGTGCGCAGCGAGCCGGCATCCGACCCGGCGCCGGGCTCTGTCAGACAGTAGGAGGCGAATTTCTCCATCGTCATCAGCGATGGCAGGAATTGTGCGCGCTGATCGTCATTGCCCCAATTGTCGATCATCCAGGCACACATGTTGTGGATGGAAACATACGCCGCCGTCGACGGGCAGCCGCGGGACAATTGCTCGAATATCAGGCATGCATCTAGCCGGGACATTCCCGAACCGCCATGCGCCTCGCCGGTATAAATTCCGGCAAAACCCATCGCGGCGGCCTCGCGCAGAATGTCTTCCGGAAAGTGCTTGGTCTCGTCCCACTCCGCGGCGAACGGCTTCAAACGGTCGTCGGCGAAACGGCGCGCCGCGTCCTGTATCAGGCTCTGGTCTTCACTCAGCTCGAAGTGCAAGGAAAGCTCCATAAGGCTTCAGATTGGGGCCGCGAAGCCCTAACGTGGACAACGCGTTTCGGCAAGTTGCGAGGGTAGAACACGATGAGCGCATTTCCAGCCACGCGCATGCGCCGCTTGCGTCAGGCCGACTGGTCCCGCCGGCTGGTCCGCGAAAACACGCTGACGGTTGACGATCTCGTCTGGGCGGTGGTGGTCTCCGACAGCGCCGACCCGACCGAACCAGTCGCCGCCATGCCAGGCGTCGAACGCCTGGGCTTGAAGGCAATGGCCGACGCCGCCAGGCGTGCCGAAGCCCTGGGCATACCTGCGATGGCTGTGTTCCCGCACATTGATCCCGCCCGGAAGGACGAAGAGGGCAAAGAAGCCTTCAACAGGGATGGCCTCGTGCCGAATGCCATTCGCACCATCAAGGATGCCGCGCCGAATGTCGGTGTGATTTGCGATGTTGCGCTCGATCCCTTCACCACGCACGGACATGACGGCGTGTTGAAAGATCGGATGATCCTGAATGACGAGACTGTCACCAGCCTGATCCGCCAGTCCTTGGTCCAGGCCGAGGCCGGTTGTGATGTCATCGCCCCGTCCGACATGATGGACGGGCGCATCGGCGCCATTCGCGATGCACTCGAGGACAGCGGTTTTAGCAACACGATGATCCTCTCCTACGCTGCGAAATACGCCTCCGGCTTCTACGGCCCCTATCGCGAGGCGATCGGCTCTGGAGCGGTTCTGCAGGGCGACAAGAAGACCTACCAGATGGATCCGGCCAATACAGAAGAAGCGTTGCGCGAGGTTGCGCTCGACCTCGACGAAGGCGCCGACATGGTCATGGTCAAGCCGGGCTTGCCCTATCTCGACATCGTCCGGCGCGTCTCCGAGACCTTCGGCGTACCCACCCTCGCCTTCCAGGTCTCCGGCGAATACGCGATGATCGAGGCCGCCGCTGCCAATGGCTGGATTGATGGCGACCGGGTGATGATGGAAAGCCTGATGGCGTTCAAGCGCGCCGGCGCTGCTGGCATTCTCACCTATTTCGCGCCGCGTGCAGCCGAGGCCCTGAATGGCTGACCGCGACCGAGAAATCGCCGCCGTCCAGGCGCTGCACACGATCGACGGCGAAACCGGTGCCGTCATCCCGCCGATCCATCCGTCCAGCACTTTCGCACGCGATTCCGATAGTGCGCTGATCGGCCCGTCCGACTACCGGCGGCCCGACGGACCCACCGAGCGCCATGTCGCAACCGTGATCGCAAACCTCGAGTGTGCCGCGGACACGCGGATTTTCGCGTCAGGCATGGCGGCCATCGCCGCGGTCTTTGACACGGTTCCCACCGGCGGACATGTCATTGCCCAGACTGAGATGTATTACGGCGCGAAGGCGCTTTTGAACCACCTGGCCGGCAAGGGTAGGTTGACGGTCGAATTTGTTGAACCCGGCGACACGGACGCGCTTGCCAGCACGGTGCGCGAGGCCGAAACCGACCTTGTCTGGATCGAGACCCCGGCCAACCCGTCCTGGAAGATCGCAGACATCGCCGCTTGTGCAGACATCGCGCATGGCGCGGGCGCCCTGCTGGGCATCGACTCGACTTGCGCCCCGCCCTGCACGACCCGGCCGTTGAAACTGGGCGCCGACATCGTCATGCATTCGGCGACAAAATACCTCAACGGTCATTCCGATGTCCTGGCCGGTGTCCTCTCGACGCGGGAGACAACCACCCGTTGGACCGAGATCTACGAGGTCCACAACAGGACCGGCGCCGTCCCCGGCGCTTTTGACAGCTGGCTTTTGATGCGCGGTCTGCGCACGCTCTTCCTGCGGTTCGAGCGCCAGAGCGCCAATGCGATGGCAGTAGCCGAAGCCATGAACGCTCACCCGGCGGTGTCACATGTGCTTTATCCGGGATTGCCGGACCATCCCGGTCATGAGATCGCTGCCCGTCAAATGACCAACGGTTTCGGCGGCATGCTGTCCTTGCGCCTGGCAGGCGGCTTCGAAGCAGCGCGAAGACTGGCAGCTACGACGGACGTCTTCATCCAGGCGACCTCGCTTGGCGGGGTTGAGAGCCTGATCGAGCATCGCCAGCCCATCGAGGGGCCCGCCAGTCCAACACCCGATGACCTTGTTCGGATTTCGTGCGGTATAGAGCCCGCTGACGCACTAATCGAGGATTTGAAGGGAGCGCTCGCGGCGCTCTAGCCCACCTTGCCAATCGGTGGCAGCGTCCAGTTGAACAGGATAGCGCAGCCGCGAATGATGAAAGCAATCAGCGCCGCGACAATGGCCGCTGTGCCACCACCTATCCCGAACGCTACCGCGAGAACATAGGCACCAGAGCCGGCGAGTGCCGCCAGCGCATAGATTTCCGCGCGCAAGACCAAAGGGACATCATTCACGATGATATCGCGCAGAAGGCCGCCGAACGCTGCGCTCATCACCCCGGTCAGAAGCGCGATCGACCAGTGCGCCCCGGCGGCGAGGCCGGCTTGCGCGCCGAGCACGCAGAATGCCGACATGCCGACTGCATCGGCCCATGCCAGTGCGGCACGCCGGGTAGCGACCGCCTGCGCCCAAGGCGACGTGTAATATCCGAGCAGTGCACCCGCGAGCGCGATCCAGAGATAGCCAGGCGCCTCCACCCAGTAGACCGGCGCTTCGCCGAGAAGAACATCGCGTAGCGTGCCGCCGCCCATGCCGGTCACGGCGCCCAGTATGGCCGCTCCAAATGGGTCGAGTTCCTTGCGCGCCGCCAACATGCCGCCCGAGTACGCGAACAGTCCGATGCCGGCGAAATCGAGCACAAGGAAAAGCGTTTCAACATTCATTTTTGGAAACTACCATCTGAAAAGCGGCAAATATTTCCTGTTGAATACTCAGCCGACCACGATTGTGGAAAAGTCGTTACACCGCTTATATTCGCGCCGCCACGCCTGACGATTGCGTCAGGCGAAAAGCACAACAAATGGGGGAGACATATGTCACTCGACAAGATCATCTGGGCCGTAGCGTTCCTTGCGGCTATCGTGTTCGCGTTTGTGAGTTTTGATTACGCCGCACTGATCCTTATCGTTTTGGGATTGGCAAGTGGCTGGTTCGTGAAAGGCGATCACCGCAAGTCGCTGATCATCGCGTCGATCTTTCTTTATGCCGGTGGCGCAGCAGCGCTCGGTGGCATTCCAACGGCCGGCGAGTACCTGACCGCGATCTTCACCAATTACGCTGCCGTTCTTGGCGCCGCGTCCTTGCTGGTGATCATCATGGCAACGGTCGAACGCCTGATGCCGGGCAAAGAATAAGCCAGGCAATATAAGCTCGGCGACCGGCTGCGCACCCGCGTGGCTGGTCGCCGTTTGCTTACAGCGCGTCGATCGCCGCGACGCGCCATGCAATCACGGTCAAAGCCGTGATCAGGACAACCCATACGCCATAATTGACGAAAACCGAGCGCTTCGCCGACCGGCGTTCGAGCCACGTCCTGGGGCGCACGCCCTTGACCCGATAGGTGAACAGCGCCGCCAGATTGACGCTGACCACGTTGATCATCAACAGCAGGCCGGCACGCGCCGCCATGCCCCATTCGCCAGCCCCTGCATAGAGCCCCATGGCCGCCGACGGCGGAAGCAGCGCGACTGCGACCATCACCCCGACCAGGGCGCTGGCGACGCCTGTTGAAATTGACAGTGCCGCAGCTGCACCCGAGGCCAACGCCAATGCCGTCGTGTCGACGCCCACAACCGTTCGTGCCACGAGCTCGGGACTACCGGTATTGATCGAGATCGACATGCCGAGCGCAAAACTGATCGCCAGACCGAAGGACAGGCCGGCCACAGCCGTGCGCGCGGCCTTGGTCATGAGCTGAAGATCACCGAGTGCGGACGCGAACGAAAAAGCGAGGATCGGCCCCAGCAGCGGTGCAATAACCATCGCTCCGATCACCGCCGCCACATTGTTCGCGCTCATGCCGAGCGCCGCCACCACACCGGACAGGGCCGTCAGAACCAGGAAGTCGCGATTGAGATTGGCGCCGGCAGCGATGTCTTCATAGAGCTCCTCGCGCAATGCCAGCGTCTTCCGCTTCTTGCGCGTCTCGGGATCTTCCTCCGGTTCTTCCTTCGGCAAGGTGGCTTCAATCGGGATGACAACGAGGCGCCAGTCCGGCGTCTCCGCCAGCTGTCCCTGGATTGCGTCAATCGCCTCCTGTCCGTCACCGCTCTTGAAATACATGCGCAGGACACGCCGCCCGCGCTCGTCCGGCGGTTCCAGTCGGTGATCTACGGGCTCGGCCCGGAGACACGCTTTCAGAAGCGGCTTGGCATCAACCGTGTCCGGAAAAGAGAGCTCAATGAGGCGCATCTAGCCCTTATCAGCGTGTTTCAGTCGCGCAATCAAGCTAGAAGTGTCCCAGCGGCCGCCGCCCATGGCCTGGACTTCGGCATAGAATTGGTCGACCAGTGCCGCCACAGGCAGGCGGGATCCATTCCGGCGCGCCTCGTCCAGCGCAATTCGAAGATCCTTGCGCATCCAATCCGCTGCAAAACCGTGTTCGAATTCTCCGGCAACCATGGTCTGCCAACGGTTTTCCATCTGCCAGGACTGGGCGGCTCCCTTTGAAATGGCGCCAATCACTTTTTCGGGGTCCAGTCCGGCCCGTTCGGCGAAGTGAAGCCCCTCGGACAGGCCCTGCACGACCCCGGCAATACAGATCTGGTTCACCATCTTGGCGAGCTGCCCGGCCCCTGCCTCGCCGATCAGCGTGATCGCCTTTGCGTAAGCCTGCATGACCGGTTCAGTTTTTTTGAAGATATCGGAATCGCCGCCACACATGATCGCCAGCTGACCGTTTTCCGCCCCGGCTTCGCCACCGGACACAGGCGCATCGATGAAGCCTATTCCCCGATCCGCGAGAGCGGCATGAAGGGCTCGTGCCAGTTCGGCCGACGCCGTCGTGTGATCGACCAGCACGGCACCCTTGGCCATCCCTGGTAGAATTTGATCGGCTATCGTCCTCACATCGGGATCATCGCCCAGGCACAGGAAGACAAATTCGGCCCCCTCAACAGCTGCGCCGGGTGAGTTGGCGGCCGCACCAGAATGGTTACGCCTCCATTCATCAGCCTTGGAAGCGGTACGGTTCCACACAGTCACATCATGACCTGCAGCCACCAGATGGCCTGCCATCGGAAAGCCCATGACCCCGAGACCCAGAAATGCACACTTCGCCATGCGCTACTCCAGCTTGCCGTATTCGCTCTTATAAAAGGTCAGTGCACCACCCCCATCGGCACGATGGATGCGGATCACCTCACCGACAATGATGTCATGATCGCCACCGGGATGAACCGCGTGCTGGCGGCAATCGAGCACCACGGACGCTTCATCAATGACCGGAAAACCAAAGCTGTTCTCTGACCAGCGCCCGGACGGCAAGTCCTCGTTTTCCGCACAATATTGAGCGATGTCGGCCCCTTCTTTGCCCAGAAAACTGATCGAATAACTGGCCGCCTTGAGAAAGGCTTCGGCGCGGTCTGCGTCGCGGGCAACCGACCACAGCACAAGAGGCGGCTCCAGCGAAACCGACGCGAAGGAATTGGCCGTGATGCCGACCGCCCGTCCATGATGATAAGTCGCCACAACCGTCACGCCCGTCGGATATTGCGACATCGCATCGCGGAAGGCTTGGGATGAGGACAAATTCTGCCTCCGATTCGCTTCGAAACCTGACCTTAACCGTGTTGCGACATAATCCTTAGCCAACGAAGAACCAACTAGCGTGGTGCGGAAAATGGCCGGGGATCGTCCGATCGTCATCAAGAAAGTCAAGAAGGGCGGCGGCCATGGACACCATGGCGGCGCCTGGAAGGTGGCTTATGCCGACTTCGTAACGGCGATGATGGCGTTCTTTCTCCTGATGTGGCTGATCAACACAACGACACCGGAACAGCGGCGGGGTATTGCCGACTATTTCGCACCGGCCAGCGTCAGCCCGTCTGAATCCGGAAATGGCGGCATTCTCGCGGGCACGGCGCTCGGCGAGGAAGGCGCACGAGGTGCCGGCACGTCATCGGTGATCGAACGCCTCTCGCCGGACGCCATCCGCGACGAAAATGAAACGCCTCAGGAAACGCCGGAAACTGCAGCTAGCGAAGATGCCATCGCCGAGGCGCGCCAGAGGCGCGAGCGGGCAGATTTTGCTTCTGCCGAAATGTCATTGCGGCAATCGCTTCAGGAAATGCCGGAACTGGCCGAGCTTACGCGCCAGCTGATCATAGAGGAAACGCCGGAAGGCCTACGCATTCAGCTCGTCGACGAGGAAGGCCGGCCGATGTTCAATCCGGGCTCGGTCGAGCCGAATGAACGCGCGGTCGTGCTATTGCGGGCTGTATCCGAAATCGCCGAGCAATTGCCGAACCGCATTGCAATTTCCGGGCACACGGATTCAGGTCCGGCCCCGAGCGCGGACTACACCAATTGGGAATTGTCAGCGGACCGCGCCAATGCCGCTCGTGCCATCATGCAGGAAAGCGGCATGCCGGATGACCGGATTGCCGAAGTGACAGGGCGGGCCGGTTCCGAACCGCTTTATCCCGACGATCCTTACATGGCTGGGAACCGCCGGATATCGATCCTGCTATTGCGCGAAGCGCCGGTCATTGCGCCGACGCACGCACTGAACCGCTAATCCACATCTCGCCGCAAAAAGGGCTCGCCTAACGCCCCTCGCCTCGTGCTAGTGTCGACGCTCCGCGCGATCGCGGGACAAGATAGGCGCGAGGGATGATCGAAGGCTTTGCCGAAAGCTGGCAGATGTGGGCGGCGATGGCTTTTGTGGCCGTCGCCATCGTCTTCTATATCTGGGAAAAATTTGCGATCGAAGTTGTTTCCGCTTCGATCGTCGCGGTGATACTTGTCTTCTTCCAGTTCTTCCCTCTGGCCCAGGACAATCCGGATGCCGGCGCAATCCTCGCCGGCTTCGCCAACCCGGCACTATTGACGATCATGGCTCTGCTCGTCGTCGGGCAGGGCATCTTCCAGACGGGAGCGATGGACGGGCCGACGCAGCTGCTGCTGGCGTCCTATGACAGGCGCCCGCTGCTGACGATGATCGCGATCTTCTTGTTCGTTTTCGTGGTCAGCGCCTTCATAAACAACACGCCGGTTGTGGTGATGTTCATCCCGATCCTGGTGGCAATCGCCGGCCGGATGGGCGCGTCGCCTTCGAAGATCATGATACCGCTGAGCTTTGTCTGCATCCTGGCAGGCATGACCACACTGATCGGATCATCGACCAATCTTCTCGTCTCTGACAGCTATTCCGCCTTTACTGGCGAGCAGCTCGCCTTTTTTGCGCCCTCGCGCTACGGGCTGGTCCTGGCCTTTGTCGGCATCCTTTATGTGACCTTCATTCTGCCGCGACTGTTGCCGGATCGCGCGACCATGGAACGCGAAATTGCCGGCGGCGACGGCAAGCAATTCATCGCCCAGCTGGAAATCACGCGTGATCACCCGCTGCGGGGTCAAGCGCCCGTTGCCGGCATGTTCCCGGATCTGCCGGACATCACCGTGCGCATGATCCAGCGCGGCGAACACGCCATCCTGCCCCCCTTCGACGAGGTCAAGCTGCGTACCGGCGACCTGCTCATCGTTGCCGCCACGCGCAAGACCCTGTCCGACTTGCTGACCTCGCGTGCGGAATTTCTACGCGGTCTGTTGCAGAGCGGATCCAGTGGCGACGAACCTTCGCCCGGCGAAAGGCTCGGCCTGTCCGAATCGGTGATCCCGCCGGGTTCGCGGCTGATCGGCCGCACCGTCGAGCAGATCGGATTTCGGCACCTGACCGGCTGCGTCGTACTCGGCGTGCAACGCCGGTCGCGCATGATCCGCAAGAAGATGGGTGAAATCCGGATTGAATCCGGCGATGTCCTTCTGCTTTTCGGAAAGGCGGAATCTTTGCGCGGGCTGCGCAATGAGCGCGACCTCCTGCTGATGGCATGGGCCACAACCGACTTGCCCGATCCGCGACGCGCGAACTACGCGCTCGCGATTTTCGGCGGCGTGGTGATTGCCGCCGCGACCAATCTGATGCCGATCGTGCACGCTTCGATCCTGGGCGCAGTAGGCATGATTGCCGCTGGCTGCCTCAATTCACGCCAGGCCGCCCGCGCCGTCGACATGCGCGTGTATCTCCTGGTGGGATCGGCTTTTGCGCTCGGCACCGCGCTGCAATCCACGGGCGCAGCAGACTATCTGGCCGGGTTGGTCGTGAGCACATTCTCGCCGTTCGGGCCGGTCGCGCTCGTATCGGTGCTGTTCATCCTTATCGCGGCGCTGACCAATGTTCTGTCCAACAACGCAACGGCCATCCTGTTCACGCCGATCGCAATTGGTGCCGCCAACCAGATGGGCGAAGACCCGACCATGTTTGCTTTGACCGTGTTGTTTGCGGCCAACACATCCTTTGCGACACCGATCGGCTATCAGACCAATCTACTCGTCATGGGTCCGGGCCATTACCGTTTCGCCGATTATATTCGCGCCGGCTCACCGCTCGTACTACTGATGTGGGCCGTCTTCACGGCCATCGCCTGGTTCCATTTTGGAATGTAGGAAACCGCGCTAGGCTGTTGGCGCAGATAGGGATTCGCAGTTCAAATTGACCCATCCGTTCACCACGCGCCAGATTCCATTCTACCTGACCGCGGCAGGTCCTTGCCCCTATCTGCCTGGACGGCTGGAACGCAAACTCTTCACGCGGCTTGAACCGGGTGATGGTCCTGCGCTCAATGACGCGCTCACACATGCCGGATTCCGCCGTTCACAGGCCGTGCTCTACCGGCCCGCTTGCGAAGGTTGCGACGCCTGCCGCTCGGCCCGCATCCCGGTGCGCGACTATGCCTTTACCCGCAATAACAGGCGCGTCCTGAGAGCCAACGCCGACCTGGTGCGCGACGAACTTCCCGCGCACGCCACGATGGAACAATTCGAACTTCTCAGCCGCTATCTCGACGCACGCCACGGCGATGGTGACATGGCCGGCATGACGTTTGCCGACTACGCCATGATGGTGGAGGACGGCGCACAACGCACAGACATCGTCGAGTACCGCGATCCTGCTGGCGTGCTGCGCGCCGCCGCACTGATCGACCGGCTGCGCGATGGACCATCCTTGCTCTACAGCTTTTTCGATCCGGACATGCCGGGGCGCAGTTTTGGTAAGTTCATCATTCTCGATGCTGTGCGCTGGTGTCAGGAAAACGATATGCCCTTCGCCTATCTGGGCTATTGGGTGCCCGGCAGTGCGAAAATGGCTTACAAGTCACGCTACCGACCGCTGGAAATCCTGACCCCGTCAGGCTGGCGGCGCTTTGAAGAGACCGAATTCGGCCGTCAGACCGAAATGGATTTTGGGGAAGAATAAATGGATCGTCGGACCTTTTTGAGCGGAGCGAGCATTGCGGCCGCAACCGTCGCAACCGCGTGCAGCAGCGGCCAGGAAAGCGAGGTCGCCTCACCCAATGTTCAAACGCGGCGCACGCGCCGACTGCGCATGGTGACGACCTGGCCGGCCAACTTCCCCGGCCTCGGAACGGCCGCTGACCGCGTCGCCGAGTTTTGCAACGCTATGTCCAACGGTTCGCTTGAGGTCGAGGTGTATGCGGCCGGCGAGATCGTCGGCGCTTTTGAAGCGTTTGATGCCGTCGCCACCGGCACCGCCGACATGTATCACGCGGCGGAGTATTACTGGCAGGGTAAATCGCCGGCCTTCAACTTCTTTACCGCTGTGCCCCTGGGCATGTCGGCGCAGGAAATCATGGCCTGGGTCGAGTTCGGCGGTGGCCAGGAATTATGGGAAGAACTTGGGCGGGAATTCGGCGTAGTCGCATTCCAGGCCGGCAATTCCGGTCACCAGATGGGGGGCTGGTTCAAGCGCGAGATCAATGCGCTGGAGGATTTCCGCGGCTTGCGCATGCGGATTCCTGGCCTTGGTGGCAACGTTCTACGGGAACTGGGTGGGGCTGCTGTCGCCCTGTCCGGTGGCGAAATCTATCCCGCGCTGCAGAACGGCACCATCGATGCGACCGAATGGGTTGGCCCGTGGAATGATCTGGCCTTTGGTTTTTATCGCGAAGCACCATTCTATTACGGTCCCGGATTCCACGAACCGGGATCGGCTCTCGGTCTAGGAATTAATGCCGGCGTTTGGGACGGTCTCGA
This sequence comes from Hyphobacterium sp., assembly GCF_965217055.1. Classification (GTDB taxonomy): domain Bacteria; phylum Pseudomonadota; class Alphaproteobacteria; order Caulobacterales; family Maricaulaceae; genus Hyphobacterium. The sequence continues at coordinate 2,647,558 of NZ_OZ244227.1, read as the reverse complement.
TGCCGACCACCAGGCCATCATTCGCGCGGCCTGCCGCGCCGCCAACAATCTTTCATTGGGTGAATACGCCCACCAGAACGCCATCGCGCTCGACGTGCTAGAGAGCGAGCACGGCGTTCAGCTGCGTTCTTTCTCCGACGAAGCATGGTTGCGGATCGGCGAGATCTCCGAACAGGTCGTCGCCGATGTCGCCAATGCCGATGCGCTCTCGCGCCGGGTCTATGACAGCTACATGGCCGCCCGCCAACGCGGGCGCGACTGGGGACGTATCTCGGAGACCCCCTACTTCCAGCAGCGCGAACGCGTGCTCGGCGGGTAGCCTATGCGCGCGGGAGATTGGCTACTCCTGGTCGTCATCGGCCTCGCGCTGGTGCTGACTGTCGCGGACGGCGTGACCGGTGGCACGCTCGCCGGCTGGATCGGCTCTCAATTCTATCCCATGGCGCAGAGCATTGGGCGCGCTCTTGTCCTTGTCGGATTCGCACTCGCGCCGCTGCTGATCCTGCCACTCGTCTGCGGCCTGGTCGGCTGCCTTGCCGGTCTGCCGGATCCGATAGCCGGGCTCTGCCGGCGCGTCATTCATGTCATCGATGGCATCAGCATTGCTGTTGGGGACGCCGCGCGCTGGCTCGCCCTTGGCTTGGTGATCGTCACCGCCACCGTGGTAATCCAACGCTACGTGTTCGGCTTCGCTTCGACCAAGCTGCAGGAAAGCATCATCTATTTGCACGCCCTGCTCTTCCTGTTGTCTGCTGGAGCAACCCTGCTGGCAGACGGACATGTTCGGGTCGATATCGTCTATTCGAAGCTGTCCGCGCGCGGCAAAGCGTGGACCGATCTTATCGGTACCTATTTCGCTCTGTTTCCAATGGGCCTGCTCATTCTCTGGGTCTCAACGCCCTACATTAATGCCAGCTGGCGCATTCTGGAGCGCTCGCGTGAAAGCGACGGGCTTCCACTCGTTTTTGTACTCAAAACCGCCATCCCGCTGTTCGCGGTTCTGATGATCCTGCAAGGCAGCGCAATGGCGTTACGCGCAGCACTGGTTCTGTCCGGAAAACACTCACCGCCGACGCCGCTGGCTGCCGAGACCGAGGCCTGACATGAACGTGCTTGTCGACCTCCTGCCTTTCTTGATGTTCGCCATTGCCTTTGCGGCGCTGTTGCGTGGCTATCCGGTGGCTTTCACCCTGGCGGGAGTGGCATTGCTGTTTGCCGGAATCGGCCTCGTTCTCGACGTGTTCGACCCGATCCATCTGCGCGCTTTCCCGCAGCGCATATACGGCAACATGATGGAGATGGACCGGTCGATTCTCGTCGCGGTGCCGCTTTTTGTCTTCATGGGTGTGATGCTCGAGAAATCGAAGGTCGCCGAGGAATTGCTCGAAGCGATGGGCGCGCTGTTCGGCTCGCTGCGCGGCGGGCTGGGCATCTCGGTTATCGTCGTCGGCGCGCTGCTGGCCGCTTCCACCGGAATTGTCGGCGCTACCGTGGTAACGATGGGCCTGCTGTCGCTCCCCACCATGCTGAAGCGCGGATATGATCCGGGCCTGGCGTCCGGTTCGATCGCGGCCGCGGGCACGCTCGGCCAGATCATCCCGCCTTCCATCGTGCTCGTTCTGCTCGGCGACCAGATCTCAAACGCCTATCAGGAGGCACAGCGAGCGCAGGGAATTTTCTCGCCGGACATTGTCTCGGTCGGAGATCTTTTCGCCGGCGCCCTGATACCGGGACTTCTCCTGGTCGGTGTCTATATCGGCTACCAGGTCTTTGTCGCGATCACGCAACCGGCGAAGGCGCCTGCAGCGCCTGCGGCCGCCGGCGTCACCCTAGGAAAGCTCCTGCATGCGCTGGTCCCGCCCCTCACGCTAATCATTGCCGTGCTGGGCTCCATCCTTACCGGGCTCGCGACGCCGACAGAAGCCGCCGCAGTCGGCGCAGTCGGCGCGACCTTTCTTGCCGCCTTCCGCAATGCGGGCGCCAGTATGAACCCTCGGCTCGGGCAGGTGTTGAGTGGACTCGGTGCGATTGCCCTCATCGGCATGATCGCGTTGAGCCTGGTCTTTGATCTCAGGCTTGGCCGGGAAAATATTTCGAGCATCGACCAGCTCGGATTGTGGTTCGCTTTTGGCCTCGTGGCGGTCACAATCATGGGTGCCCTGGTTGCCCTCTGGCGGCTGAAGGCAACCGGCGTGCTGGACAACGTGATGAGTTCGACCGCGCGCATTTCCTCGATGGTGTTCGTGATTCTCATCGGCGCAGCGCTGTTTTCTCTGATCTTCCGAGAACTGGGCGGAGATGCGACCGTCCAGGCAGCACTCGAAGCAGTCCCGGGCGGGAAATGGGGCGCTCTGCTGATCGTCATGCTGGTGATGTTCCTGCTCGGCTTCTTCCTCGATTTCATCGAGATCACTTTCGTGGTCGTGCCGATCGTCGCCCCCATCCTGCTGATGATGGATATCGATCCGGTCTGGCTCGGCGTGCTAATGGCGCTGAATCTGCAGACCAGCTTCCTGACACCACCTTTCGGGTTCGCGCTCTTCTATTTGCGCGGCGTTGCGCCGCCGAGTGTCACCACGGGCGCGATCTATCGCGGTGCGCTGCCTTTTGTCGGAATTCAGCTCGCCGTGATCCTGCTCGTCGCCCTGCTGCCCTGGCTGGCAACCGGGCTTCCGGAATTGCTCTATGACTAGGTTTCTGGTGGCACCTAGGATCGAAACCGCGCGCCTCGTTCTTCGCGAATTGCGGGCCGATGATTTCGATGCCGTTCACCGGCTCTGGACCGATCCGGAAAATGTCCGCTTTGTCGGCGGCAAACCGTCCACGCCTTCCCAGTCGTGGCGGCGAGTGATTAACAGCGCCGGCATGTGGCCGATCCTCAATTACGGATACTGGGCACTGGACGAGACGGAATCGGACCAGTTCATCGGCCTGGTCGGATTTGCCGACTTCAAGCGCGATGAACCTGCGGGCTTCTCCGGCGATCCGGAAATCGGCTATGTCATCGACAAGCGCGTGCACGGGCGGGGCTATGGGCGTGAAGCGATGACTGCGTGCATGGACTGGATGGACCGGAATCACCCGGGCCGACGCACCATTTGCATGATCGAGCCCGAAAATATCGCCTCGCTGAAACTGGCCGAACGACTGGGCTATCAGATCTATCGGGAGGATGATTTCGAGGGCGTCCCAGTTTTGCTGCTCGAGTGTATCTAGACCGTCGGCACGCTCGTCGAGCTCGGTCGCCGCTGTCCGCCGGCAAATTCGATCAGCGCCTCGATCCGCTTCTCGATCGGTGGATGCGTCGCAAACATGCCGAGAAAACCGGTATGCGGATTTTCCAGCATCATTTCGCGCACGCCGTCTGGCGCATTCTCGATCTCTGCATGGCCGGATATTTTCTCGAGCGCCGAGATCATGGCATCGGGATTACGCGTCAGCTCGACCGCTCCGGCATCCGCCATGTATTCGCGCTTGCGAGACAAGGCGAAGCGGATCGCGATCGAGATGAAATAGGCCAGTGCGACAATCGCGATGGCGATGATTATCAAGATTGCAGCATTGCCGCGCCGTCCCGTCGACCGTCCTGACATGCCACCCCAGAACAGCGCCCGGAACACGATCTGCGCGACGAAGGAGAATATCCCGACAAAAATCACGGAGACGACCAGCAAGCGGACATCGCGGTGCCGGATGTGGCTAAGCTCGTGCGCCAGAACGGCTTCCAGCTCGGCCCGGTTCAGCTGCTGCATCAGGCCGCGCGTAACGGTTACCGTATACTGCTTCTCCGTCAGCCCGCTGGCATAGGCATTGAGAACATCGGTCTCGATGATTTTCAGTTTCGGCATTGTGATGCCGCGGGAAATGCAGAGATTTTCCAGGAGATTGTATAGCTCTGGCTCGTCCGCACGTGACACGGAATGCGCGCCCGTGGAGAGATCGATCATTTTCTGGTGACCGAACCAGGCAATGACAAACCAGATGCCTGCAATGATCACTGACCACAGCGCCATCATCGGCAAATAGTCGAGCGCTGTGCCGAAATCGGCGCCCAGCCCGATCTCATTCTTGCCTCCACCCGAATAGCTCGACCCGCCATCCATGGCGGTCACGACAAGCGCGGCGGCCAGAGCAAGAAGCAATAGCAGGAACGGAAACCCGGCCAGAAGAAGGATGGATTTCAGATTGTTGTTCCAGATATGCGTGCGGAGCCCGACCGCGCCCATCATGGTGACGTAATCCCTAGAATTTCACTTCGGGCGCGTTCTCGACCGTCGCGCGGTCGGCCACTTCGAAGAAGTCACGCTGTGAGAAACCGAACATGTTGGCGAAAATCACGGCCGGGAATTGTTCCACAGCCGTATTGAACTCGCTGACCGCATTGTTGAAGAAACGGCGCGCCGCCGCGATCTTGTTCTCGAGATCCGCCAACTCGGTCTGAAGCGAAAGGAAATTCTCGTTCGCCTTGAGATCCGGATATGCTTCCGATAGGGCAAACAGCTGCCGCAGGGCGCCAGAAAGCATGTTCTCGGCTTGCGCCTGTTCCTTTACATTGCCCGCCTCGATCGAGGTCTGCCGCGCCTTGATAACGTTCTCCAGCGTCTCTTTTTCGTGGCTGGCATACCCTTTGACCGTGTTTACAAGGTTCGGGATCAGGTCGACACGTTGCTTCAGCTGGACATCGATATCGCCCCAAGCCTGGTTTGTGGTCTGGCGCAGCGCAACGAGCCGGTTGTAGATGCCGATTACGAAGAACGCGATCACGACAATTACAACGAGAAGAATAATCCATTCCATCTAGGCAGTCCCTCCAATTGAATAAGGCTATGCGTAAGCGGTGATTACGCCGAATCCATGGCGCGCGCTACTGCTACAGGGTCGGCGGGCAGGAATTTTCCGGTTTTAGGAAAGCCGCGCGGTCGCGTGGTTCCGGCCTGAGCGCGCTTGCCTTCCCATTCCTGCCAGTCGGCCGAAACATGGCGGCGACCGGCGCCGTCAATCCATTCCAGTCCGGTCTCGAGATCGAAAGTTGCGACGTCGATCAGTTCTGCGCCCTTGCCCCCCATCAGACGGACCCCTTTGCCCCGCGTCATCTGCGGCAAGTCCTCGATATCGAAGATCAGCAGGCGCTTCTTGCTGTTCGACACAGCAATCTTGCGCCCGACGACCGGAACACAGGCGATCGCTTCGCCATCGCCGACATTGAGCACCTGCTTGCCGCCCTTCTTCGTCGCGAACACATCTCCTTCGCGCACAAGGAATCCGTTACCGGCCCGTGACGCGATCAGCAATTCACGTTCTGGCTCGTGCTTGAACAGGGCCAGCGGCGCAGCATCTTCCGGCAATCCGGCATGCAAACGCAGCGGATCTCCATGACCCCGCCCGCCTGGCAGCTTAGAGGTGTCGATCGCGTAGAATTTTCCGTCCGTTCCAAACAGGATCAGCTTGTCGACGGTCTCGCACTTGACGGTAAACAGGGCGGCATCGCCTTCCTTGAAGGCAATTCCCGAAATGTCGTGACCATGTCCTTTCAGCGCCCGGATCCAGCCTTTCTGCGAAACCACTACAATAACCGGCTCTTTCACGATCAGGGCTTCGGCCACGGCATCCGAGACATCTGCTCCGGCATCGCCGAACTGGGTCTTTCGGGCTCCCAGCTCCGTGTTCGGCCCGAACTTCTCCTCGACCGATGCGACTTCCTCATCGACCCGCGCCCACTGGATCTCGTCTGAATCGATCAGCGCCTTGAGTTCGCGGCGTTCACTCTTGAGGGTTGTTTCCTCTTTGCGGATCTCGAGCTCCTCGAGCTTGCGCAGGGCACGCAGCCGCATGTTGAGGATCGCCTCGGCTTGCCGGTCCGACAGATCGAAGCGCTTCATCAGCTCCATCTTCGGCTCGTCCTCGAACCGGATGATCCGGATCACCTCATCAAGATCGGCATAGACGATGATATATCCGGCCAGCACTTCGAGCCGGTCTTCGACTTTGCTGAGCCGTGTCTCGGATCGCCGTACGACCACTTCGCGGCGATGATCCAGCCAGATCCGCATCACCTCCTTCAGGCTCATCACGCGCGGCGTACCGGACGGGTCGAGAACATTCAGATTGAGCGAGATCCGGGTCTCCAGATCACTCATCTTGAACAACGCCGCCATCAGCAGTTCCGGATCGACATTCTTGCTCTTGGGCACGAGCACAAGACGTATGTCTTCGGCGCTCTCATCGCGCACGTCCTCAAGCAGCGGTAATTTCTTCTGATCCAGCAGCTGGGCAATCCGTTCTACGAGCTTGGATTTCTGGACCTGATAGGGAATCTCGGTAACGACGATCTGCCAGGTCCCGCGCCCGAGCTCCTCGGTCTCCCATCGCGCCCGCAGCCGGAAACCGCCACGGCCCGTCTCATAGGCTTCGCGTATGGCTTCCTTCGGTTCGACACAAATCCCGCCGGTCGGGAAATCGGGTCCTTTGACCGAGCGCAGCATCTGCGCCACGGACACCTCCGGATTCGATATCAGCGCGCGCGCGGCGCGGCACAACTCATGCGCATTGTGCGGTGGAATCGACGTCGCCATGCCGACCGCGATTCCTGTCGCGCCATTCGCCAGCAGATTGGGAAAGGCCGCCGGCAAGACCAGCGGCTCCTCTTCGGACCCGTCATAGGTTTCGCGAAAATCGACCGTGCCCTGGTCGATGTCCTTCAGCAGCAATTCCGCCGCTTCCGTCAGCCGCGCTTCTGTATAACGCATGGCCGCCGCGCCATCGCCGTCGATATTGCCGAAATTCCCCTGCCCTTCGACCAACGGGTAACGCGAAGCAAAATCCTGGGCCAGCCGGACCAGCGCGTCGTAGACAGCCTGGTCGCCATGCGGGTGAAACTTACCGATCACATCGCCCACGACGCGCGCCGATTTCTTGAACGCATCGCGCGGATTGAGTTTCAGTACCCGCATCGCATGCAGAATGCGGCGATGCACAGGCTTCAACCCGTCACGGGCGTCCGGAAGCGCACGTTGTGTGATCGTCGAGAGGGCATAGGCGAGATAGCGCTTGGAGAGCGCCTCGTCGAAGGGCTCCTCGAAAATTTCACCGCTTTCCGGGGTCAATATATCGCCCATGGCTCGCTCCTGATTCGGACCTGCCAAGTATGCCGCTAAATACGCCCCGCGTCCGTCAGCGCACGGATCAATCGCACACGCGCATCCGGCAAGTCACGATCGATCGGCCACAAGACTCGGCGCTGCAGGAAAAATCCGGTCAGCGCCAACCCGTTTGCAATATCGCCGGGTCCATACCCAGCCTCGGGATTGTGCAGAAAGCCCGGTAAGGGCAACAGCTTGTCGATATAGGGTTCGGCTGCCGCGCGGCTGACCGCTCGGCCGGTGCGCGGGCTGACATGGGTCAGGTCTTCGCTTTCGCCGGTCGCCGCGCATTTCGCGAAATCCAGGCCGTAACCAAGGTCCTTCAGCAGGCCTGCTTCCCATCGCACATACAAAGCCGGCCAGATCTCCGCATCGTCCATCGCATCCAGCAACACTTCGAAACCGCGGTAGACGCGGCCATGCGCCTCGCGTTCAGGCAGCGCCTGACAGGCAATTGCGCAGGCTGCATTGAGCCCGGCCAGCGCCAGCGCATCCTCCATCACCAGACCGGCCCGATGCAAATCCGCCTCTATCGCGTAATTGCCGAGATGGTCGGCCAACCGTGCCCGCCATGTCGCGCTGACCGTGTTCCCCGGTTGCAGCACCGGCCGCAAGGTGCGCGAACGTCCGCCTCTGACCAAGCCGGCATGGCGACCATGTTCTTCCGTCAGCAATTCGACAATGGCACTGGTTTCACCATGCGGTCGGACCGCCAGAACGATGCCCTTGCCGGTCCATTCCATCAGCTGTCGTACTCAAGGCCCATGGAAAGATAGCGCGCCCTGTTTTCATCCCAACCCGGTTGCACCTGGACCTGAAGAAAGAGATGCACGCGGCATCCGAAAATAGCTTCCATTTCCTCGCGGGCCGCCGCGCCGATCGCCTTTATCGTACCACCGCCTTTGCCCAGCACGATGGGTTTTTGACTCTTCCGGTCGACATAGACGCGTTGTTCGATCCGTACCGATCCATCATGCAGACGACGCCAGCTCTCGGTTTCCACCGAGCTGGCATAGGGCAATTCCTGGTGCAGCCGCTCATAGACTTTTTCACGCGTGATCTCGGCCGCGAGCACCCGCTGCGGAATGTCGGCGGCCTGGTCGGGCGGATAAAGGAAGGGGCTCTCCGGCATCAGCGCGGCCAGTTTCGCCTTGAGGTCGGCAACACCGTAGCCCCTCACCGCGCTGACCATGAAAATGTCGGAATAGACGCCAGTCTCGTTGAGTTGTTCAGTCAGCGGCAACAGCCGGTCGCGTTCCAGCGTGTCGATCTTGTTGAGCGCGAGAATTGCTGTCTTTCCGGCCGCTTTCAGCCCTTCTATCACCCGGTCGTCGTCCTTCACCGACAGCTTGTCGGCCCCACCTCCCTTACCGCGGGTTACGGCATCACGTGCCTCGGCATCCACGACATGCACGATGGCATCGGCATCATCCGCTCCGGTCCAGGCGGATTTGACCATCGCCCGGTCAAGACGGCGCCGCGGCTCGAACACGCCGGGCGTATCGACCAGCACGATCTGCGCATCTTCGGACATCGCAATGCCGCGCACAGGGAAACGGGTCGTTTGCACCTTGCGGGTGACGATCGACACCTTTTCACCGACCAGCGCGTTCACCAGGGTCGACTTGCCGGCGTTCGGCGCCCCGATGATGGCGGCAAATCCAGCGCGGGTTTCAGTCATGGGCCTTGATCCTTTGCAGCATGGCGGCGGCCGCCTCTCTTTGCGCTTCCTGTTTATTGCCGCCCTGCCCTTCGCAGGGCGTGAACTGGGCAAGTTCGACGCGCATGATGAAAATCGGCCGGTGATCCGGGCCGGCGCGTTCGACCAACTCGTAGCGCGGCACACCATACCCCTTTTGCGCCGCGTATTCCTGCAGGTCCGACTTAGGATTGCGCGGCTTCGCCCCAAGCTGCTCGATGGCGTCCTGCCAGCCCAGCTCGAAAACGTCGCGTGCGGCATCCAGACCACCATCGAGATAAACTGCAGCCATCAGCGCCTCTGTGGCATCCGCCAAGATGGACGGCTTTTCGCGACCACCCACGCTCTCCTCGGACGGAGACATCAACAAGGCAGAGCCGAGTTCGAACCGGCGCGCTACGTGCTCACACGCCGTCTTGTCGACCAGCGAATTATACATCGGCGCCAGCTGCCCTTCCTTTGCGGATTTGAACTTCCTGAACATGCGTTCCGACGCGATCAGGCCGAGCACACGATCGCCGAGAAATTCCAAGCGCTCATTATTGTGCACGCTGCGATCGCCGTCACCGAAGCTGGCATGCGTTAAGGCACGATGCAGGAGCTCCCGGTCCTTGAAGCAGTAACCGATCAACGCCTCGACCCGGTCGAGCCGCGCACTCATGTTGTCTCCACAGGCAAGGCCTCGATGATCACATTGGCCAACGCGTAGGGCGGCTCGTCGGTGATCGAGATATGCACGAAAGCCTGCCGGCCTTCCGGCGTCAGCTGCGCCAGCCAGTCCAGCGCACGGCCCTTCAATTCCAGTGTCGGCTTGCCGCCTGGCAGATTGACGACACCGATCTCCTTCCACGACACGCCGCGGGCGATCCCGGTGCCGAGTGCCTTGGCGCCGGCTTCCTTTGCGGCATAGCGCTTGGCATAGCTCGCCGCGCGCTCCTTGCGGCGATCGGACTTGGTACGCTCGATTTCGGTAAAGCAGCGCTGTGTGAAGCGTTCGCCGAACCGGTCCAGGGTCTTCTCGATCCGCCGGATATCAATCAGATCGGTGCCGGTCCCAATGATCAAGCTGCGGCCTCGCTGCGCGCATCAGTGATCAGACCGCGCATCGTTGTGACGGCTTCACGCAAGCCACGGAAAATTGCCTCGCCGATCAGGAAATGCCCGATGTTCAACTCCTTCACTTCTGCGATCGCCGCGACCGGTTTGACCGTGTCAAATGTCAGCCCGTGACCGGCATGCACTTCCATGCCGCGCTGGCCGGCCAGCGCGCACGCTTCGCGAATTCGGTCGAGATGTCCGGCCGTCGCGGTGGGGTCGCCTGCAATGAACGCGTCGCAATAAGCGCCGGTATGAAACTCCACCACTGAGGCACCGATTGCTTCCGCGACCGCGACTTGCACCGGGTCGGGCTCGATAAAGAGCGAAACACGGATACCCGCCGCATTCAGCTTGTCGACAAAGGGTGCGATCAGCTGGTGCTGGCCAGCAACGTCCAGTCCGCCTTCGGTGGTGCGTTCCTCGCGCTTCTCCGGCACGAGGCAACAGGCATGCGGCTTGTGCCCAAGTGCAATCGCCAGCATTTCCTCGGTCGCCGCCATTTCGAGGTTAAGCGGCAGGTCGATTTCGCTGGACAGGCGTTCGATATCGCGATCGCCGATATGCCGTCGGTCTTCGCGCAGATGCGCGGTTATACCGTCAGCCCCGGCTTCCGCCGCTTGGCGCGCAGCGCGGACCGGATCCGGATGCAGGCCGCCGCGCGCATTCCGGATCGTCGCGACATGATCGATATTGACCCCGAGACGGACACTCATTGTGCCAATCCGCGGCTGCCCGGCTTTACGGCCGGTTGGGCCGCCAGCTCGGGCGGCAGATCGTCAGCGGCGTAGGCCGGAAATTCGACGGACGCGAGCGCGATCAGGGGCACGCCGACATCGGCCTTGCCACCCGAGCGATCGATCAGGCACGCTTCGGCCAGAACACTGGCGCCCGTCGCCTTGATCGAATCGATGCATTCGCGGGACGACAGGCCGGTCGTGACGATGTCCTCGACCACTAGCACTTTTTGATCTGGTGACAGTTCGAATCCACGGCGCAAGCGAAAGGCGCCTTCCTCGCGCTCAACGTAAATCGCCGGCAGCGCCATTTGCCGCCCCATCTCGTAGCCGGGAACAATGCCGCCCACAGCTGGCGACACGATGATGTCCGGCAATTCGTCCAGTTTGCCGCAAACCTTGTCTGCCAGCGCCGCACACAGTTTCCCGGTTCGGGCGGCATCGGCAAATACCTTTGCCTTCTGGAGGAAAACAGGGCTCCGCAAGCCCGAGGACAGGATGAAATGACCCTCCAGCAGCGCACCCGCCGCGCGGAATTCTTCCAGTACAGCTTGGGTGTCCATCAATCGGTCTCCTCGGCTTCGCCTCTCGCGCGTTCGGCGGATACAACGCTCGTGCACATCTTCAAGGCCGATATGATGTTCGCCAGGTGCCGCTTGTCGAACACTTCGATATCAAATTGCATTTCAAAGAAGTCCTTGGCACGTTTCATCGTCTTGACGTTGCCGATATTGCCACGGTTCTCCCCCACCGCTTTTGCGATTTCGGCCAGCGCTCCCGGCGTGTTGTGCATGGTGGCATTCACACGCGCCGTCGAAACGGCGTTTTCCTCGGCCTCGGCGGTCCACCCTAGGTCGATCCAGCGATCTGGATCGCCTTCGTCGTGTTCGATCAGCGACTCGCAGTCGATCGTGTGAATGGTCACGCCCTTGTCAGGGACCATGACGCCGACAATGCGATCGCCTGGCAGCGGCGAGCAGCACTCCGAAAAATGGATTGAAATCCCCGGTGTCAGGCCGCGTCCTCGTACATAAAGGCGGGCTTTCTCGTCCTCGATGAGTTCCTTCTCCGCGGCCACGACCTGACGGCCGTCGCGGCGCCCCGGAAACACTGCGTCGAGAAATTCGCCGGATGTGACCCGGCCGCGGCCGAGCGCCTGATAAAGATCCTCGACATCCGCTAGATCGAGCCGGGCCAACGCATCGGCCAAGCCCTTTTCCCGGAATGTCTTGCCTTCGCGTTCGAATGCGTGCTCGGCCAGCATACGGCCAATTCCCTCGAATTCGGCCTTTTCGGTTGTCCGGATCAGCCGGCGGATCGCCGCCCGTGCTTTGCCGGTGACAGCCAGCTCTTCCCAACCTGCAGGCGGTTGGCGCAGCCCTCCGCGCAGAATAACGACAACGTCGCCATTCTTCAGCCGGGTCCGCAACGGACGGTCGCGGCCATTGATCTTGGCGCCAATACACGTGTGACCAAGCTCGGTGTGAACCGCATAGGCAAAATCCAGCGGAGTCGCGCCGCTGGGCAGCGCAATCAATTCGCCCTTCGGCGTGAAGCAGTAGACTTGGTCGGCGAACATTTCGAGCTTGGCGTGCTCGAGGAATTCGTCCGGATCGCCGCCCTGTTCCAGGATTTCCAGGAAGGGCCGTAAACGCTCCAATGGATCGCCACCGGCAGATTTCGCCGAATCCGCGTCATAACCGTAGGCTTCCCCCTTGTAGCGCCAATGGGCGGCCACACCGCTCTCGGCGATCGCGTCCATCTCCTCGGTGCGGATCTGTACCTCGACGCGAATATTTTCCGGTCCCACAATCGTGGTGTGCAACGAGCGGTAATTGTTTGGTTTCGGTGTCGAGATGAAATCCCGGAACCGTTCAGGGACACAGCGCCAATTCTGGTGAATTACGCCCAGAGCCCGGTAGCAATCCTCGACGGTCTCAACGATCAGCCGGAAAGCGTAAATGTCCGCGATCTCGTCAAATACGGTGCCCTTGCGCTCCAACTTGCGCCAGATCGAGTACGGGCGCTTCTCGCGTCCGAAAACACGGCTCTGGATGCCCGCGCGTTCCAGCTTGTCGGTGATGACTTGCGATACTTCGGCGACGGCCTCGGCACGGGTTTCGCGCAGCTCGTGGAGCTTTTTCGAAACCGTCTCGAAAGCGGCCGGGTTGATATGGCGAAAAGCCAGATCTTCCAGTTCGACGCAGATCCGGTTGATCCCGATCCGGCGTGCCAGCGGCGCGTAGATTTCCAGTGTTTCCGTCGCGATCCGCTCGCGTTTTCCCGACTTTGGAATGTGGTGCAATGTGCGCATGTTGTGCAGCCGGTCGGCCAGCTTCACGATCAGTACACGGATATCGGATGAAATCGCGACCACCAGCTTCTGGAAATTCTCGGCCTGCTTGGTCCGATTGGACCCCAGCTCCATCTGGCCAAGTTTGGTGACGCCGTCGACAAGCGCCGCAATCTCCGGCGTGAAAAGTTCCGATAGCTGCTCGAGCGTCGCCGGCGTGTCTTCCACCGTGTCATGTAGCAAGCCGGTGCAGATCGTGGCGGAATCCATGTTGAGATCCGCCAGGATCATGGCGACGCCCGCCACGTGGCCGAAATACGGTTCGCCCGAATAGCGTTTTTGCGGCGCGTGCATTTCGCGCGCAAAGTCATAGGCCGAGCGAATCAGCTCGGCATTGACCGTCGGGTGATACTTGGAAATACGCCCGACGAGGTCGTCGGCGGTTGGATAAGGAACAATCGCCGAAGGGTCGAGATCGGGCGCGGCGGCGTTCACCTGGCCCTAGAAGCGGTTATCAGGCGCACCATCGCGGTCGCTCTGAAGCGCTTTGAGCATGTCGGCTTCGTCAGGGTCGACCGGCGTCGGCTTCGATGCAATTTGCGGCAGATCGTCCTGCGGCGAATCCCGCTCTTCTTCTTCCTCGTCGCTCGGAATGACGCGTTGCAGGCCCTGGATCAGGCTTTCACCAAGCGCATTGAGGTCGAGATTGTCATCGGCGATCTCGCGAAGCGAGACGACCGGGTTCTTGTCGTTGTCGCGATCCAGCGTCAGTTCGGATCCGGCGGAAATATTGCGGGCACGGTGGGCGGCCAGCAGAACGAGGTCGAACCGGTTCGGAACTTTCTGGATACAATCTTCAACGGTGACGCGGGCCATGCGCGCGAACTCCTAATCAGTGGTCGCAATCGGATCGGTGTAAGTAACGCCGCTTGCCGCCGTCTGCAAGGGCTTTGCCGCATTGCAGCACAGCTTCAATCGTCAATCCGCACCGTTGCCGCCCGGTCAGCATCCGGCAGCGCGGCGATCAATTGCTTTATCGCCATGCCGGATACCGGGTCATGCCACTCGCGAGCAATCTCTTGCAAGGGCAAGAGAACGAATGCCCGGCTGGTTGCCCGCGGATGCGGCAGGGTGAGCCGATCCGAATTGTACTGGCATTCGGCATAATCGATGAGATCAAGGTCCAGCGTGCGCGAATCCCAGCGCGCCTCGCGGACCCGTCCGAAACGCGCTTCCACCTCGAGCAGCAGATCGAGCAGCGCCACGGGGGCAAAGTCGGTATCGATTTCCGCAACGGCATTGAGATAGTCGGGTTTCGCGCGATCGGGCCAGGCTGGTGATCGCCAAAACCCCGAAATCGCCCGGATGGCCACACCTCGTCCTGCCAGCACCTGCTGGCAACGCTGCAGCGTGTCTTGCGGTGTCCCCCCGTCGAAGGGCAAATTAGCACCAAGCGCGATATATATCGGCCCGTCCGAATTCATATTTTGACCTATTACGACTGGAGCCAGTCATGACCTTTTATCCGAACGAACGTATTGGCCTATTCATCGATGGCGCCAACCTGTTTTCGACATCCAAGTCGCTCGATTTCGACATCGACTATCGCAAGCTTCTGGAAGAATTCAGAAAGCGCGGTCGGTTGGTGCGCGCAAACTATTATACGGCGCTGCTCGAGAACGAGGATTTCACGCCGCTCAAACCCCTCGTGGACTGGCTCGATTACAACGGCTTCAACGTCGTCACCAAGCCAGCCAAGGAATTCACTGACGATTCCGGCCGGCGCCGGGTCAAGGGAGACATGGATGTAGAGATTGCCGTCGACATCGTTTCGGCGGCCAAGTATCTCGACCACATCCTGCTGTTCACCGGAGATGGCGATTTCCGCTATGCCGTCGCCGCTTGCCAGCAACTCGGCGCACGGGTGACCGTGGTATCATCGCTGAAGGCGCAGCCTCCCATGGTTTCAGACGACCTGCGCCGTCAGGCTGATGATTTCATCGACCTAGCAGATCTGAAATCGCTGGTCGGGCGCGAAGGTGGCCGGGCGAGCCGCGACGATGACTAGAGCGTTCAGCGCGGAGCCACCACGCGACTGCCCGCTTTGTCCCCGCCTGGTGCAGTTTCGTGAGGCCAACTCGGTCAAGTACCCGGACTTCCACAACGCGCCGGTCGAATCCTTTGGTGACCCGCAAGCACGTTTCCTGATCGTCGGCTTGGCGCCCGGCCTGAAGGGCGCCAACCAGACGGGACGCCCCTTCACCGGCGATTACGCTGGCGATCTCCTGTATGCGACTTTGACGAAATTCGGCTATACGCGCGGCGATTATGCGGGTCATGCTGATGACGGCCTGTCACTCGTCGATGTCATGATAACCAACGCGGTACGGTGCGTGCCGCCCGAAAACAAACCCACAGGCGGCGAGGCGAACGCCTGTCGACCGTTTCTCGTCGAGCGTTTCCGCGCGCTGCCGAAGCTCGAAGCGATTTTGTGCCTCGGCAAGATTGCTCACGACAATACGTTGCGCGCGTTTGGCGCGCGCGTTGCCGGGCACAAATTTGCCCACCAGGCGCAACACGATATGACGTTTGGTAACCGGTCGATCCGCATTTTCGACAGCTATCACTGCTCGCGATACAACACGAATACGGGTCGGCTGACCGAAACCATGTTCGAAGCCGTATTCGCCGATATCAGCGCCTTTCTCGAAACCTAGCCGTGATCTTTCATCAGGCGTGATTTCTGGCGATCCCAGTCGCGCCGCTTGATAGTCTCGCGCTTGTCGATCGTCTTCTTGCCCTTGGCGAGTCCGATCTGGAGCTTGGCCAGCCCGCGATTGTTGAAATAGAGCCGCAACGGAATGATGGTTCGGCCTTCGCGCGTCACGGCCCCCGTGAGCTTGGCGATTTCCTTGCGATTCAGCAGCAATTTGCGTCGCCGCCTTGGCTCGTGATTGAATCGATTTGCCCCGGCATAGGGCGGAATGTCGGCATTGATCAGAAAAATCTCGTCGTTTTCCGGTCCGACATAGGCTTCGGCGATGTTTGCCCGGCCGGTGCGCAGCGATTTCACCTCGCTGCCCTGCAATTCCAGCCCGGCCTCGAAGGTTTCCTCGATTTCATAATCGAAGCGCGCACGGCGGTTCACCGCAATCGCCCCGTCCTTGCCCTTGGCCATCAGATCAATCCGGCATGTTCCATCGCGGCACGAACGGCCGCTTTTGTTTCATCGCTGGGCGCCGTCATGGGCAGCCGCATGTCAGGTAAGCACAGATCGAGCAGACTCAAGGCATATTTCGCCGGTGCGGGACTCGGCGACATGAAAAGCGCATTGTGAAGCGGTTGGAGCTGATCGCCGATCTCGAGGGCTTCCTGGTAATCGCCCGACAGGGTGGCATCTTGCATCTGCGCGCACAGCGCGGGAGCGACATTCGAACTGACCGAAATACAGCCGGCCCCGCCCTCGGCATTGAAGCCGATCGCGGTCGGGTCTTCCCCCGACAGCTGAATGAAATCGGGGCCGATCAGGCGCCGGTGTGCACCCACGCGGGCAAGATCGCCTGTCGCATCCTTAACACCGATTACACTAGGCAGTTCCGCAATTCGCGCCATCGTCTGCGGCGAAATGTCGACCACAGATCGACCGGGGATATTGTAAACGATGATGGGCAGGTCGCAGCTCTGCGATATGGCCTCGAAATGGCGGAACAAACCCTCCTGCGAGGGTTTGCTGTAATAGGGTGATACAACCAGCGAGGCGTCTGCTCCGGCAGACTTTGCCCATTTGTGCATGTCGATCGAGGCAGCGGTGCTGTTCGACCCCGTTCCGGCAATCACCGGCACACGTCCCGCAGAGACCTCCAGTGTAAGCGTAATTACACGCTTCTTCTCATCAAGCGACAGCGTCGGGCTCTCACCGGTCGTACCGACCGGAACCAGGCCGTGTGTTCCGCTATCGATCTGGCGTTCGACCAGCGCCTGGAATGCCGCCTCGTCGACGGCATCATTCTTGAATGGAGTGACCAGCGCTGTAATGGACCCGGAAAGCATGTTGAGCCTGCCTGACAAGTTTGTGACCGGTCGCGAGCCTAGTGGACGCCCAAGAGCGGGCCAAGCACGCATGTCGGTGCTGGACAGCTGGGCTGCATGCGCCATGATGCCGACACGATTGCCGACAAGATGAGTCCGATGCGAGTCCTCGTTCTGCTGATTTCAATGGTCGCGGGCATGCTGGCGTCGACGCCGGCGGCCGCGCAATTTCCGGACCCCAGACTGCGGCCGGAGCGCCCCAACCCCTCCCGGTATCTGGACGATCAGGATTTCCTGATGCTGGAGCGCGGCCTGGAAGCCGCAAACGACGGTGACTGGGGCGAAGTCCGCGATGCGCGCCGGCGGATCTCGGACCCGATCGCCCGGCAGATCCTGCTCTGGCGAATCGCAACCTCGGATGAAGACACCAGTTTCATGGAGCTCGATCTTGCGCTCGACGAGCTAGCTGGCTGGCCACAACACGCGATGATCCGCTCTGAGGCCGAATTCAAGATCTCAACCTCGGGCTTGTCGTCCGACTTCATCATCAACTGGTTCGACGGCCGCGAACCGATATCGGGCGAAGGCAAGGTCGCGCTCGGCGAAGCATTGCGCAATGTCGGACGCCTGTCTGAAGCCGTGCCTTACCTTCGCGACGCCTGGCGCAATCATACCTTCCGCCGCTATCGCCAGCGCGAAATCCTCGCGGCTCACAACGACATTCTGACCCTCACCGACCATGAGGAACGCGTCGACTTCCTGCTCTGGCGCGATCAGCGCACACTGGCGCGCGATTTGCGCAGTCAGCTCGACAATGGTCATCGCGCCCTGCTCGACGCCCGAATTGCGTTGGCTGGCCGCTCCGGCGGCGTCAATGCTGCCGTGGCACGCGTTCCCAGCGAACTCGCAGATCATCCCGGACTGATTTATGAGCGGGCGCGTTGGCGCCGTCGCGCCAATCTAGATGAGGGCGCGCTGGAAATGCTGCAGCAATTGCCGGACTCGCATGAAGATACCGCCGCGTTGGACGATATGTGGCTCGAGCGTCGATTGATGATCCTCAATCTCATCCGCGATCGCGACTATGCAACGGCCTACAGGCTCGCTGCAGCCCACGGCATGAGTGACGGAGCCGATTTTGCCGACGCCGAATTCGTCGCGGGCTGGCTATCATTGCGTTATCTGGACGAACCGGCACGCGCTCTTGACCATTTCACGCGGCTTGTCGAAGGCGTCTCCTACCCGGTCTCGGTCTCGCGCGGCCGCTACTGGCAGGGCCGCGCCGCCGAAGCGCTCGGGCAGGAAGCGGACGCCGAACGCTATTTCCGGCTTGCGGCTGTACATGAAACCGCATTCTACGGCCAAATGGCGATCGTGCACCTGCGCGACACTAACCCGCCCGTTATCGACTTACCGCCCTCGCCTGCGCCTACCGATGAGGCCGTGATCGCGTTCGAATCGCGGGCGATGACCCGCGCTTTGCGGCTCCTTGCCGAGCAGGGCGAAGACTATCTTTTCCGGGTCTTCATCTACCATCTGGACGATGAGCTCGAAGACGCGGCCGACAGTCTGCTGCTGGCCCGGCTGGCACAGGAATATGGTTATCTGCGCCAGGGTGTCCGCGCTGCAAAGGCTGCCAGCTATCGCTGGAACATCCTCCCGGAGGTCAGTTATCCGGTCATCGACCTGCCGCCACCGTCCGGCAGGATCGAGCCCGAACCCGCTCTGGTGCATGCGATTATCCGTCAGGAAACCGAGTTCGACCCGCGCGCAATTTCCGGCGCGGGTGCACGTGGCATGATGCAGATGATGCCCGCCTCGGCCCGGCAGACCGCGCGCCGCATTGGCCTGCCCTATCGCTATGAATCGCTCACCTATGACGCAGAATACAACATGCGCCTCGGCCGCTATCACTTGCAGGAAGTGATAGACGAATTCGACGGCAGCTACATCCTGGCCATGGCTGCCTACAATGCCGGCGGCCACCGCGCCCGGCGCTGGATCGAAGATTACGGCGATCCGCGTTCACCGGATGTCGATCCGATCGACTGGATCGAATCCATCCCGTTCTCCGAGACGCGGAACTATGTCCAGCGCGTGCTTGAGAACGTCCAGGTTTATCGTTGGCGGTTCGGCGATGGCGGACCGGTGCCGCTCGAGATCGAGGTCGATCTGCAGCGTGGCGGAAGCTATTTCTAGATCCGTTCCAGGGCCTGCCGGAAGATCGCCGGATCGACATTGCCACCGGTAATCAGGACGATGGTCGTTTTGTCGCGCGTATCCAGCTTACCATTGAGCAGCGTTGCGAAAGCGGTTGCGCCGCCCGGCTCGGCAACAAGTTTAAGATGCTTCCAGATGAAGGCGATGGCATCCAGAGTGTCGTCATCGCTCGCCGTGACGCCGCCGGTCAGCTGATGGCGATTGATTTCGAAGGTCAGACGCCCGGGAGTCGGGGTGATGATGGCATCCTGAATCGAGCCGGATCGCCGTACATTCTCCACACGCTCGCCAGCCGCCAGCGATCTGCGGTAATCGTCAAAACCTTCGGGCTCCGCAGCCCACAATGCGCAATCAGGATACCGGTGCCGGATCGCGATTCCGGTGCCGGCGATCAGCCCGCCTCCCCCTGTACAGCAAACAAGCTGGTCCGGCTTCATCCCAAGCCCGTCAAGGTCCTCGGCCATTTCAAGCCCGATCGTACCTTGCCCGGCGATGATGAAGCGGTCGTCATAGGACGGCACCAGAACGCCACCCGTTTTCTCTACCAATTCCTGCGAGATTGCTTCCCTGTCGCCAGTCGCCCGGTCGTAGGATACAATCTCCCCGCCCATACGCTTCACACCTTCGGCCTTCGCGCGAGGCGCATCGGACGGCATCACGATTGTCACCGGCATGCCCAGCAGTTTTGCCGCCAGCGCCACGCCCTGCGCATGATTGCCGGAAGAGAACGCGACTACACCCTTATGCCGGTCGGCCTCGTCGATGCGAGAGAGACGGTTATAGGCGCCGCGAAACTTGAACGATCCGGTGCGCTGCAGGCATTCCGGCTTGATCAGGATACGCCCGCCAACCCGCTCGTTCAGCGCATCGTTTTCAAGCAGGGGTGTACGCACCGCCTGCCCTGAAATCTGCTGTGCCGCACTCCGGATGTCTTCTATGCCGGGCAAACCGCTCATTTCCCCACTCCCTTACTGGAATTGCCTGTAATCGCATTCGAAAAATCACGCAAAGGCGTTGCGCTGTGGACGCAATAAAGGCTTCAATGCGGCCAAGCCCGAAAACGGGCAATCGACCGGGGAGAGAGAAGAATGATGTTGAAGGGCGAAATGATGGATGCCCCCCTGATGATATCGGGGATTCTGAAGCATGCCGACAATTGCCACGGGGACCGCGAAGTGGTCAGCCGCCTTGCCGAAGATGGGTCGGTCCACCGTTACGGCTACAGCGACTGCCATGCACGCACGCGTCAGCTGGCGAATGCGCTGGTTAAAAAACTGAAGATCAAGGATTCTGACCGCGTCTCCACGATCGCCTGGAACAACCATCGCCACCTCGAACTGTATTACGGTGTATCCGGCATCGGCGCAGTGATTCACACCGTCAATCCACGACTCGACCCGGCGCAGATCATCTGGATCCTCAATCACGCCCAGTCCAAGGCGGTATTCTTCGACAAGACATTCGCCCCGCTGATCGACGGCATCGCCAAGCACTGCAAGACCGTCAAGAACTGGGTTCTGATGACGGATTCCACCCATACCGGTGACGTCCAGACCAAATGCCTCGCCTACGAGGATCTGATCGCCGATCACAAGGCCGATTACGACTGGCCGGTGTTTGATGAATATGCCGCCGCCGGACTTTGCTACACATCTGGCACGACCGGCGATCCCAAGGGCGTGTTATATTCGCACCGATCGACCATCTTGCATGCCATGGCATCAAGTGCATCCGACGTGATCGGCGTCGGATCGACGGGCGTGCTTTTACCGGTCGTGCCGATGTTCCACGTCAACGCCTGGGGCATCCCTTACGCCGCACCGATGAATGGCGCCAAGCTGGTCATGCCGGGACCTCGCCTCGACGGGCCGGGGCTGCACGAGATGATCACCGAGGAACGGGTCAATTATGTCGCCGGCGTGCCAACAGTCTGGCTCGGCCTTCTGCAATATCTGCGCGAGAGCGGTAATCGGATAGACAGCGTCGAGAAGGTGTTGATCGGTGGTGCCGCCCTCCCCGAAGCGCTGCTGCGCGCCTTCGAGGACGAATACGGTGTCCGCATGCAGCAAGGCTGGGGCATGACAGAGATGAGCCCGCTTGGCACAGTCAATGCGCCGCTCGCCAAGCATGAGGGAATCGACCGCGAGGAAGAGATAAAGATCAAGCTCAAACAGGGCCGCCTGGTCTTCGGCGTCGAGATGCGAATTGTCGACGATGAGGGGAATGAACTGCCCTGGGACGGCAAGTCCTCAGGCCATGTCCAGGTCCGCGGGCCCTGGATCGCCTCCGGCTATTTCCGCGGCGCCGGCCAGGACGCCTTCACCGATGACGGCTGGATGAAAACCGGCGATGTCGCCTATCTCGACTCCGATGGCTTCATGACGATCACCGACCGCTCGAAGGACGTCATCAAGACCGGCGGCGAATGGGTGTCCTCGATCGATCTCGAGAACGCCGCGATGGGACATCCCGATGTGGCCATGGCTGCCGCCATCGGCATGCCGCATCCGAAATGGGATGAACGCCCGCTGCTGATCGTCCAGCCCGCGCCGGGCAGTGAGCCGAGCGTGGAATCAATCCGCGATTATCTCGCCGGAGTGGTGCCGAAACTTTGGGTGCCGGACGATGTCCAGTTCATCGAGGAAATGCCGATCGGCGCCACCGGCAAGATCCTCAAGACAAAGCTGCGCGAAATGTTCAAGGATTACCAATTCCCCGGCACCGAGGAGATGGGGGCCTAGGAAGGCGGCGCAACTTGTGTTGGACTTCTCCCCCCTATTGCGCGGGGAGGAAACGGGACTCCGCTCCTCACAATCCCCCTCACCGCCCCTTGCGCGGCGCGGGAGCAAGGCGTAACTTCTTATCGAAATTCGATAAGGAGCCCGCCCGATGGAAATCGCCATTCTCGGCCTGTTGATGATGTTTCTGCCGACGCTGATCGCGCTCGTGCGCAGTCATCACAATACGTTCGCGATCTTCCTCACGAACCTGCTGCTCGGCTGGACGATCATCGGCTGGCTGATCGCGCTGATCTGGTCGACCACCGCCACGGCCCGCCGCGTCAGCGCCTAGATGAACTCGCAGATGTCGCCGAGCGGCTTCTTGATCAGCGCGTGCTCCGGCACCGTCGCGCCCTCGGCCGGATACCCGGCGACGATCAGCATATAGGGCTTTTCGTCCTTGGGACGGCCGCAGATCTCGGTCATGAAAGTCATCGGATTGGGCGTATGCGTCAGCGTCACCAGTCCAGCACGATGCAGTGCCGTCAATAACATGCCGCAAGCGATGCCCACGCTTTCATTGACGTAGTAATTCTTCTTGTTTTCCCCCGCCGTCACCCCGCCGCGGCGCTGCGCAAACACGGCAATGATCCACGGCGCGACCTCGAGGTAGGGCTTGTGATCGTCAGTTCCGAGCGGTTCGAGTGCCTCCAGCCATTCCTGGCTGGCCTTGTTTTCATAGAAGGCTTTTTCCTCTGCCTCTGCGGCTTCCCGGAGCTTCTGCCGGATCGGCCCCTTGCTGATCACGGTAAAATGCCACGGCTGGTGGTTGGCGCCCGACGGCGCGGTGCCGGCTGCCAGGATGGCGTGCTCGATGATCTCGCGGGGCACATCCCGGCCGGAAAAGTCACGTACGGTGCGGCGCTTGCGTATATCCTCGTAAAACGCCTTCGCCTCGGTCGTCATGTCGTCGAGCGGCTTCTCGGAGAATTCGAGCGGTTGGCGGTTATCAGTCACTGGCCTGACCAGTCCAGAACGACTTTGCCGGATTTACCGGAACGCATGGCGTCGAATCCTTCCTGATACCGCTCAGCCGGCAGCCGGTGCGTGATGACGCCGGAGACATCGAGTCCGGACTGCAGCATGGCGAGCATTTTGTACCAGGTCTCGAACATCTCACGCCCGTAAACGCCCTTAAGCGTGATCGCCTTCAGGACCAGCTTGCCGAAATCGACCTCGATCGGTTTCGACGGCAGTCCCAGCATCGCAATCTTCCCGCCCATGATCATGTTGCTCAGCATCTGGTTGAAGGCGACCGGCGCGCCGGACATTTCCAGCCCGACATCAAATCCTTCGGTCATCTTCAGCGAGGCCATTACATCCTTCAGGTCCTGCTTCGCGGAATTTACCGGGGTGAGATTGGACACAACAGTTTCCGCCAATTTCAGGCGATCGTCATTGATATCAGTGAGGACGACATGGCGCGCGCCGACATGGCGCGCAATTGCCGCGGCGAAAATGCCGATCGGTCCGGCACCGGTGATCAGCACATCCTCGCCGACAAGATCAAATTTCAGCGCGGTGTGAACCGCATTGCCGAGCGGATCGAGCACCGCCCCGATCTCGTCCGGCACATCGTCGGGCAGCCGCACCACGTTGAAAGCGGGCAGTTTCATGTATTTGGCGAAAGCGCCCGGGATATTGACCCCAATTCCCTTTGTATCCGGATCGAGATGGAACTTGCCAGCCCGCGCCGCGCGCGAACTTGCACCGACAACATGACCTTCACCGGAAACCCGCTGACCAACCTGGACCCGGGTCACATCTTCGCCAACGGCTTCGACCACACCGGAAAATTCGTGTCCGACCACCATCGGAACCGGGATGTTTTGCTGTGCCCATTCATCCCAGTTGTAGATATGGATGTCGGTGCCGCAAATCGCGGTCTTGCCAATCCTGATCAGCACGTCGTCCGGCCCGATTTCCGGTACCGGTGCATCCTCGATCATCCAGATGCCTTCTTCGGCTTTCGACTTGGCGAGGGCTTTCATTGGGTCTCCCGCATATTGATGCTTGGCAGCTAGATAATCTGGGTACGCGCCATCGTCCACTGCGCTTTCCGCCGTCGTCCCGGCCGCGGCTTCATCCGGATCAGCGCATCATCATGCCCTGGGACCGGGCCGTCACGGCTCAATTTCGGTCGGGCGCGCGAAGATAGAATATGGCGGCAACCGGAAAGGTCAGCATGAAAGCGGTGAGAAGGTAATTGGTGACGCGAAAGGCATCCGGATGTGCCCCCGTGACGTA
Source organism: Hyphobacterium sp. (assembly GCF_965217055.1). GTDB lineage: Bacteria > Pseudomonadota > Alphaproteobacteria > Caulobacterales > Maricaulaceae > Hyphobacterium. The sequence goes on along the minus strand of NZ_OZ244227.1, from coordinate 2,623,319 downwards.
AGTCACCAGGAATGCAATGGCGGCAAGCCCGGGAAAGATTGCCAATGGACGCCGACTGTCGGTTGCCAGGAGGTAGGACAGGACGCCGGAATAGGCACCGATCAGCCCCCATTTCATCCAGGTATGCCGCCACATCGCATCGAGTTCTGCCGAGGGATCCCTGCCGGCATCCAGATCGGCGAGAATCCGGTTGGCGACTTCATTCTCGGCCCAGTCGGCACCAATAGCGCCGGCCGCCAGCAAGACACCCAGAAACGCCAGCTTCCGGCCACGCAAACCCAGCCCGGCGAAGAAGGCGATGGCCATGCCGCCATAGGCAAGCGGAAACCAGGTATCCAACGCCTGAATTCCTTGAATCCACTCACGGATGGCCGCCGCGCCCGGTCCCGTAATGAAAGCGAGGTCCTCGATGGACCGCGCGAAATAAACAGCAAAGATCGGGCGATCATAACCATTGACGTTGGCCGGAAGGCTTTCCGGCGCCCCCGCCTGCATCAATCCGACAAATATCAGTGTCACGGCCGCGCCGAGCAATGTCAGCCCAAACATCAATCGATCCATCGTCACCTTGTCGCTCCCCCCCGGGGGTCTATTCCCCATTACGCTCAGACAACGTTATGTCAGGTCATGGCTTGGCCGAACAGGGGCGATTCCCTGCGAACGTGCCGCGCTTATTCTTTGCTCGAATCGGCTTCGCTGGCAGGTTTTTGGTCATGCCTGGCTGGGCGGACAAAAAACGGCACGCCGAAGCGTGCCGCTTTCAAAAAAGCTGTTCGTTGCTCTTGCTAACCTTCCGCCGTGCTCACCGGCGGGAAGATGCGGGCGATGGGTCCGCCCGATGGCACCGGCACGAGGAGGACGCGGCGCACCGGATTCCAGGCCGCGCCAAGCAACACGACAACCCCGCCGAGCATCAACAAGGTGATCGCCAGGACGACCGGCGCGTCGAGCCCGGACTGGTTGACTATGGCGGCGATCGAAATTCCCGCCGTCAGCAAGCCCGACACGATCAGCGCGCGGCGGTTAATCAGCAGCGAGACAAGCGCAAACAGCGCGATCACGACCAGCGCCACAGCCGCCAGCTGGGTCGCATGAGCGCTGTCGGAAGCGAGCGCGGCCATCAGGTTCGTTTGCTCGGGATTGGCAAAATCGGCTTCCTCCAAAGTCCAGCCGACCTGCACCACGTTGAGCACCGCTGACAACAGGATCGGGGCGGCAAAGAAGTGCAGCCAGAACGCCGTGCCCGAGAGGCGCGTCGTGCGTTCCGGATCACGCGCATCGAAGAGAATACCCGCCAGTAGCAGAATACCTCCGACGGCAACGCTCACCGCTGGCGCGTACGTCCCGGTGGTGAACGGGTCAATTGTGAACAGAACGAGCGCACCCAGTACGGCCAGCGTCACGCCCATCAGCCCGCCGGCAAACGGCAGGCGAAAGCTGAAATAGAACATGGCCACAGGGATGAGCGCCGCGAGCCCTGCGACTACCGGCAGGAGACGTACCGACCAGGGCAGTTGCGCCAGCACATAGGCCACCGCCTCGCGGCCAAACTCCATGTCCTCCGGCGCATTGGCAAACCGGCTCTCAAAATAGTCTTCGCCAACACCGACACCCTGCACCAGGAACTGTGCATAGGCCCAGACGAGGATGATAGTCACCGCCGTACTGAACGCACCGCAAAGGACAATGCCGGGCAGGATCCGGCGCTGGTGACCGACTAGCAGGGCGGATAGCAGCCATGTCACGACGGCGAAGCCGCCGATCAGTCCCATCAGCGCCATTTGCCAGCGCAAACTGCCTTCCTCGACATCGAGGCCGGCCATGGTCTGGCCAATTGCGACGCCCATCCCGCCGAGCAGGATAACGACCCCGATCGTCGTGAAGATATCGTGGAAATTGTTCAGGAATGGCAACATCTCGTCTGATGGACGAGCATTGTTGGACCGCGGCGCGGCAGCCGCACTTGCACTTGGTGCGTCAGACATCAAAACCTCCTCGGCAATTGCCCTTGCCGTTTTGATGCCCCCCAGCAGGACTATGGATGCAAATTCGCTTCCCCGGCGAATGTGCTGGCGAATTGGTACCGGATTATGGCGGAGGCGTCACGTGCTATCTAGTCTGATCAGTCTACCGGCACCGGCTCCACCGCTAAGGCCAGTTCCAACGTTTCAAGATCGAGCGTGCGTGAAATCACACGCCAATACTCGAAAGGCCATTCCTTTGGTTTCCTATCGGGAAACATTTCAAAGCCAGATGAATTTTCCCAAGTTTGTTTCAGCCGCGCTCGCTGACTAGGAGAAAGCGCGATTTCATCACCAATCGACGGTAGAAAACCCGAGTAATCGGCTCGAAATAATTCGCCGCCAAATTTCTCGTCCCAAAAAGAAATCGAACGTGGCTTCACAGTTTCGTTCATACCACCCCCAGTTCTTTCCCGACCTTCGTAAAAGCCGCCACCGCGCGGTCAATCTGTTCCGGCGTGTGGGCGGCGCTCATCTGGGTACGGATCCGCGCCTTGCCCTTGGGCACGACCGGATAGAAGAAGCCGATCACATAGACGCCCTCCTGCATCAGCCGGTCGGCCATTTTCTGGCTCAGCGCGGCATCGCCCAACATCACAGGGATGATCGGATGCTCGCCCGGCAGGAGGTCGAAACCGGCCTCGCTCATCCCCTTGCGGAAGCGCTTCGCATTGTCGAACAGGCGGGCGCGCAGATCATTGCCCTTTTCCACCATGTCCAGCGCCGTCAGCGAGGCGCCGGCAATCGACGGGGCCAGAGAGTTCGAGAACAGATAGGGCCGCGAGCGCTGGCGCAACAGGTCGACGACTTCCTTCTTGGCCGCCGTGAAACCGCCCATCGCCCCGCCCAGAGCCTTGCCCAGCGTGCCGGTGATGATGTCGACACGGCCCATCACGCCGCAATGCTCGGGCGTGCCCCGCCCTTTCGCGCCCATGAAGCCGTGCGCATGGCAATCATCGACCATGACCAGAGCGCCATACCGGTCGGCCAGATCACAGATCGATTTGAGATTGGCGATATAGCCGTCCATCGAGAACACGCCGTCGGTAACGATCAGCTTGTGGCGAGCGCCGGCCGCATCGGCCGCCTTCAGCTGGGTTTCCAGATCGTCCATGTCGGAATTGGCGTAGCGGAATCGCTTCGCCTTGCAGAGCCTGACCCCGTCAATGATCGAGGCGTGGTTCAACGCGTCGGAAATGATCGCGTCATTCTCATCCAGCAGCGGCTCGAACACACCGCCATTGGCGTCGAAGGCTGCGGCATAGAGGATAGCGTCCTCCTGTCCAGTGAAGGCCGCAATGGCCCTTTCCAGCTCGCGATGCACCGTCTGGGTGCCGCAGATGAAGCGCACCGAGGCAACGCCGTAGCCATACTCATCCAAAGCGGTCTTGGCCGCGTCGATCAGTTCCGGCCGGTTGGCGAGGCCGAGATAATTGTTGGCGCAGAAATTGATGACATGATCGGTGCTGCCATTCCGCTTCACATCGATCTCGGAGAATTGCTGAGAAGCGATGACCCGTTCGCGCTTGTAGAGCCCGTCGGCTTCGATTTCCTTCAGCGTGTTCGCAAGATGCGCGTAAAAGGCGTCGGACATGTTCGGGCTCCACTCGGTGAGAGGCGAGACATAGCCCCTGCACCGCCGCGGTTCAATCGCGCTGCAAATTCCGCACAGCAACTGCGGGAATCTGCCGGTTTTTCTTGGCATTGCCCCCTATTCCGGGTTTAGCTGAAAACCAGTGATTTGCCGGGAGGGATCAGGGGCGGACACCCGACCCTGAATGTGTCAATGGCCATGAAGCCGACGGATACAAGCGATCCGGAATATTTCCACAAAGTTGTCGATTGCCAGTTTGCCTGTCCGGCCCACACGCCGGTGCCGGATTATATCCGGCTGATCGCGCAGGGCCGCTATACCGACGCCTACATGATGAACCGGCGCTCCAACGTGTTTCCGGGCATTCTCGGCCGCGTCTGCGACCGCCCGTGCGAACCGGCCTGCCGCCGCACACGGGTGGAAGACGAGCCGGTGGCGATCTGCCGCCTGAAACGCGTCGCCGCCGATCACCGGGACGAAGTCGCCCATCTTGTCCCCAAGGGCGGCACGCCCAACGGCAAGAAGATCGCCTTGATCGGCGCGGGACCGGCCTCGCTGACCGTCGCCAATGACCTGGCCCCGCTGGGCTATGACTGCACGATCTTCGAAGCGCTGGAAAAGCCCGGCGGCCTGATGATTTCGAACATCCCCTCCTTCCGCCTGCCGGAAAAGGTGCTGGATGACGAGATCGGCTACATCCTCGACATGGGTGTCATGCTGAAGACCGGCCATCGCATCGAATCGATGAAGTCACTGCTCGAAGAAGGTTATGACGCCGTCTTCGTCGGCTCCGGCGCTCCCAAGGGCAAGGACCTGAATATCCCCGGCCGCGAAGAGGCCGCCGACAATATTCACATTGGCATTGAATGGCTGGAATCAGTCGCATTCGATCATATCGAGGAGATCGGGAAAAAGGTCCTCATTATCGGCGTCGGAAATACCGCCATGGATTGCTGCCGTACCTCGCTGCGCCTGGGCGCTGACGATGTGAAGGTGATGGCCCGCAAGCCGCGTGAATTCTTCAAGGCTTCCCCATGGGAGCTGAAGGATGCCGAGCACGAGAACGTCGAGATCGTCGTCAATCACTCGCCCAAGAATTTCGTCACCGAGAACGGCAAGCTTGTCGGCATGACATTCGAGCTGATGGAATACGATGTCGACGAGACCGGCTGCATCACCGATACCCGCGTGACCGGCGAGACCACCCTACCCTGCGACGACGTCATCCTCGCCATCGGCCAGGACAATGCCTTCCCCTGGATCGAGCGCGATATCGGGCTTGAATTCGACAAGTGGGATGCCCCGGTGGTCGACAAGACGACCTTCGAATCGACGCGGCCGGGCGTCTTCTTCGGCGGCGATGCCGCATTCGGCCCGTTGAACATCATCTGGGCAGTCGAGCACGGCCACCAGGCCGCGATCTCGATCCACAAGCACTGCCAGGGCGAGGACGTCACCGACCGCCTGCCGCGCGGGCTCAATCTGGAAACCGTCAAGATGGGACCCAATGAATGGTCCTATTCAAATGATTACGATCCGGAACACCGCCGCGAAATGCCGGAAGTCGATCTCGCCGAGCGTTTCAAGGAACTCGACATCGAGGTCGAGCTCGGCTTCACGCCCGAGCAGATCAAGACTGAGGTCGAACGCTGTCTGAATTGCGATATCCAGACCGTGTTCTCGGCGCCGGCCTGTACCGAATGCGATGCCTGTATCGACATCTGCCCGGTCAATTGCCTCACCATCACGCCCAATGGCGAGGAGGCCGATCTGCGCACGCGCCTCGCCGCACCGGCGGCGAATACCGACCAGGCGCTTTATGTTTCCGAGGACCTGCCGCTGACCGACCGGGTCATGGTCAAGGACGAGGACCTTTGCCTGCATTGCGGATTGTGCGCCGAGCGATGCCCGACCGGCGCGTGGGACATGCAGAAATCGACCATCTTCCTGCCGCATGCCGATGACGAGCTTGCAGCGGCCGCCAGCCGGAGAGCCGCGGAATGAACGTGCAGTCCAGCCCCCGGGCCGCGGGGTCGCAGGCCGTGAAGGTCAACGACTTCGTCATCAAGATCGGCAATGTGAACGGCACCGGCTCGGCTTCGGCCAACGGGCTGTTGATGAAGTCCATCTTCCGAATGGGTGTGCCCGTCGTCGGCAAGAATCTGTTTCCGTCCAACATCCAGGGATTGCCCACCTGGTACGAGATCCGCGTCTCCAAGGACGGCTGGACCGCACGGCGCGGTGATGTCGACCTCATGGTCGCGATGAATCTCGAAAGTTACGAGCAGGACCTCAAATCGGTCACGCCCGGCGGCGCCCTGCTGTACGACTCGACCTGGCCGCGCCCGAAACTGCACGGCCGCGAGGACATCAATGTCATCGGCGTGCCGCTGGCGCGCATGACCAATGCCGAATTCGCCAATGCCCGTACCCGGGTGCTGATGAAAAACATGGCCTATGTCGGCGCAATCGCTGCGCTGACGGGCATCGACATGGAAGTGATCCGCGCCCTCGTGGAAGCAACCTTCGCGGCCAAGCCGAAGCTGATCGAGCCCAACATGAAAGCGCTGATGCTCGGCTTCAACTATATCCGCGAGCATTATGAGGCCCTGCCCCTGCGCGTCGAGCCGATGGACGAGACCAAGGATTGCATCCTGATCGAGGGCAATGACGCTGCTGCCCTCGGCTGCGTCTATGCTGGCGCAACTTTCGGCGCCTGGTATCCGATCACTCCGTCGACTTCGCTGATGGACGGTTTCAAGAAACATTGCGAAGCGCTGCGCGTCGATGCGGAAACCGGCAAGAATAATTACTGCATCATCCAGGCCGAGGACGAATTGTCCGCCGCCGGAATGGTGCTGGGCGCGAGCTGGAATGGCGCACGCGCCTTCACCCCCACCTCCGGGCCTGGTATCTCGCTGATGAGCGAGTTCATCGGCTTTGCCTATTATGCCGAAGTCCCTTCGGTCTTTTTCGACATTCAGCGCGTCGGCCCGTCGACCGGCATGCCGACCCGCACCCAACAGGGCGACATATTGCTCGCCGCCTATGCCAGCCACGGCGACACCAAGCACATCGTGCTGTTCCCGGCCGATCCCAAGGAATGCTTTGAATTGTCGGTCGACGCTTTCGACATTGCCGAACGCTTCCAGACGCCGGTTTTCGTCCTGTCCGATCTCGATATCGGCATGAATGAGTGGATGGTGCCGCGCTTTGAATGGGATGATGAGCGCCGCCCCGATCGCGGCAAGGTGCTGCACGCCGCGGATCTCGAAAAAGTCGAGAAATTCCACCGCTATCTGGATGTCGACGGCGACGGCATTCCCTACCGCACCATACCCGGCGAACATCCGAAAGGGGCCTATTTCACGCGCGGTTCCGGACACAACAAGTTCGGTGGATATACAGAGGATTCAGCAGCTTATCAGGAAGTTCTCGACCGAATTCTCCAGAAATGGAAGAATTCGGCGGACCAGCTGCCCCGCCCGGTCATCCAGCCCGCTGCCAAGCCGACGAAGCGCGCCATCCTGACCGTCGGCGGCTGCGATGCCGCGGTCCGCGAAGCCATTGCCAGCCTCGCCGAAGACGGGCTGCATTTCGACTATCTCCGCGTCAAGGCCTTCCCCTTCCACTCCGAGGTGAAACAATTCCTCGCCGCGCACGACACCGTCTTTGTCGTCGAGCAGAACCGTGACGCCCAGCTGCGCCAGCTGCTTATCAACGAGACCGAGGTCGAGAAGAAGACACTGATCCCGATCCTCGATTATTCCGGCATGCCGGCCGATACCGGCCTCATTGCCCGCATGATCACCGAACATTGCGCGGGAGAGGACAAATGACCTCGATCAAGAAACCCCTCGTCGACAAGCATTTGCGTAAGAACAGGCAGGGGCTGACCCAGCGCGACTATGAAGGCGTCGCGTCGACGCTGTGCGCCGGCTGCGGTCATGATTCCATAACCGCTGCCTTCGTGCGCGCCTTCCACGAGCTCGATCTCGAACCGCACCGCGCTGCCAAGGTGTCGGGCATTGGCTGTTCGTCCAAGACCACCGCCTATTTCCTCGGCCAGTCCAGCGGCATCAACACCGTGCACGGACGCATGCCGTCCGTCGCCACCGGCGCGGCAGCGGTCAATCCGGAGCTCCATTATATCGGTGTCTCCGGCGACGGCGATTCGCTCTCGATCGGCATGGGACAGTTTGCGCATGCCATCCGCCGGAATCTCAACATGCTCTATGTGATCGAGAACAATGGCGTCTATGGCCTGACCAAGGGGCAGTTCTCGGCCTCCGCCGATGTCGGGACCAAGGCCAAGTACGGCGAGGTCAACGAGCAGACCCCGATCGATCCGGTGCGCGTCGCCCTCACCCTTGGCGCGACATTCGTGGCGCGCAGTTTTTCCGGCGACAAGGAACAGCTCGTCCCGCTGATCAAGGCCGGGCTGATGCACAAGGGCTTTGCCCTGATCGACGTGGTCTCACCCTGCGTAACCTTCAACGACCATGCCGGCTCGACCAAGTCGTATGCCCATACCTACAAATATTATCACCCGGTCATCCACGCCGATTTCGTGCCGGAAGAAGCCGAGATCACGGCGGATTATGCCGAAGGCGAAGCGATCACCATCCCGATGCACAATGGCGGCGATGTCGTGCTTAGAAAAACCGATCGCAGCCACGATCCACGAGACCGCGATGCGGCGTTCGACCTGTTGAAGAATCTCGACGGCCAGGAGATCCCGACCGGCCTGATCTATATCGACGAGACCCGCCCGACCATGGGCGACATGAACCACCTGCCCGACACACCGCTCAACGCGGTGGATCACGCCAAGCTCTGCCCCGGCTCGGCCACGCTCAAGGAATTGATGGACGGGTATGCCTAGGAAATGGCGGCGCTTTCTCGCCGTTTGATGGCGCGAGGCAACCGATAAAATCCGTCATCCCTGCGGAAGCAGGGACCCAATTGCGCCGTTTCAAGCGGCAAGCCCCGAGCCAACCAGCCGGCGGCTTCAACGCCGCGCAGATTGCGCGCATGTATTTATCGCGTTACCGCCCCTCTGGGTCCCAACTTTCGTTGGGATGACGTGAGAAATGCCGCGTTTGTGGCTACCCTCCCTGTCAAAGGGAGGGACAAGTATTGGAAACCTCAAACCGACGGCAAATCCAGCCCCTGCTCTTTCGCGCAGTCCTTCGCGATGTCGTATCCCGCATCGGCATGGCGCATCACGCCCGTGCCGGGATCGTTCCACAAGACGCGCTCAATGCGTTTCGCCGCCTCGGGCGTACCATCGCAGCAAATCACCTGGCCGGAATGGATCGAATAGCCCATGCCGACACCGCCGCCATGGTGCAGCGACACCCAAGTCGCGCCCGAGGCGGTGTTCAAGAGCGCATTGAGCAGCGGCCAGTCGGCCACCGCGTCCGACCCGTCCATCATCGCCTCGGTCTCGCGATTGGGCGAGGCCACGGAGCCGGAATCGAGATGGTCCCGGCCGATCACCACCGGTGCGGAGAGTACGCCGGATGCGACCATCTCGTTGAAGGCGAGTCCCAGCCGGTGGCGCTGGCCCAGGCCGACCCAGCAGATTCGTGCCGGCAGCCCCTGGAAGGCGATGCGCTTGCGTGCCATGTCGAGCCAGTTGTGTAGGTGCTTGTCGTCCGGGATCAGCTCCTTCACCTTGGCGTCGGTCTTGTAGATGTCTTCCGGATTGCCTGACAGCGCCGCCCAGCGGAAGGGACCGACGCCGCGGCAGAACAAAGGCCGGATATAGGCCGGCACAAAACCGGGGAAGTCGAACGCGTTCTCGACTCCGACATCCTGCGCCATCTGGCGGATATTATTGCCGTAATCCAAGACCGGGATGCCCTGCTCCCAGAAGCCGAGCATAGCCCGCACCTGGAAGGCCATCGACTGCTTCGCTGCCCTGGCCACGGCGTCGGGATCGCTCTCGCGCTTCTCAAACCAGTCTTCCAGCGACCAGCCGGCCGGCAGATAGCCGTTCACCGGATCATGCGCCGAGGTCTGGTCGGTCACCGCGTCGGGCCGGATGCCGCGCTTGAGAATTTCCGGGAAGACCTCGGCCGCATTGCCCAAGAGGCCGACCGACACCGCCCTACCCTCGCCATGCGCTCGCTCGATGATTGCCAACGCCTCGTCCAGCGTCTCCGCCTTTTCGTCCAGATAACGCGTGCGCAGGCGCATCTCGATGCGCGAGGGCTGGCATTCTACCGCCAGCATTGAGGCGCCCGCCATCGTCGCGGCAAGCGGCTGGGCGCCGCCCATTCCGCCGAGCCCGCCGGTCAGGATCCACTTGCCGTTGAGGTCGCCGCCGAAATGCTGGCGGCCGACTTCGGCAAAGGTTTCATACGTCCCCTGCACGATCCCCTGGCTGCCGATATAGATCCATGATCCGGCCGTCATCTGGCCGTACATCATCAGCCCCTTGCGATCGAGTTCGCGAAAATGCTCCCAGTTCGCCCAGGCCGGGACGAGGTTGGAATTCGCGATCAGCACGCGGGGCGCATCTTCATGCGTCTTGAAGACACCTACAGGCTTGCCGGACTGCACCAGCAGCGTCTCGTCGGCTTCCATGCGTTTCAGAGTGGAGACGATCCGATCAAACGACTCCCAATCGCGCGCCGCCCGGCCGATCCCGCCATAGACCACCAGCTCTTCCGGCTTTTCCGCCACATCCGGATCCAGATTGTTCATCAGCATCCGCAACGGCGCTTCGGTCAGCCAGGATTTCGCGTCCAGTTCGGAACCGGTCTTGGCGCGGATCGTGCGGGCATTGTCGAGACGGGTCGAGGCCATCAGGCAGGCTCCCAGTGCAGGTGTTCGGCCGCATCTAACGCGGCTTGCAGGATGTCTTTGAGCAGCGGTTTCAACTTCTTGGCAGCCGCTTCGTCATACTCGACGGCGGCCTCGTCCATGTAGGCGCGCTGCGCCAGCTCCATCTGCAGCGCATGGATATTGTGCCGCGGCGTACCATAGGTCCGGGTGATCCAGCCGCCCTTGAACCGGCCATTGGCGACCGTTTCATAATCGTCCTGGTCGAGCATTTTCCCGGTGACTGCGCGCTCGATCTCCCGTGCACAGGATAGACCTTCATTGGTCCCCAGATTGAGCACCGGCAACTCACCCTCAAACAAGCGTGGCACGCGCGAACTGATCGAATGCGCATCATAGAGAACGCAATAGCCGTGCAACGCGCGGACCCGGGAGATCTGCTCACTCAAGGCCTGGTGATAGGGATCGAAATAGGTGGCGCGGCGGGTTTCAATTTCCGTCTCGTCTGGGGCGTCACCCTGGTAAATCGCGGCTCCGTCGAACAATTCCGTGGGCACCAGCCCCGTCGTTGCCTGGCCCGGATAGAGGGACTGACCGCCAGGATCGCGATTGACGTCGATCACGAAACGCGAAAAATTCGCTTTCAGGATCGTCGCATTCATGTCCGCAGCAAAGCCATAGAGCCGGTCAACGAACCAGTCCGTGTCCGGCAACTTCCGCGCCTCCGGGGTCATGCGCTTGAGTATATCGTCCGGAACCTCGGTGCCGGCATGCGGAATGTTGATCACCAGCGGGCTTTGCCCCTCGCCTAGCTCGAACACGCTGCTCATTCACCTACTCCGGGCATTTCGGCGATCGATTCGATCGCGCCCTCGGCAATCATCTCCGTTGCGCGGGCAATATCCGGTGCGAAGAAGCGATCATCTTCCAGCCTGGATATGTCGGCCCGAAGGATCTTCCGCGCTGCCTCGATCGGAGCAGACGACGAAAGCTGGGCATGGAAATCCAGCCCCTGCGCTGCCGTCAGCCATTCCAGCGCGACGATTGCCTGCAAATTCCTGGTCATGTCCATCAAGCGCCGTGCACCGTGCGCGGCCATCGAGACATGGTCTTCCTGGTTCGCAGAGGTCGGGATCGAATCCGTGCTCGCCGGCGCCGCCCTCTGCTTGTTCTCGCTGACCAGGGCGGCCGCCGTTACCTGCGGAATCATGAAGCCGGAATTGAGCCCCGGCGCCGGCGACAGGAATGCCGGAAGGCCCGACAAATTCGGATCGACCAGCATCGCCTGGCGCCGTTCCGACATGGAACCGATCTCGGCGATCGCCAGGGCGATCATGTCCGCCGCAAACGCCACAGGCTCGGCGTGGAAATTCCCGCCGGAGATCGCCACCGGCCCTTCCGGGAAAATCAGCGGGTTGTCAGTCACTGCATTGGCTTCGGTCATCAGCGTTGCGGCGGCCTGCCGCAACACGCCCAGCGCAGCGCCCATCACCTGCGGCTGGCAGCGCAGGCAATATGGGTCCTGCACTTTCGAACAATCGCTGTGAGATGTATTGATATCGCTGCCTTCGAGCAGCGTGCGATAAGCGGCGGCAGCATCAATCTGTCCCTGGTGCCCGCGGCATTCGTGGATGCGCTGATCGAAGGGCGCATAAGACCCCATTGCCGCATCCACGCTCATTGCACCTGTGACCAGTGCTGACCGAAATCCGCGCTCGGCTTCGAACAGGCCGGCAAGCGCGTAAGCCGTCGAAAACTGTGTTCCGTTTAGTAGGGCGAGGCCTTCCTTGGGCCCCAGCTCCAACGGCTCGAGCCCCAGCCGCGACAGTCCTTCTGCGGCGTCCAGCGTTTCATCGCCAAGCCTGACTGTACCGACACCAATCAACGCGGCGGCCAGCTGCGACAAGGGGGCAAGGTCGCCGGAGGCTCCCACCGAACCCTGGGCGGGGATCTGCGGGATCAGCCCGCCCGCCAGCATCGCCTCCAGTCTCTCGATGACCTGCCAGCGCACGCCAGAAACGCCGCGCCCGAGCGACGCCATTTTCAACGCCATCATCAAGCTGACGATCTCGTCTGGCATCGCGGGGCCGACACCGGCGGCATGCGACAATACCAGCCGCTTTTGCAGCTCGGCCAGCTCGGTATCGGCAATCCGGCTCTGCGCCAGCTTGCCGAACCCGGTATTGACGCCATAGACGGCGCGCCCTGAATTCAGTAGCTCTTGTACCGCCTCGGCGCCACGCTCGACCTGGCCCAGGCAGCTGCGATCAAGACTGACCGGTTTGCCGCGATAGATGGCCCGCCAATCGGCCAGCGACATGGCACCAGGACGCAATTTCACGCTCATGCCCACTCTCCGGAAAGAATGCGACCATGCAGCGGCCGCGCGCCAATCCATTGAACTAGCTGCGCCAGATTGTCGACATCCCAGACAGCGAGGTCGCAGCGCTTGCCGATCTCGATCGTGCCGATCTCGTTATGCAGGCCAAGCGCGCGTGCGCCTTCCCTGGTAATGCCCGCCAAGGCTTCCTCCACCGTGAATCCGAAAAGCGTGCAGGCTAGATTGGCTGTTGTGAGCAAGGACAGGACCGGTGAGGAACCCGGATTGGCGTCGGTGGCCAATGCCATCGGAACGCCAGCTTTCCGCAGAGCGTCGATGGGTGGCTTCTGCATTTCGTTCAGCATGTAAAAAGCGCCCGGCAGGATGACGGCGACGGTCCCCGCTTCCGCCAGGGCCGAGACGCCGACCGCGTCCGTGTATTCGAGATGGTCAGCGCTTAACGCTCCGAATTCAGCGGCCAGCGCCGCGCCCCCGAGATTGCTGAACTGGTCGGCATGCAGCTTGACGCGCAAGCCCGCTGATTGGGCCGCGGAGAAAACCCGCCGGGTTTGTTCCGGGCTGAAGGCGATCTCCTCGCAATAGGCATCCACGGCATCGGCCAGGCCCTCACGGGCAGCTTCCTTGACCAGCGGCAGGCAGATTTCATCGATATAGGCATCGGCTCGGCCATCATATTCCGGCGGGATGGCATGCGCCGCGAGCAGCGTCGACTGGACCCGCAAACCGGTGACCAGCCCAAGGCTGCGGATCGCCTTCAACATATTAAGTTCGGACTCAAAGTTAAGCCCGTAACCGCTTTTGATTTCTACTGTTCCAAGACCTTCTGCAACCAGCGCATCGAGTCGTGAAAGCGTTTCTGCCGCGAGGTCGGCTGCACCAGCCTTGCGGACCGCCTGGACTGTAGAAGCAATCCCGCCGCCGGCTTTCGCTATGGCTTCATAGCTCGCCCCGGCAAGCCTTTGCTCGAACTCGCGCGACCGGTCTCCGGCAAACACGAGATGGGTATGGCAATCGACCAGGGCCGGCGTTACCCAACGCCCTTCGAGATCGACGATGTCCTCGGCATCGGGCGCATCCGATGCGGGCCCCATCCAGGCAATTCGGCCGCCCCGGACGCCGACGGCAGCATTTTCCATGGCACCATACGGCTCCGGTCCTGCCATCGTGGCAAGGCGGGCACGGGTGTAGATGCAATCAAGGCGCACGTGCGCTCTCCCCAAGGCCGACAGAATCCTTAAGACTGCCACTGTCATGTCAGAGGATGCACCGCATGCGCAAGCTTCACACGAAGTCGGCCCTGCTGCCTGAGGGCTGGACAAGCAATGTCAGCCTGGCGATCGACGCGTCCGGGCGCATTGCGTCCGTATTGTCGGGAGCATCGGCTGATGACGACGCAGAGCGCATAGACATGCTTCTGCCGGCTCCGTCAAACCTTCACAGTCATGCCTTCCAGCGCGCGCTTGCAGGCCTGACGGAAGCCCGCGGCACGGGCGGCGATGATTTCTGGAGCTGGCGGGAAACGATGTATGCCTTTCTGCCGCGGCTTGGCCCGGACGAGATCGAGGCCATCGCAGCGATGCTCTATGTCGAGCTCGCTGAGAGCGGCTTCGCTGCCGTGGCGGAATTCCACTATCTCCATCATCAACCGGACGGTTCGCCCTATGAAGATATTGCCGAGACCGCCGGACGTATCGCCTCTGCCGCGTCACAGGCCGGTATCGGACTGACCTTTTTGCCGGTGGCCTATGCACGAGGTGGTTTCGGCGGAAAACCGGTGACGGACGGCCAGAAGCGCTTCGCCAACGAGCCGGAAGAACTTTTGCAAATTCGCGAGGCAGCAATTCGCCATCTCGTGCGCGCTGATGATACGCTCGGTATCGCACCCCATTCGCTGCGGGCTGTTACCGGAGAAGACTTCGCCACCCTTTTGGATGGCATTGATATCGGCCCGGTTCACATTCACATCGCCGAACAAATGCGAGAGGTCGAGGACTGCCAAGCCTGGTCTGGGCAGCGGCCGGTTGAATGGTTGCTCGACCAGGTTAACGTCAATGAAAATTGGTGCCTTATTCACGCCACTCACATGACACTGGAGGAAACCCGACGTCTGGCAGCCACCGGCGCGGTCGCCGGTCTGTGTCCCACCACCGAGGCGGATCTGGGCGACGGCATCTTCCCGGGCATCGACTGGCAAACCCATAAGGGCCGCTGGGGCATCGGAACGGATTCCCATGTCCGCACTGATGTCGCGGAGGAGCTACGCCTGCTGGAATGGAGCCAACGGCTCGCACACCGCAAAAGGACGCTTCTGGCTGAAGACGGTCAATCGAATGGGCGAGCGCTTTACGACACCGCACTCGCGGGCGGTGCTCAGGCCTTGGGGCGTCAGACCGGGGCCATCGCTGCAGGCCAATGGGCCGATCTTGTCTCACTCGATACAGACCATCCGGCCCTTACCGGCAAGGCCGGCGACGCGGCGCTCGATAGCTGGATATTCTCTTCTGGCCGCAATTGCATCAGGGACGTCTGGTCGGCCGGCCGGCGGATGGTCACTGCGGGCCGCCACATGCGGCGAGAGGAAGTCGCAGCCCGCTACCGCCGAACCATTGGTAAACTCCTCGCCTAGCGGTGCCGACTTTCGAGCCGGCTGGCAATCTCGCGCAATGAAAGGCCGCGGTTGTTCAGGGCAACCATCAGGTGGAAAACCAGGTCGGCGGCTTCGTCTACCAGCGCTTCATCATCTTCGGCGACCGCAGCCAAGGCTGTCTCCACGCCCTCCTCGCCAACTTTCTGGGCGATCTTCGTGATACCGTCCGCATTGAGTCTTGCGACATAACTCTCCGACGGATCGGCGGCACGGCGCTGGTCGATGATCTCCTCGAGATCACCCAGAAAAGCCAAGTGCGGTGCATTGTCGTCAGCAAAACAGGTCGCTCTACCGGTATGGCAAACCGGCCCTGCCGGGAGCGCCTTGACCAGAAGCGTGTCACGGTCGCAATCCATGGACATGGATACGAGCGCTAGCGTGTTGCCGCTGGTCTCGCCCTTGGTCCAGAGTCTATTTTTCGTTCGACTGTAGAAGGTTACGTGTTTTTCGCGACTCGTTTTCTCAACCGCTTCCGCAGTCATATACCCCAGCATCAGCACCCGGCCGGATCGCGCGTGTTGCACGATGGCAGGCACCAGACCGCCGCCTTTCTCGAAATCGATCTGAGTAATATCGATCATGGCCGCACCTCGATTCCCTCGGCTGAGAGATAGGCTTTCAGCGCGCCAATCCCGATGACTTGTTTGTGGAACACGCTGGCCGCGAGCGCGCCATCAACCCGCGCTGTCGCGAATACTTCGCGGAAATGCGCCATCTCCCCGGCGCCCCCGGATGCGATCAGCGGTACCGGGCAAATCTCGCGGGCTGCCGCCAGCTGTCCCGTGTCATATCCCTGCCGCACGCCGTCCTCATCCATGCAATTGAGTACGATCTCACCGGCCCCGCGATCGGTCACCTCGTCAATCCATGCCATGGTCAGCCGGTTCTCGGTTCTCGCCTTGTCGGGATCGCCGGTGTTTGAGTGCACGCGCCACGCACCGCCTGTCATGCGGCTATCCACCCCGACCACGATGCATTGGCGGCCGAACTCGGCGGCCAGCCGGTCGACCAGCGACGGATCGGCCAGTGCCGGGGAATTGACCGACACCTTGTCGGCGCCCGCAAACAGGCGCGACCGGGCATCGTCCACGCTGCGGATACCGCCCGCCACGCAAAACGGGATATCGATGACCTCGGCGACCCGCCGGACCCATTCAGGTTCAACCGAACGACCGTCCGGGCTAGCCGAAATGTCGTAGAAGACCAGTTCGTCAGCCCCTTCCCGGGCATAGCGCGCGGCCAGCTCGACTATATCACCGACGATCTCGTGATTTCGGAAACGCACACCCTTGACGACTTGACCGTTTTTCACGTCGAGGCAGGGAATTATCCGTCTTGCAAGCATGACAATCCCTCTTCGAGTGCGAAACGGCCCTCATAGAGCGCCTTGCCGACGATGGCGCCATCCGCACCGGCCGTCGCCAGCGCGCTCAAATCGTCAAGCGATGACACGCCGCCGGAAGCCTGCCAGCGGATATCCGGCCACCCATCTGCCAGTCCGGCATAGAGCGTCGTATTGGGGCCAGACAGCATGCCGTCCTTGGAAATATCGGTGACCAGGGCGTGCGCGAGGCCGCTTCCCGCATAACGCGCAAGCAAATCGTCAAGCGCTTCCTCAGCCGTCACGGTCCAGCCGGATGCGGTTGGCCTGGCAATGCCACCCGTCACGCGCACATCGAAGGCCGTAACGATTTTCTCGGCACCAAAGGCCTTGATCCAGCTGCTCACGGTTTCCGGCGCCTTCACCGCGAGGCTGCCAACAATCACCCGGTCAGCGCCAGCTGCCAGTAATTCCGCCACATCGTTCTCGTGCCGGACCCCGCCCCCCGTCTGAATCCTGAGGTCGGTGGCCGCGAGGCTTCCCAGCAAACCAGTTTGGCGCCGCGCCCCGTCCCGCGCACCTGAAAGGTCGACAAGGTGCAGCCAGTCCGCGCCGGCCGCCGCAAAACCCGCAGCGATGCGCGCGGGATCGGCCTCATAGTCGGTGACGACATCGAAATCGCCACGTTCGAGGCGCACAACCCGTCCGTCCAGCACATCAATGGCAGGATAAAGTTTCATCGCTACAGTTCCGAGAAATTGCGGAGAATTTGCCGACCGGTCGCGCCGGATCGCTCCGGGTGGAACTGGCAACCCATGAAATTGCCACGGCGCACGACAGCGCTGAATGGCGCACCATATTCGGTTAGCGCGCGCGTAGCTTCACTGACCGGTGCAGCATATCCGTGTACGAAATAAACGTGGCTTCCGTCCGCAATACCGGCGGTCAGCGCTTCATCACCAGACGACAGAGACAGGGTGTTCCATCCCATGTGAGGCAATACGCCATTGGCAGGCGCACGCATCTCCGTCACCTCGCCGGGAATCACGCCAAGGGCCGATACGTCGCCTTCCGCCGAGCGCTCGAACAGCAATTGCATACCGAGGCATATGCCGAGGACGGGCCGGGTCTCTTGCCGTAATGCGTCCGCCCATCCCGACGCTTCGAGCCGGGCCATGGCCGGTCCGGCCGCCCCCACGCCAGGCAGGATCAGCCGCGCCGAGCCGTCAGCCTCATCGGGTTTCTGCGCCAGCACAAACCTGACTCCAAGGCGGGACAACGCTGCTTCAACCGAGAAAATGTTGGCGCATCCTGTATCGATGATGGCAATGTTCACAGCACGCCCTTCGTCGAAGGGATTGCATTGCTCTCGATCTTCACCGCCTGGCGCAGCGCACGCCCGAATGCCTTGAAACAGGCCTCGATCATGTGGTGCGCATTGTCACCGAACACTTCGACATGAATTGCTGCCTTGAGACTGTCGGCAATGGAGCGAAAGGCATGCGGCGCCATCTCCACGGGGAAGGCGCCGACTCGTTCGCCCGGAATCTCGCCTTCAAAACGACAGTAGGGACGCCCCGACAGATCAATCCAGACACCGGCACGGGTCTCGTCCATGGGCAGTTCGAACCCGAAGCGGCCGATCCCCCGGCGATCGCCGAGCGCTTTTCCAAGCGCCTCGCCAAAAGCAAGGCAAACATCCTCGATCGTGTGGTGGGCATCAACGCCGGTGTCGCCCTCGCAAACCACCTCCAGAGACACCCCTCCATGGCGCGCAATCTGCTCCAGCATGTGGTCGAAATACTCGATCCCGGTCTCGATCCGGACCGGCCCCTGCTCATCAAGCGCCAGCGCAAGGTGAATATCGGTTTCCATGGTCGTACGCCGGACCTGAGTCCGCCGGTCGTGCCCGGCATCGAGCCGGTCCGCCAGGGCCTGCACATCCGTGAGCGTTAAACGCGAAAGCGACCAACGATCATTGGCAAACTCCGCCTCGACCCCCAGCACACGCAGTCTTGCCGAGAGGCCAGCGCCATCGGTTGCTGTGACCATGAGGCCGTTATCGCTCGGCGCAGCACTACCAACTTCACTCCAAGCACTTAATTGGACTGCTATCTCTTTTAAATAACGTTTTTTTCTAAATTCAGCATCAGCCCGTTCTGACTGCGCTGCGGGTCGCAAAGCTTCCAGCCCTGCATCAATCAGCACGTCGCAAAGCAACCGCTCATAGCGATCGGGATCGACCGAAACGTCAGTCACGAAAGCCGCGATCGGCGCCACATCCGGACCGATTAGGGTACACTGTCCTGCAGGCAAATCGAGCAGACCAACGCTTTCCGGGCTGGGCAAAAGCACAACGCGATCTGCGGCAATTGCGGCGCTCGCGGCAAACCGGGTCCGCAATTCATCGAGCGCGGCCCGCTTCGCGAAGCCCGTGCGCTGTAGCTTCAGGAGATCAGCCGTCATTCCGGCCTCCCTGCGCCCGAAGCGTCATCGCAATGTGGTGCGCATCGAGACCTTCAAGACGCGCCAGCGTTTCGACTGTCGGCGCAATCGCCGCTGCGCCACCTGCACTGGCCTCGATCAGCGTCGTGGTGCGCTGGAAGGATTCCACTGTTACACCCGACCAGGCGCGTCCTGCCCGGCCCGTGGGCAAGGTGTGATTGGGACCGGCGGCATAGTCGCCCATCGATTCCGGTGTCCAGGCGCCGATGAAAATCGCTCCAGCTGTCTGGACCGATGAGGCAATTTCCTGAGGCGCCTCGGTCTGAATGATCAAGTGTTCGGGGCATGCCGCGTTGGCGATTTCGATGGCTTCCTTGCGATCGCTCGCCAAAATGATCTTGCCGTGTTCGAGCGCCGCGGCTGCGATGTCCTGACGCGGCAGACCGGCCAATTGTCGCGCAAGCTCGGTCTCGATCGCTGCGATATCGGCGTCGATTGATACCAGTACCGTCTGCGCTAGCGGGTCATGTTCGGCCTGCGCCAGAAGATCGGCGGCGACGAAATCGGGCCTTGCGCCGCCGTCGGCTATGACCAGGACCTCGCTCGGGCCCGCAGGCAGATCGATGGCCGGGCCACCCGGCAGCATGGAGACATGGGATTTGGCTGCGGCGACCCAGGCATTCCCCGGCCCGAATATCTTGTCGACCCTCGGCAAGTCGGCTGCGCCGAAAGCCAGCGCGCCAATCGCCTGTGCCCCGCCGACGGCAAAGATGTTCTGCAGTCCCAGCAGGCTAGCCGCTGCCAGCACGGCGCCATTCACTTGGCCCGATGGGCCGGCTGGAATGGCAACAGCGATTTCGGGTACGCGGGCGATCTGCGCTGGAACGGCCAGCATGATCAGCGTTGACACCAAAGGCGCCGTTCCGGCCGGCACATAGAGGCCAACAGACCTGATCGGATCGACCCTTCGCCGACATGTCACGCCCGGCCATGTTTCGACCGAGCTGTCCGACAGCCCCTGAGGTTCGTGAAATTTCCTGACCGCGCCAATCGCCAACTGCATCGCAGCGATGTCTTCGCGAGGTGCGTTCAGACAGGCCGTCTCGATGTCGGACTCGGATACCCGGAAATCGGATCCGTCAAATTCGTCAAAACGGCGCGCATACTCGAACACGGCCTTGTCGCCTTCGCGACGCACGGTTTCGACGATCTCGACCGCAGCATCACGGATCGGATCGTTCGCCGACGGTGACGTGAACAGCGCTTCGCGCTGCAGAGCGTCAAGCTCGGACCAGGTCATGACCTTCATCACGCCATCATCTTTTCGATTGGAAGGACCAGAATGGCGCGGGCGCCTGCCGCACGCAGTCTCTCCAGCGTCTCCCAGAACACGCGTTCCCGGCAAACGGCATGTACGGCAACGACGTCGGCGCGGTCGGCGATCTGCGCCACAGTGGGCGCATCCGAGCCCGGGATCAGGGCCTTGATCTCGTTCAGTCGGTCCCGCGGCGCATTCAACAGAATGTATTTGGTCTGTGCCGAGGCAATGACGCCTTCCATGCGCTCTATCAATTTGTCAGCAACCGTCTCGACAACGGGTTGCCGGGCTGACTTGCGCCGCACCATCACCGCTTCGCTTTCCAGAACGGTCTGGAACGCCGCCAACCCGTTCGCTTCCAGCGTCGCCCCCGATGAAACAAGGTCGCAGATCGCATCGGCGATGCGCATGCGCGGCGCGACCTCGACCGAGCCACGCATCTCGACGATTTCTGCGTCGATCCCGCGCGCTTCGAGGTAACGCCGCGTCAGCCCTGGATAGGATGTGGCAATGCTCTTTCCCGCCAGGTCCTCGACCGAGTTGATTGTGCCGTCTCTCGGCGACGCCAGCTTCAAGTTGCACCTCGAAAAACCCAGGGGCAGCGCGACTTCGAGATCGGCGTAGCGCGGTGAACGGGCCTGCATCTCGTACAGCACGTTCTCGCCCACGATACCGTAATCGCAGGCACCGCCAGCGACGAAGCTCGGAATGTCGTCATCGCGCACCAGCAATAGGTCGAGCGGCAAATTTTCCGCGCGCCGGTGCAGCTGATCGCGGCCATAGGCAAACCGCACGCCGGCCTTCGAGAGAAGTTCCATCCCCCCTTCCGACAAGCGGCCTTTCGACTGCACGGCAAGTTTCAGTCTCTGATCAGGCATTGGAGGGCTTCTTCATCCGGTCGAGCACGAGGCGATAGCCCTGCGCGGGTTCCTGGGAGAGAAATCGGGCCACGCGTGTCACCGTTGCGGTCGACGCGCCGGTTTTCTCTGCGATCTCGCGATAGGTGAATTTCCCGTCATCTAGCAGCCGCGCAACGCGCCATCGTTCCGCCAGTGCGTTGATTTCGCCCGGCGTGCACAAATCGGTCAGAAACCGATCCATTTCGTCTGACGTCTTAACTGACAACAGCGCTTCGATCAGCGATCCGCGTTCTTCCGCTCCGTTATTTCGAGCCAGTTTTTTCATGGTTTTCACCTCCACGGGCATCGATATAACGTTTTAACATGCTAAAACAAGTGAACAGATGCAGCTAGAGATGCGGCGGCTGTTCGAGATCGTATCGGCGGAGAGTTATGCCATCGCGGTGTTGGACGGCAGCTTGCCCTGGTTGGCCTTGTTCGATCGTGCGCACGGCCGCGACCTTCGTTGCAGCGGGCTCAGCCAAGTACCAGCCGGATCTTGTCGGCAATCGGCTTGTAGACGTCGCGATCGCTCCAGTATTCGGTGTGGCTGAACGGGTTCCAGGCCCTGAAGATGTTGCCCGCATTCACGGCAATATCTTCGACGAGCGCGGCGTAGTCGGTGTTCAATTCCGCGAGTGGCCAACCCAGCAGATCGTCCTCATCGAAGAAATTGTGCCATTCAAAGAGCGCGTTTGGCTTGTCGATCGGCATACGCTGCGCTTTCGGCAGGCCGGCGATAAATATCGGTATATTGCAGCCCGTCGTCGCGAGAAATCGCACTGTGCCAAGCTTCAGGAAATCGAGATCGGCATCTGCATACTGGCTGAAATCGTGTCGCCACAGCCCGTAATTTGGCTTAACGGTGCGATGGGCATCCCAGATGTAGTTGGTGACGACCTGACACCCGAGCGACTGCGCAACAATAATGATCGGCGCTTCCGGGCTATCGACACGTTCAAGGGCGCGCGCGACTTCGCGGAATATTTCGCGCTGCGCTCGCTCATAGGCGCCATCGTCGCGGAAACGGGAATACTCAAGCGCACCGGCATCGCCGAAACCGTACAGCACCCAACGCCGGTATTTCTTGTAATCGAGCTTGGATTCCGCTGCCGCGAAATACTCTTCTTCATTCGGCTGAAGCACATCCTGATAGTAGACCGAGCCGAAATGTACCTTGGTGTGATCGTCACCAAGTTCAGATTTCAGCTTTCGTTCCAGCTCATCAGCATAATTTCGCCGTGTCTCACCCATGCCATGCACGGTGATCACTGCGAGCGTCTTGGCCACAATTCCCTCCCGGCGCTAGCTGCGACCGCAAACATAACTCAAAATTGCAGAACCGTACATGCAGCTTCGGGCGACGCCCTCCCGGCGCTATCGACACTTGGAGGAATGCCGAACCTCTATCCGCCTTTCACCTGGCCGGTCAGGGGGTCGGTTTCGATCAAGGGCAGCTCGGCTTCCTTCCAGGCGCCAAGTCCGCCGGCAAGATGTGCATCGACATTCACACCTTCGTCCTGGCAGCGCATTGCCGCCATGGCCGACCGGCGACCGGCGGCGCAGTGAAACACAACGCGCTTGGGCCCTCCCACGGGAATGGCTTTCGGATCCAGCGTCGACAGCGGATAGAGCAAGGCACCCGGTATGCGCTCCAGCCCGTACTCATTCGCCTCGCGAACATCGATCAGCAATAAGTCACCCGAATTGACCCCCGCTGCGACGGCTTCCGGTGTCATGTCTTCAAGCTGGCCCATATCCCTTGCCTCTGTGCTATTTTGTCCACTTTCGCAGCATGTAATCCGTCCCCATATGGTCTGGCAACCACGGAGAGTGCCGTATGAATCCGGAAGTTATCAGCTTCTTCCATGATGATACCAACACGATCACCCATATCGTGATCGATCCGGCAACGCAGCATGCCGCCATCGTCGACTCGGTACTCGACTACTGTGCCGCGTCAGGTCGCACGCATACCGCTGCAGCCGATGAGCTCATCGAAGTGGCCAGGGAACGCGGCCTCACAATTGACTGGGTTCTGGAAACCCACGTCCACGCCGACCATCTTTCCGCCGCGCCTTACCTGCAGGAAAAGCTGGGCGGCGAGATCGCCATTGGCGCACACGTTCAGGACGTGCAGAAGATTTTCTCGAAACTGTTCAATGCCAACGGTGTTGCCGTCGACGGGTCGCAATTCGGCCGCCTGTTCGAGGACGGCGACACCTTCAAGATCGGCCAGCTGGAAGCGAAAGCCATTCATACGCCGGGACATACGCCCGCCTGCATGGCCTATTTGATCGGCGATGCCCTGTTCGTCGGCGACACCTTGTTCGCTGCCGATTACGGGACGGCGCGCTGCGATTTTCCCGGCGGCGATGCCCGCGCCCTTTATCAATCGATCCAGAAACTGTTCGCGTTACCTGACGAAACCCGGGTCTTCCTTTGTCACGACTACCTGCCAGCAAACCGTTCCGATTATGTTTTCCAGACAACGATCGGTGAGGAAAAATCCAAAAATATCCATGTCGGCCACGGCACGAGCGAGGATGAATTCGTCAAGATGCGGACCGAGCGCGATGCCGGGCTCGCCATGCCGAAACTGATTCTGCCCTCGGTGCAGGTGAACATGCAGGCTGGCCACCTTCCCGAGCCCGAAGACAATGGCGTGCGCTATATCAAGGTGCCGCTGAACGCCGTTTAGCAGCCACTTTGGCGCGTTTCCGGTTTACGGCGCTGCCCAATCCATCGCATGATGCATCAATTCAAGCGGTCCGCTGCACCGACCGTCTGACATGCGGGGAGAGACATGTTCAAGAAATTGCTGGCCGCCTCCGGCTTCGTTCTGACTCTGGGTTTGAGTGCCTGCCAGACGACGGGAGGACCAACCACATTGGCGTGCCGGGCTCCCACCAGCGAGGAGTTTGACATTTTCCGCGCTGTCGTATCGCGCGACCATCAAACTCTGGTTCGGTATTCTGCCGCGGGTGCCGCCCGCGCTGCCCTCGAGCGCCGTGACCCCTATGTAAACAACCATTTCTGGGGCAATCAGGGTTATACAGGCGGCACCGTGGTCGGCGTGCTGACGCAGCCCCCGCCCTGCGTGGTCGATCTGCCGCCGCGCCGCGATGCCAACGGTAATGCGATATCCACGCAACGCGCGATTGCCGTCTATCAGGAGAACCGTTTCCGCGCCCTCGTTGGCGGCACCAGCACAACGATCGCCGCTGACCAGGCCCTTCGGCTCCCCGGAAACAGTGGTTTCGACTATTTCCGTTGCGAATTCTCGCAGACCTCACAGGGCTGGCGGATGACCGATTTATGCGGATTGCCGACGGTTCGGGGTGGCATCGGACAGTAATCGCCGCTCGGCAGAATTGATTTCTGCGTACAAGCCGCCACTATCCCCAGCGAACAGCCAAAAGGGGAAGACACATGCGGTTGACATCCATCCTTCTGACGTCCGCCCTCGCGCTCGCAGCCTGTGCCGAGCCGGCCGCGGACGTGAACACCGATGCGGCGAATGATGATGACGCATCGGCCTCCGCCGACACTGCCGACCGGATTGATCCGAATGCGCGACCGGCCGATCGCGAAACTTCGCAGGAGATCACAGGTGAAGACCTCGCCTGGCGGATGCAGACGCTTGCCGCGGATGAATTCGAGGGCCGTGCACCGTCCACACCTGGTGGCATCGCCGCCAGCCAATGGATTGCAGACGAAATGGCGGATGCCGGGCTCGAACCCGGCGGTGAAGACGGGACTTATTTCCAGCGTGTTCCGCTCGTCGAAGCGACCATGAACGTTGAGGCTTCGGATTTCGACATCACCATAAATGGTGAACCCATGGGCCTCGAATACCTGACAGATGTCGTCTATGGCACGCGTCGGCTTGACGAAACCGTCGAGATTGAAAATTCCGACATGGTTTTCGTCGGTTACGGCATCATTGCCCCGGAATATGGCTGGAATGATTATGACGGTCTCGACGTCGAAGGCCGCACCGTCGTCATGCTGATCAATGATCCGGGCTTCGCCTCCGGCGACCCTGACCTCTTTAACGGCAATGCGATGACCTATTACGGTCGCTGGACCTACAAGTATGAGGAAGCTGCCCGCCAGGGCGCCGCCGCTGTCATCATCGTTCACGAAACGGAAGCTGCGAGCTATGGCTGGAATGTCGTATCTGGCTCTTGGTCCGGTCCGCAATTCGACCTGCAGCGACCGGAAGGTTCCACGCCGTTCGTCGGTGCTGAAAGCTGGATCACCAACGACCGCGCCCGCGAGCTTTTCTCTGCGACAGGGCTCGATTTCGACGCACTGGTCGAGGCCGCCCATCAGCCGGGCTTCGAACCGGTCGAAATTCCCGGCGCCGAAGTCAATGCGACGCTTGTTACGTCACATGAATTCCTCGATTCCCGCAATGTCGCTGGCATCGTGCGTGGCACGGAACGGCCCGACGAATACGTGCTCTACATGGCGCATTGGGACCATATCGGCATGCGCGAAAGCGACGATCCGGACGCCGATGTGATTTACAACGGCGCAATCGACAATGCGACGGGAACAAGCTCGATCCTCGAGATCGGCGAAGCATTCGCCGCCAATCCGCCAGAGCGCTCGGTCATCATCGTGGCCGTGACTGCCGAGGAATCCGGGCTCCTGGGCTCCGAATTCTATGCGACGGATCCATTGGTGCCGTTCAGCCAGACCGTCGGCGGGCTCAACATGGACGGCATGCTGCCGACTGGCCCGACCAGTGACATCGTCGTGATCGGTTATGGCGCGTCGGAGCTCGAAGATCATCTGGCGGTTGTTGCGGAAACTCAGAACCGCACGCTTTCGCCCGACCCGAACCCGGAGGCGGGTTACTTTTATCGGTCCGACCACATTTCGCTCGCCAAGCGCGGCGTGCCGATGATCTATGCCGATACCGGCTCGGTCAGCATCGAGCTCGGCGCCGGACACGTCGAGGAAATTGCCGCAGCCTATCGCGCGCAGGCCTATCACGGTCCCGAAGACGAGTTCAGCTATGATTGGGATTTCGACGGGCTTGCCCGCGACGCTACCCTGCTCTACCGCCTCGGTGAGCGGCTGGCGAATACCGACGAATGGCCGAACTGGTATGAAGGCAATGAGTTCCGCGCTCTGCGCGATGCCCAACGGCCGGCCGAATAATCAGGCTTTGAAGAGGCTCCTGAACACCGGAGCCTCTTCCATTGCTTCAAAGACCTGAGCAAGAAACGCCGCGTGGTCGTCTAGATGCGGGTCGCCAGCAGATGATGCTTTCATCGCTTCAATACCCTGACGGAAATCTCCGGTCAGGGCGATCTCGCCAAGCGCCTGGCTGACGGCTGGCGGCGGTAGCGGCCCCGACTCGATGTCGATCAAGAGCGCAGCAAGGCTGCGACCGGCAGTGACAACCGGGTCATTGTGGCCGGCGTGCCGGATTGTCTCGGCAAGTTCCGCTCGGGTGTCGCTGTGAAATAGTGAACAAATGAAATCCCGCACAACAGGATCGTCCTGCTCGCCGAGGAGCTCCCGCGTTTTGTCGCTGCGTTCGATATCATCCAGTGACGCCAGCAGGATACCACCGGCTGGCAAGCGCTCGGCCGCGAGACCGGCAATTTCATCGGGAACCGGCAGTCCGTCAAAGCAGGCCGCATCCAGAAGCCGGAGCAGGCCGGCATCATCAAGCCGTGCCGCTAGCAAGCCGAAGCGCTGAGCATAGATTTTTTCGCCAAGTTGCAAGGCTTGTGACAAGAGGTCGATCTGGGCAGCATCCGCGTCACGCCGTCGGTGAGACGGACAGCGCAGTCCCGGGCGCAGATACTCGACGGCACCTTTCGTGCCCTCGCTGGCGACCCGCAGACTTATCGCGAGCCCAGGCTTGTTCGCATAAACGACACTGTGGATGAGCGATTCGCCCTCTGTTACGGGCTGCACTCGGCCGCGCTCGAAGATGTCGAAGCCGCGTCGGTCAATTGGTCCAAACGCGAATTCCGCGAGCTCACCGCGCGTTTCGAACCCGAAAACCGCATTGAATGAGCGCCCCTCGATTACCTGGAACGCACCTGTCCAATCGTGCTGATGCAAGCGGTCGGCAGCATCCGACCAGAGATGCGCCACAATCCGGACGGCGTTTCCGGAATAGAGCGGTATCAGGCCGGGTTTGGATTGGTCACCAATACCCGTCAGACCACCACTTGCAGCAATGTCCCAGAGCCCGTCGATCGATACTCTTTCGGGCAGGTTCCAAAAGTCCAACAGGTCGCAAGCGATTTGAGTGAACTCGGCAGCATTATCGGCTTGCTCCCGGTAAATCTCGTCGGCCTTCAGGCCGCATTCGCGAAATAGCTCAATCATGTCTTTCCCGAAATGAAAACGCCCCGCAGCCGTGTTGCGGCTGCGGGGCGCTTCAGGTCGAAAACCTTAGTCCCAGTACAGGACGCGCTTGGCTTTCGGTGCGGACTTCCGCAGAGTTTTGAGCTTGAGCATAGCTATCTCCTCCCAGTGAGCTAAGGTGACGACTGCCGTCACCACAACTCATGCCTGAGGTGATTCGCAACCCAGCGTAAACCTTTTATTTACCCTAGGCTGCAGCCCGGCTCGCCTTTTTCCGCTCATGTTCTTTCAGCCAGCGCTTCCGGATGCGCACTGAAACCGGTGTCACTTCCACCAGTTCATCGTCATTAATGAACTCCAGAGCGAATTCGAGTGTCGTCCGGATCGGCGGCGTCAGGACAATGGCTTCGTCTGCGCCCGCGGCGCGGATATTCGTTAGCTGCTTGCCCTTGGTCGGATTGACGGCGAGATCATTGTCGCGGCTGTGAATACCGATAATCATGCCCTCATAGACGTCCGTGCCATGGCCGATGAACAGCCGGCCGCGTTCCTGCAAATTCCACAATGCAAAGGCCAATGCCTTGCCATCCACCATGGATACAAGCGAACCATTGTGGCGCTGGCCGATCTCGCCCGCAGCTCGCGGCGCGTAATGGTCGAACGTGTGGAACATCAGGCCGGCGCCGGACGTCGCGGTCATGAAGTCCGACCGGAACCCGATGAGACCGCGGGTCGGGATATCGTAATCCAGTCGCACCCGCCCCTGTCCGTCGGGCGTCATGTTCGTCAGCTGGCCCTTGCGCTCGCCCAGCTTCTCCATAACGGCGCCCTGGCTCTCTTCTGGCAGGTCGACGACCAGCGTCTCCCACGGCTCGCAGATCTCGCCGTCGATTTCGCGGGTCAGTACCTGCGGGCGAGAAATGGCGAGTTCATAGCCTTCGCGGCGCATGTTCTCGATCAGGACGGACAAGTGCAGCTCGCCACGCCCGGAAACCTTGAACTTGTCAGCATCATCGGTTTGCTCGACGCGCAGCGCTACATTGTGAATGAGCTCGCGTTCCAGGCGTTCACCGATATTGCGGCTCGTCACATATTTGCCTTCGCGGCCCGCGAACGGGCTGTCATTGACCTGGAACGTCATGGCGATGGTTGGCTCATCGACAGTCAGTGGCGGCAGCGCCTCAACGGCGTCGGTCGCACACACCGTGTCGGAAATATTGAGCGGATCGAGGCCGGTGAACGTGATGATGTCGCCAGCGGTCGCCTCGTTCATCTCGACCCGCTCGAGTCCTTGAAAACCGAAGACCTGCTGGATCTTGCCGCGCCGTGTCCGGCCTTCCGGATCGATCACCGTGACCTGCTGGTTGCGTGCCAGACGGCCGCGCCGGATCCGGCCGATGCCGATGACGCCGGTATAGCTGGAGTAATCCAGCGCACTGACTTGCAGCTGTAGCGGTCCGTCAAGATCCACTGGAGGAGGCGGCGTATGATCGACAATCATCTGGAACAGATCGGTCATGTCGTCGCCGGGAGATTCGGCATCGAGCCCCGCGAAACCGTTCAGCGCGGAAGCAAATACGACGGGGAAATCAAGTTGTTCATCGCTCGCCCCTAGCCGGTCGAACAGATCGAAGGTCTGATCGACGACCCAGTCCGGTCGCGCACCGGGGCGGTCGATCTTGTTGACTACCACGATCGGCCGAAGGCCGCGCTCTAGAGCCTTGCGCGTGACGAAAGCTGTCTGCGGCATCGGCCCGTCGACTGCATCGACAAGCAACAGGACGGAATCCGCCATCGACAAGACGCGCTCGACTTCGCCGCCAAAGTCGGCGTGTCCCGGCGTATCAATGATGTTGATCCGCCACTCGTTCCAGTTCACGGCAGTGTTCTTGGCGAGGATGGTGATCCCACGCTCTTTCTCGAGATCGTTTGAATCCATCATCCGTTCGGCGGTCTCGGCGCGGTCGCCAAGCGTGCCGGATTGCTTCAGCAGCTGGTCGACCAGGGTGGTTTTGCCGTGATCGACGTGAGCGACGATGGCGATATTGCGGAGTTTTTCCGGAGATACGGACATGAGGCGGTACTCGGCGGCTAGCGGAAATGCGCGCGCCTCTTAGCCTTGTCCTGCCCTTCAGGCTAGTCCCAACTGTCTCAAGCGCGCGCGAATTGTTCGCTTTTCCGCTCTTGCCGCAGCCGCCAACGCCTTTGCAGGCGTACCAGATAGACGACAATGGATTGCAGGTACACACCGAAAAAGGAAAACACGAAAATCATCGCAGCAACCTGCGAAGCCTTCATATGGACGACCCATGTCGGCCGCGCCGCAATGAAATACCAGCCAGGCGTCGAGATGCGGCCATAGGAAATAATCCGGCCGTCTGCGGTTTCGAAGACACCTGACGGGCGACCTTGGCTCTGAATGCCGCGCGAAATCGGCGTCGTTTGCGCGAAGGCTTCAGCGCGGCTCACGGCTTCCGGCGTCAGAACCTCCTCGAACAGCAATTCCTGGTGCGCGATCAACTCGCCGTCGCGCGTCATGATCATGTTCTCGACATTCTCTTCGGCGTCGACGATCGCATTCGCGAGATAATTCTGCATCGAGATCGTGATGCCGAAGGATCCCAGATGCCGGCCTCCGTTGCGTACTGGCGTATGACAACCGGTTGTCAGCGCTATTCCTTCGGTCACGTACATCAGGCGGGACAAGGCGGTACACGCAGTGCGGCCGGTCGGATTGTTCTGCGGGTCGACAATGCGGGCGAGATCCTCGGATTGCAGATCGAAATCCGCGGGCGCGAGTGCGCGGTAATACTCGAGACGATCATCGCGCTGCGGCGCAAAGATGATCAGGTCGTTATCCCGCGTGACAAAATTCAGATTGTCGAAGCGCGGATTGATCGCTTCACCGTGCTGCCGGACAGTGTGGAAGGCGGCCAGCAACCGGCGCTGCCGCTCTAGCGGAACGTCAACGTCGGAGATAAAGGCACCAACCCCGTAAACATAGTCACCATTCTCCAGCAACCGCCCGTCAAACAGCGCCGGATCCGAGCGTCGGGTGCCGTCGCCGAATGGCGGAAAAAGGCGATCGAATTCAGATGCCACATCGACGGCGGAAACCGCTTCATACCGGCGCATGAAGCTGCGCTCTGCGGCATACGCGATAGCTCGCACATCATCGAACGACACGTTCTGGCGCGCGACCCGTTCCTCGATATGCATGGCGCTGGATTCCCTCAATTCCTCGCTATAGTGACGTTGCGCGGTCATATAACCTGCAATCGCTGCACTCGACGCGATCCCGACCGCTACCAGAAAGGTGAATCCAGCGGACTTCCAGCTCATTTTCGGCATCAGATTTCCCGGTTTTTTTATCGTTTACCCCAAACATCCCTCCTAAAAGATCACGGTTAATATCTTGCGAATCACACGGACAGTGATCCGCGCTTGATCCCGAACGGTGCAAGCGGCTAAACCCGGCGACGGAGACGTGGCCGAGTGGTCGAAGGCGCTCCCCTGCTAAGGGAGTATACCTTAACCGGTATCGAGGGTTCGAATCCCTTCGTCTCCGCCACCACCGCCGTGTGCGCTGGAATTACACTTAAACTTGATCTTCGGCACGAACCGCGCATCTTTCGACTCGGAGGCTGTTTCGTGACACGTGCTGCGACTCTCATCGCCGTGCTCGGCGTTTTTATCGCGATGACGATCCTGGTGTTGGTCCGTTCCATGAACGGCGGAACCCAAGTGCAAGGCGGCCAGGGAAACCGGCTGGTGCCGGTTTCGGCCTATGCCGTGAGCGAACGCGATTTCGCGGATATCGTCGAAGCGCTCGGGACCGCCGGCGCCAACGAAACCGTCACAGTGACGGCCCGGGTTTCGGATACGATTTCGCGCGTCGCATTCGATTCCGGCCAGCGAGTCGAAGCTGGCGATATTCTTGTCGAGCTGACCGACACGGAAGAAGCCGCAGATCTCAACGAGGCCCGCGCGACGCTGCGCGAGGCGCGCCGCGAGCTTAATCGGGTCGACGATCTGATCGAGCGTGGAATTGCACCGCGCCAGCGCCTCGATGAAGCCAACGCCGCTGTCGAACGTGCCGCCGCCCGCGTCAATTCCATCGAAGCCCAGCTTGCCGACCGGATCATCCGCGCGCCTTTCTCCGGCGTTGTCGGATTGCGCGAGGTGAGCACTGGCAGCCTGGTTCGGCCAGGCGATCCGATCATCACGTTGGACGATACCTCGATTATCAAGCTGGATTTCTCGGTGCCGGAGCGATTCCTGTCTGCTCTGGAAGCCGGCATGCCGGTCGCTGCCATGACATCAGCCTATCCCGATGAGGTTTTCGAAGGCGAGATTGCACAGATTGACAGCCGTATCGATCCGGTCACGCGGTCCGTTACGGTTCGCGCGGAAATCGACAATGCCGCCGGGCATCTTCGGCCAGGTCAGCTCATGACCGTCGAGATACAGCGCGACACAAGGACAAATCCCGCGATCCCCGGCGCTGCCATCACACGCTATCTAGACGACAGCTTCGTCTTTGCGATCGATACGCGCGAAGGCAGCGAATTCGTACGACAGAAGGCCATCACGCTGGGCCGCCAAAACGGCGATGTTATTGAAGTTACCGAAGGCCTGTCGGCCGGCGATCTTATCGTCGGTGAAGGCGTCCACCGGGTGCGCGATGGCATGGCCGTGCAGGTCACGGAAACCCGCGGCGCGACAGTCGCAGGCGGTCCCGATACGTCACAGGCGGTTGCGGCCGCGACGAGCCAGCCATGACCTTGTCCGACATCGCCGTCCGCCGACCGGTATTGGCCTTCGTGATCAGTGCACTGATCATTGTTTTCGGCATTCTCGGACTGCAGCAATTGCCGTTGCGGGAATTGCCCGATGTCGACCAACCCGTCGTGTCCGTGTCGATCGAATATCCTGGCGCCAACGCCGAAGTCGTGGAAAACCGCGTCACCCAAGTGATCGAGGACCAGCTTTCCGGAATAGACGGAATCGACCTGATCTCCTCTTCCTCGCGCGACGGCAATTCCCGCATTTCGGTCACTTTCGATCTGCGCCGGGACATCGAGGCTGCGGCCAATGATGTGCGCGACGCGGTATCGCGCATTACCGACCGCCTGCCACCGGAAGTCGAGGAGCTGGAGGTCCGCAAGCAGGATTCCGACGCGCGGCCATTCATGTGGTATTCGCTGATGTCCGACCGGATGAGCTCGGAAGAATTGTCGGATTATGCCGCGCGCGCGCTCGTTGACCGTTTCAGCATTATCGATGGCGTCGCGAGCATCCGGATCGGTGGCGAACGCCGTTATGCGATCCGGATCTGGCTCGATCCGCGGGCCATGGCCGCACGTTCGATCACGGTGGCAGATATCGAGGCCGCCCTGCGCGCGCAGAATGTCGAGGTTCCTGGCGGCTCGATCGAAACGCCGGACACCCAGATCGTGGTCCGCGTCGAGCGATTGTTTGCCGATCCAGAAAGTTTCGAGCGATTGCCGATCGCCCAGGGCGAGACCGGCCATATCATCCGCCTCGGTGAAATCGCCGACGTTTCTTTGGAGGCCGAGAACCCACGCACCCTGTTCCGCGGCAATGGCAACAACATGATCGGACTTGGCTTCATCCGGCAAAGTCAGGCCAATTCTGTGCAGGTTGCACACGATGTTGCCGCATCGGCAGAGCGCATCCGCCCAAGCCTGCCGGATGGCATGTCGTTAATCGTCGCGTCGGACGATACGGTCTTTATCGAGGAATCGATCCGCGAGGTCTGGCGCACACTGTTCGTCGCAGCGACCCTCGTCGTCCTCGTGATCTATCTGTTTCTCGGCAGCTTCCGTGCCGCAATCATTCCTGCTGCCGTGGTACCGGTCTGCCTTATCGGGGTCTTTGCCGCCCTCGCCGCTGCAGGCTTCTCGATCAACATCCTGACCTTGCTGGCACTGGTCCTCGTGATCGGGCTCGTCGTCGACGACGCCATCGTCGTGCTCGAAAACATACAGCGGCGCGTCGATATGGGCGAAGGCGCAGCACTGGCTTCGCTACGCGGCGGCCGGCAGGTTTTCTTTGCCGTCATCGCCACGACCGCGGTGCTCGTATCCGTTTTTGTGCCGCTGGTCTTCCTGCCCGGCTTCATCGGGCGGATTTTCAACGAACTCGCGCTGACCATTGCCGTCGCCGTCATGCTCTCGAGTTTCGTGGCCTTGACCCTTTCGCCGATGATGGCGTCCAAACTGGTCAAGCCGTCAAGCCAGGCGCGCGGCCCCGCGCGGTGGGTCAACACTGTCATCAAGCGGTTGCGCGCGAACTATCGTTCAAGTCTGGAAATCGCGTTACGCGCACCATGGATGATCATACCGGTGATCCTGATCGCACTCGGCGGTTCGGCCTTCTTGCTCGACCGCCTGCCCGGCGAGCTGACGCCGCCAGAAGATCGCGGCGGGTTTTTTGGTTTCTTCAGCGGACCCGAGGGCGCGAGTTTCGATTACATGGCGGCGGAGGCCGACGAGATCGAAGACGTGCTCATGGAGTATGTCGAAGCGAGCGAGCTGAGCCGCGTGCTCGTCGTTTCGCCCGGCTGGGGCGGCGCCGGCTATAATTCCGGCGTTGTCATTGGCACCATGGTGCACTGGGACGACCGCCGCGACGGAAGCGAGATCGTCAGCGAGATCAACGGCCGGTTCGGGCAGCTGACCGGCGTGCGGGCCTTCGCTTCCATGCGCTCCTCGATCCGTGGCAGTGGTGGCGGCGATGACATCCAGTTTGTTCTTCAGGGGCCCGAATATGAAAGCCTCGATGCCGAAGCCGAACGCCTCCTGGCAGACATTCGCGCCAACAACCCGAACTTGCTGAGGGCCCGAAAGGATTACGAACCGACGAGCCCGCGTTTTGTCGTGGAGATCGATCGGGAACGGGCTGCTGCGCTCGGTGTAACCGTGGCCGATATCGGACAGACCCTGCAAACCCATCTCGGCTCCCGTCGCGTCGGACAATTCATCGACCAGGGCGAAGCCTACAATGTCATCATGGAAAACCGGCGCGACGAGCGGTCCAGCGCGCAGGACCTCGAAACGCTCTACGTCGAGGGTCGGTCCGGTCAGTTAATCCCGTTGTCGAACCTCGTCTCCGTCAGCCAGGTCGGTGAAGCGGCGTCGCGGGAACGTATCGACCGCCAGCGCGCGATCACGGTCTCGGCCACCCTGGCGGACAGATATACGCTGGGAGAAGCCGTCACCTGGCTGGACGCCTGGGCCGGACGCGAGCTGCCGCCTGACTTTTCGACCACCTATCTCGGCGGCGCGAAGGAATATCTCGAAGCCAATTCCGCATTGCTGTTCGCATTTGGAATGGCGTTGTTGATCGTCTTCCTCGTTCTGGCAGCGCAGTTCGAGAGCTTCATCCAACCGCTCGTCATCATGATGACCGTGCCGCTGGCTGTGACCGGAGGCTTGTTTGGCCTCGAAATGATCGGGTCCAGCCTCAACATCTATTCGCAAATCGGCCTGGTGATACTGATCGGGCTGGCTGCGAAGAACGGTATCCTGATCGTCGAATTTGCCAACCAGCTGAGGGAGGAAGGCCATGACCTCCTGACCGCCACGCTGGATGCTTCGGAAATTCGCTTCCGTCCGATCCTGATGACAGGTCTGTCGACCGCGATTGGATCTGCGCCGCTTGTGCTGGCTGATGGACCGGGTGCGGAGAGCCGCATCACGATCGGTGTCGTGATCCTGACAGGCGTGACCGTCGCCACCCTCTTCACCCTCTTCGTAATACCGGTCGCCTACAGCGTGCTCGGCCGCTATACAAAAACTCCCAACTGGATGTCCCGTCTGCTCGAGAAGCAGGCCGAAAATGCCGGTGGCGAGCCGGTGACAGGCGCGCAGAATTGATTTCCGGCCCAGGTCGGGAAGAGTGCAGGTAGAATATGACAAAGCGCTACGAGAAAGACGCTGACGCGGTGGCAAAACTTTCGCCCGAGCAGTACCGGGTGACACAGGAAAATGGCACCGAACGCCCCTTCACCGGCGCGTACAACGACCACAAGGAAGCCGGGCTTTATGTCGACATCGTATCGGGCGAGCCGCTGTTCACCTCGTTCGACAAATTTGAATCGGGTTGTGGCTGGCCGAGTTTCACGCGGCCAGTCGACGGCGAGAATGTCCGTGAGCTGCGCGACACCACGCACGGCATGATCCGCACTGAAGTGCGGTCCTCGCACGGTGACAGCCATCTCGGCCACGTCTTCCCGGATGGGCCCGCCGATCAAGGCGGCTTGCGGTATTGTATCAACTCGGCGTCGCTGCGTTTCATACCGATTGCTGATCTAGAAGCCGAAGGTTACGGCGAATACGTCAAGTTGTTCGAGAAAGCGCAAGACTGACGCCGCCACCTGCGAGACTCCGCTTGCCAGCGCAGCGCAGTAGCGGCTTTATGCGGCCAATGCCTGCCGACATCCCCCAGATCGAGGACGTTCTCAGCGAATTGCCGCGCCTGCTGGCCGCCGGTAACACTCACGGTGCGCGCGACCGCGTGCTGGCAGCCCTCGAAACCACGCCGGAACACCCGGGGCTCAATGCGTTTGCGGCCTTCATCTGCGATCGCCTCGGCGATCGCGCACCCGCCATCCTCCATGCACGCAAGGCCGCGCAGGCGGGCGCAAGTGCACCGCGGCCAGTTGCACAGGCAGCCAATCTGCTGGCCCGTTTCCGGCTGTTCGATGAAGCGCTGACCGCCGCAAGGACCATCGCTCCAACGGATATCCGTGACCCCGTGATCGCCGATCAACTCGGAGCCGCCTACACGGCATGCGGCGCCCATCACGAAGCCGAGCGCGCGTATGCGAAACTTGTTGCGCTGGTCCCGCACGATCCGCGATGCCGATTCAACCTAGCCGCAGCCCAGCGCTTTAACGGACGACGCGAAGACGCCGCAGCCAACCTCGATCGCGTGACGGCCGCCGATCCGCTTCACGCGGAGGCCTGGTATGCGCGCGCGCTCGTTGAGAAGGCCTTGCACGATAACAATCGGATCGACAGGCTCCGGCAAATCGGCAGCGATCCGCGCTTCGGCCTGCAGGACGCGGCGGCCATCCACTATGCCCTTGGCAAGGAGCTCGAGGATCTCGGAAATTGGGCCGAGGCATTCTCGGCCTGGTCGCGGGGTGCCGAAGCCATGCGCCGGGCGCGGCCCTACCGGATTCAGCCCGAACTGGACGCGATGGCGGAGACCGCGCGACTCTGGCCGAAAAGCGAGAGGGTTCCGGAACGCGCCCCGCTGACCCCGGTTTTCATCGTCAGCCTTCCGCGCGCGGGCTCGACGCTCGTCGACCGCATCCTGTCATCTCATCCGGAAATCGCATCGGTCGGGGAAACCGAGGATTTCATTGTCAGTTTACTGGACGAACCGGCGCTCGCCGCAGCGCGCGACCCGGTCGGACTTGCGCGGCTGACGCCGCGGATCGATCTCGCCGCTGTCGGGCAGCGATATCGCGATACGCTCACGAGACGTGGTCATAGCCAAGGCGTTGTCATCGACAAGACACCAACGAATTTCCTTTACGCTGGCCTGATCGCGGAAGCACTCCCTGAAGCACGTATCATCCATGTCGACCGGCAACCGATGGATGCCGCACTGGCGACTTTCAAGACATTGTTTCGCGATCGGTATCACTGGTCCTATGACCTGACCGATATTGCCGATTACATCGCGGCCAAGAACAGCTTGATGACTCACTGGGAAGCCGGCTGGCCCGAGCACATTTTGCACGTCAGCTACGAGACTGTAGTCCGCGAAACCGAGACAATAGCCAAACAGCTCGTCGCTTTCCTCGGCCTCGAATGGGATCCCGCTTGCCTTGATTTCACAAGCCAGGCAGCGCCCGTATCAACCGCCAGCGCAGATCAGGTTCGCGAGCCGGTGCACGACCGTTCGATCGATCACTGGCTCGATTTCGAGAATCAGCTGGCACCGGTAGCCGAACGACTGGCCGCCGTCCGGATTGGCTAGCTTTCACCCGGCTCCAGCGGCCCTTCAACGTGTGTCCGGGGATTCTGGCAGAGATCGTGTACGAGATAACCCAGTTCGTCACCAGCCGAATTGATAATCGTCTCCTCGCTCAGGCACGCATGGCCGTCATCGATCGGGACGCGCGTGAAAATGGTCCGTCCCTCATTGAGATGAACCTCCGTGATATCAAGTTCGCGCACGGACGCCAGCCGGCGGTCCTCATTGACGATGATGCATTCGAAGCGTTGGTGGTCAGCGCGCAAGACCCGAACCGCGGTGTTGTCCGGCGTTGGAGAATAAGCGTCGACAGCGGCCAGCGCGTTGGGAACTTCGTCGAGACAGATCTGTATCGCGTCGAAACGCGTCAGCAGATCCCGGCTCCAGTCCCACTGGCCGCCGGTTTCCCGCGCACAGCCTTCATAGATGGTGCCATTGACGCGTATAGAGGTAAAAAACCCTCTTTCCACGCCCATGCTGTCAATACACGGGCCGGCTTGGTAAGCGGCAGAAATGCGCTCGCCGTCAGCATCCGACGACACAAACCGCCGGTAGCCGTGAACCAGATGATCAGACGCTTGCCGCAAATCGGCCTGGAGAGGCGTCTCGTCGGCCGCGATGAGCGAAAATCGGGCGTGGATTTCACCGTTGAACTCATAAAACTCGGCACTGGATCGCCAGTAAGGTTGCTCGCCGCTGGCTTGCATCACATAGGGCGTATCCGGTCGCGTGCCCGCAAACGCCGAACCGATGGCGGGATAGACGAAACCGCTCACGACGGTTGCTTCTGTACTCCTTCCGCCACCCGCATCGCGAGTTAAGCTAGCGTCTGCCGGAACGGGCGACATCGACGAAACCATGTCCTCGCCCGACAAGCCTTGAGGTGTCGAAGCGCAAGCCGCCAACACGAGACCGCCGGCAGCCATGATTACAAGACTTCGAAACATGATCGCCCCCACTTTCTCGTTTGCGGTGGAATATACAGGCAATCTCGCACAGCGCGAAGCATCCGCGTTTATGGTTTGCTAACCACGCCTGAAAACCGAATCTTTTCCTTGTTGAGGCATGATCAGCGACTGTTGATTACCTTCAGGGCGAACATCATGTCAGATCGGCCGCATCAAAATCCGTCATTCTCGCCTGCCAACGACGTATCGCCAGGCTTCGCCGGGCTCGAAATGGGGCGGGGCCGGCGCGATGCCGACAAGAGCGAGGACCTGCGGCGTGTGCCGCCATCGAACAGGATTGACCGCGCAACGCTTAGCCGCGCCCTGCAACTGGTCGACCTGTGCGTGATGGCCGCTCTGGTCATTTCGGCCTTCATGAATTTTGGCGCTCATTTCTGGCCGCTGCTGGTGTTTCTGGGAACGGCTTTCGTCTTGTTCCGCGCGACCGGCGTGTATCGCATACGCGCCCGCCAGTCAGCCTGGCGTCATCTGGCCACGAGCATCATTTCGCTGGGCGTTGCGGGCACTGCGTCTATCCTTCTGGTACAATTCTCCGACATCCTGCTATCTCGCGAGGCCGCCCTCCAGGCGGGCGTCGGCGTAGCGGCCTTCTTCGTGATCCACGCCGTCTACGCATTCTTCATCGAATACTGGGCCAGCCAGGGCCGACTGGCTGCGAACGCCGTCGTGGTCGGCGCGACCGCCAATGCGCGTCGCCTGATCGAGGCCAACACCCGTAGCCGAGTCCTCAACATTCTTGGCGTTTTCGACGATCGCCGCTCGCGCAGCCCGTCAGCTCTCGCCGGAACGCCCTATCTGGGATCGGTCAATGACCTCGTCGGGTGGCCTTATCTGCACGAAGTCGATCGCATCATCATCACGGTCACCCCGCATGCCGTTCAACGCGTGCAAACCTTGCTTTCGCGTCTGTCTGCCTTGCCGCAACCTGTCTGCCTGATCCTCGACTTCGAGCATTTCAATACCAAGAACCAATCGCTTAAGGATATTGCCAACTCACCGGCCGCCCGCCTGTCCGGCACATCGGCTTCACCGGGCTGGGTGATCGCAAAGCGCCTTCAGGACCTGGTCATCGGCACGCTGATGTTTACCGCAGCACTTCCCGTCATGGCAGTGTTGGCCTTGTTGATAAGGCTGGATTCACCCGGTCCGATCCTGTTTCGGCAGAAACGCGAAGGATTCAACGGCAAGCCGATCGAAATTCTCAAATTCCGGTCAATGCGTAACGACCCGCTGCCCGATAAAGGCACCGTCCGTCAGGTCGAGCGCGACGATCCGCGTGTCACCCGAATCGGTCGGTTTATCCGCCGGACATCGCTGGACGAGCTGCCGCAGCTCTGGAACGTGCTGAAAGGCGAGATGTCGCTTGTCGGCCCGCGCCCGCATGCTCCATCGATGAGGACCGGCGGTGCTCTCACCTCCAGTCTCGTGGCCGAGTACGCGCATCGCCACCGTGTGAAGCCGGGTCTGACCGGCTGGGCGCAGGTTAATGGCTCGCGCGGCCCGCTGCATACGCCCGAGGCGGCACGCGAGCGCATCCGTTACGACGTCGAATACATTTCACGCGCCAGCCTGTGGTTCGATTTCTGGATCATGCTGCGCACCGGGCCCGCCCTGCTCGGCGACAAGATCAACGTCCGCTAGGGACGGATCGTGTTCCGCGACCAGTGCTGGCGCAAGACAGCCAGAATCGGCGCGTCAGCCAAGCGCGATGAATTCGCGGGATCAGACCCAAGCAAAGGGTTCCAGGCGTTCTCGACGCGCTCGTATTCGTGCCAGCCACTCGGCCAGTGAAATATCGCCGAATTGGCACCCGACGCCTCAAGTGATCTCAGCCGGACATCGAGAAAGCGATCAGCTTGCGGCACCCACCGCCGGACGCCGAATTCGCCCACGGCCCAGCGGCGCGCTGCTGGCGGAGCGATTTCGGCGTCCTGCAAATTTAATGTCGCAGAATTTTCGGG
Organism: Hyphobacterium sp.; assembly: GCF_965217055.1. Classification (GTDB taxonomy): domain Bacteria; phylum Pseudomonadota; class Alphaproteobacteria; order Caulobacterales; family Maricaulaceae; genus Hyphobacterium. The sequence goes on along the minus strand of NZ_OZ244227.1, from coordinate 2,582,656 downwards.
CCCGGCATGCGTGTAATCGTAGGGCGTATAGTCGTGAAGAAACAGAACGGCGTTCGGAACGGTTTCGAGCGGCAGCTCCGATGCAAAACTCCGGTTCGCATATCCATCCGGGCTAATCAGAATGGGAGTTGTGCTGTCCTCGTCGCGGATAGCCGCTGCAAGGCGTAACGCGAACCGCGGCCAATCGAATTGCGACCTGATATGGCTCGCATTGGGCTCGACCATCGGGACATAACCGGCGACGCCTTGATGGCCCGCAAAAAGGCGCGCGGTGTAGCGCCACATGTCGGCCCATGCGCGCTGCATTTCCGGTGCTTGCCAAACCCGTTCATCGATCATGAAGGCCGGAAACCAATCGTCCGGATTGTCCCGGTGGAAAGTGAACTCCGATCGCCCCGGCCCGGTTCTGAAACCGATCACCGTGAAAAGGCCCTGCGCGGTGCAGCGATCAACCAGCGCGACAAGCCAGTTGGCAATCTGCGGGTCCGGTTCGAAGGGTTCGGATTCGCGAAACAGGCCGGGACACGACAAAACCACTAGGTTCGCACCGGCATCGGCGAGCTCGTGCAACGAAGAATCGCTGACCGGTGCACCAACCGGGCCGGGGCCCAGGAATGTGACGCCGTCGATCTCCGGGTAAACGCGGCGCTGTGGTAAGACCGCGCCACGCAAATGCGGTCCCGTGGCATTGTTCCAGAGTTCGATCTTCGGCCTTGGCGCGCTACGTTGGCCGCTCAGCAGCAAGGCAGACGCTCCGCCAATCAGAACCCCTCGCCGGTCAGTGCCTTCTACCATGCGTAGAATGCCGCCAGCTTGTCGGCCCTGCGCATGGCGCGGCGCGGCAAGCTGCCGAGGCTGCCAATCGGCAGTTTTTCCATGCCACCGGCCAGTGTGTCGGCAGCTTCCCGCAGCATTGCCGGAGCCGATTTCGTCATCACAGACCCGGTCCAGAGCGGCATCTGGTACGATCCCAGATCGGCCTTGAAACGGTAATCGCCTGGCCCGAGGTCGACACCACTCTTGCCCTGATCAGCAGCACACCTGATCATTTCCATCAGCAGAAGAATGCCCGGGCTTAAGCGGCTATGTTGCGGATTATAAACCGGAAACCAGTAATGGGTCAGACGCTCGCTTGTCATGCCGATATGGATCGCTGCAACCTTGTTATTGATCGTCAGGGTCGAGCAGAGCCCTTCGAAGCGGTCGCTCTTGCGCCGTAAAATCGCTGCCACCAGCTGCCGCGTCCAGCCAACCGAAAATACGTCGAACACCTTCGTTTGACGGTATTGGGCCCGTTTCATGTCAATCATCTGGGCGAGGTTCTCTGGCGTCTTGTCGTCCATCCGGAACTCGAAGCCGCCCTCTTCAGCTTCAAGCCTACGGAAGCGCGAACGATAGTTTCGCATCGCGCTCGAACTCAGTTTTTTCCGATCGGCCATGTAGGCATCGAAACCGTTCGACACGTTGCAAATCCATGCCCCGTCGCGACAGACGCCGTAATCCCGCCAATTCTGTCCAATCCCTGTTGCGCTGTGGAATTCGAACAGCGGAACGCCGGCGGCTTGCAGATAGGCTCGCGGATCCGCCTCGCCGTCGTCCGGCACGATCAATCCGTGAACATCTCCCAACGGACCGGCAAGCGGCCTTGCATAACCAATGCGGCCCAGTTGCAATGGCAGGAACCCGCTGATCTGCCCGCCCGTCCGGCCGACGATGATGCGCGTATCGCTGCGCACCTCTTCACAGCACTCCGCGAATTCGAGCCTGAAATACGGGCTCGCGAGCGCCCCGTTGTCATCGGTGAAAGCGATCCACGCCCCGCGCTCCTCTGGCGTTAACTCGCTTGGACGCTTGAGCTCGGCAGTCAGGCGGTGCATGGCGGTGATCCTTTGACCCTCCGTGCAAACTTACAGCACCAGGGTTGAATATTCGTTTCACTGCGGCGCTCCGCGTTCACGGCATTTTAGAAGGTTTGCGGCACGCTTCCGGCGTCAATTCGGAGTCGGCGTCCGCATGCTAGGCAAACATATTCTCGGATACCTGCCGGTACAATTGGCGCGCGGGCTCGTCGGATTCGGCGGCGTTGCGGTTCTCACGCGGCTGATGCCGGCGGAAATGTACGGCCAGTATGCCCTGGCGCTGGCGGCCATGCACATCACGGCAATGGCTGTTCATACGTGGCTCGACGCGTCCGTTGCCCGTTTTCACGCCCGTGCCGCGGAACGCGGCAGCCTGCCGACGCACTTGATGACGATCTATTCCACCTATGCCCTCGTATCGGTCGGTATCATTGCATTGGGAACGATCGGCCTGGCCCTTGCCCCCTTCTCAGCCACGATGAAAACCGCGCTTGGTTTCGGCCTCGCTGCGCTCACGCTGCGCTCGGCGCTGGCCATCGGTCTGGAGACACGCCGGGCAGCGGGCCAGGTCGCCAGCTATTCCGTGTTCGAAACGCTGAACACGCTCGGCGGATTTGCTTTCGGCATCGGCATTCTCATGGCCACGCCACTCGGCGCTGCCGGACCGATTGCCGGAATGGCGCTGGCCAGCCTCATCACGCTATTTTTCGAGTTCCCAGCCCAGATCCGCCAGGCAGTAGGCGGTAAGCCTCGCAAGCGCCGCGCTTCCGTCTATTTCGCCTACGGGCTGCCCGTATCGGTGTCTCTTGTATTCGAACACTTGCTGTCGGCGGGTGACCGCTTCCTGATTGCCGGATTTCTCGACGAAGCCGCAGTGGGCATCTACGCTGCTGGCTACGGCCTTGCCGATCGGACCATCGACATTCTCTTCATCTGGCTCGGCGCAGCAGCCACACCGCTGATGATCCGAGCCATTGAACGTGACGGCGAAGCCGCCGCGCGGGAAGTCGCCGGCCAGTCGGCCCGTGTCATGGGGTTGCTCGGTTTTCCAGCAGCCGTCGGACTGGCCCTGGTCGCGACTCCCCTCGCCGCCGTCATGGTCGGCGCAGATTTCCGGGAAGGTGCTGCAACGATCCTGCCCTGGATCGCTGTCGCCGGCCTGATGAATGGCTTGATGACCTACTATTTCCACGAAGCCTTCATTTTGCGACGCAAAACCCGCTGGATGGCCGGCATCATGGCCGCTGCCGCCCTGTTCAATCTCGCGCTGAACATCGTCTTGCTGCCGCTGTTCGGCATTGCCGGCGCAGCAGCGGCCACCGTAATTGCCTATGCGGCCGGGCTTGTCGCGTGTGCGCTCGTCGGCCACCAGCTCTTCCCGCTACCTCTGCCATGGCTGGACTGGGCAAAAGCGCTGGCGGCCACCGCCGGCATGGCACTCGTTGTGATCCTGTTGCCGGTCACCGGCCCGGCTTTCCTTGTCCTGATTGCAAAATCCACAGCCGGGTTTGCGGCCTATGCCGGACTCGCCCTGGCAATGAACATCGCCGGGTGCCGCAGCTGGCTCCGTATTGCGCACGGCTGGCTGCAACCGTCGGAGGCCGTGACATGAGCGAATACGCCGATTTCTCCAACACGGCCGCGTGCACGTCATTCTCGCCCACTCTGTCTATCCTGATCCCCTTTTATCGCGACGATCCGCGGCCGCTGCTCATGGATCTCGTCGACGAGGTGTCGGCGGGCGAACTGCCAGTCGAAATCGTCTTGTTCGATGATGGCGAACCCGACCCTGCACTCAATGTTGCCGTCAGCGATGCTGTCGCCGCGCTGCCGGTCCCAATTCGCCTTCTGACCGCGCGGCGAAATGTCGGACGCGCAAACGGTCGGAACCGGCTGGCCGGTGCAGCGATTGCAGATTGGTTGCTGTTTTTGGATGCAGACATGACCGTGGCGCCTGGCTTTTTGCGCGGTTGGCTGGATCTCATCGAGACAAGAGAATTCGACGTGGCCTTCGGCGGGTATACTGCCGATCCCGTTACCTGTCCCGCGCACCGCCTGCATGCGGCTTTGGCGCGCTCCAGTGACGAGAATTCTGCGGCCTTACGTCAGCGGACCGGCGCCTCGGCGGTTTGCACGAGCAATCTGCTGGTTCGCGCCGAACTGATGCGCCGGACGCCGTTCGACGAACATTTTACCGGCTGGGGCTGGGAAGATGTCGACTGGGCAGTGCGCGCAGATCAGTGCGGCGAACTGGTCCATGTTGATCACCCTGCAGGCCATGCCGGCTGGCAAACTGCCGACATTCTGCTGCGGCGATTCAAGGATGCCGCGCAGAATTACGCGAGGCTGCTGGACAAACATCCCGAACTCGCACACCTGCCCAGTGCAAGGGCTGCACGCTTCCTTCGCGCAGTTCCCGGTCAGGCATTGCTGCGCGGCGTCTGGGCCTTGATGGCACGGACGCCGATTGCGCCGATGAGAGCGCGCACCACCGCATTGAAGCTGTGGCGCGCCAGCTGGGCGGCAGAGGCGCTACGTTCATGACAGACGCCACCTACATTCCATCCAGCGGCCTGGCCGGAAAATGGCGGCGCCTGTCGGCTCGCCTTTTCGAGCGCGATCCCTTGCGCCTCGCCACCGGAAAGCTGACGGTTTCTTTCACGTTCGACGATTTTCCAAAATCTGCGGTCGAAAATGGCGCCAGCGAACTCGAACGGCATGGCTGGCGCGGCACCTGGTATGCCGCTGCCGGTTTTGCAGGCGGTGAAAACCACCACGGGGCGTTATTCGACGCCACGGACATCAAGCGACTTGTCGAAGCGGGACACGAAATCGCCTGTCACACGCATAGTCACCTCGATATTGCCGCTGCGAGCCTGGCGACCGTAGAGGCCGAAATCGACGAGAACCAGGCGGCGCTTGCGGCTATGGGATATCGTGGCAGCTTGCCGGCCTTCGCCTATCCTTTCGGTGAGGCGACGCCACGCGCGAAACGGGCGCTTTCAGCGCGGTATGAAACGCTGCGCGGAGTGCAACCGGGCATCAATCGGTCCGGTGACGACCGTCACCTTTTGAAGGCAGTAGGGATCGACGGTGGCGAAGCTGGCATTGCGCGCGCCCTTTCCTTTATTGAAGACGGCCAGAATACACCGGGTTGGCTCATTTTCTTCGCGCATGACATTTGCACCGAACCCACGCCATGGGGCTGCACGCCCCAGCAATTCCGCGAGGTTTGCGATGCGGTGGCCCGCAGCGGTGCCGACGTGATGCCGGTGACCGAGGCTTACCGAAGCCTGGTTCGCGAATAGCGGCGCGGCATGGCGAGCCGGGCGGCGGTCGCAACGTACAGCACCCAGCTGATCGCATTGCGCTGCACAAGATTGCTTTCGGAGATGCTTATCAGCGCGATCAACACGAAGAAAACGATCGCCCAATAGGCTTCCGGGCCTCTAAATAACCGGCCAAACGCCCGCGCCAGGCTCGCCAGGAGCGAAATCAACATCAAGACGACGCCGGGGATACCGACAGCCAACACCAGTTCCAGCCAACCGTTGTGCGCTGTTGGCACGTCCCATTGCGTGCGCTGGCGCACCCAGAAAGCCGGTCCGTAGTCTCCGCTCCAGAACGCGCCGTAGCCGAACCCTGTCCAGGGCCGGTCTTCGACCTGCTCGGCGAGGATGATCCAGATGTCGGTGCGTCCGGTAAGCGTGGCGTCACGCCCCATCGCCTCGATGACGGTTACCGGCGCCACCGACAGGATCAGGCCGCCGACAAACACAACCAGCCCCCCACCGCACAGGATCAGGGCGGCGAATCCGAACCCGCGCCGTACGAGATGGATCGCGCCACAGCCGGAAAGCGACAACAGCATGGCCAGGAGGGCCGTTTTCGAAGTCGACATCAAAACCATGGCGGCCATGAAGGTCGCCAGCCCCCACCAGATCCGGCGATGCGACGGCTGGCAAGCCGAAGCCGCAATCGCCGCTGCCGTGCCGAACGCCATCATTGCGCCAAGCGTGTTCTTCTCCCAGAAAATGCCGCGCCAGGCTCCGGAATGAACATCATGATGCACACCCATAGCGGGATATCCCAGCGCCATCGCCGCACTGAGCAGGGCAATGATCGCGAATACCGCCGCAAAGAGCGGGATCAATTCGTCCCAATCGAACCTTGCGGCCAGTGCAATTCCGATAAGCGTTGTCATGACGAGCGCAAATCCGCGCCGCAGGGTCAGTCCGGAATCGACCGACCAGACAAACGACGCCAGACACAGAGCCGATAGCAGCAGAATAACCGGTACTCGCCACATCAGGTCGAGCGTGCGGGTCGGCGAACTGACGAGCCATAAAAGGGTCAGCGCATAGATCGGCAGCCACATGGCGCGCAACAAGGCAGAACTGTCGGGATCGCCATCGGCCGCCAGAAGCGGCCCCAGCAATCCTTGCGACAACAAGAAAAGCAAGGTCCCGGCAATCAGGAATTCTAGCGGACGCAATAGATTGAGCGACGGTGCCGAACGCACCGCATGAATATGACCGGCAAGGCTGGTCAAGCCGCCTGCCGTATCGGTCGTGCCCGGTTACAGACGATTCCGGCGACCACCCCGCCCCGCCGTTCGATCGCCTCACGTCGCGCCTCGATCGCGCGCTCGCTCCAGTGCTGATCGTCAGCAACCAGGATGACACCATCGGTATCGCCGACAAGCGGCAGGATGGCCCGCCCCGCGCCGGGCGCATCAATCACGGCGAGGTCGATACTGCCGCGCACTGCCTTCCAGTAGGTCGGCGAATGTCCGAATTCCAGTCGCTCGATCGCACCGCGTGCCCGTTGGAATTCGGTCACATAGAGATGGCGACCGGCCGGTTTCGCAACCAGTCGTGCCCTGGAGGCGTCCGGCTGGGCATACCAGAATGGCGGGCGCCCGAAGGAGGCATCGAAAGCCTTGCTGTCCGGTGGACACAGCGCCTTTGCCTGACCGTTCCGGGCGAAGTCCATGTCAAACAGCCACACACCGCGGCGTGATCGTGGAGCGGCCGTGCGGGCAAACTCCCGCGCAATCGTGGATGTTCCTGCATTCCTGCTTGCACCGAGAAACATCAGGACGCGACCCTTGCCGCCGGGGCGCGCAATGGGCTCAAGCTGGTCGACCAGCGTTCGCATTTCCAAGGACAGATCAACCATCGAATCGCCACGAATCATTGTTGGGGGGCAGGATTCCCCGTGACCGGTTAACGACGACCCAACGCCGCCCCTCTTTGCGGCATCCGGATCAGGACCGGGATCCCGGCAACCTGGGACGGCATCGGAACAGGCTCGTGGCTCACAGCCTCCGCCGCAGCCTGGTCTCGCGGAAGCGGTCGGCCGGAAGCGTGCGGGCTGACATGGTTGATCCAGTAACCGCGCAACAAGCCGAGCAACATTGCAGCGCCGGCAGCGAAAACAAACGAAGCGGCGATTCCCAGCTTTTTCAGCGACGACCCTTCCGGTGGTGCATAGGCGCGCTCCACGATCCGTACGGCATCTGCACTTCCCGGTGCCAGCGATTGCCGGGCTTCCGCCTCAGCCTGCTGAGTTGCCAGCCCGGTCGCAGCGGTTTCGGTCGCCGCGACATCCTGAGCCAGCCGACGATATTCCGGTGCAAGATCCCGCAATCTCTGGACCTCCTGCTGGGCAGCTCGCCATTGCCGGCGCAATGTCGCCGCGAGGGTGGTCTGGCTGCTTGCCCGGACTTCCTGGCGCATCTGTTCCTCGACCAGAGCACTGCGGACTTCATTGACGCCCGTGCGTGTGTTGCCGAGTCCCGCGACACCGCCGCCGGTGATGAATTCCTCGAGCTCCGCGATCTCGCGATTGATAGCGACAACAGCGGGAGCCGTTTCCAGATAGCGGGCCAACAAGCGCTCGCGTTCCAGTCGCAGCTCGGCGAGCTGATTCTCGGCGCTGCTTTCGACATAGAGTTCGATCGTCTCGGGCATGCCAGCAATTCGGGCCTGGAGCGCTGATGCCGCCGAGGACGCCGCCTGCGCTTCGGACTGTGCCGTCAGCAACTGTGTTTGCAGCGCCGACACCCGCGCGATCGCCGCTTCACGATCGGCTTCATAATCCGTGATGTCGTTTTCCTGCAGGAACTGGTCGAGCGCAGCCAGGGCAATGCCGTGAGCCGTATCGGCCTGGACCCGGCGCTCGGAAATTCCCGACGCCCCGTCCCCGGTCAACACCACCTGACGATACGCGATATATGCATCGATGATGGCATTCAACGTCTGCTCGGAGCGCGCCGGGTCATCGCCCTCCACCACCGGTATCAGGACCGATGCGTTGGGAGATCGTTCGACAGAAAAGCTTTGGCGCAGGGCCCGCAGGGCTTGCGCCTCGGTGCCGCCCGCAGGCAGCACACCTGCCGGGCCGATCACATCGAGCGCGCGACGGCGCACCGTTTCAGAGTTGAGGATTTCCGCTTCCGACTGCAACACCTGCTCAAGAATGAAACCGTCGCCGGAACCGGCTGCACCGGGTGTCAGATCTTCATCATCCAGAAGCACCAGCAGGCGCGCTCGTGCCTCGTAACTGCGATCAAGCATCAAGATCGAGGCTGAGGCTCCGAACGCAAACAGCAACAGAAACACGACAAGGATAATGACGCGCTGCGACCAGACCATTTCGATCAGGTCAAACAGGTCCAGCGACCGCCGGTTCTCCCCCTCGGGACCCGGCGGAGCAGGCGGCGATTGGCCCGATCCTGAATACGCACGACTCATGTGAATGAGAGAAGCGGCGGTCGGTTTAATTTTTCATTATCCGAACCGCGAAAGGTTGTGAAACAGGTAAGGTTCAATTGGCGGGTCGGTCATGACGCGTATTCTGCTTCTCATTGCGGCTTTCTCTCTCGCGGCCTGCGGTAGCGTCCGCAGCGGCGGCGGGTCATTCAATCGCAGCTCGCATCAGCCCGATTATTATGCCTGGACGGAAACGCCCGGCACACCGAATTCCACGGCGCCATCTGGCTGGGGCGATATCGCCTTCGTGGAATGGCGCGATGCCGATCCGGCCTTCCGGCTGTTTCCCGGAGACACGGTCGATGTCACGGTTCACACCGCTACCGAACTGAGCCGGACGGCGACCGTCGGACCGGACGGCCGGGTCAACCTGCCGCTCGCGGGGCGGGTCATGGTCGGAGGACGCACGGATTTCGAAGCGGCCAGCGTGATTGCCGATGCTTATACACAAACTCTTCGGGATCCGATTGTAGAGGTGACAGCAACGGATTTCGGGCCACAGAACATAATTGTCGGGGGACAGGTCAACTCGCCGGGCATGTATCCGATGCCATCACGCATCGGCGCGCTGGAGGCCGTCATTCTGGCCGGCGGTTTCCGCGACACGGCGGCCCGCGGTGATGTGGTCGTCCTGCGTCGTGCACCAAGCGGCGACGGCTTGATGATGCGGACCGTGGATCTTCACCGTGCGCTTCGCGGCGAAGGCAGCGGCGACGCCTTCGTCCTACAGCGTCACGATATCGTATTCGTGCCGCGCTCGACGATCGCCGAGATCACGTTGTTCATCGAACAGTATGTCTACGGCATTCTGCCGCTCGACCAGGCTTTCTCGTTCGCGATCGCAGACGCCATCAACGACAACAGATAGACGGGTCGGACTAGTGGCGCGTGGCAAGCCAGTCGCGCGCCGCACGTTGCGCAGCCGCAATCTGCGAGCGATCCATCTCGTCAGAGATTTCCTGCCGGTAGTATTTCGCAGCGTCACAGCCCATCAGCGTCGCCAGATTGAACCATTTGTGCGCTTCGACGTAATCGATCGTGCCGCCCTGGCCCGTCGAATACAAAATGCCCAGCTTGCAGAGATCATCGCCCGTCGGATCCACATTGACCGCGTCGTGCGCCTGCGCTGTTTCCACATCAGTGAAAGCCATTTTGGCCCCCATCTTTTTTTGGCCTTCGCGCCCCGGCTTTGCCGTTGTGACGCATGAAGGCGTTCCACCCAATGCCCCGGCTTTTTGGCCTCGGACAATTTCGAGATTCACCGCAGGGAGTTCCCATAACGTTAAGAAAAGTCAGGGTTAATCGAATTATTTGGTTTATTTTCGTTAGGAATACTTGAGATCGATTAAGCGGTCTGAATCAGGCCTGAAGGCAAGGCGACGCCCCTAACGGATAGGGGGGCATCCATTAGGAAACGTCATCAAACCCTTACAAACGCGTCCTTCAACCTGCCTGACGGGACTTGCGATGATCGGCAGTCGATTTAAAGACAGGGAAGCGAGCAGGAAGGCCGATGACCGAACAGATCATTCCCCCGGTGTCGATGACACTGGACGAAACCGACCCGGACGTATTTGCCGCAGAACTGGGCGAGGAATTCCGTCGCTTTGGATTTGCTGTGATTTCGGACCACGGGATCGACCAGAAAGTCATCGACGAAGCTCTGGATCGCGCAAAGGCGTTTTTCGACCTCCCGGTCGAAACCAAGCTCAAATATCATGTTGACGGCGGTGCAGGTCAGCGCGGCTACACCGCGTTCGGCCGGGAAGCGGCGAAGGGCGCCAAGCAGATCGATTTGAAAGAATTCTGGCATGTCGGCCGCGACCTGCCGCCCGGGCATCCCCATGCCGGTACGATGCGCGAAAATCTCTCTCCGGAAGAAATCGAGGACTGGCACGCAGTAAAGCGCCTGTATGACGCACTCGACAAATTGGGCATCCGCCTGTTGCGGGCGGTCGCGCGTGATCTCGATCTCGACGAGCACTTCTTCGATGACTCTGTCAAGGACGGGAATTCCATCCTGCGGCTGCTGCACTATCCGGCACAGGAGAGCGCCGTGCCCGAAGGCTCCATCCGGGCAGCTGCGCATGAGGACATCAACACGATCACACTGCTGCTCGGGGCGGAGGAAGCCGGGCTGCAAGTGATCGACCGTCGAAGCGGCGACTGGATCGACATCAATCCGCCCCCCGGCTGTCTTGTCATCAATGTCGGCGACATGCTGCAGCGGATAACCAATAATGTTTTGCCCTCTACGACCCACAGAGTGGTCAATCCAAGCCCCGAGCGGCAGAAATATCCGCGGTATTCAGTGCCCTTTTTCCTGCATTTCCGTCCGGATTATGAGATCAAGACGCTGGCGAGCTGTGTATCCGAGGACAATCCGGATCAGTATCCCGAGCCGATTACGGCACAGGAATACCTGTTGCAGCGCCTGCGTGAAATCCGCCTTCTATGATCGGCGATCCGTCCACATGGCTGGGCCGGCTGTCTCGATCGGCTTACCGTTCGAGCGGTACATGGCGACGGTTCTGGCCGGTCAGTACGCACCTTATGAATTTCGATCGATTGCCGGGCTCCGGCTGCGGCGGCGTGCTCACGCCGGATTCGGGAACCTGCCGGACGCTTCCACCATGGATGTGCCGCAATTCGCAGCGCTCGCCTGGTTGACGGAAACCTACACGCTTCGAAAGGTTGCACGCGATACCGGGAGCCGCTGGCAGCACATCGACTTTGACGCTTTCCTCGCGGATCCGGTACCGCATCTGGCTGCCCTCTCGGACCATTTTGGCCTCGGTGCGGCGCCCGACCGGATCGAAGCGGCGGTAAACAGCCCGGCAATGACCCGATATTCAAAAGCCCCCGAGCACAATTATTCCACCGGTCTGCGACAGCAAGTCATTGCACAATCGGTTCAACAGCATGGACCAGCGATTCGCGAAGCCCGCACTTGGGCCGAAGGCTAGATTTCCCGGGAGAGCGAACTCTCCGCCATGATTCCCGCACTCGACTGATCAACGCATCGCGGAAATGATAGGAAAATCCAGCCACGGCTGGCATTCACGGATCAGCTAGACGATCCGCTCTTGTGGCAAGAATTTCGGGTTACGCAAAAGCGCTGCAGAGACGAGCGAGATCAGCAGACCGACGGGCAAGATTTCCGACATCGTCACTGGCAGGCGGAACCACCAGTTCCGATACAAGTCCGTCATCTCCTGCATCTGCTCTCGAAACACGGCGATTTCCGATTCACCGATACCGGCCGTTTCCATGGCCGCAACTTCCACGGCCATGTAGTTGGCCAACCATTCATATCCCGTGACCGCGAGATAGGCCTCCCAGGCTGCAACATAAAACACGCTGGCAAGTGCTGAGACGAGAAGACCGAGTCCCAGTGCCGGCCAGAACTTGATGACGCCGCCCTTCTCCACATCGCGGTACCGTTTCACAGCGACGAACACGAAGGACAACGCGATCAGCATCGAAAGATAGCCGGACAAGTGCGCTATGACACCAGTCTCACCGGCAAACAGGATCGCGCCTGCAACCAGAAGCGTGCCAACAATAATGCCGGCGATCGAACCGAAGATCAGAACATAACGAAGCATGACATTTTCCCTCGCGGGCTCCCTTTTGGATTTCACCGGCATGAGGGACCAGAAATTTCGCAGACCCGCATCACCCGTTCGGGTGAAATCGTCCTTTTCACCCGTCAGGGGGAGGAATCAGGGACAGCATTCGCGCCTTCTCGATCGCAGCGATGCGACCGGATACGTCCAGTTTCGAGTATAGGCTGGCAATATGGGATTTGACCGTGTTCGGGGACAATCCGAGTTGGCGCGCGATCTCCTTGTTCGGATCGCCTGCGCTCAGTGCGGCCAATACTTCAACTTCACGCCGCGTAATGCCCAGCGAAACGACGGCTTTCTGGTTCAGAAGGAATGATGATGCCCTCGGACGGCGCGTCAGGGCAACGGCCAGCCACGCCCCCAGCCCGGCAAAGACCAGCGCGATGATCGTGATGAATATCTCGATCCCGAAACGGCGCGCAAAGAATTGGTACTGGATCCACTCGAGGACAAATGCGCCAACCGCCAGGCAGGCCGCAAAGATGAGCACGGTGCGCCACATGGGCACACAGTGTCATCTCAGGCGCACGGTGAAAAGTCGTGATGTATAACGCGCAGAAACGTGAGGATGTGTTCCCGGTCCGCGCTGGCCGGTGCCATCAAGTTGCCGCCGCGAAGATCAGATAGCCGCCACCCACGATGACGACAGCTGCAACGAGCGAGATCAAAAGCGTGTGCTCCTGCCAACGCTTTCCCACGCCCTGTCGGGCTTCGGTTTTTTCGATACGTTCTCTCATAATTATAGCTCCTTTCAATGAAAGGAACGGACGTAGCCCGGATTTGTTTCAATCGGCCGCAGCCAATCAGCAGTCATGGTCAGGATGCTGGCGGCTCGTTGCGCGTGCCAGAGCAGCGCCTTCGGGATCATCGTCTTCCGTCGTGCCGAAATTGGGCAATTCCGAAAGGCGGCTCATCTGCGGAAGCTTGCTTTCCATGCTCAATTCGAAGGCCAGCGGAATGCTCGCCGGATCGTCAAACGCACCGATGGACAGCGATATGTGCTCGCCGCCTTCGCGTAGGAAGAAAAGCGGCGTGCCGCACATCTGGCAGAATCCACGCTTGATGCCTTGAGAGCTTTCAAATGCCGCCGGCTCGCCGCACGTCCACTCGAAATCGTCCCAAAAGACGCCGACCAGCGCCGCGAAGAAATTGCCATACGCCTTCTGGCACATCCGGCAATGACAGAGATGCGGATTGTCGCGCAACCCGTTTGCACGAAACCGGATCGCGCCGCACTGGCATCCCCCGGTCCGTACGATGTCATCCAGCTTGTCCAATCAGCCAATCCCGAGTTTCTTGCGGAGAATTTCGTTCACCGCCTTCGGATTGGCCTTGCCCTGCATGGCCTTCATCACCTGGCCGACGAACCAGCCCATTGCCTTCGGCTTTTCCTTCACCTGCGCGGCCTGGTCGGGGTTATCAGCGATCAGCTGGTCGATCACAGCCTCGATCGCGCCGGTATCGGTCACCTGTTCCAGGCCGCGGTCTTCGACGATCTGCTTCGGGCTTCCGCCTTCGCTCCACGCAATCTCGAACACGTCCTTGGCAATCTTGCCGGAAATGACATCGCTTGAAATCAGATCAATCAGCTCGCCCAGCTGCTGAGCCGAGACCGGGCTGTTCGAGATATCCATGCCTTCCTTGTTGAGCCGACCGAACAATTCATTGTTCACCCAGTTCGCGGCCAGCTTGGCATCACGCCCGTCTGCAACGGTCTCGAAATAATCCGCCCGATCCTTGTCAGCTGCCAGAACCGAGGCATCGTATTCGCTCAGTCCCAGCTCGGCGACGAAACGCTTGCGCTTGTCTGCCGGCAGCTCGGGCAGCTCTGCCTTGATCTCAGCTATGCGTTCGGCCGGGATTTCCAACGGCAAAAGGTCCGGGCACGGGAAGTAGCGATAATCATGTGCTTCTTCCTTCGAACGCATGGACCGCGTCACGCCCTTGTTGGCGTCGAACAGGCGGGTCTGTTGTTCGACTTTGCCGCCCTCCTCCACGAGCTCGATCTGACGCCGCGCCTCGTATTCGATGGCTTGCATGATAAAGCGCATCGAATTGACGTTCTTGATCTCGCAGCGCGTGCCGAGATGGCTGAAATCGTCGGTTTCGCGGAATTTCTCGTAGGCGCCGGGTTTGCAGATCGAGACGTTCACATCGGCCCGCATTTGTCCCTTTTCCATGTCGCCGCCGCAGGTGCCGAGATAGCGAACGATTGTCCGCAGCGTTTTCATGTAGGCCGCCGCCTCTTCCGGCGAGCGTATATGTGGACGCGACACGATTTCCATCAGCGCGACGCCCGACCGGTTGAGGTCGACATAGGTCGCGTTCGGATCGAGATCATGGATCGACTTGCCGGCATCCTGTTCGAGGTGCAGGCGCTCGATACCCACGACGAACAGCGAACCATCATCGCGTTCGCACTCGATCTCGCCTTCGCCGACAACCGGGAATTCGAACTGGCTGATCTGATAGCCCTGCGGCAGATCCGGATAGAAATAATTCTTCCGGTCAAAGCGCGAATACTCATTGATCTTCGCGTTCAGACCCAGCCCAGTGCGTACCGCCTGCTCGACGCAATAGGCATTGATCACAGGCAACATGCCCGGCATCGCCGCATCGACAAGGCTGACCTGGGTGTTGGGCGCGGCGCCGTATTCCGTCGCCGATCCGGAGAACAGTTTCGAATTCGACGCGACCTGGGCATGGACCTCCATGCCGATCACGATTTCCCAGTCGCCGGTCACGCCCGGCAGTGTGTATTTGTGTTCGCTCATTCCTGTTCCCCAGTTTGAGCTGAATCATTTTCCTGATTTGCCGCGACCACGATCCGCCACGCCGCCTGCACGAAGGATCCGAAGATCACGCCGGCAATACCGAGGCAAAGCGCGACGATGCCGATGACCAGCCCGTTGGCGATCTCGATACGTCCGGTCATCAGGAGCGCGCCGATCACGGCCAGCAGGCCGCCGACAAGGATGGCCGGTCGTGCGAAGCGCAGGACGGGATGCGGAGTCACCACCATTTCTCCGGCTTGTGATTAAATGCGGCCGCGTCTTCCAGCGCCGCGCCAACAGAGAACATGGTCGCTTCATCCAGCGCCGGCGTGATCACCTGCAGGCCCAAAGGCAGGCCGGACGCGTCCAGCCCGGCCGGCACGGACATCGCCGGCACGCCGGCAATGTTCGCGGTCACCGTGAAAATGTCGTTGAGATACATTGCGATCGGATCATCCGACTTGGCACCCAGTTCAAAGGCCGCCGACGGCGTCGATGGCGTCAGCAGCGCATCGCAATGAAGGAACGCCTTCTCGAAATCCTCGAGAATGCGGCGACGCACCTTGAGTGCCTTGAGGTAATACGCGTCGTAATAACCCGCCGACAGCACATAAGTGCCCATCAGCACACGGCGCTGGACCTCGTCACCGAAGCCCTCAGCGCGCGATTTCTCATACGTGTCGGTCAGGTCCTTGCCTTCGACCCGCAGCCCGAAGCGCATGCCGTCATAGCGCGCAAGATTGGACGAGGCTTCGGCCGGATTGATGATGTAATAGGTCGGCAACGCATACTTCGTATGAGGCAACGAGACATCGACGATCTCGCAACCGGCGACCTTGAGCCAGTCTACGCCCTTTTGCCACAGCGCCTCGATCTCTTCCGGCATCCCGTCCATGCGGTATTCGCGTGGCACACCGATGCGTTTGCCCTTCACAGACGCCGAAGCCGCCGCGATCCAGTCCGGCACATCCAGCGGTAGCGACGTCGATTCTTTCGGATCATGCCCGGACATTGCCTGCATCAGGAAGGCAGCATCCTTGACCGTCTTCGCGAACGGGCCGGGATGGTCCAGCGACGAGGCAAACGCCACCGCGCCCCAGCGCGAGGCGCGGCCATATGTGCCTTTCACGCCGACGGTTCCTGTGAACGCTGCCGGCTGCCTGATGGAACCGCCGGTATCGGTGCCGGTGGCCCCATAGGCAATGTCAGCGGCCACGGCAGCTGCCGATCCGCCGGACGATCCACCGGGCGTCAACTGGGCGTCCGATCCCTTGGCGCGCCAGGGATTGATGACATTGCCGACATAGGACGTCTCGTTCGACGAGCCCATGGCGAACTCGTCCATGTTCGTCTTGCCGAGAAAGACACCGCCTTCTGCCCAGAGCTTGGTGGTGACCGTTGATTCATATGGCGGCTTGAACTCGTCGAGAATATGCGAGCACGCCGTGGTCGACACACCCTCGACCGCAAACAAATCCTTCACGGCGATCGGCGCGCCCTCGATCAGCCCACCCTCGCCCTTCGCCAGCTTGTCGTCCGACGCCTTGGCCATGGCCAGTGTCTTGTCGTGATCGAATGCGGTGAAAGCGTTCAGCTTGGCCTGCGAGGCTTCAGCAGCGTCCAGCGCGGCCGTCGCCACGTCGGTCGCGGAGAGCTCGCGCGCTTTCAGCTTTGCGGTGATGTCGGCAAGCGACAGGGCGAGGAAGTCGGTCATGACCCGGTGGCCTCTTCAGCTGGCAGGGCGTATTCGAAATAGATATTCTGTTCGCTTTCCGGCGGATAATCGCCAAAGGCGGAGCGGCGCTGATAGCCCGCGCTTTCATAAAGCGCGATCGCGGCGGACTGGTAGGACCCGGTTTCGAGCCGGACAATTTCGTAGCCATGCTGCATCGCGCTTTCATGCGCAGCTTTCAAAAGCGCGTGTGCGATCCCCTTGCCGCGATGTTCCGGCAAAACGAACATGCGCTTGATCTCGGCGTAATCCTTCACGCGGCGCAGCGCGATGGTGCCTATCTTCTCGCCGCCAAAGGTCTCCGCCAGGAAGAAATCGGTCGTCTTGTCGGCAAGTTCTTCTGGCGAAACAGGGAAATTGTTCTCGTCGTCATAATGACCGGCGAGCTCGGCATCGAGTGCCGCAATCAATGTGCGCGCCTCGTCACCCAGGGGATCAGCATATCGGACGATAACACCCATTACTCGACGCTCTTGGGCACCACGAAGAAGCCTTCCTCGGATCTTGGCGCATTGGCCAGTACCTTGTCTCGGATTCCGCCGTCAGAAACGACGTCCTCGCGCTGCGGCAGGGCAAATTTCACGGGCGTTGTCATCGGTTCGACCCCGTCCGTATCGACCTCGTTGAGCTGTTCGATCCAGTCGAGAATCCCGTTCAGCTCGCCGGTCAGCGCGGTCAGCCGGTCGCTCGGCTCGGCAATCCGCGCGAGGCGCGAAATACGCTTCACATCGTCTTCGGTGACGGCCATGGCATTCGCCCCAATGCTTGGAAAGACTCCAGAAAGCGCCTGACTAGCAATGCGCGTTGTGCGGTGCAAGAAAGCTTGACTGAATTTCGTCGCGGGCGCACCCAGAACGCCATGTCCGACGCCGTCCCTATTCCCGCGGAAGGCCCGCTGCTCGCGCTTGATCCCGGCGAGAAGACGATCGGCGTTGCGGTCTCCAATGCTGAACGCACCGTCATCACCCCGGTTGAAACCGTTCGGCGCAAGAAGTTTACCGCCGATGCCGCGCGTATTCTCGCTCTTTTCGACGAATTCAACTGCACCGGCCTCGTCATCGGCTGGCCGATCAATATGGACGGCTCGGTCGGGCCGCGGGCCCAGTCGGCGCGCGCGCTCGGCACCAATCTCAAGCGCCTGCGTGATCTGCCGATCCATTACCAGGATGAACGCCTCTCCTCCGACAAGGCCGAGGACCGCCTGCGCGCCGCCGGCAAGAAACGCGACGAGATCGAACGCGTCATCGACGCCCATGCTGCTGCTATCATCCTCGAAGACGCCGTCGAGGCACTGCGCGCATGAACCCGATCCTTGGAGCGCTGCTGCCGATTTTCGCGGTTATCGGTGTCGGCTGGGCGCTGCGCCGTTCCGGCCTGATTCCGGCCGAACAATGGCCGGCGATTTCGCGTCTGGCCTATGTCGGTCTGTCGCCGGCCCTCCTCTTCTCGGTCATCTCGCGCGCCGATCTCGAAGCGCTGAGCGTCGCCCCGGCCGTGCTTGCAGCCGCGCTCGGCTTCCTTTCCATGGGCCTGCTAGTGATCGTACTGAAACCTTTGATCCCGGCGGACGGCCCGGCCTTCACCAGCATTTTCCAGGGCGCGGTGCGTTGGAACGGGCTGGTCATCCTCGCCCTCGCCACCCTCTCCTTCGGGCTCGACGGCGAAGTGCTGGTCTCGCTCATCATGGTCGTCACCATTCCGATCGTGAACATCATGGCCGTTACCGTTCTTACAATCTGGGGCACGAGCGACAAAAAGCCGGACGCAAAAGCCATGCTCTGGCGGATCATTTCCAACCCGCTCATCCTCGGTTGTCTCGCCGGCGGCGTCGCGAATGTCTTTGGCTGGTTCCAGTCGGGACCGATCGCCGACGTGCTCGCCCTTATGGGCCGCGCTGCGTTGCCGTTAATCCTGCTGGCCGTTGGCGCGGCGCTGGATTTCTCGGCGCTGAACGCACGTCGGCATCTGCTGGCGATATCGGTGACGCTTAAACTGATCATCGCCCCGCTGGTCTTCGGTGGGCTCGCCTGGACATTCGGTGTGCGCGGCGAAGCGCTTGCCATTGTTGTCCTGGTCGGCGCTTCGCCGGGCGCGGCCAGTGCCTATGTGCTGGCGCAGCAGCTCGGCGGCGACCGGCGGCTGACAGCTGGCGATGTCACGGCTTCAACACTGTTTTCGCTGGTGACCCTGCCAGTCGCAGTCTGGATCGCAACGCAACTCGGCTAGAGGCAAACCCGCTCGCCCTCGCGCGCGATGCGGAAACCACGCGCCAGGACGTCCTGTGTTTCCGCACTGTCCTCAAAGCGGATCGGATTCGTGTGGTTGTAATGGATGAACCGGATCCGCTGGCGGACCTCCGCCGGCTGATCCTGGAACAAATCCATCGTTTCAGCGACGCGCGGATGCGGAATGGCGCTCATGTCGCGGCCTGGCAATTCATGGTCGTCGAAGAAGGTCGCATCGACATAGACGATTTCATTCTCGGCCACGATATCCTCGATGCGCGTGTCCCATTCCGCCCAGCGATCAATGTCCGGAATGAAGATGACCGACAGGTTCGGCCCGTCGATCTTGAAACCTGCCGTTTCGGCGTATTCGCGGCGATGCGGTACCTCGAAAGCGGTAACACCGAGGTTCGGCGTGAGTGCAACGCGCTGCTCCGCCATCATCACCTGCAGGTCGATATTTTCATAACGGACCAGCTGGTCCCAGGGCCCGTTGGACCTCAGGAAGTTCGCCATCATCGGCAGTGAGTAGACAGGCGCCGCCTCGGCGCTCATCGATTCGAAGCCGAGTAACATCAATCCGGTATAGTGACCGATATGGGCATGAGTCAGGAATATCCCGTCCGGTGCACCCGACAAGTCTGCCTGCGCATTCAGATCATGTAATTGCGTGCGGAAATCCGGCGTCGCCTCGAACAGATAGCGGGTCCCGGCCTGGCGATCGATCACGCCCAGCGAAACAACGCGGCGGCGCAGGCCGTCATCCGCCCATGCCGGATCGTCCTGGACATTCACCTGTGGGACGCCGCCATCCTGCGCAACCCCCAGCACGACCAACTCCACATCGCATTGGGGCATAGCAACAGCCTGAAGCAAGGCACCGGCCAGCATATCAATCATCTCAATCCACCCCGATTTTTTCGCTGCGATATTCCATCAATGCCACATCGCGCCATTCGCCGGCCTTGGGCCCGTAGCCCATCTTTCCGAGCCGATGACGTACACCCACCCTGCGATAGCCACACTTTTCATGCAGTCGGATCGAGGCAGCGTTCTCGACGAAAACCCCGGCATTAAGGGTCCAAATCCCCTCCGCCTCGGCTGCCTGAATGAAAGCCGTCAGGAGCGCTTCGCCAACACCTCGCCCGCGCGCCGTCGCGCGGACATAGACTGTGCCCTCGGCCACACCGCCGTAAACGCAACGATCGGAGACCCCCGACGCCGCTGCCCAGCCGACAATTTCGCCGCCAATCTCTGCCACGAGTCTCGGCCGCTTCAGGCGTTTGGTATCGAATCCTGCCCAGTCCGGGGGCTCCGCCTCAAACGTCGCATGCCCGGTTGCGATGCCCTCGGCATAGATCGCCAGCACGGCATCCACGTCAGCCGCCGTCATCTCGCGGATTTCCATGGGCTTCTCCACACCGGCCGCGCGCACAATGCTTGCGATCAACCGACTCTCACCCTATACCGCCCGAAATCAGCTGGGAATTCACATGGGTCGCGCCGACTTTACCTATGACTTTCCGCATGACCGCCTGATCACGGTCGACGATCTCAATCCATTGGACATCCAGATCCTGTTCGAGCGCGCCGCGCACTGGCACGAAATCAATCGCTCGCCGGACAAGAAGCATGACGTGCTGAAGGGGCTGACCCAGATCAACCTCTTCTTCGAGCCGTCGACCCGCACGCTCGCCTCCTTCGAGCTCGCCGGAAAACGCCTGGGCGCAGACGTCGTCAACTTTTCAGTCGCGAATTCCTCGGCCAAGAAGGGCGAGACGCTCGCTGACACCGCCCGCACGCTCGCTGCCATGAAGCCCGATCTCATTGTCGTACGTCACCAGGCATCGGGCGCTGCCGATTTCATTCATCGCGAGACAGGTATCGCGACGGTCAACGCTGGCGATGGAATGCATTCCCACCCTACGCAGGGCCTGCTTGACCTGTTCGCGCTGACAAACCGCATCGGCGATGTCGGCGGCAAGCGCGTCCTGATCGTCGGTGACATCTTGCACAGCCGTGTCGCGCGCTCCGATGTTGGCATGCTCAACCTCCTCGGGGCAGAAATCCGCCTGTGTGCACCGCCGACCCTGCTACCGATCGATGTCGACCGCTGGGGCGCGGACATCTTCCACGATCTCGACGAGGCATTGGAAGGGTGTGATTCGGTGATCACCCTGCGGCTGCAGCGTGAACGCATGTCCGGCGCGCTGATCCCCTCGCCACGCGAATACTTCCATTTCTGGGGCGTTACAGCCCTTCGACTTGAATTCGCCAATCCGGATTGCGTCGTCATGCATCCCGGCCCGATGAATCGCAATGTCGAGATCGACAGCGCGCTCGCCGACGACCCAGAACGCAGCCTCATCCTCGACCAGGTCGAGGCCGGTGTTGCTATCCGCATGGCCGTCCTTGAACAGCTCGGCAGTCGCGCCCGCCGGAATTCGGGAGGCCAAACTTGACCGCTATCACTTTCCGCAACGCCCGTATTGTGGATCCGGCGAGTGGTCACGATGCGCTGGGCTGCCTGCGCGTCGTCGACGGCCAGATCGACGATATCGGTGACGGGATCGAACAGGACCATGACCGGGTCATCGAGGCCAATGGCGCCATTCTCTGTCCGGCGTTGATCGACTTGCGCGCGGCCATTGAACCGGTCTTCACTCCGTCCGGGGAAACGCTTGATACGCTCGCGCCATCCGCAGCAGCCGGCGGGATTGGCACCGTCGTGATCGCCCCGACAGACACCATGCCGATCGACACGCCGGAAGCAGTGGCCGGCCTGAAATCCGCCGCCTTGCCCAATCCGGTGCGAATTCTCATCGCTGGCGGTGCCACCCAATCGCTCGCCGGTGAACATCTGGCGGAAATCGGCCTGATGGCGGAATCCGGTGCGGTATTTGTCGCGCAGGGCGACCGGCCCATCACCGACACGACCGCTCTACGCAATCTTTTCAATTATGCAGCCGGATTCGAGCTCTGGATCGCTGTCCCGGCGCGCGATCCCTTTCTTTCGAGCGGTACCGTCGCAACCGAAAGCGAAGCCGCAGCGCGGAATGGTCTGGTGACTGAACCGGCAGCCGCCGAACGCCTCGCCATCGATCGCCTGGCAACGCTGGCTGAGTTGACGGGCGCTCGCTTGATGATTGACCGGGTTTCGACAGCCGAGGGGCTGGATGCGCTCGCCCGTGCCCGCCAGCGCGGTATCGAGATCTGCGCCACCGCTGCCGTTTCCAATCTTGCTCTCAATGCCGTTGACGCAGATGGCCTGGATCCGGCTTACCGGCTGATGCCGCCGCTTCGAAGCGAGGCGGATCGACGTGCACTGGTAGCCGCGGTGGCGAGCGGTCAGATCGATGCCGTCGTATCCGACCATCGACCCATGAGCCCGGACGAAAAAGCCCAGCCATTCTCGGAAGCGACGCCAGGTTCGACCGGAATCGAGATACTGCTGCCGGCCTTGTTGAGGCTAGTACACGAAGAAGAGCTGAATCTGGTCGATGCCTTGCGACCGCTGACCGCTGGCCCCGCCGACCTCCTCGGCCTCAGCCAGGGACGGCTGGAAGCCGGCGCGCCCGCCGATCTCGTCTTGATCGATGGCGATGCACCTTGGGTCTACGACGCGGCCGCGGGACGCTCCGCGCGGCACAATTCGACGTGGCAAAACCGGCGTTTCCAGGGGCAGGTCTTGATGACGATCGTCAATGGAGGCATTGTGCGCAACCTAAGGGAGTGGTCATGACCGGCTGGGAAGTCATCGCTTATTCGCTGGCCGCCATCGGCGGCTATATGTTGGGTTCCGTGCCTTTCGGCCTCGTGCTGACACGGCTCGCCGGGCTCGGAGACATTCGCGAGATCGGTTCGAAGAATATCGGGGCCACCAATGTGTTGCGGACCGGCCGCAAGGATCTCGCGGCAGCGACCCTGATCCTGGATGCCGCCAAGGCCGGTATTGCGGCACTGGTTTTTACCGCGCTCCTCGGCCCGGTTCCGGGACTGGTGGCCGGTGGTGCCGCTTTCCTTGGGCATTGCTTTCCGGTCTGGCTCGGATTCAAGGGCGGCAAGGGCGTCGCCACCTTCTACGGCACGCTGTTCGCCGTTGCCTGGCCTGTCGGCATTCTGGCGGCGTTGACCTGGATCGGCATGGCTCTACTGGTACGGATATCATCATTGAGCGCTCTCGTGGCCGCCGCAATGGCGCCATTGATCGCCTGGTTGTTCGATCGCCCCGGCGTGGCCCTGCTCTGCCTATTCCTCGCCGCGCTGATCTTCTGGCGGCACCGTGCCAACATTCGCCGTTTGATGCAGGGCGAGGAGCCCCGTATCGGCGCCAAGCCGGCGTGACAGGGCAGACGCCCAGCCATTCAGAACGGGTCGACTGGTTGCGCCTAGCCCGGACCCGGCAAGTCGGACCCGTCACTTTCAACAAGCTCATCCAGCGATTTGGCAATGCCGCCGACGCACTCGATGCCCTGCCAGACCTCGCCAGGAAGGGTGGTCGCAGTAATGCGCTGAGGATCGTCAGCCGCGAGCAGGCAGAACAGGAAATTGAGGCTACCCATGACGCCGGCGCGCGCCTCCAGATTGCTTCTGAGCCCGATTATCCTGGTCTGTTGGCGACACTCGACCCGCCACCGCCTGTCATTACCATCCGCGGACCTTTGGTCCCCGATGATCATGCCTGCTGCGCCATCGTCGGGTCGCGCAATGCCTCGGCGATCGGCCTTAGATTCGCGCGCGACATGGCGGCATCTTTGGGCCGGGCCGAGATCGTCATCGTGTCCGGGCTGGCACGCGGGATTGACGGGGCGGCTCATGCCGGCGCGCTCGAAACGGGAACCATCGCTGTTCTGGCTGGCGGGATCGATCACATCTACCCGCCCGAACATGCCGATCTATACGGCGACATTGGAGAGAGCGGTCTACTGGTGACAGAGTCGGCAATCGGCACGAGCCCGACAGCGCGTGATTTCCCGCGCCGCAACCGGCTCATTTCCGGTCTCGCCCTGGGCACGGTGGTCATTGAAGCGGCTTTGCGATCCGGCTCGTTGATCACGGCCCGCTTCGCCGCGGAACAGGGACGTGAAGTTATGGCTGCACCGGGGTCACCGCTCGATCCGCGCGCCAAGGGCAGCAACAGGCTCATCCGCGACGGTGCGGCGCTGGTCGAGGACGCCAACGATGTGCTCGACATCCTGCACCAGGCGAAGCGGCCTGCAACGGCCGAGCCGCCAGCCGAACCCTATGACCCTGCTGATGCGGAGACGGGCGACGGCACCGACCATGACCGGCTGCAAAGCCTGCTCTCGCCCTCGCCCGTGCCAATCGACGAGCTGGTGCGGCAATCCGGCCTGCCGCCCGGCCTTGTCCATGCCATTTTGCTTGAGCTTGAACTGGCCGGACGCGCAAACGTGCTGCCCGGCGGAAATGTCCAGCAAGCCTGGCCGGAAGATCAGGATTGAAGCCGCGCGGCCTCTGTGGCCAAAACACGGATGGCGGATTCCAGAAGACCTGCAGACGTGTCGAGACCCGACTGGCGCGAGAGATCGGCAAGTTCGCCGAGCAATTCGCTGATGAAATCGGCCGTTTCCTGAGGCGAAAGAGGCGTGGTCCGTTTCGGCAATGGCAGAGTGCTCCAATTCCCGTCGAGAGCGATTTATCGCCGATGCGACTTTTGATTGCAAGCTATGGTCGTGAGTTGACAGGCCACATCGGCTCGATCAGTTTCCGCCGCCGTTTGCCGGACTACCCATATTCGCCAGATTTGCCGGAAGTCATTGAATGAACGTTGTTGTTGTCGAATCGCCCGCCAAGGCCAAGACCATCGGAAAATATCTCGGCCCGGACTTCGAAGTGTTGGCCAGCTATGGCCATGTCCGCGACCTGCCACCGAAAGACGGATCCGTCCGGCCGGACGAGGACTTCGCCATGGACTGGGAGATCGACTCACAGTCGGTCAAGCGCGTCAAGGCGATAGCCGACGCGGTGAAGCAGGCTGACCGGCTGGTACTGGCCACTGACCCGGATCGCGAGGGCGAAGCCATATCCTGGCACCTGCTCGAGGCGCTGACGAAGCGCCGCGTCCTGAAGAATGTCGAAGTTCAGCGCGTGGCGTTCAACGCCATTACCAAGAGCGCCATTCAGGAAGCAATGCGCCATCCGCGCGCCATCGACATGGAACTGGTCGATGCCTATCTGGCCCGGCGCGCGCTTGACTATCTGGTCGGATTTACCCTCTCGCCGGTCCTCTGGCGCAAGCTGCCCGGCGCACGTTCTGCCGGCCGCGTCCAGTCGGTCGCCCTGCGCATCATCTGCGATCGAGAGCTCGAAATCGAGAAATTCCGGTCTGAGGAATACTGGACGGTTGATGCCGACCTGGTTGCCGGCGGGTCCGCACCGTTCCGCGCAAAGCTGGTCACGTTCGAAGGCGAGAAGCTGAAGAAGCTCTCGATCAAGGATCGCGCCATGGCGACGGCGGCGGCCGAAGCCATCAAGAGCGCCGATCTGACGATCTCTGCTGTCGAGGCCAAGCCAGCCAAGCGCAATCCGCCGCCGCCTTTCACGACCTCGACTCTGCAGCAGGAAGCCGCCCGCAAGCTCGGCTTCAACGCACAGCGCACCATGCGCACCGCGCAGAAACTCTATGAGGGCGTCAATATCGGCGGCGAGACAGTCGGCCTCATTACCTATATGCGGACCGACGGCGTCGACATGGCATCGGAAGCAGTCACCCAGGTCCGCGACGTGATCTCGCAGCGCTACGGTTCACTGTATTCACCTGCCAGCCCGCGTCACTACAAGTCCAAGCAGCGCAATGCGCAGGAAGCTCACGAAGCGATCCGCCCAACCAGCTTCTCGCGCGCACCGGAAGACCTGCATCTCGATTCCGACCAGGCGCGCCTCTACGAGTTGATCTGGAAACGCGCAGTCGCCAGCCAGATGGAGAGCGCCCGCTTCGAACGCACGACAATCGATATCGAGAGCGGCGATCGCCAGCTTGCGCTGCGCGCGACCGGCTCCGTACTGCTGTTCGACGGCTTCCTGACGCTTTATCAGGAAGGCCGCGACGACGAGGACGAGGAAGGCGAGAACCGGCTTCCGAAAGTCGAGCGCGGCGCCGCCGCTGACGCCGAGAAGACCCACGCGGACCAGCACTTCACCCAGCCGCCGCCACGTTTCACCGAGGCCTCGCTGGTCAAGCGCCTTGAGGAACTCGGCATCGGCCGTCCGTCGACCTATGCCTCGACTCTCACCGTGCTACGTGACCGCGAATATGTGCGCATGGACAAGAATCGCTTCGTTCCCGAGGACAAGGGCCGCGTGGTTACGGCTTTCCTCGAGAATTTCTTCGAGCGCTATGTCGAATACGATTTCACGGCCGACCTCGAGGATCAGCTCGACAAGGTGTCGCGCGGTGATCTCGACTGGAAGAAACTGCTGCGCGATTTCTGGACGAATTTCTCCGGCGATGTCGAGAAAATCGGCGAACTCCGTATCGGCGAAGTCCTCGAAGCCCTGAACGAGGCGTTGGCGCCGCATATCTTCCCCGAGAAGGAAGATGGAGCCGACCCGCGCCTCTGCCCGTCCTGCAATGAAGGCCGGTTGTCGATCCGATTGGGCAAGTTCGGTGCCTTCCTCGGCTGTTCGAACTATCCAGATTGCAAGTTCACCCGCCCGCTGGGCGCGACCGATGAGGCTCCCGCCGCAGAAGGCGATGGCGCGCTCGGCGAAGACCCCGAAAGTGGCGAGACCGTCTATCTCAAGGATGGCCGCTTCGGCCCCTATGTCGAGATCGCGGTCGCGGGCGAGGAAAAGCCGAAACGCTCCTCCCTGCCCAAGGGCTGGAACAAGGAAGACCTGACGCTCGACAAGGCGCTGCAGCTTCTTTCCCTGCCGCGTATCGTCGGTGCGCATCCGGAGGATGGCGAACCGATCGAGGCCGGGCTTGGCCGCTACGGCCCATTCGTAAAGCACGGCAAGCTTTACGCGAATCTGCCGAATATCGAAGAAGTTTTCGAGATCGGACTCAATCGCGCCGTGACCGTGCTGGCCGAAAAGAAGGCGTCACGGGGGGCACCTCAGGCACTCAAGGATCTCGGCGAACATGACGGCGAACCGGTAAAAGTCATGAACGGCCGCTATGGCCCCTACATCAAGTACAAGAAGATCAACGCCACAATCCCGCGTGGCACCGATCCGGAATCAATCGATCTTGAGGCGGCGATGAAGCTGGTCGCCGAGAAGGAAGCCAAGGGCAGCAAGAAACCGGCCCGCAAGAAGGCACCTGCGAAGAAAAAGAAAGCAGCAACGACCAAGAAGAAGGCGACAGCGAAGAAGGCGTGAGCTCCAAGTCCAAGCCCGGCGACACGCCCCTGACCCGCGAGGCCGTGCTCGATGCCATCCGGCTGGGCCAAGGCGAATTCGGAAAGCGCGAACTGGCGCGCGCATTGCGCCTCAAGGGCGATCACCGGATCGCCCTGAAACACTGCCTGCGCGAATTGCTCGACGACGGTCTGATCCGCCGCGAGGGTCGCAACGCTTATGCGCTCAAGGAGTCTTTGCCCAACGTCGCGGTTGTCGTGATCCATGATCGCGACACCGACGGGGAATTATTGGCCCGTCCAGACAAGTTTCGCGGCGACCCGCCCCTCATCCGGCTTGCTCCGGGCGATGCCAAAGGATCGCGCGGACAGCCCGCTCTCGGCGTCGGCGACCGCGCGCTGGTCCGTCTCGAAGCCGAGGACGACGGCAGCTACGAAGCCCGTCTGATCCGCAAGCTTGGCCAGAGCGCGCACAAGCTGCTTTGTGTCATGAAAAAGGGACGCGGCCAGCCCCGCCTCAAGCCCGTCGACCGCCGCTCGCGCCACGAGCTTGTGCCGGCCCACGGCGAGGCGGAAAAAGCGCGGGATGGCGACCTCGTGCTCTGTCGGCTGGGTCGCGAACAGCGCTACGGCCTGAAGACCGCCATTATCGAAGAAGTTGTCGGCGACGTGAATTCACCAGGCGCCGGCAGCCTGATCGCCTTGCACTCCCACGGCATTCCAACCGGCTTCTCCGAGGCCGAGTTGGAAGCGGTCGAAGCGCTCGAGCCGGCAAAGATGGGCCAGCGCACCGATCTGCGCGACATCGCCCTGATCACGATAGATCCAGATGATGCACGCGATCATGACGATGCGGTCTGGGCAGCGCCCGACGACGATCCCGGCAATGCGGGCGGCTGGACCGTGATCGTCGCGATCGCCGATGTCTCGGCCTATGTAAAACCCGGTTCGGCCATTGATCGCGGTGCGCTCAAGCGGGGCAATTCGGTCTATTTGCCGGACCGCGTCGTGCCGATGCTGCCGGAGCGCCTGTCCACCGATCTGTGCTCGCTGCGCGAGAAAGAGGAACGTCCTTGCCTGGCTGTCGAGATGACATTCGACGCGCATGGCAGGAAGCGACGCCACAAATTCATTCGTGGCTGGATGCGGTCCGCCGCGAAACTCTCCTACACGCAAGCTCAACAGGCCATAGACGGCGCGCCGAATGACAAGACGGCAACGCTGCTGGATTCGGTCCTGAAACCGCTTTGGGGGGCTTATGCCGCCGTGCGGGAAGCGCGCGAAGCGCGCGGGCCGCTCGAAATCGATGCACCGGAGCGGCGCGTGCGGGTCAGTGAGGACGGTAAGGTTACCGGCATCGAAACACGGGCCAGGTTCGATGCGCACAAGCTGATCGAAGAATTCATGATCCAGGCAAATGTCTGTGCCGCAGAAACACTGGAACAGGCGGGTCGTCCCCTGATCTATCGCGCGCACGAGCCGCCCAGTCTCGAGAAGATGGAATCTCTGGCCGATTTCCTCTCCACCATCGATTTCAAATGGTCGAAGGGCGAACCGCCCCGTCCCGACCGGTTCAACCGCTTGCTGGACCAGGCACGCGGGACCGAG
Source organism: Hyphobacterium sp. (assembly GCF_965217055.1). GTDB lineage: Bacteria > Pseudomonadota > Alphaproteobacteria > Caulobacterales > Maricaulaceae > Hyphobacterium. The sequence goes on along the minus strand of NZ_OZ244227.1, from coordinate 2,553,732 downwards.
CACTATGAAACCGTCAATGAAGTGGTCTTGCGAAGCCAGTCGCAGGCCATCTATTCCGTGGAGAATCCGGGCCATTACGGGCTCAATCTCCGGAAATATGCCCACTTTACCTCGCCAATTCGCCGGTATGCCGATCTGACCGTGCACCGCGCGCTCATTCGCGGCTGCAAGCTCGGCAAGGACGGGCAGACAGACGAGGAAGCCTCGCAGCTCGAGGCGATCGCGGAGGATATATCGGGGCTTGAGCGCCGCGCCATGGCCGCTGAGCGCGACGCCACCGACCGGTTCATTGCGATGTACCTCGCCGAGCGGGTCGGAACCGAATTCGATGGCCGGATAACCGGCGTGACCCGTTTCGGGGTCTTTGTGCGGCTCGCCGAGACCGGCGCGGATGGGCTCGTTCCGATCAGCCGCCTCGGAGATCAGCGTTTCTATCACGACGAACCCCTGCACGCCCTGGTCGGAGGAGAAACCGGAGAACTCTATCGGTTGGGAATGCCGGTAACGGTCCGGCTCGACGAGGCAACGCCGGTCACCGGTGGCCTGTTGTTCGACATGCTCACACCGCCTGAACCCGGGCCGAAACGCCGCGGACAGCGCCGCGGCGGACGTCCGAAACCTGCATTCCGCAAAGGTCAGATGAAGCGCGGGCGGCGAAGATGAGCGCGACGCCGCAAAGAGCGTTGCGGCCGAAACTCGCCGGAACCCTGATCCTGACCCGCCAATCGCGCCGCGGGCGCGAAGTCCTGATGGGCAAACGTTCTTCGAAACACGCCTTTATGCCGGAACGCTACGTCTTCCCGGGCGGACGCGTCGATCGCGCCGATCACTACGCGCCGCTTGCCGGCATGTTGCGGGGTGAGGACGCGGAATGCCTGATGCGCGTGCTGGGAGAGCGCCGCGCGCGTGCCACCGCGGCAGCCGCCTTGCGGGAAACAGCGGAAGAAGCCGGCCTTCTCGTCGGCCGCCCCGGCCAGATCACCTCGCGGCATCCGAACTGGTCGCCCTTTCGCGCGGCCGGCCTTCAGCCAGACGCCAGCCAGCTGCAGCTGATCGCCCGCGCGATCACCCCGCCCGGCCGTGTCCGTCGCTTCGATGCCTGGTTTTTCCATGCAGATGCTGACGCCTGCAAGACGCACAGCATATCGTATGAAACCGAGGAATTGCTGGATATCAGATGGGTGACGGCAAAAGAAGCCGAGACCCTTCCCCTGCCCCACGTCACGCGTTTCGTCCTTGGTGAACTCGAGCGGCGGTTAAGCGATCCTGGCGCACGGCCGCGCCATATCAGAGAATTGGCGAGACGAATGCAGATCGATCCGCTATAGGCGCGATCATGTTCGCGACCTGGTTGATTTCGCCGCAATACGGCCGCTTGCGCTCGCTCATTTCGGCGATCCTTTGTGCCACGCTATGCGGCTGTGGATTCACGCTGCTGATGCCGGTCATGGCACTCAATCTCGAAACCATGACCGGTTCAGGCGTCATCGTCGGGCTCAATGGCGCGGCGGCAGCACTGTCGACCATCCTCGCCACACCCTTCATTCCGCGCCTCATGGCGCACGTAAACGGGCGCACACTTATCGTTGCCAGCCTGGTCATGACCGGCCTCACCGTGCCGCTCTTCCCGCTGTTTCCGGTGGTCTGGCTATGGTTCGTCCTTCGCTTTGCGATGGGGTTTGCCATCACCATCGTGTTCGTGGCTTCCGAGACCTGGATCAACCAGATTGCACCGCCGGAAAAGCGCGCCACCATACTCGGCCTTTATGCCACGGCGCTGGCGGCTGGAATGGGCACGGGCGGCCTGCTGCTCGCGGCCTTCGGATCGACCGGGTGGACGCCCTGGATGGCAGCATTTCTGCTTTTCGCCGGCGGTTCGGTTCCGATCATGTTGTTGCGCGGTCCCGGAATCGAGCGGCCCGATCACGAATCGTCGAGCCTGGCCGCAATGATTCGTGCTGCGGGGCTGGCGCCGGCAGCGATCGGTGCAGGTCTGCTGTTCGGGGCCACGGAGACTATCTTCTTCGCCCTGTTCCCGGTCTATGGCGAACGCATCGGCCTCATCGACACGTCAATCGGTTTCATGATGGCGGCGGGGGCACTCGGCGGAATTGCCCTGCAAGCGCCGCTCGGGCGGCTGGCCGATGCGATCGGCCGTCTTCGGGTCGCCATTATCGCCACGCTCGCCTGTGTCATCGGGCCGGGTTTAATCTTCATGGCCGGCGCTAATGCCATGGCGATATACGCTGTGATGTTTGTCTATGTCGGTACGGCTACAGGCCTTTACACGCTGGGCCTCGCAATCATCGGTGAACGTTTCGACGGGGGCCGCATGGCAGCGGCAAATGCTGCCTTCGTCATGGCTTATGGTGTGGGGTCTCTGATGGGGCCTGCCGTGGGCGGTGGCGCTATGGATGCCTATGATCCCTACGGCTTGTTGATGGTGACGAGCGGGTTGGCGCTCACCTATCTCATTTTCCTTGCTGTGCGGCATTTTACGCGGACGCGGCAGTTGACAGGCAGATAGCCTTGAGTATGTTCCGCGCCTCGCTCGACGGATCGGTCCGTCGGGTCGTCATGTGCATTAGGGAAATTCGTCATGGCCAAGCCGACAACCATCAAGATCCGCCTCAACTCGACGGCGGGAACCGGCTATTTCTATGTGACCAAGAAAAACGCTCGCACCATGACTGAAAAAATGGTGGCCCGGAAATACGACCCGGTCGCCAAGAAGCACGTCGAATTCAAAGAAGGCAAGATCAAGTAGCCATTGACGGCTCGGGTCTTCAGGCCGCCCGTTCGGCCTTGTCTTCGACCACCACCTTGTTTCGTCCTGCTGCCTTCGCGCGATAGAGCGCGATGTCTGCCCTGCGCATGACCGCCTCGACGTCCTCGCCCGGCAAGATCTGGGCAACCCCGATCGATACCGTGACATCCAGCTCACCGCCGTCTTCTGGCAAACGGAACGGCGTGTCATAGATTGCCGCTCGCAGGCGTTCCGCACCGATCCGCGCATCGTCGAGATCTGCTTCGGGCATGAGCACGACAAATTCTTCACCGCCGAAACGGCCGGCCAGGTCGATGGCTCTCAGTTGATTGCGCAGCCGCTCCGCAAATTCCACAAGGACTGCATCGCCGGCTTCGTGGCCGTAGGTGTCATTCACCCGCTTGAAGTGATCGAGGTCCGCGATCATCACCGAAGCCTGCATTTCGCCGCCGGAAACCATGAGCGCCGCCTGTTGCAGGCGTGAGGAAATATACCGCCGGTTGGACAACTCGGTGAGCGGATCAGTGACGGCCATTTCGAGGCTGTCCTCAAGCCGCTCGCGCAATGTATCGGCGTACCGCTTGCGCCGCAGTTGCGTGCGCAGGCGGGCATTCAGTTCGCCCCGGTCAATGGGCCGGTTGACGATGTCGTTCACGCCGAGATCGAGCGCCCGCACGGAACGCGCGACTTCGTCCGGGTCAACAATGGCAATGATCGGCAGCGTCCGGGTTTCGCTGTTTGACCGGATGCGCGCGCACGTCCGCAATGCATCATAGGCGCGCGTCGTCAGATCAACGAGCACGAGATCATACCCGTCGGTCGTGCGGCGCACCGCCAATTCGGGTGCAATCTCGCTATCAACCTTGATTGTGTCCGGAAGCTTCGCCGAGATGTGGCGAATGACCCTTTCCTCTCCCGCGATGATCAGCACGCGGGCACTGTCGAGCAATTCCGGGTCGTCGGTCGCAACAGACAAGCCGCGTTCCTCGGCGTTTTCCTCGCGCAGCCGCAGCTCATCAAGCAATTCCTTGAGGCGCAGCAGCGATCGGATCCGCGCAAACAGCGGCAGATTGTCGACCGGCTTTGTGAGGAAATCGTCCGCGCCTGCTTCCAGTCCGCGAACCCGGTCTTCGGGCTGGTCGAGCGCCGTGACATTGATGACCGGAATATGGCGCGTCCGGCGATCCGCCTTCAGCCGGCGGCACGTCTCGAATCCGTCCATTCCGGGCATCATGACATCGAGCAGGATCACATCCGGTTGCTCGGAGATGGCCTTCTCGATTGCTGCCTGGCCGCTGAACGCCGTCACGACCTCGAAATACTCGGCCTTCAGCTTTGCCTCGAGCAGTCGGACATTGGGCTCCTGATCATCAACGACGAGTACCCGCGCGCTCATGCTGCCTCCTCACCGAGAAATCGCCGGATGGTCTCGATGAAGACCGAGACCGTGATCGGCTTCGACATGTAGGCTTCACACCCGCCCTGGCGGATGCGTTCCTCGTCACCCTTCATGGCAAAGGCCGTTACAGCAATTACTGGGATCGGCGAAAGCTCATCATCATCCTTCAGCCATTTCGTGACCTCCAGGCCCGATACTTCGGGTAACTGAATATCCATGAGAATGAGATCGGGAGCGTGTTGGCGGGCGAGATCAAGTGCGTTCAGGCCATTATCCGTGCCGACCGTCTCGTAGCCGTGGGCTTCGAGCAGATCGGAAAAGAGCTTCATATTGAGCTCATTGTCCTCGACGATGAGAACCTTCTTGGGCATGACTTGAAGCATGACGCCGCCGCATTCCCGTTTTCAGATGCGCTTGACGCATCCTCTGTTTCACCCCGCTCACATTAAGCCAGATGTTCCTTAATCAAGGATGAGTCGCCGGCGAACTTTTCTCCCTTTTCGGAACAAGATAAGAACAGGAAGATAATCATAACCGGACAGGATACGGAAGCATGCAGCGGATCGGCATCGATTTGGGCGGCACCAAAACAGAAGTCGCAGTGGTCGATCCGTCAGGCCAGACACGCTTTTCCGAGCGTGCGCCGACACCTATCGCCTATTCGGACAAGATCCGGCTCATCGCCGGACTCGTGGAAAAGGCTGGCCGGTCCTGCGGCAGTGATTCGCTCCCGGTCGGTGTCGGGCATCCAGGATCGCTCAATCCACGCACCGGCCTCATGCGCAACGCAAACTCCACCGAACTCAACGGTCATGCACTCAACACCGATATTGAACACGCCATTGGCCGGCCGGTCCGTTGCGCCAATGACGCCAACTGCTTTGCGCTGTCCGAGGCACGCGATGGCGCCGGACGGGATGCCGGCAGCGTGTTTGGCGTCATCATCGGCACCGGCGTCGGGGGCGGAATCGTGATCAACGGCGAACTTTGGGAGGGTGGCAGCCGCCTGGGCGGCGAATGGGGGCATACCGCCCTGCCCTGGCCGGCACCGGATGAAGTGCCCGGGCCCGCCTGCAAGTGCGGCCTTCGCGGCTGCCTTGAGAGCTGGATTTCGGGACCGGCCATCAGCGCCGATCACCGGCGTGCCACCGGAGCCGACCTCGCCGCCGAGGCAATCGTTGCCGATGCGGAAGCCGGGGATCAGGCCGCGCGCGGGACAATCGACCGGTTCGAAACGCGGTTGGCACGCGGGCTCGCCACGGTGATCAACATTGTCGATCCGGAAATCATTGTGCTCGGCGGCGGTTTGTCGAACATCCCGGAGCTGGCGGAGCGCGTCGAGACACGCCTCGCCGGCCATGTTTTTTCCGACGCGATGACCACGCGGGTGAGGCCCAACGTGCACGGGGACAGCTCCGGCGTGCGCGGCGCCGCCTGGCTTTGGCCGCTCGAATGACCGCCGGTCCCGGATATTGCCGCGCGTGCCTGGCACCGGCGACGGACGCGGACAGCTGCGCTGAATGCGGACAGCATCGGTTGCTGCGCCACCCGGAGATCAATGAACTGTCGATTGCCCACATCGACTGCGATGCCTTTTATGCGGCCATCGAGAAGCGCGACGATCCCGCGCTCGAGGACAAGCCGGTGATCATTGGCGGAGGCCGCCGCGGCGTGGTCTCGACGGCCTGCTATGTCGCGCGGCTCTATGGCGTGAAGTCTGCCATGCCGATGTTCAAGGCGCTGAAGGCCTGCCCCGACGCCATTGTCCTGAAACCGCGCATGTCGCTCTATGCCGAGGAAGGAAAGCGCATCCGCGAAATGATGCGCGACATCACGCCCGCCGTAGAACCGCTGTCGATCGACGAGGCCTTTCTGGACCTGACCGGAACCGAGCGCCTGCATCACGCCGCACCGGCCCTGACTCTGCTCCGGCTGCAACGCCGGATTCACGAAGAGGTCGGCATCACTGTTTCCGTGGGGCTTGCGTACAATAAGTTTCTCGCGAAGACCGCGTCCGATCAGGATAAACCAAACGGTTTCTTCATTCTGGGCCGCGGCGATGCGCCGGGATTCCTGCGCCGTCAGTCGACCCGCGCCGTTTACGGTGTCGGGCCCGTATTTGCCGCCCGCCTCGAAAAGGACGGCATCCGCACCCTCGACGACGTTCTGGCGCGCGGTGAAAAGACCATGGCTGAACGCTATGGCGATGGCGGATACCGATTGGCGCGGCTCGCCCGGGGCGAGGACTACCGCACCGTCACGCCGGACCGAAGCCGCAAGAGCGTTTCCTCGGAAACCACCTTCTTCGACGACATCGCCGCGCCCGCAGAGCTTGAAAAACGCCTCTGGCGGCAATGCGTTCGGGTCGCCGATATGGCCAAGGCCAAGGCCGTGTCAGGCCATGTCGTGACGCTCAAGCTGCGAACCGCGGCGTTCAAGATCATCACGCGGAGACGGACGCTGAGCAAGCCCGCCCAACTCGCGGACACGTTGTTCCGGGTCGGTCGTGAATTGCTCGAGAAAGAAGCCGACGGCCGCAAATTCCGTCTCATCGGCATTGGCATTTCCAACCTCGTCGACGGCGAATCCGACCCGCGTGACCTGCTCGATCCCGATGCCCCCAAAAGGGCTGCCGCCGAACGAGCCATGGACAAGGCCCGCGCCCGCTTCGGCGAGGACGCGGTGATCAAGGGGCGCGCGTTGCGGACCTCTCGATGAGCATGTCAAACCAGTCGTAGATTTGCGGCCAGATTCCCGCACAGCGACGGCTCATTAGCCCCTGGTGGCCAATCGTTTTCAGCCCGAATTCCTTTGGCTCCAGCCACGTCGCTTCGCGTGAAGCGGACGAATAAAGCCGCAGGATATCCGGCGTGGTCCGGCGATTGGCGATCGGGTCGTCATTCGCACCCCAGGAATGGATCGGTCCGTCGATCTCCGCAAAATGCTGTGGTCCGAGCTGATTCAGCACATCACCGAAATAGCCCGGCTTCAGACACCAGCTGCGCCAAAGCATGAAGGCCTTGCGCGGCAGGGCCGTACCACCCCATAGCCCGCCGCCGGGAATATAGCCCTTCACAGCCAGACAGGCCGGGCCGTAGATCATCCAGAAAAACAGCGCGAGGGGCATGTAGTGCCACGCCGATTTGCCCCAATACCCCGAACCGACATTGATGAAAGCATGTCCGGCGGCCAGTTTGCCGATCGGTGAAAACCCGATCAGATGCCCCCCGACACTGTGGCCCAGCGTGAACAAGGGCTGACCTGGCGCCATAGCCATTGCGAATTCGCCGGCCGCCGTCATGTCAAGGCGTCCCCAGTCCAGCATGTCGGCCTCGAAGCCCCTGAGCCCGGTCTCCGGCACCGAACCGGCAATGCCGCGGTAATCATAGGTCAGCACCGCATACCCGCGCTCGGCCCCGGCTTGCGCCAGTCGCGCATAGAATTCTTTCGGAAAGCCCGTGCCCGAACTCAGGAGCACGCTGGCCTTCGGACGATCCGGCCAGAAAGCTGACGCCGACAGTTGAAAACCGTCGGCGGCGGTCACGATCACAGGTTCTTCATGCACCGTCATTCCGGGCTCCGGATCAGCAAGTGCGTGCAAGCATGCCGGATAACCTTCGCGTCAAGTCAAGCGGCTTGCCTGACCGCACTGACGGTGTAGGAGTGAAGTGCAGCAAGGGAGACTGACAATGTCCGATGCCGAAAAACGCCTTGCCGATCTTGGCTTGACCCTGCCGGAGGCGGCCGCACCTGTTGCCAACTACGTGCCCTACGTCCGGAGCGGCCAGCAAATCTTCGTTTCCGGGCAAATCTCCCTCGGACCCGATGGTCTCGTGAAAGGACGCCTTGGCGAATCCATGAACGTCGAACAGGGCCAGGCCGCCGCCCGCTTGTGTGGGCTCAACCTGATCGCCCAACTCAAAGCCGCGCTCGACGGGGACCTGTCGCGTCTCGTCCGCGTCGTGAAGCTTGGAGGCTTCGTTTGTGCAACACCGGAATTCGCGGCCATCCCGAAAGTCATCAATGGCGCCTCCGACCTCATGGTGGAGGCTTTCGGCGAAGCCGGGCGCCATGCCCGGTCAGCCGTCTCCTGCCCGGCCCTGCCGCTCGGCGCCGCGGTCGAGGTCGACGCGATCTTCGAAATGGCCTAGCGCGCCAGCCGCGCGTGCATTCTGCCAATCGCGATGAAGGCCAGGCTGGTCAACGTGAAGGCAACGATCATGATCGCCAGCTGGTAGGCCACGCCGGAATATCCCAGCGTATTCACATCGAGAAACGGATAGGGATAGAACCCGGTCACCGCGCCCTTGATCAGCGAATAAGCGGTATAGGCGATCGGGTAGATCTGCCACACCAGAGCTTGCGAATAACGCGCTGTCCGCTGCGGCGACCCGAGCAGCCATTCGAGCAGCACGGCAGCTGGCACCACATAGTGCAGCAACAGATTCGCGAACCATTGAATGCCTTGCGGATGATGGTCTGCCGACAGCAGGAGGTGATACACCACGCCGACCAGCACGATGTAGCTTGTCACCGCTGTTCGCACATCATCGCGCGCAAAAAACCGACCCGGCGCACTGTCCGGGCGAAGCGCATTAAGTCCCCAGCCGACAGCGACCAGCGAATTGGTCAGGACGGTAAAATAGCTGAAATACCGGATGCTGGCGCCGGCAATCCCGATTTCGGCGCCGGCAACGAAGGTGAAATACTGGATGATGACGGCGGCCAGCGCTGTAAACGCAATCGCCGCACGGATGCCGCGGCTCATGCGGTCATACCTCCGCAAGCTTTCAGCGTGGTGCCGTTTATGTATGACGCGTCCTCGCTGGCCAGAAATGCCACCGCGGCAGCGACTTCCTCGGCTTCGCCATAACGGCCCAGCGGCACCATCATCTTCTGCAAATCTGCATTTTGGCCATCGGCCGGATTCATGTCCGTGTCGATCGGCCCCGGCTGGACGACGTTGGCGCGAATGCCCTTGCGGCCGAATTCGCGGCCCGCAGCCCTGGTGATCAGTTCGACACCGGCTTTCGACGACGAATAGACACCAACGCCGGGCATCTGCGCGGCATCCCCGGCGACTGAACCGATCGTGACGATGGATCCGCCGGGCGACATCACCCTGTAGGCCGCACGCAACCCTTCGAAGACCGCGGTCAGATTGATCGCCAGCATCTGGTCCCAGACCTCGTCGGAACATTTAGCAAGTGAGGTCAAAGGATAAACGCCGGCATTGTTGACCAGCACGTCCAGTTGGCCATAGCGCGCAGCAACATCGGCAATCAGGGCCGCCGTCGCGCCGCGCTCGCTCGCATCACAATGCAGTGCTTCCGACTTCCGGCCCATGGCGCGAATTTCCTCGGCGACGGCTTCGGCCTTGTCCTTCGAACCGCCATAGGTCAACACGACGTCGGCCCCTTCAGCGGCAAGCCGACGGCATATTGCCGCGCCAATTCCGCGCGAGCCACCTGTGACCAGCGCCACCTTTCCCTCGAATCTGTTGCTCATCTATTCCCTCCCGGATTTCGCCGAGTTTGACTATTTTCGGTGCGCTTGTCATCGCGCCCGAAACGCGAAACTGCAGCCGCAATCGCGATCAGGGCGCCCGCACACTGACAAGCGGTTGATTGCCATCTTCCCCTGGCTGCGCGTAACGCCTATCTCCAACAGCGATGACCGGGCTTTCTCTGCGCTCCATTGCCAGCCTGACCGAGGTGGACAAGCCCGCCTGGGACGCTGTCGCCAATCCGGCGGGCGAAAGCTTCGATCCCTTCCTGTCCTGGGACTTCCTGCACGCGCTGGAAGCCAGTGGGTGCGCCACGACCAAAACCGGCTGGCAACCTGCTCACCTGGTGGCCACGGCTGCTGACGGCACGCTGCGCGGTGCCCTGCCGGCTTATGCGAAAGCACATTCATATGGCGAATACGTGTTTGACCATGCCTGGGCAGATGCCTTTGAGCGCGCCGGCGGTCGATATTATCCCAAACTCCTGTCGGCTATTCCCTTCACGCCCGCCACCGGACGCCGCCTTCTGGCACCCCAAGCGGACATCCGCGAAGCCCTGGCGCTCGGCGCCATGCAGCTTGCCGAAACCAACGGACTGTCGGTCTGGTCAATGAATTTCCCGGCGGCTCCCGATCGGGAGACCGCGGACCGGCTCGGCCTGCTTCACCGCGTCGACCGGCAATATATCTGGGAAAATGAGGGCTATCGGACCTATGACGATTTTCTCACTGCGCTGTCTTCACGCAAACGCAAGGCGCTGAAAAAGGAGCGCGCAGCAGCCAATGACGGGATCGAGATTGTCGGCCTAACAGGTGATGATCTCCGCCCGGAACACTGGGACGTGTTCTTCGCCTGCTACCAGGACACCGGCAGCCGCAAATGGGGCCAGCCCTATCTCAATCGCGACTTCTTTGACCGCATCCACCGGGCAATGGCGGACCGGGTCTACATGGCGATGGCCAAGCGCGACGGACGCTATTTTGCGGCAGCACTCAACTTTATCGGATCGGATGCGCTTTATGGCCGCTATTGGGGACGGCTCGCTGAAAGCCCCTTCCTGCATTTCGAGCTTTGCTATCACCGCGCCATCGATTTCGCGATCGCGCATGGCCTGTCGCGCGTCGAGGCTGGCGCCCAGGGCGAACACAAGTTGGCGCGGGGCTATCGTCCCCGGCCCGTGCATTCCGTGCACCACATTCCCGACGGAAACTTCCGGCAGGCGGTTGCAGACTATCTCGACTACGAACGCCGCGCGGTACTGGCCGATATAGAGGCACAGCAGGCTGAATTGCCTTTCAAGGCGTCGCCGTGAAGTATTGATCAGTCCGCCCAGCTATTCACGGAGCCCGAACATGAGCCTCACCGGCGATTACGACGATCAGAATGTTTTCGCGAAAATCCTGCGAGGCGAAGCCCCGGCCATCAAGATTTTCGAAGACGATGTGGTCATCGCGTTCATGGATATCTTCCCGCAGTCACCCGGACATTGTCTGGTCGTGCCGCGCGAGCCGGCGCGCAATTTGCTCGATCTCTCGCCCGAAACCGCTTCCGCTGCGATCCAGCGAGTTCAACGGCTGGCCCGCGCGGTGGAGACCGCGCTCCAACCCGACGGGCTTGTCGTCACCCAGTTCAATGGGGCACCGGCAGGCCAGACCGTCTTCCATATCCATTTCCACATCATTCCGCGCTGGGCTGATAAGTCGCTGGGACGACACGGAGACGGTCAGGCCGACACCGACGAACTCAAGTCGCAAGCGGAACGAATTCGCGCCGCGCTCATCTAGACATGCGGGCTCCACATCACCGTCCAGGCCCCGAATACGCCTAGTGCCGTGATGCCGGCGGCGGCCAACATGACCGCTGACGTCGCCAGCTTCAAACCGCCCGAACGCCTGTCCGAAGCGAACAGGTAAAGCTCGAGCACAGCCAGCGGCAGGAGATAGCTTCCAAAGGCGATGAAGGCGTCGAACGGACCATCGAGTGTCCGGCTCATCCCTGCCCCGCCCGTCAGTATCGCCCACGCCATATAGCCAAGGCGCGTGAACCAGACGCCGCTCAACAGGATAAAGGTCCGCATAGCCCAGCGCCGGTGGCGGTCGATTTCCCGGCGCCTGGCAAAATAGAAGGCAATGCAGATCGTCACCAATGCCATCAGGCCGTTGATCGTGGTGCCCCAACCGCCGATCTCGGTCAGCCGCGAGCCGCGGCCCCAGATCATCCAGATGCCGCCAATGGCCATAACCGCGCCGATCGTCAGATAGGTCCGCCCCGTCCAGCGGTGCAATGTCGGGAAACGCTTGCGCACCGGCGGCATCAGCTGAAGCGTGCCGCCAACGCAGATCACGAAGGTCAGCAATGTGTGGGAGATGAAAGCGAGATTGCCGACCAAATCGCCAGCAGTGAAGCCCTGGATCAGCCCGGTTTCGTCCCAGCGTGCCCACTGGCCGCTGAGAGTCTCGGGCGCATAAGCGGCAATGACATAATAGGCGAAAAGCCACTGGCCGATGACCGCCGCGAGAAACCAGAGCAGTCCGGTGGATTTGAGAATGGCTTGGGGGGAGGGCACCGCGGCGCGCGGCGCAGCGACATGATCGACCGGCATGTGATATCCTTTCTTGTATCGCCTGCCCTGACCGGCATGGCACTTGAAAGGAAAACCCAAAGGCCATCGGCAGGCTCGCCGATTTGCAAATCGGCTGGAAAATCACGGCCGGCTTGCATACAAGCAATTGCCGGGTGGATGGTAGCAGACGAATGAGGGAATAGCGGCGTGCTTGAATTCGGCGTGACATTGAAAGGCCTCGCGATAGCGATGGCCGCCGGTTGGGTCGCCTGGATCGGGTTGCGCCGCGACTTCTCCCGCCTCAACATCGTCTGGGCAATCTTCTGCATCGGCCTCGTCGCCGTCATGGTTATCGAGATCGCCGGGCGGCCAGCCCTCGGTGCCGCCTACCCGGCCCTTGCGATCGCCAGTTGCGCATCCTGTTCTTTCTTCTGGCTGACCTCGCGCGAATTATTCCGGCACCGCGCGGTTCTGGGCCCTCCCGAAATTGCGATCCTGGCCGGCATCTTTCTGCCCACGGTCTTCGATCAATTCGCCCTGGTCACCGGCCTCGGCAATCTCATGGGCGAAGCCACGCTGACAAGCTGGATGACCCGCCTCGACGGGCTGCAAACACTGTTCAGCTCGGCCGCGCTTGTGCTCGCTTTCGGCGAAGGACTGAATGGCTGGTCGGGCATTTCGGAAGCCGAGAAGCGAATCCGCTATGTCTTCCTGTCCGCCTTCGGCGCTGGCGTCGGGATCTGCGTCCTGTTGTTTGATCACGGCCGGCTGGAGTTCCTTTCACCCGAAATAACAACCGCCATTCAGGGCCTCTGCGCCATCGCGATCATGGGCTGCACCAGCATCGCGCTATTCCATCGTCAAAAGCATCCGCTGCCTGCAGGATCCGCCCGAAAGGCGCCGCCCGCAACGGCCGACGAACACGCGCTGGCGCGGCGCGCTCAAGCCGTCGTGACGGAGGGGGCCTATCTCGATCCCGACCTGAAAGTGTCCACGCTTGCCGGAATGCTGGGCGAGAAGGACTACAAGGTTTCCCGCGCCATTGTGGCCGGTCTCGGCCAACCCAATTTCAACCGCTTCATCAACCGCTTCCGGATAGAACACGCACAGTCTCTTTTGCGGGACCCGGTCATGGCTTCGCGTGGCATTCTGAATGTCGCACTCGACAGCGGTTTTGCTTCGCTGGGCCCGTTCAACCGCGCCTTCAAGGAGGCAACCGGCCTGACGCCGCGTCAGTATCGCGAACAGCAAAAGGCCGCCACCGGATCCGGTGACGGCCTTGATGCACGTCAGGTTTTTGCGGAATAACTGCGTTTAGCGCACGGGCTCCTTGGCCTTCTTTTTCCCGCCACCCTTCGACTTCGGTTTGATCCGGTCGCCGGGCGTGATCTCGAAATCGAGCCGGTCTGGATCGGCTGCATCGACATCGACTTTCACCAGGCCACCATTCTTGAGCTGGCCGAACAGAATCTCGTCAGCCAATGGTTTCTTGATGTGCTCCTGGATCACGCGGGCCAGCGGCCGCGCGCCGAATTTGGTGTCATAGCCGCGCGTTGCCAGCCATTCTGTGGCTTCGTCGCTTAGCTCGAAAGTCACGCCACGGTCGGCCAGCTGGGCTTCCAGCTGCAGTACGAATTTCTGCACCACGCGTGCAACGATCGGCTGCGACAGGCCGGCAAAAGGAATGATCGCGTCGAGGCGGTTACGGAATTCCGGCGTGAACAGCTTCTCGATCGCCGCCTGGTCCTCCCCTTCCCGCTTGTCACGGCCAAAGCCGATGGCTTCCTTGGCGGCATCGGCAGCCCCGGCGTTCGTGGTCATGATCAGCACAACATTGCGGAAGTCGACGGTCTTGCCATTGGCATCAGTCAGGCTGCCATGATCCATCACCTGCAACAGAATGTTGAACAGATCGGGATGCGCCTTCTCGATCTCGTCGAGCAACAGCACGGCATGCCGGTGCTGGTCGACGGCATCGGTCAGGAGACCGCCCTGGTCGTGACCGACATATCCCGGCGGCGCGCCGATCAACCGCGAAACCGTGTGCCGTTCCATGTACTCCGACATGTCGAAGCGCAGCAGTTCGACCCCGAGGATCGAGGCCAGCTGCTTGGCGACTTCGGTCTTGCCGACACCGGTCGGACCCGAGAACAGATAATTGCCGATCGGCTTCTCCGGTTCGCGCAAGCCTGCGCGAGCCAGTTTGATCGCCGAGGACAGCTTCTCGATGGCCTCGTCCTGGCCGAACACGACATGGCGCAGATCCGACGGCAGTGACTTCAGCGCTGTCTCGTCATCCTTCGACACCGATTTTTCGGGCACGCGCGCCATCTTGGCGATAACGGTTTCGACCTCGCGCACGCCGATCGTCTTCTTGCGTTTCGATACCGGCTGCAGCCGCATGCGCGCGCCGGCCTCGTCGATCACGTCGATAGCCTTGTCCGGCAGCTTGCGATCGGTGATGTAGCGGGTCGACAGGTCGACCGCCGTTTTCACTGCATCGTTCGTGAAGCGCACATCGTGGAATTTCTCGAAATGCGGCTTCAGACCCATCAGGATTTTTACGGTGTCGTCCTTGCCCGGCTCGACCACATCGATTTTCTGGAAGCGTCGCGCCAGCGCGCGATCCTTCTCGAAATGCTGCCGGAACTCCTTGTAGGTCGTCGAACCCATGCAACGCAGTCCACCCGATTGCAGCGCCGGTTTCAGCAGGTTGGACGCATCCATCGCGCCGCCCGATGTCGCGCCGGCACCGATCACAGTGTGAATCTCGTCGATGAAGAGGATCGCGCCTTCCTTGTCTTCGAGCTCCTTCACCACCTGTTTCACGCGCTCCTCGAAATCACCGCGATAGCGGGTCCCGGCGAGCAGCGAGCCCATATCGAGCGAATAGATCGTAGCGTCCTGCAGGACTTCGGGAACGTCTTTCTCGATGATCTTGCGGGCCAGGCCTTCGGCGATGGCAGTCTTGCCGACACCCGGATCGCCAACCAGCAACGGATTGTTCTTGCGACGGCGGCACAGCACCTGGACGCAGCGCTCCACCTCGGATTCCCGGCCGATCAGCGGATCGACACCACCTTCACGCGCCTTGGCGTTGAGGTCGACGCAATAGGCTGACAGCGCATCGCTGTCCTTTTCCTCTTCGTCTTCCTCTTCGATGGCACCGCGCACCGGCCGTGCCTCACCCTCGCCCGGCCGCTTGGCGATCCCGTGCGATATATAATTCACCGCGTCATAGCGGGTCATGTCACGCTCCGCGAGGAAATGCGCGGCATGGCTTTCACGTTCGGCAAAGATCGCGACCAGCACATTGGCACCGGTTACCTCTTCCCGGCCGGCATTCTGGACGTGGATCACCGCTCGCTGGATGACGCGCTGGAAGCCGGTCGTCGGCTTCGCGTCCTCATTGTCGTCGACGGCCAGCTCGCCCAGCTCGGCATCGACAAAAGCCGTCAGTGTCGCCTTCAGCTCCCCGAGATCGAGATCACACGCATTCATCACGCCCGCTGCGTCCTCGTCGTCGACAAGCGCTAGCAGGAGATGTTCCAGCGTGGCGTATTCATGACCACGCTCGTTCGCGAAACCGAGTGCGCGATGCAGCGTGTCTTCGAGAGCGGTTGAAAATGAGGGCAACGTCTATTCCTTTTCCATCGTACATTGCAGCGGATGCTGCGCGCGCCGTGCCAGGTCCATCACCTGCGCCACCTTCGTTTCGGCGATCTCGAAGGTGAATACGCCGCAAACGCCGACGCCATTCTGGTGCACATGAAGCATGATCTGCGTCGCTTCTTCCGGCGACTTATTGAAGATGCGCATCAGCACCTCGACGACGAATTCCATCGGCGTGAAATCGTCGTTCAACATGATCACCCGGTATAAAGACGGTTTTTTCGTCTTCGGCCGGGTGCGGGTCGCGACACCGGTCTGGCGATCGGGGTCGCTGGGTTTATCGCGGCGCTCACTCATCGATTCGGCTCGTCGCTAGAGCTCTATTAGATATGCAAGCATTGCGATCTTGGAAGGCCTTTCGCGTCGTCATGCACAGCTTCCCTAAGCTGTGGAGCGAAATTGTGACACCCGATCGGTTAAAATCCGGCAACCAAGTGGGGACGAGCGCGCAAAAGAAAAGGCCCGGTGGAAAGCCACCGGGCCAGTTGGGGAGAAATTTACAGGGCAGCTGAGGGGAGAAGTCGCTACCCTGAAGTCGGTCCTAGCGGGCCGACTGAACCATTTCGACCGACGCCGCGAAGCGGTCATTGATCGGCTTGGCTACTTCTTTGACAGCACCGGCATAAAGGTCGGTGGTCTTGTTCAGTTCGCCCAGGAACATGTCCATGGACGACTTCACGAAATCAGTCTGGACTTCGATCATGTCCTGAACCGATTTGGCGGTGGTCAGCGCCTTGGTGGCGGCAACAGCCGATTCCATCGAGGTCTTGGCGTATGCCACGGCGTTGGCATTCAGCGTTTCGGCGTTCTTGCCGGCAGCCGTCGCGGAAGCGATCACGGCGTCGACATTGTCCTTGGCAAACGAATTGATCTCGTTGACCGACTTCAGCGACTTCTCGAAACCTTCCTTGAAGGCCTCATTGCCGGCGGCGGTGATGTTCTCGATCGTCTCGTTGACGGCAGTGGTTTGAGCTTTGGTCATGGTTTTATCCTTTTTCGGGGAGGATTTGGCTTTCGCCGGCTTGCGGGCCGGTGATTTCCTGGTTGTTTTCTTGGCAACCGGCGCGGCCTTCTTGGCAGCGGGTTTCGCCGAGGCTTTCGTGGCAGCAGGCTTTTGGGCCTTGGCCGGCTTGGCGTCGGTTTTTGCCGCTTTTGCGGCCGGTTTCTTGACGGTCTCGGTCATATCAAACTCTTCAGTTGCGACTCGTTTGTTCGCAGTTGCAGCATTTATATGAGGGATGTGTGCGCCCGCGTCAAGAATTATGTTGCACTGCACAATAATTATTTTTTCGACCTCTTAACACCGCCTCAAGAGGTTGCAGTGCTCTATCCGGGTCATGTTTGGCATGCGTGGATGGGTTTTCGCGCTCGCGGTTGCGCTGGCGGCCTTGCTCAATGGGCAAGCTGACGCTGATACACGCCGTTATGCCGCCTTCGTTGCGGACTCGAATACCGGCGAAATCCTGCACAGTCGATTGGCAGACGCGCGCCGTTATCCGGCATCACTTACTAAGATGATGACCCTCTATTTGCTGTTTGAAGCGATCGAACAGGGCGAGCTTGATCTCGCGGATACGCTGACGGCATCTCGCATCGCAGCCAGCCAGCAGCCGTCCAACCTCAACCTTTCGGCCGGCGACACGCTGTCGGTCGAGACCGCGATCCGCGCCCTCATCATCAAGAGTGCGAATGATGTGGCGGTGATCGTCGCCGAGGAATTGGCGGGGACCGAACGGGCCTTTGCCGTCGAAATGACGGCGCGGGCGCGCGAACTCGGCCTTTCCAACACGACATTTCGCAATGCATCGGGTCTGCCCAATTCCCGCCAGGTCACAACCGCCCGCGACATGGCCAGGCTGACACTCGCACTGCGCAGGGATTTCCCGCAATACATGCCGTATTTCGCCGAGCGCAGTTTCACCTACAACAACCGCACCTATCGTTCGCACAATAATCTCGTCGGGCGGGTGGACGGCGTCGACGGCATGAAAACCGGCTACATCCGGGCGTCGGGATTTAACATCGCCACGACGGCTCAACGCGGCGACAGATCGCTCGTCGCCGTTGTGATGGGCGGTCCCACGGCCGCTTACCGCGACAGCCACGCAGAGCAATTGCTCGAAGCCGCTTTTCGCTCGCTCAACAATCGGGAAGCCTTGATCATGGCCGCCCAGACCCTCTCGCCGCGCCTCAATCCGATCCGCGAACAGGATCTGTTGGCCACTCACATCGCTTCGCTTGATCTGGCGCAACCCGTGGCCCAGGGCGATGGCGAGAGTCTGCCGGCATTGCGCGTCGAGATTTCCGACGATCTGGGCCCTCCACCGGCAATCGAGCGCAACCCGGAAACCGTTGCTCGGACCAACGCCGGCAGCTGGTCCGTGCAGGTCGGCGCCTACGCCGATGCCGCAGCAGCACAGGCGCGGCTGGAAACCATTCGCGACATGTCCGGCGATCGTCTGGCGAACGCCGCCCTTGCCA
Organism: Hyphobacterium sp.; assembly: GCF_965217055.1. Taxonomy (GTDB): domain Bacteria; phylum Pseudomonadota; class Alphaproteobacteria; order Caulobacterales; family Maricaulaceae; genus Hyphobacterium. Next base: position 2,535,344 of record NZ_OZ244227.1, on the reverse strand, counting down.
CGCCGCGCTTCGCGACCAATGGCCGCGTATTGTATCGCGCGCGCTTTACCGGGGTTGACGCCGCGAATGCCAGGCGCGTTTGCGCGCAACTGGCAGCGGTTAACGAGTCATGCTTCGCGGTCGCACCAGGCGGCTAGTTTTTTAGCAAGACGTCACGCGCTTCCGTTAGCCGTCTCGACAGCCCGCCCGTTCCGCCGGAATCGGGATGCACTTTCTTCATGAGCGCGCGGTAGGCCGTGTTGATTTCGGCGGCATCCGGATTCCCTGTCAGTCCGAGCAAATCAAGCGCTTCTGCGCGCGACATTTGGCGGGCAGGCGTTTCGGCATTCTGCGAACCGCGGCGCGGCTTGGGCCGAAACCCGGCTCCGATCGCCATCAGCCCCACACCGAATGTCGCAATAGGCGCGCCGATCATGGCCAAGCCACGCAAAGTCAGCAGACCACCAACAATGGCAGCGGCCAATCCAAGCAGGATACGCGACCAGCGCGCCGCTTCTGCTGTGTTCATCCGGGAGAATGCACGGGCAGCGAGGACCAGAACAATGAGGACGGCAAAGCCGAGGATCAGAAAAGGCATCAGAAGGGCAGTTTAGTGCCCGTCAATTCCGGAAGTTTCAAGACGGTCAGCAGATCGCGCATCTCCTGGCGCGCAGCAACATGGCTCATCGAGAACACCACGCTCGAACCGTCTTCGGTCAGGTCGAGCAGCGTCAGGCCCAGCGGAAACAGCTCGCGGTAGATCACGCGCTCGGCAAATCCCGGTGCCAGCCGGAAACCGATCCGCTCCGACAGCTTCTTGAGCCCCTCGCCCACCCGGCGCTTGTTACGCGCATCGAGTTGCGACATGCGGTTGCGCATGACCACCCAGTCGATCGTTTTCCGGTCCGAGCCGGCGCGCCGCTTGCGGCAGTCCCAAACGAGTTCGGCATAGACACTCGGCCGCCCGACCTCGAACGTCGTCGCGTCGATCTCGGCAAGCAGATCGAAATCGATAAAGCTGTCATTGACCGGCGTGACGATGGTGTCGGCGCGCGCATGGGCGAGGCGCGAATAATGCGTATCCGCACCCGGCGCATCGATAACTATGAAATCGCAATCTGCCTTCAGCTCGCTGAAGGCGGCCTGGAAGCGGGCATTTTCCTCGGCTTCGGCTTCATCGAGATGGCGCAATCCGCTCGGCGCGACACTGCGCTCTTTCGGCATTGGCAGCTCGACACCGTGGGAATCCACCCAGTGACGACGGTTGGAAAGATACCGACCGAATGACCGTTGGCGAAGATCGAGGTCGATGACTCCAACGGATTTGTGCATCCGCAACAGCGCAACAGTCAGGTGCATTGCGACCGTCGACTTGCCCGCGCCCCCCTTCTCATTGCCGACCACAATGACGTGCGCTCCGGAATTGCGGCGCACCAAGCTGAACCGGCCAGGACGTTCGGATCGCGTCGATACATTCATGAAAACACCAGATGTCGTAATTCACCCAAGCCCACTCTAGAGCAAGACGGGTGCCAGCGCTAACCGATGATTAAATTTGTGAAAATAGTTACCGCCGCAGGGACTGCCCTGTGAAATCCGTCACTGCGCACCAGCCGCCGGATTCCTCTATCGCGTGACAGGCATCCGCCGCATCCGCGGCGGAATCGAACGGTCCGGCCTTGAGCCGCAGGAATACGCCGCGCGAGCCCAGATCGGTCTCCTGCAACCGTGCCTGCCGCACACCCAGCAAGTCCGGAAACAATTCCTGGAGTGTGCGCCAGCCCGCCGCGGCGTGGGCTTCCTCCCGATACGAGGCCAGATGCACAGCGTGCATTAGGCTGACACCGCCGTCAGGGTCAGGCGCCAATGGTTCGGGCTCGGGGTCGGGTTCAGGCGGTGCGGCCATGCGAAGGGCGAGCGCCCGCATCTCGGCATCGACCGAGTCCAGCGCAGCCGGATCATGGCGGGCGCGGTAGTCCAGTTCCTGGGCCAGGTGCGCTGCGATCGCAGCAGCTGGCGTGGCTGCCACAGGTAAGGCGGCGGGTGCCTCTTCGCGGGTCGTGACACAGCCCGCAAGGCCGATGCCGAGAAACAGAATTGTGGCGATACGGATCATTTTTAGAACCTAGTGCGAGTCGCACCGCTTGCGTCCAGCGCGAAGCCGCATTATCCGGCGCGGATGAGCGATCTTTCTTCCCTTCCCATCGCCACGACGGCAGATCTCGACCAACTCCGCAAAAAAATCCGTGGATGGCAGCGCGATGGGCAGCGTGTCGGTTTCGTACCGACAATGGGGGCGCTTCATGAAGGCCATCTCTCGCTAATCAAGCTGGCACAGGAGCGTGGCAGCAGGGTCGTCGCGAGCATCTTCGTCAATCCGGCTCAATTTGCGCCACACGAGGATTTCGATGCCTACCCGCGAACACTCCGCGACGATGCCGCGAAACTGGCGAATGCCGACTGTGACATGCTCTACGCACCGCTCGCCTCGGACTTGTATCCGGACGGATTTGCTACCGAGCTGAAGCTCGGAGGCGCCGCGCAAGGGCTGGAAACCGACTTCCGGCCGCATTTCTTCGCAGGGGTGGCGATCGTCGTCGCGAAGCTGTTCAACCGCGTCCAGCCTGATCTCGCCGTGTTCGGCGAGAAGGACTATCAGCAATTGCTGGTCATAAAACAGATGGTCCGCGATCTCGACCTGCCGATATCGATTATACCGGGCCCGACGCTGCGCGAACGCGACGGTCTCGCCCTGTCCTCCCGCAATGCCTACCTGTCGACGAAGGAACGCGAGATTGCCGCCGGTCTGCATGAAATCCTGACCGGTTTTGCCAGGGATCTGGCCAATGGCACCGACTGGGAGACGGCTCAGGGAAAGGCGCTTGCGAAAGCGGCGAGCGCCTTCGACCGCGTCGACTACATCGAAGCGCGGTGTGCAGCGACGCTGGCGCCGCTGCCGGCTGGCCCCGTCGATCGTCCGGCGCGCGTCCTTGCAGCTGTCTGGCTCGGCAAGACGCGCCTCATCGACAATCTGGCGGTCGGCTAGCCCTACCAGGCCCCGATTTCGAGCAGCTTGCGGCGCAATTCGGCCGGCAGATCGGCGCCACCGGCGGCCGGATCCGACAAATCCGCGGGAGCGTCTTCCGGCTTGAGATAACGCCATCCCTGAAACGGTCGCCGCATCGCCGGCGCGGTGCGGATCAGCTCGTTGTCCATGACGATAGCGCACCGCTTGATCCCGTCATCGCCGACGACTTCGCGAAGGTCGATAATCCGCTGCCGGACCTGGATGACGCGCTTGATGACCCAGTAAAGACTGCCGCCATCGAGAATCTCCTCGGCGCGCTTGGGAGACATGCGCGTGACATGCGTCGACTGCCAGGTTTCCCCGCGCTGGTCCGCTGCCGCTTTCACGCGGGCACGGTGGCGCTCGAGATCATCGATCGTATCAACGCCAACGCAGAGTTTGACCAGATGCACCGTCATGCCTACGAGCTAGGCCGACTCCGGCCTGACGCCAAGTCAGGGCTCCACATACTCCACATCGGAAAATCGCATGGCCATGCGTTGCTGATGTCGCTGGAACAGCGCACTGACCTCCACATGCGTCGAGAGTGACGTCATGATCGGTGCCGGCAGACCATCCTGACGATCGAAGGTCATGACCATCTCGAAGGTATGGATCCGGGCGGCGGCATTGGGTTTGAAGCTCTCCGGCGCGAAAATCCGGATCTCACCGACATGGCCGGCATCAGCCAATGACAATTCACCGGAAAGATGCTCCTGCATCAGATCGTCCTCGTCCGATCCCGGGTCGAGATTTGGCGCAAAGGCATAGCGACCAGACCCCAGTGGCCGCACCTCGCCGTCCACCATGAGGGCGGACTCGGCGTCGAAGAATAATCCGCCCCTGCCGATCGAAGAATCGCCTTCTGCCGGTTCGGCCTCGTTCGGTGTATTCATGTCCACCCAAATCTCTGACAGCTCGTCATTCAGCGTCGCGGGGTCGGTGGGGCTGATCAGGGTCCAGTCCTCGCCGTCGGGCCGGCTGCCATCGAAACGGGCGCTCAGCGTCTGGTCGGCAGCTGTTATGTCGACCACGAACCGCCAGTGCGCGTCCTCCGGCGTTTCATAGGTCATGGCCAACGCGTCAGCGAGAGGTTCCGGATAGGATAAATTGTCCGCGTGAACTGCGGATGCCATCAGCGCCGCCATGGCGGCCGCTTGCAGAATTGTCATCAAAGTAAGGATCCCTTAGCCCGGTCGATGCCCCCCAGCAGGACCAGCAAAGGCCAGGCAGGCAGGCCTGGCAAGTTACAGCTTGGACAGGCTGGCTATGCGGCCTTGTCGCGGAAACCCGTCGGCGACGCACCGTCGATCTCGAACGTTGTTTCGCTCTTTGGCAGCGGCTTGCTGTGCCGCCACAGCTTTTTCGCCATTTTCGAGAATGCCAGCTTCAAATAGGCACCTGGGCCGCTCGCGGCGGTCGATTTCGGATCCATGCCGAACCGCCGGCGCAGCACGCCATTCGCGTGCAGCACGCCATTCTTGAGCATCGATTCCGGCGTTACCAATTCCATCGTGATCGACACATTCATGCCTGACAGATTTTGCACACGGTGCGGTCCGTGCAGCGGCCAGGAGGTGAACATGCCCGGCTCCAGGTCCACCGCTTCGCATTCATTGTCCCAAGCCGGTTCGAATGGCAGATCCTCGGTCTGTTCTTTGTGCAGTATCGCTTCCATGTGCCGGTCAGTGACATAGGGCGCAGCGGTCGGGTAGATGCGGATCCGCTTTTTGCCGCACACATGCCAGAGAATGGTTTCCGAAACGTCGGAATGAATGAAGACCTGCGCCGTCGGCGAGGAAATCAGGATGCCGCTTTCGACATTCAGCACCCGGTAACCCGGATTGTTGGCTTTCATGTCGGCCAGCATGCGGTCGAACAACGGTCGGTAGACCGCATCGACCATCATTGCCTCGCGCAGATTGATCCAGAGTTTCCCGGCGCGCACTGCTTCGAGCAATTCTAGGCCAGACAGATCACCCGGATCACCAGCCCGCCAGCTGTCAGCGCCGTCGGTGAGGTCGCCCATGGTACAGAAATCCGTGAGGTCGCGCGGATGCCGTTCGATCAGCGCCGCGAGCGCTTCGTCGGAAAACTCCGGCCTCTGATGGAGATCGTGCCGTCCCACGACGACTTTCTTGCGAAAGCCGGAACGGGCATCACTGCTCCATTCCGTGACAATTTTTTCCGGCTTGCCGGTTTCGCCTGTGCCGTTCATGGCCACCTCCACGTTTCGCGTGCAGGGCGAGCAAGTTTCGGGCCAGATTGCACTGAAACGAAGAGCGACCTCCGCGGACGTGATCCGGGAATCTGACAACCATGGCATGACAGGCGCGCGGGTCCCGCCAGAGGCGCCCGGAATGACGGTTCTCTAGGCTGCCGCCTCGTCCTCGTCGGCGAGCGTGACCAGTGGATCACCCTCACCGACCTGGTCGCCGGCCGAGATCGAAACGCTGGCAATCACCCCGTCGCGCGGCGCCGCCAGCGCATGCTCCATCTTCATGGCCTCCAGCACCAGCAGCTTCTGTCCCTTGGTCACAGCATCACCTTCGGCAATGTTCAGTGACAATACCTTGCCCGGCATCGGCGCCTTTACCAGCCCGCCGGCTTCTGCCGCATCGGCCGCCGCATCGGGTCGCGGAAGATTGAACCGACTGGCGCGGCCTTCGGAAAACACGATGACGCCATTTGCGTCCTCCACCACGCGACCGGAGGCTGCATCGCCGTCCAGCGCCAGCGTCTCATCACCGATCATGGCCATGATGCGACGGCCCTTGGCCGGCGGTTGATCAAAACTGACAATGACGGGCTCGCCATCATGCTCGAGTCGAACGACGATCCGCCGGTCGGTATTGGACCGGAAACCGTCCGCAAGCGACCACGGGTCGCGGCTTTCTGCGCGCTGATATCTTTCAAGCAGCGAGCGCCCGGCAATCGCAATGTCCGCCTTCGCGGGGCCCGCGGGCAGCAGGCTGTCGGATTTTTCGGCAATCAGCCCCGTGGAGACATTTCCTGACGCGAAGTCCGCATCACGCAGACATTGTCCGAGAAAACCGCCATTGGTCTTGACCGGGTAGACCCGCGTTGCGGCAAGCGCCCGCAAGCCGCGAGCGATCGCTTCGTCGCGACCGGTGCCGCTGGTGATGATTTTCGCGATCATCGGATCATAGTGCAGCGACACTTCACCGCCCTGCTCGACGCCGCTGTCGACACGAACCCCGTCGATGCCATACGGCAGATCGAGGATGTCAAGCGGCCCGATACTTGGAAGGAAACCGTTCGCCGGGTCCTCGGCGTAAAGCCGCGCTTCGATCGCATGACCGCTCAGTGAAATACTGTCCTGCTCGGGAACCGAGCCGCCCGCCGCGACCTTCAGCTGCAGCTCGACAAGGTCGAGCCCTGTCACCAGCTCGGTCACCGGGTGCTCGACCTGCAGGCGGGTATTCATCTCCATGAAATAAAAGCCGTCCTCGCGCAGTGCGCCGGATCCGTCGACGATGAATTCGACCGTTCCCGCGCCCTCGTAATTCACCGCTTTCGCGGCCTGCACCGCCGCCGAGCACATCGCTGCGCGCACATTCGGCGTCATCCCCGGTGCCGGCGCTTCCTCGATGACTTTTTGGTGCCGGCGCTGAAGCGAGCAGTCGCGTTCGAACAGATGGATCACCCGTCCGCGGCTGTCACCGAACACCTGGACCTCGATATGGCGCGGATTCTCGGTGAATTTCTCGATCAGCACCTCGTCATTGCCGAACGAGGATTTCGCTTCGCGCTTGCAGCTGTCCAGCGCGTCGAGGAAATCACCCTCGGCATCGACCTTACGCATGCCCTTGCCGCCGCCACCGGCGACCGCCTTGATCAACACCGGATAGCCGATCGCATCGGCGGCGTTCTTGAGGTGGTCCGGATCCTGGTTGTCGCCGTGATAACCGGGCGTGACGGGCACGCCCGCGTCTTCCATCAGCTTCTTGGCGCGGTCCTTGAGCCCCATCGCTTCGATCGATTCCGCCGACGGACCGACGAATTTGATGCCGGCTGCAGCGCAATCGCGCGCAAACCCCGCATTCTCCGAGAGGAATCCATATCCCGGGTGAATGGCCTCGGCGCCGGTAGCCTTCGCGGCCTCGAGGATCTTGTCGGCCCGCAGATAGCTCTCGGCACTCGGCGCCGGGCCGAGCAGCACAGCTTCATCCGCCTCTTTCACATGCGGAGCTTCGGCATCGGCTTCGGAATAGACGGCGACGGTGCGAATCCCCATCCGCTTGGCGGTGCGCATGACGCGCCGGGCGATCTCGCCGCGATTGGCGACCAGGAGTGTTTTGAACATTGATTGATCCTGCACTCTTTTCGTCGTTGGTATTACCGACATGCCTTCCCGAATGAAAGCCCGCTCGCACCCATCCTCCGGACTGACATGGAACGTCCAGGAACGTGACGGGCAGCGCCGTCACTCCTCCCCGTCAAGCAGAGGGATGATGCGCGTCGCGGCTCTTCCGCGGTCCCGCCCTATGCACGGCGGCAACCAGGACGAAACTGATGATCATCAGGAGGTACCACGACCCGAGCTTCTGGATGGACACGATCTGCCAGCCATTCTCCTGTCCGGGATAGGCCCAGGCACGGGCAAAGGTTCCGATATTCTCGGCAAACCAAATGAACAGCGCCACCAGCAGCAGCCCGATCACAAGCGGCATGAAGCGGTGCTTTTCATCCGGTCGAAACCAGATCGCGCAAGGCCCGTAGATCAGCAGCGTCGCGGCATACAGCCCCAGACGGATATCGATTGTGTAGTGGTGCGTGAAGAAATTGATATAGATCGCCAGCGCCAGCAGACCCTGCAGCCAAAGCGGCGGAAAGCGGTCGAACCGGAATTCGAAAATTCTCCAGACGCGCGCCAGATAGCTGCCGACGCTGGCATACATGAAGCCGGAGAACAGCGGCACGCCGGCAATCCTTAGATATGCCTCTTCGGGATAAATCCACGACCCTGCATAGGTCTTGAAGATTTCCATCGCCGTGCCGACAATATGGAAGACGAGGATGACCCGTGCTTCCTCCCATGTCTCCAGCCGGGTCGCCAGTAAAGCAAACTGGATCGCCAGCGCCGAAAGCGTCAGGAAGTCATAACGAGGCAGCACCGCGTCATCAGGATAGAACAGATAGGTGCCCAGCAGCAGCGCCACCATTGCCCCGCCGAACAGGCACGCCCAGGCCTGCTTGATGCCGAAGGACACGAACTCGAAAAGGAAACGTGTGAACGGGCCGCGCACGAAGGCCGCCCGCCACGCCTCGCGTCTTGCATGCAGCCAGGCGCGCGGATCGCGGAACATTTCCAGTGCTGGTTACTCCGCCCAGCTGGGCTTGCGCTTCTCGAGGAAGGCAGACAGGCCTTCCTGGCCCTCGTCACTCGCGCGGCGGTGCGCAATGCGCTTGGCGAGATCGTCCATCAGCCCGTGATTGATCTTGTGCGCGGCCACGTCGTCAACCAGCTCCTTGGCATCGGCAATGGCCCCCGGTGCGGCCCCGAAGCCGAGGCGGGCGACATGTTCCGCCATGTCATCAAGCTCGTTCTCGTCGCCGACCACGTATTGAACGAGGCCGATCATGTGGGCGAACTGGGCATCGAACCCTTCCGCAGTTGCAAACAGTGCCCGCGCCCATTTCGGACCAATGGCGCGGATCACAAAGGGAGAGATCGTCGCCGGGGTCAAACCAAGCCGGACTTCCGAGAAACGGAATTTGGTGCTCTTTTCGGCGATCGCGACATCGCAGGCTGCCACAAGACCAGACCCGCCTCCCATCGCGGCCCCCTGGACCAGGGCGATCGTCAATTGCGGCAGGTGGAACAACCGGTAGAGCATGCCGGCCAGCGCTTCGGCATCTTCAATGTTCTGATCGCGCGTATAACCGGCGGCATCCTTCATCCAGTTGAGATCGCCGCCCGCACAGAATGTGTCGCCGGCGCCGCGCAACATGACAATGCGAACCTCGTCAGTGTTCTTTGACAGGAGTTCGAAGATTTCGCTTAGCCGGTTGATCGTCTCGCGGTCGAACGCGTTCTTCTTTTCGGGTCTGTTGATGGTGACAACAGCCATCTTGCCGGGGGTGACGTCGAGAAGGACGGGTGGGGATTCGGACATGGTTGCGTGAACTCCTGTGTTGCTTCACCTCTAGCCAATCTCGGCACAGGAAACAAAGGGTCAGCACGCGATGGTCGGAATTGAACGCAGATGCGCCGAGCCGCCAGAGGCATTGCGGCATAAAAAACCGCCGGCCTGAAAGGCCGGCGGTCTTCAAAACAATTCGGTCCGCAATATTTAGTCGCCGCGGAACAAGATTCCCTTGATCATGCCCAAGATCATGATGCCAATGAAATATGCAATCGCCAGAGCGCCAATATATTTGAGATAGGTCATGTCGGTGAATTGACCTGCGAAGGCTCCGAAATCGAAACCATCCATGCCACCTCCCCGGATCATTGGCATGACCACATCGACGATGATGTGAATGACAACGCCGACGATGGCAAAAATAAGGATCGCGCCCGCGGAGCGCAGCAATAAGGCCAGCACCAGAGCAATGACACCAAACTGAATCGCCAATGGCATCCAGTTCACGCTTTCTCCATTGCCGGCATACATAATCAGACCCGGCTCAAAGAACGCATAGGCTTGGTCGAGCCAGCCCCGCGCTGTATCCAGAAATTCCATGGCGATTTTCCCCTCAACTACGCCCACGCGCGAACACATTACCCCAGAACGCGCGAATTGTTAAAACTCTCCTAGCAAATGGAGCGGCGCGCAAGTTTTCTCGCGTGACAGGCGATTTAATATTTGACCCACGTTAGAATTTGCCACCGATACGCCCTGCAGACAGGCAAAATCGCCTTGCAGGGTTGACTATACGCTATAAGCACAATGATTAAAATGCACGCCTAAGGCGTACGGCTTCCCGCTGTTTCGCCCAGTGAACGGCGAAAATTGCACGAATCCAGCGCGATTAACGTTGACGCACACGTCAGTGCGCCGCAGCGACTTCGATCATGATCTCGTTCCGGCGCAAGGGAGTCGGCACCCAGGGCGGACTGAAGAAAGCATATTCCGGGTCGCCGACAGCCTCATAGCCCTGCGCGGCGAGCCAGGCTTCAAGCTCGCCGGGATATCCGGACAAGTTCTCGGCCGAACGGCCGCCGCGAAACTCGATGGCGCCATCGCGGCGTACGCTCTCATAGGCGGGTTCTTCAGTCGCCATGGTGGCGGCGGTCGATACTGAAAACGTCAGGAAAAGGGCAAGCAGGCGCATGGGGCAATCTCCGGGTGTTCATGCGCTTGTTTACGCACCTGGCCCCGAAACGGATTGCCTACATCCGGAACACGCCGAATTTCGTGTCCTCGAACGGCGCGTTCATCGCGGCTGACAGGGACAGCGCCAGCACCCTGCGCGTATCGGAAGGCGCAATAATGCCGTCATCCCAAAGCCGCGCCGTCGAATAATAGGGCGAGCCCTCTTTCTCGTAGAGATCCCGGATCGGTTGCTTGAAGGCCTCTTCCTCGTCCGCAGACCAGTCCTCGCCGCGCGAGTCCATTCCGTCGCGTTTCACGGTGGCAAGCACGCTCGCCGCCTGCTCGCCGCCCATGACGGATATCCGTGAATTCGGCCACATGAACAGGAAGCGCGGGCCGTAAGCCCGGCCGCACATGCCGTAATTGCCGGCACCATAGGAGCCACCGATGATCACCGTGATCTTCGGTCCGGCAAAGCAGGACACGGCTGTCACCAACTTGGCACCATCCTTGGCGATGCCGCCGGCCTCGTATTTCGACCCGACCATGAAGCCGGTAATATTCTGCAGGAAAACGAGCGGGATCTTGCGCTGCGCGCACAACTCGATGAAATGCGCGCCTTTCTGGGCGCTTTCCGAGAACAGGATGCCATTATTGGCGATGATACCGACCGGCATGCCGTGCAGGCGCGCAAACCCGCAGACCAGCGTTTCGCCGTACAGTTTCTTGAACTCGTCGAATTCCGAGCCATCGACAATTCGGGCGATGACTTCGCGAACGTCATAGGGGGTACGCAGATCCGTGGGTACGACACCGTCCAGCTCGGCCGAATCGTAGGCCGGATCGATCGGTTCGGCGAGATCGGCGGAATTCGATTTGGTCGTGTTCAGCGTACCGACAATGCGCCGCGCCAGGAACAGGGCGTGTTCGTCGTCTGTTGCATAGTGATCCGCCACACCGGACTGTCGCGCATGAACATCTGCACCGCCAAGGTCCTCCGCCGATATCACCTCGCCCGTCGCAGCCTTTACGAGTGGCGGCCCGCCAAGAAAGATCGTGCCCTGCTTGCGCACAATGATGGTCTCGTCCGACATCGCCGGCACATAGGCGCCGCCCGCCGTGCACGAGCCCATGACGGACGCAATCTGCGGAATGCCCATCGAGGACATCTGGGCCTGGTTGTAGAAGATCCGGCCGAAATGCTCGCGGTCGGGAAAGACCTCGGCCTGGTGCGGCAGGTTTGCCCCGCCGGAATCGACGAGATAGACGCAAGGCAGCCGGTTCTGCATCGCGATTTCCTGCGCCCGCAAATGTTTCTTCACCGTCATCGGGTAATAGGCACCGCCCTTGATGGTGGGATCATTGCAGACGACCATCACCTCGCACCCGGAGACGCGTCCGATCCCAGCGATCATGCCGGCTCCGTGCACATTGCCTTCATACATGCCGTTCGCGGCCAGCGCGCCGATCTCGAGGAAGGCAGAACCGGGATCGAGCAGGCGTTCAACGCGATCGCGCGGCAGCAGCTTGCCTCGCGACAGATGCCGCTCCCGCGCCCGTTCGGAGCCGCCCTGTGCTGCCTCGGCGGTCCTGTCGCGCAACTCGCCAATCAGGTCGAGCATGGCTTTGCGATTGGCCTTGAAAGCGTCCGAACCGGTATCGGCGGCTGATGTCAGTCGGCTCATTTCCAGCGTATCCCAGCAAACTTGGCCGCCAATTAAGCCGTTGCGGCAGTGTTTCGCAATGTCGCGCATGCGGTTGGCTTTACGCGGTGCGGGACGACAGCCACAATCAGTGCAAACGGGATCGAACACATGGCTTACACCAGCTTCAATCTGACGACCGACGGACCAGTAGCGCGCATCACGCTGAACCGTCCCGGCAAGCGCAACACCATGACCCCGGCCATCTGGGCGGAACTGCCGGATGCAGTCGGCGAGCTTTCCGACGCCGGGGAAACACGGGTGCTGATCCTCGACGCGGAGGGCCCGGTCTTCACTGCCGGGATGGATATTTCAGTGTTCACCGATCCGAACGCGCTCGGAACTGGCGATGCGGCAATGCGTGAAGCCTTCCTGAGCGCCGCTACGGCGTTGCAGGACAGTTTCACCGCATTCGAACGCGCGCGCTTCCCGGTCATCGCCGCGATCCAGGGGCCCTGCATCGGCGGCGGTGTCGACATGATCTGTGCCTGCGACATGCGCTTCGGTACGGCAGAGGCCTGGCTCCGAATCGAGGAAACCAATATCGGCATGTTTGCCGATGTGGGCACGCTGCAGCGTCTACCGAAGCTGATCCCCGAAGGTATCGCACGTGAACTCGCCTATACCGGCGAGGCATTGGGCGCCGACCGTGCCGCCGCGATCGGCCTCTACAATGCCGTTCTGGAAGATGCAGACGCCCTGAAGGACCATGTCGACGCAATTGCCAGGAAAATTGCTGCCAAGGCGCCGCTCGCCATATCCGGGACCAAGCGCTCTTTCCTCTATGCCCGCGACCACGCCGTCGATGACAGCCTGGCGCACGCCATGACGTTGCAGGCGGCGTTGTGGTCGACCGACGATATCATGGAGGCCATCACTGCACGCGGCGAGAAGCGCGAGGGAAATTTCCAGCCACTGGCGCCGGTGCGCCGGATGGGACGCAAATCGTGATTACCGGATCCTGTCATTGCGGCGATGTGCGCTGGAAGGCCGAGACCTGGCCTGACTGGCTGACCGTCTGCAATTGCACCTATTGCCGCAAGGCGGGCGCGAGATGGGGCGAGGTTGATCCCGCAACCACCCAGCTTGCCGCACGAACGCCGCAATACGACTATGTCTTTGGCGACAAGACACTGACCATTCATCGCTGCGCCATTTGCGGCATCACAACCCATTGGACCAGTCGTGAGCCGGCAAACCCGAAACGCATGAAGATCAACTTCACCACTGCCCGCGACGCCGTTCCCGACAACGTCCGCGTGCGCCATTTCGACGGTGCAGACAGCTGGGAATATCTGGATTAAGACAACTGCATGCCGCTGTCCTTCTCTCTTCCCGGCTTCTTCAGTGATATCGGCAAGGTCGCCCTGAAGGCGGTCGAACACGAGGTCGAGTGGTTCTGCCTCCCGGCCGGCAATCTGCTCTATGCAGAAGGCGAACCGAGCGACGCGCTCTACCTGTTGCGATCCGGTGCCCTCGCCGCTTTCCGCGACGGCGCCATGGGACGTCCCAACCTGCTGGGATACATCCGCGCCGGCGAGCCCGTCGGTGAAATGTCGATGCTCGAGGAGCGTCCGCACTCTGCCAGCGTCTATGCCATGCGCGACAGCGAGGTCGTGCGCCTGCCCACCGCTTCCTTTGAGCGGCTGGCGGAAAAACACCCCTCGCTGATGCGCGAACTGTCCAAGATGATGCTGCAGAGGTTGCGTTCAGGACCCCAGCGTCAGGGCTCGGAACCAAAAGTGTTCGCGCTGGTCTCCTGTTCGCCAACTATCGACATCGATTTTCGGGGCCATGAATTGCAGCGCGCACTGGCGCGCATCGGCGTCTCCGCGGCGGTGGTCGGCGAGGAAGGTGCAAACTGGCCTGGACCGCGACTCGACGAATACGAGAAAGATCACCAGGTCGTTTTGCTGATTGCGCGGTTGGGAGATCACAACTGGGCGCGGCGCGCCATGGGCCGCGCCGACCGGGTCTGGCTGTTGGCACGCGGCGACGCGCGGCCCTCGACGCCCCTCTTGCCGGCGGATCCGACACCGGCAACGCGCCTCAAACTCCTTGATGTCGTCCTGGTGCACGATGGCGGCGACCGTCGCGCTTCGCGGCCACGCGAATGGGCGCAGGCCGCCGAAGCCGCGCGGGTCTTTCACTGGCGCCAGGAACGGCCGGACGATCTGTCGCGACTGGCCCGGACGCTGGCGGGGCGCTCCGTAGGCCTCGTCCTCTCAGGGGGCGGCGCTCGTGCCTATGCTCACATCGGTGCCATCGACGCCTTTCGCCAGGCGGGCATGGAATTCGATTTCATCGGCGGCGCTTCAATGGGCGCCATCATCGCCGCCGGAATCGCGCTGGAATGGACCCAGGAAGAGCTGATCGAGCGGGTCCGCGAAGCCTTTGTGGAATCCAACCCGCTCGGCGATTGGCGGTTGCCGGTCGTGTCCCTGGCGCGCGGCCACCGCGTCGATGAACGCCTGGAAAAGCATTTTGGCGATGTCGATATTGCCGATCTCGCCCGCCCGTTTTTCTGCGTGTCGTCCAACCTTTCAAATGGCCGTCCCTTCATTCACCGAAGCGGAAAGCTTCGCGACGCGCTCCGCGCCTCCATCGCCATCCCCGGCATCCTGCCGCCGGTCGTCAATGGCGACCGTGTTCTGGTCGACGGGGCAGTTTTCACCAATTTCCCGTCGGAACAGATGAGGGCATTCCACCGTGGCGTCAGCGCGGGGGTCGACGTGACCCGTGCACAGGGCGTCAATCCGGAGGATTTTACCAATGCGCCCAACTTTTTCGGTTGGGTAAGACGCAACGGGTTCAACGAGTTGCCGCCCATCGCTTCGCTGTTGATGCGGTCGGCGACCGCCGGCGTCATGGTCGGCAAGCACCAAGCCTACCGGGAAGCAGTCGATCTCCTCGTCCTGCCCGATACCGATACCGACCTGCGGCAGTGGAAACGGTTCGAGGAAACCATCGATTCCGGCCGCCGCGCGGCCGAGTTTGCGATCTCGGAGCTCAGTCGCGACGAGGCCAGTTTGTTTGGGCTGCGATAACGGCTAGCGATACTCCGGGTTGGGATGGTCGAACCGTTCGCCATTGTCCCAATCGCGCCGTGAATTGCCGTGCGCTGGCAATCCACCGGACGATTTCAGCATCCGCGCCATGTGCAACAGATTCCAGGTCATGAAGGTCGTGTTGCGCTGGGTGAAACTGTTGTCCGGCCCGCCCGACCCGTCATCCAGATAGGAGGGGCCCGGCCCGGCTTCGCCGATCCATCCGCAATCGGCCTGCGGCGGAATCGTGTACCCGATATGCTGCAGCGCATAGAGCACACTCATCGAGACGTGCTTGATACCGTCCTCATTGCCGGTCACCACGCACCCGCCCGTTTTCCCGTAGAAAACATACTGGCCCTTGTCATTCATTTCGCCGGACATGGCATAGAGACGCTCGATCAGTATCCGACAGACCGAGCTTTCCTCACCGAGCCAGATCGGCGTGCCGACGACAAGGATGTCGGCGGCCTCGACTTGTTTCCAGAGATCGGGCCAAACATCCTTTTCCCAGCCATGTTCGGTCATGTCCGGATAGATGCCGATGGCCACATCATGGTCGACAAGGCGGGTCTGCTCGACGTTCACCCCCTGTTTCTCCATGATCTGGCGGGAGACTTTCATCAGCCCGTCCGTATGTGACTGATCGGGCGATCGCTTCAGCGTGCAATTCACGAACAACGCCTTGAGATCCGAGAAATCGGCCATGTGTTCCTATCCTTCCGGCTTGCGGTCCTAGGCTTCAAGATCCTTGATCTCCATGCCGAGGAAATAACTGATGGCGGTCCACACAACGACGAGACCGCCGAGGATATAGAGATCCTCGAGCTCGCGGGTCGCCACCGAATGAAAGATATCGGAGACGACCATGAACTCGATGGCCGCCAGGATGTAACCACCCAGCTCGATCCGTTTGGGCCGCATCTGGTGAGCGCAATCGAGCCCGCGCAGCCGCCGGATCTCTATGATCAGGATGTGCCCGCAGAATTTCACGGCGCCGATCAGCGCGATGATCACACCGATCAGGTCGACGCCCATCGCCGCTCATTCGAGCAGCTGGAAGATGAGGCTTCCCTCAGGCATTGGTCATCCTGCCCTGCCCTCGCGCCGGTCTAGTGCATCGCGCCGCCATCACAGCTGACATAGTCCTCGACGCGATCGAGCTCGCGATTGTCCCAGCGCAACACGCCTTCCTGCGGCGACGAAAAATAAAAGGTGTATTCGTAGGCGCCTTCCGTACCGTCGCACATTCCGTCGATCTCATAGATCCCGTCGACCTCGGTCACGCCAGCGATTGAGCACGCATCCATGCCCATGATGACATCATAGCGCGAGATCAGGATCACCCCGTCGCCGCTCTCATTGTCTTCGCTGCAGGTTTCGTACTGGACGCCCCAGCGGCCGTCGATCGACCTCGCCTCCACGAGTTCGTCAAACGCCTCTTCATCCTCTGGGCCGCCTTCGGAATCGTCGATATAGCCGGTCTCGTACTCACCATTGACGGCTTCGACATCGTCGACACTGTCCTGTTCCGTTTCCTGCGCGCAAGCCGCGACCAGCAAGGCTGCGCCCATCAAGTAAATCCGTTTCATGCTGTTCCCCTAATCGCTATTGGCGGCGTCCGGACCTTCAATCTGCTGCCAGAGTTCTATTTTCACGCCGTCGCAATCGAGGAACCAGGCAAATTTGCCATAACCCTCATCGACTTCGCCGAGGATTTCGATCCCTTTGTCGCGCAGCTGAGCGACCATGCCGTCGATATCATCGACGCGCAGATTGATCATGAATTCCTTGGAGCTGGGCTGGAAATACTCGTTCGACGTGAACGGGCCGACCAGGCTGTAGGGATCCTCGCCGGCTTCTTCCGACCATTTCAGGATCGGACCGTATTCCCCGCCAATTCCGAGATATTCCTGGTACCAAGCGCGGGTCGCTGCCGGGTCCTTCACCACGTGGAAGATTCCGCCGAGACCGGTGATCTTTGCCATTCAGACCTCTCCTGACACATTCAAGTTAGCAGGTGGAGATCAGAGAAAAAGGAAAAACTAGGCGCTTTCCTCGAACAGCTCGCGACCGATCAGCCAGCGGCGGATTTCGCTTGTACCCGCGCCGATCTCGTAGAGTTTCGCATCGCGGAGCAAGCGTCCCGTGGGATATTCGTTGATATAGCCATTGCCGCCGAGCAGCTGGATCGCATCGAGCGCCGTCTGTGTCGCGGCTTCTGCCGAGAACAGGATTGCGCCGGCGGCGTCCTTGCGCGCTTTCTCCCCGCGATCGCAGATCTTGGCGACTTCATAGGTATAGGCGCGGGCCGCATTCATCCGGACATACATGTCCGCGAGCTTGCCCTGTACCAGCTGGAAGGAGCCGATCTCGCGATCGAATTGCTTGCGCTCGTGCACATAGGGCAGAACCGTGTCCATGCAGGCCTGCATGATGCCCAGCGGGCCCGCTGCCAGAACCGCGCGTTCGTAGTCCAGCCCGCTCATCAGAACCGTCACCCCGCCATTAAGCGGTCCCATGATGTTTTCTTCGGGAACTTCGCAATCCTCGAACACGAGCTCACCGGTTTCCGAGCCCCGCATTCCCAGCTTGTCGAGTTTCTGCGCAACCGAGAAACCCTTCATGTCCTTTTCGATAAGGAAAGCCGTGATCCCACGCGATCCCGCTTCTGGCTCTGTCTTGGCGTAGACCACGAGCACGTCCGCAGACGGGGCATTGGTGATCCACATCTTGGATCCGTTGAGAACGTAGTGATCGCCCTTTTTCTCGGCTTTGAGGCGCATCGAGACAACGTCCGAACCTGCACCGGGCTCCGACATCGCCAGCGCGCCGACATGCTCGCCGGAAATCAGCTTTGGCAGGTAGCGCGCCTTCTGCTCGTCATTCGCCCAGCGCCGTACCTGGTTCACGCAGAGATTGGAGTGCGCGCCGTAGGACAGACCGACCGAGCCGGAGGCGCGGGAGATCTCTTCCATTGCAATACAATGCTCGACATAACCCAGGCCCGTACCGCCCCACTCTTCCTCAACCGTGATTCCGAGCAGGCCCAGCGCACCCATTTTCTCCCAGAGGTCGGCGGGAAATGTGTCGGTGGCATCTATTTCGGCCGCGCGCGGTGCCAGTTCGTCGGACGCAAAGCTGCGGACGGAATCGCGAATCATTTCGGCCGTGTCGCCAAGGTCAAAATTCATGGAAGGATATTGGTTCGGGATCATGAGCCGGGATTTGGCGCAAACCCCGGGTCAGGTCAAGCAGACGGCAGGTGCTATTTCCGTCTTCCGCCGAACAACCAGATCGCAGCCCCGGCTGCAAAGATGAACCCGACAACAAGCGCCGCGACGCCATAGAACAGGCTGGGTTGTTCCCCGCCAGAGCCGGCGCGCATCGACAGATCCCAAATTCCGCCGGCGAGCAGGACAAGGCCCAGAACCAGCAGTATGATCTCGCCGAGATGGCCGCCATTCCGACCCGGGGCCGGGCGGGAATCCCCATTCGACCAGCCATTACCGGTCGAGGCCTCGTCGGACTCGGAGAACTCCGGATCAATCTCCGACGGATCCGGAAGATCTTCGCTTTCTTCGGCACTTTCATCGCGCGGCTCGGAAGCATCGCGCGTACCGGCAACCTCGCCGGCTTCGCCGCCAGCATTGACCGCGGCAAAGCCGACAATCGGCGGCAATTCCGAGGCTTGTTTGTCTTCTGTGGCCGTATTGGCGTGACTGTCGAAATCGCGCGATTGCGTGTAGGCAAAGCCCAGCGGCCCGCTGAACTCGGCGTCCGCTTCCGCGTCACCAACGGTGGCGGCGTCAGGCGCCGCTTCGGCGTCAGCCACATTGTCGGCCGGCCGCGAGAGCTGGGCCCGCATGCGCATGATCACCCGCTCGGCGAGTGCAGATCGCGATGGCGTGACATCGCGGGGAAGCGCGGTGGTCGCCGGTTCGGCTTTTGCGTCGTCGTCCGATGCCGCATCCGGCGCGACCGGCTCTTCTTCCGGAACATCGGCGGCTTCCGCGACCTCGGATTCCTGTTCTGGTTCAGCTTCGGTATCGGCTGACTGGCTTGGCGCGTTGGCGGCGACAGCCACGTCGTCATTCGGATGATCGAATTCGATGACCAGTTCGACGGGGGCGCGGCTCGCCTCTTCCGGCAGGTCTTTCAGGAACAGGTCGCGTTCGGCCTTGTGGCGCGCGGACTCGCCGCCATCCCATGCAGCAATGGCATCTGCGGCATCCAGCCAGCGCTTCTTTCGGATGAGCCGGACCACCGCACTGCTCCGGAAAGCAGTCAGCCCGATACCCAGCGCGAACGAGACAAGCGCATCGCGCTGTGGCGCGCCGATTTCCCCGCCAATCGATTCATCAATGGCCTGTTCGGCCCGCAACACGTCGTAGACCAGCAGGAGCTCGGCTTCTTCCTGCGACACGCTGACCCCGGCCTTGGCAGCAGCACGGTGACCGTGGCCGACAATCCAGTTGCCATCGCTTTCCTGGCGCGCATGCGCAAGAAAGGGCTCATGGCATTTTATCAGCTCGCGGGCGGCGGGCGTGGACTTCAAACGCGGCTTCATCACTGTTCCATTTCAAGACGGTCCACAGACTAGCTGACAGACCCTCTGCAAATGTGACGCCGAAACGTTCGACCTAGTCCGGCGTAAAGATTTCCGTTGCGCCAATCGCCGTGAACGGTGCGAAAAATCCGCCACCGGCGCCGCCACCGATGATCATCAGCTCGCTGTTCAGGCTGACAGCGGCAGCGTCGGTGCGGGGCGTACGCAGGGCCGTTTCCTCGACCCACACGCCTCGGTCCGCATCCAGCCGCAGATGGCTGTCGAGCGTCGAGGTCAGCCCCTCGCTCCGGCCGCCCAGCACGTGGATCTGCCCGTCCAGAACCGCCGCGGCGTGGCCCGCCCTGGGCTCGGGCAAGGCAGGACCGATCGTCCAGTTGCCGGTTGCCGGGTCGAAAATGTCGACGCGTCCCGTCGTGGTGCCGTCATCGACGCCGCCAATCATGTATATCCGCCCGTCATGGACGACGGCCGCAGCGCCGCGCCGGGCCACCTCGTCCGGGGCTGGGAGCATATCCCAAAGCCGGCTCCCGGGATCGAAGACGAAAACGCCACCCAGCCCGTCCTCGCCGCCAACCGCGTACAAGCGGCCATTCAGGGCGAGCAGCTGGAATGAGGCTTTCGGTCCCGGCATCGCGGTTTCGCGCAGCCATTCCCCGTCTGCCGGGTTCATCGACCACATTTCATTGCTGGGCCCGAGCGGATCAAGATCGAGCCGCACGAAGTCGGATGACTGTTGAAACTCGTTGGTGCGACTTTCATTCCCATTGCCCGCCGCGTAGCCGCCGGCGGCATAGAGGCGGCCATTCAATGCGGCAAAGCCGAACCGTTCCAGCCCGCGCGGCAGGGAACGAATTTCCCGCCAACGCATCGTCGAGGGGTCAAAAACGTCGACATTGCTGTTGGGTTCGGTCAGCCCGGACCCGCCTGCGGCATAAACGCGGCCGTTCAGTTCGACGGCCGCCAGCCCGGCGCGCGGCTCCGGTAGTTCGGCTGAAGGCCGCCAGAATCCGTCGGCATAGGCGGAAGCTGCGGTCACTGCGCTGAGGACCAGAACACTGATGGCACACCTGATCATCAAAAAACTCCTGCTATCGCCCCGCCACACACTCTTGGACCGGATTTATAGCAGGATGATGGCAGCCAATCCGAGAAACGCAAAGAAGCCGATCACATCGGTAACAGTTGTCACGAACACCGACGACGACACGGCCGGGTCGGCGCCAAACCGGCGCAATGCCAGCGGCACCGCAATGCCGGCCAGCCCGGCGAAGGCGAGATTGATCACCATCGCCAGTGCGATCACGCCGGCCAGTAACCAGTTCTGGAACCAGACCGCGGCGACCAGTCCCATCACGACGGCGAAAATCAGCCCGTTGACCAGACCGGTAACGACTTCACGGATGATGACCCGCCGCGCATTTGCCGATGTCAGGTCGCGCGAGGCGATGGCGCGCACTGCCACGGCCAGCGACTGGGTGCCGGCATTGCCGCCCATCGACGCCACAATCGGCATCAACACGGCGAGCGCGACCACGGCGGCGAGCACATCCTCGAACAGTGCGATTACGCCGGATGCAAGGATGGCTGTTGCCAGGTTCACCAGGAGCCAAGGCGCGCGCGAGCGCACCGAGTCGACGACCCCGTCGGACAGGCCGGCATCGTTGACGCCGGCCAGCGCCAGAAGGTCTTCCTTGTTCTCTTCCTGGATGACGTCGACCATGTCGTCGATGGTCAGCATACCGGTCAGCCGGCCGCCCTCATCGACCACTGGTGCCGAGAAAAGGTGGTATTTCTCGAACAGATAGGCGGCTTCTTCCTGGTCGACATCGGGCGCGATGGTCACCCGCAGCTCGCCCATAAGATCCGCCAGCCGGGTCTCCCGCTTCGAGCGCATCAGCTGGCTCACCGGCACGGCGCCTTTCGGCGCGAAGGCCGCATCCACGACATAAATGTCGAAGAACACGTCCGGCAATTCCTCACCCGCAGCCCGCATATGATCAATGGCATCGCCGACCGTCCAGTGCTCCGGGGCCGCGACGAAATCGCGCTGCATCAGCCGGCCGGCCGTGTCTTCCTCATGCAGGAACTGGGATTCCAGCAGTGTGCGATCTTCCGCCGGGACTTCCGACAGCACGGCCTCGCGGTCCTCGTCGTCGAGCTCTTCGAGCACCAGCGCAGCATCGTCGGAGTCGAGATCCTTGATCGCCTCCGCCAATTGTTGCGGTTCGAGGATCTCGGTGATGTCGTCGCGCAAATCCCATTGCAGCTCGGACAACAGCTCCCCGGAAAAGGCTTCCGGCGCCAGCCGGGCCGCGTGACGCACCTGTTCGGTGGTCAGCTGTTCGAGAATATCGGCGGCATCGGCCGGGTGCAGGTCAGCCAGCAGGGCAGCAATGGCGGCCCCGTCGCGATCGTCGATCGCATCGGACAATCGCGCCACGACCGTGACGTCGGTCTCCGCCGCGCCGTGGATGTCATCGTGTTCGAGTTCGGGAGCAGCGTCGGTCATGGCGGTTCTCTTTGGTTTTCCAGACTCATCTCAAATGCCATGGCGCTTGGCTATCGCTGTTTCGCGAAATCGGCTAAAATTCCGCACAGGTTCCGCTTGCCGCCAGGCCGGACCCCTCTCCCTGCGGAAGCGGAACCGGGGAGAGATCAGAATGAAAACCCAACTTCTTTGGACGGGTGTCGCGGCCGCATGGTGCCTCTTCAGCTTCGCGGACGCCCATGCCCAGTCACCACAGACCCGCCCCGCGCGAGACGAATGCTGCGCAACCACCCTGCCCGACGGGCCAGCGGAAAACCGGCCACGGGCGCGCGGTCAGACGCCGCCTCGGCAATCACCGACGCGGCCACCCCGGAATGGCCTGCCGCAACGCGAGCCAGGCCTCAACGGACAGATGCAGACATCTCACGGCGTATGCCCGGATCCCACGCTGTTTGGTGTACGGATCGGCGTGTTCGAAATAACCCAGCGCGAGGCCCAGCAGATGATGGTCTCCAACCTGTCGGACTTTGAATTGGGCTCGGTGAACCAACCCAGCAATAATCAGTCATTCGTATACGCCCAGATCCAGGCTGGTGCCGGAAGCGCGCTTTGTTACTATTCAATCGAAGACACCGATCTTCGCTTCAATCTCGTTTCGCATGGCTCCAATTGTCTACCTGACGCAAATAATGTCTGGAGCTCGGTCGAAGGCGGCGCGCTGAGATGCACCGAAAGCCGCACGGCCTGCCGCTTCGAATGCGAATAGGTTCAGGCCGATACGGTCACTTTTGAGGCGCTTGCGCGCGCCCGCTCCCGCGCTTCGTCAACCGTGTCGCCGTGCGCGACCGCCACGCCCATACGCCGACGCTCATAGGATATCGGCTTGCCAAACAGGCGCAGCTGGCTTCCCGGCACTTTTAGCGCCGCGTCGACGCCACTGAACGTCACACCTTTTGCGTCGACACTGCCATAAATGACGGCACTCGCACCCGGTCGCAGCAACGCCGTATCGACCGGCAGGCCGAGAATGGCGCGCGCATGCAGGGCAAACTCGCTCTGCTCCTGCGTGCTCAGCGTTACCAGCCCGGTATCATGCGGCCGCGGGCTGACTTCGGAAAACCAGACTTCGTCGCCCTTCACGAATAACTCGACGCCGAACAGGCCGCGTCCGCCCAGCGCCTCGGTCACCTTGCGGGCCATGTCCTGCGCGGTGGAAAGCGCCGTTTCGCTCATCGGCTGTGGCTGCCAGCTCTCGACATAATCGCCGCTCTCCTGGTGGTGCCCGATCGGCGCGCAGAAATCTGTTCCGCCGGCATGGCGAACGGTCAACAGCGTGATCTCGTAGTTGAAGTCGACAGCGCCCTCGACAATCACCCGGACCTGGTTGGTGCGGCCCGCTTCCAGTGCATGATCCCAGGCCGCTGCTATGTCGTCTGCGGATTTGACGAAACTCTGCCCCTTGCCGGAAGACGACATGACGGGCTTTACGAAGACCGGATAACCGATGCGGTCAGCCTCCGCTGCCAGCGTCTCGCCATCGCTGGCAAACGCATAAGCGCTGGTCGGCAGGCCGAGCTCCTCGGCCGCCAGACGGCGGATACCCTCGCGATTCATGGTCAGCTGCGTGGCACGCGCCGTCGGTATGACGGTCGCCAGCCCGTCGGCCTCGATGCGGCCCAGCTCGTCGGTCGCGATCGCCTCGATTTCCGGCACGATGAGGTCCGGCTGTTCCGCTTCGACGACTTTCCGGACCGCGAGCCCGTCGGTCATGTCGAGCACATGTGCACGATGCGCAACCTGCATGCCCGGTGCGTTCTCGTAACGGTCGCAGGCAATCACCTCGACACCCAGCCGCTGCAATTCGATCACGACTTCCTTGCCGAGCTCTCCAGCCCCGAGAAACAGGACCTTTGTGGCCGAGGGAGAGAGCGGTGTGCCGAGCGTCGTCATGAGCGCCATTTCCTGTCTGTATGCCAGCCAAGCCCTTGACCGGATTGATAAATATCAACGTCCCTACCGCAATCTGCCAAATTTCGCTATTCTGGCGAAGGGTGGAGGACAAATTCGCCTGACAGGAACGCCGGGCGACTTGATCAGGGGAGAAAACCATGGACCGCAGAAAATTTCTATGTGGCACTGCCGCCAGCCTGGCGGCAGCGTCATACATGCCGCTTTGGGCGCAGGACGCCGTCCGCAGCCCACCGCGCCAGCTGCTGACCTCCGTACAAGGACCTTACCTGCTGGCAATGCAAAGTGGTCTAGGCAGCACGATTTCCGAAGCAGCATCAGCAGACCCGGCACGCGCTCGCGAAATGATCGAACGTGCTATCCAGACGGTCGAGGGCGGTGAAGACATGCTCCGCCAGCGCGTCGCGGCGCGTGACAACGCCGATGATCCCGAATGGGTCCGCGAGAGAGCGGCGACGCTGTTCGAGGATCCACGCGCGCAACGCGGGTTTCAACGCTGGTTCCCGGCACACGCCAGCCGGCAGCGCGATCGTGCGCTGACCGAGGTCCTGGTTCACGGCGGAAACGACTTTGCCCTGGTCACGATCTGGGCTTATGCCGCCATTTCGATGGCGGCTGGGACGCCATGGCAAGACATTGTCGACACGCTTTCGCAAACAACCGGTGGACGCGTCGCTCTCACCCGTCATGCCCGCGTCGATTTTTCAAGAGAGGTTGTCGGTGTCGTCTCGGCAGTCGATGACGGTATCGCAATTCATTTCTCACCGGCGCGCGCAGGGCCGCGACGCCTGCAACATAACGAGAAAGTCTTGGCGCCCGCCGCGCTCGACAAACGGGGCTATGCCAACGGCGCGCACAAGGTATTGACGGGTGCCGCCGCCGGCGCGGCGCTCGGCACGCTGGCGACCGGTGGCGCGCCGGGGCCCGGCACAGTGGTCGGAGGTATCATTGGCGGCCTGATTGGTCTCGCAGCAGCTGTCGAAGACGACGGCGATGGCGATGAAGGCAGCAGCGACGGCGATGGCGACAGTGATGCCAGCAATGCCAGCGGTGGCGGAACAAGCGTCTGGGATGGCAATGGCGAATGCCCGCCGGCAGACCAGCCCTACGTGCTGTGTTGACGCATTGATCGAACCGCCCGGCCTGCAGGCCGGGCTGGCTCGAATATCATTGCCATTTCCTGACGATGATCAGGGATGGTGCGGCCGAGAAGACTCGAACTTCCACGGGTTTTACCCCACAGCGACCTCAACGCTGCGCGTCTACCAGTTCCGCCACGGCCGCATCCCTGGAAGGCGCGCGGGATAGCAGGCCCGAATGGAAAAGTGAAGCCGCCTTGTGCGGGAATATCAGGCCGCCTTGGGCACGAAGTCATTGACGTCCGCCGGGCCCAGCACGGTGACGGTCACGCGATCCCCCTCGATCACGATCTCGCCGCGCGCGATCGGACGACCATTGGCGAGAATCCAGACCGGCTCTTCTTCCTTGCAGTGAAGCGGAATCACGGCACCGCGGCCCATGCGCAGAAACTGTGCAATCGGCATGGTGGACTGACCCAGCACCACCGACAATTCGACCTTCACCGACCCCAACTGACTCAAGGCTTTACTCCTGTCCGCGCTTGAAACATCCAAGCCCGCGCCCGATGTTGAGTCATGCGCCTTTCCGGCGGGTTAAGGACAACACAAAGATGAGCGAAATTCGCACCGAATGGGCAGTCTCAAGTGGGCAAGTCCCCTACCCGGCCGCCGTCGCCTTCATGGAGCAACGCGTCGCCGCCATTGCCGCCGGCGAAGCCGACGAGCTGGTCTGGATGCTGGAACACCCGCCGCTCTATACCGCCGGGACCAGCTCCAAGGGCGAAGACCTCAAGGATCCTGATCGCTTTCCGGTCTACGAAACGGGACGCGGCGGCGAATATACCTATCACGGGCCCGGCCAGCGCGTGGGCTATGTCATGCTCGACCTCACCCGGCGCGGCCGCGATGCGCGCAAATTCGTCCGTGGGCTTGAAGACTGGATCATCGGCGCATTGGCGGAATTCGGCGTTGTCGCAGACCGACGCTGCGAACGTGTCGGCGTCTGGGTCGACCGACCTGAAAAGGGCGAAGGGCATGAAGACAAGATCGCCGCGATCGGCGTACGCTTGCGCCGCTGGGTCTCCTTCCACGGCATCGCCTTCAATGTCGCGCCAGATCTGACCCATTTCGACGGCATTACGCCGTGCGGCATTGCCGATCCGCGCTATGGCGTGACCAGTCTTGCCGATCTCGGCATCGAAAAAAGCCTGGCCGAAACCGACCAGGCTTTCCTCAAATCGTTCGAAACGGTCTTTGGTCCGGTCGAGGCCGTGAAACCGCCCCGCCTGCCCTTAACGGCCTAGGCCTTCTCCTCCGGCGGATCGGCCGGCCTGTCGGCTTCACCCGCGTCCGCGGCCGGTTCCGCAGCCGGCGGTGCTGGCTGTGCAGGTGGTGCAGTAGCCGGAGTTGCCGCCGCCGTTGCCGAAGCGTCTGCCGTCGGTGCCGTGACCGTCCCTGGAGGCGGTCCGAACCGGTTGGCTGCCGGATCGCCGGACGTGATACCGACCCAGATCGTGTAGACAATCCAGATCAGGAAGCCGAGACCGCCGAAAAGCACCACGCCTCCGGAGGCACCGATAATCGCGGCAACATCGGGCTCTGCACCGTTATTGCTGGCCATGATGGCGGAAATCAGCGCGCCGCCGCTGATGGCCACCACAATGGCCCCCAGCACGAACTGGACCAGCCACACCAGCGCGTGAATCCAGGCGCTCTTGCCAGCATCGTGCAGGCGTTTTCCGTAAACGCAGAAACCGACATAGATCAGGCCCAGCCAGATGACGGCACCCAGTACCGGCAACCAGGTCAGAAACAGATTACTGCCGATTATGATCAGCAAGCCGATCCAGTATTCCTGCGGGCTGATGCGGCCGTTCGGGCTGAAAAGCACATGAGCGAGATTCATATCTGCGTCCCCCTGCAGACCTTAGTTGAGCGGATTGATCGACGCAGCGTCCTCGACGGGTTCGCCGTAGGCATTCGGCGCCGGATCCGATTTCACAAGCTGATTCACGACGAAAGCAGCGCCGAAATAGATGACACCGGCATTGATGACCCCCAGCGCAAACGAGCGAAGCCGGAAACCCATGCCCGATGGCGTTTCGCCGCGCATGGCCATCGCCATCACATCGCCAACGATCAGTGGCGTCAGCAGCATTCCGAGAATGATCCCCCCGACAAAAACGCCGGCGAGCACGGCAAGTGTCCAGATGGCCGGTTTGCCCGCATCATGAAATCGTTTCGCATACAGGCAGAACAGCGGGTAAAGGAGCGCCAATCCGATAATGCTGATGAACGGTATGACTAGCGCGAAAAGCTGAATCACGATCGCCAGCGCAAATACAACGACCGTCCCCTGCATCAGCGACGTCGGCCCGATCCGGCCGTCGAAGGTAATCAGTAGTTTCTGAAGTCTAGCGGTATCCATGGGCTTGGCCTCCCCTGCCAGCAATGAGGTTGCTAACCTGAAAGGGGAGACCCAAGCCTGTCAATCAATTATCAGGAGAAAATCTATTCGGCGGGTTGCGATTTCATCGACATGAACCACAGGCCGAACAGCCCGGTGACAATCCAGAATCCTGCAAAACCGCCCCACACGGCCGGGCGCACCATGTCCAGGGCCATCTCCGGACGTTCCTCGATCCAGGCTTGGAATTCGGCCTGGAAGCTCGGATCCTGGGCGACGGTCTGGAAATCGCGGCCGACGCTTTCGGCATATTCTCCCATCAACCCGAACGAGCCGATCATCAACAACACCAGGAAGCCGATGCCGCTGACCACGATGGCCAGAATCACCGGCAGGAGGAACAGCATGATGCCCTCGCCGGCGTCGCGCCGACGATTGATGAAAAGAAAGGAGACGAAGGCGATCATTGCCACCGAGAGCGCCATCGAGACATAGCCGAATGTCTCACCGGCTCCGTTCGGATCCAGCGTGAGACCGTAAAGCGTCTTCGCCGCGTCCAGCACGGCGAGCAGCAACAAGCCGACCAGGAAGGCCATGGGCGTGGCACGCGAAACCGGCGTGACGATCGCGAGTGGATTCATGATTGTGTTCCCCTGTCTCAAAATAATGTCCTGCGGCTGCTTAGGCAGCCTGTCCGCTCATGGGTAGCGGGACCTTGCGGCGATGTTTCCCGCTTACTCGAACTCGACCAGCAATTCGTCGGCCGAGACCGATTGTCCGGCTTCGACGGTGATGGTCTTGATGACGCCATCCATCTCGGCACGGATGACATTTTCCATTTTCATCGCTTCGACAACAAGCAAGGGCTCACCGGCCTTCACTTCCTGACCGGTTTCCGCTTCGAGCTTCACGACAAGTCCCGGCATCGGGCTGTTCACCTGTTTGGCCGAGGCGCCGATATCCTTGACCGGCAACAGAGCATGCAGTTCCGCCGAGCGGTGGGTGGCAACAATGGCCGTGGTCGTGAACCCGCGATGGCGCAACCGGAAGCCTTCCGTCAGATTCTTGAATTCGACGGCGAAATGCTCACCGTCCATCATGCCTTCGAACACGTGTTCTCCCGGGTGCCAGGCGCTCTCGAACTCGGCGGCCTTGCCACTCAATTCGGGCATCCACACCTTGGCCGGCGTTCCACCACCGATCGCCTCGTCGGGCAAATCCATCTCGACGGCGATGCGCTCGCCATTCATCAAAACGTCCCATTCCTCGGCATGAACGCGCGGTGCCGGTGTCATCCGGCCGCTCGTGCGCGCCGCGCGGCGCGTGTAGACGGTGTGAATGAAGGCGGCGGTACTGGCGATCACCTTGGTCTGGAATTCGCTCGGCTCGGTGCCGGAAAACCCGTCCGGGAATTTTTCCGCAATATAGCCGGTGTGTATGTCACCGTTGCGGAAATCCTCTTCCTCGAGGCAGGCCGCCAGGAAGGGCGTGTTCGGTTGCAACCCCTCGACATGATAGCGGTCGAGCCCCTCGAGCAGCGTCTCGATGGCGATGTCACGGGTTTTGCCGTGGGCAACCACCTTGGCGATCATCGGATCGTAGAAGAGCGAGATCTCGTCGCCTTCCCGTACACCGGAATCGATGCGCAGGACGCCCTCGCCCAGCGGACCCTCGGCGGGTTCGGTATAGCATTTCAGACGGCCGATGGACGGCAGGAAGCCGCGATAGGGGTCTTCGGCATAGAGCCGTGCTTCCACTGCCCAGCCATTGATCTTTACATCGCGCTGGCGCAACGCCAGCGGCTCGCCCGCCGCAATCCGGATCATCTGCTCGACCAGATCGGTGCCATGCGTCAACTCGGTTACCGGGTGCTCGACCTGGAGCCGCGTATTCATTTCCAGGAAGTAGAAATTCTTGTCCTTGTCGACGATGAATTCGACCGTGCCGGCGCTGTCGTAATCGACCGCCTTGGCCAGGGCGACGGCCTGCGCACCCATGGCTTCGCGCGTCGCCTTGTCGAGGAAGGGCGATGGCGCCTCTTCCAGCACTTTCTGGTTTCGCCGCTGCACCGAGCATTCGCGCTCATTGAGGTGAATGACATGACCGTGACGGTCGCCGAGCACCTGGATCTCGATATGACGCGGCCGCTCGACGAATTTCTCTATGAAAATGCGCTCGTCACCGAAGGAGGACTTGGCCTCGTTGCGGGCGGACTGGAACCCTTCGCGCGCCTCGACGTCGGAATAGGCGATGCGCATCCCCTTGCCGCCACCGCCGGCAGATGCCTTGATCATCACCGGATAGCCGATCTCGCCGGAAATCCTGACCGCTTCCTCGGCATCTTCGATCAGCCCCATATGACCGGGCACCGTGTTGACGTCGGCCTCGGCCGCAAACTTTTTCGATGTGATCTTGTCGCCCATCGCCTCGATGGCATGGACGTTCGGCCCGATCCACTCGATCCCGGCCTCTTTCAGGGCGATGGGGAATTTCGGGTTTTCCGACAGGAATCCGAAACCGGGATGCACGGCTTCTGCCCCGGTTTGCTTCGCGGCGGCGATAATCTTGTCGATCAGGAGATAGCTCTCGCCCGGCGCCGGCGGTCCGATGAAGACCGCCTCGTCAGCCATGTCGACGGCTTTCGAGCCGGCATCCGCTTCGGAGTAGACGGCGACGGTCTGGATGCCCAGCCGCTGACAGGTCTTGATAACGCGAACCGCGATCTCGCCGCGATTGGCGATCAGAATCTTTTCGAACATGAAGGCCCTTTATCCTCGCCCCTTCGGAAGGCTTTTGCCCGGTTTACCGCGCTTGGTGCGGGCGGGGCAAGGACGCAGGCTAGTCCGCGCCGTCCCGCAACCGGTCCAGCCAGCCCATTTCCATGGATCGCATCCGCCCGATGACCGCCACGAGGAAGGCGGTCGACCAGCCGATCAGCAGAAATCCGTTGAGTCCCTCGAGCGCGCCCAGCAGCCGCCACTCGCTCTCGATCGCGAGATCGCCAAATCCGACCGTCGTAAAGGCCGAGGTGGAATAGTAGAGCGCGGCTTCGAAGGTCGGGAACACGCCGAGGGCATGGTAACTGACCCCGTAGATCATGATCTCGACACCGTGAATGACCACCAGGCCAAGCACGATCATCACGATAAAAACACCCTGTCGCAGCGGCGATTCGAACGGCCGGATGCGGCGCGAACGCGCTTGCAGAAAGCCCATAAGGGCGACAAGCCCGACCATGTGGATGGCGACAGTCAGCGTGATCAGCACCGAGGCGGCAAGAAGCGATTCCAGCATCACAAGCAGCTTAGACCGCTTCCCATATTTATCGATAGAGATAAGTTGGCGCGAAAATCAGGAAGTATTCATGACGCATCCCGTCCACAAATTCTCCTCACTCGCGCGCCCGGTCGAGCCGCAATACCCAACGAATCTGGCGGTACTAATCCTCTTGCCGCTAATCGCGATTAGCCTGTTCGTGTGGCTGGTCATGAACGATTCGGCGATGGTCGAGGCCGGCAAGACAGCTTTGCTGGGGATGCTGGCCGCCTTCCTCGCATGGGCGCTGGGACGCGAAATGGACCCGGATCACAATGCCACCGGCTTTATCGCCCTGGGACTGACCGTGCTGGCGGTCGGCCTCGGCTATTCGCTCGATTTGTTGAGCCTGGCCGCGCTCTTGTTCGCGGTGCGTGTGATCAATCGCACGGTGGGCCCGCCGGCCAGGCTCGGCGACCTGGTTACACTCGTCCTGTTGTGCCTCGGTGCCGCAATTGTTGACAATGCCTGGTGGATGCCACTCCTCGGCGCGCTGGCGCTGGCGATCGACGAGTATTTCGAACGCAGTTCCCTGCCCCAGCGCTTGGCCATCCCGGCACTGTTCGCGATCGGATTGATTACGCTCTTCTTGGGAGGCTATGCGGATTTTGCTGCGCTCGAGACACTGGTCCGCGGTTGGGTCGTCGCGGTGGTGGTAATCACTGTTCTGGTGGCTATCAATATCCCCAATACCGACGAGATCCATTCGAAAATGGATGCCCTTGACACGCCCTGCGATAGACGCCGCGTCCAGATTGGCATGGCAATGATTCTAATGGCCGGAGTTGCCAGCGTGCTGGGTGGTCAGGCCAGCCTGACAGGCGCGCTGGCGATATGGGCGGTGCTGGCGGCCAGCCTTGCTGGCCGCAATATCACACTGGAAAAATCCGCGGACGACTAGCGGACGGCCCAGGCCATCCCGTCGGGTTCGTCACCGGTCTCGATCCGGTCGATGACCGTTCGTGTCTCGATGTCGATCACTGTCACGAAGTCATCCTGCGTGTTGGCGATCAGCGCGCGCTCGCCATCGGGCGAGATCAGGATTCCGATCGGCACCGCGCCAACCTCGATTGACGCCTGCTGAGCGCGGCTTTCCGCATCGAACACGGCCACCGTGCCTGTTGAGGCATTCGAAACGTAGACTTCCGAACCATCCGGCGTGAATTTCGCGCGGATCGGAAATCCTCCGCCTGACGAAATGTTTGTCAGAACGGCATCGGTAGCAACATCGATGATGGAAATGCTGTCGGCGCCTCGATTGGTGACCCAGACCTCACGTCCGTCCGGCGACACGTCAATGCCTTCGGCTCCGGCCGCGGTCGGGACCGTGGTGACCGTATTGGCAATCCGATCGATCACTGTCACCGAGCCCGAGCCGATATTCGCGATATAGAGCTTCGTTCCATCCGGCGTCGGAACCAGCTGGTGGGAGACCTGCTGCCCGGTTTCCCAGACATTCATCACCGCGCCCGTCGCCGAGGACAATTCGATCACCGTGCCTGTGGTCTCGGTGGTCGCCCAGACCAGCGACCCGTCAGCAGAAACCCAGATACCATGCGGCCCGCGATTACCCTGCAAATCCCAGACTGCGGTTCGGGTCGCGTTTTCGAGATCGACAACCGAGATTGTCGTCCCCTGCGCGCCGCCATAATCGGACACATAGGCGGTCTCGCCATCCGGCGAGACATACACCTCGTGCGGATTGCCACCGACCCCGACATCGCCGGCGCGTTCGTAGGATGAAGCATCGAGGAGCGTGATCGAATCATCGCCCTTGTTGACGATGACAATCTGGTCATCGGCCAGGGCGCCTGTGGCACTCGCGATCGCGGCCAGGCCGGCATAGGTCAGTTTCATGGAAATACTCCCCGTCTGTGTTGCCAGAACAGGTGTGGTCGCGCCGCGTCGATTGCAAGGGACAGGAAAATTACGGTTTTGCGAGGCTGCCGAGTTCGCACTAGTCTGGCGCCCATGAACACGATGGCTTTGTCCGATGCCCTGACCCGCGAGGAATTGCGACATATATCGCAGCCGGCCGACTGGCGCGGCGGGCTCATGCTCGCAGGCGATTTCGCGCTGGTCATCGCAGCCTTTGCCTTGGCTATTCTTTCGCCCTGGTTCGCACCGATCTCGACCCTGGTCCTCGCCGGGCGCCAGCTCGCCTTCGCCATCGTCATGCACGATTGCGCGCACCGCTCGCTTTTCCGTACAGGTTGGCTAAACGAATTCGTCGGTAAATGGATCGGTGGCGCGGCCATCGACGCGCCCTTCCTCGCCTATCGCGATTATCATCTGAAGCACCACAAATATGCCGGCACCCCGGACGATCCCGACCATGTCCTGGTCGAGGGCTATCCGGTGACGAAGGACAGTTTGCGGCGAAAATTCATCCGCGATTTCACCGGCCAGACCTTCATCAAGGAACTCGCCTTTGCCTGGAAGGACGCGACTTTGGCGGGCAAGCTGCCCTTCCTGGTTTTCCAGGGGGTGTTGATCGCCGCCCTGGCGCTCGCGGGCGCGATCTGGGCGATCTCGCTGTGGTGGGCAGCACGCATCTTCATTTTCCCGGCAATCATGCGCCTGCGCAATATCGGCGAGCACGGCGTCGCGCTTGATCGCTACGATCCCGAGCCGCGGCGCAACACCCATACCACGAAGGCGAACTGGCTAGAGCGTCTGCTCGTGGCGCCCAACCATGTCCACTACCACCTCGAACATCACATGTTTGCCGCCGTTCCACCCTATCACCTGCCGCGCCTGCACCGGACCCTGGAAAGCCGCGGGTATTTCAATGGCTTCGATTGCGTGAGCCCGGGGTACCAGACGGTTGTTCGCAAGGCCGTAAGAAGCTGATAGCGGCAGAAGGGCACGGGAACTTCAGCTCAACGCGCGCGTTCGGTTTTCCAAACGGAGGAAAATGCATGCGCGCCATTCTCGCTATCGCCACCACTGTCATAGCGACGATTAGCCTTTCAGCCTGCGCCGAAAATGTGCCGGAAGCTGACGGCGTCATCGTCCTCGAAATCGAGCACTCCCTCGATCAGACGATTGATCGGATCGAGACCGAAGCCGCGAATCGCGGTGCGCGTATCGTCGCGCGCGTTGATCATGCCGCCAACGCCGCGACCACTGGTGTCGATATTGACGACGCCACGCTGGTGATTTTCGGTAATCCGGCATTGGGCACGCCGTTGATCGCCGAAAGCCGCACGGCTGGTCTCGATCTCCCCGTCCGCTTGCTCGTGTGGGAAGAAGATGGCGACGTCTGGCTCGCCTACACCGACCCCGCCGTGATTGCAGGCCGTCATGGCATCGACGCCAACAGCGAAGCCGTCAAGCAGATGAGCGAGGCCCTCAGCGGATTTGCAGAGGAGGTGACGGCAGACGGCGACTAGATTGCTGCCGCATTTCGTCAGTGGTCTGATGAGCCGGCCTCACGCGCCTATAACGGAATATTATCGTGCTTTTTCCAAGGGTTATCAGCCCTCTTGTTGGCCAGGGTCTTGAGCGCCTTGATCAGCCGTCGGCGCGTATTGCGCGGCTGAATGACGTCGTCGATATAGCCACGGCCCGCCGCGACAAACGGATTGGCAAATCGGTCCTCATACTCCTTGACGTGCTCGGCCATCGCTTCTTCATTCCCAAGATCGCCGCGGTGAATGATCTCCGCTGCGCCCTTGGCGCCCATCACCGCGATCTCCGCCGTCGGCCAGGCATAGTTCACATCGCCGCGTAAGTGCTTGGAACTCATCACGTCATAGGCACCGCCATAGGCCTTGCGGGTGATCACGGTGAGCTTCGGCACTGTCGCCTCGGCATAGGCAAACAGCAGTTTCGCGCCATGCTTGATGAGCCCGCCATACTCCTGCTTGGTGCCCGGCAAGAAGCCGGGCACGTCGACGAAAGTCACGATCGGGATGTTGAAGGCGTCGCAAAAGCGCACGAAGCGCGCGCCCTTGCGGCTGGCATCAATGTCCAGCACACCGGCCAGCGACATCGGCTGGTTGGCGACAAACCCGACCGGTTGCCCATCAAGCCGACCGAAGCCCACCACGATATTCTTGCCGAAATCCGGAGCGATCTCGAAGAAATCGCCCTCATCCGCCGTCTTTTCGATCAGCTCGACAATGTCATAGGGCTTGTTCGGATTGGGCGGGACCAGCGTGTCAAGACTAGGCTCCGACCGGTCCGGCCGATCATAGGTCGGCCGCGTCGGCGGTTTCTCGCGGTTCGACAGCGGCAGGAAATCGATCAGCCGGCGCATCTGCACCAGCGCTTCGAGGTCGTTGTTGAATGCCCCGTCAGCGACGCCGGACTTCTTGGCATGCACCGAAGCGCCGCCGAGATCCTCGTGGCTGACCTCCTCGTTCGTGACGGTCTTCACCACGTCCGGGCCGGTCACATACATGTACGAGGTGTCGCGCACCATGAAGATGAAATCGGTGATCGCCGGCGAATAGACATCACCACCCGCGCACGGCCCCATGATCACCGAGATCTGCGGAACGACGCCGGAGGCCAGCGTGTTCTGAAGAAAGATGTCAGCATAGCCGGCGAGTGAGGCCACGCCTTCCTGGATACGCGCACCGCCGGCATCGAAAATGCCGATTACCGGCGCCCCGTTCTGAATGGCTGCCTTCTGGACCTTCACGATCTTCTGCGCATGCGTTTCCGAAAGCGAGCCGCCAAACACGGTGAAATCCTTAGAGAACAGATAGACGAGGCGGCCATTGATTGTGCCGTGGCCGGTGACCACGCCATCGCCGGGTATCTTTTTGTCTGCCATGCCGAAATCGGAGCAGCGGTGCTCCACGAACATGTCCCATTCCTCGAACGAGCTCTCGTCGAGCAGGAGCTCGATCCGTTCGCGCGCCGACAGCTTGCCCTTGTCATGCTGTTTTTCGACACGCGCAGCACCGCCGCCCTGGCGCGCGCGTTCGCGCCGGTTTTCAAGCTCGTCCAGAATGTCCTGCATGAAGGTCCCTTTCGGCGTGTTCACGGTTTCGATCAGTTAGCACTGTCGCGGCAGCAAGGGCAATTTGTCGGCGCCGCTAGAGCGCGCATATCATCGACCCGATTGCGAGACACTCGCCGCGCAGCCGCTCGGCCCGCGCCGCGGCCTCGGCATCTTCACCCCAGTGTTCCGCCTGGAAGGTCTCGTCGACGCGACTGGCCGAGAAGACCTCATCTGCCGTTGCATGCCGCTCGACCAGGGCGAAGCCGAGCAAAGCCGATGCGGTCAGCGCCGTGGCCTGACCCAGTGCCGTCAATTGCCATGCGTCATAAGCTTTGGCTTTAGCCTGCAGCGCCGCAATTGCTTTCGGCGTGGTTTCTGCCGGCATGATTCCGGTCACAGCCGGAAGATTCGCGCCCAGAGTCTTCTCGGCCCACTCGAGATAGGAATCCCATTCATCGGCTTGCCGGCGCGCGAGCTCTGCATCTTCGCCGCGATGCCGCAACAGATCGGTTTCAGCAAACTTGAGGGCTTCGCCGATGATCGCGTCCCGGTTTGTGGCCGCGCTGTCGATCGCCCCGTGCGCCAGGCGTGTTATCGGCATGGTGAAAGGATCGATCCGTTTGCCCTGAGCATCCCATTCCGCGGCCATCAGCTGGGCCAGAGTTTGGGTCGGTGCCACGAGCCTGTTCTTCATCGGCGTACGAATACCGCGCCCGTCGAGCTGCAGGGTCCAGCCGCGCTCGGTCTCGGCGACACTGACGGCCTTGTAGAAGCGCTTCGGCAGGCTGTCCTCGCGCGACGGCAGGCGGACGCCCTCTTTCATTCTTTCGGTCATGCGGCGGCCTCGCCACGCCCGAATGCGGCCAGCCCGCGGCCGAGACACCCAAAATCCCCGTGCACGCTGTGTGCGCCCGCTCCGGCAAGTTCTTCGGCGGTATGGAAACCCCAGGCCACACCCGCGGCGCGCACACGGGCATTCAGCGCCATCTGAATATCGTGCGAAGAATCCCCGATCATGATTGTGCGGTCGGATTCGGTTCCGGTTTCCCTCATCGCCTCATACACCATGCGCGGATTGGGTTTGCCGGGCCCGGTGCAGCTCGTGTTTAACGTGACAAACAGGCCGCCCAGATCATGGGCTTGCAGAATGTGATCAAGTCCGCGCCGTGGCTTGCCGGTCGCGACGCCGAGTAGCCAGCCCTCTGCATTCAGCTGTTCCAGTAAATCACGCGCGCCAGGATAAAGCGCTTCCGTATGCGTCCCGTCGGCCCGGTTGCGCACGAATATCTCGCGGAAGTCATTGCCGATTTTCACGGCACCATCGGCCGGATAATCCTCCGGCAACAACATCGGGATCGCCTCGAACAATTCGATCCCGACGATCTGGCGAACCTGGTCATAGGAACAGCCATCCAGCCCATTATTGCGGAACGCTTCGTCCATCGACTCGGCGATCAGTTGCCGGGAATCGACCAGCGTGCCGTCGAGATCGAACAGGGCGAGTTTGAGATCGCTCATGCCAATTGCTCCGCAATGTCGTCTTCATCAATATGGCCGATTTCGAAGCCCAGCGCTTTGAACGTAGTCACCATGTGCGGCGGCAAGGGCGCTTCAAGCACGAGCGGTTTTCTCCCGATTGGCAGAACCAGTCGCCGGGAATGAAGGTGCAGTTTTCCGGACAGGTTTTCCGGCTCGGGTCGGTCGCTCGTGTATTTCCGGTCGCCCAAAATGGCATGCCCCATGATGGCGGCATGCACGCGCAGCTGGTGCGTCCTTCCGGTGATCGGTCGCATCGCGATCCAGCTCGCCCGCTGACCCGCTTCGGCCACAACGGTGTAACGCGTCAGGGCATGCTGCGCGCCGGGTTCGCCATGATGGGCGGGCATCATCTGCTCGCGCCCGTGCGCGCCACCCGTATCCTTCTTCAGGAATCCCTTGATTTCGCCGGTCTTCGGCTTCGGCACACCGGCAACGATGGCCCAATAGGTCTTTTCGGATTCGCGTGCTGCAAACGCCTTCGCCAGCTTGGCAGCAGCCGCCGGTGTCTTGGCGGTCACCAGCACGCCGGACGTATCCCGGTCGAGACGGTGCACAAGTTTCGGCTTCTGCTCACCCTTGCCGAAGGCCGCCAGCAGCCCGTCGACATGCCGGGAGGTCTTCGACCCGCCCTGGACGGCGAGACCCAGCGGCTTGTTGAAGGCGATCAACTCGTCATCCTCGTGGATCACAAGCGAACGGATAAATTCCGCATCCTCGCGATTGATGGACGGCTCCGGCTTGCGGTCCTCGGGCTCCGGCAGAGGCGGAATCCGGATGGACTGGCCAGTTTCCACGCGGGTGTCGGCCTTGGCACGGCTGCCATCGACGCGGATCTCACCCTTGCGTAACGCTTTCTGCAACCGACCATTGGGCACGTGCGGAAACTTCCGCTTGAACCATTTGTCCAGGCGGGCACCGGCATCACCCGGTTCGACCGTCAACGTTTGGACGCCACTCATGCCATTACCTTTCGCGCCAGCATCAGGCCGGCGAACAGGGCCAGGACGGACAACGCCACCGAGCCCGAAACATAGACCAGC
Source organism: Hyphobacterium sp. (assembly GCF_965217055.1). GTDB lineage: Bacteria > Pseudomonadota > Alphaproteobacteria > Caulobacterales > Maricaulaceae > Hyphobacterium. Next base: position 2,496,902 of record NZ_OZ244227.1, on the reverse strand, counting down.
GCGTCCATCCATTGGCGCCGCTCGATCATCACCACGGCATCCAGCGAAAACGCCGAAAAGGTCGTGAACCCGCCGAGCACACCGACCGCGAAAAAGGCGCGCAGCTCATTGGCATCGGCCCGGCCGGCCTGCGCCAGCCAGCCGATGAAGCCGCCCATGACAAGCCCGCCAATCACATTCACGGTGAATGTGCCCCATGGCCAATCCGGTCCCGCCGCACGCAAGAAGAATTGGCCAGTCAAATGCCGGCCCACTGCGCCTAGCGCGCCGCCAACTGCAATGAGAAGCAGGTTCATCATGAGGGCGGGAGATATGGGAGTTGGCGTTTGGGTGCAAGCATTCACCCGCTATGCATTTTTGCATGACGGCAGTGCTGCCAACGCATTTGTGCATCCAAAAGAAAGGCTTAAGTCATCACTTGTCTGACGGACACACCGTCCGGCCAATAAAAACAAGGACAAGAGACATGGATCGATTGAGCGCAACCCTCGCCGCCGTCATGCAGATCGGCCTGGTGCTGGCAGTTTTTGGCGGAATGACCGCCGCCGTCCTCCCGGCCCTGGCCTAGGACGCGAGAAACGGGGAGCCTTGGCTCCCCGTTTTTGATTCACGCCTCGGCTTTGCCGCGGATGGACAGAACCAGCATGATCAGCGTCGCCAGCATGACGAGGCCCGCGCTGATCCCAAGCAGCGGGCCTAGTTCCGCTGCATTGCCGCCGGCATAAAGCATATAAAGGCCGTAGACCATCAAGGCCGTTGCGCCATGATGCAGGGCAAGCTGAAGCCAAGCAAACAATCCGGACCCGATATTCCAGACCCGGTTGATGATCGCCCACAGAACCGGCAGTACGCCGCCCACCAACATGATGTGTGCATGCGTCGGCATCTGTCCGTGATCGCCTGTGCGGCCCATATGCTCGCCCAGCGCCATCCCGCCAAGCAGCCACAATATCCCCAGCATCAGGTGTACTTTCGAAACATTCATGGAAATCTCCCCTCTTCCCGGTGAGATTTTTAATCTTCTAACTGCGCAATTCAAAACGAAAAATTACGGTTCAATTTTCCGGACCGCGTAGTATTCCTGGGTCCACAGATTATAAAGAAGCCAGGCTGGCACACCGGTCGTCTCCCGCAAATAATTCGCCTGCGAGCCATGAATGCGCCAGGCGCGGGTCTTAAGCGCACCGTCGACATCCAACGCAAAGTCCGGTTCCGGCTGGAGGTCTGCCACGCGCGCATATCGCTCCCCCCCAAATCGCCGCGAGCCCGGCCTGGAATTCAGCGTGTAGGCCAGCGTCACAGCGTCGCCCCGGCGGCTGGCATATTGCTGCGTTGCCGCCAGCGCCGCCCGACCCATCGCCATGTGATCGGGATGCAACGACACGCCACTCGGTGGATGAAAACTCACTACGGCCTCAGGTTCGAGCCGCTCCAGCTCTTCAAGCACGCGAACGGCCAGCGCAGAATCGCTGATCGCTTCCGGCACGCCGCCATCAGGCAATCCCAGCACGACCTGCTCGTCCAGGCCGAGCGCGAATCCGTGCTGGCGCAGTTCGCCCTCGCGCACGAGACCGAGATGCTCCTGCGCAACAATGACCGGATATTGAGTGCCCGCCTCGCCGCGCGTCGCGGTGATCGTGGCAACGAACGCCCCCTCCTCCACCGCGCGGCTGATCAGCTCGGTCGCGGTGATCTCGTCGTCAGGATGGGCGAAAACGAGCACGATGCGTTGGGCATCGAGCGCCTCTGTCACACTGTCGGCCGTCTCGACGCCGGGTTCGGCAAACAGCGAGCGCCCAAACCATAGGGCGGCTTGAGTGCCAACAAGCAGGATGATGGCGAGGATGATGGCCGAAAAGATGAGCGATCTGATCATGATTTGTGCTGCCGCCTCTCTCTCAGCGCCCGCCATTTCGCCAACCGCTCACTGATCGCCGCCTCCCGGCCACGGTCGGTTGGCTCGTAGAACACGGGCCGATCCTTCATCTCGTCGGGGAAATAGTCCTGTCCCGATATGCCGTCTTCGGCACTGTGATCGTATTCATAGCCCGCACCATAGCCCTCATCCTTCATCAGACGCGTGGGAGCGTTGAGGATGTGCTTGGGCGGCGGCAGGGAGCCGGTTTCCTTCGCGGCCCTCCTCGCGGCCTTGTAGGCGGAATAAACGGCATTGGATTTCGGAGCGCTGGCGAGATGCACGACGGCTTGCGCCAGCGCCAGCTCGCCTTCCGGCGATCCAAGGAAATCATAGGTCTCCTTCGCCGCCAGCGCGGCATGGATCGCGGTCGGATCGGCAAGCCCGATGTCCTCGTTTGCCATGCGCACAATGCGCCGAGACAGGAAGAGCGGATCCTCACCGCCCTCCAGCATGCGCGCCAACCAGTAGAGCGCCGCATCGGGATCCGACCCGCGGACCGATTTGTGAAGGGCCGAAATGAGATTGTAATGCTCGTCGCGGTCGCGGTCATAGACCGGTGCACGGCGCTGCAGATAGGTCGACAGGTCTTCCGGCGCGAGTGGTGCGTCCCGGTCAAGCGCGAACAATTCCTCGACAAGGTTCAAGAGATAGCGGCCGTCGCCGTTCGCCAGATCGAGCAGGGCTTTTCGCGCCGCTGGCGTCACCGGTAGATCCCGCCCCAGCTCGGTCTCGGCGCGCCCGACCAACAATTCAAGACTGTCCGCATCCAGGCGTTTCAGCACCAAGACCTGTGCACGGGACAGAAGCGCCGCATTGAGCTCGAAGCTCGGATTTTCTGTCGTCGCACCAACCAAAGTGATCACGCCTTCCTCGACCACGGGCAGGAAGCCGTCCTGCTGGGCCCGGTTGAAGCGGTGGATTTCGTCGACGAAGAGCAAAGTGCCGCGTCCCGCCTCGCGCCGTGCCCGCGCGCGTTCGAACGCTTTTTTCAAATCGGCGACACCCGAGAAAACGGCCGAAAGCGGTTCGAATTCGAGACCGGACTCCTTCGCCAACAGGCGCGCAATCGTGGTTTTTCCAACGCCGGGCGGGCCCCATAAAATGATGGAGGCAAACCGTTTCTGCGCCCGCATCCGCGCAATCGGCCCCTCCCCCCGCAGGAGATGGTCTTGCCCGACCACTTCGTCGAGCGTGCGCGGGCGCAACCGGTCCGCCAGCGGGCGTGGCGCTTCGTTCTCCAGGCCCGCGGCTTCGAATAATGAACTCATCGGTGTAATCTATGCCGGAACAGAAAGGGACGCACTATGAAGAAAGCGGTCGCACCGTATTTGAGCGTGCGCGATGGCGCTGCTGCCATCGACTTCTACAAGACGGCATTCGCCGCCGAAGAACTCGAACGCTACGATTTCGAGGGCAAAATCGGACACGCCACGCTACGCATCAACGAGCACGTCCTGATGCTGGCCGATGAGTTCCCCGAAATGGAGAACATGACCGGCAACGTCGCGCCTCCAACACTCGGCGACCGCACGACCTTCACCATCAATCTGACGGTCGACGACGCCAATGCCTGGTTCGACCGAGCGATCAAGGCGGGAGCGACCGAAATCCGGCCCGTCACCGACGAATTTTACGGCCGCCATGGCAAGCTCCGTGACCCGTTTGGCCATGTCTGGAGCATCGTGACGCTCAATGAATAGCACCAGTCCTAGAGCTCCAGGGTACGCTCCAGAACGCGGCCGCGACGCTCGATGGCGATCGGCCAGGACTTAAGCTCGTCCTGCCCTGCAAGCAGGCTCTCCACATCATCGATTTCCTCGACGCGCGCGCCGAGCAATTCGAGAACCCTGTCGCCTGGGCGAAAACCGAAATAATCAGCCGCCGATCCGCGCTGCACATTGAGCACGACTACGCCGCGCGCAAAGGGATCGAATCCGACCGCTTCGTTGAAAGCCGGCGACAGCTCGACCAGTTCGACACCTGCCAGCGGATTACGGCCCTCAATCATTTGGCGCAGCGGTTCCGTCGAACCCGGCGCTTCGGCAACCGGCACGGGAATCGTCTGCGCGTTGCCGTTACGCAGCACCTCGAAACGCGATTCGCTGCCAACGGCATTGATGGCGTAGCGGAAACGCGCACCCGGCTCGTCATTCACTTCAACACCGTCAATGGCGAGGATGATGTCTCCATCTTCTAGGCCCGCCCGGTCAGCCGCCGCACCCGGATAAATATCAGCCACAAGCGCGCCGCGCGGACGATCCAGTCCAAGAGACGCCGCAATGTCCCCGGTCACGGTCTGAAGCCGTGCACCCAGCCACGGCTGGACCAATTCGCCTTCAGTGAGCGCAGCGTCGACCACGCGGCGGACCATCTCGACGGGGATCGCGAAACCGATTCCGTTGGATCCGCCCGACCGCGAATAGATCGCCGAGTTCACGCCAATCAGCGCGCCATCCATATTGATCAGTGCGCCGCCCGAATTGCCCGGATTGATCGCCGCATCGGTCTGGATGAAAAAGGCAAAATCGGAAACCCCGACCTCAGTCCGCGCCAACGCCGAAACGATACCCGACGTAACCGTCTGACCAACACCAAACGGATTGCCGATCGCCAGTACCAGATCACCGACTTCCGCGGTTCCGGGTTGGGCCAGCGCCAGCGCCGGAAGCGGCGTATCAGTCTCGATACGCAAGACGGCCAGATCTGTGCGCTCGTCCGCCAGCAATACGTCGGCTTCGAACTCGCGGCGGTCATTGAGTACGACACGCAATTGTTCGGCGCCCGAAACCACGTGGTTGTTGGTGACGATCACGCCTGTGGAATCCACGATCACGCCTGAGCCCAGCGATCCTTGCTGGCGCGGCCCCTGCCGACCGAAAAAGCGCTCGAAAAACGGGTCCATGTTCCGTTGCACGGTCCGTGTCGTGTAGATGTTGACGACGGCGGGGGCAGTGTCCCGAACGACCGGTGCAAAGGACAGCTGCATTTCGGCCCGGCTCTCGGGCACTTCCCGGAAACTGTGATCGGCAAGCGTCTCGGTCTCGGCGGGACGGTCCTGCAATTCAGCGGCGGCGGTCTCGTCCTGGGCCTGACAGGCCGAGGTCAGAAGCGCGGCTACAGTCAGAACGGAAAGTGCGATACGGGTCATTTCATCCTCCGCGGAAAGATCACTGGATTGTAGATAGGAAAAAGGCGGCCTCCGTGAAAGAAGCCGCCTTGTTCTGAATTCGCAATGAATTGAAGATTACTCTTCAGCAAAGTCTTCCGTCTCGGCGACCCGCGCGCGATCAGCAGCGCCGCGCGCCTCCGGATCCCGGTCGACCAGTTCGAGGACGGCCAGCGGCGCGTTGTCGCCGTGGCGGAAACCGGCCTTGAGCACGCGGGTGTAACCGCCATTACGCTCGGAATAGCGCGGTCCGAGGGTCTCGAACAGCTTGCCGACCTGCTCGACATTGCGGACTTTCGAGATCGCCTGGCGGCGGGCATGCAGATCGCCCCGCTTGGCCAGCGTGATCAGCTTGTCCATCAAAGGCTTCAGCTCTTTCGCCTTCGGCAGCGTCGTGACGATCTGCTCATGCTCGATGAGCGATGCCGCCATGTTGGCAAACATGGCTTTCCGGTGCGAAGTGGTGCGACCGAGCTTGCGGTGTGCGATGCCGTGGCGCATGGCGTAATCTCCAAAAGTGCCGGATCAGAGGGGCTTCACAGCGGCCCTGATCAGACGTTTTCCTCGTATTTCTTGGCAAGATCTTCGATGTTCTCCGGCGGCCAGTTCGGCGCTTCCATACCCAGGTGCAGACCCATCTGGGCGAGAACTTCCTTGATCTCGTTGAGCGATTTGCGGCCGAAATTCGGGGTCCGCAGCATTTCCGCTTCGGACTTCTGAATCAGGTCGCCGATATAGACGATATTGTCGTTCTTCAGGCAGTTCGCCGAGCGAACCGACAATTCCAGCTCGTCGACCTTCTTCAGGAGCGCCGGATTGAAATCCAGCTCCGGACGATCGTCCTCGGCCGGGCGTGCTTCGACGGCTTCCTCGAAATTGATGAAGATCTGGAATTGGTCCTGAAGAATACGCGCGGCGAACGCGACTGAATCTTCCGGTGTCACCGTGCCATCGGTCTCGATGTCCAGGATCAGCTTGTCATAGTCCAGCACCTGGCCTTCGCGGGTATTCTCCACGCGGTAGGCCACGCGCTTTACCGGGCTGTAGAGCGAGTCGATGGCGATGAGGCCGATCGGCGCATCTTCGGGACGGTTGCGCTCGGCCGGGACGTAGCCCTTGCCACTGTCGACCGTCAGCGTGAAGCGGATTTCCGCACCCTCGTCGAGCGTACAGATGACGTGGTCCTTGTTGACCACTTCCACGTCCGCGGTTTCCTCGATGTCGGCGGCAGTCACTTCGCCCGGGCCCGACTTCTTCAGCACCACACGCTTTTCACCTTCGGAGTGGACGCGCAGCGCCACGCCCTTCAGGTTCAGCACGATGTCGGTCACGTCCTCGCGGACGCCCGGGATCGAAGAAAATTCGTGCACAACACCGTCAATCTGAACCGACGTGATGGCCGCGCCCTGGAGAGAGGACAGCAGCACGCGCCGCAGCGCATTACCGAGCGTCATGCCGAAACCACGTTCGAGCGGCTCGGCAACGATCACCGCGCTGCGTTCCGGATCATGACCCGGCTTTACTTCCGGCTTCATCGGACGAATGAGTTCTTGCCAGTTCTTCTCGATCACGGGTTAAACCCCTTTCCTCACGCGCCCGACCGGCAAGGCCGGCGGCGCGCCATAAATTATGTTCTGATAGCCCCCAGACTGGGAGAAATCAGACCCGGCGGCGTTTCGGCGGCCGGCAACCATTGTGCGGGATCGGTGTAACATCACGAATGGACGTGATCGTCAGACCGGCCGCCTGCAGCGCGCGAAGTGCGGATTCACGGCCCGAACCCGGACCGGAAACATTCACTTCCAGCGTTTTCATGCCATGTTCCATCGCCTTCTTGGCAGCTTCCTCGCCGGCAATCTGCGCCGCGTAAGGGGTCGACTTGCGCGATCCCTTGAAGCCGTTCGCGCCCGCCGTCGACCAGGAGATCGTGTTGCCTTGCGCGTCGGTGATGGTGATTTGCGTGTTGTTGAAAGACGCGTTCACATGCGCAACACCGGAGGTGATGTTCTTGCGTTCGCGACGTTTCACGCGTTCAGGAGCTTTTGCCATTGTCTAGCTCGCCTTACTTCTTCTTGCCGGCAATCGGCTTTGCCGGGCCTTTGCGGGTCCGGGCATTCGTATGGGTCCGCTGACCGCGAACCGGGAGGCCGCGGCGGTGACGCAGGCCGCGATAATTACCCAGATCCATCAGTCGCTTGATATTGACGGCGACATCACGGCGGAGATCACCTTCCACCATGTAGTCACGGTCGATCGTTTCGCGGATCTGGATGACTTCCGCGTCCGAGAGTTCGTTGACACGCCGTTCAGAGGCAATGCCGACTTTCTCGCAAATCTCTTTCGCCTTCGCGGGACCGATCCCGTGAATGTAGCGAAGCGCGATTTCTACGCGCTTGTTCGTCGGAATGTTGACGCCGGCGATACGGGCCACAATGCTCTCCTTACCTCAATTCGCGCCAAACGCGGACGGTGAACCCTTGCCGGCAAGCGCCGGACAAGAAAACGCCGCCCTTTTCGCGAAGGGCGCTATCTATATTGTCCGCATACCCCCCGTCAACCGGGCAGTTTGCGGCATTTCACTAGCCGTCGAGGGCCGCCGCGATGGAAGCGGAGACCGCTTCGATCGAACCCATGCCATCGACTTCGACAACCTTGCCCTGCCCCGCATAGTACGGGATCAATGGCGCGGTCTGATTCTCGTAAACGTCGAAGCGTGTATTGAACACTTCGACCGTGTCGTCCGCGCGCCCTTGCTCGGCGGCGCGTTTTTCGACGCGCTTGGTCAGTTCCTCGCGATCCACCGCAAGCCGGATCACCTTGTCGATCTGCGACCCGCGCCCAGCGAGCAGTTCATCCAGCGCCTTGGCCTGCGCAACGGTCCGCGGAAAACCGTCGAAGATCGCACCGCCAGCAGCTTCAGCTTCTGGCAGACGCTCCTCGATCAGTTCGATCACGACTTCGTCCGAGACCAGCTCGCCAGAATCCATGATCGCCTTGACGCGCTGGCCCAATTCGGAGCCGGCAGCAATCGCTGCGCGTAACATGTCACCGGTCGACAGCTGAACCCAGCCGCGTGTTTCCACGAGCAGCTTGGCCTGTGTGCCCTTGCCGGCGTTCGGCGGTCCGAACAGAACGATGTTCATCGGTTCCGGCCCCGCAGGCGTTGTTTCTTGATCAGGCCCTCATACTGGTGCGCCAGCAGGTGGGACTGGATTTGCGTCACCGTATCCATGGCCACGGACACGATGATAAGGATCGACGTTCCGCCGAGCGCGAACGTCACGGCTCCAGCCGCTCCACCCGTCAGAATCTCCGGGATCAGGCAGACGATCGCCAGATAGAGCGCGCCGATCACCGTCAGGCGGGTGAGGACATAATCGAGATATTCCGCTGTGCGCTTGCCCGGCCGGATGCCTGGCAAGAAGCCGCCATACTTGCGCAGGTTTTCCGATACTTCTTCCGGATTGAACACGATCGACGTGTAGAAGAAGGCAAAGAAGATCACCATTGCGCCATAGAAGGCGATGAAAAGCGGTTGGCCACGGCCCAGCAGCGCCGCAATCGTCTGCAGCCATTCCGGACCGGTCGTCGCCCACATGTTGGCGACGGTGGTTGGCAACAGCAGCAGCGAAGTCGCGAAGATCGCCGGGATCACGCCTGCCGTGTTCAGCTTCAGCGGCAGGAAGGAAGTGTCTCCGCCCACCATGCGTTGGCCCTGTTGCCGCTTCGGGTACTGGACCAGCAATCGGCGCTGTGAGCGCTCGATGAATACAACGAAGACAAAGGTCGCCAGCATCAGGGCGACAATGCCCAGCAGCGCACCGCCCGTGATCTGCCCCTGGCGGGCTTGCTCGAAGAGGCTGTAGATCAAGCTCGGGATCACGGCCACGATACCTGTGAAGATGATGAGCGAGATACCATTACCCACGCCGCGCGACGTGATCTGCTCACCCATCCACATCAGCAGCATCGTGCCGCCGACGAAAGTGAGCGTAGTGGTCACCAGGAAAAACAGGCCCGGATTCAGCGCGACCGTATTCCCGTCGACGCTTGGCTGCATCATGGATACGGCGATTGCGCCGCCCTGCACCGTCGCTAGGAGCACAGTCAGGTAACGCGAATACTGATTGATCTGCTTGCGGCCCTGCTCGCCGCCTTCCTTCTTGAGCTTCTCAAGCGAAGGCACGGTTGCAGCCATCAGCTGCATGATGATCGAGGCAGAAATATACGGCATCACGTTCAGCGCGAAAATCGCCATCCGCTCAACGGCGCCGCCGGAGAAGATGTTGAACACACCAATGACGCCGCTCGCCTGGCTGTCGAATACAGCCTGGTATTGCTGCGGATCGATTCCCGGAACCGGAATGTAGGTGCCCAGCCGATAAGCCACGAGGACGGCCAGGGTAAACAGGATCCGTTGCTGCAGCTCTTTAGCCTTCGCGAAGGACGCGAAGTTGATGTTAGATGCGAGCTGTTCAGCAGCAGAAGCCATGGTCCGTCCTTACGGGATGCGCGGATTATTCCGCGGCGGTATCAGATTTCGCAGACTTCGGCGCAACAACCGTGACTTTCCCGCCCGCCTTTTCGACGGCTTCGATCGCGGCTTTGGTCGCGCCGGCGACCGTGATCTCTACTTTGGACTTCAGCTCGCCTTTCGCAAGGAGACGCACGCCGTCTTTTGCACGGCGGATCACGCCCGCAGCGACCAGCACGTCGGCATCGATCGGCTTCTTGGCGTCGACTTTCTTGGCCTTGATGGCCGTTTCCAGCCGGCCAATATTCACTTCAGCGAACGCCAGGCGGTTCGGCTTGTTGAAGCCGCGCTTCGGCAAGCGCATGTGAAGCGGCATCTGGCCACCTTCAAAGCCCTTGATCGCCACGCCCGAGCGCGACTTCTGGCCTTTGACGCCACGGCCACCGGTCTTGCCCTTGCCGGATCCGATCCCGCGCCCGACGCGGGTGCGGGTCTTGGTCGCACCTGACTTATCGCGCAATTCATTGAGACGCATGTCTAACTCTCCTTCGATGGACTGGGCCGAACGCCTAGTCCTCGACGATTTCCACCATGTGCGACACTTTGCGGATCATTCCGCGGATCGCCGGCGTATCTTCCAGCACCCGTTCACGACCGACCTTGTTCAGGCCAAGACCGACGAGCGTCTGGTGTTGGTCCTTCGGCCGGCGGATCGCACTGCCGGTCTGACGGACTTTGAGCGTTTTCTTGGCAGCCACGATCTAGCCCTCCAGCGCTTCCGGAGCCGATGCACCGTCATTCCGGCGGTTGACGAGATCGCCCACCTTCAGACCGCGCTTGGCCGCAATCGACCGCGGGCTTTTCTGATGCTTCAGCGCATCGAAAGTGGCCCGGATCATGTTGTAAGGGTTCGAAGTGCCTGTGGACTTGGCCACGACATCCTGTACACCCAGCGTTTCCAATACCGCGCGCATCGGACCGCCGGCGATGACGCCGGTACCCGGAGGCGCTGCCCGCAGAACCACTTTGCCGGCGCCGTGACGGCCCGGGGAATCATGATGCAAGGTCCGGCCTTCACGCAACGGTACGCGAACCAGGTTCTTTTTGGCTTCTTCGGTCGCCTTGCGGATGGCTTCCGGCACTTCACGCGCCTTGCCCTGTCCGAAACCGACGCGGCCCTTCTGGTCGCCTGCAACGACGAGCGCGGCGAACTGGAAGTTCCGACCGCCCTTCACCGTCTTGGCTACACGGTTGATGTGAACCAGCTTGTCGACGATCTCGTCTTGCTGGTCATCATCCCGGTCCCGGCGCCGTCCGCGGCCGCGATTGTCTTCATTACGAGCCATCAGCCGCTCCTCTAAAAGTTCAGACCACCTTCACGCGCCGCATCGGCAAGAGCCTTGATGCGACCGTGAAAGATGTAACCGCCGCGGTCGAAGATGACGTCCTTGACCCCGGCCTTGCTGGCGCGTTCCGCCAAGCGCTTGCCGACACTCGCAGCCGCATCCACATTCGCGCCGGACTCCTTGGAATCCTTCTCGGCAGTGGAAGCCGAGGCGATGGTGACGCCCTGCTTGTCGTCGATCAGCTGCGCATAGATGTGCTTCGACGAGCGGAACACGGACAAGCGCGGCCGGCCATTGGCCAGTTTCCGAAGCTTGCTCCGGGTGCGTTGCGCCCGGCGCTGCATTTTTTCGCGTGAGCTTTTCATGATCGTCGCGCCTACTTCTTCTTGCCTTCCTTGCGGCGGATGTATTCGCCCTGATACCGAATGCCCTTGCCCTTGTAGGGCTCCGGCTGACGGTACCGGCGGATTTCCGCGGCAACCTGGCCAACTTGTTGCTTGTCAGCGCCCGTGACGACGATTTCCGTCGGTTTCGGCGCCTGGATCTGGATGCCCTGCGGCGGTTCGTAGACCACATCGTGGCTCAAACCGAGCGAAAGCTTGAGGTTGGACCCCTGCATCTGCGCCCGATAACCGACACCTTCAAGTTCCAGCGTCTTGCTGAAGCCCTCTGATACACCGGTCATCATGTTGGCGATCAACGCACGCGTCATGCCCCACATGGCACGTGCGCGCTTGCTGTCATTCGACGGCTTGATCTCGATGCCTTCGTCACCCTGCGACAGGCTGACATCCTCGACCACCGTCAGACCCAACTCGCCCTTCGAGCCCTTCAGCGTGATCGTGCGGCCTTCTATGCGCACATCCACACCTGAGGCGATGGCGACAGGGAGTTTTCCGATACGTGACATGAATCGTGCTCCCTAGCTGACCTGACAGAGGATTTCGCCGCCGACATTCTGTTCTCGCGCAGCAGCATCGGACATCACACCCATCGGGGTAGAGACGATCGCGATGCCAAGACCGTTCGAGATCAGCGGCAGATCCTTGACTTTCGAATAAACGCGGCGACCTGGCGTCGAGACGCGGCGGATCTCGGCGATGACAGGCTCACCCTCGTAATACTTCAGTTCGATTTCGAACTCGCGCTTGCCATCAGCATGCTCGACTTCGGAATAGCCGCGGATGAAACCTTCATCCTGCAGCACGTCCAGGACCCGCTTGCGCAGGTTGGAGGCCGGCGTCGTGACAGAACCCCGGTTACGCATCAGCGCATTCCGGATCCGGGTCAGCATATCACCGAGAGGATCATTCATAGACATTCTTCAATCTCTCCCGATCACCAGCTCGACTTGACCATGCCCGGGATGAACCCGTTCGAGGCCAATTCGCGCAACGCAATCCGCGACATTTTCAGCTTGCGGTAGAAACCGCGCGGACGACCCGTAATCTCGCACCGGTTGCGAATCCGGTTCGGTGCAGAATTACGCGGCAGTTCTGCCAGCTTCAGCTGAGCAGCAAAACGCTCCTCAACCGGCTTCGACTTGTCGCGAGCAACCGCTTTCAGCTCTGCCCGCTTGGCAGCATAACGCTCCGCCAGTTTCTGGCGCTTGCGATTGCGTTCGACAGCACTTGTCTTCGCCATTTACTTCCTCCTGCGTGCGGAACCACCTCGGTTCCGCCCTCCTGCTGCGTCAGTTCGAAAACGGGAAATCGAACTCTGCCAACAGGGCTTTCGCTTCTTCATTGGTTTTCGCGGTCGTGCAGACCACAATGTCCATTCCCCGGATCTTCTCGACCTTGTCGTAGTCGATCTCGGGAAACACGATGTGTTCCTTGAGGCCCATGGCGTAGTTGCCACGACCATCAAAGCTCTTGCCGTTCAGACCACGGAAGTCGCGAACGCGCGGCAACGCGATCGTGATCAGGCGGTCGAGAAATTCGTACATACGGTCCTGACGCAGCGTGACCTTCACGCCAACATTCTGGCCGTCGCGAAGCTTGAAGCCGGCAATCGAATTGCGCGACTTCGTCATCACCGGCTTCTGACCGGCGATCCGCATCAGATCTTCGTAGGCACCGTTGATCTTTTTCGAGTCCTGGGCAGCTTCGCCCACGCCCATATTGATCACGACCTTCTCGAGCTTCGGGATCTCCATCGGGTTCGCGTAACCGAACTTTTCCTTCAGGCGATCGCGGATCTCGTTGCGATACTTCGACCGCAGACGCGGTTCGTATTCTTTCACATCAGCCATCGATGACCTCACCGGATTTCTTGGCCACGCGAACCTTGCGGTCGCCTTCCATCTTGAAGCCCACGCGCGTGGGCTCGCCCGATTTCGGGTCGGCAAGCGCCACGTTGGAAACGTGAATCGGTGCTTCCTTGGTTTCGATGCCGCCAGCTGACGTCTGAGTCGGACGCTGATGGCGCTTCACGACATTGACGCCCTGGACGATGACGCGGCTTTCCGACGGCATCGACTTGACGACTTCGCCGGTCTTGCCCTTGTCGCGGCCGGACAGGACGACGACCTTGTCACCCTTTTTAATCTTCGCAGCCATGACTACAGCACCTCCGGAGCCAGCGACACGATCTTCATGTGGTTCTTGGCGCGGAGCTCGCGCGGAACCGGCCCGAAGATACGGGTGCCGATCGGCTCTTGATTGTTATTCACCAGGACAGCCGCATTGGAGTCGAACCGGATAACCGACCCGTCCTTGCGCTTGATGTCCTTGGCGACGCGGACCACCACGGCCCGCCGTACTTCACCTTTTTTCACGCGACCGCGCGGAATCGCTTCCTTCACGGACACGACGATGATGTCGCCCACATGCGCGTAACGCCGCTTGGCACCACCGAGAACCTTGATGCACTGCACACGGCGGGCACCGGAATTATCGGCGACGTCCAGATTGGATTGCATCTGGATCATATCGATCCTCCTTCAAAAGGCTGGCCGCTACGCTTGCGCGTCAGCGGTCACGACCTCCCACCGTTTGGTCTTCGACTTGGGTGCACATTCCTGAATGAAGGTCTGGTCACCCACTTTGAGGACATTGCCCTCATCGTGCGCGTGATAGCGCTTGGAACGGCGAACCGTTTTGCGGAGGAGCGGATGAAGAAACGTCCGCTCAACCTTGACCACAACGGTCTTTTCGCCCTTGTCGCTCACCACGACGCCTTGCAATACGCGTTTTGGCATCGTCTAGCTCCCTTGTCCGGCCTGCTCGACCCGTTCGGCCTGGACCGTTTGGATGCGCGCAATCGTGCGGCGCACCGTCCGGACACGGGCCGTGTTCTGCAACTGACCCGAGGCCTGCTGGAAACGCAGGTTGAATTGTTCTTTTTTCAGCTTGAGGAGCTCGTCCTTCAGCTGATCGTCGCTCATCGCGCGCACATCAACAGCGTCCATGACACTCACTCCTATTCACCGATCCGGGCGACGATTTTCGTCTTCACCGGCAGTTTGGCCGCGCCCAGAGACAGCGCTTCGCGCGCGACGCTCTCGGGCACACCGTCAATCTCGAACATGATCCGGCCGGGCTTGACCTTGGCGGCCCAGAATTCGGGCGAACCCTTACCCTTACCCATCCGAACTTCCGTCGGTTTCTTCGACACCGGCACATCCGGGAAAATCCGGATCCAGACCCGGCCAGCCCGCTTCATGTGGCGTGTGATCGCCCGGCGAGTAGCTTCGATCTGGCGTGCGGTGACGCGCTCGGGCTCCATGGCCTTGAGGCCGTAAGAGCCGAAATTCAGCGTGAAGCCGCCCTTGGCCGCACCTTTGATGCGACCCTTGTGCGCCTTCCGGAACTTGGTGCGTTTTGGTTGAAGCATTGTTTTTCGCTCCGTCGTCCCTGACCGTTATGCCGCGCGGTTGCCGCTACCCTGACGGGCGCGTTGCTCACCGGACTCCTGAAGACGACGTTCCTGCGCCATCGGATCGTGATCCAGGATCTCACCTTTGTAGATCCAGACCTTGATGCCGATGATGCCCATCGCCGTGGAGGCTTCCGCGGTTCCGTAATCGATATCGGCGCGCAGCGTGTGCAGCGGCACCGAGCCTTCCTGATACTGCTCGACACGTGCGATCTCGGCGCCGCCGAGACGACCGCCGCAGATCACCTTGCAGCCCTTGGCACCCATCCGCATTGCGGTTTGCAGCGAGCGCTTCATGGCGCGGCGGAAAGCCACGCGGCGCTCGAGCTGTTGTGCAATCGATTCGGCAACCAGATTGGCGTCGATCTCCGGCTTGCGGACTTCGACCAGGTTGAGGAAAACCTCGCCATTGACGATTTTCTGCAACTCGCGACGCAGGACTTCGATATCGGCGCCCTTTTTGCCGATCACCACGCCCGGACGTGCCGTGTAGACCGTCACTGTGCACTTCTTGTGCGGACGTTCGATCACGATACGCGATACACTGGCATTCTTGAGGCGCTTGCGCAGCATCTCACGGATTTTCAGATCCTCGTGCAGGAGGTCGGCATACTCACCGGTATTCGCGTACCAGCGCGATTCCCAGGTGCGATTGATGCCGAGCCGCAGCCCGATCGGATTGACCTTCTGACCCATCAGGCGGCCTCCTCAACTTCACGAACGACAATGGTCAGCTCGGAAAACGGCTTCAGCACTTTCGCGGCACGGCCACGGGCACGTGCGCGAAACCGCTTCATCACCAGGTTCTTGCCAACGAAGGCTTCCGACACGACAAGGCTGTCGATGTCGAGGCCGTGATTGTTCTCGGCATTCGCGATTGCGCTGTCGAGAACCTTCAAAACGTCTTTCGAGATCCGCTTGCGCGAGAACTCCAGCGTGGCACGGGCCGATTCGACCTTCTTGCCGCGAATGGACTGCGCAACCAGGTTCAGCTTTTGCGGGCTGATCCGGATCATCGTCTGTTTTGCGCGCGCCTCGTTATCGGCCACGCGCGGCAGGTTTTTGCCAGATTCATCTCTTTGGCGCGTCTGGGTCATGGTTAGCCCCTCCTCGCCTTCTTGTCCGCAGCATGACCGTGATAGGTCCGCGACGGCGCAAATTCACCGAGCTTGTGCCCAACCATGTCCTCGGTCACGAGCACCGGAACGAACTTGTTGCCGTTGTGCACCTGAAAAGTCAGGCCCACGAACTGCGGCATGATCGTCGAGCGGCGCGACCAAGTCTTGATCGGCTTCTTGCGGCCTTCGGCGTGAGACGCTTCGGCCTTCTTGAGGAGGTATCCGTCTACGAACGGACCTTTCCAGACTGAACGCGGCATGGCTAACGCGCTCCCTTAGCGTGACTTGCGCTGATGGCGCGAGCGGAGGATGAACTTGTCGGTGGCCTTGTTCTTGCGGGTCTTGCGGCCCTTAGTGGGCTGACCCCAAGGCGTCACCGGGTGACGGCCGCCGGACGTACGGCCTTCGCCGCCACCGTGCGGGTGATCGATCGGGTTCATGGCAACGCCACGAACTGCCGGACGCTTGCCCATGTAGCGCTTGCGACCGGCCTTGCCGAGATTCTGGTTCATGTGATCCGGGTTCGATACCGCCCCGACCGTGGCAACGCACAGCTCGGGAATGGCACGAAGTTCACCAGAATTCAGACGAACCTGAGCGTAACCGCCGTCGCGGCCAACCAGCTGGGCATACGCCCCCGCCGATCGCGCGATCTGCCCCCCCTTGCCCGGCTTCATCTCCACATTGTGGACGATGGTACCGACCGGCATGGTCTTCAGCGGCATGCAATTGCCCGGCTTCACGTCAACGCCGGCCGAACCGGACACGACAGTGTCGCCTTCCGACAAACGCTGCGGCGCGAGAATATAGGCTTTCTCGCCGTCCGTGTATTCGATCAACGCGATGAATGCGGTCCGGTTCGGATCGTATTCAAGGCGAAGCACCGTCGCATCGACGTCTTTCTTCGTACGCTTGAAGTCGACCTTGCGGTACAGCGTCTTGGCACCGCCACCCTGGCGGCGAGCCGTAATCCGACCGGTATTGTTGCGGCCACCCTTCTTGGTCTTGCCTTCAACAAGGCTTTTCTCCGGACGACCCTTGTGAAGGCCTTCCCGATCGACCAGCACCAGGCCACGGCGGCCTGGCGAGGTGGGATTATATTTCTTGAGCGCCATGGTCCTACAGCCCCGTGGTCACGTCGATCGCATCACCCTCGGCGAGTGTCACGATCGCTTTTTTCATGTCCGAGCGCTGGCCGATCTGGCCGCGAAAGCGCTTCGTCTTGCCCTTCAGGCGCAGCGTATTGACGGCCGTCACCTTTACCTGGAACAGCGTTTCCACCGCTTCTGCGATTTCCGTCTTTGTCGCGGTCAGCGGCACGCGGAACACCACCTTGCCGTCTTCCGACAGCAGCGTGGCCTTTTCGGTGATGACCGGACCCAGGATCGCATCATAGTGGCGGGATTCAGCTTTGACCTTGGCCATTATGCCGTCTCCTTCGCAGCGAAACGCTCATGAATTATTTCAACGGCAGCCTTGGTCAGCACCAGCTGATCATGGCGAAGCACGTCATAAACATTGAGCCCTTGCGCCGGCAGCACATCAATGTGCGGAATGTTGCGAGCGGCCTTGGCGAAATTCTCGTTCACGGCCTCGCCATCGATGATCAGCGCATTGCTCAGATTGAGCTTGGCGAAGGCATCCTTGACAGACTTGGTCTTGGCGTCTTTCAGCACGGCCTCGTCAACAACGATCAGCGATTCCGAACCAGCCTTCGACGACAGAGCGTGCTTCAGCGCCAGCGACCGAACCTTCTTCGGAAGATCATGGGCGTGGCTGCGAACCCGCGGACCGTGCGCCTTGCCACCGCCGACAAAAATTGGCGCGCGGCGGTTACCGTGACGTGCGCCGCCGGAACCCTTCTGCTTGCCGTATTTCTTGCCGGTGCGGGAAACTTCATTGCGCTCAAGCGCCTTGTGCGTGCCGGCCTGGCGACGCGCCAGCTGCCACTTCACCACGCGCTGCAAGAGATCCGCACGGACGTCGCCGATGCCGAAGACGGCATCGTCCAGATCCAGCGCGCCCGCATCCTTCGCGGCGAGGGTCTTTACCTCGACCTTCATGATTTGGACTCCTCATCAGCCTTGGCTGCGCCTTCGGCTTCGGGCGCCTCGCCATTCGGCAGACCGCCCTCGGCCGTCATGTCAGCTTCCGGGGACGCCGGCGCCACATTATCCGGCTCGGCGTCTTCAACTTTGCGGACAGCACCCGGCAGCGGCAGCTCGGCATCGCCTGCACCCTTAACGGCATCGCGAATCTCGACCCACGAGCCGGCAGCGCCAGGAACAGAGCCGCGAACCAGGATAAAACCGTCCTCGGCATCGACGCGGACCACTTCGAGGTTCTGCAGCGTAATCCGCGCATCACCATAATGGCCGGCCATCTTCTTGCCCTTGAACACCTTGCCCGGGTCCTGGCACTGGCCGGTCGAGCCATGCGAGCGGTGCGAGATCGACACGCCGTGCGTTGCACGGAGGCCGCCGAAATTCCAGCGCTTCATGGCGCCGGCAAATCCCTTACCGATACTCTTGCCCGCAACGTCGACCTTCTGACCCGGCACAAAGTGTTCGGCCGTGAGCTCGGAACCCGGCTCGATCAGATTGTCTTCGGAAACGCGGAATTCTACGACACGCTTCTTCGGCTCGACCTGCGCCTTGGCGAAGTGGCCGCGCATCGCCTTCGACGTGCGCTTTGCTTTCGCCTTGCCAGCACCCAGCTGAAGGGCGACATAGCCGTCACGCTCGCTGGTGCGTTGCGCCACGACCTGGCAGTTGTCGAGTTGAAGAACGGTCACCGGGATGTGCGCGCCGTCTTCGGCAAACACGCGGGTCATCCCGACCTTCTTGGCAATCAGCCCCGTGCGCATGACTTAGGCTCCCAGCTTGATCTCGACGTCCACACCGGCCGACAGGTCGAGCTTCATAAGCGCATCAACCGTCTGCGGGGTGGGGTCGACAATGTCGAGCAGGCGCTTGTGAGTCCGGATCTCGAACTGCTCGCGCGACTTCTTGTCAATGTGCGGACCACGAAGAACCGTGAAACGCTCCATCCGGGTCGGCAGCGGAATAGGCCCGCGCACATTGGCGCCCGTGCGCTTCGCCGTCGAAACGATCTCGCGTGCGGACGTATCCAGCACGCGGTGATCGAACGCTTTGAGGCGAATGCGTATGTTTTGCTGTGCCATCGTAGTTCGTCCACACAATTAAAGGCGCACAGATAGGTGAGCTCTTCCGGCCACCAATCGGCGCGCTTGAAACCATTTTTTTCGCTTCATGGAACTGCGTCTGCCAATCGGCACCGCCAGTTCATTCACGAGGGGCGTCGTCTACCGGTATGAGTCGCTGTCGTCAACACCTGTAAGCGCTTTTCAGATCAGAAAACCCGCATTTGATGACAGTTTCTGCAACACGGTCCGGCAAACCGGTGCCCGCATGAAAAAAGGCCGCTCCGAGGAGCGGCCTTTAAACACGTCGCAAAGAATCAAGCCTCTGCGATTACTCGATAATTTTAGAGACAACGCCGGCACCGACGGTGCGTCCGCCTTCGCGGATAGCAAACCGCAGGCCCTGGTCCATGGCGATCGGCGTGATCAGCTCCACGTTCAGTTCCGCATTGTCGCCCGGCATCACCATCTCGGTGCCCTCTTTCAGGGTCACCACACCGGTCACGTCCGTCGTCCGGAAGTAGAATTGCGGACGGTAGTTCGTGAAGAACGGCGTGTGACGGCCACCCTCTTCCTTGGTCAGGATATAGGCTTCCGCTTCGAACTTCGCATGCGGCGTAATCGAGCCCGGCTTGGCCAGAACCTGGCCACGCTCAACGCCTTCACGGTCGATACCACGCAGCAGGACACCGACATTGTCGCCCGCCTGGCCCTGGTCGAGCAGCTTGCGGAACATCTCGACGCCCGTGCACGTCGTCTTCACCGTGTCGCGGATACCCACGATCTCGATCTCTTCGCCAACCTTCACGACACCGCGCTCGATCCGGCCGGTCACAACCGTACCCCGGCCCGAGATCGAGAACACGTCCTCGATCGGCATCAGGAAGTCCTGGTCCACCGGACGCTCCGGCGTCGGGATGTACTCGTCCACAGCCGCCATCAGCTCGGCGATCTTCTGCTCGCCGATCTCCGGGTCACGGCCCTCAAGAGCGGCCAGCGCCGAACCGGAAATGATCGGAATGTCGTCGCCCGGGAAATCATAGGACGACAGAAGCTCGCGAACTTCCATCTCCACCAGCTCGAGAAGCTCCTCATCGTCGACCTGGTCGACCTTGTTGAGAAACACCACCAGCGCCGGAACGCCAACCTGGCGCGCCAGCAGGATGTGCTCGCGCGTCTGCGGCATCGGCCCATCGGCCGCGTTCACAACCAGGATCGCGCCGTCCATCTGCGCAGCACCCGTGATCATGTTCTTCACATAGTCAGCGTGCCCAGGGCAGTCGACGTGCGCATAGTGACGGTTCTCCGTCTCATACTCCACGTGAGCCGTCGAGATCGTGATCCCGCGCGCCTTCTCTTCCGGCGCACCGTCAATCTCGTCATACGCCTTGAACTCGCCAAACTGCTTCGTGATCGCAGCCGTCAACGTCGTCTTGCCGTGGTCAACGTGACCAATCGTGCCAATGTTCGCGTGCGGCTTCGTCCGCTCAAACTTCTCCTTGGCCATCTCTCTGCTCCAAGCTTGGTGTTAATTCCTTGCGAGAACCGCTTAAGCGATCTTCGCGATGACTTCGTCAGCCACGGCCTGCGGCACGGGCTCATAGTGGTCGAACTGCATTGTGAACTGTGCACGGCCCTGGGTAGAGGAGCGCAGCGCATTGATGTAGCCGAACATGTTGGCCAGCGGCACCATCGCGTTCACAACCGTGGCGTTGCCCCGCATTTCCTGGTCGCGGATCTGGCCACGCCGGGAGTTGAGGTCACCAATCACCGAACCGGTATATTCATCGGGCGTCACCACCTCGACCTTCATCATCGGTTCCAGCAATTTCATCTTGGCGGGGCCCTTGATTTCGCGGAACGCTGCACGCGCCGCGATTTCGAACGCCAGCACGCTCGAGTCGACGTCGTGGTATTTGCCGTCGAGCAGCGTGGCCTTGAAATCGATAACCGGGAAACCTGCGAGCAGACCGCCTTCCATCACCGAGCGAATGCCCTTTTCTACGCCCGGAATGTATTCCCGCGGGACATTACCGCCGACGACTTTCGATTCGAACTCGAAGCCTTCACCGGGCTCACGCGGTTCGAAAAGGATCTTGACTTCAGCAAACTGGCCCGAGCCACCCGACTGCTTCTTGTGCGTATAGGTGATTTCGGCAGCCTGGCCGAGCGTCTCGCGATAAGCCACCTGCGGCTGACCGATATTCGCTTCGACCTTGAACTCGCGCTTCAGGCGGTCGACCAGGATGTCCAGGTGCAATTCGCCCATACCAGCCATACGCGTCTGACCCGACTCCTCGTCGGTCGAAACGCGGAAGGACGGATCTTCCGCGGCCAGCTTCTGCAGGCCGATACCGAGCTTCTCCTGGTCAGCCTTGGATTTTGGCTCGACCGCAATCTCGATCACCGGATCCGGAAATTCCATGCGCTCCAGGATCACCGGCTTGAGCGGATCACACAGCGTGTCACCCGTCGTGGTGTCTTTCAGACCCGCGATTGCGACGATGTCGCCGGCAAAGGCTTCCTTGATGTCTTCGCGCGAGTTCGAGTGCATCTGCAGCATGCGCCCGATGCGTTCTTTTTTCTCTTTCACCGTATTCAGCAGCGAAATACCGGTTTCCAGTTTGCCGGAATAGATCCGGCAGAAGGTCAGCGTGCCGACAAACGGGTCGTTCATGATCTTGAAGGCCAGCATCGAAACCGGCTCATCATCGGACGATTTGCGAACGATCTCTTTCTCGGTCTTCGCGTCGATACCCTTAATGGCCGGAACTTCGACCGGGCTCGGCAGGAAGTCGACGACCGCATCAAGCAGCGGCTGGACCCCCTTGTTCTTGAACGCCGTACCACACAACACGGGGTGGAAGTCGAGATTGACGGTACCCTTGCGGATCAACGCCTTCAGCGTTTCAACCGACGGCTCTTCGCCTTCGAGATAGGCTTCCAGCGCGGCCTCGTCGAGCTCGACGGCCGTCTCGATCATTTTCTCGCGGTATTCGACAGCCCTGTCAGCCAGGTCCGCGGGAATCTCTTCCTCGGTGAAGGTTGCGCCGAGGCTCTCATCGTCCCAGACGATCGCCTTCATGTTGATCAGGTCGACAACGCCCTTGAAGTCGTTCTCGGCACCGATCGGCAGCTGGATCACGAGCGGCGTGCAGCCGAGGCGCTCCACCATCATCTCGACGGAGCGATAGAAATCAGCACCGATCTTGTCCATCTTGTTGACGAAGAACATCCGCGGCACACGGTATTTTTCTGCTTGCCGCCACACCGTCTCGGTCTGCGGTTCGACGCCGGCATTGGCGTCCAGCAAGGCAACGGCACCGTCCAGCACGCGCAGGGAACGCTCCACCTCAATGGTGAAATCCACGTGCCCGGGCGTGTCGATGATATTCAGACGCTTGTCTTTCCAGAACGCAGTCGTCGCAGCGGAGGTGATCGTGATGCCACGCTCCTGCTCCTGCTCCATCCAGTCCATGGTGGCAGCGCCGTCATGGACTTCGCCGATCTTGTGGCTCTTTCCTGTGTAATACAGGATGCGCTCGGTCGTCGTCGTTTTACCGGCGTCGATGTGCGCCATGATACCGAAGTTACGATAATCTTCGATCTTGTGGGTGCGGGGCATGACTGTCGTCCTTGGGGAGGTCGGCTAAGGGGTGAATTACCAGCGGTAATGGGAGAATGCGCGGTTGGCTTCCGCCATGCGGTGCGTGTCTTCGCGCTTCTTGATGGCGGTACCGCGATTCGACGACGCGTCCATCAACTCGCCGGCCAGGCGCTCGCGCATCGTGTTTTCATTGCGTGCGCGGGCTGCGGCAACCAGCCAGCGGATAGCCAGAGCCTTCTTGCGCTCGGCACGGACTTCGACCGGCACCTGATAGGTCGCACCACCCACGCGCCGAGAGCGGACCTCGACGTCGGGAGAGACGTTTTCGAGCGCTTCGTGGAAGACCGAGACCGGCTGACGTTTCAGCTTTTGCTCGACCAGCTCCAGCGCACCGTAGACGATCGACTCGGCGGCAGACTTCTTGCCGTCGAGCATCAGGTAATTCATGAATTTGGTCAGATCCTTGTCGCCGAACTTGGCGTCGGGAAGGATTTCGCGTTTTTCTGCGCGGTGACGACGTGACATCTCTGGTCTCTCCTACTTCGGCCGCTTCGCGCCGTACTTCGAACGGCGTTGGCGGCGATCCTTGACGCCCTGGGTATCCAGAACACCGCGCAGGATGTGGTAACGGACACCCGGAAGGTCCTTCACCCGACCACCCCGAATCAGGACCACGGAGTGTTCCTGCAGGTTATGGCCTTCACCCGGGATGTAGCTCACCACTTCGTAGCCATTCGTCAGGCGCACCTTGGCCACCTTCCGCAAAGCCGAGTTCGGCTTCTTCGGCGTGGTCGTGTAAACGCGCGTGCAAACACCGCGGCGCTGCGGGCAGGCCTGAAGGGCCGGCACCTTGTTGCGTTTCGGTTTGTCTTTCCGCGGCTTGCGGATAAGCTGGTTAATCGTCGGCATACCGCCTCTGTCCGTTGTCTGCGCGCTCGTACCGATGCCGGGTTGAACGCATAAAAGCCGACGGCGCCAAGCAACATCGCTTCGCCCGCCGATCCATTGATCTAATTCCGTATTTTCGGACGACGTATAGGCTTGCTACGCCTACGGCTCGCCCCCGAAAAACAGGCGCGGAACCTATGCGCGTGATTTCCAAAGGTCAAGCGCCTGATACGGATTTTTGCGGGCCCGGCATCTGGTCAAAAAAAGGGCCGCCGGATGAACCGGCAGCCCCTTGATTTCACGCCTGTCTTCGACGGCTAGCCGTCGGTTCCATCGGCCTTCGCCGCAGCCGCCTCGGCTTCCGCTGCCTCGGCGATTTCTGCCGGCAGGGCTTCCGCAGCTTCTTCCGCCGCTTTCTTGCGCTCTTCCAGCATGTCGGCGTCAAGCTTGTCGGCCAGCGACTGGTATCGCCGCATGCCACCGCCCGTGCCAGCCGGAATCAACCGGCCCACAATGACGTTTTCCTTCAAGCCCTCGAGTGTATCGACCTTGCCCTGGACTGCGGCCTCGGTGAGGACCCGCGTGGTTTCCTGGAAGGACGCCGCAGAAATGAAGGAACGCGTTTGCAGCGACGCCTTGGTGATGCCGAGAAGAACGGGCTTGCCATCCGCAGGCTTCTTCTTGGTCTTGACCAACTCGTCATTGGTTTCGAGGAACTCGATCTTGTCGACCTGTTCGCCTGCCAGCCAGGACGTGTCGCCCGGATCCGAGATCTCGATTTTCTGCAACATCTGGCGAACGATAACCTCGATGTGCTTGTCATTGATCGGCACGCCCTGCAGGCGATAGACCTCCTGAATTTCCGACACGAGGTAATCTGCCAGCGCCTCGGTACCCAGCGTCGAAAGGATGTCGTGGGGTGCCGGGTGTCCATCGAGCAAGTACTCACCCTTCTGGATTACATCACCTTCCTGGACCGAGAGGTGTTTGCCTTTCGGTACCAGGTAATCGACCTTACCTTCCGGATCATCCTCCGGCACAATCGATATCCGCCGCTTGTTCTTGTAGTCGCGGCCAAACTCGACACGGCCGGTAATGTCAGCGATCACCGCATGGTCTTTCGGACGGCGGGCTTCGAACAGCTCGGCCACCCGTGGCAGACCGCCGGTAATGTCGCGGGTCTTTGCGCCTTCCGTCGGGATACGGGCAATCACGTCACCCGGTTTAACGGTGTCACCGTCCTGGACCGACAGAATGGCGCCAACAGCCAGCATGTAGCTCGCCGTCGAACCATTCTCGAACTTGACGGGTTCGCCGTTCTTGTCCTGCACGACCACCATCGGCTGGAGGCTGGCCCCCTTCGGTGCCGAACGCCAGTCGATTACGACCTTGGACGAAATGCCGGTGGCTTCGTCCGCTTCTTCCTTCACCGACACGCCGTCGATCGCATCGATCAGCTTCGCCGTACCGCCAGTTTCCGTGACAATCGGCGTCGTGTACGGATCCCATTCGGCCAGGCGGTCACCGCGCTTCACGGTCTTGCCTTCGCCGATATGCAGTTTTGCGCCGTAGGTCAGCTTGTGCGATTCCAGCACCTTGCCGTCCTTGTCGACGATCTTCAGCATCATGTTACGCGCCATGACGATGAAAGCGCCCTCGTCATTCTTCACCGTGGCACGGTTTTCGAATTCGAGCTTGCCTTCGCGCGTCGCTTCAATCACCGACTGCTCGGAAACCTGGGCCGTACCGCCGATGTGGAAGGTCCGCATCGTCAGCTGCGTACCCGGCTCACCGATGGACTGTGCCGCGATAACCCCTACGGCTTCGCCGATATTCACAGGCGTACCGCGGGCCAGATCGCGACCGTAGCAGGTGCCGCAAACACCGATCCGCGTTTCACAGGTAAGCGGCGAGCGGACCTTGATCGATTGCACACCTGCTGCCTCGAGCTCGAGGATTTTCTCCTCGTCGAGGAAATCGCCAGCCTTGATGGCCACCTTGCCGTCTTCACCCTTGGCGTCGGCCGCGGCATAGCGGCCAAGAACGCGCTGTCCGAGGGACACGACCACATCACCGCCATCGATGACTGATTCCATATTGATGCCGGCGTTGGTGCCGCAATCTGGCTCCGACACAATGCAGTCCTGCGCCACGTCGACAAGACGACG
This sequence comes from Hyphobacterium sp., assembly GCF_965217055.1. Taxonomy (GTDB): domain Bacteria; phylum Pseudomonadota; class Alphaproteobacteria; order Caulobacterales; family Maricaulaceae; genus Hyphobacterium. Next base: position 2,471,175 of record NZ_OZ244227.1, on the reverse strand, counting down.
GGTCAGGTAACCGGAGTTGGCTGTTTTCAGAGCCGTGTCGGCCAGACCTTTCCGCGCTCCGTGGGTCGAGTTGAAGTATTCAAGAACGGTCAGGCCTTCCTTGAAGTTCGACACAATGGGCGTTTCGATGATCTCGCCGGACGGCTTGGCCATCAGACCACGCATGCCCGCAAGCTGCTTCATCTGGTTTTTCGAACCCCGCGCACCGGAGTGTGCCATCATGTAGATGGAGTTCACTTCCATGCGGCCGTCGAGCTCATACGGCTTGGCGACCTCGTCCATCATGGCGTCGGCAACCCGGTCGGTACACTTCGCCCAGGCGTCGACAACCTTGTTGTATTTCTCGCCGCGCGTGATCAGGCCATCGACATATTGTTGCTCGTACTCGCCAACCAGCTTGCGGGTCTCGCCCACCAGCTCGGCCTTGGCGTCCGGGATCAGCATGTCGTCCTTGCCGAAGGAGATGCCGGCCTTGCAGGCTTCACGGAAACCCAGGGCCATGATCTGGTCGGCAAAGATGACCGTCGCCTTCTGACCGCAATGACGATAGACCTCGTCAATCATTGCGCCGATGGCCTTCTTGGTCATCAGCTCGTCGGCGATTTTCCAGGATACGCGCGGGTGTTTGGGCAGACGGTCGATGATCATCATCCGGCCCGGCGTCGTCTCGATCCGCAAGCGCACCGGCTCGTTGTTTTCGTCAACCGTGTCATAACGCATCGAGATGTTCGAATGCAGCGAGATGACACCCGCTTCCAGAGCGGCTTCCATTTCGGCCATGGTCGCGAACGCTGTGCCATTGCCCGGCTCGTCGTCCTTGTCGACCGACAGATAATACAGTCCGAGCACGATATCCTGCGACGGCACGATGATCGGTTTGCCATTGGCCGGCGACAGGATGTTGTTCGTCGACATCATCAGCACCCGAGCTTCGAGCTGAGCTTCCAATGACAGCGGCACGTGGACCGCCATCTGGTCACCGTCGAAGTCGGCGTTGAAGGCAGCGCAGACCAGCGGGTGCAGCTGGATCGCCTTGCCTTCGATCAGTTTCGGTTCAAACGCCTGGATACCGAGCCGGTGCAGTGTTGGGGCCCGGTTCAAGAGCACCGGGTGTTCCCGGATCACCTCGTCGAGCACGTCCCAGACCTCGGGTCGTTCCTTCTCGACGAGCTTCTTGGATTGCTTGACGGTACCTGACAGGCCTTTCGCGTCGAGCCGCGCATAGATGAACGGCTTGAACAGTTCGAGCGCCATTTTCTTCGGCAGACCGCACTCGTGAAGCTTCAGTTCCGGACCGACCACGATGACCGAACGGCCCGAATAATCGACGCGCTTGCCGAGCAGGTTCTGGCGGAACCTGCCCTGCTTGCCCTTCAACATGTCAGACAGCGATTTCAGCGGGCGCTTATTGGTGCCGGTGATCACGCGGCCACGACGGCCATTGTCGAACAGCGCGTCGACGGATTCTTGCAACATCCGCTTTTCGTTGCGGATGATGATGTCCGGCGCGCGAAGCTCGATAAGACGCTTCAGGCGATTGTTCCGGTTGATAACACGGCGATAGAGATCATTCAGATCGGAGGTCGCAAAACGGCCACCATCGAGCGGCACCAGCGGGCGCAACTCCGGCGGAATGACCGGCACGACAGTCAGAATCATCCATTCCGGACGATTGCCTGAAGCGATCAGATTCTCGATCAGTTTCAGGCGCTTGACGAATTTCTTGAGCTTCAGCTCGGAGCCAGTCTCCGCGATTTCCTCGCGAACTTTCTCGGCTTCCGCCTCAAGGTCCATATTCATCAGAACATCGCGGATCGCTTCAGCGCCGATGCCGGCGGTGAAGGCGTCTTCGCCATACTCGTCCTGCGCATCCATGTATTCTTCTTCAGTGAGAAGCTGATAGGGCTGCAACGGCGTGAGCCCCGGCTCGGTCACCAGGAATTGTTCGAAATAGAGCACCCGCTCCACATCCTTCAGCGCCATGTCCATGATCATGGCGATACGGGACGGCAGCGATTTCAGGAACCAGATGTGTGCGACAGGAGCGGCCAGCTCGATATGGCCCATGCGCTCGCGGCGGACACGCGCCAGCGTGACCTCAACGCCGCACTTCTCGCAGGTAATGCCCTTGAACTTGATGCGTTTGTACTTGCCGCACAAACACTCATAGTCCTTCGTTGGTCCGAAAATACGGGCGCAGAAAAGGCCATCCCGCTCCGGCTTGAATGTCCGGTAATTGATCGTTTCAGGCTTCTTCACCTCGCCATAGGACCAGGACCGGATCTTTTCCGGGCTGGCCAGCGAAATCCGGATCCGGTCGAAGGTCGGGCCTTCGGCGGCCGGGTTGAAGATGTTCATGACCTCATGGTTCATGTTGCCGTCTCCTCAGGGGGGAGTGAACGGCGGAGCTGGCAGGCTCCGCCGTATAAATTGCAGTTACTCGTTCTTCAGCTCGACATTCAGGCCCAGCGAACGCATTTCCTTGACCAGCACGTTGAAGCTTTCCGGGACGCCGGCCTCGAATGTGTCGTCGCCGCGGACAATTGCCTCGTAGACCTTGGTCCGGCCAGCCACGTCATCCGACTTCACCGTCAGCATTTCCTGCAGCGTGTATGCCGCGCCGTAGGCTTCCAGGGCCCAGACCTCCATCTCGCCGAAACGCTGGCCGCCGAACTGCGCCTTGCCGCCCAGTGGTTGTTGGGTAACCAGGCTGTACGGGCCGATCGAACGGGCGTGGATCTTGTCGTCCACCAGGTGATGAAGCTTCAGGAGATGCTTGATGCCAACCGTCACAGGGCGGCGGAATTTCTCGCCTGTGCGGCCGTCATGAAGCTGCGACTGACCGGATTCGTGAATCCCGGCCATCTTGAGGTGGTCGACAATATCCGGCTCGCGCGCGCCGTCGAAAACTGGCGTGGCAATCGGTACACCGTTGGCGAGATTACGGCCGAGCTCGGCCAATTCCTCATCGGACTTCGGCAGCTCCTGGTCCTTGCCATAGACTTCCGTCAGCTTGGCTTTCAATTCCTTCGTCTTGCCGTCCCGCTTGTACGCTTCATAGAGCTCACCGATCTGGCGTCCCAGGCCCTTGCAGGCGAAGCCGAGATGGGTTTCGAGAATCTGGCCGACATTCATCCGCGACGGAACGCCGAGCGGGTTCAAAACCAGATCGACCGGTGTGCCATCATCCAGATACGGCATGTCTTCGATCGGCGCGATCTTCGAGATTACACCCTTGTTGCCGTGACGGCCGGCCATCTTGTCACCCGGTTGCAGCTTGCGCTTCACCGCGACAAAGACCTTGACCATCTTCATGACGCCCGGCGGCATTTCATCGCCACGCTGCAGCTTGTCGACCTTGTCCTCGAAGCGGCGGTCCAGTCGCGCCTTGGATTCGTCGTACTGCTTCTTCAGAGCTTCTATGCCACCCATCGCCTTCTCGTCATCGATGGCGATCTTCCACCACTGGCTGCGCGGCACATCCTCAAGGGCTTCGGCAGTGACCTCGCCCTTCTTGAAGCCCTTGGGCCCGGACGTTGCCTTGTTGCCGACCAGAATGTCGGAAAGGCGCGAATAGATGTTGCGTTCAAGGATGGTGAGTTCGTCATCGCGGTCCTTACCGAGACGTTCGATTTCTTCACGTTCGATCGCGATGGCGCGCTGGTCCTTGTCCACACCATGGCGGTTGAACACACGGACCTCGACCACCGTACCGGTCGTGCCGGGCGGCAGACGCAGCGACGTGTCGCGAACGTCCGATGCCTTCTCACCAAAGATGGCGCGCAGGAGTTTTTCTTCCGGCGTCATCGGGCTTTCACCCTTCGGCGTGACCTTGCCGACCAGGATATCGCCGGACTCGACCTCGGCGCCAACCGACACGATGCCGGCCTCGTCGAGATTGCGCAGCGCTTCCTCGCCGACATTCGGGATGTCGCGGGTAATCTCTTCTGGTCCCAGCTTGGTATCGCGGGCCATGATCTCGAACTCTTCGAGGTGTACGGAAGTGAACACGTCATCCCGCACGATCCGCTCGGAGATCAGGATCGAGTCCTCGAAATTGTAGCCATTCCACGGCATGAAAGCGACGAGCACATTCTTGCCGAGTGCCAGCTCGCCGAGATCGGTCGACGGGCCATCGGCAATGATGTCCCCTGCCCGCACCTCGTCGCCAACCTTCACGATCGGACGCTGATTGATACAGGTCGACTGGTTCGAACGCTGGAACTTGGAAAGGCGGTAGATGTCAACGCCGGACTGTGCTGCATCGACTTCGCCAGTCGCACGGACCACGATCCGTGTCGCATCCACCTGCTCGACCACCCCGTCACGACGGGCAGCTATGGCGGCGCCGGAATCGCGGGCCACGACGTCTTCCATGCCGGTGCCGACCAGCGGCGCTTCCGCTTGCAGGAGCGGCACGGCCTGACGCTGCATGTTCGAACCCATCAGGGCGCGGTTGGCGTCATCGTTTTCCAGGAACGGGATCAGCGCTGCAGCGACCGAAACAACCTGTTTCGGCGACACGTCGATATAGTCCACATCCTCACGGGGGATCAGCGTGGCGTCACGGCCAGGGCCGACACGGCAGTTCACGAATTCGTTCTCCAACAGCCCCTTGGCCGTCACGGTCGCGTTTGCCTGCGCGATGTTGTAGCGCGCTTCTTCCATCGCCGAGAGGTAATGAACCTCATCAGTCAGCTTGCCGTTCTCGACGCGGCGGTACGGGCTCTCGATGAAGCCGTACTTGTTCACGCGGGCATAGGTCGACAGCGAGTTGATCAGGCCGATATTCGGGCCTTCTGGCGTTTCAATCGGACAGATTCGGCCATAATGCGTCGGGTGCACGTCGCGCACTTCGAAACCGGCCCGTTCGCGCGTCAGCCCGCCCGGTCCGAGCGCCGACAGACGCCGCTTGTGAGTCACTTCCGACAGCGGATTGGTCTGATCCATGAATTGTGAAAGCTGCGACGAGCCGAAGAATTCGCGCACCGCCGCAGCCGCCGGCTTGGCGTTGACCAGGTCATGCGGCATCACGGTCTCGATATCGACCGAGCTCATCCGCTCCTTGATCGCACGCTCCATGCGCAAAAGACCAATGCGGTACTGGTTTTCCATCAATTCGCCGACCGAACGCAGGCGGCGATTGCCGAGATTGTCGATGTCGTCGATCTCGCCACGGCCATCACGCAGACCGACCAGCGTTTTCAACACGGCAAGGATGTCTTCCTTGCGCAGAACCCGCATATCGTCCGGCGCATCCAGATCGAGGCGCATATTCATCTTCACGCGGCCAACCGACGACAGATCGTAGCGTTCGGAATCGAAGAACAGTCCCTGGAACATGGCTTCTGCCGTGTCCGGCGTAGGCGGTTCGCCCGGGCGCATTACGCGGTAGATGTCGACCAGCGCCTGTTCGCGCGTGTCATTCTTGTCGGCGGAAAGCGTCTGCTGGATGTACGGGCCCCGCGACTGGTTGTCGATGTCGAGGATTTCCAGCGCCTTGATCTTCTGCTCGTGCAGCGCCTCGATCACCTCCTCGGTAATCTCGTCGCCAGCTTCGGCATAGATCTCGCCGGTTTTCGCGTTGACGATGTCCTCTGCAACGAAACGGCCCATCAGGCCCTCATCGCTCAAAAGGATGTTCTTGAGGCCTTCATCCGCCAGCTTGTTGGCGGTACGAGCGGCAATCTTCTTGCCGGCCGGTGCCACGACTTCGCCCGATTTTGCATCGACCAGGTCGAATGACGGTTTTACGCCGCGCCAGCGCTCTTTCACGTACGGGATCGCCCAGCCACCCTTGACCGACTTGATCGCGATCCGGTCATAGAAGGTGGCAAGGATTTCTTCGCGGTCCATGCCGAGCGCGTACAGCAGCGTCGTCGCCGGCAATTTGCGGCGGCGATCAAGACGCATGTGAACGATATCCTTGGCATCAAACTCGAAGTCGAGCCAGGAACCGCGATAGGGAATGATGCGCGCGGCGAACAGGAACTTGCCGGAGGCATGGGTCTTGCCCCGGTCATGATCGAAGAACACGCCGGGTGAACGGTGCATCTGGGAGACGATAACCCGCTCGGTACCGTTGACGATGAACGTGCCCTTGTCGGTCATGAGCGGAATATCGCCCATGTATACGTCCTGTTCCTTGATGTCCTTGACCGAGCGCGCGCCGGTTTCCTCGTCGACATCGAAGACGACGAGCCGCATCTTCACCTTTAGCGGCGCTGCATAGGTCAGGTCACGCTGCTCACATTCCTCGGTATCGAATTTCGGCGGTTCGAATTCGTAGGAAACGAAATCGAGCACAGCTCGCTCGGAGAAATCCTTGACCGGAAACACCGATTTGAAGACGGCTTGCAGGCCCTCGTCGCCACGCTCTCCGGCGGCGATGTCCTTCATCAGGAATTGATCGTAGGAGCTTTTCTGCACCTCGATCAGGTTCGGCATCGGAACGGTTTCCGGAATTTCGCCGAAAGACTTGCGAATGCGTTTTTTACCGGTGAACGACAGACCCATGTCGGCTCCCTTCGCAGCAAAGGCTGCGCTTGTATGACCCAATTCCGCGTCCGAAAGGATCGCGGTTGCCTGCGATGCCCGCCAACCGGACGATCCGGGACAGGCGATGCCGCCAGTGACAGCGCAGGCTGGCTGTCACCGGCAAATTCTGTTTCAGGGACGGGTAGACGGACGCACAGAATGTCTCCATGCGTCCGTCAAAATCCCTGTCAGGTCTGCACGCAGACCTTATTTCAGCTCGACGCTGGCACCTGCATCTTCGAGCTTCTTCTTGATCTCTTCAGCCTCGGCTTTCGGCGCGCCTTCCTTGACGGCCTTGCCACCGGCTTCCACCAGATCCTTGGCTTCTTTCAGACCCAGACCCGTGATCGCGCGAACTTCCTTGATCACGTTGATCTTCTTGTCGCCGGCCGCGACCAGAATGACGTCGAATTCATCCTTCTCTTCGGCAGCGGCACCGCCAGCGTCACCGCCAGCAGCCGGTCCGGCAACAGCCACGGCCGCAGCAGCCGGCTTGATGCCTTTTTCTTCCAGGATGTCGTTGAGTTCCTTGGCTTCCAGAATGGTCAGGCCAAGAAGTTCTTCAGCAAGTTTAGCTACATCAGCCATTTGATTTTAGTCCTTGATTAGTCGTGTCGGTTCGAAAGCGGAGAATGACGTGTCCCTAGGCTTCGGCCTTTTCGCCGATGACCTGGATCTGGCCGGCGAGCGTATTGCCCGGAGCCGTGATCCGCGAGACGACTTCGCCAGCTTGGCCCAGAAGGCGGACCACCGCGGTTGCGATAAGTTCTTCGCGGGACGGCATCTTGGAAAGCGCCGCGACGCCATTGGCATCAAGCACTTCCTCTTCCATGAAACCGCCCAGGATCTCGAACTTGTCGTTGTCCTTGGCATAGGCGACTGCTGCCTTCGGAGCGGCCGTGAAGTCTTCGGAGAACGCGATCCCGACGGGACCGGTAAAATACTCCGAAGCGCCTTCCGACGCCTTGCCCGAAAGAGCAATCTTGGCGAGACGATTACGCACCACTTTGAATGTGCCGCCGGATTCCCGGAGCTTGGCGCGCAGATCCGTCATTTCCGCAACGGTCATGCCCTTGTAGTGGGCAATGACCACGGAGCCATTCGAGAAGATGCCCTTAAGCTCTTCTACCGAAGCTTCCTTGGTCATACGATCCATTTGCGGTCTCCCTGATTGGGCGCTTCCCTGTGAAACGCCCGGAAAAGACGCCATTCCGTGCGCCCGCCCACTCATTGGGTGGAACGCACCGGAAAAGCGCATTCCTGTCCCAGGGCTCGAACCGGCACCACCGCCAGGGCGGGGCATCGAATTCTTGCTCTGTCTCACTCAGGGCCCTTGCGGAATTAAGATGAACTTGAACGTCCATCCCCTGCGATCTCGGACAGGTTGGCCGGGCTTGGCACTCTGCCTCCCCCGACCGGACCGGCGGTGTTAACCACTGGAATTCACTTTTGACAACCCCTAGGCCGCCGGCGCTGCCGAACTGGCTTCGGAAAGGTCGATCTTCACGCCCGGCCCCATTGTGGAGCTGATCGCGATTTTCTTCAGATAGGTGCCCTTGGCACCAGAAGGTTTGGCCTTGACGATCGCGTCAAGGACAGCCTGGACGTTTTCGCTCAAGGCCTTCTCGGTAAAGCTCGCCTTGCCGACACCGGCGTGGATGATGCCGGCTTTTTCGACGCGGAATTCGACCGCACCGCCCTTGGAGTCCTCGACCGCCTTCGTCACGTCCATCGTGACCGTGCCAACCTTGGGGTTCGGCATCAGGCCGCGCGGACCGAGCACTTTGCCGAGCCGTCCGACGAGAGGCATCATGTCCGGCGTTGCGATGACTTTGTCGAAGTCCATGCGGCCGCCCTGAATTTCTTCCATCAGGTCTTCCGCACCCACGACATCCGCACCCGCCTTCTTGGCCTCGTCAGCCTTCGGGCCCTTTGCAAACACCGCGACGCGGACCGAACGGCCCGTGCCGTTCGGCAGATTGCAGACGCCGCGGACCATCTGATCAGCGTGCCGCGGATCAACATTCAGATTGATCGCGATCTCGATTGTTTCATCAAACTTCGCGGTCGCATTGGATTTCACCAATGCCACTGCTTCGTCGACGGTGTGGAGCTTGTCGCGGTCAACCGACGCGCGCGCTGCGCCAATACGTTTTGCTACCTTTGCCATGGAACTCACTCCACCACTTCAAGGCCCATGGAACGGGCCGAACCGGCGATGATCTTCGTCGCCTGGTCAAGATCAATCGCGTTGAGATCAGGCATTTTCGCCTCGGCGATCTCGCGGCACTGCGCCATCGTCACTTTCGCGATCGGGGCCGCCGAACCGGCAGTGCCCGAACCCTTTTGGACTTTCGCGGCCTTCTTCAGAAAGAAGCTGGCTGGCGGCGTCTTGGTCTCGAAGGTGAAAGACTTGTCCTGGAAGACAGTGATGATGGTCGGGATTGGCATCCCCTTATCCATCTCCTGCGTCTTCGCGTTAAACGCCTTGCAGAACTCCATGATGTTGACCCCGCGCTGACCCAGCGCCGGACCGATCGGCGGGGACGGATTGGCCGCCCCGGCCGGTACTTGCAGCTTGATATAGCCTGCAATCTTCTTCGCCATTTCCCTTCCTCCTGTCAGGGAGAACGCGGTGCGGCACCGGCATGGTCTTGTCCGGCCCCTCCCGCATTCGAATGTCCACCGGTCAGGCCGCTTTTTCGACCTGACCGTAATCGAGTTCGACCGGCGTGGCCCGGCCGAAGATATTGATCGCCACTTTCAGGCGGGCGTTCTCCTCGTCCACTTCCTCCACGACGCCGTTAAAGCTCTGGAAGTGTCCGTCTGTGACGCGAACCGTTTCACCGACATCGTAATGGACCGTCGGAACCGGACGCTCGGCGTCTTCTTCCATCTGGCCCAGAATGCGTTTGACCTCTGTTTCCGACACCGGCATCGGCTTGTTGCCAGATCCCAGGAAGCCGGTCACTTTCGGCGTGTTCTTCACGAGGTGATAGGCAGCATCGGTCAGGTCCATTTTCACCAGGACGTAACCCGGGAAATACTTGCGTTCGGACTGGACCTTGCGCCCCTTGCGCACCTCGACGACCTCTTCGGTCGGCACGAGAATTTCCTCGAAGCAGGACTCCAGGCCTTGCTGAGCCGCTTCGATCTTGATTGCCTCTGCCACCTTCTTTTCGAAGTTGGAATAGGCGTGAACAATATACCATCTGGCAGCCATGTCTGATCGGCTCCCTTAAGCGCCAAGCTGCAGAACAAAGGTGACCAGGGCCGAAATGCCCGAATCAACCGTAAAGAAGAACAGCGAGGCCAAGCCCGCCATGACCAGCACCATTATGGTCGAGATAATGGTCTCCTGGCGCGAGGTCCACGTGACTTTCCGTGCTTCCTGACGCACCTGCTGGAAGAACTGAAACGGATTGGTCCGCTTCTTCTTCGGCGGCGGCGCCTCGTTCTGTTTCGCGGGCAAATTCTTGCCGATTGTCTTGGCCATTGTCTTTATTTAGTCCGCTTCCACTTTTGCGCTAGTCCGTCGATGGCAGGGGCGGAGGGACTCGAACCCCCGACCCTCGGTTTTGGAGACCGATGCTCTACCAGCTGAGCTACACCCCTTCGATAGAGCGCAAAAAACCGCGCCCGGACTTCACAGCCGTGCTTTGAAGCGTCGGCTTCTACACCCTGTTTGCCCGATTGCAAACAGCCTTCTGCAAAAAAATGCGGCGGGCCGAAGCCCGCCGCACATCTGGTCTATGACCGCTTGCCGATTAACGGCGAAGCGTGACCCGGCCGTAGAAGTAACGGCCAGCCGTGTCATAGGTCTGGTTAATCGTGTTCATGTCATCATTGTTGGAGACATAAGGCGGCGTCTCGTCAGCGAGATTACGCACACCGAAGGTCAGCCCAACACCGCTGTCGACGAAGTCGTAAGCAGCCTGGATGTCATGATACATCACACGCTCGGCAGTGTTCGAGATGTTTGCCGGGTTCGACGAGAAGTCGACGACTTCATCGATGTAGCGGCCAACATAGTTGAACTGCCAGTTGTCGGAGACCACGCCCATGCGAAGCAGGGCGGAGATTTCCGGGAACGATGACGGCGTTGTCGTGAACGGATCCTGCGCGAACGTACCCGCATATTCGAACGTCGCACCACCCGGAAGGACCTGGTAGGCGAAGCTTTCGAGATACGTCACATCGACACCGGCGACGAACTGTGCCGTCGAGTTGAAGATGTCGAAGGTCGGACCCGAATAGTCGATCGAGAAATCGACACCCGACGTCTCATAGGTCGACAGGTTGGCGTTCGTCAGAAGGACGCCGGCAACAACGCCAACGGCCGAACGACGTGCACCACCCGGTCCCGGATACGGAGCCGCCAGCGGAGAGCCGGTGACACCCGTATAGCCCGGGCCCGCGATCAGCGAGCACAGCGGATCGGAGAAGTTCGCCGAGTTGTAGCACGAGCTCACGATCGTGTTCACGTCAGCCGAACCCACCGCGTCCGTCACTTCAAACGAGAAGTAGTCGGCCGAGAAGGTGAAGTCCTCGAGGATCGGCGTGCCCGACGGTGTGAACACCACACCAACCGTGAAACCTTCCGATTCTTCAGGCTGCAGGTTCGGGTTACCACCGACAACACCTGACGCCTGAGTCGAGGTCAGCGTGAAGGTTGGCGGCAGGCCGTCAGCCTGACAGTTGGCTACGACGGTCGCATTCGCACCCGACGTGCCGTAATTGGTGCACGGATCGGTGTACTGAACGGCCGTTTGAGCCTGCGGAGCGAACAATTCGCCGATCGAAGGCGCCCGGAAGCCGGTCGAGAACGAGGCCCGCACACGAACCTGATCACTCGGTGCCCACTCACCCTTGATGGCGTAGGTATTGGCATCAAAGGACGAGTTCACATTCGTACCGGTCACGTCATAGGACGAGGAACGGGCCGAAAGTTCGAAGGCCAGCAGTTCGGCGAACTCGACACCCGACAGGATCGGAAGGCGAACCTCACCATAGAACTCCGAAGAGGTCGTCTCACCTTGTGTCGAGTTACCCGACACGAAGTAGATCTGACCGATCTGCGCCGCACCATCGGGGATGAACTCACCGGTATCCCGGCGACGTTCGTAACCGACAGCCCAGCCGATCGGGCCGCCCGGCAGTTGCAGACCACCGAGATCACCCGACAGGTTCGCCTGGAAGGACAAACGGGACTGGCGCGAGACCGGCGAGTGGCGAACCAGGAAGTAGTTCGCAATCGTGTCGGTCAGCGTGTCCGTGCGGAACGGGTCCCAGATCAGATTGGCTGGCGTCTGGCACGAACCTGCAGCCAGCGAGGCCGGGTCGTTACACAGGACTTCAGCAGCACGGATCGGGTTGGCCTGGCCGTCGATCACGCGAGCGTCGACATAACGGCCATAGGACAGCGACGTGTCCCAGAAGATGCCGGCCGGCAGCGTGCCCTCAAAGCCGAACACACCACGCCAGGACGAGGCGTCCTGGGTAAAGAAGCGGCCGGAATCAAGCTCCGCCAGGCGGCGGGCCACGAACACGTCTTCACCGGTCGGGTTGTTCGGGTGGAAGGCCGGAACAAGCGGGAACCAGAAGGTACCCACCGGTGCCATCTGCTGCTGCGAAGAGCGCTGGGCGAACATGAATTCGCCAAACGCCGTCACATCACCGAAGCGATCGGACGACAGCACGTCATACTCGGCGTCGAAGAAGCCCGAATAGACTTCCATCGGCGTCACCATGTAGGAGCGGGCCGCAAAGTTGTAGCCGTCGGCCGGCGTGAACGCCCGCAACGTGTTGGTTGCAGGGTCGAGAATGACACCGCCGCCACCATTGATGCCGGCCACGACACCAGGACCAGACGCAAAGATCTGACCCGGATAGGCCGTACCCGAACCACCACAGATCAGCTGGCCACCAACTTCTGCCCACGGACAGGCCGAGAACGGACGGTCGCCCTGACGGATCGTGCCACGGTCGAAATATTCGAGGTTGGCGGTAAACCGGCCACCGTCGAACGAACGACCGAAGGTCGCACCGTAACGGTAGATCTGGCCATCGCCTTCACCCGTCACATCGTATTGCGCGAACAGTTCCATGCCTTCGACATCGTCACGCGTGATGATGTTCACCACGCCGGCGATCGCGTCCGAACCGTAAATCGTCGAGGCGCCGTCGCGCAGCACTTCGACGCGGCCGATCAGCGAGACCGGAATCGTGTTGAGGTCGGTGTAGCCACCGGTATTCGACGGCGTCGCACGACGACCGTTGATCAGGATCAGCGTCCGTTGCGGACCAAGGCCGCGCAGCGAGATCGTCGCCTGACCGCCCGAGCCGTTGTTCACGCGCGAGTTGGTTTCACCACCCGGAGCGAACGTGATCTGGTCGGCGAAGTCTTCCAGCGTGCGAACAGCCTGCACGTTGAGATCGTCCTGGCCGACAACCGTGATCGGGCTGACCGAAGTCAACTCGCTACGGCCGATCCGCGAACCGGTCACGATGATGCGGTCATCCGCAGCACCATCTTGCGCAACAGCGGGAGCCGCAAGGCCCAACCCGCCGATGAGCGTGCTTGCCATCAGGCAAGCCTTAAGAGTTCTCTGTTTCACTCTGAATTCCCTCCGAGTCATTAAACAGTTTTGACGACGCCGGTTGATCCGGCTTCATTACGTGTGGGTTGCCCCCGTTATCACCGAGTCGCGTTTACGACACAGCACCGTCACAAATCGTGGCGTAAGACCGCGAAGGGGTCAACGATCACAGTGTAATATGCACGTTACAGAGGTGAGATGCCCATAGAGGTGTTGCGGATTAGTCTCATATCCGCCGCCGACATGGTTAATCCGGCCGCCGGAGAGGTCATTTTTCGCGTCCACGCCGAATCGGCTGCACCAAATTCGCGCATGAAAAAAGGCCGCTCCGAGGAGCGGCCTTTAAACACGTCGCAAAGAATCAAGCCTCTGCGATTACTCGATAATTTTAGAGACAACGCCGGCACCGACGGTGCGTCCGCCTTCGCGGATAGCAAACCGCAGGCCCTGGTCCATGGCGATCGGCGTGATCAGCTCCACGTTCAGTTCCGCATTGTCGCCCGGCATCACCATCTCGGTGCCCTCTTTCAGGGTCACCACACCGGTCACGTCCGTCGTCCGGAAGTAGAATTGCGGACGGTAGTTCGTGAAGAACGGCGTGTGACGGCCACCCTCTTCCTTGGTCAGGATATAGGCTTCCGCTTCGAACTTCGCATGCGGCGTAATCGAGCCCGGCTTGGCCAGAACCTGGCCACGCTCAACGCCTTCACGGTCGATACCACGCAGCAGGACACCGACATTGTCGCCCGCCTGGCCCTGGTCGAGCAGCTTGCGGAACATCTCGACGCCCGTGCACGTCGTCTTCACCGTGTCGCGGATACCCACGATCTCGATCTCTTCGCCAACCTTCACGACACCGCGCTCGATCCGGCCGGTCACAACCGTACCCCGGCCCGAGATCGAGAACACGTCCTCGATCGGCATCAGGAAGTCCTGGTCCACCGGACGCTCCGGCGTCGGGATGTACTCGTCCACAGCCGCCATCAGCTCGGCGATCTTCTGCTCGCCGATCTCCGGGTCACGGCCCTCAAGAGCGGCCAGCGCCGAACCGGAAATGATCGGAATGTCGTCGCCCGGGAAATCATAGGACGACAGAAGCTCGCGAACTTCCATCTCCACCAGCTCGAGAAGCTCCTCATCGTCGACCTGGTCGACCTTGTTGAGAAACACCACCAGCGCCGGAACGCCAACCTGGCGCGCCAGCAGGATGTGCTCGCGCGTCTGCGGCATCGGCCCATCGGCCGCGTTCACAACCAGGATCGCGCCGTCCATCTGCGCAGCACCCGTGATCATGTTCTTCACATAGTCAGCGTGCCCAGGGCAGTCGACGTGCGCATAGTGACGGTTCTCCGTCTCATACTCCACGTGAGCCGTCGAGATCGTGATCCCGCGCGCCTTCTCTTCCGGCGCACCGTCAATCTCGTCATACGCCTTGAACTCACCGAACTGCTTCGTGATCGCAGCCGTCAGCGTCGTCTTGCCGTGGTCAACGTGACCAATCGTGCCAATGTTCGCGTGCGGCTTCGTCCGCTCAAACTTCTCCTTGGCCATTGTCTCATTTCCTCTTGATATGACCGGAATAAACGCACCCGAATTCAGCGCGCGTATTGATGAGCGCGGGGGATAGACTCACCTGTGAGCAAAGGCAAGGGGGCAGCCGGATGCGAACTGCAAGATTAGCAAGGTCGTGACCGACAAAGCGCAATCTATATGGCAGAATGGAGCGGGTAGCGGGAATCGAACCCGCATATTCAGCTTGGAAGGCTGCTGCTCTACCATTGAGCTATACCCGCGCCGGGCGGACGTATTTAGCGATGGTTCGCCAAAACGTCGAGACTTCTGTCACGTCCGGATGCAGCATTCCGAAGCAAGGCGGTGAATTGCCGGAAGGTGCAACTGTGCGCCAGGCGATCTGCTCAACCCTGGGCGAAATGAACCTGCGCGAGGCAACAGACAATCGAATCGCGCAGGCAAAGGCTTGAGGTCTGCCATGGCCCTGGGCATGCCAAGCCTAGGCACCTGAAGCAGGAGAAGGTTGGTGGAGGGGGCTGGATTCGAACCAGCGTAGACTCTCGTCGCCAGATTTACAGTCTGGTGCCTTTAACCACTCGACCACCCCTCCAGGCGCATTCGAGGTACGACAAGCGTCTTATCCGCAGATAAAACGCCGACGCAATATGTCGTCTGTGTCAATCCGCAACGGATTGCAGTAACCACGGGACGACAAGGGAGCCCTCGGTCAAGGGAGCGCGGACTATAGTGACGAAGCACAGCACACGCAACCGGCCTAATACCGGAGCAAAACCAAGGCCTTCGCGTGATAATCGCGAAGCCGATGAAGGGTGGATCTGGGGCCGGCACGCCGTACTTGCCGCACTCGGAAATCCGCAGCGCGAAACACGCCGCTTGCTGCTCACGCTGAATGCCCGGCGCGAAATACCGGCGGGAGTCGCGTTTGAAGACGCCAAACCGGACGCGATTTCGGCAACGTTACCCGATGGCGCGGTGCACCAGGGATTCGCACTTCGCACAACCGCACCAGCGCCCGAGCCCCTGAAAGCGGTGACAGATCCGACCCACGGCGTGCTGGTCGTGCTCGATTCGGTGACCGATCCTCATAATGTTGGCGCAGTCTTCCGTTCTGCTGCGGCCTTCGGCGCGCGAGCCGTCATCCTTCAGGATAGAAAGGCACCGCCGCTTTTCGGCGCCACAGCCAAAGCTTCGGTCGGCGCAACAGAGACGGTCCGGCATGTCCGCGTGACCAATATCGCCGACTCGCTCATAGAATTCCGCAAGGCGGGCCGATTCGTGATCGGCCTTACCGGCGGCGGCGAAGTCACGCTGGCCGAGGCGATCCGCGATCATGGCGGCCCCGGACTAGTGATAGTCATGGGAGCGGAGGACAAGGGAATCCGCCCGCGCGTTGCAGAAAACTGCGATCTGCTTGTGTCGATCCCGACTACCGAAGCCATCGAGAGCCTGAACATCTCCAATGCAGCGGCGATTGCGCTTTACGCGGCCTATGCAGCGCGGTCTGGCCCCAAGGTTTGACCCCGCCTCGTCACTGTGGTGGCGTTAGCGCTGCCGTTGAGGATGCGCCATGTTTCGAATTATTGACGACTTGCTGACCTGCGACCAGGTCGCGCAAATCCTGAAGTTGGCCGACCAGGCCCGTTTCGCGGATGGCCGTGCGTCCAACCCGCATAACAAGGCGAAGAACAATCTGCAGATCGATTTCGGCGATCCGCACTTCCGGGAGACAAGCCGTATCATGATGCAGGCACTTTCTCAGCACAGGGTGTTCAATGACGCGGAGACCCCGGCCCGAATGGCGCCGCTGTAGATTTCACGCTACAACCCGGGATGAACTACGGCGTTCATTCCGATGCTGCGATCATGCCGGTTCAACCTACCCCCGTGCGCTCGGACGTTTCCTGTACGATCTTTCTCGCGGACCCCGCCAGTTATGAAGGCGGTGAACTCGTAGCACATCTGGGAGGTGGTGAAGTAACGGCGAAGGGAAAGCCGGGTTCCGCCGTCCTCTACCCGTCAACCATGCATCGGGAAGCCCGGCAGGTCACGAAAGGCGAACGCGTTGTTGCCATCGACTTCATCGAAAGCTTGATCAAAGATCATGTGAAACGCGATATTCTCTATGATCTCGGCGAGGTTATCGCGGAAGAAGGCTTCAATGTGAGCTGGGAAAACCGCACGCGGCTGTAATATTTGCGCAATAATCTCCGCCGCATGTGGGACGGCGAGTAGCGATGAAAAAAACCGGCAGTTGTCAGTGTGGCACAGTCCGCTTCGCGGCGACTGGCGCTCCTCGCTTTGTCGCGAATTGTCATTGCCATGATTGCCGCAGAGCGACCGGCGCGGCCTTCTCGACCTGGGTGGGTTTTTTCGATGATCAGATTTCCTGGACAGGCGAACGTTCAATCTTTGCGAGCTCGCGCGGTGTCCAGCGCGGCTATTGCCGCGACTGCGGGTCACCACTGACCTTCCAGGGGCAAAATTGGTCAGGCGAAACCCACATCCTCATCGGCGCGTTTGATGATCCCGCCGGGCTGACACCAAAGGGAGATGTCTTCATCGAAGACGCCCTGCCCTTCTCCAAGCCAGCAGGCTAGTCCCTAATCGGCTTCCTTGCACGTGCAGCCATAATCATTGCAGCCGATCGTGCCGTCCTCGCAGATCGGCGCCATGGCGACGCAATCGGACGCGCCAGCACAGGCACAATTTCCGCCATTGCACGTATACTCCGCCGGCTCGCTCGGTCCGGCGCTGATCGACAGGCGGTTCGAGTGCCCGGCGGGTGCTGACGATCCAAAGGTCGCGTCGCCAGTACGCACCAGTCGGGCCGCCTGGCCATAATTGCCGGATTCCATGGATTCCTGGAACTCGGTGGTGAACCGGGTGTCATTTTCGACCTGCGCCGCGCGCAAAGTGGCGCGCTGCTGCGCATCGGCAACGCTCGCTGCAATGATCGCCAGCGCCAGAATGATGATAATCCGAAGCATGATGGCTCCTCCCCATAAGCCCTCGCGGGGGAAACTCTAGGCGAAATTCGCGTTCTTCGCGAATCAGCGCGCTAGCCGGGCCAGAATTGGTAGACCGCCGTTGCGATCAGTGTACCGATCACATAACCCAGCACACCGACCAGAACGCCCGGCGTGATGAGTTCCTTCCAGCCCTTGGCGGCGGCAAGTGCTGGTGCTGTGGTCGCACCCAGAACCGCGGCATTCGAGGCTGTGATCAATTCCGGCAATGAAAACCGCAGCAGCGAACCGACACCGAACAGTACGACAGCGTGCACCGCCAGAACGGTCGTTACGAGCGCCAGCAGAAGCGGTGCATCACGCAGCAGCGAGGGAATGTTCGCTCCAGCAGCGATCGCCGCGAAGAAGACGAATGCCAGGCCGACGCCGAGCTCATAGCCGCCATGCAGACGCGACATGCGTTTCGACAGGAATGTCGCGGGGATCAGTGTGATCAGAGTGAGAATACCGTAGCGCCAGTTGCCGGCGGCCCGCGAAGCATCCTCGACGCCCAGCGCGCCCAACAAAGCGCCCAGCTGGCCGGTCAGGACATCGGCAATCGCCACCAGAACCAACGCATAAGCGAGCGTGATGGTCAGTGTCAGTGCCGTCGCCCGGCCATTCTCCTCCTCGGCCACTGTAGCTTGCGAATGATCCTTCCGCACAAAGCGCGACGCGATAAAGCCGACACCCGGAATGATGGCGAGGAAGGCCAGGAAAACGCCGGAGAAGAGATTATCGACCGCCGTCGCCGCAGAGACCAGGCTGGGTTGATTCTCGGCGAGACCGGTAATGTCGGCAAGCGCCGCATAGTTCACGGAACCGCCTATATAGGTGGCGGTAAACAGGCCTGCGAGCGCGGCCTCGAGATCGCCAAAATCGAACAGGGTGAAAGCAACGACGGCGCCGATCACGGTCGCGACGGCCGCCAGCAGAAACGCGCCGGTCATCCTGCCGGTCTCGAACAGTATCTTTCGCATGTCCGCTTTCATCAGGAAGAGCGGGATCAGGAGCGGCACGAAATAGGAAAAAACAAAGCTGTAGGCGGCGCCAGTTTGCGGAATCAGCGTACCCCACCGCCACCCGTCCGCGCCCGCCAGCGGTACCGGCAAATTGGACAGGAAGATCGCAAGAAAAATCGCCACGACCGCGCCCGTGAGAATTGCGCCTATCCGCGTTTTCTCGGCGAGGAAGCCGAGCCCCGCGATCACGAACAGTGCGCCCATGACGGCAAAATGATTGTCGGCTGGTATCAGCGATTCCATGACTATCCCCTGTGACTAGCGCAGTTAAACCGGCCTCCGCGAAAGCGCAATTCGCGCTGCCATCACATCCCCGTCAGACAAGCCTAGTCGCTTCGCTCGAAACGGCTTTCACCTGCAAACCGGGCAAACCCGTCTTCGCCGGTTGCTGAATCCGGCGGCGCCCAGCGCACCAGCGACCATTCTGTTTCGATCACATCGCCGTCGATGACACCGGTCCAGCTGGTGATCGTGTGGCAGGTTTCGGCCTCGGCAATCCAGATCACGCGAAAACTTATCAACGGGTCGAACAACTGCGCGGAAACCGGATACTCAATGCCCTGGCAACGGTAGCCGGGCGCCCCATTGATGTAGCGGCCGGTCATGCGGCCTTCCGAATCGATGGTGTCGAGATAGAGCATTGAGCCGGACTGGTTCTCCCAGACCGACGGTACGAGGGCATCATCCGCCAGAGCAGGCGTTGCGAGCACAAGCAGGAAGAGCGCCAGCAAGCGCATCAGCTTTCCCTGCCGAGATAGGCATCGGCCTCGACCTCGACGAGGAATTCCGGGCCGGCCAGCGCCGACACGCCATAAAGGGCGGAAGCCGGCGGGAACTCGCCGAAAATAGCAGAATGCGCCCGCGCAAAAGCGGCTTGAGCGTCGGGGCTCATATCGGTCACGAAGACCCGCGTCCGGCGCACATCGAGCAGGCTCGCGCCCAGTTTTTCAAGCGCACTTTCAATGATTTCAAGGCAGCGTCGCGTCTGCGCTTCCATGTCGCCCGGTGCAAAGGGCTGGCCGTTTCCGCCGACCGCGACCGTTCCGGAGACCCAGATATGCGGCCCGTCCTTCACAGCACGGCGGTAACCGACCCGGTCCTCCCAGATCGCGCCTGAAGACACCCGTTCGACCATGCCTATTCCGCGCCGCTCGCCTGCAGGTAATCTATGGCAATCGCGGTCATGCCCTCGGTAGCCATGGTGATCGCGGCCTGCGGATCCGGCGCGAACAGGGCGGAATGATTGCCCGGCGCCGACAAGCCACGTGACTGGTAATCGACGAGCACGTCTTCCGGGGTTCCGCCGACCCAGAACATGAAGATGGGAATGTCATGTTCGGTGCGGCCATAGCGCGAGAAATCCTCGCCGCCCATGACCGGATCGAGCTGGCGTACGGCGACGTTTCCGAAGCGCTCCTGCAGCACGGCAACCCCGCGTTCGGTGAGCTCGGGATCATTGTATGTCGCGGGCGTATAGGGTTCCTCGACTTCGACGGTCGGCCACAATTCCTCGGGGATTCCAGCCGACGCCGCCTGCCCATGCGCAACGCGTTCTATCCCTGACAGGAGGAGCTCCCGATTGGCGTCCGAGTATGATCTTACCGTGATCTGCAGGTGCACTTCATCGGGAATGATATTGTGCTTGGTGCCGCCATTGATGGCTCCGACGGTTACGACACCGGATTCCAGCGGATTCATCTCGCGGCTGACCAGCGTCTGGAGCGCGGTAATGATCTGCGCGGACAACAATACCGGGTCGCGTCCGACATGCGGCGTCGAGCCGTGCGCTCCGATCCCGCGCACGGTGATATCCACGGAATCGACATTCGCCATCGCATAGCCAGGCACAAAACCGATCATGCCGGCCGGAATCGCGCCGAATGTGTGGAAGGACACCACGGCGTCGGGCAGAGGGAAGCGGTCATAAAGCCCGTCATCCAGCATCATCTGCGCGCCGAGGCCCAGCTCCTCTGCCGGCTGGCCGATCAGCACCAGCGTGCCGGACCAGTCCGCGCGCCGTTCGACCAGCTGTCGCGCCGCCCCGACCAAAGCGGTCATGTGGGTATCGTGCGCGCAGGCATGCATGACATGGCTCTCCTGGCCGCGGCGGTCCGTACCTGTTGCGGTCGAGGCATAGTCCAGACCGGTATTTTCCTCGATCGGAAGCCCATCCATGTCGGCGCGCAACATCAGCGTTGGCCCCTCGCCATTCTCCAGCACGGCCACCAGACCGGTGCCGCCCACATTCTCTGTCACCTCGAAGCCCAGCGACCGGATTTCCTCGGCCAGACGCGCCGCGGTCTCGACCTCCATCAGGGAGAGTTCCGGATTGGCGTGGAAATGCTGGTACAGGTTTTCAAGGTAATCGGAATAATCCGCCTCGATGGATGAGCGCAGATCGTCCTGCGCGAAGGCGCCGGCGGAGAGGGCAAGAACGGCGACGGAAGCGAGCAGCGAACGCATGGAATACCCCTTGTTTTTCCTGAAGCGCATAGGACGGCGCAAGGCGGCGACGGTCAAGGGGTGACGAAGCAGAACCGGCCAATAGCTGCCGTCCGGGGAACAGCCTGCACAAACGCCGCGTTCGACCCAATAACGAGAAGCACGATGCCCGCTAGGATTCGCGCATGGCGCGCACCAATTCGACCACGCGCCGGCGCACTTTTGGTGCCCTGATTTTCGAAAACGCCTGGGCCAGCGCAAGGCCATCCGGACTCCGAATGAGATTCAATGTCTCCGAGACATGGTCGGGCTCGTCCGGGCTTCCCAGTTCGCGCTCGGCAATTCCGTCGAAAAAATACTTGATGGGAACGTCCAGCACGCGCGCCAAGTCAAAAAGGCGGCTGGCGCCTATCCTGTTGGCGCCCCGCTCATACTTTTGCACTTGCTGGAACGTTATTCCGAGTAGCTCGCCGAGCCTTTCCTGCGACATCCCCAAATACTGACGTCGCACGCGCACGCGTGATCCGACGTGGGCATCGACATCTGTAGCGCTTCTTGGTGAATGGCTCGGCATGGGTCCCCCTGTAAATACCAATATGGTCGCGCGTTCACGATTTACGCGCCTGACTTGCGGACTGAACCGCTCTTAGAGCACTCGCTTTGTCGGTCCCGACCTTCTAGCGCCAAAACGATCTCTTCCAGCTTTGATATCGCGTCTTCAACCGTGCCGGTTCTAAGATCGGCTGCAAAGGATTGGGCTCCGGGACACGGCTCCAGCAAGCCTGTAGTCTGCGATCTTTGGTACATCAATATGGGACTAATCAAAGCGTTCTCTGAAAATCCCGGCGGAGTTGTCGAAGCCACGACGACCATGACATCGCTTCGGTCACAATGCTGGAGATACGCATCGATAACCCGGCTGACCGCCAGCGAATTCACCGAAGACAAGGACGTGATCACCACCATCCGGGCAGTTTCAAACCCGAGTGGCAGCCGACAACTTTTACCAGCCGTGAGGAGTCGCACGGCGCCATCATCAAACAGCCGGTCAGGACCAATCAACTGGCGCGCAATCTGGAAAGCGTCTTGCGCATCTTCGGGCGAATGAAGAACGATAATGGGTCGTCGTTTCAATTCGGGGCCCTTATGGTTGACGCATCAAGAACAGGTCCAGCCAATCGTGGCCTAGTCAGGCAGCTTCGGCAAATGACCCATTTTTCTGATGAGCGCTTTCGCATTTCTCCCGGACGGCGTGAGTTCTGCGATCTTTAGTGCCAATTCCTCGATCTCCCGATGCGAAAGCGAGCGTGCATGATAAAGCAGCTCCGCCCAGACGATTTCAAGCTGCGGAAAGTCGCCGGAGTTGAAGCTTTGAAATGTAGATATCGGGATTGAAAGGGTTGCGGAAATTTCTTCCAGCTCGCTGAACCGGGGTTCTTGGCCTGAATAGATTTCAAACATTCTCTCTTCCCCGATGGCTTCGATAAGCTTCTGTTCCGCATCGGGGCCACGATGGTGAACGACGAGTTTCAAAAGCTGCGCAATGCGGTCGCCCGCTGGCTCCAACGCCCGGTTTGAGATCGTCATCAGATTTCCTCGGCCAAAAGTCCGTGGCGGAGACAATCGCAGAATTTGATAGCGGCTTCGTAAACGACCGCCTTACACGCCTTTAACTTGCCGCGGCGCGAATTTCGCCGCTTGCTGGCCGGCATGACAGGGACCGTAATCGAAACGCTGGGATTGACCCGGCGTTATGGCAAGTTGACGGCAGTCGACAAGCTGGACCTCACAGTCCAGCGCGGCCAAATCTACGGCTTCCTCGGCCCGAACGGCGCTGGCAAGACCACGACCATCCGCATGTTGCTGGGCCTGATACGCCCCGATGCGGGCACAGCCCAAATTGCCGGTCATGATTTCGACGTCGATCGCCAGACTGCTCTGTCGCGCGTTGGATCGATGGTCGAGTCGCCGGCGCTTTATCTCAATCTCACTGGGGTGGAGAACCTTACCCTCACCTGCCGCCTCAAACGGGTGCCAACTTCCGATATCGCCCGCGTACTCGAGATTGTCGATCTCACCGCAGACGGCAAACGCAAGGTGAAACAATACTCGCTCGGCATGCGCCAACGGCTTGGCATTGCCCGCGCCCTTCTCGGCCAACCCGACCTTCTCATTCTTGACGAGCCGACCAACGGGCTCGATCCGGCCGGCATTCGCGAGATTCGACAGTTGCTGGCTGAAGCGCCACAGCGCTTTGGAACGACCATTCTCGTCTCCAGTCACCTGCTGAGCGAGGTCGAACAGATGGCCAGCCATGTCGGCGTCATGAACAAGGGGCGCCTGCTCTTTCAGGGCACTCTGCCAGCGCTGATGGCGAGTGCGCCGCACCAGCTCGACATTATAGTCAGCGACCCGGGCGGCGCGCTGTCACTCGTAGCGTCAGGCCACCCGGAAGCCGTCCATACGCCCCGCGGCGTGAGCATTCCCGGCGTCACTGAAACCGAAGCAGCAGCGCTGAACCGCCGCCTCGTCGAGGCCGGCCACGAAGTATCCGGCCTCGCCCTGAAACCGCCGGCTCTGGAAGACATTTTTCTGCAACTAACAAAGGAATCGGCATGATCGGCGTCTTGCGTTCCGACTTCCTGAAACTGCGCCGATCGCTGGTCCTGCTGATCGTCGCGGTTTCGCCGGTCATGATTTTCCTCCTCGGCGTGCTCGTCATGATCTCCGGCAATGCCAGCGGCGAATGGACGACGACGGCGCTGTCGGGCATGGCCGTCTGGGCATATTTCCTTCTGCCGATGACGGCGACCGGGCTGACCGCGCTGATCGCCCAGCTGGAACACGGCACAAATACCTGGTCGCACATTCTTACGACGGGTGTGCCGCGTTGGCAGGTCTTTGCCTCCAAGGCCTTGCTGACGATTGCGCTAATGGCCTTTGTCAGCGCGTTGGTCTGGGCCGCAATCTTTGCTGCCGGTCACCTCGGTGGTGCACTTGCTCCTGCCAATGCCCTGGCCGGCGCACCACCCTATTTCGCCGGTGCGCGGCTCCTGGCCCTGATGTGGCTGGCCAGCTTCCTGGTCACCGCGATCCAGCTCGCTATCGCGCTGCGCTTTGCCAGTTTCGCCCTGCCGGTTTCCGTCGGCATCGGCGGCACTTTCGTGGCGGTCGCCGCAACCGCTTCGCGCTGGGGGCTGGTCTTCCCGTGGCTGTTGCCGGTGAATGTGCTGGCGACGGATGCCGCACGCAGCGAGTTGGCCATCGCCATCGGCGCAATTGGCGGGCTCACCGCCTTTGCAGCGATGATCCTATGGCTGTCGCGCAAGGATTGGAGCTAGCTCCCCTCTCCGCCGAAACGCGCCGTCCATTCTGCAACCTGGTCATCATCGATTTTGGCGAACAACACGTCCGGCGGAGACACTGCGAGGCCTTTCGGCAGCACGTCCAGCAAATCCACCGCCGGCTCGCTCGGCCACCGGCGATTGCCGTCTGGCACGCCGAGACAGCTAAGGATTTTCGCCGCCGTGTGCGGGATAATCGGCTGCGCCGCGATGCCCATCAGCACGGCGAGATTGAGCGCGGTACGCACGCCGACGGCGGCCTTGTCGCGGTCTGTCTTGAAATGCGTCCAGGGTTCGGCGCGGGTAAGATATTCATTTCCGGCTGCCCACAGGGCACGCGTCTCGGCAGCCGCCTGCCGGAACCGCATCGCCTCGTAATTCTGCGCGATCGCGGCCAGGCGTTCATCAACCTCACGCGCCAGCCAGGCCTCGTGTTCACCGGGTTCACCTCCCTCGGGCACGACACCGTCGAAGCGCGACTTGTTGAATCGCAGGATACGATTGATGAAATTGCCGAGAACGTCGGCGAGGTCCTTGTTCACCACGCCCTGGAAATGCTCCCAGGTAAATTGCGTGTCCGAGCCTTCCGGCGCATTTGCGATCAGATACCAGCGCCAGTAATCGGCGGGCAAAAGCTCCAGCGCCGTATCCATGAACACGCCGCGTTTTTCCGAGGTCGAAAATTTGCCGCCATACCAGTTCAACCAATTGAAAGCCTTCAGCCGGTCAACCGTCTTCCACGGCTCTTCCGAGCCGAGGATCGTCGCCGGGAAGCTGACCGTGTGGAAGGCGACATTGTCCTTGCCCATGAACTGGATGTAGGTGACGTCGTCCGCGCCCTTGTCGGTGCGCCACCAGCTTTCCCAGTCGCCGTCATGGGCGAGCGCCCATTCCTCGGTCGCGCCGATATAGCCGATCGGCGCATCAAACCAGACATAGAAGACCTTGTTCTCGAAGCCGGCGCGGACCTTGCCGTCGCGCGCCACGGGCACTCCCCAGGCGAGATCGCGCGTGATCGAACGGTCGCGCAGACCTTCATCAAGCCACTTGTTGGCAATCGAGACCGCAAGCGACGGCCAGTGATCGGCCGCCGCATTGACCCAGTCGCGAAGCTTCGGCTCCATCTTCGTTTGCAGAAGGTAAAGGTGCCGCGTTTCTCGCACTTCCAGATTTTTCGAGCCGGAAATCTTCGAATAGGGCTCTTTCAGATCGGTTGGCTCCAGCAGCCGGCCGCAATTATCGCACTGGTCACCGCGCGCCCGCTCGAAATCGCAATGCGGGCACGTGCCTTCAACATAGCGGTCGGGCAGGAAGCGCGCATCGTCGATCGAATAGACCTGCTCGTCCGCCCGTTCCTCGATCAACCCCCTGTCTTCCAGCACGGCGGCAAAGTGCTGGGTCAGGCGGTGGTTGGGCGCGCCCGACGTGCGGCCGAAATGGTCATAACTCAGCGCAAACCCCTCGCCCGTGGCGCGCTGGATCTCGTGTTCCCGGTTGCAATAGGATTTCACATCGACGCCAGCCGCTGCCGCCGCTAGCTCGGCGGGCGTGCCGTGTTCGTCGGTTGCACAGATGTAGAGCACGTCGTGGCCACACAGCCGCTGGAAGCGCGCATAGACATCGGCCGGCAGCATCGAGCCGGCGAGATTGCCGAGATGCTTCACGCCGTTGATGTAAGGTAGCGCGCTCGTGATCAGGTAACGGGCCATTTTCGCTTCGCCTTTGTCCCTTTTAATTCTAGAGTTTTCCCCTGTTGCGCGAGACATACGCGCGAATGACTGGGGAGGAAAGTCATGGACGTTTTTGGCGTCAGTATCATTGCAGTTCTGCTTTCGACCGTCGGCTTCATGCTCGTCGGCATGGTCTGGTACGGGCCGCTGTTCGGCAAGCGCTGGATGGCGCTCAACGGCTTCACCGAGGAGTCGATGAAGGACGTCAATATGGGCCTGACCATGGCCAAAGGCGTGGTCAATTCACTGATCGCCTCGTTCGGCATCGGTTTTCTGATCCATGTGACCGGTCAGTCCGGCCTCATGGCCACGCTGCACATTTCCATCATGGCCTGGTTCTTCTTCGCGGCCACCACTGAGATGCTCAAACACATCTGGGAACGCCAATCGCTCGAACTCACCGGCATCCACCTTGGAAACCAGCTGGTCGCCTATGCGCTTGCAGGGGTCATCTTCAGCTTCTTGTAACGACACCCGAAGCGGGCAGCTAACCAAGGGTCTGTACGATCACGCCGGCGACCACACCAAGGCTCGCCACCAGTCCGAAATAGGGCGCCCAGACCGGCGCCCTGAAGCCGTTGTCGTGCACGACTACGGATTTTGACCGCACGGCGATCAAGGCTGCATTGACCAGTGCAAAGACCAGCAGGGTGACCGTCGACGCAGCAATCGCCAGCGGACCCAGCGCACCGGTCAGCGTCAGAGCTGCCACCACAAGGCCAGCGAGTAGCGTTGCGCGCATCGGCGTTCGTAGAACGCGATGCACCCGGCCCAGCGGCGCTGGACCGAGACCGCGGCGCGCCAGGCCATAAAGCACGCGTGACGCCATCATCAGCTGCACCAGCGCGCCATTGATCATGGCCAGCACGGCGATCATCGCGACCGGCGCCCCGGACAGCCCGGTCGACTGCTCGAACACGGCCGCCAGCGGGCCGGCCTCCTGCCCCAGCTGGACCGGGTCGACCGCTCTCACCGCGACGAACGACACCGCTGCATAGAGCACGGCCGAGATCGACAGCGTCAGCAGGATGGCGAGGGGGACAGTGCGGCGGGCGCTCCTGGTCTCCTCCGCCATGTTGACGATATCCTCGAAGCCGATGAAGGCGAAGAAGGCCATGACGGTCGCCGCGAACACGCCGGGCCACGGAATGCCGGTGGCGATCGCGGGCGGCGGCGCCGCCAGCGCATCCGGCGCCGCGACCGCTATGATCAGGATGAGGCCAGCCGCCTCGACCAGGGTGATGGCGCCGGCCAGCCAGATCGAGAGCTCGACACCCCAGGCGGCAATGGCCACCAGGACCGTGATCACGACGAGGACCGGGATCCATGACGGCAGCGCAACGAGTTCGGAGAGATAGCCGGCAAACCCGTTGAGCACGACCGCCGCCGAGATCGACCCCGAAACCACCACGCCATAACCGGCCAGGCCGGTGATCCACCGGCGTGAAAAGGCATGATCGACATAGGCGGCCTCCCCCGCCGCTTCCGGATAGCGCGAGGACAGCTCGGCATAGGACAGGCCGGTGAAGGCGGCGAGCGCTCCCGCCAGCAAGAAGGCCAGGGGCGCATGCAGACCGGCGGCGCCCGACATCTCGCCGATCAGCGCATAAATCCCTGCACCCAGCGTGACGCCGAGCCCGTACAAGGTCAGGCCCGTCAGGCCGACAGCGCGCTTGAGCCGGATCATCTCCTGCCGATAGCAGAGCCTGTTCAGCAGCGAAAGCTTGTGCACGACGATTGACCCGATTATCAGGATGGCGCAACGCGGCCGGGACGGCACGCGCGGGGCCGGCTTAGCTCAGCTGGTAGAGCACCTGATTTGTAATCAGGGGGTCGGGGGTTCGAGTCCCTCAGCCGGCACCATTCCAAATCAGTCTGCTGGAGACAGAAATTATGATCCGGTGGATCAAAATTAGATGCGGAATGCCCCGGCAGGGGCCTTTGCTCTCTTCGAAAGCTTCGGCCGAAACGTTTGTAATGGCCCCGGAAATGCCCACCTCCCGCTTAAGGCCTCGGCCCCTCCGGATTTCATTGCTTAACCGCGGGAACGGCGCATAATCGCCACGCACGCGGTCTTCCGCGTCAGGCAAAGGGGAAAAAATATGAAATATCGTTGCGCGGCGCTTGGTGCCGCTCTGGTCGCAGCTGCGGGGCTGTCGGTCCCGGCCGCCGCCCAGAACTACAATCTGAACCCGACCTACGGGACCTATAACCTGCAATCGGGCTTCCTGCCCGATCCGCAGACGATCAACGTCATTGCAGGCGGCCCGAACAACGTGTCAGCAGCCACGGGCGGACAATGCGCCGGCTATGCTGCCGAAGCACCGGACGTGCGCATCAACTTTTCTGGCGGTTCGTTCGACCGGATCAATTTCTCGGCGCTGTCGGACGCCGATACCACGCTGATCGTCAACGATCCGAACGGTACGTGGTGGTGCGACGATGACAGCGGAAATGGCCTCAACCCGTTGATCGAACTGACGCCAATCTCCGGCCAGTACGACATTTGGGTCGGCACCTACAGCCCGAATACGGCACCGGCGACACTCGCGGTTTCCGAACTGCCTTATGGCAGCGCACCGGCGCAGCCCGCCGGTCCCGATTACACGCTGAATCCGACTTACGGCACGTTGAACCTGCGGTCCGGCTTCCTGCCTGATCCGCAGCTGGTCCAGGTTGTCGCCGGCGGCAATACCGATGTCGGCGCGATGACGAATTACGAATGTGCCGGCTATGCCGCCACGGCGCCGGACGTCCGCGTCAACTTTACGGGCGGCTCCTTCGATCGCATCAATTTCTCGGCCGACTCCAGCGCCGACACGACGCTGATCGTCAACGATCCGCAGGGAAACTGGCATTGCGATGATGACAGCGGAGAAGGCCTCGATCCGCTGGTCGAGCTGACGCCGATGAGCGGTCAGTACGACATCTGGGTCGGCACCTACGGGCGGAATACGGCGCAGGCAACATTGGCGATCTCCGAACTGCCCTATGGCAGCGCCCCGGCCATGCCCCCGGCTCAGTCTTCCGGACCCGATTATTCGCTGAACCCGACATATGGCACGTATACGCTTCGCTCCGGTTTCACGCCTGATCCGTTCGAGGTCCAGGTCGTCGCCGGCGGCAGCAACAGCGCCTCCAACTGGAGCGGCGGGCAGTGTGCCGGCTTCATCGCCGATGCACCGGATGTCCGGCTGATGTTCCAGGGCGGCTCCTTCCCGGAGCTCTACTTCTCGGTCGGGTCGGGGTCCGACACGACGCTCGTGATTAATGATCCCAACGGCAATTGGCATTGCGATGATGACAGCGGCAATGAGGGACTGAACCCGTTGCTCCGCATGGCACCGATTTCCGGCCAGTACGATATCTGGGTCGGTACTTACGGCTCATCGACGGCCAATGCCGTGCTGTCGATCTCGGAACTCTATTCGCGCTAGACCGCGATAATTCCAGAACCTGCGCCGCCGGGCTTCCCCGGCGGCGTTTTTTTCGCGCCCGCCGGACCGGATTTTGTTTTCTGCCAGCGCGATCCTGCTTAGGCTGGGTGTCTGACCAGGGGGAGGCCAGGATGCGCTATCTGCTGATCGCCGGATCGATCGCCGTCATCATCGCCATCTGTGCCGGACTTTATGTCTACGGTGTTTTCCAGGGCTGGCATGGCCAGCCGCGTGGGCCCGGCGAGATCACAGGGGCGGCGGTGCCGTCGCAAACCATCGAGGACCGGATCGCGCGCATAAACGAGACCGCGCAAATACTCGGCGAACCGGAAGACACCGAGATCCTGTTCGGCGATCTGCACGTGCATTCCACCTTCTCTACCGACGCTTTCGTCTGGGCCTTGCCGCTATTGCGCGGTGAAGGCGCCAATCCGCTGGCGGATGCCTGCGATTTCGCCCGGTATTGTTCCGCCCTCGATTTCTGGGCCGCCACCGATCACGCCGAAGCGCTGACCCCGACGCGCTGGAGCCAGATCATCGACACCGTGCAGCAATGCGCGGCACGCTCGGATGCAGACGGAATACCCGACGTGATCCCGTTTGTCGGCTTCGAATGGACACAGGTCGGCGCCTTTCCGGACGATCATTACGGCCACAAGAACGTGATCTTCCGCTCGCTCGATCCATCCGAGATCGCCGCACGGCCCATTGCCGCGGCCGGCGTCACCGTCCGGGCCCTGCGGGACAATGCGCAAGCCATGCTGCCGCCGCAGATTGCTTTTCTCGATCTCGCAAACCGGCAGGATTATTACGATTTCGGCAGGTTCGTTCAGGATGTGCGCGACGTGCCCCTGTGTGACGAGACAGCCGAATCCGGCGCCCTGCCCCGCGATTGCTATGAGATCGCAGCAACGCCCGGCGAACTCGTCGCGCGCCTGGAAAGCCAGGGACTTGACCCGCTTATCATCCCGCACGGTTCTGCCTGGGGCTTCTACACGCCGCCGGGAACAAGCTGGAACAAGCAACTCGATCCCGCCCAGCGGCCCGAGGCTTTCCGCCTGATCGAGATTTTTTCCGGCCACGGCAATTCCGAGGAATACCGTCCCTGGCGGCCGGTCATCGGCGATGTCGACAATCTCGTCTGCCCGTCGCCTTCGAACGATTTTCTTCCATCCTGCTGGCGCGCCGGCGAGATCATTCGCGAGCGCTGCGAGGACGAAGGCCTGTCTGCAGATGTCTGCGACGAGCGCGCGATGATCGCCCGCGAGAACGCAGCTTTTGTCGGTCTCGCAGGCCATCTCACCGTGCTGGGTGAAGCGCCCGAAGACTGGCTGGACTCCGGTCAGTGCCGGGATTGCTTCCTGCCGGCTTTCAATCACATCCCGACCACCAGCGTGCAGGCCGGACTGGCGACCACGCATTTCGCTGACGATGGAGAGGAATTCCGCTTCCGCTGGGGCTTCATCGGCTCGTCGGACACCCATACGGCGAGGCCCGGCATCGGCTACAAGCCCTTCGAACGCCATTACATGACCGATGCCGGCGGTGCCGTGAGCCAGGACATCGCGGAACGTTTTCTGCCGCCTGACGGCGAAGCCCCGGCGCAATCCAGCCCCATTACCCGTGAGGAATTGATCCAGACCGCCGGCTTCCAGATCACCGAGCTCGAGCGCCAGGCCAGTTTCTTTACCGGCGGCGGACTGGTCGCAGCTCATGTCGGCGAGCGTTCTCGAAACGGCCTCTGGTCGGCGCTTGAGAACCGGCAGGTTTACGCAACATCCGGCCTGCGCCAGCTGCTCTGGTTCGACATGATCGATGCAGATGGAAATGCAATTGCCGGTATGGGCGCCAACGTCGAGCAGGCCGGCGATCCCGTGTTCCGTGTCCGCGCAGCTGGTTCCTTGCGCCAGAACCCCGGCTGCCCCGATTACGCGGTTCGCGGCCTGTCGCCGGACCGACTGGAACAGCTTTGCCGCGGCGAATGCTACAACCCGGCAAATGAACGCTATCGGATCACCCGCATCGAGATCGTGCGCATCCGCCCGCAAGTCGCGGATGGCGAACCGCTGGACGGGCTTATCGAGGACACCTGGCGAACGCTTCCCTGCGATGACGTTGGTGAAGGCTGCGAAGTCGTCTTCAGTGATCCCGAATTTGCTGAAGCCGGTCGCGACACCGTCTATTATGTGCGCGCCATCCAGCAACCGTCCGGCCAGGTCAATGGCGACCCGTTGCGCTGCACCTATGACGAGAACGGCCGGTGCATCGAAGCCAACCCGTGTTTCGGCGATTATCGCACCGACATGAGCGAGGATTGCGCGGTCGACGTCGAGCACCGCGCCTGGTCCTCGCCCATCTATCTGGCCCATATCGCCAGTGACGCACCCGGCGTGGTCGTCGAATGAGCCTTACCCGGTGGGGATGGGGGGCTGGCGCCGTGGCGGGCGGTATCCTCGTGCTGGCCGCTTCCCTGTGGCCGGACCGAAGCGACGTCGCAGCCGGAAGCGATGCTGCCGCCATCGTCAACGGGCAAGTCATTCCGGTCGAGGACATCGAGATCGCGCTGGAAGCCATGGCGCGTGACAGCCGCAACCCTTTGACGACAGACGATACCGTGCGCGCCATCGAGCGCCTGATTGACGAGGAGTTACTGTTCCAGCGCGGGCTGGCGCTCGACATGCCGCGCAATGCCTCGAACGTGCGCCGTACCATTGTCATGACGATGATCGATTTTGCCCGCGCCAATGCCGAACCCTTGCCGTCCGACGCCCAGCTTCGCGCCTTTTTCGAAGCCAACATTGAATATTTCTCCGCGGAGGACCGCTACCGGGTCAGCTGGGAATCGGCCGCGACACCGGACGGTGCGCGGCGGCGACCGGCCGCCCACCCGCCGGACCGCCTGCTGACCGCCACCGATCTGCGCCGCTATCTCGGCGACGCGCTGGTTTTCGCGGCGCAATCTGCCACGCCGGGTGAGACACTCGGCCCGGTGGAGCTTGGCGGCCGCTTTCATTGGCTTACCGTGACCGAATACACGCCGGCCGGCGTTCCGCGCTTCGAGAACCAAAGACGCCGCATCGAGGTGCTCTGGCAGGAACGCGCCGAAGAGGCTGCGCTTGAGGACTATCTGGCCGAATTGCGCCGGGCGGCGGTTATCGAGCGCCAACCCCTGCCCGACGAATGAGAACGCTGCTGGCGCTCGTCCTCGCGGTGCTGGCTGCGGCATCGGCACAGGCGCATGAGCGCAGTCGCTCGAACTCCGTCTGGACCGAAACGGAGACCGGCCTCTCTGGCCGGTTCTATCTCGAAGCACGGCAAGCCACGCTCTTGCTGGCACTGGATTCCGGTGGAATCAGCCTCGAGAATGCCTATCGGGAAAGACTGATCGACGGCCTTCAGTTGCGGCGCGGCGAACAGGCCTGCGCCCTCGACGCACCGCCCCTCATCCAGCTGCGTCCGGACGGACGGCTGGAGGCCCGCAGCCACTGGACCTGCACAGCTGGCGGCACGCTCGCAATCGATGTACGTGTTTTCTCGCCGCTGTCCGCCAACCATGTCCACTTTATCCGCCTCGAAAGCACCGAGGGAATTTCCGAACAGGTGTTGTCACGCGGCCGCACGACGGCAGAGTTCGAACCAGGGAGTGAAACGTCACAGGCAAACTGGTCGCGATTTCTTTCGCTGGGCTTCACGCACATTATCGGTGGCCCCGATCATGTCGCTTTCGTACTGGGCTTGATGCTTCTGGTGTCTGGCTGGCGGCGGATCGCTATTGTCACGCTCGGCTTCACGCTGGGTCATTCGGTGACTCTGGCGCTCGCCGTGACGGGCTGGGTCTCGCCCCCCGGAGCTGCCGTGGAATCACTGATCGGCTTTTCCATCCTGTTCATCGCAGCCGAAGCCGCGCTAACGCGGCAGGAAGGGCTCCATGTGGCTGGCTGGGGTGGCGGAGCAGCCCTTCTCTCCCTCGCAGCTCTCGCCGCATTGACCGGCAGCGCATTGGCCTGGCCGATCTGGCTCGGTCTGATCCTCCTGACGGTTACCTATTTCCACTGGCTTGCGGCTGGCGGACGTATCGATACGGCGGCACCAGCGCTGAGCGCAGGGTTTGGCCTGGTTCACGGCGTCGGGTTCGCGGGCATCCTGCTCGAGATCGATCTGTCGGGCGAGGCACTGATCGCATCCTTGATCGCCTTCAATCTCGGGGTTGAAATTGGGCAGATCGCCATTGTCGTCATCGCCCTCGCCGTTATCTCATTCTTGCGCAGGATCGCGCCGGACCAGGTGCTGACGACCGGCCGGACCGCCATGATCGCCGGCCTCGCCGGGCTCGGCAGCTACTGGTTCCTAGGCCGCGCCTTCCTCTAGCCAGCGCCCGACCTGCCACAGCCGGTCCTGTCCGAACGCTGCGCGGTCGCCAACCCGGAATGTGGGCACACCCCATTGACCCAGGGCGAACATCTCCTTCCGGTTGGCCTCGACGGCCTCGCGCCAGCTTTCATCGGACAATGCGTCCTGCGCAGAAGCCCAGTCCAGCCCGGCGCGCTCGACGATTCGCCGCAACCCGGCATCGCTTGCTGCATCTATGCCCTCGGCCCAGACACCCGTGTAGAAGCTCTGGGCGAAGTCGACACCTTTGCCGTCGGGAATGGCCTGATGAAGGACCGCCAGTCCGCGTTCAACGCCCCTGCCCACCGGATCCTCGATCCTGCCGAATGGCAGGCCGAAGCGTTCGGCTTCGCGCTTCACATCGCGGACGATGTAGAGCTGTTTCGCACGCGGCACGGGCAGTGAACGCATCACCATTGGCAGGATCGGCTTCAGCATGAGATCCGCTTGCCAGCGCTTCGCCAGCACCGGCGCGCGCATCATGGCCAGATAACTGTATGGACTGCGGAGCGAGAAATACATGTCGAAAGCGCCGCCTGTTGGCCCGTCAGGTTCCGCGATCGGCGGGAATACGAGCTCGTCATCATTGGCGCCCAGCCGCCGTTCGAGATGATGCAGGCGGTCGATACCCCAATACCACTCCCCCTCGAACCAGATCATCCCGCTTCCGTAATGGCCATGGGCCTGCCGCCAACGGGCATTGTCATCGGGATCGCCCAACGCTTCGACATCCGAATGACTGCGTGGAATCCGATAGGTCCGCCGCAGCGCTTCGGCATCGCGGCGCGCCCATTGGGCCAGCTTTTCCGGCTCCGGCGCGGCGGAGGTGTCTGGCGGTCCGACGGGACGCAGTTCGAAATCGACATTGTACACGCGCGCCAGTCCGGGAAGGACGTCGAGCAGAAGCTCGGAATACGGCTCGTCTGCTTCGTAGAACAGAACCAGCGTGCGGTGCCGCCGCGCAACTGTCCGCGCCACGGCGCGACAGCCTCGGGCAACGCTGCGCACACGTCGGCTGGTCAGGATTTGCGTGAATGCCGATCGCAAGCTCATGGCATTGACGTGCGGCAGGGAATGAGCAACTGACCTTCCAGCCCGGCCTTCCGGTGAACGGCGATCTCGGCAAACTCCGGTGTCAGGCTGATCTCAACGAGGGTTCTCGGCGACGGATAAGTCATGATTGCGGCCATGTGCCAGTCATCCTCGATCTCGCCGATCAGCAGCGGTCCCATATCGCCGGTAAAATCCAACGATCCGCCAGCCTTGAGCACCAACTGAGTCATCGGGACGGCATAGCGGAAATAGGCGTCCTTGCCGGGCAGATCGGCATCGCGCCCGTCCGGATAGGCTGCCTTTTCACGAAACCGCAACAGGTTCAGCATCGAGACCGGCGAACCGCCAGCTTCCATGAAGCGGGAAATCTGTGCCTCGGTCGGCTCCAGGGCATTTTTCATTCGGTCCCTCCCTTGAGCGAGAGGAGGCAGCACCCCTATCGCCGGGTCAAGCTTGGACTTCTTCCAGTCCCAGCGCCAGAAGTCCGCCGAGGACCGCCATCACTGCCATTAGAGCCAGCACCGGAACCGGACCGGAAAACGCTGCAATCACGCTGAACACACCGCCCGCAAGCAGTACAAGGCCGACAATCGTGTTGGACAAAGCCGTGAATGCTGCGCGGTTGTCCGCATTGGCCATGTCGGTAAGGTGTGTCGACCGACCGAGCCGGACGCCCTGATAGGCAATCATCAGCATGAACAGCACAGGCGGTAGCGCAAACAGCGGGTGCAGCCATCCAGCGAGCGCGAATCCAACCGTCGCAGCCAGTCCAGCGGCAGCGGCGATTGCTGAAAACACCAGCACCTTGCGGCTCGATCGGTCCGAGAGACGCCCCCAGACATAGCTGCTCGACAATCCTGCCAGCGCCGAGGCCAGCACCAGAGCACCCAGCGAAAGGCCGCTATCGGTCTGTGCGGCTGCGATCATGAAAGGCGGTGCCAAAGCGGTGGCGGTCAGTAGCGACCGCACAAGAATGAAGCGGCGCAATTGCGGCTCGCTCTTCAGGAAGGAGAGATTTTCCATCGCCGCTGAGATGGCCGATTTGCCGCCTTCCGTCGCGCCCGGCGCCTCCCGCAGTGTCGTAAACAGCGCAGCGCCGGCCAGCCACGCAATTGCGGCCAGGAACAAGGCGATCGTCACCAGGGTGAGCCGCTCGACCAGCCCGGTTGCGAGCAGGCCGGCAAAGACAATCACAGTCACTGACGCGATCGTACCCGCAAGGCCTGTCGCAGTGCCGCGACGCGACTTGTCTACGGTCTTGCCCAGCACGTCCTTGTAGCAGACGGAACAGACGCTGCGCGCTAGTGCCAGTACAGTGAGAGCGGCGATAATGACGAGGCCCGCAAGCTGGCCTTCCAGCGACAGCGCAGCGAAAGCGATGACCAGCGCAGACAGACCCTGCACGGCGGCACCCGCTGCCCACGCCCATTTGCGCTGCTGCAGACGGCGCAGCGCACCGGCAGTGAACAATTGCGGCAGCAAGGCACCTGCTTCCCGAATCGGAACCAGAAGGCCGACAAACGCTGCCGGCGCCCCCAGCTGCAGGAGCAGCCAACTCAAGACCAGCTTGGGATCGATCAGCCCGTCTGCGCTTTTCGACAGCGCCAGCGATCCGACATGGCGAAAGAATTTTCCAGCTTCCTCACGGCACGCGCTCTCCGGTATATCCGGGCAAGCCCGGCCCTCATCGTCAATCGCCACAGCGTTGAACGCCGGACGCAACCAGCTATCGGCGCTCTCGTTGCTCATGCGGTCCGGAACTAGGGCCGTAAAGGTCACACGGCAAGCGCTCAGCCAGTAAACGATACCCGCCCCACCGCAAATGTCGGGGACCACGCGCAAGATGCAATCCGGCTGCAAGACAAGCTGTGCGATGTCGTACCGCATGCGGTGCGGCTGGATTGGCCCGTGAGTTCGTTTAGTTTGCCAGACGCCAAGCGAGGGGAATTTACATGCGTTGGATAGCCGTCCTGATGAGTGCGAGCGCGCTGGTTGCGTGCGGCAATGGTGGAGAAACTGTGGATCAAGCCGGGGCAGCGGCAGCGCCGAACGGATCCGAAGACACGCCGGCCCCGGTTTCATCGGTCAATCTGTCAGCACTGCCCGCCCCCTACGATACAGCTGATTACGATCTCGGCCGGCGGCTGTTCAGGCGCTGCGGGTCTTGTCACACCGTCGCGGAGGCCGGCAGTCACCGCGTCGGTCCCAATCTCTACGGATTGTTCGGCAGTGAAGTTGGCAGCGCGGAAAACTTCAATTACTCGCAGGTGCTGCGGGATGCGGACTTCATCTGGACCCCGGAGCAGCTCGATTCGTGGCTCGCAAATCCGCGCGAATTTCTGCCCGGCAACCGCATGTCATTCGTCGGCCTGCGCGACGCCGAGGAACGCCGCAATGTCATCGCCTATCTGATGTACGAAACCGGCGCGGCGTCCGATTAAAAGCGCCGCCACCAGCTCATGACGACACCGGATTCCGCGATCGAATTGCGGCCGTGGACGGTGGTAAATGCCCCGAGCATGAGCTCGCCGCGCCGAAATCGCCGGCCTGCACTGATCTGAACCTTGTGCTGGACAAAGGACCGGTTGTTGCGGCGCCGGTCGGTGGCACCGCTAGTCAGGAAGGATTGCGCCATCACGCTGTAGCGATCCGACAACCGCCAGCCCAGCGTGGCGTCGAAACGGGTTTCGGACGGGTATTCGTCGCTTCGCCAAGTGTAACCGAACTGC
Organism: Hyphobacterium sp.; assembly: GCF_965217055.1. GTDB lineage: Bacteria > Pseudomonadota > Alphaproteobacteria > Caulobacterales > Maricaulaceae > Hyphobacterium. The sequence goes on along the minus strand of NZ_OZ244227.1, from coordinate 2,433,355 downwards.
AGGTCGAGAAATCCGCGACGCCGGAGTGAACGGCCGACGAGCGCCCGCATCTCGATCCCGTTAGCACCATCGCCCAGCGGCCGGTCGGCGACATTCTCGCCCCCGCCCGGGACGACAGCCGAAATCTGGCTCGCGGCAATCCAGCGCCCGGATTCGAACACCTTGAACTGAAGGCCAAGCCGGCTCGCGGCGAGACCCGATGCGGTATCGGTGATGCCGTCATTGTCCTGGCTGACCTGCTGACCGGCGAGCTGCAGGACCAGCGTCAGACGCTCTGTCAGACCGAATTCCGAATACAGCGAGGTTTCGAATTTGGAGAAATGGAGCCCGGCCTGCCGGCGTCCTTCCCGATCAATCAGATCGTCGGCCTGTGAAAGCAAAAGGCCGGAGATGACAATGCCCCGGCCCTTGTCCTGGCCCCAGGCTCCGGCATCAGCGGGCGCTGCGAAACCACAAAATATGAGCAGGACCGCTACTGATCGTAACCTGGCGACTCCCGGTCGACGCGCGTGCGCAGGGCAGCCCAGGCGATTTCGAGGAAGAACTCGTTCAGCACGCCCTCTTCGCCCTGCTTGTAGACCTTGTCCTGCATCTCCTTGTCCCAGTGGATCAACTCCCCGCCCGCTTGCGCCATGGTCTGTATCCGACATGCACGCTCAAGTAGATAAATACGTAAATACGCCTGAAACGGGTGTGAGCCAACCGATAATGTGCCGTGATTTCGCAAAATCATCGTGTGTTTCTCGCCGAGGTCAGCGACCAAGCGTGCTTTTTCTTCCTCGACCAGCGCCAAGCCCTCATAGTCGTGATAGGCGACGTCCGACATGATATTCATGGCCAGCTGGGAGATCGGCAGCAATCCATCCTTTTGCGCGGCCACCGCGACGCCCTGGTCGGTATGCAGGTGCATCGCGACCGTCACATCCTCGCGCGCCGCATGGATGGCCGAGTGGATGGTGAAGCCGGCCGGATTGATGCCATAGGTCGAAGGCGGCAACACATTGCCGTCGAGATCCACTTTCACCAGATTCGACGCCGTCACGTCTTCGTACAGCAGGCCAAAGGGATTGAGCAGGAAATGCTCGTCCGGTCCGGGCACGCGCATCGAAATATGCGTGAAAAACAGGTCATCCCAGCCATGCATGCGCACGAGCCGGTAAAGCGCTGCAAGGTCGCAGCGGGCTTTCCACTCTTCCTCGGAAACCTGTTCTTTCACGCTTTGTGGCGCCTGATCGTCCATGAATTCCTCCCTTTGCGGACCCAAGATCGTTCGCAAGTCCCGCCGCGTCAATCTCGCCCGCAAATCGTCGATTTAACGGTCAATAAACCATGTCGGGGCAGCACTGATGTAACATAACCTCATCGGCAGGTTCGAATCGGCAAGGCAATGAGCAGTATCGGTATAGCCCTGACACAGCTGGCGCGCGTCCGCGATCCGCAAAGCCGGGCAGCCTTGGCTCTAGGCGTGACGGATATTTGTGTCGCCAAACCGCTGACCAACCGTATCGAACCGCTGGCCAACGACATTCTGCTGTCGCTGGCACACAAGGTGGAAGAAAGTGTCCGCATCAAGATGGCGGCCCGCCTTAGCGAATGCGATTGGGCACCGCGGGGGATTGTCCGTTTTCTGGCATTCGATGCGCCCAGCGTGGCTGCTTCGGTCATTGCCAGGAGCCAGGTTCTGGAATCCGATGATCTCGTGGAGCTTGCCAAGCAAGGCAGCCGCGAACACCGTGTTCTGATCGCCGAGCGCCGCCATATCGGCATTGCTGTGTCCGATGCGGTTGCGAGCAGGTCGGAAATCGATGTGCTCTCTGCACTCAGTGCCAACCAGTCGGCGCGCCTGTCTTCGACCACCATAACGAAATGTATCAATGCGGCTGGTCAGGCACCGGACATTTCGCGGCAGTTACTGGAACGCGACGACATACCTTCAACTCTGATTGAACGCCTGATGGACGAAATCTCGACCGCGGTCCGCTCTCAGGTCGAGGCCCATTTCGACCTGTCGCCCGGTGTCCTTGATTCGCTCGAATCCCAGGACACGTCAGCGGCACCAGAACAGGATGAAGACGAGGAAGCGCGAATTATCGTGGCGCGGATGGCCGCGGCAGGTCAGCTCAAGGGCACGGTCGCAGTGCGCGCGATTGCCGACGGCAAGACCGTCCTGTTCGACCATGCCATCGCGGATCTTTGCGGTATTTCGGCAGATCAGTGGCGGACGGCCGTGGGCATCTCCAGTGTACGTGCCACGGCACTGGCCTGCCGCGCAGCACGGATCGACACGAATCTGTTCCCGTCTGTTTTGCGGGGGATGCAGCGCGCTGGCCGCGTCCAGGCAGATTTGTCACCCGACGCGATGGCTGGCGCAGCCACTGTCTTCCAGAAATACACGCCCGGAAGCGCCTATGATGCCTTGCGCCGCCTGGTTCCCGGGGATTGAATGACACCTTCCATTTCCGGAGGCGTCAGTGAGCCCCATAGACCTGCCTGAAAATCCGGCTATCGCCTTCATGGCAAGCCAGCGACCGGAAGCGCGCGCAGCTGCCGAGCGGCTGGCCGCAACATACGGCAATGCGGATCTCTCTAGTGCAGATGTTGTGGTTGCTCTCGGCGGCGACGGCATGATGCTGGAAGCGCTGCACGCCGTTCTCGGCCGGGACATACCTGTTTACGGGATAAATTACGGATCGGTCGGCTTTCTGATGAACAATCCGGCAGAAAACGATCTGCTGGATCATCTCAGTCGGGCCGAGAAAACCTCGATCCATCCGTTGCGGGCCTCCGGTACGGATATCTCGGGAGAAACATTTTTCGCGCTCGCCATCAACGAGGTCTCACTGCTGCGCGAGACGCGCCAAACCGCCAAGATCCGGATTTCGGTAGACGGACGTATCCGCCTCGATCAGCTGGCCGCCGACGGCATCATGGTTGCCACGCCAGCGGGCTCGACCGCGTACAATGCCTCTGCGCACGGCCCGATTCTGCCGCTTGGCTCCCGGGCGCTGGCGCTGACGCCGATCAGCGCTTTCCGCCCGCGCCGCTGGCGCGGCGCCCTCTTGAGCCATGACAGCAAGGTGCGGTTCGAAGTGCTCGAGCCGGAAAAACGTCCCGTCTCGGCCGTCGCCGACAATCAGGAGTTTCGCGACATTGTGTCTGTCGACATCGAAGAGGCAGACGATGTGCGCCTCCACATGTTGTTCGACGAGGGTCGCGCCCTTGGCGAACGCATTCTGATCGAGCAATTCCAAGCCTGATGGCTTAGGCCGCCGTTAAACATCATTTGCTAGTGCATTCACCAAGTTCGCTTGTCAAAGGCGACAGCAATGGGTGGTTAGAATGCAATCGTTTTCCGGCAGGCTAGACATGACGGTACTCATCTGCAGCGCGTCACTACGATTCCGGCAATCGCTGGAAACCGTTCTGTCTGCAATGGGCTGCGTGTCAGCCGCGAGTGTCGGCGATGCCGGCGAAGCGCGGCAGCAGTCAAACACGCAACACTTTGACATCGCGATCGTCGACGCCGACACCTTTGAGGCACAATCCGGTCTTGATATCCCGATGGTTCGCCTCGTTTCGGGATCCGTCACCGCCGAAGCGGATAACGCGCTTGCCAAACCGTTTCGTCCGGCCGAATTGGCGCAATTGCTCACCAACAGCCTCGCCGAATCCGGATCTCAAGCACCGTCGACTGCGCACGCCGCCACTCCCTGAACCGAGGACGTCCCGAAATGGTCAAGAAGCAACAACCCATTGAGATGATAACCCCGCCGAACATGCTGCGGGTCAAAATCGGCGGGCGAATCGGACCGATTGACGAACAAGCCATTGCACGTGCGGAAAAAGCGCTCGACGACATGAAGGATGTCTTCTCCGAATGGCTTGAAACGGAAGTCGGCAAACTCGAAGTGGCTGCCAATCGCGTCCAGGCCGAAGGTCTGGACGGCGAGGCCGGCTTCGAGCTGTTTGCGCGCGCACACGATTTGCGGGGCATGGGGACGACTTACAATTTCCCGATCATCACGCGGATGGCGGCGTCGCTGTCCAAGCTGATCGAGACGGACGAAAAACGCGCCATTGCGAGCGCGAAACTGGCGATTGCGCACACCGGAGCAATACGTGCTGCCTTGCGCCAGGATATTCGCGACGAGAACAACCCGGTCGGCCGGGCGCTCGCCGAAGAACTGGAAACGCAGGTTCTCGAAATGGTCGCCGAATTCGAGGATCAGCCGGCCAAGGCGGCAGGGTAATCCTCGCTTTCGTCCTGGTCCAACCGGGCCAGGATGTACTCCAGGTCTTCCTCTGGGACGCTCTGGAACTGGGTCAGCGAACGTTCGACCAGCCGACGGCGGAAAATGATCCGTCCTTCCTCTCCCGACCCCATCTCGATCGAATGATAGGTTTCGATCGCGGCCCGGATTGCCGGCAGCAGTCGCGGCGGCAACCCCGTGCGCTCGAAGATGGCTTTCAGGCCAAGCGGCCCCGCATCATGGACCAGCAACCATGCCTTCGAATGCGGCACGCCCGCGAGAATGGCCACGGCGTGCTCGAAGAAGGACATGTGTCCGCGCATTAGTGCACGCAATATGATCGACGGCGTCAGTCGGCCGGACGTTTGCAGCTGGGCAACAAAGCGCGGCATGTCGGGCGCGACACCGGCTTGATCGACCAGGTCGACGGTCGCCCGCTCGCGCGCCTCTTCTGCCATGTCGACCGCGATTTGCGGCGGCAAGGCATGACGCCGCACGAGCCTTTGCAGCGCATCGTCGCTGACGCGGGCAATGATCTTCTCGGTAATCTCGATCGGCAAGGCGGCGCGCGAAACAAAGGAATCCATAACGGTCTGCGAATGCGCGAACCGGTTGATTGTCCGCTCGTAGGTTTCGAGGTCGAACTCGGCACCGTCATTTGCCGCTGCAATTCCCATCACACTTTCATCAGCATAATCGATCAGGGCGTTGATGACCGGTTTCGTGACCGTCTCGCGCGCTGCCACCGCGGCCTGTTTCGCGGCCGGCTGGTTGCGAACAATGTCGACGAGCTCTTCCTCGGTAAACACCGGACTTCCGGCGATCACCGGAACGGCAATGGATTCGATATCCATCGCCAGCTTCATGGCGATTTCTCTCGGAAGATGATGCGATCGCCGCAGCGTGACCGCCAGGGAGCGGCGCACAAGCGTTGCCGCATCCTGGGCAACCATGGCGATGATGGCATTCGCCGCCTCGCGCTCCTGCTCGGTCAGATCTGGCGTGTCGATGCGCTGACAGATCTTGCGAACTGCCAAGGCTCGGTCTTCAGCTGACTCGCCTTTGACGAGGCGCCGGATGTCTTGGTCGGTCAATCGTGACCGCATGGCTGTAAGGCTCATGTGCCCGTCCCGTTGCTCAGCGAATGCGTCGATTCGATTCGCTTCGACGACAAGGCTCCGCCTCTCGCGTTAACGATTCCTTGCATGGCGGGCTAAAAAGTTAACTGCGGTTGTCGTCGTCACGCGCCGGCGCATCGAGCGACGCGAGGATCGCCACGACTGCCGGCGACAAGGTACCGCCATTCCCGGCCAGGCCAATGCGACGCGACAGGAAGGGTGCAGCCTGATCCAGGCTGGGGGATTCGAAACGCAGGGGCACACTCGAATTCGGTGCGGCCGGCGCTTCCCGCGATGGGATCGACACAGCTTCTTCCCGCGTCAGCCCGGCAAGCACTTCGCGCACGTTTCGCGCGCGGCCACCATCGAAGAACACGTTGCGATTGGCCGCAGCAGCGGCGGGAAACAAGGCGTCTGCCCGCGCAGTGGGAGTCGATTGCGCCGCATTGATCAATTCGGAAGCACCGCCTGCGCCAAGAAAGTGTGCGGCGTAAAGTTCGCCTGATGTCGGCTGACGACCAATTCGGCTCTCCAGCAGGGCCGCGTTTTCGGCAGCGAGCTCACCCGCCATGCGGGCAGCCACTCCGGCGTCGAACCGGAGATCAAGGATGCGTTGTCGCTCGACCGGATCGTCTACCGAATAGCGCCCGTTTTCGCCCTGCTCGATGAGGTTTGCTTCACGCCCGAGGCCGTGATCGGCACCGTGGCGCTGCATCATCGCGAACCAGGTCTGCTCGAGAAACTGGTACATGCCTGCCGCGCTTGATGTCGAAGCACGGGCGTTCGCATCGAAATTGCTTTCCCGCGCGGCTGTCCTGACCATGAAATCGAAATCCGCACCGGTTTCCTGCGAAGCGCGGGCAATCAGCGCATGCGTTGATTCAGATGCCGGAGAAATCGTGCTCATGAAATCGACTCGATTTGATTCACGACGCAGTCTTCGGTCCAGCCGCTAACTTGCCGTTAACGCTCATCGAAGCGGCGCGCGGAGAAGCTGGCCGCAACCGGCCGGCCGCCGAGCACGGCGTCAGCAAGCACTTCTGCGACTGCAGGCGAGAAGAGGACGCCATTGCGATAAAGCCCGAGGGCCAGGAAAACGCCGGGCGTACTGCTTTCGCCGAGAATGGGATGGCCGTCCCGGGTGCCGGGGCGAATGCCGGCCCAGCGTTCGACTTCCGGCGCGCCTGCCAATCCGGGGAACAAGGCAACTGCGCGATCCCGCAGAATGCTTATGGCGTCGGAGTCGACCGCCAGATCACTCGAACCGGCTTCACTCGTCGCCCCGATCACGATGCGGCGGTCCGGTTTCTGCGAAAGATAGACTGCCTGGGCGCGTATGCAGCCCGGCAGGGTCAGGCCCTGTGCGCCGACGGACAGCATCTCGCCTCTGACAGGGAGAATGGCGTTGCACGCAGGATCAACGGTCGCCAGGCGTGTGTCATGCCCGGTCGACAGGACAGCGGCATCAAAGCGCATCTTGTCGGCTCCGCAGGTCAACTCGACGCCGCTGCCTGTCATTTCCTCGATCGCCGTAACCGCCCGGTTCTCGTGAACTTTTACGCCCGCCGCGCGCAGCGCCGAGACAAGGCGCTGGCCCAGCAACCGATTGTCGAGCTCACCATCTTCGGGGAAACGCAACGCCGCATCGGCCTTTATTCCTGTTGGTGGCGTCACCGGGTCGGCGCGAAACCCGAGCCGGCTGGCGGTGGCTGAAAGGCGTTCCAGCCAGGCCCGACCGGCCGCACCTGATGCCGGCGACACCGAGCCGGCCGACCGGTAGCCGATGGCGTCCTGTTCGAGTAGTTCCGACCAGTCGCGCCACAGCTCGAGCCCCCGCCGCGCCAGGGCTGCCATGTCGGGGCTGGCATCTGATTCTGCGCTTTCGAAAGCGGCCGCCAACATGCCACCTGACGCCCAGAGTGCGCCCTCGCCCGCCCGGCCGGCTTCAATAACGGTCGGGACCAGCCCACGGCGCGAGAGCTCAAACGCACAAGCCAATCCGGCAATTCCGCCACCCACAATCGCGATCCGCGCGCGCGAAGTTGATTTGACTGTCATTCGGCTCGGCTTCATGTCGGGGACACGCAAACTAGCGTGCTTTTCGAGGAGTGCGAGATGAAGTCACTGATTTACGCAGCTCTGGTTGCCGTCGCGGCATTCACTGCGCCGGCGCTGGCACAACAGGACAGCAATGGAGAAGGTCCGCGTTGCCTTCGCCTCACGAACATCAATGGTTACAGCGTGATCGATCGCCATCACGTCGTGCTCCGGGGCGGCGCCAGCCGCCATTACCTGGTCACCACGCGTCATAGCTGTCCGGGGTTGAATTTTGGCGCCCGCATCGCAACGACATTTGGCGAGACCGAAACGATCTGCCCGCCCATGGTCGAGTATCTGATCCCGGACGACGGCTTTCGCTGTGCGATCGACACGATCGAGGCCGTCGAAAACGTTGACGCCGCCCGGGCGCTTATTGACGCACGTGCCGCTGCCGCAGCTGCCGACGACAGCAACGGGTCCGACTAGGCGTAGCCCTGCGCGGCAATGTGCGCGCGCATCGCGTCGATCCGCGCTTCGTCTGACGGGTGCGTGGACATGAATTCGAATGACGCATCCTGGTGCAGCGTCGACATGGCCACCCAGAAATCGAGCGCCTGGTGCGGGGCATATCCGGCCATGACCATGTAATCGACGCCAAGCCGATCGGCCTCGAATTCGTGTTGACGCGAATACGGCAGGATCACGCCGTAAGTGACACCGGCCCCCAAGGCAGCCGCCATGTCGTCGTTGAAATCCACACCTTGTTGCTGCAGCAACGCGCCTGCGATTTGCAATCCGATCTGGCTCGCACGTTGCTGGCTGGCCCGCTCCGCTGCATGCCGGCCTGCGACATGGCCCATTTCGTGCCCCATCACCGTGGCGATGTGCCCGTCCTCTTCCATGATGTCGAGAATGCCCCGGTAGAAGGCAACTTTGCCGTTCGGCAACACCCAGGCATTTACCTGGTCTGAATCGATGACCACAAATTCCCAATCGAGATCGGCCAGCCCGGTACGCGCAACCATGTTCGCGCCGACCCGCTGAAGCCGCCGGTTATAGCGCGGATCCCGCAGCACGCGTTCGCGCTGCAGGGCCTCCTGCCAAGCCTGCTGCGACAGCAGCATGATCTGGTCATTCGACACCAGCTGCAGCTGGGAGCGGCCGAGCGCACTGTTCTGCGCACATCCCGCAACCGGGATGATGGTTCCAGCCGAAATGCCGAGAACAATATCACGGCGACTCATCGGAATTTTGCGAATTGTCATGCCCCCCCCTGAAAGTCTGTCAGTCTTGCCGCTATACTAACCGGAAACATTGCGCGGAAAATAGCCGCGCTTGATTCTGCGGAGGGATTAATGCTGCGCCGCCTGTTCTCTTTCTTCCTGCTTTTGCTGGTGGCCGTCGTGCTGGCAGCCATCATCCTGCCCTTTGTCATTCCGGAGACAGTTTATCGCGACCAGGCTCAACAGGCCGCCAGCGAAAACCTCGGTCGTGAAGTGACCCTCGCAGGTGAAGTCAGTCTCCGTATCCTGCCGCGGGTGCAGATCGAAGCGCATAACGTCACCATCGCGAATGCCGAAGGTTTCGGCGAGGCGCCGTTCGCAGAAATGGAAGAAATGCGGGTGGGTGTGCAGCTCTGGCCCCTGCTCTCGCGCAACGTCGTGATCGAGGAGTTCGTGCTGATCGAACCCACCATCCGGCTCGAACAGCGCGGCAACCGCAATAACTGGACGCTTGGCCGCGCTGAGCCATCGGCTGCCCCTGTCACCGCGTCTGGCGAGTGGCTTCGTCAGCCGGGTGCCCTTCCCTTCGAAGCATCACTTGGCGACATTCGGATCGTCGATGGGTTCATCAGTTATGCCGATGGCAGCCAGACACGTGAAATCGACGGGCTGGACCTGACCATCCACATGCCGGGGCTGGACGAACCGCTCGAAATCGAAGGCGAGCTGTCGGCCGATGGCGAGGCGATGACACTCGCCGCACGGCTCGGATCGCTACGCGGATTTTTCGAAGGCGAAGAGGTTGACGCCCGCCTCGATCTCGGAGGCGATCTCATAGATCTCGGTTTCGACGGCGTGATTCCGGCGGGAGAAACGCTCCGCTACGATGGTCGGCTGTCGGTCGAAATCCCGTCCATTCGCGACCTCGCCAATTTTGCCGGATCGCCGCTGCCGCCGGGCGACAGCCTGCAGCGGTTCGCCTTTACCGGACAACTCCGCGGCGGACTGTCCGATGTTTCGCTGAATGCCTCGGGATCCGGCGGACGCATCCGGCTGGACGATATAACAGCCACCGGCCGCGTCGCAGTCAATTTGTCCGGCGCGCGGCCTGCAATTAGCGGCGCGCTCGACGTGCCCGACCTGGATGTCACGCGTTACATTCCGGTGGCGCCGGACACCGAGGCCTCAGCATCCGGCGTTCCGCCATGGTCACGCGAGACGATCAATCTGTCCGCACTTGGTGTCGCGGATGCCGATCTGTCGCTGACGGTCGGGCGTTTGCAGGTTCAGGCAATCGAGATCTCGGATGCCGCTCTGGACGTCGATCTCGCGAACTCGCGGCTAGACGTCAACCTGACACGCATCACGCTCTATGAGGGCGCGGGCACGGCCCGCTTTGTTGCCAATGGCCGCACCGCCACGCCCTCATTCCGGGTCACGGCAGATTTGCAATCCGTCGCGGCGGGCCCGCTGCTCGAGGCCGCCGCCGGATTTGACAGGCTGACGGGTACGGGCCGCATCCGTATCGATCTGCTGACATCTGGCGGGAGCCAAGACGCGGTGATGAACGCGCTCAATGGCAATGGCAACTTCGCATTTGCCGACGGTGCCATTCGCGGCGTCAACGTCGCGCAAGCAATCCGCGGGATCGAGTCGGCGTTGACGAATCGCCGTTTGCCCGACGGTTTCGGCGAAAGCGAGGAAACCGACTTCACCGCGCTCGAAGGAAGCTTCGGCGTATCGAATGGCATTGCCCGGAATTCCGACCTCATTCTCTTGAGTCCATTGGTGCGTGTGGACGGGAGCGGCACCGTCGATATCGGCGGCCAGACGATGGATTATCGGCTGCGGCCACAAGCAGTTGCCAGCATCGAGGGTCAGGGCGGCGATCGAGATTTGCGCGGCGTCGTCGTGCCTATCGTGATCCGTGGGACGTTCAGTGATCCAAGCGTCGGGATCGACTGGGACGTGGTCGGCCGGGCGCTGCTGCAGGGAACGGTGCAAGGCGTGATCACGGGACAAGATCCCGAGGACGCCCTGCGCAATGCAATCGGCAGCGCACTCGGGTTGGGCGGCGATGACGGTGCCGATGACAACGGCGATGGCAATCAGGAAGAGCCAAGCGACCCGGCGGAGCGCCTTCTGCGTGGCCTGCTCGGAAATATCGGCAACAGTAGTGATGAGGAAGACACCGACAATGGCGATGGCAACTAGCGCATCCCTGTTGTCGCAGGTTCAGGATAGATGAGCGAAATTGAGTGAAATGCAACACTGTAGTCCAATGCTGGGAGACGAAGATGCGAATACTGACATTGATGGTCGCGATTTCTGCAGTCATGTGCATGGCGAGCGTCGCCGATGCACAGCACGGCAACAGGAACCGGTCACTAACGCTGTATTCCGGTCTGAATTATTCAGGCCAATCCGTGACGATCCGCAGCGATGTCGTCAATTTTCAGACGATCAATTTTAACGATCGCGCCCAGTCCATACGGATTGAAGGCGCAGGCAGCTGGACGCTTTGCCACCACGCGAATTTTCAAGGCGTCTGCCATCAATTCACGAATGATGTTGCCAATCTCAACCCGTTCCAGCTTGCCGGCAATATCAGCTCGGCGCGGATGGAATACGACGCCGGTCCCGGAAGACCCGGCCGCCCGGGCCGTCCTGGCAATGTTGACCGGCCGCGCAACGGCATCATTCTCTTCGACGGGCCGCGCTATCGCGGCGAGTCCGTCCATATCTATAATGACAACCTCAATCTGATGGGCCGGAACTTCAATGACCGGGCGCAATCTGTCCTGATCGCGCGCGGCGAAGCCTGGGAGTTCTGCGAGCATGCCAATTATCGCGGCCGCTGTTCGGCGCTCGATGGCGACACGCCCGGCCTGCGCACCATAAATTTGGGCAATCAATTGTCTTCGGTCCGCCGTGTTTACGACAGCGGTCGACCCGGTGGCGGTTATCCCGGTAGCGGATATGGCGATGGCTCTCTGACCCTCTATGCCGGTCCCAATTTCACCGGTCAGTCAATCAATATCGACCGCGAGACCTATAATCTCACGCGCCAAGGGTGGAATGACCGGGCGATGTCGCTGGTCGTCGAGGGCAACGGCAGCTGGACCATTTGCGAGGACGCGAATTTTGGCTCGCCCTGCCGGACTGTTTCGGGCCGTGTGCGCAATCTGAATGCCTATGGTCTCGGCAATCGCGTCACCTCGCTGCGCCCGGAAGCCTATGTCGATCCCGGCTATAACGGACCGGGTGGCAATTACGGGCCCGATGGTACGCTCACCCTGTTTGCCGGCCCGAATTTCACCGGACCGTCAATCGTGATTGATCGCGAGACCTATAATCTCACGCGCCAGGGCTGGAACGACCGCGCCATGTCGGCGATCGTCAACGGCTATGGCGACTGGACGGTTTGCGAGGATTCCAATTTTGGTTCGCCCTGCCGGACAATTTCCGGCCGGGTCCGCAATCTCAATGCCTATGGGTTGGGCAATCGGATCTCATCCGTGCGGCCCGAAGGCGGCGGTTATTATGGTCCGAAGTCGGACGCCTGGCGCTAACTCCGCTGGAACGGATAGAAATCCGAACCCAGCCCAAGAAGGCCGGTCAGCGCATCCAGGGCTGACCGGCTATCCTCGATCAGGGATGGATCACGCAAATCATCCGGATGCAATTCGTCGCGATAATGGCGGTTGGCCCAGTTGGTCAGCTTGGCAAACAAGGCCGTCGACATCAGGCAGTCTTGGTTGACCGCCGCTCGCTCGTCGTCGGTGAGTACCACGCGCAATCGCAGGCAGGCGGGGCCCCCACCATTGCGCATCGATTGCCGCACATCGACGAACGCAACCCTGCCGATAGGCCCATTGCCGGTCGTCATTCGCGCACAGTATTCACGGGTCGAGTCCGTTTCCTCGCACTCGACCGGGGCATTCAGCATCAACCGATCTTGGCCCGGCATGGCCAGCAGCTGCGAGTTGAAGAGATAGCTCGTGATGGCATCGCGGATCGGCACCTCTTCGTCCGGTACTTCCACGAAAACCGGCTCGAACAAGCCTTCGGCCGCGCGCGTAATGGCAGCGCGTGCGACCTCGGTATCTGCGAACGCCATTTCATGGAAGAACAACGTGTTGAGCGCGCCAACGCAAACCACATCGTTGTGGAAGGCGCCGGCATCAATGGCCGCACGGGATTGTTTCAGCAAGACGCAGCGTTTCGGATCGAGCCCATGACGGCGAGCGATCGCCTCACAAGCCTCGCGCGTCTGGCGCGCCGGAAAGTGCCCGGTCTGCAACTCACCGCCCTCACGCCCGTAAACGAATATCTCGACGCCCGGCGCACCGTGTTCCGCACACAGGCGGACATGGTTGGCCGCTCCTTCATCGGCAAATGTTGTTTGCAGGGGCAGCGGTTCATGGATGGCAAAGCAGTCGCCCGGAAACACACGCTTGAGGGCCCGCTCTGTGGCCGCTCCCTCCAGCGACCGGTGCAACGTCGTCACCAGATTGGCCGGCGTCATGTGCAGTCGCCCATCTCCGGTATCCGCAGACGGTGAAATCATGGCCGCGTTGGCCGCCCACATGGGCGATGCCGAATAGACATTGCGAACCAGAGCCGGGCTGGCTTTCCAGGCCGACTCGATCACGGCGGCATCGCTGCCTGCAAACCCGAGTGTACGCAAATAATCCAGTGCCGGCCGCTCCTGCGGCGGGAGCACGCCTTGCACCAGGCCGGCATCAGCCAGCGCTTTCGCCTTGCCAAGCCCTTCGAGAACAGCGGCTTTCGGCGACGACACTGCGCCGCGATTCCGGTCGGAAGCAATGTTTCCGAAACTCAACCCGCCGTAATTGTGTGTCGGCCCGATAATCCCGTCGAAATTGGCTTCTACTCCACTCATGAAAGGCCTTTCAGGGCGATGCGTTCGGGCCTTTCTGCGATCTGGCTGGCAACGGGATAGGCACAATAGTCCGCGGCGTAATAGGCCGATGGCCGCAGATTGCCCGATTGTCCCGGACCGCCAAACGGCATGTTCGAGGCAGCTCCCGGAGTCGGGCGATTCCAGTTCACGATGCCTGCCCGGGATTCAATGCGAAAACGGTCCCAAAGGTCCGGGTCATCGCTCACCAGCCCGGCCGAAAGGCCATAAGCGGTGTTGTTGGCTTCCGCCAGCGCCGCTTCGAAATCTGCCACCCGGATAATCTTGACCAGAGGACCGAAGACTTCCGCGTCGGGATGATCAGTGCCTGTCACGTCGATGATGCCGGGCGAGACAAAGGCTGCGCCGCGATCGAGCTGCTCGGCAAGCAAGAGCGGTCGGCCGCCCTGCTTGATCAGCGACGCCTGTGCCTTGATGACCTGCTCGGCAGCTGCGGAAGAGACCAGTGGCCCCATGAAGGGTTCCGGCAGATCATTCCATGCGCCGATAGGCAGGCGTTTCGCGATGTCAATTAGCGACGCGACCACGGCGTCGCCGCCGGCGCCTTCAGGCAGGATGACCCGTCTGGCGCATGAGCATCGCTGCCCTGACGTGACGAACGCGGAGAATGCGGCGATCCGCGCGGCCGCCTCGGCGTCCTTGGCATCCCAGACAACCAGCGGGTTATTGCCGCCCATTTCGAGTGCCAGTTGTATACCGGTCCTTCCGGCAAATTTCTTGTGAATGAATTGGCCGGTATTGTGCGAGCCGGTAAACAACACGCCGTCCAGCGCGTCATGATCAAGCGCCGCAGCGCCTGTGTCCCGAGCGCCCGGTATCAGGTTCAAGACACCAGCCGGCAAGCCTGCCGCCTCCCACAGCCGGATCATGTACTCGCCGACAGCAGGAGTCAGTTCCGAGGGTTTGAAGACACAGGTGTTCCCGGCGATCAGCGCCGGCACGATGTGACCGTTCGGCAGGTGCCCCGGAAAATTGTACGGGCCGAGCACGAACATCACGCCGAGCGGTTTGTGACGCAGCTCTGCCGCACCGAAATCTGTTTCATTGCGAAACTCACCCGTCCGCTCCGCATGGGCCCGGACCGAGATCCCGATCTTGCCGGCCATGGCGCCGGCCTCGCCAAGACAGTCCCACAGGGGTTTGCCGGTCTCCCTCGCGATCAGTTCGCCGATCGCGTCCTTGTGCTCGCCAAGCATTTTGCCGAACCGCTCGATGACCTCAAGACGCGACGCCAGGGATTGTCTCGCCCAACCGGGAAAGGCCTCGCGTGCAGCCGCAAACGCCGCATCGACATCTGCAGCACTAGCGGCACGACCGGACCAGACCGTTTTCGCGACCGTCGGATCGGTTGAGCGGAAGGCTTCGCCCTGGCCATCGCGCCAGCTGCCACCAATGAAGCATTGTCCGGTCAGTTTCATGTTCGACTCCAAACTCTGGCTGAGTCGCCGCTCGCAAGATTGAGTGCACGCTGGGCATCTTCGGAAAGACCGACGCTTTGGCCGTCCAGCGACACCGTCGTGCGGATTGACCGGAAATCATCGAACCGGTCGGTCGTCACGATCGCATCTATCTCGCCGCCGCCAGCGGCCACGGTCATCAGCCGGCTTTCACGGCCGGTGCGCGCCTGCCGGGTCGGCACCGACATCAGCGGACCGCCATCGAAAATGTCGATATAGCGATTGTAGGTGAAACCTTCCCACTCGAGTAAGGCCCGCGCACCCTTGCCCTGTTCGTGGGTCGCGCCGATCACCGCGCGCGCCGCTTCCGGCAGGACGTCGACATAGATCGGATGCTTCGGCATCAGGTCGAGGATGAACTGGTTGTCGACGGCGGCGGCGCTCATCCGGTCGGCTTCGTCGAAACTCATGCGGAAGAAGGGCCGCGTGACATTGTCGAAGAAGGGCGAAGAGCCATCCTCGCTCACGACACCCCGGAGTTCCGCCAGAACGTGCGGTCCGAAGCGGTCATAATCGGCCGCTATCAGCAGGTAACGTGTTTGCGCCACAAGCCGCCCCGCGCCGCGCCCTCGCACCTGTTCACCGACGAACAGGGTGCCCACCTCTGAACAGCCCGCGAAATCATTGACGAGCAGCATCACATCCATGTCGAAACGCCGCTCGGCTTCCTTCGACGACTGAGCCAGCGTGACGATCTTGAAGTCATAGTAAGGCTTCGACAGCCCGACCGCGTCCTTGACCGCCGAACATCCGGCCACCTCGCCTGTCTCGGTGTCCTCCAGCATCATCAGATACGCCAGTTCCTGGGGCCGTCCGGCCGTCGAGGCAAAGGCCGCTTCCGATCGCTCAAGCTTCGCCGCCAGCTCATCGCGGCTCAGCGCGAGACTGGTAAATCCCGTTCCCGCCGCCTCCGCCAGTTTCACGAAGGCATCAATATCGTTGCGGCGCGCCGCCCGAACTCTCAGCATGTCTTATGTCCCCGCCGCCAGTGCACGTGCCGATTTTGCATCGAACTCCCCGCTCGCGAATTTCATCAACATGATGGCCGACAACTTCGCGCGTTCGGGCAGGCTGGAGAGAAGCACGATTTCATCGTGGGAGTGAATATCTGCTCCGCAGGCGCCCAACGTGTCGACATTCGGGCATCCGGCCGCCCACAGATTATTTCCTTCGCAAACGCCGCCTGTGGCATTCCACTTGATGTCCAGTCCCAACGCGCCGCCCGCCGCTCGCGTCCAGTCGAACATCTGCCGGTTGGCTGCCGTCATCGGCTTGGCCGGCCGCGTAAATCCGCCGAACATTTTGGCTGCGATACCGTCTCGCCGCGCGGTCTCCTGCGTGAGCCGCTCGAGATTTTCAAGCACCCAGGCCTGATCATGCTCGTCATTGACGCGGACATTGAAGCGCACGACGGCATTGGCCGGCACAACGTTGGGCGGACCGCCGCCATCGATGCGCGCCACATTGAACGTCACGCCTTCACGTTGGCCGTTCAGCACGTCCAGCGCCAGCGAGAATTCGGCGGCCGCCACAATCGCATTTCGGCCAAGATGATGCTCGCGGCCGGCATGAGCCGCCCAGCCGGAAACCTTGAGTGACCAATTGCCCGACCCCTTGCGTGCGCCAGCGAGCGATCCGTCGGCCAGCGCCGGCTCGTAGGTCATGCCGATATCGGCACGCGATCCAAGTTCATGCAGGATCGGGCCGGAGCCCAGCGAACCGATCTCTTCATCCGGGCTGATCAGCACGTCATACCCGATCTGTTCGCGCTGAGGGTGGCGTTCCAGTGCCATCAACGCATGCAGCATGACCAGTATGCCGCCCTTCATGTCCGCGCCGCCCGGGCCGTTCATCGTATCGGCATCGCGCATCGTCCAGGACTGGAAACTGTCTTCCTCCGGAAACACCGTATCATGATGGCCGGTCAAAACGATGCGGATCGGCGCGTCCCGGCGCTGGGTCAAACGAAAAGATGGCGTGAAGGTCTGCTCTTTGACATCGCCGTTCTTCTCGACAACCGTCGTGGGTTTCAGCATTTCGGCGCGGATATCGCCGCCGAGCGGCGCGAACGCCGTTTCAAGCTCGGCGCGCATGGTTTCCAGGCCTTCGCTGTTCCGGCTGCCGGAATTGATGTTTATCCAGCGGCGCAGCGTCTCGACCATTGAATCCGACTGTGTCTCGACCCAATCGAGCGCGTCGGTCTCTTCCGGTGAAAGCGTAATCGCGTCGGTCATGATTATCCCGGCATCTCGTCGTGCGGGCCAAGCCGCCCGCGCGGGAGCACCACTTCTATTGGGCTCGACCGTCAGGTCAAGGCATCGGCCTGTGCCGGCCCGGCAGAGCCTGTCGCGCAAAAGAAAACGGCCCGGCCATTTCTGGCCGGACCGCTTCTTTTAGTAACCCACCGTCAGGTTAGCGAAGGTCGATAAGGACCTCTGCACGACGGTTGAGCGGTTCGCGGACACCATCCGGCGTCTGGACCGCAAGGCGGGTCTCACCGAAGGCTTGCAGCGAGACCGCGCTGGCCGGAACGCCGAGGCGAACCAGTTCGTCGCGGACCGCACGTGCACGGCGCTCGGACAGACCCACATTGTAGGCCGAAGGACCAGAACGGTCGGTAAAGCCGTCGATCGAGACGCTGGAAACGCCGCAATTACGGGCCTGGTTGACCGCTTGGTTGATCACCGCACGGGCTTGATCCGTCAGGTTCGAGCGATCCCACTCGAAGTAGACAACGAAGCCCACATCTTCACACACAACCGGCGGAGGCGGCGGCGGAGGAGGCGGAGGCGGCGGCGGAGGAGGCGGAGGCGGCGGCGGCGGAGGCGGCGGCGGCGGCGGCGGAGCCGCAAACAGATACCGCAGCTGGATCCAGCCTTCATGGCCACCAAAGCTGTCGACCTTGCCCTGGGTCAGGTTACCGCCCGTCAGGCTGGTGTTCGAATAAGCCGTACCGCTGTAATCCGTCTCGCCGACGAAGACATAACGATACTGGGTATCAAGGATCAGCTGATCCGAGAGATGCCAGCCGACACCTGCCATCAAGTTCATGATGTAGGTGATGTCCGTGTCGTCCAGGATGTTGAACGTGGTGCCCGCCGGATTGACGAAGGCACCGCCGGCGACGATTGGCGTGGCGCCGCTCGTGAAGCCTTGCAGGTTAGCTGCAACGTGCGCAGCACCGATACCGGCACCGACATACGGGGTCGCGAAACTGCCACCACCGAAATCACGATAGACATTCAGCATCGCCGACCAGATGTGCATCGAGCTCGAAGAATTCTCGTGCGCACCGATCCGGCCGAAATCATTGTAGCGGTGAGCTGCTTCCAGCTCGGCGCGCCAACCATCGGCCCAGTCATAGCCCAATGCAGCGCTCTGGCGCCAATCGCCGGCACCGTTGATTTCATCGCCGCTTTGGTAACCCTCAACTTCAGCATCGCCGAAGCCGCCGTTACCGACACCAAAACTGGCATACCAGCCTTCGTCAGCAGACGCAGCGCCGGCCGCCATCGCGATGGCACCGGTCGCGGCCGCTGTGAGAAGCCACTTTTTCATTTTACCCCCTCCGGAGGCAAATGCCTCCATCGCGTTAACTAATCTGCCCGAAGAAAATCCGGACATAGGTGAAGCGCAATAACGATACGCGCTATGCGAATAACTACAGGAATTTTTTTTGCGAGGCCAGCCCAAAGCGTGGATATCGCGGTGTTTACCCCAAGCCCAATCGCTGCCCGGGCAAGTCAATTTCAATTCCCCTCAAAAGCGATTTCCGCCTCTGTTTCCAGTATCTATTGGGCAATGCCGAAGGGCTATCGGCAAACATCGCACCAGTTAAGCGAAAAACCGGTGTTGCATAATCGCACCGGTTCCCTTCGATTTAAGCAATTATCATCCCCAGATTGCCGCCGAAATGAGCCGACGGCGGCTCTGTTGACAAGGGAAATCGGGCAGCGATTCTGGTCAAACAGCACGCGATTCACGGTTGCCGCGGCAAGCGCGTGGAAGACGGCGGCAATCACAAAAACCGATCCGGGGAGGATGGTGAGCCCGCACGGGTTCGAACCGTGGACCTACTGATTAAAAGTCAGTTGCTCTACCAGCTGAGCTACGGGCTCCGAGAAGGAAGGCACGACCTATAGGAGCCGACCCCCGAGGTCAATAATGCTGCACGGCATTTGAATTCGGCAGGTGCAGTTTCGCAGACAGCTGTTAAATTTGCACCATGAAACCATTTCGCCTTTTCGTTGTCCTCGGCGCGGCCGCATTGGCCGCATGTAGTACCGCCAACCGCGCTGGCGAACTCCGATCCGCAAGTGTCGAGACAACCCAGAGCGCCCTGGCCGACGCTCTGGGCATGCCCCAGGACCGCCCTGGCCGGGTCATGGTGGATGAAGGCGATAACACGGTGCCTACGCCTTATGGTGGTGAAGGCGCGCGGCGCGTCTGTTCAACCACGGCGCGGGACATTGCACGCCTGACGGCCGTACTCGGGGCGGAGGTGATTTACGTGCCCGAACAACGGGAAAACGAGACAGCCGAAGAGCGCAGCTGGCGCGAACGCTCCGTCATGTGGGCGGGACGGAGCGGCAGTGCGGTGAGTCAGGGCGCGCGCGACCTTTATCACTCTGCCATAGTCGGGCTAAATCCGGCCCGCCCCGTATTGCGGTTCGTCGGCCGCGCCGGCGAAATCGAACGTGAAGCCCGCGTACAACGCACGACAGCCCTCAACCGGCGCGCCTATTTGCGTGGATTGTTCGACGGTTTCGGGTGTGGCGAATCCTATCTGACCCGCGCATTCGACGAATACGGATTGTCTGATCCGGTCGACTAGGCCCGCCGGTTTTCGCCTTCGGTCCACCGCGCCCGGAATTCGTCTGCAAAAGACGCAAACCTTTGCTCCCGGATTGCCGCCCGCATCCTGGCCATCAGGTGCTCGTAATACGCCACATTGTGCCAGCTGATCAGCATGGCCGCGAGGTATTCGCCGGCCCGAACGAGATGGTGCAGATAGGCCTTCGAATAGTCTCGACTGGCCGGGCAATCGATCTCCGGATCGAGCGGCGCACCGTCCTCGGCGAACTCGGCACGTTTGAGATTTACCGGGCCGAAATCCGACCAGGCCTGGCCGTGCCGCCCCGACCGCGTCGGCATTACGCAGTCGAACATGTCGACGCCGCGCGCCACCGCCTCGACGAGATCAATCGGCTTGCCTACGCCCATCAGATAGTGCGGCCGGTCTACCGGTAATTCCGGCACAGTGAAGTCGAGGACCTCACACATGGTTTCCCGCCCCTCGCCGACCGCCAGACCACCGATCGCATAACCGTCGTAGCCGGTTTCGATCGAACGGCGTGCAGACTCTCTGCGAAGTCCTTCGAAGACCGACCCCTGCACGATTCCGAAAAGCGCCTGCGTTTCGCGCTCGCCGAACGCGGCCTTGCAGCGCGCGCCCCAACGCAGCGACAGCTCCATCGAGGCACGGGCCTCATCCTCCGTGCACGGGAAATTCGTGCACTCGTCGAGCTGCATCGAGATATCGGCGCCCAGAAGATCGGCCTGGATCTCCACCGCGCGTTCCGGCGTAAGCTGGTGTCTGGACCCGTCGATATGCGACTGGAACTCGACGCCGGCCTCCGTCAGCTTGCGAAGCCCCGCGAGAGACCAGACCTGGAATCCGCCCGAATCGGTGAGGATCGGACCGTCCCAGCGCATGAATTCGTGGAGGCCGCCCAGACGCCTGATCCGCTCGGCGCCGGGGCGCAGCATCAGATGATAGGTGTTACCGAGAATGATGTCGGCGCCGGCCGCCCTTACCTGTTCTGGGTAAAGCGCCTTAACCGTAGCTGCTGTGCCGACCGGCATGAAGGCGGGGGTGCGGATATCGCCGCGCGCCGTCTTCAGGACACCGGTCCGCGCCGCGCCGTCAGTGGCGTGAATATCAAAAAGGAAAGCACTCATTCCGCAGCCTCTATCAGACAGGCATCGCCATAGGAGAAGAAGCGGTAGCGTTCGGCGATTGCATGCGCATAGGCCGCTTGCATCCGGTCGAGTCCGGCGAGAGCCGAGACCAGCATGAAGAGCGTCGATTTCGGCAGGTGGAAATTCGTCAGAAGCGCGTCGGTCATGCGAAACTCATAGCCCGGCGTGATGAAGATGGCGGTCTCCATCGACCCGGCCCGGAGCCCGTCTGGCCCGGCCATGCTCTCGAGCGTGCGCAGCGCAGTCGTTCCAACCGGGACGATCCGTTTCCCGTCGCGCTTCGCGTGGTTGATGAGGCCCGCTGTTGAATCGGAAACTTCACACCATTCGGCATGCATTTGATGCTCTTGCACGTTTTCCGATTTGACCGGAAGAAAAGTGCCCGCGCCGACATGCAGCGTCACCGTCGCGCGCTTCACGCCGCGCGCATCGAGCGCCGCCATCAATCGGTCGGTAAAGTGCAGACCGGCCGTCGGAGCGGCCACGGATTCGGCCTTGTCGGCGGCAGCAAACGTCGTCTGGTAATCTTCTTCATCCGACGCATCAACGCTGCGCTTGGAGGCAATATAGGGTGGCAATGGCGGCGCCCCGCATCGCTGAATCGCACTTTCAAGCTTCCGCCCTGACACATTGAAATGAATCAGGAAATCGCCGCCGTCAGACTTTGCTTCAATTCGAGCGCGGAGACCTTCGAACGCGATTTCGTCACCGACGCGCAGCCGCTTTCCCGGTTTCGCGAAAACGCGCCAGCGGCAGTCTCCCTCGCGCTTGTGGAGATTGACCGACACTTTCACATCGCCGCCATCAGGATCGCGCGCAGGCCGGACACCAGCCAAGGCAGCGTGCAGAACCCGGGTGTCATTGAGCACGAGCACGTCGCCGGGCTGCAGCAAGTCCGGCAGCTCCAGCACGCCATGATCGCCAAACCGACCAGCTGCCGGAATGTGAAGCAACCGGGCTGCATCACGCGGCCGCGCCGGACGCAATGCGATCCGGTCTTCCGGCAGGTCGAAATCGAAGTCGCTCAGTCGCATGGCGGCGCGGTCTATCTGTTGCGACCGCGCGGAGCAAGCCGCGGGCTGCTAAGGTCCGAGCAATCCTATTGTGTTACCGGCCGGATCCTTGATCCAGGCGAATTGATCGCCTTGCGGCGTCGGAAGAGGACCGATCAGGGCTTCGCCTCCCGCCGCGCGCACCTTATCGATTGAGGCGTCGATATCGTCCACTCGTATATAGATGTTGATATAATTATGCGGCTCGTGGCCCAGCGAAGTGAAATGCCCGGACATGCCGTCCGGCCCAGTCGATTCAACCGACCGCGACATGTCGCTGCCTGGCGAAACGTCCCAGCCGAAAACCGATTGATAGAATTCGACGGTTTCATCCAGATTGCGGCAACCGATCTCGAAATGAACGACCGGGCTGGTCATCGATCAGGCCGCTTCCAGCCGCGCCGCGACGATCTTTCCCGGATTGGCCGGCGGCTCACCCTTCGGCAACGCGTCGACATGCTCCATTCCGGAAACGACCTCGCCCCACACCGTGTACTGATTGTCGAGATACGGCACTTCATCAAGGCAGATGAAGAACTGGCAATCGGCCGAATTCGGATCCGACGTCCTGGCCATCGAACAGGCGCCTCGCACATGCGGAGCGGAGTTGAACTCGGCATCGATTTTCTGACCGGTGCCGCCGGTTCCGTTGCCGTCAGGACAGCCGCCTTGGGCCACAAAACCGTCGATTACGCGGTGAAAGGTCAAACCGTCATAGAAGCCGTCCGCCGCGAGTTCGCTGATCCGCGCCACATGTTTCGGCGCCAGATCGGCACGCAATTTTATGACGACATCGCCGCCTTCGAGCTCAAATACCAGATTCTGATCTGCCATGCCCTACTCCGTAATTCTCACCGGCACATCAATGTCGCAGATGTCCAGCCCTTGATCCCAATATGGCCCAAGCCAGATGGCAAAGGCTTCCGAATTCGTGTCGATGACTTCGACGCTTATCTGTCCGTCAAAGCTCTCATCGGATCCCACCCGCATCGAGCGGATCGTGTCCGGCGAGAAGTTCGCGTCCTGGCCCATGGTGCCGACCGCAATCGCATTGACTGCGTCCTGCCCGTCGCGCACGCGGCCCCAGACCGTGTACTGCGCATTCAGGTGCTCGGCATTGCCTCGCGTAATGTAGAACTGGCTGCCGGCGCTGTTCGGGTCGCTGGTTCGCGCCATCGCGGCCGCACCCTCGCAATGCAGAAGCCAGCTCTCAACCTGGCCGTCGGCCGTGATGCCGGCCAGCGCCGCAGCCTGGGTGCCAACAGGAAATCCGTTCCAGAAACCGGCCCGCGCCATCGCCGGATTGCTGCGCGGATTGATGACCCGGTCCTGGGTTTCGTACACAACAAGCTCCGCCGGATCACGCCGCACCGTGAACTCGCCGGGCACCCGGTCCATTTCGGTGGAATGCGACGGATTGGTGCGGCTGCCGCCGCCCTGCGCCACGAATTCATCGATCACACGATGCCACACCAGGAAATCGTAGAAACGTTCGTTCGCCAGCGTCGTCATGCGCTCGACATGCTGGGGCGCGAATTCGGGCGCCATCTCGATGACGATCATGCCGTGATCGGTTTCGATGTAGAGCAAACGGTCTTGCGGCACTTCCCGCCATGCATCATCAGGAAACGCGTATTCGGCAACCTCGGCCCCGGTTTCCGCGGGCGCGTCCTGCACAAGGCTTGCGAGCTCGGTTTCCTGCGCCGCGGCCGCGTCATCCTGTGCTTCAGAAGCGACGGCATCGCTGGCGGCATCGGTTTCTTCCACCGAATTATCCGCACATGCCGCCGTGGCGAGTGCAAGACCGAATACTCCAGACAACCAGAAGCGTTTCATGATCCAAATTTCTCCATCAACATCGCTTTCACCGAAGGCGACACGAAAGCCGTGACATCGCCGCCGAGCCGCGCGATTTCCTTGACCAGGCGCGACGCCACCGCCTGATGCCGCGGGTCCGCCATCAGGAAGACAGTCTCAATAGCGGCGTTCAGTCGCTGGTTCATGCCGACCATCTGGAATTCGTATTCGAAATCTGAAACCGCGCGCAAGCCGCGCACGATGATATTGGCGTTCACCTGTTCGGCGAAATGCATCAGCAATCCGTCGAAAGGCTTCACTTCGATCTCGGTTTCGGTATCGAGCTGATCGGCGACACGCTGGGCCATTGCCACCCGTTCATCGAGCGAAAACAGCGGCCCCTTGTCCTCATTGATCGCGACGCCAATGATCAAACGGTCGACTAGTTTCACGGCCCGGCCGATAATATCGACATGGCCATTAGTGATCGGGTCGAACGTGCCCGGGTAAAGCGCGATGCGCTGGGTCATGCTTCGCTGTCGCCTTCGGCCGCCGCGTCGTCGTCCCCATCCTCACCGCTTTCCGCGATCCGCACAACCGAAACGACGGATTCGCCTTCACGCGGTTTGAGAAGCGTGACGCCGCGCGTCGCGCGGCCCGCGATCCGCACGCTGTCGACCGGGAAACGGATCAACTGGCCACCATCGGTAACCGCCATGATCTGGTCGGCATCCTCGACCGGGAAACTCGCCGCCAGCGGCACGCCGCGCGACAAGTCATGCCCCGCCACACCCTGACCGCCGCGGTTCATGGTGCGGTATTCATAGGCCGAACTGCGCTTGCCGATACCGTCTGCCGCGACAGTCAGCACGAATTCCTCGGCGCCGCCAAGCTCGGCGATCCGTTCCGGCGACAGGGCAGCCTCCTCGCCCGCCTCCAGCGATACATCGTCGATATCCTCGCCCGCCTCGAGGTCGGACATCGCGCGCCGCATCGCTGCGGCATGCTTGAGATAGGCACGCGCTTCTTCCGGCGTGACATCAACGTGGTGGAGCACGGCCATCGAGATGACGTAGTCGCCTTTGGCCAGCTTCACACCACGCACGCCCACCGAATTGCGGCCGCGGAAAACGCGGACGCCGGTCGTCGCAAAACGGATCGCGCGGCCCTTGCGCGTGTGCAACAGCACATCGTCCTGTTCGGTGCACAAGCGCACATCGACGATCTGGTCCTCGCCGTCCAGCTTCATCGCGATCTTGCCGTTGCGATTGACCTGGACAAAGTCGGACAGCTTGTTGCGCCTCACCGTGCCCGCCGTGGTGGCAAACATCACGTCCAGTTTTTCCCATTCGCTCTCGTCCTCGGGCAGCGCCATCACCGAAGTGATGGTCACCCCTTCCTCGAGCGGGAAGATATTGACCAGCGCCTTGCCACGCGTGTTCGGCGCGCCAATCGGCAACCGCCAGGTCTTTGACTTGTAGACCATGCCGTCGGACGAGAAGAAGAGCAGCGGCACGTGCGTGTTCGCCACGAACAGCGTGGACACGAAATCCTCGTCCTTCATCGACATGCCGGAGCGGCCCTTGCCGCCTCGGCGCTGCGCCCGATAGTCGGACAAGGGGGTTCGCTTGACGTAACCGCCATGCGTCACTGTGACGACCATGTCCTCGCGCGCGATCAGGTCTTCGTCCTCGACCTCCAGCTCGACATCGAGAATCTCGGTCCGCCGCGGCACCGCGAACTGATCCTTCACCTCGAGCAGTTCGGACTTGATGATGTCCTGGATCCGGGCGCGCGATCTAAGAATGTCCAGCAGGTCCTGAATCTTGTCCGCGAGGCCCTTGGCCTCGTCGCCCAATTCCTCGCGCCCCAAAGCTGTCAGGCGAGCAAGCCGCAGATCCATGATCGCTTGCGCCTGCTCTTGCGTGAGGCGCAGCGTATTGCCATCCGAAAGCACCGAGCGCGGATCAGCGACCAGCGCAACCAGCGACGCAACATCCGATGCCGGCCAGTCCCGCTCCATCAATTGTTCGCGCGCGGTAGCCGGGTTCGGGGCCTTGCGGATCAAGGCGATGACCTCGTCGATATTGGCCACGGCCAGCGCCAGGCCAATAATGACATGGGCGCGCTCGCGTGCCTTGCGCAAATCATGTCGCGCGCGCCGCGCCACAACTTCCTCGCGGAAGGACAGGAAGGTCTGCAGGTAGCCGCGCATGCCCATGAGCTGCGGGCGCCCGCCGACCAGCGACAGCATGTTGACGCCGAAATTCTGTTGCATCGGCGACCAGCGATAGAGCTGGTTGAGGATCACTTCGGCATTGGCGTCCTTCTTCAGCTCGATGAAAACGCGCATGCCGTTGCGGTTACTCTCGTCGCGCAGATCGGCAATGCCCTCAATGCGTTTCTCGCGGACCAGGTCAGCGATCTTCTCGATCATCGAAGCCTTGTTCACCTGATAGGGGATTGCGGTGACGATGATCGCCTGGCGGTCCTTGCGGGTTTCCTCGATTGACGTGGTCGCGCGCATGATGACCGACCCGCGGCCGGTCGCGAGACCGGAACGCGCACCGGCGCGGCCGACAATCTGAGCGGCAGTCGGGAAATCCGGTCCCGGCACAATGTCCAGAAGGTCGAGATCAGAGATCTCTGGGTTTTCAAGAAGCGCGACGGTCGCATCAATGATCTCGCCGAGATTGTGTGGCGGGATGTTGGTCGCCATGCCGACTGCAATGCCGCCACCACCGTTGACCAGCAGATTCGGATATCGCGCCGGCAGCACGACAGGTTCGCTTTCCGACCCGTCATAATTGTCGGCATAGTCGACGGTGGATTTGTCGATATCAGCCAGCAGCGCCTCGGCCGGCTTGTCCATCCGCACTTCGGTGTACCGCATGGCCGCGGGCGGATCGCCGTCAACCGAACCGAAATTGCCCTGCCCGTCGAGCAGCGGCAGCCCCATCGAAAAATCCTGCGCCATCCGCGCCAGCGCGTCATAGACTGCCTGGTCGCCGTGCGGGTGGTACTTACCGATTACGTCACCGACCACGCGGGCCGATTTGCGGTACTGCTTGTCGTGCGTATAGCCCTGTTCGTGCATCGACCAGAGAATGCGCCGGTGAACCGGTTTCAAGCCGTCACGCGCGTCGGGGATGGCGCGGCTGACGATCACACTCATCGCGTAATCGAGATAGGAGCGGCGCATCTCGTCTTCGATGGTGATGGGCGCTACGCCGTCATCAAGCGGCGGCACACCTTCATCCGAAATCGGCGGTTCGTTTTCGTCGCTCAAGAATACCTCTTGCGTCTGTCTGGGGCGGCGAAAGCGAGGATGCAACGCGCCCGAAAGCCGGCGTGAGAATCGCCGGAATATGTCGTGTTCAGCCTAGCCGTTAACCGTCGCCGGGGCAAACCGGCTGCACTCCCTCGAAACAGTCAGAAGTGTTTGATTTTGCTTTATTTTGAAGGCGCAATGCGGATCAAGGCCAGTGCGCGGTGCGCGAGACAGGTCGAATCGCCGGATGCGGCCCTTAAAAAGTCCCTTCAGCGCGCATCCGTGAGCGCCATACCAGTAACCGACTCCAGGCCCTGACGCACAATCCGTTCGCGGATTCGGCCGTCGCCCGACCGGAAGTCGATATCGACATTGAGCGCGAAGAAGTAGATGTCGTCGCCGGTTTCCAGCCAACCGACATACCAGCCAATATTCGGTTCTTCGCGAACACCCCAACCGGTCTTTGCGCGCAGCACCCATGTCTCGCCGCGATCGGTCTCCATGATGTCGATCACGTCTTCCATCACATCGTTGCGGAATGGCAGCTCTCCCTCCTCCAGACGTCGGAGGATTCTGATCTGCTCGCGCGCCGATATGCGCAGCGTGCCGTCCAGCCAGAACGTCGTGACACGCTCCGGTCCGCCGATCTCGCCATTGCCGTAGTTCAGCCCGGCAATCTGCTCGCGCATCGCCGCATGTCCCGTTTCTGCCGTCCATGCCTGAAATGCCCACACAGCCGAGCGCCTGAATGCTGTCCGCAGGCTTTGCGACTCGTCCCAGCTGCCGCCGCGGCTTACACCGTCCCAGTCGAGCAGGTCTTCATCGGTATCCGAAACTGTGCCGGTTTGCAGCTGAATCAGCGCATTGGGAATCTTGAAGGTCGAGGCCGGCGCAAACCGGGTATCGGCGCGATCCGGAAAAGCCGTCCATTCGCGACTATCGGACAGGCGCTCGATCACCAGGGCGCCGGTCAGGCCGGCCGCGTCAAACAGATGATCGAGATCGTCCGCCAGCGCCGTCGCGGCGCCCGCCAGGAACAGAATACTCAGGAACAAAATTCGCATGTCTCACATCGCGCGCAAAACAGGATCGCGAGGCAATGCGGCCCGATTAGGCCGGCGACCTGCGCGGGCAGGACGCCGGGCCCAAACTGCGCAATCAGCTGTCTGCGAGAAACTCATCGAAGCTGAGCTGACCGTCATTGTCCAGATCAAGCTCATCGACCAGCTGTTCTGCGGACTGCTCCGGCGCGTCCGCGGACTCGAACCCGATACTGCCCAGTGAAACGGCAAGCTCGGAGACGCTCACATAAGCATCGACATTGCGGTCCAACGCCAGGAAACTGGCGCGCATGAGCGGCACATAGCGTCCCGTGAACTCATAATGCGTTATCCGCCCGTCGCGGTTGCGGTCATAGCGAGCGAATTCGCGTCGCGCACTGCCCTCCAGCTCGCTCATGCCGACCGTACGGCGTGCCGCATTCGGATCCGCGTTGGGATTCCAGACAAGGCCCTCGCGCCGCACGACGGCCATGAACTCGGCCTCGGTCAAATGGGAATCCGCATTGCTGTCCATGGCGGCGAAGACGGCGGCGCCATCATTGGCCTGCCCGGGCGCTGCGAACGAAAGTAAAGCCGCTGACAGAACGGCTATTGAAGCGGCTGCGGCCTTGCGGGGGTGGGATTTGAAGAAGCTGGGCATGGTTGTGATCCTTTCGAGATTAAACACCATGCGCCGTGACTGCGAGGACAGCTCGCCGGATATCATGCCGCGAACGGCCTCGCTGGCCGATAAGCCCTGGCGGCGGCAATGGGAAAGGAGAGCCTGTTTCTGAGCATGCGAAATCCGCACCTCAATCATCTCGCTTTTCTTTTCAAACCGGCCATTCCGCTTGGTCATCGCGGCCTCTCTTCTGCTGGCTGTCAGTAACGGCGCATGCAGCACCGTCCTGCGGATCAGACCGTCAAGTTAAGCGAGAAGCCGTGCGGACACGAGGAAATTCCTGTCCGGACAATCCCTATTCGTCGGAATTCGCGAGATCGCGCGTGCCCATTGTGATCGCCAGCAGCGCCTGGTTTTCCCGGATGTTACGCCGAACCTGCTCTTGCACGGTCGGCCAGACGACTTCCTGTTTCAGCCATTCGTCCTGCGGCATGGTAGCCGCATTGACGGCGGCGAAAAACGCTGAATCGGACGCAGAACAAATCCACCAAGGAGAAAACGTGCTGTTGAAGGTCTCGCCGGAATCAAGCAGGCGCTGCAAGGCACGCTGCATTCGTTCCGTGCGTGCGGCGCCGCCACCCTCTTCATTGATGTTCATTAGCGCGACGACTTCATTGCCGGCCATGTCAGTAATCACCGGAATGCCTTCGGTCGCTGTGGAATCGACGCAGCGCAGCGCATCATACAACGTCCGGGCCCGTGCCAGCAGGAACACGTAAACCGCCTGTTCCTGATCGAAGGACGCGTAACGGCGAGCCGCTTCGAACAGCATGCCCGGCGGGATCGTATCTCGCGCCGCGAATAGCTGATCGGCGATCTCCCGGTCGCGGCTCGCGGCTTCACCCCGCAACTGCCCCATCTCGGCAAGCAACTCGCCCCACGCATACTGGCCGATCACGAAATGTGTGGTCGAACCATCCGACAGCGTGATTTCCATCAGCTCCGGATTGCGCGTGCCGCCAAACTCCTGTGCATGCACGCTGGCGGCAAGCGAAATCGCGGCCAGCAGGCCACAAACAAATCTCGGGAACTCGATCAAAATGGTATCTCGTCGTCCATATCGTCATTCCGGAAATTGTCGCGGTTGTCGGACACCTGTCCGCCGCCACCGGAACGATCACTGGCCCGATCATAGCTGCCGCCACCGGCATTGTCGCCCCGGCTGTCCAGCATCTGCAATTCGCCGCGGAAGCGTTGCAGCACGACTTCCGTCGTGTAGCGGTCATTCCCGTCGCGGTCTTGCCATTTGCGCGTCTGCAACTGGCCCTCAATGTAGATCTTGGAGCCCTTGCGCAGATAGTTCTCGGCTACCTTGCAGAGGTTCTCGTTGAAGATCACGACATTGTGCCATTCGGTCTTTTCCTTGCGCTCGCCGGACGACTTGTCGCGCCAGCTTTCCGACGTCGCGATCCGCAGATTGCAAACCGGGTCGCCGGAATTGAGCCGGCGCATTTCGGGATCTGCGCCGAGATTTCCGACGAGGATGACTTTGTTCACACTACCGGCCATGGCCCTACCTCGCATTTCGTTGAGCGATTATTGTTTACATTTTGTTCCAGCGGTCAATTTCCGCGCTGTCGCCCTTCTGACCAATCGCCTGCACCGAGTCCACCTGCAGCGTTCAGCCATCCACAGCCAATTCAGTCTCTACTCCCGCGGAAAGCGGCGTCTCGACCGCCCCGTCACGTCCCGATGCGCTGGCGGCGCACTTGCGCGTTCGTCAAGTCGGCCTAAGTACATGCCCTCGCTGAAGGGCTGGACAAGCAACGATTTGTTCGCATTGTGTTCTGCCTGTCGACTCCGGATGGTGGACACTCATGGCACACGATAGAATTCGCATTCAGGGCGCGCGCGAGCACAATCTCAAGGACGTCTCGCTTGAAATACCGCGTGATCAGCTGATCGTGTTCACCGGGCTGTCGGGTTCCGGCAAATCCTCGCTCGCCTTCGATACGATTTATGCCGAGGGTCAGCGCCGCTATGTCGAGAGCCTCTCGGCCTATGCCCGGCAATTCCTAGAACTGATGTCGAAACCGGATGTTGATTCGATCGAGGGATTGTCGCCGGCGATTTCCATCGAGCAGAAGACGACCTCCAAGAATCCGCGATCGACCGTCGCGACCGTCACCGAGATCTATGACTACATGCGGCTTTTGTGGGCGCGGGTCGGCGTGCCCTATTCGCCGGCGACCGGCTTGCCGATCGAGAGCCAGACGGTCAGCCAGATGGTCGATCGGCTGATGGAGCTTGACGAAGGCAGCCGGCTATATCTGTTGGCGCCCGCCGTGCGCGGCCGCAAGGGCGAATACCGCAAGGAATTCGCGGCGTGGCTGAAGGCCGGCTTCCAGCGTGTGAAGGTCGATGGCGAATTCCATTCGTTGGAAGAGCCGCCGACGCTCGACAAGAAGTTCAAGCACGATATCGATGTCGTCGTCGACCGCGTCATCGTGCGCGAGGGCATGGAACAGCGTTTCGCGGAATCGCTCGAAACCGCGCTCAAGATTGCCGATGGCATTGCGGTCGCCGAGTTTGCTGACACGGCAGACGGCGAGGACGAACCGCGGCGTATCATCTTCTCGGAGAAATTCGCCTGCCCGGTTTCCGGCTTCACCATCGAGGAGATCGAGCCGCGCCTGTTCTCATTCAACAATCCATTCGGTGCCTGCCCTGCCTGTGACGGTCTTGGACAATCGCTCAAATTTGATGAGAGCCTGGTCGTGCCTGATCGTGGCAAAAGTCTTTATGACGGTGCGATCGGACCATGGAGCCGCACCACGTCGAAGCTCTACCAGCAAACGCTGACCGCGCTTGCCGACCATTTCGGCGCGTCCATGTTCGAGCCCTGGCGCGACCTCCTCGACGATTTCAAACAGGTCGTGCTTTACGGGACCGAGGAGAAGATCAAGTTCAAGTACGAAGACGGGCTGCGCACGTTCACCACCACCAAGACTTTCGAAGGCGTCATTCCCAACCTCGAGCGGCGCTGGCGCGAAACCGATTCCAGCTGGGTGCGCGATGATCTCGCCCGCTTTCAGTCGGCCCAGCCATGCGAGACCTGCGGCGGCAAACGCCTGAAACCCGAAGCCCTCGCGGTCAAGATCGCGGGGCGCGACATTTCGGAATCCAGCCGTCTCGCCATCCGGGAAGCGGCCGACTGGTTCGGCGAAGTCGAGAATGAATTCTCACCGAAGGACAAGGCGATTGCCGAACGCATCCTCAAGGAGATCCGGGAACGCCTGAAATTTCTCGTCGACGTCGGCCTTGATTACCTCACGCTGGATCGGTCATCCGGCACGCTGTCCGGCGGCGAGAGCCAGCGCATTCGCCTTGCCTCGCAGATCGGCTCCGGGTTGACCGGTGTGCTTTACGTACTCGATGAGCCATCGATCGGCCTGCACCAGCGCGACAATTCCCGCCTGCTGGAATCGTTGCGGGGTCTGCGCGACCTCGGAAATACCGTGATCGTGGTCGAGCATGACGAGGAAGCTATCCTGACCGCCGACCATGTCGTCGATCTCGGACCTGCTGCAGGTGTTCATGGCGGCGAGATCGTGGCGTTCGGCAAGCCGGAGGAAATCAAGGCCAACCCCAGGAGCCTGACCGGTCAGTATTTGTCCGGTGCGCGCGAGATCGACATTCCAGAGACCCGCCGCAAGGCAAAGAAGGGCCGCAAGCTGGTGATCGAGGGGGCCACCGGCAACAACCTGCAGAAGGTTACAGCGGAGTTCCCGCTCGGCATTTTCCTGTGCGTTACCGGGGTTTCCGGCGGCGGCAAGTCGACGCTCACCATCGAGACGCTCTACAAGGCGGCAGCGCGCAAGCTCAACAAGGCGCAGAATGTTCCGGCTCCCTATGACCGCATCAAGGGCCTCGAGCATCTCGACAAGATCATCGACATCGACCAGTCGCCGATCGGCCGCACGCCACGTTCCAATCCGGCCACCTATACCGGCGCCTTCACACCAATCCGCGAATGGTTCGCCGGCCTGCCCGAATCCAAGGCACGTGGTTACAAGCCGGGGCGTTTCTCTTTCAATGTGAAGGGCGGACGCTGTGAGGCGTGCCAGGGCGATGGCGTGGTAAAAATCGAGATGCACTTCCTGCCCGACGTCTTCGTCCCCTGCGATGTGTGCCACGGTCAGCGTTTCAATCGGGAAACGCTGGAAGTCACTTTCAAAGGCAAGTCGATCGCTGATGTGCTCGACATGACAGTCGAAGAGGGCGCCGACTTCTTCAAGGCAGTCCCGGCGGTCCGAGACAAGATGGAAACGCTGAAACGCGTCGGTCTCGGCTATGTGAAGATCGGTCAACCGGCCACCCAATTGTCTGGCGGCGAAGCACAGCGCGTGAAGCTGTCCAAGGAATTATCCAAGCGCGCCACCGGCAAGACGCTCTACATTCTTGATGAACCGACCACGGGCCTGCATTTCGAGGATGTCCGCAAGCTGCTCGAAGTGCTGCACGAATTGGTCGAAACCGGCAACAGCGTGGTCGTGATCGAGCACAATCTCGATGTCATCAAGACCGCAGACTGGCTGATTGATCTCGGTCCCGAAGGCGGCGATGGAGGTGGCACGATCGTCGCCGCCGGTACACCTGAAGCAGTCGCCGAGGTCGAAGCCAGCTGGACCGGCCGCTACCTCAAACCGATGCTGGAACGCGACATCGAGCGCAAGAAGGCCGCACGCAAGAGACGCGCCTAGGTCAATTCACCGGGTCTGACGGCGGGCGCTGCTCGTCTGCGATACGCAGCGCGGTATAGCTTGCCACGCCGCGCAATATCGCTGCGGGCAGTATCCCGATCAGATGGACGATCATGAAATAGCCGAGCAGACCGGCCACGCCGGCCTGAGAGCCATCGGGCATCTGGCCGAACTGATCGAACGGCATGAAGGCGATCAGGCCGGAAAAAAGCCCGTTCGCGATGAAAGCGATGATCACCGCGACCACCGCGCTGCCGAGCAGCGGCCAGAATACCTGCCGTGCGCCCCTGACGCCTTCCATCAGCGCGATGCGGCCGGAAAGCACGCTCAAGGCCGGGACCGGCAGGATCAGGATTGCCGCTGCGCCGGTAATCGCCACCAGCAACAGGAAGCCGAGAAACACGCCGATCGCGGCGCCGGCCGTTCCACCGATTGCGAACAGGACCGCCAGGATCATCATCGCCATCCAACCGATGAACATTGCCACCACCAGGACCAGAAGGACGAGCATGCCGGAAACCGCATAAACGCCTTCATCGCGTCCCAGACGAAACGGGAATACGCTCAGTGATTCGCCGCGAACAAAGAGGCGAAGCCACGCGGCTTCGAACAACACGCTGATGACCATTCCCACAGCCAGGAATGGCAGCAGCTGACCGAAATAGCGCCCGAGCATATCGAACATTTCCATATTGCCGGCTGGTGTCGCCGTGGTCTGGCTGGCCATGATGGCGGCCAGTTCCGGCCCGACCGCCTGCACCTGGATTGCCGTGAAGACAGCACCGTAGATTGCCGTCCAGATGGACATCAGGATGAAATCGTAGGGCCGGGCGGCAAAGACTTCGAAAGCGAAGCTCAGCGCCCGGCCGACATTGAAGGAAGGATTCATTTCGCCGCCTGAAGATCGCTATGGATCGAGTTTCAAACTCAAGGCGCTGCGATTCAAGCGGTCTTTCATTGTGCCGCTTCGACCGTCCCTCTTTGAATTGCCACAGACGCGCCGACGCTGTGCCAGACTGCGTCTGCAAAGGACCGCAGGATTACCGACAACAATCCGACAGCCGTGATCGAGGTCAGTACGCCCGGCCGCGTGAACACGTCCTCGAGCATCGCCATGATCTCTTCGGGTGGTGGCTGTGAACCGGACTGGGCCAGCTCGGCGAACTCGCCGATTAGCGGCATGAAGGCACCGAGCAGTGTGATGTTGAGAACCGTGCCGATGATCGCCGACAACACGCCAATGATGATGGCGACCAGGACATATGCGCCCAGCAATGGCCAGAAGATACCGCGCGTCATGCTCCAGGCCGGAAAGGCGATCCGCTTCTCAAGGATCGTGGTAGCCGGCGCCGCAGACAGCCGCACGGCAGCGAACACGGCCGCCAGCACCAAGGCGAGAAAAATCATGGCTGCAACGAAACCGCCCGCAAGACCGGCTTCGGTCGAGCCGTTACCACCGGCAAAGGCGACAACGCCGCCAACGAGCATGACCGTTACCGCCAGTGAAACAAAATAGAAGCCCATCGCGACCGCCAGCAGGCCGAGATTGGTCACGAAAAGGCGCAGCTCGTCACCCCCCAGCCGGAACGGAATCACAGCCGCCATCTCGCCGCGCGTAAGCAATCGCAGCCAGGCCGCCTGTGCCATCAGCGCGATAAGCATGCCGCCAATCGAGATCAGCGGCATCACGGTCATCGTGCTTCCGAGACGGGTAAGAACTTCCGTTTCGTTCGGCTCATGGCCGGTCACGGCCTGGCTGATAATCCAAAAATAGAAATCGCCGATCGTCGCAAAGGCGAGATAGACCAATCCTGCCGTCAACAGGGCTTGCCAAAGCCCGATCCATAAAACCGCCGCGGGTTTTCGCCCGGCAACATTGAAAAAGTGAAAGACGGCTTTGCCGAAATCAAATGCCTGGGTGCTCATGCGCACCTCCCCTGACTATCCCGACGGCACTGTGACAGATCGCCGGAAAAACGGCAGGGGGAATAGCGTTCTACTCGTCCCCGCCCCAGGCGCGATACAGCGCACTGGTAAAGCCGGCAAACAGGGGAGACGTCAGAAGAGCGGCAACCCAGCCATGCAGAAAGGCCATGACGGCAAACAGTGGAAATCCTGAAATGAGCCCGGTTCCATCGAACAGGCGCGACGGCTGATGCACCGGCAGGTCAAACACCCGCTCACTGGCCTCACCAAAGCCGTGAACCACGAGCCCCGCCGGCACGAACAACAGGATGCAGCCCAGCACCACGGCAAAGCCGCGTTTTCTCGTCATTGCCATCACTGACAACGCCTGGATCTTACGCCGCGCCATGCTGGCAACCGGCGCCAGCAGCAGCCGGCCGGCGAACCCGGCGAGCATGATCAGCGCAACTGCGCCGAGCACGATGGCGATCAACCATTCCGCTGGGCCGTAATAGGCCGCAAGGTCGGGAATGTTGCCGGTTGCGACCGGGTCTTCCGGGGGCAACCCCGCTGCATCGCGCGACACCATGGAAACCGCTCCCATAAGCGCCGCATACACAACCAGGCCAATGCCGCCGGCGACAATTATCAGAAACAGGATCAATGCCCAGGACGCGGCCAGTCGACCTTCATCGCTCCCGATCGCATAGCCCAGAACGCCGGATTTCTGCCCGCGCAGGCTCAAGCGGAACATGGCGGCCTGCGACATCACGGTCGCGAGACACCACAGCAACAACGCTGCAGCGTATAGCGTCCAGTTTGCCCCTATCGCGGCGGCGCTTACCTGGCCGGTCTGGAATGTCAGGAAAATGGCCGCAAGACCGGGCAATATCGCCGCCATTGCAGCAGCGGCGAGATGTTGACGCAGAAAAGCCACGGCCCGGACGATCGCTCCGGGCAAAGCGGAAAAGGAGGAAAGCCGTGTCATGGGCGGCAAACTACTCCGGGCGCCTGATTCGGCAATGCGGCAATGTTGCGAACAAGACTTGGGTTGGTCTCGGCGAAAGTCTATACACCCGCGCCATGATCAAACCTGTTCACGTGATCGGCGGCGGCATGGCCGGCTCCGAAGCCTCTTGGCAACTGGCGCAAGCCGGCGTGCCCGTTATCCTGCACGAGATGCGTCCGGAGCGGCAGACAGAAGCCCATGTAACCGAAGGGCTGGCGGAACTTGTCTGTTCGAATTCGTTTCGCTCCGACGATGCGGAAACAAACGCAGTAGGCCTGCTGCATGAGGAAATGCGGCGCGCCGATTCAATCATCATGGCAACCGGCGATGAGACGCAGGTCCCGGCCGGTGGCGCACTGGCCGTCGATAGGGTCGCCTTTTCCGACGCCGTCACCAATGCGTTGTACGAACATCCGCTGGTCACGGTGGAACGCGGCGAGGTCGCCGGTCTGCCACCGGAGGACTGGGACAGCGTTATCATTGCAACGGGCCCTCTCACCTCACCGGCGCTCGCCAATGCCGTTCTGGATTTGACCGGTGAAGACTCGCTGGCCTTTTTCGACGCCATTGCGCCGATCGTCCAGCGCGACTCGATTGACATGGATATCGCCTGGATGCAGTCGCGCTATGACAAGGGCGATACCGAGGCCGACCGCGCCGCTTACATAAATTGCCCGATGGACAAGGCACAATACGACGCTTTCATCGATGCCTTGCTGACCGCGCCGCACACCGAGTTCAAGGATTGGGAAAAGGACACACCCTATTTCGAAGCCTGCCTGCCAATCGAGGTGATGGCCGAACGGGGCCCGGAAACGCTGCGCCATGGCCCGATGAAGCCGCGTGGTTTGACTAACCAGCATAAGCCGGATGAGAAGCCCTGGGCGGTCGTCCAGCTGCGCCAGGACAATCAGCTTGGAACGCTGTTCAACATGGTCGGCTTCCAGACCAAGCTGAAATACGGCGCCCAGGCCGAGATATTCCGGACGATTCCGGGGCTAGAGAATGCCAAGTTTGCACGCCTGGGCGGCATTCACCGCAACACCTTCCTCAATTCACCGCGCCTGCTCGACGGCCAGATGCGGCTCAAAGCCCGCCCGACGCTCCGTTTCGCCGGCCAGGTGATCGGGGTCGAAGGCTATGTCGAGAGCGCGGCGATGGGCTTGCTCGCCGGCCGGTTTGCCGCAGCCGACCGATTGGGCCAACCGATTGATCTGCCGCCGTCCACAACGGCATTCGGCGCATTGCTGACGCATGTCACAGGTGGCCATCTCACCGGATCGAAAGCCAGCTTCCAGCCGATGAATGTCAATTTCGGGCTGTTCCCGGATATCGAGACGCCGACGAAGGACGAGGATGGGAAACGGCTACGCGGGAAGGAAAAATCCGTCGCCCGCAAGCGCGCAATGAGCGCGCGCGCCTTGCGCGATTTAGGCGATTGGCTACAGCAGACACCCAAAGCCGCCTAAGCGAGCCGCCCGGTGAGTGATCCGCGAAGCAACTCAATCTGCCGCAGCAGTGGATACGGGCGGAAATCCGTCCGATACAGATCGTCAGAGCGGCGCGCGGTCTTGAGTGTCGCGCGGGCCAATCGCGCCACGCCAAGCACTGGATAGCTCTCCGGCGGACATGTCGGCAGCTCCCCCAGCTTGGCGAGCTCGGCTTCGAGCACATCAAGCACGGGCGCGAACGCAGCGGCGGCACGCTCCGGCTCCCGGCCACTCGCCAGGCGGTGAACATTGATGCCTGCCCTGTCGAGTGCATCGTGCGGAATCAGCGCCAGCATGCGGCCTGCGCGGACCGCAAACCCGCGGACCCAGTGTGCCAGCCCGCTCGCCCGCGCGGCGGCCGTACGCAATGCCTCTGATGCAGCGCCGCCCGAGAGCCGTTCAGCGATGCGCATCGCGGTGCCAGACTGCGCGTCGATGACCTGAAGCAATGCCGTGATGTCGGTCAGCCTTGTCTGATCGAGACCGTCTTCTACGGCATCGATGATCTGCACCAGCTCCGCCGCGTCGGGACCATCGGCCTCCTTTATCAGTGGCGCCATTCCCTCATAGGCATCATGCCGGCGTATCCTGGCCGGCATTGCAAAGAGATCCGCCACGGCTTCTCGATGCCAGGCAAACCGCATCGCCAGGATCGCCGGTTCGGTGGTCTTGTACGGGATGTCTTCGATCTCCCGGATCCAGGCATGGAAAGCATTCAGACGCGCGCGAACCGACGGCGGTGCGAAGCTGGCCGCCAATTCGCGATCATTCTGCTCGATCTCGGTCTTTGCTGTATCTGTCATCCTGATTTCAAGGCCTTGCGGTGGAAACCGTGTGTAAGTCACCCATATGGAAGTCGAGAGATAAGCCGCCCACCGGGCGGCGTCGTCAATAACTGACAGATGGAGCACACAGAATGGCCCACACCCTCCCCGACCTTCCCTATGCACAGGACGCACTCGCGCCGCATATTTCGGCGGAAACGCTGAACTTCCACCATGGCAAGCACCATGCGTCCTACGTATCGAAGATGAACAAGGCGATAGAGGGCACGGACAAGGAGAGCCTGTCGCTCGAAGACCTCGTCCTCAAGGCCGACAGCGAAGGTGACCAGGGGCTGTTCAACAATGCTGCGCAGACCTGGAACCACACTTTCTACTGGAATTCCATGAAGCCGAAGGGCGGCGGCGCGCCATCCGGCGATCTCGCCGACCGCATTGATCGCGACTTCGGTTCTCTCGAAGGCTTCAAGAATGCCTTTTCCGAAGCAGGCGCAGGTCAGTTCGGTTCTGGTTGGGCCTGGCTCATCGTCAAGGATGGCAAGCTCGCCGTTCGAAAGACGTTGAACGCCGACACACCGCTAACCGAGGCAGGCGCCGTGCCGCTGCTGACCATGGATGTCTGGGAACACGCCTATTATCTCGACTACCAGAACAAGCGTCCCGATTATATCGAGACCTTCCTCGACAAAGTGGTCAACTGGGATTTCGCCGCAGAAAACCTGGCGAACTCCGGCCAGTAACGGAGCACTGCCGGCGTCAAAAGGCCCGCCGAACGGCGGGCCTTTTTTTGTCGCGTCGGATCAGCCGAACAAGGTCTGCGCTCCCGCCATCGCCACCAGCATGGGAAGGGACAGGAGCGTGTTTGTCCGGGAGAACAGCATCGCCGTGCGCGCCGCCTTCGGCTTGGCATCCGCGTCGGCTTCCACCATCCCGAGTGCGATCTTCTGGTTGGGCCAGATCACGAACCAGACATTGAAAGCCATGATCAACGCCAGCCACATACCGATTCCGATGAAGGAATACTGTGCCGCATAGGTATCAGCGATCATGCCGAATGACAGAACCTCCACGAGATAGCCGCGCAGATAGGCGACGAGCAGGCCGGTCAGTACCGTGAAGGCCGCGCCCCAGCGAAACCAGAACAGGGCTTTCGGCGCGATATGCTTGCCGATCGCAGGTTTCTGCTCGTCCGGGATTTCCGGCATCGTCGGGATCTGTACGAAATTGAAATACCAGAGCAGTCCGATCCACATGATGCCGGCAACAACATGCGTCCAGCGCGCCACCGCCATCCAGAATGCGCCGTTGAAGCCGATGGCATCATAGGCCAGCGCATAGCCGACAAAAAACAGGATCGCGAGCGCGATCGAAATGTGCACGGTTGTGCGCAGATTCGACAGGATAGCTGCCATGTTTGAACCCTCCCCGATTCTCTCCGGGGAAGTTTATCAGTCCGCGCAGGAAAGCGAAATCAGTTCTCGGTCGCGTCGCGCTTGACCTGGGTGACCAGCAGGAGCGGCGCCGCGATGAAGATCGAGGAATAGGTGCCGATCACCACGCCAAAAATCATGGCAAAGGCGAAGCCCTGCAGCGCTGCGCCACCGAGAACCCAAAGCGAAATCAGCGCAACTAGCGTCGTCAGCGAAGTCAGGATCGTGCGCGACAGCGTCTTGTTGATTGCGCGGTTGAGCACCTCGGCCAGCGACTCTTTCTTGAACTTGCGGAGTTTTTCCCGGATCCGGTCGTAGACGACCACGGTATCGTTCATCGAATAACCGACAATGGTCAGGATCGCAGCAATGGTCGAGAGATTGAATTCGAGCTGCGTCACCGCAAACATGCCGATTGTGATGATCACGTCGTGCACCAGTGCGACCACCGCCCCGACAGAATACTGCCACTCGAAGCGGAACCAGATGTAGATCAGCATCAGGAACAGTGCGACCACGATGGAGGTGACGCCGGCCTGAACCAGTTCACCGGAAACTTTCGGGCCGAGCACGTTGATCGAGCGGAATTCGATTCCCGGATAGGCTTCTGTCAGCGCAGACTGAACAGCGAGATTGGCGGCCTGCTGGGCCTGTTCTGCCTCCAGCCCCTCACCTTCCTGCGGCTGCACCCGGATCAGGGCACAATGGTCATTGTAACAGTCGGACCCTTCCGTCAGCTCTGACAACCCCTGGAGCTCTACTGCGCCTAGGCCCAGCCCGTTCAGCAGTGTCCGCATATCGTCGATGCGCCCGGCGTCGATCTGTTCTTCGGTGCGGACTTCAAGCGTCACGCCACCGGTAAAATCGATACCGAAATTGAGCCCCATTGCGAAGAAAGCGGCGATTGAGGCCACCATCATCACCGCAGAAAACCCGAATGCTGCCAGCCGCGCCTTGATGAACGGAATGGTTGTATTGTCCGGGATGTAATTGACGAGTGCGAGGGACATGGGCCGTCTCCTAGATCGGGAGCTTCTTGGGCTTCAGCCCCTTCACCCACATC
Organism: Hyphobacterium sp.; assembly: GCF_965217055.1. Classification (GTDB taxonomy): domain Bacteria; phylum Pseudomonadota; class Alphaproteobacteria; order Caulobacterales; family Maricaulaceae; genus Hyphobacterium. Next base: position 2,392,116 of record NZ_OZ244227.1, on the reverse strand, counting down.
GCAATGAGCAGGCGGGAGAAGACGAAAGCGGTAAACACGGATGTCAGGATGCCGATGCCGAGTGTCACGGCAAAGCCGCGCACCGGACCCGCGCCCAGCATGTACAGCACGCCGGCCGCGATCAGCGTCGTGATATTGGCGTCGAGGATCGCCGACAACGCTTCGGAATAACCACGCTCGATCGCGTTGGCCGGCGTCCGACCGTTGCGCGATTCTTCGCGAATCCGCTCGTAGATCAGCACATTGGCATCAACCGCCATGCCGATGGTCAGGATGATCCCGGCAATGCCTGGCAGGGTCAGCGTAGCCTGCAGTCCCGACAGCGCACCGAGAATTAGCGTGACGTTGAGCATCAGCGCGATGTTCGAGAACACGCCGAACACCGAGTAGGCCGCCAGCATAAATACGATTACGCCGATGAAACCGATGACCACGGCGATCCGGCCCTTGTTGATCGAGTCCTGTCCGAGTCCAGGACCGACGGATCGCTGCTCGACGACGGTGAGGTCGGCCGGAAGCGCGCCCGCTTGCAACAGCACAGCAAGGTCATAGGCGCTTTCGAAGGTGAAATTGCCCTGGATGACGCCGGATCCGCCAAGGATCGGCCCGAGGATCACCGGCGAGGAAATCACGATGTCGTCGAGCACGACGGCGAACCGGCGCCCGACATTCTGCGCCGTGACCCGCCCGAACGCAGCCGCGCCCGTCGTGTCGAAGCGGAATTCGACGACCGGCTGGCCTTCCTGGAATGTCGATCCCGCATAAGTCAGGTTTTCGCCTGACACCATGGCGCGACGCTCGATGGCGATGAAGGGTTCGGACAGATTGTCCTGCGGCACGATCATGACACCTGGCGGCGTCCGGCCCTGGCCGTCAGCTCCCACTGCGACATCCTCTCGTACCAGGTGGAACGTCATCCGTGCCGTCGTACCGACAATCTCGATAATGCGTTGCGGATTGCTCTCGCCGGGAACCTGAACGAGAATCCGTTCATCGCCCTGGCGTGCAATCGTCGGCTCTGTCGTTCCCGCGCCGTCGATACGACGGCGGATCACCTCGATCGACTGTGCCAGTGTGCGGTCCCGAATATCGACCAACGCCGCTTCGGTGAGCTGGATCCGGATTGTGCGTTCGGCATCGTCGCGCTCGAACTCGACATTGCGTGGGGCCAGTCCACCCGTCAGGCCGGTCGCGCTGTCCCCGATAGGACGCGATAAGCCCTGCAGTCGCGTAAAGGCTTCCTCGAAATCATCCGCGCGGGCGATACGGAGAACCACCTCGTCACCAATGACCGCATTGGCGGCCGTCGGGATGGCGGGCTGTTGACGCAGCAGTACATTCGCTTCCTGGGAAAGCCCCGAGAGGCGTTCTTCCTGAACGCCTTCCAGATCGACCTCGAACACGAGGTGTGAACCGCCCTGCAGGTCGAGACCGAGATTGACGGTCTGTCCCGGCACGGGCGCGAAATTCGGGGCGGCGAGCCAGATCCCGATCAGCGAAACCGCCAGGATCAGGCCAATTTTCCAGGGCGCGAAATACAGCATGCGCTCTTACTCCGAGACGGTCTTGTCGTCGGACTTCTTGGCCGCCTTGCCGTCATTCGCCGCCTTCGGCTGGGTGCGCGAACGCACTTCCGAAATCGTCGACTTGAGGACACGGACCTTGACGCCCGTCGCGATCTCGACCTGAGCCTCGGTCTCGTCGACCTTGGTCACCTTGCCGAGAATCCCGCCGGAGGTCACTACCTCGTCGCCGCGCGACAGGGCGGACACCATTTCGCGGTGGTCTTTCATGCGCTTTTGTTGCGGGCGGATCAGCAGGAAGTAGAAGACCACGAAGATCAGGATCAGCGGTGCGAACTGGATCAAAGCGCCCATCGCGCCACCGGAGGCGCCGGCGGAAGCGGGAAGGATTGCGTCAAACATGGAGGTGCCCCTTAAGCGAGCCGTTTATCTGAAGGTCGCGGGAATATATCGGGACATGCGCCCCATGCAACAAGGGGTGACTGTCAGCTTCCGGGCAGATGCCGCATCGGATCTTCCGGTGTCACGCCGCGCCGGATTTCGAAATGCACCTGCGGCGTATCGACCGATCCGCTGGATCCGGCTTCCGCGATCAGCTGTCCCTGCGTGACGCGATCACCCTCGGCGACAAGCAGCCGCGAATTATGCGCATAGGCCGTCACCCAACCGTCGGAATGCCTGACCAGCACAAGTTCGCCATAACCCTGCAACTCTCCGCCTGCATACACCACGGTTCCCGCAGCCGAAGCGCGTACGCTCGCGCCTTCTTCGGCGGAGATGTTGACGCCGTCATTGCGGCGGCCGTCGGGTTTCGGGCCGAAGGTCGAGATAATGTCGCCGCGAATCGGCCAATGGAAGGTGACGGGGCCGGTGTTTTCAGGTTCCGGCGGCGGTGCCGAGCGGCGCGGCTGCGGGACCGGGGGATCGGCCTCTTCGAGCCGGACCGGGGATTCAACCGACGCCACGCGGGTCGGTGTCGTCCGTGGCGGCGTGCTCCGCACAGGGGGCGGCGTGCTGCGGACAGCGGGCCCCGAGGCTCCGTTGGGCAGCTGCAATTCCTGGCCAACCTCGATCGGGTAGGGCGGGCCGATACCATTGAGCGCAGCGATTTCAAGATGGCCGACATTATAGCGAAGACCAATCCTGTAGAGATTTTCACCGCGCCGCACCGTATGCGTGGACGGACGCGGCAGACTTAGCTCCTGGCCCGCATAAACTTCATACGGCGGATTGAGGCCGTTCGCATCGGCCAAGGCGCGAGTCGTGACACCGCAGGCCGCCGCAATTTCCGATAGCGTGTCTCCGTTTCGAACCGTGTAGTGCGCACCTGCGCCGCAATGCGGAGGCGTATCGACGATACCGGGCGGCGGCCCGCCATAATTGGCACGCCGGTAGTCGATGGCCGCCGGTTCGCGCGGTCCGGAACTGGCGCACCCAGCGAGGCCGGAAGCGAGGAGCAGGAAAAGGATAAGGCGGACAGGCATTATCAGCGTAGATCTCGATGGCAAACCGGCGACAGTAAGCCGGACAGGCGTTAAGCTCCGGTTAGCCAAATATGGCCGCTAGAGGGCTTTTGCCTCGCCTTCCACCAGTGGAACGAAGCGCACATCCATGAGCGGTTCGCCTTGCAGGCCGTCGTCCGATTCGTGTCGATAGCGCACCAGAGTCTGCGTGCCACGGTCATTATCGACGGGTACAACAGCGATGCCGTCGGGCTTGAGCTGCTCCAGCAGCGTGTCCGGCCGAACCGGTGCGCCGGCAGTTACGATGATGCGGTCGAAAGGCGCCTGTTCGGGCCAGCCTTTCGTGCCATCGCCTATGCGCGGTGTGATATTTGTCAGGCGCAGCGCCGTGAACCGGGCCTCGGCTTCCTTCGCGAGCGTGCGATAACGCTCGATGGTATAAACCCGTCGTGCCAGCCGCGACAGTATGGCCGCCTGATAGCCGGACCCGGTTCCGATCTCGAGCACCTTGCACCGGTCGTCGATTTCCAGAAGTTGGGTCATGAGGCCAACGATGAGCGGCTGGCTGATCGTCTGCCCGCAATCGATGGGCAGCGGCCGATTGTCATAGGCGTGATCGACGAACCGCTCCGGCACGAATAGTTGGCGCGGCGTACGTTCTATGGCTGCCAGCACGTGCCGGTCATTCACCCCCTGCCCGCGCAGGCTCATCACCAACTGGATCACACGGGCGTCGGGCTCGCTCATTTTCGCGGCGGGGCTCCGCCGAGAACGCCCCTCAAGCGGTGGTGCGTTTCCATGTGCGTGAGATCGACGTGCAGCGGTGTGACCGAGATCCGGCCGCCCATGATGGCATGGAGGTCGTCGCCTTCGAGCGGACTTTGCGGCGCGCCGCGAAAGCCGATCCAGTAATAATCCATGCCGCGCGGATCGGTGCGCTTGTCGGCGTGGACAATGGCCTGGTCGCGCCAGCCCTGCTTCGTCACCTCGACTTCGGCTACATCATCCGGGTCGCGGTCCGGGAAATTGATGTTGATCAGCACATCCTCGGGCCAACCCTCTTCCAGCAGCTTGCGGATGATCGGGGCGCCATATGTCTCGGCAGTTTCCCAGCGGATGACCGTGTTCGGCTGGTAGGGGTAAGCCTGGCTTAGGGCAATCGACGGTATTCCGAGCTGCATGCCCTGCATGGCGCCAGCGACGGTTCCGGAGAATGTCACGTCCTCCGCAATGTTCGCGCCGCGGTTGACGCCGGACAAAACCAGGTCGGGCTTCCTGTCCGTAATCAGGTCCTGCACCCCCATCAACACGGCATCCGTCGGCGTGCCGGTAATGGCATAGGCGCGGTCTTCAACCTTCCGGACCCGCAAAGGTTCGTTCAAGGTCAGCGACCGCCCGGCCCCGGATTGTTCCTCCGCCGGTGCGGCAATCCAAACATCGTCGGACAGCTCCGCGGCTATTTTGCGCAGCGATTGCAGGCCGCGCGCGCGGATGCCGTCATCATTCGTCAGCAGGATGCGGGGATTTTTCATGCGCCCAGCACCTCGATCCCGCCCATATAGGGCCGCAGCACATCGGGCACAGTGATCGTGCCGTCGGCATTCTGGTGATTTTCCATCACCGCCAGCAGCGCGCGGCCGACCGCCACGCCGGACCCGTTCAGCGTGTGCAGGAATTCCGGCTTCTTCTCGCCCTCGCGGCGGAAGCGCGCATTCATGCGCCGTGCCTGGAAATCTCCGCAGTTCGAGCACGAGGAGATCTCGCGATAGGTTTTCTGGCTGGGTAGCCAGACTTCGAGATCGTAGGTCTTGCGTGCACCAAAGCCCATGTCTCCGGTCGACAGCAGCATGACCCGATATGGCAGTTCGAGCCGGCGCAGCACTTCCTCGGCGCAATTTGTCATGCGTTCGAGTTCATCATCCGACTCTTCCGGCCGGGTGACGCAGACCATTTCCACCTTCTGGAATTGGTGCATGCGTATCAGGCCGCGCGTGTCACGCCCTGCCGAGCCGGCCTCCAAGCGGAAGCAGGGCGTAAACGCGGTCATTCGCGCCGGGAAATCGGCTTCAGCATGAATTGCGTCTCGGAACAGGTTGGTCAGCGGTACTTCAGAAGTCGGGATCAGCCAGTAACCATTGTCGGTGTGAAAGGAATCATCGGCGAATTTGGGTAATTGACCCGTGCCGTACATCGCCTCGTCCCGCACCAGATAGGGCGGGCTGACTTCGGTAAACCCGTGCTCGCTCGTGTGCAGGTCGAGCATGAATTGCGCCAGGGCCCGCTCCATCCGGGCGAGTCCGCCCGACAGCGCCGCAAAGCGTGATCCAGACATCGCGGCGGCGCGCTCGAAATCGAGCTGCTTCAGACCTTCGCCGAGATCAACGTGATCTTTCGCTTCGAAATCGAACTCGCGCGGTTCGCCCCAGCCACGCACTTCCTCGTTGGCATTCTCGTCTTCGCCGATCGGTACATCGTCCATCGGCAAATTCGGCAAGCCGGCGAGATGCTGGTTCAGAACTTCCTCGAACTTGGCGGCTTCCGCGCCGCTTTCTTCCAGAACGCCTTTCAGGCGGTCAACATCGGCACGCAACCGGTTGAAGGCCTCTTCATCGCCCTTCGCTTTTGCCTGTCCGATCTGCTTGGACAGCGTATTGCGCTCGGTTTCCGCCTCTTGTTGGCGGGTCAGCGCTGCGCGGCGCTTGCGGTCGAGCCGCAGGATTTCGTCGGCTTGCGGCGGCAGGAAACGCTTTGCAAGCCCTTCATCGAAGGTCTCGGGATTGTCGCGGATCAGACGGATATCGTGCATGGACAGCTCTCGGTTCAGACGTTGCGCGCGTGATAGCGAGCGCTGCTGGAACTGGCAATGACGCCGTCAGGACGCCGCGTCGGCGGCATCGGGCCTGTCGCGCTTTTCGACCATCCGAACGCCCGCTATCGAAACGGCATACAGGGCCATCAATACGCTGCCGAGGATCATCTGGCTGATCGGGTCCGGAGGCGTGACGAAGGCCGCAAAAGCAAAAATCCCGACCAGCGCAAATTTCCAGAAACTGATCAATTGCCGCGACGTGACGATGCCTGCACCGCCGAGCAACATTAGCAATACCGGTAGCTGGAAACTCATCCCGAATGCGAGAATCAGCGTGGTCACGAGGTTGAGATAGTCCGACACGCGCGTCAGCAACTGGATCGATACGCCATTGCCGTCGCCCATTTGCTCCTGGCCCAGCGCGAACCGCATCACGAATGGCAAAACGAAATAGTAGACGAATGACATGCCAGCCACGAACAGAGCAGGCGCCCCCAGCAGGAAAGGTGCAAACGCGCCTCGTTCATTGCGATAGAGTCCTGGTGCCACGAAGGAATAGATCTCGTAGGCGGCCCACGGAAAAGCCAGAATCAGCGCACCGAAAAAGGCAAGTTTCACCTTCACGAAGAAGAACTCGAGCGGCGCCGTGAAAATCAGTTCCAGCGCAAGGTCGCCCTCCCGCATGCGCGCAGCGGCGTCTTCGAAGGGCACAAGAAGGAAATTATAGATCGGCTCGGCGAAGATGAAGCAGCCGATAAACCCGATCGCCAGCACAATCACCAGCCGGATCAGGCGCACACGCAACTCGGACAGATGTTCGAGAAGCGGCGCGCGGCTGGCTTCGACCTCGTCATCTTCGGCCGGTGGATCGACGTCCTTGTTCATTCGTCCTCGGCCGTTTTCTTTTTGGCCGCAGCCGGCGGTGAATAGGGCTCGACCTTCGAATTGCCGGTTTCTGCGGGCTTGTGGATCGTGTTGCGGTCGTCTTCCGCGATCGTCTTGTCGGACTTGTCAGCGGCTGCGATCTTGCGCTGCACGATATCCTCGTGTTCCAGCGAGGCGAGATCGCGCTTCACCTCGTCGAGATCGCGTTTCAGGTCAGCGGCTGGATTTCCGGACTTGAGCGCCTCGATCTCGCGGCGCAAGTCCGCCATCTCGTTCTCGCGCCCCATCTCGTCGAAGCTGCGTTGGAAATCTCGTGCCATCTGCCGCGCCTGGCCGACAAACTGGCCGACCCGCCGCAACATTTTCGGCAGGTCTTTGGGGCCGACCACGATCAGGGCCAGCACCGCCAGGACCATCAGTTCGGGAGCGCCTATGCCGGGATTCATGACCGGCTCCTAGTTCCGCGTGGTTTCTTCCTCGCGGGAAGCCGGAGTCTCCTCCGAGGATCGTTCGTCGTTGAGGGCTTCGGACTCGCCGTCACCGTTCGACTCATCATCACCGCCATCAGCGCCTTCCTTGAGGCCCTTGCGGAAGCTTGTAATGCCCTTGGCGACTTCGCCCATCAGCCCGGAAATGCGGCCCGCGCCGAACAACAGAACGACGAGAATAACGATAATAAGGATTTGCCAAATACCCGGCGCCATCCATTCCTCCCTGCGGATCCAGACAATTGCTTAAACGAGCCTGCCGCGCGCGTCCATTTCCCTCGTCAGGGATTCAGTCTTCGCCACCATCCTCATCCATGAAATCGACATGAAAGAGATGCGCGTCCTCTTCGGGATCCAGCGGGTCCTCGTCATCGGTCTCACTGCCCATGCCAGGTGCCGGCACTTCAAACCCCGGCGGCAGGCGGGCGTCCAGCAGACCGGCCGCTTTCAGGTCGGCCTGTCCGGGAAGATCACCGATTCCCGCCAGTCCGAAATACTGCAGGAACCCATTTGTCGTACCATAGGTCACGGGACGGCCGGGTGACCGACGACGACCGCGCGGCCGGATCCAGCCCAGTTCGAACAACAGGTCGAGCGTGCCCTTCGAGACCGCAACGCCGCGGATTTCCTCGATCTCGGCACGCGTGACCGGCTGGTGGTAGGCGATGATGGCCAGCGTCTCCAGCCCGGCATCCGACAGCTTGCGCGGTTCTTCGCGGATCTCCTCGAGCAGGCCACGCAGGTCTGGGGCTGTCTCGAAGCGCCAGCGCCCTCCGACTTCGGTCAGATGCACGCCGCGCTCGGCATAGTCCGCCTGGAGCGCCTCGAGAAGTGCCTCGACATCGGATTCCGCAGGAAGCCGCGTCTGAAGTGTCTCGATATCCAGCGGTTCGGCAGCGGCAAACAACAATGCTTCCAGGCGGCGCATGCGCTGGCGTTCGGCGTCCAGTGCCAGCCGCGGCCCCTTTTCATCGCTCCCGGTTTCGGTCTCACCCTGCCGTTCGGCGCGCGCGCGAAGCTTGTCAATCGCCTCGCTGATGGGGTCTGGCTTGTCGGTCATGCCTTCGGCTCTTCGTTTTTGCCTTTGACCTCGATGGGATCATAGGGTTTGGCCTGACGCAATTCGGCATGGCCATCCTTCGTCACTTCGAGCACGGCGAGTGTTGAACTGGCGAGCACTGACCGCCGCGGCGGCGGATCTTGTCCGAGCTCCCGGTTATCTGGCAGCAGGCTGTCCAGCGTGCGCCACTCATGTACTTCGGGCAACAGGCGCTCCAACCGGGTCCGCGCATTATCGAGGGCGTAGACTTTCGGCAAATCCGGACGATAGTTCGAACGGATCGAGGCTTGCCGCCTTTGGGCGTAAGCGCTCAGCAAATCGTAGAAATTGGCTTCGTAACGCGAGGCGCGCAGCGTGCGCACGCCTTCCGGCATGCCACGTGGAAACACGTCCCGCCGCAAAAGCTTGCCCGCATGGAGAGCCTGTCCGGCCGCCTTCATGGCCTCCAGGCGGCGCAACCGGAAAGCCAGGGCTGCCGCCATCTGTTCCGGCGCCATGTCTTCATCATCCTTGGCCGGCTTCGGCAGAAGCAGGCGCGATTTCAGATAGGCCAGCCAGCTCGCCATGACGAGGTATTCGGCCGCCAGGTCCAGCCGCTTGCGCGCCGCGTGGACGAAGGCGAGATACTGCTCGGCAAGTTCCAGTATCGACAGCTTGGTCAGGTCAATCTTCTTCTTGCGCGCCAAAGCGAGCAGCAAGTGCAGCGGCCCTTCATAACCGTCGATATCGACAATCAGCGCTTCGTGATCGGCGTCCTCGACAGCCTCGAACGGCAGGTCTTCCTCGAAGTCGTCCGTCATACCGCCACCCGCGATAGCAACCGGTCCAGCCTGGCAAGGCCCTTGCCGGCATCATAAGGTTCCCCGCCTTGACGCGCGGCCTCGGCTGACTGCGCCCGTTTCAGTGCGGGGCCTTCCAGGCGTGGCGCAGCCTCGGCAATAGCTTCCATCTCCGCGCGGTCGCCATTGCAGTGCAGCACGACATCGCAACCGGCGTTCAATGCGCGCTGGGTGCGTTCGGCAAACGAACCGGTCAACGCTTTCATCGAGAGGTCGTCGGTCATCAGCAGGCCATCGAAGCCGATCGTTTCGCGCATGAACGCAATAGCGGCCTCCGACATCGTCGCCGGCGCATCACGGTCAAGCGCGTCGTAGACAATGTGTGCCGTCATCGCCATCGGCGCATCATGAAGCGCCGCGAAGGGCCTGAAATCGGTGTCCTGAAGAACCTCCAGGGTCTCCCCTACCCTCGGCAGGTGAAAATGGCTGTCTGCATCCGCTCGGCCATGCCCGGGAATGTGCTTGATGACCGGAGCCACGCCGCCCGCCATCAGACCGTCCATCGCAGACCGCCCGAGCGCGGCGATCATCTCGGGATCGCCGCCGTAAGCGCGATCGCCAATGACCGCATCCGCCCCCTCGATTGCGAGGTCGAGACACGGCGCGCAATCGGCATCAATGCCACTCGCGCGGAGCTCGGCCGCGATCAGCCGGTGATTGATCCAGACCGCTTCGGCAGCCGCTTCCTTGTCGTGTGCGTATAGCGCGCCAAAAGCCGCGGCCGGCGGTGCTTCTCGCCAGTGTGGCGACCGCAGCCGTTGCACCCGTCCGCCTTCCTGGTCAATGAATATCGGCGCATCGCGTCCAACGCTGTCGCGCAAAGCTACGCACAAGCGCGCCAATTGTTTAGGGTTTTCGACATTGCGGCCGAACAGGATGAAGCCCCACGGATCGGCATCGGCGAAGAAGCCGCGTTCACCTGCATCGAGGACCGGCCCCTGGAGCCCTAGGATCGTTGCCTGGGCGGTCATCTGCGGGTGGCGTAACAATCCTGGCCGCGGGCCTGCAAGGCGGCGCAAAAGGCCGATGCTTCGTCGCGGCCGGCAAAGGCGGCAATGCGCAGCCGGTGATAGGTGCCGCGACCGTCGATTTCCGCGGCCTGGATGTCCGGCGATGCACCCGCAGCGATATCGGAGTATCCGGTGATGAAATTGACCCAGGCACTCTCGGCCTCTTCTTCCGTCCTGAAGGATCCGATCTGCACGACCCAGCTGCCATCATTGACGGGGGCCGGCACGGCCAGGCTGGCCGCTTGCGTTTCCTGGGCTGGAGGCGGTGGCGGAGGCGGAACTGGTGTTGTCGTCTGCGAGGCCGGCGGGGATTCTGCCGCCGTATCACGGGTTTCCGTCTCGGTATAGACCGCGGTCGGATCTGCGGCGCCGGAATCGCTTTGCGCGGCTTCGTCCGGTGTCGTTTCCTCCAGGCGTAGCGCCGGGCGCCCGTCGACCGGTTCCTCAGGGCCGTCCCGCGGCGTTGCGGTCTCGCGATCGCTGTCATTGCCGGAAATCCGGTCATAAGCCTCGATATCGAGATCCGGCGTTTCGGTGCCGCCAGGGTCGGCCGGTCGTTCACGGTATGGCGTCGAATCGGCAACGATCCGCGGGGGTTCATCCCGGTCCCTCACGCCCTGCTGGTACGCGCTCCAGACGACAGCCACGAACAATACGAAAACGGCAAAGGCAGTGGTCAGCAACAAGGGGCCGCGCCGCGAATCGCCGCGCGCGTCGAACGTCTCCTCCTCGTCATACTCCCCTTCGGGATATTCGCTTTCGCTCATGGTGTTCCGTTTCCAATCGGCGAATCAGCTGATCGCTCCCAGAATAACACCAATACACCGCGTCATCGGGGATCAGAGATAGCCCTGAACTGTGAATAACCGCCGGTGCTCCTCCAGCGCGTAGCGGTCCGTCATGCCGGCAATGTAGTCGCAAACAAGCCGGGCGAGTTCGACGCTGCCGGGCGCGCCGGCATCCCTCCGGAAGCGCGTGGGCAACAGGCCGGGATCGGCGATGAACCGCTCGAACAATTCGGTCACGACCCGCTCCGCCTGTGCCATCATCCGATTGACCTTGTAATGCCGGTACATGTTGGCGAATAGATGGCGGCGCACTTCGGCCAGCTCAATCAGCATGTCGTTGGAGAAAGCCGCCGTCTCGACGCCGGCCGAGCGGACCGATTGCGCACTATCAGGCGCAAGATTCGCGAGGCGTTTTCGGGTTTCGCCCAGCACGTCCTCGACCATCACGCCGATCAGCTCGCGGATCATTTCAAGGATCTGGATTTCCTCGCTTGCCGCGGGATAGCGCTGCCGGATCGCCGCCAGTGTTCGCCCGACCAATGGTAGTTTGGACAGTTCCTCTAGGTCGAGAAGGCCGGCGCGCAGCCCGTCATCGATATCGTGATTATTATAGGCGATGTCATCCGACAGCGCCGCGATCTGCGCTTCCAGCGAAGCAAAGCTGTCGAGTTCAAGCTCCCGCCAGTGCGGATAATCCGTAATGCCCCAGTTGAGCTCGTCCTCGCCCTTTGCCGCCGTGATCAATGGGCCATTGTGCTTGACGATTCCCTCGACGGTTTCCCAGGTCAGGTTCAGACCCTCGAACTCCGCGTAGCGGACTTCCGACTTGGTAATGATCCGCAATGTATGGGCATTGTGATCGAACCCGCCGAACTCTTTCATGCACGCCGCCAGCGCCCGTTCGCCCGCATGCCCGAAAGGCGGATGCCCCATGTCGTGCGCCAGTGCCAGGGCTTCGGTCAGGTCCTCGTCGGCATCCAGCGCCCGTGCGATCGTGCGGGCGATCTGTGCCACTTCCAGCGAATGCGTGAGGCGGGTCCGGTAATGATCGCCTTCATGGGCCACGAAGACCTGCGTCTTCTCCTTCAGTCGCCGAAAGGCGGTGGTGTGGATAATACGGTCGCGGTCGCGCTGGAACGCGGTTCGCGACGCGCTTTCCGGCTGCGCATAGACCCGCCCGCGCGATTGCGAAGGGTGGCAGGCATAGACTGCCCGGCTGCGATCTGTCGCCCCGACGCTCATGCTTGTGTCCAATCCGGGTTTGCGTACGCCTCGCGGGCTCCATATATCACGGGGCAGCAAAACAAAAGCCGGAGCCCGTCATGGCCGCACCGCAGATCGAACTGACCGAACGCGCCGCCAAGCGCATCAATGCCATTCTCGACGCCGAGAAGGCTGGTGTTATGCGCATTTCCGTCGAAGGCGGAGGATGCTCGGGCTTTTCCTACAAGTTCGACCTCGATGAAGCCGCGACCGATGACGACACGCTGCTCGAACGCAACGGCGCGAAAGTGGCGATCGACTCGGCCTCGCTGCCCTTCCTCGCCGACTGCACCATCGATTTTTCCGACGATCTGATCGGCGCGACCTTCAGGATCGACAATCCGCATGCCACGGCGGCCTGTGGTTGCGGCGTCAGCTTCTCGATCTGATGGACATTCTTGAAGCCCTGCGTGGTCGTATTTCGACGCGGGCCTTCCTCGACAAGCCCGTCGACGAGTCCACCGTCCGCGCCGTCCTGGATGATGCACGCTGGGCCCCGTCAGGCGGCAATCTCCAGCCTTGGAAAGTGCATGTCGTCACCGGCGCGGCACGGCAGGCGATCATCGATGCCACGAAGGCAAAGCTCGAATCCGATCCGTTAGGCGACGAAAATACCTTTCCGGTCTATCCTGCCAAACTCTGGGAGCCTTATCGCTCGCGTCGGTTTGCGGTCGGCGAACAGATGTACGACATCCTCGGCATACCGCGCGAGGACAAGGCCGGTCGCCTGATCCAGGTCCTGAAAAACTTCGACTTCTTCGGCGCGCCGGTCGGCCTCTTCTTCACTATCGATCCGAAGATGAATCCCAATCAGTGGGCACATCTCGGCATGTTCATCTACGCCGTCGCGCTGGCTGCTGAAGCGCACGGGCTGGCAACATGCATGCAGGAAGCCTGGACACGGTTCACAAAAACCATCGGCGCCGCACTCGACCTGCCGGACGACGAGCAGGTCTATTGCGGCATGGCGCTCGGCTATGCCGATCCCGGTGCGCCGCTCAATTCGATGCGCACGGAACGGGCAGATCTCGATGAGATCGCCAGTTTCCGGGGCTTCTAGCCGCGACGGCCGCATTGCGCATAACTCGCCCCTTGTCCCGGGCAGGATCCGTTGCCTGGATCGACCCGCCGCAAGCGCCGCGGCGCGGCAAACCGAGTGGTCACCAGCGAATTGTTGTGGCTAGTTGGCGAAAATCGAATCTGGAATGTCCAAAGGCCCGCCCATGACTGTCACCATCGCCACCTGGAACGTCAATTCGGTCAAGGCGCGCCTTGCAAACGTACTCGACTGGTTGCGCGAGAGCGAAACCGACATCGTTTGCTTGCAGGAAATCAAGTGCATTGACGAGAACTTCCCGCGCCTCGAGATCGAGGATCTCGGCTACAACGTCGAGACGCACGGTCAGAAATCCTATAATGGCGTTGCCATTCTCTCGAAATTCCCGATCGAGGAAACGGTTTCCGGTCTTCCCGGGGATGATGAGGACGAGCAGGCGCGCTATCTCGAAGCGGTGATTGCGATCGACGATGCCGTCGTGCGCGTCGCCTCGATCTACCTGCCCAATGGCAATCCGGCACCGGGCCCCAAATTCGACTACAAACTGGGCTGGATGAAGCGCCTCAACGCGCGCGCCGCCGAGCTTCTCACCTATGAGGAAAATCTCGTCCTTGCCGGCGATTACAACGTCATTCCCGGTGACAATGACGTGCACGATCCTGCCGCGTGGGAAGGCGATGCTCTGACCCGGCCGGAATCGCGCGCCGCCTTCCGCCAGCTCCTTTTTCAGGGCTTCACCAGCGCCTTCGAGCAGTGCGATGGCCGCGCGCACCAGTATACGTTCTGGGACTATCAGGCAGGGGCCTGGCAAAAGGATCACGGCATCCGCATCGACCATCTGCTGTGTTCGCCGCAAGCCGCTGACAGGCTCAGATCCGTGGAGATTCACAAGAAAACGCGCGGTAAGGCGAAAGCCTCGGATCATGTGCCGGTGGTGGCAGGTTTCGACTTCTAGAGCGTGTCAGCCAGCACGTTCTCGCCGAGCTCGGGCGGGCGGACCATCAAGTCCAGCATGCCGGTCACCAGGTCGATTTCCTGCAACAGCGTGCGGACGCGCTCCTCATCATCGAGCGGCTTGAACAGGCTGCCCGGCTCGAACAGATCGCCGGTCTCGACCGCAATCAGCAATTCGCCGCCGCCATTCCGCTCGTCGAATGCCGCGCGCACCTTCTTGCCCTTCACTGCGTTTTCCAGCGCCAGCAGGCGCTCCATGAAGGTGGGCGTGAGGAGATAACGGGACATGACCTGGTCGGTCGAATACACCTCGAACAGCTTTTCAAAATCCGGGTCGACGAGGCCGACACGCTCCAACTTGTGGCTGCCGAACGTCTTGCGCCCCCAGCCTTCCAGCGCATTGAAAAATCCCTTGTCGCGGGTGATGACCGTGACGCCCTCGACGGTACGCGGGAATTCGATCCTGATCAGGAGACCGCGGAACACCGTCACGTAATAGGTCCGGTTCTTGGACCGCCGGCGCTGTTCAAGTTTCGCTTCGTAAAGCTCGAAGACGGAACCGTGCCGCTCGCCGGTGAAATGGTCCTCGAAATGGTCGCGTTGCGACGACGGGATCAGCCCATGCTCGCGGAATACGTTGAAACGCGCCGGCTGATTCGGCTTGAGCGCATATTGCATATGCGACGTCTCGGCGAGCCGTTCGAGGAGGCCGGACTTCACTTCCTTGCGCAAGGCGTTGAGCTTGCGGCCGCCCAGCACGAAGCCAAGGATTCCAAGGCCGATCAGCGCAAATATTCCGAACTGCGGCAGAAGGAGAAGCGACAGGACGACGAGCGCAACCAGCCCGGCAGCAATTCCACCGATACCGCCGAATACCAGCTCGTTCACGGCGCGCTTCCGGCGTGTCTCTCGCTCGGCAAGAAAGGGCGAGAGCTCGTCGCGCCAGATGGTTTCCATCTCCGGAGATAAGGCAGTCGACTCGGTCATGAGGAAAAGCTAACGCCATCCGCCCGACACGCAATCTTTCGTCCGGCGTGAATTCGCAAAGGCAAAGAAAAACCCTCGCTCAAACGAGCGAGGGTTTCTCCTGAAACTGCCGTCCGGGTCAGTTGGACGGGTAGAAATTCACCGTCAACGGTGCCCATGGCACACCCAGATGCTCGACGAACTGGCGGGTCAGCTGACCCCGCACGAGCCCGTTGGCTTCCTGGTAGCGCACCATGGCCTGGTAGGTCTGTTCGCGGAACAGGCCATCCACTGGGCCGTTGTAGTAACCGGCATCTCGCAGACCGATCTGGATCTGCTCGATCGCCTGCGGTGTCGTGTTGATTTCGCACAGCACTTCACGCCAGGCGAGATTGCCAGCACCGTCATAGCTGACGCGCGTGACTTCGCGGGTCACCGGCGGAATGGTCCGGGTTTCTTCGCGACCCGGCGTCACCAGACGCTCGACAGTGGTGGTCTCATAACGCGCCGGGATGACTTCCTCGACCACGCGTTCCGGTTCGACGACGACCGTGGTTTGGACAGTCTCGTATTCGGCCGGAATGATTTCCTCGACCACGCGCTCGGGTTCGACTTCCACGGTCGTGGTGAGCGTTTCATAGCGCGAAGGGATCACTTCCTCGACCACGCGTTCCGGCGTGATGATCTCGGTCCGGGTTGCCGACGTCGTAACGGGCGGCAGTTCGACCGGGCTCGGAGACGTGCCGCCATCGGCGGTGCGATAGACGATGCGCTCGGGGCTCACCAGGCGCGTCCGGGTGACCGTTTCATACTCTGCCGGCACTTCCACACGACAGAGAATTTCCCCGGTCGGCAATTCACGCAGATCGGACGACGAGAAATTGCTCCGCGCGAACTCTGCTGCGCTGGAGGCATTCGAATTCGAAGCCAGATAGAGCGGCTCGGAAGGCTGCCAAGTATAATACGCCTCACGTACCAGCACCTGTTCCGTATATTCCTCGTACTGTGCCGGGATCACGACGGGTTCGATACGCGATTCCTGGATGGTGACGGTTTCAGTCACAGTCCGTGTTTCTGCGGGCACGACGCGGCGAACCGTTCTTTCCGGCTCGACCAGGACTTGCTCGGTGCGGGTTTCGTAAACGGCAGGAATAATCCGGCGTTCAACGCGCTCCGGACGAATCAGGACCTGCTCGGTCCGGGTTTCGTACTGCGCGGGGATCACGCGGCGAACCGTGCGTTCTTCCTCGATCAGCACCTGCTCGGTTACCGTTTGGTATTGCGGCGGAATGACGATGGTTTCCGTGCGCGCTTCGGCCACGATAATTGTGTCCGTTATCGTCCGCGGGCTCGGCGGAACCAGCACACGCGAGAAACACTGACCATCGGTTGTTGCGGGCGGCAGATCAGCTGAAAGTCGGCTTTCGAGCTGCTGAATGCGTTGCTGCGCACGCTGGAGTTCCTGGCGAAGCTCCGAGTCTGATTGGGCGTTGGCGACCCCTGGTGCCAGAATGGCAATGGCGCCAATGGCCGCGCCCGCGGCCAAGTTCTTGCGAATATTCACGGTGTTCCCCCAGTTTTCTGTCTGTCGAATATAATCGTTAACGCCATTTCAGAAAGCGGCAACAACTGACACGCGAAAAATGCCTCAGGAGCGCATAAAAACGCAGACGCCCGATTGTGGTCATCACGCCCGGATCGCCCCGCAGAAATTGCATTGGCTGCTGAAAATGCAGCCTTCGATGGCAGAATTATGCCAGTCGCCCGCGCGCCGCGACCAATGCTGTCTGCTGCGCTGCATAGTCGGACAGTTTCTCGCGCTCGCCGGCGACCACCGCTTCCGGCGCATTGGCGACGAATTTCTCGTTCCCGAGCTTTTTCTCGAGCCGCGTGATCTCGCCCTCGATTTTCGCGATTTCCTTGTCCAGACGCGCCCGTTCGGCGTCAAAATCAATGACGCCTTCCAGCGGCAAGGCGTAGGTCACTTCGTCGACCACGATTTGCGCTGATCCGTCAGGCGCTTGTTCGGCCGCACCAATTGAATCCAGCCGCGCCATCCGGCAGATCAGGGCGGAATGGGTTTCCAGCCGCTTCGCCAAAACCGCGTCGGCGTTTACGGCAAGGCCCGCCGGTTTTGCATTCGGCGGAATGTTCATCTCCGAACGCAACTTTCGGATCTCGGTGATCAGGCTGACCAGCCAGTTCATCTCGGCCTGTGCACTCTTGTTCGTCAGCCCATCCAGCTTTGGCCAGTCACCGACGATCAGGAGGTTGTCACGCCCCTTTTCACCCGCCGTCTTCGCCCACAACTCTTCGGTCACAAACGGCATGAAGGGATGCAGGAGTTTCAGCGCGACCTCCAGCACAAACGCCGTCGTCGCACGCGTCTCGGCCTTGGCAGCATCGTCATTTCCGGAAAGCAGCGGCTTGGCGAACTCCAGGTGCCAATCGCAGAACACGTTCCAGACAAAGCGATAGGCCGCGCCGGCCGCTTCGTTGAACTTGTAGCTCTCGAGCCCCCTTGCGACTGCCGCAGCGGCCGCTTCGGCTTCGCCGAGCAGCCACTGGTTGACCGTCTGCTTCACCGCTTTCGGATCGAAGTCCGGATCCGGAAGGCAATCATTCATCAGGCAGAAGCGGGCCGCATTCCACAGCTTGGTGCCGAAATTCCGGTAGCCCTCAACGCGCTCTTTAGACATCCGAATGTCGCGTCCCTGGGCAGCCAATGCCGCAAGCGTGAAACGCACCGCATCGGCGCCGAACTCATCGACCAGTTCCAACGGGTCGATCACATTGCCCTTCGATTTCGACATCTTGGCACCGTGCTCGTCGCGCACCAGGGCGTGGATGTAGACATCGTGGAAAGGGATTTCCTTCTGGAAATGAAGCCCCTGCATCATCATCCGGGCGACCCAGAAGAAGATGATGTCGAATGCCGTAACCAGCACGGACGTCGGATAAAAGCGCTCCAGCTCATTCGTTTCCTCGGGCCAGCCCAGCGTAGAGAACGGCCATAGGGCCGAGGAAAACCAGGTGTCGAGAACGTCCTCGTCCTGGGTAAGCGTCTTGCCGCCGGCCTGCGCAACGGCTTCAGCTTCGTTTTCGGCGACATAGACCTTGCCGTCTGCGTCATACCAGGCCGGAATCCGGTGTCCCCACCAGAGCTGGCGCGAGATACACCAGGGCTGGATGTTGCGCATCCAGTTGAAATAGGTGTTCTCCCAGTTCTTGGGGTGGAATTTGGTGCGCCCGTCCTCGACCGCCGCAATGGCGTCCTTCGCCAGCACGTCCGCCTTCACGAACCATTGGTCGGTGAGGAAAGGTTCGACAACCACGCCCGATCGGTCACCGAAGGGCTGTTGCACCTTGCGATCCTCGATCCCGTCGAGCAGGCCGAGCTCGTCCATGCGCGCAACCAGTTTTTCGCGCGCCTCGAACCGGTCGAGCCCGCGCCACTCGGCTGGAATGCGGTCAAGCCCGTCGACGGTCTCGTCGGCGATCTCGCTGATGAGCCGCGCCTCGCGGTCGAGAATATTGACCATCGGCAGGCCTTGGCGTTCGCCCACCATGAAGTCGTTGAAATCGTGCGCCGGCGTGATCTTCACCGCGCCCGAGCCCTGCTCCGGATCCGCATGTTCGTCGGCGACAATCGGGATTTCGACATCGGCAATCGGCAGACGAAGTTTCTTCCCGACCAGGCCGGCATAGCGCTCATCGTCCGGATGCACCGCAACCCCGGTATCGCCGAGCACGGTTTCCGGGCGGGTCGTTGCGACGACGATGTAATCGCGGGTCTCCCACGCAGTGGGCTTCCCGTCCTCGTCGAAAGCCACGGGGAATTCATAGGTCGAGCCATCAGCGAGCGGGTAACGGAAGCGCCAGAAATGCCCGTCGACCTCCTTGTTCTCGACTTCCAGGTCGGAGATCGCGGTCTGGAAATGCGGGTCCCAGTTCACCAGCCGCTTGTCGCGGTAGATGAGGTCCTGATTATAGAGCTCGACAAAGACCTTGAGGACTGCCTTGGACAACCCTTCATCCATGGTGAAGCGCTCGCGGCTCCAGTCACAGGATGCGCCCAGCCGGCGCAATTGGTTGAGGATCGTGCCCCCGGATTCCTCTTTCCATTTCCACACGCGTTCAATGAAGGCTTCGCGCCCCATATCCCGGCGCGAGATATTGCCTTCAGCTGATAGCTGGCGCTCGACCACCATTTGCGTCGCGATACCGGCATGGTCGGTTCCAGGCTGCCAAAGCACGGCCTTTCCCAGCATGCGGTGATAGCGGATCAGCACGTCCTGAAGCGTGTTGTTCAGCGCGTGGCCGATATGCAGGCTGCCTGTTATATTCGGCGGAGGGATGACAATCGAATAGGTTTCGGCGTCCGGGTCGTCCTTCGGCTGGAAGGCTCCGGCATCTTCCCACTGCGCGTAGAGGCGCGGTTCGGCGGCTTTCGGATCAAAGGTCTTGTCTAGCATGGCGGCGGATACATAAAGGGCGCCGACGGTTTCGTCGACGCCCGCTTGTTGTTGATGTCAGATCAGGCTCAGCGTCGACGCGCAATGCGTTCGATTTCCGATTCGACCTTTTCTTCGACGATGCGCGGCAAATTGGCGTCCAGCCATTCCTTCAGCATTGGCCGCATCATTTCGCGGACGATGCCTTCAAGCGTCAGGCCATCAGCGCTGGCGACCCGCAGGTTTTCCGCCAACGCATCAAAGGCACCAGCCGCCGCGGTCGCGGCAGGCGTTCCGACCAGCGAATCATCACTCTCGGGCTCAGGGGCGCTTTCCATGACGGGTTCCGGCTCGGGCTCAGGCGCCGGTTCCGGCGCAGGCTCAACCTCGTCCTCGCGATCGACAATCATCAGATCATCGTCCAGCGCAAGCGGATCCGTGCCAGCCGATTCGTCTTCGACCGTCTCGGTGAGTTCCAATACCTCTTCTTCAGGCTCAGGCTCTGGTTCGGGTGCAGGTTCCGGCGCGGCTTCAGCAACCGGCTCCGGCGCGGGCTCGGGATCCGCTTCGGTTTCCTCGGCGACTTGCGGCTCTGCTTCTGCCTCTGGAGCAGCAGCTTCGGCTTCGCCGTCACCGCTCTCTTCATCCTCGTCAATGATCCGCCGGATCGAAGCGAGGATTTCTTCCATGGACGGTTCGTTTTCAGCAGCTTCAGTAGACATTAGCGCGCGATTCCTTGTTCATCGCTTCCCCTGTTCGGGGAATAAAACCGGTGTTGGGGTATCGTGTCCAGACAGAATGCCCAGTTTTCCCAAGCTAATTCCACGGAGTCAGGTCGAATTCAGTCCGGCTTGGCTCGCTAAGATAGGGTTCAGGCGTCCCGGAAATTTCAAGCGTCTCCGCCGTGAGCAGCCCCATCGCCTGCAATAGCGTCAACCCGGCGACATACGAATCGCGTTCCGCACTGACGAGTGTCAGGCGCGCTTCAAGCAATTCCTGTTCGGCATTCAGCACATCGAGAGTCGTCCGCAATCCAACGAACGCTTCCTGCTGGACACCCTCCAAAGCAATTTCGTTCGCTTCGACCGACCGCTGGCTCGAATCAATGACGGAACGGCTCGCAACAAGATTGTTGTAGGCGGTTGTCACCACTTCCGTGACCTGCCGGCGTGCCGCGGTCACGCGAATGCGTGCCTGGTCGGCATTGAAGGTGGCCTGCCGGAGACGTGATCCGTTCAGCCCGCCGGTAAACAGTGGCACTGACACTTCCGCCGTCAGCGTATAGCGATCGGTCTCATCGCCGGGAAAATTCTGGTCATGGGCGCGGCTAGCAGCAGCCGCCAGCGAAACGTCGGGCGAGAACGCACCACGGGCGGTTTGAATACCGGCGCGCGCCGAGTCCTCATTGAATGCAGCGGCCCGCAAGACCGGGCTGTAATCGAGTGCAATTTCGAGCGCATCCTCGATCGAAGCCGGAAGCTCGGGAAGCGGCGGTTCCGGCGTCAATGTCGCCGGATACTGGCCAACAACGGCGGCATAGCGCGCACGGCTTGCAGCGAGCTGCGACAGGGCCGTAGCAAGTTGGGCACGAGCGCTCGCAAGACGGGCTTCAGCCTGTGACACGTCGGTGCGTGTGATCTCGCCGACTTCGAACCGGTCCTCGGCAGCGTCCAGCTGCGCGAGAAGAACCTCGACATTGTTGCGGCGGATATTCGCGATTTCGACGTCGCGGCGCACGTCAAGGAATGCGGTTGCGGCCGCGAGCAACACGGTCTGCTCTGTAGCGCGCAGCGATTCCCGGGCCGCCAGAACATTGGCCTGTGCCTGGTTGATGGCACCGTTGATCTCGCCACCGCGCCAGATCGCCTGGCTGGCATTGATGCTGTAGGTTTGCGGAGTCACCGTATTGGCCTGGTTGAAAAACCCGCCTGAGCTCTCGGTCCGCGATCGCGAAATTCTGGCCGTGGCAGAAACATTGGGCAGCCATCCTGAACGAGCCTGGGTGACCGTCTCTTCCGTCGCCCGCAATCCGGCCCGGTCCGCCTGCAATGTCGGATTCGATCGGTAGGTCAGTTCGAGCGTTTCCTCGAAAGTCTGAGCGCCTGCCGGCAGCGAAATGGCGATGGCGGCCAGAGCGCCTGTACAGAAAAGTCTTTTGAACATGTTCGTCCCTCGGATTTCGCTGTACTTTATACAGCTGGCGCCACCGGCATAGTGTCGGCTTTGTAAGAATTCTAACGAAGCCGTAGCAAGTGAACAGTGTTCACTTAAGCGCCCCGCCATCATTTACAAGCAGCGTACCGCGCTAAAAAACGAATCCGGGCTCTTTCTGGAAACCCGGAATCAGCCGGGGCGTCGCATCAAAAACTGTCCGCTGGCCGATGCTGTCGCCCGACCGCGTGAAAATCGTGGCTTTGCCGATATGCCCTTGCCACAGAACCACCGCCAACCGTCCGCCATCTTTCAATTGATCGAACCAGGCCCGCGGCGTCATCTCTACCGCGCCTTCCACAAAGATTACGTCGTAAGGCCCCTGCCCCGGCGCGCCTTCGCGCGGATTGCCCTTGATGACGACGGCATTGTCGCACCCGGCATTGCCCAAAGCAGCTGAAGCCTTTTCGATCAGGGTCTCGTCGGTCTCGACACACACGACCGTCTCGGCGAGACGCGAGATCACGGCAGCGGCATATCCGCGCCCGCTCGCAATATTCAGCACCAGATCCGATTCGTCGATTTCGGCAGCGTCGATCAGCATGGCCAGTTCACGAGGCCGCATCATCCAGCGCCCCGGCGCTGTCTCGACCTCGCTATCAGCGTAGGCGAGCGCCTGCTTGCTCTTCGGCATGAAGGTTTCGCGCGGCAATGTCCGCATCGCGCGCAACAGCCGCCGCTCGGTTACATCAGCGGTGTGAACCTGGCTGTCCACCATGGCATCGCGTTCGCGGGAAAAGTCGAGCACGTGCAGCCCCCTCATTTCTGATTGCGCCGCGCTTATATCGCGCGTTCAAAGCCCGCGGCAACACTTGATGACGGCGATCGTGCGAAGACACGTTGCCGCATGAATTCGCCTCGGTTACAAACGCGCCTCACCGCGCCGAGGCTCCGTGGCGGAGTGGTGACGCAGCGGATTGCAAATCCGTGTACCCCGGTTCGATTCCGGGCGGAGCCTCCACTCTCATGCCAACCAAATCGGCCCGCCGGCCATCAGCCTTGGCCGGCCGTGCGCCGACCGACGCCGGCGCGCTCAAGTTCGGCATTCAGCTTCCCGGAGATCGCGAGGACCAGCATGTGATAGTCGCCGCGCAGCGACCAGAGTGGGTAGGTGAAGGTCGCCGGTTTGTTGCGCTCGACAAAAGCATGGCTGATCCAGGCGAAAAAATAACCCGACACCGGCACCAGCAACAGCAGCCACAAATTTCCGCTGGCGATGGCATAAGTCAGGACAATGATGGCAAGAATCGATCCCGCATAATGAAAATAGCGTGTCGCCGGCCGCGCGTGCTCTTGTAGGTAGTAGGGGAAAAACTCGCCATATGTTGTGTATTCGCGCATGGCCTTGGCCCTTTCGGATAAGACTTTCTCAAACAGCTTGAATCCTTTTCGACCCGATCGCAATGGTGTTAACCGATCATTTACCCTCTTGGGGGAAGGTGTAGTTGTCTTCCCGTGAAGACACCCCACCATCCACCCAATGCCTTATCGGGAGCCCTTCGGCTCCCGATCTTCTTTGTGCATTTGGTTGTGATCCGAGGCTTGCCGCCGGGACTCATCCGGTGATATAGCGGCGCGCTCATTGAGATGGTTATTCCCTGGTAGCTCAGTTGGTAGAGCAGGTGACTGTTAATCACCGGGTCGGCGGTTCGAGCCCGTCCCAGGGAGCCACTCTCCGCAGGATTTTCCGATTATTTTTGATCAGTTCCGAAAAACTCTGATCAATTACCGGCTTTGCCCTCGATTCTTCGCGTAAAGCGGCGTATCTCGCATCTGCAATATCAATGCGGGCGGAAAGTGGGCCTCCGACACATGAAACTGAACAGCCGATATATCGCGGCGATCGTCATCGTGCTTCTGGTGGGCGGATTCTTCCTGTTTGGAACAGTGTTCAGCAACAACGATGTCGAACGGGCCGCAGAAGACGGGCGAGCGCCGTCACGCGCACCCCGTGTCATCTATGAAATCGTCGAAGCGGGCGAACAACCCGCACTTCTGGTCCTGCGTGGGCGGACGGAAGCGTTTCGCGAAGTCGCGGTCCGTGCCGAAACCGGCGGACGCGTTGTCGAGGCAGCTGCGCTCGAAGGCTCACGCGTCAGCGAAGGAGACCTGTTGTGTCGCCTTGATGTCGATGCACGCCAGGCGGCGCTCGACCAGGCGCGAGCCGACCTGCGCGCGGCCCAGCAGGAATATGAGGGCGCGGTCGCCCTTGGTGACCGCGGCTATCGCTCGCAAAACTCGATCTCCGCGCTCGAAGCCGCACGCGACGGCGCCCGCGCCCGGCTGGAGGCAGCCCGACAGGAACTTCAGAACATCTATATCCGAGCGCCATTCGATGGCTGGTTCGATCGCCGCGAAGCCGAGATCGGTGATTTTCTTGCGCCCGGCGAGCCCTGCGGGGTAGTGCTCGAACTGGATCCGCTGCTCGCCGCGGCCCAGGTTGCCGAGCGCGATGTCGGGGCGCTTCAAGCCGGCATGACCGGTCGTGCGCGCCTGATCACCGGCGAGGTCGTCGACGGCACGGTCCGTCGTATCGCGCGCCAGGCCGACCCGGCGACGCGGACATTCCGGGCAGAGCTTGCGATCGACAATCCCAACGGCGAACTACGCGCCGGCGTAACGGCCGAGATCATCATTCCGCTGGAAACGCGGCCCGCCCACCTGGTGCCGACAACCGTGCTGGCGCTCAACCAGGACGGCAATATCGGCGTGCGGGTGATAGGCGATGACGGTCGCGTGAACTTCGTCGAGGTCGAATGGTTGTCGGATGAAGCAGGCGGAAGCTGGGTATCCGGATTGCCGGACCCGGCACGGGTGATCGTGCAGGGGCAGGATTTCGTGGAAGACGGCGCTGTTGTCGACGCCGTGCGTGCGCCATGACGGCGCTCGTCGATTTCGCGGTCAGCCGCGTTCGGATGATCCTGGTCATCTTTGGCGTGCTCCTGATGGCCGGGCTTGTTTCCTACATCACCGCCCCCAAGGAAGCTGACCCTGATATCCCGATCCCGTTTGTCGGCGTAATCGTTCCACTGGAGGGCCTGTCGCCGGAAGACGCAGAGCGCCTGATCCTGCGGCCGGCCGAGACCGAATTGCGTTCGATCGAGGGGCTCGAGGAACTGAATTCGACCGGGCAATTGGGTGCCGGCTCCATGGTGCTCGAATTCGACGTCACCTTCGATGCCGATCAGGCGATACTCGATGTACGCGAGGCGATGGACCTGGCCCGCCGCGAATTCCCCGAGGACGCCCGCGAGCCCGTCCTGCGCGAGGTCAATGCCGCGCTGGCTCCGGCCATCGTGGTTCAGCTTTACGGCGACGTGCCCGAACGGGCGCTGTACCGCCTTGCGCGTGATCTGCAGGACGAGCTGGAATCCCTGCCGTCCGTGCTCGAGGCGAACCTTTCCGGCACACGCGATGAGCTTCTCGAAGTCGTGGTCGACCCGGCACGGCTGGAAAGCTTCGGCGTAACGTTCGGGCAAGTGATCGGCGCAGTGCAAGCCAACAACCAGCTTGTCGCGGCCGGTGCGCTCGACACCGGCGATGCCCGCTTCCAGGTCAAGGTTCCCGGCCTGTTCGAGACCGCACAGGACGCGCTTGAATTGCCCGTCGCCCGCAATGGCGACACCGTCGTCACGCTTGCCGACCTCGCCGAAGTCCGTCGTACGTTCAAGGACCGCGACGGTTTTGCCCGCTACAATGGCCGCCCGGCCTTTTCGCTGCAGGTTGTACGTCGCCCCGGCGCCAATGTGATCGACATGACGGCGGAGGTACGCGAGCGGGTTGCGGTCATATCGCAAGGTTGGCCGGAATCGGTCGGCCATGCCTTCTCGCTCGACGTCTCCACCTACGTCCAGGATTCGCTCAACAGCCTGTCGAGCTCGATCACGCTGGCCATCGTGCTGGTGATGATTCTTGTCGTCGCGGCGCTGGGCCTGCGCTCGGCCCTGCTGGTCGGAATCGCGATCCCGTCCAGCTTCCTGTTCTCCTTCCTGCTGCTCAGCATTTTCGGATACTCGGTCAATTTCATGGTGATGTTCGCCATGGTGCTGGCGGTCGGCCTCCTGGTGGACGGCGCCATCGTCGTCGTTGAATACGCAGACCGGAAACTCGCCGAAGGAACGCCGCGCCGTGACAGCTACGCCATGGCCGGCAAGCGCATGTTCTGGCCGATCGTATCCTCGACCGGCACCACGCTGGCCGCCTTCCTGCCATTTCTCTTCTGGGACACGATACCGGGCCAGTACATGGCCTATTTGCCAACGACACTGATATTCGTCCTGTCGTCAGCCCTGTTGATGGCGCTGGTCTTCCTGCCGGCGCTCGGCTCGGTCATCGGTAAGCAGCCGGCAAAAGGCGACGCATCTGCGCTCGCCATGCTGTCGGCGGAAAGTTCTGCGAAACCCACCGAGCTGCCGGGTTTCACCGGCCTTTATGCGCGCACCATTTCGGCACTGGTCGAGCGGCCGCTCATGGTCGCCGGTGTCAGCCTGCTGGTCGTTGTCACCACCTTTGTCTGGTTCGGATCGACGCCGCACCGGACCGAATTCTTCCTCGATACCGAGCCCGAGCAGGTCTACGTCTTCGTCCGCGCTCGCGGCAATCTTTCGCCCGCGGAACAATATCAGCTCGCCGTTCAGGTCGAGGAGCGACTGGAAAACATCGACGGCATTCGCGGCTACTTCACGACCGCCGGGACGTCTGCCCAGTCCGGCAATTTCAATGACGGGGTATCCGGCGCCCCGGCCGATGCTGTCGCCCGCATTTTCATCGAGTTCTACCCCCACGGTCAGCGCCGCGACGGGCGCGAAATCCTCGCTGACATCCGTGAAGCCGTTGCCGATATTCCCGGTCTGGTGACCGAAGTCCGCCCGTTCGAGAACGGGCCGCCGGTCGGCAAGGACGTCCAGGTCGAACTGCGTTCTGATAATTTCGCGGACCTCGACGACGTCGCCAGGGCGGTGCGCTCCCGTCTCGACCAGACCGAGGGGCTGGTCGACATCGAGGACACGCTGCCGCTGCCAGGTCTTGAATGGCGGCTGGCGGTCGATCGCGAGGAGGCCGGACGCTTCGGAGCGGATGTCGCGCAGATTGGCGCTGCCGTTCAGCTGGTCACCAATGGCGCTCTCGTCGGCCGTTACCGTCCCGACGATGCCGATGAAGAAGTCGACATCCGGGTCCGCTTTCCCGCGCAATATCGCGGCATTGATTCGCTCGACCAGTTGCGAGTGAACACGCCGGACGGCTCGGTTCCGATCAGCAATTTCGTCACTCGCGAAGCGCGTCAGCGAGTCGATTCCATCAACCGCCGCGACGGCAAGCGCGTGATCGAGATCCGCGCCAATGCCGAGGAAGGCTACGCGGCCAATCTGCTACGCGACGAATTGCGCGCCTGGATCGAAGAAGAGCAGGCAGCCGGACGGCTATCCGCAGATGTCGATATCCGCTTTCGCGGCGCCGACGAGGAAACCGCCGAAGCCGGCCAGTTCTTCATGGTCGCCATGCTCGCCTCATTGTTCATGATGGCCGTTATCCTGCTCTGGCAGTTCAACAATTTCTGGCACGTCCTGCTGACGCTGCAGGCTGTCGTCCTTTCGGTCGTCGGCGTGATGTTGGGAATCCAGATCTCGTTCCCATACATCTCGGTATTGTTCGTCGGTACTGGCGTGGTGACCCTCGCCGGCATCGTCGTGAACAACAATATTGTCCTGATCGACACTTTTCACCGTATGCGCGAGCTCGGCTATTCGGTCGATGAATCCATCGTCCGCACCGCCGCCCAGCGACTGCGCCCGGTCATGCTTACAACGATCACGACGATCTTCGGCCTCCTGCCAATGGTGTTCCAGATCAATGCCAATTTCGGGTCGGGAGTCCTCTCGATCGGCGGGCCGTCCTCGGAATGGTGGGTGCAGCTGTCCAGCGCGGTCGTCTGGGGCCTCGGTTTTGCCACGCTCCTGACGCTGGTGCTGACGCCCGTCTTCCTGGGCGCGCCACTGCGGATGGGCAATTTCCGTCGCCGCATCATCGGCTGGGGGCAGGCACGGCTTGGCCTGACACCCGCGGCGGAACGGTCCGCGCCGGCCGAGTAATTCTGGCTGCAGATGCCTTGAGCGACGCCATGACCCGCGCGGTCGCCGCGCAATTCCAGGTGCTGGATGCCAACGGAGATGTCGTCGCCAGTGGCATCACAGGCAACGAGGCGATTTCCCTGGCGCCCGGAGACTACCGGATCGTTGCTGGTGACCGCGAAGCGCCTGCGCATATCGTCTCGGACGAAGTCACAATGATCGGACTGGACTAGACTCGACGCGGCCTTCAGCCTCTGCCTGTCGCTGCCACATCCGCGCGTACAGTTCTTGGCGCGCCAATAGCTCTGCGTGCGTGCCGCGTTCGACGATGCGGCCGTCGTCCATGACCAGGATCTGGTCTGCGCCGGCAATCGTCGACAAGCGGTGCGCCACGGCCAGCGTCGTCCGGCCGGCGGCGGCCTGACTCAATGCCTTTTGCACTTCTTCCTCGGTCTCGGAATCGAGTGCCGACGTCGCCTCATCAAGGATCAGCAGTCGCGGATTGCGAATGATTGCGCGCGCCACGCCGACACGTTGCTTCTCACCCCCCGACAATTTCAGCCCACGTTCGCCGACCAGCGTATCGAGCCCGTCCGGCAGAGCGCGAATGAAATCGCCGAGCCGCGCCTGTTCGGCAGCTTCCAGCAACGCGGCTTCGTCGGCATCCGGGTCGCCGTACTGGATGTTGGCGCGCAGCGTATCGTTGAACAGGACGACATCCTGCGGCACCAGCCCCATCTGGGCGCGCAAACTGTCCTGGGTCACGTCCCTGATATCGGTACCGTCGAGCAACACCCGGCCCGGCGCCGGATCATAAAAACGGAATAGCAGTTTCAGCAGTGTCGACTTTCCTGCCCCCGACGGCCCGCACACACCGGTGAAACTGCCGGGGGGCAAATCGAAACTGACGTCGTCCAGCGAGCGGTCGCGCCCGTCATGGGCAAACGACACACGCTCGAAACGAACCGACCCGGCCCCGCTGTGCAGCGGCCGGGCGGCGGGCCCGTCGGCAACATCCGGCCTTATCGCAAGTGTCTCGAACAGGCGTTCCATATCAACCGCGGCCTGCCGGATTTCGCGATAGGCCCAGCCCAAAATGTTGAGCGGCTGATAGATGTTCATCAGGATCAAGGTCACCGCCGCGATGTCGCCAGCCAGCAGCACGCCATTCCAAGCCTTCCAGCCTGCCACCACCGCCATCGCCAGCAACCCGAGATTCATGACCAGGGCTTGCAGTCCGTTGAGCAGCGCCAGTGAACTCATCGACCGGGTGGCGGCATCCGCATAGCGCGTCAGCGCCTCGTCATAGCGATCGGTTTCGCGCTGCTCGGCGGCAAAGGACTTCACTGTCTCGAAATTCATCAATGCATCGACCGAGCGCGCACTGGCTTCGTTGTCGGCTTCGTTCATGTCGCGCCGCAAGCGCACCCGCCATTCGGTCACCAATGCGGTCGACAACGCGTAAGCTGCGACGGTGACGACAGCGATCACCGGAAACTCCCAGCCATAGGCAATGCCCATCACGGACGCCGCAAGCAGCAATTCGATCACGGTCGGTCCGATATTGAAGACGAAGAAACGCAGGAAGAAATCAATCGCCCGCGCGCCGCGGTCAATGATCCGGTTGAGCGCGCCCGTCCGCTTGGTCTGGTGAAAACCGATCGAAAGCCGCTGGACGTGTCCGAATGCCCGTACCGCCGTCAGCCGCTGTGCATCCTGGCTGACCGGTGCGAACAGGGCGTCCCTTAGCTGCGGCGCCCCGACGCTCATGAAGCGTGCGCCGGCATAGAGCATGAAGGCGGCAACGAACCCCCAGATCGCCGTATCAGCGGTTCGCTCCGTGATCGCGTTGACACCTTCGCCAAACGCCACCGGGGCAGTCACCGCAAACAGTTTGGCAATCAGCGTCAGCACCAGCGCCAGTGCCATGCGCGGGCGCCATTTCTTCATGTCGGTGGACAGGAGGAGCGCGAACAACCGTCCAAGCGCGGCCCGAAATTCACCGCGTGGCGGTGAGGAGGAAGTCTCAGCCATGGCGCGCTAGATAGGGATCGCGGCGGGCAAAAGCCAGCCCAAAAAGAAAACGCCGCCCGGGTTGCCCCGGGCGGCGTTTAATCGGAATTCCGAAAAGACCTAGATGTCTTTCAGGCTCGCCGCCGGGCGGAATGCCGCGGAGGTCTTGGCCTTCGACATCATTGTCTCGCCGGTCCGCGGATTGCGAACCTGGCGCGCCTCACGGTGCTTGGCGTAGAAGGTGCCGAAACCGGCGAGCTGGACGTTGTCCTTGCCTTTCACGGCTGACACGATCGATTCGATCGTGGCATCCACCGCTTCACCGGCCTGAGCCTTCGACATGCCTGTAGAGTCGGCGACGGCTTTGGCGAGATCAGATTTGTTCATTGCGGGTCTCCCCCAAAATTGAGTTGGTGTATTGCGCCCGGGTTTGATCCCATGGCACGCAACAGAACTGTTGACGCCCCAATTGAGGACCCGGAAGCCGGTCAAGGCAAGGGCAAAACGCGGGATTTAGCTTGTGCAGCAAGGAATTTTGGCGATTTTCCCGGGTTTTTTGCAGCCCGGCACGGCAATTGCGCGCTCAAAATGGCCATGACCCGAGATGAACCACCTTTCAACACCGCACGTGCGCTACGGCTGATTCGGCTGATTCCCGCCCCGATTCTGGCTGCCATTGCCGGATTCGCGCTCGTCAAGGCGGTCGGAATCGGCGGGCTTTGGCCGGAGCTCTCCGGCGCCATTGCCGGCGGCTATGTGCTCGGCCTCATCGCCCGGCGCTAGCCGGTCAACGCGCCGGTCTGTAGCTGGAAAATGAACCAGGCGATGCTGGCAAGCGACATCAGGACCCCGCCCACCAGAACGAAAAACAGCGTTGCAATCGAAAACACCGCGCCGCGCCAGACGCGCGACCAGAGCTGGGTGATCCCGATACCCGGCGTCCCCCGGAAATGGATCGCGAAATAGATCGCCAGCAGCACCGGCATGGAATAGTAGCTGCCATTCACCACGTTCGCGGCAACCGGCATCAGCGCGATGCCTATGATCGATCCGACTGACAGGATTCCGAACGTGATGTTGAGCCGGGCCGGCCAGCTAAGGTTTCTCCCCACGAGTCCGGGGATCAGCGCGATGATCGCGGTCGCAAATCCCACCATGGGTGCATGCAGCACGGCGGACGCTTCGGCGACCGTGTCGATATAGACGTCAAACGGAACCCCGAATGCATTTTCAATCTGCGCGATTTGCTCGGGTGGCAATTGCGAGGTCTGCCGGCGCATGATGTCGGCATACCCGCCCCACAGGAAGGACAAGCCGATCTGGATACCCAGAATGCCAAGCCACAGTCTCAAAGCCGGCGTATAGGTAACCGTGTCGCGCTTGGAATAGGCCGCAAACACGATCGCCGGCCGGATCGTCAGGTCCTTCAATGTCTTCAGCGAGCGGAAATTGAAACCGAGGACTTCCTCGGTCGCGCGCTGAATGTCGGCCGGGTCCTTGTCCCGGATCGGGTCCGGGCTTCCACCCGGCTCCGAACCGGACCCGCTCACAGCTTCACCAGCATCTTGCCGGTGTTTTCACCTGTGAACAGGCCGAGGAAAGCGTTCGGCATGTTCTCGATGCCTTCCTTCACGGTATTGCGGGCAGTCACCTTGCCGGCCGCCATCCACTGGCCGAGATCAGAGATGAAATCGGGCAGCATGTCGAAATGATCGGAAACGATGAAGCCCTGGATCCTCAAGGATTTCGCGACGATGTTCGTCAGATTGTCCGGCAGCGGCTGGGCACCGGCATCATTATATCGCTGGATCATGCCGCACGCGGCAATCCGGCCCTTTGGCTTCAGGACTTCGAGCGCCGCCGTCCAGTGCGTGCCGCCGACATTCTCGAAATAGCCGTCGACGCCACCGCCAATTGCGTCTTTCACGGCCTTGGCCAGATTATCTGCGGACTTGTAATCGACCGCCGCATCGGCACCGATCGATTTGCAGTACGCCACCTTGTCCGATCCGCCGGCGGTCGCGACCACTTTGGCGCCCATCGCCTTGGCGAATTGAATCGCGGCCGATCCGACTGCGCCGGCGCCAGCAGAAATCCACACTGTCTCGTCGGCTTTCAGATCGATGCAGCGCTTCAGACCGACATAGGCCGTCATCCCCGTCAGACCGGCAATTCCGAGAAAGTCTTCCGGCGGGATGTGCGACGTGTCGAGCTTCTGAAGCCCCTCGCCCGGAGTCACATAGGCCTCGCGCCACCCATGCATCGACATCACCCAGTCACCCTCGGTAAAGTCCTTGTGGTTTGAGCTTTCGACCTGGCCCACAGCGCCGCCTTCCATCGGTGCGCCGAGCTTGAACGGATCGATATAGGTCCGCATCCCGCTCATCCGCCCCCGCATGTAGGGATCGACCGACAGCCACTTGTTGACCACGCGGACTTCACCATCTCCCGGCTCCGCGATGTCGGCTTCTGCGAGTTCAAAATTACTGGAAGTCGGCTCGCCCTTTGGATAGGCGGTCAGGTGGATTTCACGAGATTTCATGAGGCAGGTCCTTCAGTACCAGAATGGCCGGTCAGCATCATCAGCCGCCAGATCGACATGTCATGAGCAGCCTGCAACGCCCAGTCGGCGATGAACAGCAGGGCGATTCCCATAATCAGGAATGTGATCGGCAGCATGACCAACAGGCCAAGGGTTTGGAGAGCGACGACAAATACGTTCTGCGAATAGAAGCGGTAGAGGATTCGGGCCGTGGCGACGTAATAGGTGATCATCGACAGCGTGAAAGCCGACCAGAAAAACGTTTGCAGAGGGCCGATCGCGCCTAGCAACATCAAAGGCAGGATCACGATATAGGCAGCATTGGTCGCCGCCAGATACGCCAGCGCGTGCCCGAATATCGAACGCTTCCACTTGTAGAGCTTGAGCATCAGCAGGAAAGGCAGCGTGCTCAGAAAGCTGATGACTGCCACGGACAAGCTCGAGGCATTTGTCAGCGTCTCATCGACGGCCTCACGCGTCGCCCCTGCCTCCTCGACCCACAAGATCACGGCCTGCCGCGATGGCTCATTCGTCTCCATCGCCTCGAGGTTCAGGCCGACGGGCAGGTCCAGCAGCGCAATGATGGCGAATTGCAGGCCGAACAATACGAGAAATAGGCGGATGATGGGGACATAGGTCTCGCGATCGCCACGATAGGCGGCTTCGACAACCCGCGGGGTAAACGCCAGCGTGTCCCAAAGCGTCCGGAAAATGCGTGTATCAACGCCAAGCGATGCATCCGCAATGTCGTCGACATCGGCCCGCGTCGGGCGTGCATCCTGCGGATCCCGCGTCTCGTTCATCCCGGCCCTCCCTTGCGGACAAGTTAATGGCGTCGCGGATTCCCACAAGTCTCAAACACTTCAAACTCGGCAACAAAACTTGAAGCCGACCACTGCAGGCTTTCCTTGTTGGTAAGGTTGGCCCTGCTACTCACCGGCCATGGGACTGAACGACACACAATTAAGGGCGGGTGTGATTGGATCCGGCGTTTTCGGAGGCCATCACGCGCGCAAATATGACGGTTCGAAGCGCGCCGAACTGGTGGGCGTTTATGACGTTCATCCCGAGCGCGCGGGAAAACTCGCCAGCGATCTCGGTTGCCAGGCCTTTACCGATCTGCCCGCGCTGATCGAGGCGTGCGATGCGGTCACGGTCGCGAGCCCGGCGATCGCGCATTATGAGGCAGTGAAGACCGCACTGACCGCCGGTCGGCATGTGCTTGTAGAAAAGCCGCTGGCTGACACTGCCGCGCTCGGCCGGGAGCTGGTGGAAATCGCCCACGCCAATGACCTTGTACTGCAGGTCGGCCACCAGGAGCGATTCGTCTTCAATGCCATGGGCGTTTTCGATATTGACGCTGCCCCCCGCCGGATCGATGCGCGTCGCATGGGCTTGCGCTCGACACGAAATCTCGATGTCTCGGTCACGGTCGATCTGATGATCCACGATCTCGACCTCGTCATGGCGCTGGCTCAATCGGATATGATCGATCTCGAAGCGAGGGCGCGGCAAATATATACGGACACGCCTGACGCCGCCGAAGCTCGGCTCGTTTTCAGGGACGGCTTCGAGGCTCATCTCGAATCCAGCCGCGCCGCAGAATCGCTCGACCGGGTCATGCGCATCGAATACGCGTCCGGATTCCTGGAAGTCGATTTCGTCGCCAAGACCTTCGTCAATCAGACCGGCTATGATCTGAACCCGGATTTTGCAGAGGATCCAAAAGCGAAGGATTCGCTCGGTGCAAACGTCAATGCCTTCATCGAATCGGCGCTTGACGGCACGCCCGTAGCAGTCCCCGCAGAAGCGGGCCTTGCCGCACTGGCAGCGGCACGCGACATCGATCGTGCCGCCGGGCTCTGACTTCCGGCTTGAACCGGCTCTCGGGCAGGTCTAGATCGCGCGCATGACAAAGCTGCGTATCGCCTCCGCCCAGCTCAATCCGATCG
Source organism: Hyphobacterium sp. (assembly GCF_965217055.1). Taxonomy (GTDB): domain Bacteria; phylum Pseudomonadota; class Alphaproteobacteria; order Caulobacterales; family Maricaulaceae; genus Hyphobacterium. The sequence goes on along the minus strand of NZ_OZ244227.1, from coordinate 2,357,771 downwards.
TCGGCGACATTGCCGGAAATCTCGACCGGGCGCGTCAGGCCCGCATCGAGGCGAAGGCAAACGGCGCCGATCTCATCGTCTTTCCCGAACTCTTCATCCTCGGCTATCCGCCTGAGGATCTGGTGCTCAAACCGGCCGCCGTCACGGCCTGCATGGAGGCCATTGAGACCCTGGCAGGCGAGGACGGGATTCCAATCCTGATCGGGACGCCATGGCGCGAGGAATCCTGCACCTACAATGGCGTCGTGCTGATTGATGACGGAATCGAAGCGATACGTTTCAAGCACGATCTGCCGAATTACGCCGTGTTTGACGAGAAACGCGTATTTGCCGCCGGTCCCGTTCCGCAACCGGTGGACTGGCGCGGTCTGAAACTCGGCCTGCCCATTTGCGAGGATATCTGGCTGGAGGCCGCGCCTCGTGCACTGGCTGCCGCCGGTGCCGACTTCTTCATCTCGATCAATGGCTCGCCCTGGCGTCGCTCCATCGAGGCCGAGCGGACGGGTGCTTTCGCCAAATGGCGCGACATCAACGTCCCCCTGGTCTTCGTCAACCAGGTTGGCGGTCAGGACGAGCTGGTCTTCGACGGCGCGTCCTTCGCCTGGAATCCGGACGGGTTGGAAGTCCAGCGCCTGCCCGGCTTCGAAGAAGCGCTGGCCTATTCCGACTGGGAAAAGACCGCTGCAGGCTGGACCGGCACGAGCGAGGCCAAAGCGCCAATCTTCACGGGTCTCGAGGCCGACTGGAACGCCATGTGCCTCGCCCTCGGCGATTACGTGAACAAGAACGGCTTCCCCGGCGTCGTGCTCGGCATGTCCGGAGGCATCGATTCGGCGATCTCCGCGGCAATCGCTGCAGACGCTCTCGGCCCGGACCGCGTCTGGGCTGTCATGATGCCATCGAAATACACATCCGATCACAGCTTCGAGGACGCCAAGGCCTGCGCCGAGGCGCTTGGCGTGAGATACGACATCATCGATGTCGAACCCGCGATCGCGGCCATGGGCGATATCCTAGCTGACGCCTTCAAGGGGCGCGACGCCGACACGACCGAGGAAAACATCCAGTCACGCATGCGCGGCGTTGTGCTTATGGCGCTGTCGAACAAGTTCGGCCAGATGGTTTTGTCGACCGGCAACAAGTCGGAAATGGCGGTAGGATACGCCACTCTCTATGGCGACATGAACGGTGGCTACAATGCGCTCAAGGACGTCTACAAGACCGACGCCTACCGCCTGGCACGCTGGCGCAATGAACAGAATTCGGCCCCGGGTCTGGCTCCGGCCGGCGCCGTGATTCCGGAGCGGATCATCACCAAGACCCCGTCCGCGGAGTTGAAGCCCGACCAAACCGATCAGGATTCATTGCCCGATTATGACGTGCTCGACGAAATCCTCACCGGCCTCGTTGAGAACGAACACGGCCCCGCAGAGATCGCCGCGCAGGGCCACGATCCGAAACTGATCGCGCGCATCGAGAACATGCTCTATCGCGCCGAGTACAAACGCCGCCAGGCCCCGCCGGGGGTCAAGATCGGGCGCAAGAATTTCGGCCGCGACCGACGCTATCCGATCACCAACAAGTTTCGTTCGGTGAAGTAGCTTCCAACCGCCGCTTCCCCTTGCCGGAAACCCGCATCGGCGGTAAGCCGCGCGCTCGCATTCCAGCAGGCCCGATCCCATGACCACCAAAGTCCGTTTCGCCCCGAGCCCGACCGGCAAACTGCATGTCGGCAATATTCGCACCGCGCTGACCAATGTGCTGCATGCGCGCCAGACCGGCGGCATTTTTCTGCTTCGCATTGACGACACCGATCTGGAACGTTCGACCAAGGCGTTCGAGGACGGCATCCGCGCGGATCTGCAGTGGCTCGGTCTGGGCTGGGACGAAAGCTTCAACCAGTCGGACCGCTTCGACAAATACGATGCCGCCGCGGCCAGGCTCAAAGAGATGGGTCTGCTTTATCCGGCTTATGAAACCGGCGACGAGCTCGACCGTAAACGCAAGATCCAACGTGCCCAGGGAAAGCCGCCGGTCTATGACCGCGCCGCACTCGATCTGACCGAAGCACAAAAGGCCGCCTACGAAGCCGAAGGCCGCAAGCCGCACTGGCGCTTCAAACTGTCCGGCAATCCGGTGACCTGGACAGACCTCGTCCGCGGCGAGACGACGATCGACACGGCCTCGCTGTCCGACCCGATTCTGATCCGCGAGGATGGTTCCTATCTCTACACCTTGCCCAGCGTGGTCGACGATATCGACGCCGGCATCACGACCATCATTCGCGGCGAGGACCATGTCACCAATTCCGGCGCCCAGATCGAGATCTTCGAGGCGCTCGGCGGCAAGGCACCGGAATTCGGTCACAAGGCGCTGCTCGTCGGTGCAGATGGCGGCAAGCTGTCCAAACGCCTCGGCACGCTCGCGATCTCGGATCTGCGGGAAGAAGGCATCGAGCCGCTCGCCATTCTTTCGCTTCTGGCAAAACTTGGCACGTCCGATCCGATCGAACCGGTCACCGACCTTCAGCAACTCGTTGACAGCTTCTCGTTCGGGAAATTCTCGCGCGCGCCGGCGCGTTTCGACCCGGCCGAGCTGCAGCGCGTCAATGCCGGCGTATTGCATCAGCTTGACTATGCGGCTGTGAAGGATCGCCTGGCGGCCTTGGGCGCCGATGATGGCGAAGCCTTCTGGCACGCTATCCAGCCCAATCTCGAAAAACTGACTGACGCCACAGACTGGCACCGGCTCATCGCCGGCCCGGTCGATCCTGTGATCGAGGATGCCGATTACGCAAAGCAAGCCGCGGCGCATCTGCCGCAAGGTGAGCTGACTTCCGCCAGCTGGGGCGAATGGACCGCCACGCTGAAAGCCGAGACCGGACGCAAGGGCAAGGATCTCTTCCTGCCATTACGCCTCGCTCTCACCGGCCAGCGCCACGGTCCGGACATGTCGGAATTGTTGCCGTTGATCGGCCGCGAGCGCGTCCTACGCCGCCTGCAAGGCTAGCCGCGCATCAAGCGTTCGACGGCTGCCTCGGGATCATCGTGCAGGCTCACATGATCGTGGAAGCCATCTGGCGTAAATCCTTCTTCTTCAGTGCGATGGAGCAGCTTGAAGAATGGGTCCCAGAAATCCTCGACATTGAGGAAGGCCACCGGCTTGTCATGCTGGTCCAACCGCTGGCGAGACAGCACGTCGAATATTTCCTCGAGCGTTCCCACGCCTCCGGGCAGGATGAGAAAAGCGTCGCTTTCCTCGATCAAGATATTCTTGCGGATCGACATTGTGGTGACAACCCGGGTCTCGGCGGCTTCCAGTAAGCCTTCGCGCCGAATCATGAATTCCGGAATCACGCCAAGGACCGGCCCCTTGGCATCGAGAGCCGCCTGCGCGGCGCGAGCCATCAGCCCGACATCGCCGCCGCCATAGACCAGACGGGCACCTGCGTTCGCAATTGCCCTCCCGGCGGCATTCGCCGCCTCGCCGTAAACCGGGTTCCGACCTTCTGCCGAACCGCAAAAAACACCGATTGACCGCACTTTCGCCATTTCTACCTGCCTAATTGAACTAGAATTTGATCCTAAGGCGGGATTGCTTAGCTTGCGACCGTCGATGACCGTGATACACCGACAAAAAAGGAGTTCGGCATGACCGCCATGCGGTCCCTCATTCTCGCCGCCATACTTGGCGCCCTGGCTATCGGCGCTGCTGCTGTTTTCGTCCTGACGCGCACCCCCGCCGCGATCGAACCTGATGCGGAAAACGCGCAATCCGCGGAAGCGGAACAGACCGACATCCTGCCGGCCACACCGCCCCCTTCGTTTGATATCGTCAGGATTGATCCGGCCGGAACGGCCGTCATTGCCGGCAGGGGCATGCCTGGCTGGGAACTTCGCATTCTGGGTAATGGCGAGAGCATCGCCGAAACGCCGATCGATACCGGTGGCGAATGGGTTGTGATCATAACCGATGAGACACCGCTGCCGGTAGGCGCGCTCGAGCTGACACTCGAAATGGAAAGCGAGACGAGTGACGTGATCGTGTCCGAACAGAGTGTTCTGGTATCTATTCCGCCCTCGCGCGACGAGATTCCTCTGGTTGTGATCACACAGCCTGGCGAGCCCAGCGAGGTGCGCCAGGGACCGATGTCGGGCGTCTCCATGGGACCGCTCTCGCTGGAAACCGTCGATTATGATGATTCCGGCGCAGTCATTTTTGCCGGACGCGCCACGCCCGGCAGCCGCGTGCGGGTCTTCGCCAATGGCGCCATCGTGGGTCAGACCGCGACGGACATGAATGGTCGCTGGTCGCTGCGCGCCGCCGAATCGCTGGCACCCGGCGTTTATGACCTGCAGATCGACATGTTGTCGGTTGATGGCCAGGTCGAAGCCGTGATTGCCCTGCCGTTCGAACGCATGGCGCCGGAAGAGATCCAGCTCGGCGAAGGCCGGGTCATTGTGCAACCCGGAAACAGCCTCTGGCGAATTGCCCGCCGCCTATACGGCGAAGGCATGCGCTATACGGTGATCTACCAGGCCAACCGCGACCAGATCCGCGATCCCGACCTGATCTATCCGGGCCAGGTATTTTCAACGCCCAGCCAAGGCGATCAGCCCGAGGACATGTCCGACGACGGCTAGGCCGCGTGCGCCCGCCCGTCGCGGGCTGCTGACAACGCTTCAGCGATCCGAAACGCCATGTCGAGCGCCTGGTCAGCATTGAGCCGCGGATCGCAATGCGTGTGATAGCGGCTCGACAAATCGGCCTCGGTCAGCGGCTTGGCGCCGCCAACGCACTCCGTGACGTCTTGGCCGGTCATCTCGAAATGAACACCGCCGGGATACCCGCCTTCGCCTGACACAGCCGCCATGAAGCCTTCGAGTTCGGCCAGCACACGGTCGAAATCACGGGTCTTGTAACCGCTGTCGGTTTTCACGGTATTGCCGTGCATCGGATCGCAAGACCACACCACTGAACGGCCGGCCTCTTCGACCGCGCGCACCAGTGCTGGCAGCTGGTCAACAACCTTTTCGGCACCCATGCGCGTGATCAACACGATGCGGCCCGCCTCATTGTCGGGATTCAGCCGGTCCAGCAGTTCGAACAAATCGTCTGCCTGCATTGTCGGGCCACACTTGACGCCAATCGGATTCATAATGCCGCGCATGAATTCGACATGCGCCCCATCGGGCTGCCGGGTCCGCTCGCCAATCCACAGCATGTGGGCCGATGTCGCCAGCCAGGCATCACCGGTGGAATCGCGACGCGTCAGCGCTTCCTCGAAAGGCAGGTGCAGGGCTTCGTGACTGGTGTAGAAATCAACGCCTTCCAGACTGCGCGCGGCATCGCCCGTGACGCCGCAGGCGCGCATGAAGGCCAGAGCCTCGGAAATGCGGTTGGCCAGTTCGGCATACCTATCGCTGGCCGGCGAATCCTTCACGAATTCCAGCGTCCACTGATGCACATTGCCGAGATCGGCATAGCCGCCCGAGGCAAAGGCCCGCAGCAGATTGATCGTCGCCGCAGATTGCTCATAGGCGCGGATCAGGCGCTGCGGGTCGGGCTGCCGCGCCGCATTCTCGAACGCCATGTCGTTGACGCTGTCGCCGCGATAGCTCGGCAACTCAAGTCCATCTATGGTTTCGGTGGCTTTCGAGCGCGGCTTGGTAAACTGGCCCGCGATGCGGCCGACTTTCACAACCGGCTTGGCAGCCGCAAACGTCAGGATAACCGCCATCTGCAGGATGACGCGGAATGTGTCGCGAACATTGTCGGCCGAAAATTCCTTGAAGCTCTCGGCACAATCCCCGCCCTGCAGCAGAAATGCCTTGCCAGCAGCAACGTCGGCAAGCTGCCGCCGCAAACGCCGCGCCTCGCCGGCAAACACGAGCGGCGGTTTGGCCGCAAGATCGCCCTCGACCCGCACCAATTCATCGGCGTCAGGATAGTCCGGCAGCTGCGCAGCAGGCCGGTCACGCCAGGAAGCTGGCGTCCAGTTCAGGAGATCTCCGGCGGTGTCCATTTTTCTTTCAACGTCACCAATTCTTCCGCAACAGTGGGGTGGACTGCGCAGGTTGCATCGAACTGTGGCTTGGTCAAACCGGCTTTCACAGCGATTCCGACCGCCTGGATGATTTCCGGGCTGTCGTCACCCGCCATGTGAACGCCGACCACGCGCTGGTCATCCTGGCGTACAACCAGTTTGACCAACATGCGGCTTTCCGACCCGGACAGGCTGTTCTTCATCGGCTTGAATGTCGCCTTGTAGATATCGACCTTGCCGAATTTCTGGCGTGCCTCGTGTTCGGTCAGACCGACCGTTCCCACGGGCGGCTGGGTGAAGACAGCACTCGCCACATCAGCGTGATCAAATGCCATCGGTTCGTCGCCGAATACGGTTGACGCGAATGCAGCGCCTTCGCGGATCGCCACCGGCGTCAGGTTGATGCGGTCCGTCACATCGCCCACCGCATAGATATTGTCGATATTCGTTTTCGAGTACGGATCGACCGCCACCGCGCCATTCCTGCCTGTTTCGACGCCAGCCGCTTCAAGCCCCAGGCCGTCGGTATGGGCGATCCGGCCGACAGCCTGGATCACGACATCCGCCTCGATGTCCTCGCCGGTGTCGGTTTCGACCCTACGGCGGCCATCGTCGAGTTTCGAGATGCGCGTGATATTGGCGTGCGTCATGACCCGGACGCCAGAGCGTTTCAATTCCTCGTGGACATGCGCGCGAACGTCATCGTCAAAGCCGCGCAGCACCGTGTCGCCGCGATAGATCTGGCACACTTTCGAGCCAAGGCCGGCAAACACCTGTGCGAACTCGCAAGCGATATAGCCACCGCCCTGGATCACAACATGGGCCGGACGGTCCTTGAGATGGAAAACCTCATTCGAAGATATCGCCAGCTCTTCACCCTCAATCCCGAGCTGTGCCGGCTTTCCGCCGACCGCAATCAGAATGTATTTGGCCGTGATCGTGCGGTTTTCCTTGACCAGCTTGATGGTGTGCTTGTCGACCAGTTCGGCGCGATCCTGGTAGATTTCGACACCGGAATTGGAGAGGTTTTTCCAATAGATGCCCGACAGCCGGTCGACCTCGGCATGAAGGTTTTCGCAAAGCGTCGACCAGTCATGGCGCGCTTCGCCAACCGTCCACCCATACCCTTCAGCTTCCTTGAACGCCTTGCCGTAGGCCGCGGCATAGACGAGGAATTTCTTCGGCACACAGCCGCGGATCACGCAGGTGCCGCCGACCCGATACTCCTCCGCGATGGCCACGCGCGCGCCGCGCAAGGCCGACATCCGGGCTGCGCGAACGCCGCCCGAGCCGGCGCCGATAACGAAAAGATCATAATCAAAATCAGCCAATCGATCGGCTCCCTTGCAAATACTGTTCTGGGTCGAAGGTAGGCGGTCGCACCGCCTACAATTCCATCACCCGCGCACCGCGGTCCTCGCCGACAATCACCACGCGGGCGAGCCCGATGAACAGTCCGTGATCGATGACGCCGGGGATGTGCAGTAACCGGTCGGCCAGGCCCGCGGCATCGGGAATCGCCTCGCAGCTGCAATCGAGAATGTAGTGGCCGCCATCCGTGAGAAACGGTTCCAGCCCGTCGCCGCGTCGGCGCAGATTTACATCTGCGTGCGGAATGCCGCTCGCGCGCAACGCATCATATATTTTCTTCGCGGTGATGGTGAACGCAAAGGGGTCGACTTCAACCGGCAGCGGAAAGTCGCCCAATTGCGCTTTCAGCTTGGTTTCATCGACGATGACAACCATGAGATCTGACGCATGCGCAATGATCTTCTCGCGCAGCAGACACCCGCCGCCGCCCTTCACCAGCTGAAACCGGCCATCCACCTCATCGGCCCCGTCGACCGTCACGTGGACGCGATCGACATGGTCGATCTCTTTCAGCGTGATGCCCGCCTCTTCAGCAAGTTTCGCAGTCTGTTCAGAGGTCGGAATGCCGACAATGTTGAGCCCGTCGCGAACCTGTTCGCCGAGTTTCGACACAAACACTTCAGCGGTCGATCCTGATCCGAGCCCGACTGTCATGCCGTCACTGACATAGTCCAGCGCGGCAGCCGCGGCATTGGCCTTCTGTTGGGCCGTACTCATGAATTCACTCCGGCCAGCAATACGTATTTGAGCTCGGTAAACTCCTCGACTCCCCACTTGCCGCCTTCGCGGCCAATGCCGGATTCCTTGACCCCGCCGAAGGGAGTCGAGGCCGAGCCGACCATCGGCGCATTGACGCCGATCATGCCGTAATCCAGCCCTTCCGACATCCGGTGCACCCGTCCCATATCGCGCGTGTAGAGATAAGCCGCGAGACCGTAAGGCGTGTCGTTGGCGAGCCCGAGAATCTGCTCCTCGTCCTTGGCCCGATACACAGAGGCGACCGGTCCGAAAATTTCACTACGCGCGATCTCCAGGTCGAATGAGCCGCCATCGATCAGCGTCGGCGCATAGAATGACCCGCCCAGCTCGTCGGCCAGCGGCTGCCCACCAACGACAATTCGCGCGCCGCCGGACACCGCTTGCTTGACGAGTGCATCGACGCGCTCGACGGCCTCGTCATGGATAAGCGGTCCGATATCACTCTCCGTGTCGAAACCGTCACCCGCCTTGACCGCGGATATCTTGGCTTCCAGCCGCTCAATAAAGGCGTCTGCCACACTGTCCTGGACAATGATCCGGTTGGGCGACACGCAGGTCTGCCCGCCGGAGCGGAATTTCGCCTGTGCCACACCGGTCGCAGCGGCATCCAGATCGGCGTCATCCATCACGATGAAGGGCGCATTTCCGCCAAGCTCGAGAGCCACGCGCTTGATGCCATCGGCGGCCTGCCGCATCAGCAATTTGCCGACCTCGGTCGAGCCGGTGAATCCGATCATCCGCACGTCCGGCGATCCGGTCATGACCGGGCCGAGTTTCGCAGCATCGCCGCAAATCACGTTGAACGTGCCTTTGGGAAAACCTGCCCGGTCCGCCAGTTCGGCTAGCGCCAGCGCTGTCAGCGGCGTTTCCGGGGCCGGCTTGATCACCAGCGAGCACCCTGCCGCGAGCGCCGGGGCAGCTTTCCGCGTGATCATCGCGGCCGGAAAATTCCATGGCGTGATGCAGGAAACCACCCCGACAGGCTGCCGGATCGTCCAGCCGCGTGCGCCGGGCGCCGGTACGGGCAGCGTCTCGCCGTGGATTCGTGCGGCCTCATGCGCCGACCATTCGACAAAGCCGGCGCCATAGGCGATCTCGCCCTTGGCTTCGCGCCAGGGCTTGCCCATTTCAGCGGTGATCAGGGTCGCCAGGTCATCCGTATGCTCCTGGATCAACTCCAGCCATTTCAGCAATACACGTGTGCGCTCGAACGGCGATGTCTTTCGCCACACACGGAAACCTTCAGCCGCAGCCGTAACAGCCGCTTTTGCGCCGGCTTCCCCGACATCGGAAACCTCGGCGAGCGTCTGCCGGTTGGCCGGGTTGTCGACGGCGAAACTGGCGTCGCCGCCGACCCATTCGCCGTTGATATATGATTGCGTCTTGAAAAGGGCCGGGTCGTTCAACCGGTTGGACAAATCCATGTCTCATTTCTCCGATCTGCGTTTCTTCATCGCCGCGCGAAAGCGCGCCGCCCAGCCGTCCTTGTTCACCTGTTTGACCCGCCCCAGGGCCAGCGCATCGTCGGGCACATCTTCGGTCACCACGCCACCCGATCCGGTGTAAGCGCCATTGCCGATCCTCACCGGCGCCACGAGTGAGGAATTGGAACCGATGAATGCACCATCCCCTATATGGGTCTGGTGCTTGCCGAATCCATCATAGTTACAGGTGATCGTTCCGGCGCCGATATTGGCGCCCGCGCCCACGGTCGCGTCGCCGACATAAGCCAGATGGTTGGCCTTGGCGCCCTCGCCGAACACCGATTTCTTGACCTCGACGAAATTGCCGATCCGGGCACCCGCGCCGATGTCCGCACCCGGCCGAAGCCTGGCGTAAGGCCCGATACTCGCACCGCCATGCACGATACAGCCTTCGAGATGGGAAAAAGCATGGATATGCGCACCGGACTCCACCCTGACCCCCGGCCCGAACACGATATTCGGCTCGAGAATGACGTCCTGCTCGATCACCGTGTCATGCGACAGAAATACCGTCGCGGGCGCCGTCATGGTGACGCCATCGCGCATCAGTTCACCGCGGCGCCGGCTTTGCCAGCTGGCTTCCGCTGCCGCCAGGTCGCCGCGTGAGTTCACGCCCAGCACCTCGTCGGCATCGCCTTCAACCGCGACCGCCTTCAATCCGCGGGCGCGGGCCAACCCGACAACATCGGTCAGATAGTATTCGCCGTTGGCGTTTTCGTTGGTGACCTCGCCCAGCAATTCGAACAGCAGAGATGCAGGAGCCGCCAATACGCCCGAATTCACGAACCCGATGGCGCGCTCTTCGGCGGTCGCGTCCTTGAACTCGACGATCCGGTCGAGCACGCCGTCCTTCACGACCAGCCGGCCATAGGCCGCCGGATCGTCCGGCGTGAAGCCCAGCACCGCTACCGATGCGCCGGCCTCCAGCGCAGCGAACACTTTTTCGACGGTTGCCGGCGTGATCAGGGGCGTATCGCCGAACAGTACGACGGCGTTCCCGTTGAAACCGCTAAGCGCCGGTTCGGCCGCCTGTACAGCATGTCCGGTTCCCATCGGCGGGTCCTGCAACGCAGTCAGCGTTTCGTTCTGCCTGCCGAGTTCCCCGATCTGCGGTGATTTCTTGCCGTAGACGGTGACGACCTTTTCCGCGCCTACCTTTCGCGCCAGGTCGATTGACCATTCCAGCATCGGCCGGCCGCCAACCTTGTGCATGCATTTGGGATGCTCGGACTTCATCCGGGTGCCGAGGCCAGCAGCAAGGATCACGGCGGCGCGGGGCTGGGTCATCAACGGCTCCTGACAGGATACGCATTGCAATTGAGACACCGCGCTATAGACCATCCCCAGCTAGGATGCGACCGCTCTTTTAGGCGATTCTGCAGGTTGGGAGATCAGCTTTGATGTCGGACTGTTTCGCAGGCGCGGGCATCGCATTCGATCTCGACGGAACCCTCGTCGATACCGCCCCGGATCTGGTGCGTGCCCTGAATGTCGTCGTCAATGAGGACGGCTTGGGCGAGGTCGCGGTGAGCGATGTCCGTATCATGGTTGGCCGCGGCGCGAGAGTGCTGATCGAGCGCGCCTATGCAGCACAGCAGCGCCATCTCGAACCCGGGCGCGTGGATGCCAAGGTCGCGCGCTTTATTGACGTCTACAGGAATGGGATCGCGGACCTAAGCCGGCCCTTTTCCGGTTGTTTTGCCATGCTTGATAAGCTGGCGGCCCGGGGTGCCCGCCTGTCGGTCTGCACCAACAAGCCGAGTGAGCTGGCGGATGCCCTGCTCGAAGCTCTGGGGATGACAGCCCGGTTCGAGCGGATCATCGGACCCGAGCGCACACAGGCGAAAAAGCCGGATGCCGCACATTTCTGGAGTGCAGTCGGCGATGCCGGGCCAAACCTGGCCCTGATCGGCGACAGCATTACGGACGCGGCATGCGCGAAAGCCGCCGGCGTGCCTTGCGTAATCCTGTCTCACGGATACAGCGAGATACCGCATCACGCTCTGGGCGCTGATGCGGTTCTCGATGAATTCGGAAGCTTGCCCGATACGCTGGCAGAGCTCTGGCAGGGCCGATCTTAGGCCGAGCGCAGCTCCGGCAGGCGATCATTGGCTGTCCGGCTCGGAGCCGAATCATTTGCGGCGCTCTGACGGCGCGGCATGCCATTGACCATGTTCGAGCGGACATCGGTCCGTGCGGACCGCATGGCCGGCATGAAACCGGCATCAACAAGTTCAATATTCACATCATAGCCTCGGTCAGCCCAATAGGCTTCGATCCGTTGCTTCAGTCGACGCGCGCCTTCCGGCGTGCAGAGGTCATTGCTCATAGCGATACTCCGAACCGGCGGTTCATCCGCCTGGGTTACGTGCGCTCCCCTCTAGGAAAGTCGGAAAACGGTCCAAAAACGACCGAACTTCCTCTACACCTGCTAACAGGCTGGCGGGCTCTATGACGAGTCCCGTTCGCTGCGTCAAGCCGTCGGCGAAAAAAATTTTCGAAAATTTAGGTTCGCGCCACCCGGTTGCGCGACACGCTTGACGATCATTGTCATTAGAATCTATACGCCGCGGCTCTGGAATGGGCGATTAGCTCAGCGGGAGAGCACTGCCTTCACACGGCAGGGGTCGCTGGTTCAATCCCAGCATCGCCCACCATTCCTCCTTGAAATTCCTTCCAAAAACCACTGATTTCGTCTCCTTGGAGCTGCAATGGCGGAGGGCTGCCAGCGGCATACGGACGCACTTTGCACATGCGCTACTTGCGAAACATTCGCAAAAATGTAAGTGAGAGCTCAGAAACAAGGAGCACTCCATGCACCGCAAGATTTCCGCCGCGATCATCACGCTCGCCGCCGCAGCGTGCAGCCCGTCTGCCAGCGAGGAGAGCGTCACTATCTATTCCGCGCGACACTATGATTCGGACAATTTCATCTATCAGCGCTTCACCGAGGAGACAGGCATCGAGGTCAACGTCATCGAAGCCGGTGGCGACCTGCTGATTGAACGGATCCGGGCCGATGGCGACCGCAGCCCGGCTGACGTCGTGATCACGGTTGATGCATCGCGTCTGCACCGCGCCGAGGAAGCCGGCCTGTTTGCCCGGGTCGACTATTCCGACATTGCCGCCGGCGTCCCGGACAACTTCATCGATCCGGATGGCTACTGGGTTGGTTTCTCGCTGCGTACGCGTGTCATCGCCTATGATCGCGATACCGTCGATCCGGATGAAATCAACGGCTATCTCGACCTCGCCGATCCGCGCTGGCACGGCCGGATCTGTATCCGCTCGTCGGACAATGCCTACAACCAGTCGCTGCTCGCCGCGATCATCGCGAACCATGGCGAGCAGGCCGCCGAAGCCTGGGCGCGCAGCATGGTCGCGAATTTCGCGCGCGCGCCGCAGGGCGGCGATACTGACCAGTTGCGCGCGATCGGCGCCGGCGAATGCGATATCGCCGTGGTCAATCACTATTACTACTTGCGTCTGGTCAATTCTGACGATGCTGCGGATGTGGAGCTAGCCGACGGCATCGGCCTCGTATTCCCGGCCGGCGAAACAGGTACCCATGTCAATATTTCCGGAGCCGGGATTGCGGCCAACGCACCCAATCCGGGCAATGCCGAAGCCTTCATCCGCTTTCTGCTGAGTGAAACCGGTCAGCGCGCCTATGCCGATCTGACCTACGAGTTTCCTGCCGTTTCGGGCGCCGAATTCGACAATGAGTCGGTGCGCGCGTTGATCGGCTTCCCAGCCGACCCGCTGAACATGTCCGAGCTCGGCGAAAACGCCGAAACGGCGCGCCGGATCTTCGACCGCGTCGGCTGGCCCTAGGCCGGAATGACCGGCGCCAGGCCCGGCCCCGCACTGTTCGGCGGTCTCGCTGCGCTGGTCGCAGCAGGACCGATTCTCGCGGTCGCCTGGCTCGCTTTGACAGCTCCGTGGAGCGACTACCTGGTCCATCTCGCCACCACCCGGCTGGCGGGCTATGTCGGAAACACTTTGATCGTCACGGTCACGGCGATGGCGCTGGCCGGAATGATCGGCGTGACCGCTGGCTGGATGGTGGCTCGGCTCGAATTCACCGGCCGTCGGTTTTTCGAATGGGCGCTTGCCCTTCCGCTCGCGGTTCCGGCCTATGTCGCCGCCTATGGCTGGCTTGACCTGACCCAGGCGTCGGGCCCGATGCAAACGCCATTGCGCGAAGCTGGCCTGGTCTGGTTGACCGACATCATGCCGGTCGTGCGTGGACCGCTCGGCGCCGGATTTGTCTTCGCGGTCGTGCTCTACCCCTATGTCTACCTGATCGCGCGGCAGGCCTTTGCCGATCAGCCGCCCGCGCTGCAGCAGGCCGCACAGACACTTGGCGCGACCCGCTGGCAGGTCTTGCATCGCGTCACCCTGCCTCTGGTGCGTCCCGCGGTCATGGCAGGTCTGGCTCTTGTCGCCATGGAATCGATTGCCGATTTCGGTGCGGTCGCGCATCTCGGCGCCCCGACGCTGACCGTCGGTGTGGTTCGCGCCTGGGCGGGCGCCGGATCGGTCGCCGATGCTGCCCGGCTGGCGGTCTTGCTTGCCTTCTTTGCCTATCTTGCATTTGCGTTGGAGCGCCAAAACCGGTCGCGTGCACGTTTCGGCCAGGCCACCGGGCGCGCTGCCCGAGCGGTCCGGCATACACTCACGCATTGGCCATCAGCCTTGGCCTTTATGGTCTGTGCATTGCCGATCGCATTCGGTCTGCTGATGCCGCTCGGGCGATTGCTTTATCTTGCACTGACCGAACCAGTCGCCCGGGGCGTTTTCGCTGCGCTTGGCAATTCGCTTGGTCTTGCCGCCATCACCGCGGCCATCGCAGCCGCCCTCGGGCTCGGAGCAGCCTATGCCATTCGAAGCGGCTCGGCATTTGGACGCTTGAGCGCGCGCCTCGCCAGTCTCGGCTATGCCGCGCCCGGCGCGGTCGCCGCGGTCGGCGCGCTGGTGCTCTTTGCCGGCCTCCAGCAGGCGCTCGACACGGTTTGGGGTGGACAGTTTCCGATCCTGCTGTCCGCGTCTGCCGGTGCCCTCATCTTCGCTTATCTCTCGCGGTTTGCTGCGGTCGCAATAGCGCCCAGTGAATCTGCTTTGATGCGGGTCGGCCCGAGCCTCGACGACGCCGCGGAAACACTGGGCGCCGGGCGCCGCCGGATCATGCGCGAAGTGCACTGGCCGCTGATATTCGGAGGCATCGGAATCGCTGCGCTGATGGTATTTGTCGAGGTGATGAAGGAATTGCCCGCCACCATGATCCTGCGCCCGTTCAACACCGACACCCTGGCGGTGGTCGCGTATAATTATGCCGCAGATGAGCGGCTCGGACAGGCGGCGCTGCCCTCTCTTGTGATTGTGCTGGCCTGCATTCCGGCCATGATCCTCGCGGCCCGCACATTGACGTGGGACACGCCGCGATGACGTCCCCTGTCCTGGAAATACGGGACGCGCGCAAGGCGCTAGGCGGCCAGGACGTGCTCCGGGGCGTCGATCTCGAGCTGATCAACGGTCGCGTCACGGCACTGCTGGGGCCGTCGGGCGCCGGAAAGTCCACCCTTCTGCGCGCAATCGCAGGACTCGAACGCCTGGATACCGGCACGATAACCGGCGACGGCCGGATCTGGGATGATGGCGGTGTGTTCGAACAGCCGCAAAGGCGCGGCGTCGGCGTCGTATTCCAGGATTATGCCCTGTTCCCGCATCTCACCGTTGCTGGCAATGTCGGGTTCGGCATCCGCGCCTGGCCTGCCTCTGACCGGCAAGCCCGGATCACGGAATTGCTGGACCGGGTCGAGATCGCCAACCTCGAGCAATCCTATCCGCATGAGCTGTCGGGCGGCGAGCAACAGCGCGTTGCGCTTGTCCGCGCCCTCGCCCCGAAGCCGGAAATCATCCTGCTCGACGAGCCTTTCTCGAGCCTCGACCGCCGTTTGCGGGCAGAGCTTCGCCAGCAAACCATGACCGCGATCCGGGAGTCAGGCGCTGCCGCGCTGATGGTCACGCACGACGCCGACGAGGCGTTTGAAACCGCCGACGAACTGGCGTTGATGGACAAGGGCCGGATCGTCCAGACCGGCAAGCCGGTCGATGTCTACCTCCAGCCTGCCTCCCTCACCTGCGCACGCTTGCTGGGCGACCTCAACGCGTTTCCGGCCAAGGTCGAGCACAACGCAATCCCCTCACCCTTCGGGCCTTTGCCGGCGCCGGAGGTCAAAGACGGGACAGTCGTACACGTACTGGTGCGGCCCGAGGCAATCACATGCCTCGCCGACGGCATTCCCTGCCGCGTCGAAAGTCTGGTTGTACGACAGGGTCGGTTGAAAGCCACCGTGGCGGCGCCCGACGCGTCGTTCTGGCTCTGCGATCTGCCGATGTCCGCTGCAACGAAAAAGGGCGAGACCATTCGTCTCGCCCTTGATCCCGCTAAAGTCTCGGTTCTGCCGGTCTAGGCCGCGTTCGCCTTTGCAGCTGCCGCTTCCTCGATCCGCGCCCGTGCCATCTCGTCCGACACGACATTGGACGGACGGCCTTCGCTCTCGGCCCGGTCTAGAATCTCGCCCAGCGTCGCTTCCAGTCCGATCAGCTTCTGCTTCACCCATTCCGGGTCGTAATCACCACGGATCTCGCCGGTTACATTGATGATGCCGCCGGCATTGATGACGTAATCCGGCGCATAGAGAATGCCGCGCTTCTGCAGCTCGGCACCCATTTCCAGCGTCGCCAGCTGGTTGTTGGCAGCACCGGCAACCATGCGCACTTTTAAACGATCGATCGTGTCCGGATTGATGACCGAGCCAAGCGCACACGGCGCGAACACGTCAGCTTCCTGGTCATAGATCGCGTCCTTGTCGACGATCCGGGCACCGAATTCCTTCACATGCTTTTCCAACGCCTCGACATTCATGTCGGCGACGATGATCTCGGCACCGGCCTTCGCGAGATGACCGCACAGATAGGTACCGACATGGCCGGCAGCGCCCTGTACCGCAACGCGGATACCGGTCATGTCCTCGGATCCTGTGGCGCGTTTCACGCAAGCCCGGATCCCGCGAAAAACGCCTTCAGCCGTAACAGGGGATGGATCGCCCGATGCCGCCTTGCCTTCCGGCAGCCCGGTGACGTGCTGCGTCGATTTGTGGACGCTCATCATGTCCTCAGGGCTGACACCGACATCCTCTGCCGTGATGTAGCTGCCATTCAGCGCATCCACGGCGCGGCCGAATGCCTGGAAAAGCGCATCCCGGTCGAACGACCCCTGCGGCTTCATGATCACGCTCTTGCCACCGCCAATGGGCAGGTCGGCCATCACGTTCTTGTAGCTCATGCCCTGCGAAAGCCGCAGCGCGTCGTCTAGCGCGTCTGCCGAGCTGTCATAGGTCCAGAACCGGCAACCGCCGCAGGCCGGGCCCCTTGCGGTCGAGTGCACACCGATAATGGCCTTGAGGCCGGTCTTTGCGTCGGTCGCGAAAAGAACTTTCTCGTGATTGTCGAAGGACGGGTGTTCAAAAACACTCATGTATTAATCCGTTTCCTGGCTATGCCAATGGAGCGGCGCGACTTTATGTCGGGGAGTGGCGCGCGGCGGCGTGGGGATAGCCCCTGCAGCCCGCGTCGACAAGGTCGGCGCGCCGCTAATCGCGCAGCAATTTCATATTGCGCTGCACCATCGGAATTAGCTCGTTTTCGAACCAGGGATGACGTTTGATCCATGCATTATTGCGCCAGGAAGGGTGCGGAAGCGGGATGATTCGAGGCGCATACTCCCGCCACGCCGCAACGGTTTCCGTCACGCTTCCCTTGTATCGATCTCCGAGAAAGAATTTCTGCGCATAACCGCCGATCAGGAAGATCATCTCCACCTCTTTCAGCTTGGCGTCGAGATGCGCCTGCCACAGCCGTGCACAGCGCGGGCGCGGCGGCTTGTCCCCGCCCTTGGCATCAAGTCCCGGGAAGCAGAAACCCATTGGCGTGATAGCCAGGAAGTCCGGGTCA
Source organism: Hyphobacterium sp. (assembly GCF_965217055.1). Taxonomy (GTDB): domain Bacteria; phylum Pseudomonadota; class Alphaproteobacteria; order Caulobacterales; family Maricaulaceae; genus Hyphobacterium. The sequence goes on along the minus strand of NZ_OZ244227.1, from coordinate 2,340,092 downwards.
TAGAAGAGACCCTCGTCAATCCCGAGCCAGGTGCGCAACCGGTCGCCCGACGGGTCGGTGAACGGGCGGCCGGATGCGTGCACCCGCGTTCCGGGCGCCTGGCCGACGATCCGGACCTTTGCTTGCGGCGCCGCCTGAACGACCGGGCGCGGCTCGGGAATCTCGCCTTCGCAAGCGCGGCAGGCACGAATTTCGGACAGCAAATCGTCGAGCGTGATCATGCCTTGATTGCGATGCGATAGACGCCTTTGAAATCGCTCGGATCGACCGCTTTCCCTTTTCGCAGGATCTCGATCTTGCCCCCAATCGCCAGGCGCATGGCCGCCTGCTTCACCGCTCCGAGCAGCCTTCGCCAATTCTCGGGATCGAGCGCGAGCGCAACCTCGCTCGGAGAGATGGACTTGCCCGCGCCTCTCGCCTCTGCAAGACGCAATATGGCAGCTTCAACTGTGTCATCATTCATTTCGCCAACCTAGCGCCTGGACATGACAATGCGAAGAGACCACCGCCCGTACTGGATGCATGCCTTCTGGGAGCGTTTCGAAAATGCCTGGGCCCGCCATTTCCTGCATCCGCATTTCGACCGGCTCGGGCCCGCATCAAAGCTCACCCAGCCTTGGCATATCGAGCTGTTCGGACCGCATATCGAGGCCGGCACAACGCTCAACATCGTGGCGACGCGCGACGCGAAAGTCCGCCTCACCGTGTGGTCACCGGCCGACCAAGCGGGCCGGATCTCGATCGGCGATGCTGTCTTTATCGCGCCCGGAACCCGCATTCTGGCAACCCGCTCGATCGAGATCGGACATGCCTGCCTCTTTGCATCCAACAGTACAGTTACCGACAGCGACTGGCACGGGCTATACGATCGCGTCGATCCGGCACCCGAAGGAAAGCCGGTTCGAATAGGCGACAATGTCTGGGTCGGTGACGGCGCTTTCATCGGCAAGGGTGTCACGATCGGCGATCACGCCGTTATCGGCGCGCGCGCTGTGGTCACGCGCGATGTACCGGCCTATGCCGTCGTCGCCGGCACGCCCGCGCGAAATGTCAAGCAGCTCGACCCGGCCAGGCCGATGCGTACGCGGCTCGACATGGTCGGTGAGATTGACGGCATCTCGCGTTTCATGGACGACGCCTACCGCAAGGAATTGACCGGAAACTCGACGCTGGGCTGGTTACGCAGCCGCTTTTTTCCACGTCGCGGCGACTAGCCGAACAGGCCCTGCGGCAAGGCGCCAATCACAGCGCCCGTCATCAAGGTTGCAAGCGTTCCCGAGATCAGCGCCCGCGGTGCCAGTTGCAATATGTCCTCGCGCCGGCTTGGCGATATTGCGATCATGCCGCCCATCAAAATGCCGACGCTGGAGAAATTGGCGAAGCCGCAGGCAGCGTAGGTCATGATCAGATTGGTGCGCGGCGATAATTCGTCGCCGATCTGCGCCAGCCGGTCATAGGCATAGATCTCGTTCAGCGCCGTCTTCAGCCCCATGATCGAGCCGGCATTGGTCGCCTCGGACCAGGGTATGCCGGCCAGCCAGACGATCGGGGCGAACAGCCAGCCCAGCACGCGCTCGACGGATAGCGGTGCGCCGCCAAAGTCCGGCGCCAGACCGAGCATCATGTTGACCAGGGCGACGATGGCCGTGAACACCAGCAGCATGGCGATGATGTTGATGTAAAGCCGCACGCCATCCGTCACACCTGTGGTCAAGGCGTCCATGGACGAGTGATAGATCGTGGTCGGGATTTTCTCGGTCGACCGGTCTTCGGTTGCGCCGGCGTCCGGCGGATACATCAGGCGGGCGAGAAGCACAGCGGCCGGAATCGAGATCAGCGAGGCTGTCAGGATGTGGCCGGCTGCGCCATCGATGATCGAACTGAGCTGCGCGACATAGATCGCCATTACCGAGCCCGCTACGGTCGAGAAGCCGACCGTCATGATCAGGAACAGATCGCTGCGGCTGATCTGCGGCAGACGTGGCCGGATCAGGACCGGCGATTCCGTCATGCCGAGGAAGATATTGGCAGCGGCGCCGAGACTGGCCGCGCCTGACAGGTTCAGCGTCTTGCGAAACGCCCAGGCAAAACCGCGGACAACGAATTCGAGGATCCGCCAGCGCCACAATACGGCCGAGATCGCCGACAGGACGATCACCATCGGCAGCGCCTGGAAGGCAAAGATAAACAATCCGCCAGCGTTTTCTTCATCAACGATGAAGGGGGGTGTGCCTCCACCGATATAGCCGAACACGAAGCTCGCCCCCTCCGTGGTGGCGGCTTGCAGCGCTTCGACCAATCCGGTCAGCGATTGCAGGAAGGCGCGGGTCGGCGAAAATGAATACAGCGCGACCGCGATCAGGAATTGCAGGACAAGCGCACCGCCAATCAAGGCGATCGGGAGCCGTTTCCGGGGTCCCAGCAACCAGGCCATGCCGATGAAAACGAACAGTCCGAGAAAGCTGCGCAATTGCAAGCCCAGATCTTCCATGCATCCCCCGTCGCGCTGGTGCGGCACCCTAATCGCGGCGCCGGCTTGTCGGCAATGCTTGCACGCACGGGTAAGCACATTAGACAGAATGGATGAGCATATGGAGCCCTTGCGTCAAAGTCTGCTTCGTTGATCCGGAGGCGGGCCTCTGTGTCGGCTGCTTTCGCTCTCTCGAGGAGCTGAGCCAGTGGACGTGCTATACCGATGAAGAGCGCGCAGCGATCGGAGAATCTCTTCCCGAACGCGAAAAGGTCTACAAGAACGGCAAGGCTAGACGACCAACGCCTCCCGCAGCAGGCTGAATGCGGTCAGAACCAGTCCGAGGGCGAACAGGCGGCGCAATAGGCGTTCCGGCATTGTGTGGGCCAGCTTCGCCCCCAGCGGGGCCACGAAAAACGCGGACGTCGCGAGAATGAAGAAGCCGAGAAGGTCGACATAGCCCAGCGCGGTCGGTGTACGACCCGGCTCGTCCCATCCCCAGATGATGAAGCCGAGTGCCCCTGGCAAACCGATCGCGACGCCGAAACCGGCCGCCGTCGCGACGGCATGGCGGATAGGTTTGCCGCTCAGCGTCATGAGCGTCACGCCGAACACGCCTCCGCCAATGCCCAGAAGCGCCGAAAGCAGGCCGATCAGCGACCCCAACCCGGCCCGCGCGATGCCTCCGGGCATTTCCTCCGCCAGACGCCAGTCCGGCCGTCCAAAGAAGAATTGCAGCGACAAGAGGAGCGCGACAGCACCGAACAGACCGGTGAGGCCGCGCCCGGGAATGAGGTCAGCGACAAAGCCGCCGATCAGCGCGCCGACGACGATCCACGGTGTCCATGTGCGCAGGATCGCGAAATCGACTGCGCCGTGCCGGGTATGCGCCGCGACCGATCGCAAGGAGGTGGCAACAATCACCGCCAGGGACGTCCCCACCGCCATGTGCATGCGGATGGCATCATCGTATCCGAGCGCACCCAGCACGAAATAGAAGGCCGGCACCATCACCACGCCGCCGCCAATCCCGAACAGGCCCGCGATCAGGCCGGCGAAAAGGCCGGTCGCGACGAGCGCGGCGGCGAGCCCGATGAGATCCGGTGTCATGCGTTGACCAGCTCTGAACCGGTCGCGGCCAGGGCCGCATCAAGCACATCGAGTCCGGCCCCGTCTTTCACGGCCAGCTCGGACAGGGTCCGCCGCCATTGGCGGGCACCGCGCTGCCCGTGAAACAGGCCGAGCATGTGACGCGTGATGGAGTGCAACCTGACACCGCGTGCCAATTGTGCAGCGATATAGGGACGATAGGCCGCCACAGCGTCGTGTGGTGTTGACACCGGATCGGCGGCGCCGAATACGGCACTGTCGACAGCTGCCAGCATCCACGGCGTGTGATAGGCCGCCCGGCCGACCATGATGCCATCGAGTTCCTGTTGCGCCGCGAGACCGTCAGCCAGGGTTTCAATTCCCCCGTTGAGGATCAGTTCGAGATCCGGGAAATCGGCCTTCATCTGCTGGACTAGTGGATAATTGAGCGGTGGCACGGTCCGGTTTTCCTTGGGGCTGAGCCCCTTCAGCCACGCTTTGCGGGCGTGAACGATCACGGTTCGGATGCCGCAGGCTCGTACCGCCTCCAGCAATTTCGGAAGTGCCGTAGCCGGATCCTGGTCATCAACGCCGATCCGGCATTTCAGTGTGACCGGCACATCGACCGCCTCCTGCATCGCCTGCAGGCAATCGGCCACCAATTCGGGTTCCCGCATCAGGCAAGCGCCAAAACGGCCCGATTGCACGCGGTCAGAGGGACACCCCGCATTGAGATTCACCTCGCAATACCCCAGCTCCGCACCGATCCTTGCTGCAGTTGCAAGCTCATCCGGATCCGACCCGCCGAGCTGCAGGGCAACCGGTTGCTCCGCCATGTCGAAACCGATCAGTCGGTCGACATCGCCATGCGTCACGGCGGCGCTCGTGGCCATCTCTGTGTAGAGCAATGCGCGGCGCGTCAGAACGCGATGGAAGGCCCGGCAATGCCGGTCGGTCCAGTCCATCATCGGAGCCACGCTGAAGCGGCGATCGGGGAGCAGTTCGGCTGTCATGGCGGCTCACATAGCGTCTCACGACTGTAACAACAAACCGGGAGATCGGTTTAACCCGTCTCTAAGCCCTGCTGACTATGATCCGGCATCAAAAGGGAGACTGCCTCATGGCGAAGGCTGACTTTCACAAGCATCAGCGCGTGTTCGTGCGTCCGGTCGGCACGTGGGCCCTGATCGAGCAGGTGAAGCCGCACTGGGTTAAGGGCGTCGAGGAACCGGTCCGGATTTCGTATGATTGCGGTCTGGGTCGCGATTTTACGGCCGACGAATTGTCCGAAGAACAGAAGGACGATGTCGATGTCGGAAACTGGCGATTGATGCGGGCTCGCAATAAATGGCAATCGCCTGACGAATGTGCGCATCACCCGTTCCCCGGAACCTTCCCGGTCGTTGTGACGGACCAGCAGGATTGGGGTGGATGGCGCGTCCCCGGCGCGGAATACGACCGCGACCCGCAAAATGTCGAATTCCAGGCACGGTTGATCGCCGCAGCACCATCGCTTCTGAAACTTGCGGAAACGCTGGCACAGCAGGCGGATCGGCCCGACGATCTTCCCGAAGACATTCGGAAAATGGTCATGTTCGCCAAATCCGCCGTCAAGAAAATCAGATCGAAACCGTCTGACGCACCCGCCGCAGCGTCGCAGGCCGCTTAACCCAGCCCTAACGCTTTCGAACTAACTAAGAAGACTTGTTAACTCAGGGTGTCAGATGCCTGCAGATCTGAGCAAGCTCTCCTTCCTTGTGGTCGATGACAACGTCCACATGTTGAAGATCGTGCGCACGATCCTCAACGGCTTTGGTGTCGACAAGATTTTCGATGCGGTCAACGGGCCCGACGCGCTTGAAATCCTGCGACATGAACCCATCGATATCGCTATTCTCGATTATCACATGGAAGGCATGAACGGCCTCGACCTGATCAAGTACATGCGTGACGAACAACGCATGGACAACCCGTATATCCCCATCATCATGCTGTCGGCCTACAGCGAGAGATCGCGGGTCCTCGAAGCGCGTGATCAGGGCGCGACAGAGTTTTGCGCCAAGCCCATCACCGCTGCAGACCTGTTTCGCAAGATCGGCGCTGTCATCGATCGGGCGCGGCCCTTCGTTCGCACCAGCGTATTCTTCGGACCGGACCGCCGTCGGCATGATCCCGACAAATACAAGGGTCCGGAACGCCGTTCCGACGATCAGGCCCAGCCGAACGTGGCCTAGCGCGTCTCATCAATTCAGGTCGACACAGCAGGCCTTACCTCTCTAATCTGGACGGAATGATTCGTTCGCCGTCCGATCCCTCAAAACGTGCGCCCGGCCCTAAAAGGCGGGAGTCGAGCAGGGACGCCGAACTCCGGAAGAAAAACACGGCCAGTGATGCGCGTGGCGTCGTGTGGATTGTCCTCGCGGTTATCCTGTTCACCGCAATGTTTGGCGGTGTCATCGGTTTCAAGCTTTATCAGGAAAGCGTTTCAAGCCGGCTGGAAGCCCAGACGACGCATTCGCGCGAGGCAGTATACCTGTCTGAAGTCGCCACCAGCGCGATTCAGGAGGCTGTCACAGCTGTGAATGTCGCGATCTCGGATATCGGGGCAATTCCGGCCGAAGAGCTTTCGGCGATGCTGGATCAACGGCTTCGCCCCATACGCGCGCTCCCAGCCGTCATTGCTATTGAATATCTCGCGCCCGGGGCGGAAATACCGGAACCTGTCCAGCAATTGGCAAATACCGCTCTGAGCTCGCCAAACGGCCTGGCAACCTGGCCAAGCTCGCAGTCCGAGCCACCCCGGATCGCCCTGGCCGTGCCGATCGAAACGCAATCAGGCGAAGTTGGGGCTGTGCTCATTCAGCTTGCGCCTGACGCCCTGCTCCCGTCGTTCAGCACCGAATATGTCGCCATCCTCGTCGACGGCGACGCGCGCCCTCTGGCCATGCAGCCGCCGCGCACCGGTGGTCTGTTTTCGGAATCCCTCACGACCCGCTTTGGATTACCTGCGCAGACAGTCGGCAATCTCGCTGAATCCGGCGAAGCCCTGACGGGGGTCCGGGTTGGCGAACAGGAAATGGTAATCGCGGCGGCTCCGACACCGTTCGACGGCTTGAATGTCGTTGTGGTCGGCACCCCCAACATCAACCAGGGCGCATGGATGCGGACCCGCATTCTCTACGGTTTGCTGTTTATTGCCCCGGTGATTTTCGCCATCGGCCTCTCCGCGGCCTTGTCCACGCAGATGAGCAGTCTGAAATCGGCACGTTTGGCGCTCGGTGACAGCGAAAAGCGATTTCGGCTGGCCATCGAAGGCGCACGCTGCGGCGTGTGGGACTGGGATCGCAAGAAAGATACGGTCTACCTGACGGATTCCTTCGCGCGAATACTGGGCCGGGATGACGCCGAGATGTTGTCGGGCGCGGAATTCCTTTCGCTGTTTTCGCATCGTGATCGCGAACGGATTTCCGCCGCGGTCCGCGGCTCTTTCCGCGCCGGCGATATCGATATCGAAGTTCAGGCCAGCGGCGTGCCGGTCTGGCTTCATCTGCGCGGGCGTCCCTGGGGCGATATTCAGGACGGTTTGACCGATCGCCTCGTCGGCGTGGCGATTGACGTCACCGAACGCAAGGGCGCACAGGCGCGCGTCGCCGCCGCGGAGAACCGCTTGCGGGCCGCCCTTGAATCCATGTCGGAATCCTTCGTGCTCTGGGATCGCCGCCGTTGCCTTGTCATGTGGAACCGCAAATTTCGCGACTTCTTCGATTTCACCGAAACCGCGCTGAAGCCCGGCATGACCTATGCCGAAGTGGAATCCGGTGCTGCTCGCGCGATCCGCGATGTTCAAGACGGTGCCGGCTCGGGCGATGCATTCGAAATGGAACTCAAGGACGGGCGCTGGTTGCATTACTCGGAACGAGGGACCAGCGACGGCGGTCTGGTCAGCGTCGGTGCCGACATCACCGATCTCAAGAACCAGGAAAAGGCACTCAAGGAGTCGGAACAACGTTTGCGCAACACCGTCGAGGACGTGCGTCGCAACCAGCAACGGATCGCCGAGCTCGCCAACAAGTACGAAAAGGAAAAGATCCGTGCCGAGGAAGCGAACAGGTCGAAGAGCGAGTTCCTCACCAATATGAGCCACGAATTGCGCACACCGCTCAATGCCGTCAACGGTTTCTCGGAAATCATGTTGCGCGAAATGTTCGGACCGCTCGGCGACAATCGCTACATCGACTACGTCAAGGATATCCACACGTCCGGACAACATCTGCTGTCGCTGATCAACGACATTCTGGACATGTCCAAGATCGAGGCCGGCAAGATGAAGCTTCAGAAGGAACCGGTCAGCCTGGTGGATATCGTCGAGCAGAGCCTGCGCTTGGTGAAGGCACGGGCCGAGGAAAAATCCATTCGGCTGGTTTCGGAACTCGACGATAGCCTGGCCGATCTCAATGCCGACCCGCGGGCGTTGAAACAGGTCATTCTCAACCTCCTGTCCAACGCCGTGAAATTCACACCGGAAGAAGGGCGGGTGAGCATTCGCAGCTTCGCCATCGACGGGAAACTGGCGCTGCAGGTGGCCGATACCGGCATCGGGATCCCGAAGGAAGATCTGCCACGTCTGGGGCGCCCCTTCGAACAGATCGAAAGCCAGCATTCTAAGAGCCATCAGGGCACTGGGCTGGGGCTCGCATTGTCGAAGTCGCTGATCGAAATGCACGGTGGCGAGATGTCGATCGAAAGCGAACTCGGCAAAGGCACAACGGTCACGCTGACCATTCCCTTCAATGGCGGAGATGAGGGTGTATTGGCAGAAGACCTCGAACCTGAAAACCGTACGGTCGCGAGCGACGCGGCCTGATCAGAACCGGTCGCGGGGCGATGGGCGTCTATCGCCGCGGCGACCAAAGCCTCCTGGCCGGCGGCGCCCGGCCGCGAGCGCATTCATCCGCTCTTCCGGCGGCAAATCGGCTACAAGTTCCAGTACGATTGCTTCCATTGCCGCCTCGATTTCAAAACGGCGCGCCCGCAATTCGCCGAGTGCCTCAGCCGCGGCCTGCGGATCGTAGGGGTCGGCGCGCAAGGCGGCTTCGGCGTCCTGCTGCGCGTTCTGCGCCGCAAGCATCAACTCGCGAAAGCCAACACGTTCGGAAGCAAAGCGTTGCCGCGCAATCTGCTGCTGCTCTTCCGGCAAGCTGCGCAGGAAGGCGCGGACATTGAATCCGCCCGTCCTTGCCGCGTCGGAAGGATCGCGTGGCGGGTGTCGATGCTCATGCCGCACGACGTCGGACACGTGCGGACTGCCCGCCACACGGTGCAATACAATGCCCGTCATCACGCCGTTGGCCGTGAGTGAAATCAGCAGGGCAATGATCCAGGGAAGTGCACGGTTCATGCGTCACTCCATTCCCATGCCGCCCAGTCTTCCAACAGCCCGTCGAAGGCATCCGCATATTCTGTTTCGTAGATCGGGTCTTCGCTCTCTGGCAGCACCAGACCACCGGCAAAACCGCCAACCACACCGATGACCAGCGCCGCAGCGGCCGCCACTGCGGGACGCCGCCAATCGGCATCGAATGGCCCGGCCGGAGCGGCCTTCAATATTCGCCGCACCAGCAGATCGCTCGGCTCGACCTGGTCCGCGTCCGCCAGGATTGCATCCAGCCTGCGCGCATCAGCCAGCACCTCCGCAGCGTCAGGATTGCCATCGGCAAGCGTCTGCGCCGCCGGACGTTCTGCCGCCGGCCAGCGGTTGATATCGCCGCCATACGCTTCCGCGAGTTCTGCAAACCGCTTCATGTCCATCACAACACCTCCGATGCCCTGCCGGATTCCAGGGCAAGGCTCGATACGAGTTCATCCCGCTGCGGCGCGAGAACGGACTTCAGCTTCCGCCGCCCCCGCGCGAGCAATGATTCCAGCGCTTCCACGCTGATTTCCAGTTTTGCTGCTGCCTCGATATTCGAAAAGCCCTGGAAATGGCACAGTTCGAGTGCGACCCTCTGCCGTTCCGGCAGCGCCGAAATCGCACCGATCACGTTATCCCGCGCCTGCGAAGCAATCAGTCCGTCATCGGCGCCCACGCTGCCATCATCGGTATCCGGTGGCGTATCCATTGCCAATTCCCGCTTCTTGCGCAGTCGATCGAGACAGAGATTGGTCGCGATCCGGCCCATCCAGCTTTCCAGCCGCGCCTCGCCGGCCTGCCAGCGGTCGGCCGCCTTCCAGGCGCGGATGAAGGCGTCCTGCGCAACGTCTTCGGCTTCGACCGGATCGCGCAGCATACGCCGGCCGATCGCCAGCATCAGCGGCAGCGCGCGGTCCATCAACTGGCGGGCCGCGTCCCTGTCGCCGGTTGCGATGCGGCGCATCAGCGCCGCATCGGCCTCAACCGAGGACTTCACAGATCCGGGGCCAGAATGCGAACTCGAAGGCATGCCCGATCGTCACCCTTTCACCCCCGACCCTAATCGGCGAACTCTAGTCTCGCCACCAGAAACGGCGCCCCTCGCGACGTTCCCGGGCATTCTCCACCGCAGCGTCCAGCTCGTCAGGCGTGATGACGTCGTCATCATTCGCGTCGAGCCGCTCGAATGCGCGATTGTCACCGCCCAGGAATTCCGCGCGCGAAACGCGGCCATCGCCGTCGGCATCGCGCTCTTCATGGCGCTGACCGCGGCGTCCACGCCGGCGTTCACGGGCTTCACCGCCTTCGGCTTCATGGATGGCAGCCAGGCGCTGATGCATGGGGGAGCGATCGTCAGATGACAGATAGCCGTCGCCATTACGGTCCATCCATTCGAACATCTCGGCCTGCAACGCGTCGACTTCGGCGCGCGTGATATTGTTGTCGGCATTGGCATCGGCCGCTCGCAACATCATCAGGCCATGGCCCGGACCATGTCCGCCGCGACCCTGATGTCCACGGTGCTGTGCATCGGCTGCCGCGGCAATTACCAGACTGCCGGCAAGGCCGGCAAGGATGAGGGAGGATTTCATTTCAGTCTCCAGTGTTTGATCTCGCATCCCATTCAACGAACCGCGGCCGCAAATCCGTCGTCTCCGCCTGCAATGGCCCGAGACAGGTTTCGAAAAGGCTTCGGACGGCGTCAGCAATCGACTCGATTTGCCTCGAGAGCGCCGCGAGCGAGGGCTGCCCGGCAAGCTGCGACAGACGCGTGGCGAAACCGCGCGACGCGGACCCCGGATCGAATCCCACGCCGTGCGCGGTGCGAATGATCTGCGAAAGGTCCAGCCATAGTGAAACGGCCTCGCCAAGCAATGCTTTCTCTTCGGCCGACAGCAGGCCGGCTGCGCAAGCCGCATCGATTTGATCTGCGGTATTGAGTTGCGCGCTGAATCGGCCGGATTGCGCCAGCAATAGCTGGCTGGCCTGAGCTATGAATTCGATGTCCAGGATACCGCCTGGCCGGCGCTTCAAATCCCAGCCACCCTTGGCCGGCCTTTCCCGCTCCAGCCGGCGCCGCATGTCCAGCACATCGCCCACGATTTGCCCTGCCGCGGCGGGCTGCGCCAGCGCGGTGGCGATGTGGGCATTGATCCGCTCGCCGAGCCCGCCTTCACCGGCGATGATTCGCGCCCGGGTCAGTGCCATTCTTTCCCAGGTCCAGGCGCTGTCGCGATAATAGTCCTCGAAACTCGACAGGCGTACCGCCACCGGCCCGGCCTTTCCAGATGGCCGCAGCTGCATGTCAGCCTCGTACATGCTGCCCTCTTCGGTCGGCGAAGACAGGGCGCTGACGAACCGCTGGGCGAAACGCGTGAAAAACCGCGGGGCTTCGTCGGCAGTCGCATCGGCAGGGTCGTAGATGATCATCAGATCAAGGTCTGAATCTGCCGCGAGCTCACGGCTGCCGAGCTTGCCAAGCCCAAGGATTGCAAAATGCCCGGGCGGCGGTCCGAAGCGTTCGGCGAGTTGGTCCAGTGCCACCTTTGCCATGGCATCAATCGCAATGTCTGCCAGGCGCGCAAACGCAGCGCCCGCAGCTTCGGCATTGGCGCGGCCGACAAGCAGTTGCGAACTGATCCGGAACCGCTCCTCGCGCACAAGCCGGCGCCCGCGATTCATGGCATCTTCAGCATCCACGGCTTCCGACATCTGGAACTGCATTCGTTCGGCGACATCGCTTGCGGCATCCTCCTTCAGAGGTCGCGAGAAGCGTGCCTCCAGCATGACGTCGATCACCGCCGGCCGCTGTGCGAGGGTTGTCGCCAGCTGCGGAGCCAGTCCGATTATCGTGACCAGTTCGCGCGCCAGTGCAGGTTCGTTCTCCAGCATCGAGAGCGGCTGGACCCCCATTGGCAAGCCTTCAATGAACGCTGCAAAGCGCGTGAAGGCGGAATCCGGCTCACCGGTTTCCGACATCGCGCGCAGCAATTGCGGCGCAATGCGTGTAAGGACCTGACGCGCCCGCGTTGTACGAAGCGCACGCGCTTTCCCGGCCAGCCACGAATTCATGCGTGCCCACGCGGCATCCGGAAACTGAAAGCCGAGCGAAGCCAGCGTCTGCAATGTTTCCTGTGTCGGCTCGACGCCGGTAAAGACGAGGCTGCCACATTCATCGGCCAGGCTCGTCTCGGTGGCAAACTGGCGCGAGAACTGGCTATGAACCCGCTGCAGGACCGCGCTCACTTCGGCATCGAGTTCCGTGACATCAGCAAAGCCGGACAACCGGGCGACCGCCAGACGGCGGGTCTCGTCCTCCGGCAGGATCTGGGTCTGCTCGTCCGCGAGCATCTGAATACGATGTTCGATCTTGCGCAGGAATGTATAATCCGTCGCGAGCTCGTTGGCCGCTTCCTGTTCGATCACGCCGGCAGCGGCCAGTGACGCAAGAGCGAGGTATGGCGACCGGATCCGCAAATCCCGCATCCGGCCACCCATGACCAGCTGCGGAATCTGCGCATAGAACTCGATCTCGCGAATGCCGCCACGACCGAGCTTGAGGTCGTGCCCGGCAGCCCGGATCCGCGCCCGGTCGCCAATGGCCTGGATTTGCCGCGCCAGCGAATGGATGTCTTCGACTGCGGCATAATCGAGCGTTCGGCGCCACACGAAAGGCCGCATCGCGGCCAGGAAGTCCGCCGCCGCAGTCGCATCCCCCGCGCAGTAACGCGCCTTGATATACGCAGCCCTTTCCCAGTTCTGCCCGAGAGACTCGTAGTAATTCATCGCCGCCGTGATCGACAGCACAGGCGGCGTGGCGGAAGGGTCGGGCCGCAATCGGAGATCGACCCGGAACACATAACCGTCCGGCGTGACTTCGTTGAGCATGCGCGAAAGCGCCTTGATCAATCTTGGCAGACGCTTGCCAGGCTCATCCGCGACTGGTCCCTGCAACAGTTCCGGATCGTAGAATACGACAAGGTCGATATCGCTCGAGAAATTGAGTTCTCCGGCGCCCAGCTTGCCCAATGCGAGGACAAAGAGTCCGGCAATCGGGTCGTCGGGACTTGCGCATGCCGCGAACTTGCCTTCGGCTTCACCCAGGCGAACCAGGCCGTGCAACGCCGCCCGCACGCAATTGTCGGCAAACCGCGACAGCGCATCGGCGGCCTGCATGACATCGAACGCGCCCGACAGCTCAGCCAGGGCAAGAGTGAGGTGGGCATCGCCTTTCAGCCGACGCAGTATCCGCGCGAGTTCCGCTTCGTCGGCTGCATGACAGCCTGCGGCGATGACAGCGTCGCATTGTTCCTTGAATACCTGCTCGAGCGGCCGGGAACTTAGAGCGTCCAGAAGATCGGATCGCGATTTTGCCAACCGCGCCAGATAGGGTGCCGCAACAAGGGCGCGATCAAGGAATGCCCGGTCGTCGCCAGACAATCCGTCCGGGTACTCAACAGCCGGTGACCCCGTTTCAAACGGGGGAATGTCAGTGCGGCGCCGGGCGAATAGCGTGGCCATGGCCAAAGCGTCACCGCTTCGCCGCTGATTTCAAGCGGTCTTTTCGGCAATGGGGAAGATCAGCGCGATCCTTAGGCCGGCCCCCTGGCCGTCATGGCTGCCCGGCCCGTCATCCAGCACCAGTTCGGCGCGATGGATGTCGGCAATAGCCTTGACCAGACTCAGGCCCAACCCGGAGCCTGGCTGATTGCGCGATTCCTCGAGGCGAACGAAGCGTTGAGTCACTCGCAGGCGATCTGCCTCGGCGATACCCGGACCGGTGTCGGTCACCGAGATTTCCGGACGCCCGTCACTGCACTGTCGCAGCCTTAGCTGAATCGCGCCGCCGGACGGCGTGTATTTCACAGCATTGTCCAGCATGTTCGCCATTGCTTGTGACACGAGGTTGGGATCTCCGCGGATCACTAGCCCTGACTCGGCCTGGATCCCGAAATCATGCCCGGAATCCTCACATACAGGCTCATAGAGCTCGCCCATGTCGGTCACCAACGGGCCGGGATCGAAAATTTCGAAACTGTCGCGACGTTCGCCGGCCTCGATCCGGGAAATACTCAATATGGCATTGAAAACGCCAAGCAATTCATCCGAATCGTTCAACGCCTGCTCCAGCGCGGCCTGGCGACTTGGCCGATCGCCCTCTGCGCGCAAGGCATCTTCCATGCGATTGCGCATCCGCGTCAGCGGAGAGCGCAGATCGTGGGCGATGGAGTCACCGACATTCCGCATGCGGTGCATCAGCTCTTCGAGCCGGTCGAGCATGGAATTGAAATTGGCGGACAATTCGTCGAGTTCGTCACCGGAACCATCGCGGGGCGCGCGCCGCGTCAGGTCGCCACGCATCACCGTGCGAGCGACCATGTTGACGGCATCGAGCCGGCGCGAGAACCGGCGGCTCACCACCACGCCGGAGATGATCCCGAGCGCGATGACCAGCGCCGACGCGGCAAGGATCGCGCGCAACATGCGGCCGATGAGCCGGTTCTCGTTCTCGATATCGATGCCCACGAAAACCGTGTAACCGTCACCGATCGGCACAGCTCTTGCCCTCGCCCGCCGGCTGTCTCGCGCGGAGTCTTCGCCATCGACCGGCGAACGGCCATAGACGAAATCGAGCCACCCCTCATCGCTGACCGGGGCTTCCGGCATGCCGTTGAGATTGCCGGATAACAGGCGGCCATTGGGGTTGATGAGCAGATAGAGGACGTCACTTCCGCCGACGGTGCGCTGCAATATGTAGCGATTGACGCCCTGTATTCCAGACTCGTCATAGCGCCGTTCGACGGCCGCAAGCTCGTCATTGATGACGGCATCGGTCCGCCGCAATGCGGCCCCGGCGGACGCCGCGTAGACAAAAGCCAGGATCAGGAAGCTGGACAGCGCGAACAGCGCCGCTGAAAGCAGCGTCAGCCGGAAGGCGGTTGTTCTGACAAAGGACGGCAGTTGCCGCGACATCCCCCCGCGCGCTCCGGGCTAGGCCTGGAGCCGGTAACCCGCCCCGCGCACAGTGTGAAGAAGTGCATCGTCGAACGGCTTGTCGATCTTCGACCGCAAGCGCGAGATATGCACGTCGATGACATTGGTCTGGGGGTCGAAATGATAGTCCCAGACTTTCTCGAGCAGCATTGTGCGGGTCACAACCTGGCCAGAATGCTTCATCAGGAACTCCAACAGCCTGAATTCCCGGGGTTGTAACAGTATTTCTTCGCCACCACGCAGAACTTTCCGGGCCAGCAGATCCATTTCGAGATCACCGACCACCAGCTTAGTGCGGACCGTTTCGGGATCCCTGCGCCGGGCCAGCGCTTCCAGTCGCGCCAGCAATTCTGCAAACGCATATGGCTTGACCAGATAGTCATCGCCGCCGGCTTTCAGGCCTTCGACCCGGTGGTCGACTTCGCCGAGAGCCGACAGGATGAGCACAGGCGAGGAAATGCCCTCATCGCGTAGCGTCTCGATTACGGAGAGCCCGTCGAGCTTGGGCAGCATGCGGTCAACGACAAGGATGTCGTACTCCGCGGTGCGGCCCATCTCGAGGCCTTCTTCGCCATCCGTCGCATGATCGACCACATGGCCGGATTCCTTCAATCCCTTGCGGATATAGTTCGCGGCCTCGCGATCGTCTTCAATGATGAGAATGCGCATATCCCCGCCTTTCCAAGTTGATGCGCCTAGGCGCGTTCCAGTTGCAGCGCCACGTAGCGCTGTCCTGCGGCACCCTGCACGAGCAGCAGAATGGCGCTGCGGCCATCACTCCGCGCGGTTTCGATCGCTTCCATGAAGTCCTCGACGGATTCCATCGTGTTGCCGCCGGCCTCGCGGATCACATCGCCCGGGCGCAAACCCTTTTGAGCGGCTTCACCGCCGGCATCGAGATCGACAACGATGAGACCGTCGCTGACGACACCGCTGGTCAGCCCGAAGCGCTCCTGCATGGCCTGGTCGACCGGACGGATTTCCATGCCGAAGAAGCGGGCTTCCGCCTGTTCAGGCTCGTCCACGGCGCGCATGTCATTGAGATCGTCTTCACCCGGACGATCGCCAAGCCGTGCGCGCAGCACGATATCGTCATCGTCGCGGATCACCGTGAAGCGGACGTCTTCGCCGGCACCGAAATTGCCGACGCGACGCGTCAGCTCAGCCGACGTGGAGACCGGGTCTCCATTGACTTCGGTAATGACATCGCCACGGCGGAATCCCGCGCGCTCGGCAGGACCGCCGGCGACAATCGAGGACACGATCGCCCCGCGCGGCGCATCAAGCCCGAGGCTCTCGGCAATGTCCTCGTTCACATTCTGGATTTGCACGCCCAGCCAACCGCGGGTCACGCGGCCGTTTTCGAGCAGCTGGTCAACGATATTCGCAGCAACATTCGATGGAATCGCGAAACCGATGCCGACATTTCCGCCGGAGGGCGAGAAAATCTGCGAGTTCACGCCGATGACTTCGCCATCGAGGCTGAAGGTCGGCCCTCCCGAATTGCCACGATTGATCGGCGCGTCGATCTGCAGGAAATTGTTGTAGACATTGGTCGGCAGCTCGCGGCCGGTGGCCGAGACCATGCCGAAGGTCGCGGTACCGCCAAGCCCGAACGGATTGCCGACCGCGATGACGAAGTCGCCGACCCGCATGTCCGGATCACGATCAAGCGTGACGAATTCGAAGTCGGCGTCATCGGTATCGACCTGCAGCAGGGCAATATCGGTCAGCGGATCGGTGCCGATGATCTCCGCCGGAAGCTCCTCGCCATTAGCCAGCGTCACTGTCACTTCCCGGGCGTTCTCAACGACGTGATTATTGGTCACCACGTGGCCTTCAGCGGAAATGAAGAAGCCGGATCCCAGAGAACGGCCCTCACGAGGCGTCGCGAAAGGCTGCGGCTGATTGGGGAATTGGCGCTCGAACCACTCCCGGAATTGCGGCGGCATGCCGTCAAATTGCGGGTTGGCATTGGCATCCGGTGCAGGCGCTACAATGCGCGCATTGATGGAGACAACGGCCGGGCTGACTTCCTCGATGAGGTCCGCGAGCGACCAGGGAACACCGTTGGGCACGGCGCCCGCATATCGGGGCGCGGCTTCTTCCTGCGCGATGGCGGCCGGGCTGGCTAACGCCAGAGATGCGGCGGCCATGATGGTGGCGGAAACCCAGCGAACACTTGAATTCATTGGTGATCAGTCCTCTTTCAGCGTGTCACACATTGATGTGGAATGTGGGGTGGAGTGGGTATCTTGACGATGGCCACATTCTTACGAAAGCATTACGAATGGTAGCTTGTCACGTCTATTCGACAAGCCGCGACCGTATCTTGACCTCTTCGTGCAGTGTCCGGTGCACCGGGCAGCGGCCCGCGATTTCCAGCAGCTTGGCGCGTTCATCGGCGGATAAATCGCCTTCCAGCCGGATATCCTTTTCGAAGACATCAATCTTGACCGGCTTGCCGGCCTCGCAACTCTCACAATCCTCGACATGGCTCTTGTTGTGGCGCACTGCCACCGTGACGCGGTCAAGTTTCAGTTTCTTGTGATCGGCATACATGCGGATTGTCATCGATGTGCACGTCGCCAGCCCGGCGGCGACATGACCGTAGGGAGTCATTCCTGAATCGTCGCCGCCCACGCTTGCCGGCTCATCGGCCAGGGTCGCGAAGTCCTGGTTGACCACCCAGTTCTGGAATTTTCCAAGCCGCGTTTCCTGGGCTACGACCCCATCCTTCACCGGTTTTGGCGGAGCCGGCAGCGGGTCGGGAGCCGCATAGCGGGCGGCCCATGCCGATACGATATCGGCCACGAACGCGGAATCAGCCTCTCGCGTCAGCAGATGGTCGGCATCGTCCAGGCTGATGAAGCTCTTCGGATGCTTGGCGGCGACAAAAAGCCGGGTCGCATTGTCGATCCCCACGGTCTCGTCCAGCGGCGCATGGCAAATCAGGAACGGTTTTTTCAGATCGGCTGCGGCATCCTCGAGCGAGCGGCCACTGATGTCGTCCAGGAATTGCTTCTTGATCTTGAACGGCCGGCCCGCGAGCGAAACCGTCGCTTCGCCCCTGGCCTCGATCTCGGCAACTGAATCCTCGAACTGCAGTGCCACGTGGTCGGCATCAGCGGGAGCGCCGATCGTGACCAGCGCCTTCGTCGAATCGATGCGGCTCGCCGCCGCGATGACAGCGGCACCGCCGAGGCTGTGACCAATCAGCAGCGATGGCGCTTCGTATTCGTCCGCGAGATGCGCGGCCGCGTTCACAAGATCATCGACATTGGACGAGAAATTGGTGTTCGCGAAATCGCCCTCGGACTGTCCGAGGCCCGTGAAATCGAACCGCAACACGGCAATCCCGTGACGGGCCAGCCGCCGCGCGATCCTTGATGCGGCATGTATGTCCTTGGAACAGGAAAAACAGTGGGCGAACAGCGCGTACGCACGCGGTTTGCCACTGGGAAGTTCCAGTTTCGCCGCTAGCGTATCGCCCTGGGCACCTGCGAACTCGACTTTTTTCGAACTTGGCATGCGGGCCTCCTCGGTCTGTGCGGCATGTGATCGCATCACGGCGCGACCGCAAGTCAAACCCGGGTCACGCTCGCGTCAGCGTCGTCGTGAAGCCAGGCCGATCAACAGGCCGCCAATCAGCAAGAGAAACAGCGGAGCCAGGTAGAGCGGCGCGGTGGTCGCGGTAAAACGCGGCCGCATCAACACATCGTCGCCATAGCGCTGCGACAGCGCGATACGCACGGAATCGACCTCTGCCCCTGCCGCGATCTGCGTGCGTACAAACGATCGCATGTCCTGCGCCAGCGCCGCGTCGGAATCGGCGATCGATTGTCCGTCGCACACCACGCAGCGTATCTCCCGCATCAATTCTGCGGCCTCGCGTTCCTGCTGCGGTGTCAGTTCCGCGCCCTGCAATAGCAGGCTGGCCAGCAATATCGCGATCATGCGGCAACCTCCGCGCGTCGCCGGTCCATCCAGCGCGACACGGAGGCCAGAAGACCACCGATCACGATCAGAATTGCACCCAGGCCGAGCAGCCAGACCAGAGGATTGAACGACACCCGGATTTCGTAGGCAATCTCGCCATTCGCGCGCGTCCGGGGCTCGCCCAGCGAGACATAGAGATCGCCGGACGGGCGGCTGTGAATCGCCACTTCGCGAGTCGTTGTTTCCGCTGCCGTGTAGAAGCGCCGCTGCGGCCTCATCACGCCATCCGGCTGCAGGTCGATGCGCGCCTCGTCCGCCAGATAATTGGGTCCGTCCGCACGCGTCACAGCGTCCAGCGTCAGCGTGTAGCCGGCAACGGCGAGACTTTCACCCGGCACCAGCGCCGCTGTGGTTTCGGGCTCCCCGGTCGAATCGGCGACCGCGCCCAGTGCAATCGCGACGATCCCCGCATGGGCCAGCAAACGTCCCGCCAATCCCAGCCGCGCCGAGCCCGAGACCAGCGAACGGTGGTGCCAGAGATCGGCCGTGAGACCGGCCAGCGTCCAGCCCGCCAGCGCTGCAGCGGCAATGGCGATCGGCGAGGCGCCAATCCAGACCGCCCACAGCCCGCCCAGCACGCCGGGCAGGATCCAGAGGCTTGCCCGCACGGCCAGAGCGCGCGTCAGTCCTGCTTTCCGCCACGGCAGAAACGGCGCCAATGGCAGGAAGATCAGTAGCGCCGCGAGAAACTTGGTGGCAACGAAATTATAGTAGGCCGCGCCGATCGATACGCCGGTAGCGCCGAATGCGGCTGCGATCAGCGGATACACCGTTCCGATCAGGACGATGCCGGTAACCACGGTCAGCAACAGATTGTTGATGCCGATGAACGCTTCGCGGCTGGACAACGCAAAGCCCTTTCCGTGACCGAGCAGGTGCGAGCGCAGTGCGAACAGTGTCAGCCCGCCGCCTGCAAGCAGCGTCATGATCGCGAGAATCCAGAGACCGCGTTCGGGATCGAGGGCGAAAGCATGGACGGATGTCAGAACGCCGGACCGGACCAGGAAAGCCCCCAGCGTCGACATCGAGAACGCCATGATCGCCAGAAACGCGGTCCATCCGGCATAGTTTCCGGTACGTTCGGTGGCGATTGCCGAGTGAATCAGGGCCGCGGCGATCAGCCACGGCATGAAACTGGCATTTTCCACGGGATCCCAGAACCACCAACCGCCCCAGCCGAGTTCGTAATAGGCCCACCAGGCCCCAAGCGCGATGCCAGCAGTCAGAGCCGTCCAGGCAATCAGCGACCAAGGGCGAAGCGCCGCCGCGATCGCGCGCCCACCGCGGCCCTCGATCAATCCGGCGACTGCCAGCGAGAACGCGGCGGAAAGGCCGACATAGCCAATATAGAGCGTCGGCGGATGCACGGCGAGCGCCGGATCCTGGAGGATCGGGTTGAGCTCGGCGCCGCGTACCGGCACATCCGCCAATCGCTCGAACGGGTTTGACGCGAACACCAGGAAACTGAGAAAAAGGAGCTGGAGGGCGCCCTGAACCGACACTGTCCGAAGCCTGAGCGGCGCGTCATTCGACAGCGCAAACCGTGCCAGCGCAGCGCCCATGGCGGTGAGCATCACACACCAAAGCAGCATGGATCCTTCATGCCCGCCCCATGCGGCCGCGATCTTGTAGAAAAGCGGCTTGTCGACATGCGAGTGGCTGGCGACATAGGTCACCGAGAAATCCGATTGCAGGAACAGGATGATCAACAGGGCGAAGGCCATCATTGTCCCGACAAGCGCACCGAAAGAGGCGCGCTCCGCCATCGCTGCGAATATCCGGGATCCCGACCCGGCAGCATGCCAGCCGGCTGCCAGCTGGAACAGCGACAGCGTCAGGGCCAGCGCGATGAAGAAATGGCCGAATTCAGCGATCATTCACCGGTCTCGCCTTGCCAGACGCCGCTTTCCCGGAGTGCCTCGGCGACTTCCGGCGGCATATAGGTCTCGTCATGCTTGGCCAGCACTGTGCTCGCCTCGAACAGGCCGGCTTCAACGAAGGCACCTTCGGCAACCACGCCCTGGCCTTCACGGAACAGGTCCGGAAGCGAGCCGTCAAAAGTCACGCGGATAGTGGCTGCTCCGTCGGTGACGGTGAAGCGGGCACCGCCGGCGTCCGGCATCTGAACACTGCCTTCCTCAACCAACCCTCCAATGCGGACCCGTTCGCCGATCGCGGGCTGCGATTCAGCCACTTCGCTCGGGCTGTAGAACAGGACGATTGCATCGCGCAGTGCGACCAGCGCGAGTGTGACGGCGCCGGCCAGCACGACAGTAGCCACGCCGACCATGATCAATCTTTGGGTTCGAGCTCTCATTCCGCGTTTTCCCGTTCAATCGTGAGTGCCGCCATCAGAATGTCGAGGATTACCATCGCGCCTTCATTGCCAAGAAAGGCTCTTCGGGTTTCCAGAAGCGCTTCACGCGCTTCGTCCTCGCGTTGCATGAGACCGTAAACTCTGATCAGGCGCAGCCGGTCGGCAAACCCGGCATCGCCGCGCTCGACCCGCGCCTCCAGCCGCGACACCATTCCTTCGATCCGCGTCACCGGATCGAAGTTTTCGTCTTGCGCTGCCGCCGCAACCGCCGCCGCATCGACCTGTGGCTGCGACAGCAATTGGAACGCCTGTTGCGCGATGAGTATGCGGTAAGGGCTTCGTTCGTCTAGCCGGGCAATAAGGTCCAGCCAGATCGTTTGGGCGGCATCGACTCGGCCTTCCTGGAACGCCGCCAGACCGAGAAAAAAGCTCGGCTCGGGGAGGTCCTGATCTAGCCGGCGGGCTTCTTCGAAAGCCGCCACTGCCTCATCTGTGACTTCGCCTTCGTTGAGATTGATGAACGTTTGGCCGAGATCGGACAGCGTTTGCGCGTCAAGCTCCAGGCGGAGCGATCGCTGGAAGGCGTTGATCGCTTCCAGCTCGCGCTCCCGGCGCGCCAATCCTCGGCCCAGCTGTGCCCAGCCTTCGGCGTTCTCCGGGTCCTGGCGGATCAGGTCGCGCCAACGTTCCTCCCGGGCATCCGCATCCAGGGTGGACGGTGCAGCCGCCAGGCGCTCCCGCGCTTGTTCGGCATAGGGGGTCCCCGGCTGTCCCGGCCGCCCGCCGGCCAGATAGATCAGGCCTGCAAGCGCGACGACGCCAGCGGTTAGCGACGGCGCGAGCCAGCGCGGCTGCGACCTGGCCGACGGCCAGGCGACGAATGCGGCGAATGCAAACCCGGCGATCGCAATGAATATGGCGAGGGCGATCATTGCGGTTCCCGGCTGAAGACGAGCGAATAATTTTTGGCCGGCATGGCGATTTTTTCCTGCAAGCCGAACTTATGCCGCGCGAACAGGTCCGTCACCGTGTCAAGCGGGCGCACACCCCAGAGCGGGTTTCTCGATTTCAGGTTTTCATCGAAGGCCAGATTGGACGGCGCACTCCCCTCCTCGAGCAGAAACGGACCATAAAGGAAAACAACGCCACCGGGCGCAACAATCTGCGCGGCGCCCGCCGCAAGGCCCTCCGCCACTGCCCACGGCGCGATATGAATGACGTTGCAGCAGACAATGGCGTCGACCGGCTGCAAGCCCGCGGCCCAGCCTGGCGCTGAAGCGTCGATCGCCGCTGCTGGCTGCAGATTGGCAATCTCGCGGGAACGCGCGGTCGCACTGGCCCGCGAAGACGGATCGGGATCGCTCGGTGTCCAGATCAGGTCGGGCCGCGCGCGGCAAACCGCTTCGGCGTGCTCGCCTGTGCCGCACCCGATCTCGAGGACTTTCGCAGATTCGGGCAGACGCGGCGACAGCACGTCACGTATCGGAACGGCATTGCGGGCTGCACTCGGAGAAAAGAGTTTCTCGCCCGCTTTATCTCGGGACTCTAGTGCCACCGGTTGCTTGGTGTAATCATTGACCATGCCAGCGGGATAGGCAGCGAACGCAACCTACGCAAGGATATCAGGCTGCGTTCGCCTGGACTGCGGCACTGCGACGCTGGATCAGATCCGCATTTTCATCGTCTTCGAAGGCCCGCATATAGCGTACGACAAGCGCAAGGGCTTCGACAGCAAACGTCTTGTCGTCGTCTTCCGCCGTTCGAAGGATTTCAAGCAGGTTGCGGCCGCATTTGTCCAATTCGTTTCGAGCCAGATCGGCGGCGTGTTTCTGCGGGCTGGCAACGGCGGCTTGGGTCGCCCAGTCCGCGGTCGCCGCGAGCAGGCACAACGCGGCCTCAGCCTGTTCGATGATGGCGGGCTCAGGGATCGTGCCAGCTTTCGCCAATCCTCTCTGCCCCTTCGCAGGCTGGGGCAGCGCTCGTGGGAACGACTGTTCGAACTGCCGGAAAAATTCTTCCAGCGCCGCAGACGCCTTGGCCCGGATGCCGAATAGCGTTTTGCCCCAATCGCCGTCCTTGCGGATGCCGAATTCGCGAGTCATGCCGACGGAAATTCGTACGAATTCAGCGACCGCTGTTCCCGCGGCCTCGGCTTCCTCAAGCGTTTGCGGCGCCTTGGTCAGCCGGTCCGCATAAAAGGCCGCATTCGCCAGAACCAGATCGCCGATATCCGCGAGATCCGTTTTTGACACCAGCGAGTCGTCGGACTTGCGGCCGATTTTCTCCACGACGCGGAAAATCTGCGGCGTCTTTTTCAGGCGGGCGGTCAGGATCTTCAGGAACCACAGGCTGGCATCCGGTGCGTCATTGCAGATCGTTTCATGTGCATCACGTGCTTCGTCGACGAGGTCTGGCGACAAGTCTGCGATGGCCTCCGGAAACGGCTGCAGCGCGGCATGAAGAATCTGGTCGTTTTCAAGCAACGTCTGCGCATCGCCCAGCAATGCCTCGAAATCGTTGCCGAGTTCGCCCTTCAGGCGCCGCAACACGTCTTTTTCGCTCTGACTGCGCTGTAATTGCACGCTGAGCGATTCAGCGATCTTCGAGCGCCAGGTCTGCATGGCGGCGTCATCCGATTCAGCAGGCTGGTCATGCGAGTCGGGCGCCGTCAGCTCTTTGATCTTCTTCAATTGTTCTGAAGAAAAGCGCGAATGCGTCGGCGGCTGATCCTGTGTGCCAGTTACGTCGGCAAATATGCGGAACAGCACGGTGTCGTAGTCTGGCACCTCGGTGTCGGCTTCGCTCTCGCCATCAATAATCGCAAAAACTTCTGCCAGTTTTCCCGATGAGCCCGCGGCCGATTTCAGCTGAACGCGCAATTCGGGCGAGATCGCCGCCCAAAGCGTCGACAAGCTTTTCAACTGTTTTTCATTGAGCGATGCCATGATCACAACCCGCTGCGCAATCAGACAAATTAGAGAATTAGGGTTAACCGCGATTTATCAAAAGCGCCCGGGCAGGATAAGCTTTGCAGCGAGTCCTCCGGCTGGCGAATCGCCAAGCTCCAGTTCGCCGCCGTAGATCCGCGCAAGTTCCACCACTATCGAGAGGCCGAGCCCCGTGCCCGGCGCTTCTTCGTCCAGCCGGACGCCGCGTTGGAGTGCCTGCTCGCGCTGCTCTTGTGACATGCCGGGTCCGTCATCCTCGACGATGAGGAAAAAATTGGCTTCATCTTCGACGCCGCAGCGAATGGTTGCGCGGCGACTTGCCCATTTGCAGGCATTGTCAGCGAGGTTGCCGACCATTTCCTCGAGGTCCTGACGCTCTCCGCGAAACGACAAACCCTGATGCCCCTCGGCCGAGATGGCCTTTTCCTGTCGGGCGTAGATCTTGCCCAAGGTGCGCGCGATATCCTCGACCACATCGCCCACTGAACACTGCGCCCCGATGGCCTTGGCATGAGCCGCGGCCCGCGCCCGGCGCAGATGATGGTCGACCTGCCGCGACATGGTCTCGGTCTGTCGCCGTACCAGACGTGCAGACTCGCTGTCATCATTGGCTGTCTCGTTCATCAGCACGGCGATCGGGGTTTTCAGGGCGTGCGCCAGGTTTCCGACATGGGTGCGTGCGCGTTCGACCACCTCGCGCGAATGGTCGAGCAGCGAGTTGAGTTCGTCTCCGAGCGGTTGCAGCTCAACGGGGAAATCGCCTTCCACCCGCCGGCTGCGGCCTTCTCTGACGTCGGCAACCGCGTCGCGCATACGGAACACAGGGCTAAGGCCCACCCGCACCTGCAAGATGACGCCGGCTGCGAGCACGATGCCGAAGACGAGGAAGATGCCGATGGAAATTATTGCGAAACGCCGGACCTCGGCATCCGCCGGGCGACGGTCCTCGGCGGCCAGAACGAGTATTCGGCCGCCCTCGCCCGGCAATTCGATCGCTTGCGCCACGACACGCAATGGCTGCCGGTCCGGGCCGTGTGCATTGTAAACGATGGGCTGACCGAAATTGTTGATGACCCGTCGCTCGACGCGCGGCCGGACAGGTACGGGCTCGTCCCAGACCGAGCGTGAATTACCGACCACGCTCCCAACAGCATCTTCCTCGAGCCGGTTGATCTGCCAGTACCGTCCGGAGAAAATCCGCTCATAGCGTGGATCGGGCGGCGGCCGAGAGGGCAAGACCGCACCATTTTCGACGGGCTCCGACGTAGCGACAATATTGGCAACCACTGCTGTCAGGCGGTCATCCAGCGTCCGCAGGACGGATTGACGGAATAATGTGGTCAGCGCCAGTGCAACGGCGACCAGCGCAATCAGGATCCAGATCGCCGAGGTCGCGACGAGACGCCGGACAAGAGATCGCCGGTGAGCGCTCACGCGGCCTTGGATTCAGGGTCGATCAACCGATAGCCGAGCCCCCGCACGGTTTCGATCCGGTCCGAGCCGATCTTCTTGCGAAGCCGCCCGATGAACACCTCGATCGTGTTGGAATCCCGATCGAAATCCTGATCGTATATATGCTCGACCAGCTCCGAGCGCGAGATCACGCGATCCTGGTGGTGCGCCATGTAGCTGATCAACCGGAATTCGTGTGACGTCAGCTTGACCGGGGCGCCGTCGATGAAAACGCGCGCGCCTCTCGTGTCGACCGACAGCTTGCCGCAATCAATGCTCGATGAGGCATGGCCTGCCGCGCGCCGGGTCAGCGCCCGAAGCCGGGCCAGCAATTCCTCGGTATGGAAGGGCTTGGTGAGATAATCGTCAGCACCGGCGTCGAAGCCCGCCACCTTTTCGCTCCAGCGATCGCGTGCGGTGAGAATCAGAACCGGAAAGTCACGGCCGTCGGAACGCCAGCGTTCGAGCACGGTCACACCGTCAATCTGCGGCAAGCCGAGATCCAGCACTGCCGCGTCATAGGGTTCGGTATCTCCCAGGAAATGACCGTCCTCGCCGTCAGAGGCGACATCAACCGCATAACCGGCATCGGTCAGCGCCCGCTCGAGCTGGCGGTTCAGATCAGGATCATCCTCGACGATCAGGACTCGCATCGGCAGCCTCCCTACCTTTCCT
This sequence comes from Hyphobacterium sp., assembly GCF_965217055.1. Lineage (GTDB taxonomy): Bacteria > Pseudomonadota > Alphaproteobacteria > Caulobacterales > Maricaulaceae > Hyphobacterium. The sequence goes on along the minus strand of NZ_OZ244227.1, from coordinate 2,313,738 downwards.
GGAGAATCCGGCCCGTGCGGGCGTCAACAACAACGTCGATGCGGCGCCCTTCCCGGGTCAGGATCTTGATGATGTATTGCGGTGAAGCTCCACGCACGAGTTCGGCATCAAGCACCTGGGCGCCGGGATGCCGGTTGCGTACGATAGAGATCACGCGCAGCGCCGGCAGCACGGCGCCGGAATCGCGGGCATCGCGCGCCTGCCCCGAGGACAGGCGGTCTTGCAGGCTTTGCGCGTTGGCAGCAGGTGCCAGAACGCTCCCGCCAAGGGCGGCGAGAGCGGCGGCGGCAAGGCCGGCGGTGATCACGTTTCTTCTGTTCATGCCGGGCAATCTGCCTTTGGGTCACTGAACGCGCGCTGAATGAATAGATAATCAGATTTGCAGGTTTTTGCGAGGGTTGTAGCCCGCTGGCGGCATCCAGGTCCGGAGCCGGTCAGCCAGGTCCTCATTTGCCGGAAAATCGACCATCAGTCGCACGATCTGGTCCCCGGCCGGTTGGCCGGACCTTCGCACGCCGCGGCCTTTCAGCCGCAGCAGCGTGCCGGACGACGAGTTTGGCGGGATCTTGACGTCGACATCACCATGCAGGGTCGGCACCCGGACCTTTGCACCGAACACGGCTTCATGGATCGAGACCGGGAGATCGAGGTGGATCGTGTCACCCTCGCGGCGCAACCAGCGATGTGGCCGCACCGCCAGCGTGATCAGCAGATCGCCGTCAGGGCCGCCATTCTGGCCGGGCTGGCCCTGCCTTGAAAGCCTTAGCACCTTGCGGTCTTCGACACCGACCGGAATCTTGACATCGATGCGGCGTCCGTCAGGCAGTTTCAGCCGTTGCGATCCGCCTTTCGCGGCCAGCGCGAAATCGACGTCGAGCCTGGCCTGGATGTCACCGCCGCGTGCCGCGCGCGGCCGGGCGCCCAGATCGCTGAACAGATCGGAGAAGATGTCCGTGAACTCGCCGCGCTGCGCGTGGCGCGATGACCGGAAATGGTGATGCGGGGCAACTTCCTCGCCTCTTGCGTCAATTTCTCCGCGGTCGTAGCGCGCCCGCAGGGTCTTGTCGGACAACAGCTTGAACGCGGCACTGATCTGTTTGAATTTTTCTTCCGCCGCAGCGTCACCCGGATTGGCATCAGGATGATACTGCTTCGCCAGCTTGCGGTAAGCCTGACGGATCTCGTCCGCAGAAGCAGACTTGGCCACGCCGAGAATGCGGTAGGGGTCGCTCATCGCTCAACTGCTGCCGGAAACGCATCGGCAAAGCAAGTCGGCTAGGCGGCAAGCGTGATCGTCGATGAATGGCCGGGTCCGTATCTGGCCGATACCTGTTGCACGCGAACATCGAAATTCACTGGCAGCGGACCCATGGCAGACGTGATGACATCCAGGTCGAGCGCGATTTCCGGCATCACGGTTTCCTCGACGAGCACCTCGGCACCCTGCTGGATCAACGTTACCTTATAGACCTCGCTTTCCTCGGCCAGCGGCACGTCCGGCGAGACCCAGTCATCGCCGCCCAGACGGGTGCGCCTTATCCAGTGCACGCGGAATCCGCCGAGCGTACGGTCTGCTTTCAGATGAGCCACGCCAAGTGGTGCAATGTCGGCCCCATCGTAGACATGGTCGATGACGTCGTGGATCAACGGATCCGGGACGCTGCCGAGCGGCACAGCGGCATAAGACAACGGCAATCCGCGCTCGCTTGGTGCGAGCGACAGACCTTGCAGGGTTTCATCGATCACGACAATGTCTGCGTCGGCGAGGTCGCCAAGATCCAGATCTCTCGCAGCCAGCAGGCCGCACAATTCGTATGTCTGCGCGGCGACTAGCTCTGCGGACTCAAACTGAATCCATGTCCAGCAGGGCCCCAGATCCACGGCTAACCGGTTTTCGCCGCCGAGAACATCAAGCGTCGGGGGCGACACCAGTTCGCCCCAGTCCAGCGATACGGTTAGGCGGGCATTCCGGTTCCACCGGCTGTCTGCCATCCATCCGGCCGCCGAGACTATCCGTCCGGTTCTTGCCGGCGATTCTATCGCTTCGCGCGGCGACAGCGCGGATTCTGAGCTGCCGACATGAAGCGTTGTCGGGCCGGGCCAGGGGTCAGCCCCTGCAGCCAGCAGGACGCCGTATCGCTCCTCGGTTTCTGTCGGCAGGAGCGGCATGTCGAGGATCCGTAGCGCAGGTTGCGTCAACGGCTGGAGCGAAGGTCCGGACACGACTGGACTGGTTCCGGTCCGGACTGTGCCGGTGGTAGTCAGCGGACGCGCATCGACATCGCGAATGGCTTGCCCCGTGGCCGAATGGATCAGCAGGAACTGGCTATCGAGCCCGATCGTATCGCCCGCTTCCAGAGCGAGTTTCGAGGGGGCGAGCGCGAATTGTGTTCTCGCGGCACCGTGACTGGCACGCTCAAGCAGAGCATTGGACCAGCTCCGTGCCAGCGGCTCATCGGCCAGGAGCGGGAGCGTGATGTCGAGCACCGCCTCCAGATCGCTGGTGAGGTGGCGCGCATACACCGTGGAAATCCGGTAGTCCGGAGCATCCAGCCGGTATTGCAGGCGAACATCCCGCGGCAAAAGCGCGGTTTCTGGCAGCGATCTCGACACGGCGCCTCCCGCTTCGGTCAGCACCAGGCAGGAAGTCGCCAATTCGAGGCAAATCGGATTGTGCGTCCCGATTGCCGTCACACCGCCGATTCTGTCGGCAAGCTCGAAACCATAGGCCGCCATCAATGGCTCGAGCGATCGCCGGGCCGGCACAGGGCGGTCGATCACGAAGCCGGACACCAGCCCACCGAGATCGGAGACATCGATTTCAACGCCGGCGCGCTCACCGATCTCGCGCACGATGAGCGCCAGCGGCGAAAGCCCAGTCCGGCCATTCAGCCAGTGACCGAGACGCCAGTTGTCTCCATCCGACCAGACATTTCTGCGCACCGGAAAGTCGGGGAATGGCCGTGCATCCCAAGTCCAGACATGGATATCGGCCGGATCGATCATCGGGCCACCATAGATCGCCGATACCGGGCTGGCGCCCTCTCCCCAATAACTTGTAATCGTCTCGATATAGCGCCGCTGAATCAGGTCATCGCGCGCGCCGCTGGAATAATGGGGCAGTCGGCTTTCCGCACTCTTGGGGTCGACGAATACATTTGGCTGGTTGCTGCCCTTGTCGACGGCCGGGCAACCCAGCTCGGTCAACCAGATCGGCTTGGATTCCGGCACCCATGACGTTGCATCTCCCAGCTCGACGCCGGCCTTGCGGTTGATGTGCGGCTGGCGCCACCAATTGCGCAAATCCTTGTAGCGGAAAACCCAGTCCTTGCCGTAAGCGCCATCGGTTATCGCGGTTCGGTTTTGCGTATCCCGATCGGCTGGTGAGGCATAATACCAATCATAGCCTTCGCCGCCCTCGACATTGGCGGCGAGGTAGGCGGCATCCTCAGGCCCCTGCGCGACAGCAGCGTCGAGATGGTTTCCCTCCCGCCAGTCCGACAGCGGCGCATACCAGTCGATGGCCACCGCATCGATCTCGGCATGCGCCCACAGCGGATCGAGATGGAAGAATACATCGCCGCTGCCATCCGCGGGATGGAACCCGAAATATTCCGACCAGTCAGAGGCATAGGACAAGCGTGTCGCACTACCGAGCAATTGCCGGGTTTCTGCCGCAAGATCACACAGATGGTCGACGGCCGGAAAGCTGTCGCCCGTTCCGCGCACGGTTGTGAGACCGCGCATTTCCGAGCCGATGAGAAAACCGTCGACGCCGCCCGCGGCCTGCGCCAGTGCTGCATGATGCAGGATGAAATGCCGGAAATGCCAGTCTTGCGGCCCCGAATAACTGACCGTCTCGCCGGCAACGGCGAAATCACCGGCTGCAGCGGATCCAAAGAAGTCATCGACCGCGGCAGCCGCTGCGGCGGTCTGGTCCGGCGACCCGGGAGAGCCGGGCGCCGGGTGGCAGCTGATCCGGCCGCGCCAGGGATAGGCCGCCTGTTCTGCCTCGCCATAAGGGTCGGGCCGCGCGTTGCCGGCTGGTATATCCATCAGGACAAAGGGGTAGAGCGAGACCGAAAATCCACGCGCCTTCAGCTCCCGGATGGCAGATATCAGCGAGGCATCATCCGGCGTGCCGCCATAGGCCGGGCGGTCGTCTATCGTCGAGACGAGATAGGCGCTTGATCGATCGAGCCCGGCCACGGACCATATGAGGGGCCGCGTAATCCGCTCGCGGGTTTCGACGCCGGGCCGGATCTCGCAGAGATCGCACCGCAAGTCCGTTCCGAACCAGGCAGACACAATCAGCACCGACCGGCACGCCGGAAGCTGGGCTTCGAGATCGTCGATTGCCGCCATAAAGTCCGGCTGGCCGCGGCCATTGTTCAGATTGATCCAGTTCTGGCGTCCCGGCCCGACCTCCTCGCGCACCGGCGTTGTCGCATAGGCAAACTCGCCCGAAGCCGGGATCAGGTCGATGGCTTTTATCGTGTCCTCGAGCCGGGTTTCACCTTCGCCGGCCCAGGGACTGCGGAAAACCTCGAATGCGAAACTCGGCACCCGGTTGCCGAACGCCTCGAGCGGCAAGTCCTCGAACACGACATAGGCGAGCCCGCGAAAGCCCGGTGCGTCGGCAACGCCCTCAACTGCCTGGATGAGCGGATCGGGTGGCTGGTCTTCGGCACCCGTATAAAGCCGATAGGGATGAACGCTCTGATCGAGCAGCTCGCCATTGGCCCAGATCCGGCCGATGCCGCCAATCTCGCCTTCGCCCAGCCCGACCGCAAGGCTGATCGAATAGCTGTAATTGGATACGCGCGGCCCGCCCTTGCCGCCGCCCTGGCGGTCATGATGTTCGCGGAAGCGCGACGCCCAGATCACCTGCCCCGCAATGCGGCCGCGTCCGAAGATGAGCGGTATCGCTGCGCCTTCTGTCGACGTCTGGATCTGCAGGGACTCGAGTCGTGGCCCGTCGATGGCGGGTTGCGCGAACAGTACACGATCCAGCGAGGCCCCGATCGCGCTGCCGGCGAAACCGCCAATCGTCGCACCGCCGAGCTGGACACCCAGTGCCGACAAGCCGTTGGGAAACAGGACCTGGCCGGCGGCCGAGCCGATCGCGCCGAGAATTAATTGTCCCATGACACGTGATTTCCTGGAAATGCGAAGCCTGCCACGAGGCGCCGGCGCCACCAGCGTGTCAGTGCCGTTTCGGTCACCGAGCGCATAGCGTAACTGTGCACCATGGAGTCCGGACGGCACAGGATGGCGCAATGCCCAGGCGGTGATCCGACGCTCCACTGGAACACAAGGATATCGCCGGGCTGGCAATCTGCCGCGGCTCTAACCGCGCAGTATTTCGAAAGCTGTTCAGCGAGCTCATTGCCTTGCGGTCGCGAAACATATTCAGGCAGCGGATGCGGTTCCCGACCACAGCACGCGCGCCAGACGCCGCGGACCAACCCGACACAGTCGCAACCGGCGCCCCGCACACTGGCGCCGCGGCGATAGGGTGTGCCGATCCAGCGGCGGGCTTCCTCGATGATGTCGGTCCGCCGCGTCATGGCCGTCCGCGTGATCCACCATCGCGAACGGGTTCAGAACCCGGCGATGCCAACAGGACGTCATTGCCCGGCATCAGCGAGAAACCGCGAAAATTGACGATGTTCGCGAATTTGTCGCGGCAGGAGGCGTGCAGCTTGTCGCAACCGGCCACGATCTCGAACGTGTCACCCGGGTTGACGCCGTCGACGCCGCTCAACGCGACAAGGATGCTCGCCGCACCGGCCGAATGCCGCATCACGCGTTGCGAAGCGCCACTGTTTGCGCCGCTCGTCCAGGTCAGTTTTCCTGCGCTGAACCATCCATCTTCATAGGTTTCAAGGCCACTTGTCTCGATACTGCCGGTGAGAACAGACGTTACGGAACCAAAAGCGCTGAACGCGGGATCCTGGAGGTTGATGCCGCACCGTGAATCGCCAAACTCGGCGTCGCAATGCCGCGAATAGATTCGGCCTATTGACCGCTCCAGTCGCAGGGAGAACCCGTTCAACTCGGCGCGATATGCCACGCCGTCATAGGTCACAGCACCTAGCTCACCCCTCCAGGTTTTCACACGCAACCCAACATCGCGCCAATCGACCCGGTAGAGGTCCACTTCGGCGCGATCCCAGAGGCCGGCGGCAAGATCGGTCAACGTGAAGGCATCATCTTCGAACAGGCCGGAAACTTCGCTGCTTGCGCTTTCAAGACCCAGCCGGGCATCCAGATCGGATCCGCTGAATCCGGTTTCCGGGCGATAGCTGAGCCCGTCGAAAACCAGGACGCGGTCATGATCGGTGAAGCCGAAAACAGCACCGTCTCGGCGTTCGACGCGCCAGCACCAGGCAAGCGTCGTCACCCCGTCATCCAGTCGGTCCTGCAGGCCTTGAGGAACAGACAACATGGCTAGGCCCGGATTTCGATGATCGGCAGGTCGGCGATCTCGCCCGCTTCGATGGCATCCAGCGAAATATCGAGCCGGTCGGTATCGAAGCGGGCCGGCACATCGAATTCGTACCCGGCGGTCAGCATCGTTCCGGCCGCTGGAGCAATCGCGAAACTCACTTCACCTGTCGCGGTGTCGACGGTGAAATCCGTGCCCTCGGCCTGTGCAATGCCGTCAACGGCCACGCGGACGCTCTCGGCAACCGGCTTGCGGATCGGACGGTCATACGCGCCCGCCGCATCTTCATAACGCTTGATCAGCTGGAACTCCGACGTATTGCCGTCGCCCACACCGAGCACCTGGTCAGTCGGCGAAACGGGTACACCGCTGGCATGATCGACCGGATCCCGGAAGCGAAAGCCGTGCAGCTGGCCGTGCCGTGCTTCAAAGAACGCAATCAACGTTTCGACATCATTCAATGACCTGATACCCGGTGCCGCATTCCAGCGCCGGCGAGAATGTGCCCATGGCGAATTACGTTCCTCATGGCCGGATACCAATGCCACGATCTCTGTCCGGCGGACCGGACCACCGCTTGCACCCAACGCCAGCGAAAACGGATAGCGCACATCATGAAACACGGTCGTCATAGCCGCGCTGCTCCTTTGCGGACGGCGCGCGCCAGCGCTGTTGCGATCTGGGCTTCCGAGCGCCGGAGGGTTTCACCAGAGGACGCGCCCAGAAGGTTGACGGTCACCTGGATCGGTGCCGCCGCCGTGACCTGACCGGCCACGGACGGCCTGAACACTTCCGGTCCGCGCTCGCCCACCAGATAGCCGCCGCCCGGCTGGACCGGGCCGCCATCGGCCCGCGCACCGAAGAAAGGCAATTGCGCCGCTAACTGGTTCATCAGATGGTCCAGCGGTCCGGTGATGAAACGCTCGGTCGCGATGCGCGACAGGTCACGCATTATGGCGTCAGCCATGGCAGCAAACGAAATTTCGCCGGAACGCGCCGCCCGCGTCAGCGCAGATTCAATGCTGTGCCCCGCCCGCTCGAAAGCCGTGCTCATCGCCTCGGCAGCTTGCTGCGCTGGCCCGTCAGCGAGCCGGGTCAATGCCTCGCCGGCGCGCACGGCCTGGTCGGTCAGGCGCTCGATATCGTCGTCAACTTTCATGGTTCAGCGTCCGGATGGGCTTTGAGGAGCGCGGTCAGGTCGGCGCGTTGCAATCGCTCGGGCGCGGCAGCCGTGGTGAGCCAGCGCCATTCGCGCAGCGACAAGCACCAGAAACCGGCGGGCGCCAGCCCGTATCGAAACACCGCCGCGCGCAACCAGTCATCGAAGCGTATGCCGTTCACAGCGCCGCTTCGAAGCAATCGGCGACGGCGCGTGCCGCATCGGCCGGGTCGATACGCGCACCGGAAAGATCGGCCGAAACGCCCTCCCCGCCCTTGAGCAAGGCTTGCACGACCAGCACAAGGTCCGCGGCGGTCAACTGCTTCAACTGCATTCCCAGCGCCGCGAATCCGTCACATCCGAGCCCTGCCTCGATCTCCGCCAGTGCCCCGAGCGTCAGGCACAGCGTGCGCCTGTCTCCATCGATCATCAGCGGCACCTCGCCGCGCGCCGGGTTCATCTACGCCGCCGTGAATGACAACGCGCCGGCCGAGGCCAGCGACAGTGAGTAGGTCGCCTCGCCATCATGCCGCCCGGCATATTCCAGCGCGGCGATCTGGAACGGCCCCTCGATAACGCCAAAATCCGGGATGACGAGCTGCCAGTTCGGCATCGCCTGATCGAAAAACGCCTGGCGCACGGTCTCGTCCGCAGCCGCATCGACAAACAGGCCGGCACCGGTCACGGCGCAGGATTTTACGCCCGCCCCGGCGATTAGCTCGCGCCAGCCCGCGGGACTGTCGGAATTCGTCGCATCGACGGTTCGCGCATTCAGCGTGATCGTGCGCGCCCTTAACCCGGCGACACTGGTGAAGCTTTCCGGCGATCCGCCATCGCCGATCTTGAGCAACAGGTCTTTTCCGCGTTGAGCGGTCATGGAAGTCTCCGTCAATGGGTCTGGATCAGGGCGCGCACCCGCAGCACACCGTGCACAAGCCGGCTGTCGGCCGTACGGAACACGTCTGCGTAGACGACGCGGCAGGAAAGGAGCGTGAACCCCGTGCCGAGTGCGAACGAGGCTTCATGAGCCGCAGCACGCAAGACGCCAAGCATTTCCTTGGTTTCGCGCCGGCCGGTGTCACGCGTCCACAGATGAAGGGTCAGCCGGTGCTCGATCAGGTCGGCATCGACCGCATCACGCACTTCGCTGACAGCGCGCCCGACCGTGAGATAGGGATAGGCGGCGCCATTCGGTGCCGCATCGAAGATTCGCGCAGGGTCGCCGAGCACCGCCTGCACATCCGCATCGGCCGCAAGCCGTGCCAGCAGCGCATCCTGGAAGGCAGCCTCGGCGCTCACAATCGCACCCGCTTGTAGGGCGCCAGCAAACCCTGCACGGCCAGTGGCAGGGGCCGCTCTGCCCCGCCCTCCCGGTTGTGATAGGCATCTGCCGTCAGCCGCATTACCGCTTCGCGCAGCGCCGACGGAACCGCTTCGGCGGCCGCGCCATATCCCGCGTCGAACACGATCTCGATGCCGGCTGTTGCACGGCCGGGTATCGGAAAGGCGCCGGACCGGACAGCAATGCGGCCCGGATCTGACGCTGTGTCGACAAAGTAATCCTCCGCCGGCCAGGCGCTGGCACTATCATCGGTATCGAAGGTCGTAACTGACGCCACCGAGATCAGCGGCGGCATGGGCAGGCGGAATTGCTTGCCATTCCCGGTCGTCCGCCCCGGCACCTCCCAGCAGTCGATGGCCTCGCGATAGGTTCGCATGATGAGTGCCCGCCCGGCTTCCGCCTCGACCCGCTGGCGCGCCGCGGCAATCAGCTGGACGATCAAATCGTCCTCATGATCGCTCGCGACGCGCAGGAAGGCCTTGGCTTCGGCCAGCGCAACAGGCTCGACCGCCGGCGGCGTGACGAGTTGCAACGTCATATCGGTATCTCCCGGAGAAGCAGGCGGCGGGATCACCGCCGCCCGGACGTGGTCTGCCTAGGACAACCCGAACTTCATCAGCTTGATCGCGTTGAAATCCTGCACCCCGCCGCCGACGCGCTTGGTCGTGTAGAACAGGACGTAGGGCTTGGCAGAATAGGGATCGCGCAGCACCTGCACGCCCTGGCGGTCGACCACCAGATAGCCGCGGCGGAAATCGCCAAAGGCAATGGCGAAGCTGTCCGAGCCGATATCCGGCATGTCCTCGGCTTCCGTCACCGGATAGCCCAGCAGCGTCGCCGGCCCGCCCGCCGACAGGGCCGGCTGCCAGATATAATCGCCATTCGCATCCTTGAACTTGCGCACGGTCGACACCGTCTGCCGGTTCATGACGAAGCGTGCATTCGCGCGATAGCCGGGCTTTGGCGCATAGACAAGGTCGATCAGGTCATCGACCGGATCGCTGGCTGCGAAATCGCCATCCACACCCGTGGCGACATAGCCGATCTCGCCCCACACCGCCGACGCGTTCGCGGTCTTGGTATAGGCAAGGAAGCCCTTGGGCCGGTCGGTGCCGCTGCCATTGACGAAGGCCTCGCCCTCCTGCGCAGCGAACACGTCTTGCACCTCCTCGGCCAGCCACTGGTCGATATCGGCCAGCGCGTCGTCCAGGAGCTGCGTCGTTGCGGCCGGCATCGCATAGAGTTCCGCCGTCGGGAAATCGAGAAGATCCAGCGTCGGACTGCCGGTCTCCGGCCGTGCCGCCGTCTCCGACACCCAGCCGGTCGCCGCCCCGCCGAGGCTGATCGGCTTCTTGAAGGTATGCGCCGTCGTCTGCTTGACGCCGGCGATCGCGCGGATCGGCGAGGCCGACGTCAGGAGACGATCGATCAGCGCCTCGGTCTCCGCCGGAGCGACATAACCGCCATCAGCATTGACGCCCGCCGACAGGGACTTGCCCTCGATCAGCCGCGAGGCTTCGCCGGTGCGCAGATAACCGTCCCAGGCGCTCTGCGTTTCGCCGCGGCTCTTGCCTTCCAGGCCCGGGCGGGCGGCCTCCAGCGTCAGCCGGTCGAGCCGGTCCTGCGCACGGGTCAGCGCCGTGTCGATGCGCGCCAGTTTTTCCTCGAGCAGTGGATCAGCCGCCGCCTTCGCCTCGATCTCGTCGAGCCGTCGGTCATTGGCGTCCTTGAACGCTTCGAACGCGCACAGCACCTCGCCCAGCGCCGCGCGGGTTTCCGCCGACGGCGCCGCCATCTTCGTTTCCTTCGTCATGAATATCCTCTTGCTTGACGATGGTTATGCGGCCATGGCCGCAGGCGCCGCGACGCGCAGGCGCGCTTGCGGCAACATCGGGAAGGTCACGATTGACACCTCCCACAAATCGATTTCGATCAGTTCGCGCCCGCCGCCCGGCCGCGGCACGGATCGCAAGGTCCGAAAGCCGATCGACAGCCCGTCGACCGCACCTTGCCGGATCAGCTCGGCGCTCGCCCGGCCACGCGGTCCGGCGTGCAGCACGCGCCCACGTACGAACAGGCCGCTCGCATCTTCATTGATCTCGTCCCACACCCCGACGGGTTCACCCGCATCGTGCTGGAACAGCATGCGGATGTGTTTCGCGCCGCCCTGGCGCCACCCGCGTGCAAAAGCGCCCGGCCGCACGACATCGCGGTTGAGATCGGCGATGCCGAACAGGCTGGCATAGCCTTCTATGCGCAGCGGAGAAGCCGCGGCCTTGGTCTCGCCCATGGCTGACATGTCCCTAGTCTCGCTGGTCGAGGCGTTGCTCGATCCGGTTCAAAGTGTCGCGCGCCTGCTGGATCTGGACTTCCAGCCGCGCCAGCCGCTCGCTGGCGGTCTCGATCAGCTCGGCCTCGGCTTCCAGCCGGTTGAGCCGCTCGCCGGCAGCTCCGGCCCAGATCAGCGCCCCGCCGGTCTGCATCACCAGCGCGAACACCACGCCAAGTGTCACCGAGCGCTCCAGCCGCCAACCGTTCATGACGTCTCCGGCAGACCGAGCAGATGGCGCTTCTCGTCATCTGTCAGGAAAGCCGCCGCGCTGACCCGCGCCCAGTCGGCCGCGCGCTCGCCGGCCAATGCCGGTAGCGATGACGTGTCTGCTACAATCTCGAATTCGGATGCGAACCAGGGCGCCAGCCAACCGGTCAGGGCGCGCGCTGTCTTGCGCACAAGTGGCAGCACGGTCTGGCGCCAGAAGGCGAGGTTCGCCTCCTTGTAGTTCGCATGCGTATTATCTCCCGGAAGCCCCAGTAACAAGGGCGGAACGCCAAAGGCCTGGGCAATCTCGCGCGCCGCTTCGCGCCTTGCATGGATGAAGTCCATGTCCGCCGGCGACAGCGCCATCGGCTTCCAGTCGAGCCCGCCTTCCAGCAGCATGGGCCGCCCGGCATTGGCGGGGCCCGTATAGGCATCGCCCAGTTCGGCCTTCAGCCGGTGGAACTGGTCCTCGGTGAGGTTGGCCCCTTCGCTGGCATTGAAGACCAGGGCGCCGGATGGGCGGGCCGCATTGTCCAGCAATCCCTTCGCCCAGGCCGCCCCCGAATTGTGCACGTCGACTGCCGCTGCCGCGGCTTCCAGCGGGCTCAGCCCGTAATGATCGTCGCTGGGGTGAAACAGCCGCATGTGAAAGATGGGCGAGCGTCCGCTGGCGCGGTCGCGTGCGAACGTCACCTTGCGGCCATCCGCCGAATACTCCCAGCCATCCGGCCAGCCGCGCTTGCCCGGCAGGACCCGCATCCGGTCGGGCCGCAGCGCGAACAATTCACGCGGCCGCCCGTCCAGCGCTGCCAGCTCGGCATAGGCATTGCCGGCGATCTGCAGGAAGCCATAGTGCGTCTCAAAGAATTCCTGCCCCGACTGGTCAGGATTGGGCTGCGCCAGCAATTCCGACACCGGATGCGCCCCCTCCCCGGCGGCCTGTACGACAAGCGGCGTCGAAGCCGCCGCCTCCGCGATCAGACGGACGCAACGATGCACGATCGGATTGCGCGCAAATCCTTCTCTGGAAAGCGCTGCATAATCGCGCGCGGGCCAGGCCGCGCGGGCGCCGAAGTTCAGCGCGATCAGCGGCTTGGCGGCCGACGTCTTGGTGGTGAGCCCGAAGCGCCGGGCCAGAGTATCGAACATGGCTCTCTCTAAAGCGACCGCAGGCGCGGAGCGCCGCGCGGCGTCATCAGCAATTCCGTGACCGCCCAGACCAGCGCGTCGACGCGGTCGGGGCTTTGCGATCCCGCCTCCGGCGAACCGAAAGCGCACATCTGGTCTTCCAGCGCCGGGAAGCGTCCGGCATGGCGCACGCGTCCAGCGGCATAGAGCGCGGCCGCCGGCTCGGCCCGTGCCCGCTTGCCACGGCTGGCGCGCACAAGCTTCACTGGCAGGCCGGGCCGTGCCGCGCGCAGGACAGCGGCGACCATGTCGCCGCCCTGATTGCTTTCGGCGACAACGCAATCGGCCTCGAACCCGTCAAAAGCGGCCCCGACCGCTTCGGCCCAGGCCGATGGCTTTGCCGGGCCGAAGGAGCGATCGGCCAGTATGGTGGCTGTTCGGTCGCTGCCTTCGCCCGACGCGCCGGCCACCACAATCCCGCATTCATCCGAGCGGTCATGTCCGGTCGCGGGAGGGTCGACCGCAACGATGATCCGCTGCGGGTCGACAGGTCCCGGGCAGCAGGCGTTTTCAATGTCCTTGCGTGTCCACAGCGCACCGGCAGGGTCCTCGATCAGCAGGCCTTCGAGTTCCTGCCGCGCCAGCAATGAACCGCCATAGGCGGCCTGCATCGCCGGCAGGAATGCATCGGCCAGGTTGGCCTTGTTTTCGGTCGTCGCGGCGTGCGTGATCGCCACACCGTGACGCTTCACCAGTGACTTCACCGCGGGAATCGGACGCGGCGTTGTGGTCAGTGCCAGTTGCGGTGCATCGCCCAGCCGCAGCCCCATGAGCAGCGTGTCGAGCGTCGTCTGCGGATGGCTCCAGACCGAAAATTCGTCGCCCCAGGCAGTTGAAAACTGGGGCCCGCGAAGACTGTCCGGATCTTCGGCAGAGAACACATAGCCTTCTGCCCCGTTCGGCCAGACCAGCCGCCGGCGGGAGCTTTCATAGATTGGTCGGTCTTCATCTCGCCCGACATGTTTGAGACCCGAAGGCCCGTTGATCATGACCTCGCGTGCATCGTTCAGCGTCGGTGCAACCAGGGCAATGCGCCGCTTGCCGGCGGCGACCTGCCCCCTTACCCATTCCGCGCCGGCGCGAGTCTTGCCGGCACCGCGGCCGCCCAGGAAAAGCCAGATCGACCAGTCGCCGGCAGGCGGCAGTTGCGCAGCGTGCGCCCAGAACCGCCAGTCCTCAATCAACACCCGTGCTTGCGTCTCCTCCGTCTCCCGGAGGAACCGGCGGTAGTCCGTGTGCTCGGCGCAGGCGTGCAAAGCGGCGTTCGAGTTCGGCCTTGGCGCTTTCAATGGCTTCAGCCTCCGCCGGCGGGCCAGCTTCCGGATCGGCGGCACGCGCCAATTCCTTTTCAAGTTTCACGAGCATGGTGAGGGCCCGCATCTGCTTGATCGCGTCATCAATGCGCCCGTCCAGCAGGACATGCTCGGCGCGCACCAGTTCGCGGCGCACCGCTTCGTCATGATTTCGGGCGCGCTTTTCAGCACTGTCCGCGCGGCACAGCCGGATCCGGTTGCGCACCCATCGCTCCGTGTGTCCGGTTTTCTCGGCAAGCTCGCGTGCCGTGGTTCCGGCTTCATAAAGGCGGGTGATCATTTCCCAGTCAGGGCGATCGCGCCGCCGCCGGGTCACTTTTCCGACCATGCCGGTTTATAGCCCGGCCACCGCACCTCCGGATCGTTTCGACGGCTTTTCCGCCAGCTGATTGATATGGATTTGGAAAATTCCGCCGGGACCGGGGATAGCGCGCTACTTGTCCCCGTTTTCACCCGGCCAATCGCGCACGAAGTCTTCGAAATCCTCGTCGGCGACCTGCATTTCGCTGGTCACCTGGCCGCGCACAGACATGCCGGCCAGGAAGGTCGATTGCGGATCGCCGGTCACCAGCGGGTGCCAGTCGGGCAAATCCCGTCCCTCGTGTACCAGCCGATAGGCGCATGTCCTGGGCATCCAGGCCAGCTGGCCAACATTTTGCGCCGTCAGGATCACGCAGTCCGGCACGCGAACCGCCCGGTTGGTATAGTCCCGACAGCGGCCGCTGGCGCCATCATAGAGCTTGCAGGAAAGAGAGGTGAGCGCCCGCTCGCCGTCTTCGTCTTCCAGCTGGACGAGGCAGCACTTGCCACAGCCATCGCATAGCGACTCCCATTCGGCCCGCGACATCTCTTTCAGTGATTTCACTTTCCAGAATGGGTGTTTAGACATTATCGCCTGATACTCGCCACTTTCATCTGGCCAAAACCGGCCCGGACGCCGACATGACGCCATTCAGAGCCGACCTTCTAGCCGAAAACCGGCGCCGCCGGGAACGTCTCGCCTGGACCGTCACCCTTGTCTTTTCGATTCTGGTCATCGGCGGAGGTGCGGCGACCGGCGCGTTCTGGCGCTGGGCGTTCTATGACATGCCGAGCTTGCCCGAAAATCTCGAAACCCTTTGGGATGTTCGGCGAGAGAATGCCATCACCCTGCTTGACCGCGAAGGGGATGTCATCGACGTGCGTGGACCGCTCTACGGCGCGCCGGCACGCATCGAGGACCTGCCGGACCATGTTTCGCAGGCTTTCATCGCCATCGAGGACCGCCGCTTTCGGGAACATTCGGGTGTCGATTTCTGGGGCGCTCTTCGCGCCGTCTTTGCAAATCTGCGCGCGGGCGCAACGGTCCAGGGCGGCTCGACCATCACCATGCAGCTGGTGAAAAACCTGGTGCTGACACCCGAGCGCTCCTTGCGCCGCAAGATCCAGGAAATGCGGCTCGCCATGCAGCTCGAGCGGGAACTCACCAAGGACGAGATTCTCCAGCTCTACCTCAACCGCATCTATTTCGGCGCAGGCGCTTATGGCATCGAGGCCGCAGCGCGGCGCTATTTCGATACAACGGCAGCCGAACTGACACTGGCCGAGGCTGCCATGCTCGCGGCCCTGCCCAAGGCGCCGAGCCGGCTCGACCCGACCAGCAATCTTGCTGCGGCCCAGAATCGCGCGTCGATCGTGCTCGATGCCATGCTGCTGTCCGGATTCATCACCCTTGCGGAACGCACGGCGGCGCAGGCCGATCCGGCCAGCCCGATCCAGCGCCAGCCCGAAGAATTGCGCGATCCGGTGGTGTTCGGCCACGTCTTCGATCTCGCCGTGCTGGAAGCGCAGAGCCGGATTGGAGAACTGCCCTCGGACGTGATTATCCAGGTCGCGATCGACTCTGACCTGCAGGAAATCGCACACGAAACACTGACCGCGCGCATGCAGGCGGAAAGCGAGTCCGAGAATGCCGGCGAAGCGGCGCTGGTGGCACTGTCGCCCGACGGACGCGTGCGCGCCATGATCGGCGGCCGCGATTACCTCGCCAGCCAGTTCAACCGGGCGGCGCAGGCACGGCGGCAGCCCGGGTCCGCCTTCAAGCCGATCGTGTTTCTCGCAGCGCTGGAACGCGGCGCTTCGCCCTTCAGCGTCTATTATGACGAGCCAATCGATCTCGAAGGCTGGCAACCGCGCAATTTCGGCGGAAACTACCGCGGCCGGGTCTCTATGCGCGAGGCGCTGCGCCGTTCAATCAACACGGTCGCAGCCCAGATCGGCGACGAGGTCGGGCCTGAGGCACTGGTCGACATGGCGGAACGGCTTGGAATCCAGACCGAACTGCCACCCCTGCCGGCGCTGGCGCTCGGCGCTGTCGAGGTCACGCTGCTGGAAATGGCGACCGCCTATGCCACGATCGCCAACAGCGGCATGCGGCAGGACGCCGTGTTTCTGCTGCGTGTGTCGAACTCACGCGACGAAACATTGTGGGAGGCCCCGCCGCCGACGGCGGAACGCACTGTGGACGAGGCTGACGCGCTGACCCTGTCGACCATGATGCAGGACATCGTGCTCAACGGCACCGGTACCAATGCCCGCCTGTCCGACCGGCCGTCCGCCGGCAAGACCGGGACCAGCCAGTCCTTCCGCGATGCCTGGTTCATCGGTTTCACGGCCGACTACATCGCCGGCGTCTGGGTCGGAAATGACGACGACACGCCGACCCGCAATGTCACCGGCGGCGGCCTGCCCGCGCGCATCTGGCGGGATTTCATGACCGCAGCCCATGCCGATCTTCCCGCGCGCCTGCTGGCCGCGCCGGCCCCGCGCGAGCGATCACCCTATGAAGAGCGCCTCGCCGCTTTCTATTCGGATCTCACCAATGCCTTCGAGACCGAAGCCGAGCGTATTCCCTAGCGCGACGACAAGGTTGCGCGCAGCGCCTTCAGCTCTTCACGGATCTGGCGCAACTCGTCATGCATCTCGTCACGGTCGGCCGCCGCTTCGGCATCGCTCTTGGCCGCGCGTTCTTCTTCCTCGTCGAAATGCTTCGACTGCAGGGAATCGACGATCACAGCGATGAACATGTTCAGCACGGCGAAGCTGGTCAGCACGATGAAGACGAGGAAAAACAGCCAGGCGAACGGATGCTCTTCCATGGTCGGGCGGGCAACTTCCATCGCCCAGCCTTCCAGCGTCATCACCTGGAACAGGGTGAACGCCGACGCCCCCAGTGTCTCGAACATCGGCTCGGTCGCGCCGAACAGCTTGGTCGCCATCACCGCGGAGACGTAGAACATCAGCGCCAGCACGGCGAGAATCGCGCCCATTCCGGGAATCGCTTTCATCAAAGCTTCCACGACCTTGCGCATGTCCGGCATCACCGAGAACAGGCGGAACACACGGAGAATCCGCATCGCCCGCAGCACGGTGAACGCGCCGGCATCCGGGAATAGCGAAATCGATACGATGATCAGATCGAACCAGTTCCAGCCGCTCTTGAAGAAGCGCGGCCCGTAGGCTACCAGTTTCACGCTGAGCTCGATTACGAAGATCGACACGATGATCGTATCGACCACCGGTATGGCCGCCGCCAGCCAGGGGGTTTCGACCGGATAGGTTTCCAGCCCCAGCGTCACCGCGTTGAGCAGGATCAAGCCGGTGATGAAACTGACGAAGCTCGACGATTCGACAATGCCGACGAGTCGATCGCGCCAGCCCAGGCTTGCCTCATTGGTCATGGAATACCGCCCCCTCCGGTTGCCGACTGATTATCTCCGCCTGCGCCGCAAAGCAACGCCGCAACGAACCCGCGCATTTACCAATTACCGCCACCGTTTCTTTACGGATTCACGGATAAATGGTCGCGACAAGATCGCGGCGGGTTCCATGGCAGTCGAAACCAACCTTTACAAACTGGTCGATCTCGCGAGAGAAAAATCCAGCGACCGACGGCGGCAATTGCTGCGCGAGGTGACGGATCATTTCTTCAGCGAAACGCCGTCAGCGGCCACCGAAACGCACTCGGCGTATGACGCCGTGCTCTCCCGCCTCGCCGCGGACACCGCCCAGGATGCCCGCGAAGAATTGGCGGCACGCTTTGCCGATGCACCCGAAGCGCCGCACGGCCTCGTCATGCAACTGGCGCGAGACGTGATCGAGGTCGCCGCGCCCATCCTGCAGAAATCCACCGCGTTGACCGAGACCGATTTGCTGGCGCTGGCCGAGGAAAGCGACAGCTCTCACCTGAAGGCCATCTCCAGTCGCGCGACGGTCCCGGAAGCCGTGTCCGACACGCTGGTCCGGCGCGGCAGCGACGATGTGGTCCTCTCGCTCGTGAAGAACGAGGGTGCGGAGATCTCGCGGCAGGCCTTTGAAAGCATTACCGAACGCGCCGAGGTCAATCCCGACCTCCATGCCCCGCTGGTCGATCGCCGCGAAATGCCGACCGACTTGCTCAACGACTTGATGGCCGTGGTCGAATCGCGGCTTCGCGATCGCATTCTGCAAAAGTTCGACGGCGTAGATCCCGACGAGCTCCAGGCCGCGATCGATGCCTCGCACGCACGCCTCGAATCGCGGCTGTCGGGCGACAAGGATGTCGACGATGCCCGCCGTTACATCAACGGCATGAAGCTGCGGCGCCGGCTCGATGGCGCGCTGGTCGTCAAATTGCTGCGCGAGGGGCACATGTTGCGATGCGCCGCCGGTCTTGCAGCCTTGACCGATGTTGACCTGACCACCGCGAAGCAGGCGCTCGAAAGCCCCAGCGTGGACCCTCTCTGCCTGGTCTGCCGTGCCGGCGGACTGGAACGCTCGCTCTTCATCACGCTTGCGGTCCTGCGCAATGCCGGCAAGGGCGATGCGCTCCGCGACTCGCGCGAATACGGCCGCATATTCGATGAGCTGTCCGAGCGCGAAGCCCAGCGCGCCATGCGCTTCATGATGCTGCGCAAGAAAGCCGAAGCAGCCTAGTTGCCGCCGTCGTTTTCGGTGGCCGCGATCTGCTCCTGCTGCGCTTTCAACTCCGGCGGCAGGAAAATTTCTGATCCGTCGTCCATGTAGATCGTCTGTGACGGGAAGGCGAATGCCGTCCCGGCATCCTCGACGATCTTCTTCAGCTCGAATGCCAGCGCTTCCTTGATTCGCAGCCATTCGGTCCAATTCGTCGTCACGGTGAACGCATACAGCTTGAAATCAATGGAAGACGGGCCGAACGCGTCCACCCGCATGAAGGTCGTCACCTCGGGCGGCTTGGCGAACTCCGGGTGGTTCAGGACATATTCCAGCGTCTTGTCGCGGATATAGGCAAGCTGCTCGGTCGTCGTCTTGTATTCGACACCGATCACCCAGCTGATGCGGCGATGCGTCATGCGGGAGAAATTGGTCACCGCATTGTCCGACAGTTTCGAGTTCGGCACATAGACCGGTCCCTTGTCGAAGCGGCGCACGACAGTGGACCGGAAATTGATCTTTTCGACGGTCCCCTCAACCACCCCATCGACAAACACCCAGTCACCGGGCAGGAAACGCCGCTCGGTCAGGATCAGCACGCCGGCGATCAGATTCTTGAACAGGTCCTGGGCGCCGAGACCAACCGCCACGCCGAATAGACCCAGGCCGGCCACGATCGGTCCGACCGGGATCGCCCAGATTTCCAGCACGGCTGCAGCACCAATAATTACAAACAGGATGCGCATCGCCTTGGTCATCCAGTCGATCATGACCGGGGTCAGCGAGCTCGTGATGACATCCAGGCCATTAGCGACCGGCGTGACGGCATTATGCAGGGCCCAGAACAGGGAGATCGCGATCAGCGACTGGGTTATCCGCGCGCCAACCGTTTCATCCCCGCCATAGCCGAGGATCAGCGACGCCACGAAGACACCGATCACAACAGGCACCAGCTGCAACGGTTCGGCCAAGGCATCCACCACGGCATCGTCTAGCTTGGTCTTCGACCGGCGCACCAGGCGGCGGAGGATCGCGATCAGCCAGGTCGCGACCAGCCCGCGCAGGAACAAGCCCGCAAGGATGGCGAGCACGGCCAGCAAGCCCTGCCCGAGGGATGCGCCGAGAAAGCTGGTATTCCAGACATCGACGACGTGCGTCCAGAATTCGGTCGCCACTTCGGTTCCCTGATCCACTAGCGTGGTATCGTTCGCGCTCATCGGTTTCTTTCCTTCGCTCTAAGGAAAGCGATATCCGGCCATTTCTCCTCGGAATAGCCCACCTCCCAGCTCGATTTCGCAAGGAAGACCGGATCGCCGTCAATGTCTTCGGCAATGGCGCTTTTGTGCCGGTCGCCGAATTTCTCGATTTCCGCAGCCGGCCCGGAGAGCCAACGTGCCGTTTCGTATGGGGCGGCTTCGAACGTCACATCGATTCCGTATTCCGCCGACACCCGCTCGGCCATCACCTCGATCTGCAGCTGGCCGACTGCCCCGACAATAAAATCGCCGCCGATCACCGGACGGAAGAGCTGGGTCACGCCCTCTTCGGCGAGGGATTCCAGCGCCTTCTTGAGATGCTTCGCTTTCAGCGGGTCCGCCAGTCTGGCGCGGCGCAATATTTCCGGCGCGAAGTTCGGAATACCGGCGAACAGCACGTCACCGCTCTCGCTCAGACTGTCGCCGACCCGCAACAGGCCGTGATTGGGAATGCCGATAACATCGCCGGCAAACGCTTCGTCGGCGATCTCGCGATCCTGGGCGAAGAACATGATGGGCGAAGATACGGTCAGCGACCGCCCCTTGTCGGTTTTCAGCTTCATGCCGCGCTTGAACCGCCCGGATGACAGCCGCACGAAAGCGACGCGGTCGCGATGGTTCGGGTCCATATTCGCCTGAACCTTGAAAACGAATCCGGTCACTTCCTTGTCGTCCGGCGCGATCACGCGCTCGGTTTTCTTGACGACGGCTTTCTCGTTCTGCGGGCCCGGCGCGACTTCCGCGAGGGCATCGAGCAATTCTACGATCCCGAATCGCCGCAGCGCCGATCCGAAATAGACCGGCGTCAGATGACCTTCTTCATACGATTGCTGTTTGAAAGGCGGACAAAGCTCGCGCGCCATATCAACGCCTTCGGTCAATTCTTCATGCACATCATCGGTGAGCAACGCACCGACCTGATCAGCCGGAACCGGGTCGCCGGATGACATCTCATTCTCTTCCGGTCGAAACGGAATAAACACGTTCCTTGCCAGATCCATGACCCCGCCAAACCGCTGCCCGGAAGCAGCCGGCCACTGCATTGGCGCCGTATCGAGGGCAAGCTTGTCCTGGATGTCGTCGAGCAGCGCTTCCGGCGCCAGCGCCTCGCGGTCGAGCTTGTTGATGAATGTCAGGATCGGGATATCGCGCAGCCGGCAGACCTCGACCAGTTTCAGCGTCCGCGGTTCCACGCCACGCGCCGCGTCGAGTACCATGATCGCGCTGTCGGCCGCCGTCAGCGTGCGATACGTGTCTTCGGAAAAGTCCTCGTGGCCCGGCGTGTCGAGCAGGTTGAAGGTCAGCCCCTTGTGCTCGTACGTCATCACCGATGCCGATACCGAAATGCCGCGATCCTGCTCGATCTTCATCCAGTCCGACCGGGTCCGGCGATTTTCGCCGCGGGCCCGCACTTGCCCCGCCAGGCGGATGGAACCCGCAGCGTACAGCAGGTTTTCGGTCAGTGTCGTCTTGCCGGCGTCAGGGTGCGAAATGATCGCATAGGTTCGCCGCTTGGCCCATTCGCCGGTCGATTTCGAAGTGCTCATCTTGGTTCTGGATCTTTGCTGGACTGGCGCGGAGGTAACGGGGACAGCGGTTTGATGCAAGCTTGCGGCGCCTATTCGACCGGTTCGGTGAGAAAATGCCGCCCCTGCCGGTCCTCGATCTCCACCACCCAGAGATCCGGATCACTCTCCAGTCGGCGGCGGCAATATTCATCGACATCGGCTTCGTTGACCGGCTCGCCCCCCAATGGCTGAAGCCACACGCGGTTCCCGTCGAAATTCCGAGCCGGTGCGTAGAGGTGCGCGGTCCCGTCTAACCGGGCCACGCGCAAAAGCACGGCCCCGGCGTCGGAATCGCCGCGATTCAGCACGGCCCCCATCGCACCCGCAACCTGTGCGCGCCGAAGTAGCGCCTGCACCCAGATTTCTGCCTTGATTTGACTCATTTTCATTGATGGCAGGCCAATTGCTTAATAATGTGTAAATGGGTGGGGAGCGTATCATGTCAGTTTGTGTTGTGCGTTGGATTCTTTGGGCTATCGCTGGCCTGATGGCCGCAACTGCGTCTGCGCAGATGCCAGACACGGCGTCCACGATCGAGACACCGCTCGCAAATCTGTCCCAGCCTGTCACCGATATGGTTATCGACCCCCAGACCGGCGACGGCACGATCCAGTTTGCGATATCGCCGCAAGCCACACCACTGGAAGGCCGGATTTTCCTGGGACTCGAACCCCTTGGCCCCGACGCGCCGGGCCTCATCGTAGTCGTCAATGACAGCCGCGCGGTTCGCATCGCGCCCAGTATTGAAGCGATAACGGCAGAGATCGAATTGCCGGCGCACGTCCTGTCGAGCGGCACCAATATTGTAACCTTGGCACTGGAAGACGACGAAACAACAGGCTGGCGCCTCGATGCAGCGCATTCACGTCTCCGCATGTCCTACGAGATCAGCCGGCCACTCGGCTCCCTGTCTGACATTGAGGCAGCACTGGCCTCCGACATCCCGCCGCCCGGCGACATCTTCATCGAGGATCGCAATCGCGACGTCATGGTCGAATCCGTTGTCGCTCAAGGCGTTGCGGTCCGCATGGGCCGGGTTCCGGCCTTTGTCGACACAGAACAGGCGGCCGACATCCGTATCCGCTACGATATCAGCCCGGACAACAGCGGTGCCGAAATCCGCTTCAGCGACGCCGAAACGCCGGAAATCATCCTGGCCGGCCGGCATCAACAGGATCTGGAAACCGCAGCCCGGCTGTTTGCCAGCCGGTCACTGCGCCAGGCCGACACGCACTTCACGGTGATGCACGCGCTATCCGCTGCCGCGATTGGCCGCGAGCATACGCGGCTCTCCCCGCGGGGAGATACCTTGCGCGACTTCACCGAGGCAAGGGCACCTTTCGGCGACGGTCGCGGAGCACAAACCGCTGTCGTGATCACCGAGGGTGATGGCGAACAACGCCTGGCCGCGATGTCGATCATGGCGCGCACCGCGATCGCGCATCAGACTGCCTGGATTTATGCCTGGTACGGCGAAAGCAGCAGCGCTGCACCGGACAACCGGCATATCGTCTTCATCGGCACCGGAGCCCTGTCCGACCGGACTTTTCTGTCCAGCGCGCCAGTCGAGTTCAGAACCGCATTGCGTGAAGCTTCCACACAGGCAGGTCATCGCAGCGGTCTCCGCCTTTCATCGGCAGCTTATGCGCACGGGTCGAGCCATCCGTCAGGCGTCGCCACCGTTTTCACGGATCCGGCGAATCCTACGCGCTGGATGGCCGGCTTCACCTCACCACAGGCTTCCAGTTTCAATCGCGCCTCCGAAATCCTGTCGCGGTCCGCTCACTGGGGTGCCCTGACCGGCCGTGCCGCGCTCTGGGACGAGGATGGCGTCACCGGCTATGATTACAGCGCTGAAGGCACGCCCACCATCGCCCAACGGCTCGGCCTGCCCGATTTGAGCATGCGCGAAATCGCCTTCTTCCTTTTCCTGCTGACCATGCTCTTCGTTTTGCGCGGTGTCTGGCGCAGCCGGCGCGTAAACGACAATGCAAGAGGTTGGCGCTAGCATTCCGGCAAACAACCGGAGTGTTCCATGCGCCTGTTACTGGCAGGTCTCGCGTTTTTAAGCGCGGGAGCCGAAGCCCAGACTTCGCGAGATTCATTTGCGCAAAGGGCCCTCGCCCGAGCGCTGGACGACCGCTGCGCCCTTTTTACCGAGAGCGAACGCCTTGCGCTCGATGGCGCCTACCTCCAGGTCCGCGGCGACTTGCTGCGTGACGGCTTCAGCCCCCGGGACATCGATAGCAGCTATGACCGGGTGATCAGGACTGTCGGCAATCGTCCTTGCGACGACACGGATGTTCAATTGCTGGCAGATGATATCCGCTCCGCCTTTGCTGCCTGGCAACGCGAGCGATTCCAGGATTTCATGGGCGCGCCGTCGCTCTGGCAGGCGAGCCGCCCTTATGCCTATGACAGCTGGTTGATTTCGACCGCGGTCTCTGACGCACCCTTGCTGCGCGCGGGCGTTTACCAGCTCAATGGCGAATCCGCACTCACCGTGTCCGCCCCGGCGGACGCATCCATCGCGTCGCTCGCGCTGGTGATGCGGGATCCCGCGCAAACACCAGATCTGCACGATCCGACGCTGGGCGGATTGCTCACCATCGAAGGTCTGCCGGCCTGGACGCACTTCATCCCGCCCGCGGACAATGCCCGGCGGCACTTGCCGGTGTCGCGGCAGCGGCAGGAAGAAGCGGACATGTTTCGCTTTGCGGACGCCACACTCCAGGCTCTGACGGCGCTCGACCCGCGCGAAGCCATCCGCATCGAGGCTTTCGACGCAGAAGGCGAAACGGTTTTTGTGGAATTCCTTGGCGTCGGCGACTTCGCCGCGGCACTGGCGTTCGTGCGCTCGTCGCGCGATCTTTCAGCCGGCCGATGAAATCAGCGTTTCGCTCGCCGATTGTGCGAGCTGGATGCGCGAATGGACCTCAAGCGTTTGGTCCTCATCCGGAGTTTCTTCACTTGCGGCGATAACCGGAAGCACAACCGAAACGGTGGTTCCTTCACCCAGCTTGCTGTCGATCGCCATTTCTCCGCCATGCATTTGCGCCAGAGCCTTCACCAGCGACAGGCCAAGACCGGAACCGCGCTCACTGGATGATTGTGCCGTGGAAGCCTGCTGGAAACGTTCGCCTAGCCGCGCCAGCTCGTCCTGGGCGATACCCGGACCACTGTCCCCGACCGCCAGGGTGAGACTTCCGTCCTGGGCTTTGGCTAGGACGACAATCACGCCGCCGTCCGGCGTGAATTTCACGGCATTCGACAGCAGATTGAGCAGGATCTGCCGGAAGGCCCGCCGATCGGCGTCGACGGGAAGGTCTGCGGGCATGTCGGTTTCGATCTCGATTCCGGACTCTCCGGCGCGCTGCGACAACATGCGAATGCACAAATCGATGACGTCAGACGCGTTGAACCGCTCGCATTGCAGGGAATAGCTGTCCGCCTCGATCCGTGAAAGATCGAGCACATCGCCGATCAGTTCGAGCAGATGTCGCCCGCTCTCGTGGATCAGATCGGCATACTCCGCATACTTGGCCGGGATCGGTCCGAACAGCCGTGACTTCATCGCGTCGGAAAAACCGATGATGGCATTCAGCGGTGTCCGGATTTCGTGACTGACGGATGCCAGGAATTCGGACTTGGCCTGGTTTTCCGACACTGCGAGATCGCGCTCGCGGCGCAGGGCTTCCTCCGCCTCGGCTGCTGTCTCGTGACCCCCCGGAACGATGACCGTCACACCCGAGGATGACCGGAAGACGGAGACGTTTTCAGGATCGCCGCTCGCGCCGCGGACGCGCAGCGAGACCGGTTGCGTGCCAGGACGTTCGAAACCCCATTTGGCAGAGGAATCAAAGGCCAGGTCAGCCAACGGCAGGCCGTCGATTTCCTTTGGCAGGCCGGGCATCAGGGCATGTGTCGCCTCCGAGGCGGCAACAATCTGGCCATCGCGGTCGGCCAGCAGCGCGACGGGCGCTTTGCGGAACGCCCGGCTGCGGCGGTTGTGGCGATGCGCCAGTGCGCTGAGAACCGCCCGGCGGCGCAATAGCCGCATTGCCGGAATTGAGAAACCCAGCGCGAAGACTGCCAGACAGGCCACGAAGGCCGGTGCAAAAACGTCCAGTGCCACCGTTGAAATCGGCAATAATCCCGAAAACTGGAGCCCGCCGATCAGCAGCGCCGTCATGCCGGACAGTGCCGCGCTCTCGATGATACCGCGGCGGTTGGCAAACGACGCCATCGCGGCGACCGGCAGGAGGAAAATCATCGCGCCCGGCCCTGCCAGGCCGCCACTGGCCACCGCTGCAGAAGCAGACAGCGAGACCCAGATCAGGGTCAGGATCAGGGTCCCGAGCATCGCGGTCCGGCGATGAGCAAGGAGCAGCCCCGCAATCCCCGGCAGCGCGGCAGCACCAAGCGCCGCGAGGGTCAGCTGCGATGCGACAGGCGAGGCCGCGATTATCAATGGCGAGACCGCCGCCAAGGCGCCGATCCATGCCAGATGGGTGATCCGTCCGCCTTGGTCGAGGATGCTCTCAATCAGCCGCATGATGCGCGCCCGTCTCCGTGATGCGCGACTCGCTGAGAAGCCGCATCACAAGCCTTTCCGCCGCCGCTTAACAAGAGGTTAATCCGCACCGCGATTTCGTTAACGCAACCATTCATCAAGCCTCATGAAAGAAGTTGAGCTGGCGGCTGGCGCTCTTGTGCTTGTCGCGTCAGAATAGGTTACTCGCCGCCCGCGAGGCAAAGGAGATTTGGATCGTGTTTAACGCTTTGTTGTCTGCGCTTGCGCTGACGGTCGCCGTCCAGGATAGCGATCCTGCAGCCACCACCGTCCAGCAGCCGGTCTTGCGGCTGGATGCTGCCGACACCTCATCGCAGAGGGACCGCGACGATATCGTGCTGCGTTCGGCCAGCCAGTATGCCGGCTTCCATCGCACGCTGGGCGAAATCCGCGAACGCGAAATCACCTCCGGCGCCGTGCTCGACCAGTCCATGGACGAACTGGCCGTCTATCTCGCACGCGAACGCCTGGTACGGGCCTGGCTGGCCTATTCGTCACTTATCGCGGAACAGCACCCTCAATTTCTCGACGATGTCCGCGATGTCGCGGATTATTATGGCCGCGACGCGGCGGTCGCCGCCCTCGCAAATGATCCGGCCTATGCAGGCGCGTTCCGGTATGCCGATCAGGCCAGCGAATCGGTGATCGATGCGATCGAAGAGGATTCCGAGGAGATCGCCGAGATCGGCCAGCAATTCCGCCTCGCCGCCTATGATCTGCAGAGCGAGCGCTGGGCCAACGCCGTGTCCCGTGACCGGCAGAACCGCCTGGCAGCGCTGCGCGCCGCAGACAGCATCGCGGCGCCGCTCGCCACAGACATGTTCTCGACCCAGTTTGTCAGTGAAACCGACATCGGCCCGGCGTCCAGCATGTTCGCGGCCAGCGCCCGGCCCAGCCTGCCGGCCTCGACCCCTGATCTCAGCCTCGATCCCGACGTGCCCTATGAACCTGATCGCGTCCGCGTCGGCCGCATCCTTTCGATCGCCGCCCTTCGGGCCATTGGCGACGATAACCGGTTTACCGAGGATTCGCTGCAATCCCTGCTCGCCGACCCGCTGGCCCAGCGTTGTATCGAGTGGGCCCGCGTCAACCTCGCGCAATGCGTGGCTGCCGCGCATTTCGAGTACGAGGATTCCTTCTGCATCGCCCAGCATGCCCTGATCGACGTCTCGCAATGTCTCGAAGCCGCACAGAACCGGGGCAATTGATCGACAGGGACACGCCGTCTCGATCCGACACAGGGTGAACACAAAGTAAAGAAAGTACTTCACTTTCTATTTGTTAGAATTTTGAAGAACTACTTTTTTCTTTATTGGGTATCAACTCGGGATTTGGTGGAAATCCGAAATGGCTTTTGCTAGCCTCCTTCTTGCACTGGGGACACTGTGCAATGACGAGAGGAAATGTCGTGCCGATAGGTTTTGTATTCCGCGCTGCCTTCTGGATCGCCGTCGTGGCTGCTTTCGCGCCCGTCAGCGTTTTCTCGAGCGACGGTATGGAGGCACCTGACGAGATCAGTGATATGATCGCACAGGGCCAACGCCTGCACGAAGTCTGCACCGACCTGCCGGCGCTCTGCGACATGGCCGGCGAGGCCGGCGGTCTGATCTCGATCGCCACTGACGAAACGCTTTCCCGGGTCGAAAACTGGCTCGACGAACGCGAATCGACTGCAGCGGAAACCTCCTGATCCCTTGTTCCAGCCGCCGCGGCATTATATTCGCCGCTTATGCGACCCGAAACCAAATCCGACATTGATGCCCTGGTCGAGGAATTCGACTTCCTCGATGACTGGGAATCCCGATATCGCTATCTGATCGATCTGGGTCGCGGGATGGCGGCCTTGCCCGACGCCGAGAAAACCGAGGCCAATCGCGTCAAGGGCTGTACCAGCCGCGTCTGGCTGGTGATCGACGAAAATGCCGACGATGCCTTTCGTTTTCGCGCCGATTCCGACGCCCATATCGTGAAAGGGCTCGCCGCACTCCTTGTCCGCCTCTATTCCGGCCGCGAAGCCAGCGAGATCGGCGACATCGATGCCCGCGACGTGCTCGCCCGCATTGGCCTGTCCGAACATCTCTCACCCCAGCGCTCGAACGGGCTCAACGCGATGATCGCACGCATCCGCGCCGAGGCCGGCGTCCGCGCCTAGTTCGTCCTCGACCGGCAAGCCATAAAACCGGCAGAGCCGCTGCAAGGCGAGCTTCAGCACGACTTTTCCCGACCGGCGCGGCCATCGCTCCCTGCCCTCGACCTCCTCCAGCCCGCTTTCCCGCAGGCAAACTGAAGACAACACGCTGTCAAATCCCGGACCAGCGACCGCCAGCGCGCGCTGAACGCGTTCCTTCGCGGCCAGCGCCGACGCCGGCACATCCTCGGGCGACCGCCTCTTGCCGCTGCCGGAAGGGGCAAGATATCCGTCCCAGTCCGATGTCACGCGCTCGCTCAACGTCGAACGATGATAATCCGCGCGCAACCGCTCGCCCGCCTCGAACTCGCTCTCGGTCAGCCAGCCCGCCGTCTCATCGCCACGCGGACGGTACCACCGCGCCAGCGGCGAATCCGCCATGTTCACCTCGTACCGTCCAACCCTCCCGTCATCGCCGGAAATCGCACGCCTCACGGGTTTGCGGTGAGCCGTCGCGAATCCGCCCTGCTGCCGGGCAGCGAGATCGTGTGCATCATGAGCCAGGCGATATCCCGCTTCGTCCGATCCGGTCAGCCATCCTTCGGCAATGGCGGCTCGCACGTCCCCGGCCGAAACGCGCGCCACGGGTCGCCGCCGCTGATCGCCTTGCGGGAATACCGCAAACCCGTCGCTGCCGTCCGGCTTGGCGCGCAAACGCGCACCGGAAACAGCCAGGCGTTTCACCCATCGTGGCAGAACACTCATTGCATCGTGTCCGGGATCATCGGATCCGGTGCTGTTCGCAGACAGTCCTCGAGCCCGTCGAGCCAGGCGTCGAATGCCGGGTCGTCCCGCCGGTCCTCGACGATCTGGCAGGCATAGGAGGCCGTCGAGCGGTCGCGCCCGAATGCCTGTCCGACACGCGCAAGATTGAGCTCGAAAGCCACATGCGCGAGATACATCGCCACCTGCCGGGCAAAGGCGACGCGCGACGAGCGCCGCGTTGGCGCCGCGATTTCCTCGGCAGGAACATTGAAGGCAAAGGCCACCGCTTCACGTGCCAGCCGGGCGCGCGCTAGGTCTCTTTCCGGATATCGTTGTCCACACATCATTCCGTCCGTTCTCCGCTTCGGATCGATCCTAAGCGCAGCCGTCCAATGTGAGGATAACTTTCCTATCTTTGACGAATAATGTCCATATACGACTTAGACGTGCATCATCGAATCGGGAGGATAGCGACTATCCGGCGAAATAGGCGATCAGCATGACCAGGCCGAGCAGGACGCTGGTCCAGATCGCCAATATCCCGCTTGGAACGTCGCGGCTAAGTGCACCGGCCGGGCTGAACAGATTGAACAGCTTGCCTGAAATCTTGCGGCCTGCCGCGCCGAAACGATTGCCGATGGACGCCATCAGGCGGTCCGACATCAACCACGCCCATCGGAAAAACCCGTCACCGACTCGCCGGTAGAACCAGTCCGTATCGAGATTGACGCTCGGACGCTCGGCGGGATAGAGGCCCAACCGCATCAGCAGCGAGAAGGCGAACATGGCCGCGATCAGCAGCTGCATCTGCCCGACAATGTGGTCGAACGTATAGGGCTGATAGCCATAGTCGAACGGCAGAATCGCATAGAGGTATTGCGGGAAAACTCCGATGAAAACGCACAGGAATGCTGCCAGCCCCATCGCCAGCAACATGTTCCATGGCGCCTCTTGCACACGCTTGCCGCTATCATGGGCGAAGAAGGCGAAATACGGGATCTTGATGCCCGAGTGCTCCAGCACGCCGGCAGAAGCGAACACAAGGACCAGCCAGACCAGCCAGTGACCTTCCTGCGCCGTCGCCGCAAGGGTCAGCGACTTCGCGACAAAGCCGGACAGGAGCGGGAAGGCCGAGATCGACATCGCGCCGATGATGCAGAACACGGCGGTGAACGGCATGGACTTGTAAAGACCGCCCAGCTCCGAAGCCTTGACCGTTCCGACACGGTGCAGGACAGCCCCCATGCTCATGAACAGGAGTGCCTTGTAGATGATGTGCACGAAGGCATGGGCTGCCGCGCCATTCAGCGCCAGTCCGGTTCCGACGCCCACACCGACCACCATGAAGCCCAGCTGGTTGTTCAGCGAATAGGCCAGCACCTTGCGCAAATCATTCTCGATCACGGCAAAGAAGACCGGGAAGGCGGTCATTACGGCACCGATATAGATCAGGATTTCCGTACCCGCGAAGCTGCGCGCCAGCGCATAAACCGCCAGCTTGGTGGTGAAGGCAGACAGGATCACAGCGCCCACGATCGTGGATTTCGGATAGGCGTCCTGCAGCCAGTTGTGCAGCAGCGGGAAGGCGCACTTGATGCCGAAGGCGAGGAAGATCAACAGCCCGCCCGGCGCGTCCAGACCGATCTCGTTGAAGGCCCAGGATCCTGTTTCGGTGGCAAAGATGATCGAGCCCGCCAGCAGCATCACACCTGACAGGACATGAATGGCCAGATAGCGCAGACCGGCGCGGAAGGCCGCCGGATTGCGGCTGGCCCAGATCAGGAAGACGGAACTGACAGCGGTCAGCTCCCAGAAGAAGAACAGGGTCAGCAAATCACCGGCGAACACGGCCCCCAGGCCCGCCCCGGCATAGACCAGCGCAGTCGAATCCTGCAGCCGATCGCGATCGTGCAGCCCGTAAACGCTGTTGAGGAAGGTCGCGAGGATGAAGACCAGGCCCCAGATCCGCGACAGGCCGTCAAAGCGGAAGGTTTCGAAGGTGAAGCCCGCCGCCTCGATCGCACCGAAAACCCCGGTCTGATCGACATTGAACCACAACAGTGCCGCCAGCAGCGGGGCAGCCAAAGACACGCCCTTGCGCACCCCGTACCAGGGCAGAAGGCCACAGATCAGGCCGCCGAGAATGACGACAAAGGCCGGCGATATCAGAGGCAAGGCATCAATCATCGCCAGCCGCCTTCTCGTAATAATTCTCTTCACGTCCGAGCAGACGGCGCAACGGCCAGCCAGCCAGCACCGCCAGCGAGAAGCTGCCAAAGCCGAACCAGGCATAGAAACCCGGCAGCTCGGCAAAGTGCAGATATTCGTGGCGCGCATAGACCAGGTCGAACAGGCCCAGGCCAAAGGACAAGACCGCCAGGATCACCAGGAACCAGAAATGAACGATCGGCTTCTCGATCCAGGTAAACGGCCTGGCCACCGGATGGATTTGATCATCCGCCGGTGTTTCGGACTGTGTCGTTTCTTCACTCATGTCAAAGCTCCACACCGAAAACGGGGGCGAGGAAATCGGTCAGCGGGCCGATCAGGAAGAACAGGATCGTGACGCCGGCGGCCGTAATAACAGGCGGCAGCACCGCGAAGAGCGGTCCGGGCTTTTTCAATCCCTCTGCTGGCGCGGGGTCGAAAAAGCCACGGCCCGGAATCGGCAGC
This sequence comes from Hyphobacterium sp., assembly GCF_965217055.1. GTDB lineage: Bacteria > Pseudomonadota > Alphaproteobacteria > Caulobacterales > Maricaulaceae > Hyphobacterium. The sequence goes on along the minus strand of NZ_OZ244227.1, from coordinate 2,281,851 downwards.
AGATAAGCCACATTGAGAATCGATGACAGGATGAGCGCTACGATCAGCGCCTGTTGGCCCGCGGTCGCAGCCCCCCACATCAGATAGAGTTTCGGCCACATCCCACCGAAGGGGGGCAGGCCGATGATCGAGCAAGCGCCGACAGCAAAAGCGCCGAAGGTCCAGGGCATCAGGCGGCCGAGGCCGCGCATGTCGGATATCTCGGTCTTCTTGGTCGCCGTGTAGATCGCGCCGGCACACATGAAGAGCGTGATCTTGCCCCAGGCGTGCATCACGATCTGCAAGGCCGCGCCGAGCAGAGCTAGGGGCGCCGCAATCATCGCGCCCAGGGTCACATAGGACAATTGCGATACGGTCGAGAAGGCCAGCCGCCGCTTCAGATTGTCGCTCGACAAGGCGATCACCGAGGCCAGCACGATGGAGATTGCCGCAATCCAGGCGAGCCAGTTCGAGGCCGGTGCCGCCTGGATGAGTTCGGGTCCGAAAATATAGGTCGCCACTTTGAGAATCGCGAACACGCCGGCTTTCACCACGGCCACGGCGTGCAGCAGCGCCGAGACCGGCGTCGGCGCGACCATCGCATTCGGAAGCCAGGGGTGGACCGGCATCAGGGCCGCCTTGCCGATCCCGAAGGCAAACAGGACGAGCAACACGCTGGCGACCAGCGGCGAGGCTTCTCCGGCCAGCAGCCCGCCAACGGTGAAATCGGTCGATCCGGCAATGAATTGTGTCGCGATGATCGCCGGCAGCAGGAGGCCGATCGACGTACCGAGCAGGATCGCCAGGTAGATTGCCGCACCGCGCCGCGCCTTGTCGTCGCCCTTGTGCGCCACCAGCGGATAGGTCGACAGCGTCAGCGCCTCGTAGAACAGGAACATCGTCAGCAGATTGGACGACAGCGCCACCCCCATGGCACAGGCAATTGCGATCGTGAAAAACACGTAGAAGCGGGTCTGATGCTGCTCGTTATTCCCGCGCATATAGCCAATGGAATAGAGCGAGTTGACGATCCATAGCCCGCTGGCGACCGCGGCAAAGAGCGCCCCAAGGGGTTCCAGCCTGAAGCCGAAGGCAAGGCCGGTATCGCCGATCGCATAGACCAGTTCCGGCCGCTCGCCGGTGACCGAAACGAGATAGGCAACATTCAGCGCCAACAAGACAGCCGCCGTCAGCGTCGCGCCTTCGCGCAGATTGGGCATCTTGCCGAGCAGGCCGACAAACACGCCGCCAATGAGCGGAATGACGAAAGCCGCGAGCAGGGCGAGTTCGGGAGACCAGCTCATCGTGTCGCCCCCGCGAGCGCCGACTCGGCGGCGGCATTCGTCATCGATATCAGGAATTCAGGCGCGAAGAAGAACCAGATATTGGCAATCGCTAGCACCCACATCGGGATCAGCATCAGGATCGGCGCGCGCGCATGGGCGATGTCGCCGGTCCGGTCGTGATGCGGTTCGGCGACCCAGATCGCCGCCAGCATCCGCGCGACATAGGCAGCCCCGATCAGCGACGAAAGGATCAATGCGGCAACCGCCCACCACCAGCCATTCTCGAAGGCGGCAACACCGAGATACCATTTCGACCAGAAGCCGACCGTCATCGGCACGCCTACAAGGCTCAGACCGGCGATCGTGAACGCCGCTGCGGTGAAGGGCATGGAGCGGGCAAACCCGTTGAGGTCGGAAATCCGGCGAACCCCGAAGCGGACGGCGAACGCGCCGAGCGCCATGAACAGTGCGCCCTTCATCATCGCATGATTGACCAGGTGCAGCATGCCGGCAGAAACACCGGCCAGCGTGCCGATCCCGAGGCCGAGCATCATGTACCCGACCTGGGCGACCGACGAGAAGGCCAGCAGCCGGCGCGCATCGTGCTGGAACACCGCCTGCACCGACGCGACCAGCATGCCGATAATCCCGAGAATGGCGAAGACCCAGAGGAAGCTGATCTGGACGAAACTGGCTTCCGGCCAGAACACGTCGAACGCAAATCGCACCAGCGTGTAGAACGCCACCTTCGTTGCCGTGGTAGCAAGGAAGACGGTGACGAAATTCGGCGCATAGGCATAGGCATTCGGCAGCCAGAGATGCAGCGGGAACATCGCCGCCTTGAGGCCGAGACCGACAATGATGAAGGCGAACGCCGCCTGCACGACCCGGCTATCGCTCAGCGCCGGCAGCCGCGTTGCGATGTCCGCCATGTTCAGCGTGCCGGTCGCCATGTAGAGGAAACCGACGCCGATCACGAAGAAGGTCGCGCCGATCGTCCCGAGGATGAGGTAATTGTAGGCAGCTGTCAGCGCGCGCCGGTCATTGGACGCCCCCATGCCCACCAGCACGTAGGTCGAGATCGACGAGATCTCGAGGAAGACAAACATGTTGAAGGCGTCGCCCGTGATCGCCACGCCCAGCAGGCCGGCAAAACAGACCAGAAACGCCGAGTAGAAGAGCGCTTGCCGGTTGTCCGCGATCTCGTCGGCCACGCTCGGCAATGCATAGATGACGCTCAGCAGGCCGGTGAAACCGATCAGCAACAGCAGGACAGCATTGAGATTGTCGATCCGGAACTCGATCCCTGCAGGTGGCTGCCAGCCACCCATCGCATAGGAGATCACGCCATTCGCCTGAACGTCGACCGTGATCGCGATGGCAACCAGCGCCGAGGCAAGAACGGCCAGCAGGGCAACGCCCCAGCCGATGCGGCCGTTCGGCATGACCGCAGCGACCGCTGCCGCCAACAGCGGAATGACCACGACGATCGCCGCGCCGTGCTCGTTGACGAAAGCCGGCATCAGGGAGGCGAGAAACTCCATCAGCTGTTATCCCCGGCGCTTTCGACCGCGTAGTCCGCCTTGTTGATCGCATCGTCCTCGATGGCGCCATAGGTTTCGCGAATGCGGACCACGAGCGCGAGCCCGACGGCGAGCGTGGCGACGCCGACGACAATCGCGGTCAGGATCAGTACGTGCGGCAGCGGGTTGGAATAGAGCACCTCGACCGTGCTGTGCGCCGCCTCGGCATGGCCGGCAGCGCCCTGAACCGCATCGCCGGCCGTTTCCGCCGCATAATCACCGCCGCCATGACCGGTATCATCGCCGTATTCGAGCGGATAGGGCAAGATCGGAGGCTGGCCGCCGAACACCTGGCTCGTCGTGATGTAGAGCAGGAAAACCGAGGTCTGGAACAGCGACAGGCCGACCAGGCGCTTGACAAGGTTTCCTGTCGCGACCACGGCATAGAGTCCCGTCATCATCAGGATGATGACGACGATGAAGTTGAAGCGCTCTGCGATGATCTCGATCATCACCACTCCTCTTCCGGAATGTCAGGGGCCCGCCCGGCGAAGGCGTAGAAGATCATCATCATCACCGAGAACACCGTGGTCAGCACGCCGATCTCGATCAGGATGATGCCGATGTGCTGGCCGGTCTTGTGCGCGAGGTCGGGGTGCAGCGCATCATAATCGAGGTAATTCATGCCCATGAAAAACGAGACGACCCCCGTGCCGCCATACAGGAGCACGCCGAACGCCGCGAGGAACTTGATAAAAATCGGCGGCACCGCTTTCCGCGCATTCTCGACGCCGAAGATCAGCGCGTAGAGAATGACGCCGGCGGCCACGATCGTGCCGGCCTGGAAGCCGCCGCCCGGGCTGTAATCGCCGTGGAAATGCACATACAGCCCGAACAACACGATCAGCGGGATCAGCAGTTTGGAGACGACGCGGAGAACGAGATGCGAATTCACGACTTGTCTCCCTTGCCCGCCTTGCGGCCATTCAGGCCCAGCAGCAGCATCACGCCCAGCCCGGCGGCAAAGATCACGACCGTTTCGCCAAACGTATCAAAACCCCGATAGCTGGCGAGCACGGCAGTCACGACGTTGGGCACCGCCACTTCCCGCGGCGTCGAGGTGATGTAATCCATGCCGACACCGGAATTCGCGGGCGAATTGATATCGCCATAAATCGGCATGTCCCCGACCGCATAGAACAGCGCGGCGCCTGTCACCGAAACCACGATCAGCGCCGCCCAGTGCCGTCCGGCCCCCACCGGCTCCGCCTCGCGTGCGGTCAACAGCATGGCGGCGAGCATCAAAACGGTAGAAATGCCAGCGCCGACGGCCGCCTCGGTAAACGCAACATCGACGGCATCGAGCGATACGAACCAGGCCGCCGACAGCAGGCTGTAGACGCCCATCAACATGACGGCGGCGAACATGTTACGCAGCCGGACAATGGCAATCCCGACGCTCAGCAACATCGCCATCAGAGCGTAGTCGAGCAATTGGGTCCAGTCGAACTCGGTCACGACGCCTCCTCCTTGCCCGCATCACGCGGATGTGGCGGGTGGTACCGCGACAGCAACGGATTGAGCCCCGCCCGGTGCGCCGCATTGGCGACGGCGTGCGTGGCCGTCGGACTGGTCAGGAACAGGATGAATCCCACCAGCAGAAGTTTCGCCGCCAGCAGCGTGAAGCCGGCCTGCAGGATGAGCGCAAACACGATCAGCTCGGCCCCCAGCGTATCGGTCACGCCGGCTGCATGCATGCGGGTATAAAAATCCGGCAGGCGGATGACGCCGACCGCGCCGGCCAGCACGAACACGATACCGGTCGCCATCAGGGCGACGCTCGCAATGTCGCGGATCAGAAGCAGCGTTTCCATCAGTCTTCATCTCCGTCGATGGCCCGCCGCAGCGACATTTGCGCGAGCGCGATTTCGAGCGAACGGTAGCGGAAGAATTTCAGGATCGCGATCGTCGCAATGAAGTTGATCAACGCATAAAGAAGAGCAATATCAATACCATCAGCACGACCGACCAGCAGGCTGAAGATCAACAGGAGCAACACGGTCTTGGTGCCGAAAGAGTTCGCGGCAAGAACCCGGTCGTAAAGCGTCGGGCCGGCAAACAACCGCGCCAGCATGATCGCCATGGCCAGCGCCATCGCCAGCACGCCGATCAGATTGACCCAGTCCATCATGATCCGCCTCCATCGGTGGCGCGCGCCGCCTTGGCGTTCATTTCGGCAAATCCCTCCGGCGCCGTGAACGAGGCGTCGATCGCGTGGACGAGGAAAGCATCGTCCTCGATCTCGACGGTGACGGTGCCCGGGGTCAGCGTGATCGAATTGGCAAACACGCAGCGGGACAAATCACTTTCGGCGTCTACCGGCACGCGGACCAGCCGCGGTGTGATGTCGATTTCCGGCTTCAGCGCCGCCTTGACGACGCCGACATTGGCCTTGGCTATCTCGCCACCAAGCCAGGTGTAATAAGGGATCAGCGTGCCCAGCCGGAGAAACGGTGCCGTCTCGCGGTCTATAATCCGCATCCGCGACACGAGGAACAGGGTAATGATGACGCTCGCCGCTCCGAATGAGAGCAGCACGATCTTGTCGTATCCGGACAGCACCCACCACAGCAGCGCCAGCACCAGGCTCAGGCTCACCCCGTAGATCATGCTTCCTCCCGAAACTCCGCCGCGGACGCGTTCGTTGGGAGCTTTTAACCATGGCCAAGCGCCTTGACCAGTATCTCAACTGGATTCGGTCAATTCTATCGGATGAGGCTATCGCGCGCGGCTTTCGGCCGCCTTCGACCAGTCCCAGTAACGCAACACTGTTTGCGCCTTTTCCACGGAAAGACCATCATAGATCAGCAGTGCCCGGTCACGTCCACCGCCGCCGACGAGCCCGTCGAGGCCTTCACATAACGCGTTCAGAACATTGCGGTCCGCGCCGGTTGCCTTGCACAGGATCGCAGCCGGTTCACCGCCAAAATCCGAACAGATGCGCTGCGCCAGACCATCACTGATGCCCGCCAGCAGAGCGAGTTCTTCCAGAAGTGCGCGTTCCGGACCGTTGACACGGATTGCGGCAATCACGCCCTCGAGCGACCCATAGGCGCTTTCCTCGCCGGCCTGGCGGTTGCGCTGGCGACGATCAACGAATTTCAGCGCGCGATTGACCAGCGGATCATCCCAGCCCTCGGCGGCCGCGAGGCTGAAAACATCTTCTGCGGCTTCGATCATCAGCGTACGTCCGACAGCGAACCGGCTGAGGATCGCCTTGCGATTCTCGTGATCGCACGACCAGAACAATTGCAGCGCGGCGCGCGGCCGCAGCTCGGTGCGCTTGAGCAATAGCTTGACGTAGGACGTGTCGTCCTCAGCCAGCGAGACAAGGTGCGTCACCGTCGGAGGTGCCAGCCGCGCATTCTTGTTGCGCAACAGCGCCAGCACCACTGCGGGTTCGCCGATAGAGGCCAGCGTGGCCGAAACCGTTTCGGAAACCGGGTCGCGATTGGCGATCAGCACGCGATGGTCAAGTCCGCCAAGGCGGCACACTTCCATCAGGTCGAAATCGGAAAGCGCGTCGGACTGTTCAAGCAGCGGCGCTGCGACATCAATGCCATCCGCCGCCAGCAGCTTCACGATATTGGCCGGCGCATCCTTGATCTCTGCCAGGCGCGTTGCACAGCGCCGGCGAATGGCGGCGTCGCTGTTGCGCAGGACCTCGTTCAGTAGATCGCCCACGATCCAGCGTTCTTGCGGGCCGATGACGCTGGACGGCAGGCAAATGATATCCGCCAGGCGCTTTGCCAGAACCGAGCGTGCGCGCCCTGTGGTCGCCGCCATCTGGGTCAATGTCAGGGGTTCTGGTTGGGCCATCGGATTGTCCGTTATTCAGCGACAAACTGCCTGCCAACACGTTAAACAAGCGTATGCGATGCCCTGCCGCCTTGCACCGCCGCAAAAGACTGTTCTAGTGGGAACACGAATTCGCCGGGGGGCGGTGTGACAAACAGCGAGACAGGACGGAGCCCGGCGCCTTTCGCCGCTTATCTGGTGATCGTTGCCGGCTGGTTTTTCGGCTTCGGCCTGCAGACCACGCTGTTTCCCGGCATCGTCTATTTCACGCTGGCGGAATCGCCCCAGCGTCTGGGCCTTGCGCAGATGGCGCTGACAGCCCCCATGCTGTTCCTCCTGCCCGCCGCAGGCGTCCTCGCCGAACGCCGCGGCCGGCGTCGCCTGCTCATTATATTCTACGGGCTGGCCGCTGTGTTTGCCGCCTCGCTGGGCGCACTGCTGATCTCGGGTGCGCTCACATACTGGTGGCTCATCTCCTATGCGATTGCGGTCGGCGCCTGCGGCGCCTTCGTGCTGCCGGCGCGCGATTCCGCGATCAATGCGGTTGTTCGCATCGCCAATCGTTCGGGGCGGGTCCTGACCCTGCAGAAAGCCGTGGTGATTGCATCGCTCGTGCAATTCGCGGGACAGATTACGGGGATGGGGGTTGGCTATCTGGCGCGCTGGACCGGCCCCGGCCTGCTATTGTTCGTCCAGGCCGCCGGCTTTCTGCTGGGCGTTATCGCGACCGTCGGCCTGCCCCGGCTGAAGGCGAGGCGGACCGCGACCACCCACGCCTTGCAGGACCTGGTCGAAGGCGTACGCACGGTATTGGCATCCCCGGTAATCGCGTCGATGACAGCGATCATGGTTGCGGTCGGATTCTTCGTGGTCGGCGGCGCCTTCTTTGTCGTGATCCCGGTCCTCGTTCGCGACGTTTACGGTGCCGGTTACGGCACCCTGTCCAGCCTTCTCGTCGTGTTCTGGATCGGTGCCTTTATCGCCAATGCACTCCTCGCCCGACTGGGGCATATCGAGCGCCCCGGCCTTGCGGTCATGCTCGCCCAGCTGGTGACCGTGATCAGCCTCGGCGGCCTCGCCCTGCCCATCCCGCTTGCCGGTCTGTACGCGCTCGACTTCTTCTGGGGGCTTGGCGCCGGTGTCGCGATCTCGCTGAGCCGCGCCGTCGTTCAGGAAAACGCGCCGTCGGAAATGATGGCGCGCATCATGTCGGTTTATCAGCTCGGCCTGTTCGGCGGCATGCCGATGGGCGCGTTGATCATGGGCTTCGTCGTGGCCGCACTCGGCCCCCGCGAATCCGTTCTGATCCCCATGGCAGGGCTTGCCATCGTACTCGTCCTGATTGCAGTGTTCACGCCGATATTGTCGGTCCGGCGGCGCACCTGAATCGGTCATGGCCAACTTTCGCGGCGCTTGTAATAGTGCGTCCAAATCCAGTCAGGAGAAGAAACGCCATGCTCCGCAAATTGTCCGCATTGGCCGCCATTTCGGTGCTTGCAGCCTGCAGCTCGCCCGCCGCCGACGCTCCGCAAGACCCGGCCGCCGCCAACACAGAGGCCACTCGCATGAACTTGATTGACCGCGCGCTCCAGATCAGCGCTCCGACTGCCGAACAACGCCCCCTGACGATAGAACAGCTCGGCCGCACGCGGACCGACGAATACGCCTGGCTGCGCGACGACAACTGGCAGGAAGTGATGCGCGATCCGTCGCTTCTGCAAGCCGATATCCGCGCCCACCTCGAGGCCGAGAACGCCTATTACGAGGAGGTGATGTCGCCGACCGAAGCGCTCCAGGAACGCATTTTCCAGGAAATCCGCGGCCGCATCCGTGAGGATGACAGCTCGGTGCCGGAGCGTGACGGCGAATTCGAGTATTACACCCGCTTCCGCGAAGGCGGGCAGTACCCGATCTTCGCCCGCCGTCCGGTCGATCCGGCAACGCCGGGAGACGATGCCGAACAGATCCTGCTGGATGGCGATGCCGAGGCCGAGGGTATCGAATACTTCGATTTCGGCACGGTCGGTCACAGCCCCGACCATCGCTACCTGGCCTATTCGGTCGATATCCGCGGTTCCGAATACTACGAGATCCGCATCCGCGACCTCGCCACCGGCGAGGACGTTGCCACCCTGACCGACGAGAGCACCGGGGATTTCGCCTGGGCCAATGATTCGACCACCCTGTTCTGGGTCTGGCGCGACGCCAATGGCCGCTCCAAGCGGGTCTACCGCCAGGATCGTGAGGCAGGCGAAAGCGTGCTCGTCTATGACGAACCCGACGACGGGTTTTTCGTCAATATCGGCAATACGGCCGGCGACAGCTATGTCGTGATCGCGGCGTCCGGACACACGACCAGCGAAGTGCGGCTGATCGATGCCGACATTCCGGCCAGCGATCCCGTTCTCGTGGCCGCGCGCGAGACCGATGTCGAATACTCGCTGACCGAGACCGGCGACGGTTTCTACATCCTCACCAATCTCGACGGTGCAGTCGACTTCCAGGTCATGCGCGCGCCGCTTGATGCGCCGCAGCGCGAGAACTGGGAACCGGTGATCGATCACCGGCCCGGTACGCTGATTACCGGCCTGTTGGGCTTCCGCGACTGGATGGTCCGGGTCGAGCGCGAAAACGCCCTGCCGCGCATCATCGTCCGCAATCTCGGCGACGGTGCCGAACACACCATCGCCTTCGATGAGGAAGCCTATTCACTCGGGATCGATCCCGGTTTCGAGTTCGCGACCAATTCCATGCGCTTCAGCTATGAATCGCCGTCGACGCCGGAAGAGACTTACGATTACGACATGGCAACGCGCGAGCGAGAGCTGCGAAAGCGCCAGGAAATCCCCTCCGGACACAACCCTGCGGATTATGTTGTGCGCCGCATCATGGCGCCGGCCCATGACGGCGAGCAGATCCCCGTAACCCTTCTCTATCATCGCGATACGCCGGTCGACGGATCGGCGCCGGCCATGCTGTACGGATATGGCAGCTACGGCATCACCATCCCGGCATCTTTCCGGGTAACCCCGCTGTCGCTGGTCGATCGCGGCATGATCTATGCGGTCGCGCATATCCGCGGCAGCCAGGCGCGCGGCTATGGCTGGTATCTCGACGGAAAGCTCGAGAACAAGATGAATACCTTCCGCGACTTCGTGTCGGCCGGAGAAGCGTTGGTCGCCGAGGGCTTCACCTCACGCGGCAACATGGTCGCCTATGGCGGATCGGCCGGCGGATTGCTGGTCGGTGCCGCAATCAATCTGCAGCCCGACCTGTTCGCCGGGGCCATTGCCGCCGTGCCCTTCGTCGACGTCATCAACACGATGTCCGATCCGAGCCTGCCGCTCACCCCGCCGGAATGGCCGGAATGGGGCAATCCGATCGAGGATGCCGACGCTTATGACACGATCGCCGAATACAGCCCGTACGACAATATCGCCGCGATCGACTATCCGCATGTTCTCGCCACCGCCGGCCTGACCGATCCGAGGGTGACCTATTGGGAGCCGGCAAAATGGGTTGCGCGCCTGCGGGCCACACGGGCCGATAACGGGCTGACGCTGATGCGCACCAATATGGGCGCGGGGCATGGTGGCGCGTCCGGCCGTTTCGACAGCCTGCGCGAAACCGCCGAGAACTGGGCGTTCGCCCTGATGACGGTCGGCCTCGCCGATGCCGAGGTCGAAGAGCTGGCCACGGCCGCGGAATAGGCAATAAGAAGGTGACCGTCGCGGCCGCCCCGCCCTTCCGCTAATCGTCGAGATTGAAGTCGATCCGCGTCCGCAAGCCGGTCTGGGTCACTGCGAGACCGTCCCGGATCTGCGGAGAATAGCGCCACCGCTCGACTGCCCGCACAGAATTGCGTTCAAATATCGTGTGCGAGCAATCGTTCACGCCGACATTGATGGGCGTGCCGTCCGGCCCGACATCGAACTCCAGCTGACAATATCCTTCCAATCCCCGCTCCAAAGCACGGATAGGATAGTCCGGGAGAACCCGTCTCTCGATCATGGCCGCGACATCAAACCTGGCCCGCTCGCGTGAACCGCTCCTGCCGTCCGGACCGGCAACGCTGGGCAGCTCCACACCGGCCAAGCCACTCTCGGCCGGCAGGCGCGCGGTCCGGTCGTCGATTTCCGGCAGCGTTCGCGCCCGTTCTGTAGCCCCCACCGGATCGATCCCTGAGAGTTCCGAAACTTCAACCAGTTCAACTTGCGGAAACAGGCCAGAGTCCATTTCGGCCCTTACCGGACCGTCATCGCCTCCGGCGCGGAGCAAATAGGCCATCAAGGCCGCAAGCGACACCGTGATCAGCCCGGTCAGCCGCAGTCTCACGGCGGCTCTCAAGAAGCGTTGCATCGGGGGTTTCCTTCGCCATGCGTTCATCTCACGCCAATCACCTTTCCGCATGAATGCGGCGGAGTTTTATCGGGATTGTGATCATTGCGGATACAAAAAACCCCGGTCCGAAGACCGGGGTTCAATTTGCAGGAAAGCAGATGGATCAGCCGGCGTCAGCGCCGTCTGCCTCGCTGTCCGCGGCGGCGGCCGTAAAGCCGTAACCGCCGATCTGCTCGCCGCGTTCGTTGAAGAAGTTCTGGCAACGCTCTGGCACGTCGATGATGGCATTGCCCTCTTCGTCGAAGTCCGATTCATTGCCAGTGATTGTGACCAGATTGATGGCCTCACGCACCGTGTTGCGGCACTCTTCCGTGTTCACGCGAACCCGGAGTTCGGCCCGCTGGCGCGCGGCATTGATCTCGTTTGTGATGAACTCGACCCAGCCATTACAGGTCCGGCGGCTGTAGGAATACTGGCCGCACTGGCGGAAAGCCTGCAGGGCGCCCTGCCGGTTGTCCTGCTCATAGCGCACCGTGCCGAGCAGCGCGATCGCGTCGCCCGGACGGTTGAGACCGCCGCGGTTGATCGCCGTTTCAAAGGCCGTTTCGGCTTCCGCCAGCCGGTTCTCCTGGTACAGCGCTTCGGCGAGACGCAGATAGTCTTCGCCATCACCCTGGCGTGCCACCGCTTCGAGCACCGGGATCGCCCGCTCATATTCGCGCGCCTGGCGCCACATATTGGCGAGGATTTCAAGATGCTCGCGGCTGCGCGCGACGCGTCCGGCATTCATCTCGCGCTCCAGAATGACCGCCCCGCGATAGGGGTATTCGAAATAGCTGTAATACTGGGCCAGCCGCACAATCTCGCGTTCTTCGTTGAGCATTCCATTGAGATACATGAGCTTGTTGGCCTCGAACGCACCCGACTCATTGTTCGTGCGCGCCATAAGCGCCACCAGCGATGTCCAGATATTGCGGTCGGCCGGCCACCGTTCGACCATGTCCGAAATCAGCCGTAACTGGTCCGGAACGCGGTCGAGCTGCTGATAGTAAAACAACAGCATGTCGTAGTTCCGCCGCTCGCGCGGGCTCGCCATGTTGTACTGCATCTCTGCATAACGCAGGCCTTCGGAATAACGCTCGGCCTGGGCGTAGGCCTGGGCCAGCATCAGCGCCAGGTTCGGCGTCAGTTCGGCGCCGGCCCGGACCGCCAATTCCATCTGCCGGATGCCTTCACTGTAGCGCTCCGTGATGATGTAGAGCTGCCCGACATTGAGGCGCAGCTGCACCTCCTCATCGGTCGTCGCGATCCCGGTGTTTACCGCACCGAGGAAATCATTGATCGCCTGCTCCGTCCGGTCCAGGCTGTAATAGGCCACACCGCGCATCCGCAGGATGACGAAGCGCTCGAACGCGTTGATCTCGCCATTGAGCAGCGGCGTCAGCGTGTTGATCACGCAGGTGTAGTTTTCCTCGTCCAGGCAGGTCTGGGCCGCCAAGACGGGCTCACCGATCGCCGCGGACATGGTGCGGTTTTCGGCATTGCTGGCCTGTTCGTCCTGATTGCGATTACTGCGGCGTTGCGCTTCGGCATCCGGGACAGCCACGGCCAGCATGACCATGGAGGAAACTGCCAATATCAAAAGACGGCTTAGCATCGTCTCACCTCTGTTTCTCCCAGCCCGGCAGTGCTCCCCGCACGGCCCCGCCAGTAATTGACCGAATTAGTCGGCCAGCTCGTATTCGATTCGCGTCTGCACACCGACCCGCGTCTGTGCCACGCCATCGACAATCCGTTGACTGTAACGCCAGCGTTCCACGGCCCGGATGGAGGAGCGCTGGAACATGCTGCTGGTGCAATAGGTGGCCTGGATATCGATCGGCGTGCCGTCGGGCGACACGTTGAACTGCATGTCGCAATAGCCTTCCAGCCCGCGCTCCGCAGCCCGTACCGGGTATTGCGGCGGGATCCGGACCAGCGGCTGCGCGTCACGGTCCGACACGTTGAAGCTGACATTGCCGGAATTCAGCTGCGGCGCGTCGAACTCCGGAATGCTGCCGACGATCGTCGACAGGCTTTCCGTCGGAAGATCGGCAGCCTGGCGCTCGATTTGCGGCGGCGGAGGCGGCGGATCGACCTGCTGCACGTCTTCGATCGACGTATCGCGTGTCCGCGCATTCAGTTCCTCGACCTGAGGATTGATGTCGAAGCTGTATTCGTCACCTTCCTCGTCGAATTCGACCTCGCCGACGAAAATCAATCGTTGCATCAGCGCGAACAGCGCGAATGTCACGATGATCGCGATCGGAACACCGATAATGAGACGTATCAAATTACCCATATCAGCCTCCTATGGTTCATCCGAGATGTTGATTTCCTCAACACCCAGCTCGGTCAGCAATTCCTGGATATCCAGGACCGTTCCGATCGGCGAACTTTCATCTGCCTGGATCATCGCCTCAGCCCGCGGATTCTCGGACAGCAATTGCTCGAGCACACCACGCACCTGGTTCATCTCGTAAACGTCACGATTGATCCAGATCTCGTCCTCGGACGTGACAGCGACCAGAAGCGTCGGCTTCATGCGCTCACTTCCGCTGACATCGGGGCGAAACACATCCACACCCGGTTCTTTCACGAACACAGCGGTGACGATGAAGAAGATCAGGAGAATGAACACGACATCCAGCATCGGCGTCATGTTCAGTTCTACTTCTTCCTCGTCAGCCTGTACTCGGCTCATACGTCGAGCCATGATTCACTCCCCGAGTTAATTGTCGTCGCCTTGCTGGCGCTGGATCGACACCGGAATGCCATTCGACCTCATATCGTCCCAGATCAACGCAACTGTGCCGGTCTGGGCCTGGTTATTCGGTTCGATCAGCACCGCGCTGTTGGGCGCCTCTGCCCGGATCCGCTGAACGGATGCGAGCACGCGATCTTCACTCGTCGAACGCTGGTTCACGAAGACCCGGTTCTCGTTATCGATCTGCACGAGGATAACCGGATTCGATTCCGTGTTCGGCGGCTCATCGCTCGGCGGCGGCGGTCGCATGTCGAACCCCTGCTCTTGCAGGAAGGTCGCGGTTACGATGAAGAAGATCAGCAGGATGAACACGATGTCGAGCATCGGCGTCATGTTCACTTCAGCCTGATCCGCTCCTCTTTGCTTGCGTCTGCGCATGACCGCTACTCCAGTTCAAGCTGGTCGGCGAGGATCGCGGTGCGGCGTTTTGCCAGTCGTTCGATTTGATTCGAGAAAATCAGACCGGACAGAGCTGCCACCATGCCGGCCATGGTCGGGATCGTCGCACGGGACACGCCCGCAGACATCGCCCGGGCATCCGACGAGCCGGAAACGGCCATGACGTCGAACACCGAAACCATACCGGTCACCGTACCGAGGAGACCGAAGAGCGGAGCAACCGCGACGAGCGTCTTGACGAGCTCGACATTGTTTTCCGCTTTTTGCCTCGCCTCGGAGATCAGCTGATCGCGAATGGCGTGAGCCGTCCACGATGTGTGGTCGGACCGAGCGGACCATTCCTTGAGCGCTCGCTTCGCATCGCCCGCCTGGGCGAAGATGAAGTATGCGAGACGCTCAAGGATGAAAGCCCACATCACGAACGTGAGACCCATGATCCAGACGAGCACGAAGCCGCCCCGATCCAGAAACTCGTTCAGTCCGCCAAGAGCTGTTTGGAAATCCATTGTGTGGACCTCCCCTTAAGCTGACCGGCCAGCGCGCTCTTCTGCGTGACGGGCGACGATACCTGCCGCCTGTTCTTCCAGCGTCTGCTGAACACCGCGCGCGAAGCTCGATGCGAAGCTGTGAAGGAACAACAGCGGAATGGCGGAAATAAGACCGAGCACCGTGGTGACCAGGGCTTCCGAGATACCACCGGCCATGATGCGCGGATCACCCGTACCGAAGAGCGTGATCTGGGTGAAGGTCCGGATCATGCCGGTCACCGTACCCAGAAGACCCAGCAGCGGAGCAATACCGGCCGCAAGCTTCAGGAAGTTGAGCCCGAATTCCAGCTTCGGCGTTTCCCGCAGGATCGCCTCGTCCAGCTTCATCTCGATGACTTCCTCATTGTGATCCTTAACCGATTCATAGGCCAGCATCACACGGCCCAGCGAATTGCCTTTCGACGGGGTCGAGCGGCGCTTCTGACCGGACACGGCCATCGATTCGAGAACCAGCATCAGCAGGCGGAACAGGCCGAAAGCGACCGACACGGCCAGCAGGCCGAGGATGATCTTACCGACGATCCGGCCTTGCTCGATACGCTGACCGAGATCCGGAATGTCACGATAGACCAGCAACAGGCCGCCACGCGACGGGTCGACCGGACCGGAAACGATTTCGCCCGGTTCGGCATTGTACAGCGCGACAGCAGCACCGAGGATATTGCCCGGAGGCTGCGACGGCAGCGCCGTCAGCACATAATTGGCATCGCCGACCGGATTTTCCGGCAGCGCCCAACGGGTGAACGACGCATTCCCGCCGCACATGGCGTAGGACACGAACACACCGACACGGGTGACATCATACTCGCCACCGCAATTGAGGTCGGCGACCGTGGCGTCGAACGACGCGATCTCGCCCTGGTAGATCATTTCTTCCGTGATCGACCGGTAGATCGTATCGAGCTCGGTCCGCGTCGGCAGGACCCGGCTATTAGCCAGTTCCAGCAGCGGCGCTGCACGGCCCGGATGCTGGGCACTCGCCAGCGATCCTTCGATCAGCGATCCGAATTCGCCGGCCGTCTGGCGGGCGACACCGAACAGCTCGCCGAATTCGCCCTGCGCAGTGCGCAGTTCTTCGGCCAGCTCGTCGATCCGGATCTGGTTGTTGGCAAATTGTGCCTCCAGGCTGTCGGCCTGGGCTTCGAGCCCGGCCAGCGTGGAACGGGCACCAGCCAGCAGGGACGTCTGCCGGTTCCGCTCCTGGCGGAATTCCTGCAGGCGTTGCTGGTTTTCCTGGGACGCCTCGCGGACGTCTGAACGCAGTCGGCCCAGCAGCTCGTTGATGCTGGAAGCCGGCGCGCCTTGCGCCATGGCGCTTCCGACAGTGGCGACCCCGAGGATGGCCGCTGCCGCAATTGTCTTGAGATTGAGTTTCATCGCAATGTCTCCGTCAGGGCCGAACTACTGGTCTTCCGAGCCGGGCAGCGGCACGGTGAACACTTCCGGCGTCGTCACTTCGCGCGCGATACGGAAAGCGCGGTTCACGTCGTTGGCATGGCTCGAGGGAACGTCGACCCAGTCGGACGCACCGCGATACAGCATGGAAAGGCTGTCATCCGGATTCTGGCGGATCAGCGCAGCGCGACCGATCTGCAGATATTCGAACGTGACATCCGCATCGTTCTCGATGGTTGATTCGGAATACGTCCGCAGACCCCGGCCATAAGAGGCCTCGATCTCGTAACGGTTCAGAATGACGCGGTATTTCTCGGCCGCCGAAACTTCCGGATCGTCGATCAGGTCGTAGAGCTCATCCACCTGGTCCAGCCGCTCCTCATGTTGGAACGGAAGGTCCAGTTCGACGAACTGGCGCAGACCGTCGACCATTTCCCGCAACATCGGGATCAGGTCGCGCTGGATGTTTCCGACGCTGTCGATCTGCAGCTGCAGCGAATCGATTTCGTTCTGCTGCGACTGAATGAACACTTCCTGCTGCGCGACGTAGAGCCGCTGGCTTTCGATCTGCTGCAGAAGCGCCCGGTATTCGAGTTCCGCATTGGTGCGGTCATCATCGAGCTGATCAATCTGCCTTTGGGTGCTGGCACCTTCTTGCGTAGATTGCGCACCCGTATTCAGCGCTTGCTGGATTTGCGCATCCGCAATACCGGCCACCCCAACGGAAAACACCGCTGCTGCGACTGAAGTGCGAAGCCATTTATTCAAGTTCGCCATGTCTCGCCTCACATTGAACGGCGCGGGTTGAGAACCGCCACGCCTGACTGACTATCTGTGCTTTCCGGTGCCCCCGCACCGGTATAGCCCCTGCTTGTTCTGAGGCCGGACGGCTAGCACGCCGGCCCGAACCTGCAGATTCCATAGAAGTTGGGAAGAAACTCGTCTCGACCCCTTCCCCTCGCTTCGCGGAAGTTTTCCTTCCGTCTCGTTCGGCGAATTACGCCTTCTTAATGGACGACGCTAACGAAGTGCCGCGCGTCAATCAATAGACAGACTCTGGTGGATTGCGGTTCCAAGCGCACATAACTGCCATTTTCTCGCCTGTGCCGGGAATGGATCGCTCTGCATTGTCTCGTAAGGCGAACTGCGGCCTCGTCCCGCCGTGCAATCCGGCATGCTGGTCGCGCATCACAATAATTTGTTCTCGGAAGAGACTCCGGCCAGCCACCAAAAGCGGAAACCGGCCCGCTCGGGCGGCCAAATATCGATGGCGGGAGGAAATGGCTGGGGCGGGAGGGCTCGAACCTCCGCTCTTCGGTACCAAAAACCGCTGCTTTACCAACTAAGCTACGCCCCAACAGAACCGATCATCGGCCCGGCGGAGGCGCTAGATAGCGGCTCACTGCAGATGATGCAACGGGCTGATGCTGTAGTGATTGAATCCCGCGAATGATGTGGTTATAAGCCCGCGCTCCGGTCGGAGTATAGCTCAGCCTGGTAGAGCACCGTCTTCGGGAGGCGGGGGTCGCAAGTTCGAATCTTGCTACTCCGACCATTCAGTTCCGCCTCACTGCCTTTTACCGCTGCTTGCAGGCGACCCGCGTCAATGACGCGGGATGCACATGGTGTCTTTCCCTCGCCTAAAACGGCACGATATGCGCATGATGACATTCAACATGTGCAATTCGGGACACTCCCATGAAACAGTTCTTCATCACCCTGTTCGGCTCGATCGTCGGCGTGATCATCGGATCGGTGCTGACATTGATCCTGCTTTTCGTTGCGCTTGGCGCGCTGATCGGTGCGTTGAGCGCTGAAGCGGAAGACGCAGGCGGACTCCCCTCGGGCCGGCTGGTGCTGGAGATCGACCTGCGCGAAGGCCGTCTCGACCAGCCATCGCGATCACCTTTCGCTTTTACCGAACCCGCCTCCATCGTCGACGTTGTCCGCTTGCTGGATCGCGCATCGCGCGATGACCGCGTCGCGGGCGTGTTCATTCGCGCCAACGAATTTGGCATGGCACCGGCTCACGCCGAGGAATTGAACCGGGCGATCGCGGCATTCCGCGAATCCGGCCGTCCGGTCATTGCGCACTCCCAGGGGTTCAATTCGACCTCGGTCACGACCTATCTCGCCATCGCCAGCGCTGATGAAATCTGGCTGCAGGATACGGCGAGCTTCGCCACCGCCGGCCTGGCCGGAGAAATCGGCTTCTTCGGCGGAGCGCTCGATCGGTTCGAGATCGAAGCCGATTTCATCCAGTATCTGGAATACAAGAACGCCCCGAACGTCTACACCGAAGAAGGTTTCACGCCTGAACACCTGGAAGCGACGCTCTCCTATTTCGGATCGATCTACGACACCGCGATCGCCAATGCTGCGTCCGGCCGCTCCATCGATGCGGCCAGCCTGCAATCACTCATCGAAAGCGCGCCGCACAGTGCTGAATCTGCACGCGAGGCGGGGCTCGTTGACGAACTCGGTCATGTCGCTGCGGCGCGGGCCGCGGTCATCGAACGCGCAGGCGGCGATGCCACGATTGCAGAGCTGGAAGATTACCGGCATAGCGGTGCGCTCAATTCATACGGTCCGCGGATTGCGTTGGTTGAAGGCCAGGGCGCCATCGTGACCGGCCGCGGTGTGTCCTCACCATTCGGCGGTGATCCGATGATCGGGGGCGATGCCATGGCCGAGGCCATCACCGATGCCGCCGAGGCAAGCGGCACCCGCGCAATAGTCGTCCGCGTCGACTCACCGGGCGGTTCTTCGATCGCCTCCGATCAGATCTGGGACGCGATTCGCCGCGCCCAGGATGACGGCATCCCCGTGGTCGTCAGCATGGGCGCAGCGGCCGCATCAGGCGGCTATTACATTGCTGCACCGGCCGACCACATCGTTGCGAATGCCACCACGATTACCGGATCGATCGGCGTCTATGGCGGCAAGATCAATCTGGACGGTGCTTTCGGCCTGGTCGGGATAAACTTCGAGCAGGTCGCGGTCGGCGGCGAGTTCGCCGGCGCCTATTCGCCCAACGAAAGCTGGACGGAGAGTCAGCGCGCCGCCATCAATGCCGAACTTGGCAATATCTACGAGGACTTCACCCAGCGCGTGGCCGAAGGCCGCGATTTGTCGAGCGAACAGGTGGCAGATATTGCACGCGGGCGGGTCTGGACCGGGGAACAGGCGCTCGAACGGGACCTGGTCGACGAGATCGGCGGCTTCATGGAAGCCGTCGAAGCGGCCCGGCGTCTGGCGGGAATCGAAGCCGGTCAGTCGATTTCGATCCAGCGCTTTCCGCGCGAACGATCGCCGTTCGAAGCGTTTCAGGAGCTGTTCGGGGTTTCCGCGGAATCCGCGCAGTCGCTCGCCCAGCTCAACGCGCTCATGAATGCGCCGGAAATGCAGGCATTGATCGAGGCGCGGCAAGCCGCGCAATCCGGACAGGAACTCCGCTCCCCGGCAGTGCAACCACGCTAGTCAGGCAAATAACAGGCCGACGAACACAAGAACGACGCTGGCCAGCACAAGCACCACAAGATAGGTGATGTCGAGGGTCAGGGTCCTGATTACCGACATGAACCGACCGTGTTCATAGACCACCCGGTGGATGCGGTAGAGGTAATAGTTGCTCCAGATAAAGAAGATCATGAACGGCAATCCGCCGACCAGGTAACCGACCGGTTGCAGCAGGATGAACAGCACGAACAGGAAGGCGTGCAGGTGCAGCGACACGATCAGATGGTCGTAGAAATAGAAGCCGCGCCGCCAGACCTGTCCGACCGCCAGGATCAGCGCATAGATCGGCAGCAATACAAACAGCAATCGCGGCAGCCAGCGCTGCATCGCACCGAACAGCAGGTCGGGATCGTCGATCACCCGTTCCAGCTGCCGGGCAAGCCGCTCCCGGGCCGCGAGCGGCAGCCCGTCCAGGCCACCGGTTTCGAACGAGACCTGGAGATCGCCGGGATCTCCCACGACGACGTCTGAAGATTCCGGCGAATCCGCGTCGGGATAGTATTCCGGCAGCAATTGCCGCCGCACATTATCCCGCATCTCGGCACGCAGGTCTTCGCTTGTGAGGGCATCGTCAAGCGTGATGTCTGCGGGATTGCCCGGCTCGGCCTCGTCCTGCGTCAACTGGTCAATGACACGCTGGATCTCAACCGAGGCTTCGGGACTCTCCGCCGCGATCTCGTCGAGCTGTTCCTCGAGCACCGCGCGGTCCTCCTCGGAGAGCACGGGCTGGCCGATAAAGGCGTCATCGATGCTGGAATTTCCGAGCCCGACAATCAGGAAAAACACGACACTGGCGAACAAGTAGAGGCGGAAGGGCTGGACGTAGCGGGCGCGCACCCCTTCCAGGTATTTCCGCGTGAGATAGCCCGGACGGAACATCAGCGCCGGCAAGGTCCGCCAGAGGCGACCGTCGAGGCCGATCAACCCGTCGAGAACCTCCCAGAGAAGCGACCAGACGGGACGGTGAAAACTGTCGGAATTCTGGCCGCAGCTGTGACAGATCCGGCCTTTCAGCGGCGTCCCGCAATTGCTGCACTGTCCACCCGTATCCGATCCGAACCGGGAACGCGATGCGCGTTGCGCTGCGCTGGCCTCGCTGCCAGCCGCATCAGCGATCACCGCATCGGAAACTGGATCCGACATGAAAAAGCCCTCCCCCTGCGACGCAATCTACGCCGCAGGGAGAGGGCCGCAAGAACATCTTGGCTGAAGTCTATTCGGCAGACGACGTGCCCGCACTGCCCGCTTCGCCGTCCGCGCCTTCAAGACACATGAAACGCGTGCGGTGAATGTGGACGATATTGTCTTCCCAGCCGGTCACCTCGGGGCTCACGACCGCCCGGTTCACATAGAAGACCACCGGGATGATCGGCATGTCGTCGATCATCATCTGTTCCGCCTCGGCCAGCATGCTGGCACGGATTTCCATGTCCAGCTCCTGGTTCGCGCGGGCGACGAGATCGTCGTATTCCGGATTCCGATAGCGCGAGTAATTCATCGGGATCGAGCGCTCTTCCGCGAGGAAGAGGAAATTGTACGGATCATTGTAATCCGCGATCCAGCCGCCATCGCCGACCTGGTAATCGGCCGAACGCAGGTTTTCATAATGGATCTGGGTCTCGATCTGGACGATGTCGACATTCACCCAGTCGGCAATGCTCTCCCAGTCCTGCTGGACGACGGGCGCGATCCGCGGATTGTCACCGGTCGAGCGGTGCGAGTATTCGAACTCCAACGGATTGTCCGGGCCATAGCCGGCTTCCATCAGCAGTTCGCGCGCGCGCTCACGGCGCTCTTCCATCGACAGGTCGGACCACGCGGCTTCCACACCGCCGGCATAGTTGGCCACGTCCGGCGGCACCAGGGAATAGGCCGCAGACCGCCCGTCACGATAGATCTCTTCGGCGAGGAATTCGCGGTTTACGGCCATGCCGAGCGCGTTGCGAACCCGCGTGTCGGCAAACGGTTCGTGCTCGTTGTTGATGGAAAAATAGACGGTGCCCATATACGGGTGAACCCGCACATAATCCCCCATCTCGCGCCGCAGCCGGGCGATGTGCTGGCCCGGAAACTCGTTGTTCAGATGGAGCTCGCCATTCTGAACCCGGCGCACACCGGCGGCCGCATCCACTGTCGGATAGTAGAAGACTTCATCGACGCAGACATTTTCATTGTCGTAGAAGCGCTCATTGCGCTCGACATGCACGAAATTGTTGGTCGACCATTGCACCAGCCGGTACGGGCCGTTCACCTGGATATTCCGCGGCTGGATCCACTGATCGCCGAATTGCTCGACGACATGGCTCGGCACCGGGAAGGTCGTGTAATGGGTCAGCAGGCCCGGCAGATAGGGCGCCGGGTTCTCCAGCCGGATTTCCAGCGTGTTGTCGTCGATCGCTTCGACGCCGACCGCTTCCGGCGGCATTTCACCGGCATTCACGGCCTGTGCGTTCTCGATCGGGTAAAGCAGCGATGCGTACTGCGCGAGGGTCGCGGGATTGAGAATGCGCTGGAAGGCATATTCGAAATCGTTGGCCGTGACCGGCTCGCCGTCGGACCACACCGCGTCCCGCAATTCGAACCTCCAGGTCAGCCCGTCCTCGCTGACGGACCAGCTCTCGGCCATGCCAGGGATTGGCGCACCATTGGGATCGTCGGTGAACAGACCGATGAACATGTCGCCAATGATGTTGTTTTCCCACGTGCCGCTGGCCTTGTGCGGATCGAGGGTCAGCGGTTCGGCGCTATTGCCCCGGTGCAGGACGACGCTGTTGGAATCAACGTCTCCTCCCCCGCCGCAGGCTGCGAGCGCCAGGGTCGAGGCTGCCATCAGCAGCGCGGTTTGGAATCTGGTATTTCTAAGCATGGTCAGGACCCTCTCCGTTCCCGATCGGTCAGTCTAAAACTCTTCACAAGATGTTGCGTCACACGGTCGACAGCGTCACGACGCTCACGCATAGTCTGCGAAACTCGTCAACGGATAGCAAGTTAACCATGAACACCCGATTACTGGCCATCCTATTTTCAGCGCTGGCTTCCGCACCGACCCTGGCGCAAGGGTCCGATTCACCGCTCTCCCCGCTTTTCGATTGCCGCGCGATCGAAAACGACACCGAGCGTCTTGCCTGCCTCGATGCACAGGTCGAAACGCTGTACCGGTCGGCCAATACCGGCGAACTTGTTGCCGTCGAGCGCTCTGAAATCGAGGCCGCCGAAGAAGCCACCTACGGGCTCGCCATTCCGCAATTTCGCCTGCCGCGCTTGCCGTCCGTCCGGCTGCCATCCATGGCAGGCAATGCCTCCTCCGATCTGGCAGATGCCGCGTCAGCGGCCGGCACGGCAACCACCGGATCGACAGCCACGAACACGGCGGCCGCCGCATCCGGTACGCGACGCGTCGAACGCAATGAAGCGGGTGAAATCACGCTGATCGAGGGGCTCGCCGTACAGGATATCGACCGGGACGCGTATGACCGCATGATCATCACGCTCCAGAACGGCCAGGTCTGGCGTCAGATCGACGACACCCGCGTTCTGTATTCACGCCGTCAGCCTTTCACCGAGATGACGGTAGCCGTGCGCAGCGCCGCGCTCGGATCGCACATGATGCAGCTCAATGATCGCGGTCGCTGGTTCCGGGCCCGGCGCGCGCAATAGGGATCGGGCGGTTCTTCTGCCACCAAGGGAAAACACCATGAAGAATATCTGTCTGACATCGGTCTTCGCGTTGAACGCGGCGCTCGCCGCACCGGCTATGGCGCAATCCACAGATCCCATCGACGACATCCTCGTTTGCCAGCAGATCGCCGAAGAAGCCGCACGCCTCGCCTGTTTCGACGCCGCCGCTGCGCGCTTGTCAGGCGAACGCGACAATGGGCTCGTCACGGTTTACCGCGAAGATATTGAAGCCGTGGAGCGCGATTCATTCGGTTTCGATCTGCCGAGCATGCCGGGCCTCAGCCTGTCACTGTTTCGCGGCGGCTCGAACAGCCCTGACCCGCTCGATCCCGGGACCACGCCGGAGCGGATGGCCAGCGCTGAAACCAGCGATACCAATCCGCCCGAGGCAAGGGCGAACCTGAACACCCGCAACGACAATCCGGAGCCGGATGTCGCGATCGCCGGGAATGAGAATGAGGACCAGGGTGGTGGCGTGTTCTCGCGTATGCCGCGTCTCGGCCTGTTCGGTGGCGGCAGCGAGACCAACACCCGCCCCGCAGACAGCGAGCCGATCAATGGCGTACAGGTCGTGGAACGCGATCAGGAGGGCGGCGTCGAACGCATCGTCATGGAGATCGAACGTATCCGCGAGGTCGCCTATGGCCGCCACCGCTTCTACATGACCAACGGCCAGGTCTGGGTTCAGTCCGGAACCGACCGCTTCCGCTACAATGACGACGGCGAATTGTTTGCAGAGATCCGCCGCGCCGCAATGGACAGCTATTTTCTGCAGATCAATGGCACCGGCCGCGCCCTGCGCGTCCGTCGCGAGCGCTGATCAGCGGTCCTTCGGGTCGATGGCGTCACGAACGCCATCGCCGATGAAGTTGAAGCAGAACAGCGTCAGCATCATGGTTGCGGCCGGGATCATCAGCGTCCAGGTCGCGATCTGCATGTCCTGCGCGCCATAGGCAATCAGCCGGCCCAGCGACGTCAACGGCTCCTGAACGCCCAGGCCAAGGAAGCTCAAAAAGCTCTCGGCCAGGATCACCACCGGAATGGTCAGCGTCACATAGACGATCACCGGACCCAGCACATTCGGGATGATATGGCGGCGGATCGTCGACAGGCGCGAGACACCGGCGGCCTGTGCCGCTTCGACGAATTCCATGTTCTTGATGGCGATGGTCTGTCCGCGCACGATCCGCGCCATGGTCAGCCACTCGACCGCCCCGATCGCCACGAAGATCAGGATGATATTGCGGCCGAACACGACCATCAGGATGATCACGAAGAAGATGAAGGGCAGCGAGTACAGAACGTCGACAATACGCATCATCACCTGGTCAACGCGCCCGCCGACGAAGCCGGCCGTTGCACCCCAGAACACGCCGATGACCAGCGAGACCATCGAGGCGACAACACCCACCATCAACGAGACGCCCAGCCCGATCAGCGTCCGCGCGAACAAATCGCGGCCTTGCGCATCGGTGCCGAAGATATGCCAGTTCTCAAGCGTCGGCGCGAGCCACACCCGATCGCGGTAGATCGTCTCGTGAGAATGCGGCCATACGAACGGGCCGACGATTGCGATCAAAACAAGTAGACCGAGCACGATCATGCTGCCGACCGCGGCCTTGTTGCGCAGCAGCCGGGCCAGCGCATCATCCCACAGCGAGCGTCCTTCGACGGCGACTGTTTCGAGCGCTTCCGCGTTCAGCTTGGATCCGATGGTCGTATTCACTCGAACTTCACCCGCGGGTTAAGCGTTGCATACATCAGGTCGGCCAGCAGGTTCAGCAGGATGATCAGCGAAGCGTAAAGAATCACGACGCCCATCACCACTGTGTAGTCACGCTGCAGGGCTGCCATCACGAATTGCCGTCCGATACCCGGCAACTGGAAGACCTGTTCGATCACGATCGAACCGGTGACCAGCGCAGCCGAAGCCGGTCCGATATAACTCACAAGCGGAAGAATTGCCGCGCGCAAGGCATGGCGGAACAGGACAGCCGGGCCGGACAGTCCCTTTGCACGGGCCGTGCGGATATAATTGGAGCGCAGCACCTCGATCATGCTGGCGCGCATCAACCGCGACACGATCGCGATCTGCGGAAGGGCCAGCGTGACCACCGGCAGCACCAGCCGTTCCGGCGTCATCCCCAGGCGCGGATCGAGTCCGCCCATGGGCAGCCAGCCGAGATAGAGGCCGAAGACGAGCGCCAGGATCGGGCCCATCACGAAGGGCGGTATGGTGATCCCGCCCATGGCAAAGCCCATGACGGCAAAATCCGTCGCCTTGTTCTGTCTCAAGGCGGCCAGGGATCCCATTATGGATCCCACGAAAAGCGCCAGGAGAATCGAAAGCGCGCCAATCGTCGCGCTGACCGGGAATCCTTCGACGATGATGTCGGAAACGGTCTTGTCACGGAAACGCAATGACGGGCCCAGATCGGCCTGCGTCAATCCGCCTAGATAGGAAAAATACTGCTCGTGCAGCGGCCGGTCGAACCCGAAATGCTCGAGAATGTTCTGGCGAACCTCTTCCGGCATCGGCCGTTCAAGATCGAACGGGCCACCCGGCGCCGCCCGCATCATGAAGAATGCGACCGTGATAATCACCAGTATTGTGGGGACGGCGATTAGAATTCGCCGGGCGATGTATCCGAGCATTTACACAACGACCCTGGTGGTTCTGAACCACAGTTCATGCGGTGCACTGCGAAGTCAATCAATAGCCCGGCGCAGTGTGGGGCGGTCGGAGCGCAGATCACTCGCCGATTCATCAATCGCCAGGACATTCGGCGCTGCTTGCACAGCGGCCAGCGTCAGCAAGATGAACACGGCGCGTCTGAGCCGCGCCGAAAGAAAATTTAGGGTCGTGATCCATACCGGCATGATACAGTCCTGCTCGTTTCAGGGCTTCCCACGCAAGGCTTGGACCGTTAATCACAATTGTGTGTGCTCGGGGTTTGGGCGGCAGGGATGGACGTCAGTCATGAATAGCGCCTTTTGGTGGTCGGACTGGGCTTATCGCGACGGAGTAGTCTCCGTGAAAAGCACCGGTCACCAGCTTCCCTTGCGACGCAAATTCATCGCGGTCTGCCTGAACTGGCTGATCTTCTATTTCTGCATGGAAGTCTGGCGCATCCTGTCGCTCCGCCGAAAAGGCCCCCAGATCGCCTTTACACCCCATCGCCCGCGTCCCTGGTATTTCATCTGGGCCTGCACCCATGCGATCGGCGGGCGCGTGGTGCGCCATGAAGACCGTGCCGATCTGACCATCTATTTCGAGGACAAGACCGTCGCCGCCCTGCCGGCATTGCCGTCGACCGCTGCGCACATGAATTTCGCATGTTGTGATGTCTCCAAGACCCATGTCGCGCGGATTTTCGAGCAGACATTCGGTTATGAAATCAGCGTCGATCCGGCGAAATACGTCGGGCCGGTGGTTGAAAAATCCGAGATCAACGGCGCCCATGACGGGCGCGTATTGCATGCTCCGACCGGCAAGGCTGAAGGACGCGCCTATCAGCGCCTGATCGACAATCGTTGCGGTGAAGACCAGGTCGCGGACTATCGCTGCGTCATCGTCGGTCGGGAAATGCCGCTGCTTTTCATCAAGAAGCGCAAGATCGGCCGCCGTTTCACCAACATCAATTGCGAAGTCAATCTGGTCGAAACCAGCGAAGCGTTCTCGCAAGAAGAGCTGGACCGGCTGATCGAATTTGCGGCGCGCATGGGACTCGAATGGGGGGCGCTCGACGTGCTCCGCGACCGCAATGACGGTCGGATCTACGTCGTCGACGTCAACAAGACGAATATCGACCCGCCCATCGCCCTGCCGCTCAAGGACAAGCTCAAGGCGACCTCACGCGTTGCATCGGCCCTGCAGGCTTTCGTGCGCTCGCGCGCTCAGGGATAGAGCCGCTGGGTCGTCCACTTCCCGTCGTGACGGTCGAACACCAACCGGTCATGCAGGCGGAAAGGCCGGTCCCGCCAGAATTCGAAATGCGAGGGCGCCAGCCGGAAGCCGGACCAGAAATCGGGCCGCGGCACGTCGCCGAGACCGAATCGCGCCGCCTCCTTGGCCACCGCCTTCTCGAGCGCGAACCGGCTTTCCAGAGGCCGCGACTGCTTCGAGGCCCACGCGCCGATTCGGCTGTCGCGGGCCCGGCTCGCGAAATAGGCGTCGGCCTCTGAAGGCTCGACCGGATGGATCGTGCCGCGCACCCTCACCTGCCGGCGCAGCGATTTCCAGTGGAAGCAGAGCGCTGCCTTCGGATTGTCCGCAAGCTGACATCCCTTGGCGCTTTCCAGATTGGTGTAGAAGACAAATCCGTCTTCATCGAAATCCTTGAGCAGGACCATACGCACGTCCGGCAGACCGTTCTTGTCCGCGGTCGCCAGCGCCATGGCGTTGGGATCGTTGACTTCCTTGCCTCGGGCATCTGCCAGCCACTCGCCGAACAGGGCGAACGGGTTCTGCTTGTCGAAGATCTCGGACGCATTGGCCTCTGCGGCGGCTTGATAGTCCTCGGCGCTCGGCGTCGGCGGAATCTGGTCCTTCTTGGCGCTCATCGCGATCTCCTCTCGACCGCATATAGAGGGTTTGCCCGCGTCAACCAATCGGGAACCCTCCTCACATTAGGTTTCAACTCATGTGGGCGGATGATCCCGATACCTGCGCGGCATTGGCGGCTCTCGGCCTCGATGCCGGCGCCAGCCTGGAACAGGCCAAATCGGCTTTCCGGAAGCGCGCTGTCGCATTGCATCCCGACACCGGAGAAGCCAGCGGCGAGGCGCTTGCCGAACTCGCGCGGATCATCCGCGCGGTGCGGCATCTCGAACAGGTGGCCCCGAAATCCATCGATATTGAACTGGACCCCGGCGAAATCTCCACCGCCGCAACCCGGACCATCCGGGTCGGCGGACGTATGGCCGTATTCAGGATTCCCGAAAATGCACGAACCGGTGACACGATTGCTGCTGTAGGAGATCCGGCGCTCCGGGCCAGGATCCGGGTGAACCCGGCGCCGGGTGAGCCGGAATCTGTTAGCCCGGCCTCCGGGCTGCAGGCCTTCGTTTCCGAATTCGCCGCGGCGGCACCGGCCGCCCGGTTCGCACGCTGGCTGCGCAAGGCGCGATCGGCAGCGTGACGCCGCTTTTATCGTGATCTAGGTTGCCGCCTGGGTTCGGGAGCCGGTTCATGTCTCACAATTCGTTCGGAAAAATGTTCAGGGTGACAACTTGGGGCGAGAGCCACGGCCCGGCCCTCGGGGCCATCGTCGACGGTTGCCCGCCCGGAATCCCGCTTTCCGAGGCCCTGATCCAGCCCTGGCTCGACCGGCGGCGGCCAGGGTCCAGCCGCCATGTCTCGCCGCGCCAGGAGCCCGACCAGGTGCGAATCCTGTCGGGCGTGTTCGAGGACGACCGCACCGGAGGTCCGGTGACCACCGGCGCGCCGATCTCGCTGATGATCGAAAACCGGGACGCGCGCTCGAAGGATTATGATGCCATCCGTGACAAATGGCGGCCGGGCCATGCCGACTACACATATGACGCCAAATACGGCTTGCGCGACTACCGCGGCGGCGGGCGCTCGTCTGCGCGCGAGACCGCGGCGCGGGTCGCCGCCGGCGCCGTCGCGCGCCAGGTGCTCGGCGACGCTGTCCGTATTCGGGGGGCACTGGTCCAGATCGGTGATCTCGCCATCGACCGGGACGCCTGGTCCGACGCCGAGATCGACCGCAATCCGCTGTTTTCGCCGGATCCGGGCATTGTGGGCACGTGGGAGGGTCATCTCGACCAGCTCCGCCGCGACGGCTCCTCGACCGGCGCCATCGTCGAGGTCTGCGCCAGCGGCCTTCCGGCCGGCTGGGGCGAACCGGTCTATGGCAAGCTCGATGCCGAGCTCGCCGGCGCCATGATGTCGATACCGGCCGCCAAGGGGGTCGAGATCGGCGCCGGGTTCGCCGCCGCGGCGATGCGCGGTGAAGACGCGGCCGATGAAATGCGCGCGGGCGCTGACGGGCCGGAATTTTTATCCAACCACAATGGCGGCGTGCTTGGGGGGATAAGTACGGGTCAGGACATCGTTATGCGAATCGCCATCAAGCCGACCTCGTCCATCCGCGTCGAGCGACGCACACTCGACCGTGATTTCAACGAGACCACGATCGAGACGCGAGGTCGTCACGACCCCTGTGTCGGCATCCGAGCCGTTCCCGTCGCCGAGGCGATGATGGCCCTGACCCTCGCCGACCAGTATCTGCGGCACCGCGGCCAGATCGGCTGAGCGGTTACCTGAACCATGCGTTCATGTTAGCGTCATGGCGGCTTCGTTAACCTTGTTGCAATGGGTCGCGCTTCGCGGCTATCCCGATAGGAGAAGCTATCCATGCTCACACTCAAGAATTCCTGCCTGGTCGCTGCGTCCAGCCTTGTCATATCCCTCGTCTCGGTGATTGACGCACCGCAGGCCGAAGCGGCTGTCCAACAGGCGGAAGACCAGCTCGCAGGCGCGAATCTGCAAGACCGGCGCGACATGGCCAGAGCCCAAGTCGACCAGCGTCAAAATCGCGGTGCCCGCAATAATGGCGGTGGCCGCGGTGATGGTGCCCGTGGCGGCCGAGGCGGCCGCAGCGATGGTGCTCGCGGTGGCCGAGGTGGCCGCGGCGACGGTGCTCGCGGTGGCCGTGGTGGCCGCGGCGACGGTGCTCGTGGCGGCCAGGGCGGCCGCGGCGACGGTGCTCGTGGCGGCCAGGGCGGCCGCGGCGATGGCGCCCGCGGCGGTCGTGGTGGTCGCGGCAATGGCGCGGGTGCCGGCGGTGGACGTCGCACCTTGCCGGCCTTGCCGAATGAGAACCGCGGCGTTCGCCAGGGCAATACCCGTGATTTCGAATCCCGGGGCGGCCGCGGTGGCCGCGGCGGTGACGGACGCGGCGCTCGTGGTGGCCGCGGGGGCGGCGATGGCCAGGGTGCCCGCGGCGGACGCGGCGGCCGCGGCGATGGATATCGCGGCGGACATGGTGGACGCGGCGATGGATATCGCGGTGGACATGGTGGACGCGGCGATGGATATCGCGGTGGACATGGTGGACGCGGCGATGGATATCGCGGTGGACATGGTGGACGCGGCGATGGATATCGCGGCGGACGCGACGCCCGCCAAGCGCGTCACAACGGATATCGTGATGGCCACCGTGGTGGTTATCGCAATGGGTATCGCGACGGGCGCCGCACTACGCGCGCAAATCGCTACGGGGCGTATCGCCGGGGCTATGTAAACGGCCGGCACGACGCGCGCCGCTATTACCGCAGCTATCGCGTCCCCGCGCGCACATCCTGGCGCTATCACACGCGATATTATGACAACGGGTATAATCGGTATGACTACCGGTATTATGACCGCGGTTGCCGCGCCAATGGCGATCAGGTTCTTGCCGGGGCGATTCTCGGAGCATTGTTCGGGGCGGCTGTAGCCGATGACGATGCAGCAGGCGTGGTTATTGGTGGCTTCTTCGGGGCCGGAATCGGGGCCGCGCTGAACGATTGCGACCGGGGTCAGCTGCACTACGCGGCCAGCTATTCCTTCACCCATGGCAGCCCGTATTACTGGCACAACCCGTATACCGGCGTGCGCGGTGTGGTGATCGCCCGTGACTACTACGATTACGGAGGCCGTCGTTGCCGCTGGGGCGATGCAGAGATCTACATGCCCGATGGCAGTTTTGTCATCGACGAGGTCCGCATGTGCCGCGATCGCTACGGCCGGTGGCAGGTGGCGCACCGCCAGTAGAAACCACTGACAGGCAAACAGAAAACCGGTTCCTGAACGGGAGCCGGTTTTTTTTGTTCATGCACGGCTCATCGCATCTGGCATAAGTATGGATCGAACGCCGGTGATGTCCGGCCAAGAGAACGGAGAAATACCATGATCGGTCTTCGCACCCTCCTCGTTTCCGCCGCTGCCGTGGCCGCGCTTGTGCCGGCTGCCCAGGCGCAGAACCAGTACACGTCGCAAGCCGATTGCGAGTCCAATCGCCAGGGGCGCCAGGTCGCCGGTGCGATCGTCGGCGCAATTCTTGGCGGTGTAATCGGTGCCGAGATCGAGGATGAATTTGATGATCGCGACAATTATCGCGGCCGTCATCATGGATATCGGGGTTATCATGGCCGTGGCGGACGCGGCTATCACCGCGGTCGTCATCCCCGCTACAACCAGCGTCACGACAATGATGTTGCAGTTGTTGCGGGGGCCGGTATCGGGGCATTGGTCGGCGCCGGTGTCGCCGGCGGCCAGCCCTGCCAACCGGACTACCGTCATCGCGACGCCGGTTACTATGGCGACGATTATGGCTACCAGGATCCGTATTATGACGATCGCAACAGCCAAGTGGGCTACGGCAACGACCCCTATTACCGCCAGCCGGAGACCAACCGGGTCTACTATGGCAATGACGGTCTTGCAGGCGCGCCGGCGACCGGGACGCGTGTCTACCAAACGTCTTCGCCGCAAACGGACAATTGCCGGTGGATGACAACGCGCAGCCAGAATCAGTACGGCACGGTCACGGCAAATGACGTGTACATGTGCCAGGGACTCGACGGCATCTGGCGCGCCGCCCAGTAGGCGGATTGCGTCAGCCCTTGCGGGCGTGGATGAGGAATTCGCGATTTCCGTCCGCACCCGCAATCGGACTGTCGGCGACCCCGCGCACCTCGAAGCCATACCGGCCATTGAGCCAGATCCGGAATCTTTCCAGCGCCGCCTGCAGGGCGGCGTTGTCTTTCACGATCCCGCCCTTCCCGACAGCTTTCTGTCCCACTTCGAACTGCGGCTTGAACAGCGCGATCAGGTCGCAGCTAGCTGCGGCCAGCGACAATGGCCGGTCGATCACCTTGGCGAGACCGATGAAACTTGCATCGCAGGTGATGATTGCCGGTTGGCCGGCCCGTCCGGCGGTCAGTTCGCGGGCGTCTTGACCCTCCAGCGAGATCACGCGGGGATCATCCTTCAGTCGCGAATGCAGTTGGCCGCTGCCAACATCAACGGCGACGACGCGCTGCGCCCCGGCCTCGAGCAGGATCTCGACAAACCCTCCCGTTGACGCGCCGATATCAAGGCAGTCCTTGCCTGAAATGTCGACGTCGAACCCTTCGAGTGCGCCTTTCAGCTTGAGCGCTGCGCGACTGACATAGGGGTGCAGCGCTTCGGCCACAATGTCGGTGTCGGGCGTGACGGCCAGCGACGCTTTCGAGGCGATGCAGCCGTTAACGCGAACCAGGCCCGCTTCGATCGCCTGCCGGGCGCGCGCACGACTTTCAAATCCACAATGTTCGACGAGATGAACGTCGAGCCGCTGCTTGCTCACGCTTATTGCGCCGCACCGATCACGGCGGCGGCTTCCTCGTTGCGCCCGAGCGCGTCGAGTGCGCAGGCGACGATGTGCGGCGTGTTGAGGCCGGCTTCGTCATACATCGCATCCGGCGTGTCCTGGTCCTGGAAAATGTCGGGCAATGTCATCGTCCAGATCTTCAGCCCGCTGTCGAGCACACCGCGCTCTGCAAACAGGTGCAGCACGAACGCGCCGAAACCGCCTCGGGCGCCTTCTTCGATCGTGATCAGCACTTCGTGCTCGCGCGCGAGCCGCATCAGCAGGTCTTCATCCAGCGGTTTGGCAAACCGGGCATCCACCACCGTCGTGGACAATCCGCGTGCTGCGAGCTCGTCGGCAGCCTTGAGAGATTGCTGCAATCGGCCACCCAGCGAGACCAGAGCAATGCGCGATCCTTCACGGACGATCCGGCCCTTGCCGATTTCCAACGGCTCGGCGATCGCTGGAATTTCCATGCCGACACCCGAACCACGCGGATAGCGAAAGGCGCTCGGCCGGTCATCGATCTCGGCAGATGTCGCCACCATGCGCGCCAGTTCGGCCTCGTCGGACGCGGCCATCACCACGAAGCCCGGCAATGCGCCGAGATAGCCGATATCGAACGAGCCGGCATGGGTTGCGCCATCAGCACCTACCAGGCCTGCCCGGTCGATCGCGAACCGGACCGGCAGGTTCTGGATCGCGACATCGTGCACGACCTGGTCATAGCCACGCTGCAGGAAAGTCGAATAAATCGCGGCAAACGGTTTCATGCCGGCGGCGGCCAGACCGCCAGCGAACGTCACGGCATGCTGTTCGGCAATCCCGACATCGAACGTGCGGTCCGGAAAGACGTCCCCGAACAGGTCGAGTCCGGTCCCGCCCGGCATTGCAGCCGTAATCGCGCAGATGCGGTCGTCCTTCTCGGCCTCGCGGATCAGCGATTGGGCAAATACCTTCGTATAGCTGGGGGGGCCACCGGGCGATTTCTTCTGCTCGCCGGTGATCACGTTGAACTTTGCCACGCCGTGATACTTGTCGTCGGACTCTTCGGCCGGCGCATAGCCCTTTCCCTTCTGGGTCACGACATGAACCAGGACCGGGCCCCGGTCGAATTCCTTCACATTCTTCAGAACCTGGGTCAGCGCCTCCATGTCGTGACCGTCAATCGGTCCGACATAGTAAAATCCCATCTCCTCGAAAAGCGTGCCACCGACGGCCATCCCGTGCGCATATTCCTCGGCCTTGCGGATGGTCTTCTCCAGCCCGACGGCCTTCGCAACGGCCTTGCCGACTTTCCGGAATGACCGGTAGCCGCGCGACGAGACGAGTTTCGCGAAATAATGGCTCATCGCCCCGACCGGCGGCGCGATCGACATGTCATTGTCGTTGAGGATCACAACCATGCGCTTGCCTAGCGCACCGGCATTGTTCATCGCTTCATAGGCCATGCCGGCGGACATCGCGCCGTCGCCGATCACGGCGATTACGCTATGATCCTCGTCTTTGAGATCGCGCGCCACGCTGAAGCCGAGCGCTGCGGAAATCGATGTCGAGGCATGCGCCGCACCGAACGCGTCGTATTCGCTTTCGGCGCGCTTTGTGAAGCCGGAAAGACCGCCGCCCTGACGCAGCGTGCGGATCCGGTCGCGGCGACCGGTCAGTATCTTGTGCGGATAGCACTGGTGGCCGACATCCCAGATCACGATGTCATTTGGCGTATCGAAGACATGGTGCAATGCGACGGTCAGCTCAACGACACCCAGCCCGGCGCCGAGATGTCCCCCGGTCGTTGACACCGCATCAATAGTCTCGGTGCGCACGTCGTCGGCGAGTTGCCGAAGCGTTTCCAGCTTCATTCCCTTGAGGTCGGAGGGCGAATTGACGCCGTCGAGTATGGGAGTATTGGCAGCCATCGGCTTTCGCTTTCATTTCCTACGAGCGCCGTTCAAGCACATAGTCCGCCGCACTTCTTAGAAGCTTTGCACTTTCACCGAAAGGATCAAGGTGATCCTTCGCTTGCGCGGCAAGACGACGCGCCCGGTCTCGCGCACCTTCGAGGCCAAGAATTGTCACAAAAGTGGCCTTGCCTTGGTTTTCGTCTTTGCCGACAGCCTTGCCGGCTTCCGCGGCATTGCCCTCTGCATCAAGCAGATCGTCTCGGATCTGGAACGCCAAGCCGATGTCGTGGGCAAATCCTTCCAGGGCCCGCCTTACATCGCCAGGGGCACCGGCCAGGATGGCCCCCGCTTCCGCCGCGAACGCGATCAGTGCGCCGGTTTTCATCCGTTGCATGCGGGTGATGACATTGATGTCGGCATCCATTCGCTCGGCATGCATGTCGATCATCTGCCCGCCAACCATGCCGCGAGCGCCGGCAGCCTGCGCCAATCTCGAAATGAGTTCGAGCCGTTTGGTGGCACTCAAGTCTGTGTCAGGACTCGCCAACAGTTCAAAGGCGAAGGTCTGCAGGGCATCGCCCGCCAGCACGGCCGTTGCCTCGTCGTATTCGCGGTGAACAGTGGGACGGCC
This sequence comes from Hyphobacterium sp., assembly GCF_965217055.1. Taxonomy (GTDB): domain Bacteria; phylum Pseudomonadota; class Alphaproteobacteria; order Caulobacterales; family Maricaulaceae; genus Hyphobacterium. The sequence continues at coordinate 2,246,625 of NZ_OZ244227.1, read as the reverse complement.
GCGTCGAACATCATCATCGTCCATGCACGGCAGATCGTCGTGGATCAGCGAGTAGGCGTGGATGCACTCGATCGCAGTGGCGACCCTCAACAATCCCTTTTCTCCGGCGCCGACCATGCGCCCGGCCTCGATCGCGATGAACGGCCGCAATCGCTTGCCGGGACCCAGTGCCGCGTAGCGCATCGCCGACAGAACCGGTGCTTCCGGCCCGGTCGATCGCGGCAACAGGGCATCCATGGCCACCGTGACCCGGTCGGCGGTTTCTGCCAGCAGTAATCGGAAATCATCCATGCAGGCCGGCCTTTCGTGTCAGCCGAGGTCGGCGTCTTCCGTTCGCGCCTGTCCCTTGTCGTCCAGCACGATCTTCTCGACCTTCAATTCGGCTTCCCGCAGTTTCTTTTCGCAATGCGCCTTCAGCGCCGCGCCGCGTTCGTAGATCGCGATTGACTTCTCGAGCCCGACATCGCCGGATTCCAGCTGCTGCACGATGCTCTCGAGCTCGGCAAGCGCGGCCTCAAAACTCATGTCGGCGAGGGTCGGGGATTCGTCAGACAAGACAGTCTCCTGATTTCAGTCCAGCACACTACGGAAAGCTAAAGGGCGCCGCAATTCGTTGCGGCTAGCGGATACGCTCATAGGTCCGGCTTGACCAGTAGGTGTCGCCGCCATCGTGCACGCATTTCCAACCGCGCCGGCGAAGCGCCGGGCGCAGCATCCGATTGAACCAGCCGTGGGCACACAGGACAACGGGACCCCGTTGCGCTGCTATCACCAGCTTGTCGGCCGCCCGCTCGGCCCGCAACTCGGCCTCCCGCCGGGTTTCGAGTCCGCGCGCATAACCCATCCACCAGAAGATCCGCGCATAGACGCCCCAGGTACCCGGTTTCAGCGTTCCCGACATTTGCGGCGGCGGCAGCGGCGCTTCGACGAAATCGGCATCAATCACCAGATCGCGATCCGGTGCTGCTGCGCGGGCCGTTTCGATGGCGCGGGGCAATGTGCTTGAGAACACGACTTCGGCCTTCGCGGCGGCCTCGACCAGCTTGTCCGGCGGTTGCTGCCCCGGCGCCAGACCGGCGGCGTCATAGCCTTTCCACCAATGCTCATAGCCTTGCCAGTCGATACGCACCGTGCGGTCTGCATCGGGCCGTCCGTGGCGGGCGATCGTGATCGGGCCGGAAGAGGCCGCTGTCTGGGAGCGCGAATTAGGCATGGGTTCCGCAGAACGGGGCGAACAGGACAATGACGACAAGTCCCCTAACGTGCCGCCAAGGTTTCGACAAAGGCTGCAGCGGATCGCCCCAGCGCGCCCAGTTCGTAACCGCCCTCCAGACAACAGACAAGCCGCGAAGACGCTGACCGCCGCGAAAAGTCGGCGAGCAAAGCGGCCGCGTAGGCGAAATCGCCTTCGTCCAGCTGTACATTGGCAAGCGGGTCCGCCCGGTGGCCGTCGAATCCCGCCGATACCAGAATGAATTCAGGTTGCAGAGCGTCGATCGGCGCGATGATGTCATGCGCCAACCGGTCGCGCCAAACCGGTCCGCCGGTGCCGGCTGGCAGCGTGACATTGATGACATTACCGTTCAGGCCGGTCTCGTTCTCGTGCCCGCTGCCGGGATAGAGCGGGGATTCATGCAGCGACCCGAAAACCAGGCGTGGCTCGTGCTCCGCCACATCCTGCGACCCGTTCCCATGGTGCACGTCGATATCGATGATCGCGACCCGCGACAGGCCGTGCGCGTCCAGCACATGCAGGGCCGCAATCGCGATATTGTTGAACAGGCAGAACCCCATCGGCCGATGCCGCTCTGCGTGATGGCCTGGCGGCCGGGTGGCGCAGAACGCCGCTTCGGCGTCACCCGCCATGACCAGATCGACAGCCTGAACGGCAGCACCGGCGCCGCGCAGCGCCGCTTCCAGTGACCCGCGCGACATGAAGGTATCGAAGTCAAAGCCGTTGAAGGCCTCATGGTCCGCCGGTTCGCCTTCAAAAACCAGATCGATATGCTCTGGCGCATGAACCCGGGCAATTTCTTCGCGGCTGGCGCGCCGGGCTTCAACCCGCTCGATCGAGGCCAGCGCCGGCGTGTCGGCAAACGCATCCATCACGGCGCGCAGGCGCGCGGGATGTTCCGGATGCGGCGGCGGCAAACGGTGTTCGAAACCGGCATCTGATGACAGGATTACGGTCTTCATGCCGCAGGTCTAACCCGCGGCCGCGAGCCTCGCCAAGCCGTCAGTTCCGCGGCGCGCTGAAAGTGCTGACCCGCGACGGCAATATCACCAGCGACGGCATGAACTCGGCATAATTGCAGGTCAATTCCTCACCGGCCCGGATATCGCGGCGCGCATAACCGTCACCATCGGCGCGAAACTCGATGCACGATTCCTCGCTGTGATTGAGAAAGCGCGAGTGATCGCCGTCGAGCAGGAAGCCGCCCAGCGAGGCATCAAAATAGGCATAGCGTTCGACGAACTGCCGGAAGAGCGGCGCCGCGGTATCCAACTCGTCGCGCGCGATAACGCGGTCGATGCGCAGGTCCAGTGTCCAGACCCGATGGCCTTGCGTGACGGGCTCGGCAGCAAAGACGCCAACGCCCTCGATAGCGCTGGGGCCGGCGAAAGTATCAATGAGCAGCATGACTTGATGAACGTCCAATGCCTGCGTCGACAGGACATGTGGTTCAGGCGGGTTTTCGGCCCGCAGAGTACGACGCTCCAACGCCTATAATGCTGCTTTCTCGAAAAACGCAATTCACATTTTTCGACGGCCGTCAGTGCGTCAGCTGGATATCGATGATCTTCACGCCGTCTGGTGCCGGTGGATCGCTCGGCACAAAGAAATCCGGCAGCAATTCTTCGCCTGGCGAGACCGCAAATTGCTCGAGATCCGTGACGCCTTCAGACACCAGGAAACTGTCATCAATGAGAAAGTTTCCGGTGAACTCGGCGGCCGGCTTTTCAAGCACTCGGTAGGCGGTTTCCGCGAGAATTTCCGGCTTGCGGCAATTCTTGAACGCGTCTTCCCCCGCCAACACGTTGGCAATCGCCGCCGTCGCGACCGCCGTGCGCGGCCAGATCGCATTCGCGCCGATCTTGCCCTTGAACTCGCCCGACCAGCCGAGAATGCAGAGGCTCATGCCGAACTTCGCGCTGGAATAGGCCACATGTGGCGCGAACCATTTGACGTCCATGTCGAGTGGCGGCGACAGCGCGAGGATGTGCGGGTTCTCCGCGTTTTCCAGATGCGGCAGGCATTTTTGGGTCACCAGATAGGTCCCGCGCGCATTGACCTGATGCATCAGGTCCCATCGCTTGATCGGCGTGTCCTTCGTGTTCAGAGGGAAAATCGCGGAAGCATTATTGATGACCGCATCGATGGCGCCAAAATGGTCAGCCGCCTTGGCGACAGCCTCCTCGACATTGGATTCATCACGGATGTCGACGACCAGCGGCAATGCCTTGCCGCCCGCCTTCTCGATTTCATCGGCTGCGGTGTAGATCGTACCTTCGAGTTTCGGATGAGGTTCCGCGGTCTTCGCGGCGACAACGATGTTGGCGCCATCCCGCGCACAGCGCTCGGCAATGGCGAGGCCGATACCGCGGCTCGCGCCGGTAATGAAAAGCGTCTTTCCTTCGAGCGACATCGCACCCTCCCCAGTGACTGGCTACAACCCCCGCCAGACGCGGCCGGTCGGACAGTAGAGTCCTTCCTCCTCGCGGCAGCGCTTGAATGTGAACATGACCGTCTCCGCGCGACCCACCACCTCGGTGAGCCGGATATAACCGGGGCCGCCATTCGCGGGGCTGCGCGGATTGGGCGGCACGCGGCTATCGGTCGAGCTGTCACGATTGTCGCCCATCACGAACACTGAATCCGCAGGCACGCGGAACGGGCCGGCATTGTCCAGCGCCTCGAAATCGGACTGCTCGTAAATCGGATGCTCGACGCCGCCCGGCAGCGTCTCGATATAGGCGGTCACATTCACAGTGCGATTCGGTCGCGAGTGCGGACGGTAGGTGCGCTGGGCAATAGGTTCGCGCTCGACGATCTCCCCATTGATGAAAAGACGGCCTTCGCGCACTTCGACAATGTCACCCGGCAGGCCGATGACACGCTTGATCAGATTTCGGCGTTGCGCCGGCGTCCTGAAGACAACGACATCGCCTCGCTCTGGCGTCCGCGGAAATACGCGGAGATCGACGCTGTCGGGCACAAAATATCCCAGGCCAAGCGGCAGGGAGTGACGCGAATATCCGTAGGCCCATTTCGACACCAGCACCCGGTCGCCGACCTCCAGCGAAGGCTGCATGCTCTCGGACGGGATGTGGAAAGGCGCGAACAGGAAAGTGATGATGACCAGCCAGACTCCCGCCACCCCGGCAAAAAACCGGACCGTATCCACGACCTCACCGGCCGCGTTTCCGGCCATGCGTTTGATAATCGACATCACTTGAACTTTACCGCCGTTCCGTAAGCCAGGATTTCAGAGGACCCTTCCATAATGGTCGAGGTCGAAAAACGAAAGCTGATGATCGCGTCCGCGCCAAGGCTATGAGCATGCGCCAGCATGCGCCGGAAAGCCTCCGCCCGCGATTCTTCCAGCAGCTCCGAATACTCGTTGACTTCGCCGCCGATCAGATTGCGCAAGGATGCAAAGATATCGCGGACGAAAAAACGCGCCTTGACGACGCTTCCGCGGGTGATCCCGATCACTTCGCCGATTTCACGGCCGGGAATGTCATGCGCCATGGTCACCGGCAGCGTCATTGCGCTTCCTCCAATTGTACCGGCTTGCGTTCCTGCACGGCCGTCAGGAAGATGATCGAGAGACCGGCCGCCGGAATCATGCTTAGAACCAGCCAGAACAAGGACAATGGAAAAGGCAGGGTCACGCCGACGATCGCATCGATCAGCAATGCCAGCGCGAGCAGAATGCCACCGCCGAACACCAAACCGTAACCCAACCGCAATCGTGTCTGAATTCGCTGCATCTATATTGTCCAAACCCGGCCATTTCCGGCCATAATTTCATGGTGCGGTGACCGCGTCATGAATACAAGCCGCCAAGGCATGCTGATCGATTGAGGCAAGAATGAAAAACGTAACTCCCACCGCCGAAACCATGAACGAATCTAACGAACGCATCCTGGCCGCAATCGGCTATGTACTGTTCCTCGTCGGACCCGCGGGTTTCGTCACCATGTTGATCGCCGCGGTGATTGCCTGGCTCCGGTATGACAAGGCACCGGAATGGCTGGCAACTCACTACGCTTTTCAGCTGCGCACACTGGTCTACGCAATCGTCTTGCTGCTGATAGCGCTGGCCTGTGCACTGACCGTCATCCTGCTGCCGGTCGCATTCGCGATCTGGCTGCTCTGGTCGCTCTGGGTCATCATACGGGCGGTCGTCGGACTGATCCGTCTTGTTGACGGACGGCCCAACCCCGATCCCTCGACATTCTGGGTCTAGGAGGCGTTCAGCGCCACTTCGTCAGCCAACAACGCTGCGCCGGCCTGTATACCCGCGAGCGCCGCTGGTGCCCGTGACAATACCGTCTCCGCGAAATGCCGGGCCAGGAGGATCTTGCCTTCCGCAAACGCCGGGTCGCCTTCACCGGTTTTCAGCCGCCGCTGGGCCGAAACCGCACCGACGCACAACAACCAGCCGCCGGTAACATCGCCGGCCAGCGTCTGGAATGCCGTCGCTCCGGCCAGCATGTCCGACCGGTCGCGGCCCGGCGCCGTCAGCCAGCTTGCAGCCGATTCAAGCGCGTCGGCGGCCAGTCTCAGCCGTTTCGCCAGCTTCGGCAATTCCGGGTTGGACGACGTCGAGCAATCCTCGACCGTTTGACGGATATCCTCCAGCAATTCGCGCAACGGGGCGCCGCCGGCCATCGACAGTTTCCGACCGACCAGGTCGATCGCCTGGATGCCGTTCGTACCTTCATAGATCGGCGCAATGCGCGCGTCGCGATAATGCTGGGCCGCGCCGGTCTCCTCGATGAAACCCATGCCGCCATGCACCTGGATCCCGAGCGAAGCGACCTCGACTCCCATGTCGGTAGACCAGGCTTTCGCGATCGGCGTCAGCAATTCCTCGCGCCGTTTGGCGAAGGCCCGGTCTTCTTCGTCCTCTTCGAATTCCGCCTCGTCTGCCGCCACGGCGCACACATAGCAAATTGCGCGTGCTGCTTCGATTTTCGCCTTCATGCCAGTCAGCATGTTGCGAACATCGGGATGGTGAATGATGGCGTGTGGCGGTTCGCCCCCGGCGCAGGGCGCGCGGCCCTGCTTCCGATCAAGCGCGTAAGCCAGTGCCTGCTGGTAGGCGCGTTCGGCGATACCCACGCCCTGGACGCCGACGGCCAGGCGTGCGGCATTCATCATGATAAACATGGCTGCCATGCCGCCGAATTCCTCACCGATCAGCCAGCCCGTGGCACCCGACATTTCCATCACGCAGGTCGGGCTTCCGTGAATGCCCATCTTGTGCTCGAGCCCGATCGCCTTGATCGCATTGCGCTCGCCGAGCGAACCGTCTTCGTTGACCAGGAATTTCGGAATCAGGAAGAGCGAGATGCCTTTGGTTCCCGCGGGACCGTCCGGCGTCCGCGCCAACACGCAATGAACAATATTTTCAGCGCAATCGTGCTCGCCCCAGGTGATGAAAATTTTCTGGCCGCTGATAGACCAGCTGCCATCACCGTTGGGCTCGGCCTTGGTCCGCAGCGCACCGACGTCCGATCCCGCCTGTGGTTCGGTCAACTGCATCGTGGCTGACCACTCGCCGGTCATCAGCTTCGGCAGATACATCGCCTTCTGCGCTTCCGACCCGCGGGCGATCAGCGCCTCGATCGTCCCAAGGGTCAGCATCGGGCCCAGGCTGAAAGCCATGTTGGCGGATTGCAGGGTTTCCATCACGGCAGCGCCGAGCGCACGGGGCAGGCCCATACCGCCATGCTCTGCCGGAAACTGCAGACCCTGCCAGCCGCCTTCGACGAACTTGGCGTAAACTTCCTTGATGCCCGGCGGCGTGGTTACGACGCCATTGTCCAGCTGGCAGCCCGCCATGTCGCCCGGGCGGTTAAGCGGTGCCAGCTCGTCATTCGCGAATTTTCCGGCCTCTTCCAGGATGGCAGCCGTGAGGTCCGAGGACAGGTCCGGGAAAGCGCCCGTTGCTTTCAGCCCGTCCATGACGGCAATTTCTTCAAGCGTGAAGCGAAGATCATCAATCGGCGCGCGGTACATTTACGGTCCTCCGTTCTGGCATTCCGCAAGATAGCGTTCGAATTCAAGGCGTCGAGCATTTGGATGTCATGAATTTCGGGTTAACTGTCGCGCGATGCGTTATTTTCTGCTCTCCCTGCTCATGCTGCTGACCGCCTGCGTCAGCGCGCCGACGCAGGATCCGCGCGAATTGCCGAGCGGCGATTGGCGCATTGATCCGCTGCATGCCTCGGTCACCTGGCGATCGCGGCATTTCGGATTGGCCTGGTACACGGCAAGATTCGATGACATTGACGCAAGTCTCACCTTCGACCCGCTTCGCCCGGAAGCCACCCAACTCACCGCGATCATCGAGGCGGCATCGGTATCGACGGGAAATACGGTGTTCGACGAAACGCTGCGCGGCGAGAACTGGTTTTCGGCGGCGCGCCATCCCCAGATCGTCTTCGAAGCAACGCAAATCGTCACCACGGGCGAATCCACAGGGCATGCCGAAGGATTTCTGACCATCCGCGGCGTCACACGACCCGTCCGTATGGAGATTGTGTTCTACGGCGGAAACTTCAATTTTCTGGAAAACAGGGATGTGATCGGTTTCGGAGCCGATATGGTGCTTTCGAGGAGTGAATTCGGCATCGGCCAGCTTATCCCGTCCGCTATTGCGAGTGACGAGGTGAGAATACGGATCGAAGCGGAATTCCTACAGGAGAATTGACGCTTGGAACCCAATAACCGCTACACGACCGTCGCGATCTCGTTGCACTGGCTGATCGCGATTCTCATTGTTGGCATGATCTTCTTCGGCTGGCAGGCAGACGATCTGCGCGAAGCGTTGTTTGCCGGCGATCCGTCGATCGATCCGCAGCAGGTGGCGATGCTATTCAATTGGCACAAGACGGTGGGTCTGTTGATCCTGGTCCTTAGCGTCGTGCGGCTGGTCTGGCGTCTGACACACCCGGCACCGCCGCTGCCTGCAGGCATGGCAAGGTGGGAAAAGTTCGCGGCCACCGCAACGCACTGGGCCTTCTATGCCGTGATGATCGGCATGCCGCTTGGCGGGTGGGTTGCTGCCTCTGCTTCCGGACTTCCGAGTTACCTGCTCAACATGGAAGCTCTTCCCATCCCGTCGCTCGTCGGCGAAAGCGAGGCGCTCCACGCGGCGAGCGGATGGGCGCATTCGAAAGGCGCCTGGGCAATTCTTGTCTTGTTGGGGCTCCATATCATTGCCGCATTGAAGCATCACTTTGTCGATCGCGACGGCGTGCTCTCGCGCATGATCATTATTCTTAGACCCCGAGGCTGACGCATGAAATTCCTCCCCCTTGGATTGGCCGCCCTGATCGCGGCGCCTGCTGCCGCGTCCGACTGGCAACTCGACCCGGAAGCGAGCTCGGTTGAATTCGTCACCGAGGCGTTCGGTCGCGATGTCACGGGCAGTTTTTCCAATTTCGAGGCCGACATTCGCCTCGATCCGGCGGATCTCGCCAATGCCCGCATTGAAGGACGCGTCGACGTGGAAAGCGGCGACACCGGCAATCCGCAATACAATTCGGAAATGACCGGTGGCGACGGCCTGGATGCCGAAAATCATCCCTTTGCAGTTTTCACGTCGACAAATGTCCGTCCGGCGTCCGACTGCGCCGAGGGCGAAGGCGATTGCTATCGCGCCGACGGCATGTTGACGCTCCGTGATGCAGAACAACCTGCCGCACTGCTGTTTCGCCTGCTCATCTCTGGCAATCGTGCCGTTGCGGACGGTGAACTCGAGATTGCCCGGGACGATTTTGGGGTCGGCGCCGGCAATTGGGGCAGCGCGGCGCGGTCTGTCCGCGTGCAGCTCCATATCGAAGCTTCGCGCTGACAGGACTTGATCTGCATCGGGCTGCGGCGCTAGCTCCGCCCATGACGATTGCAGACATCCACCCGCCAACAAGCGACGCCATCCAGCGCGCAGCGGATCGTCTGCGCGCCGGCGGCCTGGTCGGTATGCCGACGGAAACCGTTTATGGCCTCGCTGCGGACGCAACCGATGGCGAAGCTGTTGCACGCATATACGAGGCCAAGCGCCGGCCAAGCTTCAACCCGCTGATCACCCATGTCGCCGACCTCGCGATGGCAAAGAGCCTTGTCGTCTTCAATCCTGTGGCGGAGCGCCTGGCGGCTGAGTATTGGCCTGGTCCGCTCACCCTGGTCCTGCCGCGGCAACAGCATTGCCGGGTCAGTGAACTCGCCAGCGCCGGCCTCGACACCCTCGCCGTGCGCTGTCCCGCTCACTCTGTTGCCCACGCCCTGATCGTGGCCACGGGGCGGCCGCTCGTCGCGCCAAGCGCCAATCCTTCCGGCGGCGTCAGCCCGACCACGGCGCGTCACGTGATCGACGGCCTCGGCAAGCAGGTCGAAATGGTGCTCGACGGCGGCGCTTGCCCTGTGGGTGTCGAATCGACGGTCATCGCCTTTGATGGCGATACGCCATTGCTGTTGCGCAAAGGCGGGCTGGAGCGCGCTGAGATCGAGGCTGTCACGGGCCCGCTGAAGGCTCCCGAGGCCGGCGCACCCAAAACCTCGCCGGGCATGCTGACCAGCCATTACGCCCCGCAGGCACTCTTGCGGCTCAATGCCGGCACGCCGCGCCCAGGCGAAGCCTATATCGGCTTCGGACCCGAATTTCCTGCCGAGCTCAGCCTGTCGCCGACAGGCGATCTCAGACAGGCTGCGGCAAATCTGTTCGCGTTTCTGCGCCAGCTTGATGCCGAAGGCGCGTCGTGCATTGCCGTGGCGCCCATTCCGGATATAGGTCTTGGCGAGGCCATCAATGACCGGCTGCAACGCGCCGCCGCGCCACGGGACACGACATGATCAAGCCGGAAACCCTCGATGCACTCAAGCACGCGCTCGGTCCCAGGGGCTGGAGCGAGGATCCGCATGAGCTGGCGCCGCATACTCGCGACTGGCGGGGCCGCTGGCAGGGTGAAACACCGATCCTGCTGAAGCCCGCTGCGTCAGCCGAAGTGTCGGAAATCATGAAGATTTGCGCCGCAGCGAATGTCGCGGTCACGCCACAGGGCGGCAATACCGGACTTGTCGGCGGATCGATTCCGAACGGCGAGGTGTTGATATCCCTCTCGCGGATGCGGACGATCAGGGAAACCGATCCGGCCAATGATTCCATTACTGTCGAGGCCGGATGCATTCTCGAAACCGTCCAACAGGCTGCCGCCGATCACGACCGCCTGTTTCCCTTGAGCCTCGGCTCGCAAGGGTCGGCCAGCATTGGCGGGTTGATATCAACGAATGCCGGCGGCGTGCATGTGCTGCGCTATGGCATGATGCGCGACCTTGTCCTCGGGATCGAAGCCGTTTTGCCCGACGGCCGGATCTGGAATGGATTGCGCGGCCTGCGCAAGGACAATTCCGGGTACGATCTGAAGCAGCTTTTCATCGGCGCCGAAGGCACGCTCGGCATCGTGACCGCCGCAACGCTGAAACTGTTTCCGCGCCCCGCCGAAACGACAGTCGCTTTCGCCGGCATTTCCTCGCCTGCGGCCGCAGTCGAATTGCTCGGCATGGCCAAGACGGCGTCAGGCGGGGCGCTGTCAGCGCTGGAACTCATCCCCCGCAATGCGCTCGATCTTGTGCTTGAGCACATCCCCAATACCCGCGATCCGCTCGCGGAAGCCCACCCCTGGTATGCCCTCATCGAAATCGGTGCCGGCCGCATCGGCGAAGGACGCGCGGCAATGGAGGCGACGCTTGAACACGCCCTGGAAGCCGGTCTGGTCGCAGACGCCATGATCGCCGAAAGCGACGCCCAGGCGCAGGCGCTCTGGCAGCTGCGTGAACCCATCGCGGAAGCCGAGAAAGCACACGGCAAGGCGGCCAAGCACGACGTTTCGATTCCGGTATCTCGGATCGCCGCATTCATCGAGGAAGCCACAAATGCATCGAGACGCCTGGTCGCAAACGCCGAGGTGATTGCGTTCGGTCATGTCGGCGACGGCAATGTCCATTTCAACGTCGCGCACCGCGATGCTGGCGCGGAAGATGACTTCCTGGAAGCATGCGAGCCTGCGACGACAGCCATTTACGACCTGGTCCAGAGCTATGGCGGCTCCATTGCCGCCGAACATGGCGTGGGAACTCTGAAAGCTGGCGACCTCGCAGAGCGACGGCCACTGGATGTCGAGATGATGCGCACGGTCAAGACGGCGCTCGACCCGAAGGGCTTGATGAATCCGCGGGTGCTGATCCCGCCGCGCTGACCGGCAGCACTTTAAATGCGCCGGCAATCCGCCTAGATCAGTTGCAGGAGGTTGCCATGCTCGTTTTGTTGTCGCCCGCCAAACTGATGAATTTCGACGAGGTATCCTCGCCGCCGCTGACCCAGCCCGAATTGCTGGACCGCACGGCCATCCTGTCGAAGACGACACGCAATCTGACGCGTCAGAAAATCAAGCAGATGATGGACTTGTCGGACGAGCTCGCGCAGCTGAACTATGAACGCTTCAAGGCGTTCGACCCCGAGAACAAGACTGGCAAGGCGGCACTCCTGACTTTTGCCGGCGATGTCTATCGAGGATTCCAGGCCGATAGCCTGGAAGCAGACGAATTGGATTGGGCGCAGGATCATTTGCGAGTCCTGTCCGGTCTTTATGGTGTGCTCCGCCCCCTCGACCGGATCCAGCCCTACCGGCTGGAAATGGGCACCAAGCTGCACACGCGCAAAGGCGAGACACTTTACGATTTCTGGGGCTCCGACATCGCCCGAACGCTCAATCACTCGCTGGAGAGCGTCGGTTCGGACACAGTGCTCAACCTCGCTTCAAACGAATATTTCAAGGCCGTGGACCGGAAAACCCTGAACGCGCGCATCATCGATGTCGCATTTAAGGAGGAAAAGGACGGCAAATCGCGGCCGCTCTTCATGTTCACCAAGCTCGCGCGCGGCCTCATGGCCCGCTGGATAGTCGAGAACCGGATCACCGACCCAGCTGACCTCACGCGCTTCGATGTCGAGGGCTACAGTTTCGACCCGTCAGCATCCAGCGACGGACGCCTGGAATTCAAGCGTCCACAGCCGGCTCCAAAATCGGTCCGCAAGGCCGCGTGAACCCTGAAGCGGGATATGGTGCATTGCAACATAATCTGCTAACCGCACCGGCATGAGTACGAATTCTGCCAATCTCGAAGGTCAGGTTGCCGTCATCACGGGCTCGACCAGTGGAATCGGCGCAGCCATGGCAGAGAGCCTGGCTGCTGCAGGGGCACACATTGTCCTGAACGGACTTGGCGATTCCAGCGAGATCGAAGCGCTCCGGACCCGGATTTCCGAGCGCCATGGCGTCGAGGCGCGCTATCACGCCGCCAACATGCTGAATGCCGCGGAGAGCGTAGATCTGGTCGAGTTTGCCATTCGCGAATTCGGGCGCATCGACATCCTCGTCAACAATGCCGGTATCCAGCACGTCTCGAAGATCGAGGATTTCCCGCCGGAAAAGTGGGATGCGATCCTTGCCATCAATCTCACCAGCGTCTTCCACACGATCAGGGCCGCTGTCCCGCACATGCGCAAGCAGGGGCGCGGCCGCATCGTCAATATCTCGTCCGCGCACGGCCTGGTGGCTTCGCCTTACAAGGCCGCCTATGTCGCGGCCAAGCACGGCGTCATGGGCCTCACCAAGACGGTCGCCCTGGAAGTCGCCGACGCCGGTATCACGGTGAACGCAATCTGCCCAGGCTATGTCCGCACGCCACTCGTCGACGGCCAGATTGCCGACACCGCCAAGGCGCGCGGCATGTCCGAGGAAGACGTCGTCAGGGAGGTCATGCTGAAGGCGCAGCCGACGAAGAGATTCGTCGAGTATGACCAGCTGACCGGACTGCTTGCCTTCCTCGTTTCGGATGCGGGCGCGTCCTGCAATGGCGCGGCCTACCCCGTCGATGGCGGCTGGACTGCCCAGTAGTCCGGCCCGGCCAGTTTCGCTCGCCCTGCAAGGGGGCGGAGCGCATGGCGCATTTACCTGGGGTGTGCTCGACAAGCTGGCCGAAGATGGTCGCATCCAGCCAACAGCCATGACAGCCACCAGTGCCGGCGCCATGAACGCGGTGGTCTTCGCCGACGGGCTCCGCCGCGACGGCCCGGATGGCGGCCGCGAAGCGCTCGAATCCTTCTGGCGAAAAGTGTCACGGTCCGGCTCCGCATTTCACCCGACGAGCGTCCCTGGAGCTGAAGCAGCCAGCCATTTCTTCCCATTCATGGATGCGCTCTCGCGAGTCACCAGCCCCTACGACCTCAACCCGTTCGATTACAATCCGCTGCGCGATATCCTGCGCGACTGTGTCGATTTCAAAGCTTTGCCGACGTGCAAGGACCTGCAACTCTTCATCTGCGCAACATCGGTCAAGACCGGCCGGCCGCGCGTGTTCAGCGGCACCGACATCACGGTCGATTCAGTGCTGGCTTCGGCCTGCCTTCCTTTCCTTTTCCAGGCCGTGGAGATCAATGGCGAACCCCACTGGGATGGCGGATACACCGGAAATCCGGCGATCTGGCCCCTCTATTACGTAGACACGCCTCGCGACATCCTGATCGTGAACCTCAATCCGATCGAGCGGGCAGACACGCCGAAATCCGCCGCAGACATCATGAACCGTGTCAACGAGATCACCTTCAATGCCTCGCTGCTTGCCGAGCTTCGTGCCCTGGCCTTTGTCAAGGATTTGATCGCCAACGACCAGCTCAAGGGCGAGGTTCGTGACAATTTCCGCGACATGCTGGTTCACGCGATCCGCGGTGACGATTCGGTTCGCAATCTGCGCCGTGACTCAAAATACGACACGCGCTGGTCGTCATTGACGGCGCTACGCGATGAAGGGCGAAAAGCCGCACATGATTGGCTTGAAAGCTGCGCCGACGATGTCGGCACGCGATCGACCATCGAGCTGCACGCCGATTTCCTCCGGAGCTAGGCGGCTTCGACGGTCAGCGTGCCGTCCGGTGCGGGCGTCGTCATCTCGAGCAGGAATTGCGGATCGGCATCCGGATCGAGCCAGTGTTTTTGCGATGCCGCATCGAGAATGACCGGCATGCGGTCGTGATAATCTTCCGCGTCCGCATTCGGCGTGGTGGTCAGGATTGTGAAAGTCAGCTGCTTTTCGCCATCTCCGCGATCACGGGCTTCCCAGAGACCGGCGAATACCAGCAGCGAACCGTCTCGCTTCGAAAAGCGCCACTTGGTCTTGGCGCCTGGCTGGCCGGTCCATTCATAAAAGGCCATCGCCGGCACGAGCGCCCGCTTGCGCTTGAAAGCGCTGCGAAACATCGGCTTCTCGGCAACCGTCTCCGAGCGTGCATTGAACATGGGCCGTTTCGGTTTCTCCTTCATCCAGCTGGGTTCCAGCCCCCAGCGCATCAGAACGACGCGCGTTTCGCCGTCTGCGCCGACCGCGATAACCGGCCCGGTATTGCCAGGAGAAAAATCGGAATCGGCCACAAAATCGGGCACGTCGAGCCCGAGCATTTCGCTGAGGGTCTTTGGGTCGACCTCGATGTCATAGCGTCCGCACATGGGGCTGCCCTTCTCGGCAATTCGCTTTAGCTTTACGCGCAGATTGCCAGCGTCAAGGAGTCCCATGTCAGAACCCAATCGACCGCTTGCATGCGTCGGCGTCGTCTGCCGCCGCGGCAACGACGTGCTTCTGGTCAAGCGTGGCCGCGAACCGCTCAAGGGTCGTTGGTCGATCCCCGGCGGCAAGATGGATTTCGGCGAGACCGTCCGCGAGGCCGCATTGCGCGAGCTCAAGGAAGAGACCGGCGTCGACGCCCGCATCACCAGATTGATCGACGTCGTCGATTCCGTCATGGCGGACAAGCATTACGTGCTGATCGATTTCGAAGCCGAATGGGTCAGTGGTGATCCGGTTGCTGCCGACGATGCGGAGGCCGCGGAATTCGTGCCGGTGGAAGAAGCCCTGAAGCGTGTCAGCTGGGACCGTACGCGGCAGGTCATCGCGCCTGCCTAGACCTCGCCCCAATCCTGCGCCAAACAGACGAAATGCGACTGCTTGCCATCATTATTGCCGTCATGCTGGCTGCGCCGGTTCTGGCCCAGACCAAGCCCGGGGCGCAGCCGGTCGAGGCACCTGTCGTCGATGACGCAGAGAGCCGTGCCGACCCTTTTCGTGATCCCGGACGGGCACTGCCCTATCTCGCTTACACGCTGGGGCAATTACATTACCTCGCCTACGCCTGCGAGGGCAGCGAGACCCAGCAATGGCGCGACCGCATGATCGAATTGCTCGAGCTGGAAGCGCCGATCTCCGGCTACCGCCGGGACCGTCTGATCGACGCATTCAATGACGGTTACCAGGTTGAACAGCGCGCACGCATCAATTGCGGCGCCGAGGCCGAGGCCGAGCGCCGCAACCTCGCCCGACGCGGCGCACAAATGAGCCAGGCGCTGCTCAACGAAGTGCTCGACTAGCCGTAATAATCGCCTTCGGCCGCGCGGAGCTTGGATTCTTCCTTGTGCGGTGGAAACACTTCCAGCTTCACATGCTGGCGCCGGTTCGTGGAAATCACGAAGAAACGCTTGTCCGGGTAGTCGATCTTGCACTCGAGCATGGCCGAGGTGATGAGATCGACATTCTTGGGGTCATCGTCCGACATGCCGAAACTGTGCGGCAGGTCCCGCCCATAGGCATCCAGGCCGCGTTCGACGCACATGCGGATCGCCTTGCGTTTCAGGCCTGCCGTTGTCAGGTGTGCGCCAAGCTCTGCCTTCACATTCGGGTTGGATACCCCGAAAATCGAGACATAGTTCGGATTCTCCGGAATTTCTCCGGCTTCGCATAGCAGGTTGATGCCTTGCTTGATCGTGGTCCGGGAATGCTGCCGCGCAGTGATAACGGCGATAGGCCGCTTTTTCAGGACCGCGTAGCGGAAGATGTCCCAGGACGGACCCTTCCATTGATCGGTCTTGAGCGCGCGGCGGATATCACGGTGCAGGTATTCCTCGCCGTTCCGGTCCTTGCCGTCGGCAAACTCACGGAACGCCTTTTCCGGCGGAGCCGCCCAGTCTTCCCAGTCGCCGGCCACGCCGAGATAGGCGCGGATGCCTTCGAATTCGCGCTGCGACATCGTCTTTTCTTCACCCGTCACCGTGTTCAGCAAGTGAACCTTGGTCGGCAGGTGGAGGATATTCTCGTCGATGTCGAAGAAATAGAAGCTCGTGCGTTCGCCCATCAGGCGCTCTCCTCCGGCAGCGTCTCCATGAAGCGGACCGGCTTGCCCGACGCCGGTTTGACCAGCTCGTCGTCGCGCATAACGGTCTGGCCGCGGATGATCGTCGCCATTGGCCATCCTTTGGCGATTTGCCCGGTGAAGGGCGACCAACCGCATTTTGACGCCACCCAGTCCTCGGTGATCTCGCGTTCAGCCTTGAGATCGACCAGCGTGAAATCGGCGTCCCATCCGACCGCCATCCGGCCCTTGTTGGCGATGGCAAATATCCGTTGTGCACCGTGACTTGTCAGGTCGATGAAGCGTTCAAGGCTCATCCGGCCCTCGACGACATGGGTCAGCATGATCGGCACCAGCGTCTGCACGCCGGGCATGCCTGACGGGCTTTGCGGATAGGGCTTGGCTTTCTCTTCCCGCGTATGCGGCGCATGGTCGGAGCCGACAACATCGAACAGGCCCTGTGCAACGCCTTTCCAGAGCCCCGCGACATGATCGGCCGAACGGATCGGCGGATTCATCTGCGCAAATCCCTTGAGCTCTTCATACGCTTCGGGCGCCGTCAGGGTGAGATGCTGCGGCGTCACCTCGCAGCTCGCAATATCGCGGTGCTGCTGCAGGAAATCGACTTCCTCCCTGGTGGAAATGTGCAGCACATGAATGCGTTTGCCCGTCGCGCGCGCGATCCGCACCAGGCGGCGTGTCGACAGGATCGCCGCCTCGGCATCGCGTACGTCGGGATGGCTCGTCCAGTCCCCGTCGCGCGCCAGCGAGCGCCGGTCGGCAAGCCGGTACTCGTCCTCGGAATGGAAGGCCGCGCGCCGCTTGATCGCCCGCAAAACCCGCTCGACCCCGGCATCGTCCTGAACCAGCAGCGAGCCGGTCGAGGCGCCCATGAACACCTTCACGCCGCAGCAGCCGGGCATCTGTTCCATGATGGTCAGCAGTTCGGCATTCTCGTTCGTCGCGCCGGCAAAGAAGGCATGATCGCAATGCATGCGGTTCGCAGCACGCGCCAGCTTGTCATTGAGCGCGTCCGGGTCGGTGGTCGTGGGTTCGGTATTCGGCATCTCGAACACCGCTGTCACACCGCCCATGACGGCCGCCAGCGAACCCGATTGCAGATCTTCCTTCCATTCCAGACCCGGCTCCCGGAAATGCACCTGGCTGTCGATGACGCCCGGCAGAACGGTCAGTCCGCTGGCGTCGAACACCTCTCCGGCATCGGCCTGCCGCAGATCTCCGATTGCGGCAATCTTGCCGTCGGTCACCCCGACATCGCCTGGTCCCCGCCCCGCGTGGTTGGCAATTTCGCCGCCGCGAATGATGAGATCGAAAGTCCGGCTCATGCCTCCTCCGTCCGTTCCAGTAGTTTTTTCGCCGCCTCTATGACGACCGGCACGCGCAAATCGTCCAGCAGGCTCGACGGATGCTGACGCCAGTTCGGAAATTCCGACAATGTGGCTTCCAGCCCGCGCGGCCCGCGAACAGTGGCGCACTTTTCACCATAGGGACCATACAGCAATTCATCGGAAGGCCCGAACAGGCCCAGTGTCGGCGCGCCCATCGCAGCCGCAATGTGCATGACACCGGAATCATTTCCGATGAACAGCCTTGCTCGCTCCACAACCGCGGCGACGTCGGAGAGATAGAGCTTGCCGGTCAGATCGAGCACGCCGGCGTCGGGCAATGCATTGATGATCGGGACGGCATGATCCTCGTCGCCCGGTCCGCCAACGATCACCACACCGGCTCCGCCCATCGCACCACCGGGTAAGACCAGCTCGGCGACAACCTCGGCGAAATTGGTTGCCGGCCACATCTTGAAGGGCAGGCTCGCCGAGGGACAGACTACCAGATAGTCGCGGCCTGCAGGCATCCATTTCAATGCACGTTGTCGCGCATCATCCGGCAGGTAGATCCGTGGGGCCGGCGGTGGATCGAGGCGCATCACGCCTGCCGCTTCCCTGACCTTGTGCATCTTCACACGGGTCCGCTTCAGCACGTTGCGGCGGCGGGCCCGCAACACAAAGGCAATGGCTGATCCGCGAAGGTCCACAACCAGGTCCCAGCGGGTCGCGAACACGCGCCGCCACAGCCCCAGCCAGTGCAGGCCGAGCGGCTTCTTGCGCAAGATGATCAGCCGTTCCAGGCCGGGCGTATGTTCCAGAATCGGCTGTGCGAGCGGGCCGCATGCCACGGTGACGCGCGCTTCCGGATATTGCTGGACGAGATGGTCCAGCACGCCGGAATTGATCACGGCATCGCCGATCCGCGTCGAGGTGATGAAGAGTATCCGCTTCATGGCGAGCGGATTAGCCCATGCCTGCCCCCTTGGCCAGCGGCAGGCTCAATGCCATATGGCACGCATGACATTGTCCACCTTCCAGCTCTCCGACCGCGTCGTCTTATCCATCACCGGCAAGGACACGCACGATTTCCTTCAGCGGGTGATCACAACCGATATGAGCGGCCTTGCCGCCGGCGAAATCCGCTCCGGCGCACTGCTCACACCGCAAGGCAAGATCGTCGTCGACTTCCTGGTCCACGGCCGGCAGGACGGCGTATGGATTGACGTGTGGCGGGAAGCGGCGGAGAGCCTCTTGAAGCGGCTGACCCTGTACCGCTTGCGAGCGGATGCCCAGATCGAACTGGGAGGCGATCACGCCGTAATTGTCGGGACAGGGCAACCCGATCCGCGCTCTGACGCTTTGCCACGCCGGGCTGTCCTGGAGCCCGGCAACGACCCGGATGCTGCTGCCCGACAGGCAACGCTCGAAATCGCTGCGGGCGTGCCGGCATTCGGCCGCGATTATGGCGAGGCGGAAGTCTTCCCGACGGACGTCAATCTCGATCTTTTTGGCGGCATTGGCTGGAAGAAGGGCTGCTTCATCGGTCAGGAAGTGCTCTCGCGCATGAAGCGCCGCGGTACCATCCGCAAGCGTTCGGTTCGGATTACCGACTCAGGCGAGATGTTGCCGGCGGGCGCTGATCTGGTCGCAGGCGATCTCGTCATCGGCCAACTGACGTCCGTCGATGGAAGCTGCGCGATTGCCAGGATACGCACTGACCGTCTCGAAAAGGCGGACGCCGCCCTCACCGTGGACGGGACACCGGTCGAAGTGCATCTCCCCGGCACCGACTGACAGGCGGGCCTCGCCAAGCTCGCAGACCGTCGCTAAAGCTCGGAGCATGACCGCATCCACACTGAAGCGTTGCCCCTGGGCACCGGACAGCGATCCGCTTTATGCCGCATACCATGACAAGGAATGGGGCGTTCCCGAATACGATTCGCGGGCGCTCTGGGAAAAGCTGGTCCTGGATGGCATGCAGGCGGGCCTCGCCTGGATCACCATTCTGCGCAAGCGCGAAACGATCCGCGAAGCTTTTGATGGTTTCGATCCGCACAAAGTGGCCGCGTACGGTGATGAAGACATAGCGCGATTACTGGCCAATCCCGGCATCATCCGGTCGGCTGCCAAGATCAACGCCGCGATAGGTGGGGCCCGGATCTGGCTCGACATGCATGAGCACGGTGAGGACTTTGCCGGCTATCTCTGGTCCTATGTCGACGGCAAGCCGCTTCAGAACCATTGGCCGTCCATGGCTGACGTGCCGGCGAAAACACCGCTCAGCGAGGCGATTTCTGCGGACCTGAAGAAGCGGGGTTTCAAATTTTGCGGACCTGTTATCGTCTATGCCTTCATGCAGGCTGTCGGCATGGTCAATGATCACCTGATAGGGTGCCCGCGCCATGCCGAAGTCCGGTCGATAGGAGATCGAGAATGCGCCGCGCTGTGATCACTTGCATTTTGGCTGTTGGCTTGACGAGCTGTTCGACGCTGAACTGGCCACCCGGCGGCGACGATGAGTTGACCGCACAGGAAATTTCGGAACGCGATTGCCGGCAGTCGCGCTCCACCGATCCGGTCGCACGAGGTGAATGGGTTTGCGAGAACCCGCGCACCGGCGAAGTGGAACGCCAGGACCGGCAACCGGTCTATGATCCGGACGGGCGATAGCGAGGGGCAAGAAACCAGATGACCGGTGTAATCATTCGCTCCAGCGGCCTCTGGACGCCGCCCGAAAGCGTCAGCAATGAAGAGCTCGTCGCATGCTACAATGCGTGGGTCGAGCAATGGAATGCCGACAATGCCGATGCAATTGCCTCCGGTCAGATCGAGGCAAAGGCACCCTCCTCGACCGGATTCATCGAGAAGGCATCCGGCATCAAGTCGCGTTACACGATCGACAAGGCGGGCGTGCTCGATATTACGCGGATGCGCCCGGAAGTCCGCCGGCGCGATGATGATGAGATCTCGGTCATGGCCGCAGCCGGAATCGCGGCGGCGCGCGACGCACTCGAGTCGGCCGGCCGCAATGCGCACGATGTCGACGGCGTCATCTGCTCGGCAACGACCATGCAGCGGACTTATCCCTGTATCGCGATCGAGATTCAGCACGCGCTCGGCATCGATGGATTCGGCTACGATATGAGTGTTGCCTGCTCGTCCGGAACGTTCGGCCTGATAAACGCGGTGAATTCCATCGCCACCGGGCAAGCCCGCTCCATCCTGGTCGTGACACCGGAAATCACAACGCCGCAACTCAATTTCCGGGATCGCGACAGCCATTTCATTTTTGGCGATGTCGCCGTCGCCTTCCTGGTTGAGCGCGACGACAGGGCCGAGGATGGCTGGTCCATTCTCGATACGCGAATGAAAACGGCCTATTCGAACAATATCCGTTCGAATTTCGGGTTCCTCAACGCGAGCGAAAAGCCGGAGCCCTCATTCGAAGACCGGTATTTCGTCCAGGAAGGCCGCAAGGTTTTCAAGGAAGTCTGCCCGATGGTGGCCGAACTGATCCTCGACCAGCTCGAGCAGAACCAGCTGGCGGCTAATGACATGAAGCGGCTTTGGCTGCACCAGGCCAACATCAATATGAACATGATGATCGCGCGGAAGGTCTACGACCGTGAATTCTCTGCAGAGGAAGCGCCGGTCATCCTGGATGAATTTGCAAACACCGCCGGTGCCGGATCCCTGGTGGCCTTCCATCGCCATTCGGACGGCTTCGCCAATGGGGACAAGGGGCTGCTCTGTTCTTTTGGAGCGGGTTATTCCATTGGTTCGGTGATCTTGGAGAAACGAGCAGCATGAGAGATTGCATTATCCGCTCGGTCGGCTGGACCGCGCCAGAAGCCAGTATATCGAACACCGAACTCGTCGCGGTCTTCAACGCCTACGCCGAACGTTTCAATACAGAGAATGCCGCCGCCATCGAGCGCGGTGACCTCGATGCCATCCCGTTCTCCAGTGAGCAGTTCATCGAACAGGCCTCGGGCATCTTGAACCGCCATGTTGTCGACAAGGTCGGCCTGATGGACATCGACCGCATGCGCCCGCGCATCCCGCACCGCGAGAAGGAAGCCCTCGCTTTCCAGGCAGAATTCGGCCTTTCGGCGGCACGCAAGGCTCTGGAAAAAGCGGGCCGCACCGCTGACGATATCGACGGCGTCATTGTCGCCTCTTCCGCCCAGCAGCGCAATTTCCCCGCCGTATCGGTCGAGATCCAGAACGCGCTCGGCATGACCCGCGGCTGGGCTTTCGACATGACCATGGCCTGTGCCTCCGCGATTTTCGCCATGCAGCAGGCGCGCGAACTGATCCGCACCGGCCAGGCCGACGCAATCCTCATCGTTTGCCCGGAAATCATGAGCGCGATCAATCACTACCGCCGCCGCGAGGTTCACTTCATTTTCGGCGATGCAGCCGCCGCCGTGCTGCTTGAGGCGGGCGATCGCGAACCCGGCGGCTGGGAGCTGCAGGGCGTGCGCCTTGAAACCAAATGGTCGAACGCTCTGCGCTCCGATTTCGGCTTCATGAACCATACCGAGTTCGAGGACGGCGAGGAATTCGAAGCCTTTGTCGACCAGGATGGCCATCGCGTTTTCCGTGACGTGATTCCGCTCGCCTCGTCGGTCTCCTCGCAACTGATCGCAGACCTCGGCTACAAGCCGCAGGACATTCGCCGCGGCTGGCTCCACCAGGCCAATATCCGGATCGTCCAGGCAGTCGTGAAGAAGGCGCTTGAGCGTGAGCCCGACGCCGATGCCGCGCCGATCATCCTGAACGAATATGGCAACACCTCGTCCTCGAGCGTGTTGATGACCTTCGATCTCAATTCGGCGGACATGAAAACCGGCGAACGCGGCCTGATGTGCGCCTTCGGGGCCGGTTATGGCTGTGGTGCCGCGATCATCGAAAAACGCTAGGAGCCGGTCATGCGCGCCGCCTTTCTCTCGACCTCAATGCTTCTGGTTCTGACAGCCTGCAGCGCGCCGGAAGACGCCGACACAGAGATCGCGCAAGGCGAGGCGCCCGTAGAGGAAGCAGCAGAGACAGAAACGCCGGCGGCATCTGAAGACGAAGCAGCTGCTGTTGGCTTGCCCGCCAATGACATCGCGCTGGCCGATATCGCCTGGACCGACGGTCTGCCACAGCTTGGCGAGTTTGCCATTGTCACGTCGGCTGGCTCCTACGACAACCAGCCGGCTTTCGACGCGGCTGGCGGGTTTTATTTCACGACGGAATCCCCGGGCGCCAACACCGACATTCACTACCGCGGACCCGGCGGTGAGATCCGCCCGATCACGCGGACGCCGGATGAGAGCGAGTATTCACCGCGTCCTTCCCCAAACGGTGCCTCGGTCACCTACATCCACCAGCCCCCCGGACAAGTCGGCGGCCAGGCCTGGCGGCATCAGCTCGAAGGCGGCAATGCGGAGCCCATACATCCTTACGGGCCTGCAGGCTATTACGCCTTGTCGGGCGACCAGCGCCAGCTCGTGCTGTTTGCGCTGACCGACCCGTTCACCCTGCTCTGGTTTGATATCGAAAGCGGTGAGCAAGCCGAGATTGCAACCGGAATTGGCCGGGCGCTCTATACATCACCGGACGGCACAGCGGCCTATTTCACCCTGCCCCAGTCTGACGATAGCTGGACAGTCAATCGCGTCGATTTTGCCAATCGATCCGTCATCGAACTGTTTTCGCTGCCGGGTCAGGCGCAAGACTATGCCGTCTTCACCACGCCGCAGGGCGAGACCGGCTGGTTTTCCGCTTCCGATGGCACGCTCATGTTCCGGCTCGGGGACGCCGGCGAGTGGTCCGCGGTCGCATCCCTTCAAGCATTAGGCGAAGGTGAGGTCACACGCTTGGCGGTCTCGCCGAACGCCGACCGCCTCGCCCTGGTCGTCGCGGAAACCGACTAGACTTTCACCACATCCGTGATCTTGTGGGTGAGGTCTTCCCCGTCCGCTTCGTGAATGGTGATGTATTCGCCCTTGCGCAACACGTGATCGCCAAGGCGGAATACAGGCTCGTCGGGGCCCTCATCCTCTTCATCATAGCGGAAATACCAGTGACTGCCGCGATGCGTGAGCCAGCCATCGGCTTTTTCGTCTTCATCCGGCGAGAAACGCAGAACGATGCATTTTTCCTTGTTTTCACGCCATAACTTCAGATCAAGATGACCGCTCGCATCGAGCGGCGCTACGATCGTGTAGCCGCGATGATCGTCACCGTCCGGAAAACTGGTCCCGGGATTTCGCGTCAACCGCATCACTACCCGATAAAGCGCCATTGAATCTTTCTCCTTAATGCCGACGAATTAAGCTCGCACCGGCCCTGACCGTCAATGAGCCAGCAGCAATGCCGGACCATCCGTCGCAGCCATCAGCGTCCGGGTCACGCCGCCGAAGACGAACTCGCGCAGTCGCGAGTGTCCGTAGGCGCCTGCGACGAGCAGGTCGATTCCCTCTGCGCCTTTCAGCAATCTCTCGCCGACGCTGCCTTCGAACTGGTCGATATCGACGGTATCCGATCGCTTTCCACGAACGGAGAGCCAGTCATAGAAGCGGTCGACAGATGCGGTGCGACGGTCGCGGTATTCGAGCCCGCGATTCGATTGCAGGACGATGATCTTGTCGGCAGCCGAAATCAGCGGTGCCGCGGCATAAATTGCGCGCGCGGCTTCACGCGAGCCATCCCAGCCAATCGCAACGCTTTTTGGCGGCTCGTCCTCATCGCTTGCAACATAGATCGGGGTTTGCTCGTCGATCAGCACAGCCGTGACCAGTTCCGCGAGCGGACCATTTCCGGAGGCCGCGAACCGCGAGGTGACAACCAGGCGCGATAATCGCGTTTCCGCTGCTGCATCGGCGGGCTGATCGGAGATCCGCAGGAACCGTCCGCGCACCGCAGTCAATTCGGCGTATTCCAGAGCATCGATGAAGGTGTTCTTTGCGCGCTCTGCACACATGTCCGATTCCTGCTGGATCGAAGACAATGCGCCGGCCATCACGGAGGCGGCCGCACCGCTCGGCCCCGCCCACATCATGAAATCGCTCGGGTCCGGCTCGAGCAGAATTGCGTCCAGCGTAGCGTCGAAGCGCGATGCCAGGCGGGCAGCGACCCGCGACGGGACAGTATCCACATCATCGCCCTGCAACGTGATTATGATTCGCTCTTTGGCCATCGCCCACCCCGTTCCAACAGCATTCCGTCGCTTGATATCAATCCTATCAGGATTAGGAAGGAACAGACCCCATAGCCGCAGATAATTCAAGGACGAAGCGAATTGACAAGGCGCCTACATGCCAAGGGTGAACAATCTCGCGCCTGGCAGCGAATGCTGTCGGGCCGCCGATTGGATCTGCTCGACCCTTCACCACTCGACATCGAAATCGAGGACATTGCGCACGGCCTGGCCCGGGTCGCGCGCTGGAATGGCCAGACGAAGGGTGCACACGCCTTCTCCGTTGCCGAGCACAGCGTCGTTGTTGAACAGATCGTCGGTCATATCTATCCGAGGCTGCAACCGCATTGGCGGCTGGCGGCGCTGTTGCACGATTCCTCGGAATACGTGATCGGCGACATGATCAGCCCGTTCAAGTCAGCACTCGGCGTCAACTACCGTGAATTCGAGGACCGGCTGGAGGCCGCCGTGCATATCCGCTTCGGGCTGCCCCCGCGGGCACCGGTCGAGGTCAAACGGAAGATCAAGCGGGCGGATCGCATCTGCGCGCATCTCGAAGCCATCCAGATCGCGGGTTTTGGCGAAGAGGAGGCCCGCCAGTTCTTCGGCCGTGTGCCGCCAGACCTCGATGTCCAGATTCGTCCCCTGCCCCCGAACAAGGCACAAGCGCTGTTCCTGGATCGCTTCGAAGCGCTTTCCGCGGACCTCGCAACGACGCCGAAGAGGCGGTCAGCATGAGCCTTCCGCCCGTCGTGATCGGACTGAATGCGGTGGTCGTAGCCGCGGGCGAGGAAGCCCCCCAAATTCTAGTGATTCCAAGGGAAGGTGCAGATCCGTCATTGCCATTTGGCCCGTTCGATCCGGCCCGTCACCGCACATTCGAGATCGGTTTGCGGGAATGGGTCAGCGAACAGGCACATTTTCAGCTTGGCTATGTCGAGCAATTGTACACTTTTGGCGATCGCGGTCGCGAAGCCCCGCTCGCCGACCTGCCGTCTTCCACCGAGGCTCGGATAATTTCCGTTGGCTATCTCGCACTCACACCCGAGGCCACGGCGCTCTCCGCCGGTGGCGGCGAATGGCGCAGCTGGTATCACTACTTTCCGTGGGAAGACTGGCGCCAGGGCAAACCCGAGATCATGTCCCAGCACATCGAACCGGCCCTTCGACGCTGGGTGGACGAGGCGGAAACCGAAGGCCGGCGTGATAGCCGGCGCGACCGCGCGCGAATTACCTTCGGGCTCGATGGCCGCGGCTGGAACGAGGAGCGCTGTCTCGACCGGTATGAGTTGCTGTACAGCGCCGGTCTGATCGAGAAATCCGCGCGCGATCGGCATTCGGCAAACACAAGTGTGCCTGTGGGGCAGCCCATGGCCTCGGACCATCGCCGGATCATGGCGACGGCGATCAGCCGACTCCGCGGCAAGCTCAAGTACCGACCCGTCGTGTTCGAACTGATGCCGGAAAGGTTCACGCTGTCCCACCTCCAAAAAACCGTCGAGGGCATTGTCGGCTACCCGCTGCACAAACAGAACTTCCGGCGGGCGCTCGAGCGCACCGGCTTTGTGGAAGGCACCGGCAAGATGCTGGCGCAAACCGGTGGCCGGCCTGCCGAGCTTTTCCGCTACCGTCGCGAAGCCTTGCGTGAAGCGCAGGCGACCGGCATTTCCACGCCGAGACTGAACTGATCCTTTCGTCGCAAATCTCTTGACGATACCCCCGGGCGAGCCTATTTAGGCTCAACAAGAGCAAAAGGCGGTCACCCACCTGACCGCCTTTACGCAGGCTCATATAATGCTCATTTTGAGCATAAGGGAGATTCGCATGGATCGGATGGACTGGACCAGCCCCAACTGGAAGTGTGAACCGGGCCATCTGGCCGATGAACCAGAAGATCAGCTGATCTTCGACGACGCCGTGAAAGCGGAAACGGACCATCTCTACGCGCGTGTGAAAGACGTCATTTTGCCGGACGAATGGCCGGCTTTTGCGCCACTGATTGCCGCCATCAACCGGCTCAAGAAGGAGAAAGGCGCAATCATTCTGGCGCATAACTACATGACGCCGGAGATATTCAACTGCGTCGGCGACTTGTCCGGCGACAGCCTCGCGCTCGCCCGGATGGCCGCCGATGTGCAGGAAGACATCATCGTCCAGGCCGGTGTGCACTTCATGGCCGAAACCGCCAAGATCATGTCTCCCCACAAGACGGTACTCATCCCGGACATGCGCGCCGGCTGTTCGCTTGCCGAAAGCATCAGCGGCGGCGATGTCGCCTCGATCAAGGCCAAATACCCCGACTATCCGATCGTCACCTACGTGAACACTTCAGCCGCCGTGAAGGCCGAGGCCGATGTCTGCTGCACGTCGAGCAATGCCGTCCAGGTCACAGAATGGGCCGCGAAGGAATGGGGTACGGACACGGTAATCCTTATGCCTGACGAGTTTCTCGCCCGCAATGTCGCAGCCAACACCGACATCCGCATCCTGACCTGGAAGGGCAGCTGCGAAGTCCATGAGCGCTTCACGGCCGACGATGTCGAAGCCCTGCGTGAAGGTCATCCCGGCGTTGTTGTGCTGACCCACCCGGAAAGCCCGGTAGACGTCGTGCGCGCCGCCGACTTCGCCGGCTCGACTGCCGCCATGGCAAAGTATGTGAAAGACAACAAGCCGGAAAAAGTCGTGCTGCTGACCGAGTGCTCGATGAGCGACAATGTCGCCGTCGAGAACCCCGGCGTGAACTTCGTGCGGCCGTGCAATCTCTGTCCGCACATGAAGCGCATCACGCTGCAGAACATCTATGACTCGCTCCGCTATGGCCGTTTTGAGGTCGAGGTCGACGACGATGTCGCGGCGCGGGCACGTATCTCGATCCAACGAATGCTGGACTTGCCAAAACCGGCCACGCCGGCGCAGTTCGATCGCGACAGGGCACCCGTAGCGGTCGACCTGGTCTGACTCTATGACCGCCCCTACACTCATTGTCGGAGCCGGCATAGCCGGTCTCTGGACGGCACTCAGCCTCGCGCCAAATCCCGTCATTCTGCTCACCGGTTCACCGCTTGGCGAGGGCGCCGCGACGGGTTGGGCGCAAGGTGGGATTGCTGTGGCCGCCGGCGCGGACGACAGCGTTGATTCGCATGCGAAAGATACGCTGGCCGCCGGCGCCGGATTGAGTGACGGGACCGCGGCGCAAATTCTGTCGGACGGTATCGCCGGCGAGATTGAGGAATTGCGGGCGCTCGGCGTGGCCTTTGAAACCGATGGTGCCGGAAGTCTGGCATTGGGCCTCGAGGCCGCGCACACCCACCCGCGCATCGCCCATATCGGTGGCGACCAGGCCGGCGCCGAAATTCTCACCGCGCTGATCAGGGCGGTTCGCGCGGCCGGCCATATCGAGATCCGCAAGAACTGGCGGGCGCTGGCCCTGCTGCCGGCCCGGGACGGAAGCTGTGCCGGCGTTCTCGCCCGCGATTTCTCCGGCGCCGAGCATCAGGTTCGGGCCGCGGACACCGTTCTCGCCATCGGCGGCTATGGCGGCCTGTTTGCGCATACCACGAGTCCGCCGGGCGCGACCGGCGGCGCCATCGCCATGTCCCACCGCATAGGCGCCGACATCGCCAACCCCGAATTCGTGCAATTCCACCCGACCGCCATTCATACCGCGGGCGACCCGCTGCCGCTGGCGACAGAGGCGTTGCGTGGCAGGGGCGCACGGCTGATCAACGAAGACGGCGAAAGCCTTACCGGTGGCGATGACCTCGCGCCCCGCGACATTGTCGCCCGCGCCGTATACCGCGCGGTCATGGCAGGACGCGGGGCCTATCTCGATGGCCGCCGTGCCGTCGGTCAGGACTTTCCCGAGGACTTTCCTGCCGTTTTTTCTGCCTGCATGGCAGCCGGCATCGACCCGCGCCGCCAGCCCATCCCCATTGTCCCGGCCGCACATTACACCATGGGCGGAATTGCCACCGATCTCGACGGACGGACCAGTGTCCGGGGACTCTGGTCGGTCGGGGAGTGCGCCTGCAATGGCTTGCATGGTGCCAACCG
This sequence comes from Hyphobacterium sp., assembly GCF_965217055.1. GTDB lineage: Bacteria > Pseudomonadota > Alphaproteobacteria > Caulobacterales > Maricaulaceae > Hyphobacterium. The sequence goes on along the minus strand of NZ_OZ244227.1, from coordinate 2,217,565 downwards.
TCTGGCCTCGAATTCGCTGGCCGAGGGGCTGGTGTTCGGCAAGCGCGCGGCGCGGTCGATTAGCAACAACCCTAGCGCCTTGTCCGATCCGATCATGGTCCCAACGCCGCCCGTCCTGCCACGCACCGTGCTTTACGGATTGCGCACTGCCATGAGCCGGCTCGCCGGCGTTGAGCGCGACGCTTCCGGTCTGCGTGATCTTGCAAGCCGGGTGGAACGATTGGCGGCGCGCTACGGCGATACCGACGAGATCATCACCGCGCGGGTGATTGCCAACGCCGCGCTCGCGCGCCGTGAAAGCCGCGGCGGTCATTATCGAACCGATTTCCCGCGAAGCTTGCCGACGGCGAAGAACACGCTTATCGCCGGTTGCAGCCAAGAAGAACTGGTCGCTGCGGAATGATCCCACCTCTGCCGTCCGAAATCGTCCGCGATACTGTGCGCCGTGCATTTGCCGAAGACGTCACCGGTGCCGGTGACGTCACGTCGCTTTCGGTGATTCCGTCCGGCGCCAATGCGACCTTCGAGATTCGTGCCCGCGAAAACGGCGTGGTGTGCGGCATGCAGGCAGCGGTGGAAGCGTTCAGCCAGGCCGGCCCCGAGATTTCGCTCGATGTTCTGGCCAATGACGGTGACCCGACCGAACCCGGCGAGACGGTGATGACCGTGGCCGGAAATGTCCGCGACATTCTTCTGGCGGAGCGAACCGCCCTCAATTTTCTCGGCCGCATGAGCGGCATCGCGACGCTGACGCGTCGCTATGTTGACGCGATTGTCGGCACCAGGGCAAAAATCGTCCACACCCGGAAAACCACGCCCGGCTTGCGCGCCTTCGAGATCCAGGCCGTTCGCGCCGGAGGCGGATCACCGCACCGCTACAATCTCTCCGATGCTGTTCTGATCAAGGACAATCATGTTGCCGCAGCGGGCAGCCCGGCAGCGGCTGTTCGTGCCGCGCGCGCCAATGTCGGTCACATGGTTCGCGTGTCCTGCGAAATTGACCGCCTCGAAGACCTGGCGAGCGTGATGAAGGCCGGCGCCGATATCGTCCTGCTCGACAATTTCCCGCTGCAGGACCTTGAAGCGGCCGTGGTCCAGGCTGCCGGCAGGATCGTCCTGGAAGCGTCCGGCGGCGTCACGCTCGATACGGTCGCCGACATTGCCGCAACCGGCGTCGACATTATTTCCGTCGGCGCTCTGACGCACTCCGCGCCGAACTTCGATTTTGGACTGGACGCGGTCTAGAGATCGCGTTGCCGGTTACGCAATTCCTCGCGTTCCCGGCGGTTCGGGAAGCGGTAGAAGATGTGCGTGCCGATCTGGCCCGTCTGGACCAGCGAATCATTCCAGTGCGGATCGACCGCCGTGGTGTGATAGTGCGTCGCCCGGCGCGTGCGCGGCGGCGCGAAGCCAAGCGCGACATGTTCCGCCACCAGCTGCGAACGGCGCCAGGAACGACCGCGTGGCGCCCGCTCCATGGAACCATCACACGTAAAGCTGAACTGGCAGCCGGTTACCCGTTCCGAGCCCTCGTACACGACGCCGCAAATCGTTTGCGGATAGACCCGGTGGTTGACCCGGTTGAGGATCACTTCGGCAACCGCCGTCTGGCCGGCAAAGCTTTCGCCCCGTGCCTCGTAATAGATAGCCTCGGCCAGGCAGTGGATTTCCGAAGTGCTGAACCGCGCGCGATTGATATGCGTGGCATCGAAGGTCCGCAGATCCTCGCTCACCGGGCGCATGAGGACGCGTGCGCCCTCCAGCTCGTCTGCGGCAAGCGACAGCGACGCCGCCTGCAAACCGTAGGGGGCCGACCAGCCCAGCAAGTCCTCGGAGGCAATATGACGGCTCGCAAGGTCGCGCCAATAGGCAGCATCGTCCTGATACTCGGCCCGCAGCCCTGCCAGGGGCAGCAATGCCGCCGTCACGATGACGCTTGCAGCCACCATCGCGTAGCGTTTGATGTCCTGCCAGCGGACAGTAGAGATTTTATTCGCCTTGGCGTTCATGACAGCCCCAAAATGCGTATGGTCCGATTCCGGGGCTTTAGCGCAATAGAATGACTATCAGCTGAATGCCAACCGGCGTTCGGGCGCGGTCGATTATAGGCCCCGCCCGGCATCGTCAAGTTAATGTCGGGACAACAATTGGGTCAGCTGGCGGACAGTTTCAATAGCTGTCGCCTGTTCTCTACTGGATTCAAGGCATTAGCCTTTGGACTTCAGCGCCGCCTGTGCGGCAGCAAGTCGCGCCACCGGCACCCGGTATGGCGAACAGGACACATAATCGAGCCCGACCGAATCACAGAACTGGATCGACGCCGGATCGCCACCATGCTCGCCGCAAATCCCGAGCTTCAATCGCTCGCGAACACCGCGGCCGCGTTCGGCGGCAATGCGGATGAGATCGCCGACTCCATGCTGGTCCAGTGTCACGAACGGATCCTTCTCGAAAATGCCCTGCTCGATATAGTCGGGCATGAACTTGCCGGCATCGTCGCGCGACAGGCCAAACGTGGTCTGTGTCAGGTCATTGGTCCCGAAGGAGAAAAACTCGGCTTCCTCGGCGATATCGTCGGCGCGCAGCGCAGCGCGCGGCAATTCGATCATCGTGCCGATAAGGTATTCCGGCGCCTTGCCGCTTTCATCCTTCACCTCGTTGGCGATGCGCGCCACGGCGGCTTTCAGGATCGCCAGCTCCTGCGCGGTCGCGACCAGCGGGATCATCACTTCGGCGACGGGCTTCACGCCGGTCTTCTTCTCGACATTGACCTGTGCTTCAAAAATGGCGCGCGCCTGCATCTCGTAGATTTCCGGGAAGGTAATCCCCAGGCGGCAGCCGCGATGCCCGAGCATCGGATTGGATTCAGACAGCGCACCGGCGCGCTCCATCAGCGCAGCGGCGGACAGGCTGGTCGCCTCGGCGACGGCATGAACATCTTCCTCCGTGTGAGGCAGGAATTCGTGAAGCGGAGGATCCAGCAAACGGATCGTGCAGGGAAGGTCTCCCATGATTTCGAAGATCGCTTCGAAGTCGGCCCGCTGCATCGGCAGGATCTTGGCCAGCGCCGCCACCCGCCCTTCCCTGGATTCCGAAAGGATCATTTCCCGGACGGCCGCGATCCGGTCGGCGTCGAAGAACATGTGCTCGGTCCGGCACAGCCCGATCCCTTCTGCGCCGAAATCCTTCGCCGTCTGGACGTCGGCGGGCGTCTCGGCATTGGTCCGCACCTTCATCCGCCGGACCTTGTCGGCCCATTCCATGAGCTTTGCGAAATCGCCGGTGACTTCCGGCTGGATCATCTTCACCTCGCCGGCCAGCACTTCGCCCGTCGCGCCATCAATGGTGATGAAATCGCCTTCCTTCACCGTGCGGCCACCGGCGGTAAACTGCCGTGTATCATAGTCGATCCGTACCGAGCCTGCGCCCGAGACGCAGGGCCGGCCCATACCGCGGGCGACGACGGCGGCGTGCGAGGTCATCCCGCCACGCGCCGTGACAATGCCCTCGGCGGCATGCATGCCGTGAATGTCTTCCGGGCTGGTCTCGACGCGCACCAGGATCACCGGCTCGCCCTTGGCGGCGCGCGCTTCGGCATCGTCGCTGTCGAACACCACAACACCGGCGGCCGCCCCCGGCGAAGCCGGCAGCCCGGTCGCCAGCACGTCACGCGTCGCGTCCTCGGCGATCATCGGGTGCAGGAGCTGGTCCAGTTGTGACGGGTCAACCCGCATCACGGCCTCTTCCTGCGTGATCAGGCCAGCACTGGCGAGATCGACCGCAATCTTCAGCGCCGCCTTGGCGGTGCGCTTGCCGTTGCGGGTCTGCAGCATCCACAGCCGGCCACGCTCCACCGTGAATTCGATATCCTGCATGTCGCGATAGTGCCGCTCGAGAACGTCGAACACTTTCGCAAGCTCGTCATAGCTCTCCGGCAGGGCTTCCTGCATGGACGGCTGAGTATCGCCCATTTCCTCGCGCATTGCCTGCGTCAGGCATTGCGGCGTGCGGATGCCGGCGACCACGTCCTCGCCTTGCGCATTGATCAGGAACTCGCCGTAATAGCTGTTCTCGCCGGTCGACGGGTTGCGCGTAAAGGCGACTCCCGTCGCGGAGGTTTCGCCCATATTGCCGAAAACCATGGCCTGGACATTGACCGCCGTGCCCCAGCTCTCCGGGATGTCGTGCAGCTGGCGATACTTGATCGCCCGCGCCGTCATCCAGCTGTCGAATACGGCGCGGATCGCCCCCTGCAATTGCTCGCGCGGATCGGTTGGAAAATCGCGGCCCAGCGCATCTGCGGCCGCGCGCTTGTAATCGCCAACGATCTCGACCCAGTCCTCGGCCGACAGCTCGGTGTCGAGCGCGTAATCGCGCTCGTCCTTGAAGGTCTCGAGGATCTCTTCGAAGATCGAATGGTCGAGGCCGAGGACCACATCCGAATACATCTGGATGAAGCGGCGATAGCTGTCATAGGCAAAGCGCTTGTCGCCCGAGAGCTCTGCCAGCCCTTCCGCGGTCTCGTCATTGAGGCCGAGATTGAGCACCGTATCCATCATCCCCGGCATCGACGCCCGCGCACCTGAGCGCACCGAGACCAGCAGCGGATTGGCCGGATCGCCGAAGGATTTCTCCGTCGTGGCTTCCAGCGCCTTCAGCGCGGTATCGATCTGGGCATCAAGATCGGCCGGGAAGGATTTCTCGTTCTCATAGTAAGCGACGCAGACCGCCGTGGTGATCGTGAAGCCCGGCGGCACCGGCAGACCCAGCCGCGCCATCTCCGCGAGGTTCGCGCCCTTGCCGCCAAGGAGCTCGCGCATGTCCGCATCGCCCTCGCTGGAACCGCCACCGAATGCATAGACCCACTTCGTCGCGCTCATCGTCGTCCCTTATCCCTCGATGCGGCTGAAATCCGCCACGGTGTGTGCAGCCTGCCGGATCTGCGCGAGGAGGCGCAGCCTGTTGCGGCGCAGCATGTTGTCTTTATCGTTCACGGTGACTTTGTCAAAAAACGCATCGACCGACGCACGCAGTTGCGCCAGCGCGCTCATCGCGCCCTCGAAATCCTCGGCTTCGACGGCTTCCGCGGCCGCCGGGCGGACATCACCGAGCGCCGCGATCAGCGCCTTTTCCTCGGTTTCCACCGGTGAGTAGCCATCGTCGAGATCGCCTTCGAACGCCCCCTCGCCGTCTTTCTTTTCCTCGGCCTTCAAGATGTTCGCCGCGCGCTTGTAGCCGGCGAGCAATGCCTTGCCGTCGTCCGTGTCGAGGAAGCCCTGCAGCGCGCGGGCGCGATTGGTGACACGTACGAGATCGTCATCGCCCAGCGCAAACACCGCATCGATCACATCGTGCGATATGCCGTCATCCTTGAGATGGACTTTCAGACGGTCAGCGAAGAAGTCGAGGAGGTCTTTTGCGCATGATTTAGCAAACGCAGAACGAAACGCAGGAGCCCATTCTGAAAAATCAAGATACGACTCATCCACGGAACGCCGACTTATAGCTATTGGTATAATCTGACCGCTGCTTTCTACGTACAGCTCGACCACATGATGCCGGCCATCTTCGAAATCAGCGCCTGATTGTGTAGCAACCGCGACGTTAGTTTCGACCCAATCTTGGCAGATATGAGCTACGAGAGTCCTGCTTCCTACATCCAACAAAATCCGGAAAACCCCCAGCGCCGCCCGACGCAGCGCGAACGGGTCCTTGGAGCCTGTCGGCTTTTCATCTATCGCCCAGAAGCCGACCAGCGTGTCGAGCTTGTCGGCGAGCGCCACCGCGGCGCTCACCGGCGCAATCGGAACTTCGTCGGATGGGCCCTGCGGCTTGTAATGATCGCGGATCGCATTGGCGACGTCCGCCGTTTCGCCCTGCTCCAGCGCGTAATACCGGCCCATCTCGCCCTGCAGCTCGGGAAATTCATAGACCATTTCCGAAACGAGATCGGCTTTCGACAGGCGCGCAGCCTTCTCCGCCAGGTCCGGATCGGCACCGACCGTCGGAGCGAGTTCGCGCGCCAGTGCGGCCACCCGTTCCACCTTGTCGGCGACCGTGCCCAGCTTTTTGTGGAAGGTTACCTTGTCGAGCTGCGCCGCCATGTCGGACAGCGGTGTCTTGCGGTCATTGTCCCAGAAATGCCGGCCATCGGACAGGCGCGCTGACAGGACGCGCGCATTGCCGGCGGCAATCGCCTCGCCACCGTCCGGCGCCTGCTGATTGGCGACCACAACGAAATTCGGCGCCAGCTCGCCCGTCTTCGGATCGCGCACGGCGAAATATTTCTGGTGCGTCTTCATCGAGAGCTGGATGACTTCCGGCGGCAGGTCGAGGAAGTCCGGGTCCATCTGTCCCAGCAGCGGCACCGGCCATTCCGCCAGTCCGGCGACTTCGGTCAGGAGGCCCTGGTCTTCGATCAGTTCCAGACCGGCATCCGCGCAGGCTTTCTTCGCGCCATCGAGAATGAGCGTCTCGCGCGCCGCGCGGTCGATGAGGACGTGCCCCTCGCCTTCCAGCTGCGCCTTGTAATCCGCGAAATCCTTCACCGTGAACGGACCCGGCCCGTGCACGCGATGGCCTTCGGTCACATTCGACGCCGTCACGCCAAACACCTCGACCGGCACAACCTCACCACCGAACAGGCAGACGATCCGCTGCAGCGGCCGTACCCAGCGCTGCGCCCTTTCACCCTCGCCGAACTTCATCGATTTCGGCCAGGGGAAATTCTTCACAATGTCGGGAATGACCGAGGCAATCACATCTGCTGTCTTCACACCCGGCTTTTCGATCACCGCGACGTAGAAGCTGCCCTTCTTGTCCTCACGGACCTCGCATGCATCGAGACTGTCGACCCCTGCGCCGCGCATGAAACCCTGCAGGGCCTTTTCCGGCGCATCGGTACGCGGCCCCTTACGTTCCTCGCGCACGGCCTCGGTCTCGCCCGGCAGGCCGTCTATGACGCAGCCCAGGCGCCGCGGTCCGGCAAAGGTCGTGAACGCGTTCCAGCCCAGGCCGGCGTCCTTCAGGGCATCCGAAAACAGCCGCTCGAGATCGGCCTCGGCGCGCGGTTGCATCCGCGCGGGGATTTCCTCGGAGAAGAATTCAAGCAGCAGCTGGGGCATGGCGTCCTAACCGGCAAAGACTTTTTTGAAGGCGGGGCGCGATTGCACGGCCTTGAGGTAGTTTTCAAATCCGGCGCGCATCTCGAACATGCCGAATTGCGTTGCCCAGCCAAGCGCGCCGCCGATCAGCACATCGGCCGCCGTGAACCAGTCGCCAAGCAGATAGGGATTGGCCCTGGACAAGCGGTCTTCGAGCACAGTCATGACCAGATCGACATCGCCCCACCCGGCAGACTGGCGGGCAATCTCGACCTTGGTGCTGGCCTGCATCATCGCCGGATCGATCACGGCGGACTGATAGGCCACCCAGCGCAGATATTCTCCGCGGCGCGGGTCGTCGATATCGGGCGCCAGATTGTTCGGCGTCTTGCACTTGTCGGCGAGATAGATCGCGATCGCGGTCGTCTCGGTGACGATCGTTTCGCCATCCCTGATCGCCGGGATCTTGCCCATCGGGTTGATGGCGAGGAATTCCGGCGTCCGCATGGAACCGTCCTCATAGGCAACCGACTTGATCTCGTAATCGCAACCGATCTCTTCGAGCAGCCAGTGCGTCAAGGCCGCCCGCGATTGGGGGTTATGGTAGAATTCGAGGCTCATGCTGCCTCCCCTTTCTCCTGGGCAACCCAGGCGTCAGCACAGCCCTTGGCAAGATCGCGCACCCGCGCAATCCAGCTCGCCCGCTCGGCGACCGAGATCGCACCACGCGCATCGACCAGATTGAACAGGTGCGAAGCTTTCAGGCAGTAGTCATAGGCCGGCAGTGGCAAGGGCTTCTCGAGTTCCAGCAATGCCTTGCATTGCGCCTCGGCGTCCGCGAACTGGCGGATCAGCATGTCGACATCGGCATGTTCGAAATTGAAGGCGGAATACTGCCGCTCGGCTTCCTGGAACACGTCGCCATACTTCAGCCCGGCGCCGTTGAAGTCGAGATCGTAAACGTTTTCAACGCCCTGCACATACATTGCGAGGCGCTCCAGCCCATAGGTCAATTCGCCGGAGACGAGGTCGACATCGAGCCCGCCGACCTGCTGGAAATAGGTGAACTGGCTGACTTCCATCCCGTCGCACCACACCTCCCAGCCGAGCCCCCAGGCCCCGACGGTCGGGTTCTCCCAATCGTCTTCCACAAAACGCACATCGTGCAGATTGCGGTCGATCCCGATCGCATCGAGCGAACCGAGATAGAGGTCCTGCAGATTGAACGGGCACGGCTTCAACAGCACCTGGAACTGGTAGTAATGCTGCAACCGGTTCGGGTTCTCGCCATAGCGGCCGTCGGCCGGGCGCCGCGAGGGCTGCACATAGGCAGCGTCCCACGGTTTCGGGCCGAGCGAACGCAGCGTCGTCGCCGGGTGCAGCGTGCCGGCCCCGACCTCCACGTCATAGGGCTGCAGGATCGCACACCCTTGCTCGCCCCAATAGCGTTGCAGCGTGAGGATCAGTTCCTGAAAGGAAGGTGCTTTTTTACTGGTCATGGAAAGTCCGGTCCCGGAGGGCGAACCGCCCCTTGAAAATCCGCGCGGACACTAGGAAAGCAGGCCCACGCAATCAAGCGGCGTTGGCCGCTGGAGCATCATGGGCCTTCCGCCGGGGTGACGTAGATCATTTCTGCCTCATGGTGAGCTGTGGGCCGCCAGGTGAGCCTCGCACCACGCAAAGCGGCGAGCGTCCCCGATCATGCGAAATCGGCTGCGCCGCCACCGCGCGATCAGGTGAGTGGCGGCAGTTAACCCGCGCGCCAGATCACGTCACCGCAAGCCGCGCCCGGCCACGCAGTATGGCGTCTGCTGCCGGGGCATATTTGCGGTCCGGTCCGTCATGCAATACCAGCGGTGGCAGCAGCTTCATGGGACTTTTCACGCCCTTGCGCGCCGACACCAGCACCCGCTTGGCCGGCCGGTCCGAATAGGACGCGACCGGCTTGATCGCCACATCACCGAACCATCGACGGGCGATGGCGAGAATGTCGTCCAGCCGGTCGGCACGATGGATCAGCGTCAGGCGCCCTTTCGGCTTTAACGCCTTGTTGGCCTGCCCGATCCAGGCCTCAAGCGGCGCATCGCCGGAGAGATAGGCGGACCGCTTGCCCGCCGCCGGCGGCTTCAGGGCGGTCTCATCATCGTAAAACGGCGGATTGAAGAAGACCTGGCCGGCCGGCGGCTGCGAAGCGGATGCCCCGATGTCTCCGCAGATTGCATGCATGCGCTCGGTCCAGCCATTCGCGGCGATGTTCGATTCGGCAAGCCCGATGACGGCCGCATCGGCATCGATACCGAGGAATCGCGCATCCGGATTGTGATGTGCTGCGACCAGCATCGCTCCGCCGGTCCCGCACCCGAATTCGATGGCCAGCTCTCCCGGCTTCATCGCGATCGACGCACCGAGCAGCACTGCATCGAGTCCGGAGCGAAACCCGCTCGCCGGCTGATTGGCGATCACCTTGCCATCCAGCAGGGTGACGGTTTCAGTCATCGGGCAATTCGCCGAAAGCCTTTTCAAGCGCGGTACGGGCGAGATGCACCTCCTCGTCGATCACCATGATCCGGCGTTTGATGAAGGGCAGCGCGCCGCCATAGACACCGGCGGTTTCGCCATCCAGCGTGATCGGCTCGATCCCGGCCTCGCGCAGCACGTTTTCGGCAAAGCTCAGCTGCACGGGATCATTGGTTCTGAACACCTCTATCACGGCCATTTTACTCCCGATTACCATCCTGCGACGATCGGCGCAGCGCTCCCAGCTTGCAGCAGTCTCGACGCGTTTCTATTGTCCCTCAAGACTTAGAGTGACATGGGCTGTCAGAGGATACCGTCTTGGATATCAGCGCAATTGCCAACCGCGCGCTCAAAAGCGCAGGCGAAGCGGTCGCGTCCGAACCCAGTGCGGCGGAAAAACTCGCTCACCTCGCCAGCGAAGACATGAAGGCCGTCAATGCGCTCATTCTCGAGCGCATGGGCAGCCCGGTTCCGCTGATTCCCAAGCTGGCGAAGTATCTCGTCGAAGCCGGCGGCAAGCGCGTGCGGCCCCTCGTGACGATCGCGGCAGCGAGGATGATCAATTACTCCGGCGATGCCCATCTGAAACTCGCCGCGGCAGTTGAATTCATCCACACCGCCACGCTTCTGCACGACGATGTCGTCGACGAAAGTGATCTTCGGCGCGGCCGCAAGCCCGCCAATCTGGTCTGGGGCAATGCGCCGAGCGTGCTGGTCGGCGATTTCCTGTTCGCTCGGGCCTTCATGCTGATGGTCGATGCGGGTTCGATGCCTGCCCTGCATTCGCTTTCGCGGGCGTCCAGCATCATTGCCGAGGGCGAAGTGCGGCAGCTCGCGGCCAAGGGCGATATCGACGCCAGTATCGGCTCCTACATGGAGATCATCGAGGCCAAGACGGCGGCCTTGTTTGCATCGGCAGCGGAAATATCCGCCATTGTCGCGGACCGGCCGCAAGACGAAGTCACTGCGCTCGACACCTATGGCCGCGAGCTCGGCCTCGCCTTTCAGCTCGTCGATGACGCGCTTGATTATGGCGGGCTCGCCCAGGCGCTCGGCAAGAATACCGGCGACGATTTCCGCGAAGGCAAGATCACCCTGCCGGTCGTGATCGCGCTGCGCAATGGCAGCGAGAGCGAGAAGCGTTTCTGGTCGCGCGTCATGTCCGACGGCGAACAGGAGGACGCGGATTTCGACACCGCGATGGAATTGCTCGATCGCCATGATGCGCTCAAGGCGACGCTCGACATGGCTGCAGAGAAGTCACGGATTGCCAAACGGGCGCTGGAGCAATTCCCCGACAATGAGTGGAAGACGGCGCTCATCGATCTGGCCGATTTCGTGGTACGCCGCGCCAGCTGATCAGTTCGCGAAATCGATACCCGCACGCCGCGCCATGCGCCGCACAGCGCTGTGCAGGATCGTGATCACAATCACCGCACCCCAGAACGCGAAAGCCGGGTTCAGCCATCCTGCAGGTCCGGCCATGATCACCAACCCAGCACAGGCTGAAGACAGGCCGAGATAGGTCAGCGCGACCTGCCAGTGCGGCCATCCCATCCGGATCAGCAGCTGGTAGGCATGCGTGCGGTGCGGCGCCAGGAAGCCGATCCGGTTGCGCAACTTGCCGACCAGCGTCAGCAACACGTCGGCGAGCACCGGCAGGATCAACAGCGGATAGAGCCAGACATCGAACCCGCTCTCGATCGCGGACAGCGCAACGGCGCCGTAGATCGCGCCCAGCGACAGCGAACCGACATCGCCGAGGAACAGGGACGCGCGCGGCACGTTGAAAACGGCAAACCCCGTCAGTCCCGCCGCAAGACCGAGCCCGGCAAGCGCGACCTCGCCGTCGCCCAGGACCATGAGGGTCAGGCTCGCCGGCAGGAAGCAGGCAATCGTCAGACCGTCCGATCCGTCCATGAAGTTCGCCGCGTTGGACACGGTGAAAATCCACAGCACCGAACCGGCGAAGCCGACGATGTAAGGCAAGGCTATGCCGATTGTGTCAGCCACAGCGATCGCTTCGACGGGACCCGTCACGAGGGTGATCGCGGCGCCGAGCGAAAGGATGATCGCGAATTTCAGACGCGTTCCCAGCGCCAGCAGGTCATCGGTAAGGCCCAGCACCCCGAAGCCCAGCGCCGCCATTCCGACCGCCAGCGCATTCACCCCCAAATCCGGATGGAGTGTCGGACACAGTGCGATCCCCAGAGCCGCCAGCAGGCCCAGCCCGCCACCGCGCGGCGTTGGCCGGCTGTGACTCGATCGGGCATTGGGATGGTCCAGCACACCGGCATGACGCGCCAGCCAGCTGACGCCGGCCGACACCAGGAATGCCGTTATGAACAGGATTGAAATCATGCTGGCGTTATCGACGGATTGCCTTGCAGCGCAACCGGAAAAACGTGCCAGTCTGGATGATCAGCGCGCAGCCGGCCAGCGGCATCGTCCCGCAAATCCGTCGTATCGAACAAGGCAAAACAGGTCGCGCCCGAACCCGACATCCTTGCAATTCCACTGCCCGGAAACGCGGCGAGCGCTGACAGAATATCGGCAATCACGGGCGCCGTTTTGCAAGCCGGACCGGTCAGATCGTTCGACGCCGCGGCCAATGCCGCGAGTATACCGTCCCGATCGAGCCGGCTGGGTGGACGGAATGGCGCACCGGTTCCGCACTCGTCATCATCGAACGCCCGGAACACGGGGCCTGTCGCGACGCTGATGCCCGGATTGACGAGCACTGCCGGAAACTCCGGCCAGCCCTCGATCAATCGGATGCGTTCGCCGCGTCCGCTCATGCGCAGCGGGCGTGACCACACACAGGCCGGCACATCCGACCCGATCTCGGCTGCAATTCCCGCCAGCATGTCCGGAGGCCAGTCCAGTGACCACAGCCGGTTGAAAGCGCGCAGCGCCGCCGCCGCATCGGCCGATCCGCCGCCGATGCCAGCGCCCGTCGGGATGTTCTTGGCCAATGCAATGCTTCCGACAGGCGCCTGCCCCGTTGCCCGGGCAAGGGCGTCGACCGCCTTCAAGACGAGATTTTCCGAATCCGTGGGTACGCCCGCGGCTTGCGGGCCGTCGATCGAAAGCGAAAGATTGTCCGAAGGCCCCACCGTCAGCCGGTCACCCCAGTCGGCGAAAACGACAATCGAATCGACCGGATGATATCCCTCCGGGCCTACAGCTCCCACGCGGAGCGTCAAATTCACCTTCGCGGGCGCAAGCTCGGTAATCAATGAGTGTCAGCCGCATCGGCAAGCTGGGTCGCCGGTGTATCCGGTTCGCCACCGGCCAGCCGCGCCATTAATCCGACGCGCTCGTCCTCGTCGGGATCAAGCGTCAGCGCGCGTTCCCACTGGAAACGGGCTTCGAGCTGTCGACCGACCTGCCAGTAGGCATCGCCAAGATGATAATTGATCGTTGGCGCTTCCGGTGAGAATTCGACGGCCTGTTCGAGATAGAAAACAGCGCGATCGTAATTGCCGCGCACATAATGGGCCCAGCCCAGACTGTCGAGAATGTGTCCCTGTTCCGGAGCGAGATTGGCCGCACGCTCGATCATTTCGAAGGCCTCGGCGATATTCTCCCCGCGGATCACCCACATGTAACCGAGATAGTTGAGCACCTCGGCTTCATTGGGCGAGATTTCCAGGGCCGACCGGAAATCGGCTTCGGCCAAACGCCAGCGGTCCGTCTGCTCGTAACAGATCGCGCGGAAATAGTAATAGCGCCAGTCGGGGATCAGTCCCTGGGCTTCGCGTGCCGCGAGCGCCTGGGAATAGATCTCGGCAGCCTCTCCATATTCGCCTGAAGCACGCAGCAAGTCAGCGTAGACGAGTTGCACCTCGACGGCGTCATTGCGCTCGTACAGGCGCCGCGCTTCCGCAAGAGCGGCGTCAATCTCTCCCTGTTGCGCCTGCAGCCAGATTCGGTCGATCTGTGCCGGCAGACGGAAGGGACCTTCCGGCACGGCATCGTAAGCTTCGATCGCCGCGCCAATCATGCCGGTGCGCTCGAGCGCGCCGGCTAGCAACACGATGGCAGGCGGATAGTCATCATCCAGCCTTTGCGTCATCCGCAGATAAACCACTGACAGATCGATGTCGGCTTGCGATGCGAGCGCTGCAGATGGGCCGAACAGCGCCCGTGCAGCGAACTCGCTGACGCTCGGCCGGGGCGGAATACGGCGCGTTTCGGCGGCGATCCGCCGCATCTCCGTGATACTGCGTTCCAGCGGCTGTTGACGAAGATAGCTGTCGTAAATGGCGATTGCGTCGTCCCGCCGGCGTTGGCGCAACAGGAATTCACCGTAGAGCGCAATCGTGATCCGTGTGAACGGGCTTTCGATCACCGCCGCCTGATAGGCTGCATCGGCAGCAACGTCGTCGCCCGCAAAATCAGCCAGCAAGGCGCGTTGCAAGATGAGATAGGCGGCTGCGTAACCGGGCACCGAAGCGTTCCGCGCCCGCTCGAGCGCGCCAGCGACATCGCCCTGACCGGCACGCGCCCAGTCCGACAACAATTCCGCGATGAATTCATTGAAGGGGCCCAGCTGTTCGGCATCGAGCCAACCGGCAGCCGCCGCATAATCGCGCCGGGCAATCGCATCGGCTGCCAGATAAAGTCCGGCCAGCCGGGTCTCGTCGCCATCGGCCGCAGAGACCCGCCCGGATTCAATCGCGCGATCGATATCACCAGCCAGGACCGACGACAGGAACGTCCGTTCGGCAAGCACAAGGCTGCCGGGGCTCTGCGCCCAGGCAGTCGCATAATAGTCGGCTGCTCCGTCCGCATCGCGCGCTGTACCCGCAAACCGGCCCGCCAGGAATGCCCCGTAAGCAGACGGACCTTCGTCTGCATCGGCTGACAGCGACGATGAGGGATCGCCCGACGTCGTCTGGCAGGCGCCAAGCACCAGTGCAGCAATCGGGATGAAGGCGTATCGATTGATCATCATGACAGCCTACGCCACTCGGCGTGCCGGACAAGCTGACTCCACTGCTACATGTTGGAGTAGATTGGCCCCTGCCCGCCTTCCGGGACCGTCCAGTTGATATTCTGGTTCGGATCCTTGATGTCGCAGGTCTTGCAGTGGACGCAGTTCTGCGCGTTGATCACGAAGCGGCGCTCGCCGCTGGTCTCGTCCTCGAGCCATTCATAGACCCCCGCCGGGCAATACCGGCTCGATGGCCCGGCATAGACCTCCCACTCACTCGCCTTTTGCAGGTCGAGATCCTTCACCATGAGATGGACCGGCTGATCCTCTTCGTGATTGGTGTTCGAAATGAACACAGACGACAGCTTGTCGAAAGTCAGCACGCCATCCGGCTTGGGATAATCGATTTTCGTATGCTTTTCAGCGGGTTCGAGCGCTTCTGCATCGGTCTTGCCGTGCTTCATCGTGCCGAACAGCGAGAATCCCCCGAACGCCGCGTTCATCCACATCTCGATACCGCCCAGCAGTATGCCGAAGACGGTTCCGAACTTCGACCAAAGCGGCTTCACATTCCGCACCAGCTTCAAATCCTTGGCGACCCAGGAATTTTCATAGGCGGTCTGATAATCATCGAGTTCATCGCCTTCGCGGCCGGCCTGGACCGCGGAGAACACGCTCTCGGCGGCCATCATGCCGGTCTTCATGGCATTGTGGCTGCCCTTGATCCGCGGCACGTTCACGAAACCGGCCGAACAGCCGATCAGCGCGCCGCCGGGGAAGGCGAGCTTGGGCACCGACTGGTATCCACCTTCAGTGATCGCCCTTGCGCCATAGCACAGGCGTTCGGCGCCCTCGAACAGGTCGCGGATCTGCGGGTGCGTCTTCATCCGCTGGAATTCCTCGAATGGCGAGATGTACGGATTCTTGTAATTCAGGTGCACGACGAAACCGACCGAAACCAGATTGTCGCCCCAGTGATAGAGGAAGCTGCCGCCGCCGGTATTGTTGTCGAGAGGCCAGCCCATCGTGTGCTGCACCGTGCCCGGCTTGTGGTTTTCCGGCTTCACCCGCCAGAGCTCTTTCAGACCGATCCCGTATTTCTGGGGCTCACGGTCTTTATCCAGGTCGAACCGGCCGATCAGCTTCTTGGCGACCGAGCCGCGCGCGCCCTCGCCGATCAGCGTATACTTGCCTCGCAATTCCATGCCCGGCTGGTAGCCGTCCTTGTGGCTGCCGTCGCGGGCGACACCGAAATCGCCTGTCACCACGCCCTTGATGACGCCGTCTTCCTCGATGAAATCCGCCGCCGGGAAACCGGGATAGATCTCGACGCCCAGCGCCTCGGCCTGTTCGCCAAGCCATTTGCAGACCGCGCCCAGCGAGCCTGTATAGCAGCCATGGTTCGACATGAGGGGCGGGAAGGCGAAGTTCGGGAAGCGGAAGCTTCCGGCCTCGGACAGCGCCAGGAAAATGTCGTCTGTCACCTCGGTTTCGAGCGGACAGCCCTGCTCCTTCCAGTCCGGGATCAGCTCGTTCAGCGCCTTCGGATCGACAACGACACCCGACAATATGTGCGCACCGACCTCGCCGCCCTTTTCAAGAACGGCCACGGAAATGTCCGATCCGGCCTCCGCCGCGAGCTGTTTCAGCCGGATCGAGGCGGCCAGTCCCGCCGGTCCGGCACCGACGATGATGACGTCATATTCCATCGACTCGCGCTGCATTTCGTCTGACATTCCTGGTGGCTCCCTTGCCCGGCGCTCTTTCGCTTTTCGCTGCTTCTGTCTTAGCTTAGCTGTTCAGGTTCAGCTAGGGCGCTTTCGCCGCGCCATCCAGAGGCTTGCAGATGCCATCCACCGATCAAAGGACCGAGGCCGCAAAGGCCCTGACCCAGTGGTGGGAGGACATGGGAATCGAGGCCGAACCCCTGCCGCCGTCGCGCCGGACGGCGGCGGCACCGAAGCCGCCCGAACCGCTGCCCACGCCGGAGACACCGGCCATCGCCACACCGCAGGCGGCCCGCGCCGCCGGTTTCGGGCAGGCTGACGGCGATCCCGCAGACGCCCGCAAGGCGGTCGCCAAGGCCAGCACGCTCGATGCGCTGAAAGCAGCGATCGAGGCCTTTGATGGCTGTCCGCTCAAGCGCACCGCACGGAACACCGTTTTCGCCCGCGGCAATCCTGCGGCTCCCATCATGATCGTCGGCGAGGCGCCCGGCCGCGACGAGGACGAACAGGGCAAACCCTTCGTCGGCCGCTCCGGGCAATTGCTCGACCGCATGATCCGGGCTTCCGGCCTAGATCCCGAGACCGACGTCTACATCTCGAACATTCTCAACTGGCGGCCGCCGGGCAATCGCTCGCCCTCGACCGAGGAGATTGCCATCTGCCTGCCGCTGATCGAGCGTCATATCGCGCTCGCCGCACCGAAAGTGCTGGTGTTTGCCGGCGGCGTCTCGGCCCAGGCGCTGCTGCGCGCCGCGACCGGTATCATGAAGCTGCGCGGCCGCTGGGCGGAATACCGTTTCAAGGACGCAGACGGTGAACCCGGCGAGCACATCCCGGCCATGCCGCTTTTCCACCCGGCCTTCCTCCTGCGCCGCCCGCAGGAAAAGGCGCGCGCCTGGCGCGACTGGCTGGAAGTTGTGAAGAAAGTGGAGGACAGCTGAGCAAATTCGCGGCCTCCGCCGATTCATGCGGCGGACGACACGCATGTGGAAACCCGGCTCTTCGTTCTTGATTCGTTCCCTTGTTAGGAACATAATCCTGAACATGACCAAAGCCCCCCGCACTCCTGCCTGCCTGAACAATCATACGGACCTGATCGGCGACCCGTTGCCCGAGCCCCTGCGTCCGCGCGGTCGTGGTGCCCGGTCGAACCGCACCAACCGTTTCGAGGACAAGGCCTATGAGCCGTTCGACGATGGCTGGCGCGATACTGATCCCGAGCCGGAACAGCTGCGCACGACGACGCTGATCGACAGTTCGCGCTCCATCGTCACGCGCAATCAGTCGCCCGACATTTCCTTTAACCTGTCGATCAACCCGTATCGCGGCTGCGAGCATGGCTGCGTCTACTGCTATGCCCGGCCCAGTCACGCCTATTGGGGCTACTCGCCCGGGCTCGATTTCGAGAGCGTGATCTTCAAGAAGCCGGACGCCGCCAAACTCCTCGAGCGCACTTTTCTCGACCGCCATTACCGGCCCGAGCCGATCGTCATCGGCGCCAATACCGATTGCTACCAGCCGATCGAGCGGACCGAGGAAATCACGCGCGACCTCCTGAAAATCTGTGTCGCCTTCAGCCACCCGGTGAGCGTCATCACCAAGTCGGCGCTGATCCTGCGCGATCTCGACATCATCGCGCCGCTGGCGCGGAAGGGCCTGTTTCGCGCCGCCATCTCGATCACCACGCTGGATCGCCGCCTGGCGCGTGACATGGAACCGCGCGCGGCCACGCCTACGCGCCGGCTCGACGCGGTGAAACAGCTGACCGAGGCCGGCGTGCCGGTTACCGTCATGGCAGCACCGATGATCCCCGGGCTCAATGACCGCGAGCTCGAGGCCATTCTCAAGGCTTCCGCCGAGGCCGGCGCGGTCTCCGCTGGCTATGTGCTGTTGCGCCTGCCGATGGAGATCAAGGGCCTGTTCAAGGAATGGCTGGCGACGACGCGGCCCGATGCCGCCTCGCATGTCATGTCGCTGGTGCGCCAGACCCGCGGCGGCGAGGAGTATGATTCCGCTTATGGAAAACGACAGCGCGGTGACGGTCCCTATGCGCGTCTCCTCGCCAGCCGCTTCCGCAAGGCGATCGAGCGCTACGGGCTGAAGACCAAAGGCCCGGGCCTGCGCTGTGATCTGTTCGAACGCCCGCTCGCGCGCGGCAATCAGGGAAGTTTGTTTTGAGTTTGTCCTTCGAGGCTCGCTCCGCTCGCACCTCAGGATGAGGTGGATTGTGAGTTCACCCACCAACTTACCTCATGGTGAGGTGCCCGGCTTGCCGGGCCTCGAACCACGCTCATGCTCAATTCCGGGGTGCCCGGGCTTGACCCGGGCAGCCATCAATCAAAGAAGATGGACCCTCGGATCAAGTCCGAGCGACCCGGAGGAAACGTGAACCCTCACCACACCATCGCCGGCATAGACGAGGCCGGGCGCGGCCCGCTCGCCGGGCCGGTCGTTGCGGCGGCGGTGATCCTCCGCGCGCCGATCGATGGGCTGGACGATTCCAAGAAACTGACCGAGAAGCGCCGCCTCGCCCTGGCGCGCGAGATCCGCGAAACCGCGCTGGTCGGCGTCGGCATTGCCGAGCCCGCGGAGATTGACCGCATCAACATCCTGCAGGCGACGATGGTCGCCATGCGCCGTGCCGCCCTTCACCTGGGCGCCGTGCCGGCGGAATTCCGCATCGACGGCAATCGCACGCCGGACGCAATGCCCGCCCCGGCGCGCTTCATCATTGGCGGCGATGCGCTCGATCCTGCCATATCGGCCGCCTCCATCATCGCCAAGACAACCCGCGATGCGCTGATGGTGCGCGCCGCCGAACGCTTTCCGCGTTATGGCTTTGAAGGCCACAAGGGCTATGCCGCCCGCACCCATCTCGCCGCAATTGCCGAGCACGGACCCTGCCCGATTCACCGCATGAGCTTCTCGCCGATGCGTCAACCGGAACTCGTTTAACCGGCCATTAGGGCTGCATGGGCGAGTCTTGCCTGCTAAGGTGAACACGTGGGTGGAGTAAAGCGGTGCGGGACAAGCTGCCGGTCAACCAGATCTTGCAAGGCGAGTGCGTGGAAATCATGCGCGCACTGCCGGATGAGTGCGTCGATCTCGTCTTCGCCGATCCGCCCTACAATCTCCAGCTCGGTGGTGACCTCCATCGCCCTGACAATTCAAAGGTTTCTGCCGTTGATGCCGAATGGGACCAGATCGGCAATCACGACGATTACGACCTTTTCTCCTGCGCCTGGATGGAAGAGGCCCGCCGCATCCTGAAGCCGAACGGCGCAATCTGGGTGATGGGCGCCTATCACAACATATTCCGGCTCGGCGCCTTCCTCCAGGACATGGGCTTCTGGATCATGAATGATGTGATCTGGCGCAAGTCCAACCCGATGCCGAACTTCAAGGGCACGCGATTCACCAATGCGCACGAGACCCTGATCTGGGCGGCCAAGACGAAGGAGGCCAAGCCGACCTTCAACTATGCCGCCATGAAAGCGCTCAATGACGGCGTTCAGATGCGCTCCGACTGGGTGCTGCCGATCTGCTCGGGCGCCGAACGCATCAAGGCGAGTGACGGCAAGAAGGCGCACCCCACCCAGAAACCGGAATCGCTTCTGCACCGCGTCCTGCTGGCGACGTCGGATCCCGGCGACATCGTGCTCGACCCCTTCTTCGGCACCGGCACAACAGGCGCCGCCGCGAAACGCCTCGGCCGCAATTATATCGGTATCGAGCGCGAGGACGATTATGTGAAGGTCGCCACCGAAAGGCTGGCTGCCATTCGGCCCGCCGCCGACCAGTCGCTCGCCGTCACCAAGTCGAAACGCGCCGAACCGCGCGTACCCTTCGGCAATCTTGTCGAGAACGGAATGGTGAAGCCGGGAGACATGCTCTACGACGCCAAGGGCAAGCGCACGGCGCGCGTCCGCGCCGATGGCTCCATCATCGCGGGACGTATCGAAGGATCGATCCACAAGGTGGGCGCTGAGATTCAGAACGCCCCGTCCTGCAATGGCTGGACTTTCTGGCACATCCGCAAGAAGGGCGCGCTGACGCCGATCGATACGCTGCGGGCCGAAATCCGTGCCGCCATGGAAGCCTAGAGACTGGCCAGCACCGCCTTCTTCATCACGCTTGGCAATGCCAGTTCGCCGATCTCGCTGACAGGATAGAAGCTGCCCGCCTCCGGCTGCCAACCGGGTGGCGCCTCGGCGCGCCACATCGCCATCTCCAGCGAAAAGTGCGTAAAGACATGGCCGATCAAGGCTTTGTCCTGCCAGGCGGTTTCAAGCGGTGCTTCGGCCTTGGCAGCCTCATCAGTCCAGGGCGCAGTGCGCCATTCGGTCGAGGGCACTTCCAGCATTCCGCCCAACAAGCCCTTCGCCGGCCGCTTCCGGAGCCAGATGCGCTCATCCCGAAACACCGCGAAACCGATCGCATGACGGTGCGGCCTGGCAACTTTCGGCGCCTTGACCGGGAAGGCCTCCTCCCGGCCATCACGGTGCGCCACGCACCAACTGGACCACGGACAGGTCTGGCAGGCCGGCTTGCGCGGCGTGCACACGGTCGCGCCCAGATCCATGATCGCCTGGGCATAGTCGCCGGGCCGAACGGGGTCGGCGAGTGCCGCAGCCAATCTGCGAATCTCGGACTTGCTGTTTTTCACCGGCAGAGGCAGGGCCCGTAACCGTGTGATCACCCGCTCGACATTGCCGTCGACGACGCTGGCCGGCAGATCGAACGCTGCGGCCCGGATCGCGGCCGCGGTATACGGTCCGATGCCGGGAAGGGCGAGCAAGGCCTTCTCATCCTTCGGAAATCCGCCGCCGGCCTGGGAAATAGCCCGGGCGCAGGCCATCAGATTGCGCGCCCGCGCATAGTATCCCAGCCCGGCCCATGCCGCGAACACCGCATCCTCGTCGGCATCGGCGAGATCATGCACCGTCGGCCAGGTTTCGAGGAATTTGTAATAATAGGGCGTCGCATGCGGTACGGTGGTCTGTTGCAGCATGATTTCGGAAAGCCAGACCGCATAAGGATCGGCCACCTTGCCGTCGGATCGGTCTTCCGGCCGGATTCGCCACGGAAGGCTGCGGCCTTCGGCATCATACCAGTCCAGCAGCGCCGAACGCATTTCGGGAATCGGAAGGTCGGGCTCACGCGTCATGACCCCGTAACTTGTCTTGTAATCGCAGGCAGGCAACGATGATTGTCATGGCCTCCAAATTGCCGCCCACGCTGGAAACCCTCGCCGCCCGCTATCTGCGCGATCACCGCGGCCGTGCCGCGATCAAGGGGGCTCCGCCAGCCGGGCGGGCGGCCGCGAGAATCCTTAAACCGCTCTCGGAACGTTTCGGCCCCGGCACCGACAGGCTCGCCGAACACTGGGCCGAAATCGTCGGTGACCGGCTGGCGGGCTGGTCGGCGCCCGACACCATTCGCGGCGACACGCTCTACATTGTCGCCAAGGGGCCGGCCGGAACCCTCATCGAGGCTGACGCGCCACGCATTCTCGAGCGGTTGAAGCCGATCGCCGGCCGCGCAGCACCGGTCCGGCTGCGCATTCGCCAGGGCGATCCCGCAAAACTACGCCGCTCTCACGCAGACGTGAGCCGCGAACTGCCGGGTGACGTGCACGAAAAGGTGGAGATTGATCCCGATGCGCGTCTATCTTCCGCGCTGGATCGTTTCGATCGGGCGCGCCAGCGCCGCGAACGGGGAGAATAACATCATGAATATCACGCGTCGGACATTGACCGCATCAGCGGTCGCATCGGCTTTCTTTCTGGCTGCCTGCGGCGGCGGCTCTTCGTCGGGATCAGGCGGCGGCACCCAGTTCGAGCGCGAAGGCGACCGGGCCATCGGATCTTCGAACGCACCGGTGACGGTGATCGAATACGCCTCGACCTCCTGTCCGCATTGCGCGGAATTCCACGAAGACGTGTTTCCGACTATCGAGGAACGCTACATCGAGACGGGGCAAGTACGATTCGTTTTCCGCGAAATGCTGACCGGTGCGCCTAGCCTGGCACAGGCCGGCTTCATGCTCGCCCGATGCGCGCCGGATGACCGCTATTTCGATGTCATCGACCTGCTTTTCGAACAGCAGCAAGCCATCTTCCAGGCCGCGCAGAGTCCCAACGGCACGCGCAGCGAATTCTGGAACATCGCGCAGACGGTCGGACTGTCGCGCGACGAATTCAATGCGTGCATTACCGATGCCGAGCTTCGGCGCGATGTTGCCGACGCCCATGAACAGGCGATCGCCGACGGTATTGACGGCACGCCGCGCTTCATCATCAACGGTCACGTTCTGGATGCCGACCGCAATGGCAGCCAGCTGGTCTATTACTGGAATGAAGCGCCGCTTCGCATCAATGACGAACTGGTGCCGGCAACCGTCGATGAAGCGACCTTCATTCGCATTCTTGACCATTTTGTCGCGCAATCTGGCGCGGAAGTCGGCGCTGAGGAAAGCGAAAGCGAATGATTTTCAAGCAATGGATCTGCGTCCTTGGGCTGACGGCCGCAATCATCGGGTCAGCGGCCGCTCAGGACGCCCACCCCGGAGAGGAACGTCCGGACGATCGCGCCGTCGGCGATCCTGATGCTGCGATCCGCATGGTCGAATACGCATCTGTTGCCTGCCCGCATTGCCGGTCCTGGTATGAAAGCATCTGGCCGATGGTGCAGGATGAATTCATCTCGACCGGCGAAATGCGCTTCATCTATCGCGAAATGCTGACCGGGCAGCCGCAGCTCGCCGCCATCGGATTCATGATCGCCGACTGCGCGCCGGACGACCAGTATTTCAACGCGCTCCATCTCCTGTTCGAAACCCAGCAGGAGGTTTTCGGACTGGTCCAGGAACAACAAAGTCCGGCCCCCGTCTATTATCGGGTTGGTGAGGCGCTTGGCCTGACCAGCGAAGATGTCGACGCCTGTCTCGCGGACACCGCCGTGCAAGAGCGCATGATGGCGCGTCACACACGGTCCGTCGAGGATGGTGCAGGCGGCACACCGGCCTTCTTTATCAACAATTTTCTGCTGACAACTGATCCGACTCCGGACGGATTAGCCTATGTATATCATGTGGATGGCGATCCACTCGAGTTCGACGGAGAACTCGTGCCATCGACCCATGATGCAGACATGTTCCGGCGAATCATCTTGTATCTCGCCTATGAGCACGGTGAAGGCACCGGCGAATAGGGTGATTCGGGGCGGCAGCCGGACGGCGTAGGTCCGTTCATAAAGCAACGGGGACTGCGTGGAGTTCAACTCTCTCAGGCTGACGGGATTCAAGTCCTTCGTGGATTCGACCGAACTCTCGATCGAACCCGGCCTGACGGGCGTTATCGGCCCCAATGGCTGCGGCAAGTCCAACCTGCTCGAAGCCCTGCGCTGGGTGATGGGTGCGACATCGGCCAAGTCGCTGCGCGGTTCCGGCATGGAAGATGTGATCTTTGCCGGCACGGACAGCCGCCCTTCGCGGGAGCATGCCGAGGTCAGGCTCGTCATCTCGAATGACGACCGGTCGGCGCCGGCACGCTTCAACGAAAACACCATTATCGAGGTGGTGCGCCGCATCGTTCGCGGAGCCGGCTCGACCTACAAGGTGAATGGCGAGGAAGTCCGCGCCAAGGATGTTCAGCTGCTGTTTGCCGACGCCGGAACCGGCGCGAACTCGCCGGCGCTCGTGCGCCAGGGACAGATCAGCGAATTGATCAACGCCAAGCCGGAAAACCGGCGCCGTGTGCTCGAGGAAGCCGCCGGCGTGTCCGGGCTGCGCGCCCGGCGCCATGAAAGCGAGCTGCGGCTTCGCGCTGCGGAAACCAATCTCGATCGCCTGCAGGACATCATCGACGAGCTCGAATCGCGGCAGGGCGAACTCGAACGCCAATCACGGCAGGCCGCGCGTTACCGCAAGCTGTCCGGCGATATACGCGGGCTCGAAGCCGCGCTCTGGCTGCGCCGCTGGAAGGAAGCCGAGGCTGCCGTTGATCGCGCTGCGGACGCACTTGAATGCTCGGATGCGATCGCCGGAGAGGCTGCCGAAGCTGCAGCAGCCGCGAGCGTCGCTTCGGAACAGCTTGCCGCCGCGCTGGAGCCCGCGCGCCAGGTCGAAGCCGAGGCGAGCGCCGCGCTCCGCCGCGTCGAACGCGAACGCGACACGCTGGATCGCGATGCCGCGGACGCCGAGCGCCAGGTCGAAGCGCTGGAGCAAAGACTGCGGGACCTGGCCGCCCAGATCGAACGCGAGAGCCTGATTGGCGAAGACGCCGAAGCCGCCATGGAGCGCATCCGAAAGGCGATTTGCGGACTGGAATCCGAAGCCGGCGGTGAAGCTGAAGCCATGGCCGCGGCGCTCGTCGAGCGCGACGAAGCGGCGGTTGTGCTTGACGCGAAGCGGCAGGATTTTGACGCGGCGGCGGCGCGCTTCGCCGAAATACGCGCCGAACGCGATGCCGCCACCCGCAACAAGACACAGGCCGAGCAACGTGTGTCGCGCCTCTCACTCGAGCGCGATCGCGCTAACCAGTCCTTCGCCTTGCTGGGAAGCGGCGACGAAGCCGAGCTCACCGATATCATTCGCGCCGCAGAAACCGCCGAAGAAGCTGCAGAGGCGGCCCGCACGGGCCGCGACGAGGCCGAGACCATCCGTCAGGGCAAGGAAAGCGCCGAACGCGAAGCCGCTGACCCGCTGAATGCGCTGAAAGCCGAGGCCGGCGCTCTGGAACGTGAGATCGCAACGCTCGCCCGCCTGCTTGAACAGGACGAGGTCGAGGATCGCGCGCTTGATTCGATGCGTGCCATGTCCGGCTATGAAAAGGCGCTCGGCGCTGCACTGGGTGACGATGTCGAAGCCTCGCTCGATCCGGCCGCCTCACGTCATTGGACCCAGTCGGGGATCAAGGCGGCATCCCTCCCCGAGGGATGTGAGCCCTTGAGCCGGTTTGTAGAAGCGCCGGCCGCGCTTGCCGCCCGGCTTGAATCGATCGGCATTGTCGAGGCGTCGAATGCAGCCATGCTTGCCGGCAAGCTGAGCCCCGGCCAGCGTCTGGTGACCCGCGAGGGTGACCTCTGGCGCTGGGACGGCCTGGTGTCGGGGGCCGATGCACCGTCAGCCGCCGCCGCGCGCCTTGAACAGCGTAATCGTCTCGAGGCCGCGCAATCGGAAGCTGCCGAACTCGAAACCAGGGTCCGCGATGCCGCCGAGGCGCTGGACGAAGCAGCCATGGCGTTGGCGCAGGCGCGCGAGTTCGAAACCCAGGCGCGCCGGCAGGCCACAGAAGCCGAGCAGGCGGCAAGGGCGGCGCAGGCCAGGGCTGCGACCGCACGCGAAAAGGTCGCGCGCGACAATGAGAAACGGGCGGCGCTGTCAGCCGAGATCGACCGGCTGACATCCGAGCTGGAAGAAGCCCGGGCGCTTCTGAATACTGCCGAAGCGGCCTTGCGCGACGATGGCCGTCTCGAAGCGTTCAAGGGCGAGCTCGACGCGGCGAAACAAGACGCGGAAACAGCCCGGGAAACCTTCGATGCCGCGCGCCAGGCGCATGATGACCTGGCGCGTGCGGCCGAAGGCCGTGCCCGGCGCATCGCGGAATTGTCCGCCGAGCGAGAGGACTGGCAAAAGCGCGCCACCGAGGCCCGGTCGCGGCTGGACGAACTGGTGGAGAACCGGACCGCGATCGAAGCCCAGCTCGAAACCGCGCGCCGCAAGCCGGGCGAGATCCGCGAGAAACTGGCAAACATCGCCGAGACCCTGTCCCAGGCCTCGCGCGTCGCGGCAGAAGCAAGGGACACCGCGCTGGCGGCCGACGCGAAAGCCAAGCAGGCTGATGCGGCGGCCCGCGCCGCCGAGCGCGAAGCCGCTTCCTCCCGCGAGAAGCGGGCGGCGGACGAGGCACGTCTGGCGGCGGCGCGCGAACGGCTCGACGAAACCGATTCCCGGTTGAAGGAAGCGACAGGTGCCACCGCCATGGTGCTCGCCGAGCGCGTCGACGAGAAATTCGAAACGCTCGAGCTCGATGCCCTGGAACAGAAGCTGGACGGCGCGCGCCAATCGCGCGAGCGCATGGGCGCGGTCAATCTCCGCGCCGACCAGGAAGCCGAGGAATTGCAGACCAAGCGAAACGAGCTGGTCTCCGAGCGCGACGATCTTCTGGCCGCCATCGAACGCCTGCGCAAGGGCATCGACGCCTTGTCCCGCGAAGGCCGGGCGCGGCTGCTCGAAGCGTTCGAACGGATCGATCAGAGCTTCCGCAAACTGTTTGAAACCCTGTTCGAAGGCGGTTCCGCCGAGCTGGCCCTGACCGAGAGCGACGATCCGCTGGAAGCCGGCCTCGAGATTTTCGCCTGCCCGCCCGGCAAGAAGATGGAACGCATGTCCCTGATGTCGGGCGGCGAACAGGCCCTCACCGCCTCTGCCCTGATATTCGCGGTTTTCCTGTCGAACCCGGCCCCGGTCTGCGTGCTCGACGAAGTCGACGCGCCGCTCGACGACGCCAATGTCGATCGCTTCTGCCGGATGCTGGACGAAATGCGGCGAATGACGGCGACCCGCTTCCTTGTGATCACGCACAATCCGCTGACCATGTCGCGCATGGACCGGCTCTACGGTGTCACGATGGCAGAACGCGGGGTTTCCCAGCTGGTTTCAGTCGATCTCGCCCGCGCCGAGCAACTGATTGCCGCGGAGTAGAAATAACATTATAAAATCAACAGGTTGATATGCGCACTGGCATGCTTGACTTGCCCTGCCCCCTTGTCTAGCTTGCGCGCGCTTTCCGGGGGTCCGGAAGGCGACCAGATCATGATGTCCAACAGCGACGAACCAAACCGGAGCCATCCCGACGATCAACTCGCCGAGTTCGAGCAGCGCCTGAAGGCGAAGCTCGATGCCAGATCGGTCGAAGATCGCAAATATGATCGCCCTTCCCCAAGCGGGTGGGCTATCGGGATGAGATACGGAACGGAATTCATCGTCGGTGTGGCGGTCGGCGCCGCGCTAGGTTACTTCCTCGACCTCGCGCTCGGCAGCCTCCCCTTCGGACTGCTGATCGGAACACTGATTGGATTTGGCGCCGGCACGTTGAACGTTGTCCGCGCCGCGAAGGAATTGGGCGAACGCGCCGAGCGCGAGAAGTAAGAGGCCGGACGTGGCAGACACGAACCCGATCAAGCAGTTTGAAATCCACGAAGTCGCTCCGCTGGAAATCGCGGGCGTCAACCTGGCCTTCACGAACTCCGCATTCTTCATGCTGCTGGCAACGGTCAGCGTGACCCTGCTCATGGCGCTGGCCACGAACAAGCGCGCGCTTGTGCCGGGTCGCGGACAGTCGGTCGCCGAAATCCTTTATGGATTTGTCGCCGACATGGTCCGGTCCTCGGCCGGCAATGAGGGACTGCGTTTCTTCCCCTTCGTGTTCACGCTCTTCATCTTCATCCTGGCAGGCAACATGTTCGGCATGTTCCCCTATCTGCCGCTGCCGATTGCGGGCCTGGACAATCATAGTTTCACGATCACCAGCCACATCATCGTCACGCTGACGCTGTCGATGCTGGTGATGGCGATCGTCGTCGGGTTCGGCGTCTACAAGAATGGCTTCAAGTTCCTGAAACTGTTCGTTCCGGCCGGTGTGCCGCCGGTGCTTTACCTGATCGTGACGCCGATCGAGGTGATCTCTTTCCTCTCGCGCCCGATCTCGCTTTCGGTGCGCCTATTCGCCAACATGCTCGCCGGGCACATCCTGTTGAAGGTGTTCGCCGGTTTCATCGTCATGCTCGGGGCCGCCGGCGCCGCATGGGGTATCGTTGGCATTCTGCCCTTCTTCATGGTCATCGGCCTGACGGCGCTGGAATTCCTGGTGGCTTTCCTGCAAGCCTACGTCTTCGCCATCCTGACCTGCATCTATCTCAATGACGCGCTTCACCCGGCACACTGACGGGCAAGCACAGACTTTCTAACCGGACCGCTTACAAGGAGCTCCAAAATGGAACAGGGTCTTATTGATCTCGGCAAATACATCGGCGCTGGCCTGGCATGTCTCGGCATGCTCGGTGCTGCCATGGGTGTGGGCAACATCTTCGGATCGTTCCTGCAAGGCGCGATGCGCAACCCGGCTGCTGCACAGCAACAATTCGGCACGCTGATCTTCGGCTTCGCCGTGACCGAAGCTCTGGGCATCTTCTCGCTGCTCATCGCCCTGCTGCTGCTGTTCGTCGTCTAATCAACGACGATTGATATCCGCCGCGGGCATACAGTCCGCGGCGACCTGGCTTTTGCTAACGGAAAGAGGCGTCCCATGACGCTCATATCCATGATGAGTCTGGCGGTCGCGGCGGCCGACGAAGTGCACGGCGAGGAAGCCGGCACTTTTCCGCCTTTCGACCCGACCTATTTCGCATCCCAGATCTTCTGGCTCATGATTTCCTTTGCGGCACTCTATCTGTTGATGTCGCGCTGGATCCTGCCGCGGATTGGCGGCGTGATCGAAGAACGCCGTGACCGGATCGCTGACGATCTGGACGTGGCCCAGCAGATCAAGACCGACGCCGAGGAAACGCGCGCCGCTTACGAGAAGTCGCTGGCGGATGCGCGGGCAAGGGCTCATTCACTTGCTGCGGATGCCAAGGCGGAAGTCGATCGCGAGATCGCCGAGGAAACCGCCGAGGTCGATGCCGAGATTGCGGCGAAATCCGCGGAAGCCGAAATGGCTCTGGCGGAAGCCCGCGAGAAGGCTCTGGCCGAAGTCCGGACCATTGCCGCAGGCAGCGCTGCCGAAGCCGCCAACCGGCTCGCCGCCCTGTCGGTCAGCGAAAGCGATGCCGCCAAGGCCATTGCCGCGATGGACAAGGACTAGGAGGACGCCATGATCGACTACCTGCTGTCCGATACCTCATTCTGGGCCATGCTCGGGGTGATAATATTCTTCGGCATCCTGGTCTGGTTCAAAGTGCCGGGCATGATCACCGCGCAGCTCGATGACCGTTCGGCGAAGATCAAGAACGATCTTGATGAAGCCCGCCGCATGCGTGAGGAAGCCCAGGAATTGCTGTCCAGCTTCCAGCGCAAGCAACGCGAGGCGGAAGCCGAAGCCGAGGCCATCATCGAGCAGGCCAAGGCGGACGCCAAGCATCTGCGTCATGAATCTCGGACCGATCTCGCAGCGCGGCTGGAACGGCGCACCGCCCTCGCCGAACAGCGCATTGCCCAGGCGGAAGCCCAGGCCGTGGCCGAGGTCAAGGCGATGGCCGCCGATCTCGCGACTGACGCAGCCGCACGGCTGATTGCCGAAAACCTGAAAAAGGCTGACCACAGCAAGCGGATCAAGGATGATCTCGCCGATCTCGAAGGTCGCCTGAACTAGTTTTCATGAGCCTGGAATCAAGAAGGCCCCGCCGGTGCGGGGCTTTTTTTATGACCGGTTGTCGGTGTCACCGTCCGGCGGTTCGTCTTTCTCGCCAAAGACCCGCTTCACCCGGTGCCATAATCCGGGATGCCGCTTGAGATATCCGGTCACGATCCGGTGCGCGGTCGGCGAACTGCCGGCCAGCAGGAGAACGCCGACAATGAAGAGCGGAATGCCAAGCGGAATCGGGGTGATGGCCAGCGGAAGCGACAACACCATCAGGGCAAGACCCAAGGCAACGCCAACCATGCGCAAAACCGTCACCAAAACGCCTCCGATCGGGTTTCGGCTCATATTATTCAGCGTTTTGTTCATTCGGCGTCATATAATCCCGTCGATAGAAGGGGCTACTTAGAGTTCACGCGAGCGCGGCGATAGGGCATGCATGACACATTCGCAGTGAAAAACGGCGAAATTCTGTGAGATTCGCCTTTTATCACTGAGGGGAAATGGAGCTTAACTGCTTCACGTCAATGTCGGCAAAGCCCCGCAGCAGGAGTCTCCGCAAATGGCGCCACGCCAGCTGCATTCGATTCAGGTCCTGCGCGGACTGGCCGCCTTGAGCGTCGTGATCGGCCATCTCTGGCAGGTCGAGACCCGATTCCTCGGTGAAGAACTGACCTCATCGGTCATGCTGGTCGGATTTGCCGGTGTCGATCTGTTTTTTGTGCTGTCCGGTTTCGTCATGGTGCATGTTACGCGGACGCTGGAAACCGGTTCGCGCAACAATGCCTATTTTCTCTACAAACGGGTGACCCGGATTTATCCGCCCTATTGGGTGTTTACCGCGCTGATGATCGTCGCCATCCTCGTCGGCCCGGATACCAGTACGGAGCGGGTCCATACCGATGCGGTCGTGTCATCGCTATTATTGCTGCCGCAGTTCGAACTGCCCATCCTGCCGGTGGGCTGGACGCTGGTGCATGAGATGTATTTCTACATCGTTTTCACCGCGCTGCTCTTTCTGCCACGCCGGTGGCTGCCCTTCGCGCTGATCATCTGGCTTTTGGTGGTTGCTTTGGCGACCGCTTTCGGCCTTCACCGCCAGACGGCAACGTTCAGCATCGTATTCAATCCGCTCACGGTCGAATTCCTGCTCGGTGCCGCCCTCGCACTGTGGCGCCCGAACCTGCCGCGATGGGCGGGCGCCCTGGCCATTGCCGCCGGATTATCGGGCCTGTTGGCCGCTGCCGTCGCGCTGGGCCCGCTATCCGTCGAGACTTTTCCGGTTTTCTGGACCCGTTTCTTCGTCTTCGGTATCCCCGTCTTTCTGATTGTTCTCGGCGTGCTGCAGTTCGAAACCGGTACACCAACAGGCGTGTTTGCTGGCCTCGTGCGGCTCGGTGACTGGTCCTACTCGCTTTATCTCGGCCATCTCATTTTTCTCGCGGCGGGCGCGCGAATCTGGACACTGGTCGTCCCGGATCTCGGCTGGCTCGACAATCTGGCGATGTTGAGCCTCGGCGTGGCCGGCTGCATCATTGCGGCTGGACTGACCTATCATTGGGTCGAACGACCCATGCTCATCGCCACGCGCCGCTTCGGTCACCGGGTCTTTAAGTCGTGACGGTCGAATCAACAGCCATCCGC
This sequence comes from Hyphobacterium sp., assembly GCF_965217055.1. Lineage (GTDB taxonomy): Bacteria > Pseudomonadota > Alphaproteobacteria > Caulobacterales > Maricaulaceae > Hyphobacterium. Next base: position 2,186,274 of record NZ_OZ244227.1, on the reverse strand, counting down.
CTGGCCAACATCCAGGCCCTGCGCGCGATCGCCGCCCTCCTGGTTGTCGCCATTCATGTCCAGGCGAACGAGCTTCGCGCTTCAGCGGACCCGCTGCTCTCGCCCTGGCTTTATCACGGGGTCGCCGGCGTTGACCTGTTCTTCGTCATTTCCGGCTTCATCATGGTGCACGTCACGCGCGGCCGGTTCGGCAAGGGCAGCGCGGCACTCGAATTCCTCTATCACCGGGCGCTGCGGGTCTATCCACCGGTCTGGCTGTTTACCGCCCTGGCCGTGCTCGGTTTCTATGCGCAGGGTACGCTGGCCGACTGGCTGTCGCGGTCCGGCCTCGTCGAATCCTTCCTGCTTATCCCGCAACGTGCGGACCCGTTGCTCGGCGTTTCCTGGACGCTGATCCACGAACTCTATTTCTACGCCATTTTTTCGTGCTTCCTGTTGCTCCCGCAAAACCGGCTGCCGCTCGCGCTCGCGCTCTGGTCCGCGGGGATCGCTGCCGGGCTGGCGTTCGGCATCGGGCCCGACTCGAACCCCTGGCTGAAGCTGGTTTTCCACCCGCACACTTTCGAATTTATCGCCGGTGCCTTTGCCGGCCTGCTTTTTCATCACGGCCATTATCGCCGGCCGGCTTTGATTGCCGGCATCGGCGTTGCCCTGTTTCTGGCAGGTGCCTGGGTACTGGGCCTGCGCGGGCCGGAAAACTACCCGGCATTCTGGGGGCGGGTCCTGGCCTTCGGCCCCGGTGCCACGCTCATCGTGCTTGGCATGGCCGGGCTGGAGCTGCAGAAAAAAATGACGCCGACGCGCTGGCTCCAGCACGTCGGGGACTGGTCGTACAGCCTCTATCTCTCGCACATATTGGTGATCGCGGCTCTCGCCCATCTCTGGGCGCCATTCGCCCGCCCCGGGCCCGTAGACAACGTGATCATGATCATCGCCATGGTCGCACTGCCGCTCATTGTCTCGGCGGCGGCCTACCGGTTCTACGAACGACCGACCCTTCAGCTGGGAAAGAAATGGGGACGGCGCCTGTTCAAGGCACCGTCCTGATCATTCCGCCGCTTCGGCGACGAGCGGTGTCCAGCGCAGAACCGGCTGGCGGGCCGCGCGGGTCTCGTCGAGACGCCGCATCGGCGCATGCACCGGCGCCGCCTTGAAGCGATCCGCTTCCCCGGCCTTTGCCGCCTCGGTCAGCCCGCGCAGCACATCGCAGAACCGGTCGAGCCCAGATTTTGACTCGGTCTCCGTCGGCTCGATCAACATCGCGCCATGCACCACCAGCGGGAAGTACATGGTCATCGGGTGATAGCCTTCATCGATCATCGCCTTGGCGAAATCGAGCGTCGTCACACCGGTGTCCTTCAGGAAGCGGTCGTCGAACAGCGCCTCGTGCATGCAGGTGCCGTCAAACGCCGGCGTCATGATGTCCTTCAGCGAGGCCAGCACGTAATTGGCGTTAAGAACGGCGTCCTCCGCGGCCTGTCGGAGTCCGTCGGAACCGTGGCTCATCATGTAGGTCAGCGCCCGCGTGAACATGCCCATCTGGCCATGGAAGGCGGTCATCCGGCCGAACGGGCTGGCGTCGCCACCGTCGAGATCGTTCTCGTGCTCGGCCATCTTCAACGTGGCACCATCGCTTGTCCGCACCACGAAGGGTAGAGGCGCATATGGCGCCAGCGAGTCCGAGAGCACGGTCGGGCCGGAGCCTGGGCCGCCGCCGCCATGCGGTGTCGAAAACGTCTTGTGCAGATTGATGTGCATCGCATCGATGCCGAGATCGCCCGGCCGCACGCGCCCCATGATGGCGTTGAAATTCGCGCCGTCGCAGTAGAAATACCCGCCAGCCTCGTGGATGAGATCGGCGATCTCGCGAATATCGCGCTCGAACAGGCCGCACGTGTTGGGATTGGTCAGCATGATGCCGGCGACATCATCGCCAAGCTTTGCCTTGAAGGCCTCCATGTCGACGCGACCGGTCTCGTCAGCCGGTATCTCGTCGGTCTTGAAACCGCACTGCACAGCCGTGGCGGGGTTTGTGCCGTGCGCCGATTCCGGCACCAGTACGCGCCGGCGGTGGGTCTCGCCGCGCGCATCCAGGGCGGCGCGGATGGCCATCATGCCGCACAGCTCGCCGTGCGCACCGGCCTTCGGGCTCATCGCCACGGCCGGCGTATTGGTCAGCACCATGAGCCAGCGGGCGAGTTCCTCGATCAGCTTGTAGGCGCCCTGCACCGTCTGCTCCGGCTGCAGCGGGTGAATGTCCGCAAAGCCTGGCAGCCGCGCGATCTTCTCGTTCAGGCGCGGATTGTGCTTCATCGTGCACGAGCCCAGCGGATAAAGCCCGAGATCGATCGCATAATTCTTGCGGGAGAGGCGCACATAATGGCGCATTGTTTCCGGCTCGGAGAGCCCCGGAAGGCCGATGACGCCGTCGCGCTTCAGCCCGCCCAGCCGGTCGGCCCGGCCCGATGGATCCGGCAGGTCGACACCGCTGACATCCAGCGAGCCACGTTCGAACAGCAGCGGCTCGGCCTGCTCCAGACCGCGCGATCCGGAAAAAGTGTCTTCATATCCGCCCGGATCGATATCGTGCTCCATGCGGGTCGGCCGGCCTTGCGTATTCATGCCCATTACAACACCTCCCGCAGGGCGGTCTCGAATGCCGCCAGATCGTCTTCGGAATTGGTCTCGGTCGCGGCGACAATCAGCACGTCCTCCATCTCGCCCGGATAGAGACGCGATGCGGCAATGCCGCCCAGCACGCCTTTCTCGACCAATTGGTCGAGCACACCGGCGGCCGGTTTCGGCAGACGCAGTGCGAACTCGTTGAAGAAACAGTCGGTCACGAGCTCGACTCCCTCGATACCGCCAAGACGATCGGCGAGATCGCACGCCGTCTCGTGATTGATCCGGGCAAGGGTTTTCAGGCCCTTTTCGCCCAGCAGCGTCATGTGGATCGTGAAGGCCAGCGCACACAAGCCGGAATTGGTGCAGATGTTCGAAGTCGCCTTGTCGCGGCGGATGTGCTGCTCGCGCGTCGACAGCGTCAGTACGTAGCCGCGGCGGCCATCGGCATCCACCGTTTCGCCGGCCAGCCGGCCAGGCAAATTGCGGATGAAACGGCGATCGTCCTTGCAGGCAAACAGGCCGACATACGGCCCGCCGAAATTAAGCCCGACGCCGATCCCCTGGCCTTCGCCCACAGCAATGTCCGCGCCCATTTCACCGGGTGATTTCACCAGGCCAAGCGACACCGGCTCGGTGAAGACGGCGATCACAAGCGCGCCGTGCTGGTGCGCCTTCTCCGAGATCTCCGTCAGATCATGCAGGCGGCCGAACACGTCCGGGGTCTGGATCACCACGCACGCGGTTTCATCGTCGATCATGTCGGCAATGCCGGCGAGGCCGCCGAGATCCGGCGCACTCGAGACGATGTCGATATCCATGTATCGGGCGGTGGTCCGAGTCGTCGCCGAATAGTGCGGATGAAGCGACCCGGCGAGCACAGCTTTCTTCCGCTTGGTCACCCGCGCCGCCATCAGCACGGCTTCGCCACATGCGGTCGAGCCGTCATACATGGAGGCATTGGCCACATCCATGCCGGTCATGAGCGCGACCTGGGTCTGGAATTCGAACAGGGTTTGCAGCGTGCCCTGGCTGATTTCCGGCTGATACGGCGTGTAGGCGGTCAGGAATTCGGAACGCTGGATGAGATGGTCCACACTCGCCGGCACATGGTGCTTGTAGGCCCCGGCGCCGACGAAGAATGGCACGCTGGACGCCGGCGTGTTCTCCGCCGCCAGTTTCGACAAGGCACGCTCGACCTGCAATTCGGTCTGGTGCGCCGGCAGATCGACCGGTGCGTCGAGGCGTGCCGCGTCCGGGACGTCGGTGAACAAGTCGTCGATCGACTTGGCACCGATCTTCGCCAGCATGTCGCGCCGGTCCTCCGGCGTCAGCGGAAGGTATCTCATCCGATTTGTCCTTTGATCAGGAGATGTGTGCCTTGTAGGCGGCCTCGTCCATGAGCCCGTCAAGCTGGCTCTTGTCTGACAGCTTCAACTTGACGAACCAGCCATCGGCGTCCGCGCTTTCATTGACCTTTTGCGGCTCGCCTTCCAGCGCGTCATTGACCGCCGTGACCTCGCCCGACACCGGCGCATAGACTTCCGAAGCGGCCTTGACCGATTCAACGACCGCCATCTCGTCGCCCTGGTCAAAGCTGGCGCCGATTTCCGGCAATTCCACGAAAACCACATCGCCCAGCTGTTCCGCGGCATAGGCGGTAATGCCAACCGTTACGGTCTCGCCCTCGATCTTCACCCACTCATGGTCCTTGGTGTATTTCACGCTCATCGCATGCTCCCCTTCCAGTGATTAGCCCCGGTAATAACGTTGCTCGACAAAAGGCATCTTCGTGATTTTCGCGGGACGTGACTTGCCCCGCAGCACGATCTCGACCTCGGTGCCCGGCACGGCGAATTCGAGATCGATATAGGCCATGCCGACCGGGCCGCCCACGCTCGGGCCGAAGCCGCCCGATGTGACGACACCGACCGTCTTGCTATCCTTGACGATCTCCGCGCCTTCCCGGGCGGGCGCGCCTTCCATGGTGAACCCCACCCGCTTACGGTCGGGCTTGTCGGCAAACATTTTCATGACCCGTTCGGCACCTGGGAAATCGAGCCGTTCGCGGCGCGGCTTCGCAACCGCCCACATCAGCGTCGCTTCGACCGGCGTCCTGGTCTCGTCCATGTCATGCCCATAAAGGCAAAGCCCGGCCTCGAGGCGCAGCGAGTCGCGTGCGCCCAGTCCGATCGGCCTGACCCGCTCATCCGTCAGGATCAACCGCGAGATCGCCTCCGCGCGGTCGGCGGGAATGGAAATCTCGAACCCGTCCTCGCCGGTATATCCGGAGCGCGACACCCAGATCTCGGTGCTGTCGAGCGCGAATACGGCACATTGCATAAAAATCAACTTGGCCGCACCCGGGACCAGCGCGCCAAACACGTCGGCAGCAGCAGGCCCCTGCAAGGCAATCAGCGCGCGATCCTCGATGACGTTCAGCGGGCCACCGGTCTTGTCGGCGATATGGGCAAAATCATTTGCTTTCGTCGCCGCATTGACGACGAGGAACAGCCCGTCATCGCCGAACGGGCGCGAGACCATCAGATCGTCCATGATGCCGCCCTGATCGTTCAGCAGCAGCGTATATTTCTGTTCGCCCGGTGCCAGCACGGAGAGGTCCGCAGTGATCAGCTTCTCGAGCGCGGCCTCGTCGCCTGTATAATGCGCCTGGCCCATATGCGAGACATCGAACAGGCCGGCGGCGTCGCGCGTGTGATTGTGTTCGGCCATGATGCCGTCGAACTGCAGCGGCATATCGTAGCCGGCGAACGGCACCATCCTGGCACCCAGTTCGACATGGAGATCATGAAGCGGCGTGCGCTGCGTATCTGTCATATGGCGTGGCCCCGTATCCGGCATGTCCGGCGCACCGGACGGCCCCCGCTGTCGGATCGACCTGAGAGATTCCGCAAGAAGAAGGGGTTCTTCCCTTGCTTGCTCCTTCGGTGGGGCATTTCGCAATGCCCGCTTTCCAGCGTTTCGTCATCCCGCGGTCCTTTGGCCTGAGCGTTTCCGGGGCGGTTGCGCCTTCGGCGCCGGCTTTATTCGCCGGTCTCTCCCGCGGGGACGTGTTGAGGAGGGTTTAGAGCGCCCAAAACAAGAGTCAATCGCGATCGACTCTACATTTTCTCGGGTGCTTCCAGTCCGATCAGCGACAAGCCGAGTTCGAGCTGTTTCAACGTGGTCTGCGCCAGTGCCAGGCGCGACGCCCGCACGGCCTCGTCCTTCTCCGGCAGGATCGGACAGCTCGCATAGAAGGAGGAAAACGCCTGTGCGAGGGAATAGACATGCTCGCAGACATGGTTCGGCGCCCGTTGCTCATAGGCGCGTACGAGCGCTGCATCAAACCCGTCCAGCCGGCGCACCAGTGCCGCTTCCGCATCGTGGCCCACCACGATCGGACCCGCCACGAGGCCCTGGTCCGCCGCTTTGCGCATGATCGATTTCACGCGCACGGCCTGGTAAAGGAGATAGGGGCCGGTCTTGCCTTCGAACGAGACAAAGCGGTCGAGCTCGAAAATGTAGTTTGTCGTCCGGAAGTTCTGCAGGTCCGCGAACTTGATCGCGGCATTGCCGACCATGCGCGCAACCTTGTTGAACTCGTCCTCGGCGAGATCATCGCCCAGCCCGGCCTCGTGCAGCCGGGTCTGCGCCCGCTCATAGGCCTCGTTGATCAGGTCAGCCAGCCGGAAAGTTCCCCCGGCCCGTGTCCGCAAGCGCTTGCCGTCCGGACCATTGACCGTGCCGAACTTGACGTGTTCCAGCGCGCCTTCTTCAGCCAGCCCGGCCTTGTAGGCGGCGCGGAAAACCTGCTCGAAATGGTCCGACTGCCCCAGATCGACGACATAGAGGGTCAGGTCAGGCCCGAACGAGGTCTTGCGGTCGAGTATGGTCGCCAGGTCGGTCGTGCCGTAGAGCGCCGAACCCTGTGAACTGACCAGGATCAGCGGCGCCAATTCCTTCTTGTCGTCCTCGCGTGCCGTGCGAACGATCCAGGCGCCCTCCGACTTCTCGGCCACGCCGCGATCCTTGAAGTCCTGAACCAGGCCGGGAATCAGGTCATTGACGTCGCTTTCGCCTTTCCACAGGTCGAAATGCACGCCCAGCGCGCCAAAATCCTGTTTCAGCGCCGCGATGGAAACCGTGATGAAATGCCGGAGCAGCGCCCGGTAACCGCGCCGCCCGGCCTGGAGTTCGGCCGTCGCCTTGCGCGCGGCCGCCGCGCGGTCCGCGTCTTCCTTTGCCTTCGCAGCTGCTTGCGGATAGAGCCGCGACAAGTCCTCGATCGTTACCGGCGGCTCGGCGGGGTAATCCCCCTCGAATGCCGCATCGAAATACGGCAGGTCTGGCTGCTCGGCCTGGAGTTCGGTGACCAGAAGGCCCATCTGGTAGCCCCAGTCGCCAAGATGGATATCGGACACCACCGTATCGCCGCGGAACCGCAACAGGCGCTGCAGGCTGTCGCCGATCACCGAGGAGCGCAGATGCCCCACATGCATGGGTTTGGCGACATTCGGGCCGCCGAAATCGATCATCACCTTGCGCGGCACGTCGACCGTACCGGCGCCGGTACGGTCATCGCTGGCGATCGTATTGGCTTGCAGGCCATAGACCGCCACGGTCGGTGTGAAGTTCAGGAAGCCCGGTCCGGCAATCTCGATCTTTTCGAACAGATCATCGCCCTCGAGCTGGGCAACAATCTCCTCGGCGACGGCGCGCGGGGCTTTCTTCGCGATCCTGGCGGCCGCCATCGCGCCATTGCACTGATACGGCGCGAGATCCGGCCGATCCGATTCCGTGCAGTGTCCCAGCTCTTCCGGTAATCCAATGGCCGCAAACGCCGCGCCGACGCGCGCGGTGAATTGATCGACAAGGCTGGGCATGGTGCTAGTCCTCGGGCTGACCCGCATTCACACGGAAGCGCTGGCCCTCGCGGTTCCACTGCAATTGTTCGTCCGTCAGCACGAAGCCGACAATGATCTCGAAATTCGAACCCGATGTGGTTTCCGACGCACGTGGAATGGAGATGCTGTCGATCTCCTCGGTCATGTAAATCCGGTCCTCGCCCGCGTCGAAGCGAACGCGGATCGGGAATTCCTCGCGGTGCAGCACCACGCGGTCGGTCCGCGTGACTGCAACGAAATAGGTGTAGGTGTGCTCCGAACCCTGCGCCGCAGGACCGCGTCCGAAACCAAAGTCGATTTCCAGATTGGCGATGATCGGCTGCGAATCATAATACCGGCAAAGCGAACGTACGCCGTTGATTTCACCCGTGAAACCAATGCTCTGAATGGTTGCCGGCTGACCCGTCAGTTCCACCACCCTGTGTGCATCATACAATGTCAGCGCGGACGGGCATGGACCCGGATTGTCCGGCAGGTCGCGAAAAACGCTTTCCGCCGTGCTGCAACCGCCAAGAATCGCTGCGACACAAAGAATTGACCAACGCATGGATGATGACTCCGGACCGACGGTTGATTATGTCAGGGTCTTACGACGCCTATTGGCCTGCCGCAACGGCGGGACCGCAGATGATGGATCGGAAATGAGCGTTCGCCCGAAAATGCACGTAATTCTCGCTGCACCGCGCGGCTTCTGTGCGGGCGTCGACCGCGCCATCCAGATCGTCGAGCAGGCCATCGCCAAGTTCGACGCGCCGGTCTTCGTGCGCCATGAAATCGTCCACAACCGGCACGTCGTGGAGCGCCTGCAGCGTATTGGCGCCATTTTCGTCGAAGAACTGGACGAGGCCCCGACGGACCGCCCGGTGGTCTTTTCGGCGCATGGTGTCCCGAAATCCGTGCCGTTCGAGGCCGAGCGGCGCAACATGATCTATGTCGATGCGACCTGCCCGCTGGTCTCCAAGGTCCACGTGGAAGCCCAGCGCCATTACAATAATGGCGCCGAGATCGTGTTGATCGGCCATGCCGGCCATCCCGAGGTGATTGGAACGCTGGGGCAACTCCCGGACGGCGCGATCACGCTGATCGAGACCGTCGAGGATGCCAGGGCGTTCGAGCCGCGTAATCCGGACTTGCTCGCCTTCGTCACCCAGACCACGCTGTCGGTTGACGACACGGCGGAGATCGTCGCGGCGCTGAAGGCCCGCTTCCCGTCGATTTCCGCGCCGCACAAGGAAGACATCTGCTACGCCACGACCAACCGCCAGGCCGCCGTCAAGGCAATGGCGGAGCGCTGCGATGTGGTTCTCGTGATCGGTTCGGAAACCTCGTCGAATTCCAAGCGCCTGGTCGAGGTTGCCCTGCGCGCCGGCGCACGCGATGCGGCATTGGTCGAGGACGCCGGCTCGGTCAACTGGACGCTGCTCGAAAACGCGGAAACGCTCGGCATCACCGCCGGTGCTTCGGCGCCCGAGAGCCTGGTCGAGAACCTGATCGCAGCGGTCGGTGAACGCTATGACACACATGTCGATGAATTGCGTGTCACCGAAGAGGATGTGGTCTTCAAACTGCCCCGTATCCTGACCCATGAGGCCGCAGAATGAGCGAGAACAAGACCAAGCCGACCGAAATTTCGCCCGAAGATTTTCTCGCCACCGTCGAGCCGGAAAAACGCCGCGAACAGGGCCTGCAGCTGTTGCAATTTTTCAAGGATGTCACCGGCTGGTCGCCGCGCATGTGGGGACCGTCAATTATCGGCTTCGGCGAGTACCATTACAAATACCCCACGGGCAGAGAGGGCGATTTCCTGGCCACCGGCTTTTCGCCGCGCAAGGCCAATTTGTCGCTCTACATCATGCCGGGTTACCAGAATTACGGGCATTTGCTCGACCGTCTCGGCAAACACAAGCTCGGCAGATCGTGTCTCTACATCAACAAGCTCGAGGATATCGACATGGATGTTCTCGCCGAGCTTGTCCGCGCCGGCATCGACGATCTCGACAAGATCTATCCGGTGAAGCCGAGCTGATGGGCCTGATCACCATCCACACTGACGGAGCCTGTTCCGGTAATCCGGGCCCGGGTGGCTGGGGCGCCATTCTCGAATGGAATGGTCATCGTAAGGAAATTTCCGGTGCCGAGCTGGAGACGACCAATAACCGCATGGAATTAATGGCGGCGATCCGTGCTCTGAAGGCGATCAAGGGCAGCGGCAAACCGGTCCGGTTGGTGACGGATTCCACCTATGTACGCGATGGCGTCACGAAATGGATTCACGGCTGGAAGAAAAATGGCTGGAAAACCGCCGCCAAAAAACCGGTCAAGAATGCCGATCTGTGGATGGAACTGGACGCGGCTGCATCCCGGCATGAAGTCAGCTGGGATTGGGTCAAGGGCCATTCCGGTGACCCCGACAATGACCGCGCCGACGAGCTGGCGCGGCTGGCAATCGCACAGATGCGTGATGCCAGCCTGATGTAGCTCGAACGCAGCGGAAGGCTGAACGTCAGGCTTTCAGGATGAGGCGTGTCCCGTCCAGCGCCGTGACAACGGCGCTGGCCCCGACAGCCAGATCACTGCCATCCGCGGTCTTGGCCGACCATTCGGTGTCGCCATGGCGCACCCGGCCGCGACCTTCCGTGAAACCGGACACCACGGTCACCCGTTCGCCGACAAGATAGGTCGCCCGGGTGTTGAGGCCGCTATCGGCGCCGGATTTCAGGCGGGGTTTCACGAAGCGGTCCCCCAGCAGCAGGAAGAGCACGCCGAGACCGGCAAAGATGGCAAGCTCGACCGGCCAACCGACGAAGGCAGCAAACAGCGCGGTGACGAAGGCGGAAGCCGCAGGCCACAGGATATAGGTTGTGCCGGTGAGCAATTCGGTGATGAGCAGGGCCGCGGCAATGCCGAGCCACCACCACACATTCAGGCTTTCCAGTGCTGTGATCAGCAGGTCCATGAAGGCCTCCTATTCCGTTGGCGGCACACTGCCGCGCGCCTGGCCGACAGCATCCGTGGCCGCGTCCTTGGCCGCGTCACGCGCTGCCTTCGCCAGCTCGCCCACGCCCATCACGGTCGAGACGATATTGGAGAACTCGGCCGGGATGATGACCGTTTTCTGCTGGTCGCTTTCGGCCAGCTTGGCAAACGCCTCGACATATTTCTGGCCGAGGAAATAGTTTACCGCATTGAGATCGCCTTCGCGGATCGCCTTTGACACGGCCTCGGTCGCGCGCGCTTCGGCCTCGGCCAGTCGTTCGCGTGCCTCGGCGTCCCGGAAGGCGGCTTCCTTGCGGCCTTCGGCTTCCAGGATCTGTGATTGCTTTTCACCCTCGGCGCGCAGGATTTCCGACTGTTTTTCACCTTCCGCTTCAAGGATTTCCGCCCGCTTCAGGCGTTCCGCCTTCATCTGCCGGGCCATCGCCTCGGTAATGTCCGGCGGCGGCGACAGGTCGCGGATCTCGATCCGTGTCACCTTCACGCCCCACGGATTGGTGGCGGCATCGATCACGGACAGAAGGCGCGCATTGATATCGTCGCGGTTGGACAGGACCTGGTCGAGATCCATCGAGCCGACCACGGTCCGTACATTGGTCATCGCCAGATTGACGATCGAGAAGTCGAGATTGTCGACTTCGTAGGCCGCCCGCGCCGCTTCCATCACCTGGATGAACACCACGGCGTCGACCGACACCATGGCGTTATCCTTGGTGATCACTTCCTGCTTGGGCACGTCGAGCACCCGCTCGCGTACATTGATCTTGTACCGGACGACGTCGACGAACGGCACGATGAAGTGGAGACCGGGCGTCAGCTTTCGCGTGAACCGCCCGAACCGTTCAACCGTGTATTCCATGCCCTGCGGCACCGCTTTGATCGTCATTGAGACGATCAGCAGCGCCAGCACGACGATCACGCCGATAAAGATCAACTCGCCCATTGGAAGGCTCCTCCCTTCTGGTGTCCTAGAGCTGGGTCAGCATGTGTTCCGCGCTCGACGTACGGAAATCGCCCGGCTCTTCAGTGTTCAGGATCTCGACCTTGCCGTCCTTGACCAGCATCGAGAAACGTTGCGAGCGCAGGCCCATCCCGAAACCGGACCCGTCCATCGTCAGACCCGTCGCCTGCGCAAAATCGCCATTGCCATCGGCGAGCATGACGATGTCATCGCCGACGCCCTGATCATCGCCCCAGGCCTTCATGACAAAGACATCATTGACCGAAACACAGGCAATCGTGTCCACGCCCTTTGACCGCAATTCATCGGCCTTTTCGACAAATCCCGGCAAATGCTTGGCCGAGCAGGTCGGCGTGAATGCTCCCGGCACCGCGAACAGCGCCACGGTCTTTCCGGCAAACACGTCGCTCGTTGAAACCTGCGACGGTCCGTCTGCCGTCATCACACCGAATTTCACGTCTGGCAGGCTGTCGCCCTTTGCAATCGTCATATTGGGAATCTCCTCGCTTATGGCGTTATTGGAATGTTGCCCGATCACTTCTGGTCTGAATAGCGGGAACATGGGTTTACCTGTCCCCGTTTTGGGGAGAGCATGCTTGCATGCAAGACGCGGGATATCTCACCGGGAAGCTGTTGATCGCAAGCCCTGCGATCGGCGACCCGCGATTCGATCGCGCGCTGATTTACGTTTGCGATCATGATGACGAGCACGCAATGGGAATTGCTGTCAATAATCCGGTCGAAGATCTCCGCCTGCCCACGCTTTTCGACCAGCTCGAGATCGAAAGCGACATCGTTGTTCCCGATCGCGCCGTGCTGAATGGCGGCCCGGTCGACGGAGATCGCGGCTTTGTCCTGCACACACCGGATTTCTCGCACGACGCCGCGACCATGCGGGTGTCCAGCAATATCTGTCTGACGGCGACCCGCGAAGTGCTCGACGCCATGGCGTCCGATCACCCGCCCCGTCGCGCTGTGCTCGCGCTCGGCTATGCCGGCTGGGGGCCGGGCCAGCTCGAAGACGAATTGCAGGCCAGCGCCTGGCTCGTGGCCGAACCGGAAGAAAGCCTGATTTTCGATGATCTGTTCGAAAACAAGTGGGAGCGTGCCCTCAAGCTGATCGGCGTCGATCCCGCTCACCTGTCGGCAATTTCCGGCCACGCCTGATCAGCGCGGTGGTGGCGCGATCCGTCCGGGCAGCCCCGACTTGACGATTTCCGCCGCGAGTTCCGGTGCCACGGCGCCCGCAAAGCGGAAACCCTGCCCGTAATCGCATCCCATTTCCGCAAGCTGCGCGGCGGTCTCTGCAGTTTCTATTCCTTCGGCCACGACTGTCATGCCGAGATGATTGGCCAGCTGCATGACCGATTCCACCACTTTGGTCGCGCTCCCCGACGACGCCATGGCGCGAATGAAATAGCGATCGATCTTCACGGTATCGAAGTTGAACTGATCGAGCCGCGACAGCGAGGAATAGCCGGTCCCGAAATCATCCAGCGCCAGCTGGATGCCCCCAGCCTTGAGATCGGCAATCACCCGGGCCGCCTCGTCAGGCTGACGCATGATCTCGGTTTCCGCGATTTCCAGCTTGTAGCTTCCCGCGCGCAGGCCCGATCGCTCGATACTGCCGATCAGGGTCTCGGCGAATCCGTCCGTCAGCAATTCACTGACAGTGGCGTTGGCGGCAATGAACAGCGGCGTATTCGGTAATGCCGTGCGCCAGGCTGACAGATCCCGCGCCGCTGCGTCGCGTACCTGGGTGCCGATCCGGCCAAGCAGGTCGAGATCATCGGCCAGCGGAATGAAATCATCCGGCCCGATCAGCCCGACGCCGGGGCGGTCCCAGCGTGCCAGGGCTTCAAATCCCACCAGCGCACTCGTCTCCAGCGATACGATCGGCTGGTAGTGGGCAAGGATTTCTCCATCATCCACTGCTGCCGTGACACGGTTTTCGCGAATCAATTGATCGCCGGCGTCCACGCAGAACCGGCCGGCCGGCAGAACCAACCCGGTCAGGCAACCGTCAGACCGTCTTTGGCCGATGAACCTTAGATACCGCACGGCTCCCTCTTCACCAACCAGCCGCACACGCTGATCGATTTCACCCGCGATAATGGCTTGCGAGAAATCCGGGCGTTCGGCGGGTGCCAGTTTCTCGATGATGTCTTCGAGCAGGTAGGTCGCCTTGATCAGGCCAAGCCTGCCGTAATCTCCGTCAAAACAGGCCGTCTCCAAGTCGATGACGAACGCGACCGCACCAGAGGCTTTGGTGGCTTCGGTCAGCACAAGCTCATGCATCTCAGCGATCCTCGCACAGGATGGCCAGCCGGTCGTGGTCGCGCCATTCGCCGGCGATATTCAGCAATCCGCGTGCCCGTCCTTCGAAGACAAAGCCGATTTCCTCCAGCAATTGCCGCGATGCCGTGTTCTGCGGCTGCACGGCAGCCTCGACCCGGTTGAGCTGAAGGTCACTCCAGGCAAACGCCAAAACACGACGGATCGCCTGCCGGGCGAAGCCGCGGCGAATATAGGGTGTGCCGATCCAGTAGCCGATATCGGCGCTCTGCATCACGCCGCGCCGGATATTGTTGAGATTGCAGGCCCCCACCAGCAACCGGCCCTCTTTGCGAATGATGAAGAAAGGCGCGCCGCGCCCGTCGCGCCAGTCCATATCGTAGCGCCGCAGCCGGCCGCGGTAGGCGGTACGGGTCAGCTCGTCTTCGGTCCAGGCAGGTTCCCACGGCTCGGTATGGCGGCGGCTCGCGGCGCGCAGCTTCGCCCAGGCTTCATAATCCTCGGCGCGTGGCGCCCGCAGGATCAGGTCGCGCGTTTCAAGTTCCACACCCGGAGATTCGTCGCGCCACAGCGCCATGCGTCTGCCTCATTAAATCGACCTGATTCGTATAGCAAAAAGCCGCTAACGCCGGGTGAAGCACAAACGCCGGCGCTGCACATGCAAGCCGAGGTAAACCGCGATCAGCGCCAGCGCCATGCCCCACCAGGTCAGCGCATATCCAAGGTGCTGCACCGGTGGCACGGCCGCCAATTCGGGCGGCAATTCGTCCGAATACCCGACGATCCAGAAGTCCGCATAGATGCGTGCCGAATCGAGGGATTGCGCAAGGCTTTCCGGCTCGAAGCGGTAGAAGGTCCGTGAAGCGGTATCATTCTCTGCCGCAAACCCGCCGGTTTCCGGTGGCGGCCGGATCATCAATCGCTCTGTGGTGACGACATCGCCGCCGCGCAGGGGTTCGAACCCGTGCTGGACAAGGACCGACTGACCTGCACCGGCCTCGAAACAGTCGGGCAATGGCAAGGCATACATGTGTCGCCAGCCCGGTTCACCGTCCAGCGAACGGCCCTGGAAACGAATGAATTCCCGGTTGGCTGGATCCGGAAGCTCGACTTCCTGGCCGAAATAGCTGGCGCGGACATCGCACAACACCCCGCTTAGCGGCAGGGCCGCCCCCGTTTCGCGGCTTTCCCAAGCCGCCACGGCGTCTGCCTTGTCGCCCATCCGCCCCCATTGCCAGGCACCTAGCCACAATAACAGCGCCAGCGCCGGCAGCATGAAAAGGGTCAGGACAGGCAGCGGGCGGAACGTCAAGCCGCCAGCCTCAATGCTCGTCGTTGAAGCGGGCTTCTTCTGCCGCGTGCTTGTATTGCAGCGCGAACAGCACGCCCTTGAACGGGCGCAGCAGCAAGAGGCAGATCGCCAGCGTCAGCGGCAGCCAGAGGGTCATGTGGACCCAGATCGGCGGCTGCACTGCGACCTCCAGCAGGAGCGCCGGGATCACCACGGCAAATCCGGCCGGGAACATGACGAGGACAGCCGGACCGTCTCCGGCATCGGCAAAGCCGAAATCCAGATCGCAGACATCACAATGGTCAGCAATCTTCAGATATCCCGCAAACATCTGGCCTTCGCCGCAACGGGGGCATCGCCCCTTCAGACCTGCGGCGAAAGGCGAGACATGGCTCATCGCTACTGGAATGTCACATAGACGAAGGCGAACAGGAACAGCCAGACGACGTCAACGAAGTGCCAGTACCAGGCCGCCGCCTCGAGGCCGAAATGCTTTTGCGGCGACATGCCACCGGCCAGCAGCCGCAACAGGCAGATAGCCAGGAAGATCGTCCCGATGATGACGTGCGCGCCGTGGAAGCCGGTCGCCATGAAGAAGGTCGCGCCATAGAGATTGCCGTCGAAGGCAAAATGGGCGTGCGAATATTCATAGGCCTGCACTGCGGTGAAGCAGAGGCCGAGGATGACGGTCAGGACCAGCCCCTGGATGGCGCCCTTGCGGTCGCCGTGCTGCAGCGCGTGGTGCGCCCATGTCACCGTCGTGCCGGACAGAAGCAGGATCAGCGTGTTCATCAGCGGCAGATGCCAGGGATCAAAGGTCTCGATACCCGGCGGCGGCCAGTTTTCCCAGCCGGTAAAGTCAGCGCCGATGGCGACCGCATCCCAGCTGCCGCTGGCACGCAGATCGTGAAACAGGGCGGCTTCGAAGAACATCCAGAACCACGCCACGAAGAACATGACTTCCGACAGGATGAACAGGATCATGCCGTAGCGCAGACCGATCGCGACAACCGGCGTGTGGTCACCGGCACGCGATTCCTTGATCACGTCGCTCCACCAGCCGAACATCGTGTAGAGAATGCCGAGGAAGCCGATCGCAAAAAGCCAGGGCTGGCCTTCACCGAAGAAGAAATTGCCTTCCGCCAGGCCTTTCATCCAGACAACCGCGCCAAGCATCATGATGAAGGCGAACAAGGACCCGACGAAGGGCCAGGGGCTCGGATTGACGAGATGATAGTCGTGTTTGACGGCTTGACCGGCCATGTCTGTGTCTCCTGCGAGTCGTCCCCGGACGAGTTGAACGTCTGATACCTTCGGTATCGTTACGGATCAATGCTATGGTGCCGCTTCGCGGCGACCTGTCGCGCTTGCTCCGTCCGATTCCTGTTCGAAGAAAGTATAGGACAGTGTAATGGTACGGATATCGTCCATACGGCGCTCCTCGTCGATCAGCGGATCGACAAAGAACAGGACGGGCATTTCAATGCTTTCGCCGGGTTGCAGCGTTTGCTCGGTGAAGCAGAAGCACTCCAGCTTGGAAAAATAGGGCGCCGCTTTGAACGGCGTTACGTTGTAGGTCGCCATTCCGGTCACCGGCCGGTCCGACATGTTGGTGGCGCGGTAGAAGGCCAGTGCCGTTTCGCCGACATGCACCGTCATGGAGGTCTGCATCGGCTCGAACGTCCACGGCAGGCCGCGTTCCATGCTCGCATCGAACCGCACCTCGACCGTGCGTTCGAGCACGCGGTCAGCGCCGGTCTCGGCAACTTGCGTGGTGCCGCCATATCCGGTGACCTGGCAGAACAGATTGTAAAGCGGAACAGCCGCATAAGCTGCACCGACCATGGCAATGGCAACGCCGGACAGCGTAATCAGAAGGCGGGAATTCTTATTCTTCAGCCAGCGCTTCACCGTCAGCCTCCTCTGCCATCATCGCGGCTTCGCGATCGGCAATATTCTGGGTCAGCCGGATCGCCGTGATCGAGAAAACGATCGCCATGAATGCGACCAGGGACCAGGCGATCATGATGTTGCGCCGGTTGCGCGCCTTCACGAATTCGCGCTTGGCCTGTTCGTGCTCGGTGAGGTTCGGCTGTGCGCCGGTCTTTTCCGCCGTGGGTCTGTTTTCGTCGGTCAAATCACACCTCCAAGAGGCGTTGCAATATAGGCTCCAAGCGCATGTTCGGCGATGAGTGCGGCAAAAAGCGCGGCCAGATAGCCAATTGAATAGGCAAACAGGTCACGCGCGGCCTTGTCGCCCGCACGGACGGCATAGAGCGCACCCTCTTCCGCAGACCCGGCTTCGCCGGCGCGCGAATTGAAGATCCGCCAGGCTAGCACCAAGAAGGCCAGTCCGCCGAGCAATGAGACCCCGGCATAGACCGCGCCGCCGAGGCCGGTGAAAACCGGTGCCAGTGCGAACGGAGTCAGGATCAGCGAATAGATGAGGATTTCCAGACGCGTCCGCTTCGCGCCCTTGGCGACTGGCATCATCGGCACGTCGGCCGCTGCGTAATCGCCTGACTTGTAAAGCGCCAGCGCCCATGAATGCGGCGGCGTCCACAGGAAGATGATGGCAAACAGGATAGCCGAATCGAGCGTGATCTCGCCGGTCGCGGCGGCCCAGCCGATCATCGGCGGGAACGCACCGGCAGCGCCGCCGATCACGATATTCTGCGGCGTGCGCCGTTTCAGCACCATCGTGTAGATGACCGCGTAGAAGAAGATCGAGAAGGCCAGCAGCCCGGCCGCCAGATAGTTTGCCGCCAGCGCCATCAGCAATACGGCAATCGCTGACGCAACGATGCCAAAGCCGTAGGCATCTTCTGCGCGCACCAGGCCGCGCGGGACCGGCCGCAGCCGGGTCCGCCGCATGGTGGCATCGATATCCGCATCATAGGCCATGTTGAGCGCGCCCGCCGCGCCCGCGCCCATAGCCAGGGCGAAAAGCGATATCACGGCCATGAAGGGGTGCAGGCCCGCCGGGGCGGCGATGTAGCCCGCAAACGCCGTGAAGACGACAAGCGTCATCACGCGCGGTTTCATCAGCGCGATATAATCCCGCCATTCGGCGGGTGATGACGCAGCCTGGCCGGTCATCACGGTGTCCGTTCGAGTTGCCATGTCTTCATTCAAAGGCGTTCGGGGCGGAGATGTCTCTCCGCCCCGCCCGTCGCATCTAGTGTGTGTCCGACTTTACCACCGGGAGTTCGTTGAACTGGTGGAAAGGCGGCGGCGAGGACAGCGTCCATTCCAGCGTGGTGGCACCTTCGCCCCACGGGTTCGCAGCCCCCTGACGGCGGCGCAGGAACAGATCGATCAGCATCACGAAGAAGATGATCGTGCCGACCATGGTCACCACATAGCCCCAGGACGAGACCTGGTTCCACAACGCGTAGGCATCGGGATAATCGACATAGCGCCGCGGCATGCCCTGCAGACCAAGGAAGTGCTGCGGGAAGAAGATCAGGTTCACGCCGATAAAGGTGATCCAGAAGTGCAGCTGGCCAAGCAGCTCGGAATACTTGTATCCGCTCATCTTCTCGATCCAGTAGTAGAAACCGGCGAAGATCGCGAAAATGGCTCCCAGCGACAGCACGTAGTGGAAGTGAGCCACCACGTAATAGGTGTCATGCAACACCTGGTCCACGCCGGCATTTGCCAGCATCACACCGGTGACGCCGCCGATCGTGAACAGGAAGATGAAGCCGATTGCCCACAACATCGGTACCTTGAAGTCGATCGACCCGCCCCACATCGTCGCGATCCACGAGAAAATCTTGATGCCGGTGGGCACCGCGATGATCATTGTCGCAGCCACGAAATAGGCTTTCAGGTCGACGGCCATGCCGACCGTGTACATGTGGTGCGCCCACACGATGAAGCCGATGAAGCCGATCGAAACCATGGCGTAGGCCATGCCGAGATAGCCGAATACCGGCTTGCGCGAGAAGGTCGACACGATGTGCGAGACCATGCCGAAGCCCGGCAGGATCATGATGTAGACTTCCGGGTGACCGAAGAACCAGAACAAGTGCTGGAACATCACCGGGTCGCCGCCGCCGGCCGGGTCGAAGAAAGTCGTCCCGAAATTGCGGTCGGTCAGCAGCATGGTGATGGCGCCGGCCAGGACCGGCAGCGCCAGCAGCAGCAGGAAAGCGGTGATCAGCATCGACCAGACGAACAGCGGCATCTTGTGCATCGTCATGCCCGGCGCACGCATGTTGAAGATCGTCGTGATGAAATTGATCGCACCGAGGATGGAGGACGCACCGGCCAGGTGCAGCGAAAGGATGGCGAAATCCATCGACGGTCCGGGGTGGCCGCTGGTCGACAGCGGCGGGTAGATTACCCAGCCTCCGCCGAACCCGTTGCCGGCACCCGACCCCGGCACGAACAGCGAGATCAGCAAAAGCATGAAGGCAAAGGGCAGCAGCCAGAACGAGATATTGTTCATCCGCGGGAAGGCCATGTCGGGCGCGCCGATCTGGATCGGCACGAACCAGTTGCCGAAGCCGCCGATCATCGCCGGCATGACCACAAAGAACACCATGACCAGGCCGTGGCCTGTCACGAAGACATTGTAAGAGTGCTCGTTCGCTGCGAGTGCCCCGAGAAGCGACGTGCCGTCGAAGACCTGAATGCCCGGTTGTGCCAGCTCCCAGCGGATCACGCCGGACATGGCAAAACCGATGATGCCCGCGACAATCGCGAACACCAGATACATCGTACCGATGTCCTTGTGATTGGTGGAGAACAGCCAGCGGCGCGGGTCCCAGAGGCTGGGCGAATGGTCGTGATCGTCCTGATGAACAATAGCGTCAGACATGTCTCTCTCCTCAGCGCGAGGCCATCCGGGTCTCGCGGACACCGGATTGATATTCAGCAATTAGCGAACGGCCGGCATCGATGTCTTCCGCTGCCGTCTCGGCCCAGGCGTCGAACACGTCCTGCGGCACGACATGGACCTCGATCGGCATGAAGGCGTGGCGCAGCCCGCAGAGCTCCGAGCACTGGCCGTAGAAAACGCCTGTGCGTTCGGCCCGGAACCAGGTCTCGTTCAACCGGCCCGGAATGGCGTCTATCTTGATGCCGAACTGGGGGATGGTCCAGGAGTGGATCACGTCCGCGGCGGTCACGTTCAGTCGCACCGTCGCATCGACCGGCACCACGATCGGATAATCCGTCGATAACAGGCGCAGCTGGCCAGCTTCGGCATCGATCTCTTCGTCCGGGATTATGTTGGCATAGAATTCGCCGATCCCGAGATCGGCATACTCATAACCCCAATACCATTGATAGCCGACAGCCTTGATCGTCAGATCGGCTTCCGGAATTTCGTCCTGCAGATACAGCAGCCGGAATGACGGAACCGCGATCACTACCAGGATCAAGACCGGTACGGCGGTCCAGATGATCTCGATCAGCGTGTTGTGGCTGTTCTTCGACGGCGTCGGATTGGCGCGCCGGTTGTAGCGGATCATGACCCACAGCAGCAGCGCCAGCACGACGAGCGTGATCGCAGAGATGATCCACATCACCAGGGTGTGGAATTCGACAACACTTTCCATGACGGGCGTGACGGCTTCGCGCAAACCGATAGCGTCCGGCACGGGCGCACCACTTTGAGCGGCCGCGAGCGCAGTCACGGTCATCCAGATGGCGAAAAGCGCGGTTAGAAATCGCATGGCTTCCCCAAATACTTGCTTGGCCGCGAGGGCGCCCCTCGCGAATTGCGGCGGAATATAGAGTCCTGAACCGGCGCTGTCAGGCCGATATCAGTGCCTTTTTGTCGCATACGTCCCCCGATCCGCAATGTCGACGAAAAACATCTGCTCGCGAGGCCAATTTTCAATTGGCACGACATCTGCTACTCTTTGCGCAGCCATGCGGATGCGCAGGCTGGCAAGGAGGGTGACATGTTGAGGTTGTTCCTGACAGGCATTGCGGCGTGCATGTTCGCCGGCACCGCATCGGCGCAATCCATGATCGTGATCGGCAGCAGTCCGGCCGCGCAATGCTACGAGAACGCCGTCTGGCGGCGCGCCTACAGTTCCGCCCTCAACTCCTGCGATTCCGCCCTCGCCTCCAGTGATCTGACTGCACGTGACCGCCAGCGCACCTGGGTGAACCGCGCCGTCATAAACCTGCATCTCGAACGGCCCGCCGATGCCCTCTACGATCTCGAACAGGCCGTCGTGGCCGGATACGACGCGCCGGAAATCGACATGAACCGATCAGCGGCCCTGATTCGCCTTGGCCGATTCGAGGAGGCCGTGGATGCTGCAAGCCGGGCGCTCGAAGCCGGTCTATCCGATGCCGAGAAAGCCTATTTCAATCGCGCGGTCGCGTATGAGCGGATGGGCCGGATTGCCGATGCTTATGATGATTTCCGGGCCGCCGCCGCTGAAGCGCCACACTGGCGCCAGCCGCGCGAACAACTCGAGCGCTTTCGCGTCGCCAGCGGAAGCTGACGTTCGATCATCACATGTAATCTTGGGCTCGCAAGCAATGCCGGGCATCGCTATGTCTAGGGCTGTCCTGCAGGAGCCCTTCAATGTCCAGCGATCCGTTCAGTCCCTTCGAGTTTGACGCTGATAGTGCCCGACACGCATTTTCCGACGCCCTTGCCGGTGCCGAAGACGGCGAGTTGTTTCTCGAACATGGCACGTCGGAAACGCTGGTGTTCGACGATGGCCGGCTGAAAACCGCGTCCTTTGATGCAACACGCGGCTTCGGCCTGCGCTGCGTTTCCGGGGAAGCGGTCGGCTATGCCCACTCCAGCGATCCCACGCTGGATGCCGTGAAACGCGCGGCTTCGGTCGTCGGTGCTGCCCGCGAAGGTCGTTCGTCCCGGCTGTCCGATGCGCCGGTCCGCACCAATCGCCACCTTTATGATGCCATCGACCCGGTCGGCGATCCCGGTTTCGATGCCAAGTCGACCCTGTTGCAGGAGATCGATGCCTATCTGCGCGCCAAGGACAGCGAGGTGGTCCAGGTCTCTGCCTCGATCGCCGGGTCCCGCCGGGTGATCGGCATATTGCGGCCCGACGGAAACCTCAACACTGACGACCGTCCGCTCGTGCGCCTGAACATTTCCGTGACCGTCGAACGCGATGGCCGCCGCGAATCCGGCAGCACGGGAGCTGGCGGGCGCGATGCATTCGAGGTCTGGCTGAAACCCGACTCCTGGAAATCCCTGGCCGATGAAGCCCTGCGAATTGCCCGCGTCAATCTCGAGGCAGTCGATGTGAAGGCCGGTCAGATGGATGTCGTGCTCGGTCCCGGCTGGCCCGCCGTGCTGTTGCATGAAGCGGTCGGCCACGGCCTGGAAGGCGATTTCAACCGCAAGGGCACGTCCGCCTTCGCCGGCCGCTTGGGCGAGCAGGTCGCCGCCAGGGGCGTGACCGTGATCGACGACGGCACACTGGACAAGCGCCGCGGTTCTTTGACCATCGACGATGAAGGCACGCCCACCGAACGTACAATTCTCATCGAGGACGGCATCCTCGTGGGCTACATGCAGGACCGCCAGAATGCCCGCCTGATGGGCATGGAGGCGACCGGCAATGGCCGCCGCGAATCCTACGCGCACATGCCGATGCCACGCATGACCAATACCTACATGCTGGACGGTGAACACGAACCCGCGGAAATGATCGAAAGTCTCGAGGACGGCCTTTATGCCGTCGGTTTCGGTGGCGGCCAGGTCGATATCACTTCTGGCAAGTTCGTTTTCCAGTGCACCGAGGCTTACCGGGTCCGCAACGGCAAGATCGCCGATCCCGTCAAGGGGGCCACGTTGATCGGCGATGGCCCGACCGCCCTCACCCGGATTTCGATGATCGGCAATGACTTTGCCATGGATCCCGGCATCGGCGTTTGCGGCAAGGCCGGACAAGGCGTGCCGGTGGGCGTCGGCCAGCCTTCATTGAAGATCGCCGGCCTCACCGTGGGCGGTGCAGGCTGATCCACATATCGCACTTTCGTGATTGATATGACCGCCATTTAATTCAGTTCGTCGCATGACCCGGTAGATTGGCTTCCATTCGGGCGGGGGGCCTGAACAGGGATAGGGTTTCATGCGAGGGAAACTTAGAGCGAGTGTTGCGGCGATGGCCGCGACACTGCTGACATCCGGTATTTGCTGGGCACAGGCAGATATCGACCGGTCTCATGCTGGCGAGTCGACATCGGGCGCCATCATCGGGTTCGGCACCGAATTTTTCACCGCCTTCAATCCGGTTACGGCCCTCGACATGGTCAGTCGCGTGCCCGGTTTCTCACTCTCCGCGGGCGACACCGACCGCCGCGGATTGGCGGATTCCTTCGGCAATCTGCTGATCGACGGCCGCCGGCCCTCGAACAAGACGATTCCGCTCGACACCATCCTCCAGCGGATCTCCGCCGAGGATGTCGAACGCATCGAGTTGATCCGTGAACCGGTACCGCAATACGAGATGCGCGGCCATGCGCGACTGGTGAATGTCGTCCTCCGCGAGGGCGCCGGCGCCTCTGGTTCCTGGAGCGCGCGGCTCAATCATTTCGACGGCTCGCGCCTCGGCGCGGTCGGTGAGATCGCCTATTCCTTCACGCAGGGCGAGACGGACATCAATCTCGGGCTCGAGGCGGTCTTGCGCGGCCCTCGCATCCAGCGCCATGAATCGCTCTTCGACGGGAACGGCGCTCAGATCGAGAACCGCAACGACCACGAACAGCGCCGCTATTGGGAATATATCGGCACCGCGTCGGCAACACAGCAGATCACGCCCGACACGCGGCTCCAGTTCGATGCGCGTTTCTTCACCTGGGAATGGCGGCGTCACCAGTATTCGCTGGTGGACGGGTTCGCCACCGGTTCACCAATGCTCGAGCGTTTCGAGCAGTCGGCCACAACCAATTACGGTAGCGGTGGTTCGCTGACCGGCACCTTGAACCATGACGTCACGGACAATCTGGCGTCGACATCGACCTTCCTGTGGCGGCGCTCTTTCTACCGTGACGGGGCCGAGGCCTTCGAGATCTATGATCCTGGCAATTTCGTCGAGGCCTTCATTGTCGTGGTAGACAGCGACAATTCCGAGCAGGTTTTCCGGCAGGCGCTCAACTGGACCGTAAATGACCGCCACACGCTCGAGTTCGGCGCTGAAGCCGCCGTCAACTGGCGCGAGACCCTGCTTGAGGTCGACTATAATGACGGGACGACGATCACGCCGCTTGATCTGCCGGTGGCGGATTCGCGGGTCGAGGAACGCCGGGCCGAGCTCTTCGTGAACCATGTCTGGGCGATCAATGAAGCCTTCAACCTGGAATCCGGATTGCGTTATGAATTTTCCGAGATCGAACAGACCGGCGATTCCGAGCAGTCGCGGCGCTTTTCCTATCCCAAGCCATCGGTGGCACTCACCTGGCAAGCCAATGATGTCACAAGTTTTCGCGTCGCCGGGCGCCGAGATGTCGATCAGCTGAACTTTGGAAAGTTCGCCAGCTCCATCGATATCGCCGACAATAATGCGGTGGTCGGCAACCCCGACTATGAGCCCCAGCGCACTTGGACACTTGAAGCCGAGGTCGAGCGCCGGTTCGGCGAATCCGGCTCCTTCACTTTCCGTATCGGCCAGGACTGGATCGAAGGCGTCGATGATTTCATTTCGGTGGTAACACCCACTGGCGTGTTCGATGCGCCCGGCAACATTGGCGACGGCACCATCTTCCGGCTGACCTGGGAAACCTCCCTGCCGCTCGATTCCATCGGCCTGTCGAACGCCGTGCTCGACGGTTTCCTGGAATGGTATGACACCAACATTTTCGACGAGCTGACACAGCAGGACCGGCATCTGTCGAACTTGCGCGAATGGGAGGTACGCCTCGACTTCCGGCAATCCTTCCCGAAGCTCGACCTGGCCTGGGGCTGGGATTATTTCTGGCTATCTGACGGCGAGGTCTTCCGCGCAAGCGAATACCGCCTCGAAGGCTTCACCGACGGCGATCTGGATATCTATGTCGAAACAACGCGCTGGGCAGGTTTGACCGCACGCATCGGGGTCGATGGTGCCCTCGACCGGGGCAATACGCGTCAACGCATCTTCTATGACGGTTCGCGCGCGCTCGGTGTGGTGAACGCTGTCGAATACCAGAGCCGTCGGGAAGGCCCGCTCTTCTACGTCGAATTGCGCGGCACATTCTAAATTCTGACGACTTCGTGTGTTCGCCGTGACCACGGTTTCGCACTAATTTGCAAGTCAGGAGGACGAGATGCGCAAACTCATCACTGCAGCCTGCTTCGGTATCGCGATGACCGCCCAGGCCTGGGGCGGACCCGAAATAGAGTTGCGGCAGGCTTTTAGTGGACACTATGTCCTGCCGACAACGATTGGCGGCGAGGGGCCCTACCCCTTCATTCTCGACACCGGTGCCAATCACACCGCGCTGCTCGAAGCCCTCGCCTACCAGCTCGGCCTGTCTTTCGCCGACGGCACGCCGGATACATTCTATGGGCTGACCGGGGCCGGCCCGACCGTCATCCTCGGTGTGTCACGAATTGACTTCGGTGCCGGACCGGCTCCGATCGACCGCGCGATCACGATCGATGCCGACATCAATGCCAATCTCGTTGCGTTTGGCATTCTCGGAACAGACGCCTTCGGAGACAGCCGCGTTGAGGTCGATCTGCGCGATTATGTCGTCCGAATAGACCCGTCAGAGGCCTGGCAAACTGCGGACTTCTCCGGCGTGATTGACAGCATCGGCATGATGCGGGCGACAGGGTCGGTCAATGGCATTGAAACCGTATTCATCGTCGACACAGGCGCGACGCGCAGCTTTATCAATGAATCGCTCGCAGATGCGGTCATGACCGACCGCCAGGTTCGCAATATCGAGGTGTTCGGCCTTGGCCCGCAATCGGGACAGGCCGGCGAGATCGGCATCGGTACAGTACGCTTCTCCGGTCTCTGCATTCGCAATGCGCGCGCTCTGGCCACGGATTTTCCGATCTTTGAAACCCTCGGCCTGGCCAACACGCCGGCCATGATCGTGGGATTGGACCTGCTGGATCATGGCCGCATCAAGATCGATTTCGCTACCTCGCAGTTCAGGATCGAATCGTCTGCTGCCTGTCGCCGCCGGTCATCGAGCCTGTTCGACCGGAACATTATTTACGACCGCTGGCAAAAGTAGGCCTCGCTTCGAAGCGCAAAAAAAGGCCGCCGCGGAGAAACTCCGCGGCGGCTTTTCATTGCCCGAAGGACAGGCCCGGTCAGGGCGCGTCGGACGTCCGGTCCATGGACGGACCACCCGCTTCGGTATCCTCGGGATGCGATTGCATCGTGTCATCCGCGGCACCCATCAGCTTCTTGATGATCGGCGAGATCAGCAACATGAACAGGGCGATACCCATCGCGATCAGCCCGACCTGCGTGTACACCGCGGTATAGGTCGCCTTGGCTGCGGCCGCGTCCGTCAATTGACCGCCGATCGTTTCAGCGCCGGTTGTCGAGGCGATGATGCCGGCCAGGAAATTCGACAGTCCCGAATACAGGAACCAGGCGCCCATCGTCATGCCGACCACGCGCGCCGGAGCGAGCTTGGTGACCGCTGACAGCCCCACGGGCGACAACATCAGCTCGCCCATGGTATGGATCCAGTAGATCAGGAAAATGAAGTAGACAGCCGTCATTCCGGCGGTCCCGCTGACATTCATGCCGAGCACGAGGGCCAGGAAACCCAACCCGACCAGGAACACGCCGCCGGCGAACTTGACCGGTGTCGACGGGTTCATCCGCCGCTTGGCGAGGTATATCCAAAGCCAGGCCACGAGCGGTGCAAAGATGAAGATGAAGCCTGCATTGAGCGCCTGGAAGACCGGCGCCGGCACTTCCCACCCGAACATGCTGCGGTCGACCAGACGGTCGGTGAACAGGTTCAGCGACGAGCCCGCCTGCTCGAACAGCGCCCAGAACGGGATCTGCGCCAGCACGAAATAGATCGCGGCAAACATCTGGCCGCGTTCCTGGCCGTGAGTCTTCATGAAGGCATAGCCGACCAGGAAGACCAGCATGATGATGCCGAGCGGACCGAGCACGCCGCCCATGTATTGCGGGTTCATCACGGCCAGCATCGAGATCCCGATAATGCCGAGGCCGGCGAGATAGCAGGCCCATTCAACATTGATCGGCCCGAAGACCTTCTTCTTCAGCTTTTCAGCGTCAGGCGGGTCGGCCCGGCCTTCCAGCCAGTGCTGGAAGAACAGGAAGGTCAGCAGGCCAACGAGCATGCCGATGCCGGCCAGTCCGAACCCCCATTTCCAGCCATAGACAATGCCGATAATCCCGACCGTGATGGACGAAAGGAAGGAGCCCAGATTGATACCCATGTAAAACAGGGTGAAGCCAGAATCGCGGCGCGTATCGCCGAGCCCGTAGAGCGTACCGACAATGGTCGAGATATTGGCTTTCAGGAAACCCACACCGGCGATGATCAGGGCCAGCGCAAGGTAGAGAATGTTGACGTATAGCGGCTCCTGCTCGACGCGTGTCATGTCATCCGAGAAGGTGAAGCTTGCCGGCAATCCGACCGCAGCGGGATCCTCGACATTGATCGTCGTGCCGCCATCGCCATAGGTGATGATCGACTGGCCGCTTTCGGAAATGATGATCGCATTGATGTTCGCGCCACTGCCGCGGCCATCCTGGGTAATCTCGTATTCGGCGCCTTCATAAGTCAGGATCTCGCGCGATCCCGAGCCTTCGAACGCCATCATGCCATGCCCCAGCACAAGCAGGATGGCGCCGAACGTCACGGCCTTCCTCTGGCCGAGATAACGGTCGGCGAGCGTGCCGCCGATGATCGTCATCACATAGACCAGCGCCGTGTAGGCACCGTAGATCAATGTCGATTGCTGATCCGAGAACAGGAAATGCTGGGTCAGGTAGATGATCAGCAGGCCGCGCATTCCGTAATAGGAAAAGCGCTCCCACATCTCGGTGAAAAACAGGATCGCCAGCCCCTTGGGATGGCCGAAAAAGCTCGTATCCTGCGACGCAGGCGTTACCGCTGTGGTGTCAGTCAATGCATCCTCCCCGATGCCGGCCCTCGCCGGTTGTCGGGGCGCACTTGATCACGGCGTTAACCGTCACTCAAGGGCGAACCTGTCACGAAACTGTCAGTAGGCGCAGTCGGTAAATGCCGGCTCGACGGAGTGCTCCCAGCCCGAATGATAGCGCTGCAGCAGGTCTTCTGCCGGGCTGCGACCGCTCGCGGCGATCGCTTCGAGATCATCGAGGAAAACCGCCTCGTTCTCGCCATGCCCGTTCAGCCTGGCGCGCGCGCGCAGACCGTCGCGCGAAATGGCCAGGACCTGCTTGGCGATTTCCTGCAGCGTGGTGTTGCGGAAGGGCGTTTTCAACGCCTTGCGCGCAGCGCCAATACGAAGCGCATCGCGTTCGCTGGCGCTCCAGTCCTTTACCAGCTGCCAAGCCGCTTCGAGCGAGGCGTCGTCGTAGAGCAGGCCAGCCCAGAACGCCGGCAGCGCGCAAAGCTTGTTCCACGGTCCGCTGTCGGCGCCGCGCATTTCCAGAAAGGTCTTCAGCCGCACTTCCGGGAAGATTGTCGAGAGATGGTCGTCGAAATCCTCGATTGTCGCGCGCTCGCCCGGCAGGGCAGGCAGCTTGCCGGCCATGAAGTCGCGGAAACTCTGCCCGGTGGCATTGATGAACTCGCCGTTTCGCTTGACGAAATACATCGGCACGTCGAGCGCGTAGTCGACATAGCGCTCGAACCCCATCCCGTCCTCGAACACGAAGGGCAGCATGCCGGTGCGGTCATTGTCGGTGTCGGTCCAGATATGCGCCCGATAGGAGAGGAAGCCGTTCGGCTTGCCGTCGGCAAAGGGCGAATTCGCAAACAGCGCCGTGGCCACCGGCTGCAGGGCCAGCGAGACGCGGAACATCTTCACCATCGTCGCTTCGCTGTCGAAGTCGAGATTGACCTGGACCGTGCACGACCGGAACATCATCTGGTGGCCGAGCGAGCCGACCTTGGGCATGTAGGCTTTCATTAGCCCGTAGCGGCCCTTCGGCATGAGCGGCGTTTCTTCCAGCGACCATTTCGGCGAAAATCCCAGCCCCAGGAACCCGGCGCCGATCTCGTCGGCAACGGCTTTCACCTCCTTGAGGTGGCCATTCACTTCCGAACAGGTCTGGTGAACACTTTCCAGCGGTGCACCGGACAGCTCGAACTGCCCGCCCGGCTCCAGGCTGACACTCGCGCCCTCGCGCTTCAGCACGATCGGCTTGTCGTTCTCGACAACCAATTCCCAGCCGAAGCGGGTCAGGCCTTCCAGCATTTTGCGGACGGTCGGCCCCTCGCCTTCATAAGGCAGCGGGCGGTGGTCTTTCAGCGTGAACCCGAACTTCTCGTGTTCGGTGCCGATTAGCCATTGCTCGCGCGGCTTGCATCCCCTGGCGAGATGCGCCGCCATCTGTTCGATGCTTTCGATGACTGGTCCGCCACCGCCGTCAGAATAGGATCCACTCAATGGATTGCCGCTCCCCTTGTCCTGTTGGCCTAGTTAGGAGGCAACGGCGCGACCGGCAAGACGAAGCCGTCAATTTTCACGTGCTTGTGCATTGTGTGCCCAGTCGCCGCAATGCGCCTGGTAAAGCGTCAGTGCGGCCACGGCTGCCGTGTCGGCGCGCAGAATGCGCGGCCCGAGCGAGACCGGTATGGCCGCCGGCAGAGCACGTATTCGTTCACGCTCTTCCGGCGTGAAACCGCCTTCCGGGCCGATCAGAACCGAAACGCCGTCGCGGCGTCCGCCTTTCAACGCGTCCGGCATCAGCTGTGCCTCGCCCGCCTCGTCACAGAAAATAAGCGGCCGCTCCGGCGACCAGTCGGCCAGGCAAGCCTCCAGACGCACCGCAGTGTCGATTTCCGGCAAGTCGAGCCGCTCGGTTTGCTCGGCCGCCTCCTTGGCCAGCAAGCGCAGCCGGTCCGTTCGTACCTTGTCGGCAATGGTCCGCTGCGTGATCACCGGGCGGATGCACCGGACACCCAGCTCGGTCGCCTTTTCCACAATGAAATCCGTGCGGCTTTTCTTGACCGGTGCAAACAGCAATTCGAGGTCCGGCACGATATGGGGCGGGCGCAATTGGCGATCGACTTCAATGGCGGCGCGCTTGCGGTCTGCGATCCTGATTTCGGCGGCCCATTCACCATGCTTCGCGTTGAAAAGGCGAATGTTCTCGCCTTCACGCCGGCGCATGACCGAAACCAGATAATGGCTGTCTTCACGGCCCAGCTCCAGCCGGACGCCCGGCGCCAGCTCCTGTTCGCAATAAAGACGGGGATCGGTCATGCCGTGCGGGTAAGCAGTCGACGGCGCCGCGTCAACACTCTTGCCTCGAAGCGTCGTGGCTGGGAATCTGGGCGCATGACGATTCCCGCCGACCGACGCGTTGCCGACAGCCTGCCAAAGACCTGGGTCGACCGGGCGCCGGAGCGATTCCGACCTTTCCTGCGCCTCGCGCGCTATGACCGCCCGATCGGATTCTGGCTGCTCGCCATCCCGTGCTGGACCGGGTTGCTGCTGGCGCGGCTGGCGAGCGGCGCTCCGGCACAGCTCACGGATCTCGGCTGGGCGCTCCTTTTTGCGCTCGGTGCTGTCGCCATGCGCGGGGCCGGCTGCACATATAATGACATTGTCGACCGTGATCTCGACCGGCGCGTTGAGCGCACTGCCGACCGCCCCCTTGCCGCCCGCACGATCTCTGTCCGGGCCGCGTGGCTATTCCTTCTTGCCCAGTGTCTCGTCGGCTTCATCGTGCTGATGCAGCTGCCGCAGCTGGCCCGATGGGTAGCCCTCGCATCGCTCGGCCTGGTCGCAGCCTATCCTTTCATGAAGCGGATCACCTGGTGGCCACAGGCCTGGCTTGGCCTGACATTCAATTGGGGTGTGCTCGTCGGCTATGCGACAATAGCGGGAGCCATCGATGCCGCGGCGATCGCGCTCTATGTCTCCAGCCTGTTCTGGACGCTCGGCTACGACACGATCTATGCCTGCCAGGACATGGAAGACGATGCCATGGTCGGGGTAAAATCGACGGCTCTGGCGCTGCAATCGAATCTGACGCTGTGGCTCTGGATTTTCTATGCAGCGGCCGCGGCGCTTGCGGCACTGGCCGGCGTATTGGCAGGGGCGTCGCTCTGGCTGGCATTGCTGATCCTGCCTTACGCCTTTCACCTGTTCGACCAGATCCGCAAGACCGATCCGGCCGACGGACCGGCCTGCCTCGCCGTGTTCAAAAGCAACCGCACGACCGGTCTGCTTCTCGCATTGGCATTTCTTATCAGTTCATTCATTTGACGTTTCACCGTAGGCGTGGCGGGATGGTGATTGGGCGACGTCGCATTGGCGACAGTACAGGGAGGCAGCTCATGGCAGGTCGGCTAATGGCCGTTTTAGGCGCTTGCATGCTCGCTGCGTGCGGCGAACCGGCTGTGGATCGAAATTCAGACGAGACCGGCGTCACGTCCGGCGAATCGGTGCCGGCAGGTATCCAGGTCGATGTCAGTTACCACACGCTCGACAATGGGCTTCGCGTTGTTCTGTCCGAAGATACGACCGTGCCGACCGCAACGGTTGCTGTGTATTACGGCGTCGGATTCCGAAACGAACCCCGAAATCGCACGGGTTTCGCGCATCTATTCGAACACCTGATGTTCCAGGGATCGGAAAACCTGCCGAAAGGCGATTTCGACTCGCTGATCTATGGCTCAGGAGGCGTTAACAACGGATCGACCCGGTTCGATTTCACCAATTACTACGAAGTCGTGCCATCGAATGCGCTCGAAGCGGTGATCTGGGCCGAAGGCGATCGCATGCGTGCGCCCATCATCGATCAGGAAGTGCTGGAAAACCAGCAGGGCGTCGTCGAAAACGAGGTGCTGGTAAACGTGATCAACCAGCCCTATGGCGGCTGGATCTGGATCGATCTGCCCATGCTGGCCAATGAAAACTGGCACAACGCCCACAATTTCTACGGTGATCTGGAAGATCTGCGCGCCGCCGACCTAGAGGACGTTCAAGCCTTCTTCGACACCTATTATTCGCCCAATAATGCGGTCATTGTCGGGGCAGGAAACATCGACGCGGACGAGACACTCAGCTGGATCGAGCGCGAGTTCGGGAGCATCCCCGCCAGCACGCCCGCCGACCCGGTGGACGTGTCCGAGCCGCGCCAGGAAGAAGAGAAATCCGGCGAAATCTACGACCGGCTGGCACCTCAGCCCGCCCTTGGATTCGGCTATCACATGCCGGAACGCGGCTCGCCTGAATATTATGCCATGGCCGTGCTCGACCAGATCCTCGTCCAGGGCGATGACAGCCTGCTCAATCAGCGCCTGATCAACGAGGAAGGCTATGCCTCCGGCGTTTTCGGCGGGATCAATTTGCTCGGCAACATGTACAATTACAACGGCCCGATGCTCTGGTCCGTCGGCATGATCCACGATGACGAGTTCAGCGATGAAGAGATCATGGCCAGCGTGGACGAGGTGATCGAGGACCTGCGCACCAACCCTGTCAGCCAGGAACAGCTCGATCGCGCGATTACCAAGCTGCGCTCGCAATTCTACGGTATTGTCGATTCATCGACCCGCTTCGGCCTGGTCGACCTTCTCGCGGTCTTCGCCCTGTTCGATGACGACCCGACCCGGATCAACCGGATCGAAGAAGGCTTTGACCAGGTCACGCCGGAACTCGTTCTGGCCACCGCGCAGGAATACCTGCGCCCCACCAACCGGTCGGTGCTGCGCGTCATCCCGGACCCGGACGGCAGCCTCGGCGGTGATACCGCCGGCGAAGAGTGATCGGAGGAGAGGACGATGATCGCATCCCCCATGAAATGGATCGCCGCCGCGTCACTGGCGCTCTCGGCCGCCACCGCTTTCGCCCAGCAGAGCACGCGTCCGGAGATCGGACCGGCGCCCTCTTTCGAACTGCCGGCAACGACGACGATTGAAATGGACAATGGCCTGCGCGCCACCTTCATCGATTTCGGGCTGGCGCCGAAGGTCAACATCTCCGTCAGTGTCATGGCGGGCAATGTGTTCGACGGTGATGCCACCTATCTCGCCGATGTCGTCGCGGCCATGATGGAAGAAGGTGCAGGAGGTGAAAGTCCTGAAACCATAGCGCGGGCTTTCGCGTCCATGGGCGGCGATATGAATATCGGCGTCGGAATGCATGCGGCGAATTTCTCGGCGAATGTGCTGTCCGAATTCGGACCTGAAGCCATCAACCGGATCGCGACCGTGATCCGCCAACCGGATTTCCCGGAATCGGAGTTCGACCGAATCCTGCAAAACGAAATCCGGAACATGACCGTCGCGCGGTCCCAACCCGGACCGGTCGCGACCGAAGCCTATGTCGGACTGCTCTATGGCGAGGATCATCCCTACGGCCAGGGCATTCCCGATGAAGGCCAGATGGAAGGCTACACGCTCGAACAGGTGCGCCAGTTCTATGCCGACTATTTCGGCGCCGCCCGCACCCATATCTACATTGCCGGCCGTTTCGACCATGACGAAATGGAAGCCGCCGTCCGCGACGCGTTCGGCGATTGGGAAGCCGGAAATGCCGTAGACATTCCGGAAGCCACCCCGCGAACCGGCCCGATCGTCAGATTGATCAACCGGCCAGATGCGCCGCAAGCGACCATTCGCCTTGGTGTACCCGTGGCACCGATCGGGACCGCGGATGCCTATTCGCTGACTGTCATGAATGCCCTGCTCGGCGGATCCTTCACCTCGCGACTGACGCGCAATCTGCGCGAAACAAATGGCTGGACCTACTCGCCGGGGTCCGGAATCACGAATCGGGTCGGATCGTCCTACTGGACCTTCAATGCCGACATCATTACCGAGCACACGGTCGAAGCGTTCACGGAGATCTTCAGCGAGATCCAGAACCTGCAGCTGAACACGCCGCCGGCGGATGAAGCTGACGGCATGCGCACCTGGATCGGTGGCATCTTCATCCTCCAGAATGCGTCGACGGGCGGCCTTATTGCCCAACTCGCCAACCAGAACTTGCACGGTCTGCCGGACGATTATCTCGCCAATTATGTTGACCGGATCAGCGACGTCTCCAACGCGGACATCTCTTCTGTTGCGGCAGAATATCTGCAACCGGACCGGATGGTGCTGGTGGTCGTCGGCGATCTGGGCTCCATCGAGGATGGATTGCGCGCCTTCCCGCAGCTCGCCGATGCCGAATTTATCAGCGAATCCGATTAGGCCCTGACGCGCCGGGCAGCACGAACGGGTCACAGGCCCGGACTGTCCATGCCGCCATGCTGAAAGACGGCGAGCTGCCTGCCGCCTTTATTCGCCGTGTCACCCGGCGGCTGTCGCCACCGCTCGTACCGGAATTGCCGCTTCATCTTGCAGACGAGTCGATTGCGCTCTGGTCGCAGACGGAAGAGGCGCTTGGCGAGGCCGGTCTTCCGCCGCCTTTCTGGGCGTTTGCCTGGGCCGGCGGCCAGGCGCTGGCGCGCTATGCGCTCGATCACGAAGATGAGTTCGCCGGCAGGTCCGTGCTTGATTTCGCCGCGGGCAGCGGCATTGCCGGTATCGCCGCGGCGCGCGCCGGTGCCGCATGCGTGACGGCGACCGAGATCGATGACTTTGCTGTCTCGGCGATTGATATGAATGCGGCACTCAATGGTGTCCGGATTGCCGCGGAAAATCGCGATATCATCGGCGAGATGGGAAGCTGGGATATCGTCCTCGCCGCCGACGTCTTTTACGAGGAGGCGCTATCGTGCCGTGTCGAGTGCTGGTTGCGCCAGCTCCATGACCGCGGCACACGGGTTCTGGTCGGCGACCCCGGCCGCTATTTCCTGCCACAGGACCGGATGACCTGTCTCGCCGAATTCACCGCTCCCTTGGTCCGCGACCTCGAGGATTCCGAGATCCGTCGTGCCCGTGTCTGGCGTTTCCGGGACTGATTTTCTTTCGGAACCGAAAGAATCGCAGCAGGCTTGGACCATGGCCAAGGTTCGCGCCGTTGACCGGCGATTATTCCTGCTGATCGAGATCGCCGCGCGGCGCCTGAACCGCGAGGCCGACCGACGCCTGAAAGCGGAAGCGGGCGTCTCCGCCTCGCAAGCCAGCGTGTTGTTCCTGTTGCATCGTCGCGGCGATCGCCGCATGGGGGCCTTGAGCAAGACGTTGTCGCTGAACCCGCCAGCGGTAACCGGCCTGGTCGACCGCATGGCAAAGGCCGGGCTGGTCACGAAAACAACCGACAAGCGCGACGCGAGAGGCGCCATGGTCGCGCTCACCCGCCGTGGCCAGCAAGCGGCCGAGCAGGCCGACATTGTCTTGAAGGCGCTGAATGCAGAACTCGAAGGCCGGCTCGGCGACGACGTGTCGGACGTACTCCACGATGCCCTCACCCGGATCGCCACCGAGGAAAGTTGACGCTGACGCGAACTGGATTTGCCGCGCCGACTTGCCTAGAGAAGTCGGAGATCAAATGCGGAGTCATGACATGAGCCAGCTTGTCTCGATCGACACGTCAGAAGGCGTTCGGACGATCCGGTGGAACCGTCCCGAGAAAAAGAACGCGCTGCTGCGTGAGATGTATACCGCAGCGGCCGAGGCCATCGAGACCGGCGAGACCGATCGCGAGGTGCGTGTCTTCGTGCTCGGCGGCACGCCGGGCCTGTTCACGGCCGGCAACGATCTGATCGATTTCATGGAAGCCCCGCCCCATATCGGCGGCTCCGGCGACATGCCCCCGGTCGAACGCTTCATGCGCGCACTCATGACGGCCAAGAAACCCATCATCGCCGAAGTCGACGGCCTGGCGATCGGTATCGGCACAACGCTCTTGATGCATTGCGACCTCGCCTATGCCTCGGACAATGCTGCCTTCAAGACCCCCTTCGTCGACCTCGCCCTGGCGCCTGAATTTGCCTCCAGCCTCTATTTTCCGGCCCGGCTGGGCCGGTCGGCCGCCTCCGATCTCCTCATGCTGGGCTCGACCTGGGATGCGGCCCGCGCTAAGGAAGCCGGCCTCATTGCCGATGTCTTCCCTTCGGCAGAGATTTCCAGCGAGGTCCGCAAGCGGGCGCTGATTCTGGCG
Source organism: Hyphobacterium sp. (assembly GCF_965217055.1). Lineage (GTDB taxonomy): Bacteria > Pseudomonadota > Alphaproteobacteria > Caulobacterales > Maricaulaceae > Hyphobacterium. The sequence goes on along the minus strand of NZ_OZ244227.1, from coordinate 2,150,053 downwards.
ACCAAATCACCTGGCGCGCTGCGCACGGCCAAGGCGCTCATGCAGGCACCGGAAGAGCCGGCCGAAGACCGGATGGCCCGCGAAGGCGGCTTGTTCGCGGAAATGTTGTCCTCGCCTGAATTCGCCGAAGCCGCCGCCGCCTTCATGGAACGCCGGGCGCCCGACTTCTCGAAGTTCGGCTGATGGGCAAGGGCGCGCATTCCTATCTCGATGATCCGCGCAATGCGGACGTGAAGGTCTGGATCAATGGCGCGCTCCATCCGCGCGCCGAGGCCAGGGTATCGGTGCTTGATTCCGGCTTCGTCCTTGGTGATGGCGTCTGGGAAGGCCTGCGCGTCCACAAGGGCCGGATCGCCTTTCTCGATCGCCATCTCAACCGGCTCGAAGAGGGGGCCAAGGCGCTGGACTACGATCTCGGCCTGACCCGCGAGGCCTTGACTGCAGCGCTCTACGAGACACTCGAGGCCAATGGCATGCGCGAAGGCGATGGCGTGCATATACGGCTGATGACCACGCGCGGCCTCAAGGCGACACCCTACCAGGACCCGCGCGTCACGATCTCGCCGGCCACCATCGTCATCCTGCCGGAATGGAAAACCCCTGACCCGGCCGTGGCCGAGAAGGGGCTGCGCCTGTTCACGGTCCATGTCCGCCGCGGCTATCCGGATGTGCAGGACCAGAAGCTCAACTCGCATTCCAAGATCAATTGCATCACCGCCTGCATCCAGGCCACGAAGGCAGGCGCCGATGAAGCCCTGATGCTCGATCCGCACGGCTTTGTCGCCACCTGCAATTCGACCCATTTCTTCATCGTGCGGAAGGGCGAGGTCTGGACCTCGACCGGAGATTATTGCCTTGGCGGTGTGACCCGCGGCATCATCATCGAATTGTGCCGCGACGCCGGAATCCCGGTCTTCGAGAAGAACTTCACGCTGACACAGGTCTATTCCGCCGACGAAGCCTTCACCACGGGCACATTCGCCGGCCTCGTGCCGGTAATCGAAGTGGATGGCCGCGAAATCAGCACGGCGCGCGGCCCGATGGTCGAACGATTGCAGCAGCTCTACGCGGAGAAGATCGCGGCGGCATGACGGAAACCATCCGCATCTGCCTGTGGTCAGGACCGCGCAACATCTCGACCGCGACGATGCGATCGTTTGAGAACCGCGCCGATTGCGAGGTCTGGGACGAACCCTTCTACGGGCCCTATCTCGTCGAGACCGGGCTCGATCACCCCGGCCGCGATCACATCCTCGACGCGGTTCCGCTTGACGCGGATGAGATTGCCCGGCGTTGCGCCGGTGACGCACCGGGCGGCGCGCCGCTCTACTTCCAGAAACACATGTGCCAGCACATGCTGGACGATATTCCGCGCGACTGGATGGCGGTCTGCCGCCATGTCTTCCTGATCCGCGATCCGGCCGAGGTCGCCGCCAGTTTCGCCGCCACCACCGGCAGCGTCACGCCGGACGACATCGGCGCCGCGCGCCAGTCAGAGCTTCACGAATATGCCAGCCAGCTGACCGGTCGCGCCTGGCCGGTCATCGAGTGCCGCGACGTACTCGAAAACCCTGACGGCATGCTCGCCGCGCTGTGCCGCGAGATCGAAATACCGTTCAGCCAGTCCATGTTGTCCTGGCCGGCAGGTGCGCGCGACAGTGACGGCGTCTGGGCGCCCTGGTGGTATGCGCGTGTAGTCGCCTCGACCCGGTTCGAGCCACCGCAGGACAGCCCGCACGAGCTTCCGGAATCGGCGCGCAGCACCGTCGGCGCCTGCCAGCCGCATTATGAAAAACTGCGCGACCGCAAGCTGACGCTGTGAGCGCCATGGCAATTTGCCGGAGCGTGCCGCGCTGAGGGTTGGCATTGCCATGATCCGGCAGCAGGGGTGAGATAAGCGCTGCATTATCCACCCAGGCACATCACGACCGTGTGAGAGGGACCCGATGACCCATAACGATGTGCGGCATGAGACCGGCGACACGCGCGGACGCTTCGTCATCGATCTCGGCGACGGATCGGAAGCCGAGCTGACCTATTCGAAAGCCGGAACGAGCCGCTGGATCGCCGACCATACCGGCGTGCCGAAAGCCCATGAAGGCCAGGGCCTGGGCAGCCAACTCGTCAAGGCGCTGATCGCGGCGGCCAAAGCCGAGGGCGTGAAGATCGTGCCGCTCTGCCCCTACATAAAGGCCTGGGCGAAAAAGCATCCCGAAGAATCGGCGATCTTCGACTAGAATACGGCAAACCGGGGGAAACCATGACCATCTTGCGTTGGATTGGCGTTATCATCGCCGTGATCATTATCGGCGGCCTCGTCTGGCTGAACACATCCCCCATCGGCCGCATTTACCTGCCTGCCGCGACCGGCATCACCGCCAAGCAGGTCTGTTCGCTGACATTCGTCTCCGGGCTGGAACCGGACCGGGCCCGCGCGCTCTATGTCGACCCGTTGCTCGGCGGGGCGGCTGGTCTGGTCAGCGCGCGGGTGGATCGCGCGGACACATCGGTTCATTCGCGTGTTCTTGGCCTCTGGCACCAGGAGGCGGTCTTCCGCGAAGGTCATGGTTGCACGCTCAATCACGGCCGCATCGACAGCTTCGATCCCGCGCTCACTGCACCGCCCCAGCCGGCGTTCGAACCCTTCGAGCTCGATACCACCCATCGCGATGCGAATTTCGATACCACGGCCTTGCAGGCCGCCGTGGACGATGCCTTCGATCCGGCCGACGCCGATCCCAATCGCAATACGCTGGCCGTCGCGGTCTTCCACCAGGGCCGCCTCGTTGCCGAGCGCTATGCGCCGGGCGTCACCCGCGACAGCCGGCTGCATGGCTGGTCGATGACCAAGTCGATGATCGCCACCCTCGCCGGGGTGATGGTCGAGGACGGCGAGATCGAGCTCTATGCACCGGACCAGATCGATGCGCTAAGCGAATGGCGGCCTGAACTGTCCGATATCACGCTGGATAACCTCCTGCGCATGTCCTACGGCCTCGCCGCGGCCGAGCTGAACAATGGCTTCGACCCGAACACCGATATGCTGATGACGGAATCGGACATGCCGCGCTTTGCCGCCACGCGCGAACAGCTCCACGAGCCCGGCGCGCACTGGCAATACATGTCCGCCAACACCATCCTCGCCACACACGCGCTGCAGACACGGCTCGGCGACACGCTCAACGCGCAGACCCAGGCCCTGCGCGACCGTCTCTTCCATCCGCTGGGCATCTATTCCGCCGTGCTGGAGCCGGACGAAAGCGGTACCTGGCAGGGCTCGTCCTACCTCTACATGACGCCGCATGACTGGGCGCGGCTGGGCATGCTCTATCTCGATGACGGCATGGCCAACGGCGAACGCCTGATCCCCGCCGACTGGTATGAGTATATTTCGACGCCTACGCCCGGCTCGGGCGGAGAATATGGCGCCGGATTCTGGCTGCCGCTCGCGGCCGCGGGCTTGCCAGAGAACGCCGTGATGATGAGCGGTTTTCAGGGCCAGTGGGGATATATCATGCCCGATCAGGAATTGATGGTGGTCCGCTTTGGCGCAACCAACCGGACCAATTCGCGCTCCGGCTCCCTGGCCGCCGGCGTGCTGGAAGCGTTACAACCCGCGCCCGCGGAAACAACCGGCCCGGAAGGCGACTAGCCATCCCCGCGCGGCGTCTGCCAGCCATTCGTATCGGTTTCGCGCAGGATCCAGTCGAACGGTCCGGGCACGACGCTATCCGCCTTGCGCATCCAGTCATCCAGCGCCTTGTGCCTTGCGCGCTGGTGCTGGAGGTGTTTCCGCGCCGACCGCGAGTTCGCCATGATCAGGGCGAGGCCGATCGCCGTCAGCACGATGCCGAAGGGCAGCGGTGACAGGGTCAGGGGCAAGCCGATCAGGACCAGGATCCATCCCAGCAATTGGTAGAGCAGCGACATGCGGCCATCCTTCCGTCGAGAAAACGGCAGGCGATAGGCTTCGGTTCCATTCGCCGCAGGCGCGATGCTGGACAATCGGGCGCAGAACCGCAGATTGTCGGCAACAGACAAGGGTGCCGCCGATGGCCTACAAATCGCTGCGCGACTTCATCGACAGGCTGGAGGCCGCGGGCGATCTCAAGCGGATCACGGCCCCGGTCTCGACCGACCTGGAAATCACCGAGATCCATCGCCGTGTGCTCGAGGCCGGCGGACCGGCCCTCCTGTTCGAAAATGTGATCAACGAACACGGCGAGCGATCGGACATGCCGATGCTCGTCAATCTGTTCGGCACGGTCAAACGCGTCGCCAATGCCGTGACGCTGGGCGGAGAGCCCCGGTCGACCTCCGCCGAGCTGCGCGAGGTCGGCGAGCTGCTCGCCTTCCTGCGCCAGCCCGAACCGCCGCGCGGCGTCAAGGACGCGCTCTCCATGCTGCCGCTCGCCAAAACGGTGATGAGCATGCGGCCGAAAACCGTCCGCAAGGCGCCCTGCCAGGAGGTGGTGCTGACCGGCGATGACATCGATCTCGACAAGCTGCCGATCCAGACCTGCTGGCCCGGCGAACCGGCGCCGCTCATCACCTGGCCGCTGGTCGTCACCAAGGGACCGTCGGACTCGAAGGAAGACGATTTCAATCTCGGCATCTACCGCATGCAGAAGCTGGGCAGGGACGCAACCCTGATGCGCTGGCTCAAGCATCGCGGCGGGGCCCAGCAATACCAGCGCTGGAAAGACAAGAAGCCCGAACCCCTGCCCGCCGCCGCCGTGCTCGGCGCCGATCCGGGCACCATTCTCGCCGCGGTCACGCCGTTGCCGGACACGCTGTCAGAATACCAGTTCGCCGGCCTCCTGCGCGGGGCCAAGGCCGAGCTAGTCGACTGCAAGACGGTGCCCTTGAAAGTGCCTGCCGAGGCCGAGATCGTCCTCGAGGGCCATGTCATGCTCGACGAGTATGGCGATGAAGGCCCCTATGGCGACCACACCGGCTATTACAATTCCGTCGAGCCTTTCCCGGTGTTCAAGATCAGCGCCATCACCATGCGCGAAAAACCGATCTATCTCTCGACCTATACCGGCCGGCCGCCGGACGAACCGAGCGTACTCGGCGAAGCGCTGAACGAGGTCTTCATCCCCTTGTTCCAGCAGCAGTTTCCCGAGGTCGTGGATTTCTGGCTGCCGCCGGAGGGCTGTTCCTACCGCATCGCCGTGGTGTCGATGAAGAAGGCCTATGCCGGCCATGCCAAGCGGGTGATGCTCGGCGTCTGGTCCTATCTGCGCCAGTTCATGTACACGAAATGGGTGATTGTCGTGGACGACGATATCGATGCGCGCGACTGGAAGGACGTGATGTGGGCGGTCTCCACCCGCATGGACCCGGCGCGCGATTGCACGATCATCGAGAACACGCCGATCGACTATCTCGACTTCGCCTCACCGGTCTCGGGCCTCGGCTCCAAGATCGGCCTGGACGCCACCAACAAATTGCCCGGCGAAACGAATAGGGAGTGGGGAGACAAGCTCGACATGGACGAAGCGACGAAAAAGCGCGTGGACGAGATGTGGGAGGAATTGGGGCTCGGCTGAGCCCCAATAGCCTTGGGCATACCCCTAACGCGCTTCCGCCTCCTTGAGCGGTTTCAGCCATATCAGGGCCATCCCCACCACGAAAAACCAGGCAATAAATCCGAGCCCGAACACCATCGTGGCCGCGGATAGTGCCGGGATCGTCGAGATAATCCCGGCGCCGCCGACGAGCACGCCCAACAAATTGACGCCGAGCGGCAGGGCCTTGGTCTTGAGACCTGCGAGGCTCAACAGGAAAATCCACATGCCCCCGGTGATTTCATTGCCGCCGCCCAGGCCCGAACTTACCACCATGACCGAGCGCCACAGCGTCGCCGCGGCGTCCATATCCTCGGCCGAAAGCCGGACAATCTGCGCAATCCCGATATTGGTCAGCATGCCGGTGGCCAGGATGAGCCCCGCCCAGATCAGCCCGAAGGCCGACGCCGTCTGGCCCAGCGCCCCGCTGGCCGCCAGCCGCCGGTGCAGTCCGATGACGATCAGCACCATGAGGATGGCGTTGAGGACATAGATGATCTGGTTCCAGACAATCATCAGGTCCATGTTCTCGGCGAGGAATTGGACGTGCTGTTCGACGGGAATTGAAGGGCTGCCATATTGCGCCGGCCCGATGATCGAGAAATAGACCCAGAACCCGATCACATAGGTTGCGCCCGCGCCGATCGCCGCGAGACCGCATGTTTTCTGAAAACTCATCATGTTTGCCTTTCCTGAATGCACGGCAGCGCCATCTTCGCGGGCAGCCGCCTGTGTTTGATTGTCCTGTTTTTGCCGGACCTCACCCTGGCGCAGCGCGACGGAAGCGGGTCCGCACCGCATAGACGATTGTCCAGCTGGCCACCGCCAGAACCGGAAGGGTGAGGAAAAAGGGCGCGCGCAATATTTCCGGCAACACATGATTATTGCCGAAAAAGAAGATGCCTGTCGCAAGGAAGAAGGAGAATCCCATCCGCCAGAGATGCCGAGTCAGTCGCGCCCGATGATTGGGAGCAGGCATGCGGGCGTAAAGGACATCCAGCCCGCAAAGAACCGCGCTCACGAACGCCAGAAAGTAGAAGGCTTCAGGGGGCAGATCGTCGAGAACGCCGCCCGGGCTTGCGCCAGCCATCATGCCACCAGCCGCCGCCCCCAGCACGACAAGGCCGGAGGCGAGCGGCGCCATGCGGCTGATCCAGCGGCAAGGTACGGAATGATGTCCGGCCGCCGCCCATCCGGTGATCAGCGCATGAAAGCTGATCGCGGACAGAAAGACGGTGAACAAAATTTCCCGCGCCAGGCTGAGCCACAACCCGCTGAGCGCCAGCAATCCCATGCAGACCACAAACAGCGTGCCCGCTTTCCGGTGCACGCCTTCGCCCTTGCGCGAGGCAAAGGCGGTAAAGCCGGCAATAATCGCGCCGCACCCGATCCAGAAGTGAAGATCGCCCAGTAAGTCCGGTTCAGTCATTTGTCGTCCGCTCGGAAAGCCAGTTGGTGGTCGGGCTTCTGTCGCCCGCCAGCCTCTCTTCGGCATCTCGCCTCTGCCTGTCGTCCGCGCGGGACGGCGCGGACACAATCGCCTGCAAAGATTGATCAGCCTGCCGCTCTCGCCTAGACCACGCTGATGCAAGCAGACGGCGTATTCCTGCTTTCGGCACTGGTGACCGGGATTGCACTGGCCGGAGCATGGGCGGGCGCCTTGAACGGTGCGCGCAATGATCACGGCAGGTCGAGCCGGAGACACTTGCTGTCCGTTTTCGGACTGATGACCGGCTTGTGCGCTCTGCCGCTGGCAACCGCCCTGCAGCCGGCAATCTACGAATTCTACCTGCCGGCGCTTCTGCCGCTCATGTTCAGCTTGCCGGTCGCCGTTTATCGCTATGCGGAAAGCCGGTTGGGCGCCACTGCCGGCCGGCGGAACTGGCGGCGGGATGCCGTGCTGCCGCTGGCCGGTCTGGGCGTCATGCTGGGCTATTGGATGCTTCCATCACCGGCCCGCCGCGAACTGTTCGTGACCGGTGAACTTCCCGGAGGCATCGCACCGGCTGTCTTGACCCTGATGACCTTCGTGCTGGTCTTTGTATGGATCATCACATCCATCGCGTATCTGATCGCCACCTTGCGAAAGGTTTCTCGCTACCGCGCAAATCTCAAATCTCTCTACTCGAACACTGAACGCTTTGAATTGCGCTGGATCGATGGATTTCTGATCCTGCTGGTCGGCCTGTGGGCGGCCGCCGCCCTTTCTCTTCTGAGCGACAATCTGGGCATTGGTTTCCTGACGCCGGACAGTCTCGTATTTGCCCTCGCAGGTGGCGTTTTGTTGACGCTCATCGCATTTGCCAATGGCCCTGTGGCGCCTGATGCGCGGGTTACGCAGCCCTTGTCATCCGACAACGCGGCTACGGAAAAATATACGCGGTCCGCCCTGTCTGCAGAGCGCGCGAAAAAGATCGCCGAACGCATTCTCAAGGCCATGAGCGCCGAAAAACTCTACCTTGATCCCGGCCTGTCCCTGCAGAAACTGGCTCGCCATGTCACGACGCCGCCGAACCTGGTTTCACAAACGCTGAACGAACAGATTGGCATGACGTTTTTCGACTTTGTCGCTCGATGGCGCGTTGAAGACGCGAAGTCGCGGATCCTGCAAGGGGACCAGTCTGTCCTGACGATTGCGCTCGACGTCGGCTTCAATTCGCGCTCGACCTTCTACAAGGCCTTCAAGCGCGAGACGGGGCAAACACCGAGGGAGTTTCGCAGCGCGTCGGGCGGGGCCGGGTCGATGCCGTCATCGCAAGGCGTCGGCAAGTGAAACAAAACAAACCCGGTCTGATTTGACTTTCGCCCCTCGTCTTGCGACCCATGCAGCTCACAGCCGCAAACGCGCGACTGCCGCGCCCGGGCGATACGGCGCCCGATTATTTCACCCGTTTCTCACCCTCGACAGGATCATGCCATGCCAACCGCCAAGAAGGGCGATACCGTCCTTATCAGCTACACCGTCCGGACATCTGACGGCCGCGTCGTCGGGCGCACTGAAGACGATGACCCGATCTCGCTGACGCTCGGCAATGCCGAGATTTTCCCGGAAGTCGAGGCCGCGCTCGACGGGCTGGAAGTCGGCAAGGAAAGCTCCGCCGTGGTGTCGTCCGACAACGCATTCGGCCCGCGCCGCGAGGAAATGGTCATCGACATTCCGCGCGCCCAATTGCCAGACGGCCAGGCGCCCGAGCCGGGCATGACGCTGGGTGCCCAGCAACAGGACGGGTCGACCGTTCAGCTCACCATCACCCAGGTCAGCGACGAGACGATCACGGCCGATGGCAATCATCCGCTGGCCGGCGAGGATCTGCATTTCGGCCTGAAACTGGTCGAGATCAAACTGGCGGCATAAGCTCTGGCAACGCAGTGGATATAGTTTTGACGGACGCGGTCACGGGTTTGAAACCGGTCGAGGCAGCAGCATTGCATGCCGCCCCCGTATTCAACTGTCCGCGCTGTCAGTCTTGCATCTAAAATGACGTCAGGCGTCGCATCCGCGCACCGCACGGGTGACGATCGAAACACGTTCCTCCTGTGTCCGGCGAACCGGTCGTCAGGGTCGAAACAATCGCGATTGTAGTAGTAGTAGTAGTAGTTGTAGATGCCGACCGGTTTTTTGAAAGATTATGAGACATGGCCGCACGCAAACCCGTCCGAATTGATCTTGTCGCCGACTTCGTCTGCCCCTGGTGCTGGCTCGGCTGGCGCAACTGGCTGGCCGCCAGGAAAATGGCGCCGGACATCAAGACAGAGGTGACCTGGCGCCCGCACGAGCTGGATCCGACACTGCCGGAAGAAGGCGCGCCCTACCGCGACTACATGAAGGCGAAGTTTTCCGGCGACAATGCCGAGCGGTGGAAGGCGATGCGCACGCATCTCGAAGCCGCGGCACCCGGTGCAGGAATCGATTTTCGTTTCGACCGCATCGAGACACGGCCGTCCACACTCAATGCACACCGCCTGATCCGCTGGGCGCGCGGTCAGAGCGAGAAAAAAGCCAACGCCGTCGCCGAAGGCTTGTTTGCCGCATTCTTCCGCGACGGGCGCGATATCGGTCAGACGGATGTTTTGACAGAGATCGCTGGCGAGGCCGGACTCGATCCCGCCATTGTCACTGATCTGCTTGCAACCGACCGCGACAAGACCGAAGTGCGCGAGGAAGCGATTTTCTACCACCAGCTCGGCGTCACCGGGGTTCCGACCTTCATTTTCGAAGGCCAGTTTGCAGTTCCGGGCGCGGCCGATCCCGAAGTTCTGGCCAATGCGCTGAGTGAAGCAAGGGGCCTGCCGGAACGTGATTAGGCTTTACCTCGGGGAATTCGGAGGGCCATACTCCACCCAACCTGACAGGAGGCGCCCGTGAAACGACTATCACCACTCGCATTGCTGGCCGCCCTCATTCTGGCGGCGTGCAACAACAACGCGCCAGGTGATGGTGACGCTGTTCCTCCGGATGGCGGCAGTGATTCAGCCGGCGGCGGCGATGCTGTCGAGACCAGCGGCACGCCGGATGACGATTTCGCGGCGGCCTGTCTCAACGCCACCAATAATTCGCCCGCCCTGTGCGAATGCATGGCCGAGAGGGCAGAGGATGGCCTGACCGGCGATGCCCGCGAATTCCTCATCGCATCCATGAATGACGAGAACGAGCGGGTGATGTCGATGCGGGGCGAATTGAGCGTCGAGGAAATGTCGGTCGCCGGCATGTTTCTGGTCAATGCCTCGGTCGAATGCGCGCGCGAAGGCCGCCAATAAGGATTTGTCATGACTGCACTCCAAGCCGTGGCGCTTTACGCTGCCATCAATCTTCTGCTGCTCGCCCTCCTCTCCGTGCCGGTAGGATTGAACCGGAACAAGAAGAAGATCAGTTTGGGCGACGGCAATGATATCGAGATGACGGCCCTGATCCGGGGCCACGGAAACGCTGCGGAATGGATCCCCGGAGCCCTTGTCGGCCTCTTCCTGCTGGCTTCGCTGGGCTACGGCACACTGGTCATCCATGTGATCGGACTGGCCTTCACGCTCGGCCGCGGCGCCCATGCCTATGCCTTCATCAGCCGGCAAACGACCGGCCCGGGTCGCTTATTTGGCGCCGCCCTCACCTTGCTCGTTTACTTCGCAATCGCCGCCCTGCTGCTGTGGAGGGCGCTGACCTGAACGAATGATTGCCCCGGGCAGGCCGGGCAGGCTAGGTGAAGGGCATGAGTGTACCTTCCAAACCTATCGATACCGATGCCCTGCTGACCATTGCCGACGATCTCGTCGCGCGGGCGCGCAAGCTCGGCGCCGAGCACGCAGAAGCGGCTGTTATCCAATCTCGGTCGACTGAAGTTGCAGTGCGCGATGGCGCGCTTGAAGCTGTTGAAGGGTCGGAAAGCCGGGATGCCGGATTGCGGGTCTTTTTCGGCAAGCGGCAAGCCGGCGTCAGTTTTTCCGACCTCTCCCGCACCGGCATGGATCAGGCCGTCGAACGCGCGATCGCCATGGCAAAGGCGGCTCCCGAAGACCCCTGGTGCGGCTTGGTCGAACCGGACCGTCTGGCACGCGGACTGCCCGATATCACGCTGTATGAACAGCCTCGCTGGAGCACCGAAGAGCTGGCAGACATCGCGCGAGAAGTCGAAACCGCAGCGCGTGACATTGATGGCGTTTCCATGACCGAGACGGCTTTCGCCAGCAATGGCGAGACTGCTTCGGCCAGCATTGCCACCAATGGCGTGTCTTATACTGCGCGACGCTCCAGCCACGGCTATGGCGTTAGCGTAATCGCGGCACGAGAAGGCGGCATGGAGCGCGATTACTCGGTGACCAGCGCCCGCCGCCAGGCCGACCTTCGAGACAGGCGCGAAATTGGCAGAGAAGCGGGGGAACGGACTGTTGCCCGTCTCGGAGCTAAACAAATGCCGTCCGGTATTCGCCCTGTCGTTTTCGACCGGCGTGTCTCCGCGCGTTTGCTGGGTGCGCTCGAAGGCGCCATTTCCGGCCCCTCGATTGCGCGCGGCACGTCGTTTCTTCGCGATCGGCTTGGCGAACCGGTTTTCGCCGAGAACATCAACATCATTGACGATCCGCACCGCGACTGGGGCCTCGGCTCGCGGCCTGTCGACGGCGAAGGTGTCGCAAATGAAAAGCGTCACATCATCGAAAACGGTGTGCTGACAGTTTGGCTCTTGAACGCGCCATCGGCGCGCCAGCTCGGACTCCAAACCAACGGTTATGCCACGCGCTCGCTCGGCGGTTCACCAGGGGTTTCGGCCACCAATCTGCACGTCGAGGCGGGGTCACAATCTCCTAACGACATGATTGCCGACATTTCCGATGGACTTCTCGTCACCGAGATGTTCAGCCCATCGCTTAATCCCAATACAGGCGACTGGTCGGTCGGCGTGTCCGGATTCGCCATCAGCCAGGGCCAGGTCGCTGAGCCTGTCAGCGAGATTACGGTCGCCGGGAATCTGGTAGACATATTCAAGCGACTTGAACCCGCGGACGATCTCGTATTCTGGTCTTCCGTGAATGCCCCCAGCTTGCGGGTCGACTCCCTGTCGATCGGCGGCGCCTGACAGAGGACGTTGTCATGAGCGACACCCAACTCCTTCACATCGTAATTGGTGGAGAACTGACCGACCTCGGTCCGGACGCGACCGAGTTCAAGGATCTCGACGCGATCGATTTCATCGGCGCTTATCCAAGCTATGCCGAAGCCCGCACGGCCTGGAAATCGGCAGCGCAGCGCACTGTCGACAACGCGCATATGCGCTATTTCATCATTCACGCACACAGGCTGCTCGATCCCTCAACTGACGGGCACGACCATTAGCCAGCCCTTGACGACATCCGGTGCTAAACGGCCCACGTCCAGCGGCGCTTTGATCAGGCGCTTCTGGCAGGACCGGATATCGCCACGCTGGCGTCTCGTTCTGCTTGCCATCATCCTGTCAGCAATCACCGCTGCGGCGGCATCAAGCTACGCCTTCATGATTCGCTGGGCGGTTGGCCTGTTGGAGCAGCAGGACGCCCGCGTCATCTGGCTGGCACCGATCGTGATTATTGCCATCACCGCGGTCCGCGGCATTTCTCTCTTCCTGCAAACCGTCCAGACCAATCGGCTGGCGTTGAAGATCATGCAGGATCTGCAGGAAATCCTTTTCGCCCGGCTGGTGCGGGCGGATTACGCGCGACTCATCGCTGAACCAGTCGGGTCGATCGTCTCGCGTTTCACGAACGACATCACGATCTTGCGCGACCTTTTGGTCCGCGCAGCCAACAATCTGCTTCGCGACACGCTCACGATTGTCGGTGCGATCACAGCCATGTTCGTGTTCGACTGGATGCTCGCCATCCTCGTCCTGGTCGTTTATCCGATTGCCGCACTACCGGTCATTCGCATCGGAAACCGCTTGCGCAAGACCTCGGGCGAAGCGCAGGCTCAGATGGGCGAGGTCACGAGCTTTCTCGAGGAAAGCTTCTCCGGTGCGCGCATGGTCAAGACCTACCAGCTCGAGGAACACGAGATCGCGCGCTCGCGCTTTGCTTTTCTGCAGCGTTTCAGGCTCGCCCTGTCGATCGCGGCGTCGAAGGCGCGGGTCGATCCCATTCTCGAGGTCGTGGGCGGCGCGGCATTCGCCGGCGTCCTAGCTTTTGCCGGATGGCGGATTTCTCAAGGCGCAGCCTCGATCGCCGATTTCACCGGCTTTATCGCCGCCATTGCTGTCATGGCCCCGGCGGTACGGGCAGTCGGCACGCTTGGTGCGGCCATTCAGGAAGGAATCGCCGTTCTTCAGCGAATCTACGACGTGATCGACGAGACCGACGATGTGACCGAGGATAAGAAGGCACAGCCGCTTCGCCCTGGCCCCGGGCGCGTTGCTTTTGAAGCGGTGTCGTTTGCCTATGGCGATGGCGAAACCGCGCTCCGCTCCGTCGATATTGTCGCCGAAGCGGGCAAGACAACAGCAATTGTCGGCGCCTCCGGTTCAGGAAAGACCACGCTATTGAACCTGATCCCTCGACTCTACGATCCAACGGCTGGCCGCTTGCTGATCGACGGACAGGATGTGTGCAAGGCAACGGTCGCTTCTGTCCGCAAGGCTTCCGCACTGGTCAGCCAGGATGTTGTCCTGTTTGACGACACGATCGCTGCCAATATCGCCTTCGGCCAGATGGAAGCCAGTCGCGATGCAATTGAAGCGGCAGCCCGCGCTGCCGATGCGCATGATTTTATTTCTGCCCTGCCCGGCGGTTATGATGCGCCCGTCGGACCCCGCGGCAGCCAGCTTTCGGGTGGCCAACGCCAACGAATAGCCATCGCGCGGGCTATTCTCGCGGACGCACCTGTTCTCTTGCTCGACGAAGCCACAAGCGCGCTCGATGCTGAAGCCGAGGCCCGGGTTCAGGAGGCTTTGAAAAAACTTTCGGAAGGCCGCACCACTATCGTGATCGCCCATCGCCTGGCTACGGTTCGCGATGCTGATCGGATTTACGTTATGGACGAAGGCCGCGTCGCAGAGACCGGCCGCCACGACGAATTGCTGTCAAAAGACGGAATCTACGCGCGACTTTGCAGGCTTCAGTTCGCCGTCTGATCATTCTCGCCGCAGTATCTTTTCTGTCAGCATGTTGCCCCACCAGCTGGCCATGAAACCGTCATGCACCGCCTGACGGTCGTATTTTGTCCGCACCCAGGTTAGGAAATCGATCGGCTCGGCCTCGTTCGCCAACCTGTACTGCTCGAAAAAATAATCGAGCATACCGGTTTTGCCCTGCTTCACGTGCAGATACTTGAACGACAGATGATCGATCGCCTCCTCGAACGACACCTTCTCGTGCAAAAGAAGATAAAGCACCGCCACGATTCCGGCTCGGTCGGCGCCTGACTTGCAATGCATCAGCGCGGGATATTTGATTGTGTCGAACACCTCGATCAGATGCTCGATCCGCTCAACATATGGCGCTTCGCGCGACCCCCAGGGCAAATCGTGGATCGCCAGGCCTAACCGCTCACACGCCTCGTGCTCGAGATCGTAATAGGATCGCCCGGGCTGCGTGCCGCGAAGGTTCAGAATTGTCTCGAAGCCTTGTTCCTTTAGCGCAGCAAGGCGGTTCGGTGACGGCTGATTGGCCCGCCACATCCCTTTGCTGCCGACCGGATGCATGTTGTGGAACCGAAGCCGCAACACACCGTGGTCCTGCCAGAGATAATGGTTCCAGGCACGCTTGCGGTCGCGCGGATGGGTCAGATCGTAAGTCATGGCCTCCGTTTAGGCGGGCGTCGCGAAAGCGGCAACCGCGACGAACGCTTGACGGCTGCATCAATCGACGCAAGCAAAGGCGTAATGCTGCGCGCGCTTACCTCTTCTCCGGCTGTACAAACCGCCGTTTCGTGGATTCTGGCGAAGTACATGCAATTCTGTGCTGCGACCAAAAAATGGGAGCGGCGCGGCCGCGAACATCTCGATATTTGCACCCAGACCGAACAGGGCATGGTCGCGGCCTTTTGGCATTCGCGCATTGGTTTGAGTTTTATGGGTTGGGACCGCAAGGCTCCGCAAACCCCGACTATGCTGATTTCGCGCTCCCGCGAGGGAGACTTCATCGCTCGGTTTGCGCGCAATCTGGCGATAGCCGTTGTTCGCGGCTCGTCTCGAAACACCCGGAAAACCAAGCAGAAGGGCGGCATGGCGGCGTTCCGCGACATGACCCGCGCAATCGAGAACAATGCGTGCATGGGGCTGACCATTGATGGGCCGCGCGGGCCCCGACAACGTGCCAGCATGGGCGTGATCCAGCTAGCCAGGACGACGCGCACGCCGATCATGATCTTCTCTTGGTCCGTGACCCACAAAAAGGTGTTTGACTCCTGGGACCGTTTCATCCTGCCCTTTCCATTCGGCAAGGGCGTGGTGGTCTGGAAACCGCCAATCCACGTGCCCGCCGATGCCGACGACGCTGAGATGGAAACGCTGCGGCTTGAACTCGAACGGCGGCTCAATGACGCCACGCGAGAAGCTGACGAGGCGGTGGGTGGGCCAGTCATTGAACCGGCTCCGCCCCGAGCTGCAAGGGGCAGCTGATGTCACCACTACCGCTTCTGCTCTATCGCTGGCTGACGATTCTCACAGCACCGCTTTCCGGAATCTTGCTCGAACAGCGCGCACGAGATGGAAAGGAAGACCGCAATAGATTGGCCGAACGATTCGGTCATGCTAGCCAGCCACGAACAACAGGTTTTCTGGTCTGGCTGCATGGCGCCAGCGTGGGTGAATCGCTGCTGCTGCTCGATCTTGTCCGTCGCCTATCGGAACAGACCGATTGGCACTTCCTGGTCACGACGGGCACGACCACATCTGCCGAACTGATGACGCGCGAGCTGCCAGATCGCGCAATTCATCAATACATTCCAATTGATAGACCAGCCTGCGTGCGACGATTTTTCGACCACTGGCAGCCCGACGCGACGGTATTCGTGGAATCCGAGCTGTGGCCCAACCTGTTGATGGAGATGCGCAAACGCGAGATTCCCGCTGCGCTGGCCAATGCGCGAATGAATGCTGCTTCGCTCGACGGCTGGCGCAAACGCAAGAAAAGCGCCCAGTACTTGTTAGCCGCATTCAGCTGGATAGGCGCCGCCGATCAGCGGACCCAATCCGGTCTCTCCGCCATTCTTGAACGCGAGATCAAGCGCCCGGGCAATTTGAAACTTCAAACCGCGCCAATATCGGCAAACTCCGCGGAACGCGAAACATTGCGCGCCGAACTCAACGGCCGCCCGGTCTGGCTCGCTGCCAGCACCCATGCCGGCGAAGAAAACATTCTCCTTGAAGCCCACAGAAGCCTCCTGCACGACGCGCCAGAAGCCTTGCTGATCCTCGCACCGCGGCACCCGGAACGCGGCGATCTGATTGCGGCACATCTGGAAACGGATGGCTGGCAATATGCCCGGCGCTCGGCTGGTCAGGTGCCCGACCCCGGCGACGCTGTATGGTTGGCTGATACATTGGGCGAGATGTCGCTTTGGTATGCGCTGGCTGATCAAGCCTTTATAGCCGGCAGCTTGATTGACGGCATCGGCGGCCACAATCCGGTCGAAGCGACCAGATCCGGATGCGCGGTGATCACCGGCCCCTATACCGCGAGCTTTGACGACGTTTACGCGGCCTATGCTTCAGAATCCGCAATAATTGTCGCAGCCGATGCCGACGCGATTGCCGAGGCGCTGCTGTCCGATCCGTCCAGGCGGATTGCGAGGGCCGAGCAGGCGCTTGAGCGACTGACGTCCGGCGCGATGGAAGAAACGCTACGCGCACTGCTCACCCTCGTGCCAGGGTCAACGCCATGAAGCCACCGCACTTCTGGTATCACGAAACCGTCGGATTTCCGGGCCGGCTTGCTGCGGCCGCACTCCGCCCGTTGGCAGCCATCTACGGAATGTTGAGCGCCCGCCGTTTGCAAAACTCCAAGCCTGTGCGGGTCGACGCTGCCGTGATCTGCGTCGGCAATCTCACCCTTGGCGGAACCGGCAAGACGCCCGTCACGATGCGGCTCCTCGAAATTGCCAATGACAACGCAATCAATGCCCAGGCACTGAGCCGTGGATACGGCGGAAACGTCAAGGGACCGCTTTGCGTCGATCTTTCGCGGCATACGGCCAAGGATGTCGGAGATGAGCCGCTAATGATCGCTCAGGCAGCGCCGGTCTGGATCTGCCGCAATCGCGTAGCCAGCGCCGAAGCCGCCATCCTGCATCGCGCAGAGCTCGTGATCATGGATGACGGGCATCAAAATCCGCAACTTCACAAGGATCTTTCGATCGTCGTTGTCGACGCCGAAGCGGGCTGGGGGAATGGAAGGGTGTTTCCGGCCGGCCCCTTGCGTGAATCGGTTGCGGCGGGCCTTGCTCGCGCAGATGCCATCATTCTCGTTCTCGCAGGGCCCGATCACACGCCTGATTTTCACAGCCTTGGTCTCGACGAACTTGAAATCCCGGTCCTGACTGGCTGGCTCGAACCGGCGGCTGCGCCGCCGTCCGGCCGATTGCTGGCATTCGCAGGCATCGGCCGGCCAGAGAAATTCTTCCATTCGCTGACTGCAGCCGGCGGGGATATCGTGGCTACGCGAAGTTTCCCAGACCACCATGATTATTCGCGTGCAGATCTGCGCCGGTTACGGGCTTTGGCCGAACGGGAAGGCGCCCGCCTCGTGACCACGGAAAAAGATTCCGTCCGCATACCGGCCGCCGAGCGTGACGGCATCTCCGCTTGGCCGGTTCGCATGGCTTTCACCGAGCCAGCACGGATCGCAGCACTGGTTCAACAGGCATTGGACGCCGCAGCGGCACGGCGTTAAACCGCAACGATGAGCGCAGGTCTCTTGCAGCAATTGGGGTGGCGGGCGGAGGCCTTGGCCTGGGATGCCTTTCAGGGCACCTTCCAGACCATGGGACTCGAACGCGGATCCGCATTCGGCAGCGCGGCGCTGCGGCGGATCGGTCCGCTAACGCCGGTTCACAACGTGGCACGGATCAACATGCGGCGTTGCTTCCCCGACGCCAGCCATCCGGAAATCGATCGCCTGCTGGACCGCATGTGGGACAATTTCGGCCGCCTGGTAGGCGAGAATGCCAATATGCGGTGCTACCGGCCGGAGCTCTATGACGAACGGGCCGAGATCGCCGGTGAAGATATCGTCCTCGATCTTGAGAATAAGGGCCAGCCCTACATTCTCGTGGCGGGCCATTTCGCCAACTGGGAGATCATGGGGGCGGCCATCGCCAAACTTGGTCTTAACTGCAACATCACATACCGGCATGCCAACAATCCGCTCGTCGACCGGAGAATCCTTGACTCGCGTCACGCCTACGGGATCAAGCTGCTGACCGCCAAGGGCGGCGTCGGAGCCAAGCAATTACTGGCCAATCTCCGGGAAGGCATGTCGGTCGCGCTGATGAACGATCAAAAGATGAATGACGGCATCGCAGCGCCGTTCTTCGGTCACGAGGCAATGACTGCGTCAGGCCCGGCCAAGATGGCGATCCGATTCGGTGCGCCAATTGTTCCCATCGGGGTCCGGCGTCTTGGCGGCACCCGGTTTCGGGTGACCTTTTACGAGCCGCTGCCGGAACCGCAGACGGATGACAAGGCCGCCGCCGTCCTGGAGACGGTGACTCGCATCAATCAATGGGTCGAGGCCCGGATCCTGGAAGCTCCGGAACAGTGGTTTTGGGTGCATCGCCGTTGGGACAAGTCGATCTATCGCAAGGATGCCGGGTCGAGTTCGAGCACCAGCGCTGGATCGATATAGCGGTTGCGCCATTTTATGCGCCAGTCGAGATGGGCGCCGGTGGCGCGGCCACCCGAGCCGATCTCGCCGATCTGGTCACCCTGCGCCACAACATCGCCGACCTCCACCTGGACAGCACCGAGGTGCAGGAAGGCGCTGGTAAAGCCCTGACCGTGATCGATGAAAATGAGACCGCCTTCATAATACATGTCCGGGTGGGCAAGCGTCACAACACCGTCGGCAGGTGCAAACACCGGTGTGCCGGCATCATTTGCGAAATCGAGACCGTAATGCGGCCGACGGGGTTCACCATTGTAAAATCGCTGCGAGCCGTAAACGCCGGAAATCACGCCGTTCGCAGGCGCGATGAATCCGTCCGCAAAGCCCGCGCCTTCCCACCGGCTCGTATAGGCCGCCGCTTTCATCCGCGATTGTTCGCGGATTAGGGCCAACGCTTCCTCCGGCGGCGTCACGGTTCGTGGCGGCACGCCATCCACGCGTTGAATGTCGTACTCGCGTTGTGCCACCGGATAGACGTCGCGAATTTGTTCACCCGAAGGCAGCTGGACCGTCATGGTCATTTCAGCATCACTGTCGCGATTCAGGCCGAGGATCAGCCAGCCCTCATCATCGGCGGTAGCCGACTGGTCGCCCAACGATATGACCGTACCAGGCACACTGCGGCATATAATCGCCGCACCTTCCGTGAAATCGCCGATACATGCGTATGGCTCTGTCGCCTCCACCGCTTCGGAAGCCAATGGATACTCGGCATCGCGGGTCAGCACGTCAGCGATCGGATCCCCCGATTGCAGTGCCCAGAGGATCATCGTGGCGATCATCGGCCTGGCTCCGCGTGTACGGTCTTCCAGCGTTCCGCGGACGCATAGGCGTCTTTGTAGGCTTCCTGGAGCTCCGCACTCCAATAGCGAAGGTCCTGCAGCGCGATCGGGTCACCTGTCACGGCGCAACGAACGAATGCGCCAGGCTTCAAAATCATGAAGTCCGAATCACTGAACTCGAGAACGGCTTCTCCGGACAGGTCCCTGTTGAATGGCGTTTTCATGAGCTTGAAACTATCACGGCTTTTGCGTGGCTAGAACAGGCGGCCCTGCTTTTCGGACGGCACGGCTTTGCGCGGCCGGGATCGGGGTTTCTGCGATTGCCCGTTTTCAATGACAGCCTCCTGGCGTCCATCCGCGAACTGAATCGAAACGCGTTCGCCTCCGCCAATGCCTTTCGCGGATCGCACGAGATGGCCTTCCGTGTTCCGGACCAGCGCAAACCCCCGTCGAAGCACAGACTCATGGCCGAGCAGAACGTGCCGGCCGGCAATTGCGTTCAAGTCGCGCTGCTTCAACCGAATCGCCTGATCGCCCGCACGCTGAACGCGGCGAAGCAAGTGTGTAAGGGCTTCGCGGGATCGTTCCAGCTGGCGCTGTGGGCTGGCACGACCAAGCCGAAGACCGATAGCCTGGACACGTTCATTGCCTGCTCGCGACAACCGACCCGCGCCGGCCTCAAGGCGTTGTCCGAAACTCGCCAATCGCTCGGCCTTGATGCCAATATCTCGTCGCAATGCCTCGGGGCGCAGTCCTGTAGCGGCGAGATCCAGCCTTTGACGCGACGGACCAAGCAGTGTCTGCGCTGTCGGAAACGCTCGCGCGGTCGCTTTGAACTCCGACATGCGATGCGCAACGAGCCGGGCAAGGCCGCGCTTGAGTCGGCTGCCCTGCCCCTCGACTTGCTGCATCAGTTCCGCGCGTACAGGAACCGCTATTTCAGCCGCGCCGGTCGGGGTAGGTGCGCGTCGGTCGGCGGCAAAATCGATCAGCGTTGTGTCGGTCTCGTGCCCAACGGCGGATATCAGTGGAATATCCGAAGCTGCTGCCGCCCGAACAACGCTTTCCTCATTGAAGCACCAGAGATCCTCGACCGAACCTCCGCCGCGCGCCACGATCAACACGTCCGGCCGCGGAATCCCGCTGGCCCCGTCGAGCGCATTGAATCCGTCGATCGCAGCGGCGATCTGAGTCGCCGCTTGATCGCCTTGTACAAGCACTGGCCAAAGCAGGACATGGCGCGGAAAACGGTCATCAAGGCGGTGAAGAATGTCCCGGATCACCGCACCAGTCGGTGATGTGATGACCCCGATCACCTTGGGAAGAAACGGAATCGGTCGCTTCCGCGCCGCCTCGAACAAGCCCTCGGCAGCAAGCTTCCGCTTGCGCTCCTCTAGCAAAGCCATCAGCGCACCTGCGCCGGCCGGCTCCATGCGCTCGATGATGATCTGGTATTTGGAACGGCCCGGATAGGTCGTGAGCTTGCCTTCACAGACCACTTCCAGCCCTTCTTCAGGCTTGAAATTCAGACGCGAAACCAAGCCCTTCCACATCACGCCATCGATCACCGCCTTGTCGTCCTTCAGATCGAGATAGGCATGTCCTGACCGGGCAATCGTGACGCGGCCCAGCTCGCCGCGCACACGGACATGGCCGTAGGCGTCCTCGACGGTCCGCTTGAGCGATTGCGCGAGCTCGGAGACGGAAAATTCCGGTGTATTTGACTCGGATTCAGCCATCGCATGTTGGTAAGCGCTTGAAGGCACAGCGGCAATGGCGGCCGCGGACTCGCCAACAGCTTTTCAATCCGCTAGCCGTGTTTGCGGAGGACATGCCATGAAGATCCTGGTCGTCGGCGGCGGAGGCCGCGAACACGCACTCTGCTGGAAAATCGCCAAGAGCCCGCGGGTTGAGCAACTCTGGTGCGCGCCCGGCAATGCCGGTATCGCCGAAACTGCGGAATGCCTGCCGATTGCGGCCGATGACGTGCCGGCACTCGTCGATTTCGCCATTGCCGAGGCCGTCGACCTCGTTGTGATCGGCCCCGAAGCTCCGCTGGTCGCTGGTCTGGGTGACCGGCTGCGGGCTATCGGGATCGGTGTGTTCGGTCCCGACGCCGCCGCGGCCCAGGTCGAAGGTTCCAAGGCATTCACTAAGGCGTTGTGTGACCGCGCCGGCATTCCGACCGCGCGCTACGGGACATTCACTGAACCGGGTGAGGCCAAAGTATTCCTTGACCAGCTCGAACCACCCTATGTGCTCAAGGCCGACGGCCTCGCCGCCGGCAAAGGCGTGGTCATTCCAGACACACAGGAGGCCGCAGAAGCCGAAATCGATGAAATGCTGTCGGGTAAGTTTGGCGATGCCTCCCGCACCCTCGTCATCGAGGAATTCCTGAAGGGCGAGGAAGCGTCCGTCTTTGCGCTATGTGATGGCAAGACCGCCATTCCGCTGATTGCAGCTCAGGACCACAAACGCGCGCATGATGGCGACAAAGGCCCCAACACAGGTGGCATGGGCGCCTATTCGCCAACGCCGATCGCCGACAGCCGGATCGTTCGCCAGACAATGGACGAGATTGTCACGCCGGCAGTTCGTACACTCGCCGCCGAAGGAACCCCATATTCAGGCGTTCTGTACGCCGGCTTGATGATTGGTCCGGAGGGGCCGAAATTGATCGAGTTCAATGCCCGTTTCGGCGATCCGGAATGCCAGATCCTGATGATGCGCATGCTCACCGATATTGTGCCCTATCTGAAGGCCTGCGCGGATGGGGAATTGGCAATGATGCCACCAGTGTCCTGGCACGGCAGTGCGGCTGTTACCGTAGTGATGGCGGCAAATGGCTATCCCGGGAAATACGAAAAAGGCACAGAGATCCGCGGTGTCGACGCTGCTGACGCGCTCGACGATGTAACAGTGTTTCACGCCGGAACCATTCGGGACAAGGACGGTCGTCTGCTCGCAAATGGCGGACGCGTCCTCAATATTACCGCTCGCGGTAATGACCAGCGCGAAGCAATCGAACGTGCCTACAGGGCGGTCGACCTGATCGATTGGCCGGACGGGTTCTGCCGCCGCGATATCGGGTGGCGCGCGCTGGAGCATTCAGGCTAGGCTCGCGTCAATTCCGGGGAAGGATGAGATGAGACAATTGATAGCGTCGCTGTTTGCGATCGTGACAATCGCCACAGCCGGCGCACAGCACGACATTACCATCGTTCACGCGGGCTGGCTGCTCGCCGTGCCCGGCGAAGCGCCGGTAGAGGACCAGTCGATCGTAATCTCCGGCGACAGAATTGATCGCATCGAGCCCGGCTTCGTTGAGATTGATGGCGCGACCATCATTGACCTCACCGCCCATTATGTCCTGCCCGGTCTGATCGACAGCCATGTCCACCTGACATCGGAGCTCAACCCGCAGCGACGGCTCCAGAACGTGACTTTTTCCGATGCGGACTGGGCCATCGACGGCGTTCGCAATGCTCGCCGCACACTGTTGGCAGGTTTCACGACCGTTCAGGATGTCGGCGGCAATCTCGATGCGGTTGTCGCCCTGCGCGACGGACAGCGCGCCGGCGACTTCCACGGGCCGCGCATGCGCGTTTCAGGGCCGGCCGTTACGCCGACCGGAGGACATGGCGATATAAACGGCTACAGCAATGACCTCATGCACGCTTTCAGCCGTGATTCGGCTTGTAACGGTCCGGCCGACTGTCGGCGGGCGGTGCGGGAACTGATCCGTGCGCGGGTCGATCTCATCAAGATCACCGCAACAGGCGGTGTGCTCTCACAGACCGCCGCCGGAACCGAGCAGCAATTCTTTGATGACGAGCTGCAGTCCATCGTGGAGGCCGCGCGAATGATGGGGCGCTATGTCACGGCGCATGCGCACGGCGTGACCGGCGTCAACGCGGCGCTCCAGGCCGGCGTGCATTCGATCGAGCACGGGACTTATCTCGACCGGGAATCGATCCGCTTGTTCCGGGACAATGGCGCCTATCTCGTGCCGACACTCCTGGCCGGCGCAACGGTCGCCGAAATCGCCGAGACCGCGGATTGGATGACGCCCGAAATCCGGCAGAAGTCACTCGATGTCGGTCCGCTGATGATGGAGATGGCCCGGCGCGCTCTAGATGGCGGCGTCATGATCGCTTTCGGCACGGACAGCGGTGTGTCGCGCCACGGCGATAACGGTCGTGAATTCGCCCTTCTGGTGGCGGCTGGTCTTTCACCGATGGATGCGATCATTTCAGCAACGATGACCGCAGCCGAGCATTTGCAGATGGACGACACGATTGGCTCGATCGAATCCGGCAAGTTTGCCGATCTGATCGCTGTCTCCGGCAATCCGCTCGACGACATCACCGAGCTGGAAGATGTTGATTTCGTGATGCAGGGCGGCGAGGTGCATCTGGCCCCATGAGCAAGCTCGACGCCACTTTTTCCGGCACCAAGGACATTACTGACGCGCTCCGGTTCAATGAAGAAGCGCTCGCCGGCTGGATGGCCGACAATGTCGATGAACACGCCGGTCCGCTGACCATCCGCCAGTTCAAGGGCGGGCAGTCGAACCCGACCTACAAGCTGGATTCGGCCAGCGGTACCTATGTCTTGCGCCGCAAGCCGCCAGGCAAGTTGTTGCCTTCGGCGCATGCTGTCGACCGCGAATACAGGGTCATGAAGGCGCTCGGCGAGAACGGTTTTCCCGTGCCGCGCATGCACGGTCTGTGCGATGATCCCGATATCATCGGAACAGCATTCTACGTGATGGATTTCGTCGACGGACGAATCTTCTGGGATCCATACCTGCCAGATGTCGAAGACGGCGAGCGAGCGGCGATCTATGACTCGATGAATGAAACGCTGGCAGCGCTGCATGCTTTCGACCCAGCCACCATCGGCCTTGGCGACTATGGCAAGCCCGATGCGTATATCGCCCGTCAGATCGCACGCTGGTCCAAACAGTACAAGGCGTCTGAAACCCGCGAAATACCGGCAATGGATCGACTGATCGCCTGGTTACCGGATGCTGCGCCAGACCAAGACCGGTCGAGCATCGTTCACGGCGATTTCCGGCTCGACAACATGATATTCCACAAGACCGAGCCGCGCGTGATCGCTGTGCTGGACTGGGAATTGTCGACCTTGGGCGATCCGCTGGCGGATTTCACCTATCAGCTCATGCAGTGGCGCACGCCGAAAGAGATGAGAAACGGCTTCCTCGGGGCCGATCTCGCTGCTTTAAACATTCCCGACGAAGCCGCTTATGTAGAAGCCTACTGTCGTCGGACAGGCCGGGATAGCTTACCGAAGCTCGACTTTTTCTTTGCCTATAATCTGTTCCGGCTCGCGGCCATCGTGCAGGGCGTTTATCACCGGTCCACGCTTGGCAATGCTTCAAATATCAAAGCGCAGGAATATGGGGCCATGGTCGAGCCAATGGCCGATTATGCATGGACTTTTGCCGAGCGCATGGACAGCAAGCGGGCGGAAAACAGCCAATAAGCACCCGGCGTGGACGAATCCGCCAATGGCATCTGGATGGTCGCTGTTGGCCTGCTGGCGGCAGCCCAGCCAGACTGCCGCCGGTAACCGGTTACGAAGCTGTCATGCGGGTGGATTGGTCACATAACTCAAAACCGGAAGGGCAAATGCCGCGGCGGCAATGAGCTCGATGCCGATCGAAACGAAATTGTGGCGCGTGCGAACCTGCGGACCGTCAAGCAAAAGCGATAGCGCGCGACCGACTGCAGCGCCGCCCCATCCAAACGACAGTACGGCCGCCGCACCCACCACGCCGTGGCCCACTGAGGCCGCGATCAGGAACGCCAAGTGAAGGAAAAAGAAAATTCCACCAAATGTCGCGCGGAATTCGGCATAACCTTCCGGTTTGGCCGGATCCGCCTGCATTCGCACGAGCTTTGCGGCCCATTTTGGTGAGATCAGGGCACCAAGGCCGAGTCCGGCACCGAGCACGCCAAATAGGAAGGCAATGTTATCGGCAAAAGGATCCATGATCAGCTCTCGTTGGACAAACGCTTCATTTCGAGTCGCGCGATGGCGCGTTCGTGAACCTCGTCCGGACCGTCGGCCAGTCGCAGCGTGCGAATGCCCGCATAGGCGCTGGCCAAAGGTGTATCCGCCGAAACGCCCGCTCCGCCGAAAATCTGTATGGCGTCATCGATTACCTGGAGCGCGGCGCGCGGTGCCGCCACCTTGATCATGGCGATTTCCTTTTGCGCCACCTTGTTGCCGACTGTGTCCATCATCCAGGCCGCCTTGAGCGTCAAAAGGCGGGTCGTTTCGATGTCGATCCGCGCCCGGGCAATACGATGATGCCAGACCGACTGATCGGAAATGCGCTTGCCGAAGGCGACGCGGCTCATCCCGCGCTTGACCATCAGTTCGAGCGCACGTTCCGCGGCACCGATGGTTCGCATGCAATGATGGATACGTCCCGGTCCAAGCCGGCCTTGCGCAATCTCGAACCCACGACCCTCGCCAAGCAGAATATTCGAGGTCGGCACCCGAACGTCCTTCAGCTCGACTTCCATGTGCCCGTGCGGCGCATCGTCATAGCCAAACACGGGCAGATGCCGCTTGATCGTGATGCCTGGCGTGTCGGCCGGAACGAGAACCATCGACTGCTGTACATGCCGTTCCGCTTCCGGATCCGTTTTGCCCATTAGTATGTAGATCTTGCAACGCGGATCGCCTGCACCTGACGACCACCATTTGCGGCCATTGATGACGTACTCATCGCCGTCGCGCTCGATGCGGCACTGGATATTGGTGGCATCGGATGAAGCCACTTCCGGTTCGGTCATCAGGAAGGCCGACCGTATCTTGCCGGCGAGCAAGGGTTCCATCCATTGTATCTGGTGCTCGGCCGTTCCGTAACGGGCGAGGACTTCCATGTTCCCTGTATCGGGCGCCGAACAATTGAAGACTTCGGAGGACCAGAGTACGCGCCCCATTTCCTCGGCGAGCGGGGCATAGTCGAGATTGGTGAGCCCGGCTCCCTTCTCGGACTCCGGCAGGAACAGATTCCAGAGGTCCGCGGCCTTCGCCTTCTCCTTGAGCTCCTCGACGATCGGGATCACCTGCCAGCGATTTTCGCCGAAACTCGCCAACTGCTCTGCATACGTCGACTCGTTCGGATAGATATGCGCGTCCATAAAGGCGCGCAGCCTGTCCAGATAATCCTGGCAGCGCGGCGAATATGAAAATTCCATGTGAGTCCCCTCTGGTCCGGTCCCGGCATTTGCAAACGATCCAACACGGACTATAGCGCGGTCAATCCTTGTTAGGAGATGATTCACATGACCTGGCCGCTCATCCTGATTGCGACGCTCGTCACCGCATTCATCTCCGGTATCTTCGGTATGGCCGGCGGTCTCATCCTGATGGGCGTGCTCGCATTGCTTCTGCCGGTTTCCGCAGCCATGGTCACTCACGGTGCTATCCAGAGCGTCTCGAACGGTTGGCGGGCCGTACTCTGGCGCGATTTCATCGACTGGCGGGTCCTCGCCATATATCTCGCCGGGTCGCTAACCGCCTTCCTCGTTTTGATTGGGCTCGCTTTCCAGCTGTCCAAGCCGTGGCTGTTCATCCTGCTTGGCCTGGTGCCGGGCCTGATCTGGATTCCGAAGAAGCGGCTCGCGCTCGACGCGCGCGAGCCAATGCAAGCCGTGTTTTGCGGGTTCACCGTCACCGGGCTCAACATCGTTGCCGGGGTGTCGGGACCACTGCTCGATATCTTTTTCGTAGCCGATGGCATGGACCGCCGCACGATCGTGGCCACCAAGGCCGCGACCCAGGTCGCTGCCCATGCCGCCAAGATCGCGTTCTACCTGATGCCGGCGATCGCTGCGGGAGCGTTCGTCCAATGGCCGTGGCTGTTGGCAGCGGCGCCACTCGCGATCATCGGCACAACGCTAGGCGCGCGCGTGCTCGCTATTTTGACGGACGCTGATTTCCGCAAATATACGAAATGGATCGTGACGGGCGTCGGGGCAATCTACGTGATACGGGGCATCGTTCTGTTGGCGTAGAGGGTCGCTGATGCAATTGCATCCGAAAGTTCTGGAAAACGATTACGTGCGGTTGGAACCGATGCAGGAAGGCCATCGCGACACGCTTCGGCCTGCGGCTAATGATCCCGACATCTGGGCCAACATGACGCTCGCCGGCTTTGGCCCGCATTACGATTCTTGGTTCGACGAGATGATGAGCGCGCAGCAGCGTAACCAGATCAGCCATGTTGTGTTCCGCAGATCTACCGGAAACGTCGTCGGGCACACCGCCTACCTGGCAATCGCGGCGCCACAGCAGCGGGTCGAGATCGGCTGGACCTTCTATACCGCCGGCGCGCGCCGAACCGAGGTCAATCCGGCCTGCAAGCTGGCCCTTTTCGAGAATGCCTTCGCCTCGGGGGCCGAGCGCGTCGAGCTGAAAACCGGTGGCGATAACCTCCGATCACAGGGCGCTATGACCAAGATGGGCGCGGTGCGTGAAGGCACGTTGCGGAGCCAGGTTAATACCTGGCGCGGCAAACGCCGCGACACTGTCTACTTCTCCGTTCTGAGATCTGAATGGCCGGCGGTGCGTGCAAACTTGCTGAATCGTCCAGCCCGCTAACTGGCCTTGGGCGGCAAGGTACGCACGAATGCCAGCGCTCGCTGCGCCCAACTGGCCAGCGCCACTTCATCGCGGTCAGCCAGCGCATCCACCGTCACCCAGCCCTTCATTACCCGACCGGTCATGTCCATCGGCCGTGCATTTGGCTGCGAAAGGGCTTCCTCGTAACCGTCAGCTCCCACCCGGACATGCATCTCCTCGCGCGCTGTGCCGTAGCTCATATGGCCGTTCACCATGAAGGCGACACCGCCGAACATGGCTCTTCGTGCGGGTCGAGCGTCAAGCGCAACAAGCTGGGCTTCCATTCTGTCAGCGAGGTCTGGATCGAAGGCCATGGTGTTACCGCCTTTCGCGGAAAAAAGAGGTTAGCAGGGACGAGCAATCGTCCGCCAGAACGCCGGAGATCACTTCCGGCCGCCAATGACAGGTCGGCTGCTCGAAGAAGCGTGGCCCGTGCTCGACTGCTCCGCCTTTGCTGTCGGCCGCGCCATAAATCAACCGCCGCAACCGCGCAAAACTGATCGCCCCTGCACACATCGCACACGGTTCCAGCGTTACGTAGAGTTCGAGCCCGGTCAGCCGGTAATTACCCAGCTTGTCAGCCGCCTTTCGGATGGCGCAGATCTCCGCGTGAGCCGTCGGATCTTGCCCGGCAATCGGGGCATTTCCAGCGATCGCGACAATCTCGCCGTTCGCCGGATCGACGATCACCGCACCCACCGGCACCTCGCCAGCTTCAGCTGCCGCTTGCGCTGCCTCCAGCGCCGCGCGCATATAGGGTTCGAAGTCCTCTGCCATGATCTGGCGGTAGGCGCAGCGCGCTGAAGGGTCAAGCCTTGTCGAAAGAAGAAAAAAGCGGCGAACGCATCGCGAAGGTCCTGGCCCGTGCCGGCGTCGCCAGTCGCCGGGGCGCAGAAAAACTGATCGAAGCCGGTCGTGTCACCGTCAATGGCCGCAAGCTGACCAGCCCGGCGCTAAACGTGACAGCAGCCGACAATATCACCGTCGACGGCAAGCCTGTTGGCGAACCCGAGCGGACGCGCCTTTGGCGTTATCACAAGCCGACCGGACTGGTGACTACGCACAAGGATCCGGAAGGCCGCGAAACCGTGTTCGACAAGCTGCCGAAAGAACTCGGCCGCGTCATCTCCGTCGGACGTCTCGATCTGAATTCGGAAGGTCTTCTCCTGCTCACCAATAACGGCGAACTGTCCCGCGCGCTCGAATTACCCTCCACCGGCTGGGTCCGGCGCTATCGCGTGCGTGCGTTCGGCAAAGCCGGCGATGCGGAGCTCAACAGATTGCGCAGGGGGATTGTCGCGGAAGGCGTAAAATACGGCCCTATTGAAGCCGAGGTCGAGCGCGAACAGGGTGGCAATATCTGGATGAATGTGGCGCTCAAGGAAGGCAAGAACCGGGAAGTCCGCAAAGCGCTCGCTGCCGTCGGCCTGACCGTGAACCGGCTGATCCGGATTTCATACGGGCCCTTCCAGCTCGGCAGTCTCGAAAAAGGCGAGGTCAAGGCTGTGCCCGAGCGCGTCCTGCGCGATCAATGTGCGCATTTGCTGGCGGAACTGCGCTGATGCGGATCGTTGCCGGACGGTTCAAAGGTCGCCCGCTTTCTGCGCCGAAGGGCGACAGGACGCGGCCGACATCCGACAAGGCCCGGCAGGCCCTGTTCAACGTGCTCGAACACGCCGACTGGGCACCGGCCCTTGACGGTGCCCGCATTGTCGACCTGTTTGCCGGATCGGGCGGGCTGGGTTTCGAGGCGATGAGCCGCGGCGGGGCTTTCTGCCTGTTTGTCGACATCGATGCCGGCGCGCGCGGCGCAATTCGCGAAAATATCGAGGCGCTGCAATTGTTCGGAAATACCCGCCTGCACCGGCGTTCGGCGACCGATCTCGGCGAGAAGCCGGCCAAGCTCGGCCAGCCTTTCAACCTTGTTTTCCTTGATCCACCCTATGGCAAAGGCCTTGCCCCATCGGCACTTGCCGGCCTGATTGATGGAAATTGGGTAACGGAGGATGCGCTCGCTGTTCTCGAGGTCGCGGCCGACGAGGACGTGCCTGACTTTGCTGGCTGGATTCCGGTGAACGCACGCATCTGGGGCGCTGCGAAAGTCGTGTTTCTGACGCGCTGCTAACGCCGCCCGAATAGCCGCTCGATGTCCACCAGCTTCAATTCGACATAAGTCGGCCGGCCATGATTGCACTGCCCGGAATGAGGCGTTGCTTCCATTTCCCGCAACAGGGCGTTCATCTCCTCGCCAGTCAGCCGGCGGCCGGAGCGGACGGAGCCGTGACAGGCCATTGTGCCCACGACCTCTTCCAGCTTCTCCTTGAGCGATAGCGCAGCGTCGAATTCGGACAGATCGTCGGCGAGATCGCGGATCAGCCCTTGTACGTCGAGCTTGCCGAGCAGGGCGGGCACTTCGCGCACCGCAACCGAGTTCGATCCGAATCCATCGATCACCAGGCCGAGTTCCGCCAGCTCATCGGCGCGCGCCAGCACCCTTTCGCACTCGGCTGCCTCCAGGCCGACGATTTCCGGAACCAGCAGCGATTGCCGCGTCACTCCGGTCTCGGCCATCATCGCCTTCATGCGCTCATAGACGAGTCGTTCATGTGCAGCATGCTGGTCGACAATGACCATACCGTCCTCGGTCTGTGCAATCACATATGTCTCGTGGACCTGTGCTCGAGCGACGCCCAAAGGCTGCGCTTCGGTAGTTGCATTCTGGTCCGCCAGCTCTGCTGCATTTGGAACGCCCGGCTGGAGAAAATTGTCTTCCACGCGCGCCGATCGCTCACTGACGAGCGTGCCGCTTTCTGGAGGGATCGGCCGGCCCCAGGCCGCCATCGCAGAATGCGGCTGTGCCGCCGACGCTCCTTCCGGTCGGGCCCGCCCCAGGGCGAAGCCGGCGACCGTGGTCGAAGCGCGGTGCCCGGCACCGGCCAGCGCGTGCCGTAACGATCCGACAATTAGCCCACGGACCAGGCCGGGATCACGAAACCGCACCTCGGCCTTGGCCGGATGCACATTCATATCGACCAGACCGGAAGGCAGATCGACAAATAGGGCGACGACGGGATGCCGGTCACGCGCAAGAAAATCCTGATAGGCGCCGCGCACCGCACCACCCAGCAACTTGTCCCGAACCGGTCGGCCATTGACGAACAGGTATTGATGCTGTGCCGAGCCGCGATTGAAGGTAGGCAGCGACGCGAGTCCGGTGATGCGCACGCCTTCGCGTTCCTGGTCGATCTCCAGCGCGTTTTCACCGAAATCCTGGCCCAGTATCGCGGACAAGCGTTTACGACGGGCATCCGCCCCTGTTTCCGGGCGCAGCGACAACCGGCTGCGCCCATCGAGCGTCAGCGCGAATCCGACATCGGGGCGCGATAAAGCAAGGCGTCGAACGGTATCGGCAATCGCATTCGATTCCGCACGCTCGGACTTCATGAATTTGAGACGCGCCGGCGTGGCATAGAAAAGGTCGCGGACGTCGATGCGTGTTCCGCCCAGACCGAAGGCAGGTGCCGGCTTGATATCAGACGCCTGTCCACCCTCCACGGTCAGAACGAATGCGTCACTGCTGCCCTGTTTCTGGGTCGTAATCGACAGCCGCGCAATCGACCCGATTGAAGGCAGAGCTTCTCCGCGAAACCCCATTGTGGAGATGTTCAATAGGTCGTCGTGACCGTCATCGCTCAAGGGAAGCTTGGACGTTGCGTGACGTTCGACGCTCATGGCCAACGTCTCGGCATCCATGCCGATGCCGTCGTCGGTCACGGTCAATCGTGCCAACCCGCCCTCTTCGGCGAAAATATCGATATGCTGCGCGTGCGCATCGAGCGCGTTCTCGGCCAATTCCTTGACCGCGCTGGCAGGCCGTTCAACGACCTCACCGGCCGCAATGCGATTGACGGTTTCAGGACTGAGTCGGCGGATGACACTCATCCGGCCAGCCTCATGAGTCGACCCCGCGGGGTCAAGCCAAGTCCTGCCTAGAGTCCGGGTAATTTGCCGATCGTGCTGCGGTCGCGTTCGATCTCGACCGGCTCACCACCGGTCAACAGTTCGATCTGACGCAGGCGTTCAGACTCTTCATCGGCATCGATGGTGACGGCGTCCTCGCCGATACCTTCCCGACTACGGCCCCAGAACAGGATCTGGTCGGCAAACGCCGAGGACTTGCGCACAACACTTGCGGATTCTCCGTCAATGATGGCGCGGATAAAGGGGTCGGCTTCGCCGCCACCGGCGCGCGCAATCAGCAGCGCTTCACCGTCGGATCCCTCGAACTCTCCCCGCGTACCAATCAGTGCCGCTCGTGCGGCCTGGTCAGGAAATATCTCTTCCGGGCGCGGCTCGCCGGGACGCGGCGGACGCAAATTGTATTCCGGCGGAACCGTCAGCGGCGCGATTGTGACAACACGGAATTCATCCGGCTCGGCGCTGCGGCGCGACGTGCAGCCGGCAACCGCGACTGCGACCGTCAGAATAGCAAGCGTGAGAAGACGCTGACGCATATGTGACTCCTGAAATTCCAGAACCGTTTACTAGCGGAACTGCTTGGCAATCGCCAGTCTTGCGCTCACCTTTAATCCCGCTCGTTGAGGAGCAGGTCGATGACCAGGATGGCAACGCCGATATTGATGCAGATATCGGCGACGTTGAAAACCCAGCCGAAACTGAAGCCGAATGGCAGCGGCAAGCTGGAGAAATCGAGGAAATCAGCTACTGCACCGTAGACTGCCCGGTCAATCGCATTACCGACTGCCCCGCCCATGATCAGCGCATACGCGGTGGCTTGTAGCCAACGGGCGGCGCGCAACATCCAAACCCCCAACAATCCGGTCACGCCGAGCGAAAACGCGATCAGCAGCCAGCTGTGCCAGACCGCCTGTGCCTGCAGGAAACCGAAGCTGATGCCGCGGTTCCAGACCATGGTCAGGTGGAAAAACGAGAATATTTCCTCGCGTTGGCCGGCGGGCTGATTGATCAGGTCGAGACCGTACAGCACCCAAGTTTTGCTCGCCTGATCGAGCGCCACGATCAGAATGGCAATTCCGATTCCGGCCATGGGAATGAGGCGGGTACGCCGACGCTGGAACATCCGTCACCTGTTGTTTCTTGTCGCGACCGGTCGCCTCTAACAAAGCGCATTAGCCGGGTCCAGCGAGAACCTTGCGGGCTGCCGCTGCATCGGCCGCAATCTGCGCCTTCAACTCGCCGAGTCCATTGAACTTTTGTTCAGGTCGCAGGAAATCGACGAACTCGACATCGACCGTTTCGCCATAGATGTCCCTAGAAAAATCGAAAAGGTGGACTTCGAGCCGCTCTGTATCACCACCTACCGTGGGTCGCAGGCCCACATTGGCGACACCGTGGTGGAAGGTCCCGTTCAAATCCACACGTACAGCATAGACCCCGAATTTCGGCCGACAGTATTCGCATAATGGAATGTTTGCGGTCGGAAACCCGATAGTCCTTCCGCGCTGATCGCCGGTTTCGATTTCGCCGCGCACCGCCCACCGGCGGCCGAGCAGGTCTGCCGCACCGGCGACATCGCCGGCAGCCACGCACGCGCGAATGCGGCTCGAGGAGATTTTTTCGGTCCCCGCCGATTCGAGCGCAAGGCCCGAGACCGAAAAGCCAAGCTGTTCGCCAATTCCAGTCAGAATTGCGACATCGCCGGAACGGCCCTTTCCAAACTCAAAATCGGCACCGACAAAAATTTGCTGCACATTGGCCCAGCCGCACAACACCGTTTCGGCGAACTCACGCGGCATCATGTTGGCGATGGAAGCGTCAAACGGGATGATGTGGACGCGGCCAAAACCGAATTCGCGCAGCACATCGATCTGCTGGCTGTTGTCCATTATGCGGAAGGGCGCGGCGTCAGGCCGGAAGAAACGGCGTGGATGCGGGTCGAAAATCGCAACGCTTGCGGTCTGTTTCAGGTCTGCAGCCTTGTCGAGCGCCGCCCTCAGGACCACCTGATGCCCACGATGGACACCATCAAAATTGCCCAGCGCAAGAACGCTTGGCGGAAACACCGTTTGAGGAGATCCGTAAACGACCTGCATGGAGCAATCAGTCGGCCGATTTGGGTTTGCGCGTGCGCACCATGACGCTTGCTCGCGCGGCCATAACCTCG
The DNA here is from genome assembly GCF_965217055.1 of Hyphobacterium sp. Taxonomy (GTDB): domain Bacteria; phylum Pseudomonadota; class Alphaproteobacteria; order Caulobacterales; family Maricaulaceae; genus Hyphobacterium. The sequence goes on along the minus strand of NZ_OZ244227.1, from coordinate 2,115,548 downwards.
ACATCGCCGACACAACAGGAACAAGACAATTCGACCATGCGTGTCTTGAGATCGATCGCCGTTATTTCTGCGCGAGAAACAACTGTATCGCCGATTCGCACCGGTCTCTGGAAGGCGAGATCCATGCTGACAAATATCGAACCGGGCCCGGGCAATTCATTGCCCAGCAGGGCAGAGAGATAGGAAGCGATCAGCGCGCCATGCGCTATGCGACCGCGATAAGGTGTTCGGCGGGCAAAAGCTTCATCGAGATGCAGTGGGTTGTGATCGCCCGAAACGTCCGCGAACGCCCGGACGATCCCGTCATCCACCGTGCGTTCCAGCTCGGCAGACTGTCCGACATAGAGATCTTCCAACGGAATGGGCGGCTTCACCGACATTCAGGCACTCCCTTGCTTTCCCGCTGTTAGACGCGAACGCCGAAAGACTGTCCAGATGGCTTACCAGATCAGATGCGGCGCATACCAATCAGCTGCAACACCATATGCGGCCAGCGCATCCTCTGCTGCGCCTATGCCGGCACCTGAAATCTCGCTGCCAAGAATACCGTCGCCTATGAATAGCGAATCGATGCCCATGCGCCGCGCACCAGCGATATCGGTCTCAGGTCCGTCGCCGATGGCCAACACGCTGTCACGTGGTTCCGACCAGCCCGACCGTGCAAGCGCGGCGTACCCCAACTCGTAAATCGGTTTGTGCGGCTTGCCGGAAATAATGCTTGTACCGCCAAGCTCGCGATACAGGCGCGCCAGGGCTCCGGCGCACCAGACGAGCTCGTCGCCGACCTGCACGACAATATCCGGATTGGCGCAGACAAGTTCCAGATCTCGCGCCACCATTCGTTCGAACATTCCGCGATAGTCTTCCGGCTCCCATCCGAATTCACCGCTGGGCCCGGTACAGACGATTGCATGCGCCGCTTCGGCGCTGACGAACTCCAGACCAAGGCCGTCATAAAGCTGGTCGTCCCGTCCTGCAGGTCCGATCTTCAGGAAAGGTCCAGGCGCGCGTTCTGCCAAGGCGAAACGCGTCGCATCGCCGGAAGTGACGATGGCGTCCCAGGCGTCATCCGGTGCACCCATATAGGCGAGTTGCTGCGCAAGGTCGGCCGATGGGCGCGGTGAATTCGAGACCAGCACGACACCGCGGCCCGCCATACGGGCTTGCTGAAGCGCGCTGATCGCATCGGGAAGAAGCGCATGACCGTCACGGATTACACCCCACACATCGCAAAAGAGGGCGGAGTATTGCTCGAGAATGTCGGACAGTCGTGGTGCGGTCTTCATGGCGGCCTAACTAGACGAGGCGCGCCAATGTGCAAGGCTTGAATTAGGCACTCCGCCGAATCGGCTCGGCAATCGTCTCGTCGAGGATATCGTCGCGTACCGGGCGCGGCTCGCCGAAAAGATGCCCTTGCGCAAAACCAACATCGATATCGAGCAATTCAACGACAGTTTCTTCCTGCTCGATTCGATCGGCAATCAGGTCGAGGCCATATTTGGCAAACAGGCTGGGAATATCCTCGGCGATCAGCGATCCGGCTTCGAGACCGGCGATCGGCTCATTCTCGCGGATGGCCGTCACCAAGCGTTCGCCGGTGACTTTTGCGAACCGCACTCCGGCTCGTTGCATTTCGGCGAAATCGCAGTCGAGTTCGGTCATCTGATCGATCGAGAACCGGAAGCCGTAATCGGCAAGCCGGCCCATATTCCGGGCTGCGGCGGTGGATCGCGCTTCGAAGGCCGACTGCGAAACCTCGAATATCAGGGAGCTTGCAAGATCCGAATTCCGGCGCATGTAGTCGAGGAAGTTCGGGAAGAAATCCTCGTCTGCGATCGAGCGGAGTGAAATATTGCAGAAAATTCCTATGCGGCGGTCAGACTGCGTCAGTCTCCGCACAATCTGGACACAACGGAACAGCAACAGATTGTCGACTTCGGCGACAATTCCGGCCTCTTCCGCTGCCCGTATGAAGACGGCTGGCGTAATGATGTTGCCATTCCGGTCGCGCAATCGCGTGAAACTCTCGTAGAAATATGTCTTGCGCTGCGGCAGCGAAACGATGGGCTGGAGGTAAAGATCAACGCGGTTGGCGGCCAAAGCGTCTTTGACTGAGTGAATGTCCACGCCATCAACGGATTCGACCGCACCGGTGCGTGGAATCTGAGCAGTTGCGCCGCCCATTTTGCGCACAAGGTCTTCTAGCACGCGGACTTCATTGGTCAGCATTTCCTCGCGCACTGCTGCTTCAGCACGGATGGACTCAGCGATCGTATCGAGACGCGATTGCGCCTGCGCCACTTCTTCCGTGAGGTCGAGATTGGCAGCTTGCAGCGTTTCGATGTCCTTCATGATTTCAACGCGCTCGATCGAGCGAGCAGCGGCCGAGTGAGCCTGGCTGGCGATCAGGAAGACGACGGCGCCCATCATCCAGGCAAAACTCGTCGACATCAGGCCAAAACGCTCAAATGCCAGCGCCGCCACGATCGCGATCATGGCGTAGGTCAGGACAATCAGCAGGTCGCTGGCGCGAGGCATGAACGCTCCAAAGCAATCACGGGCGAATCAATATGATTGACCCGAGATTACGTTGGATCGCTTCGCATTGTCAGATCGTTAACGAATTTGCGCGGGAACCGGTAACAGATAGCAGAAAGCCCGGCCGGCGGCCGGGCTTTCCAGATGAAATGGAGAGGCTATCAACTCGCAACGTGCGGGCGGATGCGAATCTCCACGCGCCGGTTCTGGGCACGGCCCGCAGGTGTGTCATTCGTGGCGATCGGCGACGTTTCACCGAGACCGGCTACATAAAAGCGGTCACGCAAGACGCTTTGTGCGATCAGATAGCCTGCCACCGACTGGGCGCGGCGTTCCGAGAGGCGCTGGTTGTAATCCGCCGCACCGGTCGAATCGGCGTGGCCGATGACGTCGACATATGTCGCCGGATACTGTTTCAGCACATCGGCCAGATCGTTCAGCACATGATAGAATTGCGGTTCGATGTCGGACGAATTGGTCGCAAACGTCACATCGCCCGGCATGATCAGGCGAAGATCGTTGCCTTCACGGCGGACGCCGACGCCTGAATCGCGAAGTCGTTCGCGCATCGCCTGTTCCTGACGGTCCATGTAATTGCCGACACCGGCACCTGCCAGCGCGCCGATTCCAGCGCCAATGAGCGCATTGGTCCGGCCTTCTTCGGAATCATTGGTATTGGTGAGGTAGCCGAGGGCGGCACCAGCAGCTGCACCGATGAGCGCGCCACGGGCGGTATTGTTGGGGCGGGTCTCACCAGTATAGGGGTCGGTCGTGGTGCATGCGGCCGTAAACGATAGGGCCAGCGTTGAAACAAGAAGAGCACGCACTTTCATTTGAAAACTCCATTTGGTGGGGCTGGTGACGGGAGTGCCAGCCATAGCAAACGCAAATCTACCCGCAAGGTTCCACTTTGACGAACGATAGTTGGGCGGGGATTGCGTGAACCGCACATGAACGCGAAGCGCACGCGCCACCGAATTCTGCGGTCAGGGCCCTTGACGGAACACCCTGGCATGCCTATTTGCGCCGTCGTTAGCAGCCGACGCATGAGAGTGCTAACGGCTGTCGAATTCAAACAGGGGTATGAACATGTCATTTCGTCCGCTGCACGATCGTGTGCTTGTAAAGCGCGTGGAAGAAGAAGCGAAAACCAAGGGCGGGATCATCATTCCGGACACCGCCAAAGAAAAGCCGCAGGAAGGCGAAGTTGTCGCCATTGGTGGCGGCGCCATCAAGGATGACGGCTCCGTGCGTCCGTTGGACGTCAAGGTCGGCGACCGCATCCTGTTCGGCAAATGGTCCGGCACGGAAGTGACGCTCGAAGGTGACGAGCTGATCATCATGAAAGAGTCCGACATTCTGGGCGTGATGGGCTAGGCCCCGCTCCGACTGTCGCATCCCAAACACGAAAGAAACGGAAGAGCAAAATGGCTGCCAAAGAAGTCAAATTCTCCACAGATGCCCGCGAGCGCATGCTCAGGGGCGTGGATACCCTCGCCAATGCCGTGAAAGTCACGCTCGGCCCGAAAGGCCGCAATGTCGTGATCGAGAAATCCTTCGGCGCCCCGCGCACCACGAAGGACGGTGTGTCTGTCGCCAAGGAAATCGAACTGACTGACAAGTTCGAGAACATGGGCGCGCAAATGGTCCGCGAAGTCGCGTCCAAGACCAATGATGCCGCCGGTGACGGTACCACCACCGCAACCGTCCTGGCCCAGGCCATCGTTCGCGAAGGCATGAAGTCGGTTGCCGCCGGCATGAATCCGATGGATCTCAAGCGCGGCATCGACAAGGCTGTCGCCAAGGTCGTCGAGCAGATCCGCGAAGCCGCGACTCCGATCAAGGGGTCCGAGGAAATTGCCCAGGTCGGCACAATTTCTGCCAATGGCGAGAAAGATATCGGCGACATGATCGCCAAGGCCATGGAAAAAGTCGGCAATGAAGGCGTGATCACGGTCGAGGAAGCCAAATCCCTCGAAACCGAGCTGGACGTCGTGGAAGGCATGCAGTTCGATCGCGGCTATCTCTCGCCCTATTTCATCACCGACGCCGAGAAGATGCAGGCCGAGCTGGAAGATCCGTTCGTCCTCCTGTTCGACAAGAAGCTGTCCTCGCTGCAGGCGATGCTGCCAGTGCTCGAAGCTGTCGTGCAGTCCGGCAAGCCGCTGCTCATCATCGCTGAAGACATTGAAGGCGAAGCGCTGGCCACGCTGGTGGTCAACAAGCTGCGCGGCGGCCTGAAGATTGCGGCCGTCAAGGCCCCGGGCTTCGGCGATCGTCGCAAAGCGATGCTGGAAGACATTGCCATCCTGACGGGCGGCACGGTCATTTCCGAAGACATCGGCATCAAGCTCGAGAACGTCACGCTCGACATGCTGGGTACGGCGAAGCGCGTCACCATCACCAAGGATGACACGACGATCGTCGACGGCGCTGGCTCGAAGGCCGACATCGAAGCGCGCGTTGGTCAGATCCGCAAGCAGATCGAGGACACCTCGTCGGAATACGACAAGGAAAAGCTGCAAGAACGCCTCGCCAAGCTCGCCGGCGGCGTTGCTGTGATCAAGGTTGGCGGTGCCACCGAGGTCGAAGTGAAGGAACGCAAGGACCGCGTCGATGACGCGCTCAATGCGACCCGCGCTGCGGTCGAGGAAGGTATCGTTGCAGGCGGCGGCGTGGCCCTGCTGAAGGCGACCAAGGGTCTCGAAGGTCTCAAGGGCGAAAATCCTGACCAGACACAGGGCATCGGCATCATCGCCCGTGCGATCCAGTCTCCGATCCGCCAGATCGCTTCGAACGCTGGCGTCGAAGGTTCGATCGTGGTCGGCAAGGTGCTGGAAAACGAAAGCGCAACGTTTGGCTACAACGCTCAGACCGAAGAGTATGGCGACATGCTCACCTTCGGTGTGATCGACCCGGCCAAGGTCGTCCGGCACGCGCTTCAGGATGCGGCGTCGATCGCCGGCCTGATGATCACCACGGAAGCTGCCGTGGCTGAAAAGCCGAAGAAAGACTCCGCTCCGGCTGCACCCGACATGGGTGATATGGGCGGCATGGGTGGCATGGGCTTCTAGGAGTCTCGCCAACCGGCATGCACAGGAAGGGGCGGTTCTTCGGAGCCGCCCCTTTTTCTTTTGCCGCTATTGGCCTTCCGGCACGCATCGCTAGGATTGCGCCAACTTGTGGGGAGACAGGATATGAGAAAACTGATCGCTTTGTCCGTTGCCGTCGGCCTCGTGGCCGCCTGCAGCCCGTCGGAGACGACATCAGATGCCGCTGCAGGAACCACGGACGCGTCTGCAGCGCCTGGAGCAGAGTCGGCCGGGACGACGGCGAACCCGTTTGCGACCTATGACGCCGAAGTGTTTCACGCTACGACCAGCGTCGGCATTGCCGGCGGCGGATCCGCCTTCGCGTTTTCGCAGGATGGCACGCGGATACTCGTGAGCTCCGATGAATCCGGCGTCTTCAACGCCTATTCCATCGACATAGAAACCGGCGAGACCACTGCGCTGACGACGTCGGACACCGATGCGTATTATGCGCTTACCTGGCTGCCTGACAGTGACCGAATTCTGGTGAGCGCGGATCAAGGCGGGAACGAGCTCGACCACATCTATGTGCGCGATGAAAGCGGCCAACTCTACGACATCACGCCGGGCGATAATCTGAAAGCCCAGTTCATGGGCTGGTCTGATGATGGCAGCCAGATGTGGGTCGCGACCAATGAACGCGATGCCGCCGCTTTCGATGTCCATGCTTACGACACGGCCTCTTTCGAAGCCGTGGTGGCGTTCGAGAACACGCAAGGCCTGCAGATTGGCGATATGAGCTCTGATGGCCGTTATGTCGCCATGGTGCAGAATGTCAGCTCGGCGGATGCCAATATCTTCCTGGTCGACCTCCAATCACCCGACTCTGAACCCCTGCTCATAACCCCGCATGAAGGCAATATCGCTTACGGCGTTTATGGCTTCACCCCGGACAATACGGCGCTCGTCTACGCGACAAACGAGTTTGGCGAGTTCAACCAAGCCTGGACCTATTCCATGGCCGATGGCACCCACGCGCCGCTTGTCGAGGCCGATTGGGACGTCATGTATGTCTCTCATTCTCCCTCCGGCCGTTATCGGGTGGTGGGGATCAATGAGGACGGCCGGACGGCGGTTTCGATAACGGACACGTCATCGGGTGAGCCATTGGCGCTTCCCGACCTGCCCGCAGGCGATATCGGATCGGTCCGGTTTTCGCGTGATGAAAGCGAGATCGCCTTCATCATCAACTCCTCGACCTCTCCGAGCAATGTTCACTGGGTCGACCTGGAAACGCAGGAACATCGGCAGCTGACCGATACGCTCAATCCGGCAATCGATGAATCCCACCTCGTGACGGCGACGGTTGAACGCTTCAACAGTTTCGACGGGCTCGAAATCCCCGGCATCATTTACCGGCCCGTGCAAGCCAGCGCCGACAACCCTGTACCCGCGCTCGTTTGGGTTCATGGCGGTCCTGGCGGACAAAGCCGCATCGGCTATTCCGCCACCATCCAGCACCTCGTCAATCACGGCTATGCGGTCTATGCGGTCAATAACCGTGGATCCTCGGGCTACGGCAAAACCTTCTTTCACATGGATGACCGCCGCCATGGCCAGGAAGATCTGGGCGATGTCGTCGCCGCCGGAGACTGGTTGCGATCGCTCGACTGGGTGAATGAGGACCAGGTCGGCGTGATCGGCGGATCCTATGGGGGCTATCTCACGGCGGCCGCACTCGCCTTCCATCCGGAAGCTTTCGAAGTCGGCATCAATATATTTGGGGTCACCAACTGGGTCCGCACATTGGAGTCCATTCCGCCCTGGTGGGGTGCATTCCGCGACGCGCTCTACGATGAAATGGGTGACCCGGCGACGGACGGCGAGCGGCACCGGGCCATTTCTCCGCTATTCCATGCCGGGAACATCATCCGGCCCATGCTGGTGGTTCAGGGCGCCAATGATCCGCGCGTTTTGCAGGTGGAAAGCGATGATCTGGTCGAGGCCATCCGCGCCAATGGGGTACATGTGGAATATGTGCTCTTCCCTGACGAAGGCCATGGTTTCCAGCGCAAGGAAAACCGCATCACGGCGTCGAACGCCTTCGTCACCTTCCTCGATGAATTCCTTCGCGGAAACACGCAGGACGAGTGACGCCTCGCCTGTGACACCGGAACAGGGGGCGGTTCTTCGGAACCGTCCCTTTTTCATGTTCGGCCGGCGTCAGCGCCGCTCAGCTTTCGCGGCCCTCGGGATAACTCGCGAACACCTCGATCGAGATGCGGAATCCGTCGACCGGCTCGACCCGCATGGCTGCTCGGCCTTCATACCGTGCCAGCAATCGCGGCGAAGCGATGACCTGCGGCCCGCTGTCATCATGCCGGACAATCTCGACATGGATCATGACGTTTTCGCTGGCACAGCGAATTTCGCCGTCGTCGGTACACGGATGCGCCGAGACGCTGACATCGTAATAATAGGCGCCGGCCTCGTCTGCGGCCGGAGACAACCGGTAGATCGCCGGCGCGTCATAATCGAGATTGAGGATACCGTTCACGGCCTGCTCGCTTGAGGCGTTCTGGATACTCACCTCGAACATCAGCTCAACATCATCGGCGCCAACCGCCGGGGTCCAGCTCAGAAAAGCCGCCGCGAAAACTGGAATGCTCAACAGCGCAGGAATGGAAAAAGTCGGGTTCGTCATGATCGCCATGCCTTTCGAAACCAGGGAAAAGGACTGGCTCCGGCCGGTCTGCGCCGTCATGAAATCGCGAACCGCCTCGCTGGCCGACAATCCCTTGCGTCGGCAGGCATCGAGAAATTCCGATTTCAGCGTCTCGGGCACCCGCACTTCAAGGGTTTCGGTCTTCTTCGGTGGCCGGATCGTCATGGCGCAAACCTCCCGCAGCCGCTGTTGAGCGAGCAGCATAGCATGATCGTGGACAAGCGGTTTCGTGTTCGGACGCCGGATTTTTCTGCCCGGACAGAGGCGCGTTAGCCGGCGCGTTCCGCCAACGCGTCGAGCCGTGCCATGGAGGCATCGATCCGCGCTTCGGTCAATTCGCTGCTAGCCACGGCCTCCTCGACCCAGCCCGCAAAACGCTGCGGCAATTCCGGATCCGGCGCCGCAGAGTTTGACATCATGATGATGTCGTTCCCCGCCCGGATTGATCGGATGACCGCCTCGCGCTGATCGTAATTCTCCCGGATCGCGCCCATGTCGAGATCGTCCGTGATGAGGGCGCCGCCATAGCTGAGACGCTGACGCAAAAGCTCTTCGAGAATCGGCCGTGAGAAGGTCACCGGATCGCCGGCGGGATCGAGATCCGTGTGGGTCAAATGGCCACCCATGATCAGATGAGCGCGATCTGCCTCGATCAGACGGCGGAACGGGTCCAGCTCCGAATAGCTCCACGTCTCGGTAATATCGACAAATCCGTGATGACTGTCGCCCGAAGACCGCCCATGGCCGGGGAAGTGTTTGATTGCACAGGCAGCGCCGACATTCTCGAATGCTTCGATGAATGCCGCAGCATACGCGGCGATGCGCGCGCCATCAGAGCCATAGCCACGCCCCCACCGCCCGATAACGCCGTTTTCTTCGTCCTGGACATCGGCAACTGGGGCCAGGTTCAAATTGAATCCCGCTGCTCTGAATTCGCTGGCAGCTGCGGCATAGAGATCGCGCGCCTCCGCCACGGTCTTCTCCTGCGAGACGATATGTGCGCGGGGAATGGCCGAGTATCCTAGATCTCCGGACAGGCGCTGAACCGCGCCGCCTTCCTGGTCGACCGCCATCCAGGCATCCGGCGCCTGTTCGCGAAACTGTGCGGTCAATCCTTCGACGCCCGAACGCGAGCGAACATTATGGCGCAGGAAAAGCACACCGCCGATCCGGTCGTTCGCCAAATGGTCGGCAATCTGTCGTGCGCCATCGGTATCCGGGTTGTCGCCTATAAAGCCGAGCATCAGCATTCGAGCGGCCTTCGCCCGCAGCGGCTGCGCACTTTTGGCCATCGCAGCGGGCATGACCGGCAACAGGCTGGCAGCAGCCGCACTCTTCAGGAAACGCCGTCTGTGCATGAATCTCTCCGCCTGTTTGTCAGGCCATTATTGGCCTGCCGCTCCCCGGTGCAAGGTATGCGCCGCTTTGTGGACAGCCCGTGTCGAAATCGTCACCTGCCCGCCAACCAGCGGTAATCTCTATCGATACAACCTTGCGGAGCCTTCACGAAAGGCCCCTTCTCGCGGCGACGCATGCTTCCCCAAATCCCCATGCGTCGCCGCATCTGATTTCACTCACGTGACGAAAAATTCAGCGAACCGCACGGCTTCGGTAATTCCCCTGATGGAAGTGTGCCTTCACCGAACAGGAGGGACACATGAAGAAATGGCTCGCTATCACCACTGCCTCGCTGGCGATTACCGCCGCTGGTTGCTCTACAGCCGCGATGGCGCAACAGGACAGCGCGAACCTCGATCAGGATCGCTATAACAACGTTTTTGTTCAAAGCCGTCCTGGCGACAGCAATGCCGTCATATTGCGCGATGTCGAGGTCGAGGCCGACGGTGACGAGATCATCATTTCCGGACCAAATATCCGTGTGCTCGCCGATGGCCGGGTCGCAATCTCAGGAGGCAGTGCCGAATTGATGACCTGGATTGTTGACCACGACATGGTATTTTCTGACGCCCATCACGCGATGCGGCTTGCCGAAATCGAATCCGATCTGGCGTCAGAACTCGGCCAACTCGAAGACATGCATGTCATCGTAGATGACTTGCACATGGAAGGCTTCGAGGAGGCCATGGCGGAACTTGAGCGCGAACTGGGTGAAATCGAGAACCGCCGCGTCGTGATCGTCAATGGCGAGCGCCGCGAACTGACGGACGAAGAACGCGCAGAGATTCACGAGGAATTTGAGGAAACTCGCGAGGACATCCGCGAATCCATGCAGGATATCCGCCGCGAGCAGGCGGAAAGCCAGGCCGAACGCCAGGAAGCCCTGCGCGTCATGCGCATCGAACTCGCGACTGCCCGGGAAGACATGCGCGAAGCCGAGCGCGAAACGCGGCAGGTGATTCTGCACACCGCTCGAAATGCGCAAGATCGCGAGCGGCTCATCGAGGCGCTTCGCGATGGTAACGCAACGCGCATCCGCTTCGAGAGCATCGACGGAGAAGAAAGGGTCTGGGTCGACGGCACGGAAGTCGATGGCGAGGCGCGACTGCGATGGCTGGAGCGGCTCGACACAGATCAACTCGAAGGCGGAAACAGGTCCCGTCGGATCATCATCGAAACCACCGGGGACGAGGAATAGGAATCATGGATCGGTCCGACCTCGGGGAAGAGGCCGGGCCGAACTGATACGGAGGGGTCTCGCTTGGAGGCGCTGTGCGCACTAACCGAGGGAGTCCTGAAATGCGCTTCAAAAAGCTACTGGCCATGTTGGCCGCAACACTTTTCGCTGCCACAGCCGTTGCCTGTGCAAGTTTGCCAGCTGGCAGTGAGACCGAAACGTCGACTTCGCGTAGCGAGCGGGACGCGCCAAACGGTTATTTCTGACAGTTCTGGCGATGCCCCAAAAAAAGCGGGCCGGCGATGAGCCGGCCCGTAATTATTTGGTCGATTGAGGCGTCTCCTCCCCGAAACGCCGAAGGACAAAACGGTCAGGTCCCGTCCTGTCCATTACTTTGGCGTCACAAAGAGGGGACGTCAAGCGCCTCAATCCCCCTTATCTTGCTGCACCCGCGATATCTGTTTCAGCAACACATTCGTCGATGCATCGTGCTCGCCTTGCTCGCCACCTGCGATCTCGGTTTCTATTGCAGCCGCTAGCTTTTTACCCAGCTCCACGCCGAACTGATCAAAGGCATTCAGCCCCATAAGCACGCTGAGTGCGTAGGTCTGGTGCTCATAGAATGCCAGTAGCGCTCCAAGCGTTGTTGCATCAAGCCGCCTGCCGAGAATGAATGTTGAACCGCGGCCACCGGGCATGACCTTGTGGGGAATTAAACGATCAGCGATTGCCGTCGACAAACCTTTTGTCGCGAGCTCGCGACGGACCGATTCAGAATCCCGGCCACACAAGAGCGCTTCTGCCTGTGCCACGGCATTTGCCAGCAATGCATTCTGCGGCGCACCGTCAGTACTTTGGGCAAAAGCAATGATATCGACCGGCACACCGCCATTTCCCTGATGCAGGAGCTGGAAAAAGGCATGCTGACCGTCAGGGCCTTCGCCGCCCCAGACGGCAGGGCCTGACGGAGCGGTCAGTTTCCGGCCATCAAGCGCCACGCTCTTGCCGAGCGATTCCATGGATAATTGTTGCAGCCATCCCACGAACAGGCGCAGGCGCATCGCATAAGGCACGACCGCCCAGCTTTTTGAGTCACGGATCATCGAATACCAGAAGACCACGAGCGCCGACATGACCGGCATGTTCCGGCGTAGATCTGCTGTCTGGAAATGCTCGTCCATTTCCCGCGCACCCGCCAGCAGAGCATCGAACCGGTCTGTCCCGATTGCCATCATGACCGACAGGGAGACCGCCGACCACAAAGAATACCGGCCTCCCACCCAGTCCCACATCTCGAAAAGGCGGTCTTCGGCAATCCCGGCCCGAATCGCCGCGGCCCTATTGGCGGTCGCTGCCACCAGATTGGTGCTGGCATCACCGCCCACTCCCGCCTCGAGCCAGTCTCGTGCGGCCGCAAAATTGTGCGTCGTCTCAGGTGTGGCGAAGGATTTCGATACTACGAAGACTAGGGTTGTCGCAGGATCGATATCGCGGGTCGCAGCTTCGAAGGCTTCGGGATCGACGCTCGACAGGAAGCGGACATCAAGGGGGTCATTTCCTCGCGCCAGGGCCTGGTGAACAAGGCGCGGACCAAGATCCGATCCACCGATGCCGATGTGCAGAACATGACGGAAGCGGGCACCGGCCGACGACGTGATTTCACCAGCTCTTACCCTTTCGGCGAAGGCGTAGGCCCGCTCGCGCTCCAGACGGGCTTGTTCACGCTTCTGCAAATCCGTCCCACCACCGCGCAGGGCCGCATGCTGTGCGGCACGATCTTCGGTGATGTTGACCTTGTCGCCGGCCATCATGGCGGCAATCGAAGCCGACATTCCGCAGCTCTCCGCAAGGTCGGTCAGCCCGCCAAGCGTTTCGTGTCCAATGGGGTGTTTCGAGAAGTCGAAATGCAGCCCGGCAGCATCGCCCGTGAAACAATCCAGGCGATCAGCCTCCAGGTCCAGATAATCCCGGGCATCCAGCGTTGCGTCACGTTTGCCACGACGGCGCAAGGCTTCAACCGCTTGTTCACGCGTCATCGACATGATGCTGGCTCCAAAACGTATGCTGGTAGCTTTCGAGGATCGACCATGACGCTTGTTTCCGTCGCATTCACGACCTTGTCTACCCTGCTGGCTGACCCCGGTGCGGATTTTGCAGCCTCCGCTGAAACGCTCGCCGTGATAGTAAACGCGCGCGCCACGATCGCTCGCACCTACCCGGCGCAGGCTGCACCCTATCTGTCAGCGAACGACACATTGGCGACAGGCCTGTCGTCTCTGTCGGGCCAGGCGATGGCATTATCGCTGCGCATGGAAGAAACGAATGGTCCGGAGGATTTGCGCTGCATCTATCGCGGGATGGCGCAAGATGCCCTGCTCCATATCGACCGGCTGGCGAAGGCGGAATTGCGCGCCGACCGGCTCGCCGTTTATGCAGACATCGGGTATTTGTTGCAGCATGCACAGGAGATCGGGCCATTGGCTGACCAGGACGAGATCGCGCCCTTCACCGGCGTACCTCCTGACTGCCCGCGAGGGCCCCTGCCCTAGTTTCGATCGACGGTTTCGATGATCAGACGTGTATTCAGCAAGGGCGGCAGGATCTCCGGTTCCGTCGCACCTGGCCCGTAATAGACGTATAGCGGAATGCCTGCAGAGCCGTAGCTTCGAATTGCGGCCGCGATCCGGTCATCACGATTGGTCCAGTCAGCGATCAGGATCTGGACATCGTTTTCTTCGAATGCCCGCAACACTGCGGGGGAGTTCAGCGTAACCTGCTTGTTGAACTGGCAACTCACGCACCACGCTGCGGTGAAGTCGATGAAGACCGGGCGCCCTTCCGCCACCAGCATGTCAACGCGGTCCTGAGACCACGGTTCGCCAGCGTATTCCGATGCCGTGCGGCTGGCAGCGACACCGTAGAGCGCCGCCGCTAGCAGCACCAAGCTGGACACGGCTGCAACCCGCGCAAGCACGGCCGAGAATTGCACGCTCCAGATTAAGAAGGCGAGTGCGAGAAAACCGAGAAGCAACATCAGCACGCCCTGCGGACCGCTCTGGATCGACAACACCCAGATTAGCCAGATGGCCGCGCCGAACATCGGGAAGGCCAGGAATTGCTTGAAGCGCACCATCCATGGCCCCGGCTTGGGCAACCAGCGCAACAGCGATGGAAAAAAGGACAGGATCAAATAGGGCAAGGCCAGCCCCAATCCGAGCATTGCCGAGACCAGGATCAGGACGTATCCAGGCTGCGCGAAAGCCAGGCCGAGCGCACCGGCGGCGAATGGCCCGATGCAGGGGGCAGCCACCACAACAGCCAATAGTCCGGTCATGAATGCGCCGGCGTCACCGCCCATATCAGTCCAGCGACTGCCGATACCCTGTAGCCGTGTGCCGACCTCGAACAAGCCAATCAGATTGAGGCCGATCGCGAACATGACCAGCGACAGAATCGCCACCGCTAACGGGCTCTGAAGCTGGAACCCCCATCCTACCGGCTCGCCGAGCGCTTTCAGGAACAACAGCACGCCGGCAAGGGCGAGGAAAGTCGACAACACGCCACCAAGGAACAGCAAGCCGTGGCGCCGCAACTCATCTGACCCGGAATGGGCTTTTTCGACAAAACCCAACGCCTTGATCGAGAGTACCGGAAAGACGCAAGGCATCAGGTTGAGTATCAACCCGCCGATCAGCGACAACAGCAACGTGACCGCCAGCCCGCTAACAGACACCGGATCGACATCTGCAGTGAATGCATCTGACGGAACATCAATGACAGCTTCACCCGGCTCCGGCGTGATTTCGACTGATCGCCGAATCCACGCTCCCGAATCCAGTGTCTCGTAGGTCAGAACGCCGGACGGCGCCCAAGTCAGTCCGGATCGGGCTTCTGGCGTCGGCACCAGGCGCAAGGCCACGCCATCATCGGATATATATGACAGCTGCTCGGCTGCGTGTTCGATCACGGTGTTCGAGAAAGGGAAGAAAGCCACATTGCGGACCGGGCCGCTGTCGTCCGGCAAGTGCGATGTCAATAAGAGCGACGAACCGCTACGCGTGATGCCCGCATCAATGGGAAACACTTCCGGCAACCGGGACATTCCCGATTCGATCAGAGCTGCGCCAGCCGCGTCGACAATGGCGGTCTGGCCAACACTTAGAAACAGTTCGACTTCAGCCGATTCCGGGATGCAGATTTCTTCGCACACGAGCCAGCTGACGTCGGCTTGGAGTTCGAGAAAACGACCGTCGAATGCGGTCATTATCGTGATTGGAATGGGCAATACGACTTCGTCGCCATACCCGTAATTCATCAGCGGCCCGAATTCATAGGCCGTCGGTGCAGGCCATAAAATCTCGCCAGCTTCCACACCGTCGGGAAGCGTCCAGTCAATCTGCGTCGGTTCGCCTGAATCTCCAGGATTGCGCCAATAGGTGTGCCAGCCGGGTTCAATCTGCATGTGCAGACCGACATAGAAGGTTTGACCGCGTTCCACCGTAACATGATCGGACACCAGGCGGGTGTCGACCATCGCCTCACCACCGAGGACAGATTGCGCAATCGGACTCGCTTGGCTATGCGCCGCCTCTACCGTTATCAGCAGGGCGATGAGAAGGCTAATAATTCGGATCATGTCCCGTCACGCGACTAGTTGCTCTGGGGACATATATTAAAAGTGCGAGAGGCGGGTAGGCCTCTCGCACCATTGTGATCATTTTGCAGCACTGAGTACCGCAGATTATTGAGCTGTAGCAGCCTGGTTCCGGCGAATTGCGCGATTGAGAATCCGGTCCCAGCGATTCAACGAAATCAAGTGCGCATAGACGGCGGCCAGATAGCCCTCATTGCGCAACTGCCCATAAGTGTCTTCCGGCAGCGCATTGAGCTTCTGTTCGGAAATGCCAAAATACTCGGCGATTTTGCGGGTTTCGCCCGAGCTCTGATCGTTCAGCGTGACATCCTTCGTCTCGAACAGGTCGAGTTCAACAAGTTTCTGGACGAAGGTTTCCGTCGTGCGTGCGTCAGCTTCGAAGGCGCTGACGAAATCGATCGCCTGCTGCAGTGCTTGCGTCGGCTCGCCTTGTTCGTCGAAGAACGGCATGCTCGCATTTTCCGAAACGACGCCTTCGGCTTCAACGTCGATGCAAACCGTTGCCGGTTGATCCGGGCCATTGCTGGCGCTCACGAACGGGTAGCGGCGCACAAACGCCGGGATCATGGCCTCTTCGTCGAAATTGCCGTCTTCCTTGACGAACAAATTCTGTCCGGGCTGAAGCCCCATCACGACAACCGGCATTTTGCGGTCGCCGAGGAAAATCACCGGAAAATGACCCGCATACAGTGCGAACTCGCCAACGATAGCCGGGACGAAATGGGTCTCGGAAAGAAATTGGAACGGATTCGCCGGCGGTGTCATGCCGTAAGTGCGGTGCTTTTCCTTGTTCAGCGGTTCCGGTCGCTTGTAGAGCGGAACCTGACCGGAAAGCTGCGAATTGGCGGGTGCATCTGCCATGTTAGCGTCCTCTGGTAATCGAAAGTCGCAGGCTCAATAGACAATTGGCCGCGCATTCACAATGGATAGCGTCACCCATCGCGTGATCCGCCTTCATTGTGGCTGCCAAATTGTGGCAAGTGTGGTTTTTCGAGAACGCCGCTAGAAGGCTACCGAAAGCGCCGCTCGGAAATTCCGTCCCGGCAGGGGCAGAACATCCTTCAGGAAGCTGGTGTGCAGCCTTGCCTCCTCGTCGGTGAGATTTCGGGCTTCGAGAATGAGCCGCACATCCTGATCCGCGATCGGCCGGAACACGGCCTGTGCGTTGAGAAGCGTGTAGCTGTCGGTGGGCAATTCGAAGCTGGCAATCTCGTCCTGTTCGGCCACCCAGACCACCTCAAGGTGCCCGGTCACGAAATCACGTTCGGCTTCGATCATGGCCGACAGGCCGAGCGGTGGAATCCGTGGCAGATTGCCGCCCGAATCCAGCTCGCCACGTACATATTCGGCTGTGACTTCGCCACGGAAATTCCAGCTGCCGGTTGTGCCAAATTCGCGTTCCGCCCGCGCCTCGAAACCCCAGATCGATGCGTCCCGCTGATCGTAGACGAAGACCGGAAGCGCATCCTGTTCAGCCCCCGTAGGGAATAGACCGATGAAACCGTCATAGTCGGCAAGGAACACCGCACCGTCGATAGCCCAGTCAGTCCCTTCGAACCGTCCCGTCAGATCCAGTGAAAGGGCCTGTTCAGGGGCGAGCGACGCATCGCCGACCTCGAAAGCCTGGGTGGCCAGGTGGGCACCGTTCGCGAAGAGCTCGACATCCGTCGGAGCACGTTCCGAAATGGCTACCGTTGCGGCCAGAAAGATATCTGTCTGGGGTCGGAAGAAGACTGCACCGGATGCGCTGAATGTATCGAAGGAGCGCGAAGCTGTGGCTGTCTCGACCTCGCGGTGTTCGATGCGGGCGCCACCTTCGAGACCCCATTCAGCCTGGTCGTATCGCTCGACCACGAAGACGCCGATGTCGCGCGTTGCAACGGGAACGATGTATGCTTCCGCGCCAACAGCGGAGAAGTCACGGTCGAAGGTCTGAAGCCCGAACGCCCCGGCCACGTCGCCGATCGGACGATGACGTAGCTCGACCCGTCCTTCCCAACCTTCATTGTCAAACCGGGTCGAAACCTGCCCGTCTTCAAGTTCGCTGTGGCGATAATCGCCGATACCGGCAGAGATGCGGATGCGCTCGATTGGGGCGCCGTCGAATCGTACATCACCACGCAGATCCCAGCGGTTTTGCGTCATGTCCAGCCGGGCACCTTCTTCATTATGCGAATCTGCGTCATCATGATCGTCTTCATGCTCGTGAGCATGACCGGGCAATCCGTATTCGCCATCCATGGTCCGGTAGGCGACACCGACAAAACCCCAATCGGCGACAAAAGACGTGCCGAACGAACCGCTGGCAAATTCCATGTCGCTTGACGGAACGCTGCCATAGATCTCTTCTTCCTCGTGATCATCATCGTCATCGAACGAAAGTTTCGGCGAGTCGTCGTGATGTTCTTCTTCCAACGCGCGCAGGCGCGCGGATTCGGCGAAACCCGGAATTTCGTAATTCTCGGCCGCCCGGCTTAGACCCTCAAGATGGAACACGAACGGACCCGCGCCTAAGCGTGTACGGCCGGCAATCTGATGGCCGTCATCCACACTCGTGGCGCCAAAATACAAACGGCTTTCGACCCCGTTCTCAGGCACGCTGTCAGGAATGCGGCCATCAATGATGTTGACGACGCCGCCAATGGCACCGCCTCCATAGGCAATCGCTGCCGGACCGCGGAGAATTTCAATTCGCTCGGCTTCCAGCGCTTCCGAAGAGACAGCATGGTCGGGACTGGCGGTGGAGGCGTCAACCAGTCCGACGCCATTGACCAATACCCGGACGCGATCCGTGCCCAGGCCGCGGATCACCGGCCGGCTGGAGGCCGGGCCAAAAAAAGTTGTGGTCACGCCGGGCTCGTGCGCGATGGTGTCGGCAAGGCTGCCGGCAAGATTTTCTTCAATATGATCGGATGTGACGACATCCGCCGACCCGACAATCTCGTCCGCAAAGACCTGAAGCGGCGACGAAGTAACGATCACGCGATCAATCTCGTCATCGCTTTGTGCCAATGCGGGTGCGGCCGCCGCAAGAGCGATGATAGACGCGGTACCAAGAAATTTTCGCATGCCAGCCTCTCAAACTTCTGGCGGTGTAATATTATAACATAACTGGATCGGCAACATACCGGGCTCGATTTCTGCAGCCGAAATGGATTAAAACTTAGCAATATGAGCTCGACCGATTCTCCGATCACTGCAGCATTGGACCACGCTGAGACCCATTGCAGTCAGCGTGGCGTCCGCATGACGCCATTGCGGCGCAATGTCCTGTCATTGCTGGTTGAGGCCGGCGAACCGGTAAAAGCGTACGATCTGCTTGATCGTATGCGCGCCGAGGACAAGTCGGCTAAACCACCGACCGTTTATCGTTCGCTGGATTTCCTCATGGAGGTGGGGCTGGCCCACAAGGTGGAGGCATTGAATGCCTACATCGCCTGCGCGCATTGCCACGACAAGGGTGGCGCCGAACTCTACATCTGCGGCCGTTGCGGCGATGTCGAGGAACGGCACGGCGTGCCGGAGCCGCAGAACGCGCCCGACGGTTTCGAGACGGACCGGTCCGTTGTCGAGCATTACGGCGTGTGCGCGAACTGCCGCTGAACCAATGCGGAGGCCAACATGATCGAGCTCTGGCGGGGTTGCGCCAACGCATGGGAATGCGACGAGCTCGGCCATCTCAACGTTCGCTTCTATATTGCAAAGGCTTGGGAAGCCGTCGGCGATCTTGCCGACCGGATCGGTATGCCGCATGCCTTTCAGTCAGGCTCGACGTCAACTTTGCGCCCGACCAACATTACGGTCCGGTATTTGGCCGAAGTGCGACCCGGGGCTCCGCTATTTGTCTCAGGGGGCGTAACCGACGTCGGCGACCGGAGCGCCGAAATCTGTTTCCTTCTCAATCACGCAGCCAACGGCCGGGTCGCTGCAGGATTTCGAATGACTCTTGGCCATTGTGTCCCCGGCAGCGGCCAGGCATTCGACTGGCCGCTGCGATGTCGCCGTGCACTTGAAGCTCTGACCATCGACTTTCCCGCCGAAATCCGGCCCAGATCATTGTCCAGCGACAGACCGGCCAAAGGCATTCGCCTCGCCGATGCCGACCGGCTCGGCCTGGCGGAGATCGGAAGGGGCCGGATCAATCCAGAAGATTGTGATACGTTCGGTGTCATGATGCCCGAGCACCTGCAGGGCAAGATATCGAATTCGGTTGCAAATTTTGTATCCGGGTTTCCCGAGCAGTTCGCTGATCATGCAACGTCCGGCGGCACGGTCGGCGGTGCTCTGCTCGAGGGCCGGCTCGCGATTCGCAAATGGCCAAGTACTGGCCAAGGCTATGTCATCCGCACCGGCCTCAAGGCCGCCGACCGGAATGTCCGAACCATCGTGCATTGGGTGTTCGATCGCCAAGGCCGGCTTTTCTGGTCAATGGAAGGTGTAGCCGCCATCATGGATCTGAAGGCACGCAGGTTGGTCAAGGCTGACGACGACACGCTCAAGGCATTTGCCGAAGACGTGCGACCTGAACTGACGCTCTAGGCGTCGCGTTAGTTGGCAAGGCGCCGGGCACGAGCCCGCGCCGCAACGGCCTGACCATCGGTAGCCGCCACGGTGGCGGCCTGCTCATACAATGCGTGCGCACTCACGACGTCGCCAAGTGTCTCATTGGCTTCGGCCAGAGCGATGACGGCATCAAAGCGACCTGGCTCAAATGCAACGACTCTTTCAAGCAAGGGAATGGCGTCGGCCGGGGCGCCCTGCGCCATGAGGCAGCCAGCATGCACCATCAAAGCATCGATATTCCAGGAATCCACTTCCAGTGCGGCTGTCGCCGCTTCACAGTCTGCTTGGTTTGTGTCCGATGGTTGCGCGGCACCTTCAGTTTCCATCAACAATTCCGGCGCGGTTTCAGTCGATGCTTCGACCGTAACCGTGTTCTCGCTTATTGGTATCGTGGTTGCAGCGGTGATATTGGCCGGCTCGACCGGCGCCTCATTGGCAGTGAGTTCACGCGATAGCGCGTCATCGGCAGGCGTCCATGACAGTCGCAAACCACTGTGCGTGCGCGCCACGGATAGATTGGACGCCCCACGCGTCAGCTCCAATCGCACAACCTGACGGTTGTCGACGGCTTGGGTTTCGATCGATGTGATCCAGGCATTGCCAGCCGGCAGGATGCGACGGGTACTTTCCGGCACAGCGGCGATCTCCAACTCCAGTACGCGGCCATCCAATCGCGTTTCAAGCAGCTCGGGTGCTCTGTCGAATGCGATGAAGATGTCGGGCTGTTGCGCATCGCCGAGTTCGCGCACATCGACGATATCCGCACCCGCAAAAGCGGATCCAAGCACCAATGTTACAAGGAGAATCGGCAATCTGCGCATGCCCGATCAAGTGAGCCGCACCGGTTAATGAATGCCTAACCGATCGGCGCCCTTGGACCGGCACAGGAATCATAACCGAACGCACCCATAAGCGTGCCGGTTTCATCACGAACCGATTCGTAGACATAGCAGCCATCACCCCGCGCCGGGATTTGCGACCGGACGAAAATCGGATCGGCCTCGCCGAGCCGCACATCGACCACGCTCAGCGGTAGAATGGCGTTGATCCGCTCATCATTGACCGTCACGCATTCCCACCGATTGCCGGTATGGTCGGCCAGTCTGACAGCTGTGCCACTGGCCGTCGCATAGGCAAAAATGACATGCTCGGCCTCGTGGCGCAGTTCGTTCACGCAGAGATCGATGGCCGGCAGCCAGTCGGCCAGATAATTCGACCAGCGATCGCTGGCTGATGTTTCGGAAGCACAACCGTTGAAGCGCTCCTGGCCCATTACCAGGGTCACGAAGAAGGACTGTCCAGGCCCGCATGGTCCCGCCTGCAGCATTATGAACACATCCGCGCCACTCTCCGAATGCCCGGAAAAGCGCCGTACCCCGCCGTTCAGATAAGGCACTTCCATCGCCAGCGCTGCGCGCTGGGCGCCTCCGCTGCCGTCAAACGAGAAATCGACATCCATGCCGGAGCCTGAAGCGTTATAGAGCATGGCGCCTTGCCAACCCGCTTCCCCGACCATCTCATAACCGAAGTGATTGTCAGCCAGATCATTACCGCGGGCAGGTTCATAGTCGAAAGCGCTGCTCGCCAGCTGTCCGTTCGGACTGGTGGTCGCGCAAGCCGTTACGCCAATCGCGACAAAGAAAACCAAGAGGAATTGTTTCATTCTGCGCCCCGCGCGTGATAATCGCTCAATCGAGGGATATTGCCATGAAGTGGTCCGGTCTGCACGCAACCTCTAGCGACAGGACAAGCAAGCGCATGCAGGATATCCCGAGAAGCGATAATCAGCTTTTGTCGGCCCCGAAGAACGCTGATAACGCGCTGGAGATCTGTTGGATATGAAAATTGCCGTTATCGGCTGCGGTATGGGCGGGATGGCCAGCGCGATCCAGCTGGCTCGCGATGGTCATCGCGTCACGGTCTTCGAAGCGTTTTCAGAAGCACGGCCGCTCGGCGCCGGGCTTCTATTGCAGCCAACCGGACTTACGGCGCTCGCGCAGCTCGGCCTGTGCGGCCAGATCGTATCGCGCGGAGCCGTTATTGAAGCGCTGGAAGGGCGGCGGCCCGACAACCGGCTGATAATGGATCTTCGATACGCGTATGGCCGCCGTGGCGAGATCGGCGTCGGAATTCACCGGGCGACTTTGTTCGACGCCCTCTTGGCAACATTGCGCGCCGAGGGAGTCGAATTGCGAACAGGCCACGCCATTCGAGGATTTGGTGATTTCCATGCCCCCGTGCTGCAGTGCGATCAGGGCGAAATCGGGTCTTTCGATGCCGTCATTGTAGCGGATGGAGCGCATTCGACCCTGCGCCAGCTGATCTGCCCTCACGCCCGGACCCCCGTCTACCCCTGGGGCGCCGTCTGGACAATCCGTCCTGACACTGACGGAAGCTGGCATGCTGACCGGGTACTGGCGCAGATCTATTCGGGCACCGGTATCATGGCCGGCATCCTTCCGGTCGGTGAAAACAGAACGAATTCGGATGGTCCACCCGGCGTCAGCTTTTTCTGGTCCTTGAGATTGGGCGCCATCGAAAAGTGGCGCGAAGCGGGCCTGGACGCCTTCCGTGCGGAGATTTCTGCCTGCTGGCCCGAGGCGACACGTTTGCTCGACGGTGTGAAATCACTCGATGCGTTTGCAACGGCAACTTATCGCGATGTCCGCTGCCCGCGCTGGTTTGCCGGAAAGGTTATCATGATCGGCGATGCGGCACACGGTGCCAGCCCGCAGCTCGGGCAGGGCGCCAACATGGCGATTTGTGATGGTCTGGCAATCGCTTCGGAACTGAAAGCGGCCGCGCCATCGCGCGCGTTCCTGTCATACGAAGCCCGACGTCGCCCGACGCTGCATTACTATACGTGGATGTCTTGGGCCCTGACGCCAGTCTTTCAAGGCGGTCCGGCCTGGCTAGGAAAACTCCGGGACCTGTTCTGCGGCCTCGCCTGCCGTCTGCCGGGATTTCGCAACCTGATGACCTGGACGCTGGTCGGACGCGGGCGCTGGCTGTGGTAAGCTAGGCGCCTTCCCGGAAATGTTCGGCGAGATGATCAACGAACAGCCGGACACGATGGGCCAGATAGCGGTTGGATGGGAATACCGCCCAGACATCGCGATGATCGGGTTCCCAGTCCGGCATCACACTGACCACGCGATGAGCCTTCAGCGCATCGCGCGCCGCCCAGCTCGGACTGCACGCAATACCGAGTCCTTGCGCAGCAGCCTCGACAGCCGCGCTTGCGCCATTCAGCGTCAGGCGCCCATTGATTTTCACTTCCTCGACCCGGTCCCCTTGCGTGAACCGCCACATCTGCGGTGCCGGCTTGTTGCGGTCGATGATGCAGGAATGCGACGCAAGGTCCGAGGGCTTTTCCGGCGCGCCGGCTGCCGCCAGATAGTCCGGCGCCGCAACAACCGACATGCAGGCCCGTGCCAGGCGTTTCGCTATCAGGCTAGAATCCGTGAGGTGGCCGATACGCACGGCAACATCAAAGCCCTCATCGACCAGGTCGACCATCCGGTCGGCCAATGACATGCGAACGTCCAGGCCGGGCCATCGACGCATGAATCCGGCAATCGCCGGCATGAGAATGCGAGCGCCGAAATCCACCGGTGCCGCAACACGAAGTGTGCCGGCCGGCGCGGCCCCCTCCTCGGCAAATCCTTCCTCGATCACTTCGAATTCAGCAAGCCACGGGCGGATCCGTTCCAGCAAGGCTTCGCCAGCATCCGTGAGCCGGACGGAACGCGTGGTCCGTTCAAGCAGGCGGGCCTGCAGCCGCGTTTCCAGTGCCGTAATCTGCTTCGACGCAGCGCCCGGCGTCATGCCTTCGCGCTCGGCGGCCTTGGTGAAACTGCCCATCTCGGCAACCGAGACAAACAGGCGGAGCGTGTCGATTCTGTCCATTCTGCCGATTTAAGCGGCGTTCCGGCGAAGCGCCAGCCTGATTTCGCTGCACTTAGCCGGGCCCGCCCTCGGCCGGCGCCACCATATCTGTCCATCCTCTCTGCGATGCAATGACGTCAAACGTCGTCCCGTCTTGCGTTGCGAGCCCCGAATCTGCCCCGCCGTCCAGCAGCACGCGAGCCGCTTCGCGCGAACCTTCGAACGCCGCCCACATCAGCGCCGTTCCGCCCATTGTGCCTTGAGCATCCGGATCAGCGCCCGTTGCCAGCAGCAATTCAACCGTTTCCGCATCGCCGCCGATCGCCGCCAGGTGAAGGGGTGTGAGCGACAGCGCGTTCTCGCCAGAAACGTGATTGACGTCAGCCCCGGCGGCGATCAGCGCGGCGACCGCCCCAGCCTGCCCGTCGCGCGCCGCCTCGAACAGGCCGGTGAAGCCGATGGCATCGGTGGCGTCGACATTATAACCATGCGCGGCGAGCCAACCGATGCTGTCGGCCGCTCCCGATCTGGCGGCCGCCTGGACGACCGGACGTCCGGCAAAGTCGCGCGCCGCATCAAGATCGATCGAGCCCGCAAGCGCGGCCAGACTCTCGAGATCGCCGGCTGTCAGCGCAGTATCAAGGGCTAGTTCGCTCTCGCTCCGTTCCGGCAGGGTTTCGCGATATTGCAGCAGCAGGTGCAACGCGTCCTGATGGCCGCGGCGCATCACGATCTCGACCGCATTGCCATGACCGGTGAGAAACGTGTCCGCACCGGCAGCGAGCAAGAGCTCGATGGCGGCGACATTGCCGTAATACGCGGCCCAATTGATCGCCGGATCGCCCATCGCATCAACCAGATCGACCGTTGCGCCGGCATCCAGCAGCGCCTCGATCAGGCGCGGATTATCAACGCCCGTCGCCCACATCAGCGGCGTCGCCTGCAATCCGGCAGCCTGGCGCTGGTCCGGATCGGCGCCCGCTTGCAGCGCGTTGTCCAGGCCAGCCAGGTCATTCGCGCCGACCAGCGCAATCAGATCGGCATCGTCTTGCGCAGCGGATGTGCCGGAAACCGACACAAGAAACAGGATAAATGCTGCAAATCTCATGGTTTTCTCCCCGATTTGCCGCCAGCATAGCGATGCTTTCCGGGGCTGCATTTCACGTTCCTGTTAACCGGCAGCGGCTGGACGGCGCGCGATCACTTCCATGACCAGTGGTGTGGTCAGAATGCTTAAAGGGTCGGCCACTCGCTCCGAAATAACGGCGTGGAATCGCGCAGCATCATCGGCACCAAGAAAGCCGAGCTCGACGAGACGTTCGATCCCGTCGGACTTGAGCCATCCGACAGGCCACTCCCAGACCATTTCGCCGGGCCGCGTTGTAAAGACGTGCGGCGTCAGGTATTCCGTCGCCCAGCCGGCCTTCGCGCACAGGGCCGGCAATTGCTTGGCGATGTTCGGTTCACCGCCGAACGCCCGCCAGCTCGCCTGGACGGCCTGGATGAAGCGATCCTGCACCGGATCTGCGGGATGAAAGCCGAACGTCTCGTAATGCCCGTATTCATGCGCGACGAACACACCGCCGGGACGCAACACGTCTGACAGTCTGCCGAGCAGATCGGCCGGTGCCGGAAGGAATGACAAGACCCATCGCGACCAGATGAAATCGACGCTGCCGGCCGGCAGGTCGAGATCGGCGAGATCGGCTTTCACGGTCCGGATATTGGCCAGGCCACGCGCTTTCGCGCCGGCTTCGACGGCTCGCAGGAACAATTCGGACTGGTCAACGGCGATCACTTCGCCTTGCGGACCGACCAGCTGGGCGAGATCAAAGCTCGCATGCCCCGGGCCACACCCGATATCGAGCACAATCATGCCGGGTTTCAGCCCGGCACGGCGCCAGGCCGCCAATGCGCGTTCACGCCAGATCGCATGCTGCTGGCCGAGCCGGGCAATCTCGCGTTCGCTGGCGCCGATGATGTAATCGTCTTCTGGCAATTCCGTCTGGCTCATCGCGTTATCCCCGCAATTGAACGCAGACCGCCTACTACGGTTTCTGCGTTTTCGTCTCCTACTACTACTACGATGACCGCCGGTGGCCGGACACCCGGAAGCGGGCATCCTTCCTCCGGCACGGTCGCGACAGCGGGCAGGAGCGTGTCGGCAAGTTTACCACCGGTCACGCCAGCGGGGATTCACGATGTGTTGCGGTGAAAGTCAGGACCCGCGCGGGTTTCACGATCCCGCGCCGGTGGCCGTGCCCGGTGAATAGGATGGCGGATCCGACGCGGGAAAGGATTCCTTCAGCGCCTCTTCGACGTCGTCGTCATCATGGTCCTCGGGTGCGGGGTCGAGCGGTGCAGCGTCGTCATCACCCGGTTCCACCGCATCCTTCAGCGCTTTCCCGGTTTCGCTTTCCCGCGTGTCTGCCGACAATTCCGCACCCTGGCCAGCGGCAGTCTGGCGGCTGCGGGCTCCGCTTTCCAGCTTCTCGCCGAAACGCTCGGCATCGTCGAGCGCGGTATCGACCGGTACACAGCCTTTCTCACCACCCGGATCGCGTTGCTCGCCTTGAGAGGCGAATTTCTCGGAATCATGGGCTTCCGACTCGTCAGCTTCGGGGGAGAATCCGGAATGTGCGGTTTCTCGGTGCGTTTCATGACAGGCCTCTGCAGATTGGCTTCATACTGGAATGGATTGAACGCGGCACACCGCCAGCGGGTTCCCTGACAAGCCGGCCCTGATCGTCTCATCCGGCAGCGCGGATCAGCTCGCCCTTCGTGGCATTGCAGCCGTCAGGAGCGGCCGCGGCAGCGATGTCGAGGCCCGCTGCTTCACGATCCGTCTGCGGCGCTATGCCGCCAGGACGGGCCCGGCTGTACGCCTGCGTCTGTGATACCGTTGATCTCGGTGGCAAAACGGTTGTCGCAGCCAACGGAAAGAACCGCCATGAAACGGGACATCAATGAGCTGGTCGGCAAGATCCGTGATCTGGAAGCCGAGCTGGAAGAAAAACTGATCGAGCGCCGCCGCGACCTGCAATACAAATGGGCGAACAACCGCGCCGTGTTCAGCCGAGAGGTCAAGGCCAGGCAGCGCAAGCTGAAGATCAGCGCCCGGCGATTCTTCGCGACCTCCGGCTTCCTGGAAATCATCACATCGCCCTTCATTTACGCGGTCACCCTGCCCCTGATCGCGCTGGATTTTTTCGCCAGCCTCTTCCAGCTCGTCTGCTTTCCGGTTTACGGCATCCGGCAGGTGAAGCGGCGGGACTATGTCGTCTTCGACCGCCACCGCCTCGCCTATCTGAACGTCCTTCAGAAGATCAATTGCACCTATTGCGCCTATGCGAACGGGGTTCTGGCCTATGTGCAGGAAATCGCGTCACGCACCGAGCAATACTGGTGCCCGATCAAGCACGCGGCGCGGATAAAGGGCGCCCATGCCCGCTATGCCGCCTTCCTCGAATATGGCGAGACAAAGAGCTATCCCGACAGTCTCGAGGCGCAACGCAAGACGTTGAAGGCCGAGCCGGACGAACACTGAGGCAGCGTCCGGCGATCCGCGATGACGATTGCCGCGGCAACGCGACATGAAAGACAATCGCGTTTGAAAGGGGACCGGCCAGCGCGGAGCGCTTCGGCGGCACGGGAAAGGGCGACGCGTACCCGGGCGCCATGCCTCGCATCAGCAACTTTTCGTAGGGTTCGCCGGAATTGCATACACCTACCGCCCGTCTCCTCCCCCTGTTACGGGATTGGTGGCGGGCGGCGGCGCGGGGGGAGGTGCCGGTGAAGGCGCGTCCCCTTTGCATGCCCCGGTGGGTGTACCGGGACCCTCTTCAACGATGCGGATCGCCTCGTTTCAGAGCGGTTCTGTCTTGCGTGGCGTTTGACCGCCGCGCTTTTCAGAACCCCTTCCTGCCCGCTTCGCGGTCAACCGCGCGAACGGTTCGGAAGGATCGGTTTCCGTTGGTTTGCCTTGTGACAGGCGCTCCCCGGTGTGTTCCGATGCCTGAAGTGAACCGCCGAAAAGCGTTCCGGTCAATCAATGCCCATTCGGTTTTTGTGGATAAGAAACCGCTTTCTGGGGACAAGTCGGATTCGCGCAATGATTCCAGATTTAGAGGGGTGGTGAGATCTCTGAGGGCTGGGGTCGCGCTCACGAGCGAGGAGTAGCAACTCCTATTTGCACTATCTATGATAGCAGTTGATTTCGGCTATCGACCTTTCTCCCCCCGTTCACGGGGGGAGTATCGCGAAGCGACGAGGGGGGATCTTGCCACCCTCCCACCTCATCTTGAGGTGGCGGCGCAGCCGCCGTCGCACGTATTCTATTGAGTGGCGTATGAACCAAGAACACCAGATTTCATTCACTTGAACTCATGACTAAATCGGATGCTCGGCAGGCCTTTTAGATAAGCAACACGAGCGAGGTTGATGCCGGAGCAGGCTGGGGTTTCGGCGCTCGTTATACAACAACAGGGAGTATTGGCTTGAAAAAAATACAATCTAATGTCTGCAATGAGCCATCGGGAGGATGGTTTAATGCGTTATTTCATTTGGGGCGCGTTCGCCGCGACAATAATTACTGTGTACGCATATGCTCAGACACCCACCAAGGATGGCGTGGAATTTGTTGTAAATACCACAACAACTAGCTCCCAATTCCAATCGAGGGTGGCCGTTCTCACGGGCGGTGGTTACGTGATTGTTTGGCGCGACAATAGTGCGTCCGGCGGAGATACAACCGGTGCCGCCATTCGCGCTCAGCGCTATGACGCAGCAGGCGCAGCGGCAGGCGGTGAATTCCTCGTCAATACCACAACAATTGGAGATCAATACCAGCCCAGCGTGGCCGCTCTGACGGGTGGTGGTTTCGTGATCGCGTGGTCAGATTCCAGCGCAACCGGGGGGGATACATCTGGTATTGCTGTCCGCGCGCAGCGCTATGACGCAGCGGGTGCAGCGGCAGGTGGTGAATTCCTCGTCAATACCACAACAACGGGAGATCAAATGGAGCCCGACACCGCCGGCGTGACGGGCGGCGGCTTCGTGATCGTTTGGCGCGACCGTGGTGCAACCGGTGGAGATACATCCGGTGACGCAACGCGCGCTCAACGCTATGATGCAGCGGGCGTGGCCGTGGGGGGTGAGTTCCTCGTTAACACAACCACTTCCGACGATCAGTACGATGCCAGTGTTGCGGCCCTGACGGGCGGTGGCTTCGTGATTGTTTGGCGCGACAATAGCGCAACCGGCGGCGATACGTCACTTAGTGCCATACGGGCACAACGCTATGACGCCGCAGGCGCGGCAGTCGGTGGTGAATTCCTCGTCAACACTACCACTTCCAGCTTTCAATATGTCCCCAGCATAGCTCCATTGTCCGACGGCGGATTCGTGATCGCATGGGCGGATGATAGTCAGACCGGCGGGGATACATCCAATGGGGCAGTCCGCGCCCAACGATATGATGCAGCAGGCGCATCAGCGGGCAGTGAGTTCCTCGTCAATACTACAACGTCCGGTGTCCAATACCTACCCAGCGTTGGCGCGCTGTCCGACGGAGGCTTTGTGATCGCATGGGACGATTCTAGTTCGACCGGCGGAGACATTTCTGCCGCTGCTGTTCGCGCTCAACGCTATGATGCAGCTGGCGCCGCTGCGGGGGCCGAGTTTCTTGTTAACACCACGACGTCCAGCTCTCAATCCCAACCTAGCGCTGATGGTCTGTCTGGCGGCGGTCTGGTTATTTCTTGGACTGACGCGAGTGCGACCGGTGGTGACACCTCCGCGGACGCAGTCCGCGCGCAGCGCTTTGATGTGCCGGTTGCAGCATCAGCCGAATTGGTAGCGCTGGACGCGGCCAGCCCATTCTCTGGCCAGACGGTGGCCAGCGAGGTTGGTGGGATTCTGGATGGCAATGTGATCCTTGATTTCGGCCTGTCAAACGAGTTCGAGAACATGGGTGCAGGAGGTACCGTGGTGGTAGCCTTCACACTGACTAATGCGACCTTTGATGGCCCGCTTTCGGCGGGCAGCTGGACGGCTGCAACAGAAGCCGATTGTGACTTCGGCGAGCCGGTCTTCGGTGGCGGAGCCGGAGGCGATGTCGTGCGCTTCGAGAATACAGGCCAGATAAATCAGTGCAGCGGTTTCGATGCCAATGATGGTACACTGACCCTGCCGATTGTTGTTACCAATAATGGCGATCCTGTGAGCGTGACGGTCACCTTCACCCCCACAGCTGATGCTGGGACCTATACCGGTTCCAGTGACGATCTCGACCTTCTGGCCTTTGCACCCGCTTTTGATTTTTCGATCACGGCAGGGGCAGCAGGCGCAGGAGAGTTTGATGCTTCCGGTGACGATTTGCAGGGCTCGGGCCTAATCGGGACCCTGACACTGGCGGATTTCCCGGCTGACATTGAATCAGACATTGGAGTGGCGCTGGCCGATGCCACGGACATTGCCGCGTCAGCACAGCTTGTTCTCACCTTCCCGGACGGTGTTTCAGGTATAGACGAGACAAATATCGTTCTGGGTGGTGTGTCTTGTACGCAGGGCGCAGCCCCGTCCGACAACGTTTTCACTTGCGCTCTGGGTGGCGGCGACCTTGACGGGATCGACAATGGTGCGGCCGGTCTGGACATCACAATTGATGACGATGCCAATGCAGCGACCTTCGTCACGACGCAGACACCAACCGCGGTTCTCACGGTCACTGGCAATCCGAACAACACGGTCTCCGGCGCTTCCGGCGACCTTGCGGAAATCGAACTGGATGACGGGCTCGATGTGAACGCCATCACGAATTCCAACTTCGACTGGGTGCGTTTCGGCTCGGGCGGCACGGAAAGCAATTTCCGCATTGCCCTGCCCTCAACTGCCGAGGCCGAGGCGGTGATGCAGATTCAGATAACCGTCGTGCAAGGCAATAACGTTGCGGCAGGCACGATAAACCTGACGCCGGGAGCGGCTGGCACCGGCTTCCAGGTGAAAGGGGCAACCGTGACCTTCAATTCGCGGGCCCTGGGGGCAACGTCGGGCGAAACCGGCAATGCCAACATCACCTCCGTCGCCCTCCAACATGACGAGACCGCCTTGCTGGCCGGAATTGTGCCCGGCCTCACCATATTGCGTCAGCTGGTGAACCGCTCTCCCGGCAGTTTCATCGCCACCGGGGGCCTTACAAACGACTAGCTAAAACCGACTATTTTTCAGCGGACTTGTCTATACTTCCCCGCTTGAGGGGAAGGGGAAAAAAGACGCCCCCAAAGCGCGGCGGCGCGCCCGCAGCGTGTCCGGTTCGCTCGGGCGAGCAGCCTTGAGCGCGTTTCATGCGAGCGGCCGATAGGACGCGCAGCGGAAACAACAAGAAGATCGAGGAGCGACGACCCGGGTTGGTCGGAGCATCTCAAACAAAAAAGAGCCGGACAGTTGCCCGCCCGGCTCTTCACAACGCTCCCGGTCCCTTGGGGCTACGCCGCTTTCTGTTGACCGCCGAAACGGCCGTAAAAGGTCTCGCCCTTCGACGCCATGTCGCGCAGGAGATCCGGCACCTCGAACGGTTCACCGAAAGCCTTCGCCATCTCGTCGGCCTTCTCGACAAACGCCTTGGCTCCGATCGTGTCGATGAAGGAGAGGACACCGCCCGTATAGGGGGCAAAACCCCAGGCCAGGATCGAGCCGACATCGGCCTCTCGCGGGTCCTTGACCACGCCCTCTTCCATGCAGCGCGCGGCTTCGATGGCCTGCGCATAGAGGATGCGGTCCTTCACTTCCTGCACGTCCGGCTGCACGGATTTGAGGCCGTCGACCGCGAACTGGTTGAGTTCCGGCCACAAGCTCTTCGACTTGTCCTCGCCATAATCGTAGAAGCCCTTGCCGGTCTTCCGGCCATAACGACCCAATTCGTACATTTTGGTGATGATCGGATCGGACTTGCCCGGCTTGTAGGCGTCGCCGAGATCCTTTTTCGTCTGCTCCTGGATCTTCCAGGCGAGATCGATCGCCGTCATGTCCATGAGCTCCATCGCGCCCATCGGCATGCCCGCCATGCGGGTGCCGTTTTCGATCAGCGCCGGGGCATAACCTTCCGACAGCATGGCCAGGCCCTGCTCGCCGAAACGCATCACGCAGCGATTGCAGTAGAAGCCGCGCGTGTCGGAGACGACGATCGGCGTCTTCTTGATCTTGGTGACGAAGTCGATCGCCCGCGAAATCGCGCGGTCGCCGGAATTGTCGCCGACAATCACTTCCACCAGCATCATCTTCTCGACCGGCGAGAAGAAGTGGATGCCGCAGAAATTCTCCGGCCGCGACGAGGCTTCCGACAGCGAGGTAATCGGGATGGTTGAGGTGTTGGACCCGAAGATCGCGTCCTCGGCCATGTGTTCCTCGGCCATCTTGGTGATCTTGTGCTTCAGTTCGGAATTCTCGAACACCGCCTCGACGACCAGCTCGCAATCCTTCAAGAGCGCGTAATCCGTCGTCGCCGTGATCAGGCCCGCCAGCTTGTCGGCTTTTTCCTGGGAGAGCTTGCCGCGCGACACGCCCTTGGCGAAATGGTCAATGGCGTGCTGCTTGCCTTTGTCGGCGCCTTCCTGGTTGACGTCGATCAGCACGACTTCGAGGCCCGCCTGGGCCGAGACCGTGGCGATGCCGGCGCCCATGAAGCCCGCACCGATGACGGCAATCTTTTTCAGATCCTCGCGGCTCGTGCCGGCCGGGCGCGCGCCGCCCTTGTCCAGCGCCTGCTTGGACAGGAAGATCGAGCGGATCATGTTGCGGCTTTCCGGCCGCATTAAGAGCTTGGTGAAATACCGGCTTTCAATGCGCAATCCGGCATCGATGGGCACCTGCAGGCCTTCATAGACGCACGACAGGATGTAACGCTGGGCCGGGTAATTGCCGTAGGTTTCCTTGCGCAGCATCGGGCTGGCGGCACCGAACACCTGCATGCCGGCCGGCGTGTAGACGGCGCCGCCCGGAATGCGGAACTTGTCCTGGTCCCAGGGCTGCTTGGCGCCCATCGGGTCAGCCTTCACCAGCTCCTTGGCCTTGTCGACGATCTCGGCGAGCGGTGCGATCTCGTGCACGACGCCCTGCTCCTTGGCCTTGTTGGCGTCAAACTGCTTGCCCTGCAGCATGATCGGCGCGGCGTTCATGACGCCGACCAGGCGCGGCAGACGCTGCGTGCCGCCACCGCCGGGCAGCACGCCGACCATGGCTTCCGGCAAGCCCAGCTTGGCACCGGTATCATTCGCCATGACGCGATAATGGCAGGCCAGCGTGACCTCGAACCCGCCGCCCAGGGCCAGCCCGTTGATCGCCGCAGCGACCGGCTTGCCGCAGGTTTCCAGCTGGCGCAGCTGGGAATTCAGGCGGAAGGCCATGTCGAACAGTTTCTGCTTGGCTTCCTCTTCGGATAGACCCGCGAGGTCGGCCATGCCGCCGCCCAATTCGGAGAGGTCGGCCCCGGCGCAGAACGCCTTCTTGCCGGAGGTGATGACGGCGCCCTTGATGGCATCGTCGGACGAGATCTTCTCGACCAGCTCGCCCAGCTCGGACATGACGCCGGCGGACAAAACGTTCATCGACACATCGGGGCTGTCAAAGGTGATCAGCGCTATGCCGTCATTGTCGAGTTCAAACTTGAAATGTTTCATGGATTCAGTCTCCATTTCCGGACGCTTGGTCGTCCGGATCGTCAGAATTTTTCTTGTCTCTCGCGATCAGGCCTTGGCCGAAGGCCACGGCGAGTCCGACGCCGATCGGCAGGCCAATACCAATGCCGAGACCGATATTGTCCTGGGCGATGCCCAGCGGCAGACCGATGGCCATGCCAACCGCCAACCCGATGGGCAGGCCACGCGCCAGCGCGTTGCTTCCGGCTTCTTTTTCCCCGGACATCGTGCTTACACCCGCTCGATGATCGTCGCCGTGCCCATGCCGCCGCCGACGCACAGCGTGGCGAGGCCGGTGGACTGGCCCGTGCGCTCGAGCTCGTCGAGCAGCGTGCCGAGGATCATCGCCCCGGTTGCGCCCAGCGGGTGACCCATGGCGATCGCGCCGCCGTTGACGTTGGTCTGGGCGTGCGAGATGCCCATATCGTCCATGAAGCGCAGGACGACGGAAGCAAACGCCTCATTCATCTCGTAGAGATCGATGTCCTTGGCTTCCATGCCGGCTTTCTTCAGCGCTTTCTTGGCCGAGGGCGCCGGACCGGTCAGCATGATCGTCGGTTCCGAGCCGATAGAGGCCATAGAAACGATCCGCGCGCGCGGCTTGAGGCCGAGCTTCTCGCCCATTTCCTTGGAACCGACGAGGATCGCCGCAGCGCCGTCCACAATGCCCGACGAATTGCCGGCATGGTGGACGAAATTGATCTTCTCGACCTGCGGGTATTTCTGGATCGCCACCGCGTCGAAACCGACGAAGGCCGACAGATCCTTGAACGCCGGATTGAGCGAGGCGAGCGATTGCATGTCGGTTTGCGGCCGCATCAGCTCGTCATGGTCGAGCTGGGTCAGGCCGAGCTGATTCTTCACCGGCACGACCGACTTCTTGAAGCGGCCTTCATCCCACGCCTTGCCGGCGCGCTTCTGGCTCTCCACCGCATAGGCGTCGACATCGTCGCGCGAATACCCGCCGAGCGTGGCGATCAGGTCTGCGCCCACGCCCTGCGGCACGAAGTAATTGTCGAACGCCATTTCCGGATCGGCGACCATGGCGCCACCATCGGAACCCATCGGCACCCGGCTCATCGCCTCGACGCCGCCGCCGATCGCCATGTCGGCTTCGCCCGACATCACCTTGGCCGCGGCCATGTTGGTAGCTTCCAGGCCGGAGGCGCAGAAGCGGTTGATCTGCACGCCGGCGGTTTCCTGCGAGTAACCCGCATTGATCACCGCGGCGCGGGCAATGTCGGCGCCTTGCTCGCCCACCGGCGAGACACAGCCGAGGATCACGTCGTCGACATGGTTGGTATCGAGATTATTGCGGTCGCGCACGGCTTCCAGCGCCTGGGTGGCGAGCTGCAGCGCTGTGATCTCGTGCAGCGAGCCGTTTTTCTTGCCCTTGCCACGCGGTGTGCGCAGGGCATCGTAGATATAAGCTTCGGCCATCAGGCCCTCCCGTGAAATCGTGTCGTTAGAGTGTGCGTGAAATCAGCAGCTTCATGATCTCGTTCGTGCCGCCATAGATGCGCTGCACGCGGCTGTCGCGCCACATCCGCGCAACCGGATATTCGTTCATGAAACCGTAGCCGCCATGCAGCTGCACGCATTCGTCGATCAGTTCGCACTGCAGGTCAGAGACCCAGTATTTCGCCATCGAGGCGGTCGCGGCATCGAGCTCGCCCTTCAGCAGCTGGTCGGAACAATACTGGCAGAATACTTCGGCAATCGTCGCCTTGGTCTTCATCTCGGCGAGCTTGAACTGCGTGTTCTGGAACGCCATCACCGGCTTGCCGAAGGCGTGCCGCTCCTTGACGTAGCGGATGGTCTCGTCCAGCGCGCGCTTCATCATGCCGACGCCCTGGACGGCGATCTGCAGACGCTCCTGCGGCAATTGCTCCATCAGCTGGATGAAACCCTTGCCCTCTTCCGGACCGATCAGCGCATCGGCCGGCACCCACATGTCGTCGAAGAACAATTCCGCCGTGTCCTGGCCCTTCAGCCCGACCTTGTCCAGAAGCCGCCCGCGGCGGAAGCCTTCAAGGCCATCGGTCTCGACCATGAACAGCGACGTGCCGTGCGCACCGGCGTCGGGATCGGTCTTGGCGACGACAATGATGAAATTCGCCGTCCCGCCATTGGTGATGAAGGTCTTGGACCCGTTGATCCGGTAACCATTCCCGTCCTTCTTGGCGGTCGTCTTGATGCCCTGGAGGTCGGAGCCGGCCGCCGGTTCGGACATGGCGATAGCACCGACATATTCGCCGGACAGCATTTTCGGCAGGATGCGCTTCTTCTGGTCCTCGCTGGCGTAATGCCAGACATAGGGCGCGACGATGGAATTGTGCAGCGACGCACCCCAGCCATCGACGCCGAGCTCCGAGACCGCCATGTGGAACACGTAGTCGTGGCGCCAGTCGCCGCCGGCCCCGCCATATTCCTCGGGACAGGCCGGGCACAGCAGGCCGGCTTCGCCCGCCTTGGTCCAGATCTCGCGATCGACCATGCCTTCCTTTTCCCAGCGATCGCCATGCGGCAGGCATTCCTTCTCCACGAAGCCGCGCACGGCCTCGTAGAAGATGTTGACGTCTTCCTGGTCCAGCCAGTCCGGCTTTTTCACATTGAGCGGATCGGCCAGCATCAGAATGCCTCCGCTTCGAGCGCCATCATCGAGGCCGCACCGGCCTTCACCTTGGCGAGATGCATGCCGCCTTCCGGCACCCAGCGATCGAGGAAATAGCGGCCGGTCTTCAGCTTGTTGGCATAGAACGGATCGGATTGGTCGCCCGCTTCCGCGGCCTTGGCCATCAGCCCCCACATATAGGTCAGGCAAGTCAGGCCGAAGAGCTGCAGATAGTCATGGCTTGATGCGCCGGCATTGTTGAAGTCCTGCAGCCCGTTCTCGACCAGCCAGTCGGTCGCTTCCTTGAGCTGCGCCTTGGTCGCGGCGACGGCATCAAGGAAAGGCTGGGTCGTTTCAGATCCGCCGGACGCGACAAAGGCATCCAGCTCGGCGAAGAAGGTGTTGATCGGGCGCATGCCGTGCATGGCCAGCTTGCGGCCGACCAGGTCGAGCGCCTGGATCCCGTTCGTGCCTTCATAGATCAGCGTGATCCGCGCATCGCGCAGGAACTGGCTCATCCCCCATTCCTCGACATAGCCGGAGCCGCCGAAGACCTGCAGCCCGCTGGACACGGAATCGAAGCCCTTGTCCGTGAGATAGGCTTTCACGATCGGCGTCAGCAGCGACATGTAATCGCCGGACTTCTCGCGCTGGGCGGCATCGTCGGATTTCTCTTCCAGATCACCGTGCAGCGCCGTCCAGGAAACGAGGCAGCGCGCAGCTTCCACGAACGCCTTCTGGTCCATCAGCATGCGCCGCACATCGGGGTGCACGATGATCGGGTCGGCCGGTCCGTTCGGGTTCTGCGGCCCGGTCAGCGAACGGCCCTGCAACCGGTCCTTCGCAAAGGCCAGCGAATTCTGGTAGGCGACCTCGCCCAGCGCCAGGCCCTGCAGGCCGACGCCCAGGCGCGCCTCGTTCATCATGACGAACATGATCTTGAGGCCCTTGTTCTCCTCGCCCACGAGCCAGCCCGTCGCCTCGTCGTAATTCATGACGCAGGTGGCATTGCCGTGAATGCCCATCTTCTCTTCCAGGCCGCCGCATTCGAGCGAATTGCGCTCGCCCGGATTGCCATCGGCATCGAGAATGTATTTCGGCACGACGAAGAGCGAGATGCCTTTCACGCCTTCAGGCGCGCCCTCGATGCGGGCCAGCACCAGGTGGATGATATTGCCGGCGAGATCGTGTTCACCCGACGAAATCCAGATTTTCTGGCCGGAGATCTTGTAGCTGCCATCGCCATTCGGCACGGCTTTGGTGCGCAGCAGGCCCAGATCCGTGCCGCAATGCGGTTCGGTCAAGTTCATCGTCCCGGTCCATTCACCGGAAATCATCTTCGGCAGATACATCTGCTTCTGCTCTTCAGCGCCACCGGCCAGCAGGGCACGCACCGCACCGCCGGTCAGACCCGGATACATTCCGAACGCCATGTTCGCGGAGGATGTCATCTCGCCGGTCGCCAGGCCGAGCACTTGCGGCAGGCCTTGCCCGCCATACTCCACGGGTTGGGAAAGCCCCATCCAGCCGGCTTCGGCAAATTGCTTGTAGGCATCCTTGAACCCGGTCGGCGTCGTCACCGAGCCGTCATCATGCCGCGTACAGCCTTCAACGTCGCCGATCCGGTTGAGCGGCGCCAGCACCTGTTCGGAGACCTTGGCGGCCTCTTCCAGGATCGCGTCCACCGTATCGGCGTCGGCGTCGGCAAAGCCCGGCAGATTGCCGTGCTTGGTCATGTTGAGCACATCGTGCAGGACAAATTTGTAATCCCGCGTCGGGGCGGTGTAGCCGGGCATCAGGAAGTCTCCCTCACATCAAGTCTGGGTTTCGTGGGTCTCGGGTTCGGGCGAAGCGCCCGTCCAGATATTCATCCGCGCCGATGCCAGCGCTTCGAAAGCGCGGGCCCGGTGCTTGATTTCTTCAGAGGGTTCGCGATTGGCGAGCCGGTCTTCCAGCCAGGTCTTGCCGGCCTCCAGCTCCTCGATCGCCGCATCAATGTCTTCGCGCTGATGGTGCAGTGCATCGATGCGCGCATTGAACCGCACCAGCGTATCGCTCAACGCCGACGGGTCGCGCGTGGTGATCGCTTCCAGGTCGAGCATTTCCCGAATTTCGTCGAGCGAGAAACCGACCCGCTTGCCGCGCAGGATCAAAACCAGCCGGGCACGGTCGGCCGGCGAATACACGCGGCTGGCGCCCTTGCGGCCGGGATTGAGCAATCCCTTCTGCTCGTAGAAGCGGAGCGTACGAGCCGTGACGCCGAACTCCGCCGCGAGATCGCGGATCGAGAATTCGGTCTTGCTGTCGCTGTTTTCCCTCATGGCGTGAATATGACTCACGTTAACGCGAACGTCAACGTCAACTTTGCGTCAGTTTCTAACCGTTTGAGACTGTTGACCCAATCGTCGGTCCGGGCTTGTGTCTCCCGCAACAACGTCAAGCCGGAATGCCCATGATACGCGTCTCTGCCAGCCTTTTCGCACTCGCTCTCGCCCTGCCGGTATGGGCACAGGAGACCGGAGTGCCGGCTGAAGATAGCGAAACCGCTCCATCGGGCCCGGATATTCCGGAAGTCAGCGGCGGCCTGTCGCTGCGCGGCGACAATGGCGATGAGGTGCTGATCGAAACCGGCGCGATCGACGAAGCAACGGAGCCGGCCGCTTCCGGGACCGGCACACCTGACACCCTGCCAGATGCCGAAGAGATAACGCCGCCCGCAGCGGGCGCGGACACCCAGGAGGCCGTAGCGAACGACGCAGACATCTCCCCGGAGGAATCGCAGGATGCCCCGGCGCCGATCGAGACCGACGGGCCGGCCGCTTCCGGCACCGCCATTCCCGACAGCGTGCCGGACGCCGAAGAGATTACGCCCCCCCTAACGGAATCAGATTCAGCAGAGGCCGCGATAGACGGTGCGGAAACTGTACCGCCGGAAACGCCGGAAATTCCGGTACTGATGGAAACCGGCGAGACAAGCGAAACTGAAGAGCCGGCCGCTACCGGAACGAGTATCCCTGACACCACGCCGGACGCTGATGAGGTAACGCCTCTCGCAACCGAAGCGGATACCCCGGATGACGCAGAGCCTCCCCGGGAGGAAAGGCCGGAAACCTCTGCGGCGGACGACGACGGCGCGGATTCGACCGAGACCGGCGTCAGCACCCCGGACCCAGCACCAGCTGACGATGAGACGACGCCCCCGGCAGCAGGCGCAGGTTTTGCGGGTGAAGCGGCGGGCGACACAGAAGCCTCCCAGGTGGAAACGGCGGAATCTCCAACGCCGATCGACGCTGACATCCCCGAAACGGACGATCCTGCAGATGCTTTCGAAGCCGCGACGGATACTGATGCCGACGCGGACATCGCTGGCACGCAGCCTGAAACCGAACCGGCGGACCCGGCGGGCAACGATGAAACCGGCGACGCTGCCGCCGGCGAAGACCATGCAGCAACCCGGACGCTCTCTGCGCCTTTCCTGTCGAGTTCCGAATACGCGGCCATTCGCCCGGACAGCACCGGCGAGGCAATCCGGCTGGTCTGGCAGGTCGAAACCTACAGCCCCGAGGGCGAGCGCATCGGCGCCGCCGATACGCGAACCCTGATACTGGCACCAGACCATGTGCGGTACGAGCACGGCGGCGATATCGAGATCTACGATTTTGCAGCCAACCGGCATCTCGAGCTGGACCTCGCCAATGCAGCGTTGACCAACACCGCATTCGAGGCGGAGGTCCGGCGTCGGCTCGATACCTATCTCGGCCTCTCGCAAGCCGGCCGTCTCGAGCAGATCCCGCTGGGGCCGGAACGCAGCTTTGAACGGTTCTGGCTGGAAGCCGCGATGGGCATCCGTCGCGAACCGGCTGAACTCGACGTGAGCTTTTCGGAGGGCGATCTGTCCGTCGAGCGGGATGACGGCACATCCCTGTTGACGGCGCAGTTCGACATTCCTGGCGACGCCTCCGGTCTGGACGACGCGACCGACAGTCCGGCTGAAGCAGACGAGACGGAAACTGGCGCATCGGAAATGTCGACCACCGATGCCATCGCCGCCATGGCGACGCCGATTGATCTTTCATCCGGAGAATCCGTGGTTTTCGACCCTTCCCAGGCCGCCGCGGCGATCACATTCGACCAAAGTCCTGCGACTTTTGCCTGGCCGGCGGGCACCCCTGAACAACAGGCCCAGGCAGAATTGTTCCGGCGCTGGATGCGCCACGCCTTGCCGCTGCATCCTGACGTGCTCGCCGTGTTGCGCGGCGCGCCGGACATCCCGTCGGGCTTTGCCTATTTCATCGTCAGCCCCGACAGCCCCGACGGTCGTCGTGAGGTCTGGACCTTGCAGCAATCGGACACCCGTGCACCTGGCTTCCGCCTCGAGCCCGATCTCGCCGCGCGCGCACCATTGCCGGAATGGCTGGGAACCGAGATACTGCCTGTCGCTGCCGACGCCTCAGCGGTCGAGCGCGCGCCGGGCGACGATTCCCTTCTGGAAGCGATTGCGGACTACCGCGAGGCCGGTGATCTCGCCCGCGCCTACCTCGTCGCCTTCCACGAAACCAGCAGAAACGGGCCATGTCCGCCGCCGGGGCAGGCCGATCGCCGGGAAGTGTGCGCAGCCGCCAATAGCATCGTCGCCGGAGGGCTCGGCAATCCGTCTTTCGAGACCGTGTTTGGTGCCATTGACGAGATCGGCTCCGAGCAGGAAGCCGCCATCCTCGAAGCGTTGGCACCCTATCTCGAGGACACCGGTTATGTCGGTGCGGCCGCCCGCACGATTGTTGCCAACGAGCTGATCGTCTGGGCAGCCCGGGATCCCGAAGCGCCACCCGCAGACCTTGATCCGTTCAGTCTGCTGACGGAATCCATTGCCCTCGACCCGTATGCCGGGGCGAACTACCGCTATCTCGGCAATGCGCTTTTGACCCTGCGAAACCCGATCGCGGCCTGGACCGTTTATGATGCCGGCCGGTCCGTGCCTGGAGCCGCGAACCATCTAACGCTGGTCCAGGTCTCGGTTCTCGAAGAGCGGCTGCGCGCATTGGCGCCGGATTTCTTCCTGCCGCGTTAAGCCCTCTTTACTGGGGATTAACCGAAACCGCCCTCATTAACGAATGCGTATGGCTGCGATGCCCGCGCGTGGCGCCGACGGTTCGTGAGTTCAGTTGTGGATATACCACATCTTGGGCTCACTGGATCGGTTTACACAATATTAAGGCGTCCGCTAGCGTGAGGCATTGGAATGGAGTGCGATTCGTTATGACCTCGGGGGGACCCTGGAGTGTCAAAGGTATTGACCCCCGCGCACGCGCCCGGGCGAAAAGCGCTGCGCGACGCGAGGGCATGACACTCGGGGAATGGTTGAATCGCGTCATCCTCGATGATGGTCCGGTCGATAGCGACGATCCGCGCTGGGAAAACCAGCTCGAGGATTATCCCGGCTTCCCGCGGTCCGATAGCGATGGCGACGCACTGTTGCGTGGCATGGTCGAACGTCTGACGCAGCGGGTCGACACCACCGAACAGAACTCCGCCAGTGTCCGCACCGACGTCGACCGTTCGATCTCCAAGCTCGAGGAGCGGATCGAAAAAACCGACAAGTCCTGGCGCGAAGACCGCAAGAAGACGCGCGACGTCGCCGAGGCCGCGCGAAAAGCCGCGGAAACCCTCGCCCTGCGCGTCAAGCGGATCGAGGCGGGCGGCGGCAGCGCCGACCAGCCGACCCTGAAGGCTTTCGAGAATGCGTTCGGCAAACTTGCCACGCGCGTCTATCGCAACGAGACCAGTGCGCAGCGCTCGTCGCAGATCATCCAGGACGCGCTCTCCGAATTCGGTCAGGCCACCGAACAGGCGACCCTGTCGTTGCAGCAGCGCATCGAGGCGATGGAAGCCGGGCAGAAACAGCTGTCCGACGATCTGCGCAAATCCGGTGAACGTTCTGACCAGACGGGCCGTGCACTGCACGGACTGCACAATGCCGCAGACCGGTTGCGCCGCCGCGTCGACGAAACCGAACGGCTGACCAATGATGTGGCGAGTTCGTTCGAGGAATCGGTGTCGCGGATCGACACCCGCCTCCGGTCGCTGGAAAATCGTCCTTTCGGTGCGGAAACCGCTGACATCGACCGGCGGTTTGACCTCCTGTCCAACGAGTTGGCACAGGTCGTGGCTGACACCCGCGCGCAGGTCGCAAGGGAGCTCGAATCCGTTGTCAGCGAGCCGCGCGTCGAGCAGCTCGAACGCGCGCTGAAATCCGCGGAGACACGGATCGCAGCAACAGAATCGGCGCATTCCGACAGTCTCTCGCGCATCGGGCTCGAAATCACCCGCCTCGCCCGCGTGATGGACGAGCGGATCACCGAGACCGAGAAAAAGGCCCAGGCCCTGCACATGGGCGACAAGGCCGAGCGCGAGATGGAACGCCGTTTCGACGCGGTGCGCCAGGAAAACCGGGAAGCCGTCGAACAGCTCGGTCGGGATGTTTCGAAACTCGGCAAATCCCTCAACGCCCGCGTCGCCGAAAGCGAGGAACGTTCCGCCGCGGCGATCGAAACCGCCAGCCGCTCCATGGCCGAGGCGGTCGATCGCCTGGAAGCCCGCGAGCAGGCAAAAACCCGCGAGGATGAGCTCGAAGCCCGCCTCCGGGAATCCGAGGAGCGAACCGCAAAACGCATCGAGGATGCCATTTCCGGCATTTCCGAACGGCTCGAACAGGTGCGCGGCGAAGCCGAAGAAAGCCTCTCGCCGGTTCAAAGGGCAATGAATGCGCTCGCCGACCGGCTGGAAGCCATCGAACACAGCAAGGCTGAGAAAGAAGCTGAAGCGGCAGCTAAAGCCAAAGCGGAAGCTGAAGCCGCGGCTGCTGCCGAAGCCAGACCGGATACACCGGCGCCGTCCGCGGAGCAGCCGGCCTATTCCGACCCTGATTTTGACACGCCGCTCGCCCCGCCGCCGGACGCCGAGACGCCGCCCGGATTCGACGAAGACGAAGTGGATGACCCGTTTATCATCGCCGAGTCACCCGAGCCCGTCCGGCCTGAACCCGTCGACGAGTTTATCGAGGCACCGCGTCCGGAACCGGCGCGCCGCGCGGAAACGAATATGATCCTGCAGCCGATGGAGCCGGTCGATGAACCGGTCCGGCGCGAGCGCCAGCGCCAGCCCGATCAACGGGCAGCCCGGACCGCTGCGCCCCTGGGTGCCACGGCAGATGCCGACTTCCTCGCAGCGGCCCGCAACCGCACCCGGAGCGATCGCGCTGCCAGTTTCGACCCCTACACGACCGAAACACCGTCATCGGGTGGCGGCCGCGGCCTGATGGTCGCCGCCAGCCTGTTCGGATTCATTGCATTGACCGGCGCGGTCGGCGTTCTCCTCTGGGAAAATTTGAGCCAGCCGCCAGCCAGTACGGCGGAAGCGCTGACAGCGGATGTGCTCGGCCAGCCGCGTGGCGAAGATGCCGCAGCAACAACGGAGACGGTCGCCACGGACGACCAGAGCGCACCGGCGGCAACCGCCGCTCCGGACCCGGACGTGACATCCGACAGCGAGACCGAGACCGCGCTCGCGCCAACGGAACCCGAAGCGCAACCTGCGGCACGCTCCGAACAAACTGGCGTCACCGACACGGCGCAATCTGATCGCGGCGTCGATCTTCGGTCGCTGGCCGCAACACCGGCAGCGGCGGAAGAAGTCACGATCCGGATCCCGACCTTGCAGGAAGCTGCGGCATCCGGGGATCCGGTCGCCCGCTACCTGCTGGGCGAGGAAAGGCTGTCGCAGGGCAATGCCAGCGCCGCCGTCGCGCTTATTCGCCGCGCCGCGGAGCAGAACGTCCCGGCAGCACAGTATCGCTACGCCAAAATGCTGGAACGCGGTGAAGGCGTCACCCGGGATGTCACCGCCGCCCGGCAATG
Organism: Hyphobacterium sp.; assembly: GCF_965217055.1. Lineage (GTDB taxonomy): Bacteria > Pseudomonadota > Alphaproteobacteria > Caulobacterales > Maricaulaceae > Hyphobacterium. Next base: position 2,071,354 of record NZ_OZ244227.1, on the reverse strand, counting down.
GACCCGCCGCGCAGCCGAAGCCGGCCATCGCCGGGCCATGCACAATCTCGGCGTCATGTACGCGACCGGTGCCGGAGGCGAGGAAAACATCGAGGAAGCCGCGAACTGGTTCGAGGAAGCGGCGCTGCGCGGGCTGACCGATTCCCAGTACAATCTGGCCATCCTGTTCCAGCAGGGGCGCGGCCGGCCACAAAGCGCGGCCGATGCCTATGCCTGGTTCTCCATCGCCGGTGCCGGCGGTGACAGCGGGGCCGCCCAGCAAGCCGAGACGATCGGCGCCACGCTTGCCGAAACGGCGCGCGCTCAGGCCGACAGTGTCGTGGCTGCCTTCTCGCCGCGCCCCATTGATGCCGAGACCAACGGGGTCTACGACCGTAACTGGGGTGAAACGATAACGCTGGACAGAGCCGTGATTGCTTCGGCACAGATCCATTTGAATGCGCTCGGCTACAATGCCGGCCCGGCCGACGGTCAGCTCGGTCCGCAAACCGAAGCCGCTGTGCGGGCCTTCCAGGAAGCGCGTAACCTGCCGGCTACCGGCATTATTGATCAGGCACTCCTTGGGCGTCTGGAAACCGCCCGCGCCAGCTAGAGGCGCGGGGCGATGCAGATCTACCTGCCGATCGCCGAAATCTCGGTCAACATCTTCCTTTTGCTCGGGCTCGGGCTGGGGATCGGATTCCTGTCGGGCATGTTCGGCGTCGGCGGAGGCTTCCTGATGACGCCGCTGCTGATCTTCATTGGCGTTCCGCCCGCGGTCGCGGTATCGACAGAAGCCAACCAGATCGTCGCCTCCTCGGCATCGGGGGCGATCGCCCACTGGCGGCGCAAATCGCTCGATATCAAGATGGGATTATTGCTGCTCGTTGGCGGCGCCTCCGGCTCCATCGCGGGCGTCCAGCTCTTCGCCTTCCTGCGAAGTCTGGGCCAGATCGATCTCATCATCTCGCTCAGTTATGTGGGTTTTCTCGGCATTATCGGCGGCCTGATGTTCGTCGAGAGCGTCGGCGCAATCCGCCGTCGCAACCGCGCCGAACATTCTGCCCAGCCTGTCACCAAGCGCCGCAAGCGCCGCCTCATCGACCGCCTGCCCTTCAAGACCCGGTTCCCCGCGTCCGGGCTCTACCTGTCTGTGATCCCGCCCATCGTGATCGGTTTTTTCGTCGGCACACTGGCGGCGATCATGGGCGTCGGCGGCGGTTTCATCATGGTGCCGGCGATGATCTACATCCTGCGCATGCCGACCAGCGTCGTCGTCGGCACGTCGCTGTTCCAGATCCTGTTCGTCACCGCCCTGACCACCTTCCTGCAGGCCACCCAGAACCACACCGTCGACCTCGTCCTCGCGCTCTTGCTCATTGTCGGCGGCGTGATCGGCGCCCAGCTCGGCGCCCGCGCCGGGCGGCGGGTGAAAGCCGAGGAGCTGCGGATCGCGCTCGCCTTGATGGTGATTGCCGTCTGCACCAAGCTCGGCTGGGATCTGGTCGCAACGCCGGCCGATCTGTTCGCCATCCTTCCGGCCCGCGGAGAAGTGCATTGATTGCCGCGCTCGCCACCGCGCTGCTGGCGTTTCAGGGCCAGCCGGATCTCGAGGTCGAACGCGACACCGGTCCGCGCGTTGTCGCGGCCCTGTCGCAGGAAGTCGTGGAGATCCGGTCCGACTTTGCCGGCGCCGAGATCGTGCTGTTCGGCGCCGTCACAGACATGGAGGCGAGCGACGATCTCGTCGTCGTTGTGCGCGGTCCCGCCAATGATCTGCGCGTCATGCGCAAGGAGCGGACCTTCGGCATCTGGATCAATCGCGCGCCGGTCCGCTTCGAGGACGTGCCGAGTTATTACACTGTCGCATCGACCCGGCCCTTGCAGGAGATCGGTGCGTTCTCGGCCTTGCGCCGCGAAGGGATCGGTCTCGAACATTTGCGGCTCACGGCGCCCGACTCCGAACGGACCGAAGTGCGTCTCGGCGTTGAAGTGACGGTCAGTGATATCGGCTCGGAAGTCATCGAATACCGCGAAGCGATCAGCCGCAACCGCCGCCGCGACCGTCTGTTCGACGAGACGACCACCGGCGTGCAGATGCTGGAAGGCGGATTATTCCGTGCCAATGTCGCCCTGCCGCCAGCTACTCCGGTCGGCGATTATACCGCTGACGTCTACCTGTTTCGCGACGGCCGCCCGGTCGCCTCTGGCACGGTCGCCCTGGGAGTCCGCAAGGCCGGCATCGAACGCGTCATCTACAATTTCGCCCACACCCATGGCTGGCTTTACGGGCTGACATCGGTAGCGCTCGCCCTCCTGTTCGGATGGGGCGCTGCCGCGATCTTCAACAGGAGATAGACGGTGTTCCGGCGGGCGGCCCTGCCTTGCGCACGCAGCGCGGCCAGGCCTAGCCCGCAATCCTCTTGGCCGGGATCGGATACACCGCCTCGCGGCCCAGCACCCAGGCATCCGGACAGCGCCCGAACACCGATTTGATCGCCGCATCCCGCACCGACAACCCGCCCGCATAAGCCCCGAAAGCTGGCAGGATCATGCGCACACCATCGGTGGCGAAACAGCGCAATCGGCGGCCGCGGCCCAGCACTTTTGCGGCAGGGTGCAGGTGGCCGCAGATCTCGCCATCGGCCTGGCCGGTTGCCGGTTCATGTCGCAACACCAGCCCGCCCAGCCGCAGCTCGTCGCGGGTCACGCCGCCGAAGCGCGCCGGCGGCACCGGGTCATGATTGCCCTCGATCCAGATCCACTCGGAAACCGCCTCGACCATCGTTTTCAGGCACCCGGCATCGTCATCATGAATGCGGTCGTCCGCTCCCAGATCATGGAAGCTGTCGCCCAGCGCGATCACCGTTTCGGGCTGGAAAGCGGCAATCGCCGCGGCCAGCCGCTCAAGCGTCCGGCGTGTGTCGTAAGGGGGCAGAAGCTGGCCCGACGCCGCATACGCCGAACCCTTTTCGAGGTGCAGGTCCGCGACCAGCAGCGCCGAAAATTCCGGTACGAAAAGCGCGCCGCTGACATGCGGCAGCACGGTTACGCCGTTGACGGCGCAATCGAATGCCTCTGCTTTCCGCGCGAGGTCAGCCATCGTCCAACATCTCCGAAACCAGATCCTCCGCTGCATCGGCGAGAATGCTCTCCTGTGCCTCGCCATAAATCGGTTCGCGGCCGATTTCGAGCATGACAGGCACTGCAAGCGGCGAAACCCGCGGCAGGTCGATCGCATGGATCTGACCCTTCACCCGCTTCAGGGCCTCGCCCAGACGGCGGATATCCAAGAGGCCCGTCGCCGCATCGCGCCAGGCGGCCTGCAACAGGATGTGCTCCGGCTCGTGCTCGCGCAACACGTCATAAATGAGATCCGCGGAGAAAGTGACCTGGCGGCTGGTCTTTTCATGGCCTGGCAGGCGCCGCTCAATGAGACCGGAAATGATTGCGCACTGCTTGAAAGTGCGCTTCATCAGCGGGCTCTCCGCCAGCCAGGCATCGAGATCATCGCCCAGCATGTCCTCTGAAAAGAGCGCATCCATATCCGCTTTCGCCATGTCCCGCAGACCCCAAACGGCGAGCGCGTATTCATTGGCAACGAAGCCCGTTGGCCGTAACCGCATTCGCTCCAGCCGCCGCGTCAGCAGCATGCCCAGCGATTGGTGCGCCAGCCGTCCCTCGAACGGGTAGCAGACGAGGTAGAATTTCCCATGCTTGGGAAAGGTCTCGACGAGGAGATCATCGGGTTGCGGCAGGCGGGATTTTTCCTTCTGCAATCGCAACCAGTCCTGCACCTGCGCGGGCAGGACCCGCCATTGTTCCGGATCGTGCGCGATCTCGCGCACCCGCTTGGCGAGATAGGTCGACAACGGGAATTTGCCGCCCTGGTATGAGGGAACTTTCGGCTCCGGGTCCGACGAGCGCGTCACCAGCGCCGCATTCTCGGCAATGCCTTCGAAGGCAAGTATCTGCCCCGCGAAAACGAATGTGTCGCCAGGCGCGAGCTGCTCGATGAACCATTCCTCGACTTCGCCGAGGGAGCGCCCGCCGCGCGGACCGCGCCCCTTGAGACGCACCGGCAGCATCTCGGCCTCGATGATCGTGCCGACATTCATGCGGTGGCGTTGCGCCACCTGTGCATTGCGCGCCCGCCAGAGCCCGTCGCGATCCCGGATCAGCCGCCGGAACCGTTCATAGCTATCTAGCGCATATCCGCCGGTCGAGCAGAACTCGAGCACGCGGTCGAACGCGTCGCGGGACAGCGCCGCATAGGGCGCTGCGGCCGTTACCTCGTCGAACAAGTCGCCGGCCCTGATCGCTTCGCCGCACGCCCGCCCGGTCATGTGCTGCGCCAGAACGTCAAGCGCGCCGGCGCGCAAGGGCTCGCCGTCGAGCGCACCTTCCGCGACCGCGGACCGTGCGGCTTCGCACTCCAGGTGCTCGAACCGGTTGGCCGGCGCCAAAAGCGCCCGTGACGGCTCGTCCAGCCGGTGGTTGGAACGGCCCAGCCGCTGGATCAGCCGCGCCGAGCCCTTGGGCGCCCCCATCTGGATAACCAGGTCGACATCGCCCCAGTCGATGCCGAGATCGAGAGTCGAGGTACACACGACGGCCTTGAGCTTGCCGGACGCCATCGCGGCTTCGACCTTGCGCCGTTGTTCGACCGCCAGCGAGCCGTGATGAAGCGCGATCGCCAGACCGTCATCATTCAGTCGCCACAGCTCCTGGAAAGTGTGCTCGGCCTGGCTGCGCGTGTTCACGAAAACCAGCGACAGACGCGCCTCCTTGATGGCCGCATATATTTCGGCCATGGCGTGGCGGCCGGAATGACCCGACCACGGAATGCGCGCCTTGCTGGAAAGAATGTCGATCTGCGGCTTCGGTCCGGAGGTTCCGCGCACGATCCGGGCAAAACGCGATTCGCCGGACTGCGGCGTCAGCCAGCGCGCCAGACCGCCCTCGTCCGACACTGTCGCCGACAGGCCGGCACGCCTTGCCTCCGGTGCCCATTGCGCCAGCGTGGCAAGACCGAGAGATAGCAGATCGCCGCGCTTTTGCGGGGCCAGCGCATGGATTTCATCGACGATGATCCGTTTCAGGTCGGCGAACCAGGCGCGGGCATTTGGCGAGGCACAGAACAGGGCAAGCTGTTCCGGCGTGGTTAGCAGAATGTCCGGCGGCTTGTCGCGCTGGCGCTGGCGCCTGGCAGGCGGCGTGTCTCCCGTGCGGGTTTCGATGCGGATATCGAGCCCCATTTCCTCTACCGGAATGGTGAGGTTTCGCGCGACATCGACGGACAGTGCTTTCAGCGGCGATATATAGAGCGTGTGCAAGCGGTGGGGCCGTTTCGGCCCGTCCCCGGCGATGTCCGCCAGGTCGATCAGGCTGGGCAGGAATCCGCCCAGCGTCTTGCCGCCGCCGGTCGGCGCGATCAGCAGCGCATCCTCGCCTGTCCTTGCCGCCTCGATCATCTCGATCTGGTGTGGCCGCGCACGCCAGCCGCGGCGGGCGAACCATTGGGAAAACCGGTCAGGTAGCAGGGGCGCGCTCATCAAATTCAAATCTACCCATGCCTCGCAAAAGCAACAGGCCTGTCCGCATCGAACTCTTGGGGGGACGACGCAAACCCGGTTCCCCCTGCGATGCCGCCACAGGTCTGCTATACACGCAGCCGCTCGGGGGAGCGCAGACGTGTGAGGGACAGACATGGCGCACGCAGCCATCGAGCGATTCAAGGCGCTGGAATCCGCCTTTTTTAATGCCACGAAAAAATCAGAACGCCTGCAGGCCCGCTTTTCCGCGGCCGCCTGCCTGAATGCCGACGATGACCCGGCCACGCTGGTCCGGCGCACATTGCGCGAGCGTGATGCCATTTCCCAACAGCTCTCTCGCTGGAAAGCGCCGTCAGGCTCGATGCGCCTTGTATATGGCGCTGCGCTTGCGGCGTCTCGGCGCGATGGCGGCGGGCTCGTCAAGATGATGGAAGCGCTGTCAGCTGAACGCAAACGGCGCGGCGGCCGCAGCCTGTCCAATGGCGGTGCGCGCGCCGCACTCATCCTGGTCTGTGCCGGCGGTACTTACGCCCAGGCCGGCATGTTCTACGACGTGCTGGAGGAGATCGCCGCGCCCTGGTGGCGCCGGCGCCCGGCTGAAGAGGAAGGCTATGCCGCGATCATGACGGCGGCGGGTGAAACCCCTGCCACCGCGAGAGACCGGCTCGAACGCGCCGAGCGCGCACTTCGGACCGCCGGTGCACCGCGCAGCATCCATGCGACAAGCAAGTTCGAGATCGCCGTCGCCAATCCGCGCGTCGATGATTTCACCTCGGCCTGGACCGCGCTCTCGATCGCCGTGCGCCAGCGCCGGGGCCTGCTCCGGCGCGCCTCATGGAGCGGCATTGCTGCGCTCGCAGCTCAGGTCGATGACGGGTCGCGGGCTGCGGATGCCCTGAACGAAGCCGATCACTTCGTTCAGGAGCATCGCCCGCGCGTGAACAGCATGGCCGCCGGACGGCTCGCCGTCCGCCTGGCAGCAACAATGACGGGCATTCGCACCCCAGCCGGCGCTGCGATTGATCTGGCCGCGATCCTTGCAGCGCAGGCGGCACTCATTGCTGCGACGACCGCCACAACAGCCGCCGTCGTTGCCGCGACCTAGTCGGTCCGCACCGCAACACTGGTCGCACCGCGGATAATGCTGTCGCCATCAAGCGCTTCGACGCGGATGCGCGTTGTCGCCGGCGAAAAGGCCACAGACTCACCTTGCGGCCGCGCGAAGACCGCAAAGCTGGCGGTCTCGCCTGCCGCGAAAATCCGCGTGACATCCTGGGCAGGCGAGCCCAGGCAGGCGCCGCTTGCCGTGTCGGTCTCGCAGATCACGAGATCGAGGCCAGCGGCCGCGCCGGTTCCGGACGGCCGCAGCGTCAGTTCGCCGTCAGCCCCGACATTCGCCACCGCTGCGGCAAAGGCGCCATTCGTGTTCGCGTCTGCCAGCCGCAGGATACCATCGCCCGACGGGGTGACGGCGATCGCAATCAGATCTGCCGAAGATTCTGCGCCAAACGACAGCAACACCGAATTGACACCGGGCAGGATCCGGGCCGCGTCGCCATTGTCGCATTTGTAGCGGATCGGCAATTCAAAGGACGTGCCTTCGGCTCCGGTGTCCGGGGTGAAGCTAAGCACAAAGCTGCGCGAACCGCCCGCCGGAAGATCGAATATCCGGTTCTCGGCGCCGACAGCGGCATTGGACGCCGGGTCGGTTTGCCGGTACCGGAAACGACCACGGAAGGGCGCGCCCGGACCGATCCAGCAGCCTTGCGCGGTGACAGCGGAATTGTTCACCACTGTCGCAAAGACCGTGGCTTCCGAGCCGGCCCGGACGGATCGGCTCGCGGGCAACAGCGCTGCGCCCAGGCGGGCACCGGGCTCCGGCGTCATCGACACATAGAAGGCGCGTTCGCGGATATCGCCTTCGAACTCGCCGCGATATCGCCAGACGCCGGCAGGGGCGTCATCGGGCAGGACCCAGGAAAACTGGCTGTGGTTCCAGCTCAGCGACGGAAAGACGAGCGTGGAGAATGCATGCTGCTCCACGGTGTTGCCAGCCGGATCGATCACGCTGGCAAGGGCATCAACCTCATAGGCCTGGTCGCGCAGGAAATAGCTGAAGAATATCTCGTCGCCCGGCGCGAACACCTGTTGCAGGCTGACCACTTCGTCCTGTGTGTATTTGGGCGGCCGATAGGGCGACCGCGAATGCGTGAACATCGCAGTGATGGCGGGGTCGAGATAACCGTGCTGGTGCTGCCAGATCGTGTCGGGACCATTGCTGCAGGGTCCGCCATACGGATCCACCACGCGCTGGAACAGGGCCGGGTGATGCATCTGGAAATGCAGATGGGGTTCGGCGGACGTGCCGGAGCTTCCGATCAGGCCGATATACTCGCCCTGCTCGACCCGGTCACCGACCTGTTTCCGGGTCAGGCTGCCATTGGCCAGATGGTAGTAGAAGGCTTCGATACCGTCATCGTGGCGGACGATCACGTAGTTGGAGATCAGCGACTCGTTGCGCCCGCCGCCATTGCGATCCGGTTCGCCATCGTGCCAGTCGATGATCACGCCACCCGCCGCGGCGATGACCTCGCCCCAGCTTTCATCCATCGCGAAATCCTGGAATGCGACATAGCTGTAATCGATCCCGGCATGATCATAGCCGCCGGGCAAATCGTAGGTTCGCCGGCCGCACTCGAAGTCACGGAGGAAACCGGGACCGTAGGCATCATGGTCAACGTAATTGATGACATGGTGCACCCTGAAGGGTTCGGCATTCGCGCGGGCACGTATCGGAAAGAGCAATCGCCCGAACGTGCTGCGCGCCGGTTCGGCCTGTGCCACGTCAAATCCAAGCCGCGCACGGTTTTCTTGGAGCCGCGTCTCGATCACATCATAGGGTATCGGCGGATGGAGCGCCTGATGGCCAGGAGCGTCGTCTGCCCGGGCAGATGCCAGGCTGGCAAAGGACAGCGCCAAGGCCGCTGCATAGCTAAATCGTGGATTCATCTTGTCCCCGGGCCGATGACACCAACGCACAATGCCGCGCGCATTCTGCAGGGATTGGGTTTTTCGGACATTCTCGGAACAATGACCTCTTTGTAATCATCCTAGTCCGCCCGCACCGCCACGCTGGTCGCGCCGCGGATCGTACCGCCGGCATCGCTCGCGGTCAGCTGGACGCGATTGGCGGCTGGTGCGAACGGCACAGCCTCGCCCTGACCGCGCGCGAACACCGCAAAACTCGCGGTTTCACCGGCAGGGAAAACCCGCGTGACGCTGTCTCCGGCCGGCACCAGGCACGCACCGGTCAGAGGATCGGTTTCGCAGATCCGCAGCCGCAGGCTTGCGGCAGCACTCGAACCCGTCGGACGCAGTGTCAGCGTGTCCGTATCGCCGACATTGGCCACGGCTGTAACGAAGGCGGCCGCGGATTGGGCATCCGCCAGCCGCAAAATCCCGTCGCCGGTCGGCGTGGCGGCAACGGCAACAAGATCGGCGGAAGCGTCCGCGCCAAACGCCAACAGGATTGTATTGACGCCACTGACGATGTTTGCCGCATCGCCATTGTGACACTTGAATCGCAAGCGCTGGTCGTGGGCAATCGCCTGCGCGCCGGGCTGCGGCGTCAGGCTCAGGACAAAGCTCCGCGCGCCGCCGGCCGGCACGTTGAAGATCGCGTTCACGACGCCCGTCGCCGCATTGCTGGCCGGGTCCGTCTCACGGTATTCGAAGCGCCCGGCAAACGGCGAATCCAGTGTGATCCAGCATCCACTCGCGTCCACATCTGACGGGTTGAGCATGGTGGCGAACACCGTCGCGGCGGAACCGGCGACAACCGAACGGCTGCCCGGCAGCGTGGCCGCGGCGAGGCGGGCGCCGGCCTCGGGACTTTCGCTGACATAGACCGCGCTTTCCCGCACATCGCCCTGGAATTCGGCGCGGATGGCCCACTGCCCGGCGGGCGCATCGGCAGCCAGCGTATAGCTCGTCTGGTAATCGGCCGCAGCGGCGAAGTCCGTCGCCGCCGCGAATTCCTGCTCGAACACGACTGTGCCGGACGGGTCCGCCAGCGAGATTGCCGACACGGCACCGACGGCGCGGTCCCGGACGTAAAGCCCGAGATAGGCAGTATCGCCCGGCTCGAACGTGTCGCGGAAACGGGGGTATTCCGGCTGGCAGAAGGACCCGCTGACATTCTGCGGCGTGAAATTGTGGGTGTGGATCGCCGTGATCGCCGGGTCGACATAGGCGTGCTGGTGACGCCACAGCGAGGTATCCGCGCCGCATGTGCCGGCAAACGGGTCGACGATGTTTTGATCCTGGTCCCATAACTCGAAATGCAAATGCGGTGCGGTCGAGATTCCCGAACTGCCGACCAGGCCCAGAAATTCGCCGGCTTCGACGCGCTCGCCTATGCCGCGGTCAGTCAGCGTGGCACGCGCCAGATGCCAGTAATGCGCGGTCATCCCGTCATCCTGCAAAACCGACACGTAATTGGCACTCTGGTTCGCCCCCAGCCCGCCGCAATTGCGGTCCGGCGCGTCATCATTGCGGGCGATGATGACGCCTGACGCCGCGGCAACCACTTCCACCCAATGCTGGTTCATTGCATGGGAACGGAACGGCGCGGTCGATATGTCGGTGCCGGCGTGATCATAGCCCGTGTTCAGATCATAGGTCCGTGCGCCGCACGCATAATCCATGCGCTGGAACGGGCCCGCCGGATCGAGATCAACGAAATTGCCGATGAATTGCGGCCGGAACACATCGGCATTCGGCCTTGCCTGCACCGGATAAATCAGCCGGTCGAAATCGTCACGGCTGGCGGGCGCGCCTTCGACATCTTCTCGCGCAATCCCGAGTGCTTCCCGGTTGGCCGTGATCTGCTCGATGACCGATGAATAGTCGATCGGCGCGTGTAGCGGCGGGCGGACGGAGCTTCCTGGAGACGGCTGCGCGGCGGCCGCAGCCGCCACACCGAGCCAGGCGACAGGCAATAGCAGAACTCGCAACATTGCACCTTGCAGCCACCGGCCCTTGGTCCGGCGGCCCCTTGCTGGCGCCCTTGTCTGCGTCCACAACCCCTTGCGGATGACCACCCTAGCAAGTCGCGCGGGGAGTCCCAAATGAACTATTCGTGGCCCGTCTGCCGATTGATTTGTCAGGCCTCGAGCCCGGCATGACTGCAACAGCGGGGCGGCGGTAAAGACAGCCGCCCCTACTGTTATAGCAGGCTAACCGCCATTAACGACCGGAGCAACGTATTCCACGCCCGCGCCCGGTCCCAGCGGCCAGCCGAGATAGACCCAGCCCAGCATCATCAGGAAGCCGAACAACAGCATCAGCATCGAATACGGCACCATGATCGCCGTCAGGCTGCCCAGACCGAAACCCGGAATCCAGCGTCGTGCGAAGACCAGGATCAACGGGAAATACACCATCAACGGCGTGATGATGTTGGTCGCGGAATCGCCCACCCGGTAAGACGCCGTCGTGGCTTCCGGAGAGACCCCGAGCAACATGAACATCGGCACGAAGACCGGCGCCAACAACGCCCATTTCGCACTCGCGGAGCCGACGAACAGATTTATGAAGCCCGTCAACAGGACCAGCAGCGCCAGCACCATGGGCAGCGGCAGACCGGAGGATTCGATCACGCCAGCACCGGTCACCGCGGTGATCAGTCCCAGATTGGACCAGCCGAACATCGCCACGAAATGCGCTGCGGCAAAGGCCAGCACGAGATAGTAGGCCATGTCCCCCATCGCCTTCGACATCATGTCGACCAGGTCGCGATGGTTCTTGATCGTCCCCGCCCCGACGCCGTAGGCCGTGCCCGCGGCAAGGAACAGGATGAAGAACCCGGCGACAAGCGACTGGAAGAGCGGCCGCAGGCCCGTCACCGTATCCGGTGCGCTGTCATCATAGAGCGCGGTGCCCGGTCCGACTGTCAGGAAAGCCCACAGCGCGACAACACCCAGCGTTGCGAACCCGGCCCAGGCCAGGCCCTTGCGCTGCCCGGGTGTCAGCGGCGCAGTCGGATCGTCGTTCTCGTCCGCCATCGCGCCGCCGGGCGCGGCGCCGCCGGTCCATTTGCCCAGACGCGGCTCGATCATGCGGTCGGTCACGAACCAGATGATCGGAAGGTAGAAGACCAGAAGGCCGATGATGAAATACGTGTTGCCCGCGATATTCACTTCATAGGCCGGGTTGATGAGATCGACACCGGCCTGCGTGATGCCGAACAGCAGGGCATCAAGCTGACCGGGTGCGATGTTGGCGGAAAAGCCCCCGGAAACACCGGCAAAGGCCGCCGCAATCCCTGCAATCGGGTGGCGCCCGGCCGCCGCATAGAGCACGCCCGCCAGCGGGATCAGCACCACATAGCCGGCATCCGCGGCATGGTTGCCGAGCATGGCGATCAGCGCGACCACCGGCGTCAGCAGGAATTTCGGTGCATTCCGGACACCGGCACGCATCGCGGTACCGAACAGGCCGGCGCGTTCCGCCACACCGGCACCCAGCATCACGACCAGCACGTATCCGAGCGGATGGAAGTGCGTAAAGGTCGTCGGCATCTGGGTCAGCAATTGCTGCAGATTCGCTGGACTCAGGAGGCTGGCGACCGAAATGACGCCGTCATCGCCAATACCGAATCGCGCGCGCCCGGATTCTCCCAGCCCAGTCAGCACTTCGGAACTAAGCTGAACCGATACGCCGAGCACCGCCAGAGCGACACTGATCACGACCAGCGCCAGGATCAGGTAGAAGAATATGAAGACAGGATCCGGCAAGGCATTACCGGTCCGCTCGATCCAACCCAGGATTCCCTTTTGCGCCTCGGGATGTTCGATTGTGCTTTCAGATGCCATGTCTCTCCCCGGAATAATTCATTGGCGAAGGGTTAGCAGGCAGAACCGGAATCGCAAAGCGCTTCGCCAAGAGGGCTTGCACCGCTGGTATTCGCTGATTATCAGGCCGGAACACGAATAGTTACGCGATAAAGGCGAGACCGCATGGAACAGCTCCTGAACGACAATGAAGCCCTGATCCGGCAGATTACGGAAATCGTCACGACCGGCGGCGTCAACGTATTGCTGGCGCTTGGAATCCTCATTGTCGGATACATCGTTGCCGGCGCCGTAGAGCGCGCTGTCAAGCGAGTGTCAGAACGCAATCCGCGCATCGACAAGACGCTGGCCACCTTCTTCGCGTCATTGGCGCGCTACGCCATCCTCGCCGTCGTCTTCATAGCCGTTTTGAGCCGGTTCGGTGTCGAGACCACGTCGCTGGTCGCCGCCATTGGTGCCGCCGCCTTTGCCGTCGGCCTCGCCCTTCAGGGGACGCTGTCGAACGTTGCTTCCGGGGTCATGCTGGTCTTCTTCCGGCCCTATTCTCTGGGCGATTTCGTGGAAGTCGCCGGTGTTTCCGGCACGGTCGCCGACATGAATTTGTTCACCACCGAACTCACCACGTCGGACAACAAGACCATCATCGTGCCCAATGGCCAAGCCTGGGGTGGCGTGATCACCAATTTCACCGTCAAGCCGACGCGCCGCGTCGATATCACCTACTCGATCTCGTACGATGATGATATCGACAAGGCGATGGACGTGATCCGCGCCCATTACGAAGCCGACGAGCGCGTCCACAAGGAGCCGGAATTCTTCCTTGGCGTGATTTCGCACGGCGCGTCATCGATCGACATCGTCACCCGCGCTTGGACCAATACGGCGGACTATTGGGGCGTCTATTTCGATGCGATGAAAGGCATCAAGCAAGCGTTCGACAAGAACGATATCGAGATCCCCTATCCGCACGAAGTGCAGATCCAGAAGAAAGGATAGGGCCTCAATCACGCCGCAATCGGCTGGGAGGCTGGAAACATGTCAGAGACCGAAAAAACATCGCGCACCAGCGAAGCGCCGGCCGAGCCCAAAACCCGGCTTCAGCGTCTGTTATCGGTAACGCCGGGCGACATTCTGCGGATCGTCCTGATCTCCGTGGTCGTCGGTCTGGTCCTTGCTGCCTTCCGCGTGGACCCGCGGCGTCTCTGGGTCGACTTCTTTGGCACCATCGCCGAGACATGGTCTGAGTTTCTGAATATTTCCATGGACTTGATACGTTGGTCCGTGGACTATCTCTTCCTCGGCGCCATTCTGGTCGTCCCGATCTGGTTGATCATCCACGTCGTGCGCGCATTAGGGAAGCGTTCACCCTAAGTCCCGAAATAGCGTGAAAAATCCGAAGCTTCGCGTTAGGCATGCGCTGTTTCGGAGGGGTGAATGGGCGCTGCACCGGTCATCGAGAGCTTTGCGCACTGGTCGTCGACCGGTGAGTGCTGGCGTGACCGGCCTGTCCTGCTGCTCGAGCGCGCAACGTTGATGCGGCGCTTGCTCACCGGTTCCCTCAAGAGTGCCGGCGCCCGGCAAATCATCACTGCCGAGAACGAGCAGGAAGCCCGCGCCATAATCGAAACCGACCTGCCGGGAATGGTGATCACCGACTGGAAGGCGGAAGTCGAGAATCCGCGCGAAGCCCTGTCACTCGTGAAGGCCGTCCGCTCGAGCGAGAACCCGGCTTATCGTGACGTTCCCATTGTACTGACCAGTCAACGCACTTCGCGGTCTGAAGTCGAACGTGCGCGCGATGCCGGCATTTCCGAGTTCCTGCGAAAGCCGCTCGCGACCGGTGATTTTCTCAATCGCGTGCAACACGCGGCGACGCCGCGGCCTTTCGTGCGCGAAACCCGCTTTGCCGGTCCGGATCGGCGCCGCAAGCCACGCACCGCGAACGACCCGTTGTTCAAGCGCCAGCGCGATGTTGAGGACGGTCTCGTCGACGCACTGCAGGCCGCCCGCAATGCGTGTTATGCGCTGGCCGTCGAGATCGCCCGTGACGGCTGCGAGCACGCGCGCCGGGTCTCGGTGTCACTCAAGCAGTATTTGACCGCCGTCTCCGAATTCGGACCGCGGGAAAACGAAATCGTGGAAATGCACCGCGCTGCCCTGGTCCAGCTCGACGAGGCCCACGAAGCCGATACACCGGTTCGCCTCGCTGTCGTGAAGGGCCTCGAGGACGTGGTGCAGATGCGCCTGGCGAAGCTCTAGCCTCCCCCCGCTTTCCCGCCTATCTCTTGGGTCCCCAATGAGGACCCGTACATGTCGGAATCGCTGCAGGAATTGCTGAATCGGCTGGCGCCACTGATTGTCGACGGCTCGCCGCACGCCCAGGCGCTCGGCCTCGCGCTCGACGGGCTCGGCCCGGGACGCGCGACCATGCGCGCACCCTATCGCGAGGATCTGATCGGCGACCCCGAGACCGGCGTCCTGCACGGCGGCGTGGTAACGGCCCTGCTTGATCATGCCTGCGGCGTGGCGGCCTTTTCCGGCCTCGGCGCCAGGGAAACCCCGGCGACGCTTGATTTGCGCATCGATTACATGCGGCCCGCCGAGCCCGGCAAGGACATCATCGCCGAAGCGGAATGCGTGCGCGCCCACGGCCTAATCGCCTTCGTCCGCGCCACCGCCCATGACGGCGATGAAAGCGATCCGGTGGCGATGGCGTCCGCCGCCTTCATGGTCACCCGACCATCGAAAGAGGCCGCTGAACGCGTCAAGAAAGCCATCGAATCCGGAGAATTGTCATGAGCGATGATCTCCTCAAGACCCTGCTCGAAGCGCCCTATGTGGCCAAGTTCGGCATCCGCTTCGAGCGCAAGGGTGACGAGCTTACAGGTGTCCTTCCCTATGAGGAACACTTGGTCGGAAACCCCTTGGTGCCGGCGCTGCATGGCGGCGCGGTCGGCGCGTTCATGGAAGTGGTCGGCTCCGGCGCGCTGATTGCCGCACAGAAACTCGTGCGCCTGCCCAAGCCGATCGACGTTGCGGTCGACTATCTGCGCCCTGCCCGGCCCATCGATGTCTATGCACGCGCGGTGATCGGCCGCTCCGGCGCCCGCGTCGCCAATGTCCGGGTCGAAGCCTGGCAGGGCCGCCGCGAAGCGCCGGTCGCCACCCTGCACGGGCATTTCCTGATCAAACCGGAAGCGGTCGAGGGGTAGGCCCCGCCGGAAGTGCGCCGATGGCGCGTGCGAAGTCGAAAGCTGACTTGCCCTCTAAGGTCTGCGTGACCTGCGGGCGACCGTTTGTCTGGCGCAAGAAGTGGGAACGCGTCTGGGAGGAGGTGAAATACTGCTCGAAGCGCTGTGCTGGACGGCGTTAGGCCGCCCTCGCCACTTCAGCAAACGCCAGCGCGTGACGTTTCGCCAGCGCCTCGACATCGCGCGAATAGCCCCCGCCCATGACCACGCAGAGCGGCACACCGGCGCGTTTCACCGTGTCGCTGACATAGGCTTCCCGCTTGGCGAGTCCTTCATCTGACAGATCCAAGAGGCCGAGCCGGTCCTCGCGATGCGGATCCACCCCGGCATTAAAGAAGACCAAGTCCGGCTTCTCCTGCGCGATCAAGTCCGGCAGCGTATTGGCCAGCGTCCGCAGATAGGTGTCATCGCCGGTGCCCGCCTCGAGCCCGATATCGAGATCGCTAGGCACTTTCCGGCGCGGCCAGTTCTTTTCGCAATGCAGGGAAAAGGTGAAGGCGCGCTTGTCGTCCGCGAAGATCTTCGCGGTCCCATCGCCCTGGTGCACGTCGAGATCGACGATCAGGATTTTCGAGACCGAGCCCTCGGCGAGCAGGAGCTTTCCGGCGACACCGACATCGTTGAACACGCAGAAACCGGCCCCGCCCTCCGGCATCGCATGGTGCGATCCGCCCGCCAAATTGCCGGCCACGCCATGTTCCAGCGCCAGCCGCGCCGCCAGCACCGTGCCCGCCACCGAGGTCCGCGTGCGGTGCTCGATGAATTTCGTCACCTTGAAGCCGATCCTGCGCTGTGTCGCCGCGTCCAGTGTCTGGCCCAGCACGCCGGCCACATAGTCCGGCTCATGCGCCAGCGACAGCCAGGCTTCCGGCGCCATGATCGGCTGCTGATAGGCGTCCAGCCCCGCGACCGCTCCGTCGCGCACCAGCTGTTCGGCCACGGCGCGATACTTGCCCATGGGGAAGCGATGCGTGTCCGGGACATCGGCCGCCACATAGAGCGGATGAAAGACGAGCGGTAGCGGGATGAAAAACTCCGTTATGAACCGCGCAGCATCGATCCCAACGGACCCAGGGCAGACCCCTCGCCCTGACCGGAGCCGGTCACCGGCACATTGGCCAGGATCCGTCCGGCGAGCCGCGAGAACGGCATCGACTGGATCCACACCCGTCCCGGACCGCACAGCTTGGCGAAGAACACGCCTTCACCGCCGAAGATCATCGATTTCACGTTGCCGGCGCGCTCGATCTCCATCGAGACCTCCTGCGTGTAGGCGACAACGCAACCTGTATCGACATGCAGTTCTTCGCCTGCGGCCAGTGTCATTTCTGTCAGCGTGCCGCCGGCATGGACAAAGCACCATCCATCGCCTTCCAGGCTCTGCATGATGAAGCCTTCGCCGCCGAACAGGCCGGTCATGATCCGCTTTTGCAGCGCAATTCCGACCGAAACGCCCTTCGCAGCCGCCAGGAAGCTGTCCTTCTGGCAGATCAGCTTGCCGCCCACATCGGGCAGATGCACGGGAATGATCGTCCCCGGATACGGCGCCGCAAAGGCGGCGCGCGCCTTGCCCTGACCGGTATGGGTGAACACGGTCATGAACAGGCTTTCACCGGTCAACAGGCGTTTGCCGGCCCCGGCCAGCGCCCCCATGAATCCCTGGTTCTTCTTCGAACCATCGCCAAACACGGCTTCCATGTTGATCGACGGAGCCTTGAACATCATGGCGCCGGCTTCCGACACCACGCTTTCTCCCGGGTCCAGCTCGATTTCCACGAACTGGATATCCTTGCCCTTGATCTCGTAATCGATGACGTGTGCTTCGCTCATTGCGCTTTCTCCCCTGAAGTGGCGGCAACCTAGTCGGCGCACCGCACTTTTGGGAGGAAATAATGCCCGCGATCAGCCGAAATCGTTTTCCAGCACGAAACGGTAGCGCACATCGCCTTTCTTCAGGCGGGCGATCGCCTCGTTGATTTTCGACATCGGCAGATGCTCGGTCTGCGGCGCGATGTCATGCCGCGCGCAGAACTCCAGCATGGTCGCGATCGTCGCCGGCGCGCCGACCGACGTGCCGGACACGCTGCGCTGATTGTTCATCAGCATGCCAGCCGATGCCGGGATCGGCTCCATCACCGCGCCGACCATGTGCAGCCGCCCGCGCGGTGCCAGCGCATTGATGTAGCGCGACCATTTCAGCGGCACGTTCACCGTCGACAACACCATGGCATATCGCCCGCGCTCGGCCTTCAGCGCGTCGCCGTCGCGGCTGTTGACGATGCGGTGGGCGCCGAAGGCGCGCGCCTCGTCCGCCTTGGCGTCGGATGACGTGAACGCCGTGACCTCACACCCCCACGCCTTGAGGAATTTCAGCGCCATATGGCCAAGACCGCCAATGCCGATCACCCCGACCCGGTCGGTCGGCTTGATGTCGAATTGGACGATCGGGTTGAACACGGTGATCCCGCCGCAGAACAGCGGTCCGGCCTTTGCCGCACCGACTCCTTCCGGAAGAGGCACAGCCCACGCTGCCTGTGCCCGGACCTTGTCGGCAAACCCGCCGAACCGGCCCTGGTGCGCCGCCGCAACGCCCCTGGCATCCGGGCACATATTGTGATCGCCGCTCATGCAGGTCTGGCAGGTCAGGCAGGAATGCGCATACCAGCCGACCCCGACGCGGTCCCCGGCCTTCAGATGGGTAACGCCGGATCCGACGTGCTCGACACGGCCGATCACCTCGTGGCCCGGCACCAGCGGGTATTCCGAGACGGACCACTCATTGTCGATCAGTGACACGTCGGAATGGCAAAGCCCGCAGCTCTCGACCGCGATCTCGACCTCGTCCGCCGGCAGCTTGCCTGGATCGAAATCGTAACGTTCGAGGGCTGCGCCCTGCTCTTTCGCCGCCCAAGCCTGGATCATCTGTGTCACTCCCCGCAAGTCTTTGTGATCAGCATATAGACGCGTTTCGATTGCGTCTCACCCCGGTAGCGGATAACGGGCTGCACATGGATCCCGTTGCCCTTACCCGCAAGGATGTTTTCCTGCGCGCCTGGCCGCTGGTCTTCGCCAATGCCGCGATCCCGCTGGCCGGCGTCGTCGATACCTTCGTGCTCGGAATTGCGGGCGACGAGACGGATCTTGGCGGGGTCGCGCTCGGGGCGGCGCTGTTCAACATCGTCTACTGGAGCTTCTACTTCCTGCGCATGGGCACGACCGGCCTGACCTCGCAGGCCGACGGGGCGGGCAAGGAGGACGAAGTCCAGCGCTCGCTGGTCCGCGCCCTGATCCTCGCCGGCGTGATCGGCGTGTTCATCATGGCCGCGCAATACCTGTTCGCCCGCGCCGGGTTTTTCCTGCTGCAGGGCGGCGAAGCCGTGGAGGCCAATGGCGCGCATTATTTCCATGCCCGGGCCTGGGGCGCGATCGGCGCCTTCGGCGTGTTCGCCATTACCGGCTGGCTGATCGGGCTTGGCCGCTCGACCGAGACCCTGGTCGTGCACGGCGTGATCAGTGCGGTGAATATCGGGCTCGATCTCTGGTTCGTGCTCGGTCTCGGCTATGCCGCCGGCGGCGTCGGCGCCGCGACCGCCATAGCGGAATGGTCCGGCCTTTTGCTCGGCATTGTCTTTGTCTTGCGCGTGATCCCGCAGCGCGGCGGCTGGTGTTCCGACATCTTCGTCCGCGCCCGGCTGCTCGACCCGGCCGCGATCCGCACCATGATCGACGTCAATCTCAACCTGATGATCCGCACATGGGCGATGATCATCGGCTTTGCCTGGTTCGCCAATGCCGGTGCCAGGCAGGGTGCAGCCGTGCTCGCCGGCAATCACGTCCTCTTGCAGGTCATCACCGTCACGGCCTTCGTGCTCGACGCCTTCGCCTTCGTCTCGGAGACCGAGTCGGGCCGTGCCGTCGGCCAGAAATCGGTGAAGCGCTTGCGCCGCGCCCTGGTCCTGACCTCGGAACAGGCCTTGATAACGGGCGCGGTCTTCGCGGTGGTGCTGGTCGGCTGGGGCGACGAGGCCCTGTCATTCGTAATCGGCGACGAGGATGCCCGCCGCGAGGCGATCCGTTTTCTTCCCTGGTGCGCCATCGTCCCGCTGATGGGCGCCATGGCCTGGATATTCGACGGCATTTTCATCGGCGCCACGCGCGGCGCCATGCTGCGCAATGCCGCTATTGCCGCCGTTGTGATCTACCTCGTCGCCGACTTCATCCTGGCGCCGGTTTACGGCAATCACGGCGTCTGGGCGGCCTTCCTGATTTACTACATCGCCCGCGCCGCGACACTGGCGGTGCAATATCCGGCGCTCGAGAAACGGTTGGCGGGGTAAAGGTCCGGCTGTTTGGTTTCCTCCCCCGCAAGCAAAGGGAGAAATCGAACACAAATCGCCTTTCATGCCTTGCCGGGATTTTTTCGTCGCCGGGGTTTTCAGGTCAAGGGCGCGATAGCGCCGCTGAGCGGTTTTACCCTTGAGCTGAAAACCTGGCGCGAAACACTGGCCGGCAAGGAATGTAGGGCGGGATCGGCTTGGCTTCCCCTCCCCATCAAGCGGATGGAAAATAAGCCTAAACGTCCGCGCCAACGGCGTCAGAAACGTTGGAATACCCGTCCGCCTTGAGCCGCTCGGCAAGGCCGCGATTGATCCGTGCGACCAACCCTGGCCCCTCGTAGACCAGCGCGGAATAGAGCTGCACGGCGCTCGCCCCGGCGCGAATCTTGGCATAGGCCGTGTCCGCATCTTCCACCCCGCCGACGCCAATCAGCGGCACAGCGCCGTTCAGCGTTTGCGCGAAGGCTTTCAGCAACGCCGTGGAGCGGTCGAACAGTGGACGGCCCGACAATCCGCCGGTTTCGGCCCTGTCGTGACTTACCAGCGTCTCCGGCCGTTCGATCGTCGTATTGGACACGATCAGCGCATCAATGCCGTTATCGCGGACACTCGCCGCAATGTCGGCGAGGTCCTCATCCCCGAGATCGGGCGCCACTTTCAGGAAGACCGGTGCGGCACCGCTGGCCGCCATCACCCGCCCCAGCAATTCATCGAGAGCCGCCTTCGATTGCAGCGCGCGCAAGCCGGGCGTGTTTGGCGACGAGATATTGACGGTGAAGAAATCCGCCAGACCGTCCAGCGCCAGCAGCGAGGTGACGTAATCCTCGGTGCGATCTTCGGAATCCTTGTTCGCTCCGAGGTTGATCCCGACCACACCCGGCCGTCCGAGCCGCGCTGACAATCGCGATCTCAGCGCGGTCAGGCCGGCATTGTTGAATCCCATCCGGTTGATCACGGCGCGGTCACCCGCAAGCCGGAAGACCCGCGGCTTGGGATTGCCGGCCTGCGGGCGCGGCGTGACGGCGCCGCATTCGACAAAGCCGAAGCCCAGTTTCAGCAGCGGGTCGATAACCTCGCCATTCTTGTCATAACCGGCGGCGAGCCCGACCGGATTGGGAAGCTCCAGGCCGGCAATCGAGGTCCGCAGGATCGGGTCGGCCACGATCGGCGGGATCGGCACCAGACCGCTTTTCAATGCCATGAGGCTCGCTGTGTGCGCGGCCTCCGGCGGCAACAGGTGCAGCGCACGCGTGCCGAGCCTCGCGAGCCCGCTCACGTCGACAGGTCGTCCGGCAACAGCCAGCCGCCTTCATCTCCCTTGCGCAGGAGCCGCACCGTTCTCACCGCGATCATCGGCAATTCGTCATAGAGGTGCGGGAACAGCTCGCCGCCGCGCGACTTTTCCCAGACCAGCTCGTCCCCGAAATGCCCCGCATCGACCTCGATCAATGCCAGCCGCTCGAAATCGGTGAACCATTTCTCCAGCGTGCCGGCCAGCTGTTCCGCGGTCGACAGATGGATATAGCCATCGTCGATATCGACGCCCGCCCCCTTGAAAACGCCGGCCGCCATCGCCTCAGCCCAAATGCGCGGATCAACCAGCTTATAGACGGGTTCTGTCATCGCTTCAGCTCCGCCTGCCGCTTGCTTGCGGAATATATTCCGCGTGCTATTCTATCTATGGTTGTGGTCAAGGAATATATTCCTGTAGTAAGGAGCGACTCAGCTTGAGCGGAATAAACACCATGCTCACCCATAATCAAATCTGGAAAGGCGTCGACCTGCTGGCGGCCAGGACAGGGCTGACGCCCTCCGGGCTGGCGCGCCGTGCCGGAATGGATTCCACGACCTTCAACGTTTCCAAGCGCACCAGCCCCGATGGCAGCCGGCCGCGCTGGCCGTCCACCGAGAGCATCGCCAAGGCGCTCGATGCCGTACGGGTCGATTTCGAGGAATTCGCGGCGCTGGCAACCGGCGCTTCGCGCACGCGCTCCGTCCCGCTGATCGGTTTTGCGCAGGCCGGCAATGACGGGTTCTTCGACGATGCCGGCTTTCCCGTAGGCCAGGGCTGGGAAGAAGTCGTCTTTCCCGGCGTCGAGGATGCGCATGCCTACGCGCTGGAGATTTCCGGCGATTCAATGGTGCCGGTCTACCGCGACGGCGATCGCGTCGTTGTGGCCCCCGGGGAACTGCCGCGCCGCGGCGACCGGATCGTGGTGCGCACCCGCGATGGCGAAGTGATGGCCAAGGAGCTCGTCCGCTTCACCGAGGAGGGGCTGGAGCTGGCGTCGCTCAATCCCGAATATCCCGGCAGGTCATTGAAAACAGCCGAGATCAGCTGGATGGCAAGAATTGTGTGGGCGAGTCAATGAAACACAATATATAGTTATGCGTTATCCTGTCTGACGGGGACAGGTTCGTCACATTGCGGACATGTTCATGTCACTGAAAAGTCGCCGAATCAGCGGCGATAGGATGTTGCGTACCGGCGCAAATCAACTCGACGCCGGGCGCCAGGTTGATTTGCCGCTCTAGAAAGGAGCCTGGCCATGTCTATCCTCCCGCGTATCTCCTCCGCCACCGCCCTTCATGGCATTCCTGTTGTCAGCCCCTCCGGCCGCAAGCTCGGAACGATGGATGATGTTGTCGTCGGCGTTGCCACCGGCAGGGTCCTGCATGCCGTCGTCGCCCTCGATGAGGCCAGCGAGCTCGGCGAGCGCTATTACGCTGTGCCATGGGAAGCGCTGACCTTCGATCCGGCCTATGACCGCTGCGTGCTCAACGTGCCGATCGAAACGCTGCGCGCCGCACCGGCCTTCCCGTCACGCGACGCGCTCAACGATGCCGATCCGCGCCTCCGCCGCATGCTCAACGATCATTTCGGCGAATACCGGTCAGCCGCTGCCTGATCAGCCATCGCCGGGATACTGGAAGACGTCTTCCAGCGGCACTTTGAAGACATTCGCGATCTGGAAGGCGACTTCCAGCGACGGGGAATACTTGCCCTGCTCGATCGCGATAATTGTCTGCCGCGTGACGCCGACGCGCTTGGCAAGATCCGCCTGCGTCATCTCCTGCGCGTGAAACCGCAGCTCGCGCAGCCGGTTGGTGATACGGGTGGGTTTCGCCATGGCTAAACGCCCCGCCGGTAATCGATCAGCTTCGACACTGCCTTCACGATCTCCGCGCCAACCAGCGCCCCCAGCGCAACATGCGCCATCCAGAAAACCGACGCACCGGTCAGCGCCAGGCCGAGCACGCTGAACAGGCCGACCGCCGTCAGCAGCCCGCCGCGTTGATCACCGCGCAATTCGATCACGCGGTCGCGCTCGTCCACCTCCTCCGCATCCTGACGGAAGACGATGGCCATCAGGACATGCGCAACGATGGTCAGCACCACCATCAGAAAGACGGCCCCGAACAGGCGGGCATTGTCGGCGGTTTCAGGAACACCGTCCGCCAGCGCGCCCCGGATCGTCGTGGAGAAATACGCTCCATAGATGATGGCCGTCAGCATCAGCAGCACCCAATTGCTTTTTTCACGAAAACTCATGTCAAACCTCATCGACCTTGTGTTAGTTTTTTTGGCGTATATATACTTTGCACACCTGATCGACTCAGGGTAGTGGGTTGCCCCGTTAAATGACGGAGGCTGCAAATGGCAGACGGCACTACAATCAAGCAGGACCACAATTCGCCTGAAGAGGTTGCCTACAAACTGTTTCAGGACGTGCTGAATGTGGAGAAGAGGGCGCTTTATGCGCACGGGGACAACCCGGCAGATCGCAAGCTGATTCTTGACACCTATGCGGAGTGCCTTTTGGCTGTAAAATCTCCGCACGACCGGCAGTAGCGAACTCGTAGTATTCGCCCGCCGCGCGGGCAGGATTGGCTGTATGCGCCGCCAGCTCTAGGCAGCGCAGGCGCAGGCTTAGATCATCCATGATATAAAAAAGCCCGCTACTTGGCGGGCTTCCCTTTCTGCTTGTCGGTATCGCTAGGCGGTGACTTCGCCACCCTTTCTAGCTTGCGGTCAAAAGCCTTCTCGTCCTCGTCGCATTCCAATTCGCGAGCGAGGGCTTTGAACTTGTCTGTTTGACTCGCTCGATCTTTAGCTTTCATCATTGCTCCATGCACTTTATCTACATTGATGACTCCACAGAGCGCCCAGTAAACATCTTCAGCGCCCTATGTGTGCCGTGCGCCCAATGGAACGAAGCGTTCTCGCGTCTAAAAAGATGGCGCACGCACCTGAAAGAAAATTTTGGCATACCCTTAAACTATGAGCTCCATGCCGCGGAGTTTCTTTCAGGGCGGGGGTCTTCCGGCGGACTCGATCAACTATCAAGACATAAGCGAGCACAAATATTCCACACATCATTCCGCGTAACAAATTGGCTGAACGAGATCGGTGTCACGCTATTCAATGTCTGCAACGCAGATGACGACCAGTTCCGCGCATTCGAGCGCCTACTAAACCGAATAAATCGGACCATGCAGGTCAGATCAAGCCACGCACATTTGATTTGCGACGAGGGAAAAGAGCATCAATACGTCTCCCTGGTTCGAAAAATGCGCGTTCATAACCATATTCCGAGCCGCTACGGCCTCTGGGACGACGGAAACAGCACTCGAAACATAACGCTTGACCACATCATTGAAGATCCACAGTTCAAGCAATCGCATAGAAGCTATTTTATTCAACACGCAGACTTGATGGCGTATGGGCTATTGCGCCGAGAAAGGCCGACTCCGCGGATCAAACGGTACGGGTCACATAAATCGTTTGAACAGCTTGATGAGTGCTTGGAGCGTGTTTGCAATAGAAACGACCCGTATGGGGTCATTAGATAGAAGAGGGGGGCCGAAGCCCCCCTAAGCAAGACCTACCCCAGCTCTACCGCCGGATCAGTCAAGCATCTTTGATTGCCTGAATCGTAGCAGAATCAGGCAATTTTGCAATCAATTCTTCGATAGGTCAGCCGCTTGCCGGTGATACCCCGCAAAGCCGCATCCGTCCGTTCCCTGTCATCAACGCCGTTGGCTTCCCGCTCGTTATAACGGAAGTCAAATTCCGCCAGATAGCGATGCAGGTGCTTCTTGGCACAGTGCTGATACACGCCCTTCATGCCGCGCTTGAACACGCTGAAATAGCCCTCGACCGTGTTCGTGGTCACATCACCGCGCACATATTCCTCCTTGCCGTGATTGACGCGCTCGTGGCTCGCATACTCCTTGCCAAGACGCTTGTAGTGATGCGCCTCGTCCGTCATGAGCCGCGCGTCCTTGGAGATGTTCGCCTCCAAGATCGGCGCAATCGTCACCGGCTTAAGGTCGTCAATCACGACAGAGCGCGCCCGCTTGGTCTCGCGGTCAACTAGCGTGAGAACCTTGCGCTTGTGGGCCGCGCCACGCTTCACCGGAACGCCCGGCTCACGACCGATGAAAGTCTCGTCCACTTCCACAGCGCCACCACCGCCGCCGAACGGGGCGAGATCGCCAGAACGCATAGCCTCACGGATACGGTGCGCCATAAACCACGCCGTCTTGTAAGTGACCTCCAAGGTGCGCTCTAGCTGCTTGGCGGAACAGCCCTTCTTGCTGGCGCACAGCAAATAGACCGCTTGCAGGAACTTGTGCAGCGGAACACGGCCATGCTCGAACACGGTGCCGACTTTCGCGGTGAACTGCTTGCCGCACTGGCCGCACTTCTTGAGGCCGTAGCGGATACGCTTTTCAGGGTTCGGTTTGAAAGACCAAATCTTCTCCGTTCCGCCACAGTGAGAGCAGACCGGACCTTCCGGCCAGATCACGCTTTCCAACTTGGCAAACGCCGCTTCCTCGTCGTGGAAATATGCAGAACTCAAAACAGACATGACTCACTCTCCGAATCAGGTCTGTAAAATACCTCGCCTTATTGGGTTTGTAAAGTATATAATGTCCGTTTTTTTTGACATGACGGGATGTAAGCGATTGCAAACAACATGTCAAATATTTCTAACTTTGGTCGACAGGGATTATTGGCGAGCCAAGTCCCCGGAAAGTCCGCGCTCGATCAGCGCAATCGTCTCCGGGATGCCGTAGACCGCCACGAACCCGCCAAAGCGCGGCCCCTGGCTCTGGCCGAGCAGGACTTCATAGAGCCCCTTGAACCAGTCGCGCAGGTTTTCAAACGGCTGCGCCTTGCCTGCGGCATAGACCTCGTTCTGGATCGTCTCGGGATCCTTCTCGTCCGCGCCCAGCGCCTTCAGGCGCTCCACCAGATCAAGCATCGCAGCGCGTTCAAGGTCGCCGGCTTCGCGATAGGTCTTGGCCGGTTTGACGAAGTCCTCGTAGTAATTCACCGCGCGTTCGGCGAGCGCGTCGAGCGCCGGTTCGGTTTCCGGTGTCGCATCGGGCGCATATTTGGAGATGAACCCCCAGAGCGCAGCCTTGTCGCTGGCCCCGGCGACCGAGGCGAGATTGAGGAGCATGGCAAAGCTGACCGGCGTGCCATTCTCCGGCGGATGACCGTCATGAATGTGCCAGGCCGGGTTTTCCAGGCGCTTGGCCTCGTCCTGCGCCCGATAGGCGGCGAGGTGCTGGTAGTATTCATCCACCGCCTTCGGGATGACATCGAAATACAGGCGCTTGGCCGTGCGCGGCTTGATAAAATTGTACAGCGACAGGCTTTCCTGTGTGCCGTAGCGCAGCCATTCCTCGACCGACAGCCCGTTGCCTTTGGACTTGGAGATCTTTTCGCCCTGCTCGTCGAGGAACAGCTCGTAGACGAATTGCACCGGCGGCTGCACGCCGAGGATCTTGCAGATCCGGGAATAGATCGGCGCATTGGTCTGGTGGTCCTTGCCGAACATCTCGAAATCGACACCCAGCGCCGCCCAGCGCATCCCGAAATCCGGCTTCCATTGCAGTTTCACATTGCCGCCGGTGACCGGCAGGGTGACGTCCTCGCCATCCTCGTCGGTAAAGGTGATCGTGCCCTCGGACGCATTCGTCGCCTTCATCGGCACATAGAGAACATGGCCCGTCTTCGGCGAGATCGGCAGGAAAGGCGAATAGGTCGCCTGCCGCTCCGCGCCCAGCGTCGGCAGCATCACCTTCATGATGTCGTCGTATTTCTCGAGCGCCCGCAGAAGCACGGCGTCGAACGCGCCCGACCGGTATTGCTCGGTCGCCGACAGGAATTCGTATTCGAAGCCGAACCCGTCGAGAAAGGCGCGCAGGCGCGCATTATTGTGCTGGGCAAAGCCCTCATGCGTTCCGAACGGGTCCGGCACATCGGTCAGCGGTTTTTGCAAATATTGCTGCAGCATCTCCTGCTGCGGGACATTCGTCGGCACTTTGCGCATGCCGTCCATGTCGTCGGAAAAGCAGATCAGACGGGTCGGGATCTTGTCATCGGTCAACACGCGGAAGGCGTGGCGCACCATGGAAGTGCGCGCCACCTCGCCGAACGTGCCCATGTGCGGCAGGCCCGACGGTCCGTAGCCGGTCTCGAACACGACCTCGTCCTTGCCGGACTTTTCGATCCGTTTGAGGATCTCCCGCGCGAGCTCGAACGGCCAGGCTTTGGCGTTGGCGGCAGCTTCGGCGAGGGACATGGCGGCAGGCTTTCTGTTCGAGTGGATAACCGGCCCCGGCAACTAGGCCCCGCGCGGGATTTCGTCAATGGCGAGCGGCCTCAACCCTCCACCAGCGACCAGCCGCCCTTGCCGGTGACTTTCCGGATGAGGAGGTAAAGCGCCAACCCGAGCGGCCCGAGCATCAGGGTGAAGACCAGGGCCGGCAGGACGATCCATTTGTTCAGCCCGGCGCGCAGCGCATCACGCGCAATCCACGCCCCGACGAAGAGGTCGAAGACGAGATAATGGGTCCACCCCGTCAAAACGCCGACCGGATGGGAGAACAGGGCCGATACACCGCTGATCGACGACATGCTCGTGTCGGGATCGGACTGTCCGAAGAAGATGCCGGCCGACAGGAAGACGAGATAGATCGCGCCGAGGACGAGCGGAAAGAAGGACGCGTGCACGATCCGCCGTGTCCACACCCAGCCCGGCGCGAACGCCAGCAACGCCCAGGCCGGCGCAATGATCACGTGCAGGGCGAGATAGATGTTTTCATACATGGCCGGCTCCCGTTTGGAGCGATGCTAGCGCGCCAAGGCCTGAATGCCGAGCCTGACCCGGTAAATCCTTTCCTATCCCTCACCCTGAACATGCATGTTGTAACTGACTGACCGGTCAGTTATAAAACTTACATGACCGCATCGATCAGGACCGCCCGCCGTCGCCCCGAAGACCGGCCCGACGAAATCCTTTCGGCAGCGATGGAAGTTTTCAGCGAGAAAGGCTTTGCCGCTGCCCGCGTCGAGGACATCGCCAGGCGCGCCGGCCTGTCCAAGGGCGCTGTCTACCTCTATTTCGACTCGAAGGTCGCGATGCTGAAGGCGCTGGTCGAGCAGTCCGCGGGCCGCATCGCCAATGCCGCCTCCACGCTTTCATTGATGGGCGCCGATGACGATCCCGAACAGGCTTATCGCGCGATCCTAAAAATGGCGCTGACCGCCCTGTCCGACCCCGAGATCTCCGCCGCACCGCGCCTCGTCCTCAGCGAAGCGGGACGCTTCCCCGAACTGGCGCAATTCTACCGTAAGCGGGTGATCGAGGTTGGCCGTACCGCCATGGGCCACCTCATCCGCACAGGCCGCAGGAACGGGCGTTTCCGCGATGTGGCCGATGAAGCCGCCGTGCTCGCCTTTATTGGCCCGGTCGTCGCCCAGATGATGCTCTCGACCGTGTTTCGGCTGGACGATGACCCCGAGCTCGATCCGGGTGATCTGGCGGATGCCATTGCCGATATTGTCCTGAACGGGCTGAAGCCGCGGAGCGTCAACGATGCGTAGAACCCTTGTCTGCCTGCCGCTCTTGATCGCCGCCTGCGGCGAAGCGCCAGATTCGTACTATCTCGGCTATGTGGAAGGCGATTACCGGCTGATCGCGCCGGAAGTGTCCGGCCGGATCGAAACGGTCGCCGTGACCGAAGGACAAAGGGTCAATGCCGGCGATGTCCTCTTCGCGCTGGATGCCGCCGTTGACCGGGAGCAATTGACGGCTGCCCGCGCCCGGCTGGAAGCAGCCATGGCCCGCTTTGACGATGCCGCGGCGGGCGGGCGGGAACCGGAAATCGAAGCGGCGCGCGATCAGCTTCTGGCCGCGCGCGCGAGCCAGCAGGAAGCCGCCGAGAACCTGGCGCGCCAGCGCGAACTCTTTGCCCAGGGCATCGTCCCGCGCGCGCGCCTCGACGAGGCCGAAGCGGCGGCAACGGCCACCAATGCCCGGGTCGCGGAAATGCGGCAGCGGGTGACGCTCGCATCCCTGCCCGCGCGCGAAAACCAGCTGCGCGCCCTGACCGCCGAGATCGAGGCCGCGCAATCCGAAGTCGATCGGATCGACCGGCACCTTGAGCGATACAGCGTCAATGCGCCGGCCGGCGGCATGGTCGAACGCCAGATCCGGTATGAGGGCGAGCTGGCCGGTCCCGGCCAGCCCGTCTTGCGTCTGCTGCCGGATGGCGCGCTGCATGCCGCGATCTTCATTCCCGAAGCGGACATCGGCCACTGGTCACCGGGCGATACGCTTTTGGTCGACTGCTTGTCCTGCGCGGCGGGACTGTCCGTCACGTTGACCCGGATCGATCCCGAACCGTCCTTCACGCCGCCCGTCATCTATTCCGAAGACCAGCGCGCGCGCCTGGTCTTTCGCGCTGAAGCCGCTTTCGGCGGTGCACCGCCGCCGGCGGGCACGCCGCTGACCTTGCGTCCGGACTGATCCGATGAGCGATGTCGCCATCCGGGTCGAGGGCCTGACCAAGCGGTTCGGCGAGAAGACGGTTGTCGACGATTTCACGATGACCGTTCCCAAGGGCGCGATCTACGGCTTCCTCGGACCGAATGGTTCCGGCAAGACCACGACGATCCGGCTGATGTGCGGCCTGCTGAAACCCGATGCCGGTGGCGGCGAGGCGCTGGGCCTGGACATTCTGACACAACCCCGCGAAATCAAGTCGCGCGTTGGCTACATGACGCAGAAATTCTCGCTCTATGGCGACCTCACGGTCCGCGAGAACCTCGATTTCATGGCGCGATTGCACGCGCTGCCGAAACCGAAGGATACCGTCGACGCCGCGCTGCAGGAATACGGGCTCGCGCCACGGGCCGGGCAGATGGCGGACACGCTGTCCGGTGGCTGGAAACAGCGGCTGGCGCTGGCCGCAGCTTCGCTGCACGCCCCGGGGCTGTTATTGCTGGATGAACCCACCGCGGGTGTCGATCCCAAGGCGCGGCGTGATTTCTGGGACCGGATTCGCAAACTGGCAAAGCGCGGCGTCACCGTGCTGGTTTCCACCCATTACATGGACGAGGCAGTGCAGTGCGATTTCATCGCCTACATCGCCTATGGCCGGAAACTGATCGATGCGCCCTCGGGCGAGATCGCGGAGCGTGTGGGGCTGCATACCTGGCGCATTGAAGGCAGCGGGCTGCAATCCGTCCAGGACGCGCTGGAAGGCGCGCCGGGGGTCGAACAGATTGCCCGTTTCGGCTCGGCCATGCACGTCTCCGGCAAGGATGATGAAACATTGCGCCGTACCGTCGAACCCTTCGCCGCCCGGGAAGGCCTGACGGTAACACGCGCGAAAACCGGGCTGGAAGAAGCGTTCATCTATCTGATGAGCGGCGCGGAGGACAATTTCTCATGAACGCCTCCTTCTCCCGCATGCTCGCCGTCGTGATGAAGGAATTCATCCAGATGCGGCGCGACCGGCTGACCTTCGCAATGATGATCGGCATACCGCTCGTGCAATTGCTGCTGTTTGGCTACGCCATCAATACCGACCCGCGCCACCTTCCGACCCTTGTCGAACTCGGCGATGACGGACCCGCCGTCCGCGCCATTATCGAAACCATGGAAAATTCCGACTATTTCGCGTTCGAGGGCATGATCGGGCCAGGCGAGGCGGATGCAGCGCTGCGCACCAATGAAGCCACATTCATTCTCGTTGTTCCGCCGGATTTCGAACGCGACCTGTTACGCGGCGACCGGCCAGACATCCTGCTGGACATCGATGCGTCCGACCCGGTCGCGGCCGGTGCCGGCGCGGGCGCCTTTCCACAGATCGTCGCGCGCGCCCTGTCGGACTATGGCGCATCGGCCTCCCCCGCCAATCCTGTCATCCACCGGCGCTACAATCCGGCCGGCGAGACGGCGATGAACATCGTGCCGGGACTGCTCGGCATCATTCTGACCATGACCATGGCCATGATGACCTCGATGGCCATCACCAAGGAGGCCGAACGCGGCACGCTGGAAACCCTGCTCGCCACACCAACACGCCCGTTGGAAGTGATGGCGGGAAAGATCGCGCCTTACATTCTCGTCGGCGCCCTGCAGGTCGGGCTGATGCTGCTCGCGGCGCGATACCTGTTCGGCGTGCCTTTCTGGGGCGACCCGTGGGCCTTCACCGTCGCTGTCGCCCTCTTCATCCTCGTCAACCTGTCGCTTGGCTTCCTGTTTTCGACGCTGGCGCGCAGCCAAATGCAGGCGATGCAGATGACCTTCTTCGTCTTCCTGCCGTCCATCCTGCTGTCCGGCTTCATGTTTCCCTTTTCCGGCATGCCGGGCTGGGCGCGCTTTATAGGTGAAGTCATTCCGACGACCCATTTCATCCGCGCTGTTCGCGCCATCATGCTCAAGGACGCCGGACTGGCCGATGTGGCGCCCGAGCTATGGCCTCTGGCGCTGCTCTTCGGGGTAATCGCGACGCTGGCGCTCAC
This sequence comes from Hyphobacterium sp., assembly GCF_965217055.1. Classification (GTDB taxonomy): domain Bacteria; phylum Pseudomonadota; class Alphaproteobacteria; order Caulobacterales; family Maricaulaceae; genus Hyphobacterium. The sequence continues at coordinate 2,039,545 of NZ_OZ244227.1, read as the reverse complement.
CCGCTACCGGCGAACGCTGGACTAGGCGCCATCGTCGAAGATCTGCTCGATCGGCAATGCGAACAGCCGCGCAATCTTGAAGGCCAGCGGCAAGGACGGGTCGTATTTGCCGTTCTCGATCGAGATAATGGTCTGGCGCGATACGCCCAGCGCATCGCCCAGCGCCTGCTGACTCAATCCCTTGTCGCCGCGCAATTCCTTCAACCGGTTCTTCATTCGTAGCGCCGTTTCACGAAGTGCAGCGCCACGATGTAGGCGACCAGCCCGGCCGGCATGGCCAGCGACGCCATCAGCGACAGACCGGCATCCATTCCGCCATCGCCAAAGATCTCCGAGAGCATCCCAAACAGGGTCAATGCGATCAGGATCCCGGCAAATCCGATTGCCATCGCGCGGGTCTGGATGACCTGCTGCAACTCGTCGAGCGCACGCATCAAGGTCACGAATTCATAGCCAAGTCCCACGAGGAAGAGGAAAGCGAGTACCACAAGCACGATCTCCGCCGCCAACTGGCCTTCCCGGGCGCCAATGACGGTCGAACCGAGAAATGCCAGTACGAAACCGGCACTGAGGAACAGGCTGCGCCACTTGTAACGGCGGCGAACGGCAGGCGGTGCCGAGCTGGCTTCGGGCATCAGATCCATCACGATACTCCTTGTCCCTTGGGCAGCGGTCGGCGGCGATAGAGCCGCAATAGCGTGATTCCGGCAAGTATGGCGGCCAGCGTGATGATAAGGCGCACGCCATCGGCCCACATGCCCGAAAGCCCGAACGCGGCCTGCACTGCTGCATTGAGTCCCCAGGCGGCCAGCGCCGCCAGCACGATCGTCACGATCAGGCCCGTTAGCGTGGCAGGCCGCGCGGAGCCCGGTGGCGGGCAGGTTGTTCCATCGGTCATTGGATATCTCCTTTCTGCCCGGCGATCCGGTTCCACAGGCGCTGGCGATTGGCGAACAGCGTCCAGCCGCCGACGATGGCGAGCGCCCAGATCAGGGCTTCGGTGGCCAGCGCGGCGATGGTGACCGCCACGGTGAACGCAGCGATCGAGTCCGTTGAGAAGTAGGTGACGACGACGCCGATCCAGGCGCCGGTGAAGGCGAGAATGGCCAGAAACAATGCGGCCTGTCGAATGAGCTTGGTCATGTCAGTCCTCCGTGGGTTGGGTTTGCGGCGGGGCCACGGTGAGATCTTCGAAAGTGAAGGCTTGGCCGTTGGTCACGACCGTGTGCACGTCCCGGGCGTGGCCCAGATCGTTCAGCGGATTGGCATTCAGGAAGACGATGTCGGCCTCATAGCCGGGCATCAGTCGGCCTGTCGTGTCCATGCCGATCCCGTCCGCAGAGGCCGATGTGGCCAGCCGCAGGACGTCCCATCGCTCCAGCCCGGCGGCTTCATGCTGCAGGAGCTCGAGCACATAGCTGGGGGCACCGCCATTGCCGTCCGTGCCAATCAGGAGCGGCACGCCGGCGGCGTGCAGGCTGCGGACAAATGCGTAGACATTCTCGCGCGCGGCTTCGGCGCGAACGTAATCCTCCTCGGTCCAGCCTATCCGTCCCAGTTCCGCGAACTGAAGCGCGGCTTCGAGGGTTTCGGGATGGAAATACCGAAGGTCTTCCTCCGGCGTGAATTCCGCGAACGGGTCTTCGCTGTAGACGATCGCGTTGACGAGCAGGGTCAGATCGACCTCGATCTGCCGCTCGGCGAGCGTCCGGATGAGGCGTTGCAGGATCGGCCCGTCAATATCCGCATACTCGAACCAGCGATACATGAAGCGCGTATCGGGACCGCGCGAGGCGAGATACTCCTCGCGCCGCTCCGGCTCGATGAGCTGGGAGCTGGTCGGTAACGCATGCAGCAAACCGTCCATGCCGAGATCGGCGGCGGTCTGCCAGCTCACCTCATCGAGATGCGCAATCGCCTCCATGCCGTGGGCGTGCGCCGCCTCGATACCGAGCGCCAATTCTTCCTCGGTCAGACCGTGATAGAGCTTGAAATAGCGCATACCGAGGGACGCCTGGCGCTCCGCTTCTGCCATCCAGGCCTCGCGACCTTCCGGATAGGCGAAGGCACTGCCGCCCATGGGCGGTGGCTGGATGACCGCGCCGGCATGAACGGCATCCGGACCAGCCCATTCTCCACTGGCGATCCGGCGATCGTAATCCGCATTGGCCTCGGGATCGCCGCCTGGATTGCGCACCGACGTCACACCGAAGGCGAGCGCCATGCGGGCATGGATTTCGGTGATGTGGGGTTGGCTCTCAATGGTGATCAGCGGCGCGCCATCGACCATTTCGATACTGTGCGGACCGGCTGTGATGTGCGCGTGGGCATCGACGAAGCCGGGCAGCGCATAAGTGCCGGACAAATCGTATTCCGTGGCGAAATCACCGGCCGGGCGCGGGCCCGCGCCGACGTCCGCGATCCGACCGTCTTCGACCAGAATGTAGCTGTCGGGCGTCACAGTCCGGTTGTCCGGATCGATACGCGTAAAGCCGTAATAAAGGACCTGACCGTCTAGAGCCGTGTTCTGTGCGTCGGCAAAGGCTCCCAGACCGGTGAGTATGGCGGCGGCAGCCGCGGAGAGGAGGAATTTTCGGTGCAAGGGATGCACTCCTTTGTTAAGTGACCTTTACACAACTAGTGCCAAGCTCACTTTACGTCAAGCGCCCTTTACATACCGTCGTGGAGACGTGGGATTTGCAGAGGCGGAACTGGTCTTTTGCACAAGGCGGCGGCAAACTCCGCGCAGCGATCCCGGAGTGATTTACCGATGCCAAGACTGGTTCTTGTCCGACACGCCAAGGCCGTTGACCGGATGGATGCGGACGATGATTTCGAACGCGGGCTTACCCCGCGCGGCCGCAATGACGCCGCCGATACGGCCATGGCGCTTCAAAAGGCCGGCATTCGCATCAGTCTTGCCCTGGTTTCGCCCGCTCAACGCACATTGCAGACTTTCATCGCCATGCGGGATACGCTCGGAAGCCCCGCATTCGAGGATCCGATGGCGCTATATCATGCCTCGCCCGACATGCTTCTGCGAGCAGCCACAGAGGCGCTCGATACCTCGGATACCGTTATGCTGGTCGGGCACAATCCGGGCATCGGTGTGCTGGCGCAGAACCTCGCCGAGCGGGCCGGCCGCCTGCAGGAAATGCCCGACGGCTACCCGACATCGGCTGCCACGGTATTTTCCGCGACCGACCCCTCGCTCGATCAGCTGACGCTTGATCTGATCGTCAACCCGAAGGCCTGAAAACAACCCAGACTCGCTTTTCGATCAGTTTATCGCTATAGTTGCATTCTCGTTTCATCGGGGGTGGCGATGGATGGACTTGGCTTTCGGGCCGACAATAATCACGGGCGAAGCATGCGCGCCGTTGAACGGCTCGCACCGCATCGGCTGGCACCGGCACTTGCCGATCACGCCGCCAACGCCCTTGGCCGCCAGCATCCTGACGCGTCTGCCCGCACCGGCATACCGCCGGATCAGCGCCGGATGATCGGCTTGACCCTCGTCACGACGCTGATCTGTGCGCTGACGATACCCGGCCTGGCCGGAGCGGTCGTTCAATTGCTGGCAGCCACCGGATTTACCTTGCTGGTGGTCCTCCGCTTGATCGCAGCGTCACTGCCCCCGCGCTGGGCGCCCTGCGCTGACTTGGCGGATGGCGAACTGCCGGTGGTAACGATCCTCGCGCCGGTATTCCGCGAGACCGCCATCCTGGACCAGCTGATGCAGGCACTGGTCGCGATCGACTATCCGCCGCGATTGCTGGACATCAAGATCGTGCTCGAGGCGGACGACCGGGAAACAATCAAGGCAGCGCGAGAGCTGGCATTCGACAGCCGCTTCGAGCTTGTGCTGGTTCCGCACGGTACACCGCGTACCAAGCCCAGGGCGCTGAACTACGCGCTTCAGTTCGCGCGCGGCGACATCATCACGATCTACGATGCCGAGGACGTGCCGCACCCGGCACAGTTGAGAGCTGCCGCCGGTGCGTTTGCTGCCGCAGATGAGCGGCTCGGCTGCGTCCAGGCGCCCCTCAACTGGTATAATCGCCAGCACAATGCCCTCACCCGGCAGTTCGCCATGGAATACGCCGTCCATTTTCAGGCCATCCTGCCGCTGCTCGCCCGCCTTGGCCTTGCCATTCCTCTGGGCGGAACCAGCAATCATCTGCGCCGGAGCGCCCTCGAGCGGGCGGGCGGATGGGATGCCTATAACGTCACCGAGGATGCCGATCTCGGCTTTCGCCTCGCCCGGCTCGGATATCGCAGCGACATGATCGCCCCGCCGACGCTGGAAGAAGCGCCGGAGACGATTGCCCGCTGGACAAAGCAGCGTTCGCGTTGGCTGAAAGGATATCTGCAGACCCTGGCGGTACAGCTCCGCCAGCCGTCAAGACTCCCGGCACGGGCCGCGATAGGCCTGTATTTGACCCTCGGTGCGGCCATCCTCTCGGCCGTGTTTCACATACCGGCCGTCACTGCCTGTTTTCTGATTGCCGCAGCTGGCGTTTCAGGCACGCCCGGTGCCGCGCTCGGCCTATTGGCGAGCGGTTATGCCGCCAACATGATCTGCGCTGTCGTCGCCATGCGCCGGGCGGGTTTTAGCACAAGGGGGATCGACCTTCTCCGCTTGCCGTTTTATTGGCCATTGCAGACTGTCGCTGCAGCAATCGCGCTGGTCGAGTTGAACCACCGGCCATTCTTCTGGGCCAAAACGGAGCACGGCTTCACCCGGGCCGCGGAATCGCCATGTCGCTCACCGTCACCATCATTCTCCAGATCATCTCGATCGCGGCCTTCATCTTTTGTGCCTTGCGCACCCGCGGCGAACCCGACCCTGAAAAAGGTCCCCGCCTGATCCCCTGGACCCTGCTCGCTATCACGCTCGGATTCTGGAATCTGCTGCTGGTCGCCCACCTGCTCTCTTTTGTCGGCATAGAGACCGGCGGCCGTTTCCGCGACCGGTTCGGGATTTGACCCCTGAGCCTGTAATCACTTGAAGTGCAATCCGACTGCGTCAAATACGACGGAGACAGGCAGTGGTCATCGTTGATCTCTGCAGAAATGGGGCCCGGACGAATGAACAGATGGTGGATTGGCGGCGCGGTGGCCGTGCTGGTATTGATTGCAGCCGGTTGGTATGTGCTTGCGCGATCGGAGCCCGCTGCCGCACTGACCATCGATTCGGAACCCGCGGAGATCGCCGACATTCGCCGTTCGGTTGCTGCAACCGGGTCGGTGCGCGCGCGCGTAACGGTCGAGGTGGGGTCCCAGCTCTCGGGCCAGGTCGCCGAGCTGAATGTCGACTTCAACTCCCCCGTCGAGGCCGGTCAGGTGATCGCCCGGATCGACCCGCAGACGTTCGAAACCCGCGTCAGCGAGGCCGAAGCTTCCGTGGCGACCGCGCAGGCGCAGATCTCGTTGCAGCAAGCTGGCTTGCAACGCGTGAATGCCAATCTTCGCGTCGCCGAAGAGGAATTCTCGCGCATCGAAAGCCTGCGCGACCGGGGGATCGCCTCGGCTGCGGCCTTCGAGGCGGCTGAAGCCGCACTCGAATCCGCCCGCTCGGAACGCGCCGTCGCCCTGGCGCAGATCGAGAATGCCAGGGCCACGCTGCAACAACGCGAAGCCACGCTTGCCGGCGCCCGCATCGATCTCGAACGCACCGTTATCCGGTCGCCGATCGATGGCGTCGTGATCAACCGCGAGGTTGATATCGGGCAGACCGTGGCCGCCAGCCTGTCAGCTCCCATCCTGTTCACGATCGCCCAGGACCTTTCGGTCATCCAGATCGATGCCCAGGTCGATGAAAGCGATATCGGCCAGATTCGCGAGAACCAGAGCGCGACCTTCAGCGTCGATGCCTTTCCCGGACAGGACTATGAAGGCCGCGTCGACCAGGTGCGGCTGGCCGCCACAAACGAGGCCAATGTCGTCACCTACACGGTAGTGATCACGGCGGACAATCCGGGGCAGCGGCTATTGCCCGGAATGACGGCCAACATTGATATCGTGACCGGCGAACGCAGCGATGTACTGACGGTCCCCAACAGTGCGCTTCGTTTCCGGCCATCCGGCGCGCTTGAAGCCCTTGCCCGTCCCGCCGAAGCGCCGGAAGCCGGGCGCGGCCAACGCGGTGGCCGTAATGGCGCCGCTGGCCGCGGCGGTGGCAGGCTGGACCGCCTCGCCGAACAACTCGACCTGACTGACAGCCAGCGCGAGGCGGCCCAGCGGGCCATTCGATCCGCCTTTTCGCAGCTGCAAGGCCAGGTGCAGGCAGGCGGCCAGCGCCCGGACCGCAATGCCATGAACCAGTTGATGGTCGATGCCCTGCGCGATGTGCTTACGCCTGAACAGATGGCCCGCTACCGCGAAATCCAGGCCGAGAGCGCCGAAACCCGCGCCGCAAGTGTCTGGATTGAAACCGGGGACGGCTTTCTCGAAGAACGCCGCCTGCGGGTCGGGGTCGGCGACAGCCGCCGCACCGAAGTCGTCGCCGGTCGGCTTGAGGAAGGCGAAGCGGTTGTCACGCGCGCCCGGATGTCCGGCGGATGAGCGCACCGCTGATACGCTGCCGCGATCTGACGCGCGTCTACAAGATGGGCGATAACGAGGTGCATGCCCTTCGCGGCGTCAGCACCGATATCGACCGCGGTGACTATGTCGCGATCATGGGGCCGTCGGGCTCCGGCAAGTCGACCTTCATGAACATGGTCGGCGCGCTGGACCGGCCGACGACCGGCACGCTCGAGATTGACGGTGAACGACTGGAACGCATGAAGCCGGATCAGCTCGCCGCCTTTCGTGGCGAGCGCGTCGGGTTCGTGTTTCAGCAATTCAACCTGTTGCCGCGGACCAGTGCCGTCGAAAACGCCGGCCTGCCGCTCGTGTATGCCGGTATATCATCCGCCGAACGAAAAAGGCGTGCCAGGGCCCGGCTTGAACAGGTCGGACTGGGCGAACGAATGGGACATCACCCGTCGCAGCTTTCAGGTGGCCAGCAGCAGCGCGTCGCCATTGCCCGTGCCCTGGTGAATGATCCGGCCATCCTGCTCGCCGACGAGCCGACGGGCGCACTCGACACCCAGACCTCCGAGGAAATTCTCGGCATCTTCGATCAGTTGAATCGCGAGGGCATGACGATCATCCTCGTGACCCACGAAGCCGAAATTGCCAACCATGCGCGTCGCCAGATCCTGTTTCGCGATGGCAGGATCGTGGAGGACCGCTCATGAATCTGTTCGCTGCCATAAGGGTCGCGCTCACGGCGTTGCGGGTCAACGCGCTGCGCTCGGCACTCGCCATGCTCGGCGTCGTGATCGGCGTTGCCGCAGTCATCGCCATGGTCTCGGTGACGGACGGAGCCAAGCAGGCGATGGAGGAACGCATTGCCTCCTTCGGCGCCAACCTCCTGATCATCCGGCCGGGATCCAGCGCTTTCGGAGGGCGTCGGGGCGGCGCCGGCACGGCGACCTTTCTCAACGATGAGGACGTTGCAGCCATCGAGAACGAGATCGACGGCGTTCTCGGCGTATCCGGCGAGATCTCCGGCAACAGTACGCTGGTCGTCGACGGCGACAATTGGACAACGCGCGTGCAAGGCGTCCATGCCGCGTATTTCGAAACCCGCGACTGGTTCCCGGAAAGCGGTCGCCCCTTCTATTCCGAAGAGGTCGACTCTGGCGCACGGGTGGTCGTTCTGGGCCAGACCGTCGTCAATGAACTCTTCGGCGCATCCGACCCGGTCGGCCAGATTGTGCGCGTCGGCACCACGCCGATGGAAGTGATCGGCGTGATGAGTGAAAAAGGCCAGACCAGTTGGGGGTCTGACCAGGACGATACGATCTTCGTTCCCATATCCGCGGCGCGCGACCGCATTCTCGGATACCAGCTGGGTGTCCGCGATCCGGTGTTCACTATATACGCCGAGGTCTCGCCGACAGCCGATCCGGAGATCGTGACGGCCGACCTCGAAGACCTGATGCGTATCCGCCGCGATATCCAGCCCGGCGCCGAAGACGATTTCAATGTCCGCAATCTCGGCGAATTCATCCGCGCCCGGAACGAGACGGAAAACCAGCTGGGCCTGCTTTTGGCCGCGGCAGCCGTGATTTCGCTTCTCGTCGGCGGCATCGGCATCATGAATATCATGCTGGTCTCGACCACCGAGCGAACGCGGGAAATCGGCCTGCGTCTGGCTGTGGGCGCCAAGCGTGGCGACATCCGGAACCAGTTTCTGATCGAAAGCGTCGTCCTGTGTTTCACGGGCGGGCTGATCGGTCTCGCCATTGGCATCGGTGCTGCCGCCTACATCGACTCGCTCGACCAATTCCCCATCGAGATCCAGCCAACCGTCGCCCTGATCGCGATCGGCGCGTCGGCCTTCGTCGGCGTGTTTTTTGGGTTTTACCCCGCGCATCGCGCCTCAAGACTTGATCCGATCGAGGCATTGCGGTTCGAATAGGCCCCGAGGGGAGCCATCACATGATCAATCGCCGCCAGTTCGTCGGTGCCGCTATCTGGGCCATCGGCATGCAGGGCGCGGCTTTCGGTCAGGGCGCAGCTCCCGGAATCCGCAGCATGCTGGTAACCGCAGCACGGGCCGCAACACGTCGGTTGGGTCGCGAGGACGGGTTTTTCGGTGACGAATTTGTACGGATCCCCCTGCCGGGATTGCTGGGCCGGACACAAGGAAGGCTGGCGCCTCTGGGCTTGTCTGGTCCTCTCGATGATCTCGAATTGCGCATGAACCGGGCCGCCGAGGCCGTCATGCCCCGGGCCCGCGATCTGTTCATCGATGCCATCCGGTCCATGCAGGTCACCGACGGGATCGATATTATCCAGGGCAGCGACACCGCAGCGACGGAATATTTGCGCGGCCGGACACAGAGCCCGATCACCCGCCTCCTGGGCCCGCCGATGGAAGACACGCTGGCCGCTTCCGGTGCCTATGGTGTCCTCGACGACGCCGCCCAGCTGGCCGACCGACGGTCCGGCATTGGCCGGTTCTTCGGTAGCGGCCGGAGCGCGCAATCAGGCGCCGAGACGTATCGCGGCGAAATCACCGACTTCGCCGTTGCAAGAGCGGTTGACGGCGTTTTCCATTACATTGGCGAGGAAGAGCGTCAGATTCGCCGCAACCCTGCCGGCCGAACGCGCGACATTTTGCAGGGGCTGTTTGGCCAATAGGAGCAAGGGAAACGATGGCAAAGGTATTGGTCACCGGAATCAGCGGCTTCATCGCCAAGCATGTCGCTTTGCAATTGCTGCAGGCAGGTCACGAGGTCGTCGGCACGGTCCGAAGTCTCGACAAGGCCGGCGACACCAGGGACGCCCTAGTCCGCCACGGCATCGATCACAGCATGCTGGAATTTGTCGAGGCCGATCTGACAGGTGATGACGGTTGGGCCGAGGCCGTCGCCGGTTGCGATTATGTGCAGCATCTCGCCTCGCCTTTCCCGCTGGCGCAACCGGAGGATCGCGAAGCCCTGGTGCCCGCCGCGCGCGACGGATTGCTGCGGGTGGTGAGGGCCGCCCTGAACGCTGATGTGAAGCGGGTTGTCGTCACTTCGTCGCTTGCCGCCGTGATGTACAATCCGAAATTCAAGGGCGAGTTCGAAGCCGGACCGGACGACTGGACCGATCCCGACTGGAAGCCGATCTCGCCCTATATCGTCTCCAAGACGCGCGCCGAACAGGCGCTCTGGGCCCTGCTCGACGAACGAAATGCGCGCGACAAGGCGACTGTCATCAATCCCGGGCTCGTGCTCGGCCCTGCGCTGGACGAGCGGATCGGGACCTCGCTGCAACTGGTCGAGATGCTCCTGAAAGGCGCTTATCCAGCCGTTCCGCCGATTTGCTTCCCGACCGTGGATGTCCGCGATCTGGCGGCATTGCACATTGCGGCCATGGATTCGCCGGGCACGGCGGGCCTGCGGTTACTTGCGGCGGCCGATACACTGTCCATGCAGGAAGCGGCACTGGTGCTGAAGGAGGCCTTCCCGGCCTTCGAGCGCAAGATCCCCACGAAGCAGCTCCCGGCCTTTGTGGTCCGCTTGCTGGCAATATTCGACGCGTCGCTCAAATCGGTGACCGCCGATCTGGGCCGCCGGCGGATCGCGCGTACCGCCTATGTCACCGAGAAGACCGGCATCGCCTTCCGTCCGGCGCGCGAAGCGGTCATCGCCGCAGCCGAATCCCTGATGGAATACGGCATCATCGAACCACCGCGCTAGGTCACGGGGCCAAACGCATGGAAGAGGCCGCGCAGGCCGTCCAGCACGATCATGACGCCGACCGAGATCACCACGCCGGAAAACACATAGTTCAGCGCCTGCTTCTTGTCGGCCAGAGCTTTCGAGGCCCATGACCCGGCAATGCCTCCAAGCGCGCCACCAAGTATGAACAGGATGGCGACCCGCCAGACCACGAGGTCCGACAGCGCATAGCTGGCGGCAGTCGCACTGCCGAAGGCGGTCACCGATACCAGCGATGAGCCGATGGCGTTAATCAGCGGCATCGCCGTCGATACGATCAGGCCGGGAACGATCAGGAACCCGCCGCCGATCCCGAAAAAGCCTGATAGTCCACCGACAGCAAAGCCCGATCCGGCCAGCCTGGGGACCAGGCGCCAGGTCAGCCGGACTTCGGTATTCCCGCCACTGCGCCGCCTGAGCATCAGCAGGCCGACTGCGATCATCAGCACGCCGAACAGGCCGATCAGCAACTCGCCTTGGACGCGTTTGCCGATCGCCGCGCCAGCAAAGGCGCCCGCCACGCCAGCGGCCGCGAAGACCAAAGCGCATTGCCATTTGACATTTCCGGCGCGGGCGTGCGTCAGGAGGTTGAACAGCGCACTGGCCGCTACCGCCAGCGCGCCGGTGCCGATGGCCAGGTGCTCGCTACCCACCCGCACAACATAATAGAGGAGCGGTACGGCGAGGATCGAGCCGCCGCCGCCGATCAGGCCGAGGATGAAGCCGACAAGGCTGCCCGACAACACCGAGAGCAGGTCCTGAAGCACGCTTCAGACCGCCCCGGTGACGGACCGCACGGCCGCATTCACACGAAGATTCCAGGTCGCATTCGAAACCATTGCATCCCCCCGACGGCACCGAGCCAATCTATCGGCTCCGGTTGAGCAAGTCTTTCAGATATTTCTGGTATTCGGTTTTCGGACTGTCGTCGACGAGCTCGGCAAGCCCGTCGTGATCGATAAAGCCCATGCGGAAGGCGATTTCCTCGGGACAGGCGACTTTAAGTCCGGTCCGCTCCTCAACGACCTTGATGAATTGCCCGGCCTCGAACAGGTCTGCATGGGTCCCGCCATCCAGCCAGGCGACACCCCGCCCGATTGTTTTTACGTGCAGGTCGCCGCGTTCAAGATAGACCCGGTTGACGTCGGTGATCTCCAATTCGCCGCGCCGCGAAGGAGCCAGATTCCACGCGATATCGACGACGTCCTGATCGTAAAAATAGACGCCGGGCACTGCCCATTTCGATTTCGGCTTTTTCGGCTTTTCCTCGAGCGAAATCGGCGTTCCGTCCGGTCCCAGTTCGACCACGCCGAAAGCCGTCGGGTCGGCGACTTCATAACCGAATATGGTCGCGCCCGCGGTTTCCTTGGCCGCCTCCTGGATTCGCTTCGACAGGCCGTCACCGTAAAAGATGTTATCGCCGAGAATGAGCGCCACATTGTGTCCGGAGAGCTCGTTCGCCGCCACGCGAAAGCCCTCGGCAATCCCGCCGGGCTTGTCCTGCGCGACATAGGTGAAGGTCAGCCCCCAGCGCTCGCCATCGCCCAGCAATGCCTTGATCTGCGGCAGCGATTCCGGGCTCGACACGATGACAAAATCTCGCAGCCCACCCAGCATCAGCGTCGTCAGCGGATAATAGATCATCGGCTTGTCGAACACCGGCAAGAGGTGCTTGTTGACCGCATGCGTCAGCGGGTAGAGGCGGCTGCCCGTTCCGCCCGCGAGGATCAGGCCTTTCCATTTCGCACTCATGCGCGGCTTCCTTTGTTGCGGCCGAGGCCGAGGCGCGCGATTTCGTCGGAATCTCGCGACAACCAGTCGGGATGGGCGAGATACCAGTCAACGGTTGCCGCCAGGCCTTCATCCAGCGACATGCCGGGCGTCCAGCCGAGCTCGGCCTCTGCGCGCCCGGCATTCACAGCATAACGCATATCATGGCCGGGCCGGTCGGTTACGAACCGGATCTGTTCGGCATATGGCGTGGCGCCCGGGCGTCTCTCGTCGAGCAACCGGCACAGCGTCCGCACGAGATCGATATTGGTGCGTTCGGCATTGCCGCCGAAATTGTACTTGCAGCCGGTGCGGCCGCGCCCGATCGCGGCCAGCAAACCATCAACATGGTCCTCGACATAAAGCCAGTCGCGGACATTCTCGCCCTTGCCATAGACCGGGATCTCGCCGCCGGACAGCGCCGTCCGGATAACGGTCGGTATCAGTTTCTCGGAGTGCTGGAACGGCCCGTAATTATTCGAGCAATTGGTAATCAATGCCGGCAGCCCATAAGTCTCGGTCCAGGCCCGCACCAGATGATCTGCGCCCGCTTTCGAGGCCGCATACGGGCTGTTGGGCGCATAGGGCGTTTCTTCGCTGAAGGCGGCATCATTCGGCGCCAGACTGCCATAGACCTCATCGGTCGAGACATGCAGGAAACGGAAGGAATCGCCGTCATCCAGCGCCCGCCAATAAGCCAGCGCTGCATCGAGCATGACAGATGTGCCGACCAGATTGGTGCGGATGAAGACGTCGGGCCCGTCGATCGAACGATCGACATGGCTTTCGGCAGCAAGGTGGAAAACCTGTTGCGGCCGGAAATCGGCAAAGGCGCCCGTCACCGCCGCGGGGTCGGAGATATCGGCTTCGAGGAATTGATATCGGGCGGAACCGGCGACATCGGCAACCGCCCGGGAATCCCCGGCATAGGTCATCGCATCGAGGTTGAGGACGTCATGGCCATCGGCGATCAGGCGCCGCACCAGCGCCGACCCGATAAATCCGCAGCCGCCTGTGACGAGTACCCGCATCCGTACGCCACCCCCTTTATATAAAAGCAGAAAACAGCCCTCGGCTCGAAACGCAACCGTCAAGCACACGATGGCGGACGGGCATTTGCCGCTTCGCGCCGCCCGTCAAAGAAAAAGGCCCGGCGTAGGACCGGGCCTTGATCAGGTCGATAACGACGGCGTTTACCAGATGCTGACCCGTTGGTCGGGCGGCAGGTAGAGATCGTCGTCTTCGGTCACGTTGAACGCCTCGTACCAGGCATCCATGTTCCGGACCACGCCATTGGTCCGATACTGGTTCGGACTGTGCACACCCGACAACAGGCGGTTGCGCATCGAATCCTCGGTGCGGATGCCGCGCCAGACCTGTGCCCAGGCCATGAAGAAACGCTGCTCCGGCGAGTAACCGTTGATCACTTCACCGCCGCCATGGTCTTCCAGATACATGCGGTAGGCATGAAGCGCGATCGAGAGACCTCCGAGATCGCCGATATTTTCGCCCATGGTCTGATTGCCACGCACGCAGTCGCCTTCGATCGGGCAGAACGTGTTGTACTGCTCCTCGAGCACCGCCGTGCGGCCGTCGAATTCGTTGCGGGCGAATTCGGTCCACCAATTGCGTTGCAGGCCGGTGCCGTCCGAGCGGCTGCCCTGGTCATCGAAGCCATGACCCATTTCGTGGCCGATCACGCCCCCAATGGCGCCGAAATTGACCGCGGCATCCGCGTTCGGATCGAAGAAGGGCGGCTGCAGGATGGCCGCCGGGAACACGATCTCGTTGCGCTGCGGCGAATAATAGGCGTTCACCGTCTGCGGGCTCATGAACCAGGCCCAGGTACGGATCGGACCGCCCAGGCGTGAGCGCGAGTCCGCACGTCCCCAATCGCGGACGGCATGCGAATTGGCGATCAGTTGGCCGGGCTCCATCTCGATCGTGGAATAATCCCGCCATTGCGTCGGGTAACCGATCTTCGGGATGAAGGCCTCGAGCTTCGCAAAGGCTTCGGCACGGGTTTCGTCATCCATCCATTCCAGCGTTTCCAGCCGGTCGGCGAATGCGCGGCGGAGATATTCCACCAGCTCCGTCATCTGGTCGCGATATTCCGGCGGGAAATGCTGCTCGACATAGACCTGGCCAATCAGTTCGCCGAGGCGGCCATTGACGAATTGCACGGCGCGCAGCTCGCGCGGGCGCTGTTCTTCCGTACCGTTCAGGCGCTGGCCGTAGAAGGCAAAGGACGCGTCGTCGAATTCGGCCGGCAGCATCGCGGTGTGATTGTCGATGTAGTGGAAAGCCAGATAGCCACGCAGCGTTTCTACCGGCGTCTCGGAGAACAGCTGGGCCAGGCTCTGAACCGCCGTGTCGGTGTTGACGATGATTTCTTCCTGTTCGGCGACGTCTTCTTCCTCGAGGAAGGCGCGCCAGTCGAAGCCGGGCGCGAATTCCTCGAGCTCGGCGACAGTCATCAGATTGTAGTTGGCGACCCGGTCACGCGCTTGCGCCCGTGTCCAGTGAATATCGGCAATCGCGGTTTCCAGCGCCAGGATCGCTTCAGCGCGTTCACGGCCGTTTTCGATGCCGGAACGTTCGAACAGACCGGTCATGTAGTCGACATAAGCCGCGCGGTGGCCCGGGAAGGGTTCATCGTCACGCAGGTAATAGTCGCGGTTCGGCAGGCCGAGCCCGGACTGGCCAGTCGAGATCACATAGCGGGTCGGATCGCCCGGATCGATGGATACACCCAGCGAGAACATCGACATCTGCGAGGGACGGCCGAACCAGCGGGCAATGTCTTCGTGCGTGTCCGACGCCATGATCGCATCGATCTCGGCTTGCAGCGGTGTCAGGCCCAATTCCTCGATCCGGTCGGTATCAAGGAAATCATTGTACATCACACCGATCTGGTATTCCGCCGAACCCGGCTCGGCATCGGCATCGGCAGCCTCGCGGATGATCTCCTGCACGCGCTGTTCGGTCTCAAGGAAGAGCTCGGTGAAGCCGTTGAGGCTGGAAAAGCCGGGCGGGAATTCAGCCGTATCGAGCCAGCCCTCGTTCACATAGCGAAAAAAGTCGTCGCCCGGATCGACCGTCTCGGAAACGTGTTGCGTCTCGACGCCCCACTCGCCCAGCGCGGCTTCGGCGTTTGCCATGTCGTCGCCGGCAGCCGCCTCTTCGGTCGCGTCGCCATTTTCATCGGCGACATCGCCGCTCGGGCTACACGCGGTCACAAGGGCGAAACAGGTGCTTGCCAGCAGAATTTTCTTAATCACGGATCAGCTCCCCAGAATTATCCAGCAGGGAAACTAGCCCGGAACCCGCCGCGCTCAACTGACAATGCTGTCATATTGCCGCGAAACACCGACCCGGGACCGGAGAATCAGGGATTGGCGACGGTCCGGACTGCGACGCTGGTGCCGCCGACAATCTTCTCATTGGCATCGAGAAAGATCAGCGAAAGACGATTGGTCCGCGGACTGAAGTCAACCGGCGTCTCGCCTGCGCCGACGATCACGGTAAAGGTCTGCGGCGATCCCGGTACGAACGGCGCGCCGATGATATTTCCTCGGGCACCGGCACACGCGCCGGTCATCGGATCGGACGGGCAAATTTCGGCCTGCAGGGGCAATTCGCGGCTCGGTCGAACCACTACCGCCACGGCGCCAGGGATGGGGCCGATATTCAAAGCGGAAACGCTGAACCGGGTAACCCCGTTCTGCGGCACGTTGACGATACCATCACCGCTCAGGGTCGACGTCCTGGCGACAATGTCCAGATCGGGATACGCATCCGCGTTCAGCCGCAGCGTGTTGACATCCGTCTGGACCGGAGCGGTGCCGGTATTGTCACAGGCAAAGCCGAATTCCAGCGGCGTGGTGCCGTACACGACAGCCGGATCGATCGCCGCCAGCTGGGTCGACACCGACGTTGCCGGAATCAGCCCGATCACAAAGGTTTGGCTGCCGCCTCCCGGAATATTGATCGGCGTGTTCGGCTCACCGACCGTCTGGTTGGTTGCCGGATCGGTGCGTTGGTACGTGAATTCCCCGGCAAATCCGAGCGGCGGCAGGATCCGGCAATTCTCCGCTTCCCTGCCGAACCGGGCCGGATTGACGAGCGTGGCAAACGCTGTGGTCGGTGTGCCGATCCTTCCCGTTCGTACCGTCGGCAGCAAGGCGGCGGCGAGCAAATGATCAGGCGCAGTGTCCATCGACCAGGCGAGATCGTAGAGACCTTCCGTTTGGTTCGGCGAGAAGACGGCGATCTGATAGGTTTCCCCGGCGGTGGCGGCAAAGGATATCCGCCCATTGAGCGCCTCCGCAATTTCGGTCCCGTCGGATATCGCGCCGATCCCCGCCGGGAAAGTCGAGAAGGTCGGGTCGAACCAGACCGTGCCGTTGGCTGGCGCCGTCCATTCATACCAAGCGAACGGGTCTTCGGCATTGGACGCGTTGTCCGCCGATAGGGCCACATTGCCGATATTGGCAATGAAATTCGAAACCCGCCCGCTGCGGCCAGATATCGCCAATGCGTTAGCGAAGGGATAGTTGCCGGGCGGGCCGCTGGGCGCGAAAATCGCGTTCGCAAGGCCGCTAAGTCCGTCAGCCCCCGCCACCGAGATTTTGTACGTCGTTCCCGCTACGGCGTCGAAAACCGTATTGGTGGAACCACGTCTCGCGATTGTCGTTTGCACCGGTGAGAGGGCCGCAACATCATCGCCGGTGTAAACGGAAACGATCGGAGTCATCGTCGAGCTGGCCGCCGAAAAGCTCATCTGACCGGAGAACGGCGCCGTCCAGCGATACCAGACCGACCCGCCCGCTTCCGGCTCACTGTTCTGTGGTTCACCGCTTTCGCGTGTGGCGCCTAGCGTGTTGATTGAAAACTTTCCCATGACCGAAGCCAACGGGCTGGCATCGCCGAAATTGTCATTGGTTGGCGGCGCGGCGATCGACAACCGAGCCGCGATCAGGACCCGGCTGTTCGCCGCCTGGGGCGCGATTTCATAGTGTGACTGGTATGAGCCCGGCGCCATACCCGTGCCATTCGCGAAGACGAAAATGCGTTGCGATTCACCCGGTTGTACCGTGCCATATAGCACCGCAACCGTATTGTCCGTGATCTCTGTGTTCGAAATCGACTGTTCGGCAAACCGGATCCAGGGCGCATCCGATCGCACCGACCAGCTTATTGGCGATGATCCGGTATTTCTAAGCGTATGGGCGGTCCCGAAGGCCGTGACCGGGTCGCGCGTCGAAACAAGACTGTCGAACGCCTGCAAGGGCGTGATCTCCAGCGCGCCCACCCGCCCGGTGCCGTAGCTCGACAGTTCGGCATGCGCCAGATCGATCCGGATACGCGGAGCTTGCAGGCCGGACCGCGGATGCGCGATGTTGCGGCCGGTGCTCTCGAGCGCATTCTCGATCGCTTCGACACTCGCATCGGGATGCGCGGCACGAAGCAGGGCAAAGGCGCCCGCAACGTGCGGCGTCGCCATCGACGTACCCTGCGTTTCGAATGCACGACCGGCGCCGGAATCATTTGCCGACGGATAGGCCGACAGGATGGCCGAGCCGGGCGCCAGAAGATCAATCAGATAACCTGTATTGGAAAAGTTGGAGAGCGTGTCGCTATCGGTCGACGATCCGACCGTGACAGCCGGCGTGATACAGGCAGGCGAGCCCACCGTGTCCGGGTAGCTTTCATTGCCGCTGGCAATCACCGTCGCAATCCCGGCGGTGCGCAGTTGACGAATGATCGGCGTAAGCACGCTTTCGTCACAGGCCGACCGGAACTGGCCACCGCCAAGACTCATATTGATGCTGGCGAGGTTCAGCGCTTCGCGGTTGGCATAAAGCCATTCCAGTGCCGCCAGCTGATCGCTCGTCAAAGTCCGTACACAGGACGGGCTCTCACTGCCGGTGCACACACTCGGATCGGAAATCCGGATAAAGACCTGTACCGCGACAATGCCCGCACCCGGCGCAACGCCGCGGAGAGACTGTCCCCCGCTGTTTGGCACAACGAAATCCTCGCCGGCGGCAATCCCGCCGACATGCGTGCCGTGATGACATCCATGCGCACCCGACTGCGGGTCATCGGCATATTCTTCGCAATTATCTCCGGCTTGCGCCGAAACCGTATCGCTCGCGAGGCCGTTCGGGCAAAATCCCGTTATCCTCTGCGCAGGGTCTGGCGTTGAAAAGCAGGCTGACTCGATGATCCGGCCCGACACCATCGGGTGCTGGTGATCGACACCGGTGTCGAGGATGGCGACGGAAGCCCCCTCACCCGTCAGCCCGGCGGTGTGAAGATCGGCCGCGCCGACCAGTCCGACGGACGTATCCAGCAGGGGGCGGCTGACGCGATCCAGCTCGACGCGGCGCACATTCGGACTGCGAAGGAGCGCCGCGATCTCGTCAGCATCGAGATACATCGCGGCTGCCGGCGTATAGCGGTATTCATGACTGATGGAGGGGCGGTCGACCGCGACCGGAGCCGAGGCCAGGACGTCGGCGGATATGCCCAGCGCCTGCTGAATCGCCGCATCGCGCGAGGCATCCATACGCGCGAACCGCCGTTCGCTGTCGAAATCGTCAGGCGCATCTTCCGCGATCTGCGGGAAGTCGAATTCGACAATCACCCGGGCCCGGTCGCGTTCGGCGAGCGCGGTTTGCAGGTCGGGCGAGACCTCCGGCAAGGATTCGATGGAAGTCTGAGCCATCGACAAAGAAGACAGGCCGATCGCCAGAATGGCACCGGCAAACACGCACCGAAACGAATCCATGAACTCCCCCAACTCTACTGTGTCCGATTAACGCTACAGACCGCTGGGAATTCAAGGAAAAACGAAAAAGACCCGGGCAAATTCACCCGGGTCTTTCTGCTTTGGAGCTTAAGTTGGCAACTACCAGATCCGGACGCGTTCTTCTTCCGGCAGGTAGAGCAGGTCGTCTTCTTCTACGCCGAACGCCTCATACCAGGCGTCAAGATTGCGAACGACCCCATTGGTCCGGTAAGCTGACGGGCTGTGCGGGTCGGTCACCAGGCGCTGACGCAGATTGTCCTCGCGATAGAGGCGGCGCCAGACCTGGGCCCAGGCAAGGAAGAAACGCTGGTCGCCTGTGAAGCCGTCGATGACTTCGGCTTCGCCGTCACAGCACGCATCGAGATGCCGCTGATACGCCGAGTAGGCCATCTGCAGACCGCCGAGATCGCCAATATTCTCGCCCATCGTGAACGTGCCGTTCACGCACTCGCCTTCCAGCGGGCAATAGGTGTCGTACTGGCTTCCGAGAACGTCTGCGCGCTCGAGGAAGGCTTCATTGGTCGACTCCGACCACCAGTTGCGAATGCGGCCGGCCTCGTCGAACTCGCGGCCCTGATCGTCGAAACCGTGACCGATTTCGTGCCCGATCACGGCGCCAATGGCACCGTAATTGATCGCCGCATCAGCGTTCCGGTCAAAGAACGGCGCCTGCAGGATACCGGCCGGGAAGGTGATCTGGTTCATCAGCGGGTTGTACGATGCATTCACCGTTTGCGGCGGATACGGCCACTGGCCGCGGTCCACCGGACCGGCGAGATCCTCGATCTGTTCGTTCCAGTTGAACTCGGTGATCCGGCGCAGATTGCCGAACAGGTCGTCTTCGCGGATCTCGAGCGCGGAATAGTCCGTCCATTCGTCCGGATATCCGATGCGCGGCTCGAAAGTCGACAATTTCAGCAGCGCCTGCTCGCGGGTCTCGTCATCCATCCAGGAGAGGTTTTCGAGACGTTCCTCGAACGCCGCTGTCAGATTGTCGACGAGCGCTTCCATCTCTTCCTTCGATTCCGGCGGGAAATGCCGGTCAACATAGACCTGGCCGACAGCTTCGCCGAGCACGCCACCGACAAGGTTCACGCCACGCCGGTCGCGCGGACGCTGCTCCTCGGTGCCATTCAGCGTGCGGCCGAAGAATTCGAAGCTGGCTTCGTCAAACTCCAGCGGCAACGCATTCGTATTGCCGTTCAACGTGTGGAACAGCATGTAGTCGCGCAGCACATCCACCGGCGTTTCGGCAAAGATCGTCGCCGATCCCTCGATTGCGCTCGGTTGTGCGACCAGATAGGTCGCGACGCCGTCGAGGCCGAGCGATGTGAGGCCAGCTTCGAAATTGAACTGCGGGGCCAGTGCGGCCAGCTGGTCCATCGGCATCGGGTTGTAGATGGCCTGGATGTTGCGGCTCTGCTCCTGGGTCCAGTGGACCTCGGCGATCCGCGTTTCCAGCGCCATGATCGTCTCCGCACGGGCGGCACCATCCTCATAGCCGGCCAGTCCGAACAGCTCGGCGATATAGGCCTGGTAGGCATCGCGATACTGGTCGTAGCGTTCGCCCTCTGACAGGTAGAAATCGCGATCCGGCATGCCCAGCCCGTCCTGGCCGACGAACACCGTGTAACGCGTCGTGTCGGCCGGGTCGGGAATGATACCGACGCCATACATGGCCGGGCTGTGCACCGTGGCGAACATTTCGGCGAAACCGTCATGGCTGTCGATCGCTTCGATGTCTGCTAGGATCGGCTCGATGGCTTCCAGCCCGCGCGCATTCAGCGCTTCGGTGTCCATCCAGCTGGCATAGAGATCGCCAACCTGTTGTTCGACAGAACCGTCTTCACCGCCGGCTTCCGACAGCTCCAGGATGATGTTCTGGACATCCTGCTCGGCTTCCAGCGCCAGCTCCGTGAACATGCCGTAATTCGAGAGGTCGGACGGAATTTCCGTCTCGTCCAGCCACTCGCCATTGGCGAAGCGGAAGAAATCGTCACCCGGATCGACGCTGCGATCCATCCCGTCAATGTCGAAACCCCACTCGCCGATATCAGCGGAAGCGGTCTCCATGGTGCCGGAACCGGTGCTTGCAGAATCGGACCCGTCCGGATTCGCGGTCGTGTCGTCGGTTGGCTGGCTGCAGGCCGCCAGCAGCACCAGACAGGCACTTCCCATCAGTAGTTTTCTCATGTCTCGAAACCCCTTGCAGTGCCGGTCAGGCCCGGCTGAATGAATTAGATGACTGGATAGTAGCGGTCATTGGGAAACTGGCCAGCCTGATTGTCGGGCCGGCCAGTCTCTCGATCCGCTATTCGGCCGGCTGGATCTTGCCGACATCCGTTTCCGGCGATCCATCGTCGGTCTCGTGATAGGTCGAGCCGATGCTAGGCTGTTTCTTCCCGGTCCAGACACCGAGGAAGAAGCGTCGGATATCGACGCCGATCGCATACAGCGCCGGCACCAGAAGCAGCGTCAGGAACAGCGCGAAAGTGATCGCGAAGCCCAGCGAAACCACCATCGGTTTCAGGAACTGCGCCTGGGTCGAGGTCTCCGCCATCATCGGCAGGATGCCGAGGAATGTGGTCACCGACGTCAGGATGATCGGACGGAAACGCTGAACGCCCGCATCGATCAGTGCCTGGAAGGCACCGACACCATTGGCCCGCAACCGGTTCACGAAGTCCACGAGAACCAGGTTGTCATTGATCACCACGCCGGCCGCGGCGCCAACACCGAACCAGGAGAACAGCGCAAACGGCATTCCGAAGATCAAGTGACCGAATACCGCGCCGGCAAAGGCGAACGGAATTGCAATCAGGATCAGCGCTGGCTGGGTATAGGACCGGAAGGCCACGGCCAGAAGGATGTAGATTCCGCCGAGCACAAGGATGACCAGCCGGCTAAGCTCTGCCATGAATTCGGCTTCGCCCTCGGCCTGACCGAATTCCTGGCGGCTCACACCGGGATGGCGTTCTTCCCAGCCCTCCCAGAAATTTTCATCCATGGTCTGCGCGATCTCGCGGCGGGCCGCCGGATCGCTGAGCTCGGCGCTGACCGTGATGGTCCGCATCCGGTCGCGGCGATTGATCCGGTTGAGACCCGGGGCAAATTCCACGTCCGCCACCGCCATCAGCGGAACCTCGCGGCCATCCGCGGTACGGATACGGAAATTGCGCAGCGTATCGAGCGAACGCCGGGCTTCCGTCGGGAAGCGCAACATCACCCGCACGTCCTGTCCTTCGCGCGGCAGTCGCATGACTTCCTCGCCATAGAAGGCCTGGCGGACCTGGCGCGTCACGTCGGCAAGCGTAATTCCCAGCGCCTGCGCGTCGGGCCGCAGCGTGAACTGCAGCTCTTCCGCAGAGGACTGGAGATTGTCGACGACGTCATAAAGCGTGTCATAGGAGCGGAGTTGCTCCTTGAGATCGTCCGCCGCCGCACGCAATTCATCGAGTTCCTGACCGGAGATCGCGAACCGCAATCCCATGCCACCATCGTTGATATTGGTATCGAGGCGGACTTCTTCGGCATCCGGGATCGGTCCGAGCAGTTCGCGCATGCGCTGTGCGACCTCGCGCGTCGACAGGCCGCCCGGACGTTCCTCCGGCGGAGCCAGCGTTATCCAGGCGCGCACCCGTCCGTCGGTCGCCAGCGTCGAGCGGCTTTCGATCATGTCGACCTCGCCCGGGAACTGGTCGCGATAATAAAGCAGAGTTTCCTCTTCGGCGTGTTCCAGCTGCTGCCGAACCGCCTCGGTCCGCTGCCATGCCGTGCCTTCGGCCAGCTGGATGCTGACCTGGATCGTGTCATTCTCGATCTCGGGCATGAACACATTTCCGACCCGGTTGGTCGCCTGCAGCACGATGGCCAGGCCGAACAGGCCGATGAAGAACAGCAGGGTGGCATAGCGCTGCTTGACGGCGAACACGGCGACATGGCGATAAACATGCCGGGCAAACCAGATCATCGTGTCAGCGATGGCGCGCTGTGCTTTCAGAAGCGGCCCCAGGAAGCCCGTCATCTTCTGCGGCTTCATGTGGCTCAAGTGCGCCGGCAGGATCAGCAGCGATTCAATCAGAGAGAAGGCTAGCGCAGCGATCACGACCAGCGAGATCTGCCGCGTGAACTGCACTTCCGGTCCCGACAGCATCATCCAGGGAGCAAACATCAAGATCGTGGTGATAACCGCAAAGATCACCGGCTTCATCACCATTTGCGTACCGACAACGGCCGCGGTCAGCCCGGTTTCCCCTCGCTCGACCCTGTTGTGGATGTTCTCGCCGACAATGATCGCATCGTCGACCACGATCCCGATCACGATCAGGAAGGCAAACAGGGACAGCATGTTCAGCGTCACACCGAACATTGGCAGCATCAGGAAGGCGCCAAGGAAAGCGGTACCGATCCCCACCGTCACCCAGAAGGCGACGATCGGGCGCAGGAACAGGATGAGCGTCAGCAGCACCAGCGCCATCCCGAAAGTCGCGGAATTGAAGATGGTCGACATCCGGCCTTCATAGAGCTCGGAGGAATCCCACCACAGCGACAGCGAGACACCTTCCGGAAGCGTTTCCTGGCGCTCGGCGATAAAGCGCTCGACGCCGTCTGAAACGTCGACCACATCCATGCCGGGACTGGTCAGAATGACCACCAGCGCCATCGGCTCGGCATTATAGGTGCCGATCAGATTGGCATCGACAAACCCGTCTGTGACGCCGCCGATATCACTGATCCGGATCGTGCCGCCGTCTGCGGTCTGTCGGACCACGATATTCTCGAAATCCTCTGCCGTATCGCCGAGCTGCCGCGCGGTAAGCGAGACGTCGCCGATCTCCGTGCGAACCTGGCCGGCCGAAGCGTTGAGCGAGGAATTGCGCAACGCCCGCGCAACCTGGTCGAAGGTCAGATTGTAGCGCCGGAGCGAGCTTTCATCGACTTCGATCGAGACTTCTTCCGACAAAGTCGCCCAGACCTGCACCAGGGAGACGCCCGGAACGTCGGCCGCGACTTCGTCGCGGATATCCCGCGCAATCCGCTGCAACGCACGCCGATCGACATTGCCGTGCACGGCAAAACCGACGACCTGGTCCTCATTACGCCACTGGTTGACGATTGGCCGGAAGGACGATGGCGGCAGATTGTTGACCGAATTGACCTGTTGTTCGATCTCGTTGATGAAGGTCTGCATGTCGACCGTACGCGTGCCTTCAATATTGATAAAGGCACTGCCCTCACGGGACGTGGAGGTGATGGTCTCGATCCCGTCGACGGACGATACCGCCTCCTCGATCCGGACCGTAACCTGCTCTTCCATTTCCTGCGGCGAGGCTCCCGGCCAGGCAACGGAAACCGTCGCGCCGGAAAAACTTGCCGTCGGGAAGACTTCCCGCGTCATCGACAAGTAGGCAAGGACACCGCCGACCATCGCCACCAGCATCAGGAGATTGGCGGCAACCCCGTTGGCAGCCCACCAGGCGATAATGCCCTTATGTTCGGTTTCCACTTTGGGATCTGTCATCACCGCCTCCTCGCTCGCGGTTAATTGCGGCCTTACTCGGTCGCGCTGGCAACTTGGGCATCGCCTTCGGCATCACCGGAAGCGGCCTCATCGCCATTGTCTTCATCTTCGTCTTCGCCGGTCGGCAGCGTGGCCGAACGCTCTTCGACGAGTTCGCCATCCTGGTCGAATGTCCGAATTCGCATGCCGTCGCTTGCGGCACGGATCGGGCTCGTGACCACCATGTCATCCGTCGTAACGCCGCCAGAAACTACCAGACGTTCGGGGCTCGATGTGATCACACTCACGTTACGGACGCTCAGCAATCCGCCCTCGCCTGCGACGTAGACCGTGTTGGATCCGCGCAGCGCTGACCGCGGCAGAATATAGGCGTCGCTGACCGTGCGGCCTTCGATCTCCGCGTCGACAAACAGGCCGACCGGCAGCGGCGAACCACCTTCTTCAGCTGCAGCACCATACGGGTCGTCGACACGGGCAATCCCGTAGAGCACACGCGTCTGAGTATCGATGGAGCTGTCGGTCCGGACGAGCTCGGCGTGCCACTCGCGATGCTGCCCGGCCAAGGTCGCGGAAATGCGAACCTGCGGACCCGGATTGTCGTCAGTCGCCTGGAAAGCCACCGGGATGTTGAGCATTGACAGCTCGTCATCATTCAGCGGCAACCGGATCTGCACGGCATCCGTTGCAAACACCTCACCCAGGGGCACGCCCGGGGAGACGAATTGACCGAGATCAGCCGATTTCGCGCGAACACGGCCATCAAACGGCGCCGAGATCTGCGTGCGTTGCAGGTTCAGACGGGCTTCCTGGAGTTGTGCCTGGGCAGCAGCCAGCGAGGCGCGCGCCTGTGCCAGTTGCGGCTCCCGCAATGTCAGGGACGACGCTTGACCCTCGCCAAGCTGTTCCCATTCAGCAGCAGCCAGGTCGGCTTCAGCCTGCTCGCGAACCAGGGCCTGTTGTGCCTGCGCGACCTGGGCCTGGGCCCGCGTCACCGCGAGCAGATAGTCTGCATCGTCAATGCGGATCAGCGTCTCGCCGGCTTCAAAGAACCCGCCTTCGATGAAATTCGGATTTACATAGACAATACGGCCGGAGACCTGCGGCAGCAGGCTGATCTGGATCATCGGCCGGACTTCACCCTGGGTCGAGACCCGGAGCGTGACATCGGTGTTCTCGACCGGTGCGGCAAACACCGCGACCGGGCGCGGCTCGGCGCTCGCGCGCTCGGGCTCGGGCGCTGTTGCGAAGAGCGCGACATAGGCCAGGACGAACACGACCGCGACGCCTCCGAAAATCAGAACAGACAGAATAATACGGCCCATGACGACCTCCTAACCCTCCAGGTTCCGCAAATCGGGCGCGTCGAAATCGCCGCCGATCGCAAGATAGATATCAACTCGATTGGTGGCGCGCTCACGGCGCGCCGATATGTACTGGCCCTCTGCAGCAATTCTGCGGCTCTGGGCGTCCAGCAGTTCAAAAACCGTCGCAAGACCGGACCCGTATTGACGGATCACCAGCTGTTCGGCGGCGGCAGCCTGTTCGTAAGCGGTCTGCAGCGCCTCGACGCGGGCAGCCAGAATTCCATCCGCATAGATGGCATCCTCGGCCTCGCGCCACGCGGCCAGCACCGTGCCGGCATAGGTTCGCAAGGCGGCTTCCGCGGCCGCAGCAGCGCGATCGCGCTCAGCGCGCAGAGACCCGCCATTGAAGATCGGAGCGGTCAACCCGCCGATCAGCGTAGCGACCACTGTATCCATGTCGAACAGGTCGGCTGGATCGGCGCCGCCGGAATCAAGATTGCCGCGCAGCGTCAGGCTTGGCAGCAAGGCATTGCGGGCGATCATGGCTTGCAGGCCCAGCGCCTCAAGCCGCGCTTCCGCCGCGACCAGGTCTGGTCGCCGTGCCAGCAAATCACCCGGCGCGCCAATACCGGTCAGGTCCTCGAACTCGGGCAGGTCGGCGTCGTGCTGGATCGTACCGGACGGATAGCGCCCCAGCAGGATCTCAAGATTGCGCGCCGCGGACGCTTCTGCGCGTCGACGCGAAGCTAGCGCGGCCTCGCTCGATGCCAGCGCCGAGCGGAAAGTGCGAACGTCAGATGAGCGCGAGACACCGGCCGAGAAGCGGCGCTCGATCAACGCCAGCGAGTTTTCCTTGGCCCGGACATCTCGCTCTGCCAGCTCGGTTTGAAGCCGCGCTTCGATCAGCAGGAACCAGGCGCGTGCGACCTGGCCGGCAATCGACAAGCGGGCACCCTCGAAATCGGAATCCGTCGCTTCGAATTCGAGCAAGCCGGCGCGCGCCCGCGCACCGAGGCTGCCCCAGAGGTCGGCTTCCCAGCTCACCCCGAGTCCACCAGCATAATTGGTAGAGCTGGACGTCTCGGTTTCGCGTTGGGTAACCGTCAAATCTGCGTTGACGTTCGGCAGACGCCCGGCATTGGCGGCCCGGGCACTTGCGCGCGCCGCCCGAATGCGGGCCTCAGCGGCCAGAAGGCTGGGATTGTCGGTAACCGCCTCATCGACAAATTGCATCAATCGCGCATCGTCAAATGTAGCGATCCAGTCATCCATGAGGCTGGCATCCGCGACCGGGCTCGAAGCCCAGCCGGCGGGCGCCGAACCGCTGATGGCTGATGCGCGCGGGACCTGACCAGCTGACGCGCATGAAGCTAGGGCAATTGCGGTTGCCGAAAGAAGGAGTGTTCTCTTGATCATCTTGCACTCTTGATGCCGGAGGGGGCCGGATTGGATGCACCCTAAAAGCCACTTTTCGAAAGTCAACAAAAATTTATCGAATAACACTAAATCCCTATCGAAGATCATGAAATGCCTCTCGAATATCACTATCCAACCGCGGCGATTCCGGCTCGGGCCAGGAAACGCCGCATCAAGCCGAAGCGGTTGATTGCCAAGACATTTGCGGCCCTTATGTGCCGCGCTTGGCCGCGAAGCGAGTGAATTTTGAGCAATAACTCTCAACCGGAACACGAAGGCCGACGGCTGCGCCGCCGCGACATGATCGCGCTGACGCTGAATTCAGTGGCCGTTCTTTTGATACTCGGGCTCACCGGCGCCATGAATATCTGGGTCGCGCTGACCGCGATCGCAGCGATTTCAGCCATGTCCGTCATCTATTTCCTGCTGATCTCCTCGACCGCATCGGAACATGAAGCCGCCCCCCCCGATGCCGTGGCGAAACCCGGCAGTTTGTTCGACATGTCTCCGGCGCACGAGATGCTCGAGAGCTTGCCCTTTCCCGTCATGCTTGTCGGACCCGGTGGGCGCATCGAAAGCGCCAACCCGTCGGCGCATGAATTTCTCGGACTCGGATCGGAATCCGGCCTGCTTTCCGGTTCGCTGCGACAGCCGAAAGTGCTCGAAGCGGTCAGCGGTGTGCTCCGCGGGGAAGCCGGGCGGCTTGTGGAGTACTCCACATTCGCCCCGATCGAGAGCCATGTCCGCGTTCATGTCATACCGCTCAAGGTCAGGGAAACCGGCAGCTTTCCCTGGCGCGCGCTTCTCGTGCTCGCTGATGAAACCGCGAGCAAGCGAGCCGAGCGGATGCGGGGAGATTTCCTGGCCAATGCCAGCCACGAGCTTCGGACCCCCCTCGCCTCGCTCGCCGGCTTTATTGAAACCCTCAAGGGACACGCCCGCGAAGACATCGAGGCGCGAGATCGGTTTCTGACGATCATGCAGGATCAGACGGAGCGCATGCGCCGCCTGATCAACGACCTCCTGTCATTGAGCCGTATCGAGATGGACGAGCATGTGCCCCCGAGCGGCGAGGCCGATCTGACGGCAATGACCCAGGATACGATCGACTCCCTGGCGCCGCAGGCTGCCGCAAAAGCGATCAGCGTCGACTTCGAGGGCGACGCCACGGCGAAAGTGATCGGTGAACGCGATCAGCTGTTCGAAATCGCCCAGAATCTGATCGAGAATGCGATCAAGTATTCCAGCAATGGGACGCGCATCGTTTGCGACGTCCACGGTGATATCGGCCGCGAAGATATCGACAGGCTCACCCATAGTCTCGGGCCGCAGGCGGGCCGATTGACGATCGCCAATCCGGCGCTGCCCGCCGGACGACGATTTGCCATGCTGCGCGTCCGCGACGCTGGCAAGGGGATCGAGCGCCGGCACCTGCCCCGCCTGTCCGAGCGCTTTTATCGCGTTGACGGACAGAAGAGCGGGCCCAGGGAAGGCACCGGGCTGGGTCTCGCCATCGTCAAGCACATTGTCAGCCGGCACCGCGGCGGGTTTTTCGTCGAAAGCCTGCCGGGCGAAGGCACAATCTTCTCGGTTTGCATACCGAATACTCCGGCAGCAGCGCCCACGGCGCAGACCTGACCCACAGCGCCCGCCGCGACCGTCATCAAACTGTTATCGAACTGACATAACGGCGCCGTCAAGCGGCTGCTAGGGGACGCGGCAACACCCGCCGGCAACCTTTGCCCGCGCCGATTCTGCTTTGGGACAACCATGCCGATCAATGCCCTGCTGCTCCTGAGTTTGCTCGTGCTGATCTCGACGGCGTTCTATCTCGGCCGCTCGCGCGCCATGCGATCGGCCGGCGAAGGCACCATTCCGCTGCACTCCCTACCCAATTACCACGGCTACTTCGTAGCCCTTTGGACCGGCGTTCCGGCACTGATCCTCGTCGCCAGCATCGCGGTATTTGGCAATATTCTGACCAACAGCTTCGTCGAATCGCGGCTTAACGGCGCGGCCGAACCGCTCCGGGCCGAGTTCGAAACCCGCCTCGCCACCGAGCGAACACTCGCCGATACCGCCGCAACAGGTGATCAGACCACCGCGCGGACGCAGGCAGCGGAACGCAGCGCCGAAATTGCCGAGGACATCAGACAGTCAGCCCGGGCAGAGGGCCGATCCGCCCTCGCCTTGGCCGGTTTTCACTACTTCACTTTGCCGGAGGAACGCCGCCAGCTGTTCCTGAATGATGCGCGTGCGCTCGCATTCGGCGGCCAGCCCAGCCAGGTAACGCCCGAAACGCAGATCGCCGCCAGTATTCTTCGTCCGGCAGACCGGGCGTTCCGCTATGGCGGCGCCGGCCTGGCAGTATTGCTGGCGCTCGCCGGCCTGGTCTGGTCACGTTCACGGATACGCGCCGGTTTCCGCGCACGAAATCGCGTCGAAGCCGCTTTCATGGGTTTCCTGATATTCTGCTCGGCAATCGCCATCCTGACGACGATCGGCATCGTCGCATCCCTGCTTTTCGAATCGCTCCGCTTTTTCGAGGCGATCGACTGGCGCCTTCACGAATTCCTGTTCGGTACGCAATGGAGCCCGCAGATCGCGATCCGCGACGACCAGGTCGGTCAGTCCGGCGCATTCGGCGCAGTGCCATTGTTTGCCGGCACGTTCATGATCACCGTGATCGCCATGCTGGTCGCCGGGCCCATTGGGCTGTTCGCGGCAATCTACCTGTCCGAATATGCCGGCCAGCGCACCCGCAATGTCGTGAAGCCGGTCATGGAAATCCTCGCCGGTATTCCGACGGTCGTTTACGGCTTTTTCGCCCTGCTTACCGTAGGCCCGGCGATCCGCGCCGCAGCGCAATGGGTGGGCTTCGAAAGCGCTGTCACCCAGTCTGCCCTTTCCGCCGGTCTGGTCATGGGCGTGATGATCATCCCCTTCGTGTCGTCGCTGTCGGACGACGTCATCAACGCCGTGCCGCAAAGCCTGCGTGACGGTGCTTATGCGATGGGGGCAACCAAGTCGGAAACCGTCAAGCAGGTCGTGTTGCCGGCGGCGCTGCCTGGCATTGTCGGCGCCCTTCTCCTTGCGGTCAGCCGCGCTGTCGGCGAGACCATGATCGTCGTGATGGCCGCCGGACAGGGCGCCAACCTGACAGCGAACCCGCTGGAATCCGTCACCACCATCACTGTTCAGATCGTGATGCTGCTGACCGGTGACCAGGAATTTGACAGCGCCAAGACGCTGTCGGCTTTCGCGCTCGGCCTCGTCCTGTTCATTTTCACCCTTGCCCTCAACGTGATCGCGCTCCGCGTGGTCCAGCGCTACCGCGAAAAATATGACTGATCGGAAAGACATACGGGCCGCCGTCAAGGCAAGGCTCGCCCGGCGCTACCGCGCCGAAGCGCGCTTCCGCATGTTCGGCGTTCTGGCGATCGTGGTCGCGATCTCCGTGCTGGTGCTGCTGATCGGGTCGATCGCGCTCCAGTCGGTGCCGGCCTTTCGTACCTATGAGCTGACGCTCGAAGTCGAGCTCGATCCGGCACGCGTCGATCCTGCCGGCGACCGAAGCGAGGCATCCTTGCGGCGCGGCAGCTATAACCGCCTGCTGCAGGATGGACTGCGCGACGCCTTCCCGGGCATCGACTCCCGATCGGATCTGCGGGAATTGTTCGGCCTCTACTCCTCGCTGAATTCTGCCCGCCTGCTCGACCGGGTGATCGCCAATCCGGACCTCGTCGGGCAGACCATCAATTTTACATTCCCGATCTCTGACGATGCCGACCTCTATCTCAAGGGGCTGACCACCGATTCAAGCGAAACCGCACCGGAGCTCGAGGCCACGCCGTCAGGGACAACGGGCGTCATCACCCTGTTCGCCGATGCGAATGTGTTCTCTCCGATCGTCACCGACATCCGCGTCCGGCTCAATGAACAGGCCGAACAGCTTGAAAACCGTGCCGAGCGCTATGCCCAGCGCGCTGAGTTCTCCGCCAGTTCCGATGCCGCCGATCGGCTTCTGCGCGAGGCGGAAATGGCTCGAACGGAAGCCGCGGAACTGCGCGCGCGCGCCGGTCCGGGCAACTCCACCGTCGAGATGTCGCCGGAACTTCCCAGTCGTCTGGTGCGGATAAACGGCGGCATCGTGGCAATCGAACGCATCGGCGACAGCGGCCGCATGGCGGAAGGCCGTGTACTCGTCAGTCTCGAGAACACCGCGCCAAGCAGCGACTGGCGAATCTGGACGCTGGAGGTTCCGCAATCGGCGCGCCGTATCAGCGATGCCCAGATTGCCTGGGCCGAGACCCTTCGCGAACGCGGTATCGTGCGCGCGGCGTTCAACACCTATCTGTTCACCAATGCCGATTCCCGCGAACCGGAACTCGCCGGTGTGCTGGGCGCGATGATCGGGTCTGCGCTGACGATGATCGTCACCATGTTTCTCGCCGTCCCGATCGGTGTGGCGACCGCTGTCTATCTCGAAGAATTCGCCCCCAAGAACCGGTTTACGGGTTTCATCGAGGTCAATATCAACAATCTTGCCGCCGTGCCCTCCATCGTTTTCGGCTTGCTGGGGCTCGCCGTCTTCATCAGCCTGTTCGGTCTGCCGCGTTCGGCGCCCCTGGTGGGCGGCATGGTCCTCGCGCTCATGACACTGCCGACCGTCATCATTTCATCGCGGGCAGCCCTGAAGGCGGTTCCGCCCTCGATTCGCGAGGCGGCCCTGGGGGTCGGCGCTTCCAGGCTTCAGACGGTCATGCACCACGTCCTGCCGCTTGCCGCACCCGGCATCCTGACCGGGTCGATTATCGGCCTCGCGCAAGCGCTCGGCGAAACCGCTCCGCTTTTGATGATCGGCATGGTCGCCTTCGTCGCCGATACACCCAGCCTGTCGGCGTCAGGGCTGACCGAGCCGGCGACGGTCATGCCGGTCCAGATTTTCCTGTGGTCAGATGGCGCCGAGCGCGCTTTCGAACCGCGCACTGCCGCAGCCATCCTCGTGTTGCTGGCCCTGATGATCATATTCAATGCGATCGCGGTCTTCCTTCGCCGCCGCTTCGAACGGAGATGGTAGCCATGCCCGACACATCACAACGCGCCGCCACCGTCTATCACGACGCGACCCGGAACTTGTCCGGCAAGATCACGCTCGAGAACGTCAATGTTCACTACGGGCCGAAACAGGCTGTCCGCGATGTCAGCCTCGACATACCTGACCGGTCCGTAACGGCCTTCATTGGACCGTCGGGATGCGGAAAATCGACCATCCTGCGGACCATCAACCGCATGAACGAGACGATTGATATCGCACACACCGTCGGGTCCATCCGCATTGATGGCGAAGAGATCAATGCGCGCGCCGTCGATCCGGTGATCCTGCGGGCGCGCGTCGGCATGGTGTTCCAGAAGCCGAACCCGTTCCCGAAGTCGATCTACGATAACGTGGCCTATGGCCCGCGCATTCACGGCCTCGCCAGTGGCCGCGCCGAGCTCGATGACGTCGTCGAAACCAGCCTGCGGAAGGCCGGCTTGTGGGATGAGGTCTCCGACCGGCTCGATCAACCGGGAACAAGCCTGTCTGGCGGCCAGCAGCAGCGGCTGGTCATTGCGCGCGCAATCGCCGTCAGTCCGGAAGTCATCCTGATGGACGAACCGTGTTCGGCCCTCGACCCGATCGCAACGGCCAAGATCGAGGAACTGATCGACGAGCTGCGCGAAAACTATTGTATTGTCATCGTCACCCACTCGATGGCGCAGGCCGCCCGGGTTTCGCAGATGACGGCGTTTTTTCACCTTGGCGATCTGGTCGAGTACGGCCCGACCGAGGCGATTTTCACGAACCCGCTGGACAGCCGGACCCAGGATTACATCACCGGCCGGTTCGGCTAGCGGTTGAAAGGCAAACTGGATGAATACCCCCTCACATACCGTCCGCGCCTACTCCGACGAATTGAACGCGCTCTCTGACGAGATCTCGCGCATGGGTGGCTTGTGCGAAAGTCAGGTCGCCGACTGCCTGACTGCCGTGATACGGCGCGACCCGGAACTGGCCGATGCGGTCGTATCCGGCGACAGGGAAGTCGACGCGCTGGAGACCGCAATTGAACGCCGCGTTATCCGGATGCTGGCACTGCGCCAGCCAATGGCGTCTGACCTGCGCACGACGATCGCGGCCTATCGCATAGCCGGCGATCTCGAGCGCATCGGCGATCTTGCCAAGAGTGTCGCCCGCCGCGTGCATGAACTCAATAAATCTGAACCCCTTGACTTGACCCGCAGCGCCGAGCGCATGGGCCGCCTTGTGGTCTCCAACCTGCATCGCGTGCTGGACGCCTTCTCTGCAGGTTCGGCCGAAGAGAGCATTGCCGTCTGCCGTGCTGACGAAGAGGTCGACGAGCATTATAATAGCCTGTTTCGCGAGCTTCTGTCTTTCATGATCGAAGATCCGCGCACGATCACAGCTGCGGCGCATTTGCTGTTTGTCGCGAAGAACCTTGAACGGATTGGCGACCACACCACCAATGTTGCCGAGATGATCCACTACCTGGTGACCGGCGCCGAGCTGCACCGCGACGAAACACGTCGCGATCCGGCCGACGGCGCCTAGGCAAGGAGACGGTTATGGATCCGCACATTCTTGTTGTCGAAGACGAGGACGCCCTGTCCACGCTGCTGCAATACAATCTCGAAAAGGAAGGTTACCAGGTCTCGGTCGCTGGCGATGGCGAGGAAGCGCTGATGCTGGCGGAAGAATCCACGCCCGACCTTGTGCTCGTCGACTGGATGCTGCCGAAAATTTCCGGCATCGAAGTCTGCCGCCGCCTGCGCAACCGGTCCGAGACCCGCAACGTTCCGATCATCATGCTGACCGCGCGTGGCGAAGAGGCCGATCGGATTCGCGGGCTGGACACCGGTGCCGACGATTATATCGTGAAACCGTTTTCCATGACCGAATTGTTCGCCCGCATCCGCGCCGTCATGCGCCGGATCCGGCCGGGTCTGGCCGAGGACAAGGTCACGTATGGCGACATCATCATCGACCGGGTCGCCCACCGCGTCCGCCGCGATGGCGTCGAGATCCATCTCGGTCCTACCGAATTTCGCCTGCTGGACTATCTCATCCAGCACCCCGGCCGCGTGTTCTCGCGTGAGCAATTACTCGACGCGGTGTGGGGTTCCGACGTGTATGTGGAAGTCCGCACCGTCGACGTTCATATCGGCCGGCTGCGAAAGGCGCTGAATACGAGCGGGCAATCCGACCCGATCCGCACCGTCCGCTCGGCCGGTTACTCGCTCGACCTGCAATAGCGGCTAGAAGTTCACGCGGCGGGTGGCCTGAAGCGCATCGAGCGCCGCAGTCGCGTCCGACGTCTTGCGCTTGCGCTTCTGTTGCGGCTGGTAGGCGATCTGCGAATGGGCCTCGCAATACGCATCACCGGCCTTGGTGCGATGACCGCAGAACCGGAAATCGCCACTCGCCGGATCACCCAGCGGCCATTTGCACATCGAGTCCTTGAGTGTCAGCACCGTCGCGAATTCGCCGTTCGGCAAGGGTTCGGGATCCGGCGCCTGGATCGCCGGCTCGACGGACTTGCGTGGCGCTGGCGCTTTTGCCTTGACCGGCGCGGCAGCGGCCACGCGAGGTTTCGGCGTGCGCGCCGGACGGCTCGACGGACGGGACGGCGCCGCGCGGCCTGACAGTCCGAGACGGTGCACCTTGCCGATGACGGCATTGCGCGTGACGCCACCGATTTTCTTGGCGATCTGGCTGGCCGACAAACCCTCCGCCCACAACTTCTTCAACTCTTCTACGCGCTCGTCCGTCCAAGCCATTTAAGTGCTCCGCCAATCCTGCGATCATACTACTGGAAGTGTTCTCACCTCTCCTGATCGCAATATGTTGTGTCTGATACGAGATACAGTATCGAGAAGTTGGCCTGCCACAAGATGCAGCCGCTGATTCGCCTGTGGAAAGCTGATTCGTTCGCAGCGCCGATCGGCTTACGGGCTCGCCGACGCTGACGCTCCGTGCTAGGTCCGCCGCTATGACAGACACCGCATCGAACACATCCGCACCCCAGCCGCGCCGCTTCGGCGTGCTCAATACGCTCGGCCTCTGGACGTTGTATCGCAAGGAAGTCCAGCGCTTCTGGAAAGTCATGTTCCAGACCGTGTTCGCGCCGGTCGTAACGACGCTGCTTTTCTTCGCCGTGATCAATCTCGCTTTTGGCGATCGCCGCGGCGATATCGCGGGCATTCCGTTCTCGGAATTCCTGGTGCCCGGCCTGATCCTCATGGGGCTGCTGCAGAACGCTTTCGCGAATTCCTCGTCCTCGATCCTCGTCTCCAAGGTGCAGGGCAATTCCGTGGACTTCCTGATGCCGCCACTGTCGCCACTCGAACTGATGATCGCCTTCATCGCGGGCGCCGTAACGCGCGGTGTGGTTGTCGCAATTGCGACCGGCGTCGTCGTGGCATTTTTCGTCGATCTCCGGCCTGACCACATATGGGCAATCCTGTTCTATGGCATTACCGGCGCGTCCCTCTTGGGAATGGTCGGTCTGATTGGCGGCGTCTGGGCCGAGAAATTCGACCATATCGCGGTGATCACAAACTTCATCATCACACCGCTGACATTCTTGTCAGGAACGTTCTATTCCATCGAGGTTCTGCCTGAGCCCTTCTACACATTGAGCCACATCAATCCGTTTTTCTACATGATTGACGGCTTCCGGTACGGCTTCACCGGCCATGCCGATGGCAGCATCGTGACAGGGATCATTTTCATTCTCGCGCTCAATGCCGTGTTGATGACCGTATCCTATCGCGTATTGCGCTCAGGCTGGCGCTTGAAGAGTTAGCGCCGGACGCCTAGAGGACACTTCTCGAACCACTGCATTGATCGACTGGGAGACGCCGCCATGCCTGCACCGCTTATGGACACATACGCACCGCCGGATCTTGTTTTCGAGCGCGGCGAAGGCGTCCGTCTCTACACCGGTGAGGGCAAGGCCTATCTCGACTTCATTTCCGGGATTGCCGTGAACGCTCTGGGCCATTGCCATCCCAAGGCCGTCGCCGCTCTCAAGTCGCAGGCCGACAAGCTCTGGCACCTCTCCAACATGTTCAAGGTGCCCGGCCAGATCGAGCTCGCAAAAAAATACACCGACGCAACGTTCGCGGATCGCGTCTTCTTTACCAATTCCGGCACCGAGGCGGTGGAAGCCGCCTTGAAGACCGCACGCCGCTATTTCTTCGACAAGGGCGAGCCGCACCGCTATCGCATCATTACCTTCAGCGGTGCCTTCCATGGCCGGTCTTACGGCGCGATCAATGCGGGCGGTAATCCCAAATACCTAGAAGGTTTTGGACCCCGCATGGAGGGCTTTGACCAGGTCGAGTTCGGCGATCACGAGGCGCTGAAAGCCGCCGTGACCGAAGAAACAGCAGCGATCCTCGTCGAGCCGGTCCAGGGCGAAGGCGGTGTTCGCGCTTTGCCCGAGCAGTGCCTGCGCGGCTTGCGCGAACTCTGTAATGAGCACGGGCTTCTGCTGATCTACGACGAAGTGCAATGCGGCGCCGGACGCACTGGCAAGCTGTTCGCCCACGAATGGGCCGAAACCGCCCAACCCGACATCATGGCAGTGGCAAAAGGCATAGGCGGCGGCTTCCCCATGGGCGCTTGCCTGACCACCGAAGCCGCCGGCGCGCCGATGGTCGTCGGCACCCATGGTTCGACATTCGGTGGCAACCCGCTGGCCATGGCGGTCGGCAATGTCGTCTTTGACGAGCTGACGGCCCCGGGCTTCATGAATCACGTGAACGACGTATCGAATTTCCTGAAGCAGCAGCTGGGTGGCCTCGCTGACCGCCATGCCAGCGTCGTGCAGGAAGTCCGCGGCAAGGGCTTGCTGGTCGGACTGCGCCTGGTTGATGACGTCGTCAATCGCGAGTTTGTCGGAAAGGTCCGCGAGCGCGGGCTATTGATCGGCGCCGCGGGCGACAATGTTGCCCGCCTGGCTCCGCCACTGGTCATCACCGAACACGATGCCAGCGAAGCCGTGTCGATCCTTGATGACACGCTGGCGGATGTCGCCAAGTAGGGCTTATGTCTGATCCTCTGGGTGAATCCGACGACATTGTCGCCGTCTTTCAGGTTGACGGACACTCGGCGCGCGGCCGCATCGCGCGCATGGGCTCCGTGCTGAATGATATCGTGTCGGCACACGATCATCCGGCGGCGGTGCGCCGGCTGACAGGCGAAGCCGTGCTGCTGGCATCGCTGATCGGCGATTCCCTGAAATTCGATGGACGCCTGATCATTCAGGCCAATGGCGACGGCCCTGTCCGGTTCGTCGTGGCGGAATGGATTAGCGGCGGCGCCGTGCGCGGCTTTGCCCAATTCGATGGCTGCGATGTTCCCGCCGATGCCGGCGTTCCGCAATTGCTGGGCAAGGGTGCCTTCGCCATGACCATCGATCCCGGAGAGGGCATGGAGCGTTATCAGGGTGTCGTCGCCCTCGAAGGCGACACACTGGCCCAGTGCGCAGAGCGCTATTTCGAACAGTCGGAACAGACCCCGACGCGCATCCGGCTCGCGGTTGGCGAGGACATGAAAGCCGGCGGCGGCTCGATCTGGCGTGGCGGCGGAGCCGTCATGCAGCAGATCGCGGCAGACGATGCCCGCGGCGATGCTGCCGAGGACTGGAATCATTGCCGTGCCCTGTTCGAGACCATCGAGGATGACGAGCTGATCGACCCCGAGATCTCGGCCGGCACGCTGTTGTTCCGCCTGTTCCATGAGGATGGCGCGCGATTGCTCGAACCTGAGGGTCTGCGCAAGCATTGCCCCTGCACGCGCGAGCGCTTGGTTCGCGTGCTCGCCAGCTTTTCCGACGAGGACCAGTCCGACATGGAAAAAGACGGCACGATCGGCATGACCTGCGAGTATTGCAATAGACTCTGGGAATTCACGGCCGACGAGGTCGCCGCCGTCGAATCATGATTGCCAGAAGCGCGGTGTAAACAGGATCAGCACCGTCAGGACTTCCAGCCGGCCAATCAGCATGTTGGCCATCATCACCCATTTCGCCGCATCCGGCAGCGGCTGGAAAGTGCCGGCGGGACCAATGATCTCGCCCAGCCCGGGCCCGACATTGGCCAGCGTTGCCGCTGCGCCGGACAACGCCGTCGTCGTGTCCAGCCCGATCGCACCAAGGATCGCCGATGACAGCGTGAAGATGGCGATGAAGGCAAACAGGAATCCGAGCACCGAATAGACGGTTTCCGGCGGCACCGGCCGCCCCCCATAGCGCAACGGCGTGATGGCGCGCGGGTGGGCCAGCGAAATGATGTGTTGGCGGATCGCCAGCAAGGCAATCTGATAGCGGAATATCTTGACCGAACAGGTGGTCGAACCGGCACAGCCGCCCGCGAACATCAGCACGAAGAACGCGGCAGTGGCGGGAGCGCCCCACACGCCGAAATCGGCGGTTGCATATCCGGTACCGGTGATGACCGAGATCGTGTTGAAGGCTGCCGTCCTGATCCCCGCCGCTGGTGCATAGAGATCTGCAGCAACGACGAAGACAGCCATCGCCATGATCGCCGCCACCACAAGCGTGGCGAATCCCCGGATCTGCGGATCCTGCCACAGAGCGGCCGGACGGCCCCTGACCACCATCAGATAGGCAGCAAAGGGCAGTGATGCCATCAGCATGAAGACCATTGCCACGACATCCGAACCGCCAGCCGTGAACGCGCCCAGGGAAGCATCTCGCGTCGAGTAGCCGCCGGTGGCCAGCGTTGTCATCGCATGCGCAATCGCGTCGAACCCGCTCATGCCGGTGAAGGCGTAAGCCATGGCGCAGATCAGGGTCAGCGACAAGTAGATGAGCGAGATGGCGGCAGCGATTTCAGCGGCGCGCGGCAACACCTTTTCCGAAGCATTGTCGGAGGATTCCAGCTTGAACAACTGCATGCCGCCAACCCCGAGGAGCGGCCAGATGGCCATCGCGGTCACAATGATTCCGACCCCGCCAATCCATTGCAGGATCGCGCGCCACATCAAAAATCCGGGTGGCCGGCTGTCGATTTCCGTCACCACGGTGGCACCGGTCGTGGTCAGGCCGGAAATCGCCTCGAACAGCGCGTCGATAAAGGTCAACCCATGGCCGCCATACCGCATCGGCAGCGCGGCAATGATGGCCAGGACGAGCCAGGATCCCGCGGTCACCAGGAAAGCCGCCCGCGTCGTCAGATCGCGCTTCTCGGTGTTGACCGCAATAGCGACAGCCAGACCGAGAAAACCACACCCCGCGGCGGACCACAGAAACGCCCCCGCGCTTTCCATCTCGCCCGCGTTCAGATCGATCAGCGCCGGGATCAGCATCGCGGCGGCCAGGCTCGCGACCATGATGCCGAGTACGAACAGGACGGATCGGACCGAATCGCTCATGCAATCGCCAGACTGTCGCTAATGGATGCTGGTCGGATCATGCGGGCTGTCGAGCGAAAAGGCGGGAATGACCGCATCGAAGCGGTCGCCGGATATTCGTTCCATTTCGAAACTGCCACACATGAAGCCCGACGGCGTCTCCAGCGGCGCACCTGACGTGTAGGAAAACCGCTCTCCGGGATCGAGGACCGGTTGTTCGCCAACAACGCCGGGGCCGCGCACCACTTCCACTTTTCCGGTGGAATCGGTGATCGACCAGTGCCGGGAGATCAATTGCACCGTTTGCTCGCCGCGATTTTCGATCTCGATCGTATACGCCCACACAAAACGGTGCTCCGCCGGTTCGGACTGACCCTCCAGGAATTCCGGCTCGACGCGGACAAGGATGCCCTGCGTTTCGCATTCATATTGGCGGTTAGCGCAAATCGTCGTCATCTCGCGATGATCACCCCGAATCCGCCCGCGCTCAAGCCCCGCTCTACGCACTTTCGCGCGCGCCCGAATTCGCCTAACCAGATGGCACACATCTAGCGGGCAGGCGTAAACATGGCGGCAGGCGGCATCCTTCCGGATTCAGAGATAGGTTTCCTTGCCGGAAACGGGAATGTGGCGTCGGCATTGCCGTTGGCCGACGGTCAGGTGCAGCCGGCCAGCCTCGATTTGCGGCTCGGCACCCGCGCCTATCGCGTGAGAGCGAGTTTCCTGCCTGGTCCGGCCCGTACGGTCAGCGAGGTTCTGGAATCGGGCCTGGTCATGCACGAGCTCGACCTGTCTGCCGGTGCCGTGCTGGAGACCGGCTGCGTCTACCTGGTTCCACTGATGGAAACGCTCGACCTGCCGGCGGATATCAGCGCCGCCATGAATCCGAAAAGCTCGACCGGGCGCATCGACGTCTTCACCCGTGTCATCGCCGACAATGCCAGCGCATTCGATCAGGCGCCGGTGGGATATTCCGGCCCCCTCTATGTCGAGATTTCCCCTCGCACCTTTTCAATTCTCGCCCGCCCCGGTGACCGCCTGGTTCAGGCCCGATTCCGGCGCGGCAAGCGGGCGATCACCCGCGAGCTGACGGTTTCGGTGGACCTCGAGGGGTTTGACGGTCGAATCGGCTGGCGTGCGAGACGTCATGCCGGCCTGATCGATCTTGCCGGAATCGGCGGCCATGACCCGTTGCATTTCTGGGAGCCGGTCGACACGCGCGATGGCCGGCTCGTGCTCGATCCCGGCGAATTCTACATTCTCGCCTCGCGGGAGGCGGTGACCATACCGCTCGACGAAGCGGCCGAAATGGCCCCGATCGCGCCCGAGATCGGTGAGTTCCGGGCACACTATGCCGGATTCTTCGATCCCGGCTTCGGGGTTGCCGAAGCGGGCGGAACCGGTGGCCGGGCTGTGCTCGAGGTCCGCGGCCGCGACGTGCCCTTCATCCTTGAACACGGCCAGCCAGCCGCGCGTCTGGTTTACGAACCCATGACCGCACCGCCCGACAGGCCGTACGGTACCATCCGCTCGAATTATCAGGCGCAAAAGCTGAAGCTGGCGAAATATTTCTCGGATTGATGTCGATGGTCCGCGCGGCTTGTGCGCGACCGCGTCAATGCTAGTTTGCGGCTCGGCATTGCGGGTGTAGCTCAATGGTAGAGCAGGAGCTTCCCAAGCTTAAGACGAGGGTTCGATTCCCTTCACCCGCTCCAGCCTGATTTCATAAGGTCATACAATACAGGCATGGGCAGCAGGCGGTCCGCGCGCCTATCCGGCCTTGCGGCCCGGCGCGGCGGTCTTGCCCTGCCCCACGGTGAGCACCCGCGCGATCTCGGCGAGCAGCTGACGCACCTTGAAAGGCTTCACGACCAAACCGTCGAACAGGTTTGAATCGGCAGAATTGGACCTCGCGATGTCCGCATCCGCGGTCAGCGCGATGATCGGGGTGTCGACACCGCGTGCCTTTAACCGCTCGGTCGCCGTCACGCCGTCCATCTTCGGCATGTGTACATCCATCAATATGACATCGAATGTCTGGCCGGACGCGATGTCCAGGGCTTCCTCGCCATTGGCGCAGACCGTCAATTCATGATCGTTCTCGAGCAGTCCCAGGATGACCTGCTGGTTCAGCACATTGTCTTCCGCGACCAGTACCCGCAGCGATGCCGGGACGTCTGCAGGGGCATCGCTATCATCCATCGTGACCGCGCTGTGATCCCACACGCCCAATGCCGGGATGTCGACGT
The DNA here is from genome assembly GCF_965217055.1 of Hyphobacterium sp. Classification (GTDB taxonomy): domain Bacteria; phylum Pseudomonadota; class Alphaproteobacteria; order Caulobacterales; family Maricaulaceae; genus Hyphobacterium. The sequence continues at coordinate 1,997,758 of NZ_OZ244227.1, read as the reverse complement.
TAAAGATGGTACCCTCGCCCGGCGTCGACGTGAAATCGATCACGCCCCCCAGCCCGTCGGTCAGCCGGCGACTGATGGCCAGTCCCAAACCGGTTCCGCCGAACTGGCGCGTCGTCGACCCGTCAGCCTGGGAGAAAGGCTCGAACAAGTGATCCTTGAGCGCCGGATCCATCCCGATACCCGTGTCGATGACGGAAAAGCGCAGCCCGCCATGAGGCCCGAAATCAGTAGCCTCGACACACAGCGTTACGCTGCCGTTGCGCGTGAACTTGATCGCATTACCGAGCAGGTTGAACAACACTTGCTGGATGCGCGTGGGATCCGAGACCAGGAATTGCGGCACGTCGGCATCGATATGGAGATTGAATCGCAGGCCCTTTTCGTCGGCCTTGACCTTCATCAGCTCGAAAACGCGCGAGACCATTTCGCGAGGCGAGAAGGAGATCTGTTCCAGCACCATCTTGCCGGCTTCGATCTTCGACATATCAAGGACGTCATTGATGATTCTAAGGAGGGTATCCGCCGAATGCCGGGCGATCTCCGCCCACTTCGATTGTTCTTTGTCGAGCTCTGAACCACCCAGCAATTCGAGCATGCCGAGAATGCCGTTCATCGGCGTGCGGATTTCGTGACTCATCGTCGCCAGGAAATCCGACTTGATCTTCGCAGCGGCTTCGGCGGTGCGGCGGGCCCGGGCCAGCTCGTCGAGCTGACGCCGCCGGTCGATACCCATGGCGAGGATCGAGCCGAAGCGTTTCAGGAAGGTCGCTTCCCCCTCATCCTCTTGATGGCCGTGAGGCAAGTAGACCACGAGCACGCCGATCAGTTCTTTGCCAATCGTGAGCGGGATATTGTAGTGGCCGTGCGGCTCCATGCCATCGAAGCGGTTCACATGGCGCTCGTCGACGCAATCGGCGTGTTGCACTTCGCGTGTCTGCGCCGCCAGACCGCACAGGCAATTCCCGACCGGCACCTCGGCACACAGGCGCTCGATCTCGTCGCCAAGCGAGATCGAACAGGTTAGTTTCAGCGTTGTGACGCCGCCATGGGTTTCCGCCAGGAACACACCGGCTTTCGCCTCGATGGCCAGATTGTGCGTGTGATTGATGAGGCCGGATACGGCGAGATGAAGGAAATCGTCGAGGGCTGTATTCGCCATCGCATCGATCAGCGCATGGGTCAGGACTTCTTCGCGGCGGAAACGTTCCTCGGCTTCCTGCTCGGCGACTTTCAGCTGCATCTCCTGGCGTTTCGCCTCGCGGATGTCCTGGGTCAGCCCGTAGATCACGCCCGTGCTTTCACCGCTGGTCTCGACACGCGCGAATGTCCGCACCCAGCGATAGCTGCCGGTCGTCAGCCGCAGCCGGTGTTCGCAATCGACGGCGGGCCCGCCTTCCAGGTGACGTTGCCAGAGATCGGCCATTCTGCGCCGGTCATCCGGATGGATCAATTGGAAGACCTCATCAATCGTCCGCCCGCCGATCAGGGCCGAGCCGAGCTCGGTCGTCGGGTCTGTCGGCAAGGACATGCGACCGCTCTCGACATCCGCCTCCCAGGCTTCCGCATTGGCCATCAGCAAGGCCTGCCGCATCCGGCTCTCGCTGCGGCGTACCAGCGTCTCGGCGCGTTTGCGTCGCGTGATATCGAAACTGATGGACACGAGCGTCCGGTCTGATGCGCCCTTTCCCTGCACGGCGAAAGTGATCGATTCCAGCCAGAAGCGGCTGCCGTCCTTGTGGCGGGTACAGATGTCGCCACGCCAGCTGTACCCGCTGTCCAGGGATCGCAGAATTCCGTCATAGAAGTCATCCGGATGCGCGTCTGACAGGATATCGTCAAAGCGCCGGCCGATCAGGTCTTCCGCGCGATAACCGCTGACCTTGCTGAAGGCTTCATTGACCCGGATGATATGTCCGGCGCCATCGCACACCGACACAATGGCGTTTTCGTCTAGCGCGACCTGATAGGCTTCCAGCGACGCAATGGCCTGCCGCGTATCGTCGTTGGCGCGCGGCAATCCTTCACGCAGGCGGGGTTGCGGCGAAAACAGGCCATTGTTGAAGGAAAGCGAACCCGGCATGAACCAGACTCCGGTGCTGAGCATCGAATCGGTTTGCAAGAAATTAGAGGGCTGCGCCTTAACAAAACACTCGCGCTGGTGTTGCTGGCGCAGCTGCAGCTGCAACAGATCTGCGACGCCGGCAGGCCGGTTAATCGTCACCGGATATCACAATTTGCTCGAGCTCACGGACTTCCGTCAGGAAGCAAGGCAATTAAAAAAACGCCGACGCGGCGGCCAGTTTCGTCGCCCGGTGGGCGACGCGATCAAAACCATTGAAAAGAACAGCGCACCCCATCGGGCGCAGTCCGAACAACTTAAAAAACGAGGGGCGGTGTTTGAACGAGGTGAGAATGGCGCACCGGGGAAGATTCGAACTCCCGACCCCCAGATTCGTAGGGCGATCTGGAGCGTTATTTCAGGATATTTCTCGATATCCGAAAATAGATAACCAACTGATTCCTATTGTATATCCAGATTATCGCGTTAGATGCTCTTATCCGCGAATTTACGCCATGTGCGCCCATGGTGCGCCCACGAAACGCGGAGTCACGAGACATGCCAAAGCTCACAAAGCGACTGATCGATGCGATGCCTCTCAACGATCAGCCGGCTTATGTCTGGGATGATCAGCTGAAAGGTTTCGGAGTGCGCGCCTCGGCCAATGGTACGATGTCCTACTTGGTCCGATACAGGGTGGGAACCGGTCGGCGGGCTCGGCAACGCAAGCTCACAATCGGGCGGCACGGCTCGCCTTGGACTGTAGAAACCGCGCGCAGAGAAGCGCTGCGAATTTTGTCGAGTGCTGCGCATGGCGAGGACATTCTCGATGTTCGCCAATCGCAGAACGCCGAGCTCCGGTTTTCCGAACTTGCCAAGAAGTACATCGCCGAGCACGCCATTCCCAACAAGAAGCCGTCATCGGTTCGCGAGGACCAGAGGCTCTTCAGGACAACACTGCTTCCAAGGTTTGGCTCGTTGCGCGTGGCCGAGATCTGCGAACGGGACATCCTCAAGCTTCACTCGGACCTGGCAGCGACGAAGTCCAAAGCCAACCACTGTCTCTCCCTGCTCTCAAAGATGTTCAACCTCGCCGAGACGTGGGGCTATCGCGAACGTCGCACCAATCCGTGCTGGGGCATAAGGAAATACAAGGTCGAGCCCCGCGAGCGCTTTCTCAGCAAGGAGGAAATAGGCCGGCTCTTCTCCGTCCTGACGGAGGCCGAGACCGACGGCGCCCACCCTCACGCGATTGCCATCTTGCGCCTGCTCATCCTCACCGGCGCGCGGAAAGGCGAGATCATCTCGCTGGAATGGCGCGAGGTCGATCTCGAACGACGAACGATTGCGAAAAAAGACACCAAGACGGGCCGACGCGCCGTGCCGATCAGCAAACCAGTCGTCGACATCCTGTCTGGCCTCGAGCGGCAAGAAGGCTCATCCTTTGTGTTCCCGGCCGCACGTGGCGACAGCCACTTCCAGGGCCTCACCAAGGAATGGCTCCAGATCCGCAAACGCGCTGGTCTCGAAGACGTCCGGATCCACGATTTGCGGCATACTTTTGCCAGCATATCCATCATGAATGGCGTCCCGATTGCGGTGCTCAGCAAGTTGCTCGGTCATGCGTCGATTACGACTACGGAACGATATGCACACCTATCCAACGACCCGGTAAGGCAGGGTGCCGAAGAAGTTGGGTCCGTTTTTTCTGGCTGGTTGGCGAATTAAGTCATGCGACGCGCGCACGTTAACAATGGGACCATAGTGCCTATAGTCCGCCAGTTCTAAAGAGGGCAAAGAGCGACAGTCGATCGAGTAACATGTTGCGCTTCTCACAGCTTGTTTCAGCGGTGAATAGGCAACCATGACACGAAGCGCCAAACCCGGAAAAGTCATCATTAGCAATCGGAGTTGGGCTCGTGGAGCATATAGGGTCGTTCCCGCAGATCTCGATGCGTTCAAGCCCCCTGCGGACCAATTCTGGAATGCGTTTGGCCTGTTGAAGGAGACCGCCCAGCGTACCCTGGGATCCGCTACCTGCCGCATAGATTAGAACGCCAATCTTCGAGATGCGTGCCGCACCAGGCGAAGCAAGCGCATATATCCGTTCGCTCAATGAGGTCGAGGGATATCCAGCGTCCAAGGCTATTTGTTCCATCAACATGTGCGATAGGGAGTGCGCAAAAACATAGGCGTGCCCGGGATAGATACTTCGGTCGGACTGCTTTCGCTGCCACTCGGAATACCGTTGTTCAACTTTCTCAAAGTGTCTTCGAGCACCGGTCTCGTCGAGCTTCTGAGCAAACCATTCTGGATCAATCTGCAGAAAAAAGCCTTCTCCAAACTGTTCCATTGCAGGCAGCCACCTGACTTGCTCATCGAGAGGCTGGCCTCGGACCTGGAGATTAATTTCCTCGAACGTCTCATCGAAAGGAGAGTTTGCGGGTTCCAATCGCGTAAAACCGTACAGGGCAGTTACCACGCATAGTCTGCTCATCTCCACGATATCGCGGATGAATCCAATTTCTATGCCATCGCGCCCAATCCATTCCGGGCGCGGAACCCGCCTTCCTGTGAGGCGTGCAGCCAACCCTTCCGAGCCTATCGTCTGCGCTGAGGTAAAAAATTCAAATTCAGCTTCTTTTGGATGCTGGACGATCGGACTTGCCGCAACCTCAGCTGCCTCTGTTTCACGAACGGACTGGATCGCCTTCCATATCTCTTGATGCGAGTATCCGGAAAAGGCTTGCCGTACATCTTCTTCGCCAAACTTCAGAGCCATTGCGACTTCTTCGACGTTCTCGGCGCTCTTCATCTTCGGATATTTGGCAATGACCATTTCGAGGTCATCTGGATCTTCCGGTAGCGCAATGAGGCTCAAAATCTGGCTATAATAGTTATTGATGGCTCCCCTTGTCATGGGCACTAATATTTCATCACAGCCCTCATCCTGCTTGCCCCGAAGCCAAGATCGCCGGCCGACGCAGGGGCCCAAAGTCCCAGCCCCGGCATACAACTCGCTGAGTGGCCGACGAGCACCGCAATCACAAAGAATGTCGATATATTGAGGATCGCTTCCGGAGCTCCGGTCCTCGAACCACATATCCTGCTGACAATTCTTATCAGGCGCATTGACGTGAACAAACCACCGCCAATCGATGTCCTGGACATGGCCGTTCTTGCAGGCGCCTACCCACCGAACAGGCGTCTTTGTCGTATTTTTTTTCGGTCGATCATTCGCGGTATACCGCTCAAGCTTCTGCTTTGCTGCTTCCGCTCCGGTTGCTCCAGCCTGGGTTACGGTCACCCAGCGAGGAAAAATGACCGCCGGAACGGCCGGTGCCTCGCCGCGGTTGACGGCTTCCTCATTGAGCGGCGGCTCCCATAGTTCGAGCTCTGCGTCTTCCGCCAGCCAACTGCCTCCCTCGGCGTTCTCGAGCAGTTTTTTGAGATAATACACAAGACGTCGCTCACGTATTTTCCGCGGCTTGTAATTTGGCCATGCACCCAAGCCGCGGATCATGACTGATGACTTGGGTAAATCGACAATCGAGCCGGGCCCAAAGGTCTGAATAAGCTGCGCCAGCCGGATTTCGTCTATCGCCATACCTATGCGCCCTTCGACAAGTATTCTTCGATTTCGATCACAACGCCGGGTTGCACATCTCGCATCGACCATCCGGCCTCGAACAGCTTGAACTCATCACGTAGTTTGGAGAGGTCCTGCAGTGGCGAGTGCATCAGCCCGGCATCATCAGGCTGGTAAGTGTCCCAGTTCAGCCCTTCGCCCTCGCGGTCAGCGATGATTGATATCCACGCCGCAATCAACCGGTCGAGTTCAGCGTCACACGCGAACCTTGAGGAGAGGAAGTCGCGGGCCTGCAGTACAGCCGGGTGATCCACAGAAATTGCCTGCGCGCCCCGTGGCGGAGTCAGCTCTGGATCCAAGTGCCTGACCAAGCCCGCAAATACCGCACCGAGTGCGCGGTCCAATGCGCCAGGCGCGCTGGGTGTCACGCTTGTGGCCTCGACCGCTCGGTAGAAGGCTTGGTGATAGGTCTCGAAATCCTCGTAATGCGCACGGTCGCGAGCGCGGTGCATGTTGAGAATAACCGCAACCAGCCCTGGCTTTTTGTCATCTCGTCCGACACGGCTGGTAGCCTGGATGTACTCTGCCGCGCTTTTTGGCTGATTTTGTACCAACATCAAACCCAGCCGAGAGATGTCGAGGCCAACCGAGATCATGTTCGTCGCCAAGGCTACGTCGAGAGGCTTCGGTCCTTTTGGCTCCTCGGCACCAAAAGCAAGCGCCAAGCGCTGCTTTGTTTCGGCTACCTTGTCCGTGGAATCACGGGACGTGAGCTCTTCGGGCGCGCCGATCTTGCGGCCGGCAAATGCGCTATCACTTTCGTCCTGTCCGGACCTCACGCGCCGGCTATTCCAATCTCGCAGATTTGATGAAACTTCGTCCTCGACGATCCGCCGCGTCGCGCCGAGTTCGCGTAGCGCGTTAAAATAACAAAGCGCTGTCATGTACGGATCAGCAGGGTTCTTCTCGCCGGCCGCGGGTGCCTCATCGAAAGCCTTTTGCGCCGCCGCCAACAGAGGCACGATTGTTCGAAGGTAAACCTTCCGCGGACCTACACCGAGTGCGCTGATGCCGAAATACTGTCGTTGGCGGCTACGGTCCTCTCGTACGATGGCGAAATAGCTGTCCTTGCGGCTGATGCCCGGCGGCGGGAAGATCGCAGTCTTATCTCGGCCAAACAGTTTCTGGATCTGGTCATCGGCCCGGCGAACCGTTGCTGTTGACGCAATAATCTTGGGACCTCGCAGCTTGCCATTGATCTTGCGACTGGCGAGTCTTTCAAGGGCCGCCTCATATAGGCCGGCAACTGTACCAAGCGGACCTGAAATCAGGTGAAGCTCATCCTGAATGATCAGGTCAGGTGGCGGAAGGCACTGGCGCTGCGGATCGAGAAGCTTGCCGACCCCGGGACTATCAGCACCGTAGAAAGTGAGGTGTTTGAGATTATCTGGAGACTCAATGCGGTCGACGTGATCGAAAAAGCGGCCGATCTCACCGCGGCGAGGCAGTGCAGCGAATTTGTCGACCGTCGCGACGATGAAAGCAGGAAGGCGGTCGTAGATTTCTTCGTCGACCGCAAGGACGGGGAGGCCTCCCGTCTCGGCACTGAAATCGCATTCCAGATTGCCGCAATTGATCAACATTCGCTTGCCGACAACCTTGTAGGTGTCGGGGTCGAACGCCGTTCCGCACCAAGGGCATTCTGTAATCGGCGCTGGCGGTCCACCGCGCTTTCTGCGGTGCCATTCAATCTTACCGTAGGCGTTTTTCGGCGGCGATTGGTCTTTCTCGCCTTTCGCGCCAATCTTGTTGGGCGTGGCGCCGGATCCGACCCACAGGCCTATTTCAATGGGTGCTTTGCCCAGCAATTCCTGACCGTGTTCATCTTTCCACTCGTCCGAGCGGCGAAGCAGTTCCAGGGCGCAAATCATCGCGGCTGCACGGCCCAGCTGGTCGAGTGTCAGCAAGCGCAGCGTGTAGCGCATGATGACGCTGACGCCGCTACCCAGCCATTCGGGGTTTTCGAGACGGCGAAGGGCAATCTGATAAGCAGCCAAGCCCAGATAGGCCTCGGTCTTGCCGCCGCCTGTCGGGAAGAAAAGCAGATCGACGATAGCTCGATCATCGCTCAGCTTGTCCGTCATCCCGCGCAGATTGAGCAGAATGAAGGCGAGCTGGAACGGGCGCCAGCCGGGCTTTTTAATCGCCCGCGTGTTCTCCAAATAGGATTTGATGGCCAAATTCATCGCCTTGAAGGCCAGCTGCGCATTTCGGCTTGATCGAAGCAGCTCGACACCAGCAACCATGCGCTCATGTGCGGCGCGCTGGTTGGCGATGAGCATCTCCGCTATTTCCCGCCGTCTTGGAACATCGAGCTTGGCGATTTCGCTTTCCTGGGCCGCGATGAAATCTGCCAGATAAGCGGCGGGAAAGCGTGCGAGCGTGTCAGCGAGTTTATCGGGGCTCGCAGTGAGCTCCGCCAACCAGCCCATGTTGAACTCACTGAGGTCAATCAGAGCATTATTCTGATCGACCTTTTCGACGTGTACGGCGGGCAGAGGGTCACTCCACACACGACCGGCACGCGTGCCTTCCACCAGATCATGCCCGGTTCCAACGTTTCGGCCACCGACGAAGCGGAGAATGTCGGAATAATGCAGATCATGCAGCCGCAGATCGAAATCGTCTGCGGCGAAACCGCTCATATCCGGATTGCCGATAAAGCCGCCCGGGGTTTCAAGCGTCAGACCCGCCTGAAATATGTTGGAAACATTCTTGAAGCGATTGGCTGCAGTGCGCTTGTTGACCACGAAAACGGTCAGGCTGATCGCACGCGGCCAATCTCTTCGATCTGCAGGGCGCGGCAGACGGCATTCCTGGGCAACGATGTGCAGAACCACGCCGCCGCCTGGGAGGCTGGGTGCTGCAGTGCCGTCTAGCAGCAGCTCAATCCCGCCAGGCGTTTCAAGCGCACGGTCGATATCATCGCGTGAGATGCTCCGTTCGATCGTCCGCGGGTCGCGCTTCCAGCTGATTTCGTCGGCGATGGATTTCGGGGAGCCTTTCAGAATCTCCTGACTGATCGGCGGTTCAGGGATGTAATTGGCAAAACGGACTGTGGTATCGACCTGCTGGCAGTCCGGATCGACGAAAACGGTCAGGCCTAGACTGGACGGTTGAATGCGCCGGTTCTGGACGTGGCTTCGCCCCCCATCCTCGTCATCCTGGGCCGGCGCGTTCGCGTCATCCTGTTCTTCCCCGAGAAGCTCCGTCGTCAGGTCCTTTTCATCTGCGTCGCTGACCATGGCGACTTCGTCCGCGGGCACCAGAAAGCCGAAAAGGTAGAAGGATGAGGGCCGGATACCGGGGCGGAGCGACTCGCGGTTCGCCATGTGATCGTCATGCGCGAAATGGCGCGTATCGGGTCCAAAGACATCGCCGCGCAACGCGGAGAGAAGATGCTCTCGGACACCGGCCGAGGTTTCAAAATTCGTTCCGCTCATAACAATGAACCCTTGGTTTCCAGTTGCAGCATAGGTGCGGATTTGGTTTTCGCTCTTCCTGAACGCTCAGCTGCTGCACGTTTCTTGTTCAGATCCAGGAGACGGGCGAGCACCTTGTCGCGAAAGGCGGCCGGCCAGAACAATCGGCCCTGATAGGCGAATTCCGGTTCGTCATCTTCTGTCAGGAAACAGGGCTCGAATTCAGCGCCGGGGGCGCACAACTCGGCCAGATCCTCCCAGCCATAGGCGCGCAAGACGGCATCATCCATTTCGGCATGAAGGCGGCGCAAGGTCGCGATGTCTTCTGAGCCCTCGAGTGGGTTATGGAAGCGGTTATAGGTTTTCGTGAGGCCTTCGTTGCGAGCGGTCATAAGAGCAGCGCGATTAGCGAGGTAGCGATCGGCGATGTCTTCGAGCACCGCATTCTCGCGAAAACCCTCCGGCATGGGGAAAGTTTGAAAACAATCAGTCGGCGTGTAACGCAGACGATCCTCCAGGCTGGAACTCAGCAAGCGCGCCCAGACCTCGTGAATGCGGGACTGGAGGAGGGCGAGGCCGGTATCCGCGATGGAAACAAAAATGTTGAGCGAGTTTGCGTAGAACGCTGATGAGTCCACAGCCGCTACGCCGTGTATAGACGATGTGAACAGCATCGCTGGAACCGTGGATTGATTGAATGACGCTCGTGTGAGGCCCACTCGTCGTTCAGCGAACTGCCACCATTTCCGTCTGTAAGCCTCCCGTTTATCCGTGAGCCGCGACGGCTTTACGTAAGTTTCCAGAATGTTCAGCAGCTCGGGCCAATCCGCCGCAACCGGACGGTTGTAATCGCGCGGCACGACGCCTTCTCGAAGCATTGCAGTTCGTTCCGCTTCGCTGGCCTCACTCCACAGTTTGAGTTCAAGGTCGCGCCGAAGGGGAAAATCCTCGAAATCGATGACATAGCGATGGTGTTTGTGCTTGGGGTCGTTGTTGACCTCTTCGCCGCCCAGATAGGGCTTTATCCGCTCTGCATTGCGCGGGTCTTTTTCGATCAAGTTATGCATCGTCGACAGGGGCTCGCACTTGCCCTTTGCCGAATTCACGTCGTCAAAGGTGAAGCCCATGCCGAGAATGATGGATCCCTGAAAAGCGATCCCTTCATTCTCTTTCAGAATGGATGGCGTCGAGTCCTCATTGCCTTCACGCAGGAATGCTGAAACTCGGCTGACCGGGCGGCCATCCAATTTTGGTGAAGGCCAATCGGCATTGCCCTTCCCTGTGTGCACGGTCGAGACCACAACCGCTGCCGCGCCTGGCCATTTTACGCGGCGTTGAGCACGGTAGATCGTCCCTCCGGCTTCCATCAATAGATAGCGTAACCCACTCTCTCGCGTATCGCCTTGTCCGATCGTGTTAGTTGCAATCAGGCCAAAGGCTCCGCCCGCACGCAGCATCGCATAAGCGCGACGGAAGAAGTGAGTCACCAGATCCGCATTGCCATGGGCACCGGGGCTGATGACTTTCAGCCAGTCGGTGTAATTGTCGCGATTGCTGTTCGCGACGGTGTTTTTCCCGGCAAAGGGCGGATTGCCGACAAAAGCGTCAAACCCGGGATTTGAGCCCGAAAACACTTCTGGAAATTCAATCTCCCAGTGGAAGATATTGATCGGGTGTTCGCCCTGCCGAAGCCGTCGCGAATATTCACGTGCGAGTTCCCATCCCTGGGTCTGACCCAGCACGAGACTCTCGTGGAGCTCCTTCAAATTCGTCTCGCGATCTTTGGGCTTTTTCTCGGAGAAGAAGACGCCAATCACGGCATCACCCGCGAGCCGGATATTATCGAGCGCCTTATCAGCTGTTTTGAGCCGGCTGCTTTGTATGTCGAAAGTGACATTGTCCGGAGCGCTGCGGATGGTCCGCCGGATGTCGAGTGCATCGTCAACCGCCTTGTCAAAGGCCGTCGAGAACATGAATTGCCTGATCGTGTCGCCTTCCCAAGTCATCCGCTTAATTTGGGCCAACGGGAGCCCGACCAGGCTGTCGCCGGTCTTCAGGGCATGGTCGAGGAAAGAGAAATCCTCATCACGCGCAAGTGTGATCAGCCAGAGCGAAAGCTTGGCGAGATCCGTGGCCATCGCATTCTTGTCGACGCCATAAAGGCACCTTTTGGCGACCTCACGACGGGCGAAGATATGCGGGTCGTGCCTGGCCTCGTCCGGCAACAAGTCCGGGTGACGCTTCCAGGCTTGTTCAAGTCGTTCGCCCAGCGCCCGGCAGGCTTCTACGAGGAAGGCGCCAGATCCCATCGCCGGATCACAGACTTTCAGGGCGAGGACTTTATCCGGGCTGGCATCGTCGCCCAGCTGATCGAAGATCGGGCGCAGCGCATCGGCGACAATCGGTGCGGTCAGGCTCCTTGGGGTGTAGTGACTGCCAGATTTCCGGCGCTCATCGGTCGGCTGCAGGACAATTGTGCCTGGCGGAGAGACGAGTTTGGCCGGCGAAGCGCGCTCGTCGATGGATCGATCGAGGGATGCCAGCAAGCCAGGAATATCCGTGGCGGCCTTCAGCGCTTTGTTCTGGGCGTCAGACGGATCGAAATTGATCGTGTCCTTGAGATATTTTTTTCTATCCTTCCCGGCTTTCGCCAACAGCTCTTCAAGCTCCACGAAGGCCGGGATAGTCGGACTGCCCGCATTGGGCTTCACGCGAAGCGCGATCGCCTGGCCGCCTGTGCGGGTGACTACGAAACCCATAATGGTTTCGTAGACCGAGCCGATCTGCTCGACATCGAGTGTTTTGTAGGAGAGCCGCTCCCCATTGAGGATCAGCAGCTGACGCAGAACTTCATGAATGCAAGCATCCGAAATCGGCAGGACATCAGCCGTGTCACCCTCTTCAAACCGTCCTTCGAGGAAGGGGAAGGTGTCCGGGTTGAAGAGCTTGCCGCGGCGCGGATGCATGAAACTCTTGCCGCTGCCGTCATGGATGAGCCGGAACAAGCCGAGCAATCGACCCCAGGCGCCATATCGATCATCCATCGTGTCAGGGTGTTGGGCCCGGTCTTCCTCCAGGCGCGCGAAGAGGTCCCGGACCGAATAGCCCTGATCGTAGATTCGCTTGGCTTCTTCATCCTCGCGGGACGGAATGAGATCTCTGTCCTCGGCATAGAGAACGAAGACGATGCGTAGCAGAACCGATAACAGGCCTTCGTAGACATATTGCGGTTGCCGGTCGGCCAGCCGGCCCATCGCTTCCCGGGTTTCAACGCCGGCCGTGAAACCGCGCATCAGCGTGTAAAGCGCCCCGAGCACCTGCTCGGCGAGCTTGGACGAGACGGTGTTCTGGTGCTCGCGAGAGCGCCTTAATATGCCATCGAGCCGACTCTCGTCGCCGCCCCAGATTGCCCCCTTGCCAAGCAGGAGTTTGAGGCCGCCCAGCATCGGGCGACCCGCGGTTTCCGCCATCGCCGATATCGGCCATTCCAGAAACCCTGGCGTTTCTCCGGGCGGCGCATAGGTCAGCCGGATCGCTTGATCGGTGACCAGGACGCCCTGCTTGACGCCGGTTTCGCGAAGTAGGCGTTCGAAGGCCTGCTGGTGTGAAAAGCCCTCCCAGCCCTCGACCGCGCCCTTGGCATCCGGATCCTCATTGCCAAGTTTGCGGACCAGAAGGCGCACCTCGTCTCCTTTCGTCGAGACGATGGCCGCGTCGGCAGTTAGCGTGACATTGAGTTCGGTAAGCCGCTTGGTGCTCAGCTCCGGCTGTTGTGTGCGGGGGATGATGAACTTGGCCGGCCACCCCAAAACGTGATCCGCGATCTGCCAGAAGTCACCGCGACACTGTTCATAAGCTTCGCTGTCAGAGCGGTCCTGCAAAACAGGTGCTTCTTCCAGGGCGGCTGCGGACACGACCAAGCCTTCCTGGCGGACATGCTTGAGCCAGAGATCACTCATAGCCGGAAGCCCTCCGGAAGCAGATAGACAAGGCCAACGGGCTCGAGACGGCGCGCCACGATTTCGTACATTCGACGAACATCTTCGGGTTCGCGCGCGATCTCCTCATCGATCCGGGTCAGGCGCCGTCGCCAGTGCTCTTCATCTTGTTTTCGTTGCTCGATGTCGTCAGATGTTCGCAGGTCGAGCGCCATCTGAACCTCGGCTTCCGGCTTCTCGATTTCCCGACGAAGCGCGCTCTTCTGTCCTTCCAGCAATTTGCGGAGTGAGACAGAATGGGCATCTGCAATCTTCGACAGGTCTTCCCGCGCTGAAGCCTCGATGATCTCCGCGCGATCGTGCAGAAGCGGCCGCAGCGCTTGGGCGTCATCGACCGCTCGCGCGCGAAATGCGGTCTGGATGTCCTCCGACGCCAATACCGACTCTTCCACCGCATCCGCCAACTCCCGCAGAACCTCGCGCGCTGTTCGCCCTTCGTCCTTTAGAGGGGTAACGCTGGCGGTGTTGATAGAGGCCGTGATGGGAACAATTTCGGAATGCAGTGACGCCGCACCTTTCGCATAGAGAGAAAGCCGCCCCAACAAGACGCACCGCGGTTGCGCGCCTTTGGTTTGAAGTATCGAGGTCCGTTCCAGACGCGATCGAAAACCTTGGGCGTTGAACTGCGATAGGAGGCGCTTCACCAGCCGGTGTTCGATGTGAAGCTGCTCCACCGATGTATCGAGTCGATCGCCGTCCTTGATAGGATAGAAGCTGACTTTCTTGGGCCGAACATTAGCCTTGTATTCGGCTTCGGTTTCTCCGCTCTTTCTGGGTCGCGTCCTCATCTCGTCGAAAACTGGTCCCCAATCGCCCGAACGGAATGAGACGTTCTCGGCGTCGATCTCGAAGACGTCGTGATCCGAATAAGAGTCGCACTTCCGCAACCCGCTAGGGGCAACCCGTTCCACCGCATTGAGTAAAACGCCCTGCAATGAGTCTTGCGAAATTGCCTTCTGTTTGCGTGATTGTTCTAGGCGCCGCTCAACTGTTGCCAATTCCTCGACGAGCAGCTTACGGCGACGATCCCGATCGGGTGACAGGCGCAGCTCTTCCTTTTGACGTTCCGCTTCCAGGTAAGATTCGCTTGTCAAATCTGCTTCGAGCTGCTTGCCGGTAACGCCAATGAGGCCGTTTTCCTCAAGGCGCTTCTGAAGTGTCTCGGCAATGACTGGACCGATTTCACCCAATTCCCGATTGATCCGCTCGGTCTTCCTAACCAGAGCGTCGAGAATGCGGTCGCTCTCACGGTTTTCGTAGACGAAATATCGGCAATGAACTTCGGGCATTGGCTGAAGGCGCCGATCAATTCGGCCATTGCGCTGCTCAAGGCGAGACGGGTTCCATGGAAGATCAAAGTGAAACAAATCATAGCAGTGGTGCTGCAAGTTGATGCCTTCACGGGCCGCATCGGTGCAAAGCAATATGCGAAGCGGATCGGCGGCGGGATCGCTGTTAAACCTCGACTTTAGCAATGCGCGCTCATCAAGCGACGACGAACCCGTAAAGCACGCAATCCGATCGTCGTCTTCAGACAGGTCGAGTTGTTGAAGCAGCTGTTTTCTGAGCCACTCCAGCGTGTCAGCAAACTCGGTAAAGACAATCAGGCGTCGTCCATTCCATGTCGCGCCGCTGCCCATATTTGCCTTCACCCACTCCGCGAGCCGCCGTGTTTTGGCATCTGTCTTCAAACGGACTGATTTTGAGAATTCCAAAAGGTCGGACGCTTTCTTTCGGTCAGCTTCGCCCAGGGCCTCCAACTCCTTCTCCAGGGTAAGAGTAAAGGCATGTACACAGGACATCAGGCGCTGCTGCAACCGGATCGCGGAGCGGTGATGGATGTCAGCGCTTGCAAGAAACTCGACGAGCTTGTCTGAAACCTGAAGCTCGTGACATTCGGATGCGGTGTCCTTGAGCGAAATCGGTTCGACGACGCGTTTGGGAAACGGCGTGTTGGTCAACTCGCGAAGGTCCGTCTTCAATCGCCGGACCATAACCGGTTCGTGCTCCTCACGGCTGACGTCAATGCCCCGCGTAAAACGTCTGGGATCTAGCATCTCCAGAAGTGCCGAGAACGAGTTCGAATGACCGTTGTGAGGCGTCGCTGTCAGGAACAGCCGATGCTCGAACCTGGCCGCCAAATCTCGCACCGCCCGTGTCAGCTGGGTATCGAGCCCATAGGCATCGCCATGAGAAGGCGCAACGTGGTGGGCCTCGTCAAGGATCAACATCGAGCGGGCCCGCAAGTCTCCGAGCACCGCCTGAAGGCCATCCGTGTAAGCTGGCTCGCGCAGTAGAGTGTGAGAGATGATGTATCCGCTAGTACTGTTCCACGGATTGTAGGCGAAGCCACGCTTTGCTCGCATGTCGGCGACAAAGTCGCGATCAACGATCTCAGCAGAAATACCGAATTTCGACGCTAACTCCTCCTTCCATTGCAAGGTCATGCTTGCCGGAGCCGCGACCACGAAAAAGTCCAGCCGCCGCCGAAGCATAAGCTCGCGCATCACCAATGCGGCCTCAATCGTCTTACCCAAACCTACATCGTCAGCGATCATTAGATTTACGCGCGGTAGATCGAGCGCTTTCGCCAGCGGCACGAGTTGGTAAGGCGAGATCTCAATTCCGGCTCGGAATGGTGCCTGAAAAAGCGCCTGATCCGCCGAGGTCGCGGTTCCCCACTGCAGGGTTTGGAGAAAAAGCGAAAAAGCATGTGGGTCAGATGGCGCCTTGCGACCCAGGCTTTTCCATGCCTCATCATCGACCCGTTTGAAGTCGATCTCGCAAGCCGGGATTAAGGTCTGCGCCTGCCCTTGGGCATCATCATCGATACAGACGACCTCGATAAGCTCTGGGTCTGCCTCCGTCGCTGATGTTTGCTCCACAAGCCAGTGTCGACGCCGCGCGCGGATACAGCTACCAATGGTTGGCGTGGTCTTCATTTTATACCTCTATGCGCATAAAGAGCACGCATCGAAGGAGCAATCAATCTGGCTAGAGTTCTGAATTGTGGAGAGTAATTTAGGGGTGGGGTCATAATGACCGAAACGCTTCACCTGCCGGAATGGACGGAGATCGGACAGGATACAGGCCTTGATCCGTTGGCGATGGTTCGCCCGACCGAGGCACTTTATCAACGCCTCGTTCCCGGCATCAGCACAATCACGCTCAGGCTTCGCTATTACGCCTTCTTCCCATGGATGCTTGAGCAATATGCGCGAACGATTGGCCATACTTCGCTTGAGAAATTTCGCGTGTTTCAACGACGCGCCGAGGCGCTCTACGCCCTAATCGGTGTCAGCAATGGATATGAGAATGGGATTACTGGCGCAAATTGGGCAAGCCGCACCCTTTCGGAAGGTGGTGAAGCCTTCAACTTCGCTGACGCTGCCGCTCCTGACGCTGAGATCCGGTATCTGAAGAACAAGGCCGGCGCCTATGGTGCCATCTATGCAGGCCAAATGGGCGAGATGGGTCTGGTTCGAGCTGCGGAGGACCATCCGATCGATATCGCGGATGAGCGCGGGCGTGAAATCGCAAAAGCCTTTTCCGAAAGTGTTCGAGACCAAGAGCCGCTATTCCTAAAAGTCGTTGAGCGCGGCACCGTCACACCAGAAGAACTTGAGCAATTAAGCGTCTTCAAGCCTAGCGCTATTTCCAACGGAAGCGACGAGCAAAAGCTGCTTCGAGCTTTGCTGCTGGGCGGATTCGAAAAGGCGCTGGCTACTGATGGAGCGCGCAACCAAACCATGCGGCAGCTTCTTGAGCTTGCCGATCAACTTGGCCGACGTCCACGCCCTGAGGATGCCAAATGGGCTTGGTACGACACACAATCTGAACCCGGCGTCCTCGAAGCTGATGCCGAGCCATTATCTCTAGCGCTTTGGCGGCTCTATCACACGAATGACCTGCTGCGCCTGGCCTATGAAGGCATGTTAAAGCGAGCCCTTGGTGTTTTGGCATTGATGCCGCGACGCGCCCTCACGCTCACCAGTCTGATCGAGGAGGTGGTCGCGGAAAGCGAACTTCCAGAGACCAGCTGGGCTGAGTTTCAATCCGAGACCACCCAGCTCGCCTCGGACTTGGGGGAGCGCGAGTTTGAGGAAGCCATAAGCCGCAGCGGCGGCCATGATGGTGTCATTCAACCAGATACACTTCGCGCCGCGGTGCGGCTGTTGGCGGTGGTTCTGTCTCGCGCTGAAGAGCAGAGCGAACTCGTCGAGCATGAGTTTGAACCCTACGGATCAACGCACTTTCGTTCACTGGCGACGGAGAAACGCTTCATCGACGACCGAGCGACCGCTCCAGCGGCGGAGGTTCTGGCCTCCGTCCTTAAGGAGCGCGTTATCAAGCGGCATTTATGGGTAGCCGCGCGCAAGCTACGTACTCAGCGCGCCTATACCTACCTGGCCGACGTAACGGATGGTGAGCTGCGGTTCCGGTCGAGCTTTGCCGCAACCCTCTCTAATCCGCGCTTGGAGCAGTCTCTGACCTTCCTCACCGATGCAGGCTTACTGGATGCCGATGGGCTAACTCCAGGTGGTCGGGAAACATTGGCGTCAGCATGAAGTATTATCGCGCCTTTGACCGCAGCGGGTACCACTCCGCCTTCTTCACGACCTACGCCTTCTCGGTAGGCGCATTTGAAGACACTGTTCTGCCTCGCCTTCGCAATGCGCAATGCCGGAATATTCATGTCTTGGCAGACGAAGCAATCTTGAATGCCGAATTCGCGGAGTTTGGGCCGCCGCGTTATGCGGGCCGTTTCTATCATCTCCTGAAGATCAGTGCCCCGGGCAACTCGGCCTTCCATCCCAAAATTGCACTTCAATTTGGTGCAAAGTCTGTCCGTCTCATGGTGGGCTCTGCCAACCTGACCGGACCTGGGTTAGCGGGTAATTTGGAGCTCGTCACAGAGCTTCGCTGTGATGACGTATCCGACCCTCTTCTTCCAATCGTCCGGCAGGCATTTGATTACATTCTTGGTTGGGCGGGGAACGACCCTTGGCTCAATGAAGCCGCCAGCCGCGCTTTGGAGGAAACGCCGCTCCTTCGGAGTGTCAAGTCGGCGACAACGGTTGATCTCCCGGATTTCCAAGGACTCCTGTCCTTGGTTACAGATGCCGTCGTTGCGCCACCGATTGATCAAATCCGAGCCCTTTTTCAGGGCGATGAGATATCCCGGCTCATTGTCTTATCCCCTTATTGGGACAAAGAGCTTCGGGGCCTGAAGAGCGTTGCCGAAGCGGCCGAAAATCCTTCGACGGCGATCATTTTGAACCAACAGGAGCATGGGTTTCCAAGCGCGGCGCTAGACCCGCTTCAGCCCAGTTTCCATACGCTGGATTTTCAGGCCAAGTCGCGCTTTCTCCATGCCAAGCTGATTATCGCCGAAGGCCGTAATGCCGACCATCTCCTGACCGGCAGCATCAATTGCAGTTGGCCGGCACTATCAGGCCTGAGCCGACAGTCCGGTAATGCCGAAGCCGGTATTTACCGCCGCCTCGCCCCTGGTAGCGCGATTGACGCGCTGGGACTGCGGTCGAGCTTGGCGCAAAAGCTTGATCCTTCGGCGCTGAAGCCTGCTTCTCCAATCGAGCTCGGTGTTGAAGAGGCAAAAATCTATGCGGCCGACGGCGGTCGATTGATCGCGCGTGGCGGATTTATTTACTGGAGTCATCGGTTCCAGAAATCGCCTCCCCGCTTAGTCCGCCTTCTATCGGAGGATGGAGAGTGTCTAGCGGAATCCGACGCGCTCGACGCGGTTGACGATAATCGTTGGCGCCTCCAACTCAGCGTCGACATTGATGAGTGCATTACAGCCGAGTTGACCCTGCATGACGGTCGAGAGAGCGCGCCCGTCATAATTGAACATACAGAGCGTTTGCGCGGTAACGCATCCGCGAAGGATCGCGGCGGCGTGGGCAAGACTATAATGCGCCTTCGCGATATGCCGGATGAAGGGCTAGATATCCTCGAGGCTCTCGACCTGTTCAATAAAGAGGAGTTGAGCGAGACGCCCGCCGCCCTCACGGAAACATCCATCCGAGCAAAAGCTCAAGAGGACGACGCGCCCCCCGAGGTTAAGCGGTTGAGTTATGCGGATTTCGTAAGAACTAAGCCAGCTCAGCCGGGTTCGCATGCACGACTATCGCTTGTCGCCGGTCGGCCCATCGAAGAGGTACCGCGTGCGCTCAATCGCTTCATTGGCTTGATGGTCCACGATAAAGACGAAGCCGCTGACGAAGAGCTCTTGAACGACGCTTTCGACTTGGCGCCCAAAGAGTCTGGCATGAGCCAGGACGATATTCTTGAAGGTGATCGAGACAGGTCTAGTAAAGATACCGAGACCGCCGAGCCATCTCGTCTACAGGAGCGAGATGCCGAGAAAGAGCGCGAACGACGCCGGCGTAACAAGCTCATGGCTGCTCAGCTGGTATCGGCTGTTGAAGCGTTCGAGGTCAGACTCAACAAACTGAAGAAGGTCGACATGAAACCGGTCGACCTCATTCGTCTTAGAGCTCTGATTCAAATCATCTGTGCCTTTGGAACATCGATTGGCGCTGAGGCCAGCGATGCTCGCCCGCTGCCCGTATGGTCAGAAGAGGCTAATGGATGGCCGCGACTTATCGGACGCGTTGTATCTGGGGTGATGCGGCTCGGAAGGTCACCGTTTGGACGCCTTCAGCTCGAAAGCGAGCTCGCGCGCACGCCCGACGAAGTCATTGAGGCCTGGGGGGCATGCCGCTGGGGTGTTCATGCAGCGCTGTTCGCTTGTCGCCAGGTATCGGAAGCGAAGCGTCTAATGCCGATGCTTGCAAAGTTGGATACTGAGCTCCCGCAATGCATTAAGGATGAACTTGGCGATCAAACCTCAGACAGTGACGCAGTGTTCGCGTTCGCCAAAAAGTTTGGCGAGCGTTTCGAGGAACGGCTCTCGATCAATAAGCGCTTCGAGGCGTCAAACTTCGCAAGCAGTTCTGGGCGATAGATTCTAGTAAGGGCGGGCGAACCTCAATGACGAAAACGAACAAAGATGCACTGTTGCATGAGATCGCGAGTGATGCGCTCCAATGCATCGAGCGCGTGGCTGATGACGCAGAACGAGCGAAAAACGAGAGTAGAAACACAGGACCGAGCGCCTTCGCGAGCATCAACACATTTAATAGCCCGGAGCAGGTCAATAGGCTGACAGACGCAGCAGCCGCTGAATGGGCCGCACTCTCGATGCTTATCAAGCAGCCGGTCATCGCCAGGGTTACGTTTGTTGACGAGGATGATCGTGAAACCACAATTTTCATTTCCCGAGGCACTCCGCGGAGTATCCCTGGCTACAAAATAGCTAGCTATCTTACTCCGCTCGGCCGGATTGCCACCCTGGCGGCCGGTGACGAAGACACATTTAGTTTTCGAGGTGTGGACCGCGAGGTCTCCATTCAGAATAACGCCAAACTCAACCTACGGCGGTCGGCGGGGCATTGGGATTCAATCGATTCTGAAATCGACGTAATTGATCAAGGTAGCTTCACTATCCGCTCATTTCGTGAGCTAATCGACAGTAGCGGCAAGGTCGGCGCGAGTGATCTCGAAGCGCTCTGGGATGACGACGCCGATATTATCGTCGCCGGAGTACGGCGAGCCATCCTGTCAAAAATGGGCCTTCGCGATCAGCCTGTTTTAGATCGATATCAGGATGATATTTTTCGAATGCCGATCATTACAAGTTGTTTCCTTTCGGGGCCGCCAGGGACGGGGAAAACGACGACCCTGATTAGACGACTGGGTCAGAAAGTTGACCGCGAAGCACTCGTCGAATCTGGCGAAAACACACGTCTTATCGACACTGTTGAGAAAGATACCGGGCATCCTCATGCTCAAAGTTGGATTGTGTTCTCTCCAACCGAACTTCTGCGCCAATATGTGAAAGAAGCATTCAACAGAGAAGGGCTGCCCGCAAGCGACCGTCATATTAGGACTTGGGACGAATACCGAAGGGAAATTTCGCGCGATAACCTTGGACTATTGCGGACTAGCTCTGGGGCTGGCCCATTCGTTGAACGAAAAGCTCAAGACCACCTTCAAAGTTCCAATTCGGACGATGTGGACTGGTACGAGGACTTCTGGTCATTCGTCGCGTCTGACGTACGCGACGAGCTCATATCGGATGCGGTTCTTCTGGGACAAAGTGCGGCACGCGACCTGCGCGATTTAGGTCCGAATCTTTCGGCTTCGTTCCAGAGGATCAAAGGCAGTTTCTATCCCGATACCATTCGTGAAGTTGAACGATTTCGTCCTGATATCGTTGCCGCACTAGACGTCCGGCATTCTGAAATTGCAGCAGTAATGTCAAAATTCAGAAATCGGCTGGTCTACGAGGACCGAGACTTCCCTATAGCGCTGCAAGCGGAAGTGTCGCGGCTCGCGGCAGACGAGTGGGATGAAGCAGAGGAGGAAGATGAACTCGACGCAGCACTCACAAGCGATGATGAACAGGCATTAGAAAACCAAACGGCACGGACTGTTTCTCGCCGCCAAGCGCTCGCTTGGCTTGAGCGCGCCGTGCGTTCCCTCGCCAAAGCCCGTTTCGCAGGTCGCAAGCCCTCTAAAAATTCAAGAAATAGCAAATTGCTCTCATGGCTTGGCGGCGAGCGCACTCCCTCTGAGGACGTACTTTTAAAGCTCGGCAAGCTACTAGACGAGCAATTACGATTGCGAAAATTCGAGCGTCTTGAGCGATTGTTTATTCGTGGAATTGCGCCTCGCTACAAAAAATTTAGGGCGGAAAGATCGAAGATTGGGAAGTGGTATTCTGCCGAACCACCTAAACGCGCGGATGTCCATTGGCGGGAGCTTGACCTGATAATTCTCGCTACGTTGCAGATCGGCAACGAATTGTTGTCCGGCATTCGATCAAGGCCTGCCGCTGATCTTCCCACCACAGGTTCGCTTGGCGCGATCCGATATCTGCAACGCGCTCAGCTTCTCGTGGATGAGGCCACTGACTTCTCGCGAATTCAGCTCGCTTGCATGCGCGAGCTGACCCATCCCTCATTGCGGTCACTTTTCTTGTGCGGCGACGTAAACCAGCGGCTAACGCCGTGGGGAGTGAGATCCAATGAAGCCTTGAGCTGGATCGATCCTAACATTGTGAGAAAGTCGATCACGGTTTCATACCGTCAAAGTCAGCGCCTCGTAGAATTGGCGAAAGATATCGCAGCGATTGGCGGGTCAGAGCCCTCGGATATCGTATTACCTGACAGGTTGGACATGGAGGGGCTTCCGCCGGTTTGGCAAACACATCTCAGCACAAATGAGTTGATTGCTGATTGGCTCAACCAGCGCATCCGAGAGATCGATAATACGCTTCAACGTCCGACTACAATCGCCGTTCTTGCGAATCACGAACACGAGGTCGAGCCTCTAGCACTCGCCCTCGACGCAAGGCTCGAGGAGATCAATCTTAGGGCGGTTGCGTGTAAGGACGGCAAGGTTGTTGGCAACGATCGCGATGTCCGTGTTTTCAATATCCGCCATATCAAGGGATTGGAGTTCGAAGCCGTCTTTTTCGTAGATCTCGATCAAACAGTTGATCAGTTTCCCGATTTGTTTGCAAAATTTTTGTATGTGGGAGCTACGAGAGCGGCGACCTACCTCGGTTTGACTTTTTCGGGCGACATCCCGACGGAGTTGATGGGGATTTCCGACCATTTTGAAGGGTCTTGGGAGCAGTAAGCGGAAACGGAGTTTCGTTCGACCGTTGAGCAAGTCCCAACTGGAACTGGATAAAGCGCCAACCAATCCACCAGCCGTGCAACCGTGCGAACTGTGCGCGAACCGTGTACCTTTTCCGCCCGAGCCTCACTAGAAACCGAAAACGCCTTCGGACTGGCCATAAAGGTTTCGCGCCAGGAAGGACCCGCGACCTCCTAGACACAAGCGATCTCCTGAATGCCATGGCGTTCGAGCCGGTCGCCGTATGCCGCCCAGATGCGCCGAGCGATGGACTCGGACGGGGCATAGATCGTTCCGGTCTTCCATGTGAGCTTGGCGAGATCTTCCTGGTAAGCCCTTTTGCCGACCTCGGTCCTGATCGCGGCCCTGGCCGATTTCCATTTCCCGATCGAAATGCCGCCAGATTCAGGGCGCTCTTCTCCGCTATTTAGTCGACAGTTGTCCGCCCGCCCTATCTTATTCTCTGAATCTAGTTCTTTTCCTGTCGCCTCTGAGGCGACTACCCCTGTCGCTCCCTGTGCGACATCCGCTGTCGCCGAAGATGCGACAAACATTTTAGTAGATATTTGAGCGCTCCCTCGGCGATATTGCGGGGGAAGGACAGGCTCCAGAACCGTGTACTTGCACGAGCCAAGCATTCCGCTCTTGCGGCGGCGACGCTGCTTCCTGAGCCAACCGGTCCGGATCAGATGCTTGATCCGGCGATTGACGCATTGCCGGCCGACTTGGGCGAACTTGGCAATCGTGGCTTGTGACGGCCAACACGCGTCCGTCTTGCTGGCTAGGTGCATACAGATCGCCAAGAGTATGAGCACGTCCGTTTTCGTGAGCCGACGGTCATACATTGCGTCTGTCGGAAACCTCGTAAAACGCCTCATGACCGGCGCTCCTGCGCCAAGTGGTCCTGAGACGTGCTCGATTGGACTTTAGATCCAATCCAGTCATCGAGATCTGTTCGGCGATACCTGACGGCACTGCCCAACTTAATGTAACTTGGACCAATTCCCTCCACTCGCCATTTCGCCAGAGAACTAACAGCTAGATTTAGGTATGCTGCTGCTTGCCGGGGTGTCATCAAACCTGCTTCGAACATGCCGACCTCCAAATAATAGGCCATTCATGCATCGAGAATGCGCGGCGCTATGTAAATCACCACTTTAGCGTTGAAATACAAGCTTATTTAGTATAAGGAAAGCAGAAGAAACTGGGATTTCTATACTGTTATCCCGGTTTTTGTATGAATATAGTCCTATATATCAAGGATTTTTTCCACAGGTTTTGGCTACGATTGATCGCGAACTGGAACTCGAATTCAGAGACTAACGAGCGTTCTCCCACCGCGACCAGCATTATCGAATCACTGATGTCATGAGTTGGTTTTAGATGGACCGCCAAACGCGCGTCGTAACAGCACCGGTCAAAAGTCATTACGAAAGACCGCTTAGCATGTTTCTCGGCCAGCCCTGCTGCTTGCTCGACATGACAAAAAACTGCAGCTCCAGAAATCGGTGCGCCCATGGTGCGCCCACGGCAGTTTTCGCAAAATCTCGAAAACATCTAACCTATTGAAAAGAATGGCGCACCGGGGAAGATTCGAACTCCCGACCCCCAGATTCGTAGTCTGGTGCTCTATCCAGCTGAGCTACCGGTGCAGGCCGTCTGTCGCAGGCAACCCCCTGCGAAGAGGCGCGGAAACTAGCTTCGGCTTTTCCAATTTGCAAGGCAGCAATTGCCGCTCCGCTGCGCCGCGTTTCCGGGGCCCGCGAGCGCGGGCCGGAGACGCCTCCGGCCCGCCCGTCCCTGCTTACTGGGTCCGCACCGCGACACTGGTTGCACCGCGCGCCTCGCCGCCTTCATTGAAGCGGACGAACACCCGGTTGCGGGCAGGATCATTGGCGATCTCCTGGCCGTTGCCACGCACGAACACGCCGAATGTCGCCGTCCCGTCCGCTGCGATTGTGGCCTGCGTCGTTGCCGCCCGAGCCGCCGTGCATGCACCCGTATTCGGGTCCGTCGGACACACCTCGATGTCCTGGATCGCCAGCGTCTGGCCGCCGGTGTCGGCGGAAACGTCGATCGTGCCGGCGGCACCGACATTGGAGATCGCCACTGCGAACACGCCCACCATGTTTCCGGTGGTCGGCACATTGACCCGGCCCGGATCGCCCGACGTGGCCAGTGCGACGATGTCGGGCACGGCCGTCGAGGACGAGGTAAAGGTCAGCGTGTTGAGACCGAGCACGAATTCGGCCGAACGACGGTTGGTGCAATAGGCTTCGATGAACAGATTGGTCTCATTGTTCGCCGACGCCTGGCCCAACCCCTGATCGTCACCGAAATCGCCTGCGCTGGTGACCGAGAAGATGAAGTTCTGGGCAACACCCGCGTCAATATCCACCGGCGTGTCGGCGGTCCCGGTCAAAGCATTCGCCGAGGTCGTCGTCTGATACGAGAACTCGCCGGCGCTGCTGCCTCCGAGGCGCAGCTGGCAATCCGTCGCCGTGCCGCCCGAACTGGCCGGGTTGATGACTGTGGCAAAAGCCGTCGCCGGCGTGCCGTTCTGGACCGCACGCGTGATCGGCAATACCGAGGAGACGACACGGGCCACTTCCGTCTGGAAATTCGCGATGTCGAGGCTTTCCTCTCGCGCCGCCCTGGCATTGTAGGCCGGGTCCTGATTGTCCATGGCCGGCGAGATCCCGTCGCCATTGGCGACGGCGATACCGCAAGCCGCACCGTTCGGACAAAGCGTCAGCTCCGGATTGGAGAAATACGGCGCTTCCTGCTCGTCACCGAACGCCCGCGAGGCGCCGGCCGGGCATTCCGTCGCGGCATTGGTGCCGTTCGAACCGGTCGGATAGGCCATGACCGTGATGAACTCGCAGTCGACGCGATGGCCATTGGCATAATTGCGAACGCCGGTTCCGACGCCCGAATTCTCCACATTGTGGGCCATGCCCATATTGTGTCCGACTTCATGGGCGAAGGTCACGTCCGAACAGAACCCGCTATTGGCCGTGTCGAACCAGTCGCCGCTCACCGAATAACCTTGATCTGCCCAGGCCGCATTGATGTCGCCGGCATTTGCACCGGCATCAAGCGCTCCGAGAAGGTTGGCAATACCGCAGCCGCCATGCCCGTCAGACGTGCGCTGCAGTACCGCAACGAGATCGGCACCATGGCTTGTACGGACCCCCCGCTCGGCGGACAGGTCCTGCGTGATTGTCGGCGCCTCCTGCGGATCGGTGTTGCCTGAAATATTGGCGAGAGTCTGCGCCTGGTCGGCATTGTCGTCGTCCAGCGTGACGCCGCCATGGAAAACCAGACGCGCACGCAGCCCGGTATCGCTGTCGATCAGGGCCTGGTCGAGAACCGCCATCAAGTGCTGCACGCGTCCGCCCGAGGCGATGCCCCAGAGCGCCGAGAAGCTCTGCGAATAATAGACGGCAATGTCGATCGTTCCGTTGGAACCGATAGCCACCGCTTCCGCGATCTGGTCAGCATCGAACCCTGTCAGCGAGTCGTTGAGAAGGGCATTGGTCGCGGGCACGACGGTGTCGTTCTCGCGATAGATTGAACTGTTCGAGGGAACGCGGACAATCTGTTGCCGCCCGTCCAGGGAGGCCACTTGCCAGACGCCGTCGGGGGTCGAGATGCGGCCGAACGCCTGGCCGTTGGTCTCGGTAATCAGCACGCGGTTCGTCAGACCCTGGCCTTCGAGCCGGCCGGCCCACACTGCACCGCCCATTTCCTGGTAACGGATCTCGTCAAGCTCTGCGACGTAACCGGCGCCAAAATTGAGCCGGATCGTGTCGCCCGGCGTCATCCGCATCACGTCCGGCGATAGCCGGTCGAAACTGATTCGGTCCGGGCCGCCGCCATCGCTCGAAAGCGTCTGTACATTCGAAAACATGTCCTGGGCGTGGCCGACACCCGCCAGGATTGCGGCCAGCGCGGCCGCAGCAATCAATCGAAACATGTAATTCCCCCTGTATTCCCTTTCGAAAGGCTAGCCGCCATGTCAGCCCTTGGCGAGGGAAAACGGGATCAGGTATAAAAGTCGGCCTGCTCGCGGAACAATTCCCGATAGGTGCCCGCCGACGCCGCCAGTTCCTTCGGCGCGCCGTCTTGCACCACCCGCCCGCCTTCCAGCACCAGGATCCGTTCGCACAGACGGAGCGTCGACAGACGGTGACTGATCACGATCAACGTCGCGGACCGATCGGCCAGCGCCTTGACAAACTCCGCTTCCGCCGCCGGGTCGAGCGCCGCGGTCGGCTCATCGAGGATCAGGATATCGGCCCCTGTCCGCAGCATGGCCCGCGCCAGCGCCAGGCGCTGCCACTGCCCGCCCGACAATTCGCGGCCGTCGACGAATTGTTTCGACAGCTTCGTGTCGAGACCGTCAGGCAGATCCGCCAGAACCGGACCGGCCAGCCCAGCCTCCGCCGCAGCTGTCCATTCGCTGCGATCCATGTTGCGCAGGCCTTCGCCCATGGCGATGTTCTCGCCGGCTGTGAGACTGTAGCGCTGTGAGGGCTGGAAAACCGCGGCGGTGCGGGCAAACAGCGCTTGCGGATCCCAGTCCTGCAGCGCCAGTCCATCCAGCGCTATCTCGCCGTTCTGCGGCAGGTAGAGCCCGGTCAGCAGTTTCACCAGGGTCGATTTCCCCGACCCGTTCGCTCCGACAACACCCAGTTTCTGACCAGCCGGGATGTCGAGCGTAAGGGCGCTGATGGCATCACGCGGTGCGCCGGGATAGCGGAAGCTGACGTCGGCCAGACGATACCCCGTGCCCGGCGCCGGTCCGGTCGTTGCCGTGCCGCGCGCGCGGCCATCCTCGCGGCCCAGCAATGCGTAGAGGTTGGAAATGTACAGCAGGTCCTCATAGCCACCGCCCAGCGTGGCCAGCAGCGTGGTGACACTGTTCTGACCCTGTTTCAGCACGGCCGCATACATCGTCATCTGGCCCAGCGTCAGGGCGCCCAGAACCGTCGCCCAAACAACCCAGGCCTTTCCGCCGAGAAAGAAGGCGGAGCTGACCAACAGAAGGATCACGCCAATTGTGGTCCGTTTGGCCTGCAGCTTCCGATCTTCACCGAACAGCCAGCGGAACAGCGCGCGGTGACGCGCGCGGACTTCCGGCGTAGCACCGGAATGAAGCTGCTCCATGGCCGGCTTTTCCGCCGTCATCAGCGTCTCGAGATAATTGCGCTGGCGCATTTCCGGCGTACGGCCGGTGTAGAAGCGGAAAGCCGTTCCGGAGAAACGGAGCTCAGCCAGGAAAAGCGGCAGTCCGCCGGCAAGAATGATCAGCACGGCGAGAGGCGAAAACGTCCACAACACGGCAGCAAGCGAGACCAGCGTGATCGTGTGCTGACCGGTCTCGATCAGCCGGTTTGCCAGATTGTAGGGTCGTGCGCTCGCATGCTGGCGCGCCAGCAGGATCTGTTGCTGGACGTCGGCGCGCTCGATGGTTTCGAGGTCGAATCGGCTAGTCTTGTCGAAGACCAGTGTGCTAACCGCATAGCCCAGACTCGCGTGCAGCATCCGCTTGAGAAAGACCAGCACCCGACGCGCCGCCATCCCGCCGCCGAGCACGCCCGCCTCCGCAGCAACCCATATCAGCGCCGCCTGCCGGTCGGCCGGTGACTGGCTTTCCATCGCGTGCAGCACGGTGTCGATGATCAGTTTGGCGAGATAGGCTGCCAGCGCCGGCACCAGGGCAACGAGAACGGTCAGCACCGCGATCAGGAATGTCAGGCGCGGTGCGGTCCGCCACACGAGCGCCAGGGTTCGCCCGGCATAGCCAATCGCTTTGCGAAAGCCCGGAGCTTCCACGTCGGCAAAAGGCGTATCGGTATTGGCCATCTCGCTTGCTGGCTACTCCGCGACACGGGCGGCAGCACGGGCCGCCTCGACGCGCTGCGACATGATATTGCCCTTGTGCGGGAAGGGTTCGACCGGCACCGGCACGCCCATGAAGGGGGCCAGTTTCTCGAACCCCTCGCCATTGCAGACATTCAGGATCAGCAGATCCCCCGGACGGTCCTTGAAATAGTCCTTCACCTCGCGGACATGCCGCTCATAGACCCATTTGAACCGCTCCGGCTGGTAATTGTAGCAACCGTAAACGGCTGCGCGCAGCAATTGCCGCATCAGCAGATGGGTTTCCTCGTCGGGATCGTCGGTGTGCTTGAATGCCGGGCGGTTGAACCAGTGGTTCTGGCAGGACCTCAGCCAGCCGGCCTCGTCGCGCACGGTCAGGATGAATTTCGAGCCGGGATACTGCTTGTCCAGCTGCTGGTAGTACGGGACTGTGGTGATGTCCGTCAGCCCGTCATGATACTTCAGCAAGGTCAGGTCGTACTGGCCGTAGGCGAGCTCGGTATAGGTGTCCTCGTCGATCGGATAATGCGAGGTATCCCAGCCCAGCATTTGCAGACCGGCGGTCAATGATCGCGTACCGGTGCGCGAAAGACCGAGACCGAACACCATCGGCTTGTCGGTCGACGCACCGTAAACATGGCGTTCGTCATTCTTCTCGAGCCAGGCATCGAGATCGGCCATCGTGAACGCGCTCTTTTCCTCGACACCCAGCCGCGCCAGTTCCTGCTCGGCAAATTGCGGCAGCGCCTCGATGAAAGCGTGGGTTTCGGCCGCCGTGGCGTTCTTTGGCACATTCTGGCGGGCGAATTGCACTGCATGGTTGGCAATCACAAAATCATCGACCGCGCCAGTATGATCGGGCCAGTGCTTCATCGCCGAAGACAAGCGCTTCAGCTGCACACGGGTGCGGCTCCGCAATTCGCGCAGCGCATACTTCATGAAGACGTGGCGATAGAACTGGAAATAATCGTGCAGGATATCGAAATTTCTGAACTGCTTGCTCATCCGCAACGGCTTCATCGCCAGATTGCGCAACCGCGATTCCGGGCGCAGCACGTATTTCATGTCGTCGAGCGGCGGCTTGATCGCCGCCATTGCCCGGACCAGATCGATCCGCGTGATGTGGACACCGCAATGCAGCCGGCCCCGGAAACGGTCCGACACATAGGAATCGACATAGGCCGCGTCCGACTGCTCGATGAAATCGCGCATGTCTTCGAGGATCAGGCAATCAGCGTCGAGATAGACGACATAGTCGCAATCATGATCGATCCGCAGCATCTGGTTCACGCATTCGGTGAACGGGCGCACATCGTCGATGATGTAGACATTGTCGGGCCGTATGTGACGCTTGGCGAGCTCCAGCGAGACTTCGCGCGTGCGCTCGTCAATCTGCCGGAAGACAAGGTCGATCTTTGTCATATACCTACTCCCCCCAGGCCATGGCAGCGTTAAACTCCCCGGCGAGCGTGTTGAACAATGCCAGGTTGGGTGCCGACATTTCGGACTTCCAGCGCAGGTCCAGTCGGATGTCGCCGGAATGATTGGCGTAATACTTCTTGGTCCGGGGCGTCAGTTGAAGGATCGCGTCGGGATCACCATCGACCCGGTCCCGCGCCGCCACGAATTGGGTCCCGGTATTGCCCCCTAGCGGATGCGATTCGCCATCCTTGAAGTCGAGCATGTCGCGCGCATAGGGCAGTTGGAACGTCTCGCAAATCTGCTGGATGACTGTTTCCGGCGACGTCGCCAGCTCTTCATAGCGCACAGAGGTCTTCGGACCCGCAAACGCTTCGAAGATCTCGCGGCTCGCCGCGATCTGCGTTTTCCAGGATTCGATCTGTTCCGCCGCGTCGCGTTCCGGGTACTTCCGGAAACGGGAATTGAGGACAGCGCGACCGTCGCGCTGCAGAAAGATCAGCGCCGGCTGGTCCCCGGCCTCATCCAGTTCCGCGGTCCGCTTCCGTATCCAGGCAGGATTCTTGGTCGAATCGACGATGATATTGGCGCCGACATGTGCAGCGATCTGCCTGTAAAGCGGACGATCCTGGTCCCATTCAAAGGACGACCAGACCGGGCAAGCTTCGCCGCAAACCTTGCAAGCCCGTTTGCGCAGCGGTTTTCTCGGATCATTGAGAAAGCGCACCTTGGCGCCCTCACCGATATAGAAAGCGCCCTGCGCCCGGCCCAGAATCAAGCCCAGCAACGTCGATCCGGAATGTCCCGCCCCGCAAATCATAACGCCCGTCAGGCGTCGATTACTTGTCATAAGTTCAAGCCTGCCTATCCCTGCCACCGGTCAGCCCGATCGCAAGAAACTCCCCTCGCAGGCCCGAATTAGGCGGCATTTCGCACGATTGTGCAAGCGCGAACCGCTTCTAGGCGGTTGATTCTCCGGACGCGTGCACGCCCTTGGCTATCGCGCGGGCCACGCAATCCGCAGCCAGCGTTCCCAGACGCGCCAGCGTGAAAGCAGCAGGATCTGCCAGCGCATTCGATCCAGTCGCGAGTGCAAATACCGCATCTCCGTCGAGCGGCGTGAAAACGGGGCGGATCGCGCGCGCAAAGCCGGCAGCGGCCATTTGCGCAAGCTGCTTGCAATCGGCCGCGGACAAAGCCGCGTCCGTAGCGACCGCTGCGATCGTCGTGTTGGTACCGGGGGCCGGATTGAATTTCGCGGCGCCCCAGTCCTCGGCGTCAAAGCGTGCACCGGATGGCATCCCGCGCCCGCCGAACTCGCCGTCAATCTCGTAAGGCGCGGCCCAGTAGGCATTGCTGCCCGGCACCTGGACCGAGCCGAAACAATTGACCGCGACGATCGCGCCGACGGTGTAGCCATCATTGGTCACGATACTTGCTGTCCCCAGCCCGCCCGGCAGCGTGCCGGCACTGGCGCCGAAGCCCGCCCCTGCCCGGCCCTCCGCCACATCCCTGCCGACCGATTCAAACGCTTTCCGGCCCAGTTCGGCATAAGGAGGAACTTCCCCCCAGGCCTTGTCGCCCCCATTGGCCAGATCATAGAGGATCGCGGCCGGGACCACCGGCGATACCGGGATCTCCGGATCGGGAAACAATTCGAACCCGCGGCGCCTTGCCCCCAGCATGCCGGCGACGCCGTCCGCCGCCGCCAACCCATAGGACGACCCGCCGGAAAGCACGATCGCGTCCACCGCATCGACCAGAGTGTGCGGTTGAATTGCATCGGTTTCCCGCGTCCCCGGCCCGCCCCCGCGCACATCCACACCGCAAGCCGCGCGATGGTCCGGCACGATCACAGTGACGCCGGTTCGCACCTTGGCATTGTCCGCCTGGCCGACCCGGATTCCGGCGACATCAGTGATCGCATTTCTTGCTCCGGGCTTTGCCATGTTCGGGTCTTCCGCTGTTGTCCGAGCACGCTATGGTGCCACCCAAACCACCGGGAGCAAGTGCGTTGATCCGATTCCTGTCGCTTTCGCTGTTCGTTCTGGCAGCGGCTTGTTCCGGCCCGTCGGCAAATGGCCGGTCCGCTCAAGACAATGTTGCCGCCGAAACAGTTGCTGCGCCGCAAGTCATGGTCGCTGCGGCCAATCCGCATGCGACCGAGGCGGGGCTCGACGCCTTGCGCAATGGCGGCAATGCGATCGACGCTGCGATCGCCATCCAGACAACGCTGTCACTGGTAGAGCCGCAGTCCAGCGGCATCGGCGGGGGTGCGTTTCTGATCTACCACGACGCCGCCACCGGTGAGACCCGCGTCTATGACGGCCGCGAAACGGCACCGGCAGCCGTCGACGAAAACCATTGGATCGGCGCCGATGGCGAGCCACTGCCCTTTCTAACGGCCTGGACCTCCGGCCGCGCAGTCGGTGTGCCCGGCGTCATCGCCATGCTCGCGGAGGCGCATGATGATCACGGTGCCCGCAATTGGGCCGCGAATTTCGATTTCGCCACGGATCTCGCTGATAACGGGTTCGCCGTCAGCCCCCGCCTCCAGGGTTTCATGGTCCGCGTAAATCGCATGCGCGACGTGTCCGAAACGCCCGCCATGCGGAATTATTTCTTTGACGCCGACGGCAACCCCTGGCCGGTCGGTCATGTCCTGCGAAATCCGGACTATGCGGAAACCTTGCGCCTCATCGCCGATGACTGGCGACATTTCTACGAAGGCCCGCTGGCTGAGGCCATCGTAGCGGCGGTTAATTCAGGCGCTTCACCCGGCAATATGACGCTGGACGATCTTGCGGGTTACGCGCCGGTCCTGCGTGAGCCGCTTTGCCGAGACTATCGCAGCTATGATATCTGTTCGGCACCACCGCCGGCCTCGGGCGGCGTCATCGTCAATCAGATCATGGGCATGCTCGCGAATTTCGACATGGCATCGACCGGGCCGGACTCGGTCGAAGGCTGGCGCCGTTTCATCGAAGCCAGCCGCCTCGCTTATGCCGACCGCGACGAATTCATCGCCGATCCGGCATTCGTCGACATCCCCGTCGAAGCCCTGTTATCGGACGAATACGTCACCGCACGGGCCGCGCTGATCGAACGCGAAACCGCACTGCCCAACGTCGCGGCGGGCGCTGCCGGTATGCCGGGCACAAGCCATTTCACGGTCGTCGATGCCGACGGCAACATCGTGTCCATGACAACGACAGTGGAATTCCTGTTCGGGTCCAACCGCATGGCCGGCGGTTTCTTCCTCAACAACCAGCTGACCGATTTCAATTTCCGGCCGCGAACTGCCGAAGGCGAACTGACGGCCAATGCGCCGGCCGGCGGCAAGCGGCCACGTTCTTCGCTCTCACCCACCATTGTATTCGATCAGGACGGCGAATTCGTCTTGACCACCGGATCGCCCGGCGGCGCATCGATCATCGCCTATACGGCCAAGACACTGGTGGGCATGCTAGACTGGGGCCTGGCGCCGCAAGACGCCATCGAGCTGCCTAATGTGGTCGGCCGCGGCAATGTCGTGCGGCTGGAAGACACTTTCCCGGCGGACATCGCTTCGGGTCTCGAAGCCATAGGCTTCACGCTGGACGCCAATCGCTCGGAGAACTCCGGAATTCATATCATCCGCCGGTTGGACGATGGCACATTGACCGGCGGCGCTGATCCGCGGCGTGAGGGCACCGTGGGGACGCTTAGTCTGCCAAGGGAAGAGTAACCGAGAATACCGTTCCGCTCGGCCCGGTCCGGACCATCACGATATCACCGCCATGCGCCCGCGCCAGCTCGCGCGCGGTCGACAGGCCAAGCCCCGTACCCTCGCGCCGTGTTGACGACGTGAATGGCTGAAACAGGTGGTCCTGCGCGCGGGGCGGCAGGCCGGGCCCACCATCTTCAACCTCGATGGCCACGAACCCGCCCGCAACCGACCCGCGCACCGCCATGCGAATCTCGCAGGCCGAGGCCGTCATCGCCTGCAGCGCATTCCGGAACAGGTTGAGGAAAATTCGGTGCACGTGATCAGGATCGGCTTCAATCGAGAGTTCGTCGGCAATCTCGTTGGTCCATTTACCTTCGCCGCCGCTTTCGGTCGCCATCGCATCAGCCGCCGCCTCATCCAGGGCAACCCGCACATTGAGCCGCATGGTCTGCGGCGGGCTCTCCTCTGCCTTGCCGTACTGCAGCGTCGCCTCGGTCAGTCGGATCCCGCGTCCGACGGCCCGCACCATGCGCGCGCCCATCTTGCGCACGCGCTCGTCCTCGAACGAGACCAGCCGGTCTGACACCAGCTGCGCCGAGGCCAGCACATTGCGCAGATCGTGATTGATCTTCGAGACCGCTGCACCGAGCGCAGCCAGCCGCTCTCTCTGCTTCAGGGCGGAACGGACATCCTCCTGCATTTCGGCCAGGGCGCGCTGGGCCTGGCCGATCTCGTCGCGGCGGTTCTCCGGCACGATGCCGCGCCGCGGATCGAGCGGGTCCTTCTGGAACCGCGCCATCGCGGCGGCGAGCCGCCGCATCGGACGCACGAAGGCATAGAGCAGGGTGACGTAGAGCAGCGCCCCGGTGACCACGGCAATGAAAAAGGACAATTGGAACAGGCCGGCGGAGTAGGCGATCAGGTCTTCGCGCAATGCCGGCTCCGGCACAATCACGTCGATAATGTCTTCGGGGCGCGCCTGCGGATTGGCAATGATGCGGATATATCGCTCCTCGGTGATCGCGAAGGTGCGCGCCGCTGCGGATATCCGGAACAGCCAGTCTTCATTGCGCAGGTCCGCCTCGACCAGTGGTGCATCGATCGGCCCGCCATAGAGCACAAGCTCGTTCCGGCCTTCGGTCACCCGCGCCACTGCCACCGCATCCGACGCCTCTAAAAGCTCGCTGACTTCCATGTCGCCCAGCGTACCGCCGCGCGCGACGTCGGCTGCCAGCGCGGCAATAAAGGCGGTCTCTGCCTGGTCCGACAGCCAGTTGGTACGGAATTGCGCGGCCAGCGGCAGGAAGATCAGAAGCTGGGCCAACATGACAAAGGCGAGCGTGAACAGCAGCAATCGTCCGGGCAGGCTCTCGAAAACGGCCCGGCAGGCATCGACCGCAGCCTGTCGGAGACGCTGCGTCGTTCGGGGGGAAGGCGGCGTATCTGTCATAACCCTCGTGACTCAGCCGATAGCCCACCCCGGCCTGCTGAACAAGCAAGGCTTATGCCCTTGACGCCCCGTAATCACTGGCGTATGGACCGCGCCTCTTGAGATTTGCCCATCCAATGGAGCGCGTGCAGTGAAACGTACTTTTCAACCGTCAAAGCTGGTCCGTAAACGTCGGCACGGCTTCCGCGCGCGGATGGCGACCAAAGCCGGCCGTCAGGTTCTGGCCCGTCGCCGCGCCAAAGGCCGCAAGCGGCTGTCAGCCTGATCGCTAAAAACGATACCGGAATGAAGATATCCCGCCTGCGTGTCAGGCGGGATTTTCTGTATGTGGCCCAGGGCCGCAAGGCGGTCCGCACCGGCGTCGTCATCCAGGCACGCGACGGCCGCTGCCCGCAAGACGAGATCCGCGTCGGCTTTACCGCTACCCGCAAGATCGGCGGTGCCGTGACCCGCAATCGTGCCAAGCGCCGTCTGAAAGAAGCCGCCAGGCTGCTATTACCCCTCCACGGGCAGGCCGGGAATGACTATGTCTTCATCGCCCGGGCCGCGACAGCCGGCCGCGACTGGCCGCAACTGCTTGACGATGTGACGCTGGCACTGCAAACCCTCGCCCGCCCGGCTTCGGGCGAAACGACAGACTAGAGCCGATCGGAACACCCCATCATGGGCGAAAATCGCAACATCCTCCTGGCCATTCTCATCTCCGCGGCCATCCTCATCCCTTACCAGATCTTCGTGATCAGCCCGATGCAGGAACGCCAGCGCGCCGAGCAGGTCGCCGAACAGGCTGCCTCCATCCAGACCGAGCTCGCCGGAGCTGCTGCCGAATCTGCCGAAGCGGCGACCGTGCCGCCTGTGGTCGATCAACGCATCGAGATCGCCAGCGAAGCCGTCACCGGATCACTGTCGCTGACCGGCACGCGGATCGATGAGCTCCGCCTGGAGCGCTATGACACCGATGTCGACGATCCCACACCGGTGGAATTCCTGCGCCGCCGCGATGGCGAACATGCTTTTTACGCAGAGGATGGCTGGCAGGCGCTCGGCGACGGACCGTCGGATGCACCGGGCTTCAATACCAGCTGGACACTCGTCGAGGGCGACCGGCTGACACCGGAAACGCCGATTGTGCTGGAATATCGCGGCTCGGACGGCCTCGTCTTTCGCCGCACGATCTCGCTCGATAGCGATTACATGTTCACCTATGCCGACGTGATCGAGAACACGTCCGGTTCCACGGCAAACCTGTCGCGCTATGCGCGCGTGCGCCGCGACGGCGAACCGCCGGCGCCGTGGGCGCCTTTCTTCATCCTGCACGAAGGTCCGATCGGCGTCGTTGGCACCACACTGATCGACGACAAATACCGTTCCCTTGATCCCGGCGATGAAGAATCCGAGAGCGGCACCGGCGGCTGGATGGGCATTACCGACAAGTACTGGATGGCGGCGGTCATTCCCGACCAGGAGCTGGAAATTACCGGCGAATACAGCCTGATCGGTCGCCAGGGCCCGGACACTTACCAGTCGGGATATGTGACCCAACCGATCGAGCTCGCCCCCGGCGCCACACTCGAAACCTCGGCCCGCATATTCGCTGGTGCCAAGCGCGTCGACCTCTTGCAAGCCTATGAGGAAGACCTCGGCATTTCACGCTTCGACATGGCCGTCGACTGGGGCATGTTCTGGTTCCTGACCCGGCCCTATTTCTGGCTTTTGCATACGCTGTCGGGCTTCCTCGGTGGTATCGGCTTCGCCATCCTCGCCGTAACCGTGCTGGTGAAGCTGCTCTTCTTCCCGCTCGCCAATCGCGCCTATGTCTCAATGGCGAAGATGAAAAACCTGCAGCCGAAAATGCAGGAAATCCGCGAGAAATATTCCGAGGACAAGCAGAAGCAGCAACAGGAGATCATCGCGCTCTACCAGCGAGAAAAGGTCAATCCGCTCGCCGGCTGTTTGCCGATCCTGTTCCAGATCCCGGTCTTTTACGCGCTCTACAAGACGCTTTTCGTGACTCTGGAAATGCGCCACCAACCCTTCCCGGGCTGGATCGAGGACCTGTCCGCTCCGGATCCGACAAATGTCTGGAACCTGTTCGGCCTCTTGCCGTATGACCCGTCCAATGTGTGGCTGATCGGCGGTGCGCTTGGCATCGGCGCCTGGCCCATCATCATGGGCCTCACCATGTGGGCCCAGCAATCGCTCAACCCGCCGCCGCCGGACAAGATGCAGCAGCGCATCTTTGCCTTCCTGCCGCTGGTCTTCACTTTCATCCTGGCGCCGTTCGCGGTCGGCCTCGTGATCTACTGGGCGTGGAACAACTTCCTGTCAGTCGTGCAGCAATACATCATCATGCGCCGCCAGGGCGTCGAGACGCGGTTCGACACGTTGATCAAGAATCTGCGCAATCGTGGCGGGGAAACCAGCTGACGCCGATGTACGGCAATTCCGATACCGGGCGCGGCAACGCGCTGTTCGCCCGCCCCTGCGATTTCATGAAGGGCGCGGTCGATCTGGCGGGCCTGCCGCCGGCTGACCTTCCCGAAGTCGCCTTCTGGGGCCGGTCGAATGTCGGTAAGTCGAGCCTCATCAATGCGCTCACCAATCGCCGGCAATTGGCGCGGGCTTCGGGCGATCCCGGGCGTACGCGCGAACTCAATTTCTTCGATCTCGGCGGCCAAATTCGTCTTGTCGACCTGCCAGGCTATGGCTTTGCCAAGGCCCCCAAGAAAACAGCGCAGGTCTGGACCCGCTTGACGGAAGCCTTTCTCAAGGGCCGCCCGAACCTGAAACGGGTCTACCAGCTGGTGGATTCCCGCCACGGGCTGAAACAGATCGACACGCTGATGATGGACGGGCTGGACGAGGCCGCCGTCAGTTACCAGATCGTGCTGACCAAAGCCGACAAGCTGAAGCCGGGCCAGCTCGAAGCCGTAAAAACCGAAACCCTGCAGAAACTGTCCAAACGGCCGGCAGCATTCCCGGAAATCATCGCGACATCGGCCTCGAAGAAAACCGGGCTCGATGAATTGAGAAATGCGATTGCCGCATTCACGGCGGAGTTTTCGGGTTAGATTGCCGGCATGGTCTCGCGTCTTCTCCTGATTGCACTCCTGATCCTGCCAGCGGCGCCCGCGCGCGCTGCCGACATCTGCAACGAGACCAGCTTCATCATCGAATCAGCGCTCGGCTGGATCACCGAAAGGCGGGAGATCGCGGTCGAGGGCTGGACACGCGTGCGCCCCGGCGAATGTGTCGAGGCCGGCCCGACCATCGATCCCGACAGCGACCAGCCCCTGCTGTTCTATGCCCGGTCGACAGCCGCCTATTTGGGCGGCGTGCGCGAATGGGGCGGCCAGCTGGACCTCTGCGTCGGCGCTGCGGACTTCGCAGTGGAAGGTGTCACCGATTGTGAATCCCTGGGCCTCGGCCGGCGCGGTTTTGACGTGCTGCGCGGCGAGCATCGCCTGAGGACCGTTCTCGTCGAACCGCTCGATTTTGGCGACGATGCCCAGGAAGCGGGAATCCAGCGCCTGTTGCGCGATGCCGGTTATGACATCCGCTTTATTGATGGTGTCGAAGGCCGCCGGACATTCCGTGCGATCTCGGCTTTTGTGCAGGCGGAAGGATTGCCGCGCACACCGCCACGCCCCGAGCTGATCGACGCGCTGGAAGCCGCTGCGATCCGACGCAATGCCGAAGCCGGCCTGGTTGTCTGCAATGAAACCGAAGGCCGTATCGCGGTGGCGCTGGCAAGAGAGCGAAACGACGTCTGGGAGTCGCGCGGCTGGTGGCGCCTGGACGCCGGCGGGTGCGCCCGCGTCATTGCCGAACATCTTCATCTGGCCGACGCCTGGTTCTACGCCGAGCGAACGGGCGAGACCGAAGGCCGCCTGCAGAACGGTACGGAAAGCTTCTGTTATTCGCCCTCGCGCTTCGTCGCGGAGGGCCGCGCCGACTGTGCAGGGCGCGGCTATGCAGCGGCGCGTTTCCGGCAAATTCCAGAACCGGTCGACGGCACCAGCCGCGTCGCGTTGACGATTGGCGATTTTCGGCAGATCGAAAACACAGCACCCGAGGAGACAGAGCCTTGAGCGCGGACCTTTCACATGTCTCGACCTGGGTGTTCGATCTCGACAACACGCTTTACCCGTCGGATGCCGCCGTCATGTCGCAGGTCGACGCTAGGATGACCGATTATGTGTCCCGCCTGCTCGGCCTCGATCGCGAACAGGCGCGCAAGGTGCAGAAGGATTACTGGCGCGAATACGGCACAACCCTGAACGGCCTGATGGCCAACCGTCAGATACCCGACGGTCGTGCCTTTCTCGACTTCGTCCACGATGTCGATTTGAGCGTGGTGACGCCGGACCCGGCATTGGCGCAGCACATCAAGGACCTGCCAGGGCGCCGCTATGTATATACCAACGGCTCGCTGAAACATGCCGAGAATGTCTGCAACCGGCTCGGCATTGCCGACTGTTTCGACGACATGTTCGATGTCGAGGCTGCCGGCTTTCAGCCAAAGCCGCACATGGCCGGCTTCGACCGTTTTTCGAAGCGTTTCGCCATCACAGCCCCGGAAAGCGCCTTTTTCGAGGATTCGATCCGCAATCTGAAGACCGCCTATGATCTCGGCTGGACGACCATCCTGGTTCGCGCCCGGCCCGGACCACGCGACGAAGAAAGCGCCGGTCCCGATGAGCATCCCGATCACGTTCATTTTGCAGCCGATTGCCTCAAGACCTTCCTGTCCACCGCCCAGACGAAAGTCCCCGCCGCATGACCGATCTCACCCATCTCGAAACCGTCATCGACACTGCCTGGGATCGCCGCGACAGTTCCGACGCTCTCAATGCCGACATCGCCGATGCGGTGGCGCAGGCCGTCGCCCTGCTCGACAGCGGCAAGGCGCGCGTTGCCGAGAAGTCAGGTGATCAGTGGATCGTCAATCAATGGCTGAAGAAAGCCGTCCTCCTGTCCTTCCGCCTCAATCCCATGGTGCCGATCGCCGGCGGCATTGGCGGCGCCAAATGGTGGGACAAGGTGCCGTCGAAGTTCGAGGGCTGGGGTGAGGAAGAATTCAGGGCCGCCGGTTTCCGTGCCGTACCGCCCTGCGCCGTGCGCCGCGGAGCCTTCATCGCGCCGGGGGCGGTGCTGATGCCGTCCTATGTCAATATCGGCGCCTATGTCGGCGAAGGCGCAATGGTCGATACCTGGGCCAGCATCGGATCCTGCGCGCAGATCGGCAGAAATGTCCATGTCTCGGCCGGCGCCGGCATCGGGGGAGTGCTCGAACCCCTGCAGGCCAATCCGACCATAATCGAGGATGGGGCTTTCATCGGCGCCCGCTCCGAAGTCGTCGAGGGCGTGATCGTCCGCGAAGGTGCCGTGCTCGCCATGGGCGTGTTTATTTCCGGCTCGACCAAGATCGTCGACCGCGCCACCGGCAAGATCACCTATGGCGAAGTGCCGCCCTATGCGGTGGTTGCGCCCGGCACGCTCCCCGATCCCAAGGGCGGGCCGTCGCTGGCTTGCGCCGTCATCGTCAAGACGGTCGACGAGCGCACCCGCGCCAAGACAGGCATCAACGAATTGCTTCGCGATTGATGAACCACGCCAATCCCCTCCCACTTGCCCAGGCGCTGATCAGGGCGCCCTCGGTGACACCGGAAGACGCCGGCGTCATGGATGTGCTGCAGGACGCGCTCGAACGCATAGGCTTCACCGCGCGCCGCTATCCCTTCGGCGAGGTCGACAATCTCTACGCCCGCCGCGGCACAGAAGGCCCGGTGCTCGGCTTTGCCGGCCATGTCGATGTCGTGCCGCCCGGTGACGACGCGGCCTGGACCAAGGGACCGTTTGATGCCCGCATCGAGGACGGCGTGCTCTGGGGACGCGGCGCAGCGGACATGAAAGGCGCGCTGGCCGCCATGGTCGCCGCCGTCGAGCGCGTTCAGGCCGAGCACACGATTCCCGGTTCCATCGTCTTCCTGATCACCGGCGACGAGGAAGGCCCGGCCGTCAACGGGACGAAAAGACTGATGCAGGCCCTGCACGCGGAAGGCGAGCGTTTCGACCACGTACTCGTCGGCGAACCGACCAATCCGCATCGTATCGGCGAAACCATCAAGGTAGGCAGGCGGGGCAGCCTCAATGGCGTGATCCGCGTGATCGGCCGCCAGGGCCATGTCGCCTATCCCGAACGCGCCGAGAATCCGATTCCCAAGCTGATGGAATTGCTGGCTGAACTGCTTGAACGCAGGCTGGACGACGGCGCGCCGCATTTCCAGCCCAGCAATCTGGAAGTCACGTCCGTTGATGTCGGCAACAGGCCGCACAATGTAATCCCGGCCGAAGCCCGGGCGCAGTTCAACATTCGCTTCAATACATCGCACAAGGGTGACGAGTTGAAGCGCTGGATCGAAGACGAGGCCAAGGCGCTCAGCGTCGGCTTCCACGGTCGCATCGAACTCGATCTGACAGTGACGGGAGAAGCCTTCCTGTCGACGCCGGACCATTTCACCGAGGCGCTTAAATCTGCCGTCGCTGCGGAGACCGGCATGACCCCAGCGCTCAATACGGGCGGCGGTACATCGGATGCGCGCTTCATCAAGGATTATGCCCAGGTCGCCGAGTTCGGGCTCGTTGGCGCGACCATGCACCAAGTCGACGAGCGGGTGGACACAGCTGATATCGAGACCCTGACGCGGATATATGCGCGGCTGATCCGATCCTATTTCGGACTGGCCGAATGATCCGGCTGGTTGCAGAGGCCTGGGGCGGGCTGATCGCCGTCACGCGCGCCATCGCCTTTCGCGATGATTGGCAAGCGCCGCTTAATCTTTCCGCAGCCGGACTCATCCGCAGCTTTTCCGCTGCCCTGTTCACCCTGCCAATCTTCTGGTTCACCCTGCAGGGCGCGATGCGCCTGTCGGCCGATCTCGCCCCGGATGCAAGCATTACTTATGATGCGGGAGATTTCCTCGCTGACATGGGCCGCATCTGGCTGGCCTTTCCGTTGATTGCAGCGCTCCTCGTCCGGCTCGCCGGCGTCAAGCATCGCTATGTGCATTGGCTGGTCCTGCACAATTGGGCGGTGCTCTTCCTGTTTGCCTTCCAGGGCCTGATCTTTGTGCTTTTCCTCGCCGGGCTGGCGAACGCCGAGACGACGGCCTTCATCTACACGTTTGCCTATCTGTTTTTCCGTTTTTTCCTGCATGCGCGGATCGCAATGGTTGCCCTCGACCTGCCGGCCGGTCGCGGCATCGCGCTCGGCCTGATCCCGGTCTTTGCCGATTTCATGCTGATCCAGCTGCTCCGCTAGCCGGGATAATCGACGCGTTCGAGATAGAGCCCGCCGGCGGGCGCAACCGGCCCGCATCGCGATCGGTCGCGCGCCTTCAGCGCCTGCACCAGATCCGTCTCGGTCCACTTTCCACGACCGATCTCGACCAGTGAGCCGGTGATCGACCGTACCTGGCGGTGCAGGAAGGACAGGGCCGAACAGGTGATCTCGACCTCGTCGGCAACCCGGCGGACGGCAATCGCATCCAGGGTCTTCACCGGTGAATCCGCCTGGCACTGCGCATCCCGGAAGGTCGAGAAATCATGCGTTCCTACGAGGCGTTGCGCCGCCACGTGCATGGCATCGACATCCAGCTTCACCGGCACCCGCCAGACCTTTCCCTTGTCCAGCGTCAGCGGCGGCCGCCGGTCTATGATGCGGTAGATGTAATGCCGCTTCGTCGCCGAAAACCGGGCGTGGAAATCCTCGCTCACGCGCTTGGCGGCGAGCACTGCAATGAGGTCCGGTTTCAGGTGCTGATTGATCGCATCGCGTACCGTGTCGGTTCGCAAATCCTTTTCGAGATCGACATGGGCGACCTGGCCAAGCGCATGCACGCCGCTGTCGGTCCGGCCGGCACCGATCACCTCGACTGGCGCACCGTTCAGCTTGCCTGCCGCGCGTTCCAGGCTGCCCTGTATGCTGGGACCGTGGTCCTGCCACTGCCAGCCCATGAAGGCCGAGCCGTCATATTCCAGCGTCAGTTTGTAGCGCGGCATCAGTCCAGCACCGTGCCGGACGGCAGCTTGTTGCCGCGAAGAAAGGTTTCCGCGTCCATGGCCGCCCGGCCTTCACGCTGCAGCCGCGTCAGTCGGACCGCCCTCTCGCCGCACGCGATCAGCAGCGCGTCGTCAAGCGCGGTTCCCGGCTTTCCCTCTCCTTCATCGGCCTTGGCGAGATGGACTTTCACGCGCACCTTCCCCTTGCTGTGGGGGAGCTCGAACCACGCGCCGGGAAATGGCGACAGGCCACGGATCTGGTTGGCCACGGCATCGGCCGATTGCGACCAGTCGATCCGGACCTCGTCATTGGATATCTTCCGGGCGTAGGTCGCACCGTCTGCCTCCTGCGGCACGGCTTCGAGTGAGCCGCGCTCGAGGGCCGCGAGGGCGCGCGGCCACATCTGGGCGCCGGTGGCCATCAGCCGGTCATGCAGACTGCCCGCCGTATCGAAGGGGAAGATGCGGACGGTTTCCGACAGCAGGATCGGCCCGGTATCGAGCCTAGCCTCCATCTGCATGATCTGAACGCCGGTTTTTTCGTCGCCGGCCATGATCGCGCGCTGGATGGGTGCCGCACCGCGCCAGCGGGGCAGCAGCGAGGCATGGAGGTTGAGACAACCCAGGCGCGGCGCATCGAGCGCTGCCTGCGGCAGGATCTGGCCATAGGCGACAACGGCGGCGAGATCGAGT
Source organism: Hyphobacterium sp. (assembly GCF_965217055.1). Taxonomy (GTDB): domain Bacteria; phylum Pseudomonadota; class Alphaproteobacteria; order Caulobacterales; family Maricaulaceae; genus Hyphobacterium. The sequence continues at coordinate 1,953,674 of NZ_OZ244227.1, read as the reverse complement.
TCAAGCGCCGCAAAATCTGCCAGAACGTCGGGATCCCGGAAGCTCTCGGGTGTATGAACGCCAAGCCCCAGCGTCTCCGCCAGTTCATGTACCGGCGTCTTGCGCTCTTCCTTGCCGCGGCCGCGACGGCGCGGCGGCTGCGTGTAGACGCGCACGATGTCATGGCCGGCCGCGGCGATCTCGGCGAGCGACGCGGCAGCGAAGTCGGGTGTGCCCATGAAGGCGAGGCGCAAGGTCATGCCGGCGTTTCTGCCGATCACGCCGCAAAGATCAAGCCTCGGCGGCGGTCAGTCCTCGAACCCCCACGGCGGAGGCGGCGCGCTGACCGGTTCCGACAGGTCAAACGCGGCGCGGAAAGTCCGGTCCGGCCGATCGAGCCCGTAGGTGAAGGACTCGCTGTCGATTTCCATCAGCCAGACATTCTGCGCCGAGGCTTCGATGCCCTCGCGCACGAACAGGTCGCGGCTGAATGCGTCAGCCGGGAATTCGATGCGGGTCGCGGTTACCGTGGAACTGTCACCGCCATATTGCGTGAGAACGTCCTCGCTTCCGTCTTCGTGTCGGTGATCGTGTTTCAGCCGGAAGCCGTCATCGGTCCGGGTCACGACCCAGGTGCGCGAGCGATCTTCGCCGACGTGAAGCGGAATACGGATTTCATCCGCCGAGCATTCGCGCACATGCATGACCAGCGTCTGCGACGCCCAATCGGCATCGCGTGGATCGTCGCTCGTCACGCGGCCCTCGAAAGCCTGGCCGCAATAGGTCTGCAGCGTGTCGAACAGGGTGGCGGGCTCCGCACGCTGATCCCTGGCCGAGCACCCTGCCATCCCGGCAACAAGGAGTGATGCGGAAATCCCTGCCCGCCAAATCATTCTGGATCGTCCGGTCATCATCGCCCCTTCGTATAATCCCTGTGAAACAGTCCTGAAGTGTGCCCTCACGGCGCCGTCATGGGTCGGCGTTGTAGAAACTGTGAGCACGTTACAGCTGGCCGTCAATTCGCCTGACCCGCTGCCCAGGCGTCGCGCCGCAATTCCATCACCAGGCAGTGATCGTCATCGAACCAGCGCTCGCCGACATCGACAAAGCCGAGCCGGCGGTAAAAGCGGATCGCCTTTTCGTTGATCACCAACGGATCGATCAGGATGTTCGTGATCGTCGGATCGGAGAAGCACCGCTCGATCGCTTCCCGCATCATGACCGTGCCATAGCCGCGCCCAAGATCCGTCTCCTCACCGATCCAGATGTCGATCGCCCGCTGGTTGGGCGCGCACTTGCCCCAGTAATGACTTGCCTCCCGGTGCGGATCGATGATCTGCACGACGCCGATCCGCCGACCGCTTGCCTCGCCGATCCAGATTTCCTGCCAGTCATCCAGCCGTGCGATCTCGGCCGGCCAGTCCTCGCGCGCCTCTGCCGGCAAAGGCGTGTCCGGATCATGACCGGTACACCATTTCACATGGGGTTTCTCATCCCAGGCCGCGAGCGTGGCGACATCATCCGCCCGCGCACGGCGGAGGATCATGCCGCGTCCTGATCGCGCTGTTTGACCAGCTTTTTGACCTTCTGCACCGCGCGCTGACGCTTCAGGCGCGAGAGATGATCGATGAACAGGACGCCTTCGAGATGGTCCATCTCGTGCTGGATACACACGGCGAACATGCCTTCGGCAATCTCTGTCTGCGGTTTGCCGTCATAATCGAGATAGTCGACCTGGATCCGGTCCGGCCGTTCGACCTCGTCGAAATAGGTTGGAACCGACAGGCAGCCTTCCTCGTAGGGCAGCAAATTGTCGGACGGTTTCGACAGCACCGGATTGACGAAATAGCGCGGATTACGTTCGCCCTTGCCCCAGTCGAGGTCCATGACGATGACGCGTTTCGGCACGCCGACCTGGATCGCCGCGAGGCCGATCCCGTCGGCCGCATACATGGAATCCAGCATGTCATCCATCAGGTTGCGGAGGTCCTCGTCGACACTGGCGACGGGCTCCGAGACCTTTTTAAGGATCGGATCAGGAACGGTGAGTATCTCGCGAACAGCCATATGGCATAGGTATGCGAGCCGAGCGCGCGGTTCAAGACTTGTCGTTGTCCGGACCGTCAATGGCGGCCCGTTCGTCACCGTCATCGGCGGCATCCAGCAGATCGGCCGGCAGCGACTTCTTGGTCTGGGCACCGAGTGCCTTGAGCATTTCCGTTTGCCGAATGACATTTCCCCGGCCCGATGAAAGACGCCCCTTGGCCGTAGCCCAGGCATCCTGCGCTTGGTCCAGTCGTTTACCGACGCCATCAAGTTCCTCGACGAAGCCTACCAGCTTGTCATAGAGCTGCCCCGCCCTGTCAGCGATCTCACGAGCATTCTGGTTCTGGCGGTCGATGGTCCACAGATTCTGAACCGTTCGCATCGCCATCATCAGATTGGTCGGTGTGGCAATCATGATGTCGCGTTCCCAAGCAAATCCGGCCAGATCCGGATCGCTCTGGAATGCCAGGCTGGCTGCACCTTCCAGCGGAATGAACATCAAAGTGAAACTGACGCCCTCATAGAGCTTGGGATAGTCTTTCTCATGCAAGCTTTTTATGTGGGCACGAATGGATGCAAGGTGCTGCTTCAGAGCAGCATCGCGGTCGTCTTCGGCTTCTGCGTTTACGCAGTTTTCGAAAGCTTTCAGGCTGACTTTGGAATCGATGACCAATCGCTGATTGCCCGGCATGTCGACGACTACATCGGGACGAAGCCGCGCTCCTTCGGAATCGGTTTCGCTTTGTTGGGTATGGAATTCCTGTCCCTCGCGGAGGCCGGCCTTCTCCAGAATGCTGGTCAGGATTAACTCGCCCCAATCGCCCTGCATTTTGGACGACGAACGAAGGGCGTTCGCCAGATTGGTAGCGTCTTCCGACATTTGTCGCGCATCCTTGTGAAGGATCTGCACCATGCGATCGAGCGAAGAGGTTTGCTCCACCCTCTTTTCTGAATCGTCCTCGACCTTTTTCTTGAAATCCTTCAATTGCTCGCGAAGCGGGTTCAGCATCAGGTCCAGCGATTCCTTGCTGCTCTTGCTCAACTCCTCACCGCTGGATTTCAGAATTTCGCTCGCCGTGGCCTTGAAGGTCTCCGTCAACTGCTCGCGAGCGGCCTGCAATTCCTTGATGCGCTCGGCATGGTGTTTTTCGGCAGACTTCAGTTCGCTTTCCAACGCGGCCTGTTTGGCTTCGGCGGCGGAACGCGCCTTGGCAGCTTCCTCGCGTTCCGTTTCGGCCTCCCGCAGGTCGATTTCGAGACGGTCTACGATCGCAGCCTTGTCCCGGAGGCTTGTAAGACTGTTTTCCAGCTTCCGCTTCTCGCGCGCGGACGACAACCAAAGAAGAAAAATGACCAGCGTCACGATAGGCGAACCAACGATCAGCGCTGTTTCAAGGGTCAGGGTCTCAGGCATCGAATCATCCATTTACGAATTTCGGGCAGTGTAGAACCCTTCAAAGGCAAGCCAAACCGGCCCTGTTCTTGCATTCTCGCCAGAGGCGAAACGGGAGTGACCATATGCACGTGGAGAGCGTGTCGATACGGGACCTGACCGACGGTCAGCGAGACCAGTGGCGCCGATGGGCGTGCCGGGACGGCCAACCCGTCAGCCCCTACCTGCTGCCCGAATTCGCGGACATCGTGAACCGGGTCCGCGACGATCTCCGCATTGCCGTGATTTTCGAGCAAGACGAGACAACCGGGTTCTTCGCCTATCACGCCGGCGGCAATGGTATCAGGCCCGCCGCTGCGCCCATGTCGGACTATCAGGGCGTCATCGCACGCCCCGGCACCCGAATCTGCCAGCGGGCGTTCCTTTCCGCGCTGGGCGCCAGCAGTCTGCCGTTCGAGAACTGGTGGAGCGGCTCGGCCTGCCCGGCACCGCACAAGCGCGAGCGCGACGGTTCAGCGGTCGTCGATCTCACAAACGGTCCCGAGGTTTATTTCGCGGGCCGCAGGGCCGCACATAAATCCCAGTTCAAGAAGATGGACCGCCGTCGCCGCAACGCCGAGCGCGATTTCGGCCCGGTCCGTCTGCAAGCGGGTGATCCGGACGGCTCGCTGTTCAGCATACTCGCCGACTGGAAATCCAGGCAGTACGCCGAAACCGGCAAGCTCGACGTGTTCGCTGTTGGCTGGGCGCGGCAATTGCTGGAGCATCTCAACGGGCTCGACGATCCGGCGTTTCGCGGCGAGATTTATGCGCTCTGGTTCGGCGACGAGCTGGCCGCGATAGAATTCGGTTTGCGCGCCGGTGACGTCTATCACTCATGGTTCCCGGCTTATGACGTGCGCTTTGCAAAAGTGTCGCCCGGCCTCCTCCTGCTGCACGAGATTTTCAACGCCGCGCCGCAGAACGGCCTGACGCGGGTCGATCTCGGTCGCGGTGGCGCGCATTACAAGACGTATTACGCCTCCTATGAAGTGCCGCTCGATTGCGGCCGCTTCATCGCACCGGGCCTGGCCGGTGTCGGCCTGCGCAGCTGGGATCTGGTTGAAGCGGCCGCCGGCTACCTTCCCGGCAAAATCGGAGAACTGCCCGCCCGCGCGCGCCGCCGCTGGTCACAGGTGAGCGCCTTCGAACCGCAGATCGGGCCGCGGCTCGCGACTTTCGCCAAGGGTTTCGTGAACCTGCCCGGTGCTGCCTGATCCGGCGATAACCCGCTAGGTCGGCCGCCGCGACTTGAACGCTGCTGCCAGCGTGCCGTCATCAAGATAGTCGAGTTCGCCGCCAACCGGCACACCCCGCGCCAGGCTGGTGATCGACACCTCCAGCGGTTCGAGCCGATCGGACAGGTAATGCGCCGTCGTCTGACCGTCGACAGTCGCATTGAGCGCCAGCACCACCTCCTTGATCTCGGGCGCCGCGGCGCGGTCGAGTAGCCGGCCGATATTGAGGTCGTCGGGCCGCACGCCGTCGAGCGGCGACAACACGCCGCCCAGCACGTGGTAACGCCCCTTGAACGCCGCCGCCCGCTCGAGCGCCCAGATGTCACCCACAGTCTCGACAACACAGATCACCGACGGGTCTCGCCCCGGAGCGGCGCAGATCGCGCACGGATCCGACACATCCAGATTGCCGCAGGTCGAGCAGGCGGAAATCTTGTCGGCCGCATTCGACAACGCCTCGGCCAGCGGACCCATCAGGGCTTCCCGCTTTTTCAGCAGGTGCAGCGCCACACGCCGCGCCGAACGCGGCCCCAGCCCTGGCAATTTTGCCAAAAGCTGGATCAAGCGCTCGATTTCGGGTCCGGCAGAGTGCGTCGACACCGAGACTATCCCGGAAAGGAAAAGCCGGGCGGCATCGGCATGCCGCCGGCCGCGTCTTTCATCACGCGCGCCTGGACCTCTTCCGCCTTGCGCCGGGCATCGGCATGTGCCGCATTGATGAGGTCTTCGACGACTTCCTTTTCGCTCGCTACCAGAATGCTCGGATCGAGCTCGATCGATTTCATGTCGCCCTTGGCAGACAGCGTCACCCGCACGAGACCGGCACCGGATTCCCCGATGGCCTCCTCCTGGTCGAGCTGTTCCTGCGCCTCCTGCATCCGCTTCTGCAGTTCCTGCGCCTGCTTCATCAGTCCCATCAGGTCTTTCATGTCTGGCCTTTCGCGCTCGTCGGCGTCTCGTCCTCGGCCTCTGGCTTGGTCGGTTTCGTCACCGATACAATCTCGGCCCCGGGGAATAAATGCAGTGCCCTAGCCACCGCCGGATCCCGCGCCACGCGCTCGAGATGCTCACGCTCTTCGCGCTTCTGGCGCTCGCGCAGCGTCTCCCCGCCGCGCGAGTCATGGGTTGGCATCACGGCCCAGGTCGATCCCGTGCGGTCCTGCAGCCACTTGGCCAGCCGCTGCGCCAAATCGGGCGGCGCATGTTCAGCCGGCTCGAACACGATCTTGCCTGGCTTGAACGAGATCGGCCGCACGAAACGCATCAGATCAGAGCGCAGATGCGCATCGGCGCGCTCCGCCATCGCCTCATACAGATCGTCGAGCGATTGCGGCGAATTTTCCAACGGGGCGGATGGCTCGGCAGGCGAGGTTTCGGCTCGCGCGACCTGTGCCGGTTTCGCAGGCGCGGCCTCGGCTTGCGCGACAGGTGCGGGCTCCGGCTGCGGCGCCGGATCAGGCTTTGGGGCGGAAGGGGCGGCCTCCCCGCCCTCGCGCAACATTTTCGCCGCATCTTCGGGCGAAGGCAGCGATACGGCAGAGCCGAGGCGCAGCAGCGTCATCTCGGCCGCCGTCAACGGATCCGGCGCCCGGCGCACATCCTCGAGCCCTGTCAGCAGGATCTTCCAGAGCCGCGTCAGCTGCGCGATCGACAGATTGTCAGCCAGCGCCGCCAGCCGCGCCACGGTTTCCTTGGCTTCCGCCAGATCCGTTTCCGGTCCTGCCGCCTTTATCCGCGTGACCGCGTGCACATAGTCGAGACAATCGCGCGTGATGATGGCGGGCTCACCACCGGAATCATACAGCGACGCGATCTCCGACAGCGCCTTGGCGTGGTCGCCGGACAACGCCGCTTCCAGCAGGTCGAGCACGCGTGCCCGGTCCGCCAGGCCGAGCATGTCGCGAACCTGTAGCGCGCTCACAGGTCCCGCTTCGCCCTGGACGATGGCCTGGTCGAGCAGGGACAGCGCGTCGCGCACCGATCCCTCGGCAGCGCGGGCAATCAGCGCCAACCCGTCGGTCTCGATATCGGCGCCTTCCTTCTTGGCGATATTCGCCAGATGGCCGGTCAGCACATCGCGATCGACACGTTTGAGGTCGAATCGCTGGCAACGCGACAGCACTGTCACCGGAACCTTGCGGATCTCGGTCGTCGCGAAGATGAATTTCACATGCGGCGGCGGCTCTTCCAGCGTTTTCAAAAGCGCGTTGAAGGCCGAGTTCGACAGCATGTGCACTTCGTCGATCACGTAGACCTTGTAGCGCGCCGAGACCGGCGCATAGCGCACGCCTTCGAGAATTTCGCGGATGTCGCCAACCCCGGTGCGCGAGGCGGCGTCCATTTCCATCACGTCGACATGATTGCCCTTCTGGATCGCCTCGCAATGCGCGCCTGGCGGATCCAGCTTGATGGACGGCTCGTCGACCTTGTCGGTGAGATAGTTGAGCGCACGGGCAATCAGCCGCGCTGTCGTGGTCTTGCCGACCCCGCGCACACCGGTCAGCATGTAGGCATGCGCGATGCGGCCAGTTTTGAAGGCATTGGTGAGCGTTCTCACCATGGCTTCCTGGCCGATCAGATCCTCGAAACGTGTGGGACGGTATTTGCGCGCCAGCACCTGGTAGCCGGCGTTATCCTCCGGAAGATCGAGCCCCAGAGACGGTCCCGGATCGGTGTCCGTCATCTGTTCGGGCGTGTCGTCCATAACACCTTGTCTGGGCTGATTCCGGAGTTAGGTGGAAGACCGGACAGCGACCCGGAGCAAAACTCGTTACGGCTGCTTCCTTCCGGACCTGACCGGGTTGGCGAGGCGTCCGTCCGCGCCGATCTTCCACCCCCAATATCGGCTTTTAGACTGCGCTCCGCAAGGGCACGGAGTCAGCGTTCGCTGATGGCGATCGAATAGTGGCTGTGACGCGAGGCCAGCCGTGGTTCGGACGTCGACACTTCGATCAGAACCGGCGCATCTGTCTCGATCGCGAAACTGTGGCCACCCGGCTCCGGGCGTTCGCGCTGCAGGCGGCGGCCGGTCTCGGCATCGAACACCCGGATCCCGAAGCGCATGTCGGCGTTTTCGAGCGACACTTCGACATCGACCGGCCCATCGGTCTCGACCCGCCAGAGATCACTGAGATCGTCATGGCCGACGAGACCCGTGCCGGTCTCGCCGGGCGCCAACGCGGGATAGTCCCCGTCGCGCTCGGAATCCGCATCGCCGGCGCCATTGTCGGCGGCGTCCTCGATCGCGATCTCGAAAAGCGAAAGCGGCGTGGTCCGGTCGTAATTGTCACCAACACCGATGATGAACCCGTCCCCTGTCGTATCGACATAATAACCGGTCAGGCTCTCGCCCGGGAGGCTGCGTTCCCGCGGAAATCCGGACCCCGCGCGCTCACCCTGCGGATCGAGCAGACGGATCGTCATGGCGCCAAGAGTGGCGGCGGATTCGACCGCTTCGTCATCCTCCCCGACATAGGCATAGCTTTGCAGAAGACCGCGGACGACGCCCATTTCGCCCTCCTGCGTATCGACCCGGTAGAACCGGTATTCGCCGCGCGGTAGCAATTCGCCGATCGTGTAAATGCCCGGTTCGAGCGGTACCGCCGTCTCTGGCGTCAGCCCGCCCTGCACAGGGTTTTCGCAACGGATCAACTCGCGTTCCGACCGACTCACCGTCATGCCTGACACTTCGCGCATCGCCTCGGCAAGCGCCTCGCCATCCGGTGCATTGATGTAGCGGCCACCGGCCGCTTCCGCGACGGCACGCAATTGCGCGGCCTGTTCGGTATCGAGGTCGAAGCCGACAACGTAAGCCGACACATTGATGTCGCGGCCGCGAATGGCTTCGGCCATGGCGACAGGATCGCCGTCACAGGTCTCTTCACCGTCGGACAGGAGCACGATCAGCCGTTCGCGCGCCTCTTCTGTCATCAGATCGTCCGCAGCCGCTTCCAGGCTGGCCGCTATCGGTGTGTAGCCATAGGGAGACAGCCCGCTCGCCGCCGTTCGCAATTCGGTCAGATTGCCGGAGACAAACCCGGTCAGCTGCACGGTATTCGGACAGGAAGCTGCCGCCGTGTGCTCAACGCTGGAATCAAAGCCGTAAGCCCGGAGCGAGGCCGTGATGTCGGCCTCTTCGATCACGTCGAGCGCATTGATGAAAGCGCTGCGCGCCACTTCCATCTTGGTGTCATTGCCGGCCGAGGCGCCCATCGACCCCGAAGCATCGAGAATGAACTGGACAGCGATTCCGCCGTCACCTTCGGGCGCGACATCTTCGCTGCCTTCGAAGGACACGCCGCGGACCACTTCAAGAATGCGTTGCTGGATGATGTCGAAGGCGGGACAGGCGTCGATACCGTGATCGACGGGGGTGACGCTGGTCTGCGCACTGGCCACTGCTGCTATCCCGAGACAACACGCGCTCGCACCGATAATGACTTTCATTCTGGGCCTCCCCTGACGCGAGGAGTCTAGCACGGATTCGCCTGTCAGGTCCGCCGCAATCGTCTAGCGCGCGCCGGCGCTGCGTCCCCAGCGGGCATTCCAGCCACGCTCGTCTACATGTACGAAAGGTCCGTGCGCCGAATTCGCGCCGTATTCCCCGAGCCCGCCATGCAGGTGGCTGTGAGCGGGGTCCTGCAGCAGGCGATCGACAAGATCGTAGAGCGCGGCTGCATCGCGCCGGTCGAGCACACCATCGGCATTGAGATCGTCCATGATCCCGTCGCCATCGCCACGCTGCCGGCCAGGTCGGCGACAGTCCGCAAGCGACCGCCCCGAACCGTGAAACATCCGTCTTTCACAAGGGAATCAGGACAGCTGACATAAAGGGCAGTAGCTCGTCTCGGCGCCTGGTCATCGTACAGGTTGGCGTAGAACTGGCCGCGGAAGAAGGAACGAAACCCGGCTGCCAGATAGGCCGGAATGCGGCGGATGCGGCGCCAGCCGCGATCGCTCCGCATGTCCTCACGCAGCCGGGCAAAGGATGGCGAAACACCGATCGCAGCAGCTACCGCGAACGTTTTGCCATTCGCTCGCCCCAGTTCCAGCGGCTTGGTCACGGCCGTGCGGGCATTTTCTAGCACGGCATCGAGATCGATCGTCGCGTGCACATGTCGCGCAAGCAGGTTTGCCGTCCCGCAAGGCAGAATCAGGACTGGCGGCGTTTCCGTGTCGGCACAGGCATTGAGTACCTCCATGGCCGTGCCATCGCCGCCGGCGATCGCGATCGCGTCGGTGGCAGTCATCTGGGCCGGGTCAATGGCGCCGCTCGTGACGTCGGTTTCGCCTGAAAGGCTCCAGCCGGCCGTCTCAATCGACGCTCGCAGGGCGTCCATTGTCAGACCGCGCACAAAGGCGCCGGATGCGGCATTGAAGGCGAGGTGTAGTTTGTTACGCATCAACGCCACTCACTCCTTATTGGACGGTTTACCTGACCGAAAGCCTGTCTCATACCTGCCAGCCAAGCCCAGTCCACGAGGAACGCATGAACCATTTGCCGCCGCTGGCCTTCTGCCTGTCACCGCTGGATCGCGCCGAGGATATTCGTCGCGATAAGGCCGGCCTCGCGGCACTCATGCAACAGGACGCTGCTGCAGCCATATTGTTCATGAAAGGCAATCCGGCGCTAGCAGCAGACAGCGGTCTTTTGCGCTGGCCGCTGGCGAAAGCGCTTTCCCTTCCACAGGCCGACGCGCCGATTCTGCTCGGCTTGGAAGACGGCGCGCCGCTTTACGCCGTCGATCTCGATCCCGCCATGTCGCCGCCAGCGGATGTGGAATTCACCGATACGCGCATGGCTGCGATGCAGTTGCCGATGTCCGATACCGGGATCCTGGCGCAGGCGCGTTCCTTGATCGAATGGCGGCGGAAACACCGATTCTGTGCCAATTGCGGTGCACCGACCCAGCAGATCGAGGCCGGCCGCAAGCGGGCCTGCTCGGGCTGCGGCAGCGAGCATTTCCCGCGCGTTGATCCGGTCGCGATCATGCTTGTGGTCAAGGATGACTGGTGTCTGCTCGGCCGCCAGGAAGGATGGCCGCCGCGAATGTGGTCGGCGCTCGCCGGCTTCATGGAGCCGGGCGAGACGATCGCCCAGGCGGCAGCCCGCGAAGTCTACGAGGAATCCGGTATCACGGCCGATCCGGCGTCCGCGCAAATGATCGCTGATCAGCCCTGGCCGTTCGCATCCTCGCTGATGCTTGGCCTCATCATCGAGGCGGTCACCGTCGACATCACGGTGGATCCGCACGAAATAGAGGATGCGCGCTGGTTCTCCAGGGACGAGGTACGCGCCATGCTCGACGGCACGCACCCCGAAGTGGATGTCCCGCCGAAAATCGCCATTGCCCGGCGGCTTCTGGAGGCCTGGGGCGGTCAGGAGGCGGAAGCAGGCCCAACAATAAAATGACCGCGCTGGTCACAGCGCGGCCAAATTCATGCATCTAAATCTGCGGAGCCCGGCCTAGCGGGTCGCGCCGAAGCGCCGGACGTAGGAAATACCGAAAACATCGGCATCCGAATCGTCCAGTTCGTGGCGGGTGTATTCCGCGCGGAAGCCATTGCGTCCGTCGAAGAAATATTCGCCACCCACGCCATAGGCGAAACCGTCGGCATCATCCGTGAACGACACGCCGGTGCTGGACGCTTCCACGTCCGCCGTGGTGTAGCCCAGGCGGGCAAACAGATTGGCGTTGTCCGAAACCGGCAGACGGGCCACGCCGAACAGGCTGGCCGCGTGGTTCAGCTCAACGTCGACCGGCGTGCCGCCGATCAGAATCGTGTCGTCGTTGACGCCAAAATCGAGTTGGCCTTCAACGCCGAGATAGTCGGTGAACTCATAGCCGCCGCGGAGCGTCACCGCGCCGAGATCGACATCAGCTCCACCATCGGAAACGTCGAAGGTCGAGTAACCGCCGCCAAGCGTGAAATCGCCCTGACCGGCAAACGACGCGGTAGCCGCAACGGCGGCTAGAGCCGTGGCGGAAACAAGTGTGCGCAACATGATAGATACCTTTCGTTGGGGGGACAAAGGTTATGACAAAGCAGCCAGATCCGGCTGCGGATACACAAGTGAGAACGCCGGCAAGTATCTTCAAGCCCTTGTTTTCACGCCCCGGAGATTTTTCCGCAAAAGATGAATGCTGGCTGAATATCGCGTTGATCTGGCCTTGTCTGACAACAATGTAACCCGCGACGATGCGCCACTTTACGGACGCACTTTGCGTGGGTAAGTGACACACGACATCAAGCGGTTGCCTGACACGCGCCTGCGTGCCAAACACCGCGCATTCAATTTTTGAGGGCAAGCATGGGCGATCTCTTCTGGAACAAGGTGGCAGCCGCAGTTATCGGCCTCGTTCTGATGGTCATGGTGATCGGCGTTGTCGGTGACATCGTCTTCTCCGAAGGCGGCCATGGCGATGAACATGCCAGCCTTTCATATCCGATCGATCTGGAAGCCGTTCTTGGCGGCACCGCCGGCGGCGCTGCGGTCGAGGAAGACGTGATCGATCTCGGAACGCTGTTGGCTGCGGCCGACGCTTCTGCGGGCGAGCGCATTTTTCGCCGCTGCGTGTCCTGTCACAATGCCGCCCCGGGCGCAGGCAACCTCCAGGGCCCGAACCTGTGGGGTGTCGTCGGCCGTGACATCGGTTCCTATGACGGGTTTTCCTATTCCAGCGTCATGGCTGAATATCCAGGCAACTGGACCTATGAAGAGCTCAACGGCTTTCTCGCCAACCCGCGCGGCTACTTGAGCGGCACCGCGATGGCGTTTGCCGGCATTCGCGGCGACGAGGACCGCGCCGATCTCCTGGCTTATCTGCAAACGCTCGGCGACACCGCCGTGCCGTTCCCTGCCCCGGCCCCGGTCGTGACGGAAGTCGTGGAAGACGCAACGCTCGAAAACGTCTTCACCGAAGAAGGTGCCGAAGCCAGCGCAGCTGCGATTGAGTCTGTCGCGGACGTCGATGACCAGATGGACGCACTCGACGAAGCCGCCGCTGAAACCCCGGCCGAAGACGACGGCAACTAGCCCTCGATCCGGATAACAGATGTGACAGGCGAGTCGTTTTCTGCGGCTCGCCTTTCTGTTTCCGCGACCGGTTCGGATACGGTTGCCATGAAGGTCGCATTGGCATGCAGCAGGCGATTGCTGTCAGTCATGATGCCGACATGGCCTTTCCAGAAGACGATATCGCCACGTTGACGCGGCGCATCCACGGCGATCGCCGTGAACCGTTCCGCAAACTCGGCTTCCTGCATGTCGGTATCGCGGAGAACGTTGATTCCAGATGCTTCCAGCGCTGTCTGGATCAGACCGGAGCAGTCGAGCCCAAGGCTTTCCTTGCCGCCCCAGAGGTACGGCGTACCAACAAATTGTTCCGCCACCGCGACAAAGTCAGGCGCATGCGTGCCCAGCGGCACCAAATGCCCCTCGAACACCCAGCCCCGTCCCCCGGCATCGATGAACCGGCCGTCGCGCTCGCCCGCGGCAATCTTCGAATTCATGGAAAGCAGGCACAGCGGTGCCGATTTCAGGTCTGGCTCTGAAAACAGATAGGTCCGCAAGGCGGACACCCTGTGGGTGACGGGCGCCATAGATTGCGACAACGCTGCCATGTCGATCCAGCCGACATAGCCGTCATGTCGTGAATATCCCCACGCCCAGCCTGCGCGCTCCTCGAGTACGGCAAATGTTTCTCCGAACAGCGCTTGCGTATCCATCGGGCCGTCATCGCGCGGCTCTCGTCGGATCGCCGTCACGCCGGCCGTGACCTGCATGTCGACCGGTTCGACAAAGCGCTCGGCCTCGACAATCCCTTCGAGATGGTCCGCCGCCAGATCAGGCCGCGCAGGATGGAGGCGAGGATGCGTCATCTAGTGTCCATAAAGCGCTTTCAGGGCTTCCCAGGCCGCCCGGGAGCCGAGCATTTCGCCACCGGTCGGGCGCCCCGGCCGATCCTTAGGATTCCAGGCGAATATATCAAAATGGCACCAGCGCCGGCCAAGCGTAAACCGCCGAAGGAAAAGTGCTGCCGTGATCGACCCGGCGAACCCGCCATCGCCCATATTCTTGAGATCCGAAATCGACCCGTCGATCTGCTTGTCATAGCCCTCCCAGAGCGGCATGCGCCAGACCGGGTCGACGACGCTGGCGCCGCCTTCGGAGAGCTGCTGCGCGAGCGCGTCATCTTCCGTGTAGAAAGGCGCCAATTCCGGGCCCAGCGCCACGCGCGCGGCACCAGTCAGGGTCGCGAAATCGAGAATCAGGTCGGGCTCGTCTTCCGCCGCGCGAGCGAGCGCATCACCCAGCACCAGACGGCCCTCGGCATCGGTATTTTCGATTTCCACCGTCAGCCCGAGCCGCGATGTCAGGATATCGCCCGGGCGGAAGGCATTGCCGCTGATTGCATTCTCGGCCGCCGCGATCAGCACGTGCAGGCTGACCGGCAGTTTGGCATCCATGATCAGCCGGGCCAGCGCCAGCGCATTGGCCGCACCGCCCATATCCTTCTTCATCAGGCGCATCCCGGCTGCCGGCTTGATGTCGAGACCGCCACTGTCAAACGTGATGCCCTTGCCGACGATCGCCAGCCGCGGGTGCGCCTCGTCGCCCCATTCCAGTTCGATAAGGCGCGGCGGGCATTGCGCCGCCCGCCCGACGGCATGGATCATGCCGTAATTCTCCGCCAGCAGATCCTCGCCGACCGTGGCGCGGATCTTGGCGCCAAATTCATCGGCCACCGATTCCACGGCCTGCTGCAAGGCTGCAGGATCCATGTCCCCGGCCGGCGTATTGACCAGGTCGCGCGCCAGCCAGATCGAGCGGACGACGCGTTCCGCTTCGGCGGCATCACCACCAGCAATAGCCGCCAGTCTCGCGGGCGGGCGCTTCGCCGTCTTGTAGCGCGTGAACTGGTAGGCGCCTGCGCCGAACGCAATCATCGCCATGGTCGGGTCGATTTCGCCGAGATCGCCCTCGAGCGCCCAATCGCCTTCAGGCAACGTCTTTGCGGCATCGCCGAACGCGAACGGATCGGCAGCATTGCCCAGGCCGAGCAAGGCGTCCGCACCGCTGCCATCCGGCAATAGCACGACCTGTCCGGCGTCGCCGGCGAATGCATTCGCCCTGGCAACCGCTCTGCCGGTTTCGGTCAGTGCATCCGGCAGTGATTCGGCCAAGCTGGCGGCCACAACCCGCAGGCGCCGGTTCTGGTCAGAGGGGGCGGCAAACAATTCGGTCACGCAGACAGCCTCCAGAAAATGGCGATGTTCCAACAAACCGGATCAATAGATTAACGCATTCTTGACCGGCGCAGCGAAGAGTAAAGCGATCAGATAACCGGTAAAGGACCTGACCCATGCGTGTCGTGTCTAAACTCAGCCTGCTCGCAGCGTCTGCCGCCCTGGCTGCCTGCGCGACCTCGAGGACCGTCGAGGAACAGGCGCTGGCCCAGGATCTCACCGAACGCGCGTCCATCGTGCCGGCCAGCCAGTCCGAACGCGAGGCAATCCGCAGCCAGGACCTGCTGACCCAGGCCGCATTCTGGGCCGAGGCGCACGAACTCAATCCGGCCGACCGCGAGGCCGCGATAGAGCTATCGCGCGTGCTCCGTCGCATCGGCCAGGCGCAGCGCGCGGCTACGGTCGCTCGCCAGGCCATGGCCCTCTATCCGGACGATATCGACCTGCATTACGCCTACGGCACAGCACTGACCGAAGGCGGTCGCGGCGCCACAGCGATTGAATCGCTGTCACGGGTGGCTGCCGCGCGTTCCAATGACTGGCAGGTCTTCAACATTCTCGGCGTGGCCTATGAGCAGGCTGGAATGCGCACCCAGTCGCGCGAGCAATATCGTCGCGCGCTGACCCTGGCGCCGGGCGAATCCGCCATTCTCTCAAATCTGGCCCTGTCTTTCGCCTTCGACGGCGACGCCGAACAGGCAGAGCGCCTGCTGCGCGAGGCCATGGCACGGCCAAATGCCGACGCCACGGTGCGTCAGAATCTGGCGCTCGTGATTGCCCTGCAAGGCCGGTTTGACGAAGCCGAAGCAATGGCCCGTGTTGATGTCAGCCCGCAAACGGCGGAAGCCAACATGGGGTATGTCCGGGCGATGCTGACAACTGGCAGGCGCTGGGATGCCATTCGCGACGACAGCGGCGCGCGCTAGGCCTCGATCGACCCCATGCCAGTCGGGAACGGTGGCGGCGGCACGTCTTCGGGCTGACCGCTCACCCGTTTGAGGGGAAATAACGCTTTCAGCGACGGATCGACCAGAGTGGTGTCGAACCGGAAATTCTCGGCATGGTCGCGGAGCGCGCCGGGGGGGCGCCCGTCCTTCGAGTGTTCGATTGCGCGATAAAGCGCAAACAACCGCAGATAGCCCTTGTCATCGGCGCTCAAACCGGTGTCGTCGAGCCGCTGGAATACCTTGGTAAGCGCGTTGATGCCGCTCTTGCGCTTTCCGGCCGCAAGCTCGGTCAGGGCATTGACCAGGGCCACCTTCCAGCCGGATTCCGCGAACTCGACCCGCTTGGGTACCGCGCTCAGCTCGTCGCGGGCACGCGGTATGTCCGAATGCACCAACGCCGCCAGTGCGGCCTCCGACGCACGGCTTGCAATCGCGTTCATCTCGCTACGCGTAACGCTGGTTCGGCGGTTCAGCATGGGATGTTTCTAGCCTCGTGAGGGGTCATTGGCGAGTTCAATCGCCAGAAAGGCGAGGATCACATCGACTGGTAGCGCATGATCGCAGGACCCAGGATCACGACGAAAAGCACAGGCAGGAAGAACACAATCATCGGAACCGTAAGTTTGGCCGGCAAGGCGGCCGCCTTCTTTTCCGCATTGGCGAGACGCATGTCGCGGTTCTCCTTGGCCATCACACGCAGCGCCTGGCCCAGCGGCGTGCCATAGCGTTCAGCCTGAATCAGCGCCGTCGCGACGGCCTTTACGCCGGGATGGTTGGTGCGCTTGGCAAGGTTCTCGTAGGCTGTGCGCCGGTCCTGGAGATAGGACAATTCCGCTGTCGTCAGTGACAATTCCTCTGCCAGCTCGATCGACTGGGCGCCGACCTCTGTCGACACTTTCTGGAAAGCAGCTTCGATCGACATGCCGGCTTCTACGCATATCAGCAGGAGATCGAGACCGTCGGGAAACGCCTGCATGATCGATTGCTGGCGCTTGGCAGCCGCATTCTTGAGATACAGGTTGGGCGCGTAATAACCGAGCATGCCAATGCCCGCCGCCGCGCACCAGCGCGTGATCGTCGGCAGGCCGAAATCATTGACGAAGAAGACATAGAAAGCCGCGCCGCCAAACAGCAGGATCGGCGCCGCAAGACGGAAGAAATAGAATGTCATGACCGGCCCGTTGCCGCGGAAACCGGCCTGGGTCAGCTTGTCCTTGAGGTCGGGATCCTCGAACAGTTTCTGCAAATTGAGGCTTTCGACCACCGTCTTTGCAAGGCCCTTGGTCTCCTTGCTGCGCAGTTTCGAGGCATGCGCCTCGTCTATCGCCTCGCGCGATTTCCGGCGCAGCTCTTCTTTCCGGTTCTGGACGCCCTTGATCCGCTTCTCGAGCTTGTTCTGGCCCATCATCGGCGATGTGAGCGTGACAACGGTCGCAAAAACGGCAATCGCCGCGATTGCCGCCCAGATCATTTGCGGGTTGGTCACCAGCTCGGCGATGTCCTGCATGTTCATCGCCGCCTCCTAGTGCTTGAAATTGATCATGCCGCGCATCATCAGGATCCCGAGCCCCATCCAGATCCCCCCGCCGAGCAACATCAGCTGCCCCTTGGGCTCGACAAACATCGCCGTCATGTAGGACGGCGTGGTGAAATAGACGAGCGCAAGCACGCCGGGCGGCAAGGCGCCGATGATCATCGCCGAGGCTTTCGCTTCGGACGACAGCGCGCCGATCTTTTCGCGCATCATCTTGCGCGAGCGCAGAACGCCCGACAGATTGCCCAGCGCTTCGGCGAGATTGCCGCCGGTCTTGGACTGGATCGTCAATACGGTTGAAAAGAAGCTGAGTTCCGGCAGCGGCATGCGCTCGACCATCCGCTTCGTGCCTTCTTCCAGCGACACGCCGACAGCCTGGGCTTCCACGAGCTTCTGGAATTCCGATCCGACCGGATCCGGCGATTCACGCGCAATGACCTTGATGCATTCATTGAGCGGCAGGCCGGACTTGATACCGCGTACGATGATGTCGAGTGCGTTGGCAAATTCGGCCGTGAACTTTTTCTGTCGGCCCGAGCGGCGCATGCCCAGATACCAGCGCGGCAAGCCAAGTCCCGTCGAGATGGCCGCGCCAACCGAAACCAGCAGGCTTTGCCCGGTGATGAAAGCGCCTGCAAATCCGGCGACGCCGAGAATGACCGAGGCAATCCAGAACGTCTTCACCGAAAATCTGTAGCCCGCCTGCTCGATCCGCGATCGCAGCGTCAGCGATTTTTTCTTCGCGCTCTTCTGCTTGTCTTCGATTTCTTTCAGCGATTCCGCGACTTGCTTGCGGCGCTGCTGGGTCTGGTCGACCGCCTGGGCGCGGGGTTTGCGGTTGCCGCTAGTCGCCATCACGGCCTTGCGGCGGGCGGCTTTCTGACTGTCATCAAGGGTCCCGGCAACGACCCAACCGATGCCGCCGACCGCAATAAAGGCCGCGAATGCAGCAAACAGGAGAGGCAATTGACCGGTCATGGACTAGCCCTCCGCCGCGTCGAGCGCGGCAGCAAGTTCGCGCTCCAGGCCGTAATAGCGGGCGCGGTCCCAGAAACGCGGTCGCGCGATTCCGGTCGATTTGTGGGCGCCGGTGATCCGGCCATTCTCGTCCTCGCCCTCGATTTCATAGACGAAGAGGTCCTGGGTGATGATGACATCACCCTCCATGCCCATCACTTCGCTGATATGGGTGATCTTGCGCGAACCGTCCCGCATCCGCGCCGCCTGGACAACGATATCAATCGATCCGGAGATCATTTCCCGTATGGTTTTCGAGGGCAGATTGTAGCCGCCCATCGTGATCATCGATTCAATCCGCGACAGGCCTTCGCGCGGGCTGTTGGCGTGCAGCGTGCCCATCGAACCGTCATGGCCGGTATTCATGGCCTGCAAGAGGTCGAACGCCTCCGGGCCCCGGACCTCACCGACAATGATGCGTTCCGGGCGCATCCGCAGGCAGTTCTTCACGAGATCGCGCATCGTGACCTCGCCTGATCCTTCGAGGTTCTTCGGACGGGTCTCGAGGCGCACCACATGCGGCTGCTACAATTGCAGCTCGGCCGCGTCTTCGCAGGTGATGATCCGTTCTTCCTCGCTGATGAAGCCGGTCATGCAATTGAGCAGCGTGGTCTTGCCCGAACCGGTTCCGCCGGAGATCAGCACATTGCAGCGCGATGCCCCGATGATCTCCAGCACCTTGGCCCCTTCCGGCGAGATCGAGCCGAACTCGACCAGGTTGGCCATGCGCAGCTTGTCTTTCTTGAATTTCCGGATGGTCAGCGTCGGACCGTCGAGCGCCAGGGGCGGCGCAATGACATTGACCCGCGAACCGTCCGCGAGGCGCGCATCGCAGATCGGGCTCGCTTCGTCGACACGGCGACCGACCTGGCTGACTATCCGCTGACAGATATTCATCAGCTGGCCATTGTCGCGGAAGCGTATATTTGTCTTCTCGACGCGGCCGCCGACTTCAATGAACACATCGCCTGCGCCATTGACCATGATGTCGGCAATGTCGTCCCGCGCCAGCAAGGGTTCCAGCGGACCATAGCCAAGCACGTCATTGCAGATGTCCTGCAGCAACCGCTCCTGCTCGGCGATCGACATCGCAACATTCTTGATCGAAACGATCTCCGTGACGATGTCGCGGATTTCTTCGGCGGCTGTCTCGTTGTCGAGCTGCGCCAGCGCGCCGAGGTCAATCGTGTCGATCAGCGCGTTGAAGATTGTCGTCTTGATGGCGTAGTATTCGTCGGTGCGCTGGGTGTCCGCAGTCGAAGCCACCGGCTTCACCTTGGGAGCCGGCTTCGGGCCCATCTTTGCCGCCGGTTTGGCGGCGGGTTTTTCAGCAGGTTTCGGCGCCGGTTTTGGCCGCGCCACAGGCGCAGCGGAAGCCGGCTCGGGAGCCGGCGCTGGTGCTGTTCGTGTTGCGGTCGCGTCTCGCTTGCCGAACATGGATCAGATCACTTCCCAAACAGTCCGCCAAAAAGACCGCGTTTGCGCGCCGGCGCCACGCGTCCCGACAACAAGGCCGCCAGATGGGAAAAGCCCTCAGCGGCTTTCGACTTCGGATCGACCTCTGCGATCATCTGGCCGTCATTTGCCGCCTTCCCGAAGAGCTGCGGCTCGAAGGGCAGGACCAGCGCCGGCTGCACGCCGAGCGCGTCGGCGAAATCCTTGACCGGAATTTCCGGGCGCTTGGCGATCCCTGCCATGTTGACCACGACTTTCGGCGGTTCGTCGTTCGGCCGTGAGGCGTGGACCAGATCAAACAGGTTTTTCGCATTGCGCAGGGAGGCAAGATCCGGCGTCACGGTCACCACGACCTGATCCGAGGTGAGGATGGTCTGCCGAACCCAGGGCGACCAGGTATGCGGCAGATCGAGCGCGATGAAGGGCGCCTGGCGGCGCACCGTCTCTAGCACGGTCTCGTAAGCCTCCGGTCCGAAATCCCAGTCCTTGTCCAGTGTCGCGGGGGCCGAGAACAGCGACAGCCTTTCCGTACAGCGCACCAGCAGCCGGTCCAGCAGCGCCTCATCCAGCCGCTCGGGATCGGCCAGCGCATCGCCCAGCGTTTGCGCCGGGTCCTGGTTGAAATCCAGCCCCGCTGTCCCGAAGGACAAATCCATGTCGACGAGCACGCAGTCCGACTGTGCGTTTTCGGAAATGCACCAGGCCGTATTGTGCGCGATGGTGGAGGCGCCGACCCCGCCCTTGGCGCCGATAAAGGCGACCGTCTTCCCGGCAAACGGCGCTTCCGGGTCGAGATAGAGACCCGACACTGTCCGGATCAAATGCAACGGCGACATTGGCGGAACGAGGTATTCGCTCACCCCGCGCTTGATCAGCTCGCGATAGAGCGAGATGTCGTTTGCCGCACCGATGATGATGACCTTGGTGTCCGGATCGCAAACCCCGGCCAGCTCTTCGAGCTGATCAAACAGGCCCTGGCCACGCATGCCGGTTTCAATGATCAGAAGATCAGGCGTCGACTGGTGCGTGAAGCGTTCGATCGCGGCCGGCAATCCGCCAAGCTCGACATCGACATGGGCTTTCGACAGGCGCCGGTCATTCGCGGCATTGTGCACCAGCGCACCGCTTTCGGGCCGTTCGCAAAAGGCGTGGATGGTGATCCGCGGGATCGGCTGATCGGGCAGATCGTCATCGACCTCGCCCGCCAGAGGGCTCGTCAGTTCGGGCCCGAAATCACCGAGATCGAAATCGTCAAAGGGCGACGAAACGGGTGTTTCCGGGACTTCGGGTTCGGGATCCTGCCAGGCTTCGCGCACCGGCGCCGCGGCACCCTGCGACCCGAAAGGCCTATTGCCGCCCGACGCCGGCCTGGCCGCAGGCGCAGGCGGCTTCGGCTCAGCAGGCGCAAACTCCTCATCCGCGAACTGGTCGGGCTCAAAGCTTTCCGCGTCAAAGCCGTCGGAATCGCCAAATTCCTCGAACGTACCGCCGGATTCACCTGTCAGACGGCGCTCGACCTCTGCCGGGTCGAGAAACTCGTCCTCGTCGAGGAATTCGTCGTCATATGCCTGTGGTTCAGCCATTCTTGTTCAGCCTCATTCCACTGCCGAGGAGACGGCGCCGCTTTCATCGTCCCTACGCTGCGTCCCTGTGGGTTCGCCCTGGCGATAAGTGTCGAGAACGGTCTGCCGGCGAGCGGAATCCGGGGCGTCATGATCGGTCGCGCCCGCAAGGTGATAGGGATCGCCAATCATGGCCGCACGATTCTGCGCCATGAAACAACCGAAGCCGGAATAGCCGTTGTTCATGCGCTCGCGGGCGAGATCATCCCAGCGCCGTTCGCGGCATTCCTCTGGCATTTCAGCAACATAGTGCATGTAACTGACGATCACCGGCGGATTGCCCATGCCCTCGGCATCATAGGGGCCCTCTTCCGTGAAACGCGCTGTCACGCCCTGGGAATCTAGGAAACTGCGAAGCTCTGCCATTGCGCCCTGAGCGGCATGATCCTCTGCTCCGCCGTCCGGATAGGACAGGATGATCGGCCCATGCCCGTTCGATTTGTAATGATCCACGAACGCTGAAAAGGCGCCCATTTGCGACCACAGGAGTCCATTGGCCGCCGGATCGACGAGCAGGTCCATCCGGGCGGTATCCTGAACCGGGCGCGCCTCCGGAAATCCGATCGCATTCGTCGTGGTTGAATAGGTGGCGCAACCGGCCATCAGAAATGCCGGCGCCAGGAAGAAAACGAGTGTTGCGTACCTCACCAAATCCTCTCCCTAATCCACGATGAAACCGATGGGTCCGGACCAGCGCCGACCCTCGGTTCGGGCGCCGGGCACGGCATAAGCACGGTTGATATTGCCGAGGAACAGCGTCTCCAGCTCGCTCACATTCTGGAAGCCGTCGGCCGGCGTGGCGGCGTCGTTCTGGTCGATCGGATCGACCAGGTAAGGCGTCACCAGCACAACCAGCTCGGTTTCGCGGTTTTCGAAGTCGCGGCTCCGGAAAAGTGCGCCAAGAACGGGCAGGTTCTGGACGCCCGGCACCCCGTCGAGATTCTGCCGCGTTTCCTCCTGGATCAGACCGGCCAGTACGAGGCTACCGCCGGACGGTAATTCCACTGTCGTCTCCGCGCGATTGACGTTCAGGCCGGGGATCTGAAGACCCGGCACCGTGCCGATGACGACGCCCTGGTCGTCGGTTACATCCTGCGCGCCGAGCTGCAGTGATCCCTGATTAGTCAGTTCGGAAATCTCGGTCGAGATCCGCAGCGAGATACGGCCTTCGGAAAGCACGACGGGCGTGAAGCCCAGCCCGACACCGAATTGCTTGTATTCCACGATGATATTGCCGTCGCGATCACGCCCGACAGGCACCGGGAATTCGCCACCGGCCAGGAAATTGGCCGCTTCGCCGGAGATTGCCGTTAGATTGGGTTCTGCAAGCGTCCGCACCAGGCCGACACGTTCCAGCGCCTGGATGAGCGCGCCGGCATTCGAGAACACTCCGCTGCCCGGATTGGCATAATTGAACGATCCCGAAATGCCGCTCAGCGCGCGGCCAACCAGCGAGAATTCCTGCTCGGTCGCGATGTTGAAGGCGACATCGCCGCTCTGGCCCGCGGTCGACAGATTGATCCCGAGCTGCCGCACAATGGTGCGCTGCATCTCGACAATCCGAACCGACAGCATCACCTGTTCGCGGCCCTCAATGGCGAGCATGGACAACACGTTTTCCGGATCGTCGGTCCAGCGCCGCGCCAGCTGCAAGGCGGTATCGGCCTCTGACGCGCTACGCACCGAGCCCGACAGCACGATATTGTCGTTCATCGCTTCGGCATAAACGCGGCGATCCGGCAGGAAGCGGTTCAGGGCTTCCTGCAGCGCGCGCATGTCGCGCTCCACCCGGATATCGAGGTCGAGAATGAGATTGCCTTCGGAATCGAAGAAAAAGGCGTTGGTCTGTCCGATCGACTGGCCCAGCAGATACGCACGTGTGGGCGTCCGGATCACGGCATCGGCCACTTCCGGATTGGTTACCAGCACATCGGCAGCATCAATCGGCAAATGGATGATCGCGGCCTTGGAAAGCGGCAGGTCGAGAACTTCCGAGGCCGGCCCGTCGCCGGTACGGGTGATGTAAACCTGCATCGTTGTCGACGTGGCGCCCGACTGCGCGAGAACAGGTGCCGCGGGAAGCGCCAGCAGGAGTGCGAGGAACAGGGCGCGCAGCATCACGGCCTCCTAATTCTCGTCAACCGTCGTGACGCGTGCCTGGCCGTAGCGATAAACCACGACCTGGCCGTCATCATTCTGGTAGGGCGTCACGGGATCCGGCTCGGCCCGCGCGACACGCGGATCGGGTTGCGCAGCCACCAGCCGTGGTCCGCCTTCGGCATCCGACAGGCTACGCAGGGACAGTGAGATCTGGCCGCGTTCCGTCGCCAGGGCGAGCGCACGCGCCTGCTCGGGCGTGACTTCTAGCGTGGCGGTTTCACCAACTACCACGCTTTCGGAATCCTCGTTTCCGCCGAAAATCTGGTCGATCGCCAGAACACGGGCATTTTCTACCACGGTCTCGGATACGAAATAGCGGCGCCGGCTATTGCCGTCCTCTTCCGCCTCATAAGCGACAATCACATCGACGCGGTCGCCGGGCAGGATGAATCCTCCGGCACCGGTTTCTGCAGTGATTGGTACGGCATGGGCGCGCATGCCCGGACTGAGCACCGCCGACATGAAGCCGGCTTCACCGGCCTGCAACAGGAAGCGCGGCGAAATCGGCTCGCCTTCGGAAATCGCACTGCGGACGACGGCGCCTGCAAACCGCTCGGCGGCATCCGGCTCGCTCTGTCGCAAAATCTGTGAGGGGCTGACAGCATCTTCCGGCCAGGCCTGCCAGTAAAGGTCACTGGCCTGCACACGGGCGCCGACGGGAAGGTCGCGCCGCGCCGAAAGCACGTCGACGGTCGCGGCCTGTACCACTTGCGGTTCCACCGCCACCGGCTCGTTGGATGACGAGCGATAGACAAAGTATGCGGCGGCGGCCGCGGCAAGGCCGGCGGCAAGCAAAACTATGATTCGGGCAGCATTCATGGGCGCGAATCCCCTCAGGTTGCGCCACCATCTGACCCCCAATTTCCAAAAGGGGCGTTAAGATGGAAATGCGATTGCAACCGATTGGGAAGATTTCTTCACGAATTGCGAATTTAGAGCGCTGCGAGCGCGAAAATCCGGCTGTCCGGCAGCGCCCAGAGCGCCCCCGCAGCCAGGGCGATGCCATAGGGCGCCGGCCCGCCCTGCATCAGCAGTTTTCCTTCCAGCCACTGTCGCGGAAGACCGCTCGCGGGCGCGGCCCGCCTGATCATGAGCAGTGTCACCGCCAGAACACCGCCCATCAGCGCGGCCTTGGCGAGGAACATGGCCGCATCCGGCCAGCCGAACCACAGCGCTGCAGCGGCAAACAGTTTCGCATCACCGCCGCCGATCCAGCCCGGCGCAAACAGCGCCATGCCGATGAGCAGGGCACCGAGGCCTGTCAGCATGTGAAGGCCGAATTCGGTCCAGCCGAGACCAAGCATCGCTGCGGCAAGAGGAAAGACCACGGCCAGCCCGCCGCTAAGCCAGTTGGGAATGGTAAAGCTCATCCCGTCCTTGGCAGCCGCCAGCACCATGAGAAAGGCAAATACCAGAAGAAGGAACTGACCCGCCATGTCACCACTCCGAAAATTGTCGGGTCCGTTTCTAGCCAAACAGTTTTAATAATCGGTTGGCCTGACCGGAATACAAAAGGGGCCGCCCTTTCGGGCAGCCCCTGATGTCGTTTGCAAACGTCGGCGCGAATTAGATCGCGTCGGCAACCGTCTGCATGTTGTCACGGACACCGGTACCAAGAGCGGTAACGGCACCGATAATGACAACGGCGATGAGGGCGGCGATCAGGCCATATTCAATAGCCGTTGCGCCGGATTCGTCTTTGAAGAAACGAGAAATCGTTTTCATGGGTCTACTCCCGTGTTGCTAGCCACACATCCACTTCAAGGAGGCTTGTTTGTCCCGACCTCTCTTGTCGTGTGCCAGCATAGAAACACAGGAGGCTTGCGAATTGGTTTATACTTAGGTTTAATTATGTATGAACGATTTTCGTCGCCATTTGTAGTTAACAGTGCGTAAAAAAACAAAGTGTAACTCAAACCTGATCTTCAACCCCGTTGATTTAGAAAGTCTTCACGCGTGGGGGTTTCTATGTGGCGGTGTCCTCGATCCGCGGAGTTCCGCCATGCGCAAGACCCTGACCGCCCTCGCCTGCCTGATCGCCGCCCCGGCAATTGCCATCGCTGATCAATTGCTAGAGGTCGAGCACGCGGACGTCGTCCGCCTGCCCGCATCGGCTTACACTGTGATCGTCGGCAATCCGGCGATCGCCGATGCCGTCATTCACGATCGCCGCACGCTCATCGTCACCGGCCGGCTCTTTGGCCGGACCAACATCATCGCGCTCGATCGCAGCGGTCGCGTCATCTATGCCGAGGACTTCGTGGTCGGTCCCTCGCCGGACGGTCAGCTCGTCTATCAGCGTGGAACTTCGCGGGTCACCATGACCTGCACGCCGACCTGCGGTCCTTCACCGACTGTCGGCGATGATCCCGATACATTCGATGCGCTGACGGGCCAGCAGAGCACCCGTATCGGCATTGCCGGTGAAGCCGTCGCGATCAGCGAGGGTTCGCAATCGGCCCGAAGCCTGGATGGCGGCGAATAAGGCGCGGTTAACCCCGTTTCTTCACGGCTTTTCAATCGCGCGCGCGTATACGGGCGCGTAGAGGAGCAGCCGAACATGCGTACACCGGGCTTCATGAAATCCTTCCGCAAGAACAGCGATGGCGCCACCGCCGTCGAGTTCGCGATGATTGCCGGCCCGTTCTTTTTCTTCCTCCTGGCATTGATCGAAATTGCCGCAGTTTTTTTCGCGGAGACGGTGATCGAGAATGCCGTACTTGAATCCGCACGCCTGATCCGCACCGGTCAGCTGCAGGGCGGCGGCGGCGATGCGAACGCTTTTCGCAACGAGGTCTGTACCCGTATCGAAGTTGTCGCCAATTGCGACAACATGGTCTTCGAAGTCGCGGTGTTCGAGGATTTCGACGGCATCACCCCGACCCCGCCTACGAACGAGGACGGATCGCTCAATGGCGGCAATATGGGATTTGATCCCGGAGACGCCGGCGACATTGTCATGGTCCGCGTTTATTACGCCTACCCGCTGATCCTGCCCAACATGTTCGGCTCGGTCGCAAATCTTCCGGACAACCAGCGCCTGATCACATCGGCGACCGTGTTTCGAAACGAGCCCTTCGATGAGTGATTTTCTGAAACATTGGTTCGCGCGCTTCCATCGTGATCGCGCCGGCGTATCAGCCGTCGAGTTCGCGCTGATCGCCCCGGTCATGGTGTTGCTCTATCTCGGCATGGTGGAAATCTCGATGGCGTTGTCGGTAGACCGCAAGGTCACCAATTCCGCCAGCGCGCTCGCCGATCTCGTGGCCCAGGACGATGTCATCACTGATGGAGAGATGGCCAACATTCTCAATGCCGGCGCCGCCATCATTGCGCCCTTTGACGCTGCCGATTTCTCGGCACGCATTTCCAGCGTGACGATGAGCCTGGTCGGCGAGGTCGAAGTTGATTGGAGCGACGCGCAAGGCATGCCGGCCCGGGCAGCAGGATCGCAGCCGACCCTGCCAGCCGGCATTCTCAGTGCCGGCCGGTCCGTGGTCTGGGTCGAGGTCGCCTATTCCTACAATGCGCCGTTCCGCGAGATCACCGGCGATTTCGACATCGAGGAGGAATTCTTCCTCCGCCCGCGGCAATCGCTGACGGTGAGCCGGCAATAGATCACAGATCGGCCGCCATCAGCTCGGCGAGCAGGGGATGATCGTGCTCGAGCGCGCGACCATCAATCGTCACCACCGGCATCACTCCCGCAACCGCATTCGTCATCCAGACCGCGTCGGCCGATAACAGCGCCGTTGGCGCCGCTTCGACTTCCTCCACATCCACATTGCGCGCCTCGAGCCAGGCAAGGACACGCTGGCGCATAACGCCATTGCGTGCTCCACAGGAAAGCGACGGCGTTTGCACCGTATCACCCGCGAGCCAGAACAGATTGGCACTATCACCGCCCGACAATCGGCCATCGTCTGCCGTGATCAGCGCCATGTCCGCGCCAGCCGCGACCGCTAGGCGCCGCGCTGCCAGATTGTCGGCATAACTCAAGGTCTTGTATCGTGCCGCGAGGCTTGTTGCGGAGCGCCGGATCGGCACCGATGCGAGGCGCACCTGCGCTGGCGGCTCGGGCCGTTCGGACAATTGCAGGAAGGCCTGTGGTCGCGGCTCGGCAACCGGTGTCAGCCCGCGCGGGGCAGGTCCCCGCGTTACAATGAGTTTTCCCACCCTGTTACCGGAATCGGCGTGCGCGCCGATGGCGGCCGTTACTGTCGCCCAGTCCGGCATCGTGAGATCAAGCGCCGTGCAGGACTCGGAAAGCGCCGACGCGTGCAGCTCGTCATTTCGAATGCGGCCATTCTCAATCCGGAAAGTCTCGAACACACCGTCGCCGAGCAGGAACCCGCGGTCGGCCATCGTATCGACCGAGGGCTCGAACGCGGTCCATTCTGTTCCATCCAGCCGGTACATGACCTAGCCCTCCAGCGCCGCTTCCAGCGCACGCAGCTTGTGCAAGGTCTCCTCATATTCTGCATCCGGGTCGGAATCGATCGTGACCGCGCCGCCCGAGCGTGCCTTCACCAGCCAGTCGGCGTCCGTGCGGATCAGGTCGAGCGTCCGGATCATGACGTTGAGATCCATGGACTGGCCATTGTCGCCGATCCAGCCCAGCGCGCCGCAATACGGGCCGCGTGTTTCGCCTTCCGCTTCCGCGATCAGCTCCATGGCGCGAATCTTCGGCGCACCGGTGATCGAGCCCGGCGGAAATGCCGCACAGACCAGGTCAAACGCATCTCGTCCCGGCGCCAGCTCTCCGGTCACTGTCGAAACCAGATGGTGCACATTGGCATAGCTCTCGACGGCATTCAGCTTTGGCACCTTCACACTGCCAGCCCGGCAGACGCGGGACAAATCGTGGCGCACAAGATCGACAATCATCAGGTTTTCTGCCCGGTCCTTGCCGCTCTCGGCCAGCGCCGCAGCCTCCGCGCGATCGGCCGCGGCATCAGTTTTGCGCGGCCGCGTTCCCTTGATGGGTCGGCTCTCCACCCTGCCATCCTGCAAGCGCAGGAAGCGCTCGGGCGAGTTGGTGATGACGACGTTCGAATTCGAGGTCCGGAACCACGCGGCATGCGGGGCATCGCTTCGCATGATCAGCCGCTGGAACACGGCCCAGGGATCCCCGTTCAAACGGCCACTGAAGGCCTGGCTCAGATTGGCCTGGTAGATATCGCCCGCGCGGATGTGTTCGATCAGTGTTCGGCAGGTTTCGAGATAAGCGTCGCGAGACCGGACCGGCAACAGCCTGCCATGGGCATCACCGGCAGGCGGGCGGCCGATATGCAGCCCTGACTTGAGCCGGGCAATGCCGTCGGCAGTTCCATGCACGGTCAGTTCTTCTTTGACCGGGTCAAACACTGCCCAAGCGGGATAAACACCGAGCTGGATCATCGGTTGCCATCGCGGCGGCGTCCCGGTTCGCGGCTCGAGCGCATGGCCGAACTCGTAAGCAAACAGACCTGCCAGCTGGTATCCGTCAGCCAGCGCATTTCGCGCTTTTGCGAGGAAGGCGTCGAGATCGTCGCCCGGCCTGAAAAACAGCATGTCCCATGCCAGTGCATAGAGCCGTGACTGCGACCGCCTTCCGCCATGAAGGAGGAGCGCGCTGTCCTGACCGCGGAACGGTGCGAAGGCACACTCGGGCAATATCCAGTCGAGCGTTTCGGTTACCGGGTCGCTCACCGCGCGATCAGGTTTGCGCGAATGGCGGCGATCTCGTCATCGCTTAAACCAAGCACGCCGGAAACATAAGCTTCGGCCGATCCGATCTCGTCGAACGCTTCGTCGAGATAGTCAGGCTCCACACCGAGGAACCGGCGCATCGCGTCGCTGGGAATATCACGCCCGTAAGTGTCCAAGAGCCGCTTCTGGACCATCGGCACGAGCGCATCGTAGTCGACTGCGTCATTTGTCATCAGATAGTCATCATAGATGGCGTCACGCTCGACCCCGGCGAGCGCCAGCGTCAACGCGCAGAACAGGCCGGTACGGTCCTTGCCGGCTGCGCAATGAACGACGAAACCTTCATCCGCGCCATGCGTCGCCAACTCGCGCAGACCGGCCGCGAAGACTTCCTGATTGCCCTTTTCATTCGGCAGCCGGCGATAGGTGGCGCGCATCCATGCGGCAACGCCGTCCAGGCTCATATCGCCTTCGCGGATAAAGCGCAGATGCGGCGGCTCCTTGTGTCCGGAAACATCAGACTGGAGGATGCGCAATCCTTCGCCCCAGTTTGACGGTTCATTGTCGCGCTCGCGCGGCCGGCGCAAATCAGCGACGACGGAAATCCGCATGTCCACCAGCTTCTGCCGGTCGGCCTCGGTGGCATTGTGAAAATGGCCCGAGCGGAACAGCCCGGAACGCACCGTGGCGCCGTCACGTGCCGCGTATTCGCCGAAATGGCGAAAATTGCGAATGCCCTCGAATTCCAGAACCCGGCTCATGGCCGCCCTGCTACTGGACACCGGCTGAAAGGGCAAGCCTTAACGGAAGGGGGGCTCGTCGAAACTGCGAAGCTTGCGCGAATGCAGTGCTGACGCCTCGTTGCGGCGCAGGATTTCAACCGTTTCAATGCCTGCCATCAGGTGTTCGGAGACCGAGCGCTGGTAGAACAGGTTCGCGGCACCCGGAAGTTTCAGCTCGCCATGCAGCGGCTTGTCCGACACGCAAAGCAATGTGCCATACGGCACGCGCAGCCGAAAACCGTTTGCCGCGATCGTCGCCGATTCCATGTCCACGGCGATCGCCCGCGACTGGTTGATACGTCGCGCTTCGGCGTGATAGCGCAGTTCCCAGTTGCGGTCGGCATAGGTCGCGACGGTTCCGGTACGCAGGCGCCGCTTGAGATCGTCACCGCTATCGCCGGTGACCTGTTTCACGGCATCGGCCAGTGCGATCTGGATTTCCGCAATCGCCGGCACCGGAATTTCCAGCGGCAAATCGCGGTCCAGAACCCGGTCATAGCGCAGATAGCCGTGCGCGAGCACATAATCGCCCAGCCGTTGCGAATGGCGAAGGCCGCCGCAATGCCCGATCATCAGCCAGCATTGCGGACGCAGCACGGCGAGATGGTCGGTGATCGTCTTCGCATTCGATGGCCCGACCCCGATATTGACCAGCGTGATGCCGCGCCCGCCCGGCGCCTTGAGATGGTAGGCCGGCATCTGGAACCGGCGCCAGGGTGCCGCCTCTACCGCGGCGCGGGCGTGGGGGGTCTTCCCGTCAACCTCGACAAAGCCGGCCGCCGAGAAGGATTCGTATTCGTTCTCCGTCTTCAACTGCCCCAGCGCCCAGGCCACGAAAGCGTCGACATAGCGGTGATAATTGGTGAACAGGATGAATTGCTGGAAGTCCTCGTAAGGGCTGCCGGTATAGTGCTTCAACCGCTGTAGCGAATAATCGACCCGCGGCGCGTCGAACAGTGTCAGCGGCCGTGGCTCGCCGGGCAGAGGCCCGCGTTCGCCATTGGGCAGTGCATCATCGATGCCGGCGAGATCGGCATAAGGGAAATTGCGAACCAGGTCGGCCACCGAAGCGGCATCCAGATCGAGGTCTTCGGCGCCATCGAGCACTGTCGAGAAAGCGATCTCGCTCTCCGACAGCCCGGTCTCGATGGTGATGTCATAGTCGGCCTGCAACAGGCTGAGCTGGTCGACAAGATAATCCCGGAACAGTTCGGGTTCGGTGATCGATTGCGCATAGAGACCGGGTTCGGAAAACTTGCCGAAAGCGCGGCTGATCGGAGGTGGCGAGCCTTCGGTCTCGTACAACACCCGCAGTTCGGGATAGGCGAAGGCACCCGCCGCACGCTTCTCGGGATCGGGCGCAATGCCGTTGTCGAGATAGTCGCGGAGTGCCTCGCGCAGGTTTTCTACTGATGTCTTGTGGAGGTCCACTAGCCGGTCAACGGCCGCCTCCGGGCTTTTCGCTGCTTCAAATATCTTCATGGCTGGCTAATGCCGGAAATGCGCTGGATCGGCAAGCCGAATGGTCGCTGCTTTGACCAGTTCAAATGCCCGCCAACCTACTCCGCCGGCACTTCATTGGCCGGTTTCTGCTTCTGCCATTTGTCGAAGCTCGACCAGACGCCGTCCTCGCCATGCCATTCGCCCTTGGTCGCGCCCTTGGAGTATTCCGTGGCCCGTGCCTCGAAGAAATTGGCGTGTTCCACCCCGTTGAGGATCTCGGTCAGCCAGGGCAGCGGGTGCTTGTCGATCCCGAATACCGGTTCGAGCTTGAGCTGGCGCAGCCGCCAGTCGGCGATGTAGCGGATGTAATTCTTGATGTCCTGCGGGGTCATGCCCTCGACATCGCCCATTTCGAAGGCGAGATCGATGAACTTGTCCTCGAGCTCCACAACGTGACGGCAATTGGCGACGATGTCGGCCTTTACCTGATCGGTCAGCGCGCCGGTTTCATCGGCGAACTCGTGGAACATGCGGATCATGCCCTCGCAATGCAGGCTTTCATCGCGCACCGACCAGGACACGATCTGGCCCATTCCCTTCATCTTGTTGAACCGCGGGAAATTCATCAGCATCGCGAAGGACGCAAACAATTGCAGGCCTTCGGTAAACGCGCCGAACATGGCCAGCGTTCGCAGGATGTCCTCGTTCGATTCGACGCCGAATTCCTGCATGTAATCGTGCTTGTCCTTCATGGCCTCATATTCCATGAAAGCCGAGAATTCGGTGTCCGGCATACCGATGGTTTCGAGCAGCAACGCGTAGGCGGCGATATGGATCGTCTCCATGTTCGAGAACGCCGACAGCATCATCTTCACTTCGGTCGGTTTGAAGACCCGCGCATAGCGCTCCATGTAATTGTCGTTCACCTCGACGTCCGACTGGGTGAAGAAGCGGAAGATCTGGGTCAGCAGATTGCGTTCCTGGTCGGATAGCTTGGTCGCCCAGTCCTTGCAGTCCTCGCCGAGCGGCACTTCCTCGGGCATCCAGTGAACCTGCTGCTGCTTCTTCCAGAAATCGTACGCCCACGGATAGCGAAACGGCTTGTAGGAATGGCTGGACGTGAGGAGACCTGGCGTGGAAGCGGATGCGGACATGGTTAACCCCGGAAACTGGCGTGAACGACTCGTCACGAATACGAGCCTTCAATCACTACATATTGAGGTTAAAAGGCGCTGAACGTCCAGACCTTGTGGATCACAATCTGCATGGCGGATTCAGCAATCCTCGCCCCTTGCTGCGCAATAGACAGAAGATCGGGGCGGATCACCACACGCGGGATTGAAATTGCCGGGGATAACCGACGAAGGCGTCGGGTTCGGAGCGCGCCTGGCCCAGACTACCAGCGGCGGCTTAGCGAGAACGCGGCGAAATCGTCGGCAGCGTCGTAGTCGTCGATGCCAATTCGAGCACTGCGCTCGCGGCGGACATAGGCAAAGGACAGGTCATTGTCCCCCAGCCGCATGGCGACACCGGCCTGGGCATCGCCCACGACCGCATACGGTTCCAACGTCATCGCGCCGCGCATGTTCCAGCCCTCGCCCGGATCGTAGAGCAGAGCCCGGCGTTCTGCACCGGCGAAGAAATACCAGCTCGGCCGCGCTGCATCCTGGCGCAGATAGCGACCGACCCGCAATTCGGCACCCGCGCCGGCACCCGAACCTTCCGGGCCGAAGCTGAGCCCGGCGCGCGGCTCGATGGTCAGGTCCAACCCGTCGGCGCCGCCATAGGATTCGAAGCGGGTGACATAATCGACGGCGACAGACGAACGCTGATCGAGTCCGGGATGAACCACGGCGCGTTCGATGGTTGAATTCGGATCGAACAACCGGTCGGAACGCGTCTGCAGGGTCGGCTCGAAGACCCGCACCTCGATCCGCGATCCGTCCTCGAATGCATTGACCGAGGTCGAGTGCGCTGAAAAGGCCGCCAGTGACGCATTATCGCTTCCGGTTTCGGCGAGAACGGACGAGGCAACGAAAAGGGCGTCATGGTCCGCGCGCTGCGGCAGCGTGTTACTCGCGCTCAGGAAGGGCGTCAGAATTGCGCGGTCGACATTGAAGATCATCGGCGTCTGTGCCGGCATGGCCTCCTGTGCGAGCACAGGACCCGTCGCCGCCATGACGGCAGCGGCGATGATCGCAGATGTTGTCGCGTTACACGCCACAGGCGACTCCCGAAGCAATTGCCCGCCAAATTAGCACGGTCAGTCTATCGTTGTGTTAAAAAAACGGCGGAACGAAGGGGATCAGTCGCAGCATGGTAAATAATTCCCGCACCGTGACTCGAAACCCACACCTTGCGATGCAACAAACAAAGGGCGGCTCAATGGCCGCCCTTCGTCCTATCGATTTCGCCTACTGACAGGCGAGACATTCCTCGTAATCCGTCTTTGCCGCTTCTGCCATTGACACTTCGACATCGCTTTTTGATTCGGATCCGGCATAGGACGCCCGCTGAATTGATTTCGACCGACAATAGTAGAGCGACTTCACGCCTTTTTCCCACGCCGTCCAGTGCAGCATGTGGAGGTCCCATTTATCGACATCGCCGGGCAGGAAGATGTTTAGCGATTGCGATTGGCAGACATAGGGCGTGCGGTCTGCAGCGTGTTCGATGACCCAGCGTTGATCGATCTCGAAGGCCGTCTTGAACAGATCCTTCTCGTTCTGGTCGAGACAGTCGAGATGTTGCACCGAGCCTTCATGCTCGAGGATCGAGGCCCAGACCTCTTCCGTGTCGGCGCCCTTCTCTTCCAGCACTTTGCGCAGCTGCGGGTTCTTGACCGCGAATGAGCCGGACAGCGTCTTGTGGACGTAGAAATTCGCGGGGATCGGCTCAATGCCCGCCGACGTGCCACCGCAGATGATCGAGATCGATGCGGTCGGGGCAATCGCCAGCTTGTGCGAAAAGCGCGCTTTTACACCCGCTTCTTCAGCATCCGGACAGGCGCCGCGTTCGTCCGCCAGCTTGACCGACGCCTTGTCGGCTGCCTGACGGATATGCTTGAACATCTTCAAGTTCCAGGACTTTGCCATTGGCGATTCAAACGGCGCATTCATCTTCTGAAGGAAGGAATGGAAGCCCATCAGGCCGAGCCCCACGGAACGCTCACGCAACGCGGAATAGACGGCACGGTCCATTTCCGGCGGCGCCCGCTCGATGAAGTCTTCCAGCACATTGTCGAGGAAACGGTAGATGTCCTCGATAAAGTCCGGATCGTCCTTCCATTCGAGAAACTTCTCAGCGTTCAGCGACGACAGACAGCAGACCGCCGTGCGGTCGCGGCCGTGCTTGTCGACGCCGGTCGGCAACATGATCTCGGCACACAGGTTTGACTGGCGCACCTTGAGGCCCTGCTTTTTCTGGTGTGCCGGCAGAGCGTCATTCACCGTATCCGAGAACACGATATAGGGCTCGCCGGTCTGCAACCGCAGATCAAGGATTTTCTGCCAGATCTTGCGCGCCGAAACGGTCCGGACGACCTCGCCCGAGCGCGGCGATTTCAGTTCGTACTCGCCGTCGGTTTTCACCGCCTCCATGAAGGCATCCGTGACATTGAGTCCGTGGTGCAGGTTGAGGCTCTTGCGGTTGAAGTCGCCGGACGGCTTGCGGATCTCGAGGAATTCCTCGATTTCCGGATGGTGTACGTCCAGATAGACGGCTGCCGAACCGCGACGCAGCGATCCCTGTGAAATAGCCAGCGTCAGCGAATCCATCACCCGGATGAACGGGATGATGCCGGACGTCTGACCGTTCTGGCCGACCTTCTCGCCGATCGAGCGGACTTCGCCCCAATAGGTGCCGATACCGCCACCATTGGAAGCCAGCCAGACATTCTCGTTCCAGGTATTGACGATGTCATTGAGCGAATCGCCGACCGTGTTGAGAAAGCAGGAAATCGGGAGACCACGCGAGGCGCCGCCATTCGACAGGACCGGCGTCGCCGGCATGAACCACAGATTCGACATGTAGTTATACAGGCGCTGGGCGTGATCAGTATCGTCGGCATAAGCCGTCGAGACACGCGCGAACATGTCCTGATAGCTCTCGCCCGGCAGCAGATAGCGATCGGTCAGCGTCTTCTTGCCGAAATCCGTCAGCAGCGCATCCCGGGCGGAATCCGTTTCAACCGTTCGCACCAGTTTGAGGTCCGGTTTGACCGCGCGCGGCTTTCCCGGCCGCTCGGCGTCGATTTCCGTCGATTTCTTAGTCAATGCAGCGGCGTCATAAGGCGTCATTTCGGTCTCGTCTCCCCCCGGAATTCAGAGCATAGCTTTCCTGTCGCGCGGAACGCGCGCGTTCGCGCCGCTGCTCTAAAAATCCCATAGATGGTGTGTCTGCTCTTCCAGCCGACCCAACATATAGTGCTCCCAGCCCGGAGCTTGGTCAACACGGATAATAGTTCAAAACCGGATTTTTTGGTTAACGAATGGCTAATGCCCTTTGGCCACAGGCAAACTCCGGTAATGCTTTTTTCAGTGAGGTTTTCACACCCCACGAAACGTCAAAGACTTAGCAATTCCGGATCGCCGCCCTGCGCAGAAATGTTAACGGTTACGGTCCGCTCGGTGGCAAATCTCGGCAGGTAATGTGGCCCGCCGGCTTTCGGTCCTGTACCCGACAAGCCCTCGCCGCCAAACGGCTGCACGCCGACCACGGCGCCGGTGATGTTGCGGTTCACATAGACATTGCCGGCCGGCACCGCCGCCATGATCTCCTCGTGGAATCGCGACAGCCGCGAATGCACACCCAGCGTCAGTCCATACCCTTTTGCGGCGAGTTCGGCCGCAATCTTGCCGATATCCTTCCGCTTGTACCGCAGCACATGGAGAATCGGTCCGAAGATCTCGCGCTCCATCAGATCCAGCGACGGGATTTCGATCAGAGCCGGCGCAAAATAGAAGCCGTCATCGGCCAGCGGTCCGGGATTGGCCTGATTCAGCACCTTTGCGTTCACACGCATCCGGGTCATGTGCTGGTCAAGCACGCCCTTGGCCTCCTCGTCGATCACCGGGCCGACATCGGTGAAAGCATCCGCCGGATCGCCGAGCGCCAGCGCATCCATCGCGCCCATCAGTCCGTCGATGAAACCGTCCGCTGTGTCTTCTGGCAGGAACAGGATGCGCAAGGCCGAACAGCGCTGACCCGCCGACCCGAAAGCCGAGAGGATTGCATCGTCGATCACCTGCTCCTTGAGCGCCGAGGTGTCGACGAACATTCCGTTCAGCCCGCCGGTTTCCGCGATGAAGGGAACGATCGGCCCCTCCTTCTCCGACAAGGCCTTGTTGATGATACGCGCCACCTCGGTTGAGCCCGTAAAGCAGACCCCGCCGGTGCGCGGATCATTGACCAGCGCCGCTCCGGCCCGGCCGTCACCGGTGATCAGGTGCAAGACCTCTTTCGGCAAGCCGGCCTTCTGGAACAGCTTCACGGCTTCGCACGCAATCAGCGGGGTCTGTTCCGCCGGCTTGGCCAGAACCGTATTGCCCGCAGCCAGGGCCGCGGCGAGCTGGCCGGTGAAGATCGCCAGCGGGAAATTCCACGGGCTGATGCAGACGAAGATACCGCGCCCGCGCAGCTCGAGATGGTTGGTCTCGCCTGCCGGTCCGGGCAGACGCACGGGGGCGCCGAACTTGCGTTCCGCCTCGCATGCATAATAGCGGCAGAAATCGACGGCCTCGCGCACTTCCGCGACGCCATCGGGCAACGTCTTGCCGCCTTCGCGCGTCATGATCGCAATCAGCCGGTCCGTCTCGGCTTCGAGGATGTCGCCCATCGCGCGCAGGATCTCTGCACGCTTGGCACCGCCCAGATCATCCCAGGCATGTTGCGCGGCACGGGCCGCCTCGAAGGCATCGTCGATCTGATCGTCGGTGGTGTTCGAGATCAGGGACACCACTTCGTGCTGGTTGATCGGTCCGGCGTGCTTGTAGGGGTCGGTCGCGTACTGCTTGCCGCGGACGATCGGACCAGCGGGCAATGGCAGCTGCTTGTCGAGCTCGGATTGTGCCCGCGCCAGGCGCTCGCGCACGCTGGCCTGGCTGAGATCGACACCGGCCGAATTCGCGCGGCTCTCGCCGTAGAGATTTTCCGGCAGCGCGATGAACGGGTGCCGATCAATTGTCCCGGCCACATCAAACGGTCCGCTGGCGACATCTTCCGCGGGAACCGACTTGTCGAGGAAGGAATGGACGAACGACGTATTTGCTCCGTTTTCCAGCAGCCGGCGGACCAGATAGGGCAGCAAGTCCTCGTGTTCGCCGACCGGGGCGTAGATCCGAACCGGCCTGCGGCCATAGGCATCCTGTGCTGCCTTGTAGAGCGGCTCGCCCATGCCGTGCAGACGCTGGAATTCATAGGTGTCGACCCCGGCCTGTTGCGCCAGCTTGCGCACCGCGCTCAGCGTAAACGCATTATGGGTCGCGAACTGGCCATAAATCGCGTCCGGCGCCGCCAGCATCAGGCGGGCGCAGGCCAGATAGTTGAGATCGGTTGCCGGCTTGGTGCTCCAGACCGGGAAATCAGGCCAACCCATCTGGTGTGCGAACTTGATCTCGGTGTCCCAGTAAGCGCCCTTCACGAGTCGAACCATGAAACGGCGGCCGGTTTCGCGGCCCAGTGCAATGATCTGCTCGATCACCGCTTCGCAGCGTTTCTGATAGGCCTGAACTGCCAGTCCGAGCCCGTTCCAGCCGGCCAGTGAGGGTTCGCGCGCAAGCCGCTCGAAAATCTTCAGAGAAATGATCAGCCGGTCGCTTTCCTCGGCGTCGAGGCAGAGCCCGATATCGGCAGCCTTCGCGGCTTCGGCCTGGGCCAGGACGAGCGGGTAGAGCTCGTCGAAAACGCTCTTCTCCTTGACCGCGTGATAGCGCGGGTGGAGCGCCGACAGCTTCACCGAAATGCCGTCCACCTGTTCGGTCGTCCCGTCTGTGCGCCGCTCTCCGACCGCCGCGATAGCGTCAAGATAACGGGCATGATACCGCGCCGCATCGTCGTGCGTGCGCGCGCCCTCACCGAGCATGTCGAAGGAATGCAGCCGGCCTTCGGTCTTGTGGCCGCGCTTGATGGCGGACTTGATCGAGCGGCCGAGCACGAATTGCTCGCCGAGAATCTTCATCGCCTGCATCGTCGCGGCGCGGATCATCGGCTCACCCATCCGGTGCGTCAGCCGCCGCATATAGGTGCCCGGGTTTTTCTTTGCTTCGCGGTCGACCTCGACCAGCGATCCCGTGAGCATCAGTCCCAGCGTCGAGGCATTGACCAGCCAGTGCTCGGACTTGCCGACATGGCCGCTCCATTCGCCCGACCCGATCCGCTCGGCGATCAGCTTGTCGACCGTTTCAGCGTCGGGCACTCGCAACAAGGCCTCGGCGAGGCACATCAGTGCCAGGCCTTCCTTGTTGGAAAGCCCGAACTCCTGGAGAAAGGATTCCATCAAGCCGGCGACTTTCGTCGACTTGCGGGCGCGCTCGACCAGGTCGATGGCGTTCTGCCGCACGTCCTCGATGTCTTCGTCGGTGAATCCGATCTTGCCGGCAAGCGCACGCGCA
This sequence comes from Hyphobacterium sp., assembly GCF_965217055.1. Classification (GTDB taxonomy): domain Bacteria; phylum Pseudomonadota; class Alphaproteobacteria; order Caulobacterales; family Maricaulaceae; genus Hyphobacterium. The sequence continues at coordinate 1,914,467 of NZ_OZ244227.1, read as the reverse complement.
GCCTCGGCCTCATCGGCAAACTTGATCTCGTCGATACGATCCCAGTCGATCCGAACGGTCGCGGTATCCGGCATGGCATCCTCTCCGCAAATGCCCAACTCTATCACAGCGCTTTGATCACGCCCAAAAGGCGCTGGCAAGAGGATGAAACGCCTCTTCGCCATGTGCGAATTATGGGCTAAGGAAACGCCCATGATGGATGACCAGACTGATACCGAAGCCGCCGAGATCGAAGACGACGAGTTCGGCGACAGACCCAAGCGCATCATGCTCGTGACGGATGCCTGGGAACCGCAGGTCAACGGCGTGGTACGGACGTTGACGCGCACCGTCGAGGAATGCCGCGCCATGGGTCATGAGGTGGAGGTCATCCACCCCGGCCTCGGCTACAAGACCTGGCCGTTACCGACCTATCCCGAAATCAAGCTGGCGCTCGGCGCCCGCAAGGATATCGAGGCGCGTTTCAAGGCGTTCGAGCCGGAAGCCATTCATATTTCGACCGAAGGCACGCTGGGCATGGCGGCCCGCGCGGTCTGCCTGAAATGGAAGCTGCCGTTCACGACGAGTTACCACACGAAATTTCCTGAATACGTGCACGCCCGTTTCCCCTTCATTCCGCTCTCGGCCGGTTACCAGTTCATGCGCTGGTTCCACAATGCCGGCGGCCGGCTGATGGTCGCCACGCCGTCGATGCGGGATGATCTGTCGGCGCGCGGCTTCAAGAACATCACGCCATGGGCCCGCGGCGTCGATACGGTGCTCTTCAATCCGGACAAGCGCGGTGTTGACGGCGGCGTCTTCCAGGATCTCGAAGGCCCGATCTTCGTTTATGTCGGCCGCGTCGCGGTGGAAAAGAATATCGAGGCTTTCCTCGATTGCGAGCTGCCCGGCACCAAGGTCGTCATCGGCCCCGGCCCGCAGCTCGACCAGTTACGCAAGGACTATCCGGAGATCCAGTTCCTTGGCCCGAAATACGGCGACGAGCTGGCACGGTATTTCGCGGACGCAGATGTCTTTGTCTTCCCGAGCCTGACCGACACATTCGGCCTGGTGATTCTCGAATCCATGGCGTGCGGTACACCGGTTGCGGCCTTTCCGGCGCCGGGACCGAAAGACCTGATCCCGGGCACCGGCGCAGGTGCGGTTTCGGCGAATCTGCAGGAAGCCTGTCTTGAAGCGCTGAAGATGAAGCGCGAGCGCTGCCGCGAATATGCGGAAGGATTCAGCTGGAAATCCTGCGCCGAGGAATTCGTGAAGAATCTCAAACCGCAGCCCAAGCCGGAAGGCCGACGCTTCTGGAAACGCCTGCGGCGTCTCGGCCGGAAAGAGCGCAAGCCGTTATTCTAGGACACACCTACGGCGCGGCATGTCGGTGAGGTGAAATGCCCCGGCCGAAGCCGGGGCATGTCGAAGGCCTTGTTGTTCGCGAGGACCTAGTGACCGCCGTGCGGCGCTTCGGTCATGACTTCCATGGTCTCGACACGTTGCACCAGTTCCGCCCGCCGGGCTTCCGGCAGCGGGATCAGGCCACGATCGGTGAGATAGCCGAAATCGCCCCAAGCATCGTCGGAGGTGAACTCCTGCAGGTATTCCTGGATACCCGGCACGACGCCGACATGCTGCGCCTTTGCATAAACGAACATCGAGCGCGAGATCGGATAGTCGCCGGACGCGATGGCATCAAATTCCGGCGCAACACCGTCAACCCGCGCCGCCTGGATACGATCGCCATTCTGCGCAAGGAAGGAATATCCGAACACGCCATAGGCGGTCGGCGTATTCACCAGCGTCTGGACAATGGCATTGTCGTTTTCGCCGCTATCGATCCACGCCCCGTCTTCGCGAATGCGGGCCATCGCCTCTGCCGGGATTTCACAGCCGGTTTCGGCGGCCACCTCCTCGGCACCGGCCTCCAGGCCAAGCTCGACGAAGGCATCGCGCGTGCCCGAGGTCGGCGGCGGGCCGAATACCTCGATCCGCAGATCCGGCAGCGATGCGTCGATCTCCGACCAGCTCGTATGCGGGTTGTCCATCATGGTGCAGTCCTCGCCCGGCACCTGGGCGGCCAGTGCGCGCCAGATCTGACCGCGCGAAATATCGAGCTCGGGACCGGTCGACACATTGGAGACGACAATCCCGTCAAAACCGATCGGTAATTCGACAATCTCGCGCACGCCATTCGACTGGCACAGCTCGTATTCGCTCGCCGTCATCCGCCGCGAGGCGCCGGTGAGGTCGGGCGTTTCGGTGCCGACGCCTGCGCAGAACAGGCGCATGCCACCGCCGGTGCCGGTTGATTCGACGACCGGCGTCGGGAAGTTGGTACGCGCACCGAAGCTCTCTGCAACGGCGGTCGTGAACGGAAACACGGTCGACGAACCGACGATCCGGATCACTTCGCCCGATTGCGGCGACGCCCCGGCAGACGGGGATGGAGCGCTTCCTTCCGACGCGGCGGGCACAGAGGACGAGCCGGATTCACCAGAACAGGCCGCCAGTGCGAACAGGCTGGCCGAGAGAAGCAGAGTGTGAGTGATCTTCATTTTCTTCAATTCCTTGATTCGTCTTGTTCAAGTCTACCAGTCGATCTGGGCGCGTGCCTGGATTGCGGAGAAATCGCCTTCGCCGAGCCGGGCACCGCTGCCGTCCGCGTCTGCGATCACCACATTGAGCATGAAGCGGAGATGGGATTCCGGATACCAGTTCAGTCCGGCCGTCCAGGTCGCCAGCGAACCGCCACTGTCGGTGTCGAGATAGTCATACCGTCCGGCAAGTTCCCAGGCACCATTGCCACCTTCGCTGACCGGCTGGTTGGGCGAGGTGCGCCGGAAGGCGCCGGATGAGGCGCGATAGGCGCGCTGTTCACCGGTGAGGAAAAAGCCGAGATTGACGAAATAGCCGTGGAAGTCATCCGACGATCCGTCGGCATCCTCGGCCATGTATTCTCCATGCGCGTGAAACGGGCCGGAAATCCAGGCAGCTTCGAGGCCGAAAAGGGTGGACTGGTCTGCGCCGGTGTTCACATCGACGAGGCGTTCGGCGAGATGAACATTCGGCCGCGATCGCACGCGTACCGCCGTACCGGACATGTCGCCGCGGTCATAATAACGCGCGCTGGCACCAAGATGCAGCACGTTGTCGCCGGTATTGATCGGCGTGAAGGTCGCACGCGCCGCAATCGCCATCGATTCCGACAGCGACGAACCCGTGCTGTCCTCGTTCGGATTGCCGCCGAAAATACCGGCGCGGAACGAGTAATTGTCACCGCCGGTGGCGATGGCAATACCGAGGCGGCGATCCAGTCGGAACGCGTCCGTGACCTGGCCGCGCTCCATGAAGGTGATGTACCGGCTCGACGTCATTTCCTCGAGCGAGTTCGGCGTTTTCTGGTTGCCGATGATGACGGAGAAATCACCCGCATCCCATTCGATGGTGACGTCCTTGGCCGAGACCTCGTTGTCGGCAAAGTCGAACTCGGCCTTGTACTCGAAGGAAAACCAGCTGCCTTCGACGCCAAGACGGGCCGTGCGCATCTCGGTCGCGGAATAGTTCTCGCTTCGCCCGGTTGTGTCGATCTCGGCGAAAGCCGCATCGAAGTACAGGCGGCCGCGAAACTTGAATGAGTTTCCGGTTTCCGGGTCCGTCCATTCGGGAGCTCCGTTGAAGACGGGGCTGTCGGCAAAGGCGCCGCATGCAAATGCCAATGCGGCCACGCCGCCTGCCAGAATGCTTTTCATGTCCATTGTCCTGTCTACGTGAATTCCAAGACCTGATTCCCCTCAGGTTGGCGGCACGCTTAAAGGCATCCGGCGACGGTTTCATAACGCAAGAGATACACTTCGGTTACGCTCGCACATCGCTTTTTTGACAGGTCCAAGACGTATTCGTGACAGGTGTTTCCTTGTACGGATTACATCAGGCGCTTGCGCAGCACTTGCGACAGCATGTCGACCAGCGTGACGGCGATGATGATGATGCCGATGATGACAGCCGTCTTGCCGTACTCGAACGACCGGATGTTCTCGATCAGCACCTGGCCGATACCACCTGCGCCGATAAGACCGAGAATGGTGGCCGAGCGCGTGTTCGATTCAAACCGGTAGAGCGCATAGGACGCCCACAGTGGAATCACCTGCGGCACCACCGCCCAGGTCACCTCGTTCATCGGGCCGGCACCGGTGGCGCGCACGCCTTCGACCGGGCCTTCGTCAATTGATTCCACCGCCTCGGAGAACAGCTTGCCGAGTACGCCGGCCGTATGGAAGGCAAGCGCCAGAACGCCGGCGAACGGGCCAAGGCCGACAGCCGCGACGAAGACCGCGGCCACGACGAGCTCGTTGATCGCCCGCAGACCGTCCATGACGATCCGCACCGGCCGCCGGATCCAGAAAGGCGCGATGTTCGACGCGCCGAGCAGACCCAGCGGGATCGCCAGCACGACGGCGAAGAAGGTGCCCCACAGCGCGATCTGGATAGTGACGATGATCTGCTCGAGATAGTTCTGCCATTCCGAGAAATCGGGCCGCGCAAAGCCGGCCAGGTATTCGCCCATCCGGTCGGCATTGGCGCCGAGCAGCGGGAATTTGAACACTTCGGCTGACCAGAAGCTCCAGATCAGGAGGCCGAAGAATCCGCCCCAGATCACTGCGTCGATCAGCCGGTCGGTCATCAGCCGCGCCGGCGCGTATCTGGGCGGCTGGCTGATGAACATGATGAGGCCGAACACGCCGAGCCCGACCACAAGGCCGACCATCGCCCTGAACAGGGTCGGATCGCCGTCATCGGCCGAACGCCCCTGGGCCGCCTGTACGCCTTGCGGCGGCGGCGTGCCCTGGTCTCGAAGGAATGTCGTCACCAGCTCGGACACGGCGTTCTGATCGCCTTCCGGATTGGCGAGCATCGCGGCGCGCGCCGACTCGATTTGCAGTGATACGATCTGCGTGGCGATGGCGCGTTCCTGGATGGCGACTTCCGTCAAATCGGCTTCGACCTCGGCCAATTGCTCGCGCAGCTCGATCAGCTGCTCCTCGCGCAGCACGTCGTTGAGGTTGGTATCCGCCTCTACCGTTGCGATCTCGGACCGCAGCGATGCCCGCTGATCGATGAGTTCGAGCCGGCGGATCGGCAGGAAATGATCATTCGTCGCCGGCAGGAAGCCGCCCATCTCCAGCTCGCGGAGAATCCCCTGTTCGCGCGCGCGCTGATCGGTATCGCCGCGCCAGCCATAGGTCAGGAAAAACTCCTGGATGCGCGCCCGGACGTCAGCCGGCAGATCGCGCCGCCACATGATCGGATCGGTCTGGATCAGCGGTGATCGCCAGATCGTCCGGACGTTTTCCAGGACCTCCGGACGCGAGCGCTCCAGGCGCTCGATATTCGTCGTATTGTTGGTCGCCGCATCCAGCTGCGCATTGGCCACGGTGAGAAGGTTCGCCTCGTGGCTCGCGCGCGTGACCTGGTTGAAGCAATTCTGCGGATCGATTCCGCGTGGCGAGAAGATGTAGGCATTCGGCACCAGCGTGCCCGATGTCGACAGGGGATCGCCAAAACCGAAATTCAGACTGCCATCGCAAACCAGAAGATCGTCGATCGTCTGCAACGGGCTGTCGGCGGGCACAATGATGATTGACCGGTAGCCGAGCTGCCCGTCCGGATAAATGAATTTCGCGAACACTTCGGCATTCGCACGGCGCGCCGCTTCAAGACCAGAACGATTGGTCAGCCAGGCCAGCTGCACCTGGTCGGCGCGCATCGCTTCGACCACGCCTGTATAATCGCCGGCCGAGCGCAACACGATCTCGAAGCCGGTATCGTCCGCCATGTCCTCGACGAAGGGTTCCCAAAGGGCGAGCACGTTTTCCGATTGCTCGGTCGCGACCACGCCAAAGACGATCGTTGTCGTCTCTGAATCCTGCGCCACCGCAGCACTGGACAGTCCGAGCAGAGCGAGAAAGGCAAGGAGCCGCGCCATCATGCCGGTTCTCCTTCTTCGTCCAGCACCCCGATATACTCGTCGCCATAAATCTCGATCAGCCGCTCGCGCGTCAGTCCGCCCGTCGGCCCGTCATAGATGATCTCGCCATCCTTCAGCGCGACCGCACGCTTGCAGTATTTGAGCGCGTAATCGACCTGGTGCAGCGTCACCACGACGGTGATCCCATCCTGTTCGTTGAGCTCGGCCAGAAGCCGCATCACATTGCGCGCCGACACCGGATCGAGCGAGGCAATCGGCTCGTCCGCGAATATGGCACGCGCGCCCTGCACGAGCGCCCGCGCGATGGCGCCGCGCTGCTGTTGTCCGCCGGACAGATTCGCAGCCCGGTTGCCAGCATACTGGGCGATCCCGACCCGCTCCAGCGCATCCATCGCCTTCTTGCGGTCCGCGCTGGCGAACCGGCCGATCACGCCCTTCCAGGTCGGCATCCGGCCGAGCGCTCCGATCAGCACATTCGAATACAGGCTGATCCGCTTGACCAGGTTGAACTGCTGGAAAATGAACCCGATCTGGGCGCGCGCGCGGCGCACACCGCGCGACAGCTTGCCGGCTTCCTGGACACGGTCGCCGAACAGCCGCGTCACGCCGGAACTGGAATCCGCGGTCTGCAGACCGGCCGAAACGCGCAGCAAGGTCGACTTGCCCGAGCCCGAAGGACCGATCAGGGCGACGATCTCACCGGGCGCGACGGTCAGCGACACGCCTTTCAGCGCCTGTGTCGTACCAAAGGTAACATTGATGTTCTCGGCCAACAGGGCCGGTGTCGTTTCAGACATGAAGCTGTTGCCTCTTGAGGACTGCGGGTCTCACTAACCTCTGTTAGACGACGGTTTTGTGAAATAGGTGCAATTCGCGGCAGCGGGAATGAATCCTGAACGCCGACAGCCTAGCCGGATCAGCTTGTTTGTATAGGTTTCCAGGGCAGTATTCAGACCGCGCCCGCCGCCCCAATATTTCGCTTTACAGCTCCGCGGATTGGCCATAAATGGCGAGTCCCGGCGGAGGTGACGATGCCGGATTGGGTTAATAGCTGTCAGGGGGTTTCGTGCGTTGGACACGTTCAATACGCCCCTGGACCTGGTCCGCACTCGGCCCGTCGAGGTCCCGAATGTATGTATTCGGAAAGACCGGCTGGCCCTAGCGGTCCATTGGTTCCAGGAAAATTTCGATGGTGAGGTCCTCTACGCCGTAAAGGCGAACCCCTCGCCATGGGTCATCGACGGTCTATACGCCGCCGGCCAGCGCTGGTTCGACGTCGCGTCGCTGAACGAGATCCGGCTGATCGCCGAGCGTTGCCCGGACGCGACGATGGCCTTCCTGCATCCGGTCAAGAGTCGCGCAGCCATCCGCAGCGCCTATCACGAACACGGGGTCCGGATTTTCGCGCTCGATTGTGAAGACGAGCTCGACAAGATTGTCGCCGAAACCGGCAATGCAGACGATCTGATCCTTATCGTCCGCCTCGGCGTGTCCAATGCCGGAGCCGTGCTGCCGCTCGCGGGCAAGTTTGGCGCCAGTACGTTCGATGCGCCCGCGCTGATCGAAAAGGCCCGTCATGTCGCCTTCGAGCTTGGCGTCAGTTTTCATGTCGGCAGCCAGTGCATGGACCCGATGGCCTACCGCCAGGCCATGCTCGAGGCCAGCCGTCTGATTGCCCGCGCCGGCGTCACAGTTGACATCGTCGATGTCGGCGGAGGCTTCCCGTCGGTCTATCCCGGCCTCACCCCGCCGCCGCTGCAATCCTATATCGAGGTCATCGAAGCAGCTTTCGAGGAAATGATGGTGCTCGAGAACGCCGATCTGTGGTGCGAGCCCGGACGTGCCCTCGTAGCGGAAGCGGCGTCCGTTTTGACGCGTGTCGAGCTGCGCAAGGGTGACGCGCTGTACCTGAATGACGGCGCCTACGGCATGCTGTTCGACGCCACCCACGCAAAGTGGCCGTTCCCGATGCGGGTCTTCCGTGAAGAAGGTCAGCTAAACAGCGAAGTTTCGCCATTCCGCCTGTTCGGCCCGACCTGCGATTCGATCGATTCCATGCCCGGACCCTATGATCTGCCGGCGGATATCCGCGAGGGCGATGTCATCGAGATCGGCATGCTCGGCGCCTATGGCGAAGCGATGGCGACCCGGTTCAATGGCTTTGGCGAATACGAAATCGCGGAGATACGTGATTTCCCCTGGCAAAGCCTGTATGTCTCGAACCCGCAACAGGTCGAAGCCGAAAGCGCGGACATTGTCGCTTTCCCCCGCACCCGGCGCCGCCGCGAGCGCATGCGCCGCAGATAATCAACAGAAGAGAATTCCACATGGACAAGTCCAACAAGAAGGCGGAGCTCCTGTCTTCGCCGATCGAGCATATCGACATCACCGAGTTTGACGCCCGCCCGGTCATCGACGCCTGGGAGAAGATGTCATTCACCTCGCGTGATGCGGCGCGCGCAGCGCGCATTCTCAACTCGGCGGTCTCCGATCCGGATTGCTCGGTCATCCTGACCCTGGCTGGCTCCACCTCGGCCGGCGGCTGCATGCATGTCTGGCGCGACATGGTGCGCAACAACATGGTCGACGCCATCGTCGCCACCGGCGCATCCATCGTGGACATGGATTTCTTCGAAGCCCTGGGCTTCAAGCACTACCAGGCCAAGGATATTCCCGACGACCGCATCCTGCGCGATCTCTATATCGACCGGATCTACGACACCTATATCGACGAGGAAGAGCTGCAGGCCTGCGACCACACGATTGGCGAGATCGCCAATTCGCTGCCAGCCAAGCCGATCTCCTCGCGCGCCTTCATCCACGCCATGGGTAAATGGCTGGCTGACGGCAACGCCAAGAAGGAAGGCTCGCTGATCCAGGAATGCTATGAGCACGGCGTGCCGATCTTCGTGCCGGCCTTCGCCGACTGCTCGGCCGGGTTCGGTCTCGTCAAGCACCAGGTCGAGCGCATGAAAGCAGGCAAGCCCTACCTCTCGATTGACGCCGTCGCGGATTTCCGCGAGCTCACTGACATTAAGATCAAGGCGGGCACGACAGGCCTGTTCATGGTCGGGGGCGGCGTGCCGAAGAATTTCGCCCAGGACACCGTCGTCTGCGCGGAAATCCTCGGCCACGAAGTGCCGATGCACGCCTATGCCGTGCAGATCACCGTCGCCGATGTCCGCGACGGGGCGTGCTCCTCCTCGACGCTGAAAGAGGCCTGTTCCTGGGGCAAGGTCGATGTCGCGCTGGAGCAAATGGTCTATGCCGAAGCCACCACGGTGGCCCCGATGATCGTTTCCGACGTCTATCACCGCGAGGCCTGGAAGGACCGCAAGAAGCGCCGCTTCGCCGACATGTTCGAAGACTAGCCGGGCTTTCGCGCCTCGAACGCCGCCTGCTGTTCCGGAGTGGCCGGGGTCTGGAATTTCGCCTTCCAGTCGGCGTAAGGCATTCCGTAAATCCGTTCGCGGGCCTCGGCATCAGAAATGTCGAGGCCTTTTTCTTCGGCGGCGGCGCGATACCATTTCGACAGGCAGTTGCGGCAGAAATCAGCCAAGATCATCAGATCGATATTCTGGACATCCTTGCGCGCATCGAGATGCGCCAGGAGCCGCCGAAAAGCCGCGGCATCCAACGCATTCTGGTCGGCCTCGTTCAATTGGTCATGGGACATCGCTCGGCTCCTGCAGATGCTGCGCTCTTTATGACGCAGCAAGATGCGATGGCAAATCCCAAAGGAGCCTTCAGAACGTTCAGGTCCTGAATTTCAGAAAGGCCGCCTGGATCGCGGAGTAGAATCCGTACGCACCGATAATGCTTGCGCCCGATAGATAAAGCCAGAAACCGAAGGGCTGTTCGCGCAACCAGCCGAGCGTTTCTGCAAGCCCGCGCGCATCCGACGGTTCGCCGGCCAGCCCGCCCAGCACCGCGAAAATTCCGACCAGGCCAAACAACAAGCCGCGTCCGGCGATTGCGAAATAGGTCAGCGGCTTGCCGACCGTCTCCCAATCGCCGTGTTCCAGATCGTCTGCCCAGCGACCATCAATGGCGCGCCAGACCTGCGCCGCGCCGATGCCGATGAAGACCAGGCCCGGCAGGACGACCAGGACGCGTCCCAGCGGCATCGCCAGCAGCCAGCGCAGGGCGGTCTCTGTCGCACCCGGCCCGTTGCCGGTATTGGCGCCGAACGTGACCGCGATCGCGGCGATCGCGACGGCCGCATAGCTGGTTCCGGAAATCGCCATGCCGGCGCGCGCCACCAATCCCTTCATGTCATCACTCTCGTCGCGGACATCAAACACGGACAGCGTCCAGCGCCAGCCCGAATAAAGCAGCAATCCGGTCCCGATCGTGATCAACAACATCCGGCCGGGGGTCGTGCTTTCCAGCGACTGGAAGGCTTGCGTCGGTCCCATGCCGGCATCCGGTTCGCTCTCCAGAGCCGCGGCGCGCATCATCAATCCGGCGACCAGCCAGTAGACCAGCGCCCGGGCCGATAGCCCGATCTGTGCAATGCGATGATAGATGTCCGACGAGAGCAAATGGTGCGACATCAATCCATTACGCGCCGGCACCGCTATTGGTTCCACCTTGCCCGTCTGCTTGTTTGCGTCCTAGATGCAAGCCATGGGGACAAATGACTTCCAGACAGGGCCGCGCGACCCGGTCCGCCCGCTGAACGAGGCGCGCGCGCTCGACCCGTCCTTCTATCTTGGCCAGACCGTCTTTGATTTCGACCGGGAGAACATTCTCGCGCCCGGCTGGCAACTCGTGGCGCCCGCTGCGCTGGTCGAAAATCCTGGCGATCACGTCGTACGCGAAATCGGCGGCAAGCCGGTCCTGATCGTCCGCAATGCGGAGGGGCAGCTCAACGGCTTCTATAATGTCTGCCGTCACCGCGCCGGCCCGGTCGCACTATGCGATGGCACGGGCGCAAAGCGGCTGCGCTGCGCCTATCATGGCTGGATCTACGATCTCGACGGGCAACTGAAAGTCACGCCGCAAATGGAAGGCGCGAAGGATTTCGACATATCCGGCATCCGGCTGCCGGCGATCAATGTCGCGCAATGGTGCGGCATGATCTTCGCACGCGCCGGCGGTGGACCCGGTTTCGATGAATTCGCCGCTGACTTCGCGCCGCTTGCCGCGCCGGATCATCTCTCCGGCATGCATTACCATCACTCGCGCACCTATCCGGTCGCCGCGAACTGGAAGATATATATCGACAATTATCTCGAGGGCTATCACGTGCCGGTCGTGCATGAGGGGCTCAATGCCCTGATCGACTATGGTGATTATTCGATCGACCTTTCGAAATGGGCCTCGGTGCAGAAATCGCCGATGGATGATGCCGGCCTCTATGGCATTGGCGAGGCCCGCTACGTCTTCATCTGGCCCAACACCATGCTCAACATTCTGCCCGGACGGGTCCAGACCAATCGCGTGGTCGCCACCGGGCCGGCCAGCTGCGAGGTTGAATTTTCCTACTTCTACGTACCCGGCGAGGAATCGCGCGCGGCTGACGATGATCGCTTCTCCACCGAAGTCCAGGACGAGGACGCCATGATCTGCGAACGCGTCCAGAAAGGCCTCGCCTCCGGCAACTACACCCCAGGCCGCCTCTCACCACAGCAGGAATCCGCACTCTGGCACTTCCACAACCTCCTGCGCCGCGCTTACGGCACGGCAGAATCCGGGACCGAATGACCGACATCCAAACGCCTGATGGCGCAGCACCAGACTCCACCCGTCCGCTCGGCTTCTGGGGCTGCTGGTCGCTCACCGTCGGGGTGATGATCGGCTCCGGCATATTCCTCCTGCCCACCGTGCTCGCCCCCTACGGCCTGATGAGTTTCGGCGGATGGCTGGTCACCGGCGGTTCCTCCATCCTTCTGGCGCTGGTACTCGCCCGCCTCGCCGGACGCACCACGCGGACCGGTGGCCCCTATGCCTATGCCCATGACGCCTTCGGCGATCTGCCCGGCTTTCTTATCGCCTGGGGCTATTGGGCATCGGTATGGATCGCCACCCCGACCATCGCCCTGGCCTTTGTCGGCTATCTCTCTGTGTTCTTTCCGCAATTGAGCGCCAACCCGGCCGCGCAGGCGGCGATTGCGCTGGCGCTGCTGTGGACGCTGACCCTCATATCGATCCGCGGCGTCCGCGAGGCGGGGCTCGTCCAGCTCGCCATGACCATCTTGAAACTCATCCCGCTGATTCTGGTCATCATCGCCGGACTGATCGCCGGTTCGCCCGACAATCTGCCGGAGCTCAACCCGCAGGGCGGACATCCGCTCGCCGTTCTGGCCACGACCGCGCTTCTCACCATGTGGGCTTTCGCCGGCATGGAGGCCGGGGTCATCCCCGCCGGCGAGGTCGCCAACCCGCAAAAGACCATGCCGCGCGCCATCGTGACGGGCGTCATCACGGTAACGCTGGTCTATATCGGATCGACCGCTGCGGTGATGCTGCTCATTCCCGCCGACCAGCTGGCAACTTCCACCTCGCCCTTTTCCGATGCCGCCCGCGTGCTCGGCTCCTGGGGACCGCCCCTCGTCGCCTTCGGTGCATTGGTCTCGACCGCCGGATCGCTCAACGGCAACATATTTACCTCAGGCCAGATGCCGCTGGCCGTGGCGCTCGACCGGCTGGCGCCGAAATTCCTGGCGGTCCGGAACAAGGGCCACGCCCCCTACTGGTCGCTTCTCCTTGCGACCTCGGTCTCGTCCGTCCTGCTCCTGCTCAATTTTTCGCGCGGCCTCGTCGGTGCGTTCACTTTCCTGTTGATGATGAGCACGCTCACCACGCTCATCCCGCTGCTTGTCAGCGCGCTCGCCGAATTCAAATATTCATGGCGCACCGCGCGTGGCTGGGCGGCCGTCGCGGTCGCCGGCGCGCTTTATTCGGTGTTCGCGATTCTGGGCTCCGGTCTCGTAGTTCTCGCCTGGGGCGCTCTGCTGCTCGCCGCCGGTGTGCCGGTCTTCTATCTCGGACGGCAACGCAAGGACTGAGAGCGCTGCAAGGCGTTTATCGAATCCGCAACGCGCCAAACGCGACCAGCAGGGCCAGCACGACCGGCAAGGCCGATATCAGGGCAAATCCGGTATTGCCGGATAGCAGGATCATCAGGGCGGACACCGCGAAACCGGCCGCCATCAACAGCCCGGCGACTATCCGCATGCGCTTGAAGATGACGAGCACCGCCCCGCTCACCTGAAGCAGACCCAGCGCGATCATCCAGCGCGGATCGACACCCAATGCATCAAAGAAGGCGACTTCCGGCTCTGCCATGACAAGCTTGGCGACTCCGGCCGCGAGGCTAAGCAGGCTGACCGCCACCACTAGGACGATGAAGGCGATCCGGATGATTTTCAATTCAATGTCCCCTCGCCAAGCCTTCACCGGACGAACATGGCAATTTCCGCTTCGCTGCGCCAGCAACAATCGGCTTCATTGCTCCGCGTCTGCAACAAAGCGCCGACTGCCGCGAACCTCGCGGCCCGATGCCAGACGATAGACCACATCACCCTTGGTGGTTTTCCGCGATTCTTCCACTTTCGAGAAATCCAGGATCCATGATCTGTGCACCCGGCGGAAATCGCACCCTGCTGCCGTTAACAGGTCGAGGGCTTCGGCAAGCGACAGGCGCGCATGATGGCTCCCGTTGGCCGTGTGGATGAACACGTAATTCCCGTCCGCCTTGGCGGCTTCAACATCGCCGGCCGCCAAGTAAACGGTCTTGCCGCCGCATTTCAGCACCAGCCTTTGCTCGCTCGAGGCGGCGTTTCTGGCCTCCCGGCGCTCGGCGTCTGCGATCTCGAACCCTCGCGTCAGATGAATGAGGATCAGGATGGTCGCATAGGTGACGACGTCCTTCCGGTAATCATAGAGAACGTCCTCGACCGGGTTTCGCAGATAGGTGTATTCGCCGCCGATCACCGCCACCCAGTAGAGCTCCCGCACCAGCACCATCAACAGGATATGCAGGCCGGAAAATGCGATGCTCCCGGCGGCGTGAATTCCGATCACTGCAGGCAGGCGGCCCGGGACGAGCGGCCACCTCGAGGCCAATTCCCAGACCAGGAAGAAAAGCCCCGCACTCACCAGCAGGCTCGAACCTTCCAGCAGCCAGGGCACATGCCAGGCGACGTCGATCCCGGCGCGCGCATTCTCGGTGGATCGCGACAGCGCGCTGACGATCCAGAAGGCCAGCGACAGCCCGAAGAAAAGCAACGCCGCTTTCCACTTCGCGCGCCGCTCGATCGCCGCATCGGTTCCGGGCGTATCCACCGCCATCCCGTTCATCCCGCCAATCCTCCGGTCGGCACATTTCATCGGACAATGTCGCCAGCTGTCCTTATGCAAGAACGACCGCAAACCGGCGGCACCGTCAATTCCTGATGACCCGACGTAAAATGATCAAAGCAGCGCGAAACTGGATGAAGCCGACCCGGCGGGCACTCCTTGCCGCAGGTATCGGCACGATTGCCGCTGGAACCTGGCAGCGCTACCGCCGGTCGGAAGCCGCCAATGCATACGGCTTGGCGCAGGCGGAGCTCTCGCGCTTTCGGGCGGCCCTGGACGGCGACGTCATTCTGCCCGCCGACACCGCTTATGAAACCGCACGCCGCACCGCCAGCTACAATCCGCTCACCAGTTTTCGCCCGGCCGCCATCGTCTATTGCGAAAGCGCCCGGGACGTCGCGCGCTGTATAGAATTTGCGCGCGCGAACGAATTGCCGCTGTCGACGCGAAGCGGCGGCTGCGACATCCTCGGACAGTCAAGTTGCGATCGCGGGATTGTCGCTGACCTGTCGCTGATCAACGGCGTCGGCATCAATCACGCCAATCGCCGCGCGACAATCGGCGCCGGCGCGCGGGCGGGCCTCGTCAACGCTGATCTCGGCGCGGCAGGGCTCGCCATACCCCTGGGCTGTGATCCCGTGGTCGGTGTCGGCGGGCTCACGCTTGGCGGCGGTCTTGGCTGGCTCCTGGGCAAGCACGGCACGGCCAGCGACAATATGGTATCGGCAAGACTGGTGACTGCAGACGGCGAGATCGTCGATGCCTCACGTGACGACAATCCGGACCTGTTCTGGGCGCTCAATGGCGGCGGCGGCAATTTCGGCATTGTCACCGCGATCAGTTTCCGGACCCAGGCGTTCCGCCAAGTCATCGGCGGCTACATCGTCTATGCCATGGACCACGCCGCCGATTTCCTGATGGCCTATCCAGCGCTGATGCAGGCCGCGCCGCGCGAGCTCATGGTCGAGCTCGCCATCATCGGGACCGTCCAAGGCCCGGTGCTCGTCGCCATGACCTGTTTTCCCGGCTCGGCGGAGGACGCCGCTGCCGCGCTCCAGCCCTTCTTCGACATCGTCCCGCCGGTCGCCGACGATATCGGCCTGCGCGATTATCCTTCGGTTGGTACCCCGTCGGCCGACATGATCGCGCGCTTCCCCGCCCCGCCGGTCGAGACGCCGGCGGGTGCCGGGGAGATCGACAATTTCAATCACTGGCGCGGCTGCAATCTCACGCAGATCGACGCCGTGTCGGCCGCCACAATCGTCGCCGCCATGCGCAACGCCCCGCCCGGCGGCACATTCGGGCTCGGTCACTTCATGAAGGGCGCCGCGCTCGAGGCGTCAGCCGGGCACACCGCGATGCCGCGCCATGCCGGCAGCATGTGTGCCTATTTCTCGGCCTCCTGGCGTCATGCCGGACAGGCGGCCGCGCACATGGCCTGGGTGGACCAGGCGAATGAGGCTCTGGGCGCACGCTCGGATACCCCGACCTATGTGAATTATCTGGCGTCCAATGCCGAAACCGACATCCGCAGTACCTATGGCGAAAACTACGAACGCCTGCGCGCCATCAAATCCCGCTGGGACCCGGAGAATATCTTCCGGAATAATAGGAATATCCGAGCATTTTAGGGCTCGCCACCTGGAGCTGAAACCCGCGACTCGATGTGATACACCGCAGGCATCGCGGCGATCAGGGCGCCAACGCCGGAGGCTCGGAAAGTGATCTTTGCTTGGCTTGCACTGCCATTGCTCCTCGGCGCTGTTCTCGCATTTCTTGTTTGCTGGCGAAGGCTCGACCATCGAGCCGACCGCGCAGAAATGGCGCGGCTGAGCATGCTTCAACCGGCCAACCCGCCCGAATTCAGTCGCGACATGATTGCCGATCTGCCGGAACCGGCACGGCGATATTTCACCTTTGCCATTTCCGAAGGCACACCCCTGCGGACGGTGGTTCGACTGAAAATGGAGGGCCGTTTTGGCATGGGCGACAAGAGCGCGCCCGGCTACCAGTCCATGCAGGCCGATCAGGTTCTGGCAGCGCCTTACGGTTTCGTCTGGTCCATGACGGCCGGTTCCGGGATGATGCACTTGTCCGGCTCTGATAGCGGGTCGTGGACCCGGTTCTGGCTGGCCGGCCTTTTTCCGGTAGCCCGCCTCGGTGGAGAGCCTGACCACGCCCGGTCGGCGTTCGGCCGCTATATAGCCGAATCCGTGTTCTGGTCGCCAGCGGCGCTACTGCCCGGTCCCGGCGTGTCTTGGATGGCGGTATCCGAAAACATGGCCCGCGTGACGGTTCAGCTCGGGGAGTTGAAGCAGGCCGTCGATATCTCGGTCGACGCGCAGGGCCAGCTGCAATACGTGAAATTCGAACGATGGAGCAACGCCAATTCAGACAAGACCTATCGGTTGCAGCCATTTGGCGGGTATCTGTCGGAGTATCGAGAATTTTCTGGCTTTCGATTACCGACCCATGTCGAGGCGGGAAACCGGTTCGAAACCGATACCTACTTTCCCTTCTTCATAGCCGACGTGACCAAGATCACCTTTCCCGGCAGCGGCTCATGACGCCTCCTGCACAAACCCGCCATGCAAGAGCGGGTATCGCCAATCCGGAATGCCCGTGCTAGGGGCGATGCCAATCTGACAATCCGAGACACGCTGAAACCCCGGACAAATCTGCCATGGAAGCTTTCGACCTTGCCCTGCTGACCGCCAGCTTCGTGACCTTCTTTGTGGTCATCGACCCGATTGGCGTGGCGCCGATTTTCGGGGCGCTGACCGATGGCTCGACGCCGGCGCACCGTCGTCACATGGCGATCAAGTCGGTGGCGATCGCGACCGGGGTCCTGATCCTCTTTGCCTATGGCGGCGAATGGCTCCTGGGCGCACTGCATATCAGCCTCGACGCCTTCCGCGCCGCGGGCGGCGTCCTGCTCTTCATGATCGCGCTCGACATGATCTTCGAGAAGCGCACCGAGCGCCGCTCCGAGCGCGCCGACAAAATGTCCGACGAAGACGACACGATTGCCGGCACAAATGAGGACATCTCGGTTTTTCCGATGGCAATCCCCATGCTGGCCGGGCCCGGCGCGATTGCCTCGATCATGCTCTTCATGTCCAGTGATGGCGGTAGCGCACTCGGCCAGCTCGCCATTTTTGGCGGGCTCGCCGCCAACCTCGTCATGTGCCTGGTGATCTTCCTCGCGGTCGGCCCGCTGATGCGGATTATCGGCGACACGCTCGCCGCCATGATTACCCGCATCCTCGGCGTCATTCTCGCCGCGCTGGCCGCGCAATTCATCTTCGACGGCATCGCCGGCGCGCTGCTGGCGGGTTAATCGACCCGCCGCAGCCGCATTTCGTGGACCTGGACGGTCTCGCCGGATGGCAGGACCTGCTCGCCGGTCTCGATCCACACACCGTGCTCCACGACGCTCTCATAGCGGATCGTCATCGGCCCGGCGTCGAGCACCCAGATATAGCCGTTGTCGGTCAGCTCGGGCGTGGTTTCCATAGTGTAGCCGGGCGCCACGACCGAGCGCATCCGATAACTGCCATCGCGCTCCTGCCAGATCACGCCAAAGGCATTGTGGATCTCTCGCGCTGCGTCACCCTCGCCCGCCATACCGGTTCCGACAATCGAAATGGCATGGCCTCCGGCGCGCGCCATCAGCCTCTCCTCGATCCGGTAGACCTGGCGCTCGCCCTGCGGCGAAAGCCGCCAGCCCTCGCCCTGCCAATGGCCGAGCATGTAGTACAGCGCCTCGGCCGGTGGCAGCGCCTCCGGCGGCTGTTGCGACTGTGCAATGCCCGCAATCATCCCCAACGACGCGATCACCATCAACGCATGCTTCATCCCGCTTCTCCCACTAACTTTTATTATTAAAGTTCTTTATTCATGCGGTGTCAACGGGAACCACAATCCTGCCGCAAGCGTTTTTTAAAGACTCTCGTGTATCCTTTGGGCCCTTGAGGAGAGACGCCGCCATGTTGAGGCTTGCGACATTCCTGACAGTCCTGGCGCTGGTGCTGACCGGCGTGACGGCGAGTGCCGTCGCCTTTACGCAAGGCAATATAAATGCCGGCATCGCCTTCCTGTGGCCCGCCCTTGCGATTGCGCTCGTGCTCGGCATGGCGCTGCCGCGCCGCAACGCAGCCTAAAGCCTAGCGCTTGTTCCAGACCACCCGGTAGAGATCGAAACGGCGATCGCGCAGATTGCGCACTGTGCCGGAATGCCGCGCGGCGGTCAGATCGTCGAGCCGGACGTCCGCGACAGCGATGGTTTCGACATTCTCTGTCGCCACGGCCGCCAGTCCGTCGCGCGCAAACGGGAAATCGCACGGCGTGATCACCGCGCTTTCCGCGTAATTGATGTCCATGTTCTCGACATCGGGCAGATTGCCGACATTGCCCGCCGTGACCACGAAGACCTGGTTCTCGATCGCGCGAGCATGGGCGCAATAGCGCACCCGCAAATGCCCGGTCCGGTCGTCTGTCGCGTAAGGCACGAAGAGGATGCCGGCGCCTTCATCGGCGAGCTTACGCGCCAGCTCCGGGAATTCCGCATCATAGCAGATCAGAATGCCGATTGGACCGCAATCCGTGTCGATCGTGCGCACCTCGTCACCGCCCTTTATGCCCCACCAGAAGCGTTCGTTCGGCGTCGGGTGGATCTTTTCCTGGGCATGCACCGATCCGTCGCGCAGGAAGACGTAGGCGACATTCTGGATGTCGCCATCCTCGGTTTCGGTGGGATGCGACCCGCCGATAATGTTGATGTTGTAACCGACCGCCAGCCCTCGCATGAACTCGATGAAGCGCGGCGTATGGCGGCTCAGGGCCGCGATCGATTCTTCCGGTGTCAGCTTGCGCTTTTCCAGCGCCAGCAGGGCGACGGTGAACATTTCCGGAAATACGCAGAAATCGGCGCGATAATCGGAACAGACATCGACGAAATACTCGATATTTCGCTCGAATTTTTCGAGGCTTTCCTCGGCCCGCGCCTGGAACTGGACGGCCGCCACGCGGATCGTGCGCGGCTCAGAGCGCACGGGGACCTTCTCCGATGGCTCATAGGCCGGGTTGCGCCAGCACATCAGCACGGCATAACCGAGCGATTCCCGGTCTTCCGGATAATAGTCCTTCAGCAGGCGCACGGGTTCGAAGCCCAGCCGCGTCTGGAATGACAGGACCGGGTCCTTGGCCTTCTTCTCGCGGATTGCTTCGAGATAGTCTTCCGCCGAGCCGAACTCCTTGATCTTGCGGCGCAGGGACGGCATCCGGGCTCCGAAAACGATGCCTTTCAGCCCCCAGTCCTCACATAGCGCACGGCGGGCGTCATACAGCCGCTGGCCCAGGCGGATGCGGCGGACATTCGGGTCAACTGCGACCTCGGCGCCATACAGCCAGTCGCCGTCCGGATTGTGCAGCGAGCCATAGCCATGGCCGGAAATGCTGTCGAGCGAATGATCGCCGAAGGCCAGGGCCTCATCGACAATGAAAGTCGACGCCCAGCCCGCCAGTTCGCCGTCGAGCTCGACCACGAACTGGCCTTCCGGAAACCGCTCGAGCCGGCCGCGGATCATGCCCGGCGAATCCGGTTCCATCTTCGGGAAGGCGCGCATTTGCAGCGCGATAATGTCATCAATGTCGCGCGGTTCGGCATTGCGGATCGCCAGGCGCGCAGACTTGGTTTGCGGGTTCTTGTCGTCGCCCATCTCGCTCACCGATAGAACTCCGGGCGGCGGTCGCGAAAGAAACCCCACGCGGCACGGTGCCGGTTCAGGAAATCGAGATCAAACTCCGCCGATATGTGCCCGGTCTCTGCCCGGCCGAGGTCCGCCACTACGCCGCCGGTGTGATCGGCAATGAAGGACGTGCCGTAGAAAACCTGGCCATTCTCGTCGCCGACGCGGTTTGCGGCGACGACGGGGATCACGTTCGACACCGCATGGCCCTGCATCGCCCGGCGCCAGCGCGCGGCCGTGTCGAGACTGTCATCATGCGGTTCCGAGCCGATCGCGGTCGGATACATCAGCACGTCCGCGCCCATCATCGCCATAGCGCGTGCAGCTTCTGGGAACCATTGATCCCAGCAGATGCCGACGCCGATGCGGCCGTGTTTTGTCGGCCAGACCTTGAAGCCGGTATCCCCGGGCCGGAAATAGTATTTCTCCTGGTATCCCGGCCCGTCCGGGATATGGCTCTTGCGGTAAACGCCCAGCGCCGCGCCGTCCGCGTCAAGCATCACAAGCGAGTTATAGTAACACGGCCCGTCCTTCTCGAAGATCGACACCGGGATCGCGACACCGAGCTCTGCCGCGAGCGGTTGCAGTGCGGTCACGCATGGATGCTCCAGGGCCGGATAGGCCGTCTCGAACCAGTGTTCTTCCTGCGTCTTGCAGAAATACGGACCCTGGAATAATTCCGGCGGCAGGATCACCTGCGCGCCGTCGCCTGCCGCAGCACGCACAAGCGCGGTCACTGTCTTGATATTCTCGTCGATATCGGTGCCGAACGGCGCCTGCAGCGCCGCGACTTTCAGCCTGTTTCCGGCCATGAATTGTCCGTTCTATTCGTCGAGCTGGTCGATCCAGTCACCCGGCCCGTCGCCCGTGCGCAAGTCCATCAGCGTCGGGAACAGCCACCAGGGCGCGTCACCGTCCGCATTCCACAGGCCCACATACGCAAAACCGGTCGCCGGTTCCAGATAGATTTGCGCACCGTATCCGGAAAGATAGCCGGAATGGGTCAGCAATTGCCGGCCATTCCAGTCATAGGTGCGCCACCCCAGCCCGTAACCCGTGGAGTTGATACGCTCTGACAGGCGGTAGAGCCGACGTGTCTGTTCGGGCGTGTCGCCCTGGCTGGCGTGAACCCGCTGGATCACGGCCTGTGGGAGCCGCCCGCTGATCCCGAGGTGCGCCTGTGCATAGGCGATCATGTCGCGCAGCGAGACATTGACGCCGGCCGCGGACACCGTTGTGTCATAAGCCGACTCAGGATCGCCGGCGACCGGCAGTCCACCGACCCGCTCGCGGCGGCGGTGCGGGCGCGCCCAGCTTTCTGCAGTGATCAGATCGTCAACGCCGATTGTTGCATCGGGCATCCCGACACGCTCGAACATCCAGGCCCGCATGGCCTGTTCGAATGGCAGGCCGGCGGCCTGTGCACCCAGTGTCTCGAGACTGGTGAACGTCACATTCTGATAGGAATAACAGGTCCCCGGCCGGCACACGGCACGCTGTGTCCGGAACCGGTTGCGCAGATCATAGAGCGCAACGCCGCTCTCCATCTGGCGGTCCAGTGCGTGCGGCACCAGTCCGGTGCGCTGGGCGAGGATCTGTGTCGCTGTGGCGCTGCGCCCGTGCGGCAATGGCAGCAATTCGCGCGGCACGCTTTCATTGAGCGAAAGTCGGCCCTCATGTTCAAGCAGCGCCATCAATGTCCCGGTCATGCCCTTCGATACCGACGCTGCCCGGAACAGGGTACGATCGGTGACCGGATCACCCGACCCGACGGCCACTTCACCCCCGGTGTAAACCATGACCAGCTCGCCCTGATCGATGACGGCGACAGCCAGCCCGGCCATGTAATCGCGCGCGACAACCTCGTCGAGACGCTCACGGAAGGCGTTGAGATAGGTGAGCCGTGTATCGTAGCGGGGTGGTGTCAGAACCAGCGTCGGTTCCATCGCGGCAATGACGGCGGGCGTGATTTGCGCATAAAGAGCCGGGCTGGACGCCGCCGACGGGGCGGTCCAGCTACACAGAATCAACGCTATTATACCAAGGGCCCGCATGCCCCTCCCCTCATCCCCGGCGGATGATGTCGGCCCTAAAGCATGCGGGGCAGATTGCAGGTGACGCAATGGAAGGCCCCGCCGCCCGACAGGATCGACCGCGCCGGACTGGTTAATATTGTCTTATCAACCAGCACGTCTTGCAAGGCCCGGGCCGCCAGATTCCCTCGTACCTCGTCGTAAACCGGCATCACGATCCGGTTTCCGGCGCTGACCCAGTTCATGTGTGACGCCGGCATCGGGGCCCCATCTGCGTCTTCAATCCGGCCAGGAGAGGGAATTTCGATCACTTCGAACCTGTTTCCGCCCGGCGTTTTCATCGCTTTCAGCTGGTCGCGGATCGCGATCAGCACATCGGCCTGGGGATCGTCATCTCCGCTCGGCGACTGGCAAACCACGACGCCGGGCGCCAGAAAACGGGCAATATTGTCCACATGTCCGTCAGTGTGGTCGAAATTCAACCCGTCCTCGATCCAGTAGACCGTCTCGACGCCCAGCGTTTCGCGAAGCAATCTCTCGACCTCTTTTTCCGACCTATCAGGGTTGCGGAACGGGCTCAGCACGCATTGACGTGTGGTCAGCACGCCGCCAGCCCCGTCGAATTCCAGCGCGCCACCCTCGCAGGTCAATTCGACTTCGCGCAACGGAACGCCCGCCAGATCGGCGATAATACCCGCAACATCGTCGTCACCGGGTAGTTCGTACTTGCCGCCCCACCCGTTGAAGCGGAATTGAACCGCTTCCATGCCGTGCGCCCCCATACGGAATACCGGACCAGTATCCCGCGCCCAGACATCGCCATAGACGGAGCGCAGAATGCGTGCCTTGCCGCCCAGCGCTGAATGGGCCGATTTCTCTGCCTGTTCGGTCGCGGCCAATACCGTTACCGGCTGCAGGGTTTCGCCTGCGCCAGTCAGCAGGTTCAGGAACGCTCCGAATTCGGCTTGTGCCGGTTCAAGGTTTTCTTCCCAAAGCGCCGCGTCTGCGGGCCAGCACGTGAATATCACGTCTTGCGGTGCGAATTCGTGCGGAATGGAAACAGGCTTTTTCATACGCGTCCGCTAGCACGCCGGTCACGTCCCTGCCAGCGCTTCCCGCAAAAGAAAAGGGGCGGCCCGTGAAGGCCGCCCCGATCCCGGTTCCAATCGGATCTTCTACGCGTTCCTAGAACTGGTAGCGGACGCCGAACTGGATTTGCCACAGCGAACGGCGGGAGACCCGGAACTCGTTCGAGTGCGGGATGCCACGCGCATCGTCGTAGGTGTAGGTACCGGCCGCACGATCAAACTCGTACAGCTCGACCACCGGCTGGAAGTACTCGTAACGGATGAGGTCGTAGCGGCCCCATTCATCGTTGAGCAAATTCCCGAAATTCTCGATATCCATGTAGAAGATACCGCGAGCTGCCTGCGGGAAGAAGGCCGGAATTTCCTGGCTCAGGCGGAGATCGAAGATGGTCGACCAATCCGTCGTGAAACCGTTCGCCGGAGCGATCTGGCCCGCATAGCGGATCAGACCGGTTTCCTGCAGGTAGCGGTTGAAGCCGTCAATGTCGAAGCCGGCAGTGTAGTTGATCCGCGGGTCCGACGTCATCGTGACCTGGCCATTGGCATCGGCCATCGGCACGTAGAACAGCGTGCCTTCATCATCCGCAGCGCGTTCGTTTATGCCGAACGGCGAGATGCGGCGATAGATGCGGCCCGGGCCTTCGCTGTAGCCATAGGTGTACGAGAATGGTCGGCCGGAACGGCGTTCCATGAACAGTTCCGCACGCGTCTCGTAGTCGCCGAAGAAGGCATGACGCCAGCCGAGACGGGCATTGATCTGGTGCTCAATCTCGTAGTTTGAACGGCGGTTCAGCGGGTTCTGGCGATCGAAGGTCGCATGGTCCGAATAGTTCGACGTGGCCGTCGAGGACGTACCCGGGTGCACTTCGTCAATGTCCTGGTTTGTGTAGTTCAGCCAGAAGGAGACGCCGTTATCGAATTCATTCTCCACCGAGTAGGAGAAGATTGTACCGGCACCACCCTCGACATTGCGCACCACGATGTCCTGGCGTCTGGTCGAGCAATCGTAGATCGGACGCTGGTCGACCGGCGATTGCGCAACCGGCGTGACGCAGGACGCGTCATACCAGAACGGTGAGTCTCGGCGTTCATCGAACAGGGCGTCGAAGGTGAACAGAAAACCTTCCACATCGCCGATGCGGAACTCGACGTCGGCACCCAGCGACGTCCGCCAAACGGACGGCACGTCGAAGTCAGGTGCCAGCGCATTGACGCTGCCATCGCCTGCCACCAGGCCGCTCGTGGCCGCCGTCGGGAGATTCACGGCATCAACATTGTTGATCGGACCGCCGAGGAAGATCGAGTCGATCGTCACGCCATCGTTCGAATAGCTGTTCGAGATCCAGACAGCCGGGCTGCCGCCGGAGAAGGCACCATAGCCACCGCGGAGCGTGATACCCGTGGTCTCGATCAGGCCGGCCGAGAATTGCCGATCCCAGTCATAGTTGAACGCGAAGCGCGGCATCCAGATGTCGAGACCGTCGATCGTCGTCGTGTTGCTGAAACCGTGACGCGCCGCGAACTGGGCGTTCGGCGTGATGTTGTTCGATGCCGAATACCGCTCGTAACGCAGACCGAAGATAAGGGTCAGCGCATCGCTCCAGGTCACTTCGTCCTGCAGATAGAAGGAGTTGATGGCGTAATCCCAGTTGGCTGCGCCATCATCCTCGTTATTGCTCACCGCGTTGTTATAGAACAGAGCCGATGCTGTGCGGTTTTGCAGGTCAGTGATCGAATCGAAGTCGTAGGTGCCTTCCGAACCCGGGACGAACAGGTTGAACGTCTGCTGGTCCCGGCGCTCGAAGCCCATCGAGAGCAGGTGGTCGCCGGCAACGTATTCGCCACGGACGAGGATCTGGGTCAGCTCGTTTTCAAGCGCGTTGGCGTGACGGAAGAAGTCCGGACCGACCGAGACCGTGCCGCCGGTCGGCGTGCGTATCTGGAAGTTCGCGAAGTCTGCACCGTCATACGAGTTCTGACCGGTCTGCTGCGTCGAGTATGAGTAGCGGAATTCGGTCGAGAAATTGTCTGTCCAGTCCGAAAGCACCTGAAGCGCGTAGGTTTCGGTTTGCTCTGCCCGGTTGTACCAGGTCGACGGGGTGCCAATGCTGGCGCCGTCATTGCGCTCCTGGGTCGAGGTGCCGTCATTCGAGTTATAGGTGAACTTGATGCGGTGATCTTCGTTCACGTTCCAGTCGAAGGTGACGAGGATCTTTTCGTCTTCGTTCGTCAGGTCCGCTTCGCTGAAATTGGTCAGGTCGAGACCGTAGACCGACTGCATGATGCCGAGGATCTGGTCAACTTCAGCCTGCGTGACGCGGCTTTCCGTGAACTGGGCCGCCGGGCCGCCAAGCGGCGCTTCGCCGAGTGGGTCGGTGCGGTCGAAGAGCTCGTACGAGACGAAAAAGAACAGCTGGTCCTCGATAATCGGTCCGCCCAGCGTGGCCGACCAGGTCGTTTCTTCGAAGTCAGCCGAGGTCAGATTGAGACCTTCCGTCGTATCGCCAACGAGGTCCTGGTTCGTCCAGAAATAAGCGAGCGAACCATGATACTCGTTCGTACCCGAGCGCGTCACGGCATTGAGCGTGCCGCCTGTGAAGCCGCTGAATTGAACGTCATACGGGGCGATTTCCAGTGACAGCGATTCGAGCGCGTCGATGGAGACCGGGCCGCGATTTTCCGATGGAAAGCCGGAAGAGTTGAGACCGAACAGGTCGTTCTGCGTGACGCCGTCAACGGTGAACGAGTTGTAGCGGTTGTTGGAGCCGGCAATCGACAGCGCGTCGCCATTTTCCGGATCGAGATTGGCAAAGCCGGAAATGCGGGCAAGGTCGCGCGGGTCGCGGCTGATCGACGGCAGGCCGTTGATATCATCGACGTTGAAAGTCGAGGACGGCCCGGTCGCCAGGCCGCCGAGGTTCAGAGCCGACGCCGTGACGACGATCACATCATCCACTGTGCCAGCAGAAAGCGTCACGGGAACGTCGACGAATTCGCCGGCTGCTGTGAACAGGCCCTCGACGCGCTCGCCGTTATAGCCCGGCGACGTCACGGTGATGGTGTAGGGGCCACCGACGCGCAGGCCCGTCGCGGTGAAGCGACCGGAGGCGCTGGTCACCGTCGAGGATGCCGTTCCGGTCGGCGTGTGGACGATAACGACGCTGGCGCCCTGCACCGGCGTACCGTCCTGCGCGACCACATTGCCGCGGATGTTCGACGTGATTTGCTGCGCGTACACAGCCGCCGGGGCTGCAACCGCAAACAGGGCGGCAGCCGCCGCGCTGTAGGAGAGCTTACGAGTGAATGACATGGTTCTTCCAATTTTCACGAGTCGACGAGCGGAGACGCTGAACGTCCCCCCGAGAGATCACGAGCGCGGATTACGGATTCCCGTCGAAGGTTCAATGACTCAATTGCAAAGCTTTTGTGACGGTCTCCGCAGGCGCTGATGCTGCGGCGCACAATGAGTCAAGCTCGAAGCCCCAGAATTTGTGTGCAGCACATTGGATAAACGCAGGATTTGCCATTTCTCGCATTTTCACGCGCTTTCCACATTTCGCGGAACACGCGACCATCGCCTGATCGGACACGCTGCGCATTTCGGCCGGAGTGAGGCTTGTATGTTACACTTTGGTCAGGCAGGAAGCTCGCATGTTGCGCCGATCCGCACCCGCCGAGTCGTTATCACCTCTGCAATGGGGGTGGATCGCCATTCTGGCTATCACCGGCTTCCGGCTGATAGCGCTCGCCTTCGCGCAGTTGCAGCTCTATCCGGATGAATCCCAGTACTGGGTCTGGTCGCGCGAATTTGACTGGGGTTATTTTTCCAAACCCCCGCTGATCGCTTGGGTCATCGCGACATCGACCGGGCTGTTGGGCGACACCGATTTTGCGATCCGGCTGCCCTCGATCCTGTTCCATGCCATGGGCGCGGCTTTTCTGATGTTCACGGCGAAAGACATCCGCGGCGGTTGGGCGGCCCTCTGGGCGCCGCTCGTCTATCTGA
Organism: Hyphobacterium sp.; assembly: GCF_965217055.1. GTDB lineage: Bacteria > Pseudomonadota > Alphaproteobacteria > Caulobacterales > Maricaulaceae > Hyphobacterium. The sequence continues at coordinate 1,887,309 of NZ_OZ244227.1, read as the reverse complement.
CGCTGCCCGGCATCGGCATTTCCGGCCTGGTCATTTCCACAGACGCACTCCTGCTGCCGCTCCTGGCCGCGGCATTCTTCATGTTCTGGCGCCTGCGCTCGGGCGCCGGTTGGCTGACCGCTGTCGGCTTCGGCGTTTTTGCCGGACTCGCCTTCCTGGCAAAATACGCCGCGGTCTATTTTATCGTTGGATTGGGACTGGCGATCGCGTTCGATCCGCCGGCCCGCCGGGCCTTGCTCAGTCCAAGAGGCCTGGTCGCTGGATTGATACTGCTGGCGTTACTGGCACCCAATCTGGCCTGGAACGCCGCCAATGATTTTGCCACCGTCCAGCACACGGCCGCCAATGCAAACTGGCAGGGCCAATTATTCAATTTCGGCGAATTGCTTGATTTCATTGGCGGCCAGTTCGGGGTCTTCGGCCCGCTGCTGTTTCCGGCGCTCATTGCCGCTGTCTGGACCGCCTGGCGCCGCCGCACCGATCCGGATTGGCAGACGGCGCGCTTGCTGACATATTTCTGCATGCCGCCGCTTCTGGTCGTCGCGGGGCAGGCCTTCATCAGCCGAGCGCACGCCAATTGGGCCGCCTCCGCTTACGTTACCGGCACCCTGCTGGTTCTCATTCTTCTCTTGCAGGGGCCGGCCTGGCGCCGCGGCCTGCTGGCGGCCTCTGTTGTTACCGGCCTGGCGTTCTCGATTGGCGTTTCGAGCGTCGCCATCCAGCCCTCGATCGCCGGCAGTCATGACCTGACACGGGGCATCCGCCATCTGCGCGCCTGGCCGGAAACCGTGGCGGCCATTGCCGGTGCCGCTGATAATGGTGCCTATCAGGCGATCGTCTTCGACAACCGCAACGTCTTCCATCAGATGCAGCGCTATGGCGGAGACTGGGAGACGCCGATCCGGATGTGGCAGCGTTATGCTGCACCGCACAATCATGCCGAAGCCGTCTGGGCCCTCCAAGCTGACGCCGTGGGTCCTTTCCTCATCGTTTCCGGGCGGGAATTCGACCGTGAGCGCCTGACAGCCGATTTCGAGGGCGTGAACCGGCTGCGCGAAATTTCGATTTCGACAGGCGGACATGCCGACCGGCGTTTCGTTCTGTATGAGGCAACCGGATATCAACGCATTCCCCGTACGGCTGACTACGAAGCGGTGCAGGCCGCCGCAGATGCAGCCCGCTCCAGCACCGATTGAGCGGAAACGCTTTGCATGCAGACGCTGCAACGGTTTAACTAGCGTCATGCGAATATGAAGGGTTGCGTGTATGGCAGGGATGAATTGGGTCCGCGGATTGGGCATCGCCATTCTGGCGGCCAGTCTCGCCGGCTGCGCGACATCGCAATCGCCGTCCGTCAGATCGGTCGGATCGGACAGCCCGTTATCACGCCTTCCCGACACCAACCCGGCCACCAACATCGGTGAGACAAGGGCAACCGGTAGCGCAACCATCCAGGGCGCCGGCGCCGACCAGGGCCTTCAGGAGCAAGTCGTCTATGGTGACGGGCCGCGCCTGCGGAATGGCAATCTGCAGGCCGACACGCTACCGGGTGGTGCCTTCACGGTGAATTTTGCCGATGCCCGGGTCGACGAAGCCGCCCAGACCATTTTCGGCGACCTGCTTGACGAACCCTATTCGATAGACCCCCGGGTTCAGGGAAGGATCACGGTAAACACGCCCCGGCCATTGTCGCGCGACGGCCTGCTGGCGCTCTTCGAGGCCAGCCTGTCTGTCAACAATGCGGCATTGGTGTCGACCGGCGGCGTCTATCGCGTCATGCCGGCCGGAGAAGCCCAGACGGCCGGCCTCGCCCGCATCGCCGGCGCCAATCAGCCGGGCTGGGGCGTGACCGCGGTACCGCTCGAATTCATCTCAGCAAATGAATTGCGCACCCTGATGGAATCCGTGGTGACCCGACCGGGCGCATTGCGTGCCGACGCCGCGCGCAACATGCTGCTGATTGTCGGCTCCGCGCCGGAACGCCGAAACGCAGCGGCAGCAGCACAGGCTTTCGATGTCGACTGGATGGCCGGCATGTCCGTCGCGTTGATCCCGCTCGCCAATGCCAGTGCAGAAGACGTGATCGGCGAAGTCCGCGCAATCTATGCTTCGGCACCGGATGGTTCGACCGGCGCGCTCCGCCTGCAGGATGTCGAACGGCTCAATGCCATTCTCGCGATTGCGCCAAGCCGCGCCCTGCTCGATCAGGCGCGTGGCTGGATTTCCCGGCTCGACATCGGCGGCGCCGACGGATCCACATTGCGAACCTACTTTCTCGAGAACGGAGAAGCCGAGGAAACCGCGGCTTTGCTCAACGAGTTGCTCGGCGATGGTGCCCTCGGCGGTGTCGCGCCCGATCTGGAGGCCGGCACCGCTTCGTCCCGCAGATCCGGAAACCGCGGCAATGGCGGCATCAGGGTTATCGCCGATACGATCAACAACGCCATTCTCGTACTCGCCGAACCGTCGGGGCAGGCGCTCGTCGAGCGGGCGCTCGAAGCCATTGACCGCACACCGTCCCAGGTCGTGATCGAAGCGGTAATCGCCGAAGTGACCCTGAACGACACATTGCGATACGGCGTCCAGTTCTTTTTCGAGGGCGATGGCGTTGATGGCATCGGCGACGATTTGCGCGGTGGTTTCGGCGTCGGCGGATTTGATGCCGACGGCACATTCCCGGGCTTCAACATGATCCTCGAGACCGGGGGAAATGCCCGCGCCGCGCTGGACGCGCTGTCCAGCGTGACCGACCTGACGGTCGTGTCCTCGCCAACCGTGCTGGTGCGCGACAATGCGACCGCCAACTTCCAGGTTGGCGATGAGGTGCCGATCGTCACCCGCCAGTCGAATTCCGTGGTCAATCCGGACTCGCCGGTCGTCAATAGCGTCGAATTCCGCGATACCGGCGTCCTGCTGACCGTCACGCCGCGCGTGTCCTCGACCGGCATGGTCACTCTGGACATCGAGCAGGAAGTTTCCAACGTCGCCAGCGGTACCGCCAGCACGTTGACGCCGACGATATCCACTCGCTCGCTCTCAACCACGGTATCCATTCGTTCCGGACAAACGGTCATTCTCGGCGGTCTCATCGATGAGAGCCGCGATTCCGCCCGCGACGGTATTCCCGGGCTGGCGCGCGTACCGGTGCTCGGCAATGTGTTCGGCCAGACATCCGTGACCACGTCTCGCACCGAGCTATTGATTTTCCTGACACCGCGGGTCATCGAAACCGATGAGGAAGCCGCTGCCGTGACCAACCAAATACGGCGCCGGATGGAACTCCTCGCCCCTGAAACCAATTGATCGTTTCTTTTCTCGACGTTTTCCTGATTGCCGCCGGCCCCTTCATTGGCAGCTTTGTCACGGCCTCGTCCAGGACCTGGCCCGATTGGGGCCGCATCACCAATGGGCGGTCGACCTGCGACGCTTGCCACCGCCGATTGCCGCCATGGGAGCTCGTTCCGGTCATCAGCTTTGTGGTTCAGAGGGGACGCTGTTCAGCCTGCGGCGCGAGCATCCCGATCGTGCATCCGATCGGAGAGATTTGCGCGCTGGCGATTGCCATTGTCGCAGTGATCGCCTTCGACGGCGCAACGACGCTGGCGGCCGCGCTTTTCGGATGGGTGTTGCTGTTTGGTGCTTTGGTCGACCTGCGCACCTTCCTGCTCCCGGATATCGTCACGCTCGGCCTGATCCCGGCCGGGTTCGGAATGGCCTATATCGGGGGCGGCCGGGAAGCGCTTGTCCTTGCGGCCATCGCTGCCGTGGCCGGCTTTGCCAGCCTGGCACTGATCGCCTGGATCTATCGTCGCCTTCGCGGACGTGACGGGCTTGGGATCGGAGACGCCAAACTCCTGGCAGCCGGTGGCGCCTGGGCCGGGCCTATTGCCTTGCCGTGGATCGTTGCGATCGGCGCGGGCGCGACGCTGCTTATTGTCGTGATTGGTCATTTTCTCGGCCGCAAGGCCGATGCCGAAACGGCGGTTCCGCTAGGGCCCGGTCTCGCAGCAGGCTGTTTTCTGGCCTATTCTTTGCCTGATCTCGTCCAAGCAACTGTGTGATAAGGTTTTTCTCGTGTTCAATCGTCACGCTCTCCAGATCGGTCCCAGCCGGTCGCGCACGCCGGAAAAGGCGAGCCTTTGGGCTGAGCCCTGGATGGTCTGGCGCGAGAATGGCTGGCGCGAACTGACCTGCCCGGCCTGTCATGATACGCATCTGATGGCCAAGCGACTTGACGCCAATCCGCCATTCAAGCCGCGTGAGCGCTATGCGCTCTTCCAGTGCGCAGCGTGCGGTACCTTGCATTATCCCGATACAGAGGTTTTCGAATACGAAAGCCGGAAGGATGCTGACCTCGCCAGGAAATTCTATCTCGAGGTCGGGGCGGGGCTCGATGCGATGATCGCCCCACTGGCCTGGACCGGGACGAGTAATGTCGAGAAATTTCTCGAAGTCGGTGGCGGCTATGGTTTTTCAGTCGATTTCGCAGCCCGCGAGCTCGGTTGGACGGCCGCCAATATTGATCCCTCTTTTCTCGCCCGAACGGGCGCAGCGGATCTCGGTCACGATCACGTTTCGGCCTATCTGCAACCGGATCACCGGCTGGCCGACGGATCTTTCGATCGGGTGCTGTCCTCGGAAGTCATTGAACACGTCAAGGATCCCGACCCCTTCCTTGATGCGCTTGGCGCCGCACTCGCTCCTGAAGGCATACTCCTGCTGACGACGCCGAATGCGGCGGTCGTCACGGCCGATGCGAGCCTCGATCAGCTGTTGCCAGTCGTCACGGCCGGCCATCATGTGGTGATCTATTCCGCAAAGGGCCTCGAAGCTGCCCTCAAGCGCGCGGGCTACACCCAGGTCGAGGTTCAGGAGAGCGGCCCGACACTTCAGGCAGCCGCATCGCGGACGGCATTCGACGTTGATTTCGAAGCCCGGCCCGACAGGTCCCGACTACAGTCTTATCTGGCCGATCGCCTGGACGCACTGGGATCCGATCCCGCACTGTTTACCGGGTTCGCAGTGCGGCTTTTGAAGGAATACGTGCACACGGCGCAATGGGACGCTGCCGAAGCAGTGCGCCGGCAGATCCAGCAACGCTGGCTGCGCGATTACGGACTCGACCTTGATACTCCCGGCGGACTGGAGCCCCATTTCGTCAGAACCGAAAAGGGCGGACGGCGCCGCATCCGAAATTTTGCCGCGCATCACCCGTTCTCACTCGCCATAGCACTGTATTATGCCGCCTGCGTCGATCGCGAAGCCGGCAAGACCGAGCATTCAGTGGCAGCTTTTGGCGCGGCCGCGCGAATCGCCACGACATTGCAGACCGTTTTCTCGGCAATGTACGCCGCCTGTCGTGAGACCGAGAATCTCGGCATCCGAAGCCGGTTGGCGGCTGCAGATCTCGGAGCTGACAAGGACCCTGCAGCATCGGTTCGCCAGCTGCGTACAGTTTTCGGAATCATCGACGCCGACCTTGAACCGGAATGGTTCCGCATCGCCTGCCGCGTTTATGCGGCCGGCACGTTGACGGGGCGCGCCAGCAAGGTCGCGGCGATCGAACCCGCGGTACGCGGCCACCTCGAGAACTGTCTGGAAGCCGGTGCGGGACTGACACCTGGCGAAGGCTATGCGGCGGCAGGACTTGCCAGCCGGCTTGCAGAAAACGGCCAGAAGCAACAAGCCAGGCGCTGGCTCCGGCTTGCCGCGCAAGCCATGCCGGACCCGCGCGAGAAAGCGGTTTTCACCCACAGGTCAGAGGCGCTCGACGATACCGAAGAGGACTTGGGTCGGGCGCTGATCGACGCCGTCAATCAACAGGACGAACCCACAGCGCGGCACGTCGCTGAACGCATTGTCAGCAATGCTGACCGGTCCGACATCACCAGTCCGGTCGCCTTTGCCCTCGGCCTGTTCCATCTCAACATGGCCCCCGACCCGTTGGAGGCGATGTCGTGGTTTGGCGTTGCGGCTGAAAAGTCTGCCGACGATGACAGGACGAAGGCATTGTTGCACCAGGCCATCGCGGCCGAGAGGCTGCCAGCGGATGATCGCAGGCGCGTTTTGCCCAACTTGCTGTCACAATTGCAAAAAGAGCCGCCTCATGATCCACTTTTGGGGTCGCAGATCGGCGAATTGACAGCTAGGTATAGCGCGCAATCTGGGACGAGGGAGGCTGCAGGTTGAGCTGGCGCCGTTATTTTCGCTGGATGAAATGGCCATGGCGCTGGGTATTCGATCAGCGCGAGCGCAAGGATTATATCGCGCAGGCTACATCTTGGTTGATCGCGACGGCGGTGGGACCACGATCAATGGTGCGCCAGACATGGGCCGGCACTGAAGATCTGTCGGCTGCCTCCGATGTCGCGGTCTTGGTGACCTGGGATACCAGAGGCCGGATTCATGACTTCCTGATCGAGCACATGAAGTCGCTCAAAGCGGCAGGGCGCGCTGTAATCCTGGTATCGAACAGCCCGGAATTTCCCGAAAGCGAGATCGAGAAGGCGCGCCCTCACTGCGCCCTCATCGCCTGGCGCCGCAATCGCGGATACGATTTTGGCGCCTATCGAGACGGCATCTTGCTGGTGCCGGATTACGACAGGCTGCAGTCACTGATCGTGATCAATGACAGCATCTACGGCGCCTTCCAGCCTCTCGCCCCTTTGATCGACCGGGCTGGTCCCGGACGGGCCGATGTCTGGGGCATGACCGACAGTTGGGATACGCGCTGGCATTTGCAGAGCTATTTTCTCCTGTTCCACAAGGCCGCCCTGCAACACGATTGGGTCAAATCGCTGTGGCGGAACTGGAAACAGGTCCAGTCCAAGTCCTGGATCATAAACCGTCTGGAGATAGGGCTCACAGGGCGACTTGAGAAACACGGATTGCGATGTGCCGCGCTATACCCCTATCGGGAACAGGTGGCAGCGTTCGCCAATACTGTGCGCGACGGCAAAATGCTTGCGGATGAAAGCTTGCCCAAGAAGCACCGGAAACTGCTGGCGCGGATGCTGGAATTCGCAGATGCCGGCGCACCCATGAATCCCTGCCACTTCTTCTGGGACCAGCTCATCTTGCAAGGCTTCCCGTATTTGAAGCGTGAGGTACTCACCTCCAATCCCATCGGCATGCCCCGGCTCTACGAATGGAGCGAAGTCGTCGCCGACAACAGCGAGTACGATCCCGACCTCATTGTTCGGCACCTGCGTGCCATATCGAAAAACCGGGTGATATGATGCGCGCCCAGGACAACAGCTGGATCGAAACGATCGCCGGCTTGTCCGAGGCCGATATTGCCCGTGCCAAGCGCTTGGCATCGGAAACCGGTGAACGCTTGCCGCGGGCCCTGAAAAGACTGGGCGCAGCCTCCGACCTTGCGATTGCTGAAGCCCTGGCGACCGCCACCGGTCTGTCACGCATCGCCGCGTCGAAATTTCCCGATCAACCGATTGAAGCCGGCGGTATCTCTTCGCAATTTCTGCAGGATGCGATCGCATTGCCTGTGGCCGAGAGCGACGTTCACATTGCGCTGGCGGTGGCCGATCCGACCGATCCGGCCGCAGCGGAAGGCGTCCGCCTCGCAACCGGCAAGTCTGTCGAACTCCATGTTGCGGCTTTCACGGATATCGAGACGGCCCTGGGCCGCCTTTACGGCGAGAGCGGCCCGGCCGCCGAAATGCTCGACGAGAGCTTTGGCGACGGCGAGGAACTCAAGGACTTGGCCAGCGAGGCCCCCGTCGTTCGGCTCGTCAACGAATTGTTCGCCGATGCTCTCAAATCGCGTGCCTCCGACATCCATATCGAACCGTTTCGCGACCGCTTGCGGATCCGATTCCGGATCGATGGTGTGCTGCATGAGCGCCCGTCACCGAAGCCCGGCCTTGCCCGGCTCGTCACAAGCCGCGTGAAAATCCTGGCAAATCTGGACATTGCCGAACGGCGCCGGCCGCAGGACGGACGCGCACGGGTCACGATCGCCGGGCGGGCCCTCGATTTGCGCATCGCAACCGCACCCACTGCGCATGGCGAGAGTGTCACGATCCGGTTGCTCGAAGACCGGGATACCGAGGTCAAGCTTGACGAATTGGGATTGTCGCCGGCGCAACGCGAACATCTGACCGCGCATCTCAACGCGCCCTATGGACTGATCCTCGTCACGGGTCCGACGGGATCCGGCAAGACCACCACGCTGGCTGGCGCGCTCGACCAGCTCAACACGACCGATCGAAAACTGATCTCGATCGAAGATCCGATTGAATACCAGATCGAGGGTGTGAACCAGATCGCGGTAAACGCACCGATCGGACTCAACTTTGCCAGCGTGCTCCGCTCGGTCCTGCGTCACGATCCGGACGTCATCGTCGTCGGCGAGCTGCGCGACGGCGAAACCGCCGAGATCGCGGTCAATGCCGCGCTGACCGGCCACCTCGTCCTGGCCACCGTTCACACCAACACGGCATCCGGCGCGGCGCCGCGGCTGATCGATATGGGCGTTGATCCGGCCTTGCTGCGTTCAACCCTGCGCTTGTCGTTGGCCCAGCGCCTCGTGCGTCAGCTTTGCCCCGACTGCAAGACGCCGGATACGCCGCCGGCCGGCCTGAAGGCCGCATGGAAGGCCGTGGGTTGCGAGACATGCGCGCAAACCGGTTATCGCGGGCGCATCGGCGTTTTCGAATTTGTCGACATGAAGGACGACCTGTCAGACATCCTCAAACCCGGCGTAGCCGCGTCGGAAATCGAGAAGCTGGCGCGAAAGAAGAAAATGCCATCCATCCAGGATGACGCAAAAATGAAAATTGAAAGCGGGTTGACCAGCAGGGCTGAAGTCGATCGCGTTCTCGGTGTGATCTGATGGCGTGGTTCGCAGTCCGCGCCATCCGGCCGGATGGCGGCGAGGAAACCATCCGCATTGAAGCCGCGGACAAGACCGCAGCGGCGGCCACGATTTCGGCGCGCGGGCTCACACCGATACGCATACAGACAGCGCGCGACACGACGGCGCCCCGACCTTCCGGCGGTTCCGCGAAACTGGCGACGCGCATTGCCCGCGAGCTGTCTGTTCTGATTGCCGCTGGATTGAGCATCGAACCCGCGCTGGCCGCATTGTCTCGGCATGCCGCGGAGAAAAAACTCAAAGCGGCTGCCGACGCGCTTCTGGCGGATGTTCGAAGCGGGGCCTCCTTGTCGGAAGCGTTCGCGAAACGGCCGGAGCTTTTCCCGGCACCTTTCCCGGAGATCGCCGAGGCCGGCGAGGCCGGCGGCGCGTTGGGCCGAGCCCTGGGCGAGCTCGCCGATGCGCGCGAACGACGGCAGGCGGTCGAGGCCTCCATACGCGGCGCCCTTGTCTACCCCGCCTTCCTGCTTGTGTTGGCGACGGTCGCCGTGTCCGGCCTCCTCGTCTTCGTCGTGCCACGCTTTGAAAGCCTGTTCGATCAGATCGGACGGGACATTCCGGCACAGGCGGCCTTCGTGTTCGGCCTGTCGCGCACTCTGGCGACGTTCGGCCCCTTTCTCCTGATTGCCATCGTAGCCTTGGTACTGGCCGTGCAGTTCGCGCTCAGGCGGCCCGCCCTCCGTGAAGCCGTTGACCGGCGTCTGCTCCATCTGCCGGTGATCGGAAATGCCAGCCGGACCATGATCGCCGCCCGCTTCTGTCGCGTCTTGGCATTACTGTTGCGCAATGGCCTGTCGGCGGTTCCGGCGCTGCGGCTCGCGTCGCGCGCAGCCGGGAATTTGTGGGCCGTGCGCCGGTTGTCTGAAGCCCTGGCAGAAGTCCGCACCGGCAGAGCTTTCGCTGAACGCGTTGAAGCGTCCGACGTATTGCCGCCACTGGCGGCGGAGCTCCTCTCGGTCGGCGAAGAAACCGGCGAGCTGGGTATGGCAGCCGAACGCCTGGCAACTTTCTACGAAACGCGCTTCGAGCAGAATGCGCGGCTTGTGTCGCGCATCATCGAACCCGCCGTCATAGTGCTGGCCGGCATTGCCATTGGCATCGTGATCGTTTCGATACTGTCTGCTATGGTGAGCATCAACGATGTCGGGCTTTAAGAGGCGCAGAATGGCGAATACGAGGCTGAAGGAACACGACAGTCGCGGCGGCTACTCGCTGACGGAAATCATCGTCGTGCTGGTCATCCTCGGATTGCTGGTGGCACTTGTTGGCCCACAGCTCTTCCGCTTCGTCGGCCGGGCGAACACCGACACCGCGTCGGCCCAGCTAGAGAGCATTACCACCCAACTCAATTTCTACCGGCTCGAAAACGGTGATTATCCCGAAAGTGCCGAGGGCCTGTCCGTTCTTGTCATGGAAGAGGGCCGCGGCGTGCCGAATGACCCCTGGGGCCAGCCGTATGTGTACGAGTATCTCGGCATTGGCCAGGCCCGCATCGGCACGTATGGCCGCGATGGTGAGGAAGGCGGCGAAGGTGAGGATGCAGACATCTTCCGCACGCTTCAATAGCGGCAAGGGCTATACCCTCACCGAATTGCTTGTAGTGCTCGTCGTGCTCGGTTTGGCGATCGCGTTGACCGCACCCGCGCTGTTCCGGTCGACGCCACAAAGCCGGCTCTCGATCGCGATGGACCGTCTCGAGCAAGCCGCTCGCACAGCTCGTACCGAAGCACGCCTGACCGGGCAGGACACGCTTCTGACGATCGATCTGGAAGAGCGAACGCTGACGCTCTTGCCGTCGGACAACATATTCCGGCTCGATCCCGGTATCGAGATAACGGCCACGGTGGCAGAGCGGGAACTCGACGGCAATCTGGCCGGCATTCGTTTTTTCCCGGACGGCGCGACGACCGGCGGCACAATCCTGTTGGCACTTGCCGACCGGCGTGCGGCCGTGCGTGTCAGCTGGCTTACCGGGGCAGTCGAGGAGGTCGATGCCGATGAAATCGACTAGCCGTGGCTTCACCCTGGTCGAAACAGTGATCGCCATGGCGCTCGCCAGCGTGGGCTTGGCGTCTGTCTACCAGGTCTATGCTTCGGCCGCTGACTCGGAGCGTGCGGCCAACGAAGCCGCGGCCGCCGTTCGCCTCGCGGAAACACTGCGTCCTGCTGCGCAAGGCGGCGAAGGCGAGACCGCTGGCTTCAACTGGACAGTAACGACGCGTCCTTCACCGGACTACGAGGGATTGGAAACGGTTCACATTCGCCTCACAGCCGGGTCCGGACGAAATTATGAAATTCGCTTTGATCGCCCGGCCGTGCAGGGGGGTGGCGAATGAGGCGTGGCTTTACCCTTGCCGAGCTCTTGATTGCGCTTGCACTTACAGCGCTTGCGATCGCGATCATGTCCGAAGGCGTGCGCCGGACGATCGAGTTCCAGGAACGGCTCGAAACCGTGCGAAACGAGCGCGATACACTGCTCGCCGTCGCTGGTGCCATTCGCAGCCGGATCGAGCATCTGGTGCCGGCCGTCCGGCCCGGCGATCCCGCAGACGCCTCGCCGCAAGCGCTGTTTTCCGGTGATGCCCGAAGCATGACCTTCATCGCAGCTGATCCCGGCTATCCCTCGCGCGCCGGGCTATACGAATACAGACTGGAATTGATCGCAACGGATGACGATACCAACAATGGCAACACTGGTGTCCTTCGATTGTCGCGCCGGCCGATCGCTAATCTGGCTGATTTTTCGGCCGCCACCGGTACGGCGTTTCAGAGCTGGGACCTGCCCCTTCCCGGCGAACTCGCCTTTCGTTATGGCCGTTCACCGTCACAGCTGCAGCCGGACTGGACTGAGGCCGCCGGCTTTCCCGGATTTGTCGCGATGGTATCGGAAACCGCCGATCTTCCCGTCATGCTGACCAGCCTGCCGCGTCAGGCGCCCGCGCAAGATCCCGATATGGAAGCGCGGCAATGAGCGAACGGCGCGGCATAGCCTTGCTGATCGTCGTCGCCCTGCTCGGCGCGCTATCGGTGACCGCCGCAATGGCGGCGCTGTCGGCCCGCATCTCGACATCGCATGCTTTCGCTGACCTCGAGCGGTTGCAGCTTGAGGCTGCAATCGACAGCGCTGTCGCCCGCACGGCAGCCCGCCTTTCGTACGACGAGCTGGACTGGTTTGCAGACGGACGTCTCTACGAAATGCGCGTCGATGACATCACGGTCCGGATTCGCGCGATCGCCGAGAGCGGACGGTTCGATCTCAACCAGGGAGATGTTCCAGTGCTGGCGGCGCTTCTCGAAGCACGCGGCGTATCGTCAATCTCTGCAAGGCGCATAGCCGGCGCCGTTACCGATTGGCGCGACGGGGACGATGTGGTTGCGGAGAGTGGTGCCGAAGCCGCCGCCTATCGCGCCGAGGGCTTACCCGCTCCCGGAAATCGGCCTTTCCTGGCCGTTGCGGAGTTTCGCAATGTGCTGGGCGTCGACGAGGCCATCTACGAGGCCGTCGAGCCCTATCTCACTGTCCATGGCGGCGAAGCGATTGCAGTCAATCTGGCGCCGCCCGCGCTCATCGAGGCAGCAGGGATTTCCGCTGGAGATGCGCGAAGGATTCTTGCCGCGCGTCGTCGCAACCGGCCGCCTCCCACGCTCGATAACGGCATCGAAACCCAGCCCGGACAGCCTGGCATCTACGCATTTTACATCGAGGCAGAAGCACCCAATCGGGCCCAGCGCGCCCGCCAGGTCATTGTCAGCCTGCCCGGCGAGACAAGCTTGTATGATACACTTTCCCGGCATAGCCATGTCATGGGATATGCGGATTTCCTCGACCCGGAGCCGGAGAATTGACGTCATTTTTGGACCCAGTCCTGCGCAGTCTCGCTGCATGGCGTGAAACCGTCGACAGCGCGGCAGCCGATCTGCCCGGCATTGGCAGCCTCTTTGCCCGCAAATGGCGTGTGCTGCGATATGATGCCACCGGTATCCGTTATACAAACAGCGAGGGCGAAAGCGTCGAGATCCCGGTGCAGGAGGATGCTACGGCTGCGCGCACGGAAATCGCGCGACTTGGCCGCAAGGGCCCGCTCGTGCTTCGTTTAGCCGGACCGCTCGGTTTTCGCCGCACCGCCAGTTTCCCGTCCGCAGCGCGCCGCCATCTCGATGAAGCCATCGAGCTGGCTCTTCCGCGCCTTTCGCCGCTTCCGCCAGCAGATATCGTGTTCGCGGCCGACAATAGCCAGATCGAGGAATCAGACGACCGGATTGCCGTACCCGTGTCGATCGTGCGTCGTGCTGCGCTCGATACCGCACTGACCCGCGCGGCGGAATTCGGCCTTTCACCGGCAGCTGTAGATCTTGAGAACGGCGATCCACTGGCCCCACCGGCAATCGATTTGCGTGAAGGACGAACCACACCGTCAGCCGGGCGTTCAGCCTTTGCTTTGATGGCAGGTCTCAGCTTGGTTCTGGTCGTCGTCATTGCGGGACTGATTGCTGATCAGAAATTTCGCCTCGATCCAAGACTACAATCAGCGCAACGCCCAGCGAGTCTCGAAGCGCGTCTTCAGGCGGCTATCGAACATGCTGATGCCAAGGCGCGTGCCGGGTCCGCCGTCATCGCCTTATCCGATTTGAGCCGCCGGCTTCCGGACGGAGCATACGTCACAAGCTTTGCCTATGAAGACGGCACCGTTTCCATCACCGGTCTTGCCTGGGATGCCGCCGCAGCCTTGCGCGCACTCGATGGGGCACCCGAATTCATCGACGCGACATTCGACGGCGCCACGGTGCGCGACGAAGAATCCGGTCGGGAGCGCTTTCAGTTGAGCGCACGCCACCGGCTCGATCGCCGGGAGCCCGGCTCATGACCTCGCCTGTCCAACGTCATTCGGCCCTGGCTTTGGCCATTCTCATCCCACTGATTCTGATGGTCTGGCTTGCGGTGACAGTTGCGGACTGGATGCAGACCCGCTCGGATATCGCACAGGCCGAGGCCGAACGCGTGCTGCCGCCAGCTGCCGATCCGGCCCGATATCTGACGCCGGGCGAGAATTTCGCGATTGCCAGTTCAAATCTCCAGAGCCGGGTCACCGCTGCAGCGCGCGACGTCGGTGTGACCGCAAGCCGCGTGCAGATTGACCCGCAAACCGGCGACAATGGACTTGTAATGATGCTCGACTTCCAGGCTGAAGGAGAGCTCGACGACCTGGCACAATTGCTTCACGCGCTCGAAGCCGGCTTGCCGGCACTGATCGTCGAGCAAGTCAGGCTGACACCCATCCGCCGGTCTTCCCGATTGCAGCTTTCCGCGACTGTCAGGGCGCGACGCGAACCGGGTAGCGGATCATGAACCGCCGGCTCGTCCTCCTCCTCGGCGCAGCTGGCATACTGGCCATACTGCTGGTGATGCGGCAGTTCGTCTGGGTCGCGGATGACGGAATAGTCAGGCCGGCAGCCCCGCCGCAAGTCGTCGCCATAAGACAGGAATCGGGACAGTTTCTCCCTGATTTTCCTGCATTCGACGCGATTGCCGACAGGCCCTTGTTCCGGGCCGACCGGCGACCGCCTCCAGTTCCCGAATCCCCTCTGATCGAAACGCCGCCTACAACTCAACAAGGCGGCAGCGAACCAGGCTTCATCGTGGTCGGGATCGGCACCAATGAAAACGGCGGTGTGGCCACGATCCGGACCAATACCGAGACTCGCCGCGCTTATGTCGGAGACCGGATAGACGGATGGCGAATAGAGGCCGTCAACCGCGCGTCCATCGAGGTCTCTAATGGCGAAACCAGCTACCGGCTCTTCATTGGCGAAGATACCGAATGACCGCGCTCCTGCGCGCTTGCAGCGGAAATGAAATCATCCTGATCGGCACCGCGTCGAAGCGTTGCAGGCCATTGGTTTCTCGCTATGCTCCCGGCCAGCTGGGAACTGGCCGCCAACGTGGGCGGACATCGAGGAGTATGAGTATGTTGAAGTCCATCATCGCAGCATTCGGCTTGTCGGTGACCCTGACCTCCATGGCTGTCGCAGAAGACATGTTCCGCGGTGTGCAGACCCTCGCCTATTCTGATGGCCCGTCGAATGAAATCCGGTTCGCCAGTCTTTCACCGGACGCGATGACAATGAATGCCGGCGAGAGCATCGAGCTCAATTTCGGTGCAGGCTATGTCGCCGAGCTCGACCGGATCGACGAACAGGCGCTTGGCGCCCGTACATGGATCGGTCGGCTGGCTGGCGGCGATATTGCTGACCGCGTCATCATTTCGGAATTGAACGGCATCACGTTTGGACGGATCGCAACGCCGCAGGGAGTCTGGGAGATCGTGCCGCATCGTGACGGCGGTCATCGAATTTTCCGGCACCCCGATTCTGCAAGGCTTGAGCCCTGGGGCGAGGATGCAATCGTGCCGTCCGCAAGCTCAATCGTTTCTCATTTCGGTGAAGGCGAGGTCGATTTCGCGCCCGGCACGACAGCTGAAGCGGTTGCGATTGGTGCCAATGGCACCATCGATATCGCGGTCGTTTACTCGCAAAGCATGGTCGATCTCTGGGGCATCGCCCTCGGTGGTCGGATCCAGTATCTTGTCGCACTGCTCGATCAGGCTCTGATCGACAGCGACACGGGTCTGCGCGCGCGGGTGGTTCACATGAGTGCCGTCAATGCCAGCGAAACGGCCAGCAATGAGGATACGCTTTACGATCTTCAGGACGGCGCAGGCAATGGCACAGCTTCCGACAATCTGCCAAGCGGGGTCGGACAGGATTTCAGTGCGCTTTCCGGCATCCGTGATGCGGTTGGCGCAGATCTCGTCGCACTCGTCCGGCGCCATTATCGCGGGTCAGGAGCCGTGGATCGCTCCGGTTCGGGTTGCGGCATCGCGTTCGTCAATGGCGGCACGCAAGATTCCATCAGCGCATCCGATGCACCCAATGGCGTTTCGGTGATCAGCGATTTCGTTGACGGCAATGACACCAATTTGGGCAATGGCTATTCATTCTGTTCAGCCTACACGTTGGCGCACGAAATCGGCCATAATCTTGGTTTTGCACACAATCTTGAGGATACCACAGCGGGAGCCGGCGTTCGCGACTTCGCACACGGCCACCGCGTCGATTGTGAGTTCCGGACGATCATGGCGTACGGATCGGATGGAAGCGTCGATTGCCCTGGGGCGGGATCGAACGAAGACGAAGTTCCCTATTTCTCCAATCCGGACATTACGCTCTGCCCGAATGGCGCCGCCTGCGGCATTGCAGCCCCCGCGCCTGTCGGTACGCAACCGGCGGCTGACAATCAGGATCCGGCTGACAATGCCCGTGCCGCAAGGGAAGAGAGCCTGAATGTTACGGGTTTCCGCGCCGAGGCGCCGCGTATTCGCTCGTCGATTCTGCCTATCACCCGATCGGTCCAGAATGGCGAGACCGCGTCGGCTTTTGCAACGCTGATCAATCCGGCCTCGTCGGGTTCGACGGCCACCGGCTGCGGATTGCGTCTGGCAGGGTCGGATGCTTCAACCTTCACTTACCAGACCACGGATTCCGGCAACGCGCTGACCGGATCTGCGAACACGCCTGTTGATATCGCAGCGGGCGCGAGCCAGACATTTGCCATCGGCGTGACATCTGCAGACACGTTCGACAACAATACCAACGCGGTCGGCAGTGTCGTGCCGAGCGGCAATGACGAGCGGGACTTGTTCATCGAGGCCTTCTGCGAAAACCGGCGGTCGGACGAATTCGTTGTCGGGTTGAATTCGCTGACATTCATTTCATCCGCAACGGACGTGGCCGACATCATTGCCCTGGCCGCAACCGTCAATAATGACGGATGGATCGACGTGCCGACCACCGGCAACATGGTCGGCGTGGCATCGGTCGCTGTTACAAATATCGGACAGGGCGCCTTCATCACGGCCTCGGCCGACACTGGTGGACGGTCGCTGGAAATCCAGGAGATCGAGTTGTGCGGCACCGACGCCAGCGGCGCCTGCGTGACATCAAGATCAAACAGTGTGAACGCGGTTCTCAATACCAATGCCACAGCCACCTTTGCGGTCTTTGTGCGCGGAAACGGAAACGCCATGCCGGCCGATCCGTCGACAAACCGCATCTTTATAAGGTTTAATGAGGGCTCGCTGCCGCGTGGGGCAACCAGCGTGGCCATTCGCACGCAATAAGGAGCGACGTCATGAGGCCCTCCCTGCCGCTGCTGACGCTTTCTGTTTCGGCGTTTTCTTTGATGGCCGCGTCCGCCGGCGCGGAGATCACGGTCGATCAGACGGACAACCAGTGGGAAGTCACGGCCGATGGCGATGCGCTGTCGGATGTCCTCGCGGCGTTGCGTGACGAAGCAGGCTTCCGCCTTGTGGGCGCCGATCGGTTGGTGGACGACAGGCCCGTCACGGCCGATCTGACGGGCGAACTCGGCGATATCCTTGGCCGCCTGCTGGCAGGTTATGACTACGCACTCGTTTACGGTGACTCGCCGGAAACAGCGGGCCAGTTGCAGCGTTTGGTTCTCCTGTCAGGTCGCAGTGGCGAGGGGCCGGATGAAAGCCAGCGCGTGCGCATGGAACGCATGTCCGACGGCATCTCCGAAGAAGATGGAGCACGTGTCAGCGACATGCTGCAACGGCAGGTCCAGCCGCTGATCGAGGCCGAGAACGGCGCTGACGCCGATGAAAGCGACTCCAGCGACGAAACGGCCATAGCGGCAGCAGACCCCGCAACGACGCCGTCCCCGGCCACAGGTTCGGACGATGATTACGAACTCGATCCGGAAACGCAGGCTGCGCTGGCTGAAGCCACACGCCGCGCGCAACAGGACTTGCAGGCACTGGTCAATGCCTTGCGGGCCGCCGAAGACAACGACAACTAGGCTGCGTATTTCGCGGCTAGACGTATTCCGGCAGGCCAAACGCCAGTGAGAGATTCTGCAGTGCCTGAACAGCTGCACCCTTCTGCAGATTGTCGAGCGCCGATACGAGGGCCAGCTGACAGCCATCTTCGGACAGCGACCAGCCACCGACCAGCGCACCGGGTCTGGCGGAGATCATGGCCGGTTCCGGCACGTCCGTCGTAAGCGCAACCAGCGGCTCGTTGTGATAGGCGGCCGTATAGCGCTCCCGCACGGACTCCGCTGACATCGGCGATTTCAGTTCCATCTGCACCGTCGTCGACAGACCGCTGAAGAAGGCGGCAACGTGGGGTGAAAACCGCACACCAACACCGAGATGCTGTGCCATCTCGCGCTCATGAATATGGCCTGTCAGAGCATAGGGCATCAGATTGTCGGCAAGCGCCTCGGCATCGTTCTTGCGCGATGGCGTGGTGCCGGCCCCCGAATATCCGGACACGCCGAAAACATGCGCAGGACCGTCGAGCGCGTCGCGCATCGGTGCGATCGCCAATTGCCCGCACGTCGCATAGCAGCCCGGATTCGCAATGCGCTTTGCGCCACGTATCGGGCCTCGGCCGTAGATTTCCGGCAGCCCGTAAACCCAGTCCTCATTGAAGCGGTAATCGGCTGACAGATCGACAATCACGGTGCGCGCATCGATCGCCGCGATATAAGGCGCAGCCGCTCCATTGGGCAAGGCAAGGATCACCGCATCAAGCTTTGCGTCACGCAGGTCCTCGGGCGTAACGGCCGCAAAGGCCAGCTCGGTCGCGAGCTCGGGAGCCGTTTCGCGTACCTTTCGTCCTGCCAGTTCGCGCGAACTCGCCAATGCGAGGACGAGATCGTCCCGCCGCGACAGCAGGCGCAGTATTTCCCGGCCGGTGTGGCCCCGCCCCCCGATCAGTCCAATCCGCACCATCAGACCGCGCGCCCCAGCGTCTCTGGCAAAGCCGCTACGCGCTGCACCAGGGCCGGAACGCGACCGAGATCGGTTTCGCCGCGCCAGAAAACGGTCCATTGCCCGGTCTTGGCGGCGCCGTCGCACTCCTGGAAATAGAAGCTGTTTACCGGATTTGCGGTCTTCGAGCGCCAGTACAATTGTGGCGCATGATCGACAAGCGCCTGCCAGACCGCGCGGGCGAGTCCTTCGCCGCGTGCCTCTTCAAGCACGGCAAACTTGTCGAGATAGGCAACATCGTCCAGGCGCGTAAGCAAGGCCGCGGCCCGGTAGTTTTCCGTCACGAACAGCCGTTCGAACGCCACGGTGTCACGGTAGCCGGCGACTGGCGGCCGTCCGAACGATTCAGTAATCAGGCTTTCCAGACGGTCCCAGTCAAGGTCAGCACGGCGGGCGATCGTCAACAGTCGCTCGCCGCGCCGGACCAGCGTGCCGGCGCCTGCATGTGTGAATAATTCCTGGGTCAATGCGCCCGGTGATGTGATCGACACCGAACTGGTTAGCGGCAGGTCATCGAGCAGGGCCTGTATCTGGTCGATCTTCACCCGCATGCCGCCGGTGATCCAGTCGGCCGACATCAGCCGGTCCCGATCGCTCGCCAGATTCAGCGTGGAAATGATCTCCCCCTTGTCGTCGAGCAGACCGCCGGTCTCGGTCAGGAAGATGACCTTGTAGGGCTGCAACGCCTTGACCAGTGCCGCCACGGCATGATCGGCATTGATATTCACCAGCTTGCCGTCGCCGGTCTCGCCCAGACAGGCAAGTACCGGAATTTCACCGCCGCGGACAGCCGCCTCGACAAGGCCGAGTGAGACACCGGAAGGCTCGCCGACGCGCCCATAGACGGATTCGTCGAGGCACTCCGCCATGAACACGCCTGTCGGGACACTCGCCGCCTGTCCGCCGCAGGCGCGGATGGCGTCGACAATGGCGATATTGGCCGCGCTCAGGGCTTGCCGGATAACCGGAATGGCTTTTTCGGGTGTCACCCGCAGCCCATCCACCCTGTCGGTGGCAATTCCGGCGTCTGACAGCGCAGTATCGAGTTGCGGTCCGCCGCCATGTACGACGATCGGTGACAGCCCAACCGTTTGCAGGAAGGCCAGCGCCGATGCCAGCCCGTCAATATCGTCGCGGATCACCGCGCCACCGACCTTGACCACGGCAAAGCGCGACTGATCGAGCCGCGCAAACCGGTTCAGGTAATCCCGCACTTCCTTGCCATCGCGCATATGCGACAACAGCTGGACGATGGTTTCCCGGGTCGCATCGGTCATCCGCAACCGTCCATGTCGCGCGACAGCGCTTCCATCATTGCCTTCTGCACATGCAGCCGGTTCTCGGCCTCTTCGATTCCGAGGAACGCCGGTGAATCCACCACTGCGTCGGCTATCTTCACGTTCCGCCGCATCGGCAGGCAATGGCTCACGACAGCTTTGTCGGTCATCGCCAGCTTCGCTTCGTCCACCATGAATCCGGCACCTTTTGCGCGGTAGGGCGCTTCATTCTCCCACTGGCCATAGAAGGGCAATGCACCCCAGCTCTTGGCATACACGACATGGGCACCGGAATAGGCCGCCTTGATGTCGGTTTTGACGTCGAACCGCGTTCCGTGGCGGGCGCATTCCTGTTCCGCCGCTGACATGTAGCGCTCGTCCAGACGATAGGCCTCGTCGGGCACGAGCATCCGCACATTCATGCCGAACTTGGAGGCGATCAGCACCGCCGAATTGGCTACGGCAGTGTTCAGGGGCCTCGGATGCGGGACCCAGGTCAGAAGAAAGGTTTTCTGTTCCACCGAACCCAGCCGCTCCTGCAGCGCCAGCATCAATGCCAGCTCCTGACAGGGATGGACGATCGTTTCCATGTTGATCACCGGCACGCTGGCATGGCGCGCAAACGCGGTGATCAGCGGATCCTCACGCTCGGCTGTCCAGTCTTCGAACTTTGGAAAGCAACGGATCGCGATCATGTCGACATAACGCGACAGCACACGCGCCGCCTCGACGACATGCTCCTCGGCATCGCCGTCCATGACCGTGCCCTCGATCATTTCCATCGGCCATGTTCCGGCTCGCGCATCGAGCACGACCGGATGTCCACCCAATTGAGCAATTCCGATGTCGAAGGACGATCGGGTCCGTAGCGACGGGTTGAAGAAGACCAGCGCAACCGACTTGCCACTCAGCGCCGAACTGGACGCGCCGGCTTTCAATGCCCGGGCCCGGTCGAGGACGTGCTGGAGTTCGTCCTGGTGCCAGTCTTCGGTCGTGAGGAAATGCCGCATTGTCCAGTTGTCCCATGCAAAAAGCCCGGCTCGACGAGCCGGGCTTTCTTAGCACTTGCGGCTGGTCATGAAAGCCGCGGTCTTCAGAGTAGCACCGGCTTTAATGCGGCCGCTCATCCGGGGACATATACTGGGAAGACTGCCGGCCATGAATCGATGCCTGGCCTGCTTCACGGATTTCTGCCCATCGTGCCGCTGTTCTGCAGATACGCTCGCGCCGCAGCTGGCCGGTCGCCCGCTCTGTGCGGCACACCATCCGATTGGGATCGGATTCATTTTCGGCAGCAGCGGTCGGCTCGCCAGCAGAATCTGCCGGCGCTGTCGGACTGGTTGCCGGTACGAGCTCGGCTGCTTCCGGAGCCACTGTATTACCCAATGCCATGTCTCCGATTCCAGATGTTGACGTGCAGGATGCCATCGCCAGGCCGGCGATCACGATCAGGAATACTCTCATTGGATTTCCTCGCTTTTGTAAAACACAGCCCCACAACTGCGGATCACAAAAGGAAGGATTATCAGCGGGAAGCCGATTAACAAGCAGGCTCACTCGGATGTATAATACTGTTTGATTTCAGTAGGTTAAATCGGTAATCGACACTGTTGCTATTTGCTCGACTCAACGCGTCGCGCGGTCGAGCACACGAAAAACCCGGCCCGGATTTCTGTCTCCGGGCCGGGTTCTTGATGGGTGCAAAATAACACGCCAGATAATTGGAAAGGCACTGGAACGGGGCAGTACGGCTTCGCGTCTTACCCGAGCGTGCCGGCTGGCGTACTACTGCGGGCTCTCTTGGTAACCTGTCGATTGCCTATGGCCGATGGAGTTGCGACCGGCTTCGCGGATCGCTTCCCACTGGGCTGCCGTCCGGCAAATGCGCTGACGACGCAGCTGGCCTGTGACCCGTTCGGTCCGGCACACCTGCCGGTTTGGATCACTTTCATTGGCCGCCGTTTGCGTATCCTGAGCCGGCGCATTCGCCGGCGTTGTTTCAGTCGATTCGGCAATTGACGGAGCGGCCGCCTCGTTGGACGCCATGTCACCGTCTTCGCTTGTCGTGGCACAGGACACCAGGGCCAGGCCGCCGACCGCAATCAGAAATACTCTCACTCGAACTCCCCCTTGAAACTCCGTGATGCGGGAACCGTCCCGCAGCTCTTATTTGCGCAGTTCTGCGGCAGACCGCCAGCACTGTCAAAATACCAATCTGTAATTCTCATTCACAACTGTAGCGCATCCGCTGGCGAGCGAAATGGCGATGATTTCCTTTGGCCTCGCAATGACGGACACCGCCCTGCCCCGCCTTCCGTATCGCAATCCTATCGGTTTGAAATCGACGGGCTGGATAGACTGGAACGGCCGGCCCGCGCCTCGGCAAGCGCCAACGGCACATACGCTATTGAAACTAGCCGCCGCGGAGCATGTATCCCGTTGACTGCCGGTGACGGATGCGGTCCTGGCCCGCGTCCTGGATAGCTTCCCATTGCTCGGGCGTCCGGCAGCGAAGTGCCGGAATATTGGACCCCGTCACGCGTTCACGGCGACAAATTCGGCCATCACTGTCAACCATGACGCCGCGCAAGATCGTGCCGCTTTCGTCAGCCACGGCATTGTATTGTCCTTCCGGCGGCAGCCCGTCGACAAACCGGTAACCGCCCACCATGGTCTCTCCATCCCATGTTGGGTTCCCTGTCCGCGTCCCAACTTCTGACGATTGGCTTTCTGTTGTCATTGAATCGGAGTTCGTCGCAACGCTGCTTTGTGACGTGTCCGTCTCGGTTGTCGTGGCGCAAGCTGCGAGCATTCCGCCAGCGACGATGATTGTTGTCATACGCATGATTCCCCTCCCACAGCTTCACCCTGACATGCGACCACATCGCCGCACGACGCCGCAATTCAAGATTTTGTGAGCAGCGTTTTGCTCACCGCCGGCGAGCGCTAATTGCCGTCAGCCGTGCCCGTTTGCCGAAGCTCCATGAACCGGCGGCCTTCGCGCGCGATAGCTTCCCATTCCCCCTGGGTGCGGCACTGGGTCTTTCGAATCCGCGTACCCGTCGGAGCCTCGATCCGGCAGACAAGCTCATTGTCCGCGATGTCCCCGGCGGCACCCTGATCGACCATTCGTGAGCCTTGGCGGCGCAGCACCAGCACATTCTCGGGCGATTGGGAGGCGCGTTCGGCCCGCGGCTCGTCAGCGCCAATAGGCGCGCAGACGGAGACCGACACAACGGCAATTGTTAGCCATGTCCTGTTCAAAACCTGGACTCCTTGCATTACCACGCTCGATGGGCTTAGCGCGTGTGCTGTCTTCGCCCCAATCAAGAAATGTTGATCGCTGGCGCGGATTGCCTCAAACATCCCGGACCGAATTCATCCGAAAGCTGCCATGTCAGTCCTAGCCGTCATTCCGGCCCGCTATGGGTCGACCCGGTTCCCGGGAAAGCCCCTCGCCACCATTTCCGGACGCCCCATGATCGAGCGCGTCTGGCGCCATACTGCAGCGGCTGACGGTGTCGACCGCGTCGTCATAGCCACCGACGACGAGCGCATAGCCGAGGCAGTCAGGGCATTCGGTGGCGAAGCGGTGATGACGCCGGAATCCTGCCGCAACGGCACCGAACGCGCACTGGCTGCGCTCGATGTGCTTGGCGGCGACGCCGAGATTGTCATCAACGTCCAGGGCGATGCCGTACTCACCCCGCCCTGGGTGATCGGATCCGTTCCCATGGCCATGAAAGCAGATACCGACATCGCGATGGCGACACCCGCAGTCCGCATGCCGCCGGAAACCGAGGCGAAATTCCGTGCCGCGAAAGCAGCAGGTGAAGTCGGTGGCACAACGGTCGTCTTCGACAAGGCCATGAATGCGCTTTATTTTTCCAAAGCCGTGATCCCGTTTCAACGAAATCCGGACGCCGGCACGTCCACCTGGCAGCATATCGGGCTTTACGGCTATCGCGCCGACACCCTGCGCCGGCTCGTCGCGCTGGATCCGAGCCCGCTGGAATCGGCAGAAAGCCTGGAACAATTGCGCGCGCTGGAGAACGGCATTCCGATCCGCGTCGTTGCGGTCGATTATCGCGGCCGTTCTGCCTGGTCGGTGGATGCACCGTCTGACGTCGAGGAAGTCGAGACGATCATCGCACGCGAAGGAGAATTGGTCCCGTGACCCTGTTATTGCTGGCTCGACACGGCAATACATTTGGCCCCGGCGACAGAATCGTCTGGGTCGGTGCTCGTGAGGACCTGCCATTGGTCAAGTCGGGCGAGGCGCAAGCTGCAAGCCTCGGCGAAAAGCTTCGCGAGCGCAGCCTGACACCGCAGAAAATCGTATCCGGCCCGCTCAAACGAACGCGCCGGGCCGCCGAGATCGTCAAGGCGATCACCGCTTCCGATAGCGAAATCGAGATCGAGAGCCGGCTGACCGAGATCGATTATGGCCAATGGGGCGGAAAAACCGATTCCGAAATAGATGCCGCTTTCGGGCCGGACGCCATCCCGGCCTGGCGCGACCATCATAAACGGCCATCCGATGCCGGCTGGTCGCCCGATGACGCAACGCTGAAAGCCAATGCGCTTAGCGTACTCACCGCGATGGCAAAGGCGGACTCGCCCACCCTGGTCATCACGTCGAACGGGATTTTG
Organism: Hyphobacterium sp.; assembly: GCF_965217055.1. Classification (GTDB taxonomy): domain Bacteria; phylum Pseudomonadota; class Alphaproteobacteria; order Caulobacterales; family Maricaulaceae; genus Hyphobacterium. Next base: position 1,862,626 of record NZ_OZ244227.1, on the reverse strand, counting down.
CGCTACTTCCACGCCGCCATTGGCTTTGACGGTGATCCGAAGGTGAAAACCGGACATGTCTGCGCTGCGCGCTGCGACGGCGATACCTGGCACCCTCTATTCTGGAATTGCCATCCCGATGACTTGCCGGAGGTAACATGAGCGGTCCTCTGGAAGGTGTACGCGTAATTGAGCTTGCGGGCATAGGACCGGGCCCGCTGGCCGGCCAGTTGCTTGCTGATCTCGGGGCCAACGTGATCTCGATCGACCGCAAGGCAGAGCAATTGCAGGCCGACCGGCCGAAAGATGCCAACCGCCGCAACAAGCGCTCGATCGCCGTCAATCTGAAGGCAGAAGGGGCCGCAGATATCGTTCTGGAGCTCTGCGCCAAAGCCGACATGCTGATTGAGGGTTTCCGCCCCGGCGTTGCCGAGCGCCTTGGCCTCGGGCCGGAAACGGTACATGGGGTCAATCCGGCGTTGGTCTATGGACGCCTGACCGGCTGGGGCCAGACTGGCCCGCTTGCCGCCCGCGCCGGACATGACATCAATTACATCTCGATCACCGGCGCGCTCGCCGCGATTGGCGAGGCTGGCCGACCAGTTCCACCGCTCAATCTTGTCGGCGATTATGCCGGCGGATCACTGATGCTGGTATTCGGGCTCATGGCTGGAATGGTGCGGGCGAAAATGTCGGGCAAGGGCGATGTGATCGACGCCGCCATGACCGACGGAAGTGTCGCGATCATGAGTCTCATCCACTCCCTGCGCGCCTCGGGGATATGGCAGGACCGCCGCGAAGCCAATCTGATCGATGGCGGCGCCCCTTTCTACCGCTGTTACGAGACGTCAGATGGCGGCTTCATGGCCGTCGGGGCGATCGAACCGCAATTCTTTGCGGAACTTCTGCGCGGCCTTGAAGCGGACGCCTCCTGGGAAGAAAAACAGTATGACCAATCCGCCTGGACCGAAATGGAAGCCGCCTTCGCCGACCGGTTCAGGCGCAGGACCCGCGACGCTTGGACGGCGCGGTTCGAAGCCACCGATGCCTGCGTCTCTCCAGTGCTGGACATGGCAGAAGCCCCGCATCACCCGCACAACAGGGCGCGCGGCACCTTCCGCGAGCTCGACGGATATTTTCAGCCTGCGCCGGCACCGCGTTTTTCCAGTGGCGAAAGCGAGATAAGGCGGGGCGCCTTCTTCCAGGGTGAAGATACGACCGCCATATTGAAAGAGGCCGGATTCGACGAAACAAGGATTGCCGAAATGATAAATGCTGGACAGGTCGAACAGGCGATATGAGCGATCAAATTGTCATCATCGGCGGCGGTCAGGCCGGTGTACAACTTGCCGACAGCCTTCGCCGCGAAGGCCATGAAGGGGCAATCACCCTGGTCGGCGAAGAGACACAGGCGCCTTACCAGCGCCCGCCGCTTTCCAAGGCATTCCTGCTCGACCAGCTCGAGGAATCGCGCCTGCCACTGAGGCCCGATGCCTTCTACGAACAGCGCCGTATCACCACCCGCTTCGGCATCCGTGCCGATATGATCAATCGGGAAAACAAAACCGTCGCACTCGAGACTGGCGACAAATTGCCCTATGACCAGCTCGCCCTCTGTCTGGGAACGCAAGTGCGTATCCCGCCCATACCGGGGATCGACAAGCCGCATGTTATGGCATTGCGGACGCTTGACGACAGCCTGCGCCTGAAGACGGCGCTTCGCGATGCCAGGTCTGTAGCCGTAATCGGTGGTGGCTTCATTGGACTTGAAGTCGCGGCTTCGGCGCGGAAACTCGGATGCGACGTCACGATCGTCGAAGCGCTCGACCGCGTGATGAAGCGCGCCGTCAGCGAACCGGTGTCGCGTTTTTTCGAGGATCTCCACCGCGCGCAAGGCTCCACCTTGCTGCTGGAAAGCATGACCGAGGAAATTACCGACGACGGATTGCGGCTCGCCGGAAACACGATCATCCCGGCCGATCTCGTCGTACTTGGAACCGGCGTGACCCCGTGTCACGAGCTCGCGCTCAAGGCCGGCCTCGCCTGCGATAACGGAATTGTTGTCGATTCCTTCGGTCGCACGTCGGACCCGGACATTGTCGCGATTGGCGATTGCGCCAGCCACCCGAACCATTTGACGGGCGAGCGGCTTCGCCTCGAATCCGTTCAGAATGCGATCGATGGCGCCAAGGCCGCAGCGCGCAATCTGACCGGAAATCCGACGCCCTACACGGCTGTTCCCTGGTTTTGGTCGGACCAGTTCGACATCAAGCTGCAAATGGCCGGCCTGTCGCACGGCACCGATACCGCGGTGACACGTGGCGATCCGGACGCGCGATCCTTTTCCATCTTCTATTTCAAGCTCGGCCGGCTGATGGCGGTCGATTCAATCAATGCGCCCGCCGACCATATGGCCGCACGGCGCATCCTCGCCAACGACGACCGCGCCCTAAAGCCGCAGGACGCTGCCGATCCCGCATTTGATCTGAAGCAGGCTTTCTAATCCGCGGTCGCAGGCGCCGAAGCCAGGATCCGTTCCGCGCGCCAGGCCATGTGTCCGATTTTCACCGTGGCGAGTATCGCCAGTACAGCCGCAACGCCTTCAACAAAGGTCGTGGCCCAGAACGGCAAATGCATCATGCCGGACAGCGCCCAGGCCAATGCAATTCCGGTGAAAAGCGTCTCGCTGCCCACCAGTGTGGTCACCGCCAGAACGCTCAGCACGGCGTAAACACCAACGCCGGCAACATTCTGAATATCGCGCCGCGTGACGGACGCGTTGAGGTCATTTGTCATCGAATTGTCCACCTCCGAACAGGAACTCCGCAATAATGCAGTGATGAGTTAGGAAGTGTCGATCCCGGCAGCAAGGCCGGCGAACTAGACTTTTCCGGTAACGGGCACGAGTGCCCCGGTGACCGCCCGTGCAGCGTCGGACGCCAGATACAACATGACGGACGCCAGATCTTCGGGGACGACCCAGTCGCCGGGATCGGCATCGGGCATGTCGGCACGATTCTGCGGCGTATCGATGATTGTTGGAAGCACGGCGTTGACCGTCACATTCGTCGACTTGAGCTCTTCGGCGAGCGCTTCCGTCAGGCGCATGACTCCGGATTTAGACGCCGCATAGGCGCCCATGCCCATTCCGGCCTTGAGGGCGCCGGCAGCTCCGACATTGACGATACGCCCGGCCGGAGCCGCCTTCAGATAGGGCAGCGCCATTTTGCACGCGGTCGCAGCCGTTTTCACATTGATCGTGTAGAGGAAGTCCCAGCTGTCGAGATTGCCATCTTCCAGCGTCTCCCAGCGAAATCCGCCGGCAATGTTCAACAACGCATCCAGCCGATCGTGCTGCTTGACGATGGCGTTGAACAAATCCGCTGCGGCGCCGGCATCGGTCAGGTCCACGCCGCCCCTGGCATCGACACCGTCCGGAAAGGAATCGCGCGGCGCACCGGCCCGGTCGATCGCGACGACGGTCCATCCTGCCCCTTGGGCGGCGCGGCAAACGGCCTCCCCAAGAATGCCGAACCCACCCGTGATAGCGACAACTTTGCTGCTCATGACTGTCTCCTTGGATTCGCCCGGACACTAGCGCGGCGCTCGACCTGAGCAAGCCGCACGGCATCGAATGACCCGTATTGCGTCAGAAGAAAGTCACAAAGCGGGGGGATGAAGTTTGCTTGCACTCGTGAGATGGTGGGCACTCGGGGAAGGGACAGGGAGACAATCATGGCACAACGGACCATCGGCTTCGCGGTACTCGCGGCTATGCTGGCGCTTGGAATTGCCGCGTGTTCGCAGAGTGACGGGCCAGCCGGAGAGGTGTCGCGAGAAGGCATTGAACTTGCCGACCGGTCCGCAGACGCGCCACGGCCGGAGCCGGAATATCCGGATCGGTTCGAGTTTCTCCGCTACCGTATCGACGTCTCGGCCGCGCAGCCAGCGGCCTGTTTTGTCTTCTCCCAGGCACTTGATCCCGGTGTCGATTACGGCCCCTACGTCGAACTGGACCCGCCGGCGAATGTCGCAATCCGCATTGACGGCTCGACGCTCTGTCTGGGCGGGCTCGGATTCGACGACAGTCCCGAAGTCACCCTTTTGCAAGGCTTGCCGGCGGCGGGTGGCGACCTGCTCGCAAGCACCGAGACTGCGCGGGTCGAATTCGGTGACCGCCCGGCCTATGTCGGTTTTTCCGGTGATGGCGTGATCCTGCCACGCATCGACGCCGACGGTATTCCCATCGAAACGGTCAATGTCGACGAGGTCGAAATCCAGATTCTCCGGGTCACAGACCGGGCGCTCGCCTTTCGCCAGATCACGCAAGGCTTCACCGCCGCCGAGGATGAGTGGGGCAATCTCTATGGAGAAGAGAGCGCCAATGGTGTTGGCCGCGAGGTCTGGCAAGGCACGATTGACACGTCCGGCGAACCGAATGCGCCTGTTGTTACCGTTATGCCGTTGGCCGAGACCATCGGCGTTCTTGAGCCTGGTGCCTATTTTATCCGGTTGCGCGATGCCACGGTGGATGAAGGAGAGAACCGTCCGGCCCGGTCCGAACGTTGGTTCGTAATCACCGACCTGGCCCTGACGTCCTATGTCGGGCTCGACGGCATGGATGTAACCGTGCGCTCGCTGCAGACCGGGCGTGTGGCTGAGGATGTTACCGTCCAGCTCATTGCCAATTCGAACGAGATCCTGGCCAGCGCCGAAACCGGCGATGACGGCCGCATCCGTTTCGACGATCCGCTCACAAATGGCATCGGCGCCAACGCGCCGCGCCTGTTGCTGGGGTACGGGCCGGATGGCGATTTCGCCCTGCTCGACTTCAATCGGGCGCCCGTCGATCTTTCCGAACACGAAATTGGTGGCCGGCGCGCGCCGGATGGCGCCGATGCCTTCGTTTATCTCGACCGCGGCATCTACCGCCCTGGCGAAACGGTGCACGCCACAGCGTTGATCCGTGATCGCGAGGCCAATGCCATCGATGATCGTGCCGGCAGCCTGATCCTCTACGCACCGAACGGAATCGAAGCACGACGCTATCGCTTTGACGCCGCCGAAAATGCGGGCGGTCTGCAACATGATTTCGAGATATCCACAGCCGCGGCGCGGGGTATCTGGCGTCTCGCGCTGCAACTCGACGGTATCGGTGTGATCGGTCGCGCCAGCTTCTCGGTCGAGGATTTCGTACCGCAGCGTATCGAGCTCGATATCGAGGCCGACACGGGAACACATTTAACGGCCAGCGAGACGCGCGCCATCGAAGCCAATGTACGCTTTCTCTACGGCGCACCCGGTGCCGGATTGCCGGTTGAGGGCGAGGTCCGGATAGAACCCGACCCGTCGCCCTTCGATGCCTATACACGCTACCGTTTCGGCCTGCACGACCAGGCCTTCCAGCAACTGGCCTATGATCTTCCCGATGCCATTACAGACGGCGCGGGTCGGGCAGTGCTCGGTCTTGAGGTCGGGACACGCGGCGCCGGCGCCACCCAGCCACTGCGGGCCCGTGTCGTGGTCTCGGCGATAGAGCCCGGCGGTCGGCCGGTCCGCGACGACATACGCGTGCCCTTCCGCCCGCGTGACCTTTACATCGGTCTTCAGCCCGATTTCGAGGGGCGACCGGAACGCGAAGCCGAAACCCGGTTCAACGTCGTGTCGCTCAATGCCGCGGGTGATCCGGTCGACGCGCGTTTGTCATGGCAGCTGACGCGGCGCGATTATCGCTATGACTGGTACCGCGAAAGCGGTGGCCGCTGGCGCTGGCGGCGGACAAGTTTCACCGTTCCGATCGAAGACGGCGTGATCCAGACCGGCGCTGACATCGGTACAATCCAAACGCCGCCGCTCGACTGGGGCAATTACCGCCTCGAGGTGACCGCGCCCGATGGCGCCGCCACAAGCTATGGCTTCTGGGTCGGCTGGGGCCAGGTCCCACAAGATGGCGTCGACGCCCCCGATCGCATCCGGATCGCGACACCGGAAACCGCACCCGCCATTGGCGACACCGCTCAGATCAGCCTGCAGGCGCCTTATGCCGGTGAGGCGGAGATCGTGGTGGCAACGGATCGCGTGATCGCCAGCTATTCCATCAGCCTGCCGGAAGGCGGGACCGGATTCACCTTGCCTGTGACCGAGGACTGGGGCACCGGCGCGTATGTGATGACAACCGTCTACACACCACGCGACGCTGTGAACCAGCCACGCCCGCGCCGCGCCGTCGGTGTTGCCTACATCCCTGTCGACACGACCGATAGAACGATCGATCTCGGCTTCGACATGCCAGATCTTGTGCGCCCTAACCAGACGGTAAGCATGCAGCTTGAAGCTTCCCGCAATACCCGCGAGGCATTCGTGACGCTGGCCGCTGTCGACGAGGGCATTCTTTTACTGACGCGCTTCCAGTCGCCGGACCCGATGGACTGGTTCTTTGGCCAGCGCGCACTCGACGTCTCGCTTTATGACGACTATGGCCGCCTCCTTGATCCGAACCAGGGCGCGGCCGCGCCGGTGCGTTCCGGCGGCGACCAGATCGGTGGCGCCGGGCTGACCGTCGTACCGACCCGGACCGTCGCCTTGTTTTCCGGGCCCGTCGAGTTTGACCGCAATGGCAATGCGACGCTCTCCATCGACATCCCTGACTTCAATGGAGAACTGCGTCTCATGGCCGTGGCATGGTCGGACACTGCCGTTGGCGCGGCGTCGCAACCGCTGACTGTCCGCGATCCGGTTCCGGCCGAGTTGATCCTGCCCCGTTTCATGTCACCTGGAGATGAGGCCCAGGCCACGCTGACCATCGACAATGTCGAAGGGGAAGCAGGTGACTATGTTGCTGTTTTCTCTAGCGAAGGTCCGGTCAGCTTCGACACCCCGCGCGACGGCGCAGCAATGGAACCGGGAGAGCGCCGCGATGCCGCGGTGGGAATTTCGGCTGCCGACATCGGGATCGCACGGTTGACCATGGACGTGGTTGGTCCGGATATAGAGCTCGGTTCGACCTACCCGATCCAGGTGCGTTCCGCCTTCATGCCGCAATCGCGTTATTCACGCACGGCTTTGGCAGCCAATGAAAACTGGACGCCCGACCCGGCCCTGCTGGCGGATTTCAATCCCGGTGACGCCGAACTCCAGGTCAGTTTCTCTGCCATCCCGATGGATGCCGCTGCGATCTATGATAATTTGTCGCGCTATCCATTCGGCTGCACCGAACAGCAAACCAGCCGTGCGCTGCCGCTCCTTTATGCCGGCGACATGGCCGCGCTCGCCGGGCTCGATCCCGATACTGAAATCCGGCAGAGGGTGCGGGAAACTGTCGAGGTGATCCTCAATCGGCAGGGCTCGGACGGCGCCATCGGCCAATGGCGCATGGGCGACCGCTATGCTGATGCCTGGCTGGGTGCTTATGCCGTCGATTTCCTCGCCCGCGCCGATGCCGCTGGTTATGACGTGCCGGACGCTGCACTGGAACGCGCCTACACGGTCCTCGGCCACGTGGCACGCGGCGATTTCTATCGCGCCGGTGGCTACGATACCGATTTGCGGCGCGGCCCCTGGCAGCGCGACACGCAGCAACGGCTGAATGATCGCAGCCAGGCTTATGCCTTTTATGTTCTGGCACGTGCCGGCCAGGTCGATGTTGGCCGGCTGCGCTATTTCCATGACAACCGGATCGACGAGATCGACAGCCCGCTGGCTCGGGCCCATCTCGGTGCCGCACTTGCCATGGTTGGCGACCGCGCGCGCAGCCAGAATGCGTTCGATCTTGCCGAGGCAGTCCTCGGCTACAACAATCCGGGCGACTATTACCAGACGCCGCGGCGTGACCTTGCGGGCGTGCTCGCCTTGGCTGCAGAAGCCGGTGACCGCGAACGCGTGCAGCGCCTCGGCGACCGTGTTGCCACTGAACTCCCGGTGATCGACGATCTGACGACACAGGAGATGGCATTCCTCCTGCTGGCCGCCAACGCGCTGACAGAGGATGGCGACGATGTCGACATAGCACTCGAAGGCGCTGCCACGGTCCGCACCGAGGATCGCAGCTATGCGCTTTCACCGGCCGAGCTCGCCGCCGGCGCGACTTTTGCGAATGTGGCCGACAACCCGGTCTGGCTGACCAGCATGGCGCGCGGCACACCGGCGGAAGCGCCGGAGCCGGAAGCCAACCTGCTCTCGGCAAGCAAGACGATCTGGCAAACCGATGGTACGCCAGCAGACCTGTCGAACATCGCGCAGGGCGACCGCCTGATCGTCGCTATCGAAATCGTCAATCCGGAACAGCGGCGCGCGCCCTTGATCATCGCGGACCTGTTGCCAGCCGGCTTCGAAATCGAGGCCATCATCCAGCCGAGCGAAGCCGGTGGGAACGGGGTTTACGGATGGCTGGGCCGTATCGACAGTGCGCGCCTGCAGGAAGCACGCGACGACCGCTATGTTGCCGCCGCCGAAGTCTACGGCCGCAGAACCGAGCGCTATGCCTATTCTGTGCGGGCGGTGACGCCGGGTCGGTTCACCCTGCCCGGCGCGGTTGTCGAGGACATGTACCGGACCGATGTCTTCGCACGCACTGAGGCCGGCGAGGTCGTGATCCGGGAACGTTGATGCACCGGGTTCTGACAGCCTGGGTCTGCAGCGGCGGTATTGCCCTCGCCGCAATTCTTGGCGTGCTGGCGCTTGACCGGATTTTTCCGCCACCCGCGCTCGCCGAACGTTCTGTCGTTGTCACCGACGCGCGGGGCCAGATATTCCGCGCTTTTCCGGTTGAGGACGGGCGCTGGCGGCTGGCCGCGCATCTGCAGGAAATCGACCCAGCCTTCATTGATGCCTTGATCGCGATCGAGGACGAACGCTTTCACACGCATCGGGGCATCGACCCGCGCGCGGTGCTTCGCGCCGCATTCAACGCCGTGCGTGCCGGAGAAATCGTGTCCGGCGCTTCGACACTGACCATGCAGACCGCGCGCCTGCTCGAGCCGCGTCCGCAGAGAAACCTCGGCTCGAAGCTGATGGAGAGCTGGCGGGCCTTGCAGCTTGAACATCGCTACTCGAAGGAGGAAATCCTCGAGACCTACCTCACGCTCACGCCGTATGGCGGCAATCTGGAAGGCGTCACGGCCGCCAGCTGGGCTTGGTTCGGCCATCCTCCCGACCGGCTGACACCTGCGCAGATCGCGTTGCTGATCGCGCTACCGCAAGCGCCCGAGGCCCGTCGTCCCGATCTGCGACCGGACAATGCCCGCAGCGGTCGCGCTCGGATACTCGATCGGCTCGCGCGCGACGGTTTGTTGGCTGCCGGTATAGCGCGTGAATCGGCTGATGATCCTGTCCCGGACAGGCAGAACTTTCCGTCCCTCGCCTGGCATGCCAGCGACACATTGCGGCTGACCGTGGAGGCGGACCGGCCTCGCGTCGTCTCGACGCTCGATTACGCGCTCCAGGCCGATGCCGAGCGCCTCGCGCATGCGGCGGCATCAGCCGCCGGACCGGATGTCCAGGTTGCACTCCTGATCGTCGAAAACGACACCCGGGCAGTTCGTGCCGCAGTCGGCTCTGCCAGCCGCGGGATTGCCGGCGGCTGGATCGATCTGACAGACCGTCCCCGCTCGCCGGGATCGACCTTGAAGCCGTTTATCTACGGCATGGCCTTTGACGATGGGCTCGCGGCCCCGCACACACGGATCACCGATGCACCCCGACGCTTCGACAGCTACATGCCCGAAAATTTCGACCGGGTTTTTCGCGGCGACGTCACGGTTGCACAAGCCCTGCAGCATTCGCTGAACGTTCCGGCGGTCGAGACACTCGATGCTGTCGGGGCCAGCCGCTTTGCCGCCGGATTGCGCTTCGCTGGCGCCTCTCCCGCCATCGCGGACCGGGCAGAGACCGAGACGGGACTTGCCATAGCGCTCGGCGGCGCGGGGCTGACAGTCCGCGACCTCGCGACGCTTTATGCCGGCCTCGCAAATGACGGCGAAGTGCGGCCCCTGGTCTGGACCGTTGGCGCAATCGGGATCGACGAGCCCGGAATGCAGATTCTGAGCGCCGAATCCGCGCGCGAGATTCTCGCCATCCTGCGCGGTGCGCCGCAGCCTGCCGGGCGCGCACCGGCCAGTCTGACAAGCGAAGCACCTGCCATTGCCTTCAAGACGGGGACCAGCTGGGGATTCCGTGACGCCTGGGCTGCCGGTATCGGCGCCGGTTACACGGTTGTTGTCTGGGTCGGCCACGCCGATGCCCGCCCGCGTACGGGCCAGACGGGGCGCGATGCAGCACTGCCGATTCTGTTCGACGTGTTCGATTTGCTGCCCCGTGCTGAGGCGCGCACGGAAGATCGGTCGCCCTGGCTCCTGGACCGGGACACACCACAACCATTGCAGCGCTATCGCCGCGATCCGGCACCTGAAATCCTCTTCCCGCCAGACGACGCTGAAGTCTGGATGGAAGCAGATGGTCGTGGCTATGTGCTTGCGGGCCGCGGCGAGACAGCATTGAGCTGGTTTGTCGACGGCGAACCGGTCGCCTTGAACGCGGCGGGCGAGCCGATCTGGCAGCCGACCGGTCCGGGCTTCTACAGCGTGCGCGCCGTCGATCGCACCGGGCGGGCAACCCTCTCCCGGGTTCGCATTGTAACGTCCCAGGGCTAGCCATGAAAAACGCCCCGCCCGGACGTCCGGACGGGGCGCTTGTTCCGACCGGGCGCGAGCCCGGTGGCAGTCTTACTGACGACCGAGGATCCGGCTTTGTGCCGCACCATCATAAGTGCTGTCCTGGGTGTCGAAATCGACGCCGTTGGAATGGTCCTGGTAGGACATCGGCGTGCGCGTGCGATCAACGCTCGGAGCATTGAAGTTCGGCAGCTCGATTTCCTCGCAGTCCATCATGCGCCACTCGTAACGCTCGGACTGGACCAGGCGATAGCGCGTGACGGTTTCCGTCCGGCCTTCGACCGTACGGCTCTCGACGGATGCCGGCTGGGTCAGAACCTGAATCACATAGCTGTCATACTCGGCCGGGATCGGAATTTCCTCGACACGGCCAGGCTCGACCATCACTTCGCGGGTGATCGAACCGTATTCGGCCTGCGTTTCGATTTCATCGATACGCGCCGGCTGGACGACCACATTGCGGGTCACGGTGCGGTATTCACCCGGTTCTTCGACCAGACACCAGACCTCACCCGTTTCCGGGTCGTAGCGCGTGATCTGAGCACCGGGAACGCGGCCACGCTGCCAGACCATCCGCGGCTCGCGGACGAGAATCTGCTCGGTGACCGTCTCGTGCACCGCAGGACGCACGACATATTCGGTGTAGGCGGGCCGGACCAGAATGGATTCGGTGACCGTCTCGTAGACCGGTTGGTGAACGACATAGCGAACACCAGCCTCACGGGAGATGTATTCCTCGACGCGCTCTTCGAGACGCGGCGGCGCGACATCATATGTCTCGTAGGCGTCCGACGACGTGATCGTTTCGGTATACGGCTCGTAGACCGGTTCGATACGCACGCGGGCATAACACTCGCCCGGCGTGGCTTGCGTTGGCGGTTCCGAAGGGAACCAGGACATGTCGTCGGCAGCAGCAACTCCTGCAGCCGATCCAGCGATGAGGACGGCAGAACCGCCAAGTAGAATACGACGAAGCATCAGTAGAGATCCCCCCAAAAGAACAAATTCGATGGGTCGGAGTGTAACCTTGGATGGCCGTCAAGTTAAGGCAAATTTAATGAATTCACCAAATCTGGCGAACTTCAGACGGTGTTTTCTCGTGTTACGCGAATTCCTGAAACGCAAGCCAGTCCGAGATCGCCTTAAACGCGATTTCTTCGGTCAACAGGGGTGTGTGTCCCGTTCGCGGCACCTCAATGGAATCGAGATTCGCCTTACGCATGTGCATCTGCTCAGCGATTTCGCGCGTCACGAGCTCGGACAGTTCCCCGCGTACCAGTAAAGTGGGGATTTCACGCAACAGATCGAAGGCAATCCACCTTTCATCCGCCTTGGAATCGGCTCCAAGCTGGCTCAATACGGCCGGGTCGTAGTCGGAACGAAAAGATTCGGGGCCGGTCTGACGGTGGGTCCGGCGCGCAAATTCCAGCCAGAACGCATCGCTGCCTTCGTCGGGGTAAACATGTGCGTTCACATCACGGCAGCGCCGCGCGGCATCTGCCCACGACCGGATCGCCCCCCCCTTTCCGGCAATCCTGGCGATGTTTTCCACGCCCTTCCGGTCGACCTCTGGGGCAATGTCATTGAGTATGAGCCCGGCGACACGGTCTGGATGAGCCGCGCCGAGCACCATTGCGATATGGCCACCCATCGAGGAGCCGATCCATACGGCACGTTCGGTATTCATAAAATCCAGCCAGGCGAGGCAATCGGAGACATAGGTATCGATCTGGTAGTCGGCCGGGTCTTCGGCATAGGCGCTCTCACCGCGCCCGCGCATATCAAGCGCCAGCACCGGATAGCCCTGCGCGGCGAGAAGCGGCGCAAACCCGTCGAAATCGCGTGAATTCCGGGTCAGACCATGCAGGCAGACGCATAGCGGGCGATCCGGATCTGACGGGTAATGCCGACCGAAGAGACGAAGCCCGTCGGGCGTGGTCAGCCAGACTGGCTGATCCTGGACCATTCAATACGCCCTATTCGGCGTGACCGACGGCCGTGACATTGCCGTCTCCGCCTGCCTTGGCAACGGCCTCGACATACGCCCGTCGTGCATCGAACTCCTTGGCCTTCGCCTCATCGTCTTTCTGCAATTCTTCCGGGTCCAGTTCGGCGTAACCGAGGACGCCCATTTCCTCGAACGTACGCTGAATGCCATTCCCGAAAATCCCGATATCCTTCACGATCGGAACAATCCGCTGGAACAGCATTGACCGATAATGCTGCGTGATCTCCGAATTCTCGGAATACTGAACACACTCTTCCTCGGGCAGATCAAGGGCTCGGTAAACTTCCCGCGCATCCGTCATTCGCCCGCGCATCAGCCAGCACGCCTCGGTCAGGAATTCCTCGCGTTCGTCACGTTCGGCCTGCGTCAATTGCGGATAATAATCCCGCAAGGAAATCCTGCCGAAAGCGACATGGCGCGCTTCATCTTCCATGACATAGGCGTTCACCATGCGCGCCAACGGGTTCTGAGCCATGTCGCGGATCGCACCGAATGCGGCCAGCGCCAATCCCTCGATTACGACCTGCATCGCCAGATAGGTCATGTCCCAGCGGCTGTCGCGCAGCGCCTGGTCGACAAGCTCCTGCAGCGGCGAGGTCATGGGGTAGGCGACTTCGAACTTCTTCAGCAGCAGGCGGTAGGCCTCCACGTGCCGCGCTTCGTCCATGACCTGCGTGGCGGCATAGAATTTCGCGTCGAGATCCGGAACTTGCTGCACGATTTTCGCAGCGCACAACAGGGCAGCCTGTTCTCCCTGCAGGAATTGCGAGATGTTCCAGGATTGCGAGTGCCGCATGAGCTCGTTGCGTTCCTTCTCGCTCATCTTCTCCCAGATCGGTGAGCCGTAGAGCCCACCGACTTCAGGCGGCAATTCCATCGGGTTTTCCGGGTCCAGCTCCTGCGACCAGTCGATGCGGTTGACCGCATCCCACTGCATGTCCTTGCCCTTCTGGTAGAGGTGCATGAGGGATTGCCGCCCCTCGTCGAATTCCCAGTCGAAAACGGCATCGAATTCTTGCGGTACGGTCCAGATCGGATCGATATCCGGCATCGGATAAAGTTCGCGCAGGCTCATATCTCACTCCCCGGTCAGCGTCAGCGCGGGTTTAAGTAAACGCTGTTCACTAATCGCAGAGTGAGGGAATTTCGCCGGATTGGCAAGACAGGCCTATTCGGCCGGTGACGCCAATGGTCGTGCCTCATCCATGGATCGAACGGGCTTTTCCACTCCCGCCTCGCGCTTGATCGCCTTGGTTGTCAGGCGCGATCCGTCCGGCGACCAGCCCGGCGGCGCGATCACATAGGCGATCGCGTGCTTGATCGAACGCGCCGATGCGACGTCCTTGGCGATCCCCCACCATTCATGCACGGCAATGCGCAGCGGGTTGTAGGTCCCCAGATTGCGGATGATACCGTAACGGCAGGGCTCTTCGTCGAGCTCTGCCTGGAAGGTTCCGAACAGCCGGTCCCAGACGATGAAAACGCCAGCGTAATTCCGGTCGAGATAGACCGCATTGGTCGCATGATGCACGCGATGGTGAGAGGGCGTATTCATCACCGCTTCGACCGGCCCCGGCAGGCGGCCGATTGCTTCGGTATGGATCCAGAACTGGTAGATAAGATTGAGTGCGCCACAGAACGCCACCATGGCTGGCGGGAAGCCGAGCAGGATCATCCAGGAACCGAACCAGATGAATTTCAGCGTAAATATGTTGAACCAAGGCTGCCGCAGCGCCGTCGTCAGATTGTAGTGTTGAGACGAATGGTGCGTGACATGGTCGGCCCAGAACCAGCGCACCGTGTGCGCAAAACGATGCGACCAGTAATAGACAAAATCGTCCAGCACAAAGCAGGCGATCCAGACATACCAGGCCCAGCCGAAATCAAATACGGCGAGGTTCTCGATGAAGCCGTACCACGCTGCGCCGACGCCGGCGAAAACGACACCGGCGACCGTATTGCCCAGCCCCATGGCAAGGCTCGCTCCGGAATCGCGGGGTTCGAAACGGGCTTTCCCCGTTTGCCGCGCGAAAATGAGTTCCGCGACGATCAGCAGAACGAAGAAGGGGATCGCGATCTGGATGGGATCAAACAGGTCCATGTCAGCCACTTCCGTCAGTCAGGCCGGTCAGTCGCCGCGCCCAGCGTCGCGCGGTTTCGGCTTCACCCATATCTATCCGCACCGCCGGAAATGTGAAATCCCGAAACCGGAGCGCGAGACTGGCACCGTCCGGTTCGGCCTTTGCAAGCTCGTCAGGACACACCAGCCGCGTCACCAGGATATCGCCTTGTGCAACGACCAGCCCTGTCCGGTCTGAGTTGCGGTCCTCGACCAATACTGCCCGCCGGTCCTCGGAAAGAAACACCTCGCCCACCGAAAGATGCAGATAGTCCGACTCCAGCCGCGCCAGCGCGGCATCCAGCGATTCGATTTTTGAAGGCGTCCATCCTCCCAGCCAGGCATTCAATCCGACCAGGGCAAGAATGGCAGCGGCAGACGCGCCGAGAATGATGAGTGTCGTCATGCGCTTCAGATGGGCCATGAAAAAAGGGCGGAGGCAAGACCTCCGCCCTCTTCATGATGTCGCAGGCAAGGCCCTAGCGGCGTGCCCGGAGTGTAACACCCCAGGTCCGCGGATCGCCAGGATAGCCGTTGATATTCCCCGGCAGGGTCGAGTCGA
Source organism: Hyphobacterium sp. (assembly GCF_965217055.1). Lineage (GTDB taxonomy): Bacteria > Pseudomonadota > Alphaproteobacteria > Caulobacterales > Maricaulaceae > Hyphobacterium. The sequence goes on along the minus strand of NZ_OZ244227.1, from coordinate 1,847,291 downwards.
AGGAGCCTTGGAGATACTCCTCGTCCAGAATGTTGCGGGCCCAGACCTGGAATTCCCAGGATCCGTCATCCGCACCCAGCCCGATGCTGCCATTAAGCAAGTAGAATCCGTCCTGAACTTGCAGCGGGTCCAGCTGGGTCGTCAGGAAACGGTCGTCGATGAAGTACACCTCACCGCGGAAGAACGCTTCCATCGAGTTTGACACAGGCTGCACGTAGAGCGCCGTTACATTGCCGGTCACTTCTGCACTGCCGCGATTGGCGCCGGACAGGTCCTGCACCGGAACAAGCGCCGGCGAGGTTGCGCTCGCACGGAACACGCAGTTCGAGGTGTCGGACACCGGGCACGGACCGTTGGCGAAGGAGACATACTTGTCATCCCACAACCAGGTCACGCCACCGGTCAGGGTCAGGCGTTCGGTCGGCTGGAAAAGCGTTTCGATCTCGATACCGCTGACCTGGATCTCGCCGGCATTGTCCGGAACGAAGGACGATCCGGTGAACACATTGGTCTGGAAGTCCTCGATGTTCTGACGGAAGACCGCGGTGTTCAGAATGAACTCGCCGGTCTGGATCTTGAGGCCGGCTTCCCAGGCCGACACCGTCTCCGGGTCAAAGGTGAAGCTGCCAACGCGAGCGGCAGCCGAGTCGAGCGCATAACCGCCACCTTTGAAACCACGCGAATAGGACGCGTAGATATTGACGTTGTCATTCATGTCGTAGGCCGCGATGAACGTTCCCGTCCAGGCTGAATCCGACCGCGAGTCGTTGAAGTTCGGCGCCGGCGGGAAGAATTGCAGAGCGCCTAGCCCCAGCAAGCTGTTGATGTTCGGGTCCACGGCAGCCGCCTGCGCCCCGGCAACAATCTGGGCGAATGCCTGCGGATTGTTCTGCTGGACGAAGGCCACATTTGCTGGCGTGAACGGCAGTCCCGTAGCGGCCGTGAAGGCACCCGGGAATATCAGTGCATTGAAACCGATCTGCACGAAATCCAGAGCGGCGAACGGATCATCGATATTAATGTCGCTGCGCGCATCCTTTTCGTCATTCGTGTAACGCAGACCGCCGGTAAGGGTCAGACGGTCGTTGACGTGCCAGTCCAGCTGACCGAACAGCGCGAACGTGTCGTTGTTCTGATAGAAGCTCGACGTCTGTCCCGATCCGGCCGCGAGGTATTGCCCCGGCACACAACCACCGATGAACGGACCGGACGGTCCGTTACACAGACCTTCGACGAGGTCGATCGCGCTGCCCGGTGTGAACGGATTGCCATCCAGATCGGAGAACAAATCCCCGAACGGCCGCAGGAGCGGCCCCTGGCGCGTGTGGTTGGTCGTGTTCAGGTTCTGGTGGAAGAAATACGCACCGAACATGTAGTCAACCGTACGGGCACCTGTCGACGTCAGGCGGAATTCCTGGGTCGTTGTCTGGTAGTCCTGGTCGAGGAAACGACGCTGGTTGAACGGCTGGTCCACCCAGTCCGGGTCGATGTCCTGTTCTTCGTCATAAGCGCGATACGAGGTCAGCGAGGTGAAGGTCGCGCCATCGAGCTCGTAGGTCAGCTCGGCCGATAACCCGCCGGTCTCCACGACTGACAGAACGCTGCCATCGATCGCCACCTGGCCGGAGAACGGATTCACCGGCAGTTGCGTCACACCGAGAATGGCGAACGCGCCGGCATTGCCCGGCGACACCAGTGTGAACGGCGCGGCGCAGCAATTTTCGTCGATGAAGCTCTGGTCGGCGATAACGCGCAGCGAAAGCCGGTCGCTTGGCTCGAACAGCAGTTGACCGCGCCAGCCCCAGCGGTCGCGCTCATTGACGTCGCGCCCGTCGGAAACATTGGTGATGAAGCCGTCGCGCTGGTTAATGTTGAAGTCGAGACGGCCTGCGATGTGATTGCCGAGCGGGCCGGTGACCATGCCGCGCAACGTACGCTGGTTGTACTCGCCCAGCGTCAGCTCGATTTCTGCACCCAATTCGTCCGCCGGTGATTCGGTGATGAAGCTGATCACGCCAGCCGACGTGTTCTTTCCGTATAGGGTCGACTGCGGACCGCGCAGCACTTCGACGCGCTGAACACCGAGGAAGTCGTTGATCGAAGCGCCGTTCCGCGAGCGGTAAACGCCGTCCACGAACACGCCGACCGACGGCTCGATACCCCAGTTGAAGGTCGACGAGCCGATCGAGCGGATCGCGAAAGTCGTGTTCGACGATGACGCGTTGGTGGTCACACCCAGAGACGGAACGAGCGTCTGGAGATCCCTGACATCGCGCAGTTGCGCTTGTTCAAGAACATCGCCCTGAACCGCGGTAACAGCGACCGGCGTATCCTGCAGCGTGGTTTCACGGCGCTGGGCCGTAACAGTGATGGTATCGACCTGCGAATAAACGGGCGCAGCCGCAATCACAGCGAATGCCAAGGCCGATGAGCCCATAGCAAGTTTACGGAACGACTTCTGCATATTTCTCCCCCTGGATCGTCGCGTTTCACTTGCGACGTGAGCTTTTATTGCCCCTACTAGACCAAACTTCGAAGCGCTTGTCAGTAGCGAACGCGCAACAGGCGAGCACTTGAATCGCAAATCGCGCCCGCGTGATGTTCACGATCGGGGTTAACAGGGGGGAAATCCAGTGAACATCGTTTACAGGATAATGGGCGGCGTTCTGCTCATCGCAGTCATTTTCGCCATGATTGCTGCAGCGTGGTATTATCGCCCGTGGTCGGATTATTCTCCGTCCCGCGTTGCGGAAGCTTTCGACCCTGACAATATCGTCGACGTCTCGCTCGGCATGTCATCCTATTTCCCGCACGCGAATATTGAAGCGGACCGCCCTGCCCCGCTGCCACGGGCGCTCGGGCCGCTGCAGGTTTCCTACGACTTCGATGGCGAGACCCGATCGCTGGAGCAATATCTGGAAGATTCCAATTCCCTTGGCCTGATCGTGATGCGGGACGGAATCATCGTGCACGAGCGCTATCTCAACGGCGCCGACGCCGAAAGTCGGCCAACATCATGGTCGGTCGCCAAGAGTTTCGTAGCCAGCCTGATCGCGATTGCTATGCGCGAGGGTCATATCGACAGCCTCGACCAGCTCGCGCAGGAATTCGCGCCGCAGTTCGAAGGGTCTGCCTTTGGCGAAACATCGTTGCGCCACTTGCTTATGATGTCGACCGGGATCGATTTCATCGAGGATTATGACGATCCCGATTCCGATATCGGCGTCCTGTTCCGTGATCCCTTCGTTTTCGGGTCCGATATCGATGAAGCCCTGCTTGATTTCGAGCGCGAAACCGAGGCCGGCACAGAGCTCGACTACATCTCTTCGGCGACCCACATTCTCTCCGCCGTGCTGCGCAGCATTTACGACCAGCCCTTGCACGAAATCGTGCAGCAGAAGATCTGGACCCCGCTGGGCATGGAGGGTCAGGCCTACTGGAACCAGAACGTCCCCGGAGAGAGCGGTGTCGCGCTCGGCTATTGCTGTCTCAATGCCCGGCCCGTGGATTATGCCCGCTTCGGGCAATGGTATCTGCAGGACGGAGTATGGGAGGGCGAACGTTTGCTGCCCGAAGGCTGGGTCGAACAGGCCACGCAAGCCAACGCGCCCTTCCAGGAAGCCGACGCGACCTATCCGCTGCGTGGCTACGGCCTGCACTTCTGGTTCCCCGAAACCGATCGCGGCGAATTCTTCGCGGCCGGAATTTACGGTCAGTACATCTGGGTCGATCCATCGCGCAACATCGTCATCGCGCGGCTCGCTGCCGACCCGCAATGGGGCGTACGGACCGGCGAGACTTTCGCTGCCTTCCGCGCGATCGCGGCAACGGTCGCGGGAGAGGAATGATGGCGGCGCACGCGACCGAGTTTGACTACATCATTGTCGGCGCCGGTTCCGCAGGCTGCGTTGTTGCCGAGCAGCTGACCCGCGACCGCGATATCACGGTCTGCATTCTCGAGGCCGGCAAGAGCGACAATCATCCCCATATCCGCACACCCATGCTGCTGAAGGAAGTGGTGTCCGGCGGACCATTCAACTGGTCCTACGAGACCGAACCGCAGTCTCGCCTGAACGATCGGCGCCTGTTCTGGCCGCGCGGCAAGACGCTTGGCGGGTCATCCTCCATCAACGCCATGCATTACATGCGCGGCGCGAGGGAGAATTTCGACGAGTGGGGCGAACTGGCAGGCGATCCGTCCTGGAACTGGCCTGATGCTCTGGACCGGTTCCGCAAGCACGAGAATAACGACACGTTCAACGGCCCGCTTCACGGCAATGACGGGCCCCTGCATGTCCAGTCCATCCCCAAGCTAAATCCGCTGACCAAGCTATTCCTGCAGGCCGGTGGCGAACTGCAATATCCCGGCAATGACGATTTCAACGGACCGCAGCAATATGGGTTCGGGCCATACCAGGTGACCATGAACGGGCCACGGCGCTGGAGCGCCGCGGACGCCTTCCTGCGGCCAGCCATGGAACGCGGCAATCTCACGGTCCTGACCGAAGCGCTCGGTCATCGCGTCAGGCTGGAAAACGGCAAGGCGACGGGCATCGTCGCGGCCATTGCCGACGAGGTCGTCGAACTGACCGCTCGCAAAGAGGTGATCCTCTCCGGCGGCGCGATCAATTCGCCGCAATTGCTGCAATTGTCCGGCATTGGTGATCCGGACTGGTTGCGCGCCGCCGGCGTCTCGCCGGAAATCGACTTGCCAGGCGTAGGGCGCAACCTACAGGACCATCTCGATGTCGCGGCAGTCGCCACGGTGAGGACTGCAGAAGCCATCGGATTGTCGCTGCAACGCTTTCCGAAGAACATGTATGACGTTTTGCGATGGATGATCCGCGGCGATGGCGATTTCACCGTCATTCCGGTGCAGGGCGGCGCTTTTATCTCGTCTTCCGTTGCCGGCAACATCCCGGATCTTCAGCTGGTCTTCATTCCGGGCTATTCGCTGAATCACGGGAAAGAGACCAAGATGGGCCATGGCATGACGCTGCATGTCTGCCATCTCTATCCCGAAAGCCGTGGCGAGATCCGGATCACAAGCGACGATCCGGCCGACTACCCGGCCATCGACCCCAATTATCTCGACAGCGACATGGATCTCACGGCCTTGACCGATGGCTACGAAAAAATCGTCGAGATCCTGAAAGCACCCGCATTCCGGGACGAATTCGTCGAATGGGTCCATCCGCAGCAATCCGGGAGCCGCGACGACCTCGTCGCGGACATCCGTCAACGTGCCGAGACCCTGTATCACCCGACCTCGACCTGTGTAATCGGGACCGGCGAACTGGCTGTTCTGGATGCGCGATGCCGGGTGCGCGGCGTCTCCGGCCTGCGTGTCGTTGACGCCTCCGCCATGCCGCGCCTCGTGGGCGGTAACACCAATGCGCCAACCATGATGCTGGCGGACAAGGCCGGTGAAATGATCCGAGAAGACGCCTGAAGGAAGAAAAGATGAGCGATTCAGAGCAGATCGAACGCATGGGCCGCCTTTTCAAGGCGCAGAAAACGGCTTTCGAGGCCGAACGCCACCGCAGTTATCGCGACCGCTTGCGCGATGTCGACGCAATTGCCGCGCTGACGAAAAAACATGCGGACGCCATCAAGGATGCGGCCGCAGCCGATTTCGGCGTGCGATCGCGGTGCGAGACCCAGCTAACGGAAATCGCTTACATGGCGACCGCAGCCAAGCACACACGGCGCCACCTCTGGAGCTGGATGCAGCCGGAAAAAGTCAGCGTTCCCGGCAACCTGAAGCCCGGCAAGGCTTACATCCGCCGCGAACCCAAGGGCGTGGCGGGTATCATCTCGCCATGGAATTACCCTTACCAGCTGGCTTTTTCGCCAATCCTTGCAGCGTTGGCAGCGGGCTGCCGTGTGATGCTGAAGCCGTCCGAGTTCACGCCCAGCATGTCGGCGCTGATGCAAACCATGCTCGCGGAAGAGTTCGACGAGACCCATGTCGCCGTCTTCCCGGGCGGTCCGGAGGTCGGCGAAGCCTTCACCCGGATCCCCTTCGACCATTTGCTCTACACCGGCTCGACCCATGTCGGCCGGCTGGTGGCGAAGGCGGCCGCCGAGAATCTCACGCCCGCCACGCTTGAACTGGGCGGCAAGTCGCCTGTTATCATGGCCGACGACTTCCCGGCGGACAAAGCCGGCGAGACCCTGGCTTTCGGCAAATTCATGAATGCCGGCCAGACCTGCATCGCGCCGGACTATGTGCTGGCGCCGCAGGGAAAGGCGCGTGCCGTCGCCGAAAGCACCATCGCCCGCGTCGAAAAGGCCTATCCGGACTGGGCAACGGACGAGGACTACACGGCTGTCGTCTCGGACAAGCATTATGAGCGCCTCAACGGCATGATCGAGGAAGCCCGCAACGGTGGCGCCGAGATTCTTCAGGCTCGGGGCGGGGAGCCCGGCAATGTGCGCAAGATCGCACCGACCATCGTGCTCAACCCGCCGGAAGACTCGAAACTGATGCAGGAGGAAATATTCGGCCCGATCCTGCCGGTGCTGGAGCATGACGGGCTGGAGGACGCCATGAAACGCGTCAATGCCAAGGACCGCCCGCTGGCACTTTACGTCTATTCAAGGAGCAAACAGACCGCCCGCAAAGTACTCGAGGGTACGATCTCCGGTGGCGCCGTGGTCAATAACACCATGCTCCACTATTCGGTTGAGGATCTGCCCTTCGGCGGCGTCGGTGCGTCAGGCTACGGCGCATACCACGGTGAGTCCGGATTTGAGACCTTCACCCATGCGCGCAGCGTGTTCGAGGCGCCGGTCTGGCATCCCTCGCGCCTGATCCAGCCACCCTATGGCAAGATTTTCGAACTCGTGACGAAGAATTAGACCATGCTCGACGACAAGACCGTCCTTGTGACAGGAGCCTCGCGCGGGGTCGGCTGGGCGACCGCGCGCGCCTGTGCAGAAGCTGGCGCGAAAGTCATCATTCATTTCAACGTCAATCAGGACACCGCGCTCGACCTCGCGAAGGAGGTCGGCGCGGCCGGTTGCATTGCCGCGGATTTGTCGGAACCCGGCGCTGCTGATCGGCTCTGGTTGCAGGCCAGGACCATGGCCGGCGGCCGCATTGACTCGCTCGTCAACAATGCCGGAATCTATCGCGCGACACCGCTCGGCGATGCGGGCGCCTGGACATCAGGCTGGGCCGAGCAATTCCAGGTCAATGTGCTGGCCGCCTGCGAGCTGATGCGCAACGCTATCAATGACTGGGGAAAGGCCGGCGGAGGCGCCATCGTCAACATCGCCTCGCGCGCTGCCTATCGCGGCGACGGTCCCGATCATGCCGGCTATGCGGCCTCGAAAGGCGCACTGGTGGCTGCCGCCAAGACGCTGGCGCGCGCCCATGCGCCGGACAATGTGCTGATATACACGCTGACACCGGGCTGGATCGAAACCGACATGGCGCCGCACCGGGTCGAGGCACGCGCCCGGGCCGTCGCCGAGATCCCGCTCGGCCGCGTGGCCCAGCCGCAGGAAATCGCTGCCATGACAGCCTTCCTCCTGTCCGGACAATGCGCCTCCGCCACCGGGTCGGTGATCGACATCAATGGCGCAAGTTTCATGCGCTGAACCGACTCCCCATCCGCGGCGAGCCTGCTAGGGTTGCGGTGAACAGCATTCACCGATTTGCGTCATGAGGGGGAGTGTCATGCGTTGGGTGGTTCGCGGCATTGCCGCACTTCTGGGTCTGGCCGTGCTGATCGCGGCGATCGCCGCCGGCTTTGTCTATTACCGGTTCTCGTCCTCCCAGCCCCGTACCGAAGGCCGCGTCGATGTCGCCGGCATTTCCGATGAGGTACAGATCGTCCGCGACGCCTACGGCGTGCCCCACGTATTCGGATCATCCGACACGGACATCTATTTCGGTATCGGTTATGCGCACGCGCAGGACCGATTCTTCCAGATGGATCTGATGCGCCGCTATGTGCATGGCGAACTGGCTGCCCTGCTCGGCCATCTCAACCCCCGCACCGCTTTCGCCGACGCGCGCTCGCGCAATCGCGGCTATCACCTTGTCGCACAGGCGGCCGTCGCCAATGCAGGGCCGGAAATCCGCCGCGCCATGGAGGCCTACACAGCCGGCGTGAATGCGCGCCTCGCCGAAGGCCGCCACGCGCCGGAATACCTCTTCCTGCAAGCCAGCCCGGAGCCCTGGGAGCTGGAGGACAGCGCTGCCGTCGTCGTTTACATGGCCGACAGCCTCGCCGCCGGCGAGTATGCGGAGATCGCCAATCGCGAACTCGCCGAGTTGCTCTCACCCGAGCAGTACGCCGAATTTCTGCCCGGCTATCCGGATTGGGCGCCGACAATGCTGCAGGAAGAGGACCTTCCACAGCTGGAAGAGCCGGCCCCACCGACGACCGAAGCCCAGCCCGATTTCGATGATGGCTCGAACGCCTGGGTACTTTCCGGCGAACATACCGCCTCCGGCCGCCCGCTCCTTGCGAATGACCCGCATCTCGCGCTCAGTGCACCGGCGATCTGGTATTTTGCCCGGCTGCAGTTACCGCAGGGCGCGGTTGTTGGTGCCACCATTGCCGGCTCGCCGCTGGTCGTGCTCGGCCGCAACCAGGTCTCGGCCTGGGGCTTCACCAATACCGGCTTCGACGTCATCGACATGCAGCCACATGCCCCGGGTTCGCTGACCACGCGCGAACGCACCGAATTGATCGAGGTGCGCGGCGGTGACGACATCACGCTCACCTTCCGTGACACCGAGGACGGTCCGGTGCTCGATCCGGAATATTTCGATCTCGACGTGTTCGGTGATCACGAGGTCGTCCTCGTGTCCACCGCCTTGAGTGGCGAGAACCGCGTCGCTGACGTCTCCTTGCGCCTCATGCTTTCGCAGAACTGGGACGAGTTCGTCGAGGCCGGCCGCGGTTTTACAGCGCCCATGCAGAACATGCATTATGCCCATGTCGACGGCACGATCGGCTATACGACGCCCGGCCTTCTGCCGATCCGCGATGAAGACGGTAGCTGGACCGGCTATGTGCCCTACGAAGACCTGCCGCGCGTGCAGAACCCGGCTTCGGGCCGCATTGCCTCCGGCAATAACCGCATTACGCCGGACAATTATCCCTATGACACGCCCGGCACTTATGCCGCTTACCGAGCAGAACGAATCGACCAGCGTCTGAACGAGATCGAACGCCACACGCCTGAAAGCTTCCATGACATCCAGATGGACCGGGTCTCGGCCCAGATCACGCGCATACTGCCCGCCCTGCGCCAGGCCGAGCCGCAATCCGATCTCGGTATCCGGGCACTGCAGATAATCTCGGATTGGGATGGCGACATGGATCCGTTGCGTGCCGCGCCCCTGATCTATTCGCTGTGGTATCGCGATATCGCCGAAGTCATCTATGGCGACGATCTCGGTGACCAGTTCGAGCGCCACCTCTCCAATCGCCGCGTCTTTACCGAGAATGTGTTGGTCGGCGACGATTCCGACTGGTGCGATGACGTCACCACCGATGCGGAAGAAACCTGCGCGGCGCAGCTGAGCAGGGCACTGGATACCGCCATGGCGCGCGGCATCGAACGCTATGGCCCCGACATCGCCAACTGGACATGGGGCGAAGCCCACCAGGCCGTGTTCGATCACCCCGTCTTTACGGGTTCCGGCCTGCCCCTGCTCGACGACTGGTTCACCGTTCGTCAGCCGGTCGGCGGCGATAGCTCCACCGTCAACGTCGCGGTCTATTCGGTCCGGGCCGGCACGTTCGACGTGTTTCATGGCCCGTCGCTGCGCGCTGTCTATGATCTTGCCGACCTCGACAGTTCGCGCTTCATGCACGCGCCGGGTCAATCCGGTCATCCATGGTCGGACCATTACCGCGATCTTGCCCCCATGTGGGCGGCGGGCGAGAGTTTCGAAATGCGTACGGACTGGACCCCGGAAAATGCGCCCGGGAACGTCCGCATCCTGACCCTGACGCCTGCAGATTAGGGACGAACCCAATGTCGATGAAAATCACCCGTCGCGGCGCGCTTTTCGGTGCTTCCGGTCTTGCCTTGGCCGCGGCTGCCTGTTCATCCGGCCCGCGGCGGCCTGAATCCGAACCACCGACCGGTCCCTTCCGGCACGGCGTGGCCTCGGGTGAACCCGACCAGAGCAGTGTCGTCCTGTGGACGGCCATTACCGATGATTCCGGCGGCGATTACGTGTTCCAGGTCGCAACAGACGAAGCCTTCGAGAATATTGTTTTCGAGGAGCGCGAAGAACGCACCTATGTCACCAGCAATGCGGTTTCGACATTCAAGACGCTGGCCACCGGGCTGCAGCCGGACAGGCGTTATTTTTTCCGCATGCTGCACAATAACATCGCGTCGCCGGTGGGCCGCACCCGCACCCTGCCCGCCGGCCCGGTCGAGCGGTTCAACATCGCCGTCTGTTCCTGCTCGAACTATCCCGCCGGCTATTTCAATGCCTATCGCGAACTCGCCGATACGCCGGACCTCGACCTGGTTCTGCATCTGGGCGATTACCTGTACGAATACGCGGCCGATGGTTATGCGTCAGACGATGCCGAGCGCCTCGACCGCGTCGTCGATCCACGCAACGAATTGCTGACCTATGGCGACTATGCGCGCCGCCACGCCCTCTACAAAACTGACCCCGACTTGCAGGCCGCCCATGCGGCCGCGCCCTGGTTCATTTCCTGGGATGATCACGAGACCGCGAATGATTCCTGGAGCGGCGGCGCGGAAAACCACCAGGACGATGAAGGCCCCTGGCGCGATCGGGTCAATAATGCCCTCCGCGCTTTTCACGACTGGAATCCCACGCGCGAACCGGATGATCTGATTGGTGGGCTTCGCGTCGTGGAAGTCGGTGATCTCGCGACCATCGCTATCACCGAGAGCCGCTTGTCTGTACGCGACGAACCGCTCGATTTCTCGGGTTTTCCGATTTCCGACGATGCCGATCCGGAGGATCCCGCCAATCAGCGGGCCGTCGCGGAATGGCGCGCCAACGAGATCGGGCACGAAGACCGGGAAATGCTAGGCGCCGATCAGATCGCGCAGCTTGCGGCAGCTTTCGCCGCGAGCAACAAGCCTTGGCGCCTTATCGCCGGGCAGGTCGTCATGGGCCGCGTCGAAGCGCCGAACATGATCGAAGCCCTGCCCGGCTGGCTGAAATTCCTGGTCAGCCGCACGGACCCGCTCGCCTGGGGCTATCTGCAGCGTTCACAATTCGACATTCCGCTCAATCCCGACGCCTGGGACGGCTATGTCGCCGAACGCGAGCGCCTCTACGATGCCGTGAATGCGATTGGCGGAAACATAGTCACCTTCGCCGGCGACAGCCATACTTTCTGGACCAACCGCCTCACCGATGAAGCAGGCGATCAGATCGGCTTCGAATTCGGGACCAGCGCGATAACTTCGCCCTCGCCCTTCGAACGCATCCCTGCACCTGGCGTTTCCTTCCCGAATATCATCGAAGGCGGGAATCCGGACGTGATCCGGTTCAATGACCGCGACAAGGGATTCATTCGCGTCGTCCTGACACCGCAATCCATGGAGGTCGACTTCGTCACCGTGTCGACGATCAAGCGCCGTGGTTACACGGCCGGATCGGACAGTCGTTGGCGCGTCGAACATGGCGAAAACGGCCTCGAACTGACACCCGTCTAAGCTGGATTTCCCGATTCGATTCAAGATACTGAATCGATTCAGGAATCCGGATTCGGAATAAGATTCCGATTCCGGTTTGCCGCGCCCCCCGATACACACTGGCCGCCCTCAAATCGTCATGATAGGCAGGCATTCAGCGCCTCTGGACCAAATGGACAGGAAGGATACCGGGTATGCCGACACGCTATGACGAGACCGGCGAGGACGCGATTCCGGTCGCGAAGTTCACCGGTCCCGGACGCTATCTTTTCTGGATGACGGTCTTCCTCGGCGCCGTCGCGGTCATCGCGGTGTTACTGACGGGCCCGCTGGAAAACGCCTTCAGGGCCAATGTCGCCATCAATGGCCTGATTCTCTCTGTTCTCTTCATCGGCATCATCTACACCTATCTCCAGGCGCTCCAGATCGGCCCGGCCGCACGCTGGCTCATCCGCTTCCGCACGACGGATGACCCCACCAGCCTGCACAGCCCGCCGAGCATGATCGCGCCCATGGCCTCGATGATCGGAGATACCGGTTCGCGTGCCCGGATATCGGCGGCCTCGGTGCGCACCGTGCTCGATTCCGTCGGCGCCCGGATGGCGGAATCTGGCGCTTTCACACGCTATTTTGGCCGCCTGCTGATCTTTCTTGGCTTGCTCGGCACCTTCTGGGGCCTGCTGCAGGTCGTCTCCGAAGTCGGCGAGGCGGTCCGCGCCGTCACCGAATCGGCAACCGGCGGTGAAGCCGACGTGCTGCGCCTGATGTCGGCCATAGAAGAGCCCATTCAGGGCATGGGCACAGCGTTCGCGTCCTCGCTTTTCGGCCTCGCCGGATCGCTGGTCATCGGCTTTCTCGACCTCCAGGCCAGCCGCGCCCAGAACCGTTTTTATAACGAGATCGAGGAATGGCTGTCATCGATCTCCCGCGTTGCCGCGGCCGGCCCGTCGACGACCGTGGATGGCGAAATGTCGCCGGCCTATGTCGGCGCCCTGCTGGAGCAGACGGCGGAAACCCTCGACCGGCTTTCGCACACGCTGGAAAAACACACACGCGATCTCGATTCGACCTTGCGCCGCGTCGCGGAGGAAGGCGCCAGCGGCCAACAGGAAGCCGCACGCGCCCTGCGCGAGGAAATTCGTGTCCTCGTTCGCGCGATCGAGGCCCAGAATCGCAACAGGGGCGGCTAGCTGATGTCGATTGCTCCGCGGCTGGCGCGCTACAGCGATCAGGATTCCGGCGATTACTGGCCGGGTTTTGTCGATGCGCTGGCCACGCTCCTCCTGGTCATCGTCTTTCTCCTGTCGATCTTTGTCGCTGGCCAGTTTGCCTTGAGCCGGGCGCTCACCGGCCGTGACGAGCAGCTCGCCGCACTCAACCAGCAACTCGCCACACTGACCGACGAGCTCGCCCTGGCCGAAGGCGAGAATACGCGCCTGGAAGCAGAAATGCAGACCTTGCGCGCCACCCTGTCCGACGTGCAGGCGGAACGCGACGAACTCTCCGACCAGCTGGTCATCGTCCTCGGACAGGTGGAGGACGTCCAATCGCGCCTGCTTCTCGAAGAGGAAGTCTCCGCCAGCCAGCTCGACCAGATTACCGCCCTGAACCTGCAGATGCAGGCGCTGCGCGACCAGCTCAGCGAACTCAACGGCCTGCTCGAGGCCGCGGAGGAACGCGAGGCGGAGCTGGAAAGCCAGATCTTCAATCTTGGCGAACGCCTGAACGCCGCCCTCGCCAGCCGGGCGTCGGAACTCGCGCGCTACCGCTCGGATTTCTTTGGGCGGCTGCGCGAAATACTTGGCAACCGGTCGGGCGTCAGCGTTGTCGGCGACCGCTTCGTGTTCGAAACCGATGTGTTGTTCGCGTCCGGCTCGGCGGCCCTGTCAAACGATGGCCGCGAAAGCCTGCGCCCGATTGCCGACGCGATTGTTCAGCTGACCCGGGAAATCCCCGACGATCTTGAATGGGTGATCCGCATTGACGGCCACACTGACCCCCGCCCGATCCGCACGACCTATCCGTCCAACTGGCACTTGTCGGCAGCGCGCGCGATATCGGTCGTGAACTGGTTCGAGGACCTTGGCGTCCCGTCAAACCGGCTGGTCGCAGCCGGTTTCGGCGAGCATCAGCCGATCGCCGAAGGCAACACCGAAGAAGCCTATACACGCAACCGCCGGATCGAACTGAAACTGACCAGCCGCTAGGCACATCCCCGCTTGCCCTTTCACAGACCCTCGGTTATAAGCCGCGGCTCATTTGGCGGGGCAACCCGCGATACGCCCAGATTGCCGGAGCGCAAGATGCAAAAAGACATTCACCCGGAATATCACTTCATCAATGTGAAGATGAATGATGGCACGACGTTCCAGACGCGTTCGACTTACGGCAAGGAAGGCGACACGCTGACGCTGGATATCGATCCGACGACGCACCCGGCCTGGACCGGTGGCGACCAGAAGCTGATGGACCGCGGTGGCCGCGTGTCTCGCTTCAAGGACAAGTTCAAGGGCTTCGCCTGATCCTTACCGGATATCGGAAACCACAAGAAGCCGCGGTTCGCCGCGGCTTTTTTGTTGCGTGAACTACGTGCTGAACGCGTTTTTCAGACGATTGAGCTGATCCTCGACCGGGCTCGCGCCATCAGCGCCGCCATCATTGTCGAACAGCGATTCATCAATCCGCTTCAACCGCGCATAGAGCTTGCGCGAACGTGCCGCCAGATCGGCCAGCACACCGGGGGCAACATCACCGTCGGCCGGCCAAAGCTCTTCTGCCTCATCATCATCGGGCAGCCGGTATTGGCCGGTGACCAATTGCTCCGCCGACAGATCGCCTTCCGCGACCTGGCGCTGCGCCAGCAGCCAGGAGGCCGCCTGCATCAGCCGCGTCGTCAACTTCATGCTCTCGGCCGCATAGGCCAGCGCGCCGGCCCGTCCCATTGCTTTCGCATCCTCGCGGCCCGGGCCATCGAGATAGGAAGCGGTCTCTTCCACCATGTCCATGCCGTCACGGAACAGCCGGGCGAAATGCTCGCTGCCGGCAAACTCGGCGACGCGCTCGGCTGGATTGCCGGACTGGAAGCTGGAATCGGTCACGCTCTTATTCATCCTGTGTGTTCTGGACGCTCTCGCCGGGCCGTGCAAGCCATGGGCCAGCAGTGCGCTTAAGCCTTCCTGAAAATCGACTCGGCGGCGACCCGCCCGGACTGCTTCGATGCAATCATCGCCTCGATGCGGGCGATTTCCTCTAGTATTGCCGCCTTGCGTGCTTCCAGCGCCTCGATCGAGAATTCCGACAGGTCCTCGCCTGGCACAATGGCCGATGTGTCGCGATCCGCCGGTGCATCATCCTCGAACATGTCGGCCTCCTGCTCTTGAAGGCCGTTACACTAGCGCCCAGTGTGGCACTTGTCGCCTCTCATGGAGCCGTTGCATGGATCTGCCGAAAACGCATCGTGTTGCAATTGTTCGCGAACCCGGCGGCCCCGATGCCATCGAGATCGTCGAGCGTTCGATGCCGAAGCCGGGAGAAGGGGACGTGCTGATCCGCACAGCCGCTTGCGGCGTCAACAAGCCGGACACGTTCGAGCGAATGGGGTTCTATCCGCCACCTGCAGGAGCGCCGGAAGGGCTGGGGCTGGAAGCCGCGGGCGAGATCGTGGCCGTAGGTTCCAGAGCGGGCGACTTCAAGCCCGGCGACCGGGTCTGCGCCCTGGTCAGCGGCGGCGGCTATTCCGACTACGTCCTGGCCAAGGCAGGAAGCACGATGCCCGTGCCCGAAGACATGGCGTTGAAACTTGCGGCCGGCCTGCCGGAAACCGTCTTTACGGTCTGGGCGAACGTGTTTGAATCCGGCGCCCTGAAGGCCGGCGAGACCCTGCTTGTCCAGGGCGGCGCCGGTGGAATCGGCACGACAGCCATCCAGATGGGCAAGGCGGCCGGCGCGCGCGTCATCGCGACCGCCGGTTCGGACGAGAAATGTGCATTGTGTCGGGAGCTCGGTGCGGATATCGCGATCAATTATCGCAGCGACGATTTCGCCGATACCGTCAAGGCTGCTGGCGGCGCCGATGTCATTCTCGACATGGTCGGCGGACCTTACGTTCAGAAACACATCGACATCGCCAATGCCGACTGCCGCATCGTCCAGATCGCTTTTCTGCAGGGGTCGCGTGTCGAGGTCGACCTCATGCGATTGATGCTCAAGCGGCTGTCGCTCACCGGGTCGACCCTGCGCGCCCGGCCGGACGACGAGAAGGCGCGGCTGGCGGATGCGATCGAGCACCATGTCTGGCCGTGGCTCGCCGAAGGCAAGCTGGTGCCGCATATCCATGCCACCTTCCGGCTTGCAGACGCGGCCAAAGCCCACGCGCTGATGGATTCCGGCGACCATGCCGGTAAAATCCTGCTCATCCCCTGAAGCTCATCCCTTTTCAGCGCCATCGTGCCGCGCTATAGACGCCGCAAAGCGCTGGCTGAAACTACCCAGTCCGCGTCGGAAGCCCAAACGACCCGGCATCCGTGCCGGGTTTTTCTATGGCCGCAGCAAACGCGACCGGAGTTGATGACATGACCGAAGTTTTGATGCCGAAAGCCACCGCCGTCTGGTTGGTCGACAATACGGCTTTGACGTTTGAACAGATTGCCGATTTCTGCGGTCTGCACCGCCTCGAAGTGAAGGGCATTGCCGATGGCGATGTGGCCGTCGGCGTGCGCGGTGCCGATCCGGTGTCCAATGGCCAGCTGACGCGCGAGGAAATCGCCAAGGCCGAACAGGATTCGGACTATCGCATGACCGCGGTCAAATCGCGTTTCGACGATCTGCACCAGCCGCGCAAGAAGCGCGGACCTCGTTACACGCCACTGTCACGCCGTCAGTCGCGGCCGGATGCCATTGCCTGGCTGGTCCGCAATCACCCGGAGCTGACGGACGGCCAGATTTCCAAACTGATCGGCACCACCAAGACCACGATCGAAGCGGTGCGCGAACGAACTCACTGGAATTCGTCCAACATCAAGCCGACCGATCCCGTGACTTTGGGCCTGACCACGCAGCTCGAACTCGACGAGCAGGTGCGCAAGGCGTCTTCACGGCGCGAGAAGATGGAACAGGAACGCGCTGAAAAAGGCGAAGGGCCGATCGCGCCGGAACCCGAGGCCCGCGAAACCGAACCAGCGACCAGCCTCGATGACGTGAATTTGGAAACCCTGTTCGGTAACTCAGGTCAGGATGCTGACGACGACAAATAGTTGAGAGCCAGTCGTCCGCCATCAGCGTAGACGCACTCTCCCGTGATATAGCTGGCATCCTTGGATGCCAGAAAAGCGACGACCCCGGCGATTTCGTCGGGGTCTCCTATTTTGCCGAGGGGCGTCCTCGACAGGATGCGAGACATCGCCTTCCTGTCATCGAGCACCGCTTTGAGTACATCGGTATTGATACTCCCCGGCCCGACCGCATTGACCCGGATTCCGCGTGATGCCAGAGCCAGCGCCATCGACTTGGTCATCTGGTTCATCGCACCCTTCGATGCGCAATAGGCGAGCTGTTCAGGGATTGCGACAACCGAATTGACCGATGACATGTTGATGATCGCATAGCGTTTCCGGCAATCGTCCGGACGCTCGTCATCCTCGTCGATCTGCTCCGCCATCTGCCGCGCTGCGGCACGCGCCACGAGAAACGCGCCGCGTAGATTGACCGCCACAACCTTGTCGAAATCATCCGCTTCCAGGGAGAGAATGTCGCCCTTGGCAACAATGCCGGCATTGTTGACCAGAACATCAAGTCGTCCGAACGCGGAACGTGTCTCTGCAAGCAGATTCGCAACTGACAGCTTGTCGGCGACGTTGCAATCGACAAACAGGGCCTTGTCACGGTCCGCGCCCAATTCTTCCGCCAGGCCCCGCCCCGACTCCTTGTCTCGGTCAGCAATCACGACTCGCAGCCCGTCCTCGGCGAAACGCCGCGCACAGGCCCTGCCGATGCCGTTTGCACCGCCAGTCACTATCGCTACGCGATCAGATTGCGGCATGAGCCGGCTCCTTGTTAATCGGCTTCCGCACGGGTGCGGCGGTAATCGTCTTCGATGACGCTGGAATTGGGATAGAGCTCGTAGGCCCGGGCATAGAGCTCCCGAGCCTCGTCGAGGCGGCCGACGCCCTCCAGCGCAGCAGCGCGGGAATGGATGATGGCACCATTGTCAGGTTCTGCGGCAACGGCCTGATCGCACAATGGCAGCGCTAGTTCGTGTTGGTCGTCAACGATCAGTGCCCAGCACAGGGCGTTGAGCGAAAAACCGCTCTCCGGTTCGAGTTCAACCGCCTGGCGGGCGCTGTCTATGGCATCCTCCATGAGACCGAATTCCAGGAAGGCTGCAGACAAATTTGTCCACCCGCCGGCCCATTCGGGCTCGATCCGGGTCACCGCATCGAACGCCGCAATGGCTTCCGCCTGACGATCAAGATCGGCATATAGGCCACCCAGGTTGAGCTGTGTCATGATATCGTTTGGCAGTTCGCGGGCCGCGGCTTCCAGGTCTTCAAGCGCACCCTCGGTCTGGCCGACATAACGGCGCGCAATCCCGCGATTGCGCCGGACATAGGGGTTGTCGAACCGGACACCTTGGGTCTCGGCGATGGCGTAGGCCAGGTTGAACTCCTGGAGCGCTTCCTCGAAGCGGTCCAGGTAGAGATAGGCGCCACCAAGGCGTGTATGGATGACAGCTTCCTCACCGGGTTCGAGGTCGGCCGTGGTCAGGCAATTCTCGAACGCCTCGATGGCGGCTTCGGAATTGTCCTCGGTCAGGGCATCCTCGCCCAGTTGGCAATAATCCTCGGTCGACGCGCTCTCGGTTTCGGCGCCGGACCGGTTGCAGGCCGTTAGAACGGCCAGAAGGCAGATCGCTAATAACGCGCGGCTCATGAAAGGCTCCGGATTATTCCCGTGTGATCATGCAAGCAGGGCGGCCTTTCGCAAGACCGCCCTACCG
The DNA here is from genome assembly GCF_965217055.1 of Hyphobacterium sp. GTDB lineage: Bacteria > Pseudomonadota > Alphaproteobacteria > Caulobacterales > Maricaulaceae > Hyphobacterium. The sequence continues at coordinate 1,828,633 of NZ_OZ244227.1, read as the reverse complement.
TAATTTCTTTCAATCTGCTGTGTCAGTGACTTCGTCGGAGCGTTTCGATCTGCTCCTTAAGTCGCAGCTTTTCCTTCTTGAGAGAGGCAATCTGAAGCGTATCTGATCCGGGGCGCTTGCTTTCGCTTTCGATGCGATTGTCGAGTTCGTGATGCCGGGCGTCCAATTCACGGATGTGCGCTTCTATCGTCATAAGTCGCCTCCTTGCGTTAAATACAACGTGAGTCTTGGATACAATCACTGTTGCGGGAACAAGTCACATCACATTTGATATCGGGGATAAGAATGGCTGAACGCCCGCGTATGATCGTCGGAATTTCCGGTGCTTCGGGTGTAATCTACGGCATTCGCGCACTAGCTGCATTGCGCGAAATCGGCGTCGAATCACACCTTGTTGCCTCCAAGGCAGCGGAAATGACACTTGGCTACGAGACCCCGCTGCGACCCGCCGACCTGAAGGCAATGGCCGACTACGCGTACAAGCCGTCAGATATTGGCGCATCGATTGCCTCCGGATCGTTCAGGACGCTCGGCATGCTGGTCGCGCCTTGCTCTGTGCGGTCGATGTCGGAAATCGCGACTGGCGTGACATCGGGCCTGATCGCCAGGGCAGCCGACGTCACTTTGAAGGAACGCCGCCGGCTCGTCCTCATGGTACGTGAAACACCCTTCCATCTCGGACACCTGCGCACCATGACGCAGCTTGCCGAGATCGGCGCGATCATTCATCCGCCGCTGCCGGCCTTCTACGCCAATCCGGACTCGCTGGAAGACATGGTCGATCAGTCCATCGGAAGAACGCTCGATCTTTTCGGCCTCGATTGGAAGCCGACCCGGCGATGGGGTGAAGACTTGCTGGGCGGACGCCGTCCGGCAACGCAGACATGAGTCATGCTTTCTGGGACTGGTCGCTGGCGGCCTATGATCGGGCCGACGTCCGCAACGCAGCGCTGACGCTGCAGGACCAGCACGGCCTGAACGTCAATATCTGCCTCTGGTGCGCCTGGCTGGCGCAACTGGGCCGTGATGGATCACCCATCCTTCCGGAAGCAACGGCACGCCTGGAAGCCTGGTCTGCCGACATCACCCAAAGCCTCAGGACGGTTCGGCGCCAGCTCAAGGAGTCGCGACGCGGCGAACGGCTCTACAAGGCGGTGCTGGCTTGCGAGCTGGATGCCGAACATGTCGAGCAGGACATCCTCTTCGATCTAGCCGACCAGGCAGTTGCGGCATCACCAACCCCGAAGACCGCCACGCTCGCACTCGACGCTTATGCCCGGCAGAGCAGTGCAGAGGTCGATTTCACGGACTTCGTGAAAGCCGTTTTCCTGTCCGCCAAATAAGTGTATGACACCGGGCTCGCGTCCCACGCGATATTGATTCCGGAAAAAGATTGAATACGGACCCATGAGCGAAGACGAATTCCTCGAACAATCCACGATACGGGCGAAGATTGACGAGTTGAAATTCCGCCACAGGTCATTGGATTCCGAAGTGCAGGCGCTTCAGGATCTCGGGGTCAGCGATCAGTTGAAGCTGGCTCGCCTGAAAAAAGAAAAATTGATGCTGAAAGACCGGATCGCCGAGCTGGAAGACCGCCTCACGCCAGACATCATCGCCTGAAAATCAGCCGCTGGCCGCTGTCTTCAGCTGCTGCTTGCGCGCATACATCGCCGCATCGGCCTGGGCCATCGCCGCATCGACCGTGACGCCACCCTCGATGGGGTGCACGCCCCAGGCAGAATCGATATGCAGCTCAACGCCATCGTGATTGAAGGCGGTGTCACGGATCAGGGTTGCCAGCTCGTCCGCTTTTGTCTCCGCCTGGCTGACCGTCGTCAGCGTTAACACGACGCCGAATTCATCGCCGCCGAGGCGCCCGACTGAATCGGTCTCGCGCAGATTGGCGGTCAACATGGTGGCCACGTGATGCAAGGCGGTATCCCCGGCCGCGTGTCCGTAAGAATCATTGATCGCCTTGAAACCGTTGAGGTCGAAATAGACGAGCGCGGAGGGGGCATGATGGCGTTCGGCAAGCGCCTGCGCACGCGAGACCTCGCGCACGAAGGCCCGGCGGTTCAGCACCGGTAGCAATACGTCATGATCGGCCAGCGATTCGAGTTCACGGACACGATTGCGCAGCCGCTCCGTGTCTTTCCGCAGCTGATCGACCTCACCCATCAGCGTCAGCAGCGCGCGCTGCACGTTCGGCGTCAGCTCGTTTTCGGGAACGCCCATGATCTGCGCAGCATCCCGCGGTGCGCTGGCGGACGCCGTCGAACCGCTTGTCGATCCCGCGGGGGCCTTGGCCGCATCCCCGGTCGAACGAAGCTTGTTGAGCGCATCAAAAGGACGAATTCGCATGACACCGAACCTGGTGAGACTGAACTTGCGCCAAGCTTGGGCGCGTCCAGTTAAGAAAGTCTCAAGGTTAACAATACCGGCATCTGCTTTTCCTTGACGTCAGGCCGCTTCCCGGTATGTTCCCGCGCTTCTTGCGAGCCGAGGAGACATAACGTGAGCGCAACAGCGCCCCGCATCGCCATTGTCATGGGATCCCGGTCAGATTGGCCGACCATGCAGGCGGCTGCCGATCTGCTCGACCAGCTCGATATGGATTACGACGCCCGGGTGGTGTCTGCGCACCGCACGCCGGATCGCATGGCTGACTTCGCGAAGTCCGCGAAGGACGAGGGTTTTCAGGTCATCATTGCCGGTGCCGGCGGCGCCGCTCATCTTCCCGGAATGATCGCCGCAATGACGCCGCTTCCCGTGCTCGGCGTTCCGGTGGAATCGAAAGCCCTGCAAGGCATGGACAGCCTGTTGTCGATCGTTCAGATGCCCGGCGGCGTGCCGGTGGGCACGCTCGCCATCGGCAAGGCAGGGGCCAAGAACGCTGCGCTCCTGGCGGCGTCGATCGTTGCCCTCTCCGACGAGGCCCTGGCAGGACGGCTGGCCAATTGGCGGCAGTCCCAGACCGAGTCCGTGCCCGATACCGTGGAAGACTGACACCGCATGACCCAACCGCTCGCGCCCGGTTCCGTGATCGGCATTCTCGGCGGCGGCCAGCTTGGCCGCATGCTGGCCACAGCGGGTGCCGAGCTCGGTTTTGACATCCACATTTTTGATCCCGATCGCGATTGCCCGGCCGGCCGCACCGCGACCCGCGTATGGTCTGCACCCTGGGATGATAACGGGGCTGTCCAGGGATTCGCGGCGCGCTGCGATGCGCTGACTTTCGAATGGGAGAATGTTCCAACGTCGGCACTCGACGCTGCGGAAAGCCGTGCTGCCGTTCGCCCGGGTCGCAAATCCCTTGAACTGACGCAGGACCGCCTGGTCGAGAAATCCTTCATTCGCGAAGCCGGATGCCGGACCGTTGAATTCGCCGAGATAAACGCTCTCCCCGAACTTGTAGCCGCCATCGAGCGGATCGGACGTCCGTCCATTCTCAAGACTCGGCGTTTCGGCTATGACGGGAAAGGCCAGGCGCTGATCCGCGAAGACACGGATCTGGCCAGTGCATGGGCGGAGATCGGCGAGAAGCCGGCAATCCTCGAAGCGTTTGCGCCTTTTGAACGCGAGCTGTCGATCGTGGCGGCGCGCACGCAGGACGCAAAAATCGCAGCCTATCCGCTCGCCGAGAACCGGCACGCTGGAGGTATTCTCCGCGTCACGACGGCCCCGGCAGACGTGTCAGCTGAACTGCAGGCGAACGCTCTGCAGATAGCCCATGCCATCGGTGCCGGGCTGGATCATGTCGGCGTCTTCGCCGTCGAGCTTTTCGAGGTCGCAGGCGAGCTGATCGTCAACGAGATCGCACCACGCGTGCACAATTCCGGTCACTGGACGATGGATGCCTGTGTCTGCAGCCAGTTCGAGCAGCACATGCGCGCAGTCGCGGGCTGGCCACTCGGTTCCGCCGAACCGCATTCCGCCTGCGAGATGACAAACCTTATCGGGGCCGACGTTGAGCCCTGGCAGGAACTCGCCGCGGAAAAAGGCGCACGCCTCCACCTCTACGGCAAGCGCACGATCCGCGCCGGCCGCAAAATGGGCCATATCAACCGGATTTTCCCGCTCGGCGGCCAATCCTGACTTGCGCTCCCGGGCTCCGCCATTAAGGGGGAGACATGATCCATGATGAACCCCTTGTCTGGAAGGCGGAGACCGGCCCCTTTGACATCATCGGGGACGTGCATGGCTGCGCGCGCGAGCTCGAAAAACTGCTCGATAAGCTAGGCTATGACGTGCAAACGCGCGGCCCGCGAGGCAAACGTTCCGCAACGCTAAGCCACAAGGATGGCCGCAAGATTGTGTTCGTCGGCGATCTCGTCGATCGCGGTCCTGCATCCATGGACGTCCTGCGCCTTGCGATGAAGGCGGAGAAAGACGGTATCGCGCGGTGCGTGATCGGCAATCATGACGACAAATTCCTGCGCTGGCTGAAGGGCCGCGATGTCCGAATGGGCGCCAGCCTGGAAACGACTGTGAACGAGGCAAAAAAGGAAAAAACCAAGTTTCTCGACAAGGCCCGGATCTACCTCGAAAGCCTGCCCAGCCATCTTGTCCTCGACCACGGCCGGCTGGTCGTGGCGCATGCCGGCTTGCCCGAGCGCTATCACGGTATCGAGAACCGGACCTCGCGCGCTCTGGCCATGTATGGCGAGACAACGGGACAGACTGACGATCTCGGCTTTCCGATCCGGCTGGACTGGGCCCGCAATTATCGCGGTGCGGCAATCGTCGTGCATGGACATGTCGCCGACCGAAAGGTCGGAAAGCGCAACAATGTCTGGAGCATCGATACCGGCTGCGTTTATGGGGGCAAGCTCACCGCCTTGCGCTGGCCGGAACAGGAAGTCGTTCAGGTCAAAGCCAAGCGCGACTATTTCCCCAATCCCCGCTGGACCTAGGCACGGCGAGGCGGATACCGCAGGCGCGCGAGGATCCTGACCGGATCGGGCAGGTCCTTCGTCAGTTTCTTCCAACCGGCCTTCGCCTTCTCGAACTCCATGACATTCTGGATGCGCCGGTCGAGGAAGGCCTTGGCGGCCGCCTTGTCGCGGCCCTCGTCATTCAGCCAGGCCGACAGGCTGGAGACATAGACCCCCGACAGGATGGTTCGTTTGGAATACCAGTTGAAATCCGTCGACGGATCGTCCAGCGCCCGCCAGATCAGGTCCGCGGTCCGCCACACCAGCTCGGCGCCCAGCGTGCCGGCATCATGCAGCATCAGCCGGGCGCGGGCCCGCCGCGCGGCTTCCTCATCGTGACCGATCGCTTCCAGCCGCGCCTGTACGGCGAAGGTGACCCGTTCCCGGATCTTCATCGCCTTGAGATCCCTAGCCTTCATCCGGTCGAGCATGACGGCGTCGAGCCGGCCGGACCAGTGCGCGATCACGTCCAGCATGCCCTTTGGCGCCGCAAGTCGGGTCGCTTCCGGCGTCAGCCCGGCGTCGGAGCCGGCTTCGGCCAGCACGCCATCGGTCCAGCCGTCAAACGCCGCGATCGGCAATGCGGCATCCAGCAGGCGATCAAGATCGGAAAGGTTCGTTTTTCGGGCCATGCCGCATATCTAGATCATTGCCGCCACGGCGTCGATGCGCATTGCGTCACAGGCGTTAAGGGGTGTGGACAGGCCGCCCGGGCTCTGCTAATAGCCGCGCCTCTCGGCAAGAGGCCTGCGGTCGACACGAATCTGTGCGACTGCGCAACAGATTGAAACAGACACAGGAGAGTGGACCATCGTCCAGATCATCGTGCGCGAGAACAATGTGGAGCAAGCGCTCCGCGCGCTGAAAAAGAAGATGCAGCGGGAAGGCACTTTCCGCGAAATGAAGCGTCGCAACCACTTCGAGAAGCCCTCGGAGAAGCGCGCGCGCCAGAAGGCCGAGGCAATCCGCCGGGCCCGCAAACTGGCCCGCAAGCGCGCTCAGCGCGAAGGTCTTATCGCTGGCAAAGGTGGCCGCCGGTAGGATACCGCAAGCCCAAGCCGAACGGGTTTAAAGACAAACGCCGCGCTGGAAACAGCGCGGCGTTTTCTATTGTGCGGCGGCTTTCTTGCGACTGAACAGCTTCTTCACGGACGAGGCATTTGCGCGGCCCAGCGCACCCTGCCGGAAGACAAGCGACGCAATGAAAATCACCGCCCCGGCCGTCACCAGCATGGCAATCGTCGTTGCGACAATTTCGATGGTTGCCGGATCCGTCTGCAGCCGTGCCATCATCAGGAATGGCGTCCAGAACGGCACCCAGGATGCGTACTGCAAGAGCAGCGAATCCGGATTCTCGATCGTCACGAAGATGATGAAGAAGGGAATCATCATCATCAGCATGATCGGGCTCATCAAAGATTGGGCTTCCTGCAGCGTATCGCACAGTGACCCGATCGCCAGATACACCGTTCCGAACATCAGATAGCCGACAATGAAATAGCCCAGCGCCGGCAGGATCAGACCCGGATCGAAGACCGCGTTCAGTATCTGCACCAGCGTGTCATTGCCGGCCGCCAGGATAGCCTGGACGGCCAATGCGCCACCCGAACCCATGCTGCCCCATGCCAGGAGCAGCGTCGCTGATACGGCAGCGAGTCCCGCCAGCTTGCCGATCAGGATCTGGTCGAAGCGCGCTGTCGCCAGGAGCGTATCCAGGATCTTGTTGCCTTTCTCCTCGATCATCGCGGTCAAGAGCATGTTCGTAACCGAGAAGATGATGACCCAGAGGCCGATCGCAAAGCCGATCCCGACAATGATTGGAACCCTGTCGGCAAAGCCGATCTCGGCAACCTCGCCTTCCCTTTCGGGATTCAGGGATCGCGCGCGCGGGTTGATCGCGTTGATCTCTTCGAGCGTTTCCTGCGGAATACCGAGTTCTTCAAGGCGCGCACTGCGCAGCCAGTCTTGCAGCGCGTCCTCGGCTGCCTCGCGGAGCGTCCCCGTGGTCAGATTCGTGCTCCAGTATTCGATAACCGTGTCGGCCTTCTCATCGACATTGAAAATGATGGCCGCGAACAGCGCATGGGCCTCGTCGTCAGCCGTGATCGTCTGCTCGCCCAACAGATAGGGCCGCAGCCCGTCAATACTGGCAGAAGGCGGCTCGACCGGAATGAAGCGTTCGCGATCCACGCTCTCTTCGATAATCCGGTCGAATCCATGTCCGGTATTGTCGACGACGGTGAAGTAACGTGTCGGCTGCGAGGTTTCGGCGAGGATCGGGATCAGGATACCCACGCCCATGAACAGCGGCACTGACAGCAGTGACAGCCAGAATCCCCAGGTCGCGACATAGGAGAGATATTCGCGGCGGGCCATCAGGTAGATTGCACGCATCACACCACCTCCTGGCTGGAATTCTGGACAATTTCGACAAAGACATCGTGCAGGTGCGCGCGGATCGGTTCGAAACGGGCGAGCCGAACCCCGGCTTCAACACAGGCTTTCAAAACGTCCTGCGCGTCCTTGCCGGCGAGGAGTTCCACCGTCCAGCCATGCAATCCTTCCGGCGCATCCTGGCGGGAAATCTCGCCCGTGGCCGCGAGGATTTCGCCAAGATCGTGATCGCTGGACGATTCGATGATCACCCGGCGCGGCACTTGCGACAGGGCTTCCGGAACCGAGCCGTCGAACACTTTCCGGCCCTTCGAAATCAATACGATCTGGTCACACAAGCGCTCGGCATGCTCCATGACATGGGTCGAGAAGAGGATGGTTTTGCCCCGCTTGGCCTCGTCGCGGATCATGTCCTCGAGCATTTTCTGGTTCACCGGATCGAGCCCGGAAAACGGCTCGTCGAGAATGATGAATTCCGGGTCGTGCGCCAGCGTGGCGATGATCTGGACCTTCTGGGCCATCCCCTTCGACATTTCCTTGATCTTCTTTTTCGCGTCACCGCCAAGGCCGAAACGCTCGAGACCCTCGCGCGCGGCCTTGCGGGCCGCCGCCATGGACATGCCCTTCATCCGGCCAAAGAAGATGATCACGTCCTCGGCCTTCATCTTCTTGTAGATGCCGCGCTCTTCGGGAAGGAAGCCGACCTGTTCAAGCACGCTGGCCCCCGGCGACTTGCCGAACAGGCGCGCGCGTCCCGCATCCGGGCGGATGATGCCGAGCGCCATGCGCAGCGAGGTCGACTTGCCGGCCCCGTTCGGCCCGAGAAATCCGGTGATCTGCCCGCGGTCGACCTGCATGTCGAAATCTGCAACGGCGGTTTGCCCGGAATAGCGCTTGGTGACGCTCTCCAGCGAAAGAATGGTTTCGGTCATGGCTGTCCCTGTTGACCCGGTTTTCGTCAAACTATGCAGACCTGCCGGCGATGACCACAGGGATGAACCGTTCGGGAATCTCCCCTCAAGCTGCAGGCAGCATGAAGTAAAGCAGATCCAGCGGCGGCGGGTCTACGCCTTCAACCGACAGCATGTGATGAGCCTGGCCGCGATGATGGGTCTGGTGGTTGACGACATGGCTTAGAATGACCTGGCGCGGCAGGCTGTGCGAGGTGCCGGCCATGTTGTGATAATTCACCACCGCCGGAAAATCGGCGGCGGCGAGGCTTGTGACGAACTCTGAAATGCGCTGATCCATGACACATCGTTCAGCTTGCAGTTCGGCCAGACCGGCAAACGGACGGTCTCGCAAATCCGCGTGCATGGGTCCCTCACCCGTCAGCCGGTGCATCCAGATCCGGTCGGCGATGAGAATATGCGTCAATGTCCCGAAAATGCTGTCGAAATAGGCGCCCAAATCGGCCATGAGCCGGTCATTCGGAAGTTCCCCCACCGCCGCATAAAGCCGCGCATTGGCCCAGGCATTGTAGGCCGCCATCTGTCCGAAGTGTTCACGCATCTGTGCTCAATCCTTCCGAACGGTCATTTGTGGATGTGCCGCGAGCCGCGCAAGCTTCAACCCGACAATGGGGAGAATATCATGATTAGATTCGCTTTTGCTTTCGCCGCGCTTGCTGCGATCGCCGCGCCGGCTGTCGCCCAGGACCGCTACGAGATCGACCCGGCCCATACCCAGGCCGTATTCTCGGTCGACCGGTTTGGCTTCACCACCATATTCGGCAGCTTCATGGAATCAGGTGGGACCATCACGATTGATGCCGACAATCCGGCACAAAGCGCGGTTACGGCCTTCGTCGAGACCGGGAGTGTGTTCGTGGGCCATCCGGTCCGCGATGAACACGTCGCCGGCGCGTTCTGGCTCAATGCCGAGGCCCATCCCCGCCTGACATTTGAATCGACCTCTGTGACCCTTAGCGGCGACGACGAGGCGGAGGTGTCGGGCGAGCTGACCCTGTGGGGTGAAACGCGGAATGTGACATTCAACGTTGCGCTCAACCGGCAAGGCACAGACCCGGCGACCCAGCGCCAGGCGGTCGGCTTCACGATCACCGGCGCTATCGATCGCACCGAATGGGGCCATGAAACCGCCGCCGCCATCATCGGCACCGAAGTCGGCATCCGCATCGAGACTTTGGCCCATCTCATCGAGGACTAGCTTGCCGTCTCCACCCTGCTAGGCTTGCCGGCATGGGCAATGATCCCGAATATGCGAGGGCGCGCCTGCAGGCTTTGAAAGACGAGATCCTGTCGCTGTCTTTGGGCAGCGGAGATGACCGCAAGCCGGTCGAACTCGACCAGCAATCGGTTGGACGCCTGTCGCGTCAAGACAGCCTGCAGGTCCAGGCCATGGCCAAGGCCGCAGAAGCGCGCCGCGCCATGGAATTGCGACGTATCGAGGCCGCGCTCGGAAGGATCGATGACGGAGAATATGGCTGGTGCGTGGAATGCGGCGATGCGATTGCGGCGAAGCGTCTCGACACCGATCCGGCCGCGCCGCGGTGCTCGACATGCGCCTAGATCGGTCTTGCGGCGCCGATGTAATCATAGGCCACGATCTTCGGCGTCTTCGGCATGTATTCCGCGGTCAGCGCGTCGAACCTGAAGCCCCCGGATTCCACCATCCGGTCGATGGGTCGTGAAAGATGGCAGCCGCCGCCAATGACCTTCCAGACCGGGTCGAGCCGCTTTTGCCACTTGAGCACACCGGCATCCGGCGCCGCACCGTGTTCGCAAATCAGCAGACGCCCGCCCGGCTTCAGCACGCGCCGAACTTCGGACAGCGCGCCGGGCACATCCGGCAGCGAACACATCGTATAGGTCAGCACGACGGTATCCACGCTGGCATTGTCCAGCGGCAGGTTCTCGGCCCGTCCGTCGGCAAGCTCGACGGCAAGGTCGCTGTCACTGATTGCGCGTTCCGCCTTCCTGCGCAGGCCGGCATTGGGTTCGATACCGATCACCATTTTGACCTTGGCCGCATCGTAAAGAGGCAGGTTGGGCGCTGCGCCCATGCCGATCTCCGCGACAACCCCTTCGGCCTCCGGGACGATCTTGGCACGTTGCTTCATGATCGGCCCCTGCTTGCAGGACCCGCTGATCAGATTCGGCAAAATGTATCGATCATAGAATGACATGGATCGACGCTAGTCGACGCCCGGAAAGCTCTCAACAAATTTGATCTGGATATCCGGGAAGCTGTCGACGAAGCGAATGGTGAAATCCGGGAAGCTGTCGACGAATTCCCACTCGCCGCAATCGTCGGGAAAGCTCTCGACAGTCTTCACACGCAGGTCTGGAAAACTGTCCACCACCTGTACATCGATATCGGCGAAACTCTCGACCACCTGCACCTCGCCATGAAGCGGGATTCCGTTCCATGTACAGTCCTCGGTGATCTCGGCATCTGCCAGCAGGATCAGTTCCAGCATGATGTCTTTCCTCCCCGCTTGGGAGAAGCGCACAACCGGGCTGAACCGGGCATGAAGCCTAGGCGGCCGCTTTCAGCTTGTCGGCGAGCTGGTTTGTGATCGCTTCGTTGCCGGCGATGATGTTGCCGGTTTCCAGCGGATCACCATTGCCGTCAGCCTCGATGTGATAGCCGCCGGCCTCGCGAACCATGATGATGCCGGCTGCAATGTCCCAGGCCTTCAGGTCGCGCTCCCAGAACCCGTCGAAGCGGCCCGCCGCTGTCCAGGCCAGATCGAGCGATGCCGCGCCATAGCGGCGGATACCGGCGACACTCGGCATGATCTGGTGCAGCTCCTTCAGGAAGCGGGCATGCCCGCGCTTGCCGAAAAAGGGCGTGCCGGTGGCAATGACGCTGTCCATCAGCTCCTTGCGTCCAGACACCCGAAGGCGGCGCTCGTCGAGCCAGGCACCATAGCCCTTCTCGGCGTGGAACATGTCACCGGTGACCGGATTGTAGATCACGCCGGCGACGATCTCGCCCATGCGCTCCAGCGCGACCGAGATCGCGAAATGCGGCTGGCTGTGGAGAAAATTCAGCGTCCCGTCGAGCGGATCGACGATCCATCGGTGGGTCTTGTCCGTGCCTTCGACCACGCCTCGCTCTTCCATCAGGAATCCATAGCCCGGACGCGCCGCGCTCAGCGCCTCGAAAATCGTATCCTCGGCCTTGCGGTCGGCGGCCGTGACGAAGTCCGCCGGCCCCTTGCGCGAGACCTGCAAATGCTCGACTTCACCGAAATCCCGCGCCAGACCGCGGCCTGCCTTGCGCACCGCGTTCTGCATCACTTCCATGAGGGCAGTTAAACGTCCCATGATCTAGTCGGCCCGCCTTTGATAGCTTCCGTCCTCGGTCGAAATGACGACGCGCTCACCGACGCCGACAAAGGGCGGCACCGAAGTGCGCACACCGTTCGACAGCACGGCCGGTTTGTAGGAATTCGCGGCGGTCTGACCTTTCACCACCGGCTCGGTATCGGCAATTTCCAGCTCGACGAATTGCGGCAGGCTGATCCCGATCGGCTTGTCCTCGTAGAACTCGACCATGACCATCATGCCGTCCGTCAGATAGGAGGCGGTCTGATCGCCGATGAAATCCATCTGCAACTCGATCTGGTCGTATGTCTCGGTATTCATGAAGGTCGCCATGTCGTCATCCTTGAACAGGAACTGGAAGTCCTTCTGTTCAAGCCGCACGCGCTCGACCTTGTCGGCGGCGCGGAAACGCTCGTTCAGTTTGCGCCCGTCGAGAATATTCTTCATTTCGACTTGGGCGAACGCGCCGCCCTTGCCCGGCTTCACGGCATCGGCTTTTACCACGGTCCAGAGCGTGTCCTGGTGCTGCAGCACCATGCCCGGCTTCACTTCATTCCCGTTGATTTTCATGGACGGCAATCCTGTCGGCTGTCTTCACGATGTAAGCCGGCCCCCGCGCGCAGCAGGGGCCGGACAAGTCGCGCGCGTCCTATCAGGATGCCGAGCGGGCGGCAAGCGCTGTTGCGGTTTGAGTGAAGCCCCTAGCGGGCGCGGAAGGCGGCAATCTGTGCGCGGACCTGTTCAGTCTCCGACGGTGTGAGGTCGTTTTCCAGCGCCGCCTGCAACCGGTCGCGGTCGACATTCAGCGATCGTGTCCCGTCCATCTCGTATTCCGCCATCAGCGTCCAGTAGTACGCCCGCACCAGATCGCGATCGACGCCAATGCCGCCGGCCAGCGCCACGGCATAGAGGAAGCGCGATTCCGCATCACCGCCGACAGCTCCCTGGGCAAACCATTCGACCGCAGAAGCCATGTCCGGCTCGCGCTCATTCCAGCCATTGAGCAACATCAATCCGAATTGGCCCATGGCCGGCGCAAAGCCCGCCTCGGCCGATTGCCGCACAAGCGCGAAAGCCGATTCGGGATCGGCCTCCCCGCCCTCGCCATTGGCGAGCATCAGCCCGGCCTGCAGCGCGGCTTCGGCATGATTGTTTTCGGCCGCCGCGACATACCATTGCCGCGCGGCTGCAGGCTCCTGCGGACCGCGCTCCCAGCTGTCATACATCTGGGCGAGCTGGAACATCGCCTCGGCATGGCCCTGGCTGGCGGCCCGGTCGGCCCATTCAATGGCCAGCAGCGCATCCTGTGGTACCGGAGATGCTTTCAGAACGAGTGCATAGGCCAGCATCGCCGGGACATGCCCGGCCTGTGCCGCGCGCAGGAAAAATCCGCGCGCCTCGGTGCGGGCCAGCCCGGCGCGGTCGGCTTGCGCCATCAGCCCCAGCCGGTAATTGCCGACCGGCTCACCCTGGCTCGCGGCACGGCGGTACCAGCGGACAGCCACGACATCGCTCGCCTCCTCGATCCGCGCTTCTTCGTGCAACAGGCCCGCAAGCGTAGCCGCTTGCGCGTGACCGGCAGCAGCCGCCGTGCGTGCCAGCCCGAGAGCCGTGCCATATTCGCCCGTCGCATAGGCCAGCTGGGCGCTGTCAAAGAGAGCATCGATCTCGGACTGATTGGTCGGGACCTCGGTCTCGGGAATGTCTTCCAGCGACAGCGCATCATTCTGGGTCCCGGCATCAATCAGGTCGAGATCGCGAAGGATCGGCGCAGGCGCCTCGTCGGCGGCCTCGTCCGCACGACCGGATGGCTCGGGATCGGTTTCCTGTGCCCACGCCAGGGCAGGCAGCATCAACAGCACGGCTATCAAACGACAGGCCATTATCACCTCGTCTTACTCGCCCCGCATCAATGCGTTGAACGCTATAACGGCCGCAGCCGGGCCGTCCACATGCGACCACACCCCAGAGGATACGGCGAGGAAATCTGCCCCGGCCTCGACCAGCGGCTGCGCATTATCGAACGTGATCCCGCCGATCGCCACGCACGGAATTTCGAACAGCTCCGACCACCATGTCAGAAGCGCCGGATCCGCCTGTGTTGGCGGCGACTTCGTCTGTGTCGGATAGAATGCGCCGAAGGCGACATAGTCCGCGCCGGCCTCGCCTGCCTGCATGGCCAGATGCCGGCTGTCGTGGCAGGTTACGCCCAGCATTCGCTGCGGGCCGATGGCCGCGCGAGCCTGTTTCGCTGGCACATCGCCCTGCCCGACATGCACGCCATCGCAGCCCAGCGCGATAGCGAGCTCCGGGTCATCATTCAGGAGGACCGCCACACCCCGCTTCTGCGCCACCCGGATCAACGGCGGCGCCAGCGCTTTGATTTCGTCTACTGTATGATCTTTCAAGCGAATTTGCAGCGCAGCGACCTTGCCGGCGTCCAGCGCCTCAACAAGCGTGTCGACGAAGCCCGGATCAATGCGCGGCGGTGTCAGAAGATAAAGCTGGCAGGTCATGGCAGCCACATAGCCGTTTCGGGGAATTTCCGAAAGCCTCAAGCGATTTCATTCCCCCGTTACGAGAAAATGTTTGCAATGAGGAGTTTAGCAGTTCTATTTTCCGCGCCGGGTGGGGAGGACAACCGGAATGATGCGAATTCTCAACATGCTGATCCTGGGTGGATTAGCGATATGGGCCGCGTCTTATTTCCTGATCGGTTCGGCGTCTGGCGCCGGTACATCTACCACGCTTTCAATGCATGAACGTGCTGCATTCGCGGAAAACGCGTGTGCGGCAGCGTGGCAGGCGATTCCGGGTTTCGGCCCGGTTACCGCACAAGGGGCGGATGTGCGTGAGGATTATGACGAGGTCTATGCCTGTACAGGTATCGTGCCGCAAGCCGGGGAAGTCCTGCTGGTTGCACGCTACGCCGGCGGCCCGCGCAACGATGCGGTCAGCTACCGCATCGACGCGCTGTGCGATGCCACCGGAAAATCGCTGCTCGACGGCGGCGGACGCATGCCGGAAGCGTGCGCCCGCAGCGAGGCCTAACCCGCTTTTTCGAGTTCGGCATTCCACTCGCCCTTGGCGGCGAGGGAATTCATGCGTGCGCGGTGATTGAACGCCGCCTGACCGGCCTCGACATTCTGGCCGCCCCAGGCCTTCAGCGGCGCGGCTTGCAGCGCGCGGCCATAGGAGAAGGTCAGTGGCCACGGCAAATCATAGGCGGCATTCATCGCGTTGAGATGCGCTGTGGCTTCCTCGTCCGACTGGCCACCCGACAGGAATGCGATGCCCGGCACGGCGGCCGGCACGCAGTTGGCCAGGCATTGCACCGTCATGTCGGCGACTTCCTCGACGCTAGCCTGGTCCGCACACGTCTTGCCGGCGATGATCATGTTTGGCTTCAGGATCGTGCCTTCAAGCTCGACACCCTGGTCGTAGAGCGCCTTGTAGAGGGCCTTCAGACCGTATTCCGTGACCTCGTAGCAGCGCTCGATTCCGTGATCGCCATCCATCAGGACTTCCGGCTCGACGATCGGCACGATGCCGGCCTCCTGGCACAGCGCTGCATACCGGGCGAGCGCGTGCATGTTCACATCGACGCAGTACGGCGACGGAATGGAATCATCCCCTTCGCGGCCAATGTCGATCACCGCGCGCCACTTGGCAAAGCGCGCGCCAATCTGGTGATATTCATTCAGCCGGTCGCGCAAGCCGTCGAGGCCTTCTGTGACCTTCTCGCCGGGAGCGCCGGCAAGATCCTTGGCACCGGTATCGACCTTGATGCCGGGAACGGCGCCGGAGGCGGCAATCAACTCGACCAGCGGCGTGCCGTCGGCTGCCTTCTGGCGGATCGTCTCGTCATAGAGAATGACGCCTGAAATGCAGTCATTCATCGCCGGCTGGGTACGAAACAGCATTTCGCGCCAGTCACGGCGACTGTCCTGCGTGGATTCTATGCCGATTGTGTCAAAGCGCTTCTTGATCGTACCGGTGGATTCGTCCGCCGCCAGAATACCCTGACCGTGCGCCACCATGCGATTGGCAATATCGTTGAGTTGTTCGAGATCCATCTTGTCGTCCCCAGCAGATCGGATGTGTCCTAAGCCTAACGTTAATCGGAAACCGCTTCCACGCCTGGCAGCGCCTTGCCTTCCATCCATTCGAGGAAGGCACCACCGGCAGTCGATATGAAGGTGAAATCGCCGGAAACGCCGGCCGAATTGAGTGCCGCAACAGTGTCCCCGCCGCCAGCAACGGCAATCAGCTTGCCCTCTCGGCAGCGGCCAGCCACATAGCGCGCGGCCTCGACAGTCGACGTTGCAAAAGGCGGTGTCTCGAACGCGCCGAGCGGTCCGTTCCAGATCAGTGTCTTGCAGGAATCGATCGCATCGGCGAGCGCGTCGACGGTCTGCGGACCGGCGTCCAGCGCCATCATGTCGTCCGGAATCGCGTCCGCGGCCACGGTCTTTGTGTCCGGATTTGGCGCGAATTCCGCGGCGCAGACCAGGTCGACCGGGAGGATGAGCTGGCAACCATGTGTGCGAGCCGCTTCCATGATCCGGTGCGCTGTTTCGGCAAAGTCCGGTTCGTGCAGGCTCCGGCCGACATCATGTCCCTGCGCGGCGAGAAATGTGTTCGCCATCGCACCGCCGACAAACAGCTTGTCGACCTTTGACACGAGGTTTTCCAGAAGCGCGATCTTGGTCGAGACCTTGGCGCCACCGACAATGGCGATGACTGGCCGTTTCGGGGCGGTCAGCGCCTGCGAGAGATGATCAAGTTCCCGCTGCAGCGCGAGACCGGCATAGGCCGGCAGGTGTTCGGCAACGCCTGCAGTCGATCCATGTGCGCGGTGCGCAGCGGAAAATGCGTCATTTACGTAGACATCGCCCAGCGCGGCCAATGCCTTCGCAAAGTCCGGATCGTTGGCTTCTTCGCCCGGGTGAAACCGGGTGTTCTCGAGCAGCAGGATATCGCCCGGTCTTAGCGCCGCGATCGCCTTTTCGACTTCGGGACCGATGCAATCCCCGACGAATTCGACCGGCGCTGCCAGCAAATCGGCAAGCGCCGGTGCGACCGGAGCGAGCGTAGCTTCCGCCACGCGTTGACCCTTGGGTCGCCCGAAATGGGCCAGCAAAACGATTCTGCCACCCGCGGACTTGAGATGACCGATCGTCGGCAATGCCGCCATCAGGCGCGTCGCGTCGGTGATCACGCCATCCTTCATCGGCACATTGAAATCGACGCGCACCAGCACGACCTGGTCGTGAACGTCGACGTCTTCGATCCGGCGCAATCCCATGCTTGGCTCCCGTTTTTCTGCCTAGAGAAACTTGCCCATGGCGGCAGCCGTATCGATCATCCGGCAGGCGAAGCCCCATTCATTGTCATACCAGGTCATGACGCGGGCGAGGCGCTCGTCGATCACCTTGATCTTGTCGACGGCGACCACGGACGACCGGCTGTCGTGATTGTAGTCGATCGACACCAGCGGGATGTCATCATAACCGAGAATGCCCTTCATAGGACCGTCGGCGGCCGCCTTGATCGCGGCTGTCAGTTCTTCGGCGGAAGTCGCCTTGCCCGGCGTGAAAACGAGATCGATTAGCGAGACATTCGGCGTCGGCACGCGAACCGCGGCGCCGTCCAGCTTGCCCGCCAGCTCCGGAAGCACCAGGCCGACTGCCTTGGCTGCCCCTGTCGAGGTCGGCACCATGGACATAGCCGCCGCACGGGCACGGTGAAGGTCCGAATGGTTGCGGTCGAGTGTCGGCTGGTCGCCGGTATAGGCATGGATCGTGGTCATGTGACCGCGCTCGATGCCGACCGCATCGTTCAGCACCTTGGCAACCGGGGCGAGGCCGTTCGTCGTGCAGGACGCATTCGAGACAACGAGGTCGTCCGCCGTCAGCGAGTCGTGATTGACGCCATAGACGATCGTCTTGTCGGCATTCTTGGCTGGCGCCGAACACAGCACCTTCTTGGCCCCCGAGGACTCGATGTGCGCCATCGAGGCTTCCTTCGAGTTGAACTTGCCGGTGCACTCAAGCACCAGATCAACGCCCATATCGCCCCATGGCAGCTTCGAAGGATCGCGGTTCGACACTTTCTGGATCTTGCCGAAACCTGCGTCGATCCAGTCATCACCGACCTTGATCGTCCCCGGATAGCGTCCGTGCACGCTGTCATACGTCAGGAGGTGCGCATTGGTCTCTGGCGTTGAAGAGTCATTGATCGCGACCACCTCGACGTCGTCCCAGCGCTTTTCCTCTAGAACGGCGCGCAGTGCCAGACGGCCAATGCGGCCAAATCCCGTAATGGCGACCCGAACAGCCATGCCAAACTCCTTGTTGATCCGGACAAATCGGGCGGCGAGGCCCGATGAATTGAGAGTCGCGCGCCGTTTAACGCTTAAGAGGCGCGTCGTCCACCGAGACCCATCATTTCTAGGCATCGCTCCAGCGAGTCTCGCCAGACCGGCAATTCGATCCCGTAAACCTCACGCGCCCGGGTCAGATCGAGGCGTGTATCGCCCGGCCGCCGCGCACGCGTTGGCCATGCGCTGGTCGGGATCCCGGTCACCGGCGTCGACAGCCCGGCGCCGCGTATGGCCGCGTCGGCAAGGTCGCGCCAGCTGGCCTCGCCGGTATTAGCGACGTTCAACAGCCCGCCCTCGGCGCCCGCTCGCAATTGCGCCGCCAGATCGATCAGCGCTTCGGCAAGCGCATGCGCCTCGGTCGGTCGGCCGATCTGGTCGGATACCACGTTGAGCGCATCCTTCTCGGCCGCAAGGCGCAGCATTGTGGACACGAAATTCTGGCCCTCCGGGGCATAGACCCAGGAGGTCCGCACCACCAGCGCGGCGGGATGTGCGGCGAGCACGGCCTCTTCGCCACCCGCCTTGGTCTGCCCATATACATTGAGCGGCGCGGTTTCGGCATCCTCGGCATAAGGCGCGCCGCCCATTCCGTTGAATACGTAATCCGTGGAGATGTGAAGGAAGGGCAGTCGCCGCGCCGCAGCCGCCCGTGCCAACGCCGCCGGGCCGGTCTCGTTGAGGGCGCGGGCCGCCTTGATATCGTCCTCGGCGCGATCGACAGCAGTATACGCGGCGGCATTGATGATCGCGTCCGGCGAAACCTGCCCGATCAGATCGGCAAGCCCGGTCGGATGGGCGAGGTCGATTTGCGGTCGCCCGGCGCGGACTACTTCATGATCGCCGGCCTTTGCCGCCAATGCGCGCGCGACCTGTCCGGTCGAACCGATGACCAGCAGTTTCATGATTGATACTCGAACAGAACAGGCAAATCGGCGAGCTTCGGTGCACTCCCGTCCTTGTCGGACAAAATCGCCGCACTGGTGTCGAACGGCCATTCAATGCCGAGCGCGGGATCATTCCACAAGATCCCGGCATCATGTTCGGCCGAATACGGGTTATCGACCTTGTAGGCGATCTCGCTATCGGGCTCGAGCGTCACAAATCCGTGCGCGAAACCGCGCGGCACCCAGAGTTGATGCCCGTTGTCCTCGGTCAGGGTCGCGCCTGCCCATCGACCAAAAGTCGGTGAACCGTGCCGGATATCGACAATGACGTCGTGGATCGCGCCACGTGGACAACGCACGAGCTTCGCCTGTGCAAACGGCGGGGCCTGGAAATGCAGGCCGCGCACCGTGCCTCTGGCACCCGAGCGCGACGCATTATCCTGCACGAATTGCGGGGCCACTCCGGTTTGCGAGCGAAAGCGTTCCGCATTCCAGACATCCTCGAACCAGCCGCGATCGTCGCTGAAACGGCGCGGCGGGATCAGAAAAGCGTCGCTGAATGGCCCGAAAGGCTCCAAACCGGCCAAAACCAGCCTCCCGTTTGCGTTGTTTGCGTTATCCTACCTGCTGGAATAATGAAGCAAAGCCTTGTCATCAGGCTTCCGCCTTGCGAGAAGGCTCGGCAAATTATCCCCCGAACAAGTCCAGGTGTGAACAATGAAGGTGATCGTACTCGGCGGCGACGGATTTTGCGGTTGGCCCACGGCCCTCCATCTGTCCAATCTCGGCCATGATGTCGTGATCGTTGATAATCTTTCGCGGCGCAAGATCGACGTTGAACTCGAGGTCGACAGCCTGACCCCGATCCAGCCCATGAGCGTCCGCCTGGCGGCCTGGAAAGAGGTGTCTGGCAAGGACATGCGCTTTGTCGATCTTAATGTCGGGAAGGAATACCAGGAATTGCTCGACCTCATCACTGAGGAGCGCCCGGACGCCATCGTGCATTTCGCCGAACAACGCGCCGCGCCCTATTCGATGAAGACCGCGCGCCACAAGCGCTACACCGTCGACAACAATCTGAACGCCACCAATGACGTGCTCGCGGCGATCGTCGAATCAGGCCTCGACATCCACCTTGTCCACTTGGGCACGATGGGCGTCTACGGTTACGGTACCGCCGGCATGAAAATCCCGGAAGGCTATCTGCGCGTTACCGTCGACACGCCGCAGGGGCCGGTCCAGCAGGACATTCTCTACCCGGCCAATCCGGGCTCGATCTATCATATGACGAAGACGCAGGACGCGCTCTTCTTCCATTTCTACAACAAGAATGACGGGATCAAGATTACTGATCTCCACCAGGGCATTGTCTGGGGCACCCAGACCGACGAGACCCGCAAGGACGCACGCCTGATCAACCGTTTCGACTATGACGGCGATTATGGCACCGTGCTCAACCGCTTCCTGATGCAGGCCGCCATCGGTCACCCGCTGACCGTGCACGGCACCGGCGGCCAGACCCGCGCCTTCATCCACATCCAGGACACGGTGCGTTGCATCGAACTGGCGCTGAAGAACCGTCCGAAACCGGGCGACCGGGTTCACATCATGAACCAGATGACCGAGACCCACCGGGTGCGCGAACTCGCCGACATCATCTCGCAGATGACCGGTGTCGAGATCGCCAACCTGCCGAATCCGCGCAATGAAGCCGACGAGAACGATCTCCATGTCGAGAACGAGACCTTCCTGTCGCTCGGCCTGGACCCGATCACGCTCGAGGCGGGCCTGCTGGAAGAAGTCACGGAAATCGCCAAGAAGTATGCCGATCGCTGCGACCGCACCAAGGTCGTGTCGGTGTCCTACTGGAACAAGGACCGCGAGGCGGCCCAGAAAGACGCCAAACTGAAGGCGGTGTCCTAGAGCGCACCCTGGTTCGGCCAGCCCGGATCGGTCGGGCTGCCATGGCCGCGCTCCGGGTAGCAAAACGCGATCGCAGCCTCGACCTGTTCGCGCTCCGGTGACAGACCGCAGAATGCCACCAGCTGCTCGACGAACAATTCCGGCCGCACCAGTGTTTTCTCGTAGCTGACCATCGCCGCCGGCTGGCGCGATGCAGCGAGACACTGGCTGCAACGTTCATAGAGTTTCAGCGTGTCATCGAGCGCGTCAATCAACAGCCGATCCGTCAGCATGTGCACGCGCTGCGCCGCGGCCTGCGGGTCGCGAAATACTGCGATCAGCCGCGGCGCCGGCAGGTCGGCCTCGATGTGCGGCGCATAGAAAGCGCCGTGCGGATCCTTCCAACCCCAAGGCTCTGCCGATTGCCCCCGTTTGGCGATCACCGGGCGCATGCGGTCCAGCGCCGCAGCCAGGTCGGGGCTGGTCGGGTCGGCGAGTTCGCCAACGGGACCGCGAGCATCCTGGATGTCCAGATCCTCGTTATTGCCCTGCCCCTGCCGCGCACCCATGTCGACGCCGAGCAGGCGAAGCGCGCCGGCAACCATCGACGTCCCGCCGCGGGGCGCTCCGAACACGAAGATACCGCGCCCCGGCTCCGCTGGTGCGGGATTGATCGTCAGCAAGGGCTCGGATCGTTCATACATGCCGGTCAGTCCATCAGGTGGCCGGGCAACTTGCCCAGGAAGGCAAGGCACGCCTCCAATTGCGAAATATCGACGAATTCGTCGGGCTTGTGAGCCTGCTCGATGTAACCCGGTCCACAAACGACGGTCGACAGGCCGGCGCTCTGGAACTGACCGGCCTCCGTGCCGAACGAGACAAAGCGCTGTGCATTATCGCCGGTCAACTGCCGTGCGAGTTCCTCCGCCGGGCTGTTCGCCTCGGGACGCAGCGGTGGCGCATCGGAGCGCTGGATCACCTCGACACGCGCTGACGGAGCATGACGGCGCATCCTGGCCTCCTCCTCCGCCGCGCGCTGGCGCAGCCGATCGCCAACCGCATGCGCATCGTCCCACGGGGCCGGGCGCATCAAGCTTTCAAACCACGCCGTCCTCGCCAGGATGTTGGCCGCCGTGCCACCGCCCATCTCGCCGATGGTGATCGTGCCATAGGGTGGATCGAAGGGACTGTCGGCAGGCGCCGCCTCGCGCCAGGCAGCACCGGCCTCGACTAGAAACTGCATCAGCGGCACGGCATGGGTGACGGCACACGCGCCGTTCTCCACCTTCGAGGAATGCGCTTCCAGCCCTTCGACCTCGACGCGTACCGAATAGAGCCCCTTGTGGCCCGTCACCACCGTCATGCCGGTCGGTTCACCGATGATGGCAATGCGCGGTTGGGGTCCGGAAGCCGTCATCTCGCGGATCATCGCCGGCGCGCCGAGGCAGCCCACCTCCTCGTCATACGAAAAAGCAAAATGCACCGGCCGCTTGAGGTTCTGTGTCGCATAAGTCTTGGCCATTACCAGCGCGCAGGCGATGAAGCCTTTCATGTCGCATGTGCCGCGGCCATAGAGGCGCCCGTCCCTTTCCGTCATGACGAAGGGATCGGTCGACCAATCCTGCCCATCGACCGGCACGACATCCGTATGGCCGGACAGCACCACGCCGCCATCGGCCTCCGGTCCGAGGATCGCATGCAAATTGGCCTTGGTGCCCGCCGCATTGCCAATGCGGACGCAGCGCGCGCCAAGCGCGGACAGGCGTTGTTCAAGATAACCGATCAGGCGCAGATTGCTGTCGCGCGACACGGTCGCCATGGCGATCAGGTCGGCGAGGCAGTCTTTCACCTCTGTCAGATGTTGCGCGGTCACGATCGGGCTCCGGATACTGAGCATTCCCTAGCCCGCCATTAACCCGCGGGAAACCCTGATCTTCCACGTGATTTTAAGAGGTTTCGGGCACATTCCGCGCAGGAATGGTGAATGAAGGCCTGCGAAATTGAAGAACATTCTCGCAAATCTGACCCGCTTATTGCGGCACAAGGGTGGCAATGTCGCCACCATATTCTCGCTCGCTCTGGTCCCGATTTCGGTGATGGGCGGCGGCGCCGTCGACTTTGCCCAGGCCATGAATGCGCGCGGTCGTTTGGCGGAAGCGCTCGACGCCGCTGCACTGGCCGTCGGTTCGCAAACCACCTTGTCCGTCCGGGACGCCGAAGCGCTCGCGATGGACTTCATCACAGCCAATTACCCGTCCCAAGAGATCGGAAATGTGCACTCGGTGACGGTCTCGCTCGACGACCAGAACGGCATTGTCACAGTAACCGGTCAGTCGCGCGTCGACACCACTTTGCTCGGCATTATGGGCATGGACTATATCAATGTGGACTGGACGTCCGAAGTCCGGCGGGCAAACCAGAATCTCGAACTCGTCATGGTGCTCGACAATACCGGGTCGATGCGCGGCTCGAAAATCGCATCGTTGCGCGATTCCGCGGCCCTGCTCACCGACATTCTGTTTGCCGGGGCAAGCGAGCCGGATGATGTCCGCATCGGACTCGTTCCCTTCGCGGCCACGGTCAATGTCGGGCGGCAATTCGAGAGGGCTTGGTGGCTCGACCCGAATGCCGAAAGTCCGCTTCACGCGCAATGGGCGGGCGGCGCTCGGGAAGTCAGGACGTGCCGCGGCCGCGGTCGACGCCGCACCTGTACCACCGAGATGGTCACCCCCAATACCTGGGACATGTTCGACACCCTTCGCTTCGAGCGATGGGAGGGTTGCGTCGAGGCGCGTGCCGTTCCACTCGATATCGAGGATGTCGCACCGGTGCGCAACAATCCGGAAACCCTCTTCCTGCCGTTTTTCGCACCGGACGAGCCCGACATTTCAAACTTCCGAAACAGCTATCTCAGAGATGGCGTGGGCGGCAGCATTCTCGAGCGCCTTGCCAACCTCACCAAATACAATAATGGCCGGCCGCGTAATGGCGGCCCCAATAACGGCTGTACGACCACGCCTGTGACCCCGATGACCGGCGATCGCCGGATTGTGGAGGGTGCAATCGCCGCAATGGGTGCAAGCGGCTACACAAACATTCCGAACGGGATTGCCTGGGGTCTTCGTTTGCTGTCACCGCAAGAACCTTTTACCGAAGGCGTGGCATACGGTGATCGCAGTACCATCAAGGCCATGGTCATCCTCACTGACGGCCAGAATGTTCTCAGCGGCCACAACTCAGCTCTGATGTCCCGTTACAATGCATATGGCTACATTGCCCACGGTCGCTTGGGTGTGCGGACGTCATCGAGCAGCCGCCTTTCCGCGGCACTCGACGATCGCACCGCGGCAGCCTGCGCCTATGCCCGCGAACAGGGCATCCGGGTCTACACCATCACCTTCCAGGTCCGCTCTTCCCAGACGCGCCGCATGATGGAGGATTGCGCCTCGCATCCCAGCCTGTATTTCGACAGCCCGTCCAACGAGGCGCTCGAGCAGGCCTTCGAAGTGATCGCTGGCGACCTCTCAAATCTGCGAATTTCCCGATAGCCAACCGAATTCCGGAGACGGAAACTTAACCCTGCCCACGGCTTTCGCGTGAGCGCCGTCTGTTTTCGACCGATCTTGTCCTGTGAATTCAGCGCAAGGCAGGAAAGATGGCGCGCAAATGGATCCGATCCTTCAGCAGTGACACGGGCGGCAATGTCGCCATGCTGTTCTCGCTCATGCTGCTGCCCATCGTGGTGATGGGCGGCGGTGCGGTCGACCTCAACATGGCGATCAATGCCCGCGGCCGTCTCGCCGAAGCCCTCGACGCCGCGGCGCTCGCCGTCGGAGCAGCACCAAACCTGCCGCCGGAAGACGCCGAAGCGCTGGCACAGGCCATTATTGCCGCCAATTACCCGCAGCGCGAATTCGGCGATCTCGGCACCATCGATATCGATATCGACGATCTCAATGACATCATAACGGTTGCCGGCACATCGAGCGTCCAGACGGCGTTTCTCGGCCTGATCGGAATCGATTACCTGACCGTTGGCTGGGAAAGCGAGGTGCAACGCGCCCGAACGGCGCTGGAACTCGTCATGGTGCTCGACAATACCGGCTCGATGTCCGGGTCCAAGATCGCTGCCCTGCGCGATGCGGCCCTTCTCTTGACGGAAATCCTGCATGAAAACGCCGCAGAGCCGGGGCTCCTCGAGATCGGGCTGGTACCGTTTTCCTCGACCGTGAATGTCGGCACTGAACATGAGCGGGCCTGGTGGCTCGATCCGGACGCTCTTTCGCCAGATCATTCGAACAATTTCGACCCCCCTGCCAATCGCTGGGATGTCATCGATTCGATGCTCTACGAAGCCTGGGATGGTTGCGTCGAAGCCCGCGCAATCCCCCTCGACATCGAGGATGTCGAACCCGATCCCGGCGCGCCGGAAACCCTGTTCCTGCCCTACTTCGCTCCCGACGAGCCGACCGGCGTCTCCGGCTTTTCGAACAGCTACATGTCCGACCAGATGGGCGGCAGCGACCTGTTCGCCCGCTTGGCGAACTCCGCCAAATACGCAGGCGTGAATCCTTGGGGCTGGGCGTCTAATTGGGGTTGTACCGCGCGGCCGGTCACGCCGCTGACGTCCGACCGGTCGATGATCGACGACGCCATCTCGGACATGATCGCGAGCGGCACCACCAACATCCCGATCGGCGTGTCCTGGGGCGTCCGCCTGCTCTCACCGCAGGAGCCGTTTACGGAAGGCAATCCCTGGGACGACGATGACAACATCAAGGCGATGGTGATCCTCACCGACGGCCAGAATGTCATCAACGGCCGGGGCAATTTCAACTATTCGGACTATTCCGGATACGGCTATGTCCGCGAAGGTCGGCTCGGCGTCATCACGTCCAGCTCCTGGGCCTTGCGCAACGCCCTGAATGAGCGGACCGGTGCCGCATGCGCCTACGCCCGCGCGCAGGGCATCCGCGTTTACACGATCACTTTCCAGGTCAGCTCGTCGACGACGCGGGACATGATGCGCGAATGCGCCTCGCACCCGAGCCTCTATTTCGACAGCCCGTCGAACGAGGCACTGCACAATGCCTTCGAAATGATCGCCGGCGATCTCACCAATCTGCGCCTGTCGCGCTAACCGTCCTCGCAGCCGCCGTCTTCACGGCCCGGCAGGCAGATCAGCTCCATGCGGAAATACAGGGTCTGGTTCGGCCCGATCGGTCCGCCCGGTGTGCCGCGCTCGCCATAGGCGAGATCCGGCGGAATGAAGAGTTCCCACTCCTCGCCGGTTCGCATCAGGCCAAGCGCCTCGACCCAACCGGCGATCAGCCGGTCCGACGGAAAGTCGGCCGGTGCACCACGCTGATAGGAGGAATCGAAGGTCTCGCCGAACGTGCTCTGCCCTTCATAGTGGACGCGCACGATCTCTCCGCTTTCCGGCGTCGGCGCATCGTCGCCTGCCGCCCGCAGCACCCGGATGTGCAGACCCGACGGCAGGGCATACACGCAGCGTTGAAAGCCAGCGCGTTCTAGATAGAGCTCACCTATCAGCGCATTGCGCTGCGCCGCGCTCGGATTGCCACCGAATTCGAAATCGCCGGCATCGACCATCGGCTCATCGCCATAATCCTCGACATCGCACTGCCGCGCCGCCGCCACGACCGATTCGGCACTCCCCGGATCTTCCGGTACAGGCGGGCCGGACGGCCCGCTGGTGCACGCGGCCAGGACGAAGGCACTGCAGAGGGCGGGAAGGCGCATGGCTATCTCCATTCAAGCGTTCGGAGCAGATCGCAGCCTATTCGGACGCAGGCGTCAATGCCTCCGACATCAGCGTCAGGACCGCGGGCCAGTTCTCCTGGAAATAGGCATAGGCATCATCCCATTCGCCGCCGACACCCCAGCCGGAATGGGTCAACGTTACGCGCGTCGTGGTGTCATTGACGGGTTCGAGCTCGACGGTAAGCGGCGTCAGGTGCGGCCGCACCTCCGGCAGGTAGGGCGGCAAAGCCCATGTGATGGTCAGCATGCGGTTTTCCTGAAAGCCGAGCACCGTCGTGCCTTCCGAGCCGCGCTGGCCTTCCGGCGCATCCGGCAGGAAATAGACCTCGTAACGACCGCCTGGCCGCAAATCGATCTCCGCCGCAGGTGCGAAGAAGGAGAGGCCCTCTTCGGTGGTCCAGAGCTGCCAGACCTCCGTGGGACTGGCCTCGACCTCGACCGAGCTCACAATGATCCGGTCGGTTGCTGTCGCTGGCGCGGACAGGCCGAAAGCGGCGGCAGTTATTGCCATAATCAATCGCAGCATGAGAACACTTCCTGACTGGTTTCCCTTCGTGAACGCTAGCCGACGCCACGCGTCCGGGCGAGGAGAATATCTTTGATGGCTATGATTTCGCGACGAGCCGGTCGGCCACGAACGCTGCGGCGATGGCCCCGGCAATAGCCGGCAGGCCACTGACGATACCGGACCCGATGGTCGGCATGACCGGCAATGTCGACCAGCCCGGCAGGATGGCATACTGACCGATGATCACGACCCAAAGCCCGACACCGACATAAAGCCCACGTCGCAGCCAGCCGGAACCGGTCCAGCCGCGCAAAAGGAAAGCGGTCGCGGCCGCCGAGAAAATGAGGAAGCCGGCAATCATCGACGGAAAGGCGGACCCGTCTGTCGCCGGACGCAGCATTTCGCCCAGGCCGTCGCCGAACATCGGCACGATGAGCAATGCCGCCGCCGCGCCGCTCAACATGAAACACACGATAAAGAAGGTCAGAAAGACCGCTCCCGAACGCATCATGAGATCCCTCCCTGAATTGGCCGGACTTGATTTCCGGCTGGATCTCCCACATCTAGACACTGTCTAGATTGAATGTCAATCGACCTCCGCCACGAATCGGCGGGAGATAGAGGTCATGGCGAAAATGAAGGAAAAACCGCGCGGCAAGGACCGCTACCATCATGGCGATCTGCGGGCCGCACTGTTGAAAGCCGCGGATCATCTGATCGCGACGCGGGGAACCGGTGCTGTTTCATTGCGTGAAGTCGCACGCGAAGCCGGTGTGAGCCATGGTGCCCCGGCCCACCATTTTGACAACAAGTCGGGGCTCATGATCGCCCTGGCACGCGATGGCTGGGAGCGGATGATCCAGGCCATCCTCGACGGAATTGATCGCGACAAGCCGGCCAACGGTCCGGATCTGCTGGAATGCGTCGGTTCGGCCTATGTGCATTTCGCGGTCGCCAATCCGGGCCGGTTCGAGGTGATGTTCCGGCGTGATCTCTATGACCTGTCGGACGCGGGTTATCTCGCCTCGGGCGAGAGTTCCTGGGTGTTTCTGTCCGACACCATCAAGCAGTGTATCGAGGAAAACTTCGCCGCGCCGGAAGACAATGAAATCCTGTCCGTCATTGCCTGGTCGATGGTCCACGGCCTGTCGACGCTCTGGATCTCCGGCCGCCTGAAATCGCGCTTCCGCGACAGCGATATCACCGCGTTGAACAAGGCGGCCAACCGGAAGCTGACCGACCTCATGTTCCCGAAGCGGCCCTAGCGTTCGGTGTTGGGCACGATGCTGACACGATAAGCCGCGTCGGCTGCGAGATAGCGCCGGGCGAGTTCGACAATCTCTTCCAGCTCGATATCGGAATAATCGTCCGTGATGGTCCGGATCCGGTCGAGGCGCTCGGGATAGGTCCACGAATTCGCCAGCCAGGCGAGCCACGTGCTGTTGTTCTCGAACGCATTCTGGAGCCGCTCGACCAGCGGCTGCCTTGCCCGCAACAGCTCATCGTCGCTGATCTCGCCGTTCGCCATGTCCGCCGCGATCAGATCGATCGCCTCATAGACCCGGTCGATATTCTCCACCCGGATGTCGGCACCAACGAACAGATATCCGTAATCAGGATGATAAAAGCTCTCCACGTTCGACGATTGCGCCGAATAGGTGAAGGCTTCGCCTTCGCGCAATGTCTCGGTGAGCTTCAGATCCAGCACCGCCCGCAGCAGCCGCAGCGTGCGCGAACGACGAATGTCGCTGTCGTCCGTGGTCGGCCAGTAGACATTCACCAGGGCCTGATCCTCGCCACCATTGTGCGTCAGCACAATCGGTTCCTCGGTCGGCTCCGGAAACGCCAGCGTGCGATTCTCGTCATATTCCGGCCAGCTCGCTGCCCGATCCGGCAGCGCCCCGAATGTCGCCGCGATGGCGTCCAGAACGGCGGCCTCCTCAAAATCACCAACCACCGTGATCTCGACCGGGGCGCGTTCCAGCGCCGGGCTGACAAAGGCACGGACATCGTCGAGATCCACGGCCATCGCTTCGGCTTCCGTGGGGAAGCCGTAGCGGTCATCGCCGGACCGCAGCATTCGGGTCACATCGCGCGTGCGCACGCCTGCAGGCGTTGATCCGAGATTGCGCCGGATTTCCGGTAGCTGCGCACGGAACTGGGCCAGGCTTTCCTCACGGAATCCGGGCGCCGTCATGTAGGCTGCGAGCAATTGCATCTGAAGCTCGAAATCGGCTTGCGTTGTCGCCGCCGAAAGCGAGAACGCTCCCGTACCCACATTGAAGCTTCCACCGACATTGCGGCCGGCAAGAATGCGCTGCAATTCATCGATCGAATGGGCTTCCAGGCCGCCGGAAGCAAAAACGCTGCTTGCCACGCTATCGACGACCGGGACCGCCCGCGGTTCGAGATCGCCGCGTCCGAAATTGACGTTGATCCGGATCGTGTCGGTCTCAAAATCCGTCTGCTTCAGCGTCACGCGGACATTGTTTTCAAACACGATGCGCGTCAGGCCGAGGTCCTCGATCTCGGAGCGGTCCGCAATCTCGCCAGGCACACCGAAATCCTCATATGCCCAGGCGTCCAGCTCGACATCGTCCATCGCTTCGACATCGGTTGCGAGGCTGGCCTGCCAGACCTCGGCAACCCGTTCCTCCGCATTCTCGATGTCCAGTGAGGTCGCGAGGAAGACCAGCGGGCCATTGCCGCTCCACTGTTCCCGGAACGCTGCATTGACGGCGTCCAGCGTGATCCGGTCCTCGACCGCATTGAAGCGCGCAAGTGCATCGGCCGGATGGCTGAACACGGATTCATATCGCCACGAGCTCCACAACGCATTGGCAAGCGCCGCGGAATTGCGCGTATCGGCTTGCTCTGCGCCGGTTTCCAGCGCCGTCCGCAAATTGGTCAATTGTTCATCGAGTTCCAACTGCGTGAACCCGTGCTGCAGGGCGCGTCGCAATTCCTGCTCGACAAGGGCCAGCCCTTCCTCCCAGCGATCCGGCTGCGCGACGCCCAGCACGCTGGCGCGCGCCGCAAAACCGTACTCATCCGTCGTGTAGCTGGCACCGCCCTGTAGTAATGGCGACGTGCCGGAATTGATGATTGTCGTGAACCGCCGGGTCAGAATCGACGCGCCGAGTGAATCCAGCAAGCCGTCAAATCGGGACGCCGCCGTGTCCGGTTCTATCGTGTCCGGCTGGATCGATTCCACCGTCAGCACGGTGAAGAATTCCGGATCGTGAAAATACCCCGTCGCGAACCCGCGATCGGTATCCACGGCACCGGCAGGGATATCAGATGCTTCGATGCCGGCGCCTTCCCAGTCCGAGAAGCGCGCAGCGATTTCCGCCTCGATGGCATCGACATCAACGTCGCCGACGATCGAAATGAAGGCACGGTCCGGCGTGTAATAGAGGTCGTAATAGCGCGCGAAGGCATCACGCGGCGCATTGCTGATGACCTCGGGCAGGCCGATTGCGTCGCGTTGCGCCATGAGCGATCCCGGATAGCGGAATTCGGCGAGCGCATTGCTCCAGCGCCGGATCGGCGTGTTGCGCACCCGCTCTTCCGACAGGATGATGTCGCGCTCCCGGTCGATGGCCTCGATCTCGAGCGTCAGATTGGAGGCGGTCTCGCGCATCAGGAACAGGCCGGTATTCAGCGTCTCCTCATCCGTTTCAGGCATGTCGAGCTGATAGACGACGTATTCGCGGCTGGTGCCGGCATTTGTATCCGGCCCGAATTCCAGGCCGTAGCGCTCCAGCAGGGCGACCATTTCGCCTTCAGGCACGTTTTCCGATCCATTGAAGGCCATGTGTTCGATGAAGTGCGCGAGCCCGCGCTGATCATCGTCCTCGACCAGCGAGCCGACATTGAAGGCCATCCGGATCGAAGCCGTATCTGGAGGCGTGTCATTCGCCATGATGGCATAGCGCAGGCCGTTCTCGAGCTGCCCGTATCTGACCGCGGAATCCGGGGCAATATCGCTTCGGTCGTGCGCAAATCCGTCGCCCTGCAATGCCAGCGCTGTCGCCGCTGTCATCGATACGATCATCGCCACGGCGGCCAGCGCGGTGACGGACTTGAGCACGGCGGAAACGCGAAGTCGGAACATGGGAAATCCTTGCAAGGCTTTTGCGGCGCGCGAACCTAACGGCATCGCACGGCAGAACGAAATGAATAAAAGGTCAGGAAGACGACGACTAGGTATCGCCGGCGAGCACGGTTTCGATCGGATCGTGCTCGGCCACGAAATGGCCGGGGGCTACTTCGATCAGTTTCGGCTTGTACTGCTCGGCATCGGGATCATCGACCAGTTTCGACTTCAGGAAACGTAACTGCGCCCGCGGATCCATCGGGGATGGCAAATCACCCTCCAGCTGCAATCGCTTGCGCGACTTCTCGATGGCCGGGTCGGGAATCGGCACGGCTGAGATCAGCGCCTGGGTATAGGGATGGCGCGCATCGTCATAGATCTGTCCGCGATCGGCGAGCTCTACCACGCGGCCGAGATACAGCACCATCACGCGGTGAGACACTTCGCGCACGACCGAAAGATCGTGCGAGATGAAGATCATCGACAGGTCCATCTCCTTTTGAAGCGAGATCAGAAGGTCGATGATCTGCGCCTGGATGGACACGTCGAGCGCCGACACTGCTTCGTCGCAAATGACCAGTTTCGGCCCAAGGATCATCGCCCGGGCGATCCCGACACGTTGATTCTGACCGCCCGACAATTCGTGCGGGTAGCGATTGATCATGTTGGGATCGAGCCCGACTTTCTCCATCATTTCGCGCACGCGATTCTGCCGCTGCGAACGCGTCATGCGGTTTTCATACGTCAGCATGGGTTCGGCGATGGACGCGCCAATCGTCATCCTCGGATCCAGCGAGGCCAGCGGGTCCTGAAACACGATCTGCAGGTCGCGGCGCGACTTGCGAAGCATGCGCTTGCTGACGCTCGTCAGATCCCGCCCCAACCAGCTGACCACGCCTTCTGTGGTCGGAACAAGCTGCAATACCGCCCGCGCAAGCGTCGACTTGCCGCATCCCGATTCACCGACAACGCCCAGCGTCTCGCCTTTGCGCAGCTCGAACGATACGCCATCGACGGCCTTCAGTGGCTTGCGTTTCGGGAACAGCCCGCCACCGACCGTGATCGGAAAGTGCACCTTGACGTCCTCAACATCGAGCAGCGCATCTTCTTCCGGACGTTCGATATAGGCGGGAAGCGCTTTATGCCCGGGCTTGTCAGGCTGGTCGATGCGCGGCATCGCATCGAGCAGCATGCGAGTGTATTCGTGTTGCGGTTTGTGGAAGATCTCGTCTGCCGTCCCGCTTTCGACATACCTGCCGTGGCGCATGACCTCGACCCGGTCCGCCATGCGAGCCACGACGCCCATATCGTGCGTGATAAGCGCAATTGCGGCCCCGGTTTCACGCTTGAGATCGTCCATGATGTCAAGAACCTGGGCCTGAACCGTCACGTCCAGAGCAGTCGTCGGTTCGTCAGCAATCAGCAGGTCCGGTTCGCACAGCATCGACATGGCAATCATGACCCGCTGGCGCATGCCGCCGGAAAGCTCGTGCGGATACTGCCGCAGTCGGCGTTTCGCTTCGGGGATACGGACGCGTTCCAGCCAGTCGAGTGTGCGCTTGTCGGCAGCTTCGCCGTGCAATTTCATATGCTTCTTCAGGACTTCGCGCATCTGATCGCCGACCAACATGTGCGGGGTCAGGGATGTTAGCGGATCCTGAAAAATCATCGTCATCGACTTACCGCGAATCCGGTTCAGCTTGCCCGGCGACAGGTTCAGGATTTCCTGGCCGCGATACTTGATCGATCCCGTGGACCGACCGTTCGAAGCCAGGAGGCCCATCGCCGCTAGGAATGTCTGGCTTTTGCCCGATCCGGATTCGCCGACCACAGCCAGGCATTCACCAGGCTGGATTTCGAGACCGATTCCTCGCACGGCTTCGACCTCGCCATCTGGCGTCGAAAAAGTCACGGCGAGATCCTCGACAGAGAGAATCGGCTGGCTTCGATCAGGCTGGGCCACGCACGGGGTCCTCACGGCTGCTAAGCGGTCGGAGGATACTGTTCGGCATCTATTTGACCAGCGTCGAAATCAGGCGAGTAGCAGCAATGAGAACAGGGTTACGAAACCGTCGGTATTTCCTATGATTCAATTTGATTCGCTGGGGTAGGCAGATGATGGAGCCATCCGCGACAACGGGGCTTAATGCTGCACAGGCGCAGCAATTGTTTCTCGATGCGCTCGAGTCGAGCGGCGATACCGCCTGGCGACTGGATTTTCGTACGGGGCTGGTCGAACTTGCCGGTCGATCCCTCAAGACGATGTTCGGAATCAACGCTGAAATTGCGCGTATTCCGTTGGCCGAATGGAAACAGCGTCTGCATCCGTCGAGCAATCTGCAGTGTGACCAGTTCATCGCGGACCTCCGCGAAAACGGCCATGGCGAAACCGAGCTCACCTTCGTACTCGAAAGCGGCAAGCACATTACCGTGTCGGATCGAGGTCGGGTCATCGAGGCGGACGATGCCGGCGAACCTGTCGTCGCCGCCGGCATCTATTCCGACATCTCGAAACAGAAAGCACTCGAGAATCGGTTTTCTCAATTGGCCGAGTATTTCGATGTCGCCATGGAGGCCGCCGACCTGGCGACTTGGCGATGGAATTTCACGACCAACACGGCCTGGTTGGATGGCCCGCTGATCCGGCATGTTGCCGTAGGGGATATTGGTGGCGAGATCACCGGCGCCGAATGGTGTTCATTCGTTCACCGGGACGATCTCAAAGAGGTGCTGAAGCAGACCGGCGAGATGGCGGAAGGCAAACGCGCCTCCGTCGACCTGATGTACCGTCTGCGGGACACGGACGGGAACTGGCGCTGGCTGCAGTCCTTTGGACGGGTAACCAAGTCAGGCACGGATGGCAAAGCGCTGTTTGCAACCGGCATCCTGAAAGACGAGACCGAGAATGTCCGCCTGCGCAAGCAGCTGGAATCATCCAAGAATTACTTCGAGATCATATTGCGCAACACGCCGGCCCTGTTTCATCAGACGGATGATCGCGGCATCCTCCAGGATGTCAGCGATCACTGGCTGCGCTTCATGGGTTATGAACGTGACGAGGTCATCGGCCGGCCATCGGTCGACTTTCTCACAGAGGAATCGCGCATCTATGCGCTGACGCATGCACTGCCCGAATTCTTTGAGACCGGTCACATTCGCAATGTCGCCTATCAGTTCCGCAAGAAGAATGGTGAGATTTTCGACGCCCTGGTCAGCGCGCATCTCAGCGTCAATCCCGACACTGGCGAGAAGCGCGCATTCGCGGTCATATCCGACGTCACCCAGCTAAGGCGTGCCTATCGAGATCTCCAACGGTCCAATCGGGAGCTGGACCGTTTCGCCACTGTCGCATCGCATGACCTGCAGGAACCGCTGCGCAAGATCCGCGCTTTTGCGACGATGTTGAAGACGCGCTACAGCGGCAGCCTCGACAGTGATGGCCAGTCCTGCCTCGAATTTCTTACCGATGCAGCCGGCCGGATGCAGGAGCTGATCGACAGATTGCTGGAGTACTCGCAGCTGGAAGTCCGCCCGCTGCGCTCGACGAAGATCTCTCTGTCGGAGGCTCTCGGCGAGATACGCAAGCGCCTGGCTGATGCCATTGCCAAGTCCGGTGCGCGGATCGCGTTGAAGGGCCAGGACGTAATCCACGCAGACAAGTTTCTGCTGGAGCAGATTCTGCAGAATCTGATTTCGAACGCCATCAAGTATCGCTCCGTCAAGGCTCCGCGCATCACCATCGACCTGTCGGCCGACGAAAGCGGTTTTTCGTTGAACGTGACGGATAACGGGATCGGGTTCGATCCGAAATTCGCAGAACAGGTGTTCGAGCCGTTCCGGCGGCTTCACCCTCGTGGCGAGTTCGGGGGTGCCGGTATCGGTCTCGCCATCGTCCGTCAGGCGGTTGAACGGCAAAACGGCCGGATCTTCGTCGAGACCCGGCCGGGTGAAGGCACAACGTTTTCAATTTCCCTGCCGCGGGTTGAAGCGGCCCGGAGTGTCGCCTAGCTCCGAACAGGGACCGGTGCAGGCAGGAATTGCGGTGCAATCTTCAGGTCTTTGACCAGCTTCAGCTTGTTGAGCACAAGCAGCGCCGTGCCATTGTAGTCCACAATCCGGTTCCAGATGCCGCGCTTCGGAAGATGAAGCGCGCTGCGCGGGAAGTCGTGATGATGTCCATGCAGGGCTTCACCGCCGGTCAGGAAGGCGAGCAGGTAATCGGCCCAACGCGGCGTCTTGAGGTGACCGAACACATTTACGCCCAGCGTGGTCGCGTGAAACTGGATACCCCGCCCGATGACCAGGCAGGCATGCAGAATGGCGATCAGCACAATTGGCGCGCCCAGCATCCATGCGATGGCGTAAGCGATCAACGGGAGCACAAGGTGTACGCCCAGATAGAGCAGGATGAAATGCCGGTCGTGGAACATCACGGCCTTGTGGCGCTGCAGCCAGCGCGCAGTTGGCCGCTCGAGATCGGCTTCGTCGCGCCATAGCAGCCATCCTACCCAAGCCCACAGCTTGCTCTCGTGCGGATTGTGCGGATCGCCGGCGCGGTCCGACCAGTGATGGTGTTGGGTGTGATAGTTGACCCAGTCCTTGACCCGGCCCTGCATGGCGATCACGCAATTGATCACGACCATGACTTGCGCCGGTGCCGTCAGCTGGCCCGCGCGGTGTTGCCAGATCCGGTGCAACGGTCCGATTCCCATGTTGCACACAAAAATCGCGAAGACGATAGCGGCAACAGCCAGCGGGGCGTACCACCAGTGAAGGCTTACACTTTCCAGTGCCAGTCCGGCCACGATAGCGGTCAGAAGTGCAAGCACG
Source organism: Hyphobacterium sp. (assembly GCF_965217055.1). Classification (GTDB taxonomy): domain Bacteria; phylum Pseudomonadota; class Alphaproteobacteria; order Caulobacterales; family Maricaulaceae; genus Hyphobacterium. Next base: position 1,792,615 of record NZ_OZ244227.1, on the reverse strand, counting down.
CCGAGCGCCGGATAGATGAGGGCGGAAAACACGCTTGGCCAGTCCAGCGTTTTCCATGATTTCAGGATCGCTTCGGAGCGGGCCATGATGGAATGGTCAGGGGTCATATACTTTACCTTGATGCAACGGCTTCGAGCCGAGCCCGATGCCTCTTGATGTCACGAATCAGGATTTGCGACTTTTGCCAGCTTTGGCAAGTGATCATGAAACGTCCGTGAACGCATCAATTGGCAATTTTGCGACCAATGCGTGTAATCGTAGCAGATTCAACGCTACGAATTGATCTGACATCGGAATGAATGCGGTCGGAAAGCTCGACGGCGCTTTTGTCCTTTGAGAACTGCACCAGCGCTTTCACATCCGCGATCGTATAGCGGCTGTTCGGGTTCGGTTTGAGTTTTTGCAGTCCGTCGAGCGTCGACAGCAGTGTCTCGCCTTCATCGACCAGCGCTTCACGCAGTTTCTCTCCAGGACGCAATCCGATGATTTCGATTTCGACCTCGGATTCCTTTCCGGCCGGCGCGCAAAGCTCGATAAGCCGCTGGGCCATGTCGAGAATTTTGACCGGTTCGCCCATGTCGAGAACGTACACGGCCGGTTCGCCGCCATTGCGCGCGGCTTCGATCGTTGCATGGAGTACCAGTTGAACCGCTTCCGGCACCGTCATGAAGAAGCGTTCCATGTCCGGATGTGTGATCGTCACCGGTCCGCCCGACTCGATCTGCGACCGCAGGATTGGCACGACGGATCCGTTCGAGCCCAGCACATTTCCGAAGCGCACGACGCCGAACCGCGTCGCACCGTCAGCCTCGTCGGCCATTCTGTGAATTACCGCTTCGGCAAGCCGCTTCGCGGCGCCCATGATGTTGACCGGTTCGACCGCCTTGTCGGTGGAAATCAGCACCATTTGCGACACACCGAATTCGCGTGCGGCCTGGGCCACATTGGCGGTCCCGAGAACATTGGTTTCCACGGCCTGTTTCGGATGGTCTTCCATCAGCGAGACATGCTTCAGCGCCGCGGCGTGGAAGATCACGTCCGGCCGCGTCGCCTTGATCACTTCGCGAACCGCCTTGCCGTCGCGGATATCGCGCAGCAGCGCCCGGCGTTTGACCGAGGTAAAACGCTCGGAGACCTCACGGTCGATATCGAAAAGCGGGGTTTCGGCGAGGTCCAGCATGACCAGTTCCGAACAGCCGAGGGCCGCCGCCTGGCGGCAGAGCTCGGACCCGATCGTGCCGCCGGCGCCGGTGACCATCACGCGGCGGTTGCGAAACCCGCTGCGCAGGGGTTCGAGCGGCAGATTGACGGGCGAACGCGACAGGAGATCCTCGAGCCGCAGCTTGCGCAGCCGGAACCGCCGGTGATCGCTTTCCGACAATTCGGCAGTGCGCGGCAATGTGAGGATACGGAAATCGCGCTTCCGCAAGCGTGCGATTGCCCCGGGATCGATGCCAGTCATCAGGGCGGGCGGCGTCGAGAACACCAGGGCCAGGTCTGAGCCGGAACCATCCGTCTGTGCGTCCACGATCGATTCCAGGACTTTCGTGCTGCCGAGCACCCGGACGCCGCGAATGCCCTGTCCGCGCATTCCGTCGTCATCAAGCACGATGCCTGCCGGAATGTAGCCGAAATCGGGCCGGTCGATGACCTCCCGCAGCGTATTGTCGACATCATTGGGCGAGCCGATGAGCAGCATGCGCGGCTGGCCCTCGTCCACATCCTTCACCGGAAGTGGCAGCAGCAATTCGGCAAGCCGCTGCTCGCGCACCGCCCGCACGGCGGTCCGGACCAGCATCATCCCGCCTGTCGCGAGCATCCAGGTAAAACCGTAAAACTCCCCCGGCCCCATCGCGGAACGGAAAAGCAGATAGTCGAACAATGCCAGTCCGAGCGTTGCAAACAGCGCGACCTGGACGATCCGGAGCAAGTCCGGCGGCGAGACATAGCGCCAGGAATGGCGGTAGACGCGCGCCGGCAATTGCACGGCCACAATCAGAACAGCAAAGACAGCCGCATTGAGCATCCATGCGCTGGATCCACCGGGTGGCCAGCCATTGGAAGATGCGAGAAACCAGCCACCAGTGAACGCTCCCAATGCAATCAGGACGTCAATCAGCAACTTGGTCGAAATGGTCAGCAAGAGGCCCCCCTGGCTCTGACTGTCTACATGAATAACGCGGCTTATACGTCTATCAGTCCCATGATGTACGACATTTTGCAGTGCATCAGAAGGGGTTAAGCGTAAAGCCGCTTTGCTGGAGTTGCGCGTGAGCTGTCATCGCAGACAGGCTCATGACCACACCCGGCAACAGATCATCGGTTGTCACTCCGTAATAGGCAGCCGACTGGCCGCAGACATAAATCCCGACATTGTGCTGCAGCAAATCCGCGATCAGCGCCTCATTGATGTTGTTCTCGCCCGGTGCCGGCTGCGCAACATCGGAGACGGCACCACCATGTACCACCACCGCGACGTGCAGCTGTGCGGGATCGATACCGGCGCGGGCATGCATGTTGAGAAAACGCGCCGCTGAGACGAGCGTGCGGTTCAACTGGTCGGCTTCTGCCGCCGACGCCGTATCGAAAGCCACGCGGAACACGGAATCCGGCGGCAAGACTGCAGCGCCGGGCACATCCGCAACCGGTCCATAGGCTTCAATGACCGGGCCGGTTGAGAAATCGGATGGCAGGTCCTGGCCGGCAGCGATGGCCGGCAGCAGCGCCAGGAACACGATCAGAAATGTCAGTCTCATTTGGCCGCCTCCCAGTCCTTGTCGATGGACCGCCCTGCCAACAGGAACAGCGCAGCGGACGGGATGATCATCGCGGCGATCGCCAGGATCGCGATCCGCAGGGCGCCGTCACCATAGGTCGAGGCAAGGAAATCGCTGAGCGCGCCGACCGCTGGCGGTCCGAATCCGAGTCCGATGATGTTTATGATCAGTAGCAGAACCGCCGGCGCCATGGCGCGCATGGCCGGCTTGACGAGATTTTGCGCCACCGCCCAGACCGGCCCGTACCACATCGAGCCGAGCGCACTCGCGATGCCGAGCAACAGGAATGCCAGGGCGTTCGGCGGAATTAACAATGAGACGAAATAGATGGGCAGGGCGAGCAATAACGCCAGGCCGGGGATCACGACATAGGCGCTTAGCCGCCTGGCCGAGAAACGGTCGGTCAGATAGCCGCCCAGCAGCGTCCCGATGAAACCGCCACCACCAATGACGAAGGAATACGGTATCGCCGCATCCGCCAGCGCATCCTGGGGTGCCACACCGGCCGCCAGCGAGATCCGGACGAAATAACTCAGCAACCAGGGAAAGAGGCCGTAGCCGACGAGCGAGGCGATGGCAGCGGCAAACGCCACGAACCAGAAGGACGGCTTGCTCGCCAGGGCTTTGACAACCTCGTTCAGCGTCGCCCCTCTGCGTTCGCCGGGCTTCACGCCATCGAACCGGCCGCGCGGCGGTTCCTTGACCGTCAGCTTGACGATAATGGCGAGAATGACGCCCGGAATACCGACAATCAGGAACGGGACGCGCCAGGCATCACCGGCACCGATCGCTGCCAGCCAGTCAGGCGCGCCGTTGACGCTGTAATAGTCGGCAACCCAGCGATAGACGATGGCGGTCATCAGGATGCCGAGGACCGAACCGATCGGAATGCCCAGCGAATACACCGACAGCGCACTGCCGCGTTTGCGCGGCGTGACATAATCGGAGATCAGGGAATGGGCGGGCGGCGAACAACCGGCTTCGCCGATTCCGACGCCGACACGCATCAGGAACAGCATTAGATAGGAATTGACCAGTCCGAACAGGGCGGTGAATCCGCTCCAGATGGCCAGCGAAATCGAAATGATGGACACGCGGTTCCAGCGATCCGCCAGAAAGGCGATGGGGATGCCGAGCGTCGCATACAGGAAGGCAAAGGCGGGGCCGGTCAAAAGACCGAGCTGCAGATCCGACAGATCGAAGAACGCCTTGATCGGTTCCTGCATCACCGCAACGATCTGGCGATCGATGAAATTGAAAGTGTAGACGACGAACAGCGTCAACACGACATACTGGCTGTATCCGCCCGACGACTCCTCGACCGGGCTAACCGCCGCCTGATCGGTCATGTGTTTTCCCCCTCGTCCGCCTTTTCGGCGTTTTCTGATGCCACCTTAGAGCAAGCAGCCGTGCTGGCAATCTGGGCCCGTTTACTGGCGGATGCAGTGAGCCAGGCAGTCGAGGCAAGTCGCGCGCCGTCTGACGCCATTTCTGGGCGCACACGAGGCGCAGAACAGGGCCGGGAGGGCCGGATTTACCGGCGTGCGTTTGCGCAGTCCAGGGGCTAACAAAATCCCGCCACATACACTCTATATTGGCCCGCACGGCTGGAATCCGGCATGCTGCCGGAACACCGTTCGCGCTTGAACCAGCCGATTGAGGCAATGCATGACCCGTTGGGTGTTGATTCTGCTGTTTCTGGGCACTTCTGCGGCCTGGAGCGACGTACCGCTGGCGCGTTTGCACGGGCTTGACAATGCGCAGCTGGAATCCGGCCTTCGCGATATTCTCGGAAACTCTTCGGCTGAAACGGGCGACGAGATCGCCATGCGCCGGGATTTGCGGACGGCGCGCGATCGTGCGCTGCGCTATCTGCGGGCCCAAGGCTTCTATGCGGTCACCATAGAGGCTGAGATCGGTGGGGACGGCCGTCCCGAACTCGAGATAGCAACCGGCCCTCGTTTCTCGTTCGGAACGGTTGCGACCGAGGCAATCGATCCTCAGGCCCGCGCAGTCGCTGCGGCCGCGATAGGTGAACTCGAAGGTGAAGATCTGACCGCTCAAATCGTCCTTGACGCCGAGGCGCGCGGTCTTGCTGCGTTGCGCAATAATGGTTGGCCCGAAGCTGACAGCGGGGCCCGGCAGGTGATCGTCGACCATGCGCGGGCAGCTGGCGATGTCACATTCCGCTATTTGCCCGGTGCTTTCACGCGGTTTGGTGGCGTTGTGCTGCAGTCGGATGGTTGGCGGGACACCTTCATCCAGCGACTCGCGGGTCTCGATGCCGGAGAACCGGCCCGGGCAGAAACCGTGGAACTTTATCGGCAACGGCTCGACGGATTGTCCAGCGTTGCCAACTCGGAGGTCCGATTCGGCCTTGCCGAAGACGGCACGCGTCCCTTGTTCGTTACCCTCGAAGCCGCGCCGAAACACGCGATTGAAGCCACGCTGAGCCTGTCGACGGCTGACGGCGCCGGCGTCAGCACCGCCTGGTCGCGTCGCAATCTTTATGGTGGCGACGAAACACTGACCCTCACTGCCGAGATCGCCACGCTTTCCCAATCGCTGACGGCAGACCTGTCCTTCCCCTACTGGCGCCGGCTCGACCAGCGAATGGAATTGGGCGCTGGCCTGAAATCAGAGGACACTGACGCTTACCAGCAGGACGAAATCAACGCCTCCATCGACGTCTATCGTAAACTCGAGGATGATCTCGATCTCCGGCTCGGGGCGATCTACGATTTCTCTCGTGTCACCGATGCAACGGGAGAACGTGACATCCATTCGCTGCGTTTCAACTCGGCCCTCGCGCTGGACCAGCGCGACGATCCGCTCGACCCGAGATCCGGCGTGCATGCCGCCATCCTGCTCAATCCGGGCGTCAGCTTCGGCGACGCCGAAGCGACCTATCTGCAGGCCGAGGCACGGGCCAGCACCTATTATTCCTTCAATGAACACCTGACGGCTGCTGCGCGCGCGCGCATCGGTACAATCATCGGCGCCAGCGCGACCGACCTGCCTGCGGACCAGCGTTTCTATGCTGGCGGCGGCGGTTCTGCACGCGGTTTTGAGTATCAGTCGCTTTCCCCGGTCGGGTCGGACGGTGCGCCGTTTGGCGGGCTCTCGGTCACCGAGCTTAATGCCGAACTGCGCTGGCGCGGCGAAGGTCGCTGGGGCGCCGTTGCCTTTGTCGACACCGCATTTGCCGGCGCCAATCGTTCGCCCGATTTCGATGACTTGCGCACCGGGTTCGGCATCGGCCTGCGCTATTATTTCGACTTTGCCCCGGTCCGTCTCGACCTGGCAACGCCACTGGATCGGCGCTCGGGCGAGGACCCGTTGCATGTCTATATCAGCATCGGGCAGGCCTTTTGATCCTTGCACAACGCCCTCTCCTGCGCCGCTGGCTCATCCGCGCCGCCAGTGCGGCTGGCGGTCTGTTGATCGCAAGCCTTCTGGTGTTGTGGGCGGCAACCGGTCCGATCGGGCGCTGGACGGTAATGCAGCTCGCCGACGAACGGGCCGTGGCGCGGGGTCTTGTCCTCGATCTGGAAGGGCTGTCCGGCAATGTGCTGGCACGCCCGCGCCTTGACCGCCTTGGCGTGCGCGATGGCGACGGCGAGTTTCTTTATATCGAAGACGTGTCTATCGAATGGAATGCGTTGGCTTTCCTGACCGGCCGGGTCGACATTCAAAACCTTGTCGCCGCGCACATCGACATGGACCGCCGCCCGTCTCTTGTGGCCGCGGCCTCGGCCGGCGGCAGCCTTCCCGCTATCAGGATATCGCGTCTCAACGTCGAAACCCTGCGCCTGGGCAGGTCTGTGCTCGGCACCGAGAGTGTCTTCGCCCTGTCCGGCGAAGCCCGGCTTCGGGACAATGGTGCCCTATCGATCGAGGCACGGCGCATTGATGTGATCGGCGATCGTCTTCTGGCCGATTTCACCTGGCAGGCAGGGGGCGATATCGAAGGCGACTTCGAGGCCGAACTCGCGGCTGACAGCCCGCTGGCCGGGCTTGCCGGATTGTCAGGTGTCGCAACATCGGTGACCGGTCGTCTGCAAGGCGGAGCTGACCGCGGATCCGGCGAGGCCGCCGTGATGCTTGCCGACCAGACCGTCAGCGAGATCGAAATCGGCTGGCAGGACAATCGCTGGTCTCTGGATGCCTATACCGATGCCTCCCGGTTCCCGGCCCGTCTGGAAACACCCTTCGATGCCTCTTCCACCGCCCGGCTCGCCGGATCGCTGTCACCCCTCAGGCTCGGTTCCGCCAACCTCGACGGGCGGGACTGGCAGATCGAGTTGCGGCCCACCGGCGCCCGCCAGTTCGACGCCAGCCTCACCTTGTCCCGCGAGTTTCTCGCCATTCTGACACCTGAGCGCCTAAGGCTTGGGCAATTGCGCTGGGATGGCGAGATCGATTTGCGTGCCGGCATGACCGCGGACGGAATCGTTGAACTATCCGGTCTCGAAGCCCCAGGCCTCGTTATCGAAGCGGCCGGTGGCGGCCTCACGGTCGCGCGGCGCGATGGCGCCACAACGCTGAATGCAGAGCTCACCGCTACATCCATCGACGTCCCGGATGCATCGTCTGTGCCGCACATGCCGTGGAGTGGCCTGACCCTGGAAGCGCGTCACGCTGGCGGGATCATCGACATACCGGTGTTTTCACTGTCTTCCGACCTCGGCAATCTCACCGCCGAACTCGCCATCGCGACCGCTGATTGGACCGCCTCCGGCGAGGCCGAGGTTTCGATCGCGGAGATCGCGCGCTTCACCGATCGCGCCGCCGGACCGTTCTCTACCAGAGTCGACATTGCGGGTCTGTCGCCGGAAGCGACCAGGCTGACTGTCCGAGCCAATGGCAGCAATCTTGTCTGGAGCGATCCGGCACTTCGTCCGCTCCTCGCCGAAGCCACCCTGACCGGCGAATTCACTACCGATTACATCAATTGGCGGGCTTCGGGGTTACGGCTGCGGGGCAACGGTGTGCTCGCAACCGGCAGCATCTCCGGCGAGCATGCGAGCTGGCAGGCCGCACTCGATGCTGCGATCACAGGTGATCTCGACATCGGCCAGGCCAGCATGCAGGGCGGCGCCGCATTGGCACTCGAAGCCTCCGGTGAAGGCCGCAGGGTGGACGCAACCCTCGTGGTGTCCACGGAGCAGCTGCGCCTCGCTGGCCAGACCCTGGAAGCGCCCCGGCTGGGCCTGGAACTCGAGACCGGGCAGCAAATCCAGACGGCTGGCTGGCAATTCGAGGCTGGTACGCGTCTGGGCCAGCTGGTCGCGCGCGGCTCGGCCGAACGCGCCAGCGAGAGCCTGCATGTCAACATTGCCGAAGCTGCCATTGGACCGCGCGCCTTTACCGGCGAAACTGTCATCGAGAACGGCGATATCACGGCCCGCCTCGACGGCACGGATTGGCCGCTGGGCGATGGCGACATTTCGCAAGTGGCCGCGACGGCCCGTCGCGCGTCCGGGGCGTGGACGTTCGGTACGGATCTGACGGGTGCATTCAGGGAGCCTTTCGCGGTCTCCGCAACGGCCAGCTTCGCGGGAAGAGAACTGACCGCTGAAATGACAGGACAATGGGCGGACACGCCGATCCGGACGCGTGAACCGGTCACCTACCGGTTTGCAGCGGACGGCCGCGGCGTTCTGGCGCGATTCCGGGTGGGAACCGGGCGCGCCAATCTGCGCTGGACCGAAGACCGGCAGTTCAGGGTCCAGCTTGAGGATCTGCCTGCAGACCTGCTGGTCGCGCCGCTGGAATTGCCGGACCTGACCGGCCGCCTGGACGCGGAAATCACATTGCGCGAACGCCAGGGATTGTGGAGCGGCGAGGCCAGCGCTGCCGCAACGCAATTGCGCCTGCGCCGGTTTGCGACCGCTCCGCCGTTATCGCTCGCCATGCAGGCAAGCCTCTCCGACACGCTCGATGCCCAGATCGAATTGTCGGGCGAAGATCTGACCGGCACGATGCAGCTGCAGCGCCGTGGCGGGCCGGTTTCCGGCCTCGGTGAACTGCGCGCCGATGCGCCCCTGTCCGGAACGGTGACGCTGTCGGGCCCTGTTGAACCGTTGCTGACACTCATCCTGCCGGAGACCCGCCAGCTTGCCGGACAGTTGAGTGCCAATCTTGTTCTTGACGGAAGTGTCTACCGGCCGCAGCTGGAAGGCGAGGTCCGGTTCGAGAACGGGCGGTATGTATCCGAGGATGTGGGCGTCAACATCGAGACCATTGACGGTGTGGCGCGTTTCGATGACGGCCGGTTGCGGATCGAATCCTTTTCCGCGCGCGACCCGTCAGGCGGGACGCTGACTGCCAACGGCGAAGCCTTCCGTGGCGAGAATGGCTGGGAGGCGGACAGCCGGATCGAGTTCACCCGCTTCAATGCTGTGCGCCGGCCCGATCTGAATGTCATCGTCAGCGGCCATTCCGATGTCACGCTGGCCACGGACGGCGTCACCATTGCCGGCGAAGCGGAACTGAACCGCGTCGATGCGCGCCCGCCGGAAGCCAGCGCGCCTTCTTTCGCCGAGATCGAGGTCACCGAGATTAACCGGCCCGACGGCCGCAATGGCAACGGCCGGGACCGATTGCCGGTCCGTCTCGATTATCGTGTCAGCGCCGACGACAGCATCTTCATTTCGGGCGATCCTTTTTCGTCCGAATGGCGCGGCGAATGGCAGGTCGGCGGCAGCCCCTCAGATCTCGAGATCAACGGCACGGCCGAGCTGATCAGCGGTCGTGCCTTCCTGCTGAACCGGTCCTTCCGCCTTGAACGCGGGCGCGTCGTCCTCGCAGGCCCTGTGCGGTCCGCCTCGCTCGATCTCACGGCGGTCCACTCGCGCGAAAGCCTGACCGTCAATGCGCGCATCAAGGGGCCGATTTCGGCACCCGCGCTAAGCCTTAGCAGCGATCCGACCCTGCCGGAGGACGAAATCCTGGCGCGGCTCCTTTTCGACCGGAATGCCGGACAGCTAAGCGCCCTGCAGACCGCGACCATCGCCGCCCAATTGTCGGGACAATCGATTTTCGGGCTGGTGGGCGGACTGCGCCGTGCCGCCGGCCTCGACCGGCTCGACTTCGATACGACCGGCGATGGCGAGTTCGTGGTCACCGGTGGCCAGCGCATCAGCGACGACGTTTATCTCGAGCTCGAAAGCCGTGGCGCCGCCCTGTCCTCGGCCCGCCTCGAATGGACGTTGCGGCCGGATTTCACCCTGCTGTCGCGATTGACCGGTGACACCGAAGGATCGGTCGCGTTGCGCTGGCGGACGGAATACGACTAGCTTACGACCGCAGCCGGAACCGCTGGATCTTGCCAGTCTGTGTCTTTGGCAACGCTTCGGTGAAATGGATCGCACGGGGATATTTGTAGGGCGCGATCGTCAGCTTGACGAAATCCTGCAATTCCTTCGCCATTTCTTCCCCCGCCAGCAAGGGCTGTTTGAGGACGACATGGGCGGCGACAATGGTCCCGCGCTCCTCGCATGGCTGACCGACGACGGCGCATTCCGCGACGGCATCATGCAGCAAAAGCGCCTGTTCCACTTCCGGCCCGGCAATATTATAGCCCGATGCCACGATCAGATCGTCGGCGCGGCTGACATACCAGAAATACCCGTCCGGATCGCGCCGATAGAGATCGCCGGTGATGTTCCAGCCGTTTTTCACATAGATTTTCTGGCGTTCGTCGGAGAGATAGAGACAACCGGTCGGACCCCGCACGGCCAGCTTTCCGATCTCGCCATCCGGCACTGGATTGCCGTCCTCGCCAATCACTTTCGCATCATAGCCCGGCACGGCATGGCCGGTCGCGCCCGGACGGATATTCCAGCCAGCCGCCGAGATGAAGATGTGAATCATCTCCGTGGCACCGATGCCGTCAACAAGATCGATCCCGGTCGCTTCCTTCCAGGCGCGCCAGCTCGCTTCCGGCAAGTGTTCACCGGCTGAGACCCCGCCTTTCAGCGAGGTCAGATCATAGGCGGTCTTCAGTCCGATAAGCGCGCGATATCCGGTGGGTGCGGTAAATGTGTGCGTGACCCGAAAAGCCTGAATCGCTTCACACAGCGCCTCGAAGCCCGGCTTCGAGGGCAGCGCCACGGCGATCCCCGCCCGCGCCGGGAACACGACGAACGCGCCGAGCCCGAAAGTGAAGGCGAAGGGCGGCGTGCCGGCATAGATGTCGCCGGGCTGCGGATCGAGCATGGCGCCGAACGTGTCCGCCATCGCCAGAACGGAACGGTGGAAATGTGCGCACGCCTTCGGCTCACCGGTGGTACCTGACGTGAAAGCCAGCAAGGCGATATCGTCCGCCGCCGTGTCGCATGCGGTAAATTCTGTCGGCTTGCCGGCCATGAGTTGGCAGATTTCCGCGTCCTGCCCGAGCAAGGCTATGCGTTCCAGCCCGCTGCCGGCCGCCATCGATTTTTCCACGGCCTCCTTGAGCGCCGGGACACACAGGGCCAGCCGGATTTTCGCCTTGCCGACAATCGTGGTTATTTCCGGTTCGCGCAGGAGCGGCATCGTCATCACCGCGATGCCGCCGGCCTTCAGGCAGCCATACCAGGCGATCATCAGCTCGACGCTGTTGCCGCCATGAATCAGCACGCGCCCCCCGGTCACCAGGCCGAGATCGTCGGTCAGCACATGCGCCATCCGGTTCGCTTCCGCATTGAGCTCGGCATAGGTCAGGGTGCGGGCCGCGGAATAGACAGCGACCCGGTCACCCCAGCCCTTCTCGATCGCACCGTCGAGCAGCGCGGCGGCGGCATTCAGTCTTTCCGGATACTGGACAGAGGGAATTTCGAACCGGAAATCCGGCCAGGCGCTCTCTTCAGGCAAGCTGTCGCGCGCGAAACCATCCGCATAGCCTGACGGCGTCATCGGCATGGCCTTGTCTCCCCTTCTGCCGCGCGGACCGTTAGTCTGACCGCTGAATCGCCGCGCGGTTCGTGAGTGTATTGTGCATGAGGGGTCACCATGACGGAAGCTTTTCTCTACACCGGGCTGCGCACCCCGATCGGAAAATATGCCGGCGCCCTGTCATCGGTCCGCGCTGACGATCTGGCAGCGATCCCGATCAGGGCCCTGACCGACAGGCATGACGGGCTGGGAGAGATCACCGAGGAAGTCGTGCTCGGCTGTGCCAACCAGGCCGGCGAGGACAATCGCAACGTCGCGCGCATGGCCGTCTTGCTGTCCTCGCTCGGCGAAAGTGTGCCCGGCGTCACCGTCAACCGGCTTTGCGCCAGCGGACTGGAAGCTGTCGCACAGGCGGCCTTCCGTATCCGGAGCGGGGGGCTCGTCTGCGCGATCGCAGGCGGGATTGAAAGCATGTCACGCGCGCCCTTCGTCATGGCCAAGGCGGAGGCCGGTTTCTCGCGCAATGCCAGGCTCGAGGACACGACGATCGGCTGGCGCTTCGTCAATCCGGAGATCGAGCGGGTCTACGGCGTCGAGAGTATGGGCGAGACGGCCGAAATCCTCGCTGATGAGCACGGCATCTCGCGAGATGACCAGGACGCCTTCGCGGTGCGGTCCCAACAAAAGGCCGGCGCAGCGCGAGATCTCTGGTCAGCGCAGATCACGCCGGTCACAATCCCCCAGCGCAGGGGCGAAGCGTTGGTCGTGGACACGGATGAGCACTCCCGCCCGGATGTGACAACCGACAAGCTTGCCAAACTGCCCGCCGCCTTCCGCAAGGGTGGCAGCGTCACCGCCGGGAATGCGTCTGGCGTCAATGACGGCGCGGCGGCACTGGTGATCGGCGACGAGACGGCCGGCCAGGCGCTTGGCCTCGATCCGATCGCCCGCATCGCCAGCTATGCCACAGCCGGCGTCCCGCCGCGGACCATGGGTATCGGCCCGGTGCCCGCGAGCGCGAAAGCGCTCGCCCTCGCAGGTCTCACGCTCGCCGATACGGACGTCATCGAGCTCAACGAGGCGTTCGCCGCCCAGGTGCTGACCTGCACTCGCAGCTGGGGCCTGCCTGACGACGATCCGCGATTGAACGCCTGGGGCGGCGCGATCGCGCTCGGACACCCACTCGGCATGAGCGGCGCTCGCCTTGCCCTCACCGCCGCACAGCGGCTTCAGTCCGAAGGCGGAAACCACGCCCTGGTTACGCTGTGTGTCGGTGTCGGCCAGGGCGCGGCGATGGTGCTGGAACGGGTCTAGGGTCAGATCCGGAGCATCAAATTCGTCATCCCGGGGCGAGCGGGGAGAGATCGCAGACAAAGCCTTTCATGCCTTGCCGGGATTTTTTCAGCGCCGGGTTTTTCAGGTCAAGGGCGCGAATGCGCCGCTTCGCGGTTTCACCCTTGAGCTGAAAAACCCGGCGCGAAAGATTGGCCAGCATGGCGTGTAAGCCGAAGTCAGCCTTGGGCGTTTGGCCACCGATAAGTCCGGGGGAAAGTCGTCATCCCTGCGAAAGCAGGGACCCAGAGCACCGGTGACGCGGCCAATCCAAGCGCGCAATCTGCGCAGCGACGAAGCGGGCGGCTGTTTGGCTCAGGGCGTGCCTAAATAAAAGACGCAACGGGGTCCCCGCTTTCGCGGGGATGACGTGAGCGTTTATTCTGGCACCACCGCCGTCGTCTCGATTTCCACCAGGGCGCGCTCTTCGATCAGCCCGGCGACGATCACGAACGCCATGGCCGGATAGTTCTTCCCCATCAGCGCCTTCCAGATGGCGCCCAGCCGGGGCTCCGCATCGAGATAGGCTTGCCGGTCGCTGATATAGCCGGTCATGCGCACGATGTGTTCCGGCCCGGCGCCGGCCTCGTGCAAGACCATCAGCGTATTGCGTAAGACCTGTTCGAACTGGTCGGCGAAATCGTCCGACACGATGGTCTCGGTCTCGTCCCAGCCGATCTGCCCGGCAATAAAGATTTGCCGCCCGGCTGCCTCGATCCCGTTGGAATAGCCTTTCGGGCGGGGCCAGTTTGCAGGTTGCAGCACCTTCATGATCGGTCCTCCGACAGGATATGGCGGGCAATGATCAGCTTCTGCACTTCCGACGCGCCTTCATAGATGCGCAGCGCCCGGATTTCCCGGTAAAGCGCTTCTGGCACCGAGCCCTTCGTCACGCCCAGTCCGCCGAAGATCTGCACCGCCTTGTCGATCGTCGCTTGCGCGGTTTCGGTCGCAAAGTATTTCGCCATCGCCGCTTCGCGGGAAACGCGGCCCGCGCCGGTGTCCTTGGTCCAGGCCGCGCGGTAGATGAGCAGCGCCGCTGCGTCGATATCGATCGCCATCTCGGCGAGTTGCGATTGCAGGACAGGCATGTCGGCCAGCGTCGCCCCGAACAATTCCCGCGATTGTGCGCGATAGCGGGCTTCATCAAGGGCCCGGCGGGCAAAACCCAGCGAGGCCGCCGCGACCGTCGAACGAAACACGTCCAGCGTCGCCATCGCATATTTGAAGCCGGCATTTTCCTCGCCGATCAGGGCCGAGACCGGAACACGGCAATCCTCGAATGTCAGCCGCGCGAGCGGGTGCGGTGCGATCACCTCGATGCGTTCGGCGATGGCCAGCCCCGGCGTATCCGCCGGGACAAGAAAAGCGGAAATGCCGCGCGCGCCCGCTTCGCCGGTGCGGGCAAAAACCGTGTAGAAACCGGCAATCCCGCCATTCGAGATGTAGGTTTTCTCGCCATCGAGGATGTAGTCATTGCCATCGCGCCGCGCCGTCATGGCGAGCGAGGCGACGTCCGATCCCGCTTCCGGCTCTGTCAGCGCGAAAGCAGCCAGCACCTCTCCCGTAGCCACTTTCGGCAGCCATTCAGCTTTCTGGTCATCGGATCCGAACAGCGACAGCGTGCCGGAACCCAGCCCCTGCATGGCGAAGACGAAATCGGCCAGACCGGAATGATAACCCAGCGTTTCACGCATCAGGCAGAGCGAGCGGACATCCAGCGTCTCGCTCGCGCCGCCGAACGCTGCGGGCACGCAATGCGTCAGCCAGCCTGCCTCGCCCATTCGCTGCGCCAATGCCCGGCAGTCCGCATCGATATCACCGTGTTCCGCGAAACCGTCCGCGCCAATCTCCGCGGCGCACCAATCGTGCGCATCAGCAACGAGCGCACGATGCCGGTCAGCAAAGAAGGGCCATTCCCGGAAGGTCGTGTCGGCCATGCCTAATTCCCCTCGAACACGGGTTTTTCCTTTGCGGTGAAGGCGCGATAGGCGCGGCGGAAATCCTCGGTCTGCATGCAGATCGCCTGCGCCTGGGCTTCGGCCTCAATGGCCTGGTCGATCCCCATATCCCACTCCGCATTGAGCTGCGTCTTGGTAATGCCGTTCGCGAAGGTCGGCCCCGAGGCGATCCGCTGCGCCCACTTGCCGGCTTCCGCCATCAGATCGTCGGCTGCGACCAGGGCGTTCCAGAATCCCCAGCGTTCGCCTTCCTCGGCGCTCATAGAGCGGCCGAAGAACAGGAGTTCGCTCGCCCGTCCCTGCCCGATGATGCGCGGCAGGATCGCGCACGCGCCCATGTCGCAGCCCGCGAGACCGACCCGGTTGAACAGGAAGGCGGTCTTGGCCTCCGGCGTCGCCATCCGCAAATCCGATGCCATGGCGAGAATCGCCCCGGCGCCGACGCACACCCCGTCGACCGCCGCGATCACCGGCTGCGGGCAGTGGCGGATGGCTTTCACCAGATCACCGGTCATGTGCGTGAATTCGAGGAGTTCCGGCATGTCCATCTCGGTCAGCGGACCGATGATTTCGCGCACATCGCCGCCAGAACTGAAATTCCCGCCCTCGCCGGTCAGGATGATTGCCTTAACCGCCGGCGCGTACACCAGCGCGCGGAAGAAATCGCGCAGTTCGGCATAGCTCTCGAACGTCAGCGGGTTTTTCTTTTCCGGCCGGTTCAGCGTGACCGTGCCTATCCCGTCCGTGAAGGACCACAGGAAATGTTCGGGCTGGTGGGTCTCGGGCGTCATACCTTCATCTCCTGCATCTCGGCGGCGCGCTTGAGGTTGCGCGCCAGCTGAACGTGGCCGGCAATATACTGGTTCGGAACGTCAACGCCGCGATAGCCGAGCTCGGCCGCCGCACGCAGCGTCCAGTAGGGATCTGCCAGATGCGGTCGCGCCAGCGCGACAAGGTCGGCGCGCCCGGCAGCAAGGATCGAATTGACGTGATCGGTCTCGTAGATATTCCCGACCGCCATCGTCGCGCAGCCCAGCGTATTGCGTACCCGGTCGGAAAACGGCGTCTGGAACATGCGGCCATAGACAGGATGCGCCGCCGGCGTTGTCTGGCCGGCAGAGACATCAATCAGATCTGCCCCGGCATCGACGAAGGCTTGAGCCACCGCAACCGTGTCTTCCGGCTGGATGCCGTCCTCGCCGACCCAGTCGGTCGCCGACAGACGCACCGCCATCGGCCGGTCCGCCGGCCAAACCTCACGCATGGCGCGGAACACTTCCAGCGGGAAGCGCAACCGGTTCTCGAGGCTGCCGCCATACTCATCGGTCCGCTTGTTGGAAACCGGCGTAATGAAGGAAGAGAAGAGATAGCCGTGCGCGCCATGCATCTCGACCATGTCGAAGCCGGCTTCGAGCGCCCGCTTGGTAGCGGCGACGAATTCCGCCTTCACCCGGTCCATGTCGTCGCGCGTCATTTCACGCGGCACCTGGTTCTTGTCCGACCAGGGCACGGGCGATGGGCCGATCAGCGGCCAGGCACCGCTTTCAAGCGGTTCGCTGTCGCCCTCCCAGGACAGCTTGGTCGCGCCCTTGCGCCCGGCATGTCCCAGCTGGATAGCCATCTTCGCATTGTTGGCGTGAACATGATCGACCACGCGCTTCCACGCCGCGACATGTTCGTCGGTATAGAGCCCCGCACATCCCGGCGAGATCCGTGCATCCGCAGAAACATTTGTCATCTCGGTGTAGACGAGCCCGGCGCCGCCCATGGCGCGCGAGCCGTAATGCACGAAGTGGAAGTCGTCGATCAGCCCGTTCTCGCACGAATACATGCACATGGGCGAGACCACGACGCGGTTCTTGAGCTCCATCCCCCGCAACCGGAAAGGCACGAACATGGGCGGGCGCTTGTCCGCCCCCCATTTTGCCGCGAACCAGGTTTCCATCCGCGCCATCCAGTCGGGGTCGCGCTCGCGTAGATTCTCGTGACTGATGCGCTGCGAGCGGGTCAGAAGTGAATAGGCAAACTGTTCCGGCTCGAAGCCGAGATAGCGATCGAGCGTCTCGAACCATTCGGTTGAATTGCGCGCCGCGGATTGCAGTTTCAGAACCTCGACCGTGCGCACCTCCTGATAATCCTTCAGCCCCTCCTCGATCGGTTTGTCGGTGGATGACAAGACATCCGCCAGCATGATCGCATCCTCAAGCGCCAGCTTGGTGCCCGAGCCGATGGAAAAATGCGCCGTGTGGGCAGCGTCGCCCAGGAGGATGATGTTCCCGTGGGTCCAGCTCTCGCACAAAATCCGCCTGAATTTCAGCCAGGCCGAGCCGCGCAGATGACGCGCATTGCTCATCAGTTCATGCCCGCCCAGCCATTCGGCGAACAACGCTTCGGCGGCGCGGCAGGTCTCGTCCTGGTCCATCTCGTCGAATCCGAGCCCGCGCCAGGTCTCTTCCGAGCACTCGACGATGAAGGTCGAGAGATCATCGTCAAACCGGTAGGCGTGCGCCCACACCCAGCCATGCTCGGTCTCGACGAAGATGAAGGTAAAAGCGTCGAACACTTTTTTCGTGCCGAGCCACACGAATTTGTTGGCGCGCTCGTCGATATCCGGCTTGAACACGTCGGCATGCGCCTCGCGGACGCGGGAATTGATACCGTCCGACGCGATGATGAGATCCGCTTTCGGCAAATCCTCCGGATCGATCTCGACTTCGAAATGAAGACGTACGCCAAGTTCGCGGGCGCGGTCCTGGAGAATGTTCAACAGCCGTTTGCGGCCGATCCCGCAAAAACCGTGCCCGCCTGAGCTTTCCACCGTGCCACGGAAATGCACATCGATATCGTCCCAGTGCGCCAGCGAATCCGCGATCGCCTGCGCGCTTGTCGGATCGGTCGCGGCAAGGTTTTCCATTGTCTGGTCGGAGAACACCACGCCCCAGCCGAACGTGTCGCCCGGCTTGTTGCGCTCATAGATGTCGATCTCGCATCCGGGATTGCGGAGCTTCATCGCAATCGCGAAATATAGCCCGGCCGGACCGCCGCCAATGCAGCCGATCTTCATGGATATTGGTCTCCCCGATGTGTTGGGCAAACACAATCACACTCTTGCGGAAATGGGGAGGGCTGAACTGGTGTTGGTGCGCCGCCGCTAGAAGAAATCGGCTTCCAGTGCCGCCTTTGTTGCAGGCGAAAGCAGCGTCATGTGCGGGTAATTCTCGTGCCCGATGCCGAGCATCACATCCCCGTCATGCGCCCGGAAGGCCGCCACCTCCTCATCGCTGAAGTCAAAATGCACGAATTGCACGGACGACGCTTTGCCATCGGCCGTCGTGCGGTCGACATCCTCCTCGGCCCGGGCGCGGATCTCGTGATCGCCGAACTTCAGGAAGATCGTTTCCTCGACGCCGCCGAGCCGGCCGAGCACGGATTTGCGCAGTTTCTCGTCGTCGATCTCGAACATCAGTGTCGCCGACAGATCGCGCCCCTTGGGGATCAGCGGATTATAAGCGGCAAGTTCATCCGGGACCTGTTCCGCCCCGCCCTTCTCTATGAAAAGCATCTCGTGAATCTGTAGCCACATCGTCTCATAGCTTTCGAAATAGAAGGTGGCGTGCGGCCCGATCGGCACGCGGCGGAGCTTCTTGACCGGAACGAGATCGGCGCGCTTTTGCTTGCGAATCCTGGCATAGTCCGCGAGGTCCATGATGTCCTCGGGTCTCACCTCGGTCCTCTGCCGCGCCTCGGCCAGATTGACGACATTCTCCATGCTCACCGTCCCTTAAATCCCGTAGGCTTTCGCGAAGATCTCGATCGGATGCCAGGTCCGCGCCGGTGCGGAATCAGACTGCACGCTCTCAATGCCGGTCTTGATGTGATCACACGACAAGGGGCAGGTCGAGGAGACGAAGGTGTTGTGATGATCCAGCGCCTTGCGGAAAACCGGCGTGCCCACCTTGATCGCGGTATCATGGTTGGCCTTCTTGATCCCCCATGTCCCGCCATGCCCCGAGCAGCGTTCGATCACATTGATCTCGGTACGCGGGATCATCTTCAGCATTTCCGCGGATTTCTGCCCGATATTCTGTGCCCGGGAATGACAGGACAGGTGTAGAGTCACCCCGCCGCGCAGCGGTTTGAGTCCGTCCGCGAGCCCTTCGGTCTTCGCAATGTCGACGACCAGCTGGTCGAAATCCATGGTCGCCGCCGACAGTGCGCGGATATCCTCGTCATCGGGCAGGATCAGCGGCCATTCGAATTTCAGCATCAGCGAGCAGGAGGGCACCAGGCCCATGATCGTGTAGCCGTCCTCGACCATCGGCCGCAGCGCCTTTGCGACCTTGCGCGCCTTTGCCGCGACCGAATCCAGATTGCCCTGTTCCAGTTTCGGCATGCCGCAGCAACCGGGATAGACGACATCGGCATCGATCCCGTTTTGCGCCAGAACGGCCAGCGCCGCCTCGCCGATTTCCGGCTTGTTGTACTCGCCGAAACAGGTCGCATAGACCGCGACCTTGCGTTTGCCGAATGCCGGCGCCTCGGCATTGATCTCGCGTGCCTTGCGCGCCCGGGACGTCAGCGTTCGCGTGTTGAATTTCGGCAGTTCGGCGTCCGGGTGGATGTCGCCCAGCGTGTTGATCAGCGTCCGCACACCGCGGTTTTTCCTGTTCGTTGCCCAGTTGACGAGCCCCGCCACCGGCCTGGCCATCGTCCCGTTACGGTCGGTCTTCACCAGCTGATTGTCGGCGAACGGAATGTCGCCCGCTTTCTGCTGGATCGCACGATAGCGCAGCATCAGGTGCGGGAAATCGATGTTGAATTCGTGCGGCGGCACATAGGGGCACTTCGTCAGGAAGCACATGTCGCACAGCGTGCAACCATCGACCGTCGCCTTGATATCGGCCGTGGTCAGGTCGTCGACTTCGAAATTCTCGGCACCGTCGACCGCATCGAACAGGGTCGGGAAGCTGTCGCACAGATTGAAGCAGCGGCGGCAGGAATTGCAGACCTCGGCCTGGCGCCGGAACTCCTTGTCGAAGGCGTCGGCGTCGTAGAAGTCGGGATTCTGCCAGTCGATCGGATGCCGGACAGGCGCGTCCAGCGACCCCTCGCGCGGCGGCTCTGCTGTTTCTGTCATGACCGGACCTCCCCGATGATGCCGGTGCAACCGGACCGACCGCAGGGTGGCCCGGGTGCGATCTTCGGAGCGCGGCCCTAGCTTGCCATTTCTTCCAGCGTTTTCTGGAACTTGCCGGCGTGCGAGCGTTCCGCCTTGGCCAGGGTCTCGAACCAGTCGGCGATCTCGTCGAAGCCTTCCTCGCGCGCTGTCCGCGCCATGCCCGGATACATGTCCGTATATTCGTGGGTCTCGCCGGCAATCGCCGATTTCAGGTTTGCGGCGGTATCGCCGATCGGCTCGCCTGTCGCGGGATCACCCACTTCTTCGAGAAATTCGAGATGGCCGTGCGCATGGCCGGTCTCGCCTTCCGCAGTCGAGCGGAATACCGCGGCGACATCGTTATAGCCTTCGATATCGGCCTTCTGCGCGAAATACAGATAGCGCCGATTGGCCTGGCTTTCGCCGGCGAATGCGGCTTTCAGATTGTCTTCGGTCTTGCTGCCCTTGAGCGACATGTCTTTCCTCCCAAACTGGCGGGCCTTTCAGCCCGCACCAAGCAAGGCTAGTCGCCTGACAGGCGATGTCAATTGTTTGGAATAATTCTAAAAAGTGAGAATTGTTCTCACTTCTCCCGGGTCCGGATGACCAACTCGCAGGACACGATCGCGCTGCTGTCGTCGGGCTGCGGCAACAGGTCAAGCGGGATCGATTCCGCCGGAATGTCCGTCAGTTCGCCGGTCGTTTCGTTCAGGAAGTGGTGATGGGCTGTGGTGTTCGTGTCATAGATCGAGGCGTCGGATCCCGGGCTGTTGACCGGCCGCAAGAGGCCCGCATCCACGAAATGCCCGAGCGTATTGTAGACCGTGGCCAACGCAATGCGCACGCCATCGTCCGTGAGTTGAGCGAAGACCTGTTCAGCAGTGACATGACGATCCATCCCGTCGGCAAACAGTAGACGGGCGATCTGCAGGCGCGGCTGCGTGATCCGCAGGCTGGCCGCTTCGAGAAGATCGTGGGCGTCGCGCATGCTCAACCCTTAGGCCAATCGCCAGAGGCTCGCAACTTGCCGCACATCGTCAACTGGCCACCCGCGACGGCCGGGAGAAGGCCAGCAACAAAACCATCGGCAAGACCCACGGGAAGACCCGTTCGAACGGATCGCCGGGCAGGCGCGCCAGCTGCCCCGCCCAGCTATCCCCGCCGACCTGGCCGGCGAGATAGAAGAACACGGTCATCGCGAATCCCGATGCGATCGCCGCGAGGATCGCCCAGCCTGCCGGTTCGCGCCGCATCACCCGGACCAGTACGACCGGTCCGAAGGCGGCGCCCAGCGCCGACCAGGCGAACAGAACCCGGCTGAAAATCGTTGCCGGCAGGGTCAGTGCAAGGGCTACGGCCAGCCCGACCAGCACCGCCATCACGATGCGCGCGATCAACACTTCACGGCCCGGGAAGCGGCGCACCACGCCCATGTCATGTCCGACCGCGGCCGAGGTCGCGATCAGCAGCGAATCCACGGTGGACATCACCGCCGACAATACCGCCGCGATGATCAGCCCCGCGAGCATGGCGGGAAACAGGTCGGCGGCCATCAGATAGAGCAGGCTTTCGCCCGGCGCCTCACCCCCGGTCAGCGCGCGGCCTGACAGGGCCAGCGTGATCATGCCAATGTAGACGATGACCGCCCAACCCATGGCGATGCGGAAACCCTGGCGCCGCGCCGCCTCGTCTTTCACAGCCATCAGCCGCGCAACAAGATGCGGTTGACCGAAAGGCCCGAGCCCGATCGCCGCGATCCCCATGACGAACCCGATAAAGACGAAGCCGGCATGTGGTCCGGTCAGCGAGAGATAGGTTTCCGGCGCACTGGCCGACAATGTTTGCCAGACGCCCGCCGGTCCGCCCGCCGCGATCAGCGCCGCGGCCGGCAGAACAACCGCGATCAGTGCCATCAGCGCGCCCTGCAGCATGTCGGTTACGCTCACCGCCCAGAAGCCGCCGAGCAGCGAATAGACCAGAATGACGATGGCACCGATCAGCAGGCTCTCGGTATGGGGCAGGCCGAGCTGGGTCTCGAACGCCGTCCCGGCCGCGCCGAATTGCGCCGCGATATAGAAGATGAAGCAGAAGAAGATCAGCAATGCGCTGCTGATCGCGATGATCGTTTTGATCCGGCCACTGGTCTCCGCAGTCATGAAATCGACGATCGTGACATGGCCGCGCGCCGCCGTTTCCTCGCGCAGCCGCCGTCCGAACACCAGCCAGACCACGACATATCCGCCCCAGATACCGGGCACCATCCACAGCGCGCTCAATCCGTTGGCATAGACAAAACCGGTAAAGCCGAGCAGCACCCAGGCGGATGACGTGGAGGCGGCATAGGAGAGACCGGCTACCCAGGCCCCGAGACCGCGCCCGCCCAAGAAGAAATCGTCCTCCGAGCGATTGCGCCGCGACGCCCAGAATCCGATGCCGACCAGCACCAGCTTGTAGGCCACGAGCGTGACCAGGATCACGAGCGTATCGGCGGTCATGGCATCTCCCCTGCTGACCGGACCCTAGCGGCCGGATTCCCGCCCGCCTAGTGACCTCGCCAATGGACGGCGCGGCGCTAAAATGTCATCAGACCCCGGTATATGCACTTCCAGGGACGGCCCGCCATGAACACGCACAATTCCATCGATGCCAAGACCTTCAACTGGGAAGATCCGCTCGATCTCGCCGGACTCCTTTCCGAAGAAGAGCGCATGGTGCAGGACACGGCGCGCGGCTATGCGCAGGAAAAACTGCTGCCACGGGTGATCGATGCAGCGCGAGAGGAGAAATTCGACCGCGCCATCATGACCGAGATGGGAGAGCTCGGTCTGCTGGGTTCCACCCTGCCTGAGGAATATGGCGGCTCGGCACTCAATCACGTCGCCTATGGCCTTATCGCGCATGAGGTCGAGAAGGTCGATTCGGGTTATCGCTCTGCCATGTCGGTTCAGTCTTCCCTGGTCATGTATCCGATCTTCGCTTTCGGCTCCGAGGAGCAGAAGCAGAAATACCTGCCCAGGCTGGCGAGCGGCGAGTGGGTCGGCTGCTTCGGCCTGACTGAGCCCGATGGCGGATCCGATCCGGGCGCCATGCGCACGACAGCGACGAAGGTCGACGGCGGCTACATCCTAAACGGCTCCAAGATGTGGATCACCAATTCGCCGATCGCCGATGTCGCCGTGGTCTGGGCCAAGCTGGACGGTGCCATCCGCGGCTTTATCGTCGAGCGTGGCGCGCCGGGCTTCGAAACGCCGAAGATCGAGGGCAAGATGAGCCTTCGTGCCTCGGTCACCGGCTCGATCACGCTGAGCGACTGCGAAGTCGGCGAGGACGCGCTGATGCCGAATGTGAAGGGCCTGCGCGGTCCCTTCTCCTGCCTCAACAAGGCACGTTACGGCATTGCCTGGGGCGCGATGGGCGCCGCCACTTTCTGCTGGCACGCCGCCCGCGAATACGCGCTGGAACGCATTGTCTTCGGCAAGCCAATTGCCGGCACTCAGCTGGTCCAGAAGAAGCTCGCCGACATGCAGACCGAGATCTCGCTCGGCCTGATCGGCGCCTGCCAGCTTGGCCGCCAGCTCGACCAGGGTGCCTGGATTCCGGAAACCATCTCGATGATGAAGCGCAATAATTGCGGCAAGGCCCTGGCCATTGCCCGCGAGGCGCGCGACATCCACGGCGGCAATGGCATTGCCGAGGAATACCATGTGCTGCGCCATGCGATTAATCTGGAAACGGTGAACACCTATGAGGGCACGCACGACATTCACGCGTTGATCCTCGGGCGCGCGCAGACGGGTATCCAGGCTTTTGCCTGACCGGTCACTGGCGGCCATGTTCATGTGGCATTCCTGATTGCAGCGACCGGCACGGGCTGGAACACTTGATCCATGCTCGCTACGCCTCGCCTGACAGTTGATCTCGACGCCGTTGCTGCCAACTACCGGCGACTCCGCGAGGCTGTCGCGCCCGTTGGGTGCGCCGGAGTCATCAAGGCCGACGCCTATGGACTCGGAGCGGTAAATATCGGCCGCCGGCTGCTGGCGGAGAACTGCCACACCTTCTTTTTCGCCCATCCCGGGGAGGCCATCGAGCTCGCACCGGAAATCCGCGCCGCTGGCGGGCGCTGCCTGATCCTGAACGGCCTCGGCCAGTACAATAGCGCCGTATTTTTGGAGAACGGTCTGATCCCCGTCCTCAACTCGCTGCAAGAGGCACAGTCCTGGCTGGCGTCAGCTGGCGCCGAGGCCGCCGCACTGCACCTCGACACCGGAATGAACCGGCTGGGCCTGCCGCCGGAAGACGATGCCGCTGTACGAGGCCTGCAGGCGAACGGCCTGAATCTTGTTCACCTGATGAGCCATTTCGCCTGTGCCGACCAGCCGGAGCGCAAGGAAAATCGCGAGCAGATTCGCCGCTTCGAAGCCCGCAGCGCGGCTTTCGCCATCGCGGAACGCTCGATGGCGAATTCCGCCGGATGCCTTTTGGGTACAGACGCTCACTTTGATCTGGTTCGCCCCGGCCTCGCCCTTTATGGCGCGCAGCCCGCAGAAAGCGGCCGGATCAATCTGGCCATACCCTACCGGTTCGAGGCACCGGTCCTCCAGGTGCGACCTGTCAAGGCGGGCGAAGCGGCGGGCTATGGCGGTACCCACCGGTTCCAGGCCGATGGGTGGGCCGCAACCATTGGCGCCGGCTATGCCGACGGTCTGCCGCGCGCCTTTTCCAATGCCGGATCAGTCCGGCTGGAGCTTTTCCAGGCGCCGATCATCGGTCGGGTGTCGATGGACAGCACCATTGTCGACGTCTCCGGCCACCCGGATCCGGAAACCTTGCACGGCACGAACGCCCTCATCTACGGACCCGGCCTGGCCGTCGATGCACAGGCCGCGGCGGCTGGGCTGAGTTCCTATGAATTGCTGACGCGGATTGGCGGCCGCACCGAGCGCATCTACGGAAAGTTGGCGTGACCGCTTGCCAGCGCTAAGTCATGTGCCGTCCATGAGGGGAGACATCATGTTCCGAAACCTGCTCGCCGGCCTCGCAGCCTGTCTGGCCAGCGTGGCCGCCCACGCCGACCCGATCGAATATTTTCAGATTAATGGCGTTTCTTATGACGCCGACATTCCCGCCCCCGAGGATGTCATTGGTTTTGGCGTCGGCGATCGTCCGGTGCGCCACGATCAGATGGTGACGTATTTTTCACGCCTGGCCGAATTGTCAGACCGGATCTCGGTCGAAACCATCGGTTATTCGCATGAATACCGGCCCATCCAGTTTTTTGTCGTGACCTCGGCCGAAAACCAGGCCCGCATCGACGATATTCGTGAAGCCCATCTTGCCAGCCTCGCCCCGGGCGCGGCGCCGTCGAGCGGCCCAGCAATCATCTGGCTGAATTACGGCGTGCACGGCGCGGAAAGCGCCGGCATGGATGCCGCCATTCCGACGCTCTACCATTTCGCGGCCGCGCAGGGTCCGGAGATCGAACGCACGCTGGATGACGCCGTGATCCTGATCACCGCCATCTTCAATCCGGACGGTCATTCCCGTCGCGTCAATCATGTCGAGACCTTTGGCGGTGAGGTGCCGGTCACCGATCCGGCCCATGAACAGCACACGATTTGGACCGAGGCGCGGACCAATCACTACTGGTTCGACCTCAATCGCCAATGGCTCTTGCAGACCCAGCCCGAATCGCAGGCCTGGCTCGAGCAATGGCATCGCTGGAAGCCGCAGGTCTCCGCCGATTTCCATGAAATGTTCACGGAGGCGACCTTCTACTTCCATCCCGGCGAACCCCTGCGCCGCAATCCGCTGATCCCGGAAACCGCGCGCGAGCTGACACAGGCGATCGCCGAGCATCACATCCGCTTCCTCGACAGCGAGGCACGCCTCTACACGTCCGAGGAAGGCTTCGACAATTTCTATGTCGGCAAGGGATCGACCTACCCGCAGGTCAATGGCTCGCTCGGCATCCTGTTCGAGATCGGCGCGGCGCGTGGCGGCTTGATCGAAGCCGAGCGCGGGCTTGTGCGACATGGTGAAAATGTCCGCACGCATTTCCGTACCAGCCTGACCACGATCGAGGGCGCTTTGTCGCGGCGAGACGACATCGCATCCTACCAGCAGCGCTTCTTCGCCGAAGCACTCGACGCCGGCCAGCGCGATGGCGATCGTGCCTATGTCTTCGCCACGAGCGGTGATCCGGAGCGGCTCAACCTGTTCGTCGATCTGCTGGATCGGCATGACATCGAGGTTCGTGCGCTAAGGCGTGACGTTCAGGCGGGCGGCCGGACATTCCGCGCCGGTGAAGCCGCCATCGTGCGTCTCGATCAGCCGCAATACACCATGATCCGCAGCATTTTCGACCGTGTCACAACGTTCGAGGAGAACATCTTCTACGACGTTTCGGGCTGGACCCTGCCGCTCGCCTACGATCTTGACTATGCCGCGCTGGGTCGCGCCTGGTCGGATTATTACGCGGCGCGCAGCCTGTACCGGCTGCTCGACAATGATGTCCGAGTCCGCATCGCGACAGAGACCGTCACCATTCCGGTCACCGGCGGCTCGCGGCAATTCGGTCCCGGTGCAGTCTTCGTGCCGTTGATAGGCCAGGACGTTTCGCACGATGACATCTACCGTCTGGTTCGCGAAGCTACCGAGAGCGACGGCGTGGCAACTTTCTCGGTGGTTTCCGGATCAACCCCCGGCAACTCCCCCGATCTCGGCGATCGCAGGGGCTTCCGCTCGATCGAGCGCCCGCAAGTGCTTGTCCTCTTCGATGACGGGCTGGCGCCCTATGATGCCGGCGAAGTCTGGCATTTGCTTGACCATCGCATGCGCATTCCGGTGACCCTGCGGCGCAAGGACGAGATCGGCAGCCTCGACTGGTCGCGTTACACCCATCTGGTGATCGTCGGCGGCGGAAATGCGGAAATATCCGATCGCGCCGCGGAAAGGATCCGGCAATGGATCCGCGAGGATGGCGGAGTCGTGATCGCCAGCCGGCAGGGCGCGCTGATGGCGCAGGAGACATTCCTCGACGTCGACGTCGACGATACCGAAGACGACGGCAGCGACCCGGATGAGTCACCCGATCGCCGCAATTATAGCGACCTGTCCGTCGATGACGCCGAGCACATTATCGGCGGTGCGATCTTCGAGGGCGACCTCGACCCATCTCACCCGATCGGCTTTGGCTATGCTGACCGCTTCATTGCCCTTCACCGCAACATGACCGAAACGCTGGTATGGCCAGAGGACGATCCCTTTTCCGTGGTCGTCCAGTACGCTGAGGAGCCGCTTTTGTCCGGCTATGCCTCTGCGCGGCGCCAGGAGGAAATCGGTGGCACCGCGGCGGTAGTCGCCCAGCGTCTCGGCCGCGGGGCCGTCGTGCTGTTCGCCGACAATCCGAACTTTCGCGCGACCTTCCGCGGCACCGAGCGGATGTTCCTCAACGCCGTCTTCTACGCCCGGCTTATCTCCGCGCCCAGCGGCGAATACTAGGGGGTGAAGGCGTGACCGCGACACACCTCTTTCTCGAACACGACGGCGCGGTCAGCCAGCTCGTCCTCAACCGGCCCGAGCGGCGCAACGCATTGACCCGCGACATGTGGAAAGCCCTGCCGCGCCTCTTGTCAGAGGCGGCGGCACGGCCGGACCTGCGCCTGCTCATCGTCCGCGGCGCCGGTGGCGCCTTTGCCTCCGGTGCGGATATTGGCGAGTTCGAAGACGTTTATGCCACGCCGCAGAGCGCCGACGCCTTTTCACGCGAAGTGGCAGAGGCGCTCGATGCGCTGGCGGCCTTTCCGATGCCGGTCATCGCCCGGATCGACGGCGCCTGTATCGGCGCCGGCTGCGGCATCGCGCTGGCCTGCGATCTCCGCTTCTGCACGCCGCATTCGAAATTCGGCATAACCCCGGCAAAGCTCGGTTTGCTCTACCCGCTGAACGACACTCGCAGGCTCGTCGACGCCGTCGGCCAGCAGGCGGCACGGGACATGCTGTTCTCGGCCCGCCATCTTGACGGCCCGGAGGCCGCCGAGGCCGGCCTCGTCTCGGCCTGCCTCGAAGCCGGCGACATGGATGCACTGATCGCCGAAAGGGCGCAGCAGATCGCGTCGCGGTCCGCCGCGAGCCTGCGCGGGCTGAAGCACATTCTCAACCTGATCGCCGATGGCACCGTCAACGATACCGCCGAGACCAGAGCCCTGTTCCGGTCTGCCTTCGACGGGGCCGATTTCGCCGAAGGATATCGCGCCTTCCTCGAGAAGCGCGTCCCTGATTTTCCGCGCGGGTCCGGCACATGACCGGTTCCGCACCGCTCGCCGGGCTCAAAGTCCTCGAACTGGCCCGCGTCCTCGCCGGGCCCTTTGCCGGCCAGACGCTCGCTGATCTTGGCGCCGACGTGATCAAGGTCGAGGCTCCGGCAGGCGATGACACCCGGCGCTGGGGTCCGCCCTGGATCGATCATGCCGGTGAACGCGCGGCAGCGTATTATCATGCCTGCAATCGCGGCAAGCGATCGATCACTGCGGATTTCCGGACCTCGGAAGGGCGCACACTCGTTCAAGCGCTGGCGGCACAGTCAGATGTTCTGATCGAGAATTTCAAGCATGGCGGACTCGCCAAATACGGGCTCGACTATGCCTCACTGCGGAAGATCAACCCGAAGCTGGTCTATTGTTCGATCACCGGTTTCGGTCACACCGGTCCCTATGCCGATTTTGCCGGTTATGACTTCATCGTGCAGGGCATGGCCGGGTTGATGGATCTGACCGGCGAGGCGGACGGCGCGCCGCAAAAAGTCGGTATCGCCATCGCCGACCTGTTGACCGGCCTCTACGCGGTCATCGCGGTTCAGGCGGCACTGGCCCAGCGATCATGTTCCGGACAGGGTCAGCACATCGATCTGTCGCTCATGGATTGCCTGACCGGTGTGCTCACAAACCAGGCGATGAACTATCTGGTGACCGGCAATCCGCCGCGCCGGATCGGGCCGGCCCACCCGAATATCGTTCCTTATCAGGCCTTTCCGGTGTCGGATGGTTACTTGATCATCGCAGTAGGAAATAACGGGCAGTTTCAACGCCTTGTCGATCTTCTCGATCTGGAAGCGGGCCGCGATCCGAAGTTCGAGACCAATTCCGGACGTGTTGAAAATCGCAGCGAACTTGTGCCTGAAATTGCCGCAGTGACGCGTAAATGGAAACGCGATGACCTGCTCGCCGCATGCGAAGCGCACACCATTCCGGCCGGTCCGATCAATAATCTGGCAGAGGTCTTCAATGACCCGCAAGTGATTGCCCGCGAACTGAAAATCCTGGCCGATGGCATTCCCGGCGTGCGCACGCCGATTACATTTTCGAACGGAAAGCTGGTTCTCGACCGGCCGGCGCCTGCGCTCGACCAGCATCGCGACGAAATTCTGCGTGGTCTCGGCAAATAGAGTCGGGCCCGAAGGGTGAAAAGAGCGCGGTGTTAAATTGGCGAAGTGGGTTGCCCCGAAAGGTCAGGCCATGTGTCGGCACACAGCGAAAAAAAAACATCGATGAGCGGCGTTTCTGGCCATCGCACCAAGGCTTGTAATTCACAGCGGCGTGAGATGTTGCCGGTGAATCATGACTTTCCGTTGCCAGCCGTTCGGCATTATGCACGCGGGGTTGTGTTGTCATCATGGGATTGGACCATGCCGGCACCACGCCTGAATCTCGTCCTGTCTGCAAGTTTGCGAGCGCGCTGTAATTTCAAACCGCTGCTCGACCGCCATTTCGAGGAGATTACAGCGCGCCCGCATTTGAGCGCTGACCTTGTTGAAGAATTGTTGCACTCCGTTCAGGTGATACGGAGTCGTGCTGATTGCCGAGGATATCGATCGCGCGACGATCTGGCTCACCAGGCAGATCGACACGCTGGACATTCCCTTCTTGCTCTTGCTGGAGAATGGCCATTCTGCGAGCGCCCTGCTCGAGCTGGCGTCACGGAAATTCGTACTGATTTCCAATGAAAGAGCACAGATCGAAGCGATGGTCGCGCGCTTTGCCGCTTACCTGACCATCCCTTCCAAGACATGCCAGGATCCAACACCTGCAACGGCCCGCCTTCCTGGCGATATCTGGGTCAGGCATGGCTATGGCGATCTCCGGATCGCGCTCGCAGAAATCCGTTCGATCTCGGCTGACAAGGATTATGCGATCATAAAGCTGCCGACGACGTCATTGCCTGTTCGCGTGACCTTGTCCGAGCTCGAAGAAAAGCTCGACGGGCGGGAATTTATCCGGATCCACCGCTCCCACATTGTCCCTGCGCAGCGGATCAAAGAGCTACGGAATGCGACGCGTCACCGGTACCAGGTCCAGCTCGACGATGGCAGCATTCTGCCAGTTGGAAAGACCTACTGGCCGAAACTGCGTGATCAGTTGGACCGCAGGACACTTCGGTAAAAAAAGGCGGGCCCGAAGGCCCGCCCAGCATACGCGTTACGCCTAACCTTGACTCGGAGGGCGAAACCGGTCCGCGAAACCGAGAACTCAGTAAAGTCCCGGGACCGGTTTCTAAGCGCTGCGTATTGCCTCTCGATGCCTATCGGCGAAGCGTGACCCGGCCGTAGAAGTAACGGCCAGCCGTGTCATAGGTCTGGTTAATCGTGTTCATGTCATCATTGTTGGAGACATAAGGTGGCGTCTCATTGGCGAGATTGCGCACACCGAAGGTCAGGCCAACACCGCTGTCGACGAAGTCGTAAGCAGCCTGGATGTCATGATACATCACACGCTCGGCAGTGTTCGAGATGTTTGCCGGGTTCGACGAGAAGTCGACGACTTCATCGATGTAGCGGCCAACATAGTTGAACTGCCAGTTGTCGGAGACCACGCCCATGCGAAGCAGGGCAGAGATTTCCGGGAACGATGACGGCGTTGTCGTGAACGGATCCTGCGCGAACGTACCCGCATATTCGAACGTCGCACCACCCGGAAGGACCTGGTAGGCGAAGCTTTCGAGATACGTCACATCGACACCGGCGACGAATTGTGCCGTCGAGTTGAAGATGTCGAAGGTCGGACCCGAATAGTCGATCGAGAAATCGACACCCGACGTCTCATAGGTCGACAGGTTGGCGTTCGTCAGAAGGACGCCGGCAACAACGCCAACGGCCGAACGACGTGCACCACCCGGTCCCGGATACGGAGCCGCCAGCGGAGAGCCGGTGACACCCGTATAGCCCGGGCCCGCGATCAGCGAGCACAGCGGATCGGAGAAATTCGCCGAGTTGTAGCACGAGCTCACGATCGTGTTCACGTCAGCCGAACCCACCGCGTCCGTCACTTCAAACGAGAAGTAGTCGGCCGAGAAGGTGAAGTCCTCGAGGATCGGCGTGCCCGACGGTGTGAACACCACACCAACCGTGAAACCTTCCGATTCTTCAGGCTGCAGGTTCGGGTTACCACCGACAACACCTGACGCCTGAGTCGAGGTCAGCGTGAAGGTTGGCGGCAGGCCGTCAGCCTGACAGTTGGCCACGACGGTCGCATTCGCACCCGACGTGCCGTAATTGGTGCACGGATCGGTGTACTGAACGGCCGTTTGAGCCTGCGGAGCGAACAATTCGCCGATCGAAGGCGCCCGGAAGCCGGTCGAGAACGAAGCCCGCACACGGACCTGATCACTCGGTGCCCACTCACCCTTGATGGCGTAGGTATTGGCATCAAAGGACGAGTTCACAT
Organism: Hyphobacterium sp.; assembly: GCF_965217055.1. Taxonomy (GTDB): domain Bacteria; phylum Pseudomonadota; class Alphaproteobacteria; order Caulobacterales; family Maricaulaceae; genus Hyphobacterium. Next base: position 1,760,787 of record NZ_OZ244227.1, on the reverse strand, counting down.
TCGTACCGGTCACGTCATAGGACGAGGAACGGGCCGAAAGTTCGAAGGCCAGCAGTTCGGCGAACTCGACACCCGACAGGATCGGAAGGCGAACCTCACCATAGAACTCCGAAGAGGTCGTCTCACCTTGCGTCGAGTTACCCGACACGAAGTAGATCTGACCGATCTGCGCCGCACCATCGGGAATGAACTCACCGGTATCCCGGCGACGCTCGTCTCACGGAGCTGTGACCAGGGGCGGCGGTTTTGTGATTTCATAACCCTCTCGCCTTTGCCGACGATGACGGCACGAGGGAGTGTGTCTGTTCGCTATGAAACCGCCGGAGTCGCAGCCGAGAATACTGGTATCCGCACCGGAGAGGTTGCAGGGCCGGTTGCAGTCCATAGTTGCGGGCAGGGCCCGCACTATCCCCGTACCCGGCGCGGCCGCCCTGCGTAATATTGACCTGACCTCGATCCTTCATGACATCGATGGTCTCATTCTGGCCGAGGAATGCATCGGGCCCGACTGTCGCGCTCTGGCCCGGCGCATCGAACGTGCCGGACTGCCCTACCTTCTCGCCACGGCCAGCAACCGCCAGGCCCATCTCATTTTCGAGCTGAGCGCCCGCGATTACGTCTTGCTGACCCACCCGGAGGCGCAGATCACGGCCACGATTGCGCGTTTCCTCGCCTCGCTCACACCCGTTGCCGCGAACAGGCGGCCCGCTTCGGATAACGATGCGCGCCCTGCCGGCGAGCCGGCGTTATGGGTTCGAAGCGGCCATGCCGAACGCCGCGTGCTGTGCCACGAGATAAAGTCAATCTCGGCCGATCGCGACTATGCCGTGATCGAGGTCGGCTCGGCCTCCCTGCTTGTCCGCTCGACGATGGCGGCGCTTGAGGCCGAGCTCGACCCGGAGCGCTTTCTCCGCATCCATCGCTCGCACATCATCGCCGTTGACCGCATCGAGGAAGTGCGCACCCTCGGGCCCAATCGGCACGAGGTCCGCCTTGATTGCGGGCGAAGCTTTCCGGTCGGCCGGACATTCTGGCCGGGCCTGAAGCAGCAATTGCGGAGCTACAAGCTGTCTGGCACCCAGGCGGCCAGCTAGGCAGCCGACACGAATAATTCGTGCTTCATCATCACCCGCCGGAAACGGTCCGAATCGAGATGTCCGGTAAGCCAACGTTGAAGATGCGGCCATTCCTGCGCATCGAACCAGTCCCGATCGGTATTCGCGAATTGTCGAACAAAGGGAAAGATCGCAGCATCGGCGAAGCTCATCTTCTCGCCCATCAGTTGGGGGGAATTTGAAAGACGCCGGTCCAGCCCGTCGAGAATAGCTGCCGCTTCTGCGCGGTGGTTATCCGCCACGGCGCCCTCATAGCGCGCGGCATACTTGTAGCGGTCGAGATGATGCTTGAACGGGCCGTCATTTGCGTCGATCAGAAGCCGGTCATCGCCGGCGAGCCAGTGCTCGGGATCGTTCCGGTCCAGAACCCAGCGCATGACGTCGAGACTCTCATCTATCACGCGCCCGTCGGGCAGAACCAGGACCGGGACCGTACCCTTGGGAGAAGCCGCGATCATTTCCGCCGGCTTGTCCTTCAGCAGGATTTCGCGGTGTTCGATGTCAATTCCGGCCACGTCGAGCGCCAGCCGTGCCCGCATGGCATACGGACAGCGGCGAAAAGAATACAGGATCGGGCGTACCGCACTCATAGCGGTCCGTCAGGATCGGGATACTGCGCGCCGACATGCCGCTCGCCACGCTCGCGGGCCAGCTTTTCCTGCCGGTGCCGTTCGGCATAGCCCCGCCGCTGTTCGGGCGAGCGCTCTGCATGGCAGTACGGACAGCTCTCGCCGTCTACGAAAAGAGGGGACGCCCGGTCGTCAGCTGTGAGGGGTTCGCGGCAGGCATGACAGGTCGCCACATCGCGCTCCGCCAGCCCGTGCCCGACCGCGACGCGGCGGTCGAAAACGAAGCAATCGCCTTCCCAAAGACTGTCATGTTCGGGAATGCGTTCGAGATACTTCAGAATCCCACCTTTCAGGTGAAACACCTCGTCGAGTCCCTCGACCCGCGCCAGCGCGGTCGATTTTTCGCAGCGTATGCCGCCAGTACAATACATGGCGATCCGCGCATTCGGGCGGCTTTCGCGAAACTTGCGGAACCAGTCGGGAAACTCCCGGAAGCTGGTGGTCTCCGGATTTACGGCGCCGCGAAACTGGCCGATGCGAACCTCATACGCATTACGCGTATCAATCGTCACGACATCCGGCGCCGAGATCAGTTCGTTCCAGTCTTCCGGCTCGACATATTGTCCGGCGGCACGGTTCGGATCCGCCGCCGGGACGCCGAGCGTGACGATTTCCTTCTTGATACGCACTTTGAGGCGCAGGAAAGGCTGTTCGGCGGCTTCGGACAGCTTGACGTCAATGTCGTCACAGCCCTTCAGGCTGCGAATCTCGGCCAGCACCGCGTCAATGCCGACGGGCCGTCCGGCAATCGTGCCATTGATCCCCTCGCGCGCGATCAGCAGCGTGCCCTTCACGTCGTGCGCCACGCAGACGCCCTTCAGGCGCGCCTGAAGGGCCTTGTCGGCCTGCATGGGCGTGAATTTATAAAGTGCGGCGACACGGAAGGCGGACATGGCCCGGCGGTTCTCTTGCTGGCGATTGGATACTCTGTCCTCAATAGGACAGGACAGCGGTCAGCGCCAAACATCAATACCATTTCGCGGCGCCGACTCCCCGGCGGCAGGTTTCGGGTATAGGCTTCAAGCCGAACTTCAGGGGAGAACGCCATGTTGCGTCTGTTTCTAGCCGGTCTCGCAGCGCTCTCGATATCCGCACCGTCGCTGGCGCAAGCCTGCGCCGACCGCGATCACGGCTTGCTGCCGCACTTTATTGGCGAATGGCAATCCGACGGAGATGCCTTCGGCCGACCCGCGCAAAGCCGGATGACCTGGTCTTCCGTCATGGAAGGATGCTTCCACCAGCTGGAATACCTGATCGAAACCAATCCCGGCACGGAAGAAGCGTGGACCTTCAGGGGCCGTGGTACACATTATATCGTCGAGGGGGAGGTCGAGGGTCACTGGATCGACAATAATGGCGATTTGCACGATCTGCGCGGATCCGCGACGGATACCGAACTCCTCGTCTATTGGGGCGAAGCCACAGATCAGCTCGGCCGTTCCCGTTATGCGCTGACGGAGGATGGCGCCATCCAGGTCACCGACTGGATCCTGAACGATGAGGGCTGGCAGCAATTCAATGACAACCGCTTCGAGCGGGTCGCGAACGACTAGCTACCAGCTGTCGAGGATCGGCGTGTCGACGCAGGTGAATTGACAACTCGTGCGGGATTCCGAGCAGACCTCGCCTCCGGCCATTGAATCGTACCGCCAACCGCGCGAATTGGGGCCGCACGATTGCCGGTTGACCGGAATCCGGCCTTCTGACGGATAGCTGCGCGGCGGATCATGTTCCCGCCCGTCGTCGATCGTGTAGCGGCACACCATTGTCGATTGATCGAACGTGACCCCCAGCCATTCAAGGGCGGGCATGACCGGCGGATAATCGATCGCTTCGCCGGAATATGCGCGCGGTTCGTGCACGTTCACGGCGCGGTCGTGAGTCAGCATCGGTGCGGCGCGTGGTCGTGAGGCCGCGACAGCCGGCGACGGTCGGTTGCGGGTTCCGCTGGCATCGCGACCAGTCGGTACCGACCGCCGCACCACCACATCTGCCGCTACCCAATGGCCGGCGATTCGCGCTTCGTATTGCCAGGCCGGGGCCTCCGGAAATTCCTTCTCGACAATCCAGACATCTTCCGGCGACGGGCAATAAAAAGATTGCTGCCCCAGCGCCGCCGGCGCGCAGGTCAATACCGCAAGAGCCGCTGTCCATATCCGCATCACCACCTCCCGTGTTGATCTATCAGCCTAGCAGAGATGCGGTGTCTTCCGAATTCGCTGACTAGGACTTCAACTCCTTCATATGATGGGCGATGTGATCGTCCATGAAGGTCGAGATGAAATAATAGGAATGATCATACCCGTCCTGCCGCCGCAAGGTCAGTTTCTGGCTCGCCGCGGCGCAAGCGGCCTCGAACAATTCCGGTCTCAGCTGTTCTTTCAGGAAGTTATCTGACATTCCCTGATCAATCAGGATGTGGGCTTCTGACGCGTGCTTCCGCACCAGCGCGCAGGCATCGTATTCAGCCCAGCTCGCACGATCCTCACCCAGATAGGCCGCAAACGCTTTCTCGCCCCAGGGCACTTGGCTCGGCGCGACGATCGGCGCGAAGGCCGAACAGGTTCGATAAGTGTCGGGATGTTTCAGGTGCAGGGTCAGGGCACCATGGCCACCCATCGAGTGCCCGAAAATGCCTTGCTGGCTCATATCGGCGGGGAAATTCGCCGCGACAATTTCCGGCAGCTCTTCGGTGATGTAGCGATCCATCCGGAAATGCTTTGACCACGGGGTCTGCGTGGCGGTCAGGTAGAACCCCGCCCCCTGGCCCAGGTCGTACGCCTGATCGTCCGGCACGCCCTCACCACGCGGGCTGGTATCGGGTGCGACGACCATTACGCCATGGCGCGCAGCGGCCTGCTGGAGATTGCCCTTCTCCATCACGTTGGCCCAGTTGCAGGTCAGGCCTGACAGAAACCAGAGCACCGGCACCGGGCCGCTTTCCGCCTGCGGCGGAACATAGACAGCAAAGCGCATGGACGTGCCGATCACGGCGGAGTCGTGGTCGTGGACGGAAAGTGAACCGCTGAACGACCGGAACTGGCTGACGGTCTCCATCCGGTCAGCGTACCCGGTGCAGGGCACAGAGTTTGTGACCATCAGGGTCCCGGACATAAGCGAGATACATCGGGCCCAGAAGGCCGCCCTCTCGCTTTCCCGGTGGCTCTTCGATCGACAGCCCGCCCTTCGCCACGGCCGCATCGTGAAACGCCATTACCTGCTCGGGCGAGTCGCACTTGAAGCCGATCGTAGCGCCATTGGCGAAGCTCGCCGGCTCGTCGTTTATCGGCTCACTGACGCAGAAGGTGCCGCCCTTGTGCACATAGAAGAGCCGCTTGTGACCGCTGTCGGCGGTGTGCTGGAAGGGTTCGCCCTCGAATCCGAGCATCGCCATCACGGCATCATAGAATTTGCGCGCGCGCGCAATGTCATTCGTGCCGACCATGATGTGATTGAACATGCTGTCAGACCACCTTCAGTAAACCACCACGCTTCTGATGCTCTCGCCAGCATGCATCAGATCGAAGCCCTTGTTGATGTCTTCAAGGTCCATCGTGTGCGTGATCAGCGAGTCGATATCGATCCGCCCATCCATGTACATGTCGACGATTTTGGGCACGTCGGTGCGCCCCCGCGCCCCTCCAAACGCCGTGCCGCGCCAGACCCGGCCGGTGACAAGCTGGAAGGGCCGCGTCGATATCTCCGCGCCCGCCGGCGCCACACCGATTATGACGCTCTCGCCCCAGCCTTTGTGGCAACATTCCAGCGCGGCGCGCATCACTCCGACATTGCCGATGCACTCAAAGGAATAATCCGCCCCGCCACCGGTCAGCTCGACCAGGTGCCCGACCAGCCCGTCATGACCACCCGCAACATCTTTCGGATTGACGAAATCCGTCATCCCGAACTGGCGTGCCATAGCTTCGCGTTTTGGATTGATATCGACGCCGACAATCTGCCGCGCGCCGACCAGCTTTAGTCCCTGGATGACGTTGAGCCCGACACCACCGAGCCCGAACACGACCGCGGTCGAATTCGGCTCCACCTTGGCAGTGAACATGACCGCGCCGAGCCCCGTCGTGACGCCGCAGCCGATATAGCAGATCTTGTCGAAAGGCGCGTCCTTGCGGACCTTGGCGAGCGAGATCTCCGGCAAGACCGTGTGGTTCGAGAAAGTCGAACAACCCATATAGTGCAGGAGCTTCTCGCCCTTGTAGGAAAATCGGCTGGTGCCGTCCGGCATCACGCCCTGGCCCTGCGTCGCGCGCACCTTCTGACAGAGATTGGTTTTCGGATGCAGGCAGTATTCGCACTCGCGGCATTCGGCCGTATAGAGCGGAATGACATGGTCGCCGGGCTCGAGGCTGGTCACGCCCGGCCCGACCTCCAGCACCACGCCTGCGCCTTCATGGCCAAGAATGGCGGGGAAAGCGCCTTCCGGGTCGGCTCCCGACAGGGTGAATTCGTCGGTATGACAGATCCCGGTTGCCTTGATTTCAACCAGCACTTCTCCGGCCTTCGGCCCTTCGAGATCAACCTCGCAGACTTCCAGCGGCTTGCCGGCTTCGAACGCGACGGCGGCACGTGTTCTCATCGCGGCCTCCCTATTGTGCCGGCTCGATAACGTTCGGCACGTCGGTAAACGGCACAATGCCGAACTCGGGATAGATCTCCGTCGGGAAATAGACCCTTCCGTCAGCCATCACCATGGAGATCGTCTTGATCTCCGAGAGATCCTGCGTCGGATCGCCCGGCACCAGGATCATGTCTGCAAGATAACCCTCGCGGATCAGTCCCACCGAGTCGCCGACACCGAGATAGTCGGCCATTCCATGACTCGCCCACGACAGGATTTCCGGCGGCGTCATGCCAATGGTCTGGTAGAGCTCCAGCTCGCGATGATAGGTGAAAGAGCCGCCCAGATCCGTGCCCGGCACCAGCATGACGCCGCGCTCATGCATCATGCGGAGCACTTCCGTGATTTGGTCGTAGGCGCCGCGGTAATTCGCATCGTCTTCTTCCGATGCAATGTCCGCCCAGGCCGAACGCGCTTGCCGCTGCAAGCTGACCGGGAGATGGTCGACATAGTCGACCGTGCCCGGTGACACTTCGCCATTGCGCGATAGGAGCAGCGTTTCGTGGATGGCGAAGGTCGGATCGACCACAATGCCGCGTGTCGCGATTTCGTCGATCGTCGACTGCACCGCGTCGCTCTCCAGGTCCAGCGCCGGCAGGCGCCGCAGGGCGGTCAGACGCAGCAGGGTGCGTGTATCCTCACCGTCCTCGAGCACCCAGCCCAGCATGATCTGGTTGATGTGGGTCAGCTCGTCATAGCCGGCGTCGATCATCGCATCGGCAGTGGTGAAGGCCGGCACATGGCCCGCTACCCGAAGTCCGCGTTCCTCCGCGGCAGCAATCATCGCCGGGACCCAGTCCGGATTGATCGAATTGTAGATCTTGATCTGGTGATAAACGCCTGCATCGGCATATGTATGCACCGCCGCCACGGCCTCTTCCTCGCTCTCGACGAGAATGCCATTGTTCGAATTGAACGGGCTGCGCCCCTCAATGAAGCCGGAACGGTGCACGCGCGGCCCGGCCAGCTCACCCGCCTCCACGCGATCCAGAAGCGCGGTCAGCACCTCATTGTTATTGCCCATGTCGCGTAGCGAGGTCACGCCGGCAGCGATGTTCAGGAAAGCGGCCGTCTCGCCCATATGACCGTGCATCTCGAAGAAACCGGGCAATAGCGTGCCGCCGGCGCCATCGATCTCCACTGCCTCGGCTGGCCGTTCAGCATCGACGGCCGCAATCGAAACAATGCGATTGCGCTCCACGAGCACCGAGGCGGCCTCGCCGCGGGTCTGCGTTTCGGCATCGAAAATGTGCACATTGCGGATCAGCACCGGCGCGTCATAATCACGGATCACACGCTGTTGGATCTCGGCAAACCGGTTCGCACCGTATTCCGCGGCCAGCGCGCGCAGACGTTCATCCTCGCCCTCGAACCCTTCGGCCAACAGCGCGAAACCCGGCGTGATGATCCCGAAAAAGGCGTCCCCGGTCATCAGGAAATAGGTCGGGTTGAGGCTGGTACCGCTCATCGCATACACGATGGCGTCCAGGGACTCGGTCTCGTTCGACACTTCCAGGCGGTCGATCTCTGTCATGCGCAGCTCTCCGCCCGGGATCGCCGGCAAAATGCCGTCCTCGTCTTCCATCAGGGCGCGCGCCGCGATCGCGAGCCAGTAGGGCGAGGCGTTCTGCGGGACGTAGAAGGCGCCATCCTCGATGACGGCCTGATCACTGCCAGTGGCGTCAGTCCAGCTCGCCTCGTTGTCGGCGTAATCGAAGCTTTCATCGACTTCATTGCCGAATGTCGTATTGCCCTCGATCGCCCAGCTGGTCGGCAGGCCCGACCTGTCCAGTGTTACCGTCTCCGACAGGGTTGGACCGCGGCCATTATTGCGGAATTCGAAATTGACCGTGTAACCGTCCGCGCCGGTTTCCACTTCCATCTGGCCGATTGCCGTACCGCCAACCAGTACGGTGAAGACTTCCGCTTCCGCGATTTCCGGCGCCGCGGTTTCGCTGTCCGCCGCCTGAGCGACCTCCTCGCCGGGCGAACATGCCGCCAGTCCGATCAGAAATGCCGACGCCATGCCAGCCGATTTCCAGAATTTCATAGGCTTTCTCCCCGCAACAATCAGAACCCCGCGTCAAAGCGCGGAAAAATCAAACCCCGCCGCGCCTTCGCGCGCCAGCGTGAACACATAGGGCCGCGCCATCCGTTTCATGTCCATCAAGCCGAGGACATTGTCGCCATCGAGCTTGCGAAACACGTCGTTGATGGGCAGCTGGTCGTAGCACATCGTCGCCGACACCTTGCCGCGATACTCGGTCATCCGCAGCCGCGCCCGCGTCTTCCTGGTTTGCGTGTAGGCTTTCATGGCGGTCCGTATTACCGGCAGCATCCAGTCCGGATAGCGCGGCGTTTTCATGCGCGGCCCGAACGGCATCTTGCCCGGGTCGGCGAAGAATTTCCGCCCTTGCCCGTCCAGATGGACGAGCGGATGGACATTGTCTTCATCAATGAAGGACTTGCCGTGCCAGCGCGTCAGTTCCAGCGCACCATCTATGGGATGGCCGGTCGCGACTTCGCGCCCCCACCATTCGCCAATCATGAAATCGGTATCGACGGTATCAAGCCGGTCGAACAGGGCTTCGGCAGTTTCAAAATCCATTGAAACGGGTGGCGGCGCGTCACGCATGGCGCGCATGTGGGCATGAATTCGCCAGCCGGTCCAGCCATGGCAGGACTAGTCGCTGCGCTTGTAATCGCCCGAGCGGCCACCGCTCTTTTCCAGCAGGCAAACGCCAGAAATCGTCATCGTCTTGTCGAGCGCCTTGGCCATGTCATAAAGCGTCAGCGCAGCGACCGAAGCGGCTGTCAGCGCTTCCATTTCGACGCCGGTCTTGCCGTCGCAGATGACCTCAGCGCGAATGTCGAAGCCGGTCTCTTCTTGGTTCGGCTCGATCGACACCTTCACCTTGGTCAACGGTAAAGGATGACAAAGCGGAATAAGGTCCGATGTGCGCTTTGCTGCCATGATACCGGCCAGCTCGGCGGCATGGAGCGCATTGCCTTTTGGTCCCTGCCCGCCGCGCACGGCTTCAAAGGCCTGCCTTGTCATGGCGATGCAAGCGCCCGCCAGGGCACGGCGCTGCGTGACCGGCTTGTCGCCGACGGCCACCATGCGCACGCGGCCTTCGTCATCCTGGTGCGTCAGTCGCTCGCTCATGTCTCATCCCCGTGACTGGCCGGCGTTTCGGAACCAGCCGGGTCCAAACTCGCCATCCCAGCAGCAGCGTCAGGATCGCGGCGTGTACCAGCGGTCCGGGCTGCAGGCCTTTCTCTGCGAAAAAGTGATGGATCACGGCCAGGATGGCAATGGCATAGACCGCCATGTGCAGTTGCCGCCAGCGCGCCGCACCGAGCCGCCGGATCATCGAATTGAAGGAGGTGATGGCGAGCGGCACCAGCAGGATCAGCGCCGCCATGCCGAAGGTGATGTAGGTGCGCTCGACAATGTCCTCCCACAGCGCGGGCAGGGAAAAAAACAGGTCAGCGCCGAAATAGGCCAGCAGGTGCAGTACCGCATACCAGAAAGCGGCCAGCCCGATACGCCGCCGGACCTGCAGGATCGGCGTCCAACCGGTGAGCTCACGGAAAGGCGATACCGCCAGCGAGATTAGCAGGATACGCAGCGCGGTCTGTCCCAGGAAATGGTGCGTCGCGGCAACCGGCTCGAAACCCAGCGCGTTAGGCAGGTCGGCGAAAAGCAGCGCCCATTGTCCAGCGATCCAGAAAAAGGGCAGCAGAAGCAGGCCGAGCACGACCGGCTTCAGCCAGTGCTTTGCGAACCGCCGCAAGAAGGCTGAACGCTGCGCCATGTCTAATAATCTTCGTTGAGGTCCATGCCGGCATAGAGCGGGGCGACCTCGTCATAGCCATTGAACATCTCGGTATCTCGGCGGGTGAAGGGACCGGCGCCAATGACCCGCTCGCTCGACTGGCTCCATCGCGGATGCGAGCGGTTCGGATTGACGTTCGAATAGAAGCCGTACTCGCGCGGCGCGGACTGCTTCCAGCTGGTCTCGGGTTCCTCCGCCACGAAGCGGATACGGCTGATCGACTTGATCGACTTGAATCCATACTTCCAGGGCACGACGAGCCGCATCGGCGCACCGTTCTGGTTCGGCAGGACCTCGCCATACAACCCCACTGCCATGATCGTCAGTGGATGCATCGCCTCGTCCATGCGCAGCCCCTCGCGATACGGCCAGTCCAGCACCGGGAAGCGTACACCGCGCATCTCGTCGCGGTTGAGATAGGTCTCGAAAGCGACATAGCGGGCATCCGAGGTCGGGCGGAACTGCTCGAGAATCGTGCTCAAGGGTACGCCGATCCACGGAATCACCATCGACCAGGCCTCGACGCAACGCAGCCGGTAGATGCGTTCCTCCAGCGCATTGAAATCGATGATATCCTCAAGTCCGAAAACGCCTGTACGTTCGGCATGTCCGCTAATCTCTACAGACCAGGGATCGGTCGTCATCGCATCGGCAAAGCGCGCCGGATCGGATTTGCCGACGCCGAACTCGTAGAAATTATTATACCCGGTGACCGCGTCATAGGGCGTCAGTTCGCCATCCGAAACCGTGTAGGCGGTCTCGCGAAACGAGAGGGGTTCGCCGGCACCCGCGCGCGCCGCCGATTGCGCTTCGGCGTCCGGCTGCGGTCCAGAGCAGGCAGCCGTCAACGCGACTGCGCCGCCGGCGGCCATGATCTTTCTGCGGTTCATGTATAGCCGCTTGGGCGTGACATCGTTTTCCGTCAGCCCGGCAATTGGCGCTTTCCTGATCAGCATGTCGGTTCTTCTTCTCCGCAACATAACCACATGTGACATAGCACGATGGCCCGGCAAGTCTTGGCGCTTGCGGGACTTGTGATCGAGCGTGAGCGCAAGAGAGCGCCGCGTGATCAGCGCGTGACCGGCTGCCGGGGTGTGATGCGGACACCGTCCGAGATCGCGGATGACGGGTAGAGCACGACCCTATCGCCAGCCGCCAGGCCACTGACGACATGGGCCTGCGTGCCATTGTTGCGATCGATGTCGACCGTCATGGCGCGGGCGCGACCGTTTCGCACGGCGTAGACCGCCCAGTCTTCTCCGTTTCGGAAGAGCGCGCTTGAGGGAACCACAAGCGCGTCGTCATTCTCCCAGATCACGATCTCCGTGACGACACGGTATCCGTGACCCAGCCCTTCGGGACGGTCAGCGGGATCTGTAAACCGGATGATGGTGTTGACACGCTGTTCTTCGACACCGAGCGCGGAATACTTCGTAAAGCCCCACGGCTCGACACGTTCCACGACACCGTCGATGGCTGCGCTACCGCCCCAGTCTGCAATGCGCACGAATTGTCCCGCACGGACCTGGACGGCGTCGGTGGAGAGCAATTCGACCAGCACTTCGAGATCGTTTTCGACATTGCCGATTTCGAGGATTGGCGTTCCCGCCGGCAGAGTCGTCTCGCTCTGCTGGATAACGCGAAGTGCGCGGCCGGTCGCAGGCGCGTAGATTGGGATGTCATCGATCATCTGCGAGGCGGCAATTTCGCTGCCGTCCAGGCCCTGAAGCATGGCGCGTGCATTGTCCAACTCCGCCTGCCGCACCGATACTGCCGCGTCGGCCGCGTCCAGGGCCGCGCTGGCCGCGCGGCGTTGTCGCAGCGCGCGATCCAGCGCGGCTTCGCTGGCGACACCGGATTCGCGCAAGGTCTGCTGGCGGCTCAATTCGCTGTCGGCCAGCTCCAGATCGGCAACGGCGCGGTTGCGCTCAGCCTGTGCCAGCCGCAGCGCGGCTTCGGCTGCCGACACGCCGGCACGCGCTTGTTCCCGTGTCCGAACATCCAGCACGGCCGGGTTGGAGGGTGCCATATAGGCCACGACATCCTCTCCGCGAACAACCGCATCGCCCGGCTCGACCTCGACGCGTCGAAGGCGTCCCGCGACCGGCGTCGAGACAATATAGGCATCATGGACCTGCGTCCGGCCATCCTCGGTAATCGTGTCTTCCATCGGTTCGCGCACGACGGTCCCGATATCGACAGGGATCGGCCGTGGCCAGAAAGCGAAGGCCAGCAACGCCGCCACCGCAACGAGGACGATGCCTGTGACAACGGGCCGGGAGTATTTTTTCCACATGAAGCCGATTATTCCTTCGATTTGAGCGCCAGGACCAGATCCGCCCTGTCGCTTTCACGTTTTACCATCCAGCCCGAAAAGACCGCAGCAACAATGACCGCCAGCCCTGACAATCCCAGCGCATCGGGCGCAAAGTCAGCCGGAATTTGATAGAGGTCGGTGCTGAAACCCTCTGCAATCGCGAAGGTCAGCCAGTAGCCGGCAAGCGCGCCCAGCGGCAGAGCGATGAGGACCACGATCGCCAACTCGCCCAGCAGTACAAAGGCCGCCTCGCCCTTGGTGAATCCCAGCACGCGCAGGCTGGCGAGGTCATGCGCGCTCTCGGTATAGGCAATCCGCGCCGTGTTGAAGACGATGCCGAATGCGATGATCGCCGCAATACCCGCCATCACAAACCGCATCGCTCCTGCGCCCTGGTCCATAATGTCCTGGAATGCGGCGCGCGCATCGGCCTTGACCGAAACGCCCGCGACTGCCGGCATGGCATCCAGCGCGGCATAAATCTCTTCCTGATAATGCGGATCGATCCGCAGATAGGCTCCCGCCACCCGGTTCGGCTCGCCCAGAGCGCGGTTCAGCGCGCCGAAATCCATGTAGGCAGGCGATCCCAGCAGTGACTCGGCAATGCCCGTGACCGGTATCTGCAGCAAGGGCCGGCGCCCTTGCCGAACATCGACGATCAGCGTTTCGCCGGTCGAAATCTGCAGGATGTCGGCCAATGCCGGCGTCAGAACAATACCTTCAGAAGGAAGAGTCAGCTCGTGTCCGCTGGCATCAAGCGCGCGGAAGAGCTCAGCCCCCGCTGAAACGGCGGTGATGCTGCCGCGATGGTCATGCACGCCGTTGCGCAGGACGGCAGCGACGCTACGAGTGGGCTCGACCTCGATTACACCCTCAATGTGCGCCAGCGAGTGAAGGGTTTGGTCCGACAAGGGCTGGATGAAACTGACCATCATGTCGCTGCGGTCAATGACGCTGAACGAGGTTTCGATCGTCTCGTCAAACCCTGAAAGGATGGTCAGCATGCCGCCTGAAAGCGCCATGCCGGCGGCAACTCCGGCCACCGCACCCATCGCGCGTCCGGGATGGCGGACGAGGCGACGGAGAACCATGCGCGTCGGTTGATCGAGCAATCGCGTGACCAGACCGGAAATAAGCCGGCTGCCGCTGTAGTCGGTTGGTGCCGGCGGCCGCATGGCGACGGCCGGCGACAGGGCAAAGATCTGGCGCAACGCAAACAGGCCACCCAGCGATGCTGCCGCGACGCTTGCGACCAGCGCAATCGCGAAACTGGCCGGGGCGATCTCGAAGACGAGGAACGGAAACTTGTAGTATTCAACGTAGATGCTGATCATGCTGGCGCCGGCAGCGAGGCCGAACAGGCAGCCGAGAAACGCCCCACCAGCGGCAATGATCAGGATCAGCTTGAAATAGTGCGCAGTCACCTCGACATCGGTATATCCGAATGCCTTGATGAGCCCGATTTGCTGACGCTCGGCTTGCAGCAATCGCGAGAACACGATGTTCAAAAGGAATGCTGCGACGGCGAGAAAGATCGGCGGAACGGCCGCCGCCGAGGCCCGCAGACCGTTGATTTCCTCCATGATGAACCGGTTGGAGAACTGGTCTTCCAGCCCATAGGAACCGATCGCCCCGTATTCGTCCAGAATCCGGTCGGCCGCATTCAGCACGCCAGGCAGGTCTTCCGCACGACCGATCGAGAGCAGGACCTCGTTAACAGCACCATCGAGATCGTAGGCCGCTTCCATCGCCGATCGGCTCAACCACATCACGCCAAATCGCGACGCATCCGGAACCAGCTCGCCGGGCGCTGTCGTGTAGAGAAACTCCGGCGACTGGGCGAGACCGACAATGTGAAAGCTGCGCCTGGAGCCATGCATTGTGGCCGACAATCGATCGCCGGGTTCGAGCCCGTGCGCTTCGGCAAAGCTCTTGAGGAGCAGGATTTCATCGGAGCGCCTCCGGTCGATCCAGCGGCCCGAGGCAAGATAGACATCATTCAGCCGCGGCACGCCGAAATCCGGCAGCGAAACCGCCTGCGCCTGCACCGGCAGATCGGTATCGGCCACATCAATCAGGGCCCGTCCGACGACGCGTCCCTCGACCGCCGAGACGCCATCGATTTCGGCCAGCTCGTCCAGCACACTTTCCGGAGCCCGTACCACTGGTGCGAAAACATCTGCCAACCGATAGCGCTCATAGTAAGCGCGCCGCGTCTCCTCCAGCGAGCTGACGAGCCCTGCCATCATCACCAGCAGCATGACACCGACTGCCACGACCAGGCCGATCGCCAGCGCCTGCGTCCTCATGCGCCAGAGATCGCGGAACAGCTTGGTGTCGAGCGGACTCACCAGTGGATCTCCTCGGGTGAAACCTTGGTCTCGTTGATCACGGATTCGCGGATTGTGCCGTCCGCAAAATGGATGACCCGATCCGCCATTTGCGCGGTCGCGGCCGCATGTGTGACGATCATCACGGTCGCGCCCAGTGTTTCATTCACATCCTTGAGCACCTTCAGAACGGTCCGACCGGTCGTCGAATCCAGCGCGCCGGTGGGCTCGTCACAGAACAGCACGGTCGGGTTCTTGGCGACCGCCCTCGCAATCGCGACGCGCTGCTGCTCTCCGCCCGATAGCTCGGACGGAAAATGGTCTGCCCGCGCGGTCAGCCCGACAAGTGCCAAAGCATCCGCAGCATCCATCGGATTGCTGGCAATCTCGGTGACCAGTTCGACATTTTCCAGCGCTGTAAGGCTCGGCATCAAATTGTAGAACTGGAATACAAAGCCGACATGATCGCGACGGTAGCGCGTCAATTGCCGGTCGCTCATGACCGTCAACTCGCGGTCATGGAACCAGGCTTCGCCATCACTTGCGCGATCCAGCCCGCCAATGATGTTCAGCAAGGTGGATTTACCTGAGCCCGATGGTCCGAGAAGCACAACAAATTCGCCTTCCGGAATATCAAGATTGACGCCGCGCAGCGCATGTACGGCCGTCTCGCCTTCGCCATAGACCTTGGTCAGCGCGCGGGTCCTGAAGGCCGTTCGGGCCACAAATGTACCGTCCTCTAGCCGGAACTACGGATTGCAGATCCGAGTGTCGGAACTTTCGAAGGCGCTGACAATGCTTCAATCTGCCCCGCTATCGTTCACGAGGCATTCGCGCACAGCCCGAACGTCCTGGATGTTGCGAATACCTATGCCCGCCGAGTCGGGCATAGGCCGCTAGAAACCATCAATGGACAGACCGCTCATGGCGCGGTCATCACCTGCAGGCTCGTGACCGATCGTGACGCGCGCGAGCGGTCCGTCCGGCTGCCCCATGACAAGACGTATTTCGTCATCACCTTCGTCCACGGCGTAGATCGCAGCACTGGCGAAATCCTGATGCAGACTCCGGAACATGCCGAGATGTTCCTCCATCGGAACCAGTTCCTGGAAGGCTTGGCTGGTCCGGGTTTCGATGAAAGCCTGCCAGTCCGAAGGCTGGTCGGCATTCAGCGTGTCGATGAATGCCCTCGCAAGCACACCGGCTGCGGTGTCGGGGAGATCGACCGTACGATCGAAATCGACGGCAGGCTGCGCGGCGATATCGATCTGCCGCCCGTAGACCGCCGCCGACATCACCTCGGCCACGACGTCGGGATCGACACCGCGCGCATTGGAGGTCGCGAAGATCACGACGCCTGGCTCCGGCAATACCCGGAAATGATTGGTAAAATACGCGTTGCCCCCATTGTGCCAGTAAAAGCGGCCGTAGAGCGGGTGATCCTCGACCACGATGCCGTAGCCGTAATCGCTGGCGGCATCGCCACCCCAGCTCGCAGTGGCAACATCGGCACCACGTCCGGTGCGGACCGCACGCGTGGTTGATATTACCGCTGCATAGCCGGTATCGCTCAGGCCAAGCGGCTCCAGCACTGACTGAAGATGGGTTTCAAGGGATTCGCCGCTTGCCCTTTCGATGATCGCGCCCGTCAGTGAAATTCCGACATTCGAATAGGCATAGGCCGTACCGGGTTCGAACTGCAGGTCCGCAGCAAGGGCCTGCCTGACAAAGGCTTCCCGTCCGATTTCGGCGTAATCGTCACCTATGGCAGGCGGGAATCCGGCACTATGCGTCAGCAATTGGTGCACCGTGATATTGGCCTTGTCGGCGGGCACTGCTTCGAACCAATCCGCTAGCGTCGAATTCGGGTCGAGCCTGCCGTCGGCGATCAGACGCGACGCAAGCAAGCCCGTCACGCTCTTGGTGATCGATCCGATATCGGTCTGCGTCACGAGGCTGTAGGGCGTTCCGGTCACCGGGTCTGCAGGACCGAGCGAGGCGACGAACACGATCTCGCCATTGAGCGACACGCTGACATGCCCGTCGAAGCCCGCCGTATCGAGGCGGTTGGCCGCTTCCGACAGCGACTGGTTCAAGGCCGATCCCGTCAATGGGCCGGCTGATGGTCCAGTGGAATCCTCCACCGCTAGGCTGGTGGCCGCAGCCACGACTGCAGCTGACACAGCAATCAAGCCTGTCCAATTCGTCATTTGATCCCTCCGGGCGTGTGGTTTTCACTTCGAACAGGGGAAGAGCTAGCGGTTGAACTGTTCTGCGTCCTGACGAAGAAGCTTTCGAAAGGAATCCAAACATGCCCGACACAATGCATGTCGATACCGGAGAGAACGCCTACCGCATCTCCGGCCGCGTCTATCATCCGGCGCAAGGCCTGATACGGACCGCGCACGGCATAGTCCGGCTGGAACCGCGGCTTGCCCGGCTACTGGATCTCTTCGTCCAATCCCCGGGCAAGGCGCTGAGTCGTAGCGATATTCTTGACAAGGTCTGGGCAGAAAACGGGTCCGATGAAGCTCTGACCCAGGCCGTCTCGCGTCTGCGCCGCCATCTCGGTCACGACACCATCCGGACCTTGCCGCGGATCGGATACGTGCTCGCGACGCCACCGGAACCGATCGCGCTCGACAGCGAGCCGGCCGAGGAACCGGCGCTGCCGCAAGTCGCGCAGTCACCGGGCAGTAGCCGTCTGCGGATGGGAATCGCCTTCTTCGCGGGCTTGGCGACCGGTATCGCGCTCGCCGTGCTGCTCGCACCGGTCTTGATGACGCGCCAGATCGAGATCGAGGAATCTGTGAACGGTCTGACAGACGAAACCCGGCTGATCCGGACAACAGCGGAATGTTCGATGCTGGTCCGGGACTGCGTTCCCGACGACCGCCTTCGCTGACTTTATATTCGCCTGGTCTACGCCAGCGGAGCTGTCTGGTAGAGGCGTATCTTGATCCCGCTGTGATCGATGATCGGGCCGGGCCGCGAAAAAGGCAGGCGCGTTGCGCGCGCGAGCGCGTCATCGCTTGTTACCAAGCCGACGCGCCATCCGGAAAAGCGCGACCGCAAAGTATCACCAATGGCGTGGTACACGGGATAGAGCGCCTTCCGGTTGCCGATTCGGGCGCCATAGGGTGGATTGATCATCACCAGTCCGGGTTGCTCCCCTGGCGATCGAGTGTCGCGAATATCTGCCGTTTCAAACCGAGTGATGTCGGTCACACCGGATCGCGCGGCATTGGCGCGTGCAGCCTCGACAGCACCGGCATCCCGGTCCGACCCTGAAAACAGAAAAGCGGTCTCTCGCCCCGGGTGCGCGGCTTTCAAAGCGGTCCACCTATCCGCGTCGAACGATGGCAAGCGCTCGAATGCAAAAGATCGGCCCCGTCCGGCCGGCAATCCCGCCGCAATCTCGGCCGCCTCGATCACGAATGTGCCCGATCCGCACATCGGATCGAGAACGGGCTCTTCTCCGGCATAACCGCAGGCGCGCAGCAACAGCGCTGCCATGGTTTCGCGTATCGGTGCCTTGACCACGGACAGCTTGAACCCGCGGCGGTGCAACAATTCGCCGGATGTATCGAGGCTGATCGTGCAGATATTCTTTGCGATCCGGATCTGGACCCGCAGGCCGTCTGCATCATCTATCCGTCCGCCGACAGCCTCCAGCGCCGCGTCTCGTACGCGCTGTTGCACGGCTCGGGCGTGATAGAGTTTTGATTGGCGGCAACTCGCCGAGAATTGCAGCGCAGCACCCCTGGGCAGCCAGCTGGCCCAGTCGAGCTTGCGGGCTTTCTTGTCGAGCTGCGATAGGTGAACCACCGGGAAAGTCGCCACGCGCACCAGAACCCGGACCGCACCACGCAGCAAATAGTTCGCCCGCCAGACATCCGGCCAGCTGCCGCTGAACTCCACGCCGCCCGCCACAGTGCGGGCATCATTGAATCCGGTCTGCCTTGCCTCGTGCAACAAGACATCCTCGAGCCCCGGTGAAACGGACAGATAGATGTCGAGCGGTGCGGTCGTGGTCATATCAATCCAAAGGCTTGGGCTGCCGTACGATTTCTACCGCGCCGCCTTTCGGCATTGCCAAGGAGCACCGGACGCCGGTCAACAGCCAGCTGATGCATACAGTCCGTAGCACATGCGCGCGATAACTCTGTTCACTGGCGAATGGAAGTCGGTTTCATCCGGCACGCAAGGCGGCTTTCTCGCGCGACAAATGCACGGATTCATCGGATCGATCCCGGAGACCAAGAATACTGGTGCGCCCGGTTGACCTCTAAACTTGTCGCTACGGCTTAGCGCTCGGTCTAGGCTAGCGATAGTTTGGGAGAAACCATGTTGGCAAGAAGCTTGTCTTTTCTGTTCGCGGCAATCGTCACGATGACAACCGGCCTCGCATGGGCGCAGGCGCCAATCGAATTGTCGCCGGAGGCAGATGCACGTTTGGAATCCCATGCCATTCCGGTCATCGTCCATTTGACACCCCCGTCCGTGGGACTTGGCGAGGCGGCCGCATCGGTTTCCCTTATGGAAGCTCGCACCGCGGCAATCCACGAAATGCAGGAAAACGTCGTACAGCAGGCTTTCGGCACCAGTATTGAAAGCCTGCGGCGGGAACGTAACGCGGTCGCCAGCTCGATCGCGCGCGACGAAGGCCAACCGACGGATCGCTTTCCGGACGGGCTCATGCTGACCCGGCAGTTTGACCTCACACCGGCGATTGCCTTGTCGGCGAGCCGGGACCAGATCGAACTCCTGGCAGCACTGCCGCAGGTTGTCGCGATCGCCGAGGATCGCTTCAACGAGCCTTTCATGGATGAATCGCTGCCCCTGACCGGTGCCAGCCTCTTGCACGGGGAAGGGCTGACCGGCGAAGGCGTCGCTGTCGCCATTCTCGATACCGGCACCGATCATCAACATCCGATGCTCAACAACGCGATCGTCGCATCAGCCTGCTTTTCATCCTACACAGTGGAAACCACATCGCGGTGTCCCAACGGTCAGGTTGTCGAGATCGGAACAGAGGCAGGCGATGCGTGTGAGTGGTGTGCGGTCAAAGACAGTCATGGCACTCATGTTGCCGGCACGGTTGCGGGCCGCGACTACACCTATACGGACGGAAACAATATCGAGCGAACGCTTCGCGGCATGGCCCCTGGTGCCGGCATCGTCGCGATCAACGTGTTCAGCCTCCATGTCGCGGAGAACGATATCACCGCGCTCGACAGCGATCTCCTCGCGGCACTGGAATGGGTTTACAGCAACCGGGTGATCGAAATCCCGGGCGGAGGAAGTGTCCGCCTCGCAGCGGCAAACATGAGCCTGGGCGGCGGCCGCCATTTCGATTACTGCCCCTTTGCCGCGCCGGCCGGTATGGCCCTGCAACCCATTATCTCGCTGTTGAGATCCGCGGGCGTTGCCACGGTGATCGCCTCCGGAAACAATCATTACAATGACTCGGTCTCTTACCCGGCCTGTATTTCCGAAGCCGTCACGGTCGGTGCAACTGACCGCAATGACGCCGTAACAAGTTTCTCCAATTCAGCCTTCATGGTTGACCTGCTGGCACCCGGCCATTTGATCCGTTCATCCGTCGAGGTCGGCACGACGGCGAATTCCGTTGACGCCTATTCCGGCACGTCCATGGCCACGCCTCACGTCGCCGGGGCATTCGCCTTGCTCGCCGCTGCCCATCCTGAGGCGTCCGTCAATGATATCGAAACCGCCCTGCGCTTGACCGGTCGGCCGGTCACCGACCCCGACAATTCATTGGTGCGCACCCGGATCGATGTTGCACAGGCCCATGAGTACATGTCCGCCGTTGAAATCGCGACGGGTCCGCTCTCCATCTCGCCGGCAACGGACTATTTCGCAACCGTCAACGTCCACCGGCCGCAATCGCCTGATGTCGTTACCTATTCGCTCACCAATGACGGCATCGAATCCATGACCGTCTCGATCGCGGTGGAGGGCATCGACGCTGTCACATTCGGTGCGGACGTGCGCGCTTATGACGTTGAACTTGCGCCGGGTACAAGCACGCCGATCAATATTGTGCTCGACCTTGCCGCTGTAACACTTGGCGAGCAAAGAGGCGAAATCACGATCGAGGCCGAATGGCCCGGCGGCGAGCAGAGACTGGACATCGGTGCACGCGTTCTCGGCTACGCAGGCGCTTCGCCGTCAGAGCGTCCTTTCAACGATGATTTTGCCGATGCACTCGTGCTGCGGGACAATTTCCAGGTCATCGAGCTGTCATCCTTCGGTGCGACCCGCCAGGCCGGTGAGCCGGCACATGATGGCGAAGCCGCCGAAAACACGACATGGTACAGGCTGACTTTCCAGCGCGATGGCATGGTCAGAATCGGCGCGTCAGGCCGTCTCGGCCGCAACACGCTGGCAGTCTATCGCGGCACGTCACTCGCTGCGCTCGAAACGGTCGCGGCCGGCTCGGCAACACATGAGAGCGTCAGTATCGACATTGCTGGCAGCGAGGGCGAAACGGTTCACATCGCATTCGATTATGCTCCCCCGGAAAATTCGATGGGCGGTCAGGAACGCGACCCGTTCAGTCTGTTCATCATCCCTCTCGCCGGTCCCTATGATGCGTTTGCAGACGCTCTGGAACTCGAGGCACCCAATGGTCGCGCACTGGTCAGCCTGGCGGGTTCGACATTCGAAAGCGGCGAACCTGACGGCCTGTCGTCAGCAACAAGCGGAACCGTTTGGCTAAGGGCGACGGGCGGGTCCGGGGACCAACTCAGCCTCGTCATAGAACAGACGGTATCGCTCACCATTGTGACGCCGTTCACGGGCACGGCGCTGGACGAGCTGGTCGCAGGCAAGGTTGAATATGCGAATGGCTTCGATGAAGCAGAGCCGCTTCTCTTTGATATTCCGGACGGCGGGCTTTGGGTTCGCCTCCAGACCATTGCGTCCACATCGGATCCGATTCTGCAGGGCGAAGTCCTGCTGCGCTGGCAGATTGGTAGCGATCCGGCGGAGGCCAGTGTCAATTCGGCGGTCGCCCCCATGGTCCGCACAGCGCAACTGGGCAATTTCGCGTCCGGATTGTTGGCCGCATCAGTAGGCGGGTCAGTCAACGCGGCGGATTGTGGAATCCGTCCGCCGCTAGGAGGCCGCGGCGTATTTACCTTCATGCCGTTGACTCCGGAAGCGGGCGGCGCGGGTGAGGCGGTCGATATTCCTGCCGGCCAGTCTCAGATTTTTGCCTTCGGTGGAACCATTACTGGCGGCGCGCCGGCAGCAGACATTGACGGCACTGTAATCCTGCCAATGCTGGCCAGTTGCGCCAACGGCTCGGCCAGCCGGCCGACCCAGCTCAATTCGGTTCTTGTGACGTTGAGTACGCAACCGATCGCCGACATTGTCGCGGTCTTGGCGGCGACCACCGGAAATGTCGTCGAAGTGCCAGAGAACGGCGCCGCCCGTTTTTCGGTTGCCGCGAGCAATCTCGGGGTAACGTCAGGCCCCGTCTATATCATCCCCTTTGCCACCAACTCGGAGGACGCCAGTGAAATGGCATTCGCCATCTCCGATGCGGCCATTTCCGTCGTCGAGGGAATAGACGGTTTCCCGACCTTGCCCCTCACCTTGTCGATCTGTTCGACCGATGCAGATGACGGAACCTGCCTTGACGATTTTGCAGCGTCGCGAAGCGTCTCGGCATTTGCGTCAGGGGGATCTGCGACCTTCACGGTCCGCGTCCAGGGCCAGGGCGAATCCGTCGACCTGTCACCCGGGGTTAATCGCGTCGGTGTTGCGTTTGTGGAAGTGTCTTCGCTCGACTCGGACGAAATCGAATCGATCCGCCTGATCGGTGCGGGATCGATAGCGGTCAGAACCGTTCCGGATTGACGTATCCGCATCGTCCAGCAAAGGGCGCCCTGCCGGCTGGCAGGACGCCCTTCAATGCCGATAACGGTGGCACCGATAATGGTGGCCGCGCCTTCGCTCTAGCCGTCTTCGTCGACCGAATCCTGCGGGACTTCGAAATGCCGCGCATCGAATCGATAGCTTGCTTCGGCCGTCATCACGCTGGCCGGCTGGATATCGAGACTGTAGCCAACCCCTGAACACGCGCCCGGTTCCTCGGGCATTGTGCGGTGAAACACCATCAACCAGACGGTCTCGAAGCCGCTTGTATCCACACCGCCCGATCGGCCCAGGGGCATGACATGGACTGCCCCATCCGCCACACCAAGCGCCAGAACTTCCAGACCGGCATCGCCGTCGAGTGAGACCATGAACTCGCCGTCGAGGGCCAGTTCCAGATAATTTGCGCCGAGCTGCTCCAATCCACCCTTGGATTGCCAAGGGCCGGTTTCCGAGATCGTCGCACGCGGCGCCACCGTAGTATCGAACAGCGGAGCAAGATCGTAGTCGCGCGCGAAATTCTGAGCCCGCCACCGCTGGATCACGTCCGGCAGCGACGTATTTGCTTCGCGCAACGCCGCTTCCATGGTCTCAAATCCCTCGAGCTCGACGCTGTTTTCCCAGAAGCGGACGATCATGTCCTCGCCATGCACATCGGCGATCGATTGCAACAATGTCCATTGGGAATAGTTGAATCCGCCTTCTGTGGTCGTCCAGCATGTGTGCGGTGAGCGATAGTCCGTCTCCACATAATCCGTGGCGTCCTGATCGGCACCGACCGTTACCGTCTCGATCCACGAAGCCGTTGATTCATAGAGCCAGCCGAGCTCTTCCTCGGCGTCATAGCCATACTGGACAATGTGGTTGAATTCGTGGGTGGCCGTCGCCCGCATCAGACTGTGGGCAGAGGCCTCCTTTCCAAGGCCGAGAAAATCGTTCTCGACCAGGAAAATCGCCCTTGCCGCCTCGTTTTCGCGCACACCGGCCGTGTTCGGATTATCGAAGACCACTTCGACAGGATAGGCCACGCCGAGCGAGCCGCCTGCATCGGCAACGAAGACCCGGTAAAGCCCGTCATCGTCGCGGATCGGCTCGGACCAGCCCATGCGGCCGATCTGGATGTCATAGATTTCCTGCAAGGCTTCACCGAGGGATAGCGCGTATTCGCGCGAAGACGCATCATCGCCTTCCAGCGTGTAGTGGACGAGAAAATCCTCTGTCTGGATTGTCTCGACTTCTCCGCTCAGCGTGATCACGCGTTCGCGCAACTCCTGGAGAAGGTCGACAATATCGGCGTCGACAAATGACAGGATGAGCTCGAACTCGCCGCCTGACTGGCTACCCTGATAGCGGCTCATCTCCAGCGTGTAGGTGCCGGACTGCATGGCCGTGTAGGCGATGGCGGAGTTCAGCGAGCCGTCGCCGCGGTCGTCATTCACCGCTACCGGGTGACCGTCAGGGGCGGACAAGCGCAGCAACGTGTCGAGGTCGCCGCTCAATGCGTTGGCATAAGCATAGAGTGTTTGCCCTTCATCGAGCACCACCGGATAGCTGATGCTCGGTTGGTCGTCGGTGATCGCGCCACTGAAGTCCGCGAATTGCTCTCCTTCGATCGAGCTGAAATCAAATGGCACCTCGGCATTCGGGTCGATCGCCAGCGAAATCACCAGATCGCCGGATTCGTTGCCGGAAAAGGAACCGATCTCGATCTCGTAGCGCCCAGCCCGCTCGGCCTGGTAAACGATCTGCGAGTTCAGCGTCCCGTCGCCGCGGTCGTCATTCTGGCTTGCAACCATGCCATCCGGCCCGGTCAGCGAGAGCGTGGTATCCAGCCCGCCGGTCAGCGCAAAAGTCGTGGCCACGAGGATATCTTCGCTCGCAAGATCCACGGAAAAGCTCTGCGTCGGTGTCGATGCGCTCAGCGCCACAATGTCCTCGCGCAGTATCTGCGCGGCGGAAGAAAGGCCGAAATCAACGCCATCCTCGACGTCGAGTTCGAAAGCACCTGTCGAGCCGCCATAACCGGTCACCGAGACGGTATACCGGCCGCTTGCAGGCACCTGCAGAACGATCTGTGACTGCAAAGTGCCAGGCGACATGTCGTCATTTTCTGCCAGCAAGCGCCCATCCGGTCCGGTCAGCGCCAGGATCGTGTCAAAATTCTCCGCCGAAGACGTCGTCAATGTGACGATATCGCCGGCACCCAGCGTCAACGGGAAATCGACCCGCGGCTGGGCGTCCGTCACTTCGCCGGCGAGCGGGTTTTCCGGCGTGCTCTGGGCACCTGCGCATCCCGCCATGCAGGTGATCCCTGCCAATACGATAAATGAACGCATCCGTGTCCCCTTGTCTGCCGCTACACCAATTGCCCACGGCTCCTAGAGTGGCTTTAGACGCAACGGGAAAGAGCGGCAAGGAGCAGCGCAGCAGCAATAGTCGGCCAGGCACAGTCCGGAACCGGAGAGCCGTCACAGCGTTTCTTAAACACGATCGGTAAATCGATCGGGAGGAAACAATGAAAACGAAGCTTTCCGCTGTTCTTGCCGCTATCCTTCTGTCGCTGGTCTCAATTTCCGGACGCGATTTTGAAATCCCCGGTGATCTCGCATTTGATCTTGGGTTGATCTGGCACGAATTGGCCACGAATTCCGCGAAGTACGGCGCGCTGAAATCATTGGCGGGCGATGTTCAATTGTCGTGGAATCTGATCCGCGAGGACAGTGAGCGCTATCTCTCCGTCCTGTGGCGCGACACGTCACCCGTCGACGCCTCCACCGATATGGGAACCGGATTCGGCACGCGCTTGATCTCGCAACTGGTCGAAACGAAATATCATGGCTCGATCGAGATTTGTGATCGACCGGAATATTGCTGCCGGTTCCGGATTCGCCTGCCCTGATCTTTCGCCAGGGGCTATGCTTCGACCACGCCGAGGCACCCCGTCGCGCATTCGCCCGGATCAGCGCCGAGCCAGACCGAAAGCCGGTCGGGAAATTGCCGCGAGACCTGGCGGCGGTTTGATACCGTCAATTCGAGATCACGGATCAATCCGTTGTCGATCCCGTAGATCCATCCATGTACGGCCAGCTCCTGGCCACGGCTCCAGGCATCGTGAACGATAGGATTGCACGCTACTGACCGGACTTGGGCAGCCACATTGGCCTCGCACAGCGCATCCAGCCGGCGCTTGGGGTCTTCGAGTCGTAACAGATAGGGCGCCAATTCGTCTGACACATCACGGATCGGTTGCAGCCAGTGATCGATCAGCCCGTGCCGCTCGCCGGACATTGCCGCCGCCACGCCACCACAACCGTAATGACCACAGACGATGATGTGACGTATCTTCAGCGCTTCGACAGCAAACTGCAGAACCGACAGGAAATTCGCGTCCTGTGACGGCGCAAGATTGGCAACATTGCGGTGCACGAACAATTCGCCGGGATCAAGGCCGACAATATCGTTTGCCGGCACCCGGCTGTCGGAACAGCCGATCCACAGATAATCGGGGTGCTGTTGCCGCGCGAGGCGATGGAAGAAGTCTGGATCCTTTCGCGTCTTGGTGTCCGCCCAGACGAGATTATTCTCCAAAAGGTCGCCAATCATCGGCCTGTCCGGTTGCCCGGCCTCCTCTTCCTAGCGGGTCACGGTGAGCGCGATCCAGAGCTTGTTGCGGTCGGCGGGACCATTATCCGGCCCGTCATAGAACGCCGCCTTGAACTGCAGCGAGACATGCTCGGTCAGCCGCGAGGTCGCGACGAGATCGATTTCAGACCCAAGTGATCCGCCCCCGGATTCCGCTTCGAAATCGTGGTAGACTGCGGCCAGCGACAATCCCTGGCCGAAGACAGGGTCACTGACCGTCCAACCGCCGCGGATGTAGAGATCACGGATTCCGCTCGGCGGGGTGGCCAGAAATACATCGGCCCAGCCCTGGAAGGCATGCAAGGTCGCCAGCGGCGTTGCGAAGCCGCGCGCGCCATCTCCTTCGAGAATCTCGAAACCGGCTGCACCGGAGATACCGTTCTGCGACAGGCTCGCCTGGGCCCGGAACAGGCCGAGATCGAAGCTGGCCGGATTGTCGCCATAGTCGGTCTGATGCGCATACTCCGCGAAATACCCGAACACAGGCGACCCCTCGCGCAAGATTTCGCCCTGCCAGCGCGCGCCAAATGTCGCCGATGAAAGTGCAGCAATATCCTGATTGTCGATCAGATAGGCAAAGCCGGACAACCGGCCGGCCGGCGCGGCGAATTCGGCTGTCACCACGTGACCGTCGAGATCCCACTCACCGGCAGGGTGATCATCTCCGAATATTCGGTTCACGCGGTCGAGATATAGATAGTTGAGCGTCAGGTTCTGAACGCCTTCAAAGCTCAATCTCAGAGCGTCGAACGTCTGCTCGTTCTGACGGAAGCCGACATTGCCGACATAACGTGCATCGCCCAGGATAACCCGCTGGCGTCCGAGCGTCAGGGTTGTGTCGTCCAGACCCGTATACGTTAATTGCGCGCGGTTGAGTTCGGTCTCCTCCGGATCCGCCACCACGGGAAAACCCGTCTGGCCGTTCGTTGTCGAATTGAAGTCATCAACGAGATGCAAGACGTTTTCGCCTTCGACCAGGAAGCGGAACCCGTTCATCGGACCGCTATCAATCCCGAATCGGGTTCGAAGGGTCAGCGCCTGCGCGCTGTCTGCGAAGCCGTCCTGGTCGACGCTTTCATAGCGAAGCCGCGCGTCGATCAGGAATTCCGGGTCGGCCAGGGCCGGCGCGCCAGAACTGGCCGCCAGCACGAGACCGCCTGCCAACCGCGAAATCTGTAGAAATGGCCTGCTCATTGCGGCTCTCCCTTTTATCGGCCCTACTGGACCAGCGGCGTTTTTGCGCCGTTCAGTGCGACGCCCGTGATGGTTGCCTCACCGATCACCAGCGAAATGAATTGCGAGACGGCACGCCGCCAACTGGCATCGCGCAGGAATTCCTCGACAAGCGGACGGGCAATTTCGAAATCCGGCACCGTGCCGGGCGCCTTCTGGTCAAGCCGGATGATGTGAAACCCGTAGGGCGTCTCGACCGGCGACGCGCTGATCTCGCCTGGTTGCATCTCGCGCACCGCCGCTTCGAACAGCGGCGTCGTCTGGCCGGCGGCAATCTGGCCGAGCCGTCCGCCGTCATTGGCCGAAGGGCAGTCCGACCGGTCCCGCGCCATCCGCTCGAATTGACCGGGCTTGTCCTGCAACGCCTCGATCAACGCCTCGGCCTCCCGCTTCGCGCGGGAATAGGCGAGCGCATCGCGCTTGTCGGCCTGCAGCAGGATATGCGCAACTTCATAGAGATCGGCCGAACGGAATCGCCCGCGATTGTTCTCGAAATAACGCTGGCTGGAGGACAGGTCGGGATTCGGCACCGAAACTTCGGCCTCCAGCAGCTGACGGATCAGGGCGTCGTCCTCCGGTTCCTTTCGGTCAGATGCGTCGGTGACAGGCTGCGCGACGAGACCCAGTGCGCGGGCCTTCTGCAACAGCGCCTCGCGGATCACCAATGCCTCGGCGGCTGCCGCCCAGGCTTTCTCCGGCCGGTCGGAGGCGTGGTTCTGCGCTTCCGCAGCGATGTTTTCCGGCGAGATTGCAATGCCATTGACACTCACCGGCACCGGCTGGTCAGGCGTGTTGGAAATCAGCGAAGCCTTGCTCATTTCGCTGCCTCCTTCCGGGCCCGCCGGCGCACCACCTGGTAGCCGCTGCGGAACACGTAGCGGACCGGTGCGCTGAACATGTGAACCAGCCGCGTGAACGGGAAGACCAGGAAGATCGTCAGCCCGAGGAAGATGTGCATCTTGAACAACCAGTGCGCATGAACGATGTGCTGCGCGGCATCCGCCTGGAAGGTGAAGATGCCCTGCGCCCAGCTCATGAAGGTCACCATTTCGTGCCCATCCAGGTGCTGCAGGGAGACCGCGATCGTC
Source organism: Hyphobacterium sp. (assembly GCF_965217055.1). Taxonomy (GTDB): domain Bacteria; phylum Pseudomonadota; class Alphaproteobacteria; order Caulobacterales; family Maricaulaceae; genus Hyphobacterium. The sequence goes on along the minus strand of NZ_OZ244227.1, from coordinate 1,732,050 downwards.
CCCAGCCCCAACAGCAGTTGCGTATAGAGCAGCAGCAGAATCGCCATGTCGGCGAAACTCGTCGTGGATCGGATACGTGCATCGAACAGCCGCCGATGCAGAAGCAGACTCGCTCCGACCAATGCCAGGACACCTGCGACACCGCCGGCCACGATCGCCAGCATCTGCTTGGCGCCGTGGCCAATCCCAAGCGCATCAAACACCGCGATTGGCGTCAACAAGCCAACCAGATGGCCGACGAAAATCACCAACACGCCAACATGGAACAGGACCGACCCGATCATCAGTTGTCGGCGCCGCAAGAGTTGGCTTGAGCCAGCCCGCCAGCTGTAGGGCTCGCGGTCATAGCGAATGATCGAGCCGACAATGAGGACCGACAGAGCGATATAGGGATAGATGCCAAATACGAAATTGTGCAGGAACTCGGTCATGGCCGATCTCCTTTCGATGCATTGGAGTCAGGCGGCAAAGCCATCTGGTTGAGCATGTCGCTGGCAACGGGACAGCCGGCATTCGGATCGGGTCCGAACACGACCTGTTCCTCCTCCCAGGCCTTGTCGATGGCCTCCAGCGACTCGTCTTCGTTTGCCGGAGTTTCCACCTCTGCATCAGCGAGCGCGGCATCGCGATCGGCGAGCTGCCCCAGTGCACGGAAAACTCCGGCATAGATGCTGTCACGCTTGCGCAGGCGTTCGGTCAACGCGTCGATCACATGCGCGGCCTCGCCGAGCAGCGCGCGCGCTTCGGCGAGCGGTTGCGTCGACAGGAATTCGAGGAAGAGCGGCAGGAAGTCCGGCAGCTCATTGGCCGCCGGTTCCAGACCGTGGCTTTCATAAAGCGCCTTGAGATCGACCATCGCCTGGCCGCGGTCGCGGCTCTCGCCATGAACATGTTCGAACAGGTGCAGCGACAATGAGCGCGAGCGATCGAACAGCTGAACATAGCGTTCCTGCAGATCATACAAATCGCGATCAGCCAGTTGCTGTGACAGCTTTTCCAGCCCCGCGAGCTCTCGTTTGCCGAGCAAGTCTTCTGCCTTCATCACCGGGATGAAGTCATCGGCCGCCGCGACAATCTCCGGGGTCGGGTAATTCAAAAGGGCAGCCAATACCTTGAAGGTCCGGGTCATCAGCTTTTCTCCATCGGGGTTACCTGAGCACGTCGGCGCGGCCCGCCGAACAGTGACGCCTTGCTCGATCCGTCGGAGCAGCCATTGCCAAAGCTGAAGCCGCATTCGCCGCGAATATCGAATGCCTCTTCGGCTTCCTCGCGATGCGAAGTCGGGATCACGAAGCGATCCTCGTAATTCGCAATCGCCATGATCTGGTACATGTCCTCGATCAGCGCCTGATCGAGGCCGACGGCTTCTGCAATCGAGGGATCGACAATACCGTCTACCGTCTTGGCGCGCATGTAGGCGCGCATGGCGAGCATGCGTTCCAGCGCCAAAGCGACCGGTGCCTCGTCGCCCGCCGTCAGCAGATTGGCGAGATAGCGCAGCGGAATGCGCAACGAGCGAACGTCAGGCATGCCATTGTCGCTTTCGATCGCCCCGGTTTCGGCGGCATTCTTGATCGGCGACAGTGGCGGCACATACCAGACCATGGGGAGCGTCCGGTATTCCGGGTGCAGCGGGAATGCGATTTTCCAGTCGATCGCCATCTTGTAGACCGGCGATTGCTTGGCGGCTTCGATCCAGGCTTCCGGCACACCGTCCTTGCGGGCCTGTTCCTGGATGTCCGGATCGTTGGGATCGAGAAAGATATCGAGCTGCGCCTGGTAGAGGTCTTCCTCGTTCTCCGTTGAGGCCGCTTCCTCAATGCGATCAGCGTCGTACAGCAGCACACCGAGATAACGGATCCGCCCGACGCAGGTTTCCGAACACACGGTCGGCTGACCGACCTCGATCCGCGGGTAGCAGAAGGTGCATTTCTCCGACTTGCCGCTCGACCAGTTGAAATAGATCTTCTTGTAGGGACAGCCGGACACGCACATTCGCCAGCCGCGGCATTTCTCCTGATCGATCAGGACGATGCCGTCCTCGTCCCGCTTGTAGATCGCGCCCGACGGGCAGGCCGCCGCGCACGTCGGGTTGAGGCAGTGCTCGCACAGGCGCGGCAGATACATCATGAAGGTGTTTTCGAACTGGCCGTAGATCTCCTTCTGGACGCCCTCGAAATTGTAGTCCTCCGAGCGCTTTGAGAATTCGCCGCCGAGGATCTCCTCCCAGTTCGGGCCCCACTCGATCTTCTCCATGCGTTCGCCGGAGATCAGCGAGCGTGGCCGCGCCGTCGGAAAGGCCTTGGACTCCCCGGCGGTCTGCAGATGGCCGTAATCGAAGGTGAAGGGCTCGTAGTAATCGTCGATTTGCGGCAGGTCCGGATTGGCGAATATCTTCGCCAGGATCCGCCATTTGGAGCCCATCTTGGGGTGCAGGCTGCCATTCTTCGCCCGCTTCCAGCCGCCATTCCAACGCCCCTGGTTCTCCCAGTCCTTGGGATAGCCGACGCCGGGCTTGGTCTCGACATTGTTGAACCAAGCGTATTCAACGCCTTCGCGGCTGGTCCAGACATTCTTGCAGGTCACCGAGCAGGTGTGGCAGCCGATGCACTTGTCCAGATTGAGGACTTTTCCGATTTGCGCGCGGATCTTCATTCTGCCGCCTCCATTGCGTCGGCGGCCGGCCCTTCGAGCCAGTCGACCTTGTCCATCTTGCGGACGATCACGAACTCGTCGCGGTTCGAGCCGACGGTTCCGTAGTAATTGAATCCGTAGGATTGCTGGGCGTAACCGCCGATCATGTGCGTCGGCTTCAGCGTCGCCCGCGTTACCGAATTGTGGATGCCGCCGCGCTGTCCGGTCAGCTCCGAACCGGGCACGTTCACGATCTTCTCCTGGGCGTGGTACATGAACAGTGTGCCCGACTTGATCCTTTGCGAGACCACGGCCCGGGCGACCAGCGCGCCGTTTGAATTGTAGGCTTCGACCCAGTCATTATCGACGATGCCGGCCGCAGCTGCGTCATCTTCCGATAACCAGACGATCGGCCCGCCGCGCGACAGGGTCAGCATCAGGAGATTGTCGGTATAGGTTGAGTGGATGCCCCATTTCTGGTGCGGCGTGATGAAGTTCAGCACAATCTGTTGATTGCCGTTCGGCTTCGAGTCGATCACCGGCGCAATCGTCGCCGTATCGATCGGCGGCCGGTAGACACACAGCCCTTCACCAAAGGCCAGCATCCATTTGTGATCCTGGTAGAGCTGCTGGCGCCCGGTCAGCGTGCGCCACGGAATGCGCTCGTGCACATTCGTGTAACCGGCATTGTAGCAGACCTTCTCGCTCTCGATCCCCGACCAGGTCGGTGAGGAGATGATCTTGCGCGGCTGCGCCACGACATCGCGGAACCGGATCTTCTCGTCTTCCTTGGGAACGGCCAGGTGAGTGTGGTCGCGACCGGTATTTTCCGACAATGCCGCCCAGGCCTTGACCGCCACCTCGCCATTGGTTTCCGGCGCCAGCATCAAAATGGTCTCTGCCGCGTCGATCGCGGTCTCGATTTTCGGCCGGCCCTTCGACACGCCCTCTTCGAGAACCACTCCGTTCAGGGCGGCGAGGTGCTCGACCTCGTGCTCGGTGTTCCAGTTTATGCCTTTCCCGCCATTCCCAAGCTGGTCCATGATCGGACCCAGCGAGGTGAATTTGCGATAGAGATCGGCATAATTGCGTTTCACCACCGCGATCTGCGGCATCGTCTTGCCCGGCACCGGCTCGATCTCGCCCTTGCGCCAGTCTTTCACATCGAAAGGCTGGGCGATCTCGCCCGGCGTGTCGTGCAGGATCGGGATCAGGACAATGTCCGTTTCCTCGCCCATCTCTTCCGGCGCAATGTCGGAGAGCTTGCGGGCCAGCCCCTTGAAGATGTCCCAGTCGCTGCGCGCTTCCCAGGCCGGGTCCACCGCCGCGGTGAGCGGGTGAATGAAGGGATGCATGTCCGAGGTGTTGAGGTCGTTCTTCTCGTACCAGGTCGCGGTCGGCAGAACGATGTCGGAATAGACACAAGTCGTCGACATCCGGAAATCGATTGTGACGAGAAGGTCGAGCTTTCCTTGCGGCGCCTCGTCATGCCATTCGACTTCCGAGGGCCGGTGCTCCGGTCCGGTTTCTTCGCTCATCACGCCATTCGCGGCGCCAACCAGGTGCTTCAGGAAGTATTCGTGGCCCTTGCCCGAAGAGCCGAGCAGGTTCGAACGCCAGACGAACAGGTTTCGCGGCCAGTTCGCCGGATTGTCCGGGTCTTCGCATGACATCCGCAAATCACCGGCGCTGAGGCTATCGACGACAAATTCCTTTGGGTCCTTGCCGGCCTTCTCTGCCGCTTTCGAGACCTCGAACGGATTGGTCTGCAGCTGCGGCGCAGACGGCAGCCAGCCCATGCGCTCGGCACGAACATTCCAGTCGATCATCGCACCGGACCAATCGCCTTCCGGGGCCGTCGGCGACACGATCTCTGCAACATCCAGCGTCTCGTAGCGCCACTGGTCGGTGTGCGCATACCAGCAAGAGGTGGAGTTCTGGTGCCGCGGCGGACGGTTCCAGTCGAGCGCGAAGGCCAGCGGCTGCCAGCCGGTTTGCGGACGCAGTTTTTCCTGACCTACATAGTGCGCCCAGCCCCCACCGGACTGGCCGATACAGCCGCACATCACCAGCAAATTGATGATGCCGCGATAATTCATGTCCATGTGATACCAGTGGTTCAGACCGGCCCCGAGAATGACCATGGACTTGCCTTCGGTCTTTTCGGCATTGGTGGCGAAAGCCCGCGCCGTAGCGATGATCTTCTGTCGGTCGACCCCGGTGATCTGCTCGGCCCAGGCCGGCGTGTAGGGTGCTGCCTCGTCATAGCTGTCCGCCAGGTGATCGCCGCCGAGGCCGCGATCCAGCCCGTAATTTGCGCACAGCAGGTCGAACACAGTGACCACCAGCGCGTCGCCGTCGGCCAGCTTGACCCGCCGTGCCGGCAGCTTGCGCATCAGCACGTCGGGATGATCGGTTCCGGCGAAATGGTCGTGGTGCTTGTTGCCGAAATAGGGGAAGGCAACATCGACCGCTTCGTCATGGCGGTCATCGAGAATGAAGGACAGTTCGAGCTCGGTCTCCTCGCCCTTGCCGTCCTTCTGCTCGAGATTCCACTTGCCTTTTTCGCCCCAGCGAAAGCCGACCGAGCCGAGCGGCGCTACATAGCGGCCGCTCTTGCGATCATAGGCGATCGTCTTCCATTCCGGATTATTGTCCTCGCCCAGCTTGTCGTCGAAATCCGAGGCGCGCAGCAACCGGCCGGGCACCATGCGCCCGTCTTTCTCCTCCAGCCGGACGAGATTCGGCATGTCGGTATTCTCGCGCGCATAACGCTCGAAATACGGCGCCTGCCGGTCGAGATGGTATTCGCGCAGGATGACATGGCCCATCGCCATGGCCAGCGCGGCATCCGTTCCCTGCTTGGGGTTGAGCCAGATATCGCCGAACTTCGCGGCCTCCGAATAGTCCGGGCAGATCACCGCGCTCTTGGTGCCGCGATACCGCGCTTCGGTATAGAAATGGGCGTCCGGCGTGCGGGTCTGCGGCACGTTCGAGCCCCAGATCAGCAGGAAGCCGGCATTATACCAGTCGGCCGATTCCGGCACATCCGTCTGCTCGCCCCAGGTCTGCGGGCTGGCCGGCGGTAAATCGCAATACCAGTCATAGAAGGACATGCAGACGCCGCCCAAGAGCGAGAGATAGCGCGACCCGGCCGCGTAGGAGACCATCGACATTGCCGGGATCGGCGAGAAACCGAACACCCGGTCCGGCCCGTATTCCTTCGCCGTGTAGGCATTGGCCGCGGCGATGATCTCGTTGACCTCGTCCCAGTCGGCGCGCACGAAACCGCCGGAGCCGCGCTTGGAGACATAGGACGCTCGGATGTCAGGATCCGCCTGGATCGAGCGCCACGCCGCCATCGGTGCGAGCGTCTGGCGCGCCGCGCGCCACGCTTTCAGGAGGCGCGAGCGGATCAGCGGGTATTTCAGGCGATTGCCTGAATACATGTACCAGGAATAGCTCGCCCCGCGCGAACATCCGCGCGGCTCGTGATTGGGCAGGTCGGGCCGGGTCCGTGGATAATCAGTTTGCTGGGTTTCCCAGGTCACCAGCCCGCCCTTGACGTAAATCTTCCAGCTGCACGATCCGGTGCAGTTCACGCCATGGGTAGAGCGCACGATCTTGTCGTGCTGCCAGCGCTTGCGGTAGGCGTCTTCCCACTTCCGGTCCTCGGTGGTGGTGATGCCGTGCCCGTCGGAAAAGGTTTCCGTCTTGCGCGTGAAGAAGGTGAGGCGATCAAGTAGATGGCTCATGGTTTCAATCCTTTACGGGTTCTTCACATAGGCGCCGGGGCGCAGGTAGAACCACCAGTTGATGGCGATGCAGACGGCGTAAAAGACGGCAAAACCGATCAACGCGTATTCTGGCGTGGTGGCGCGGATCTGTTCTCCGAAGACCTGCGGGATGATGAAGGCGCCATAGGCGGCCACGGCTGAAGTCCAGCCCAGCACAGGCCCGGCCTGCTCGCGATCGAACACCATGGCGATGGTGCGGAAGGTGGAACCATTGCCGATGCCGGTGGCCGCAAACAGGATCAGGAACAGGACCAGGAAGGGCGTGAAATAGACTTCCGGCGTCGCCGACCCGTAGGCCTGCCTCATGAACCAGGCAACACCGAGCGCGCAGATCACCATGACGACCGAGATCACCTGGGTCACCAGCGCGCCGCCGAAGCGGTCCGCAAGCTTGCCACCAATGGGCCGGATCAGCGCGCCGATGAACGGGCCGGTCCAGGCAAACATCAACGCGCTCGGCCCGTTCGCATTGATCGTGTCGTGCGTCATCACGCCGTCGATTTCGAGGTGCTGGAAGCCGAAAATCACCTTGATGGCGAGCCCGAAAGCGGCGGCGTAGCCGATAAAGGAGCCGAACGTCATCGTGTAGATGACCGTCATCGCCCACGTGTGCTTGTTGCGGAATATCTTGTACTGGCGGTCGAGGCTCTTGCGGATTGCGCCCGGTATCGCTTTCAGGGCAAACACGGTGGCCGCGATGACGGCCGGCAGCACCAGCCATTTCGAAATGCCCCAACCGGATCCATTGGCGTCCGCAGGCAGCATCAGCCAAAGCCCGGCGGCGGCCGTGAGCAGGCCGATCGCGAGCATGCCGGCAATCTTCGCAAATGCTGCCGGCGGCGAACCGATGTCCGGCGAGACGTGCTCGTCACGGATATTGTTCATGCCGAACCAGGTGGCGATGACCACCGGGATCAGGATCGCGACCCAGATGAAGCCGGCATTGTGGAGGTAGGTCTCGGTCCCCGCCGGAATACGGCCGATCAGCGTGCCTGACGTGTTCTGCAGCACCATCGAGGTGCCGCCGAAAATCCCCACCGTCATCACCAGCGGGATCAGGATCTGCATCGTGGTGACGCCGAAATTGCCGAGCCCGGCATTCATGCCCAGCGAATAGCCCTGCACCTTCTTGGGGAAGAAGAAGCTGATATTTGACATCGAGCTGGCGAAATTGCCGCCGCCGAATCCCGACAGCAGCGCCATCAGCTGGAACTGCCATAGCGGCGTGTCCGGATTCTGCAGGATGATCGCTGTACCGGCCGACGGCAGGAGCAGCAGCGCGGTCGTGAAGAAGATCGTGTTGCGCCCACCCGCAAGCCGGATAAAGAAAGTCGAAGGGATACGCAGTGTCGCACCGGACAGGCCGGCGATGGCCGTCAGCGTGAATAGCTCGGCCTGGCTGAACCCGTAGTTCAGATTGATCATCTGGACCGTGATGATCCCCCAGTAGAGCCACACGGCGAAACCGCACAGCAGGGCGGGAATCGAGATCCAGAGATTGCGGTTGGCGATACCTTTGCCGGTCGTCTCCCATTGCTCGGGATCTTCGGGGTTCCAGTTATAGAGGTCCTTGGCCATTTCGGTGTCCTTGTTGTGGTGTGGCCGTGGTGGCGCGCGGTGTGGCGCACGTCACCACGGAACGGTCTCAGCTAGCCTGCGGAGCGGGGAGTGGCTCGTCGGGCACATCGCTGAGGTGTTTCTCATCGGCCAGAGCCGGATATTTGCGCTGTTCCATGCGGCGGATGGCGACGTGCATCCAGATCGTGGATACGAGGACGATCACAAACATCAGCATGAAGCAGCTGGTCCAGACGCCGGTCAGGTCGTTCATTATGCCGAAGCTGATCGGCAGCACGAATCCGCCGAGCCCGCCAATCATCCCGACCAGGCCACCAACCGCGCCGACATGATGCGGATAGTAGACCGGGATGTGCTTGTAGACCGCCGCCTTGCCGAGCGACATCACGAAGCCGAGCCCGATGGTCAGCACGGTGAACAGGCCCACGCCGATGCCGAAGCTGAATTCGATCGGGCCATCAATGCCGCTAACGATGTAGCGGGTCTCCGGATAGCTCAGGACAAACAGGCAGATCAGCGAAATGATGAAGGTGAGGTACATCACGAAACGTGCGCCCCACTTGTCAGACATCCACCCGCCGAGCGCCCGGAAGATCGAGGCCGGAAGCGAATACGCGGCGGCGAGCATGCCAGCGGTCTGCAAATCCAGCCCGTAGGCGCCAACATAATAGCGCGGCAGCCATGAGGCGAGCGCGACGAAGGCGCCGAAGACGAAAAAATAGTAGGTCGCGAACCGCCAGACCTGCGGGTTTTTCAGCGGTTCGAGCTGCATCAGCGCCGATGGCCGTTTCTGGCCGCTCTTGCGTTGCTCGACCACAACCGGATCGTCCTTGGTGAACACCCAGAACACGACCGCCATAACAAGCAGGACGCCGGCATAGATCTGCGCCGTTTGCTGCCATCCAAAGGCGACAACCAGGAAGGGTGCGCCGAAATTGGTCACCGCTGCGCCCATGTTTCCGACGCCGAAAATGCCGAGCGCCGTACCTTGCGACTTCGCATCGTACCAGCGCGACACATAGGCGATGCCGATGATGAAAGATCCGCCGGCCAGGCCAACGCCCAGCGCAGCGAGCAGCAAAAGGGGATAGCTGTCAGCCATCGACAGCAGGAAAGCTGCCACAGCCGTCGTGACCATCTGGATCGGGAACATGATCCGGCCGCCATATTGCTCGGTCAGGATGCCGAGAAATATCCGGCTGATGGATCCGGTCAGGACGGGTGTCGCCACCAGCAGTCCGAACTGGGTCTCGGACAGGCCGAGCTCCTGCTTGATACGCACCCCGATGATCGAGAAGATCGTCCACACGGCAAAGCAGACCGTGAACGCCAGGAGGCTCATCCCGAGCGCCTGCCGCTGCTGGCCTTTTGTGACCCCGTCGAGTGTATGCATTGCTGTCCCCCATTTGTGTCGAGACACCCGGCTGCACCGGGCAGACACCACATTCATAAGGGCAGTTAACAAGTATTGGGACTGATCGACTTGTCGCGCGTCAATACAGCGCGCCTGCAATTCTTTATTAGAAGCGCCTCAAACGGTATCTATACAATTCGCAAGCCCAGAAAACGATTCCATCATGTGTGGCCTTGATCCAGGTCAAGACAGCCTGTATCGGGGGCGGCAGAACTGGCCGGAGCATAGCAATGAGACAGACGGATCGCGAGATCGTTCGGAATCTCAAATTGTTCAAGGACATTGACGAGGAGGTGTTCGACTCGCTGATGACCGCCGCCTATGCACAGCGGCTGCCGCCGCATGTCGAGCTGATCCGCGAAGGTGAGCCCGCGGACTTCCTGCACATTGTGCTGGACGGCTGCGTGGAGCTCTTTTCCAGCGGGCATGGTCGCGAATCCTCCCTCGCCATTGTCTCGCCGGTCTCCACCTTCATCCTCGCGGCGACCGTGAACGACGCGCCTTTTCTGATGTCGGCGCGCACCATCGAATCCGCGAAACTTCTCCTGATCCCGTCGCAGAATGTACGAGATGCCTTCGAGAAGGACCCGAACTTCGCGCGGGCGATCGTCACCGAGCTCGCCCAATGCTATCGCGGTGTCGTCAAGTCGATGAAGAATCTGAAACTGCGAACGTCGATCGAGCGCGTCGGCAATTACATCATTCGTCTTCAGGAAAAAGCCAGCGGCAGCGACACGGTACAACTTCCCTATGGCAAGAAGAATCTGGCATCGATCCTCGGCATGACCCCGGAAAACCTGTCCCGCGCATTCGGCGCTTTGCAGTCGCACGGCATCCTGATGGACGGCGCACGGATCGAGATCACCGATCGCGCCGCGCTCGAAGCGATCAGCAAGCCCAACCCGCTCATCGATGACCCGCGCAACTAAGACCCGGGCAATTGCCGGCGTTGTGCTGGCCGGCGGGCAATCGCGCCGCATGGGCCGGGACAAGGCCGACGTAATGTTCGAGGGTCGCAAGCTTCTCGATCTTGCCGAGGACAATTTGCGACAGGCCGGCTGTGCCTCGGTCTATGTCAGCGGCCGGCCTGAACGGACCAACGGGATCGCGGACAAGGACACCGACCAGGGCCCGGCTCACGCCATGATCGACGCGATCGAATTTCTCGGCGATCGCTATGGCGGGGCGCTCTTTCTACCGGTCGATATGCCATTGCTGCAGTCATTCGACCTGCAACCGCTCATTTCGGGTGACACGAACACCTGCCGTGCCTGGGTGCGGCATCCGTTGCCCGCATTCATCCCGGTGTCCGCGGTGTTGCCGGCACGCGATACGGTCCGTTCGGTCAAATCATTGTTGGCCGCACTTCCGACAGACTGGTTGGTCGTAGAAGACGGCGAGGCCGACCGCTTCGCCAACATCAATACCCCGGCGGAATTGACGGCGGCGCTCAAAATGCGATGACCTGCGACCTCGCGTCGCTTGCAACACATTGCGTTTGATGTTTGTCAAGGACCAGAGCTTGCCGAGGATTCCGCAATGGACCGCCGTCTGCCCGTCAGTCCTGCCACGCCCCTGATCGACCGTTTCGGGCGGCAGATCACCTATCTTCGGCTGTCCGTCACGGATCGTTGCGATCTGCGCTGCGTCTATTGCATGAAAGCGCGTCCGGAATTCCTGCCGAAAGCGGATCTGCTGACGCTCGAAGAGCTCACCCTTGTTTGCGACGCCTTCATCTCCCGCGGCGTTACCAAGATCCGCCTCACCGGTGGTGAACCACTCGTCCGCAAGGATGTGATCACCGTGATCGAGACACTCGGCACCCGGATCGGCCCCGCCGGTCTCGATGAGCTCTGCCTGACCACGAATGCCACCCAGCTGCCGAAATATGCGGACCGGATCGCCGCGGCCGGCATACGGCGCGTCAACATTTCGCTCGACACGCTCGAACCGGATGTCTACCGGCGGCTTACACGCGGTGGGGATGTGAATGTCGCGCTGACCGGCATCGCTGCGGCAAAACGCGCCGGGCTGAAGGTCAAAATCAATGCTGTCGCCATGGCAGGTGTAAACGAGACCCACCTGCCCGGTCTTATCGCCTGGGCCCATGGCGAGGGCCACGACGTCTCGCTCATCGAAGTCATGCCGGTCGGCGAGATCGGCGCCGACAGGTCGGCGCAGTTCCTGTCGCTGGAGAACGTCAGGGCAGCCCTCGCCCGCCAGTGGTCACTGACCGACCTGCCGGACAATACCGGCGGTCCCGCACGCTATGCGCGGATTGCGGAAACCGGCGGCCGCCTTGGCTTCATCTCGCCGCTGACCGGCAATTTCTGTGATACCTGCAATCGTGTCCGCGTGACCTGCACGGGCGAGCTCTATACCTGCCTCGGCAAGAGCGGCCGCATTGATCTCCGCCAACCCTTGCGCGAGGGCGGACGCGACGCGCTCGATGACGCCCTTGACGCGGCAATGGCCAGCAAGCCGCTGGGACATGATTTCGATGTCTCGCCCGGAGCCGCGGCGTCGGTCGATCGCGACATGGCCCGTACGGGAGGCTAGGCGATGCGGATCGCGCTTGAATTTTTCGGTCCGATCCAGGACCGCCTCGGCAGCGCCGTCGACAATGTTGAGCTCGGCGGCGAGCCGGCTACGGCGGCGGCGCTCATCGAGCATCTCGCGGAGACGCTCGACGGCGGCGAGGCGCTTCGCCAGGACCATTTGCGTGTCGCGCTGAATGACCAGCTGATTGGCAGGCACGAGCCGCTGCAGCTGACAGAGGGCGACCGCATCGCCTTCCTGTCCCCGTTTTCGGGGGGATGATGCCCGCCCCGATCATACATCTGACCGGCGAACCCCTCGTGCTTGCAGACCTGGAAGCCCGGCTGCCCGCCGATCCCGGCGTCGGCGCCGTGGCCAGCTTCACCGGAAAAGTCCGCGCCAATGACGATCTCTCGGCCCTCGAGCTGACCCGGCATCCGGTCCTGACGGCATCCGCCCTGCAGCGCATCGGCGAGACCGCCATCGACCGTTTCGACCTGGCCGGGCTGCTGATAGCGCATCGCTATGGCCGCATGGCGCCCGGTGAGCCCATCGTCCACATTGTCGCCCTCGCAGCCCATAGGCGGGCCGCGCTGGACGCGACCGCCTTCGCCATAGATGTTCTGAAAACCGAAGCGCCGTTCTGGAAACGCGAATGGCGTGGCGAGACGGCGCGGTGGGTCGAAACGACGTCTGCCGACCAGGAAAAGGCAGGCCAGTGGCTGGAGACGGGCAGATGAAGTGTGTTCCCGAAACCGTCGGCTTCGCGGTGATGACCGTCTCCGACACGCGCGACACCAAGACCGACAAGACCGGGCCATGGTTGCGCGAACAGATCGTCGCCGAGGGTCACGCCGTGATCGATCATGCCATCGTGCCGGATGACATTGGGTCCATCCAGTCGCAGCTCGGGTCTTGGATCGCGAATCCCGCCATCCATGCGGTCATCGCGACAGGCGGAACCGGTCTTACCGGCCGCGATGTGACGCCGGAAGCGTTCAGACCGATGTTCGAAAAGGAAATGGACGGGTTCGCCGCCGTCTTTCACCAGGTGAGCTTCCGCTCGGTCGGCGTCTCGACGATCCAGTCGCGCGCAATCGCCGGTATTGCGGGCGGCACCTATCTGTTCGCTATACCGGGATCCTCTGGCGGCTGCCGCGATGCCTGGAACCATGTCCTCCGCGATGAATTCGACCGCACGCACGGTCCCTGCAATCTGGTCGAACTCATCCCGCGCCTGACCGAACGCTAGGCCGACGATGGCATCCATGATTTCCCTCGACGAAGCCCGCATGCTGATCCGTACCGAGACCGCGCCGCTCGCCACAGAAACGGTTGCGCTGGACGCAGCCGTCGGACGCGTGCTGGCGGAGCCGGTGAAAGCTCTCCGGACCCAGCCACCTTTCGCTGCATCGGCGATGGACGGTTATGCCGTGCGATCGGCCGATCTCGACGGCAAGCCGGTGCAGCTCCTGGTGCGCGGCGAGGCGGCGGCGGGTCATGCCAGTGAGCGGCCGCTCCAGGCAGGCGAATGCCAGCGCATCTCGACCGGCGCCCCGATTCCGGCTGGTGCGGAGCAAATCGTCATCCAGGAAAATGTGCAGCGCGACGGCGACCAGATTTCGACCTCGGATGCATCCGAGCCCGGTCGTCATGTCCGCCGTGCCGGTATCGATTTCAGCTCAGGAGATACCTTGCTGACAGCTGGCACGCAGCTAACGCCACGCCGGCTCTCTCTCGTCGTCAGCGCCGGCCTGACGCGGTTGACTGTAAGGCGGCGGCCGCGGACCGGAATCCTCTCAACAGGTGACGAGCTGGTCGAACCGGGCCAGTCCACACGGCCTGACCAGATCGTCAACTCGCTGGGCCCCGGCCTCGCCGCCCTCGTCCGGCAATGGGGTGGCGACCCGCACTATCTTGGTATCGCACGCGATGATCCGGAACAGGTCCGCGACAAGCTGGCATCGGCCGCCGGTTTCGACCTCATCGTCACCATCGGCGGGGCATCGGTCGGCGATCATGACCATCTCCGGCGTGTCTTCGACGAAATGGGCGGGCAACTCGTCTTCGAGAAGGTCGCGATCAAGCCGGGCAAGCCGACCTGGTTCGGCCAACTCGGTGCCACGTGCGTCCTGGGGCTTCCCGGCAATCCGGTTTCCGCCATGGTGATGGCGCGGCTGTGCCTCAAGCCACTCATGGATGCGCTGCTAGCGAACACCGTCAGCGATACATTCCTGCTCGCCAGGCTATCTGCGGACCTGCCGGCCAACGGGCCCCGTGAAACGCTGATGCGGGCCAGGCATGAAGCCGGCACCGGCAAGATCGTGTCCCTGGACAATCAGGATTCCTCTGCGCTATCGGCCCTCAACACGGCAAACGCGCTGATCCGCCGTCCGGCGGGAGCCGACGCCGCCGCCATGGGTGATACGGTAGAGTATCTCCCGCTCGGCGATTTGTGATGGCTCCGGTCTGGCTGGGCGGTTTTTTTTTCTTCACCGCCTTCGCTTATGCCATGGTCGGTTTCGGCGGCGGCTCGACCTACACCGCCCTCCTCGTGCTGGCCGGTACCGATTATACGATTCTCCCGGCAATTTCGCTGGCCTGCAATATCACCGTCGTCACCGGATCGACTGTCCGGTTTGCGCGCGCCGGACTGATCCGCTGGCGCCGCCTTGTTCTGCTGTGCAGCGCCTCGATCCCGCTGGCCTGGCTGGGCGGGCTGGTCGAGCTCCCGGAGCGGGTCTTCGTCACCGTGCTCGGGCTGGCGCTTCTGGCTTCTTCCATGGCGCTGGTGTTTCGCAACCCGTCACCGCGCGGCTCACCGCCGCGCCTGCCCCGCTGGAGCGAACCGGTGCTCGGCGGCTGCACCGGTTTTCTTGCCGGCCTCGTCGGTATCGGTGGCGGCATTTTTCTCGCACCGCTCCTTCACCTCGTGCGTTGGGGTCCGGTCCGGGAGATCGCCGCAGCTGCCGCATTCTTCATCCTCGTCAACTCGTTGGCGGGTCTTGCCGGACAAGCGCAGCGCCTGGCCGGCAGCGGCGAAATCGACACGCTTCTGGCCTACTGGCCGCTGCTGCCGGCGGTGCTGATCGGTGGCCAGATCGGCGTCTGGGTCGGCCGCGACAAGGCGTCCGATCTCTGGCTGATCCGGCTGACAGCCTTGCTGGTCCTCGTCGTCGCCTTGCGCCTGCTTTGGCGAGCGGCAGGTATCTGACATGATCGGTCGCACCAAGCGCCTTGTCTGGCTCACATTCGGCATCATCGCTGTCGGCCTGGGGACGATCGGTGTCTTTCTCCCTTTGCTGCCGACAACGCCTTTCGTCTTGCTGGCCGCCTTTGCCTTCGCACGCTCTTCGCCGCGCTTGCACAACTGGTTGCTGCAGCACCGCGTTTTCGGTCCGCTGATCGAGAACTGGCGGAAGTACGGCGCGATCGGGCCTACGGCCAAGATCGCCGGCGTGTTATCCCTGCTCGCAGTCTTCCTGCTTTCGGTCCTGTTTCATGCGCCGGCTTATGTACTGGCGATACAAGGCGTCGTGCTCGGCCTGTCAGGCCTGTTCATTCTCACGCGGCCATCGCCGCCGGATAGTTCGGTCGATTGACGAAGGAATTGCCCTTTCTGCTTGATCTTAATCAATTATCAATCGGCACTCCATATTGCGACCGGGTCGTTTTGGGGGATATCATGTTCAGGAAAGCGGCGCTGGACGCGGATGATTCACGTGCGGATGGCACAGAATTGACCTCTGTGCTTGATGTCCGTCACCGTCTGACGCCTGACGAAATTGAACAAGCCAACGGTCAGATCCGGCGGATTGTCGAAGATCGTATTCGTCATTCCAGCATATTCCATCCCGCAGCCATTCAACGGATCACGGAACTCATTCTCCTTCAGCCAACCATCGAGGGGGTGGTGATGGAGGGGGGACCAGTCGAGGTGGAAGAGAATCGGCGCCTCGGTCTCGGCGATGGCGTGGTGATAGGTTCCGGATTCGCACAAGCGGTTCGCGATATGCGCGGCGCAGCAGCTATCGAATTCGTGCGTCAATCCTTCGCCCAGCTGCAGACGAGATATCGCTGCACACTCCTGCGCGTGTTGGGCGCACGCAATGATCCGGAAACCCGCAACCTCTCTGTAAGACTGCAAGCTGCTGATCGGTCCTGTATCGACAGCCTCGGCTGCGATGGCGAGGTTTACAGCTTGCGAGATCTGCCAATCTTTCCGCTGCCTGGATGTGCGTCTCGGCAATGCCCCTGCACACTGGAACTGATCGAGGGACGTAGCCAAAAGGTGCGGCGAAGCGGTCTGTCAGTGTCCCGACGCTTTCGTAGGCTCTTCATCCGGCTCTCGCGTAGCAGGCGCTAGGGCGGACACTATCCGAAGGGTTTTCGCCAGATCACGCCAGCTGTGATGCCGCCCTATCGCTTTCACTTATTGATCCGATCGTGTATTCATCTGCAGCCATTGACGAGGTTGAGATGAATGTGAATGTAGGCCGGTCCAGCGCTCGCGGCGCTGCCAAAACACGATATCTGATCGATGTCGCCACCGGTCTGTTTCAGAAGCTGGGCTATGGCCAGATGAGCCTCGACGTTCTCGTACGAGAGGCAAAGGTCTCGAAAACAACCATATATTCGCGGTTTGCGTCGAAGGCCGAATTGTTCAATGCGGTCATTCAGAATGCCTGCGCCGAGGCCAATGCGTCCGCGACGGAATCCATCCCGGAACTCTCGGATTTACAGGCAACACTCCGGATGGTGGGCCGCGATGTCCTCGATCGTTTCTCCCAGCCAAAAATGGCGGCCATTCTCTTCGGAATAGCGGAAGCCAGCCGAAGCGACCCTTCAGCCCGCCGGCTGTTCTGGGATTCCGGCCCGGGAATTGGCGCCCGGATCATTGCCGAAGCCATCAATCGGCGCGCGCCGTCAGCACCGGCGTTCGATCTTGGTAATGAATTCGTTCTCGATATCAGCGGTGTGATCATCGGCCGGGCCCTGCTTGGCTTCACGGACTTCGACGCGCTCGATCTCGACGCCATAGTCGAAGAGCATGTCGACCGCTTTTTTGCCCGGCACAGCCTCTGACAAAAAAAGGCGGGCCCGGAGGCCCGCCCAGCGTACGCGATGTGCTTAACCTTGACTCGGAGGGAGAGAGGACGATGCGCGGAGAGAACTCGTTTCCGCGCCCCGCCCGACTCTTAAGCCATGCGTACTACCCTCTGAACGCCTAGCGACGGATTGTGATCCGGCCGTAGAAGTAACGGCCAGCCGTGTCATACGTCTGGTTCAACGTGTTCATGTCATCATTGTTGGAGACATAGGGCGGCGTCTCGTCAGCAAGATTGCGCACACCGAAGGTCAGGCCAACACCGCTGTCGACGAAGTCGTAAGCGGCCTGGATGTCATGATACATCACACGCTCTGCCGTGTTCGTTGTGCTTGCGATCGCCCGGCGCACAGTAGGCTGGCGCCGGCAGGCCTGGATACTGAACCTGTGGGGCTTTCTGGATTTCTGGGTGACGATTTCGCTCGCAATCCTGGCTTATCGAGCGCTCCCGATCGATCCCGACACCGGCGCCGGCATCCGGGCCTCGCTGGTCGAGGCGCCGCTCGCCCTTTTTCCCGCCTTTGCCATTCCGGCCTTCTCGTGCGTGCATTTCAGTGCGCTTGCACAATTGGCCACCGGCAACGCCCACAAGACGGGCTAGGCTGACTGCGGGGCGTTAGGGCGTGTAATAGGTCGGCGAGCCCGGCCCGACCGGCAGGTCCAGCCCGAACGTCCACAGGAAGAAAAAGCTGACCCAGGCCAGGATGAAGAAGATTGTGTAGGGCAGCATCATCGCGATCAGCGTACCGACCCCGAGATCGGACTTGTAGCGGGTTGCCCACGCAAGGATGAGGCCGAAATAGCTCATCATTGGTGTAATGATATTGGTCGTGGAATCACCAATCCGGTAAGCGGCCTGAATGACTTCCGGCGAATACCCGATCAGCATCAGCATCGGCACGAAGATCGGCGCCGTCACCGCCCATTGTGCCGATGCCGATCCCAACATCAGATTGACGAAGCAGCACATCAGGATGAACAGGATGAACAGCGCCGGGCCGGTCATCCCCGTGTCCTGCAGGAAACTGGCGCCGGTCACCGCGGTGATCGCGCCCAGATTGGTCCAGCCGAAGAACGCCACGAACTGCGCTGCAAAGAAAACCAGGACGATATACAGGCCGAGCGAGGACAGCGCCGCCGCCATCGCGTTGATGACGTCGCGATCATTGCGCATCGTGCCGGCTGCGCGGCCGTAGGCGAAGCCGGTGGCCACGAAAAAGATCAGGATCCACACGACAAAGCCCCGGAAGAAGGGGGCATTGATACGGTCGCCGGTCTCCGGGTTTCGCAATATCCCCCACTCCGGGATCAGCGTCAGCGCCATCAGCCCGAGCACGCCCAGCAAGGCGATGCCGGCCCAGCCCAGCCCCTTGCGTTCCTTGGCAGTCAGCGGCTCCATCATCCGGTCGTCGAGAATGTCCGGATCGGCCTGGCTGGAATCGTATTTTCCGAGCTTCGGCTCGACGATGAAGATCGTGACCAGCGAGCCGACGATCGTGATCAGGAAGGTCGAAGCGACCATGAAATACCAGTTGGCGGTGGCGACAACGATATAGTCCTGGTCGATCAGGCGCGCCGCTTCCTGCGTGATGCCGGCGAGCAGCGGGTCGATCGTGCCGATCAGAAGGTTAGCGCTATAGCCGCCGGATACGCCGGCGAAAGCCGCCGCCATACCTGCCAGCGGGTGTCGCCCCAGCGCATAGAAGATCGCGCCGCCCAGCGGGATCAGCACGACATAACCGACTTCCGACGCGGTGTTCGAGACGATGCCTGCGAACACGATGGCGACCGTGACGACATGCTTTGGAACGCCGAGCACCAGAGCCCGGACGGCAGAGGACAGAAGCCCCGACCGTTCTGCCACGCCGACACCGAGCATGGCCACGAGCACAACGCCGAGCGGTGCGAATCCCGTGAAGTTCGTGGTCAGCCCGGTGAAGATTCGCCGCACCCCGTCGCCACTTAACAGGCTGACCGCCCGGATCATGCCGTCATCGGCGCGGCCAGGCATTCCCACCGGGCGGGGGTCCTCGACCGCCAGCCCGAAGGCACCGAGGACGCCGGACAACAACACGATCCCGACCGCCAGGATGGCAAACAGGGTCACCGGGTGGGGAAGCAGATTGCCGAGCCACTCGACGCCGTCGAGGAAGCGTGTGAAGGCGTTGCGCTTTGTGGTCGGCGATTGCGTCGGGGCGTCGGCCATGCGGCAACTCCTAGGTCATAGTCGTGTGTCGCGCCATCAAGACGGCGACACACGATGAATTTCAACCCTCGGCTTGCTGGGGATAAAGCCGGAAAATCCGAACCGGAATGGCTGCGCCGAACCGGCGTCAGCCCTCCGGGGCTCGCGCCAAACCATCAGACGTCACGTGTCCTCGGCCAGTCCGATCTCGACCAGCCGCTGGTGCAAAAAGTCTCCCGTCGAGATGGGCGGCGCCGGATATTCTCCCGGGCGCAGGCAGCTCTTCAGGCTTTCCAGCATGACCTCGGCCCGCGGCTGCACGAAATAGGGCATGGAATAGCGGCTGACATTCGGCCCCTCCGGATTCACCACGCGATGTGTCGTCGCCGGCAGCACGCCGTTTGTGATCCGCGCCATCATGTCCCCGGTATCGACGACCAGATGTTCCGGCGCGTTGTTGACGGGAACCCAACGGCCATCACGCATCAGCACTTCGAGCCCGGCGCCCTGCGCGGCCACCAGGAGGGTCAGCAGATTGATATCCTCATGCGCGGCCGCGCGTACGCTGGACGGATCGGCATTGTCCGGGATCGGCGGGTAGTGGATCAGCCGCAATAAGGAGGTTCCGCCCTCGATCTTGTCTTCGAAGTAATCCTCATCGAGCGACAGACCGAGCGCGACCGCAGACAACAAGGTACGGCCAACCGATTCCAGCGTATCGAACAATTCGCGGAACACCGGCGAAAAGCTGTCCGGACGGTCAGGCCAGATATTGCGGGCCTCGGGCACATCACTTTCGTAGCCGATCTGCCAGAACTCCTTCAGATCCGGCACCGATCGATCCTTGGCATGCTCGCGTCCAAAAGGCGTATAGCCACGCAGGCTGCCGGCGTGTCGCAGCTTTTCTGCCTCGGGCAGGTCGAAGAAGGCTTTGGCACTGGCATAGCTGCGCGCGATCATGTCCGAGTCGACAGCATGGCCCTGCAGCGTAATGAAGCCGCATTTCCGCAGCGCCTCGACCAGTCGCTCGCCGAATGCGTAGCGTTGGGCCGCGCTCTCGGTGAGGAACTCGGTCAGATCGAGATGCGGAATGGCGTTGGTCATTCGCGAACTCCCTGGACAAGACGTTCTAGTTCGCCGCGCGTCGGCAAGGATGGCTGAGCGCCGGCTCGCAGCGTGCTGGCAGCCCCTGCGCGGCAGGCAAAGGCGAGGGCTTCACCGGGTTCGCTGCCTTCCGCCAGGGCGAGCGTAAGTGCCGCAACAAAGCAGTCCCCGGCACCCGTGGTGTCATGTGCATCAACCGGCGGCGGTGCGGCGCGCGCGATCTCCTTGCCGTCGCGGAAAAGCACAGCCCCGCGCGCGCCCAGCGTCAGGGCGGTCAGACCGCCCGCCGCGAACAACCTGTCGAACCCGTAGAACTGGCCCTCGGTTTCATTCACCACGATCAGATTTGTATGCGCCAGGATATCTTCGGGTATGTCCGCGGCGGGGGCCAGATTGAGGCAGGTCAGCCCCGCACAACGATTTAGCGCCTCCGCGAGGACAGGTATTGGCGTTTCCAGCTGACCGATCAGCGCGCCGTCGAGCCGGTCCGGCAGATCTGCCGCGGAAAGTACAGTGTTGGCGCCAGGCGCCACGACGATCTGGTTCTCGCCATTCGCCGCGACCGCGATCAGCGCGACGCCGGTCGGCGCATCGGGTGTGACGCGGCAATGATCCAGCCCGACGTCATCGGCGCGCAGAAGGGAAAGAGCGGCGACGGCGTCATCATCGTCGCCGACACTCGCAATCAGATCGACTTCCGCCCCGAGGCGACGGGCCGCCAGCGCCTGGTTCGCTCCCTTGCCGCCCGGATGCTTCTCGAACGCGCCACCCAGCACGGTTTCGCCCGCCAGCGGCAGCCGGTCACAGCGCACCACAAGGTCGAGATTTACGGAGCCTACGACGATGATTCTTGCGGACATCAAAGACGCTCCATCCGGCCAAGCAGGAGATCAAACAAGGGTTCGGCGTGCAGACCCCTGATCCAGTTGATGGCATCTGTGCTGCCGGTCCTCACCCCGCCGATCGCCGTATGGCCGCGGCGCTCGCCTGCGCTGCAGTCCACGCTCACCGACGTACGCCGCGCCGTGAACAGATCCGGCGCCAGGAGATAACCGATTGTGCAGGGGTCATGCATCGCCGCGCCTTCGGCACCGTATATTTTTCCATAAACGTCATTCACATGGCCAATCATCGCGGTTGCCGCAGCCGGTGCACGATGTTTTGACGCCTGCATCCGCGCCATGCGCGCCGGTGTGCACCGGAATTGCAGCGTCGCATCCAGGCCAATCAGCGTGATCGGCCGGCCGCAACCCAGAACAATCTGTGCGGCATCCGGGTCGGCATAGATGTTGAACTCGGCATGCGGCGTGATGTTGCCGCCTTCGATATCGGCACCTCCCATTATGACCAGTTCGTCGACCGCTTCGGCTATCGCCGGGTCGCATTGCAGCGCGGTTGCGAAATTGGTCATCGGGCCGGTGATCACCATTGTGATCGATCCCGGCGCGGCAGCTCCAAGCGTTTCGCAAAGATAATCGACGGCGTGGAGGCCGGACGGCGGCGCAAGCGAATCCGGCAGAACCGCTTTGCCGAGCCCGCTTTCACCATGGATATGGTCCGCGAATTCCGGCTCTACCTTCAGCGGCCGCGCGCAGCCGGCATGGACCGGCACGTCTTCGCGTCCGGCCAGGGCAAGCACACTGCGCGCATTGCGGAAACAGGTCTCGACGGAAACATTGCCCGCCACAACGCAGACCGCCATGAGATCGAGCTCGTCAGGCGAGCCCAGTGCGGCCATCAGCGCGATGCAATCGTCCACGCCCGGATCGCAATCGATAATGACGGATCGTTTCATGACGGTATCACCCAGTGAAGCACGCCTTTATTTCGCAGCGCCGCCATCGATTAATGACATGAGCCGGACGGCAAGGCGATATGCACTGCAGCACGCACCACATGTCTGGAAGATAGCGTCGCGTTCAGCCGCGTCTATTCGACCGGGTTTGCGGAGCTGAGCAGGTCTTCGCCGTCAGCTTCTGCGCGTTCGTCGGCGACCTTGCGTGCCAGGTGCCGGTCCGGCCTGACATCGTCTGCCGCGGCCTCGTGCACTTCAGACCTTCGCTTCGGCTTTCGCGATGGTGGCGATGCTGTCGGCGCGTCCGGTTGGGATCGGGACGGCGGATCTGCGGGGAACGGCTGATCGAACCGCAAGCGGTAAATCGGCTCGGGCAGCGTAAAGCCTTCCTCCTCGATCACCGTCTTCGCGGCTCGGATCGCGAGGCTGCGGGCTTTGAGATAATCGGTAACTGACTGGTCTATCCAGGCATTGAAACGCACGATGATCGAGGAATCACCGACTTCCACAATGGCGGCATCCGGTTCCGTTTCGGCCAGCACAAAGTCGAGCTTGGCGATTGCACGTAATCCGGTATCCATGGCCGCCACGGGGTCATCTTCTGCGTCCACGCCCAGATCGAACTCGAATCGCCGTTCGGGATTGCGCGAATAATTGAGGATGATCCCCTTGAACACGTCGGCATTGGGAATGCGCAAATGATTGCCGTCAAGGGTCATCAATACGGTCGCGCGTGATGTGAGTCGGACGACGGTGCCTTCGTGTTCATTGATCACGACATGCTCGCTGGCACGGAAAGGCTGGCGTACGCTTAGCAGGATGCTGGCGATATAGTTCTCGATCGTGTCGCGGACGGCAAATCCAAGGGCCAGGCCGATAATTCCCACAGCGCCCGCCAGCGCGCCGAGCACCGCCGTTGCACCCAGCAGACCGAACGCGATCAGAATCGCCAGCGCTATGGAGGCAATGCGCACGCCCTGCGCCATCATGCTGGCAAGAAACGGGCTCGGCGCCAGACGCGACCAGAGGACAGACCAGGACGCCAGCATGAAGCCCAGGAAAATTACCGTCACGAAGGCTGCGAGCGCGATCAGATAAACCGGCCAGGACCGCACGAGCCGGTTCAATACGGCCGCGCTCTCGCCGACGAAGGGCGAAACATTGCTTTCAATGTCGAGCGTGCGCTGCAGCTGGTCCTCGACCGTCACTACACCCGTAACCCGTGAAGCGATGTCGGCAGCGCGCTCAGCTGCTGCCTCGCTGGCCACTTCACCTTCGAGAATGACGACGCCGCGACGGACCGAAACGGAGATCGAGTCCAGCGATGAGATCTCGCTGAAAATACCGGATAACCGCTCGGCGATCGCTTGATCTTCCACATCTGCGGTTTCGCGGGCAATGGGAGATGATAGCTGGCCATCCTGTGCCAGCGTATGCCCTGCCGACACCAACACTGCCGCCAGGACGAAAACTGCCTGAACGCTGATCCGGCACAGTCCGAACAATCCCATGAACGGCAAACGCCGGAGCAAGCCAGAAGTTCCTGCTCCGGTTGCTGGACCCCCTTTTCTCGCCTGAGTCCGATCAGCTGTCCCCCGGCTTAGCGCGCCGCGCTCGCTGGCAATCGGGCCGTCAGCTCGAACCCGTCCGCACCACCCTTGTGTTCCAGTTTGCCACCGAACTGGGAAATTGCGGCTTCCATCAAATGCCCGCCTATCCCGGTCGACGCCGGATCGGACGTCTCGCAGCCTTCCGGCACATTGCTGGAGCAGCAAAAAACAATCTCGTCTGACTCCGACATCAGCCGATATTCAACTTTCACATCGAAATCTTCCTGCCTGCCACAGCTCGCAACCGGTACTTAAAATCTGGCCCCTGCGAGTCGTGGCCGGTTGAATTGCACCCAACCCTTGACGCATGGCTCGCGGGCCTCGACACGGAGGCTTATGTCGACACGCCCGGATATCACCGAGACGTTTGACGCACTGGTCCTGGGAGCGGGTGCGGCGGGCCTGTTCTATGGCGCGCGTGCCGGCGAATCCGGTCACCGGGTGCTGGTCGTTGATCACGCGGCGAAACCGGCGGAGAAAGTGCGTATCTCCGGCGGCGGGCGCTGCAATTTCACCAACATCCACACGAAGCCCGAAAACTTCCTCTCGGCCAATCCGCATTTCGCCAGATCTGCGCTCGCGCGCTACACGCCGCAGGATTTCATCGACCGCCTGGCATGCCACGACATCCGTTGGCACGAAAAAACGCTCGGCCAGCTCTTCTGCGACGGCCGGTCCGGCGCCATCATCGACATGCTGGTCGGCGAGCTCAGGGAAGCGGGAGGCGAATTGCGGCTCGACACGTCAATTGCCGACATCACAAAGACCGCCGATGGTTTCCGCGTCGAGACTTCCGGCAATACCATCGAATGCCGGCGGCTGGTGATCGCCACGGGCGGTCTGTCCATCCCGAAAATGGGCGCCACCGGGCTGGCCTATGACGTGGCGCGCCAGTTCGGACACGCGGTGATCGAACCCCGCCCGGCGCTTGTGCCTTTCGTGTTCGAAGGCCGCGAGAAGACGGATTTCGCCTCGATCTCGGGCCTGGCATGTGCGGTCGAGGCGCGCAATGCACGCGCCGCCTTCGAAGAAGCCCTCCTGTTCACGCATCGCGGCCTTTCAGGCCCGGCGATATTGCAGATATCATCCTACTGGGCGAACGGCGAACCGATCGTGATCGACTTGCTGAGAAGCCAGGATGCAGTCCGCGCCCTGACCGGCTTCAAGGCAGACCATCCAAAGAAATCTCTTGCCAGCGCGCTCGAGATTCTCTTGCCCAACCGCCTGGTCGGACTGCTGATTGCGCGAGGTGAGATCCCGGATATTCCACGCCTTGCCGACATGTCGCACGTCGCGATCCGGGAGGTGGTGGAGAAGCTGTCGGCCTGGACCATCAAGCCCGCCGGCACAGAAGGCTGGCGCACCGCAGAAGTCACGGCGGGCGGTGTCGACACCGATGGGCTGTCCTCGAAAACCATGGAGAGCCGGTCCGTCCCGGGCCTCTTTTTCATCGGCGAATGCGTCGATGTCACGGGTTGGCTGGGCGGGTATAATTTCCAGTGGGCCTGGGCCAGCGCCGCAGCAGCAGCGCAGGCTTGAGCGCGAAAACGGCGCCGGGTCGTGAAAAACCACAATTGCGCAGCAAAATTTTCCTGCCAATGATTTCCGCTACTTACGTCCCTCTAATCGCACGTGCAGCACAGAATTGATGCATCCGCGCAACACCGGCTTTGTTGACGTCAGCGCGATAATGCGACCACGCTTCAACCCTCGCTCGCAATGGTGCGGGCGTCGAGCCTCTTTGAGGGAGATGGTCATGGGCGATTGCCCGGCCTCCATCGCGAAAACTGCCGCGGCCATGATCGATGGCCTGATGGCGCGCACCCTCGGCACCACAACCACGACCACCTCGACCTCCGGTACAGGGGGGCGGGAAGGCGCGGGCTGAGGAAACACCTCGAAATTCAAACCCGACCGACCCGCTCCCGGCCTCCGGAAGCGGGTTTTTTCTTGCGCGAAATCGAAGCCAGAACCGAACCAAGGACCAGACCCATGAGACCCGACCCCGATCAATTCAATTCGCCAAGCGAGGCCGACCGGCTTTGCGTCATCAAATTCGGAGGATCCGTTCTTACGGAACTCGCCGACTATGCCGAGGCCGCTTCGGAAACCTATCGGCATATCCGGTCAGGCGAGAAGGCGATCGTGATTGTCAGCGCGTTGCGCGGGGAGACAGACGCCTTGTACGAGCAAGCCGAGCTCGTCGGCACCGGAGCGTCACCTGCCGCCTGGGCCCGGCTCGTTCGGCTCGGCGAATTTCGTTCGGCTGCGCTGATGGGTCTGGCGCTCGAACGTATCGGGGTGCGGGCAAGCGTGGTGGACCCGTGCGAGATCGGATTGATGGCAGAAGGCGATCCGCTGGACGCAGACCTCTGCAGTCTCGACATCGAACGCCTTCATCAGAAGATCGAGCACGCCGATGCGGTTGTCATACCCGGCTTCACGGCCAGCCACGACAAGGCGGGCGCAGCCGTTCTCGGCCGCGGTGGCACGGACCTGACAGCGGTGATGTTCGCAGCAAAGATCGGCGCGCGGCGCGCACGGCTGATTAAAAATGTCGACGGCGTCTACTCCGGTAATCCTGCGAAGACCCCGGAAGCAGACCGGTTCGACCGGTTGGACTATGCCGCGGCCCTCAACGCCAGCCAGGGACTGATCCAGGACAAGGCGATCCATGCGGCTGAAGCGGCTGGCGTGGAGCTCGAGATTGCGGCGATGGGTGCCGCAGAGGCCAGCCGCATCATGCCCGGCCCCGCAGTTATTGGGGCGTCGCGCGACGGCCGGCGAAAGCGCATCGCCCTTCTCGGCTGCGGCGCTGTCGGATCGGGTGTCCTCGACCATGTCGAGCGGCGCCGCGACCTGTTCGCCCTGAACCCTGTTCTGGTCCGCCATCCGGAGATACGCGCCGGCGACGACCGGGCGTCATTCACGGCTGATGCCGCCGAAGCGCTTTCGGAATCGCCCGAAATCCTGGTGGAAATGATGGGTGGAGCCGACGAACCGGCATCCATGATGGCCGAGGCGCTCGAGGCAGGGATCGACGTGGTCACGGCCAACAAGGCGGCTGTCGCCAAGCATTTCGATAGGCTCCACGCGGCCGCCGGGCGCGGCGGAGCGCGTTTTGCTTACTCCGCAGCCGTCGGTGGCGGCGTACCGATGATCGAGACGGTCAGGCGAATGCGCAAAAACGGTGTTGCCGCTATCGAAGGCGTGATGAATGGCACGGCGAATTTCATCCTGTCGAAACTTGGCGAAGGCGAAGCTTTCGATGACGCGCTGGCAGAAGCGCAGCGACTGGGATTTGCAGAGGCCGACCCGAGTGCCGACGTCGACGGTCATGATGCCGCTGACAAGCTCTCGATCCTGATCCGCGAGGCCTTCAATGTCGCCCTGCCGCCGGATCGAATTGCCAAGATGTCGCTCGCCGAGATCACGCCGGATATGTGCGCGGCTGCCGCCGCAGACGGAATGGTCTACAAGCAGATCGCGCGGGCCCGCCGGGTGTCCGGAGACGCGGTGGACGCCGAAGTGACGATCGAGCCGGTCAGCCTGTCCCATCCTTTTGCAGGGGCACGCAATGAGCAGAACCGGGCGCTCATCACCGACAGTCACGGTCGCGTCCATGCCATCTACGGCAAAGGTGCCGGGCGCTGGCCGACAGCTGCAGCGGTCTTTGCCGACATTATGGACATCCAGCGCGCGAACGCCTGTGATGGGCCAATGTCAGGGGTCCACGCCTCAAATCGGCTCGCTGTAGCATCGGCACCGCTGCAACGGGCCTGACGCGCCAAGAAGGAGTTTGCCTTGAACCAGTCCGCCAGGGCCAGCGCACCGGCCAGCATCGGCAATATCGGCGTCGGCTATGATGTTCTGGGACAGGCTTTCGATGTCGCCCGGGACACGGTCCTGGCACGCAGGGAGCGGGAGCCCGGCGCCCGCCTGGGGCGCGTTACAGGACTTGTCGACCGCCTGCCGTCTGCGCCCGGTGCCAACACTGCGCTCGCAGCGGCTGCGGCTGTCCTCGAGGCGGCGGCTGCGGATTTCGGTGTCCGCATCGACATTGACAAGCAAATCCCGATCAGCGCCGGCATGGGCGGTTCGGCAGCCTCCGCTGTCGCTGCCGCGGCGGCAGTGAATGCTCTGCTGGACAGGCCGTACCAGACGGCAGACCTCCTGGCATTTGCACTCGAAGGAGAAAAAGCCTCCGCCGATCCGCCGCCCTGGGACAATGTCATGGCTGCCCTGCTCGGCGGTCTGGTGATTGCGGCGCGCCTCGAACCAGCGCTGATTGCGCCGATCCCTGCACCGGCCGGAATTTCCGCCGTCCTGTTCCATCCCGAGGCCAGAACCGAAACGGCCGCGGCGCGCAATGTACTGGCCGACCAGGTTCCGATGCAGATCGCCGTCGAGCACGCCCGGCGCATCAGTGCCTTCACGCTGGGCTGTGCTACGGGCAATCACGCGCTGATCAGGGCCGGTCTTGACGACATACTCGTCGAGCCGCAGCGCGCATTCTTGCTGCCGGAACTTCCTGCGGTGAAGGCTGCAGCGCTGAAAGCAGGCGCACTCGGCTGCTCGTTTTCCGGCTCCGGCCCGTCCGTATTTGCCTGGGCAGACGACGACGCTGCAGGCGAGGTCGAAGCGGCAATGGCCAAGGCATTTGAGGCTGCGGGTCGTCCCGCCAGGGCCTATCGCGCAGCGTTGGCCTGTGACGGTGTCCGTCTTGAACCGGTCGCGGAGAAAGTCCGGTGAAATTCCATTCCACACGCAACGGGGCAGCCCCGGCCTCCTTGAGCGCGGCGATCTGCGCGGGTCAGGCATCGGATGGCGGGCTCTTCCTGCCCGAAGCCTATCCTGCGCTTGCAGCAGGCGATGCGAACGATACGGGCAATCTCGCCGCGTTCGCTGCCGCGTTTCTCGCCCCCTTCTTCGAAGGCGACGACTTGGCAGGCGTCCTGCCGGCGATTTGCGCAGAAGCCTTCGATTTTCCGATGCCGGAAATCACCATCGAAGACGGTCTTTCCTCGCTCGAGCTGTTTCACGGTCCGACAGGCGCGTTCAAGGATTTTGGTGCACGCTTTCTCATGGCCTGCCTAGACCGGCTGGGCGATCCGCGTGCCCCATTCACGGTCCTCGCCGCGACTTCCGGCGATACCGGTGGCGCTGTTGGCTGCGCGGCTGAAGGCCGGTCGGCCGTACGTGCAACAATCCTCTACCCGGACGGCAGGGTGTCGCCTTTTCAGGCGCATCAGCTTTCCTGCTGGGAAAAGCCGGTCACGACGCTAAAAGTGGACGCCGATTTCGACGCCTGCCAGAAACTGGTCAAGTCCGCTTTCGCCGATCGCGCGCTGACCAGCCGCCACCGGCTAACCAGCGCCAACTCGATCAATATCGCCAGGCTGCTGCCACAGGCCGCTTATCTCGCCTACGCCGCGCAGCACCATTATGCGAACACCGGCAAGACACCGGGACTAATCATTCCCACAGGCAATCTCGGTCACGGCGCTGCCGCTCTCATTGCGCGGGCCTGCGGCGCGCCGCTCGGACCCGTTATCCTTGCGACCAATGCCAATGCAACCCTGCACGATTGGGCACAGACCGGACACTACGAGCCACGCGCGTCGATCGCGAGCATTGCCAATGCCATGGATGTCGGTGCACCGAGCAATTTCGAGCGTCTCGCGGCCGGCACGCTTGATCTTTCCGGCCTCACTGTCGAACGGGTCGAGGACGGCGCCATTCGGGCCCGTATCAAGAGCGATCACCAGACTTATGGATATACGTGGTGCCCGCATTCGGCCTGTGCGGCAGAAGCCTTCGCCCGGTTGCCGAAAGCTGCGCGGAACGCGCAGCCCTGGTTGATCGCGGCAACGGCGCATCCCTACAAGTTCGCGGACATCGTCGAGCCGGAGATCGGCGAAACCGTTGCGCCGCCCGCGACGCTCGCCGCCGTGCTCGAAAGGCCGGCGCGGGCACTGTCTTGCCGGGCCGAACTCGGAGCGCTGGCCGATTTCCTCGATCAAGGGGCAGATATGCTTGCTTGATTCAAGGCGCCGCGCTTGAGCGAGCTGGTGCTGAATTTGTCGGAAATCTAACCTGCGGCGACAGCCCGCAATTGCCGGCGCGCGCGCCAAAGCATTGGCGCATAGGCCAGTGTGAACACCGCGTAGGCAGCGCTCCACAATACTGCCGAGATGCCTAGAAGCACCGGCTGGTCGGACATCAGGGCGGCCGTGACCCGCAACAGCGCACCGGCATGCACGAGAACGAAGACCAGCGTCGTCGCAATATCGGCAACCCGCGCGCGGCCGGTATGACCGAGGCTGGCTCGGGTCATTACCGCCAGCGTCATGGCGCCGATGACACCGGTGCCGATGGCGTGAAAACCGGCCTCGTAGGAGATAGTACCGGGCCAGAGGATCCCGGCACCGGTAATCGCAAGGGCTAACACGATCCAGACATAGCCGGCATGAAGGGACCACATCAGGGGTTCGACAAGCGTTCGCTGCCATTGCCAGCGCAGGAACCGAACCAGCTGTGCGGTGGCCGCCAGCACCATGAGGACTCCGGTGATCGGCAGCATCGGCAGCACAATCCACGCGCCCAGGGCGATCGCCGTGACGCCCAGCACCGCCTTGTCCAGGCCCTGCATCGGCGGCGCGACCGCCTTTGCAGCCGGGTCGCCGCGTCCGGCCAGCCAGTTGCGCGTGAAGCTCGGAACGATGCGGCCGCCGATCAGCGCGACGAGGAGGAGCGCGACGGCAAACGTTCCCCGGATGGCGGCAATGCTCCATTCCGGGAGGTGAAAGGCAATATGGGCCAACGTGAACAGCGCGATCAGGCCCGCGACCGGCAGATTGCGCCAATTGCGGCCAACAGCGATCTCGCGGACCACGATCACGGTCAGCAAAGGCAGAAATGCGAGATCGATCCAGAGCCCCCAGCTTTGCCCGGCGGCCAGCATCGCCACGCGGCCGGCCAGCCACAGACCAAACAGCACCGCCAGCCCCCTGCCCGCCACTGGCGCTCGGCCCGTCCAGTTGGGGATGGCGGTCAGTGCAAAACCGCAGATGATGGCGGCGAGGAAGCCGAATAGCATCTCGTGGGCATGCCCCATTTCGCCCGCCAAGGGGCCGAGCCATCCAAGGTATTCCGCGACCCACAACGGCACCTGGAAAGCCGCCCATATGGCGCCGCCGAGGAAGAAGGGACGAAAGGCGTTTTGCAGGATGGGCGGGGCGGCGCGGCGTTGCGCACCGCGATCAAGGGGCGGGGTCATGGCGTATCCACATATTGATTATTATCAATTATCAGGCAGCTCTGATCTTGTGGATGAGACGCATTGTCACGTGTGGAGCCGATCACCGCGGATCAGTGCACCCGGCGAACCCGGAAACCGGAAAACCGCGCCGCCAGTTCATCGCGCAGATCCGCATCGTCGAACACAGCGCCGCCGAGCCCGGCCCCGCTGTGGGGGTCGCGGCATTCCTGCAGCACGAAATCGCGGCAGCCGGCCGCTTCGGCGCTATCGGATATGGCGCGGATCTCGTCGACGCCGATCAGTGCCGGCCAGATCGTCACCCGCACTTCGAACGGGATCGACCAGCCGGCCAGCGTCGCGAGGGATGCGTCCGCCCGGGCACCACTGGCATCGAGCCCGGTCATGGCGCCATAGCGGTCGAAAGGAGCTTTGATATCGAAACCGACCCAGTCGAGCAGCCCTGCCAGCCTGGCGAACCGGTCGGGCAATACACCGGACGTGTGCAGCCCCGTACGAAATCCCATGTCCCGGACCTGGCACAGCGCGTCTGCCAGAGCGGCCTGAAGAAGCGGCTCGCCGCCGGAGAACACGACCGCTTCCAGAAGGCCGGTCCGTGCAGCCAGCCGCTGCCGGATATCCGCCCAGCTAATATTGTTTTCAGCTCGCGCCGGAATCAGATCGCGATTATGGCAATACACGCATTGCAGCGGGCACCCCTGGAGGAAGACGACGGCCGCCATCCGGCCGGGGAAGTCCAGCGTGGTGAAGGGCTGGAATCCCCCGATCCGGAGCGCGGCAGCCGTATTACGCGGCGCGGCGGCATGTCGGGTGTTCATGGAAGTGCTGCCGTTCCTCGTGCTCGGATCGCTTGCCCGGATTGAACGCTTCCACCGGCCGGTGATAGCCCATCACGCGGGTCCAGACCTCGCAGGCCTGCCGGTTGTCGGGGTCATAGCGGCCCGCGGCCTTGGCCTCCTCGTCGCAGGTCGGGCAGAAGCGCTGCTCGCCCGCGAGATAGCCATGATGCGGACAGATCGAGAAGGTCGGCGTGATCGTGATGTAGGGCAGATGGAAGCTCTCGAGCGAGCGCCGCACGAGCGCCGCGCAGGTTTCGGCGCTCGACAGCTTTTCGCTCATGTAGAGATGCAGCACGGTTCCGCCAGTATAGCGCGTTTGCAGCGCGGCCTGCCGCTTCAGGGCCTCGAACGGATCGTCGGTGAAACCGACCGGCAACTGGCTCGAATTTGTGTAATAGGGCGATTCTGCGGTGCCGGCCTGGAGTATGCCGGGAAACCGCTTGGCGTCTTCCTTGGCGAACCGGTAGGTCGTGCCCTCCGCAGGCGTTGCCTCGAGATTGTACATGTGGCCGGTAGCTTCCTGGAACTCCAGCATCCGGGCCCGGACATGGTCCAGCGTTCGCAGCGCGAGCGCCTCGCCGAATGCCGTCGTGATGTCGTCGCGATCCCCCGTGAAGTTGCGGATCATCTCGTTGATCCCGTTCACCCCCAGCGTCGAGAAATGATTGCGGAGGATGCCGAGATAGCGCTTCGAATACGGAAACAGGCCTTCATCCATCAATGACTGGATCAGCGCCCGCTTGATCTCGAGACTGTCGCGGCCGAGTTCCAGCAAACGGTCGAGTTCCGCCATCAGGCCGGCCTCGTCGCCGGCAAACCGGTAGCCGAGGCGGGCGCAATTGACCGTCACCACGCCGATCGAACCGGTCTGCTCCGCCGAGCCAAACAGGCCATTGCCGCGCTTCAGCAATTCGCGAAGATCAAGTTGCAGGCGACAGCACATCGACCGGATCTGGTTCGGCTTCAGTTCCGAATTGATGAAGTTCTGGAAATAGGGAAGCCCGTATTTGGCCGTCATGTCGAACAGCAGGCGGGCATTGTCCGACTCCCAGGGGAAATCCTCGGTGATGTTGTAGGTCGGGATCGGGAAGGTGAAGACGCGGCCACGCGCATCGCCGCGCATCATCACCTCAATGAAGGCGCGGTTGATGATGTCCATCTCGGCCTGCAGCTCGCCATAGGTGAAGCCGGCCGCTTCGCCGCCGATGATCGGTGCCTCGTCGCGCAGATCCTCCGGGCAGACCCAGTCGAAGGTCAGATTGGTGAAGGGCGTCTGCGTGCCCCATCGCGAAGGCACATTCAGGTTGAAGACAAACTCCTGCATCGCCTGGAAGACATCCTCGTAGCCCAACCCGTCAATCCTGAGGAAAGGCGCGAGATAGGTGTCGAAGGAGGACAGCGCCTGGGCGCCGGCCCATTCATTTTGCAGCGCCCCGAGGAAGTTGACGATCTGTCCCAGTGCACTCGTGAAGTGCTTCGGCGGCGCCGCCTCGATCTTGCCGGGCACGCCATTGAACCCCTCGACCAGCAGATTGCGTAGCGACCAGCCCGCGCAATAGCCGGCAAGCATGTCGAGGTCGTGGATGTGGATATCCGCTTGCCGGTGGGCGTCGCCAAGCTGCGGCGGGTAGACATGGTCCAGCCAGTAATTGGCCGTCACCTTTCCCGACGTATTCAGGATCAGCCCGCCAAGCGAATAGCCCTGATTGGCATTCGCCTTGATCCGCCAATCCTCACGGCCGACATACTCCTCAATCGTCGATCTGACGTCGATCCGTCCGGCACGAGCCGGTTCGGCCAGACCGGTCTGGCCATTTGCTACCAAGTCCATTGCGCCCTCCCAGACACGATATGTTGTGTTCATTGAAATTCAGAAGGCTATATCTTGTGCCCAATTGACGGACCGGTCATCGCGGCAGCTTGCCGCGCGTCTTCAAGCCGCACGGTCGGCGACTTGACATTTATCAATTTATGTGCGCGATCAGGCGGGCGATAAATCGCGGCATCAGGAACGACCGGACGGATTCATTGCGCCAGAAGGGATTCATGAAAACGCAGCGCAGAAGGACCAGCGACTCGGCATCCGCCTTGCCGCCATATCCGGCCAGATGCGCGTTAATAAGTTCGCCGTAGTTTTCTCGCCCGAGCACGGTCTTCGAGACCGAAAACTCCGGATCGCCCGCAAATCCCTTGAACGCTTCGAGCGTCCGCGCATTCGATTCGCTGAGCGCTTCGCTGTCCCGGGCGAGCGAAAAGCACAATATGTTGCTGTCAGCCGGCTCCAGCAGCCGCGCCATTGGCACGCCGTCGGCCAGGGCGGCCGCGAAATGACGGCGGCTGTCGATCGTGCCGGCCATGATGTCGCCGAACCGGTCCGGCTTGAAGGTCAGCGTCTGCCCGGTCAGCCAGACGGCTGCCGCGCCCGCCCCGCTGCGCGAGCCCTCCAGCGTCATCATCCAGCGGTCATTGGCAGCGGCCCGGTCGATATAGGGCGCAGCGAACAGCGAATTGGCGTAATTCTCGCGATCCCGCACGAGGAAGGCCCCGCACGCATAGGGCACATAGCCCAGCTTGTGCGGATCGAGTGTCACCGAATTGGCCCGCCGGATCGCCCGTAACGCGCTCCGGCGGCCGGCGTCGAGCACGTTCTCTGCTTGACCGCCCAGCATGGAACACAGGAAACCGCCCCAGGCGGCATCGACATGATGCCAGACATCAATCCCGTCCCTTCGCAGGGCATCGAGCCTGTCGCAGACCCTGTCGACCGGATCGATATCGCCCGCCTCGGTCGTGCCGGCGACGGTCACCACGGCCAGCACCGGACGGCCGTCCGCCCTAGCCTGCGCGATCGCCTGTTCAAGCGCAGGCACGCTCAACCGGCCCTTGCTATCCAGTGCGACGGGCCAGAACGCCTCTTCGCCGAGGCCGAACACATTCGCGGCTTTCAGCCAGGAAAAATGCTTGTTGCCGGGCACCAGAAGGACCGGTCCGCGCCACGGTTGCCCGGTCGCGGCGGTAATGCGCTCGGCGGCCGCGAACGGATTGCCGACCACAGCGCTGGCCGCCTTCAGGACATTGTCGTCGAAACCGTACTGCTCGATCAGTTCGCGATAGCGGGTCCAGCCCATATGCCCGGCCGCGAACGCATCCATCTGCGCGCCGCTGGTTTCCGAGATCACTAGAGCGAGCGCCAGGAAATGATCCATCCGGTAGCGCGCCCGCCACACGCTCTCGAAATTGGCGATCGTTCCCCCCGAAGTGAAATGGCCCTGCGCCTCATTAACGTCGAAGCCGATCATTTCGGCCAGCATCGAGATCGCCTCGTCCTCGATCGCGCCACTGACCCGGGCCACATCCCGTGACGTGTTGTTCGGATTGTGCAGAAGCGTTGCGAAATGACCGAGCAGAGCCGGTACCGAGGTTTCCGATACCATGTGCCCGATATAGCGGGGTGTGTATTTGGGGATCTCGCCGGTCATCCGGTCGCATAGCTCGGCGACTTTCTGCCCGAGAATTTCGCGTTCCGCGAGAAAGTCGTGGCGCCGCCGGAGTTCGGGCGGCAACGGCGAGGGATCGTCAGCAAACAGAGCCCGGCGCCAGTCGAACCATTGGTCGATTATCGCCTGGAACTCGGCCCGGACCCACGACCCGTTCTCCGATTTCGGGCCGAGAAAATAGGCGGTCTCGTTCCATAACTCCTTGCCGTACAATGAGGTCTCCATACTTGCTAGCCGCCGGAACCGGCGTGCTTTAACCCGTTACTGCCTCGCCGAGCCGTTAATCCTGGCTCCCGCGCCGATCAGACCGCATGCCGCATCAACAGGCCGGCAATCGCTGCCTTCGCCGGCGCCATCGCGTTTCCGGTGCGCAATATCGCCTTGCGGGCCAGGCGGAAGTGAGGCGCCTCGGTCGTATAGAGCTGGACCAGGCGTTTTGTTGCCTCGAACAGCGGGCGGGTCCGCAGCCTGTGTTCCATCTCGTATGACCGGAGCAGTGCTCTGGATCGAATGTCGGAACCGTTTCTCGCGGCACGCGCGACCCTTTGCGACAAGGCATGGACGCCGGTGACACAGAAATTGTATCCGTGCGCTGTCACGGGGTGCATACCGACCGCCGCATCGCCGACAAGCGCGAACCCGTCGGAAACGAATTGTTCGGCATACACACCGACCAGCGGATAGGCGATCCGCTCGCTGGCCAATTCCATCTTGCCGAACCGTCCGGAAAGCGCGTTTTCGATATCGGCGGCATAATCGTCTGCAGGCTTGTCCAGCCATTGCGTGGCGAGATGCTGCGGCAAGGTCAGAATAATCGACGACATGCCGCCATTCAGCGGCAGAACCGCAAGGGTCAAGCCGTAGAGAAAGCACTCCCAGGCCGTGTCCTGATGGCCAATTCCGTGGGACATCCTGCAGACAATCATTGTCTGTCCGAAATCGTGCATGGACGCGGCAATTCCCACTTGCCGGCGGATGGTGGAGAACCGCGTGTCCGCTGCGACCACCAGTTTGGTGGTGAGCCTCGAACCATCCGAGAGCTTCACGGTTGAACAACGCCGCCCGGGCGACACTTCAGCGGCTGAGTGGCCATCAACGAGCACGACGTTGGGATTTTCCAGGGCGCGCGTGAAGGCAGCTTTGCGAATGACGTGATTGGGCACCAGCCGACCGATCGGTCCGGCAGAGCGTTTCGGCGCGCGGAAGTCCAGCGAGCCCTTGCCCTTGCCGTCGATCACCCTGGCCGCCGAAATGACGGAGACCTCATCGTGCGGGATATGCGGCCAGATACCGTAACCCAGCAGGACATCGACGGTTCTCTGAGAGAGTGCGATTTCCCGTCCGTCAAAAGACGGCGACCGAAGCTTGTTTTCATCCTGCGGCTCGACAACGGCAATTCGCAATCCCGACCCGTGAAGGCCGGAAACAAAGGTACATCCGGCAGGGCCGGCGCCCACGACGACAATATCAAAGTCCATCGGCGATCATCCCGTGCAATTGGCGCAGCCCGTCTGCGGCACCTTGACGCCTTCATAACCGCTCGCGACTTGATAATTGTCAATGCGCATAAGCGCGCACCCCGGAGACCCGATGACCAGCCTGGAAACACACTTGAAATACGCCGTTCAGAACACGCCGCGATACACCAGCTATCCGACCGCACCGCACTTCCAAGAAGGCATCACGGGAAAAGTATATGCTTCCTGGCTGGGTGAACTTGGTCGCAGCGATACCGGCTCGCTCTACGTCCACATCCCCTATTGCCGCGAAATGTGCTGGTATTGCGGTTGTTCGACGCGGGCAACACGGCGCCAGGCCCCCATCGCCGCATATCTTGAAACCCTGATGCGCGAAATAAAACAAACCGCTGCGCTCGCGCCGGAACGGCTTCGTATCGGACACCTGCATTTCGGCGGCGGCACGCCGACCATTCTGTCGGGGGATCAGTTGGCCGCCCTCATGGAGGCGCTGCGCCGACATTTCGACATTGACCCGGAGGCCGAGATTGCCATCGAGATCGATCCGCGGGTCTTCACCCCGGAGCTGGCGTCCAACCTGGTCGGGCTGGGCGTCAACCGCGCCAGTATTGGCGTGCAGACTTTCGATCCGGTCGTCCAGGCCAAGATCAACCGCACACAGTCCTATGATACCGTTGCCCGCTGCACCGAAGCGCTGCGCCACGCAGGCATAAACCGGATCAGCTTCGACATTCTCTACGGCCTGCCAGCGCAGACCCGTGATAGCTGTATCAACACGCTGCGCCAGGCCCTGCAATTACGGCCGGACCGCGTGTCGGTGTTCGGCTACGCCCATGTCCCCCACATGCGCCGCCAGCAGCGACTGATTGACGAGAACGACCTGCCAAAACCGGCCGCGCGCATCGAACAAGCCTTGGCCATTGCGGAGGCTTTGGCGGGCGAAGGCTACGTGCAGATCGGTATCGACCATTATGCGCGCGCCGATGACAACCTGGCCCGGTTGGCCGCGGCAAAAGGCGTCTGCCGGAATTTCCAAGGCTACACGACGGACCAGTCATCCTTCCTGATCGGCCTCGGTGCCTCGGCGATCAGCCGGCTTCCCCGCGGCTATGCCCAGAATACCGCCGACGTACGCGCCTGGTCCCAGGCCATCGAAACCGTCCAGCTGGCGACCTGCCGGGGGATTGAATTGTCGCGCGAAGACCGCGTGCGCGGCGCCGTCATCGAACGCCTGATGTGCGATCTGGAAGCGGATATCGGTGCGATCGCGGCAAGTCAGGGCACCAGCCTCGACCTGCCCGACCTGGCCGATCTGGAAGCCGATGGGCTCGTTCTTTGCAACGGTTCGCGGATCGCCATTCCGGAATCCTGCCGCATGCTCGCGCGGATCGTTGCCGCACGCTTCGATGCACATCTCCAGAACCGCTCCGCTGTACGGCATTCTTCCAGCGTCTGACCCGATCCGCTGTTTTTCGAGGCAGCGACACCTGCACCTCACCGAGCCGGCGAACGCTTCGCTGACGATCAGATACTTTACTGCTCCAAGCATTGGAGCATATTCAGCCAACGCAATACGGCCAAAATGCCGCAGATGCCGTAACTTGCCGCATCATAATTTAATTCCCACGTCTGAATAACCTTTTGCTTAGTCTGGGAATTCTGATTGGCGATTCGACGGACCGGACCCCAACTCTAAATTCATTAGATTTCGCGGAAGGCGCAATCAGCGCAGTGACCCTCATGTATGGAAAATCAATAGGTCAACTTTTGCGAGAGTATCGTACTTTTGCCCGCCTGAAGCAGGATGCAGTCGCGGAGTCTCTGAACGTTAGCCAGGGTTTTGTTTCAAAAATCGAGTCTGATTTGGTGGTCCCGAGCGATGAAATCGCGACTCGAATACACCAGATGATCGCCGATTTTAGCGACAATGAAACCGTGCGCCGGTTTTGTGCAGCGGTTGAGAGTTCACCTCATAAAAACTGCCTGATTGAACTCACGCCGGCGACAAGAATCGTTGCCATGAGCCAATCGTGCCGGGATCTCATTTTGAACCCGGAATCTTGTGAGACAAAACTTTCAGAGCATCGCGGCGAACTGGAGAAGCTGGCCAAAAATTCGTTAGAGAACCCGCGCGAACCATCTTTCGTCCTTCGATGGCAGCTTCAGCGTGACGGGGAAGAAAAGAATCTCAAATCAGTGGTCACGCCGATAAGATTCTGCCCCTTCTGTATTTATCTCTATGTCGGAACGAAAGTCGAAAACTAGTTAGAATTGCCGTTAATATCTAGCGTTGTAACCGACACGCATATAAAGCCGCCATCAAGAATAGGCGCAAGAATTTCATTGAAATATTTGTATTCCCGGCGAGGCGGTCGCCTTCTGTAGATTCGCTAATTAGGCGCGGGCTCTAAGCACGCCGACCTGTTTCTTGGCGAGTCCGCCTTGGGCGATTTTCAGCAAAGGAACCACCATGACCAAGCAGTTCGGCTTTGACGCGAAAGAATTAAATCAAAGCGTCGCTGACGTTAGACATCTAATAGATGATAACCAGTTCGATAGCTGTCTGGCCGCCATAAAATCGCTAACCCTTGAACTGTTGGAGCGGACGGGCTTTTTTTACAGTTCAAAGCTTTTGCAGCTCTTCGATATTATGGGCGACGCCACGACGTTCGACGACGTAATTCATGCCGGAAACAATGCTCCAGCGGAAGAGCTTCAACGGATTGGGTTGGGCCCCAACTACAAAATTGGATCAAGTTTTTCCGGTTGCATAAAGCCGGGAAAAGGCTCGTTGGCGATTGACCAATCGTTTTGCGTTTTCTCGAAGATGCAAAAGCGGTTTCTGTGCAAAATGATCGTGAAACTCGGTGAGCAGCAATCCAACGAACCGAACAGCCGAACCTGCCATATTGAACCCTGCCCAGCCACGGCCTGTCATGATATCTGGGACTATGATGGCAACACGTATCAGCTGGCGGAGATGCCGATATTGCCGCTGAAGTCATGCACGGCCAGACAATGCAAATGCCGGCTAAGAATCTCCCCAGACTTGGGATGAGATAAATACGGCTTCGAAATCAAATAGGGTATGGCTTCCCGGTTCTGGCAATGGCGAAGCCGCATTGTCAGCGTGGAAAGCCAAGGTAGCGGATTGCTGATCCGGAAAGCACCGGATTGGGGTAACAGGAGAAATGTCCGCTGGCCAGCTTGGGGAAGCTTGCTGCAGTATTTCACTCCCTAAAGCGGATAGTCGCGCACGGGGTCGATACCGGCCCCCTCGAGAAACTTGCGAATTGCCCGCACTTCTTCCTTCGGCAGGCTGTGCTGGGCGTGATGAAAATTTGCCGTATGGCCATTCAGAGTGACGGAAAACTTCGCGCCGCTGCGCTCGTTCAATTCCCCGCCAAGATCCGCCAATACATGCTCAACATCGGTCGGCGCCAGATTGGCGGGCTCCGGGTGTGCGAAAATCGCGTGCAGGATTTTGCGGTGCTTGTGGTTCATGCGTGCCTCCTCATGTCCTTCTGGCACGCTATATCAGCCGCACGCGCGCAGCGATGCGGCGAAACGACCGAAACAACGCGTTCGAGGTCGGTCATTCGGCCTTGAACGATCTGTGCGTGGCACTCCTTCGCCCGGCCTACCGGTCGCTTTTCGTATCAAAAAAGCCGCGGTCAGCCAGCTTCACCGGATATAGCCCATGGCATATGTCAGGCCGAAGAATGTATATTCGAATTCGACATTGGCTTCATCGATGTATTCCTTGAACGCCTTGTATTCGTGCTCCTTGAAACCGCGATACCCGATCAGTTCGTCGAAAATGATCCAGGTGCCCGATTTTATGAGCGGCTTCAGCACGTTGAATATTGTCTTGGTCGATGAATACAAATCGCAATCAACCCTTAGCAATGAGATATGCCTGTCCTTGTTTTCCTCGAACCAGCCCGGCAGCGTGTCGTCGAACCATCCTTTGTATAACCTGACATTGTCGGGCATATCCGGCAAAATCCCGTTGATGTTGAAGGCGCCCTTCATCGACCCGGCCCAATCCTCGGGCAGTCCTTCAAACGAATCGAAGCCGTGAATGATGTGGTCGGGAAACGTTCGCGCCAGCGCTTTCGTGCTTGAGCCCTTGTAAACGCCGAGATCGAGAATATGGCCACCGGTACGGATGATCTCGTCCTTGTGTGCCTCCACCATACGGAACTGGTCGCGAGCGAACATGGCATCCGGCAACACGTTTTCGACGAAATCGTGACTTTCGACGGCAGTTCGGTTGTTCATTTCAGTAAGGAACGCCACAAACCGGTGGTTTCCGGTAAAAAACTGCTGCAGTGAATAATTCAGGCTACCGGATGAAAGCTGATCGACGATATCCTTGACATCCAGCCTCGTCATCTTCGACCGCGCTGCGAATACATCGGCAACGGTAGAAACGAATTTCTCGACTTCAGGTCTCAACTCATCTGAATTTAGCGCTTTTAAAATATCGCCAACATTTTTATTTGTAATTTCCACATTCGTCCCCCAGAAATAAATCCAAGCGCGCATCTACGCTAGTCGAGCCGCCTTGAATGAAGCTTGGCAACGAAAATCAGGCCAATCAAGCGGTTTCCGCCGCCAATGCGATGTGCTTCAAAGTCAGGATTTTCAACCGGGTTCCGCCGGCTGGAATTCAGTTGAGCCGTCGCTCGACTTCCGAAAGACGCGACTCCTGCAGGTTCTGCATCAGTCCGCGGGCAAAGAAAGCCAGCCGCTGCCACAGCGTCTCGGACCGGGAGTCCACTCGGACCCGTCCAAGACCGCGCATCATTTCGGCCGGCGTGCGCGGCCCGGTGACCTGCTAAACGGTTGTGTCAGACAAATGCGATGCAGTCTTGAAATACTTGAACAGGTTACGCATCCGCGGAGGCTACGTAACCGGCGCTCCGCGTTCAAGCTGAAGCTCCTCTGACACTGCCTGGCTCAGTCATGGGAGGAGCAGATCGAGCGACATCAGGCGCGAGGTCGAGCCCCATGCCGTGTGGGACCCAATGCGGGTCATGGGGACCAGCTGGCACGCGATTTTTGCTTACTTAGCCAAAACCGATCAATCCGGCGGATATTTTTGAATGATCAATTTGATTTTTTCGACTTGTAAGATGAGACGCTGCGCCCTCGAAGTATGCTCGAATAGGCCCAAGCCGCGGTTGAAAGAAGGAGATAAAGACCGCCTATGAAGACCAGTTGCTCGGGCTGCGTGGTCGCCTCGAAGTAAATGATCAGAACCGTCCCTAACGCCAGCCCTAGCATGGCCACGAGCGTCATCAGGAGCGATGAGCCTGTCTGCCGCCGCATTTTGAGATTGGTGAAGGCCATCACAAACGAAACGAGGAGGAATGTCACACTACCGAATTCCAGGATGACGCGCAGATTGCCCGCAAGGACAAGCGCAAATGCGCACGCCGACATCGTTATGATCGCATTCACCGGGATCGAGCGGCGGCGGGTGGCGAGAAATCCGGGCATGAAGCCGTCCCTAGCAATAACCGCCATTTGCCGTGAAGCCCCGAAGACCGTACCGCTTATGGCACTGCTCGTCGCGAGTAAGGCGCCGAAGACCACGAGAATCGACCCGGCTGGCCCGAGAACATCGGCAGCGCCAGCCGCAAGTGCATACTCTTGATTGGCGATAATGTCTTCGAACGGGATCGCCATCAGCGCACCGGTCGCAATCACCACATATACAAGGATGGCCAGCGCGATCGCGATATAGATCGCCCGTGGAATATTTCGTTCCGGCCGGTCCATCTCGCCAGACGCATTGATGACAAGCTGAAAGCCTTCATAGGCGACAAAGGTGACCGAGGCGACGATCAGTATGTTCAGCATATCGAAACCGTCATGCTGGCGAATCAGCGTGGGAATGCTGGTCTCGCCGGCGGTGGCAAGCACGACGGATATAACGACCAGGATCAGCAGCTTGGTATAAACCATAAGGTCTTCAAGCCGCCCCATGCCGCGAACACTCCACACGTTCACGATAGTGAAAACGGCGATGACGGCACCAGCGACGGCCTTTCTGGCAATCTCGCTGTCGGCCCATTCCGTCCCCGAGATCGCATAGGACGCGAACGTGTAGGCATAAAGGGCGAGCGTGCTGATATAGCCGAATATCACCCACCAGCCGACGAGAGACGCGATCTTGGCTCCGTTTGGAAAACTCTTCTTGATAAAACTATAGGTCGCCCCTTCATCCTTGAAGTAAACGCCCAGCTTTACGTAGGAATACGCAGCGAGCGCCGCGAAAAGACCACCCAGAACAATCGCGACAGGCGTGTATGGTCCGATCAACGAGACGGCAATCCCCAAAATCGTGAATATCCCGCCGCCAACCATACCGCCCAACGCGATCGCGATCAGCTCGGGCACCCCCAGCGATTTGCTTCGTAAGCGATGAATTGGGGCGTTCGGCATAGGACGGCTCCAGCAGCGAATGGAACCGGAATCGGTTCATTGACGAGCTTATCCAGCATAGGCCAGGAAAGAAAAGGGTGCTGTCAGACGAAAGCGAACTGGTCTCTGTTTGCAAGGGAAATCGGGGATCAGGCCGCGAGCTGCCACCATTCGGCCAGCGCGTTCTGCCGGTTCTCCCTGAATCAGTTTCAATC
Organism: Hyphobacterium sp.; assembly: GCF_965217055.1. Lineage (GTDB taxonomy): Bacteria > Pseudomonadota > Alphaproteobacteria > Caulobacterales > Maricaulaceae > Hyphobacterium. The sequence goes on along the minus strand of NZ_OZ244227.1, from coordinate 1,688,545 downwards.
GTTGATGTAGCGCTCTAAATTGAAGTGGTTGTGGACGGATGAGCCAAGATAATTGTCGACCTTCCCGCAAGATAGGGAGCAGATCAATGACTGACGACGTTGCAGAGCGGCGGGCAACAGATAGTTTCTCCTTGGCTATCTTGCGGACATCATTGGCCAACCACAGGACATTGCTGGCATATTATCGAACCGCGATCACGCTTTCGATGGCCGGGGTCGGGTTGCTGCACTTCAACGCCGTCCACTCCACATTCGGATACGTCACGATCACTTCCCCTGTGGCGGCGTTGCTCGCCGTGATCATTGGCTCATCCAGTTATCTCATTTCCCGCCGCGAAATCGCTCTGGAAGCTCGAGATGGGAAAGCCGACCTTCCGAGCTAACGAGCAAGCGCGCGAAGATCAGATCGTGAGCGCGAGTTCTACACAGCCGGTAGCAAGCCGCGCATCCACACTCTCGCCTCCACGCCGCTAGAATCGGCGCGGATAATGTGCTCGGCCAACCAGCACAAGAATGATAACCGCTATAGTGTGGCTGCCTTGCGACTGCAGGCGGTCTCACCGCCCGTTATCAGATCAAGTCAATTTCTGTCCCGGCACTGCCTGCGACAGATGCTTCGCAAGCTCAGATAAACATTCGGATCGCGAATGCCACCACAGAAACGGCGGCGACTCCAGCGAACCAAAGGCCGACGAACCAGGCAAGCCGCCTTATCAGCGACTTTGGCATCAGTGATATCCCTGTTGCGGGTCAACCTTGCCGCGGAACACCCAGTATGCATAAGCAGTATAGGCAAGGATGATCGGCACGAGAATGACCGCGCCAACCAATGCGAACCCCAGGCTCTTCTCCGGGGCCGCAGCGTCCCAGATCGTCAGCGCGGGCGGCACCATCATCGGATAGAAACTTATTCCAATGCCGATAAAGCTTGTGAGGAAGAAGCCGAGTGCGGACAAGAAGGGTTGGAGCTCCTTGCCATCATTCAGGCTAGTGAAAAACGACCAGGTCAAGGCAAGCATCAGCACCGGGACGGCCATAGTCCACAAGCTGCCCGGCAGGTTGAACCAGCGATCGAAATAGGTGGGCTCCAGAAACGGTGTGACCAGGCTCACCAGCCCGATCAGGACAAGGGTTGCTGCGCCCAGATAGACGGCGTAGTGGCGCATCTGGACCTGCAGATCGCCTTCTGTCTTCAGAACGAGCCAGGTGGCGCCGAGGAGTGAATAACCCACGACCACTGCGAACCCGGTCAGAAGGGAGAACGGTGTCAGCCAGTCAAACCATCCACCTGCATAGGCTCGCTCGGCAACCTCGATTCCCTGAACCAGCGCGCCCAATGCGATACCTTGACATAGGGCCGCGACGGCGGAACCGCCGAAAAAGGCCATGTCCCACACGGTTTTCCATCGCGCCGTTCGCCACCGGTATTCGAAGGAAACCCCGCGGAAGACGAGGGCGAGAAGCATCAGGATGATCGGTATGTAGAGCGCCGGCATCACGATGGCATAAGCGAGTGGAAATACTGCGAAAAGACCGCCGCCGCCAAGGATCAACCAAGTCTCATTGCCGTCCCACACCGGCGCAACGGAGTTCATCATCTGGTCTCGGTCCTGTTCCGACCGGCTGAACGGAAAGAGGATTCCGATTCCAAGGTCGAACCCGTCCAGAACGACGTAGACCAGCACCGCAAAAGCGATGAGACCTGCCCAGATGAACGCAAGATCAATCCCCATGATGGCTTTCCTCCTTGGCCGGGATAAAGCCCGAATCGATCTGCTGAGCGGGAGTGATGCCGGCAGCTCTGGTAGGTCCTTCGCGGAAGCCGGGAGCAGATGTGACCGGTGGCCTGCTCATCATTCGCAGGACATAGAATATGCCGGCGCCAAAAATGAAAAAATAGACGACTATGAACGCTACAAGCGAGGCGGCGACAGCCGGCGCATCGACCGGCGCAAGGCTGTCAGCCGTTCTGAGGAGGCCATAGACCGTATAGGGTTGCCGGCCGACCTCGGTGGTAATCCACCCGGCGAGAACAGCGACGAAGCCCGATGGCCCCATGACGATGGCTGCTCGAAGGAGCCACGGCCAGTCGTATAGTTTGCCTCGCCAGCGCGCCAGCAGGCCGAGAGCTCCAAGCGCGAGCATGGCAAACCCTATCCCGACCATGATGCGAAAGCTGAAAAAAACAATGGCGACCGGCGGCCACTCTTCCTCGGGAAACTCGTTCAGACCCTGAATCTGACCATGCAGGGTATGCGTCAGGATCAGTGATCCGAGATACGGAACTTCAATCGCGTAATCGAGGCGCCCCTCTTCCTCGTTCGGTATGCCAAACAGCGCCAATGGCTGGCTGTCTCCATGCTGATCAAAGTGCCCCTCCATCGCAGCGACCTTGATCGGCTGGTGTTCCAGCGTATTCAGGCCATGCTGGTCTCCCGCCATGATTTGGATCGGGGTGACAAGTATCGCCATCCACATCGCCATTGAAAATGCGCGGCGCGATTCGCTGTCCATGCGATTGCGAAGCAGGTGGAATGCGCTCACTGCAGCAACCACGAACGCCACCGTTAGATAGGCTGCGAGCACCATGTGAACGAGGCGATACGGAAAGGACGGGTTGAAGATGATGGCCAGCCAGTCGTCTGGGATAAATTGACCGTTCTCGGCAATCGAAAATCCGGCAGGCGTCTGCATCCAGCTATTCACGGCCAGGATCCAGGTCGCGGACATCAGTGTACCGACGGCGACCATCGCGGTGGCGAACATATGCAGCTTCTCACCAACACGTTCGCGGCCAAAGAGCATAATGCCGAGAAAGCCGGCTTCCAGGAAGAATGCTGAAAGGACCTCATAGGCCATGAGGGGGCCGACAACCGGCCCGGCACGGTCAGAAAAGACGGACCAATTAGTGCCGAACTGGTAAGACATGACGATGCCCGACACCACACCCATGCCGAAGGCGACAGCAAAAATCTTCTTCCAGTATTCGAAGAGATTCAGATAGGCCTCATCACGCGTCCTGAGCCAAAGCCCGTTCAGCACCGCCAGATAGCTGGCCAGACCGATCGAGAAAGCCGGAAAGATGATGTGAAAGGAAACCGTGAACGCAAACTGGATACGGGCGAGTGTTTCCGCGTTGAAGCCGTCGAGCATGTGATGCTCTCTCAATCTCTGCTTGGTCCAACTGTAGCCGGATCGGTCAGACCTTTATGTGTTCGGCAGTGAAATTCGACAAGAGCAGGCCCTGGTGTGTCGCCAAATCAAAGCGAACTGGTATCAGTTTAGCATGTTGTCGCCGGTATAGGCCGCGAGCTGACACCATTCGGGCAGCGTGTTTCTGCACGAACTCACATAACACATTCGACTTTCACCGATTGCTGTCTTTGCCAAGCGGTACTGCACTATCAGCGTTTTTCAGGAGATGATCCACTCTTTCGCTTCAGCTTTATCGGAAACATCGAACGCCATGATTTTGGCTGGCCAGAGCGGCCCAAGTATTTTTAGGGCATGCCTCAGCCAGTCAATGTCCGTCACAACCGCAATTTTTTTAAATGTACCGATATGGGCAAAGCCAAACCGGGTATCGTCCCAGACAGCGCCGGAACTGCATCCGCGAAAATCGCCCGAAGTTTCAAAATAGAGCTTGATGTGGTCGTGTTCCTTTTCCATCTCCGACACGCGCGGTTTGAGCGTGCCTTCATAGTCTTGAGCAGTAATAAATCCCGTTGCTCGTATCGCCAGCACGTCGCGCGGAAAACCATCCAAAAACTCGAACTCACCGGGATGATCGTCGACCGATGCGGCCCATGCCAATGCGGCTTCGGTGTCTTTGGTTTTGAAATGTCTGATTTTTGCCCCCACAAAATGATCGACCAATTGCGATAGCGCCGAGAAAATGGCGCTGTCTCCAACGGCGGCCACTTTCTTGATCAGTTTATGATGGTCGCGCACCAGTCGCAGATGGTGCCTAAGAGTGGATAGGCTGTCCCAATGCGGGCGGCCCTCAGCGAGAATTACCAAATTGGGCACGCGGTCGTGGGTGTTGATGTAATCATCAAGTTCAGTGCGCAGTTTTTCCACGGTCTCCGTCGTTAATGTCTCGTCAATCAACACGCGAACCGTGTTTTGGTCGGTGTCGGAAAATATCCGTGTCATTGAACTCTCCTGAATTTAAAGAACACGCTGTTTTGAGCCGGACGTGAGTCCGCTCTTCTTGCGGTGCTTCCTGACTTTTTCGAACTGAGTACCATATCATTGGAATTCAAGCTGATCGTGGCAATTCGTCGCGATTTTGGTAGTGAAAGGTGCTGTCAGACGAAAGCGAACTGGTCTCTGTTTGCAAGGGAAATCGGAGATCAGGCCGCGAGCTGCCACCATTCGGCCAGCGCGTTCTGCCGGTTCTCCCTGAATCAGTTTCAATCGTTGATGTAGCGCTCTAAATTGAAGTGGTTGTGGACGGATGAATGGACAGAGGCGAAGAGTTGTAAACTTCGCATTCGCCAGTAACGGAGCATCGCCCGCTTCCGTCTTCTTAAGGGTAAATGGGGCTGTTTTCGACCCTGTTGTTGAGCCACCTCCCGACTTCCCTGTCTCCTTCATAGCCGAGCTGTTTCATTGCAGCGCGAAACGATTTCAGCCGGTCGGTGACGATGGTCTTAGGTTGGCCGTATCGCTTCATAACTTTGCGCAAAAACTTTAATGCTGCTTGGCGATTTCGGCGCTTGGTAACGAAGGCTTCGAGTACTTCACCTTCGTGATCAACCGCCGGCCACAGGTAATGTGTTTGGCCGTCTATGCGGATGAAAGCCTCATCCAGATGCCATTGCCACTGGTCCCAGGCGCTGAGTCGATCCGCCCTCTTTCGACGGATCTCGGAGACGAACATCGGTCCGAACCAGTTCCGAACCGCTTCATGACAAATGTCGATGCCAATTTCGTGGAGCAGATCCTCGACATTCCGCAATGAAAGCGGAAAACGAGCATACATCATCACTGCAAGGCAAATGACCTCCGACGACGTTTAAATTAGCGAAACGGGTTTTTGTTAATGCCGGTAATTCACCGGCAAACCGATAACGGGCCGTTTAATCTGACAGCGCCCGCTTGGGACATCTCTAGTATATTTTGACCGGTCTTCTAGCTGTTCCGGAATTTTTCTCTTCATCGATAGATCCAGCTTCTCGAAGTGGCCCCTAGACAAGGCCGAGATAGCAAAACTGATTGGCAGCGACCAATGTCATACGTGCATCAGCGCAAGGTTACCGAAAGGGTTGCCTGGTCGCTATGATAGTTTCCGCCCGGTACGTCAGGCAATGTAATCCGGACCGCCGACATCAGGGTCGCACCTGACCAATCTGCGTTGACCTCCAGCAATCCGTCCGAATTGGTCCTCATGCGTTCATGCTCACCACCCGCGCTGTAGATGTCGACATTATGCATGGGTAGGATTTCGCCCTGCCAAAGCAGGCGGAAGGTCCGTTCGCTTTGCGGCGAAGCGACAAATTCCAGTGCCTGGCCGACCGGCTCCTCCGCCAACTCGGCACCCACATCGCAGGACTCCACACACAGGAAAATCTTGGTGTGTTTCGTGTAACTGCGCATCATGGCAGGATCGCCGGGCAAGGCGTCAAATGCGGCGCGCACATCCATGCCCGCTCCGATTTCTTCAAAATATTCCGACACATCTTCCGGCGCGATTTCGCCGGATCTTGGGTGGGTACTTAGTGCCACTGTCGCGAAGCCGACCGCCTGCGGTAGGAAAGAAACCTGCAAAGCGGTAGGCGTTTCCGCAAAGGCTATATCCTCAATCACGTCCCGACCGACCCTCACCGACGTGAACGCTATCCGATCACGGGACGGGCCACTCTCGACATCCGGAAATTCAAGCGCGCTAGTCAGGGATACCGTGACGTTAGCGCCGGCGTCCCAAGCCGTCTGATCGGAGGCAAGAAAGGTTTTGTGGCCAAACGCTGAAGACGGCCAAAGGAGAGAAACCAGTAGTCCTGCGATTACGGTTCTCTTGCTGTGGGCGACGGAATGAAACAATGGTGTAACTCCTGAAAATGGTTAGGGCAGATATTACTCGATACCGGACTGGATCTCGCGGATATCCTCCGGCCACTGACTCTTGATGAACGCCAGCGTGGCGATGATATCCTCATCGCTCATCACATCGCCAAACCCGATCATATCAGTTTCATAGCCGTCGGGCGCAAAGGCCGCAGTCCCGTATTTGGTGATGTTGAAAAGCGTCTCGTCGGAATGATGCCATGTGTGGCCTGTTGCATCATGCGGCGGCGCCGGCAATCGGCCATTGTCGCGGCGTTGCCGCCAATTCGCCTCACCCTCGAGATTGGAGCCGTGACAGGAGGCGCAATGTACCGCATAAAGTTCCCGTCCTTGCGTCACCAAGGCGCTATTGCCGGCGTCGAACCGACCTGTATCTGTAGCTGCCCCAGACTGCGAGCAGGCCGCGACTAAAAGCGGCATCAGCGACATCATCATCCGAATGTTCATCTCAAAGTCCGTCTCCGACCTTCCGGTTTCCTATACCTGCAAGCCAGCGGCCCAGAGCGGCTTTCCGCGTCAGGCTCGGTTGCTCGATTAGATGCCAGGACAATGCGGACACCAGGAGCGTCAATGGCACACCAAACGCGACCAGGAGTAGTTCTGACCGGGCAACGGCCGTGGCCCAGAGGATCTGAAAGATCGGGTAATGCCAGATATATATGCCGTACGACCAGTCGGGCATTCGCGAGAATGTCGGCACTCCACCGAGCTTTGAGAACGCCAGCCAGAACAGGACTGAGGCAAGCGCCAGGTTGAGAAATGTTTCAGCCAATGGCGACGATCCGAGGAGATACCAGGCGGGCAGAGCGAGCAGCGCTACAATCGGCAGCAGCGGTATTCTGTGCCGGGCTGAATAGATCAGCATTCCGAGAAGGAAGGCCGCACCCAGCCGCAATGTGAGCGCAATGATTGCTGGGCTCTCTGGCCAATAATTGGCTATGGCGAGATGCCCGGCTGTTGCTGCGACCAGCAGGAACAAGTGCATCCGCCAGCCGCGTGCGATTCCCGAAAAGAAAAGAATAGCTGCGCCAATGTAGGCCAGTACTTCATAGCGCAGCGTCCAGAGCGTTGCCGAGAACTCACCCGGTGCAGGATTGTTTCCGAATACGCCGAGCGGCCCTCGGGATGTGTCGAGAAACAACACGACATTGAAAGGATAGAGCCATGTCTGCTGGCTCATCCAATATTCCTGCATGGATACGGTTGTGACCAGAGGTCCAATCACCAGCACGGAAGAAATGGCAAGAACAATCAGCGCAGGAAAAATCCGAAGCGCTCGGGATGCCGAATAGCTTGCAACGTTGGCGCGGTGTTCAAGACTTCCTGCGATCAGGAAGCCACTGAGAATAAAAAACCCGCTGACCGCGGCATAACCGATCGACCAGCCATTGATGGCAACGGCTGGTCCATCTGCAATGCCTCGCGGAACGACAAATATGTGTTCCACCATGACCGCCGAGGCGAGAAACAGGCGAATGAGTGTGAGTCGATTGTCGCGCCCGCTGAAGGCGTCTCCGATTGTGGTCCAGTTTATGGCCTCGCCTCCCAGCCTGCCCCTTCAGACACCTACGTGTGCGGCAATGCCTTCCCTCATTTTCTAGGGGAATAAAATTGAGGGAGCCGGCCGAACGGTTCGTAGACTTGAGTGATCATGATTACGAAGGAGGCCTTCATGTCGGAAACAAACAACGCACGGCTCCGGATTATACCGCTGGGTCTGACCTTATCGACATTCCTGTTGCTCACATACCTGATCTGTATCGTGTTCGGGATATTTGCTCCGGAGCAATTCCACATGCACCAAGCATGGGGCCCCCTGCTGCCCGGGTTTGAATGGCTGACACCAGCCGGCTTCTTGTTTGGTGCGCTGGGCGCATTCGCCTATGGCTGGTTTATCGCAATTGTCTTCGTGCCGCTACACCGGTTCTTTCATCGTTAACTCAACTGTTTTTTCGGGCGCGGCGCTTTCCGATTGGCCAGCGCCATCCGAAGCAGCCTCTGCATCCTCAGGATCAACAGCACAAATCCGGCAAAAACCGTCACCAGCGCGAAAATAGCGGCGGTAATCACCAGTGGATTGTTGAAGTTCTCGCGCTCCTGGTAGTCCATGATGTGGAGCATCCAGAAGAAGTCGTATAGCCGCCAGGCGTCATTTCTGCGGGCGACGACCAGCCCTGACGTTTCGGAAACATAGATCCGCGTGCCTTCACCATCATTAAAATTTATCCGCCAGGTCGGCCCCGGGCGCCGCGATTCCCAGGTAGGTTCCTCGAAATACTCGACCGCGGAAATTTCCGGGTCGCCGGCATAATCGGCAACGGCGATCTCGATCGCGCGATCGCGGCTGATCGGCGTGATGACCTCTCCTGTGACAGCATCCACTAACCGGCTGCGCCCTCCTTCCACGACGACATTCCAGACCGGCTGCCCTTGCCAGAGCTGAAGGTGCGCGGTGCGCACCGGGAGGCCCGGAAATGCTGCCTCTGCGGCCTGGCCAATGGCAATCACCGTGGCCGGGTCGATCGGCGTGCTGGCAGGCTCGGCGATATTGTGCTCACCGCGAACGCGTTCGATGGGGATGACACTCATCACCACGCCGCCCATGACCCAAAGCACGATCTGGATACCGACGATCAAGGCAATCCACTTGTGAACCCGGATCGTCCAACGCAGCAATGTCGTCATCGCCTTCCCCCTTGGCCAGCCCGCCGCGCAACCCAGGCCGGGCGTGCGGCGGTGCAGGCGCTCAATTCGTCAGAGCCGGTCAGTCGTGACCGTGATGAGTGCCGCTGTGACCCTCACCGCCGTTGCCATGGTTCATGTCACCATGGTCCATGCCACCATGACCTTCGCCATGGTTCATATCGGCATGACCGTCGCCATGATGCTCCTCGTGCATGGCTTGCATCATTTCGCGGCAAGCTTCGGCGCGCGCGCGCTCTTCATCGGTCAAGCTCGCCATAATCGCGTCATGGTCTTCGCCGGCTTCATGACGCGCCATCATCGCTTCATGCATTTCCATGCAAGCGGATCGGTCCGGATTGCCGTTCGCGGCGTGATGGCCGTGCTGGTCGGGAATGGCCGCGCAGCCGGTCAGAAGGAAGACAGCGCTTCCGAATACAAGGGTGAGATTTGCCATTACAGGAACTCCTAGGGTTAGGTGATCAATACCAGATACGAAGACCCGCCACGAAGGCTGTGGATTCCGGGTCATTGCCCGCAGCGCGGGCATAATTGGCGGTTTCGCCGAGTTGTCTCGTCCATTCGATTCCGACATAGGGCGCGAACTGGCGGACAATTTCGTAGCGCAGGCGCAAGCCGGCCTGAAGGCTGGTGAGTCCCGCCCCGGTCTCCAGTGACGGAATGTCTTCAGCCGACCACGCCAGTTCGGCGCGCGGTTGAAGGATCAGTCTCTGGGTCAGCAGCAGCTCGTACTCGGCTTCAGCAATGCCGGTCAGCTCCCCGCGATCGGAGAGGTAGGCCCGCGAACTGAGCTCGAACCAGTAGGGCGCGAGCCCTTGAATTGCTGCGACGGCATGGGTGCGCTCGCTCCCCGAAGCAAAATCCTGAGCCACACCGGCTTGGACATCGAAATAAGGAGAAATCGCACGCGACCAAAGTGCTTCCACTCGCAACTCTTCGAAAGCGCTTGCGTCGAAGCTGTAATCGGCTTCGCTTCGAAGCCACAAGCGGTTTAGCCGACCTCCGTACCAAGCGTTGATATCCCACAAACCCGCTTCCGATCCATTGCCAGAGCGATACTCAAAGCGGTTCGCCATGAAAGAAAACTGGCGTTGTCCGCCGGTTTCATGACGCAACTCGTCCAGCGAGCGCTCCATCTCCTCAGGCGGATAGAATTGGTGCGCGTAATCCTGCGCGTGAGCAATGTTCGCGGTGGCGAGCACTGCAGCGGTGGCAAAAAGGATCGCGCGCATCAGTGATCTCCGTGCTGCATGTGGTGACCGGAATGCGCTGGCGGGGCCTCGCCAGCTCGCACCGAAACCACCTGAAACATGCCGGCATGCATGTGGTAGAGCAGGTGACAGTGAAACGCCCAGTCGCCGACGTCTTCCGGTGTGACATCAACGGACAGTTTCTCACCCGGCTTCACATTGATCGTGTGCTTGCGCGGCTTGTGGGTGGTCTCGCCGTTCACGACTTCGAAGAACATGCCGTGAAGGTGGATCGGGTGAACCATCATCGTGTCATTCACCATAGTCAGGCGTAGCCGCTCGCCCTGCGTGAAGCGGATCGGCTCCACGACCTCGCTGAACCGCGTGCCGTCGAACGACCACATATAGCGTTCCATGTTGCTGGTGAGGTGGACCTCGATCTCGCGTGCCGGCTGCCGAACATCCGGATTCCGATCCAGGCTGCGCAGCTGGGTGTAGCTCAGCGCCCGGTGCGGCACGTCCTCCAGCCCCGCACCCGGTTCGTGCAACCGGCTGACAGGCTGCATGGCGACGTTGGCGACGCCCGGTCCCATCGGGTGGTCGTGCACCTGCATGCCATTCCCCGACGTGTCGTGTCCGGCGTGACCGGTTGGAGTTGCCGGGGCGGCGGAGTGGGCCGAATGACCCATGCCGGACATTCCGGCCGCTCCTTGGCCATGCGCGGAGTGATCCACGCCTCCATGACCGGAGTGGCTGTCTTGGCCAGAGGCAACTGGCCGCATCGCATGGGTGTCTTGATGGGACATTCCCGGCATCGAACCATGGTCCATGCCCATGTCGCGCATTGTCAGGGTCGGTCGTTCGCGCAAAGGCGGAACCGGCGCCGTCATGCCCGTGCGCGGCGCCAACGTGCCGCGGACATAGCCACTTCGGTCATTGGTCTCGCACATCAGCGTATAGGCCCGGTCGTCGCGCGGCTGGACCACGACGTCATAAGTTTCTGCCACACCGATCTGGAACTCGTCCGTTTCAACCGGCTGCACATTCAATCCGTCGGCCTGGACCACCGTCATCGGCAGGCCCGGGATGCGGACATTGAAGAATGTCATGGCCGAAGCGTTGATAAAGCGCAGGCGCACGCGTTCGCCGGGTTCAAAGAGGCCGGTCCAGTTGTCGTCCGGACCATGGCCGTTGATGAGATAATCCATCGTCGCCGCGGTCGCGTCGGAAATGTCGGTGGGGCTCATCCGCATCTGCCCCCACATCAATCGGTCGCGGAGCGTGGCCATGAAGCCGTGGCGGGATGCCGCCCGGAAGAAGTCCGGGACGGTGCGTTGCTGAAAGTTGTAGGTATCGCTCGACGCCATCAGGCGCTGAAAAACGCGGTGCGGCCCCTCGAACGTGTAGTCAGAAAGCACGATAACGTACTCGCGGTCATAGCCTACCGGATCTGCGCCGCGCGGCTCGACGATGATGGGGCCGTAATGCCCCAGCTGTTCCTGCAGCCCGGAGTGGGAATGATACCAATACGTGCCAGCCTGCCGCAGCGGGAAGCGGTAGGTGAAGATCTCGCCGGGCCGGATGCCGGGGAAGGTCACGCCGGGAACGCCGTCCATCTCGTTCGGCAAAAGAATACCGTGCCAATGGATCGACGTGTCCGTGTCGAGTGTGTTGTGAACGCGAAGTGTGATTTCGTCACCTTCGCGCCAGCGCAAAAGCGGCGCCGGCACTTGGCCGTTCACGGTGATCGCCGGACCTGTTCGTCCATCAATCGCCAGCTGGGACCGGCCGATCGTCAGGTCGAATTCGGTCCCGGATAGCGGTTGCAAACCGGACAGGTTGGCGGCGCCGGCGCTCTGCGCCCATGCTGGGGCGATATCGCCCACAAGGAGTGTGCTGCCTAGTGCCGCAGAGGTTTGCAAGAAGTGTCGTCTGGAAAACAAGTTTCGCTCCGAATGTCTTGTACGAGTGTTTGCGCCTGCGGTACGGCTTGATCCAAGGGGGAGGGAGGAAACCGAAAACTCCAGCAGGCGCAAACTGTATCTGAATACGTGGGGGCTAATCAGGTCCCTCACCGTTTGCTGCACCTGGACTGCGCAGTCTGGATCTGGCCCGATATATCCGCACTTCAACGGCTTTGGGCGTCAGGCCCATGACCGTGCCGATTTCCGCATGCGTCAGCCCCTCGATGGCCGACAGGAGCAAGGGTGTTTTCAGTCCCTCCGGCATTTCCCGGATTGCACCTTCGACCTGCTCCAGCCTCTGCCGGTCGGAGACTTCGATATCCGGTGCAGGTGCCGTGCTTGCATACTGCTCCATTGAATCTTCACCGCCCAGCCAACGCATGGCCGTTCGCTTTCTCAAGGCGTCACGCCCCTTGTTGCGCGCCATGTGAAATAGCCAGGCCACGAAAGAATGGCTTGGGTCGAAACGATGCAAATTGCGATGCAGGGCAACAAAGGTCTCCTGCGCCGCGTCCTGGGCGTCATCCATGTTGCCGAGCAACCGCGTCAGATACCGCACCACCATGGGCGAGTGACGCCGCATCAGCAGGTTGAACGCCTGATCCCTCCCATTGCGGGCCTGAGCGACGAGATCGACATCAACAGCATTGTCATCGGACGCAGACGCATTACTGCCCGGCATCAAATGCGTCTGCCAGTCGGGCATCGAAGGATGCGCGTTGATCGTCAGTAAGAACGGCCCGCATCGCCAGGATGTGGCTCAGCGTCTCGACCTGGAGCTCGCCCATCGCGGTGTGGATCGCCTGGGCGTGCATGGAGACCTCTTCGGAAAGCGCCTGATCTTCCAGCAATGCCTCACCCATCGCTTGACGTGCCGCCGCCATCTGTGCCTCCAGCGCGTTTCGCCGAACGGCAAAAGCCGTTTCCAGCTCCTCAATCAAGGCGTCCTGCTCAGGCGAGAGGTGTAATTCATGATGGACGATGGCGTGCAGGCTGGGCGTTTCGCCCTGATCGGACGCAAACAGTGTGATACCCATCCAGACCCCTGCAAGCCCGCCGAGAACGCCCAGGATCACGGCAACGATTCCGGCCCGAAGCATCAAGAGCCCGCCTTGGGTAAATCTGCCAGCGCCGAAATCGAATAAGGCGCATGGCTCGTGAACACGGCAAGGTCGTCGACATCGCGATCAGTTGCCAGCGCCGCGCCGGATATACTGCCGGCGACAAGTGCCATGGCCGCCGGGGCGGCCCGCCATGCGACACCGGGGCTGACGGACCGGAGCCCCTTCACCAATGAGCGCCATGGTTTCGGGCGGTGGTGAATGCGTTGCCAGACCGAAAAGGCAAAGGCGCGTTCGTCAATCTTGGGCGTCGCCGCGGCCATTTCCTCGAATTGTCGATCAATCGGATTCATCGTCATGTTTCAGAACTCCTTATGATGTATGGAGATGGCGCAACCGCCAGCCATTGTCAGTCCGCGTCAGGATTGCCGTGCCATGCGCGTCACGTTCGCGGGCTTCGCCATGCGACACATACTCCATCCGGATGGTGAATGTCGCAACCGCCAGGTCGCCATCAATCGCGATGTCGTAGCCGTGCCAGTCATAGACATCGATATCAAAACCTTCAGCGGCAAACTCTGGTGCCAGATGATGATCGCGGTAATCGGCCCAGCCGATATTGGTGCCCGAGCCCTCAAAGATCGTGAAGTCTTCGCCATCGGCCAATACCCAGACTTCGGCTTCTGTCGCGTCTTCTGCAGCAAGCGCACCGGAATAGGCCTCGAGTGCCGCTTCGATATCATGTTCATCGTTGGCGAATGCAGGTGCCGAGGCGAGAAGGCTTCCGGTGAGGGTCAATACAACAAATTTGATCATTTCAGTCTCCTTTGGAGCGCGCGACTGATTTGGCGCGATGGTTTGAAAGCCACGTATCGCCCCAGCGGCGAATGACACGTCTTGATGGTTTCTCGAGCCATTCATAGGTGGCACTGGACGCTGCCAGCATGGCCGTGAGCAATGCCAGAAGGACGAGGGTCGAAATGGTGTCCCCGATCAGGCCGAACACGTCCTGCAGGAGATTGAAAGCGATCATGAAAAACGGAACATGGAGCATGTAGATCGAATACGATATCTCACCGAGATACCGCACGGGGTCCCGCTCGGGGGCGCGTCGAGCATGCCGGTCCAGTTCGGCCAATGTGTAAATCAAGGGGGCGCCAAGAAGAGCAATAATCCGATCATCCCATGCCCAATGAGCAGACATCAGATAGACGACGAAGCTTACGGCAAATCCTGCAAGAGCCATATTCCGGCCAAGTGTGAAGCGGCAACCCAACCGGTAAATGGCTATCCCGATCAGAAATTCAGGAATGATCCTTAAGACACCAAATCGCTCGGTCGCCATCGGAAGGCTTTCGCCAAACAGGCTTTGATGAAGCTGATCGAAGAGCAGAAACGACGCGATAGCGATGCCCAACAAGATGATAGGTCGTCTGGCCAGCGCTATGGCAATCATCAGATAGGCCGGGAACGCCAGATAGGCGAACCATTCAGCGCTGATCGACCATGACGGGCCATTCCAGCCTGGATTGGGGGCAAAGCCCCACGCATGAACCATCAGGAAATTGGCCGGCAAGTCGGCCAGCGGAAAGTCTTGCGGACTAAATGGGACGCCCGCAAACCAGGCCCCCAGCACTGCCAGCGCCAGCAGTGCGATTGTTGCAATGTGTAGCGGATAGATGCGGGCGAACCGGGCAAGAATGAAACGAGGGAAATCAAATCGCCCCTCCTCACGCGCTGCCAGATAGACATGGGCCAGCACGAACCCTGACAGGATGAAGAACAGGTCAACGCCGAAGCGGCCCATCTCGAAAAAAGAGGTCACGGCGTCGACATCCAGCGACCAGGGTTCACGCCAATGATAGAAGACCACCCACAACGCCGCAAAGAAGCGGAGCCGGGTCAGTGATGGCAGATCGGCGGGATAGACAGACATTGTCGCCTAGCCACCCATAAGATGAGCCAGCCCGCCATGCGCAAGCGATCCACCCAGAAATCCATTGATGGAAACAGCCAGGGCCGCCCCGAACACCAGCGCATTCATCGTCCAGAACGTCGTCGCGCTGGCATCGCGGCGGTGCCATTCTACAGCCGCTGCCACGGCAATAAGACCCACAGTCAGGCTGGTTCCCAGCCAGCGGTGTATGGACATGATGCCGTCTTCTGTTGAGGCGACAGGGCCTGCATGAGCCCAGCCTAGCAAGCCTGCCGCAAGTCCCCCGAAGGCTGCCGTCCATACCAGGAAGCGCACTATGTCGGCATATCCGGCGCGACCTGTAATCAAGCCCATCGCCTGCGCCAAAGCCGCGGCCAGGAGAAGTGCAATGGGAAAGTGGACCGCCACGGAATGCAGCGCTCCGGTCCTTGCGATGGTGCGTTCCAGCTCAGTCCGGGGTCCATTATCGCCCCAATGCGCATGACCGCCCGGCTCTGCGCCAGGTCCATGATGATCGGAAACGGCACTGACATCCTCACCGGCATGGTGATCGGCTGCGGCAGGTGTTGCCACGGCCGTGTCATGATGGTTCGGCGCTGTAGGTGCGCTGTGTTCATGCGGCACGCTGCCAGTGTCGTCATGCGGTGCCACAACGCCATGATCATGCGGTGGTGATCCGGCGTCATCATGCGGCTCGATTGTGGCGGGCGGTCTGCTGGCGGGAGCAGTCGCTGGCTCGCTCTGTACGTGTTCATCTGGCGGATGCGCCATGGCGGATGGCAGCATTACGCCCAGAACCATTGTCAGCGCCAATGCGCCCAAAATTCTGCGAATGGTCAATTGGTCACTCCACGCTGCCGGAATGTAGAATTACGCGGCCATGCGCTCATTCCCTCAAACAGACCTTGGTGCCTTACCCATGTGCTGCGCTCTCACTGGCTTCGACACGCCCCCGCCAGCACATGTCGCAAACGCTATCACCATGTGACAGGGTCTGACGGCGCTCATAATGACCACGTCTGCCATCACCAGCCAGAATGTTCGCGCCCGGCCAGTCATAGCGGCACCAGCTCTCACGGAATGCATCGAGGTCGCCCTGATCGTTGCCAGACGCGATAAGCGCCCGCACGAAGCTGTGCGGCGGGCAATGCGTGAAATGGGTGTAAGTATTTCCATCCGTGTCCCAATGCTCGACGGCATATCCCGGCGCGCCCGTGGCATGAAACGGAAACCACAACAGGGCCTTGATGGTGCGGCTTATCCGTTTTGAGGGATCGCGTGTGGTCAACCGGAACGGCCAAGAATAAAGCCCCAGCATTTTTGAATAAATGTCCCAGACGATGTCGGCGACAATTTGCCTGGCGCAGTTTCGCTCAACACCTCCATCGAGCAGTGCGCGGTAGGCCGCAATGGTACGCACGGTCATTTCGACCATGATCCGGTTGCCGAAAGCGGGGGGATGCGCAGTCTCGACGCGCCGTATCTCGCAGGCTTTGCGGCTGGCCGCTTTTATATGTTGATTGATATCCGGTTTGAGCCAGCGCTCGGATGTCCCGTCGTCAAACACCAGTTCGCGCAGGCGTAATGTTTTTCGGGCCGAGTGTGCCATCAACCAGCCCAGGACCGCATATATCAACCGCTGGGGCGGGCCTTCTTCAACCATGATGATCCGCCTCGCCCGCCTCTTCGTTTTTACGCCGACGCGACAGGTAGATTTTTTCGAAGACGAAAATGCCGAAAATGCCGGAGGCCGAGATCACAATAATGGCCGGGTCACTCATCGCCTTCATCACCAGAAAAGCTCCCAGCGCAACCAAGTCAAAAAGAATGGCGCAGATCAAAACAACCGGGTTGGCGCCCACGTCTTCCCGCAGGCGGCGCAGAACGCCCCAGTGGATAATCACGTCCATGACGAGATAAAAAATCGCGCCCATGGAGGCGATGCGGCCAAGATCAAAGAAGGCGGCGAGCAAACCTGCCGCGACAACCGTGTAGACAAGCGTATGGGTCTGGATGTTGCCTGGCATGCCAAAATGCTTGTGCGGGACAAGCTTCATGTCTGTCAGCATGGCGATCATGCGCGATACCGCGAAAATACTCGCGATCACGCCTGATGCCGTCGCGATGATGGCGATGATGACCGTGAACCAGACACCAGCGTCGCCAAACGCTGGACGCGCCGCTTCGGCTAACGAGTAGTCGCGCGCTTGCGCGATTTCGCTGATCGAGAGTGTTGATCCGACAGCGAAGGCGACAAGTAGGTAGACGACGAGACAGATCGCCAGGGAGATCATGATCGCCCGACCCACATTCCGGTTCGGGCTTTTTACTTCGCCGCCACTGTTGGTAATCGTGGTGAAGCCTTTGAAGGCCAGAATGGCCAATGCCACTCCGGCAAGAAAGCCGGTGATCGACGTTTCGTCGGCATCGCCTGCGACCGCCGGTTGGAAGCTGAACCCGGCAGCCCACAACACCAAAGTCCCGAACACCAGAATGCCGCCAATCTTGGCGACGGCGGCAATTTTGGAGAGGCCACTGATGATCTGATTTCCCGCAATGTTGACGAGAAAGGCAAAAACGATAAGGCCCAGCGCCAGGATGGGGATAAGCACTTCGCTTTGTCCCGCATCGAATAGCCGCAGCCCATAAGTGGCAAATGTGCGCGCCACCAGGCTTTCATTGATGATCATTGAAAACGCCATCAGCAGCGCCGCGCCGCCGGTAATCGTGGCCGGGCCATAGGCCTTGTTCAGGATCATAGCGATCCCACCGGCCGATGGGTATTTGTTGGAAACCTTGATATAGGTATAGGCGCTGAAACCGCTAATCACGGCAGCCAATAAGAAGGCCAACGGGAATAGCGGACCGGACAATTCTGCGACCTGACCGGTTAGGGCAAAGATACCCGCTCCGATCATGACGCCAGTGCCCATCGCAACCGCTCCGGCTAGAGTCAGGCTGTTGGCTTTGTAAGAAGACTTCATCTTCAAGGCCTCTATGGCGCAAGTAGTCCGTACGGCGTGGCTCGGTACAGCGAAATCGAACCGGTTGGTGTTACCAATCTTCGTGTCTCGTCGACCTTCAGTCCGGCCTCATGCATCAGCTCGGGCAATATGCCGTCGGCATTGGATTGCGTATCCGCGACGCCGTCAAGCATCTGAACCGTCAAGCGAAACAGAAGACGCATCAATACACTCTGCTGTTTGCCGTAATCAGCGATATGGATCTCTCCATTTTCAGCGAGTAGAGAGCGCATCATGCGAATAATTTCGCGCTTTGTTCCCAACGGCGTCTGATGGAAGACAAGGCTCGAAATGATCTTTGTCGGTTTCCAGCTTGCCGGCAGGATTGCTTGAGACAAAAAACCCTGGACGAAGCGTATGGACCGGCTTCCGGTTCCAACTTTAGCCGCAGCGCGCCCAAGCGCCTGGCTGTCGGGATCGATGCCAATTATGTCGGCTTCTGGTTCCAAACGATTCAGTGCGACCGCCAACGTTCCCGTCCCGCAACCAACATCAAGAATCCGGTCGCTTGGAGACGGCGCAATCTGTTTGATAAATGCCGACCGCCAAACTCCCTCACGAGTCGAAACCCGGATGGCTGTGTCATACAGCGGCGTCAACCAAGCATGCCCAAGCGGCGGCGTATATGAGTATCCCCTGTCAGTCATATACGTGCGCCTCGCAAACGCAGCGCGTTCACCACGACAGAGATCGATGACGCGCTCATCGCGAAGGCCGCAAACATTGGACTGATCAGGATGCCGAAGAATGGAAAGAGCAGGCCGGCCGCGACCGGCACACCTGACGCATTGTAGATCAGGGCAAAGAAGAGATTCTGACGGATATTCCCCATCGTTGCGCGCGCCAGTCGCCGGGCCCGGACGATGCCGTCGAGATTGCCTCTTACAAGTGTGATTCCGGCGCTTTCAATGGCAACATCTGCGCCTGTGCCCATCGCGATACCGACGTCTGCCTGCGCCAGTGCAGGCGCATCGTTCACGCCGTCCCCAGCCATGGCAACCCTTCGGCTCTTGGCTTGAAGGTCACGAATGATCTGCGCCTTGTCGGCGGGAAGCACATCAGCGCGGATCTCGTCTATGCCGAGCCTGGCTCCAATGGCTTTCGCGGTACGCTCATTATCACCGGTCGCCATGATGATCCGGAAGCCGAGCTGATGCAGAGCGTCCAGCGCATCAGGCGTAGTCTCCTTTATCGGATCAGCAACGCTGACAAGGCCAGCGATCAACCCGTCCACGACGACAAACATGACCGTCTCGCCGTCGTCTCTACGGGCATTGGCCGTCTCGGCCAGCCTTGAGCTTTCCAGGCCCATATCCGACATCAGGCGGGCATTACCGAGCGCGACTTCGCGGCCCTCGACGACGCCTCTAACGCCCTTGCCGGTGATCGCCTCGAAGTCATCAGCCTTGGCGATTGAAATGTCGCGCTCTTCGGCACCCCGTACGATGGCTTCGGCCAGCGGATGCTCTGATCCGCGCTCCAACGACGCAGCCAGACGCAAAACCTCCGCTTCGTCATGTCCGGCTTCGGGCAAAACCGCGACCAGTTTCGGCTTGCCTTCGGTGAGCGTGCCCGTCTTGTCGACAATCAGCGTGTCGACTTTCTCGAACCGTTCGAGCGCTTCGGCATTCTTGATCAGGACGCCAGCCTGAGCTCCGCGCCCTGTCGCCGTCATGATTGACATCGGCGTCGCCAGCCCTAGCGCGCAGGGACAGGCAATGATCAGAACCGCGACCGCCGAAATCAATGCATAGGAGAGCGCGGGCGCAGGGCCCCATATCGCCCACGATATAAAGGCGATGATGGCAACACCGATGACTGCAGGAACAAATACACCGGCCACTTTATCGGCATATTTTTGGATCGGCGCGCGCGACCGCTGGGCGTTGGCCACCATCTCCACGATCTGGGACAAAATTGTGTCGGCACCGATGCGCGTAGCCTCCACAACCAAGCTGCCAGTGCCGTTTATCGTAGCTCCGGTCACTGTATCGCCGGTGGTTTTCTCGACTGGCAACGGCTCGCCGGAGATCATGCTCTCATCGATTGATGTGCGCCCTTCAACGACCCGGCCGTCCACGGGCACTTTGTCACCGGGGCGGACTCGCAAATGGTCGCCCAACTGAACGTCTTCGAGCGGGATTTCAGCTTCTGAACCATCCGGACGAATGACGAACGCCGTCTTGGCGGACAGATCCATCAAAGCTCGAATGGCTTTGCCTGTGCCCTCGCGAGCACGCAGCTCCATCACCTGACCCAGCAAGACCAGGACAACGATGACCGCAGCGGCCTCAAAATAGACGCCGACATGACCGTCCGCATTGCGGAAACCGTCAGGAAAAATGTCCGGCACCAATACAGCAACCACGCTGAATATCCATGCCGCCGATACGCCCATCGCGATGAGCGAAAACATGTTGAGATTCATCGTTCGGAATGAATTCCAGCCACGTTCAAGAAACGGCCATCCGCACCAGAGGACAACCGGAGTGCCCAGAACCAGCTCGATCCAGAGCGTGGCGCGTTCGCCGAAAATCTCGCGAACACCGGGAAAGCCGACCAATGGCCCCATGGTCAGGACAAGGAGCGGTAGGGTCAGGATTGTGCCGATCCAGAAGCGCCGCGTGAAATCGACCAGTTCCGGATTGGGCCCGTCTTCAATCATGGTGGCTGATTCCAGTTCCAGGCCCATGCCGCACAGCGGGCATGAGCCGGGATGGGTCTGGCGAACTTCCGGGTGCATCGGGCATGTGTAGACCGTGCCTTGATACCCGGCAGGGACGGTATCGAACCGCCCGTCCTTGGAACCATCCGAACCACCGGCGGCGGGTTTGCACGCCGTGTGATCGTGGCCTTGCGGCATCGAGCTGCCGGCGGCGCCCGCGTTATCCTGGCCGCCGCAGCATTGATGTGCCTGTTTGTCCTTGCCTGACATGACCTGTCTGCTCCTGAGTATGAAACGAAAAAGCTCGCGTTGTCGCTTGCTGATCCGCGGACCCTGCACCTTCCAGCAACTGGAAGGTCAAGCCGTATTTCTCAATTCATGAATCGTGTCGGCACTGGAACCAGCTCACGCGTCCGCGCAGTCGCCTGACAAGCTGTCCATGATCGGACAATTTGGCCGGTTGTCGCCTTCACAAGCCTCCACGAGTCTGGAAAGAGTACGACGCACCTCCGCTAGTTCCCTCATCTTGCGGTCGACACCGGCAATGTGGCGGACGGCGAGTTGGCGGACATCGGCGCTGCTTCGTTCTGCATCGTCATACAGCGAGAGAAGTTGCCGACAGTCGTCCAGGGAAAACCCGAGTGACCGGGAACGCGCCAGAAAGGCCAGCTTGTGCAAGTCGGAATCGGCAAAACTCCGATAGCCATTGCGCCCTCTGGCCGGAGAGATGAGTCCGATCTCCTCATAATAACGAATGGTCTTGGCCGGGAGCCCCGTCGCCTTGGTGGCGGCTTTCATGTTCATTGCCCTGATCCTTCCCTCGACACATTGGTGAGACGAATAGTCTTGGCTCGCTTCAGCACGATGGTTTGCCAAATGAGGAAAGCTGCTGGAATGACGAGTAGAGTCAGAACGGTCGCGCTGGTCATCCCCCCCACCATCGGGGCTGCGATTCGGCGCATGACCTCGGAGCCGGTGCCCGACCCCAGCATGATCGGTAACAGACCCGCGATGATCACGGCCACTGTCATCATAATGGGGCGAACGCGTAGTAAGGCCCCTTCAACCACGGCCTCCCGCAAATCCTCACGGGTGAGCGCGCGATCTTCACGCGCGGCAATCTCATGGCGTTTCTTTAGGGCTTGTTCGAGATAGACGATCATGATTACGCCGATTTCGACAGCGACCCCTGCGAGCGCAATGAAGCCTACGCCAACCGCGACGGACATGTTGTAGCCGAGCAAGTCCAGCAGCCAGAGACCGCCGACCATTGCGAGCGGCAGCGTGCCCAGGATCAAAAGTACCGGCACAATCCGCTTGAAGTTGAGGAAGAGCAGGAGAACGATGATGGCCACCGTGACCGGCACGACCAGCGACAATCTCGCCTGCGCGCGTTGCATAAACTCGTATTGACCTGACCAATTGATCGAATAGCCCGGCGGCAAGTCAATTTGCTCGGCAACCGCGCGCTGGGCATCGGCGACATAAGTGCCGATATCCACGCCCGCGATATCAATATAGATCCAGCCATTCAATCGCGCATTCTCACTGCGAATCACGCCTGGTCCATCGGAAATGGAGATGTCCGCCACACGCCCCAGCGGGATTTCCGCCCCCGTCGGCGTGATGACCGGTATGGCGCGCAGCTCATCGGGTGACCCGCGATAATCGCGCGGATAGCGCAGATTGACCGGGTAGCGTTCCAGCCCCTCCACACTTTCGGTGATGGTCATGCCGCCAATCGCCGTGCGCACGAAATCATGCACATCGGCGATATTTAGCCCGAAGCGCGCCGCCTCTGTCCGATTCACATCGATATTGATGAAGCGGCCCCCGGTTACCCGTTCGGCATAGACCGATGCGGTGCCTGGCACATCACCGATCACGCCCTCAATCTGCTGGCCGATTTCTGCAATGACATCCAGATCAGGACCTGAAACCTTGATGCCCACGGGCGTCTTGATCCCGGTCGCCAGCATGTCGATACGGTTGCGGATCGGCATGATCCAGACATCGGTCAGGCTGGGTACATCAATTAGCGCATCCAGCTCTGCCCGGATGTCATCCATGGTAATGCCGGGTCGCCATTCGTCGCGGGGCCGCAACTGGATCGTTGTCTCTATCATGGTCAGCGGTGCGGGATCTGTCGCGGTCTCTGCGCGGCCTGCCTTGCCATAGGTGGTCAAGACTTCAGGCACGGTCATGATCAACTGGTTGGTCTGTTGCAGGATTTCAGCCGCTTCACTGGCCGATACGCCCGGGTAGGCGCTCGGCATGTAAAGCAGATCGCCCTCGTCGAGATCGGGCATGAACTCGCTGCCCATCCGCGAATAGGGAATGACCGCACTGGCAAGAGCAATCGCAGCGACAGCAATCATCAACCAGGGATGTTTGAGTACGCCATTGATGAAGGGCCGGTATCCGGCGATGAGACCGCGATTGATCGGGTTTTTGTGCTCCGGCGTGATCTTGCCGCGGACGAACCAGCCCATGAGAACCGGGACGAGCGTGATGGACAATCCCGCTGCCGCCGCCATCGCATAAGTCTTTGTAAAAGCCAATGGATGAAAGAGACGCCCTTCCTGAGCTTCCAACGCAAAAATTGGCACGAAACTGACTGTGATGATCAATAGCGAGAAGAAAAGCGCAGGCCCCACTTCGCTAGCGGCTTCGCCCACAATTCGCCATCGGTTCTCCGGCGTTAGCGGCTCACGCTCTATATGTTTGTGAAGGTTTTCAATCATCACAATGGCCGCATCAACCATGGCTCCGATAGCAATGGCGATTCCGCCGAGCGACATGATGTTCGCGTTGATGCCTTGCATGTTCATGACAATGAAGGCCGTCAGGATTCCGACTGGCAAGCTGAACAGAACGACCAATGACGAGCGAAAGTGAAAAAGGAAAATCGCGCAGACAATGATGACGATCAAAAACTCTTCTGTGAGCTTCTCTTTCAGGGAATCAATGGCTCGCTCGATTAATCCCGCCCGATTGTAGGTTACGACCACTTCGACGCCCTCTGGCAGGGAGGCCTGTAATTCGCGCAGACGGTCCTCGACGCGCTCGATCGTCGCCATGGCATTCTCGCCATAGCGCATGATCACGACACCGCCGACAGCTTCACCTTCGCCATTGAGCTCGCCGACACCACGCCTGAGTTCCGGGCCAATTTGTATTTCAGCGATATCAGACAACAAGACGGGCGTGCCATTGTCGCTGAGGCCGACAGGAATGGCACGCAAATCGTTTTCGCCCTGAATATAGCCCGATGCGCGGACCATATATTCGGCTTCCGCCATTTCGATGACGCGTCCGCCTGTTTCTTGATTGCCGCGCTGAATTGCCATCCGAACATGGGAAAGCGGAATGCCATAGGCGCGCAAACGGTCGGGATCAGCGATGACCTGATACTGACGCACCATGCCGCCGATCGTGGCGACCTCTGAAACGCCTTCAATGGTCTGCAACTCGTAGCGCAGGAACCAGTCCTGGATGCTGCGCAATTGCGAAAGGTCATGCTGCCCGGTTCGGTCGACTAAGGCGTACTGGTAAATCCAGCCCACACCCGTCGCGTCCGGCCCTAGCGCCGGTGCAGCGCCTTCGGGAAGAGTGGGCGCGACCTGACTGAGATATTCCAAAACCCGCGACCGGGCCCAATAGAGGTCAGTTCCGTCTTCAAAAATAACGTAGACATAGCTGTCATTGAAAAAGGAGTAACCGCGCACGGTCACGGCGCCGGGCACAGCCAGCATGGCCGTCGTCAAAGGGTAGGTAACCTGATCTTCGACAACCTGCGGCGTTTGGCCTGGATAGGTCGTCTTGATAATGACCTGAACATCCGAGAGGTCGGGGATCGCATCCAACGGTGTGCGTGATAGCGACCAAATCCCCCCCGCCGTCAGGAAGGCCGCCATGAGAATAACGATGAGTCGATTGCTGATCGACCAGCGGATGATGGCGGCAATCATTGGTGATCTCCATGTCCGGCATGGGGATCGGTTTCTGTTTCTGTTTCTGTTTCTGCCTCATCGGGTGGCATCTGGTGTAGGCTATGATCCATCGCGTCATCTTCAAGAGGGGCAATTGCGCTGATCCGCCAGTTGTTACCGTCCTGGCTCAGCGAGAAGGCGACGCGATCGCCGACCGCGATGCCGTCAAGCGACACGCCATCAAGCGCTAAAAAGGACATGCTCATCGTTGGCCAGTCGAGCGCCTCGATCGGCTCGTGCGTAATGTCGATCATGCCATGACCGGCCATGAGCGAGTCGACCATCCCAACACCTTCTATCGGAATGGCGCGCACTGAGGGGTCGGTCTGGTGTCCTGAACCGGATATCTCGCCGGGTGGTGACATGCGCAGCATCACGCCTTGCAAGCTGGCTTCGGAATCAATGAGAAACTGGCTGGAAACGACAACCAGCTCGCCGTCGGCAAGGCCCGAGAGGATTTCGACCATGCCATCGGATTCCGCGCCCGTAACGACTTGGGCGGGCTGAAACTGACCCTCGCCACCATGGATAATGACGCGCTCTGACTGGCCGGTGCGAATGACCGCTTCGCGCGGCACCATCAGGACATTGGAACGGGGCTGCGCTTCAATTACCGCGTTGACATAGGTATCAGGACGCAAGCTCAGATCAGCGTTGTCCAGACGTATTCTGACCGGGATCGTGCGGCTCTGGGCATCGACTGTGGGATAGATGTATTCGACCTCACCAATCCACTGGCGCCCGCGCTGGGCACCGGTTGTAATACGGACCGATTGACCGGGTTCAATCTGCGCAATCCGGTCTTCAAACACATCGACAATCACCCAGACTTCCGTGAGATCGGCAATGGTCATGATGTGATCTCCAGGGCGGACAAACGCTCCCTCCCTGACGGTCAGTTCGGTCACAATGCCGGCGCGGGGCGAATGGATGTTGGTCTGTGTCGACGGGCTGCCGCGACGGGCGAGCGCTTGTATCTGTCCTCGCGACATGCCCAGTGCCGTCAGGCGCGACGCTGACGCATCAATCAGCGCCTGTCGCCCGGTTCGGACCGCTTGAAGGTATTCGCTCTGGGCGGTTGCGATATCCGGCGCGTAGATCGAAAACAGGAGATCACCGGCCTCAACTTGATCACCAATGGCGGCAACAGGCAGGCTTTCAATCCAGCCTTCTGAACGGACATCGACAACCGATGTCAGGTCGTCGACAAGCCGGACATACCCAACTGCGTTCACGTTTTGTGAAAAGGTTTGTCGATGGACCCGAGCCGTACGCACGCCAATATTATTGATGACGGCGGGGTTGATTTCGACATAGCTGCCAGACCCTGCCTCGCCTTCATAGACCGGAATGAGCTCCATCCCCATGGGTGAAAGGCCAGGCTCGTCACGGCGAAAGTTCGGATCCATCGGCGCAACCCAATATAGAATGCGCGGCTCATTATTGGCGGCTGATCCGGTCGACGAACCGGTCTCCCCGCCTTCGGGGTGCAATATCAGCGTGGCGCCAATGCCGGTTAGCAAACCCAATAAAAACAGCGGGGCTCCAAATATCATCCAAGTTCGTTTCATTGGATATCTCCGGTAAGGTAGAGAATTCGCGACTGTGCCAACAACATGTCGACTTCAATGCGTAAAAGAGCGAGATCGGCGTCGAGATGCGCTAGTTCTGACCGAACCAGTTCGGCAAAATCCGCACTTTCATTCTGATAGGCGAGGAGAACAGATTCCGCAGTTTCCCGGGCCCGCGGAAGAACTGTCTCTTCATACAGGCGTGCGCTTTCTCCCAACCGGTTCAGCTGGGCTAATTCGCGCTCCAGGCGTTGCGCCATGTCCAAGAGGGTTGCGGCGCGTTCCAGTTCAGCGGCGCGGCGCAGATCACGTGCAGAGGCGACCGTTTCATCTTGCCGATCCCGGCTGAACAGGGGCATTTGAACACTTACGCCAATGCTGGCGATATCCGACCGGCTCCCGCGAAACCCGTATCCAGCTTCGACGCCCCAGGCCGGGCGATATTCCTGGAGCGCCAGATCAATGCCCAGCTCACGAGCGTCTATGCGCGCATTGTGAGACCGGATCATTGGATGACCGGCGAGACGCTCCAGTGCCGTTTCTCTCTCGGGAACCGGCGGGAGCAAGGGCAGAGCATCCGGTAGGGGCCTGCGCGCAACAGGCAAAGTGACAAAGCGCGATAGATCGGCCACGGCCATATCTCGGCTGCGTTCAATATCAATCAAGCGCGCTTCAAGAATGCTCTGTTCGAGATCGACCCGCGTTACATCATGGCTGTTATTGCGGCCAGCCGAATAGGCCGACAACGCCACCTCTGCGAGGTCTTGGACTACGGCGAGGCGCTCACGCGTCAGGTCAGCGGATTGATCCAGATAGAAGATTTCAAGCCACGCCTCCCGGACGGACAGGGTGATCTGCCTGTCGGTCATGGCGCGGCTGGCCTGCATGGCTCTGGCCTCTGCCGAACGCTGCGCACGTGTCAGCCGTCTTGTGTCACCACGTGGAAACATCTGGCGGACGCCAACGCGCGCCTGTGTCATGGGTTCGCGGTTCGGATCAAGATCGGAGAGCGGCACATTGGCGATACCGGCAGAGAATACCGGATCCGGCAGGGTGTCGGCGGCAGCCCCCTGGCGTTCAAGTGCATCGGCGCGTGCATCGAATACAGATGATGATGGCTCGTTCGCTTCCTGAGCGATCAGCACCGCCTCAGGTAAGCTGAGCGGTCGCGGTTCGTCATCGGCGACGGCCGCGACAGAGGCTGCGAGAGCCAGAATTTGCACAAGCATGATTTTCTCCAGGCGTTGTTAGGGATGAATGCCCTCGGAGGGCAATTCATCAAACGCGTGGAGGTTTTCGCGGTGTGCTTGGTTCTGCGGAATACAGAGAACGGTTGCTGGCCAGTTCGTCACTTGCGAGAGTACGTAAGGGCAGTCCCTGCGCAGCAGGGACAAGGATGGTCAAGACAGACGTGCTCGCACCTGTGGCGCAATCGGGCATTTCGCAATCTGTACAACAGGGATGTTGTTCTTGCCTCGATGCCAGGTTCGACTGCGACCAAGTCATTTGCAAGGCCTCAGTATGATCGCATTCCATCGGCATTTCAACCAATGATGCATCGCGCGAATCTAAACCTGCCGATGCCTCGTTGCCGACAACTGGAAGGGCCATAAAGGCAATCACTACCCACGTCAGGAAACGCGTAAGTAAGCTGATCGCCAGATTTGAAGTCAGCCTTGCCATTTGGATGAATTCAGCCCAATCGTTCTCGAACCGTAAACATGAGTACGTAATACGGGCAAGAGTTAAAAACCCCTCATGTAGCCAGCAAATCCATGACAGTTCACGCGAAAGGCGGGTCTTTAGGTTTCTGCTGATTATCGCGCATTGATTGGGAATCCGGTGCTGGGCAGCTACTGTTTGAGACCGGCTCGATGAGTGCAGTGGCGGAGCTGTCAGGCCAAAACGGATCGGTCTCGAAAGTCCGGAAATTTCAAGCCATCTGAAATCATTCGAAACCCGTAGCCAGGAGCCAATGCAACGACGCACCCGCGCAAATCGCTACACATTATTGATGAACCCCGTCGACGGAAGCGTCCATCACGGCATCGTCACTATCGCCAGCAGACCCCGGCGCATTGCCATGCAACGGGCTGTCGCCAAGTAGATTTCCGAAGCCGCTGTCGCCGAAGAACTCATCGAGA
The DNA here is from genome assembly GCF_965217055.1 of Hyphobacterium sp. Taxonomy (GTDB): domain Bacteria; phylum Pseudomonadota; class Alphaproteobacteria; order Caulobacterales; family Maricaulaceae; genus Hyphobacterium. The sequence goes on along the minus strand of NZ_OZ244227.1, from coordinate 1,660,227 downwards.
AGGGAATCCCGCCCGAATAGGGATTCCAGCGGCGACGCGCTGCGGCCTGACCTGCGCACCATTTCGCGATAGTGCTGATCACAAAGCTCCATATTCTGAGGTCTGCCGTTTACCGAGGCGCGCACGCGAGTCGTTGCCGGGCGTCCGCAGAAATCGCATTTTCCATCCGCCATTTTTTTCCTCTGATTCGATTGAAACGTACTCATAAGGCGTCGGCCCGGAGCTGAAACTATCAACCACAATATACTCCGGTTTTTTACTTTCGCAGCAACCTCAGTCAGATCAACTGCATCAAACGTCTAATGTTTCAGGAAGTTTTTGGCCGATCACTGAAGTATTTACTGTCAGACTAAAGCGAAGTGGTCTCGCCTAACCGGAAGCACCGTACTCAATCTCGAAGGCGCGCATGGTGGGTGATACCGGCGCTGTTGTCCCGGCCTTTCAGAGAAACCGGATTCAACGCCGAGCCGGCCAGCTTGCCGGGCAGAACCGCCGACGAATGAAAACCGCCGGGATTTTTGTCAGGCCCGGCAAATCCGGCATACTTTACCGGTTCGTCGTGATGGATAGACATGCATCTTCGCCATAGCCCCGCCGCGCGCCCTACAGCGGTCACCGATTTCGCCACCTTCCCGAAAGTTGATGTCCGGGTCGTGAGATTGTCCGCGCCGAGACCTTCCCCGAAGCCCGCAAACCGGCCTACCGCCTGTGGATCGATTTCGGTCCCGCCATCGGCGAGAAAAAGAGCGCGGCGCAGATCACCGTGCATTACGCGACCGACGACCTCGTGGGGCGCCGGGTGATGGCCGTTGTCAACTTCCCGCCTCGCCAGATCGGCCCGGTCCGGTCCGAAGTCCTGGTCCTTGGATTTGCGGATGATAACGGTGCCATCCGGCTGGCCGCGCCTGATGGCGACGTGCCACTGGGCGCAAGGATGGCTTGAACCTATTCGGCGGGCACGCCGCTGCGTTCACTTCGCTCCAGCGCTCTGAGCGCCTTCGAGTCCGAAGACAGGCCCTTCCACAGGCTGAAGCAACAGACGATCAGCACCAGCGTGAACGGCAATCCCGCGGCCACCGTGCCGGCTTGCAGCGCCTGCAGCGCCTGGGCGCCGCCGCCATAGAGCAGCACGGACGCCACCAGCCCCTCGATGGTCGCCCAGAAGATGCGCTGGGGAACCGGCGCGTGAAGCTTGCCGCCGGCGGTGATGCTGTCGACGACAAGAGAGCCGGAATCCGAAGAGGTCACGAAGAACACCAGCACCAGGATGATCGCCACGAAGGACATGATCGTGGCCAGTGGCAAATTCGCCAACATCTGGAACAGAACCAGGGACACGTCTTCGACGCCATTGGCCAGTTCACCGATGCCGTTCTCGTTCTGCAAGAGGGCCAGTTCACCGAAAGTGGTGAACCAGACCACGGTGATGATCAGCGGCACGAAGATCACCGCGCCGAGAAATTCGCGCACCGTGCGGCCCTTGGAGACCCGCGCGATGAACATGCCTACAAACGGCGACCAGGAGATCCACCACGCCCAGTAGAAGACCGTCCAGCCATGGAACCAGTCCGTGTCCTCGCGCCCGACCCAGTTCGACAGCGGCAGGAAATCCCGGGCGTAATTTATCGTGTTCTCGAGGAAGCCGGTGGCGATCAGCAAGGTCGGTCCGGCGGCGAAGACGAACAGCAGGAACAGGCCGGCCAGCACCATGTTGATGTTTGAAAGGACTTTCACCCCGCCATCGAGCCCGCGCACGACCGAGAAAATCGCGATCGCCGTGATGAAGGCGATGATGCCGATCTGCAGCAGCACATTGGCCTCGATACCGAACAGGTAATCGAGACCGCTGGCGACCTGCTGCGCGCCAAGCCCGAGCGATGTGGCCAGTCCGAACAAGGTGGCGATCACCGCGAGAATGTCGATGACATGCCCTGGCCAGCCCCAGATCCGGTCCCCCAGCAGCGGGTAGAAGGCGGAGCGGATGGTCAGCGGCAACCCCTTGGAATACGTGAAGTAGGCGAGTGCCAACCCGATCACGGCGTAGATCGACCAGGCATTGATGCCCCAGTGGAACATGGTCGCGCTCAGCGCCAGGCGCCGCGCCTCGGCGCTGCCGGCCTCGGCATTCAGCGGCGTGCCGAACCAGTTCGTGAAATAGGCGAGCGGCTCGGCGGCGCCCCAGAACATCAGCCCGATGCCGATACCGGCCGAAAACAGCATGGCCAGCCATGACATGGTCGAGAATTCCGGTCTGGCTTCGCGTCCGCCGATCCGCAATCGCCCGAGCGGCGAGACCATCACGAACAGGCAGAACAGGAAGACGAAATTGACGGAGACGACGAACAGCCAGTCGAAGGTCTCGATCACCCAGCTGCGTGCAGCCTGTAACGCGATGCTGGCGCTGTCGGGAAAGATCAGCGTTAGCGCGATGAAGCTGATGACAGCGAGCGCGGCAACGAAGAAGACCGGATTGTGCACGTCGAGACCGAGGATCTCGACATTGTTTTCTCCGGTCTTGTGCGTCGTCTTGTAAAACCTTCGAGGCATGGCCTCTCCCTAAGTATTGACCAGATCGGGCCCCAGAGCCGCTTTCAGCGGATCGAGCCAGGGTTCGAAATGCCGCCATTGCTCGACGCCATCCTTGTAGATCGGCTGGCGCACCTGCTCGGAGGAGGCCGTGCGCACCGCCCGCTTGGTCTTGTGAAAATCGATGCAGGCCTGCTCGAACGGCAGTCCGCAAAAATCGAGAATGCGCCGAACCTGGGTTTCCAGGTCCTCGACGACTTCTTCGTGATGCACACGCAGGATCTGCCCCGGGAGAACACCATCCCAGTGATCCATCAGATCGACATAGCCCTTGTAGTAACGGCCGATCTCGTCGAGCCCGTAGGTAAATTCCTGGCCTTCGGCGAAGAGCTGCTTGAAACCGGAAAAACAGCACGCCATCGCACCGCGCCTGGCATCGATGATTTTCGCGTTTGGCAGGATCAGCTTGATCAGGCCGATATGGCGGAAATTGTTCGGCATCTTGTCGGTGAAGAAAGGCGCGCCCTGGCGGTGGATGCGGGTATTCTCGATGTAATCCTCGCCGAGTGACCGCAGCTGGCCGGCATCCAGTTCATGCAGGATTTGCGGATAGCGGGACTTGTCACTGACCCGCTTGCGCCCGCGCAAACGGTGCGACAGGGCGAGGATGTTGGGCAGTTCGAGCGTGCCGTCGACCTGGCTGTGCGAGGCGAGGATCTGTTCGATAAGGGTCGAGCCGGCGCGCGGCAGGCCGACGATGAAGATCGGGTCCGGCGCCGGACATCCCTTGCCCAATTGGGCCGTGAACAGGTCGGCCGTGCAGATGCCGGCCTGCGCCGCCAGCTCATCTTCCATCTGTTCGGACGTATACCGGGTCTGGACTCGTTTCAGATCATTGCCGCGTTCATAGTAACGGAATGCGTTTTCGTATTCGCCACGGTCCTCATACGCCTTGCCGAGCGCAAAGCAGAGATAGATCCGGTCCTGGAAGGCGAGATCGCTGCCGGCCTCCTGCGTTCGCATCGCCGCGAGTTCGTCGTCAGAGAAACTGTAGGTCTTGAGGTTCGCCAGTGCATACCAGGCGTCGCCATGATCAGCCCGCGCCGCTGTTGCAGCCTTGTAAGAGGCGACCGCCTTCTCCTGTTCGCCAAGCGTCTTCAGCGCATGACCGCGCGAGGTCAGCGTGGCCGCATCGCTCGGCAGTTTTTCAAGGATCGACTCGAACAATTCAAGGGCGCGGTCATATGCGCCGGTCTGCATCGACTCGATGGCCAAATGCGATTGGAAGAGCGGGTTCGCCGGGTCGCGGTCATAAAGGGTTCTGGCCTGTTCGAGGGCTGCCGCGAATTTCTGTCGCTTTCGTAGCACCTGAATGAAGTCGAGCCTTAGCTGGATATTTTCCGGATCCAGCTCGACAGCCGTTGCCAGCAGAAAATCAGCGTCTTCAAGCACGCCGAACCGGTTGCCGATCTCGGCGAGCAACCGCATGCCTTCAGTATCGCGGGGATTCTTCTGCATGTAGGCGCGGCACAATTGCTCGGCCTTCATCAGCTTGCCCTCGGAGAGGAGGTGGGTAACCGCCACCAGATCCTTGGGCAGCGCTTCGAGCCGCTTGGCCTGCGCCATAGCCTGTTCGGCTTCGGCAGAACGGCCCAGCGAGGACAGGATCGCCGCCTGCGCTTTCCAGCTGGCAATCAGGGCCGGATTGAACTGGCAGGCGCGCCGATAGGCCTGCAGCGCGCGTTCCAGGGCGCCGGCCTCGCGGTGAAGATGGCCTTCTTCTTGGTAGGCACGGCCAAACTCCGGTGCGAGTGTCTTCAGCTGCTGCAGGTCGGCGAGCGCGGCGTCCGCGTCTTTCAGATAGCGCTGGCAGACCGCCCGCATGTAAAGCGCTTCGATCGAATCCGGTTCTTCAGAAATCGCCGCGTCGATCAGCGCCAGCGCCCCGGCGAAGTCCCCGGCATACATAAGCGGTTGGACGCGCTGCGTCAGTTCGGCCTGGCTGTCATTGCTGTCGGGCAATACCGTGTCCTCGAATACAAAGTGAGCGCCCCGCAGCCCGCGGAGCGCTCACCTTAGAGCTCATGCGAAGGGAGCCAAGGGCAGGATCAGTAGCTGACTCTTACCCGGAAGCCCCATGTCCGCGGACGCGCCACCGTCACCCGTTCGCGGTCATACACATAATTGTTGCTCAGTTCGGCCCGCTCATCGGTCAGATTGTCGACGAAGGCCTCGACCATCCAGTTGTCGCGGCTTACGCCGGCGGAGAAATGCGCCATCGTGTAGCCTTCGAGCTCGACCTTGTTGATCTCGATAACATCGCTGATCGAGTCGCCCGACATGATGATCTGCGGCTGGACATGAGCCAGCATGCCGTTTTCCAGATCCCACTCGTAGCGGGCCCGGAGATTGCCCTGGAAGTTCGGCGCGAAGGCCAGCTCGGAACCCACCAGCACATCATTGGTCGGCGTCAGGACTTCCGTGATCTCCGTGTCGAGGATCGAGAAAGCACCCTGAACGGTAAGGCCCGGAATGTCGGCCGGAGCCCAGGTCACCTCGCCTTCAATGCCGCGGATTTCGGCATTGGCGGCATTATCCGAGAAGAACAGATTGGTGATCGACGGGTCGAAGATCGTGGTCTGCAGGCGTTCGACGTCGACAAAGAAGGCATTGCCGTTGAAGCGCAACTGGTTGTCGAGCAAGTCCAGCTTCCAGCCGAATTCGTAATTGGTCACTTCGTCGGTATCGAGCGCGAACGGAACGGTGAAACCGTTCGGTCCGGCCGCGCCGCCGGGACGGTTCAGCAGACCCGGACGGAAGCCTTCCGAATAGGTCGCATAGAGCAGCACGCCTTCACGTGGCGTCCATTCGCCTGTCGCCTTGAAGATGAAGCCGTCGGTACGGGCCGCATCCGGCGCTGCCAGCGCGGCGGCCACCGACGCCGGAATGCCCGGCGTGTTCGGATCGGAATAGGTGATGTGGTTTGCCGTGTTGCACGACCCGTGGAACGTCACCTGTCCGTCGCCATTGTAGAGGTCGGAAATGTCCGTACCGAAGGCGTTGGCGTCGGGCTGGAACCCGTTGCAGAAGGAGGAGTTGGCGCTGCCTTCGAGATCGACCTCGATGTCGTAATAGCGCGTGCCCAGCGTGATCGCGAACTCGTCCGTGACGTCGAACGTGGCTTCACCGAACAAGCCGAGTTGCTGGTCGGTGCGCAGCACGTCATTGCGGAAAATGACACCCGGCGCGAACGGTCCGGGATCGGAGACATAACCCGTCATGAACGGATAGTTCGGCGAAAATCCGGTTTGCCCGAACAAGACGGCGTTGACCGAGCCGGGATAGGTGAAGTCGTTGCGTTCCGCCAGCTCCAGGTCCGAGAAGAACGCGCCGAAGGTCGCGCGGATACGACGGTCTTCCGGCGTGTTGAAGCGCAATTCGTGGGTAATCACTTGGGTGTTGGTCGACGAGTCAACGAACAGGTTCGGGGCTTGGCAAGTGCCGGACGGGTTGTTGCCGGCGCCCGGATAGGAAACTGAACCGTCGCAGATGTAATAGGGCAAATATTGGCCGACAAAGAGATAGTCGGAATAGTCGACCCGCTGGTCGGTATCGCGGTCGGTGTAGGCCCCGGTGTAGAGGACCTCGAGCATGCCCAAGCGACCTTCGAGCGTCCACGCCGTATTGTGGAACGCGTCTTCCAGCTCGTCATCTTCATAGCGCTGGATCTCCAGGTCTCCGAGTGTCGGATCCATGAAGAACACGCCCTCGCTGTCGAGATTCTGCTGGGCGTGTGAGACCCTCAGGCTCCAGTCCGGCGTGATGTCCCACAAGCCGCTGACGCGGAAGCCCTGATAGCTGGTGTCGTTGAAATCGTCTTCGATCTGGCCAGAATTATTGGCGTCGATGAAGGTCACGCCGCTCAGGTCGGAACCGGCTTGGAACCCGGCCCGGTTGGCATTCACCGGCACGCCGTTGGAGCGAACCGTGCCTTGCGCGCGAAAGCGGGCGCTTTCCCGGACGCTTCGCGTACCCGAGACATTGTCGATATAGCCGCCCTGATTGTCGACATAGACCACACCGCGCAGCGCGAACGTGTCACCGAAGGGCATGTTCACCACGGCTTCGACATTATTGTTCATTTCGCCGCCTTCGGTGAAGGACGTGCCGAAGCTGGCTGACGCCTCGAACTCACCGATCACCGGCTCATTGGTGATCATCCGCACCGTACCTGCCTGCGAGCTCGCGCCATACAGCGTTCCCTGCGGTCCGGGCAGGACCTCCACGCGGTTGATGTCGGCGGCATAGACGTCGAGATTGCGGCCCGGTTGCGCCAGCGGTTGCTCGTCAAGATAGAAGGCCACATTCGGCGCCAGGCCGGCCACGCCGGCGGTCGTCAGGTTCGGCGTCGTCGAGGCGAGACCGCGGATATAGATCGTGTTCTGTCCCGGACCGGAGCCGCCGGCCGTGACGCCTGGCAGCTGTTGCAGATAGTCGGTGAAAACTTCCACACGGAGTTCGTCCAGCGTCCGTTCGCCGAGAGCATTGACCGCGACCGGAATGGTTTGCGTCGTCGCCTCGCGGCGTGTTGCCGTAACCGTAACCGTATCAATCTGGGCTTCCGCAATCGCCGTCGTTGCGGAGGCGACGGCCACAGTCGATAGAAATGTCGATGTCAGCGCGTGCTTTTTCAGCATGACAAGTGTGTCCCTCATTTTTGATTAGATGTCGAAGGGTTTAGGTCATGCCCAACCTGATGGCCAGTTATGAACTTCAATAAATCCGGAGGCTTGGTCTCAACCGCCAGCATGCCGCGTTGAGGGCCTGTTAATCCCAATAAATAATAGCGACTTGCAGCGAATGTTGCATAATCAACACGGCTTGAAGCCGATGCATTTTGTCGTGCTCCGCCCGTCGGAAACATCGGAAATTTAGTTCGATCTCGAATTGATTTTGCCGATTGTCCGGACCGCGAACCTGCCATAGGAAATAGGCTGAAGGATGATCTCTTGGACCTGCACGACGAAATACTGATCGCTCTGCGCCGCATAACCCGGGCCATCGACCTGCACTCCCGGAAGGTATTGAAGTCATCCGGCCTGACCGGTCCACAGCTCGTCGTGCTGCACGCCTTGAAGGTCAACGGGGATCTCTACCCGTCGAGTATCGCGCGCATCGCTTCGCTCAGTCAGGCGACGATCTCGACCATACTGGATCGGCTTCAAGCCCAAAACCTCGTGACGCGTGAGCGTTGTAAGGAAGACCGCCGCCAGATTCTTGTCAGCCTGACCGCTGAGGCGCATGAGCGGCTGAAGACCGCGCCGGAGCTCCTTCAGGCCGGCTTTCTGCGCGGGTTCGCCAGGCTGGAGAGCTGGGAGCAGCTCCAATTGCTGTCCTCGCTCCAGCGTTTGGCCGAGCTCATGGATGCCGACGATCTCGACGCAGCGCCGATACTCGAGGTCGGCGATATCGAAGAGCGCTGACGCGATAACGGCCGGGTTGATATCAGGTGCTCGGCGTGACGCCGTACAAGTCCGGCAGCCCCCGAGCGCCCGGCATCTTCGATTGGCAAGCTAATAAACGGACGTTTGATCTGAAAATGCCGACCGGAACAAATGGCGGGGTGGTGTCAGACGAAAGCGAACTGGTCTCAGATTGGCAAGGTTGAGTTGATTTCACGCGGCAAGTTGCCGCCATTCTTCCAGCGCGGCGGTACGGCTCTCCTTGAACCGGTCGCGTTGATTGAGATGGTGCTCGCGATTGAAATGGTTGTGGACGGAGGAATAGACCGCGGCGAATTTCTGAAGGCTTCGCATACGTCGGAAACGTAGCATCGCACGTTCTCTTCTGCGGAACGGTAAGTGGCTATTCTCGGCCCGATTGTTGAGCCACCTCCCAACGTCTTGTTTGTCCTCATTGCCGATGACTTTCATCGCGGCTCGATACGACCGCAAACGATCGGTGACGATGATTTCTGGGTTGCCATATCGCTTCATGGCCTTGCGCAGAAGCTTCAATTCTGCATGACGATCCCGGCGCTTGGTAACAAACGCTTCCAGCACCTCACCTTCGTGGTCGACAGCACGCCAGAGATAGTGAGTGACGCCGTTTATCTTCACGAAAACTTCGTCCAGATGCCACTGCCACTGAGTCCAGGCGCTGAGCCGATCGCCGCAGCGCTTCCTAATCTCGGCCGCGAACATTGGACCGAACCGGTTCCACCAAAACCGGACCGTCTCATAGCAAATATCAATGCCACGCTCGTGGAACAGGTCTTCGACATTGCGAAGCGACAGCGGAAAGCGAACGTACATCATGACCGCCAGGCGGATTACTTCAGGCGACGTTTTGAAATATCGGAAGGGATTTCTCATTCAAAGAAGCTACGAAAACTCGACTCCTTGCTCAACCGGGTTTTTATCTGACAAGACCCTGCCAACACCCTTTGAAACAAAAAGAAAAAAGACCCCAATCGGGGCCCTTGGACGGATTCAGTATCTGAATGTGGCGGAGAGAGAGGGATTCGAACCCTCGAGACGGTTACCCGCCTACACGCGTTCCAGGCGTGCGCCTTCGACCACTCGGCCACCTCTCCGCACTGGAAGCCGCGCAAAATAGCCAAGCCACCCTTCCGGTCAAGCACAGCGCACGGTTGGAAGCGGCGATAGATACGGGATTCGCAAGGGCGTGTGCTTCGCAGCCTCCTGGACAGTGCAAAAGGCGCGATTGGCAATGGCCATCACGTGTCCCCCCGCTTATCGTGATGTCGCGCTGGCTGGCAAAGCGGGCCCGCCTCCCTATTTGAAAGGGAGCAACAGGAAAAGAGGCGCGTCATGGCCTGGTTTGACAAACGCTGGAAGACAGACACCATCCCTGCCGATCAGGCCCTGCCGGGCCGCGAGACAGCCATTCTCGCGCCGCGCCCGCATTTCGTCACCGGCGCCTCGCTCACCGAGGTCAAGCCGGGCGAAGAGGTGATCTTCTTTGCGATGGGCTGTTTCTGGGGCGCTGAGCGTATTTTCTGGGAAACTGAGGGTGTCATCTCGACAGCGGTCGGCTATGCCGGCGGCTACACCCCCAATGCCACCTATCAGGAAGTCTGCACCGGCGCGACCGGACACACGGAGACCGTCCGCGTGGTCTACGATCCTGTAAAAGTCGATCTTGAAGCCCTGCTCATACAGTTCTGGGAGAGCCATGACCCGACCCAGGGCATGCGCCAGGGCAATGATTTCGGCACGCAATACCGCTCGGCCATCTACTGGACGACAGACGCACAGCGGAGCGTCGTGCTGGACAGCGCGAAAATGTATGCCGATGCGCTCGACGAGGCCGGGCGCGGCGCAGTGACCACCGAACTCGCGGAGGCCGGCCCGTTCTATTATGCCGAGGACGAACATCAGCAATACCTGGCCAAGAACCCCGATGGTTATTGCGGCATTGGCGGCACCGGCGTCGTTTGCCCGCTCAGCCCCTGACAGATTGGACGCTGGCGACGCTGAACGCGGAACCGCCCCGCCTGGCCGGAAATTGAACGCCGGACACACGCCACCGAGTTGACAGCGCATCCAAGCCGGGGCGGATTAGCAAGAAACCGGAGCCTGCCATGCCGCGATATCCGAGCCTGAAAGACGGCGATTACCTGGAAGCCCTGTTCAAGCGCTTTCCCCGCGGTGTGAAACCGCTGCTCGAACTCCACGACGCGCTGATGCGCGAACCCTCCGAACTCGACGTCGCCACCCGCGAGTTGATCGCGGCCTATGCCTCAGGGCTCAACGCCTGCCGATTCTGCTTCGGCGCCCACAAGGCGATGGCCCAGGCCTTCGGCGTCAACAGCGAGCTGATTGAACAACTGGTCGTCTCCGGCCCGCGCTATTCCGATATCGAGCCCAGAATGGTGCCGCTGCTCGATTTTGTGCGCCAGGTCACAATAGCTCCGGGTGACACCAGCGACGCCCAGGCGCAGGCAGTCTATGACGCCGGCTGGAGCGAGGACGCCCTCTATGACGCTGTCGCCGTGGCGGCCCTCTACGCTTATATGAACCGGGTACTCGACGGCGCCGGCATCGAGCCCAAGCCCATGTTTGATGCGCCGTCCGAAGACGAGCTGAAGGCCCGGCGGGAAGGCGATTATACCGGCTGGGGCCGGAAGGCCGGCCTCATTGATTAGTGCCCAACGCCTTGTCTGTTTCGATGTCGATTCCACGCTTCTTGCTGTCGAGAGCCTGGATTTCGCCCTGGTCCGGAAGCTCGGACCGTCAGTCAGGGAACGGATCGACCGCCTGACATCGGGCGGCATGAATGGAACGCTGTCTTTCCGCCAATCGCTGATCGCGCGGCTTGATCTGGCCACGCTGAAGCGCGGAGACATCGCCGCAGCGGCCATCGAGCTCCGAGAGCAGATCACGCCCGGCATGCCGGAATTGCTGACCGCCCTGCGACAGCGCGGCGACCGGGTTTGCGCCATTTCCGGCGGATTTGCGGATCTCTTGCGCCTCGCCCTGCGCGATCTCGGCTTCGAGGCCACCGACATCTTCGCCAACACTTTCCTGTGGGAAGGCGAGACCGTTGCCGGCATCGATGTCTCCAATCCCTTGTCGGATAATGGTGGCAAGCCGGACATCCTGTCGCGGATCGGTCGACAAGGCGACCATGCCGCGATCTGGATGGTCGGAGATGGGGTCACCGACCTGGAAACCCTGACCGCCGGCGCCGCCGATCACTTCATCGGGTTCGGCGCCATCGCCCGCCGTGAAGCCGTGGCCGAGCGAGCGCCGGACTATGCCGAGACCGTCGAAGCGCTCGCCCGCTCCCTGCTTGGCTAGGCGGAAATCGTACGGATGCGAATCGTGCCCGGCGCATTTCGCAATGTGTCGAGCAGGTCAGCTGGCACGTCGCCTTCCACATCGGTCGACACATAACCCAACTCGCCCGCCGTATTGAGATATTGCGCGGCAATGTTGAGCCCGGCCCCCGAGACCAGCTTGGTCAGCTCGGAGAGATAGCCTGGCGCATTTCCGTGCAGGGCGAGAATGCGCGTTCGCCCGGCGATCATGTCGCCGGCTTCCAGTTCGGGGAAATTCACCGATTTGGCCGATCCGCCACTGCCGGCATAACGCATCAGCTTCAGCCCGGCATCGGTACCGATGGCAGCCTGAGCTTCTTCCGTCGACCCGCCGATATGCGGCGTGAGAAGCGCCGTTTCGCAGGCCCGTAGCGGGCTGACGAATTCCTCGTTTTTCGACGCCGGTTCTGTCGGATAGACATCTATCGCCGCCCCGGCCAGATGACCCGATTGCAGGGCCTCGGCCAACGCCTCTACATCAACAAGGTCGCCGCGCGCATGATTGATCAGGAAACTGCGCGGCTTCATCTTCGCGATCGCTGCCGCATCCATCATCATCCGCGTTTGCGGCGTCGACGGCACGTGCAGGGTGACAATGTCGGACTGGGCCAGCAGCTCGTCGAGCGAGCCGACGGGGCGGGCATTGCCATGCGCCAGCTTCGGCTCGGTATCGTAGAAATAGACATGCATGCCGTGCCCGGACGCCAGCACTGACAATTGCGAGCCGATATTGCCATAGCCGACAATGCCGAGCTTCTTGGCCCGCACCTCGTGTGCGCCGGTGGCCGACTTCATCCATTGGCCGCGCCGGATCGCCGCCAGCTTCTCGGGAATACCCCGCATCAGCATCACTGCCGAAGCGAGCGTCAGTTCGGCGACCGACCGTGTATTGGCGAACGGCGCGTTGAAAACAGCGACGCCGCGCCGCGCCGCAGCATCGAGGTCGACCTGGTTGGTACCGATGCAGAAACAGCCGATGGCGAGAAGATCGGGCGCTGCAGCCAGGACCTCGTCCGTGATCCGGGTCCGCGACCGGATACCGAGCAGCTGAACACCGTCCAGTGCGGCCTTCAGATCATCGGCATCCAGCGCCGATGTCCGGCGCTCGATCTCGATGCCCGGGACGCGCTCAAGCACCGCGTCGGCGTCGGGGTGAATGTTCTCGAGCAGGAGTGCTTTCATCATTCCGGTCCAGCCTTGCTGCAGAGCAGCAAAACAGGATTCCGGATCGAATTGAAGTCCCGACTACTGTGTCGGTGCCATCGCCCGCAGCGCCGCAAGCGACTGGTCGACATGCTCGTACGGGCTCATCTCCGTGTATTCGAGTGCGATCGTCTGATCGGTGCCGATCACATAGGTCGTACGCTGGGTCCAGCCCGGTCGCATCAGCAGGCCGACCTCATAATCGCCCATCATCCCTTCGGCGATAGCGAACACAGGGAAGGCCGATGCGCAGTGCTGGGTCGAGAACTCGGCCAGCCGATCCGTATTGCCGGCCGTCACGCCGATCACCTGCGCCCCCAACGCTTCGAAGTCGGCGATGCTTTCGGCGAAACTCGCCGCCTGGGCTTCGCAGCCGCCGGTGAAGGCGGCCGGGAAGAAGAACAGCACGACAGGACCGTGGGCCAGCGCCTCGGACAGGGTGAACTCGGCCGGCTCTCCCGCCTGGAAACCGGCAACGGTGAAGTCCGGTGCGGCTTCGCCGGGCTCGAGCTCGGCAAAGGCCATCGTGGAAACAGTCAGGGCCGCACTGGCGGCCAGCAGGGAACGGATCATGGTCGGGCTCCGGATTGTGTGTTTGGGCATCATATAGACGGATTGACGCCGCCAACCAGAGAATTTCCGTCAGTCCCTCGCCCTTTCCGGCCCCCACTGGTTGACCGCTTCCCAGCCGACGATCTCGGCTGCGCGGCGGCGGGTTTCCGCAGGTGACAGCAACCCGCGTCGAAGCGCTGATTTCAGCCAGTCGGAATAATTACCGCCGATTTCCGCAAATCCGTCCTCGATCATGGCGTGGTAGGCGGCAGCGGCGAACATGTGCATGCCGCCATCGGCATGCCGCCAGCGGTCACCCGGCGCGCGTGCGAAGCCGAGACGGTCCGCCACGATCTGGTCGAGCGCCTGGGTCGAGCCTTCATTGATGACGCCGCTGAATGTGCGATAGCCAAAACCCGGATCGTGGTCCTCGACGATGGAGATCATCCACGGGTCGGTCTCCAGCTCGGACAGCAATTCCATCAGCTCGGCATCATTCGGATCGAAGGGGGGATGGAAAATCTCGTGCGCCGCGACGCGCAACTGGATCGCCGGTTCCCAGCCATGCCAGGCCACGAAGCGTTGCCCCATGATGCGAATACCGTAAGGACGCGAGAAATTTGCCACCAGGATCTCGATATCTGGATCCAGCTCCCGGCCGAGCAGGCTGGCTTGCTCGGGGATGAGGTCATAGGGCGACACCGCTGCGAGATTGGTCGCGATTCCGGCCTCGACATCGGCCGCGAAATTTTCCGCATACCATTCGGAATAACCGGCATCGCGCAGGGCCTCGAACGCGATCTGGATCGTCGGCATCAACTGGACGGCCGCGTCAAACCGGTCCGGGTCCCAGTGCGGCGACGTCATCAGCATCGGCATCAAACGTTCGCGCGGATCGCGCGCCGAGGCAATAACGTCCTCGATCGTTTCGACATCATTGGCTGAAAAGAAATACGCCATGGAAGGACCGGAGAGAACGCCAATGCCCTGACGCAGGCGCTGATCTATGGCGTCAATGGCGGCCAGCCCTTCGGCGGAGACATTCTCGCGCACCCAGGCAATCTCTTCCGGATAGATATCCGCTTGCATGATGTCGCCTCCGGCGGCGCCAACCAGCAGCACCGCGTCCATGCCTTCGGCGCGCGTGACGCGCCATTGCGTGGTCATCACCCCGTCGCGGTCCGTGACCGCTCCGAGGTCCAGGGAAGTGTGGTGGCCCTGGTGGACCCGACGAGCGTCGGCTGCGCCTCCGGCCACCAGACCGAGCACTGCAATACCTAGGACAAATCGTTTCATGAAAAGCGGTCTCCTGATCAAGGGTGAAACCCCTTCCCGCCGACAGTTAGAGCAGGCCGGTCAGCGCTTCGTCTTGAACAGGATTGATCAGTTGAGCGGAAAACGTGCCGGCGTGTGCCCGGTCGCCTGTTTCAGGAGCCGCGTCAGGTGCGGCTGGTCGGCAAAGCCCGCCGCCAGCGCGGCATCCGCCGGACTCGCCCCTGCGCGGAGCAGCGCAATCGCGGTTTGAAGGCGCCGCTCCTTGCGCAGATCAACCGGTCCCATCCCGAACCAGCGCTTGCAGGCGCGCGCGGCATGTTCGGCAGACACACCGCATCGCGCAGCCAGCGTGTCGATCCTTTCGCCGGGGTATTTGATCATCAGCCGGGTCAGCTCGATCAGCCAGTCAGCGGGTGCCTTCGGCCTGACTGTTTCCGCCTCTTCGCACGCCGCCTCTGCAGCAGCCTGCGGATTACGCCGCGCCAGTATTTCAAGCGCCGCGGCATTGACCACGCGGATGGCACAGAAACCGTCGGCCAGTGGCGCCGGCAGGTTCAGCACCACCGCCCCGCCACGTCCGAACGCATCGCCATGCGCATGCCAGGCGGGATGGATCACCAGCATGCCCGGTACGCAGTCAAACCGCCCGTCGAGGGTCAGCTCCTCGTATCCGCCGTCCAGCACCAGCGCCGCATAGCTTTCGGCATGTCGGTGCACAGGCAGGGATGTGCTGGGCTCATGGTGGGACTCGTGCGCAAGCGTCATGCGTGGGAGGATAGCTGGCGCAGTTTCCAGAAGAAAGTTAGCCTTCCGCAGTAAGTTTCTTCAGCAATTAGATTTCGCGTTGACCCAAGGTCATGTGGTGATCGAAATTGGTGGAATGGCGAACAACACCGTCCACGGAAAAGATTGGACCGACGATGAACTGGACTTCATCGTAGATGACTATTTGTCGATGCTTCGCGACGAGCTAACCGGAAAGCCATTCGTCAAATTACATCGCGCCAAGTTGATCATGTCCCAAACGGGCCGCTCCCATCGTTCCGTCGAATTCAAGCATATGAATATTTCTGCTGTCTTGAGGGAGCTTAGCTTGCCCACCATCAAGGGCTATCGGCCAAAGCCAAACATTCAGAAGGCAATATTTGATGCTATTGAACGCGCCATTCCACGTCACGCTTGGTTGGACACGGACGAGGCAAGCAAACCGTTTGCTATAGCGGAACCTGCTACCCTGTTTGAAGAAGCTGCACCGTCGCTAGACTCGAAAGAGCCTAAACAAGAAGGGTTAGAGCGACTGATCCGAAAGTTTGATCCTGTGAAGCGCGATGCGGCCAATCGTTCGCTAGGATTAGCTGGCGAACTGATGGCAATCGAGCACGAGAAGCGGCGACTCACGGAAGCCGGCAGAAAGGACCTCGCCAAACAGATCGTGTGGGTTTCTCAAGAAGAAGGGGATGGCGCGGGATACGACATTTTGTCGTATGAATCTGATGGACTTCAGCGACTTCTGGAAGTCAAGACAACCAATGGAAGTCCACGCACACCATTCTTTCTTTCTAGAAACGAAGAATCTCTATCGCGTGAAAAGCCTGAAGCGTTTCAAATTCTAAGGATTTACGACTTTGCGCGCCAGCCGAGAGCTTTTCGAATTGACCCACCGCTCAATGAAAAAGTTCGACTCGAAACCGCCACCTATAGAGCAAGTTTCAGTTAATCCCCGTCCATCTTCAGCGCCGCGATAAACGCTTCCTGCGGGATGTCGACGCGGCCGAACTGGCGCATCTTCTTCTTGCCGGCCTTCTGCTTTTCCAGAAGCTTCCGTTTCCGCGTCGCATCGCCGCCATAGCATTTCGCGGTGACGTCCTTGCGCAGCGCGGACAGCGTTTCGCGGGCTATGATCCGCCCGCCAATGGCCGCCTGGATCGGGATCTTGAACATGTGCCGCGGGATGAGGTCCTTCAGCTTCTCGCACATCGCCCTTCCGCGCGCCTCGGCACGCGATCGGTGGACGATCATGGAGAGCGCATCGACCGGCTCGTCATTGACCAGGATCGCCATCTTCACGAGGTCGTTCTCGCGGTAGTCCTTCCACTGGTAGTCAAAGGAGGCATAGCCCTTGGTCACCGATTTCAGCCGGTCATAGAAATCGAACACCACCTCGTTCAGCGGTAGCTCATAGACCACCATGGCGCGGCTGCCGGCATAGGTCAGCTCTTGCTGGATACCGCGCCGGTCCTCGCACAGTTTCAGGACACCGCCGAGATATTCGTCCGGTACCAGGATCGTCGCCGTGATCCACGGTTCGGAAATCGTGTCGACCTTCACCGGGTCCGGCATGTCTGCCGGGTTGTGAAGATCGATCTCGGTGCCGTCCGTCATTCTCAGCTTGTAGACCACGGACGGCGCCGTGGTGATCAGCTCGACATTGTATTCCCGCTCCAGTCGCTCGCGGATCACTTCCAGGTGCAAAAGACCGAGGAAGCCGCAGCGGAAACCGAAACCCAGCGCCGCCGAGGTCTCCATCTCGAACGAGAAGGAGGCATCGTTGAGCGCCAGTCTTTCGATCGCATCGCGCAGATCCTCGAACTCCGCCGAGTCGACCGGGAACAGGCCGCAGAACACGACCGGGATCGCCGGCTTGAAGCCGGGCAGCGCCTTGTCGGCCGGCCGCCGGTCATCGGTGACCGTGTCGCCGACACGAGCATCGCGCACCTGCTTGATCGAGGCGTTGAGAAAGCCGATCTCGCCCGGCCCCAGCACGTCGGCATTTGTCTTCGCCGGGGTGAAGAAACCGACCCCGTCCACGCCATAGGCCGCGCCCGTGCCCATCAGGCGCACGCGCATGCCCTTCTTCAGCTGGCCTTCCATGACCCGCACCAGGCAGATCACGCCGAGATAGGAATCATACCAGCTGTCCACCAGCAGTGCCTTCAGCGGCTTGTCGGGATCGCCGGCTTCCGGCGGCGGCAGCTTGGTGACGATGGTTTCCAGCACCTGTTCGACATTGAGCCCGGTCTTGGCCGAGATCTCGATCGCATCCTGCGCCTCGATGCCGATCACGTCCTCGATCTGCGCCTTCACCCGCTCCGGCTCGGCGGCGGGCAGGTCGATCTTGTTCAGCACCGGTGCGATTTCCAGGTCGGCGTCAATCGCCTGGTAGACATTGGCCAGCGTCTGCGCTTCCACGCCCTGAGCGGCGTCGACCACGAGCAGCGCGCCCTCGCAGGCGTAAAGCGAACGCGAGACCTCATAGGCGAAGTCGACATGGCCCGGCGTGTCGATCAAATTGAGCGTGTAGGTCAGCCCGTCTTGCGCCGTGTATTTCAAGCGCACGGTCTGGGCCTTGATGGTGATGCCGCGCTCGCGCTCGAGCTCCATATTGTCGAGCACCTGCTCCTTCATCTCGCGCTGCGTCAGCCCGCCGGTGATCTGGATCAGGCGGTCGGCGAGCGTCGATTTCCCGTGGTCGATATGCGCCACGATGGAAAAATTGCGGATCAGCTTGGGATCGGTTGTCATGGCGCGGGAAGTAGCACTGGCAAGTGGGGTCCGCCAAGCGCTGTATGCGCAAGCCTTTTCGCGGCTTGTCAGCGTGAAGCCCGGTGCCATGCATGCAAACGCTCGATCAGAGGGCGAAAACGGCGGAGAGGGCCCGCCCATACTGCAGGGCGAAGCCCGGTTATTGACGGGCTCGCGCCGGCCTGAACGGGCGGTCCCCGGCTTGGTAGGAATGGGCAGCGGCGCCGCGTTCTCGCGCCGATCGCGCGTGACAAAACCGGAGCCCGCTTAACGTCGCTTCAACCGGATCGTCATTGTGTTGCCGGAATTCCTGCGCAATATCATTTGCGCAGCCGTCGAGTTCAGGAGACTCAGCCATGTCGATCCGCCGCCTCGCCTTCGCACTGATTGCCGCTTTCGGCCTCGCATCGCCAGCGTTCGGCCAGGACACCGATTACGGCCAGCCCAGCCAGTATTCGGAAGGAGTGGACACCTATTCCCAGGATGAAATGGTCGAAACAGTCTCCGATTTCTTCGGCGTGACGGCCGAAGCGGCCGCCGCTGTTCTGGAACGTGTGTTTTCCGATCTCGGCCGCCCGGTCGGCTATGTCGCCGGTGAAGAAATCGCCGGCGCAGTCGGCGTCGGCCTG
Organism: Hyphobacterium sp.; assembly: GCF_965217055.1. Lineage (GTDB taxonomy): Bacteria > Pseudomonadota > Alphaproteobacteria > Caulobacterales > Maricaulaceae > Hyphobacterium. The sequence continues at coordinate 1,641,675 of NZ_OZ244227.1, read as the reverse complement.
CGCTATGGCGAAGGTTATCTCACCATGCGCAATGGCGAACGTGCGCACGTCTACTGGCAGGGCCCGTCGATCGGTTTCGACACGGGTGGCAATGCCAGCCGGGTGTTTGTGCTGGTCTACAACATGGATGATACCGACCGCATTTACCGCCGCTTTCCGGGCGTCGAGGGTTCGGCCTATTTCATCGCCGGTCTGGGCGTGAACTATCAGCGTGCTGACGGCATCACCCTGGCACCGATCCGCTCCGGTGTTGGCCTGCGCGCCGGTGCCAATGTCGGCTACCTCGCTTATTCCCGCCGCCGCAACTGGTTGCCCTTCTAGGCCACGCCTGATGCAGATCCGGACCGCCGGCGAAGGTGATTTCGCCGGTATTAGAGCTGTACTGAACGCCGCTTTCGGCCAAGCTGGCGAGGCCGCCATCGTCGAGGCCTTGCGCGCCGACGATGCTGACAGTCTTGAACTGGTCGCCGATCATCATGGCCAGATCATCGGCACTGTGATGTTCTCCCCGGCCAGCGTTCACCTCCCCGGCCACCGCATCCTTCGCGGGCTCGGACTCGGACCGGTCGCCGTCGCGCCCGACCATCAGGGCAAGGGCATCGGATCCGCGCTGATCGAAGCCGGGCTCGAACATTTCAAGCCCTATCCGGTTGCGTTCTTCTGCGTGCTCGGCGAACCGGAATATTACACCCGCTTCGGCTTCAGCCCGGCGATCGAGCGCGGCTGGACGTGGGAAGCCGATGACGGGTCGATACCCGAGATGCGCCAGGCTTTTCAAATCATTGTCCCGCGCGACATCCCGGCAGGCGAAGGCACTGTTTGCTACCATCCGGCGTTCGGAAATTGATCTTTTCGCCTTGCTATTGCCATGAAGACATGTGACAGAGCGCCCGTCTCTGCACCGCGCGTAGATGTCCGGCTTCCGGTCAGGCGGTGCCTTATAGGCCGCGCGAAGGTCCATTCCGGACCACCGCCGTAAGCCCCTCGTTCACAATGATGAGCGTCCTCCCAGGCGGCTGGTCTACGCAAGCTCCCTATATTGAAGAACCGCTGCGCGCGGGAATAGGCTATGGGCCATTCCGCCGCGTGGCAACATGTGAAAGTATTGAATTTGTCCCGTTTTACAGATCTCGGCCTCGCCGAGCCCATTCTCAAAGCCCTCGAAACCGAAGGCTATTCCGAGCCAACACCGATCCAGGCCGAAGCCATTCCGGCGCTCATGGCCGGCCGCGACCTCCTGGGCACCGCCCAGACCGGTACCGGCAAGACCGCCGCCTTCACGCTGCCGATCCTGAACACGATCGCTCGCGCCAATACGCGGCCGCAACCGAAATCCTGCACCGCGCTGATCCTCGCACCGACGCGTGAACTGGCGCTTCAGATCGCCGAGTCCGTCACGACTTACGGCCGTCATCTTCGCCCGCGCATCGCCGTTGTGATGGGCGGCGTGAAACCCGGCGCCCAGATCCGCACCATGAAGGGCGGCGTCGACGTGCTGATCGCCACGCCTGGCCGTCTTTTGGATCATATGAACACCGGCGCCATCCGCCTCGACAGTCTGAAGACGCTGGTGCTCGATGAAGCCGACCAGATGATGGATCTCGGCTTCCTGCCCAGCATCCGCAGGATCCTGAGCGCCACGCCGAGTAGCCGTCAGACCGCGCTCCTGTCAGCCACCATGCCGAAGCCGATCCGCGCGCTGGCGCACGACTTCCTCACCGATCCGGTGCAGGTGTCTGTCGCGCCCGTCGCGCGTCCGATCGAGCAGATCGACCAGACCGTCCAGTTCCTCGAAAAACCGCAGAAGCTCGAACGCCTCGTGAAGGTGTTGAGCCAGCCCGGCGTGACCAGTGCCATCGTCTTCACGCGGACCAAGCACGGCGCCGACAAGGTTTGCCGGCGTCTGGTCAAGGCCAATCTGGCCGCAGTGGCGATCCACGGCAACAAGTCGCAGAACCAGCGCCAGCGGGCGCTCGATTCCTTCAAGGCGTTCAAGACCAACATCCTCGTTGCCACCGACATCGCCGCGCGCGGTATCGATGTCGACGGCGTGTCCCATGTCGTCAATTACGAGCTGCCGAACGTGCCGGAATCCTATGTCCACCGTATTGGCCGCACGGCGCGCGCCGGGGCCACCGGGACCGCCATCGCCTTCTGCGATACGGAAGAGCGCGCTCTGCTCAAGGATATCGAGCGCCTGATCGGCTACCGTCTCGCCGTCACCGACGAGACCGGCAAGATCGAGCACCCGTCCAAGCCCTTCTCCGAAGAGCCGAAGGGCCGCAGCCATCCATCGGGCGGCAATCGCAATTCCGGCAGCCAGGGCGCGCGGGGCGGCAGCCCGAAAAGCGGCAGCCAGCGCCGCCGCAATCGCCGCCGGCGCTCGGCTCGCAAGGGTGAAAGCCAGGGCGTCGCCGCGCAGGCTTAGGGTCGAACAACTGATCAATGGTCATCCCGGACAGGCGGCAGCCTGATCCGGGACCCATGCCGGGCCGCTCGAGTCACGGATTGGGTCCCGGGTTCGCGCCTGCGGCGCGCCCCGGGATGACGAAAGTAATTATTGGCGACGACTCAAGTTACCATCGCCCGCACGAATTCGATCTCCGGCCAGAGCTGTTTTTGCCGGGCAATCTTCGCATTCCAGTGGTCCGGCGTTGAAATATCCGGCATCGGCTTCACGACCAGTGAGAACAATTCGTCGAAGCCGTAAGGCGCTATGACCTCCGGTGTGCCGTCCGCCGCTAGCCGGATGGCGACCGCATGGGTCAGTGAGGCGAATTCCTTCACCGCGTCTTCGGTTGACTGGATCGGTGCCCGTTCAACCCCGTACAAGGCGGAAAACCAGATCGGTACCCTTGCCTGGTTACAAATCTCGACCTCGGCATCGAGATCGGCGAAGGCGCGGCTCGCGCGTTCGACAAAAGCGGCTTCACCCGCTTCGGTCAGGTCGGATGGATCGCAATAGGCGAGGTCGTAGTCATTGACGCCATAATCGGCCGGCCGGCCGGTCAGCCGGTTCCAGACCGCCTGATAGACCGCTCCTGCCATCAGCGCCCAGTCCGGCAAATCGATGGTCTGTGCGCGTTCCAGCACCGCTCTCGCGGTCGCATTTGCAAACACCGCCTCGATGACGAACGCCCTCCGCTCCGCATCGGACGCATTCGCCAATCGCCGCGGATCAGGTCCCATGCCTATCCCCGCAGGCTTGCGCCGGTGGCTTTCTCGACATTGGCCACGATCTTTGCCGCGATGGCATCGATCTCCTTGTCGGTCAGCGTTTTCTCGCGCGGCTGGATCACCGCCTCGATCGCCAGCGAGACCTGCCCCTCGGGCACGCCCTGGCCGGCATAGACGTCAAACACGCTGACTTCGGTGATCATCGCCTTGTCAGCGCCCTTGGCGGCCCTCACCAGCGTATCGGCAGCAACGGCATCGTCGACGAGGAAGGCGAAATCGCGCTTCACCGGCGTCAGCTCGGCCCGGTCGAGCGCCGGACGCGCCTTGGTTGCAGCCTTCTTCTTCGGTGCTGGAATGGAATCGAGAATGGCTTCGAATGCGATGACCCGTCCTTCCACGCCGAGCGCCTTCAACACGCGCGGATGGATTTCCCCGAACTCGGCAAGCACATTCTTCGGCCCGAGACGGAGCACGCCCGACCGGCCCGGATGCCACCAGCTGCGCGCTTCGGCTGCGACCTGAAGCGAATCGACCGGCGCATCGGCGGCTTCGAGCGCAGCCAGCGCATCGGCCTTGGCATCGAACAGGTCGGCTTCACGTGTCCCCGCCCAGTGCCGGCCGGCTGCACAGAAACGCACCCCGGCGACCGCCAGGCGCTGCCCGTCCGGCGCATCGGTCAGATAGACCGGACCGGCTTCGAACAGCCTCGGATCCTCGACCCCCTTGTCGGCATTCGCCTGCAACGCCGTCAGCAAGTGGATCAGAGCGGTCGGCCGCATCACGTCGAGATCCGATGAGATCGGGTTTTCCAGCTCCAGCCCGTCGCCATGCCCGCCGAACAAGGCGGCGTGGTCGCGGTAGCAGAAGGACCAGGTGACCGCTTCATGATAGCCACGCATGGCCAGCGCCCGGCGCGCGTGTCGCGCCCGGTTCTGGCCGATGGTCGCCGTCGGTTCGCGGCGGCCCGGAAGCGGTGGAATGGAAATCGCCTCGATCCTGTCGAAGCCGTGAATACGCGCAATCTCCTCGACCAGATCGGCTTTCTGCGTGCAGTCGCGGCGCCAGGTCGGCACGTCGACAGAAAGGCTGTCACCCATGCCCGACACGCCGAAGCCCAGCATTTGCAGGATCTCGGTAATTCGCTCGGCCGGCAGGTCGATGCCGGTCAGGCGCTTGACCTCGGTCACCGGAAAGTCGATCGCCTCGGGCGCCGAAGGGGCTTCGCCGGCAATCAGCACTTCCGACGGCTCGCCACCGCACAATTCGAGCACCAGCTCGGTCGCGAGGTCCAGGCCCGGCTGGATCGACCCGGTATCAACACCTCGCTCGAACCGGTATCGCGCATCGGATTCGATGCCCGTCGCGCGCCCGGTCGCACGCGTGATCTCCGGATCGAACCACGCGCATTCGATGAACACGTTGACGGTCTTATCGGACACACCCGACGCTTCGCCGCCCATCACGCCGCCAAACCCGAGACAGCGCGTCTCGTCCGCAATCACGCACTGCTCCGCACCTGGCGTATAGGTCTTGCCGTCAAGCGCTTCGAATGAGTCGGCCGCGCCCTTGCCGCGGCGCGCCACGATCGTCTGACCGATCTTGTCGGCATCATAGACGTGGAGCGGCCGGCAGCGGTCGTACGAAACCAGATTGGTGATATCCGCGAGGATATTGATCGAGCGCAGCCCAATGGCTTCCAGCTTGCGCTTCAGCCAGGCCGGCGACGGCCCGTTCTTCACATTGCGGATAAAGCGTCCGCCGAAAACCGGGCACGCTTCCGGCCAGTCCAGCCGGATATCGATCGGGCAGGCAAACGTGCCCTTCATCGTCTTCGGTTGCCGCGTGATCACCTTGCCAATGCCGGCCGCAGCCAGGTCACGCGCAATCCCGTCCACGCCCAGCCAGTCCGGCCGGTTCGGTGTCACTTCGAAATCGATGACCGGATCATTCGCGCCCAGCGCTTCGGCGGCCGGGTCACCGACCTTCCAGTCGCCTTGAAGGTCGATGATGCCGTCATGGTCCTCGCCGGCATTGAGTTCCTTGGCCGAGCACAGCATGCCGTGCGATTCCACGCCGCGAATCTTGCGCGGCTTCTTGTCGAGAGCGAAATCCGCACCCGGAATATAGGTACCGAGCCCGGCATAGACCGCTTTCATCCCGGCATGCGCATTGGGCGCGCCGCAGACGATCTGCTTCTCACCATCCTTGGTGTCGACCGTGCAGACTTTCAGCTTGTCGGCATCGGGATGCTTTTCCGCGGTCTTGACGTGCGCGACCGTGAAGTCGGACAACGCCTCGGCCGGATTGTCGATATCCTCGATCTCCAGTCCGGCCATGGTCATGGCCTCGGCGATCTCGTCCAGCGGACGGTCCGTTTCGAGATGCTCTTTCAGCCAGGACAGGGTGAATTTCATTCTTCGGCTCCCGCCGTTTCAGATGTTTCGTCTTGCAAAGCGCGGGGCATCAGGAAGGTCTCCGAGCCGTACAGCTCGAATACGTCCTGGCCCGGATCCGGGCATGATGCGACCTGGCGCCGGTCCTGAACCTGCACGGTCGCAATCCAGCAGCGATCGAAGACCGAGCAATAGCAGATCTCGATATCCCAGCGCTCCCATTCCGCGAACAGGTCGGCAATGGCATCCGTACCCACCTCCGAAGCCCGCCAGTCCACCGAGATCGGCGTCACCAGTTCGCCCGGCGCGATCACCCGTCCGGTCAGCGTTACCCAGGAGCGGTCCAGCTGGTCGCTCGGCAGCGCGGTAAACATCGCCTCGATCGCTTGCGTGGGTTCGCCGTCACGGATCACCTGCACATTGCGCACCATGGCCGGTCCGACACCGTTATTGGCAACACGCAGGCCGATCGACAGGCGGTCGCCCTCGCTGCGGGTGAAGGCATCGACCTGCAGCGCTGGCACCACTGCGCCATGCTGCTGGGCGCGCATCACGCGGGCCTGGTCCCAGGCCACGTAGAGGGCTGCGAGGCCAACGACCATGGCACCGATCGCGGTCAGCGCCTGGTGGTTGGTTTTGAACCAGCCCAGCATCAGCTCAGCCCCGTCGCCAGATTCGCCTGCAGGAGCGGCGAGAAGCCGTAATGCGCCAGCCAGCGCGTGTCATTGGCAAAATAATCGCGCAAATCCGGCGCGCCGTATTTCAGCATGGCGAGGCGGTCGACGCCCATCCCCCAGGCAAACCCCTGGTATTCGTCCGGGTCGAGACCGCAGGAGCGGATGACATTCGGATGCACCATGCCGCAGCCCAGGATTTCCATCCAGCTGTCGCCTTCACCGATTTTCACCGCGTCGCCGACGCGTGAATATTTGACGTCCATCTCGGCCGAGGGCTCGGTGAACGGGAAATGGTGCGGGCGGAAGCGCGCCTCGACCATGTCGGTCTCGAAGAAGGCCGCGAGGAAATCCATCAGGATCCCCTTGAGGTGGCCCATGTGCGAGCCTTTGTCGATCACCAGACCCTCGACCTGGTGGAACATAGGCGTGTGGGTCTGGTCCCAGTCACAGCGATAGACGCGTCCCGGCGCAATGATCCGGATCGGCGGCTTTTCGTTCATCATGGTACGGATTTGCACCGGCGAGGTGTGCGTGCGCAGCACCATTTGCGAGCCATCGGTTCGCGGCTTCATGAAAAAGGTGTCGTGCGTGTCGCGCGCCGGATGACCCTCCGGGAAGTTGAGCGCGGTGAAATTGTGGAAGTCGTCCTCGACGTCCGGCCCTTCGGCGACGGTAAAGCCCATGTCGGAGAAGATCACGGCCAGCTCTTCCATCACCTGCGTGACCGGGTGCAGCTTGCCCTTCGGCTCGGGACGGATCGGCAAAGTGACATCGGCGCGTTCGGTCGCCAGGCGCGTATCGAGCGCGGCGTCCTCGATCGCTTCCTTCTTGGCGGATATCGCGTCGCCGATCGTCGTTTTCAGACCGTTCAGCGCCGGACCCATGACCTGGCGTTCCTCCGGGCTCATCTGGCCCAGCGAGCGCATCATCAGGGAAATCTTGCCCTTCTTGCCCAGCGCTTCGACGCGCAGGCCTTCCAGCGCGGCCGCATCACCTGCCGCGTCAACGCTGGCCAGCAATTCGGTTTTCAGGGCCTCGATATCGGACGGTCCGGCCATGTTGTATTCCTCGCCAAATTCAGCGCGCAAAAAGGATTTGCGCTGTCTACCGCCCGTTTGCGGAATTGGCGAGGGTCAGCCGGTTGATTTTGTCCGTTTAGGCCGGGCCACCAGCTCGCCGCCGCAATTCGGGCAGACGTGTTTGTGAACGTCTTCCGTGCAGGGCGCACAGAAGGTGCATTCAAAGCTGCAGATATAGGCCGGGCCGTCGGACTCGAGCGCCCGCTCGCAGGTCTGGCAAGCGGGCTTCATCTCGAGCGACATGGCGTCTTAAGCGTCCAGCGCGGCCTGGGCCTGGTCGACCAGGGCTTTGAAGGCCTCAGGTTCCCGAATGGCCAGATCGGAGAGCACCTTGCGGTCCACTTCGATCCCGGCCTTGGTGAGGCCGGACATAAATCGGGAATAGGTCACACCGTGAAGACGGGCACCGGCATTGATGCGCTGGATCCACAGGCGGCGGAAATTGCGCTTCTTGGCGCGGCGATCACGATAAGCGTACTGGCCAGCCTTTTCGACCGCCTGTACGGCAACGCGATAAACGTTTTTCCGGCGGCCATAATAACCTTTGGCCTGCGAAATGACTTTCTTGTGGCGGGCGCGGGAGACTGTACCGCGTTTGACTCGTGCCATGGTTCTAACTCCTGGAAACGTCGCTTACGGGCTTAAAGGCCGTAAGGAATGAAATTCTTCTTCACGATCTTCTGATCGGCTTCCGCCATGACGGTGGTGCCGCGTTTGTTGCGGATCTGCTTGTTCGTCCGCTTGATCATGCCGTGACGTTTCCCGGCCTGGCCGGCTTTCACCTTGCCCGTGGCCGTGAGTTTGAAGCGCTTCTTGGCGCCGCTCTTGGTCTTCATTTTCGACATTTCCGCTCCATTTCCGGATGGCGTAGCCACCCTGCGTTCTTGCAGCTGTCAGGCATGTCGATCCGGCCCGGACAGCTGGGGTCTTTACAAAGAGCGGGCGTCATAAGGAAAAAGTGCGCCCAATGCAAGCGCCTTTGCGGCTATTCGGAGGGCACGCTGAAGTCCGGAACCGGCCTCGCCTCGGCTTCGGCGCGGGTTTGCGCCGCGCCATTCTCGGCAATGTCGGCCAGCAACCATTTCATCTCCGCAATCTCGCGGCGCTGGGCCTCGATGATCCCGTCGGCGAGCGCGCGCACACGAACATCGGTAATCTCCGCCCGTTCGCTGGTCAGGATGGCGATCGAGTGATGCGGGATCATGCCGTCCATCCAGCTTTCGTCCTCGATCGTCGCCTGCGACCGGACCAGCCAGAGCGCGAACAGGAACACCACGACGCTGCCGCCGAAAATTGCGGCGTTGAGCCGCGCATCCTTGTACATGTTCAGCATGAAACCCAGCATGACGACGGCCATCGCCGCGCCCATCATGAAGGTCATTTAAAATCGCGTTTCCGAGAAATGCGCGAGGCTCGCTTCGTAAGTGTTGAGATATTTGATCGCGAACATGACGATCATCGACGTGGCGATCATTGCCGCGAAATTGAGATACTTGCGGGCAGTGTCCGGCATCTGAAGCTCCTGCGGATAGGGTTCCTGTAAGTCAGGAACGTCATTCTCTGCAGCAGGTTCCGGCGCGTCTGCTATCCGCACCTCAACCAACCGCTGCTCATCCTCGCCAGCCTGTTCGCGCTCGGAATGAGCCTGTTCGACTTCATCTTGCTGTTTCCCTGGATCAGGCGGATGGTTTCGCGGCGCTGCCTAGTCCTCGCACATTCCGCATTCGCGGGCATGGTCATGGCCTTCGCTCTGGCGCCGCCGCCAATTGGCGATATGGGCACCGATCAAAAGGCTGACACCTGCCACGGTGAGCAAGGATTCCGCCGGCTGCGCGAACAGGTGCGCCGCACCGGCCAGCATCAGCGCCAGGCCGCTGCCGGCCACCAGCATGGTCCATTTACCGGCCCGCATGGCGCGCTCCCCCCAAAAGAAGGCAAGCAGCGTGACCGGCGCCGCGACCAGGAACAGCCAGAAATGGGCCTGTCCGTCGACAAGCGAAAGCCGCTCGGCGATTTCCGGTGCCAGGGCGGGTGCTGCCACGGCCGCTGTCGGCAGAGCCAGGCAATGTAAAAGGCAGATCACGGAAAGGCTGGCGCCGGATACATCAAGCAGGGATTTCGTCTGGTGGGTCATCGGCGCCTTCATCAGCATGTCGTGAGCGATATAATATAACATAACCGGGTTGGGAAGGGCCGGGGTCCACTTTCGACACAAAAAGGGCGGCCCGCGAGCCGCCCTTCCTGTGTCCGTTCCGAGCTGGCGGCTAGTTGTCGCCAAACTCGATTTCGGAAATGTGCAATGTCGCCGCCGGAGTGCCGGCAGACGAGGAATAGGTCCCGACCCAGATGTCATAGACACCCGATTGCGGGTTCTCGAACATCAGGCCCGGATTGAGACCTGCTGCCCCGTCATCATTGCAGTACCAGTTGCCATCGGGCGCATTCACGATCATCACCGTGTCGCGCTGCGAGGTCGCCGACAGGTAGAGGTCGAACGTTGATCCCGCCGCATAGGTCAGCTCGTAGTCCGGGGCGGCCGTTGTATATCCCCAGCATCCGTCCGGACCGTTTTCGCCGACATCGATGTTTCCGCCCGCAGCGATCTGGACATTGTATGGATCCGGCAAAAACCCGTTCTCCAACTGAACCGAGCCGTAGTTTGCGGGCAGCGTGAAATCGAGCAGATTGCCGTCGACCATGACGTCGCCGCCAAAATCGAGCTCGGAAATATGCAGCGTCGCAGGCGGTGTGCCGGCAGACGAGGAATAGGTCCCGACCCAAATGTCGTAGACACCCGATTGCGGATTCTCGAACCGCAGGCCCGGATTGAGCCCCTCGGACCCATCATCATTGCAATACCAGTTGCCGTCCGGACCGTTCACGATCATCACCGTGTCGCGCTCAGACGTGGCCGAGAGATACAGGTCGAACGTCGAGCCCGCCGCATAGCTGAGCTCGAAATCCGGAGCCGCCGTGGCATAGCCCCAGCACCCGTCAGGGCCGACCTCGCGCACATCCACATCTCCGCCCGCCGATATCGGGATATTGAGCGGATCGGGCGTGAACCCGGTTTGCAGCGAACGGCTTCCGTAATTGGCCGTCAGGGCCGGATTCAGACCGCCTTCGCCCATCGGGCGCGGGCCGAATCCGATTTCCGACACGTAGAGCGTCGCGGGCGGCAAGCCCGAGCCGGTCGAATAGGTCCCGACCCAGATCGAGTAGAGACCGGACGCCGGACGGGAAAGCTCGAGGCCCGGATTGAGGCCCTCAGCACCATCGTCATCGCAATACCAATTGCCGCGCGGATCGCGCACGACAATCGTCGTGTCGCGCTGCGAGACGGCGGAGAGGTAGAGGTCGAAACTGCCCGCTGAATAATAGACATTATAGTCAGGCGCGTTTGCGATATGGCCGCGGCAAACGCCGGCGCCGTTGACATTGCCCGCCACCGGGATCGAGCCACCGGCGCGCATCTGCACGCTGTGCGGATCCGGCAGGAAACCGGCATTCAGGGTGATCGAACCGTAGCTTGGGGGTTGCGAGACATCCTGGGCTGCAACTGACGCCGCAGCTATCACTGCCACGCCCAGAGCTGGAAGGATATGTTTCATGATTTCAGCCTCCTCGGCTGTCGCCGGCGACTAGTAGGAATTTAGTTCGGAAATCGAAAGCGTCGCGTTCCGGTAGGACGCCGTACCGTACGTTCCGACGTAGATGTCGTATTGTCCCGACATCGGCGTGTTCCAGCGAAGCGACGGATTCAGCCCCTGGCCGCCGTCATCGTCACAATACCAGCGCCCGTCCGGGCCGTTGACAACAAGCGTCGTGTCGGCGCTCGAGCTCACGGAAATGATCAGCGGCAACACGGTGCCCGCGCGATACTGCAGCCGATAGTCAGGCGCATTCGCCACATAGCCGCGGCAATTGCCGCCGATTGAACGTGACGCGTCGATCGAGCCACCTGATTGCAGGTTCACCAGATAGGGATCCGGCGTGTATCCCGAGCTCAGCGAAACGCTGCCATAGGATGGCGTGAGCCGCCAATCCTGCGCCTGGGCGGTACCGCTGGCGGCGATCATCACAATTGCCGAGACAGCGGCAGAAATGGAAGTTTTGCGAAGCATGTTTCAGTCCCCTTTAGATCGGCCGGTTCCGACCGCCGAAACCGGCGCAGAGTGGGCCCGGACCTCCCCTGGCCCTCTTCTGACTGGAGACTAGCATTAAACACCGGTGCGGCGTGAACCCCGCTTGAACGAGAAAATCGTCGCGGGGGCGCACTCTCGCCCGATTTTCGTCAACTTGCGCGAATGGTGGCGAATGCCGGCTCCGCTATCGCGGCGCCAACACCATGGTCATCTGCCGGCCTTCGAGTTTCGGCTCGAATTCGACCTTGGCGATCTCCGCAAAGTCTTCCTTGACCCGGTTCATGACTTCGAGACCGCGATCCTGGTGCGCCATTTCGCGCCCGCGGAACCTCAACGTCACCTTGACCTTGTCGCCTTCCTCGAAGAAGCGCGTCATCGCCTTGGTTTTGACCTGGTAATCATGGATGTCGATATTCGGACGGAGTTTGATCTCCTTGACATCCTGGGTCTTCTGCTTCTTTCGCGCTTCGGCCTTTTTCTTCTGCTCCTGATATTTCAGCTTGCCGTAATCCAGGATCTTGCAGACAGGCGGATCAGCGTTCGGCGACACTTCTACGAGATCAAGCCCCGCTTCCTGGGCCGCTTCTATGGCAGCCTCAACGGGCATGACGCCCTGCTTTTCACCGTCTTCATCGATCAGCAGAACACGGGGAACACGGATATCTTGGTTAATGCGAGGACCTTCCTTCTTGGGAGGCGGCGCAGCAAAAGGTCGGCGAGCTATGTAACTTCTCCACTAACAGCCAGAACGCGAAAAATACCACAGACAGGCAAAAAGGCGACGGTCAACTGACAGCCCGCCCTGCCCACGCGGAAGGGAGTGTTATGAGGGCAACACACGGAAAATCAAGCCGCACGCGGTGATTCCTCGAAACCGCCGGCGACACGCATGGCCTGAAGCGCTTCGGACACGGTCAACTGGGCCAGTACCGGCGCGTGCAGCAGTACAACCGGCGACGCGCCCCGCGGCGCTTTCAACTCCAGCGGATCCCCGTCCGGGAACAGCGCGGCGGCCGGCGGACCGGCGGCGACCAGCAGATGAAGCAGGTCGGTTTCCTCGCCGAAGACAAACCGCGTGCGCCGCGCCAGTCCAGCCAGTTGCACCAGTTTCGCCTTGCCGGTCAGATCTCGGGCCTCGCTGACCACCGATGCGACATGGCGGCCGATCTCGCGCGCTGAAGGTCCGCCGACCACCGCCGGTGTCACGCCTTCCGCCAGCAGCGCTTCTGCCAGCGACGCCCAGCGCTCCCGCGGCCAGCGCAGATTCTGCTTTACCTCGTCACCAGCCGGCGCCAGCAGCGCGTACGGGCCATTGAGGCCGAAATATTCGGGTTCGAGCATGCGCGACTTGCGCGCCAGATAATCCACCCACGACACATCCGGTGACGGCGCTTCGCCGAGACGGAATTCCTCGCGGCCGAGACCCGCGCGGCCAAGCGCCGCCGCAGCCGCCTCCACCGGGTGCTGTCCCGCGTTTGCCTTTGGCGCCGCATCGATCCATTTGACGCGCGAGAACCGCAACCCGTTCTTGATGCGCCGCGCATCGGCATCCCCGACAAGGTCGTAGACCAGCTTCGGCTTGATCGCCTTGATACGTTTGGAGGTCAGCTTCGCCACCGCGCCGGTCGCCGTTGCATCGGTCTCGATCTGGCTGAAATAGGGGCAATGCTTCAACAGCGCCTCATAGTCCGGCGCGGTCAACAGGATCAGCTTGCCGCGCGGATGCGCTTCCCGGATTCGCTGACAGGACGCGAGACCGCGCACGGTCGACGGCAAATCGCCCCACAGGAGGACATAAATCGTATCTTTGACCGTCTGTTCCATAAAATTACTCTAGAAGCTCGCGGTAGACCCGCAAGGTGGATTCCTGCAATGCCGCCACCGTAAAGCGCGCCATGATCCGGGCCTGTCCCGCTGCACCCATCGCCGATCGCGTGGCCGTATCAAGCCTGTGCGCTGTCTGCAACGTTTTTGCTAGCGCGCCGGCATCGCTCGGAAGCGTCCGCCAACCGGTTTCGCCGTGGACAACAACTTCCCGCGCGCCGCCATGATCAGCGACGATCACCGGCAGTCCGGCGGCGCTGGCCTCCGCGGCGGTACGCCCGAAAGCCTCCGGTTCGATCGACGGGTTGAGCGCAATATCGGCAACCGAGAAAGCCGCCGGCATGTCGGTGCAATGGCCGGCGAGCATGACATGGCGTTCGAGCCCGTAATGCCGGATGCGCGCTTCAATCTCTTCGCGGTAGCCGCTGCGGCCCTGATCGCCCCCGACCATTACGAGGAACGGAATTTCGCCCCCCTCCCGCTGGAGCTGTCCGAGTGCGTCTACGGCAACCAGCTGGCCTTTCCAGCGGGTCAGTCGGGCCGGCAGCACGGCGACGAACCGGTCTTCGGGAATACCCCAGGCGGCGGCGAGCACCGCGCCCCGCGCGCGCACGTCTCCGGACATCGCGAACCGGTCGACATCGACACCGCGGGGGATCACCGTGATGGCCTCGGCAGCCAGCCCGTGCTCGGCCACGATGTGGTCGCGGATAAATCCGGAATTCGCGATCACGCGATCACCGCACGCCATCACCGAATTGTAGAAACGCTTGAGCGGGGTCTTCGCATTATAGGTGCCGTGATAGGTCGTCACGAACGGTATGCCGGACGCCCGAGCCGCATGAAGTGCGCTCCACGCCGGTGCGCGCGACCGGGCATGAATGAGATCGATTTTCCGCGCCCGGACCAACCGCTTGAGGGCATCACTGTTGGACCACGCCGTCAGCGGGTTTTTTGTCGCCAGGGGCAGGAGGACCGGTTCGCCGCCGACGGCTTCGAGCTCACGCACCATCGCGCCGCCTTCGCTGGCCACCAGTGCCGTATGTCCATCGCGGACGAGCGCCTCGGCGACTTCGATCGTCGTGCGCTCCGCGCCACCGGTTTCGAGCTGCGGGATGACTTGCAGTACATTCATGCGGTCGCGCGCACTCCGGTCTTGACCTTTTTGACGGGTATGACGGAAAGGTCTGACCAACTTGTTTCACAGGACCCTGACCATGACAAATAGACCGGACATCCGTTTCCTGGACCGGCCCGATGGCGAGAAGATCGCCTATGTCCGGCACGAAGCCCGCCCCGGCAAGGCCAGCCTGATATGGCTCGGCGGGTTCAAGTCCGACATGGACGGCACGAAGGCAATGGTACTGGAAAACTGGGCGCGCGAATCCGGCCGCGGTTTTCTGCGTTTCGACTATTTCGGCCATGGCAGATCATCCGGTGATTTCGAGGACGGAACCATCGGGCGCTGGCGCGACGACGCTCTGGCGGTCATCGACGAACTGACCGATGGGCCGCAGGTCGTCGTCGGCTCGTCAATGGGCGGCTGGATCAGCCTGCTCGTCGCCAGGGAACGCGCCGAACGACTTGCCGGACTCCTGTTGATTGCTCCGGCCCCTGATTTCACCTCCGCGCTGATGTGGCCGAGTTTTTCCGATACCGTCCGTAAGCAGATCCTGGAGCAGGGCCGCTTCGAGGAACCGTCTGCCTATGACGACGAGATTTTCGTGATCACGCGCAAGCTGATCGAGGACGGGAAGAACTGGTCGGTTCTGGGTGAACCGGTGGCCTTCGACGGACCGGTCCGCATTCTTCAGGGTATGCGCGACGAGAGCGTGCCCTGGCAGCATGCGCAGAAATGCGTCGACCTGGTCACCAGCGAGAATGTGGTTTTCACCCTCATCAAGAATGGCGACCACCGTCTCTCGACGGACCAGGACCTCGCCCGCCTGACCGTAGTCGCCGAGCGGTTGACCCGTCAGGTCGAATAGATCGCCGCCAGGCCTTCGCGATAGGTCGGAAAAGCAAGATCAACACCCAATTCCCGCCGGGTCTTCTCGCCCGACACGCGCCGCGAGCTGTCATAGAAACTGCGCAGCATGGCACTCATGTCCGCGTCTTCAAATTTCTCGAGCGGCGGCGGATCGACGCCCATCAACCCCGCCGCAAAGCTGACGACATCGGCGTGCGGGGCGGGTTCGCCATCAGCGAGATTGAACGGTCCCTCGATATCGGGCTGCGCAATGGACGCCATCACTGTCCTGGCAATGTCCGCCACATGGATGCGCGAGAAAACCTGCCCCGTCTTGACGATGCGGCGGGCCGACCCGTCCGCCAGCTTGTCGAGCGCGCTCCGTCCGGGTCCGTATATTCCGGCCAGCCGGAAAATTCTCGTCCGCCCGGTCAGTTCCAGCCATTTCCGCTCGGCAGCGAGCCGCCGCTGCGAACGCGCCTCGCCCGGTGCCGGCGGCGTGGTCTCGTCGACCCAGCCGCCGTTCGCATCGCCGTAGATACCGGTGGTCGACAGATAGCCAAGCCATTCAAGCCGCGGCAGCTCCGGTTTCCCGATCTGTGCCAGCAGCGGGTCCCCCGCAGCGTCCGGTGGAACCGACACCAGGACATGACTTGCCGCCTGCAGCGCAGCGACCAGGGCCGCGGGACCCGGTTCGATCAGCGGTTCGATGCCCAGCCTGCGCAGACCATCGGCTTTCGCAGCCGTCCGCGTCGTGCCGGTCAGTGCGAACCCGGCGTCGCGCAGCAGGGGCGCCGTGGCTTTTGCGACATAGCCGCAACCCAATAGCAAGGCAGAACGGACGTGGGTCATGGACGTTAATCTAGGCCGTGCCTATGGTGGCACCAATGGGCGAGTGGGAGCTCAATACATGAAGCGTTGTTTCCTGGCCGGTGCGGCCATTCTGGCGTTTGCCGCCTCCGGACATGCGCAGCTGCGCGATAGCGAGCGGTATGAATCCTGTCTGCAGCGGATCGAGGTCGATCCCGAAACGGCCTACGAAGATGGCCTGGCCTGGCGTTTCGACGGCGGCGGATGGCCTGCGCGGCATTGCGTTGCCCGCGCCCTGATTGCGCTCGGCGAGGAAGAGGAAGGCGCTTTCCGCCTTCAGGCTTTGGCAGAAGCGCCTGACGGTGGTCCGACCGCGATGAAAGTCGTGTTTCTTGCTGAAGCCGGGGAAGCCTGGATGGTGGCCGGATATCCGGGCGAAGCCCGCCGCGCCTATTCGCGCGGCGTCGAGCTATCGCCGCAATCCGCTCCGCTCTGGCTTGGCCGCGCGCGCGCCGCCGCAGAACTGGGCGAATGGGCAGCGGTCGAGGCCGATGCCGCACAGGCTATCGCGCATGAACCGCAGAATTACGAGGGCTGGCGGACACGGGCCGAGGCCCGGCTCGAGCTCGGCGATCTTGCGGCCGCCGAGCGCGACATGGAGCGCGCCCTCGACCTGGCGCGGACCGATGACGAAACCGTCGCCGTGCTCTTGATCCGCGGCCACATCAACGAGGCCCGCCGGACGGGCGGCTAGTCGACCGCAGCGCTGTCTTCTTCGGTTTCCGCTTCCATCAGCGTCTCTTCGATCCAGGCCTCGGTGCGCGCTTCGAGATAGCCGAGCGGCACTGCGCCTTCCGACAATATCTCATCGTGGAAATCGCGGATGTCGAAGCGCTCGCCAAGGCGTTCCTCGGCACGTGATCGCAGGTCGCGAATCAGCAATTCGCCGGTCTTGTACGCCAGCGCCTGGCCGGGCCAGGAAATATATCGCGACACCTCGGTGCGGATATTGTGCGGCGCCAGCGCCGAGTTCTCGAGGAAGCAGGCTTCGGCCTGGTCACGCGTCCAACCCATGTAATGGATGCCGGTATCGACCACGAGCCGGCACGCCCGCCACATCTCGTAGGTCAGCCGGCCGAAACGGTCATAGGGCGTTTCATACATGCCCATCTCTTCGGCCAGGAATTCGGTATAAAGCCCCCAGCCCTCGCCGAATGCGGTAATGTAGGTGTTGCGGCGGAAGTCGGGCACGTCCTCCAGCTCCTGCGCCAGCGCAATCTGGTGGTGATGCCCCGGGACGGCCTCGTGCACGGTCAGTGCCGGCAGATTGTAGAGCGGCCGCTGTGGCAGATTATAGGTGTTGACCATGTAGCCGCCGGCCACGCCGTTCTCCAGCGAACCCGGCCAGTAGCGGCCCGTCGTATAGGTCGGTGCAATCGATTCCGGCACCGGCCTCACGCCATAGGACAGGCGCGGCAACCGGCCGAAGAAACGCGGCATGGCATCATCAGCGCGCTTTGCCAGATAGGCGGCATACATCAGCAATTCTTCTTCCGTCTCGGCGTAGAATTGCGGGTCTGTGCGCATGAAGTGCAGGAAGTCGGCGAAGCTGCCCTCGAACTCGACCTCTTCGATGATCGATTCCATCTCGCCGCGGATACGCGCAACTTCGGCCAGCCCGCGCTGGTGGACCTCTTCCGGCGACGTATCGAGCGTTGTGTGGAAGCGCACCAGGGCCTGGTACTGTTCGCGACCGTTCGGCACTGACGAAATGCCGAGATCTTCACGCGCCGCCGGCACGTATTCCTCGTCCATGAAAGTCAGCAGATCGGCATAGGCCGGCAGCACATGGGTCTCGACAGCCGCAACGGCTTCGGCCCGGAGCCGGGCGCGTTCGGCCTCGGACACCGTCGACGGCAAAGCGTCGATCGGCGCCACCATTCCGGTGTCCTCGACGCTCATCGCGGCAATCGCCGCGATCTGGTCGCGCACGCCGCCAATAATGTTGGAGGGCTGGGTGTAACCGGCTTCGATGCCCTGACGCATCCAGTAGATATTCTCGTCGAGATAGCGGGGCAGGTCTTCGAGTTGCGATATCCAGTTCTCGGCGGCTTCGACATCGCGTGGCCGTGTCGACGAGGCCGTGTAGAGCGGCACTGAAAAGAAGCCGCTATCATTGGAAAACGGGGCGCGCTGCATGTCGTACTGCGCGAGTTCGACGCGGAAGCGGAGCACATAGTCCATCGTCGCATAATTGACCGCCTGGCTGTCCGGCAGCGCGTCAGCATCGATGGCTTCCAGCCGCGCGAGGAAATCCGCCTCGGCCTCACGCGCCGCGCTCAGCGCCTCCGGAGACAGATCCGTCCAGCGGCCCGCAGCGTCCGGATTCTCCTCCGGATCGTCGCGATTCTCATGGGCTTCGAAATCGGCGATCAGCGCCTCGAAATCCTCGGCATCGTCGGCCAGCGCCGGTGCTGTCAGGATCAGTCCGCAAACCAGAAGTGCGCGCAGCATGAAACTCTCCCCGTATCGGTTTCGGGCGAGCCTAGAGCCAAATTTTCACTTGTCAGCCCTTAGTCGCGCTGCAGGTCTTCCGGCCGCAGCGCGAGCCGCTTGGCGATCTGCTGATCCACCATTTTTTCGGGCAGCAGCCGCGGCAGCGTCCAGTTTGTGAAGCGCTCCGGGACCTCGGCATAGCGGTATTTCGGGTTGTCCGCCGTCAGGCAGTGATGCACACGGCGGCCGATTTGTTCCGGCGGCAGCCCCTTGGGACCGCGATCCATCATCCAGTTCAGCACCCGCTGCATAGATTTTTCATAGTCTGAGCCGCGATAGTTCTCGATCTCGGAATTGTCATCCGCCTTTTCCCAGATCGGTGTCGCCACGGCGCCCGGCCCGATGACATGAACGCCGATCCCGTAGAGATTCAGCTCCTTGCGCAGCGATTTCGACAGGCCTTCCACCGCATGCTTGGACGCGGCATAGGGGCCGACAAAGGGCATGCCCATCACCCCGGCAACGGACGAGATCATCACCACGCGGCCAGGCTCGCCGCTCAGGCCTCGGTCCGCACCCAGAAGCGGGCCGAACGCCTGCACGGTCCGCAGTACACCGAGCACATTGATGTCAAGCTGCCGTTCGACCTCGGCAATGTCGATGTGCAATAGCGGGCCGGAGACGGCCACGCCGGCATTGCACACGAGGCCGCGCAGTGTCTTCCCGCCCAGCGCCGCGCGCACCTGCTCGCCAGCCGCCTGCATGGACGCGGTGTCGGTCACTTCCATGGTCAGCGGCGTGATGTCTTCGCCAAAATCCTGGCGCAGCCGGTCGGCGTCGGCCCCTTTCCGCACGCCGGCAAATACATGCCAGCCTTTCTCGATCAACACTTTGGTGGACGCAAGACCGATCCCGGTCGACGCGCCAGTCACAACAGCGGCGGGTTTGGAAATGGACATCGGCTGGCTCCTTGCAGGTTTCTGTCTTCTCTTACGCGCAACATGAACGCGCGGATTGATTCTGGCGAATCCGGCCTTCGGATCAGTCGCGCAAGTTGGCCTTTGACGCCACCTTGCCGCTCGCCCTATCGTCCGCGCAACGCTTTTAGAGGGATTGCGCCATGATCATTCGTTTGCTTGTGCTTGCCACCAGCCTTGCATTTGCCGCGACCGCCGATTCGCAGGATCGCCAGGCCCTGGTGGGCGGTACACTCATTGACGGCAATGGCGGGCCGCCCGTGCGCAATTCCGTCATCCTGGTCGAGGGCGAGCGCATCACCGCCGTCGGCAATCAGGATTCGCTGGCGGTGCCGGACGGCTATGAGATCGTGTCCACCGAGGGCATGACCGTCCTGCCGGGCCTGTGGGAAATGCACGCCCACCTCATGCTCACCGGCCACGCCGATTATGCCCACTGGCACCCGGCCTATCGCGACCGGTTCGAGGACGAGATCATGCCGGCATCGGCCGTGCAGCTCCTGCTGGCAGGGGTCACCACGGCACGCGATCTCGGCGCACCTCTGGCCGAGAGCCTGTCCATCCGCGACCGCATCAATTCCGGCGAACTGCCCGGCCCGCGCCTCTTCGTTTCCGGACCCTTCCTGCAGAATGAGCCCTATCCGGGCACGGAAGCCTATCGCTGGGGCGTTGCCTCTGTGCGGGACGCACGCGCCCGGGTTCGCGAACTGGCAGAGGCCGGCGTCGATGTCATCAAGCTGGTCGACCAGGACGAGATGGAGCTGGAAGAAGTGCGCGCGCTGGTGGACGAAGCCCATTCCCATGGCTTGCGTGTCGTCGGCCACTCCCACCGGGCCGATGAAATCCTCGTCGGCCTCGAAGTCGGCGTCGACAATTTCGAACACACCGGCCTCACCACCGCACCGGAATATCCGCCTGAAGTCATCGAGGCCCTGCGCCGCCGCACCTCGCAGGGCCGCGTGCGTGGCGGCCCGCTCTACTGGACGCCGACGATCGAGGGTTTGTGGAATTACGAGCGCACGCGTGACAATCCCGAGCGCCTCGACAACACCTGCTGGCATCGCGGCTTGCAGGACGACACGATCGCCGACATCGCCGCATCGCTCGAACATGTCGACCAGCTCGAATACATGCAGCTCACCCCGCTGCGCCGCCCGACCTTGCGCCGCAAGTTCGAGCAATTGCGCGAAGCCGGTGTGGTCATGCTGATCGGCACGGACAGCGGCATTCCGACAAAATTTCACTGCCAGTCGACCTGGAACGAGATCGACGTCTGGACCCGCGAGCTGAACGTGCCGGTGATGGACGTCATCCGCTCGGCCACCTACTGGCCGTCTGTATTGATGGGCGTGCAGGATCAGTGGGGACGCATTCAGGAGGGGCAGTATGCCGATATCATTGCCGTCGACGGCGATCTCCTGACCTATCCGTCCCTCCTGCAGGACGTCGATTTCGTGATGAAGGGCGGCCTTGTCTACGTCGAGGACGGAAATGTCATCGAGGAAAGACTGCCGGAACAGCTGCGAATGGAATAATCGCTAGTCTTCTTCGCTCGATAGAGACCGGACGAGCTCAATGACGCGGCGGCGGACCTTGGGCGTCTCGATCTGCGAGAAGGCCTGGGCCAGCGCAACGCCGTCATGGCTCTGGATCAGGTCCTGGATGACAGATCGATCATCCTTTCCGTCCGACTGACGCGAGGGTTCGGCGTCCAGCCCTTCAAAGAAATAGGACACCGGCACATCGAGAACGCGTGAAAGCGAGAACAGCCGGCTTGCACCGACCCGATTCGCGCCCCGCTCGTATTTCTGGACCTGCTGGAACGTCACGCCGAGCTCGTTGCCGAGTGCTTCCTGGCTCATCTTCAGCAATTGCCGCCGCAAGCGGATGCGTGAGCCCACATGCATATCCACGCTTGTGGCGCTTCGAGGAGAATGGTCGATCATGGCAGTGCTCCTGCAATTGGCGTCGCCGCACAGCTTTAACTGGCCACAGCGTACACTAAAACGCGCAGAAAGCACCAATGCCCGCTCGCCGGGATCGCCAGATGCTAGTCAGGCCCCTTGCCGTCCTCATTGGTTGAGCCCGGATCGCAGATCGCGTACTCGCCTGTCTGGCGGTGCTTCAGGACCAGCTGGTAGCGGTGCATGTACAGGCAATCGCAGCTGTTTCTCAGGATCACACTGCGACGATCCGTATCACCGAATTCGACCGTTGCATCGCCGTCATCCGGATAAAGCGCGAGGCCTTTCCAGGATTTTCCGGCGAGTTCGAATTCCGCAAACGCCCAGTCTTTTCCGGTTACCGCGAAGATATAGTCCGTCGGCAGCCCCGACCGGATATCGCCATGCTGCGTGCCGGCATAGGCTTTCCAGCCCTCCACCAGCTTCCCGCCCTGCTCGTAGGCATAAGGATAGACATTGACGGCCACATGTTTCAGGTCGCGCCCGGAAAACCCGAGGCTTCTGAAGAACGCTCCTGCTTGATTATCCATCTTCGGCCTCATCTCCTGTTGCGCTGACGGTTTCGATCGCGACCGGTGGCGCGGCCCAGAAGGCCTCGAAATCCGGTCGGTGGTACTCGCTCGCGGCGATCACGCTGTACAGGGCTTCTGCTTCTTCGCGGCGCCCCAGCCACCACAACAGACGCGAGCGGTAGTCCTCGGCCCGCAGATCACGCGGTTCCGGCATTGCCTCGACATGCGCTAGCCCGGCCCGCCACGCCCGCTCGGCATCGCCGCGCCGCCCGAGCGCATCGAACGCCTGCCCCTGGACCAGCAATGACGCCGCCGCAAAGTGCCGGAGCCGGGATCCCGTCGAACTGATATCGCGTTCGAAATTGACCAGCGCCGAAGCGGCCGCTGACAATGCCGCATCATGGGCACCGGCCGCCATCGCGACGTCCGCTGCCAGCAAGTCGAAATAGGCGGCATCGACATAGCGGTGATCGTCAATTTCGGCGCTCGTCGACGAAGCGAAATCGCGCCGCGCCTGGGTATTGATCAATTGCGCCGTCCGCAGATCTCCGCGCCACAGGGCCAGGCGTGCGCGCTGGCGTTCCAGCGTCAGATGGTGACGCAGGATCGAACGGTTGTCTGGCCAGGCGGCGACGAGTTCGCGGGCAAGATCACCGGCGCGCTCGATTTCGGTCTCCGCGGCATCGAGGTCGCCGAGATCCATGTGAAGAATGGCCAGCGCAGTGCGTGCACCCACCAGCCGGTCACGCAGTGAGCGGCTATCGGAATTTCCGGCCAGGCTCTGTTCCAGAACCGCGACCTCGCGGGCGCGCCGTTCGGTGGCTTCCGACAACCTGCCCAGCGCGCGCAATGGTGACGCGGCCCAGCCATGTGCATTGGCAAGATCGTCATCAGCGACGACACCGAGCTCGATCAGGCCATCCTCGAACAATTCCGCGGCGCGGTCGAAACGCACGAGCGCCGCGTCCCAATTGTCGAATTCGAGGTCGATGATGCCGGAATTGATCTGTGCATATGCCCATTCGCCGCGATAGACCGGATTGTCCGGGTCGATCTCGATCAATTGCGCGGCCAGACGTTCATACGCGGCATACTGCTCAGCGGCGATATCGTAGCGGCCGGAGACGAATCCGAGATCACCGATCCAGAAAACCGACTGCGCGTGATCGAACACGCGCTGTGGGTCCTCCGGCCGGGCAGCCAGCAATTGCCCGGTCATGCGCGCGGCCGCGTTGAACGCGACGAGGGCACCCTCAACGTCATTGCTGCGCCGCCGTGCATCGCCCACGACATGCAGCATTCGCGCAAAGCTAGAGATATCCGCATCGGAGGCTTGGGATGCGCCGGCATCGGCAAGTGAAATGACGGCATCGCCGACCCGGTTGAACACTTCCCGGCGCGCATCCGGCGAAAGCGTGTCCTCGAGTTCAGCCAGCAGGCGCGTGGTTTCAACACGCGCCTGGTGCGCCGCGAGATCCGCCTCCTGAAGGCGTTGTCCGCGGTCCAGCGCAGCAATACCGAACAGGCCCGAAATCACGACGAGGCTCGCCGCGACACCCCAGCCGGTTCCAGGACGGGCAGCAATCCGCCGCGCCGCTGCGAGCCCGAAGCGGGGCCGTTGAGGGTCAGCGAATTCCGGGGCCAGCCTGCCGGCGATCGCGCTGGCCGTTTCGGTGCGCAGGTCGCCGGCGATCCGGACCGGTGACGTGACGCTCTCCAGGAGAGAGTCGTCCGACGCGCGTTTGTACTGCAAGAGCGGACTGATGAAGGCATTGGCGTGTGCGTCTTGTCCTGCCGCAGAGGATACTACAGGGAAGACGTGCGCACGGTCGCTGGTCTCGAGAAAGGCATGCAGGAACTGGCTGACCGCAAGCGAAGCAATAGCAGCCTCCGAAGCAATCAGGACGATATGGGTGGCGCCACGAGTGTCCGGTGACGCCTCGCTGTCGAGAGCGGCGGCAGGGCGGACATCAACGTCGCGCCCGATGGGGGCCGTCGCCGAAAGGGCCGCCACCATGCGGTAGGCATCCTTTGCATCATCAGGGGCATGCAAAACAAGGACAGACGTGGCCGTCATGCGCCGGGCCTCCGCGGATTCTATTGGAGCGTGTATATACCACACCTTCTACGCATGGGGCATAACCGGCCTCGTCCGCTTATGGCCGCGAATGCCGGTCTTTCTGCCGGCGCGTCAGATCGAGCACGTTTCCGTATCGCGCGAGGTCCGGAACAAGTGCGGTCATGTCGGACGCCAGCTTTTCGCGTTCGCGGCGATTGAGGCTGTAGGCATGATAGAGGATTTCCATCCAGGCAATTTCCAGTTCCGGAAAATCGCCGCGGCAGGATATCTGGAAGGTCGACATCGGAACCGACAGGATGGACGCGATTTCCTCGAGTTCACTGAACCGCGGCTCGTCACCGGCATAAATCGCCTTGAGCCGCGCTTCGCCGAACGCCTGCAACAGGTCGGCCTCGGCATCCGGGCCGCGATGATGGACGACCAGCCTTATGGTTTTGGCGATACGGCGCCCCGGCGGTTCGCGAAAGCGGTCTATGTCCGGCATTCTGGCGCCCCCTCGGCCGCGCACTTCGCAATCAGACTACGAAAATCGCCCGAAAGGTAAACAGAAGGCTGGAAAACATCTATCGCCCGATCCGGTCTGGCAATTGCCGGCCATTGGCCACGCCGCAGGTATTGCACCGCAGCCGCGCATTGATTTGAGACCGGCGCAGCTTATTGTCGTGGCCCTAACGGGATTTGTCTGATCAGGGAAAATCAAATGGCCAGCGGAACCACCGATACGCGGCCGCTATCGCCACACCTGCAGGTGTGGCGCTGGCACGCGACCATGCTGTCGTCCATCCTCCACAGGACTTCGGGCATCATCAATTATATCGGCGCGGTCGCGCTGACAGTGTGGCTTGTATTGCTGGCGACCGACAGCGAGGGCGCCGTAGCGATCCTGACGACGGGCGCATTGTCCTGGCTGACGACGATCGGCCTGATCGTCCTGACCTGGTCGGTCACCTACCATTTGTTCAACGGATTACGCCACCTCGCCTGGGACGCCGGCAGGGGGTTCGATCCGCAAGGTTCGAATCTGCGCTCGACCCTCATTATCGGCGGGTCCTTCGTCCCGCCGGCCATCATCTGGTTCTTCGCCTTGACCGGAGGTGCATCATGAGTTTCCTGACCCCCGCCAAGCGCATCAACAAGCTCGGCTCGGCCAAGTCCGGCGTACATCATTTTGTCGGCCAGCGGGTCAGCGCCATCGCTCTGGCGATCTCGATGCCGGTCTTCGTGATTGCGCTTGCCTTCTCCGGAGCGCCGGATCCGGCCGCCTCGCGCGCCTTTTTCGGGTCGGCGTGGGGCGCCATCCTCACCCTGATCACTATGACAGCGACACTCTATCACATGCGCCTGGGGTTGCAGGTCGTGGTCGAGGACTACATCCACTCATCCGGCACCCGGATTTTCCTCCTGGTCGCCAACACGCTGATGACTTACGGCCTTTGGCTGGCCGGCGCCTATGCGCTGATCCGCCTTGCCGTGACGGGATAACGGGAAGACGAACAAGACATGTCCGAACACACCTGGATCGATCACACCTATGACGTCGTTGTCGTGGGCGCCGGAGGTTCCGGCCTGCGCGCCGCACTCGGCGCCGCGCAATCCGGCCTGAAGACCGCCTGCATCTCGAAAGTCTTCCCGACCCGCTCGCACACCGTGGCAGCCCAGGGAGGAATTTCCGCATCGCTTGGCAATATGGGCGAGGATGACTGGCGCTGGCACATGTACGACACCGTCAAGGGGTCGGACTGGCTCGGTGACCAGGACGCCATCGAATATCTCTGCCGCAATGCGCCTGAAGCCGTTTACGAGCTCGAGCACTGGGGCGTGCCTTTCTCGCGAACCGAGGACGGCAAGATCTACCAGCGTGCCTTCGGCGGCATGACCCGCAATTACGGCGAGGGCTCGGTGCAGCGGACCTGCGCTGCTGCCGACCGCACCGGTCACGCCATCCTGCACACGCTCTACGGCCAGTGCGTCAAGGAAGAGACCGAGTTTTTCATCGAGTATTTCGCGCTCGACCTGATTATGGACGATGACGGCGTCTGCCGCGGCATCACGGCCTGGAAGCTGGATGACGGCACCTTGCACCGATTCCGCGCCAAGAGCGTGATCCTGGCCACCGGCGGCTATGGCCGTGCCTATTTCTCATGCACCTCGGCCCATACCTGTACCGGTGACGGGAATGCCATGGTGCTGCGCGCCGGCTTGCCGCTCCAGGACATGGAATTCGTGCAATTCCACCCGACCGGCATCTATGGCGCCGGCGTGCTGATTACCGAAGGCGTACGCGGAGAGGGCGGCTATCTCACCAATTCCGAGGGCGAGCGCTTCATGGAACGCTACGCCCCGTCCGCCAAGGATCTGGCCAGCCGCGATGTCGTCTCGCGCTCGATGACGATCGAGATCCGCGAAGGCCGGGGTGTCGGCCCCAACAAGGACCACATCTACCTGCACCTCGACCATCTCGATCCGGACATCATCCACAAGCGCCTGCCCGGCATTTCCGAGAGCGCGCGCGTCTTCGCCGGTGTCGATGTCACCAAGGACCCGATCCCGGTCCTGCCGACCGTGCACTACAATATGGGCGGCATCCCGACCAATTATCACGGCGAGGTTCTGACCCAGAATGCGGATGGCGAAGAAATCGTCGTGCCGGGCCTGATGGCCGTCGGCGAAGCGGCCTGCGTTTCGGTGCACGGCGCAAACCGCCTGGGCTCCAACTCGCTGATCGACCTGGTCGTGTTCGGCCGCGCAGCCGGCCTCCGCGTCGGCGATGTGGTCGATGCGGCGTCCGGCCAACCGGACCTGCCAGCCAATGCAGGTGACAATTCGCTGGCGCGACTCGACAAATTCCGTAACGCCAAGGGTCAGACCGGCACCGCACAGCTGCGCGACCAGATGCAGCGCGCCATGCAGGAAAACTGCGCCGTTTTCCGTACCGGCGAGGTGATGAGCGAAGGCGTGGAGCGCATCAAGCAGGTCTATGCCGGCCTGCCCGACATCCGCGTCGAGGACCGGTCCATGGTCTGGAACACGGACCTCATGGAGACCCTGGAGCTCGACAATCTTGTGGCCCAGGCCGCCGTCACGGTTGGCGGCGCGGTCGCCCGCGAGGAAAGCCGCGGCGCCCATGCGCGCGAGGATTTCCCCGATCGCGACGACAAGAACTGGATGAAACACACGCTCGCCTGGTGCGACGAACAGGGCAATGTCCGCCTCTCCTATCGCGGCGTACACAATTTCACGATGTCGAACGATATCGCCTATATCGAGCCGAAAGCGCGGGTTTACTAGGCCGACTGCCGCCCGGGCGCCGCCCTGCAGTGAGAACCGCCGTGTATTCGCCCGCCGCAAAGGAGCGTTGAAACCGCGATGCCGGATGGTCGCCGACTGACCCTGATGACGGCCTGCCGGCGTGGCCTTTCAATGCGATGTCCGTCTTGCGGCCAGGCACCGCTCTACCGGGCCTATCTCAAACCGGTCGATCGATGCCCGAATTGCGGCGCTGATTTTACGGCGATCCGCGCCGATGACGGCCCGGCCTGGCTGACCGTGCTGTCGCTGGGGCCGTTGATGGCACCGCTCGCCTTTTGGATCGCCCTGTCGGGTTGGCCGGCGCTGGTCACCTATCCGGCATTGGCAGCATTGATCATCGGCGCGGTGCTGCTGTGGCTGCCGCGCATGAAGGGCGTTTTTATCGCGGCTCTCTATGTCAACCGGATGTCCGGGCGATAGCGTCGTACCTGGACGTCGGTGAAGCGACGATTTCGATCCAACCCGCCCCGTCACCACGTATCCTTGTTGAAAGGATATGCACCATGCTCATTCTCCGACTTCTTGTCGCGCTCGGCGGCCTCGCCCTCGGCGCTCTGATCTGGATCGCCGTCTCGCAGGGCGATTTCGGCGCGGCTGGCGGCTGGCTCGTCTCCGACCCCTGGGGCCAGGTCACGCTCCTCGACCTCTATCTCGGCTTCTTCTTCACCGCTGTCGTCATCGCCCTGTTCGAACGGCGCTGGTGGCGCGCGGCGATCTGGATCGCGCCGCTTCCTGTGCTCGGCAATATCTGGGCGGCGGTCTGGTTCGTCTTCGCCATGCCGGGCCTGGCGCGCCGGCTGCGCGCCTAGGCCTTCTCCATCAGATAGCCGAGGCAATCCGCGCGGATCGCGGCCTCGTTAACGGTCAGCATCGCGGGCGTGAAGTCCCGCGTCAGCAAGAGCCGGTCGCCCTCGCGTCGAAATACGTCCGTGGTCACATCCCGGCCCTGGTCGTCGCGGACCCGGATGACATCGCCGCCATTCAGAACGCGTGCGAAGGTGGAGCCCGCCGGCCGGTCGAAGAAATTCCATTTCTCGAGGCTGGCCGGCAGTTCGACATCGCCGTCCGCGCCATGCTCGAACACGATCCTGGCTTCCGGCGAAATCTCGATCCGGCCCGTGACCGTGTAGAGGTCGAGTTCGAGATCGGCCGCCCCGCGCCAATGGTCGAGATGCAATGCATCGAGCACCAGGTTGAAGGCCGCTGTTTCATTGGCCGCGACGCCGGATTGGCCACATTCGGCAGTGATCGCCGGACAGAAGTCCGAGAACGCTTCCGACAGCGTCCCTGGCGGATTGCGCGTCAACATCGCATGCGCCGCAAACAGGCTGGTCAGCTGCAAATCCGGCGCCCGCTCCTTGTGCACCAGTGCGTAAAGCGGATTGGCGCCGGTATTGTTGTGTAGATCGATCGCGGCAAAGGGCTTCGCCGCCCGCGCAATCTCGAGCACCTGTTGCGCCAGCGCATGCTCGGGCGTCTCGCCGCCGGTCCAGATCCGGTTGTAGTCCGGCCGTCCCGGAACCATTCGGCTCTGCAATTCCGCCGCCCGGACATTGCCAATGAGGATCAGCATGGAGCGCGGCAGGGGATGATGCGCCATCCAGGCCTGCAGCTTCTTCAGCGCTTCCCAGCCGACGGTTTCATTGCCGTGCTCCATCACCGCCAGGAAGAGCGGGTCCGGGTGCCGCCCCTCGAGCGAGATCAGCGTGCTTTCCGGGAACACTGTGCGCACGTCCCTGGCCGCGGTCCGCGCGATAGCGGCCGGAGTGTGGTCCAGCCGGTCAAGCCGAAGCTCTATATCCGCCATGTGTGTACAGGCCGCCCTTTCTGCTGGCGCTCATAATAGGCGGCGACAAGGCCCTGGAAATCCCGTCCGTGGCAATTAATCCAGTTGCGCTGCCAGGCCGCCCCGTTGAGCCCGGACATGGCGCGCCCGCGGATCGGCTCGAGCACGGCTGCCGCTTCGCGCTCCGGCACACCGGCGGCCGCGAGCCCGCTGCAGGCCTGGTCGGCCAGCCGGTCATGGATCATCCGCTGGACATCTTGCGGCGCGTCATCGCCCCACGAAATCCGCGCGCCCAGCCCGCGCCGGGCGCAGGCATAGAAATTGTCGCGCGCCGTACCGAAATCCATCGCCGCCTCTGGCGGCGTATCGAGGCCCGCCAGATAGCGCGTCAGACCGATGAAGAAAGCGGCATTGGCGACCATGTCGGCCGCCGTCGGCCCGGCCGGCGTGACCCGGTTCTCGATGCGCAGATGCGGCGTGCCATGGCAGTCACCGCCGAGGATCGGCCGGTTCCAGCGCCACAGCGTGCCGTTCTGCAGCTTGAAATGACGCAGCCGCTCCGGCTCGGCCTCTTCAATGATCGGCAGCAGCGCCTCATGCCCGTCGAGATTTTCCAGGAACAGTTCGAGGAAGCTTTCGCGCAGCCAGTTCGCTCCGAAAGTGACGCGGCCGACGCGGGTGCCGTCACGGCCCCGGAAACTGTCCATGCCGATCGCCTGCTCGAAGGCCGGAATGCGGGTCTCTTCCCACAGCCGCCGGCCGTAGAGAAAGGGCGAGTTGGCGGAAACCGCGACCACCGGGGCGGCAGCGATCTGGGCGGCATTGTACATCCGGGCCTCCTCGCCCGGATTGACGGTCATATGGGTTTGCAGCGAGGTGCACGCCGCTTCCAGCATCAGATGGCTCTGCGCCAGTTCGAGCCCCTCGCGGCGGGAAATGTCGACCCTGGTCGGCTTGCCGCGCAGCTCCATGACCCGCTCGTTGAGCGCGCGATAGCGGTTCGACGGCGTCATCGTGTCCAGCGACAGCATGTCCTGGATCAGGGTTGGCGGCATACCGATCATCAACGGCTTCAGCGCAAGCGTATCGGCCGCCTCTGCGCATCTCGCCCACAGCGCCTCGATCTGCTGCTTCAGTTTGGGCAGGCCGCCGGGCAATGGGTGCGGATCGAGATTGAGCTCGAAGTTGAACTGCGCCAGCTCGTGCGTGGCGAGCGGCTCGTCGAGCTTTTTCAGGAAAGCGTCATTCTCCGGCGCCGGCAGCCAGTTGTCGTCGACCAGCCAGGCCTCGACCTCGGCGCCGCCCATGGGCGTGTCGAAGGTTTCGAACCGCTTGTCCTTGTACAGGCCCGTAACCAGGCGCGTCTCGGCACGCAGGCGCTTTGTGAAGTCCTGCGCGTCAACATATTCGCGGCTGGCGATTTCCTGCCCCATAAGTGCCTCCCGATCCCGACCGTATCCGGAACCCACCAAGGCGGACAGGCGGCAGGGTGCCGCAATCAGATCAGCTATTGTGTTTTGCACTGTAGACCGCTATTGTGTGTCACACATTAGCGGAGACTGACCGTGAAGCAAGGCGTCAAAAACGAGACCAGCGCCCAGTGGCGCCGCGGCGTTCTGGAGATGTGCGTTCTGCGGCTTCTGAGCGATGCGCCGGACTATGGCTACGAGATCGTGGTCCGCTTGAGCCGGCTGGGAACGCTCGCGGCGGGGGAGAATACGATCTACCCGATCCTGCGGCGGCTGAAGAAGGATGGCGTTGTCACGACCTTCGAGCGGGCCTCTCCCAACGGTCCTCCCCGCCAGTATTACAGGCTTACAGAAGCCGGTATGGCCCGGCTTGCCACGCTGAAATCCGAGTGGCGCGAACTTGCGCGGGCCGTGGAAGCCTGCCTCGAAGATGGAGACCCTCATGACTGATACCAGTTCCAAGATCGAAGCCTATCTCGGAAATTTCCGCAAAGCGTTGGGCGCGTTTGATTATGATGACCGAGAGGGTCTGACCGGCGATGTCCGCGAGCATATCGAGGAGGCGGTAGCTTCCGGCCAATCTGCTGACGCCGTCCTGCGCGCGCTGGGACCGGCGCACACGCTGGCCAAGGCCTATGCAATCGAGCTGGAACTCTCCGGGCGCGGCGAACGGGCAGCCGGCTGGTTCACCCAGGCGGCGCGGGTCTTCGGCTATCTGGCGGTGGGCAGCATTCTCACGCTGACCATCGGCGTTGCGCTCGCCTCTTTCGGCTTCGCCTTGACACTGTCCGGCGTGGCCATGCTGGTGATCGGCATGACCGAAGCCGTCGGCGTCCATTTGCCGGGTGTGCAGATGAATGGTGTGGAGCCCGTTTATGTGATCGCAGCCGCCCCGATCGTGTTCATTCTTGGCGTTCTGTCGCTCTGGGGCCTCCATGGATATTGCCGATGGCTGATCAGGGAGCTGCGCAATCTCATTCCGGTCCGCCTGGTCGCCTGACCTTTCTTGACTTTTCGCGGAGAGCCGCGTAATTCCCGCCGCTCACACACGCAAGCAGGGATGCTTGCCTTGACCGGTGCGACGACACCGGCGAGGTCCCGCGGTCGGCGAAGTCTCGCTCACCGGGGTGGTAATGCCTATGTCTGCGTGTGAGCAGAATTGGAGACGGCGAACACATGTTCGACGCACTGACAGAACGGCTTTCTGGGGTTTTCGACGCACTCACCGGACGCGGCGCCCTTAGCGAGAAGGACGTCGATGCCGCGCTGCGCGAGATCCGCGTCGCGCTGCTCGAGGCCGACGTTGCCCTGCCCGTGGTCAAGGACTTCGTGAAGAAGGTCCGCGAGCGCGCTGTCGGCGAGGATGTCATCCGCGCCGTCGCGCCCGGCCAGCAAGTCATCAAGATCGTCCATGACGAGCTGGTGGAATTGCTGGGTGGCGAGGCCGAGCCCGAAGGCCTGTCGCTGGCCGGCGAGCCGCCCATCGTTATCCTCATGGCCGGTCTGCAGGGCTCCGGTAAAACCACCACGTCCGCCAAGCTGGCGCGCCGCATCCAGACGCGCGAGAAGAAAAAGGTCCTCCTCGCCTCGCTCGATACGCGCCGCCCGGCAGCGATGGAACAGCTCGAGCAGATGGCAGAGCAGGCCGAAGCCGGCTTCCTGCCCATCGTCAAGGGCCAGGGCGCCGTCGACATTGCCAGGCGCGCGCTGCAGGCGGGCCGCCTGCAGGGTTATGACGTCATCATCCTGGATACCGCCGGCCGGACCTCGATCGACGAGGATTTGATGGCCGAGGCGAAAGCGATCTCGGACGCGGCCAATCCGCGCGAGACGCTGCTTGTCGCCGATGCGCTCACCGGTCAGGACGCCGTCGAGACCGCGCGCCGCTTCCATGAACGCCTGCCGCTGACCGGCCTTGTCCTCACCCGGATGGATGGCGATGGCCGCGGCGGCGCCGCACTGTCCATGCGCCATGTCACCGGCCTGCCGGTCAAGTTCGTCGGCGTGTCGGAAAAAGTCGACGGGCTCGACGCCTTCGATGCCAAGCGCATGGCCGGCCGCATCCTCGGCCGGGGCGACATTGTCGCGCTCGTCGAGAAGGCCGCAGAGGACGTTGACCAGGAAAAGGCCGAACGCCTCGCCCGCAAGATGGCGAAGGGCAAGTTCGACATGGACGATCTGCGCGACCAGTTGCAGCAGCTGCAGAAGATGGGCGGGCTCGGCGGCATCATGGGTCTGCTGCCCGGCATGAACAAGAAAATGCAGGCACAGGCCGCGGCCGCCGGCATGGATGACGGCCTGGTGAAGAAACAGGTCGCCATCATCTCATCGATGACCCGGCAGGAACGCAAGAAGCCCGAACTGATCAAGGCCTCGCGCCGCAAGCGGATTGCCGCTGGCGCCGGCGTCGGCGTGCCCGAGGTCAACAAGCTCCTGAAAATGCACCGCCAGATGGCGGACATGATGAAGAAGGTCGGCAAGAAGGGCCCCAAGGGCATCATGTCCGGCTTCACGCCGCCTGGAGGCGCAGGCGGTCCCGATCCGGCGCTGATCGAGCGCATGAAGGGGGCCACGTCAGGCGGCCTGCCCGGATTGCCCGGTAGCGACAAGAAGGACGAAGCCGGCGGTCTGCCCGGGCTCGGCGGTGCGCCGCAGCTTGGTCCGGACGGCCTGCCGATCGGCTTTGGCAAGAAATAACCCAAGAACAGCAATCATCTAACATCCAAGGAAAACCAATATGTCCCTGAAAATCCGTCTCTCCCGTGGTGGCTCGAAAAAGCGCCCCTACTACCGCATCGTCATCGCCGATTCACGCATGCCGCGCGATGGCCGTTTCATCGAGAAGGTCGGCTCCTACAACCCGATGCTGCCGAAAGATGCCGAGCGCGTG
Source organism: Hyphobacterium sp. (assembly GCF_965217055.1). Classification (GTDB taxonomy): domain Bacteria; phylum Pseudomonadota; class Alphaproteobacteria; order Caulobacterales; family Maricaulaceae; genus Hyphobacterium. The sequence continues at coordinate 1,608,118 of NZ_OZ244227.1, read as the reverse complement.
AAGCTCGACCTCGACAAGATCAAGGAATGGTATGGCAAGGGTGCCCGCCCGACCGACCGCGTCGCACGCTTCCTGCACGAAGCTGATGGCGAGACCTTCAAGTGGGAACACGGCAACAACCCGCAAAAAGCCAAGCCGGGTGCCAAGGCCCAGGAACGCCTGGCCGAGAAGGCCGAGAAGGAAGCCGAGATGAAGGCGGCGGAAGAAGAAGCCAAGGCAGCTGCCGAAGCTCCGGCTGAAGAAGAAGCCCCGGCGGAAGAGGCAGCCGCTGAAGAGGCACCGGCTGAAGAAGCGGCAGCCGAAGAGGCTTCGGCCGAAGACGCTGCGGAAGACGAAAAGAAAGAAGGCTAGGGCTGGCTCCCTCGCCCGCTCTAAGCTTTCCCCTCCCCCTTTGTGGGGAGGGGTAGGGGTGGGGGCCGTCTGCTGGTCACCCCACCCCGCCGATCCTGAGGGATCGTCGACCCTCCCCATCGAGGGGAGGGGATGGGTCTCCGCCTCATGACAGACAAACTCATCACCATTGCCCGCATCAAGGGCGCGCACGGCGTGAAGGGCGAGGCCCGAGTCCAGCCCTTCACGGCCGAGCCGGAGGCGTGCTTCACTTACGGTCCCTTCCTCGACAAGGACGGAAAACCCTTCCTGACACCGGCCAAGTGGCGGCGCCAGAAGGACGAGTTCGTCGTCACTTTCCGCGAGACACTGACCCGCGAGGAGGTCGCGGCCTTGCGCGGGCGCGAATTGCTCGCCCCCCGCGCTGCCCTGCCCGACCCCGATCCGGACGAGTTTTACATCACCGATCTGATCGGCCTGACCGCCCTTTCGACCGACGGTGAAGCCGCCGGCCGTGTCGCCGCGGTCCAGAATTTCGGCGCCGGCGACCTGCTGGAAATCGACGGTCCCGACGGGCGCTTTTACCTGCCCTTCACGCGTGAAGCCGTACCGGCGGTCGATATCGCCGCCGGGCGCATCACCATCGATCCGCCGGTCGCCGACGAGGCTCCCGACGAACCTTCAAAGGACCGCAAATAGGTCCCCGACTCGCCAAGGCGCATCCCGCCTGCTAAACGCCGCCTCCCATGTTTGCCGCTAGCGTGCTCACCCTCTTCCCGGACGCCTTTCCGGGGCCCTTGGGCGTGTCCCTGATCGGGACTGCGCAAAAGAAGGGTTTATGGGCGCTAGAAACGGTGGACATCCGGAAATTTTCCCGTCATAAGCACGCCTCCGTTGACGACACGCCTGCTGGCGGCGGGGCCGGAATGGTCTTGCGCCCGGATGTGGCGGCGGCGGCAATTGATGCGGTGACCGCCTCTTCTGAAGAGGAACGGCCGCTGATTTACATGACGCCCCGGGGCCGTCCGCTCACCCAATCCCGCGTCAGGGAATGGGCTGCCGGGCCCGGTCTTGTCGTGTTCTGTGGGCGTTTTGAAGGGCTCGACGAACGGGTCATCAAGGCGCGCAAGCTGGAGGAGGTCAGTGTCGGTGACGCTGTCCTTGCCGGCGGAGAAGCGGCCGCCATATGCCTCATCGAGGCGTGTGTGCGCCTGATCCCCGGGGTGCTGGGGGATCCGGCTTCGGCCGAGGAAGAAAGTTTCGAGGGCGATCTCCTCGAATATCCTCACTACACGCGTCCGCGTGAATGGGAGGGTGAGGAGATCCCGGAAGTGCTGTTATCCGGCGATCATGGGGCGATAGCCCGGTGGCGCCGGGAAATGGCGGAGAAGACGACGCAGGAACGCCGTCCGGATCTGTGGGAGCGCCACGTCCGCCGGCAAGGAGAAGACCGATGAACCTCATCGAGAAGATTGAAAAAGCCGAAGCCAGCCGTGTCCTTGGCGACAAGTCTCACCCGGATTTCGACCAGGGCGATACGCTCAAGGTCCACGTCCGGATCAAGGAAGGCGAACGCGAGCGGATCCAGGTGTTCGAAGGCGTCTGCCTCGGTCGCTCCGGTGCCGGACTGCAGGAAAGCTTCACAGTCCGCAAGATCTCCTTCGGTGAAGGGGTCGAACGCGTCTTCCCGCTGTTCTCGCCGAACGTCGAGAAAGTGGAAGTCGTGCGCCGCGGCAATGTCCGCCGCGCCAAGCTGTATTATCTGCGCGGCCGCCGCGGCAAATCTGCCCGGATCGCCGAGCGCACCTCCGGACGCGGCATGGAAAACGGCCGCGCCAAGAAAACTGACTAGGTTTTCCAGCGCCTTTTCAGTTCGAAGAAGCCCGCCAGCGATGGCGGGCTTTTTTGTTGCCTGCTCACCTCATGGTGAGGCGCCCGGCAGCTTGTGCCCGCGAAAGCGGGCAAGCCGGGCCTCGAACCCGCACCAGGCTGCCCTCCCCTGTTGGCGGGCTGGCAGCGAGACGGCACAGTACACGTCATGACGCCTTCGCTTCTCATCCTCACCGGCTCCGGCATATCGGCCGAATCCGGGCTGGGCACGTTTCGCGACACGGATGGCATCTGGGCGAAATTCGACTGGCAGCGGCTGGCGACACCGGACGGGTTTCGCGAGGACCCCGCCGAGGTGCATGCCTTCTACAATGCGCGCCGCCGCGGCCTGATGGAGGCGGAGCCGAACCCCGCCCACAAGGCTTTGGCGACCCTGGAGGCGGCGTGGGTACGCTCCGGCGGCAATTTCACCCTCGTCACCCAGAATATCGATGATTTGCACGAGCGCGCCGGTTCGGAGCGCCTGATCCACATGCATGGCGAGCTGCTGCAGTCGCGCTGTGGCGCCTGCAGTGACCTGCAGGCGTGCCGCGATGACTTGTCGATCACGATGAGCTGCCGCGCCTGTGGCCGCGAAGGGCAGCTGCGACCGAACGTTGTCTGGTTCGGCGAGATGCCGATCGGCGTGGACGAGATCTTCTCCATCCTGCCCAGTGTGACCCATTTTGCCGCCGTTGGCACGTCCGGCGCGGTGTGGCCGGCGGCGGGCTTCGCCGAAGAAGCCGGCCGTGCGGGCGCGACGACCTGGGAATTGTCGCTTGAAGCCGGTGAGAGCGGACATGTTTTCACGCATGCGGTCTATGGCAAGGCGACCGAAACCGTACCGGCCTGGTGCGACCGTATCCTGTCGGAAACATTTGCATGAGCGCGCTGCTGCAACAGGCGCAGGTCGCGCTAAATGCCGGCAATGCCGAGGCGGCCCTGCAGGCTGCGCAAGCCGCCGTGAGAGCCAATCCGAACGATGCCAATGCGCATTACCTGTCAGCAGTCGCCTTGCGAATGGCCGGTCGAGCCGGCGAGGCGCTGAAGATACTCGACATCCTCAATCAGCGCCTGCCTGGCCAGCCCGATCTCATCAACATGGCCGGGCTGTGCCGTCGCGACATGGGTGACCGTGTCGGTGCGCAGCGCGATTTCGAGCGGGTCACTAAACTGCGGCCGGATCACGCCCCGGCCATCGGAAACCTGGCAACGCTTCTGGCAGGTCCGGCACCGGAGCAGGCAATTCCCCAGTTTGAAAAGCTCGCCGCGCTCCAACCGCAAAACCCCGAACCGTTGGCGCTGGCCGCCGCGCTCTGTGTCCGGATGCGGGAGTTTGAGGTGGCGCGGGATTTTGCTGCGCGCGCGTCATCGATCGCGCCCGACGCCTGGCTGGTGCGCTCCGCGCAGGCGGCAATCGCATTGGCAGAGGACGACGCCACCACCGCACGCACGCTCCTCGAGCCGGTCATGGCGTCAGCAAAAGGCGCTCCGGCGCAATTGGCCACCGCCTGGGGCCGGCTGGCGGATGCTTGCCACAAGCTGGAAGACCCTGAAGCGGCATTCGCAGCCTGGACTGCAGCCAACGACATTCAGCGCGCTGCCTCGAGCGAGCGCTTTGCAGACTATGACGGCCCACGCTCACTGGCGTCGGCTGAGCGGTTAGCGCATTGGTTCGATAACCATGATCCAGAACCCGTTGACGCCTCTGCGCTGACCGGGCCCGCGCCGGTCTTCCAGGTCGGCTTCCCGCGCTCGGGCACGACCTTGCTCGAGCAGATGCTCGATGCACATCCCGACATCGAGACCCTCGAGGAACAGGACGCGATCGGACCGGCGATCAAGGCGGTTGGCGACCGCCCGGAAACGCTGGCCCGGCTGGGTACGCTGACAGCTGACGAGATCAACGCCATTCGCGCCGCCTATTGGCAGCAGGCGCGTCCACAGGGGCCGCCGCCGGAAAGCCGCGTCTTTGTCGACAAATACCCGATGAACCTGGTCTGGCTCGGGCCGTTGATGCGGATCTTCCCGGACGCGAAAATCGTGCTCTGCCTGCGCGATCCCCGTGATTGCGTACTGTCCGCCTTCCAGCAACGCTTTGCGGTGAATCCGGAAATGTACCGCACGCTCAAGATCGATGACTGCGCCCGCCTCTATGATGCCGCAATGCGCGCCGGCGAGGCGGCGTTGGCCTCCAAACACGCCGCCCCGGTCCATACGGTACGCTATGAAGACCTGATTGCGGACTGGCGCGGCGTCATCACGCCGTTGCTCGAATTCCTCGGACCGGGCTGGCATGACGATGTGGCAGCGTATCGCGAGCACGCACAGCGCAAGCGCATCAAGACTCCTTCGGCGCCGCAGGTCGTCAAACCGCTCTATACCGGTGCAATCGGCAAATGGTCCGCCTATCGATTCGCTCTCGAACCGGCCCTGCCCGTCCTGTCGCCCTGGATCGAGAAACACGGATACGAAGCCTCATGACCTCCGATCTGAAATCCGGTTTTGCCGCGCTCCAGACCGGCCAGGCGCAACGCGCCCTGGAGATCGCCCGATCCCTCGGCGACGATCCGAATGCGCGTTATCTCGAAGGCCTCGCCTTGCGCGCGCTTGGCGACAGCGAAGCGGCATTCGACCTGTTCGCGGCGCTGTCGGCAGCCCACGAGCACATCGCGGATTTTGCCAATATGGAGGGCTTGTGCGCAGGCGATCTCGATCGCCTCGACGCCGCCCGCGCCGCGTTTGACCGGGCACTTGCCGCCCATCCGCAATTCGTCAATGCCCCCTTCAATCTCGGCCGCATCCTGGCCAATGCGGGCGAGCTCAAAGCGGCCGCCGACGCTTACCGCACAGCGCTCGAGATCAAACCGGACCATCTACCCAGCCTGCGTAATCTCTCGCATGTGCTCGAGCTTGCCCACGAAGCGGACGCGGCTGAAGAAGCGGCGGACAGCGCGCTGAAACTCGCCGCTGGGGATGCGTTGGCGCTGGCCGTAAAAGCGGCCGCGATGATCCGGCGCGGAGCTCATCACGACGCCGCCGACCTGATCCGCAAGCGTCTTTCGCCCAATGCACCGGCGACAAATGCCGCGCTGGCGTTGGGCAGGGCCGGCGAAGCGCTGGAGAAGGCGGGCGATTACGAGGCGGCTTTTTCCGCTTTCTCGGCAGCCAATCAGAAGCTCAAGAGCCAGTACGCTGGCACTTATGCCAACATCACCAATGGCTTCGCCCTGGAACGCGTGAAGAAGCTGTCGCAATGGCCGGGCCTGCCAATTGATGCGGACTCCGGCTGCGAGATGCCGGCGCCCGTGTTTCTTGTCGGATTCCCGCGTTCGGGCACGACGCTGGTCGAGAATGTGCTCGCCGCACATCCCGGCATTGTCACCAGCGACGAAGCGCAATTGTCCGCGCCGCTGATCGAGGCGGCAGGCGACACGCTGGATGACTGGCGGCAATTTATTGAATCGATGCCGGAAAGCCGCGCCAGTTTGCGCCGCACCTATTGGCAGGGCTGGCCGGGCGGTGTGCCTGAAAACAACGTGTTCATCGACAAGCTGCCCTTGAATCTCGCCTATGCCGGATTGCTCGCAGCGGTCTTCCCGGACGCGAAATTCATCCTCGCCCTGCGCGATCCGCGCGATTGTGTGCTGTCGGCCTACAAGCAACGTTTCGGAATGAATGCGGCGATGTTCCGCATGCTCACCATGCCGGGTGCGGCGGCCTATTATGATGCCGCCATGCGGGTAGGGACCGCAGCGCTCGACCGCGTGCCGGAAGCGCAGCGGATCGAGATCCGATACGAGGACTGCGTGGCGGATCTCGAAGCCGAGGCGCGCCGTCTCGTCAGATTCCTGGATCTCGACTGGTCGGATGACGTCATGGCCTATCGCGAGCAGGCGAAAACCCGCGCGATCTCCACGCCGTCCGCCTCGCAAGTGGTTCAGCCCATCTATGAAAGCGCCGCCGGACGGTGGCGGCACTATGATTTCGCGCTTGCTGCGGTGCGGCCGATCCTCGATCCATGGGCACAGCGCTGGGGCTATGACGAGCGCGGCCTATAAAACGTCCAACACTTTCTCCGGCGGGCGGCCCAGCGCGGCGCGTTCGCCATGGATGACCACCGGGCGTTCGATCAGCTTGGGATGCGAGGCCATCGCGGCGAGCAGCTTGTCCTCGTCGCTTTCGTCCTTGAGACCCAGCGACTTGTAGTCCGCCTCCTTCGTCCGCATCCAGGCACGGGCCGTGTCGAAGCCCAGCTTGCCGAGAACGGTTTTCAGTTCATCAATGCTCGGCGTGTCTTTCAGATAATCGCGGATCTCGGGTTCGATTCCCTTTTGGCGCAACAGCGCCAGCGTCTCGCGCGATTTTGTGCAGCGCGGATTGTGCCACATCACAAGGTTCATGTCTCTTCCTCTGCTTGCTTGAGTATCGCTTCCGCCTCGGCGAGATGAAGCCGCTCCGCCATCGTGCCCTCGAACGGGATCGCCCCCTTCCCGGCGTTTTCAGGCAGGGCAAAGGCGGCCACCAGACGCCGGGCGCGATCGAGTTCTTCCACCGAAGGACCAAACGCAGCATTTGCCCCGGACACCTGCGAGGGATGGATCAGCGTCTTGCCGGCGAAGCCGAGTGATTTGCCCGCCGCGGCTTCGTCAGCAAAGCCGTCGGCATCCTTGTAGGCATTGTAGACGCCATCGAGCGGCATCAACCCGTAACCACGTGCTGCCGCCACGATCAGCGCCAGATGCGGAACCAGCGCGGCCCGCCCCGTCGTCTTCATCGCCTTGGCGAGATCATTCGTCCCGGCGACAAGACCGGCCACGCCAAGATCAGCGGCCGCTTCGCCGATCTCGCGCAGCTGAAACAGCGCGCCCGGCGTTTCAATCATGGCCCAGAGCGGCGGTCCGTCGCGCATCAGACGACGCGCCGCCTGTAAGTCATCGACCCGCTCGACCTTGGGCAGCACGATTGCATCGGCAGCGCGCGCAGCAGCGATGTCATCGGCTTCGAGCCCGCTGCCCATCGCATTGACACGCACCGCCCGGACAGCGCCACAATCCGCCCACGATGACAACGCTCCCGAGACGCGCGAGCGCGCTTCGGCCTTCTCTTTCGGACCGGCAGCGTCCTCGAGGTCGAGGATCAGCATATCGGCCTTGAGGCCGGTCGCCTTCTCGATCGCACGCGGTCGCGAACCGGGTACGAACAGGGCGGAGCGGGTCGGTCGAATCGGAATTGAACGGGCCATGGTCGCGGCTATAACATGAGCAAATGCCAAAAGTACTGGTCCTGTCATCACATGTGGCCTCAAGCCGGGTCGGTGGGAAAGTCGCCGTCACGATCCTCGAAAACGCCGGGGTCGACACGGTCTTCTGCCCAACCGTGACCTTGGGGCGCCATCCGGGGCTTGGGGCGCCGGGCGGCGCGGCGGTCTCCGACGAAGCCTTCGCCGGCATGCTAGAGGGCGTCGAGGCGAATGGCGGATTCGAGCGCCTCGATGCGGTCCTCACCGGCTATTTCGCCACGCCGGGACAGGTAACGATCGCCGCCGAGACGATCCGCAAGGTGCGGACATTAAACGAAAAAGCGATTATCGCGGTCGATCCGATCATCGGCGATGACGGTCGCCTCTACGTCCCCGAGACGGTAGCGCGAGCCGTTCGGGATCACCTTCTGCCTCTGGCCGACTTCGTGACCCCCAACGCGTTCGAGCTCGGCTGGCTGACCCGTCTCGAGATCACCGATGCCGACGCCGCGCGCCGCGCCGTCCAGAAGCTGGGTAAGGCGGCCCTGGTCTCCTCAATTCCCGCTGGCGACGAAATCGGTGTGATGTACGAGGATTTCAGCGAAATGCGGCTGCGCACCCATCCGCGCTTTGACAAATCGCCCAAGGGCGCAGGCGATGTCCTGACCGCCGAATTCCTGCTCAACCGGATCGCCAGAGCCCCGACCGATGTCGCCCTGCACCATGCGGTTTTGATGGTCTACGACGCGATCCTGAAATCACGCGAATGGGATTACGGGCACTTGCCGCTACCACGGCAAAAGGCGGGTCCGATCCACCCCGATGCGACCATTGCCGGGCGCATGAAACAGCATCACCGCGTTGGCGAGAATGCCCGCTGGGTGCTGGGCCTCGATGGCTGCCGCGGCGGATGGATCGGCGTCTGGTACGATATTCACGGGCACGCCTCGCCGCACCACCAGTTTTTCACTCGCCTCGACCAGATCCTGATGGAAGCGATCCTGCCGGAAATCATCGCAATCGACATCCCGATCGGCCTCCCCGACATCGCGCGGCGCGGCGGCCGGGCCTGCGAGCGCGAGGCCCGCGCGCGCCTGAAAGGCAAGACCAGTTCGGTTTTCTCTGCGCCCAGCCGCAAGGCGCTCTCCGCGACAACCTACGAGAATGCCTGCCTGATCAATGCGTTCGATGACGGGCCCCGACTGTCCCAGCAATCCTTCCACCTGTTTCCGAAAATCCGCGAGGCCGACGCCTTCATGGCATCTTCGCTGGGACCGCGCGTCTACGAGACCCACCCGGAGCTGGCCTTCGCGGTGCTCGACCGCGGACCGATCCGCGAGAGCAAGCGAACGCCGGAAGGGCGCAAGGCGCGCCTCACCGCGCTGCGCAAGCTGGGCTTCCCGGTCTCCGTGATCGACCCGCATGCCTATCCGGTGTCGAAAGTCGCACCGGACGATCTGGTCGACGCCGCGATCTGCGCGGTCGTCGCGCAACGCATTGCCAATGGTCAGCACCTCACCCTGCCCGGCGATCCGCCGCAGGATGGCCATGGACTCACCATGGCAATCCACGCTTGATCGGACCGTGCGAAACCCTTAGCTCCACGCCATGACAGACACACCCGACATCAAGGGCTTCGTGAAGCCCGGCTTCGAGCCCGTCCGTGACGTCTTTGCCTCGCTTTGGGACGGCAGTGATGAAATCGGTGCCGCCTTCGCCATCGAGATCGACGGCGCGCGCATTATCGATCTCCATGCCGGATGGACCACGCAGAAGCGCGAGGCCGAATGGTCAAACGACACGATCGTTCCGGTCTTCTCGACCGGCAAGGCGATTACCGCGCTGGTCATGGGGTGGTTGAAAGATCAGGGACATTTCGCCTTCACCGACCGCGTCGCCGATCACTGGCCCGCCTTCGCGCAGTCCGGCAAGCAGGACGTGACCATCGCCCAGGCCCTGTCGCACCAGGCCGGACTGTCCGGCATTGCAGAGGAAATGCAGGCGGCCGACTGGTTTGACCGCGACCTCATCGAAGAAAAGCTCGCCGCCCAGGAACCGCTCTGGCCACTGGGCCAGGGCACCGGCTATCACCCGATCACCTTTGGGTTCATCGCCGACGCGATCGCGCGCCGCACCGATGGCCGTACCATCGGCGACGTGTTGAAGGACGAGATCACCGGGCCGCGCGGCCTCGATTTCTTCATCGGCACGCCGGAAGCAGAGCACGCCCGTATCGCCGAGCACAAGCTGCCACCGAAACCGCCCTTCCTGGGGAAAATGAACGAGATCAAGCAGCTCGCCTTCCTCAAGCCCTGGTCCAGCCCGGGCCGGCGCGGCGCTGACGAATGGCGCAAGGCCGAATTCCCCGCTGCCAACGGTCATGGCAATGCGGCCGCCATCGCCGCGCTGATGGGCGTCTTCGCCAATGACGGCCGGCTGGGCAGCGATCAGATCCTGTCATCCGAGACCGTCAGGGACATCATGACCGAACAGGTCGCGGGCGAAGATCGCGTCCTGCCCTTCGACCTGTCCTTCGGCATCGGCGTGATGCGCAATCGCGATAGCGGCCATTACGGGCCGGAACCGGAGACCGTCGGACATTACGGGCTGGGCGGCTCGTGCGGTTTTGCCGATCCGGTGCGCCACATCTCCGGCAGTTTCACGCCCAATCGGTTGCGCGAAGTGCTGGCTGGCGATCCGCGCGCGGTGAAGCTGATCGAGACCGTTTACGCGTGTTTGTGACCGCGTCCCTCGAGGCTCGCTCACGCTCGCACCTCGGGATGAGGTGTTGGTTCACTTGGAACACCAACTTGCCTCATGGTGAGGTGCCAGCCGAAGGCTGGCCTCGAACCACGCAGATTACCCGAACCGCCGCACCACCCATTCCTCGATGAACGCCGCGAGCTCGTCGGGACGCTCCCACATCGTCCAGTGGCCGCAGCCTTCGAGCACGTGCGATTCGAGATCCGAGCACAGCGCCGGCATCCATTGCATCAGCATGGGCGGCAGCATGAAATCAGCGTCCGCGGCGATCATCAGGCACGGCATGGACAGGCGATGATCCACCCCGCCCATGCGCTCCCAATTGCGGTCGAAATTGCGATAGACATGGGTCGGCGTCACCGCCCCGGTCCTGGCATACGCCTTCGCGTAAACCGCGCGATCTTCGGCGCCGACGACCAGCTCACTCTCCGTTCGGCCGCCATGGCTGGCGAAATTCTTGATGATATGGGTGACGCCGGGAAACAGCCGGTCGAGCAATTCCGGCGGCGGCGGCGCGGCAAAGATAAAATTGAAGAAGGCGTCTTCCTTGCCTTCGAAGGCCTGGCGGACGGTCTCCGGGTCCTGGAATTGAAGGATGTAATGATCCTCGCCGCCCATCGCCTTGAACGCCTCGGAAGGCGGCGTGGAGGGCCGCGGCAAATGCGGCGTGTTCACGCCGATGGCACCCAGGAAGCGCTCCGGCACAAGGCAGGCCGCCTGCCACATGATAATGCCGCCCCAATCATGCCCGCACCACACCGCCTTCTCGATGCCCAGCGTATCGAGAAGGCCGGTCAGATCGGCGGTCATCTCGTCAATGCCGTAAAGATCGGGATCGTCCGGCGCATCACTGTCGCCGAACCCCTTGAGATCGGGTGCGATGACGCGGAATCCGGCATTGACCAGATGGTCCCAGACCGGCTTCCAGGAATAGGACAGCTCGGGCCAGCCATGGACCAGCAGGAGCGGGATGCCGTCCTCCGGCCCGCCAAGCCGCACGGCGAGCTCGATATCATGGGATTTGAGGCGAACGGGATCTGGAAGCACTGTCATGCGGGGGCGGCCTTTCTGCGGCGGATCATCGAGACAGCAAAGCATGCCAGCCCCGCCCAGATAAAGCCGAATGTCACGGCATGCGCCGCCGAGAAGGGTTCGCCATAGGCGACGGCGACGGCAAATTGCAGGGTTGGTGCAATAAACTGCAACAGGCCGACGGTCGCAAAATGAAGACCGCGCGCGCCGATGATGAAGAGCAGGAGCGGCGCCACCGTCATCGGCCCGGACAGGATCAGCAGGACCGCCTGCCACGGCCCGTCGAGGAAATGCCCGCTTGCCGAGACTTCGATGAAGGACAGCGCGATCAGGGAGGGCAGGAAGAGGATCAGCGTCTCGACGAACAGGCCAACCCGCCCGTGGACCGCGATGGTCTTTCGGATATAGGCATAGATCGTGAACGAGCCGGCCAGCGCCAGCGCGATCAGCGGCAGCGTGCCGACGGTGAGAATCTGGTTGATCACGCCGATCGTCGCCAGTGTCACTGCGGCCGCGCGCCAGCGCCCGAAGCTCTCGCGGAAGACGAGGATGCCCACCGCCACATTCATCAGCGGATTGATGTAATAGCCGAGCGAGACTTCCAGCACGCGGTCGGTATTGACCGCAAAGATGAAGAGCCACCAATTCCCGGCGATCAGCACGCTGGACAGCAGCAGCAAACCCAGCGTTCGCGGCCGCGTCATCACCGACACCACCTGGCCCCAGCTGCGCGCCACCCAGATCACCAGCGCCAGCGTCGGCACCGACCACACCGCCCTGTGCAGCACGATCTCGGAAGCTGCAGCGAAACCGAGCAGCTTGTAGAAGATCGGCGACAGGCCCCAGATCGTGTAGCAGGCAATGGCCGCCAGCCCGGCGCGCGCCGGAGAGGTGGAAGATGTCGTCATGGCGGGCCGCCGTTCCAGAAGACGGTCATTTAGGCATGGCAAAGGCCCGCTGCGACCCGGTTATTGCGATGTGCCGGTCACAAATGCGTGCGGGGTGTTTCAGTCAATCAGCCCGCGATTGTTCAAGGTCTCCGCGATTTGAACCGCATTCAGTGCCGCCCCCTTGCGGAGATTGTCCGCAACGATCCACATCGCCAGCCCGTTCTCGACGCTCGGATCCTCGCGCACCCGGGACACGAAGACCGCAAATTCGCCCACGCTTTCAACAGGCGTGACGAACCCGTCGTCTTCTCGGTTGTCGACCAGCATCAGGCCCGGCGATTCGCGCAACAGATCGCGCGCATCCTTGGCGCTGACCGGCTTGTCGAACTCGACATGGGCGGCGATGCCATGGCCGACGAAGACCGGCACCCGCACGCAGGTCGCGGCGATACGAATTGCCGGGTCGAGGATCTTGCGCGTCTCGTCGACCATTTTCTGTTCTTCGGTGGTCACCCCGCCCTTGAGAAGATCGCCGATGCGCGGAATCACATTGAAGGCGATCTGCTTGGAGAACGCCTCCTTCTCGACCGGATCGTTGACGAATATGCCCCGCGTCTGCTTCCACAATTCGTCCATCGCCGCGTGGCCGGCCCCGGATACGGACTGGTAGGTCGAGACCGAAGCGCGGCGGATACCGGCGAGATCGTGCAATGGCTTGAAGGCGACCATCATCTGGATCGTCGAACAATTCGGATTGGCGACAATGCGCTTGGTCCTGGCCCCGTCTAGCGCGTCCGGATTGACCTCGGGCACCACCAGCGGCACGTCCTCATCCATCCGCCAGGCCGAGGAATTGTCGACCACCATCGCGCCGGCCGCCGCGATCTTCGGCGCCCATTCGCGCGACGCGTCGCCACCGGCCGACATCAGCACCAGATCGACTTTTGAATAATCGAACGTCGCGGCGTCCTTCACCTTCAGATCGCGGTCGCCATAGGACACTTCGACGCCCAGCGATTTGCGGGTGGCCAGCGCATGCATCTCGTCCGCCGGGAACAGGCGTTCATGCAGAATGGTCAGCATTTCCTTGCCGACCGCGCCCGTGGCGCCGAAAACCGCAACTTTCAATCCCATGACATTCTGCCTTTGCTTGGACCCGGTCGGGCCGGTCTATACCGTCCTGCCGCATATAGGGAGGGGGCAGGTGCGGTTTCCAGCCTGTCATGGCCAGCCAGCTGCCAACCGGCCGATCAATTTGCCGGAACCTTTCATGAGGCCCGGCCGTTTTCCTTTTACGGCAGGAATCCTGCCGATATCGCGGAGGCTGCCATCATGATCATGAATTTTCTTGTCGCGCTCGGGGCCTTCTTCCTGCTGTTTGTCGCCTTCATCGCGATCGCGGCGGCCGGAATGCGGCCGTTCAGAGATACGCGCAGTCGCCATCCGAGACCCGACGGCGCGCGCCAGAATCCCGGCTCCAGCGATCCCGTGGCGCCGAATTAGGCAGCGCCGAATCCCCCTACGCGCCGCCCTCGCGGCGGCCTAGTCCCATGGCCATGAATCTCTGGACCCTACTCGGACTGATCGTCAATGCGGCCATCATATTCGGCCTGCTGATCATCGAACCGCGGCCGCCGAAACGGCGCGGGCCGACCGCGCGCGGCAAGTTTCAGGGCAAGGGCGCGTTGTCGTCCGGCTCGTCCAGGGACTGACGCCGCGCACGCGCTGATTTCCACAACGCCCAGCCGGCATAGACAGCAATCGCGGCAATCGCCGCAATTTCCAGGATCGACCCGCCGAACAGAACCGGGCGCGTCATGCCGTCGAGGCTGGCAAGCGGTTGCAGCCAGCTGCCCTCCATCCGCCCGGAATCGAAACCGACAAACACAGCCAGACCGATGAGCACCGCTGCAACCAGACCGGCGAGGCGCATCATCGCAGCCGGTTGCAGGCCGTCGCGCGACTGCCGCCGCCGGCGATCCTGGGCCCGGTGATGGCGCTCGAGAAAGCCGCGGCGAGGGCGGTTGTCGCTCATCCAATTTCTCCATTTGCGCGAACGCGTCTTTTGGGGCATATAGCACGTGCACGGGCGGCCTGTTCAGGCCCGGCGGAAATACAAGACTGTTTTATTTGCATACCTGAGCCATCAGGCACTTAAGACTTCCGACTTTCCCCGATACAGCAAGTGCATGGTTCCCCGGGACGCCGGTGGAACACTTTGCGAATGTCGCGGACGCGCGGCGCTTCGAGGAAGGTCCTCTATCATGGCCACAGGTACGGTCAAATTTTTCAATCACTCCAAAGGCTTCGGCTTCATCACCCCGGACGAGGGCAGCGCGGACGTATTCGTGCACATCTCGGCCGTCAACGCGTCGGGCCTGCCGGGTCTGGAAGATGGCCAGAAGGTCACTTTCGACACCGAGCCGGACAAGCGCGGCAAGGGTCCGAAGGCTGTGAACCTGCAATACGCAGAGTAGTCACGACCCGTCTTTGACGAGGATGCGGCCGCCGGGCAACCGGCGGCCGTTTTCTATTTCTGGCCTACATTTCGTCTCTGACGCGCACCGCCGTTGCCGGGAAATCGGTGAACACGGCATCCACGCCCAGCGCATAGAGTGCCCGCAATTCATCTTCCACGCTGTCGCCGACCAGCGGCGCCCGGTCGTCGCGCACCGTCCAGGCATGAACCTCCAGCCCGAGCGCATGGGCCGCCTCGACAAGCCCTGTCGACGACCCGTCGGGATCAAGCAGCAGCGACTTGTTGGCGCCCAGCCCGTCTGCAAACTGGGCAACGACTTCCAGCGGATAACCATTCATGTTGCCATCCGCCTCGTCGGGCGAGGAATACAGCATCGCCAGCCGCACAGGCGCGGCCGCATTCATCCGGATCAGGAAGCCGGCATCGAAAGACTGCACCACGACGGGTGCTGTCTCGGCGAACAGGCCGTGATCGAGCAGAGCCTGATTGAGCAGCGGCAGCGGATCGAGACCGGCGGCGGCGAAGGCTTCGGGATGCTTGACTTCCGGCTCGATCGCGACCGTGCAACCGCATTCGGCCTGATGCGCATCGACGAAGTCGAGAATGGCATCAAAAGTGGGAATGGCGAACTGCCCGTCATAGGACGGGTCACGATCGGCCATCGGCTGCACGGCACGCAGCGTGGCAATCTCCGTTGCCGTGAAATCCATCACCCACCAGTCATTGCGCCCGAACAATTCGCGCTGCCGGTCGGCAAACTCCGGGCGGCCGGCAACATCGGTCGTCGTCGACAGATAGGCGTCGTGGCGCGCTACCAGGACATTGTCAGCGGTGACGACCAGGTCCGGCTCGATCACGTCCGCGCCCTGCTCCAGGGCCAGCGCATAAGCCTCAATCGTATGCTCCGGCCGTTCACCGCTCGCGCCGCGATGCGCGATGACCAGCGGCGCTTCGCCGGATAGCGACGTCCATTGCGGTGTGTCCGAGCAGGCGGCCAGCCCCAGCCCGAGCATGATCATCCATCGCCTCATTCGGCCCTCCCCAAGTGCTGCCCGGCACGCTAGCGTGTGTTTGCAACAAAAGGGAGACGGTGATGAGCACCGCGACACGTTTTGACACGCTGGCGAATGCGGCCATTCGTTATGGCGAGGCCAGTCTCGACAACTATACCCTCGTGCGCTCCCTCGCCGAGCGCGTCGCAAGCGGCTTCTGCCGCTATCTCGGCGATGAAAAGAAATGCGTTCATCTGGTGCCGCCGGAGGGTCCGTTCTCGCCGACGGATTACGGCTCCGGCGCGTTTTCGGTTTCCGGCAAGGGCTTCCTGCCACTCGGGTCCATCAAGTTCGGTCTCGCGGTCCGTGTCTCGCATACAGGCGACTGGATCCGGCTCGTCATCTCGGCCGAGAAGGAAGGACCGGATCTCGATGTCTCCATTATCGGCGGGCGCGATTTTGCTTTCCGCCTGCCGGTCAGCGAGGAAAGACTGCAGGATTTCTTCAACCTGCTGTTCGAACATCTCACCGACTGGTTCAATGACCGCGCCGATCATTATCTCAATGGCAGCTATGGCGGAGGGGCGATCGGCTTCGAATTCATCCATGCCGACGAAGGCGACGTCTAGCCGGTCGGCAGGATTCCCGGGCCGCGATGCCGGTGCCCAGCCCGCAATCATTGTGTTCCGCAGATCAGCCGGTGCAATACGGCCAGTTGGGATCGCTGGGTCCGCTACCCTCGCAGGTCGACGGCCGCCCCTCATAGGGCGTGATACAACCTGATACCGCCAGCGCGCCTGCACAGGCCAGCATCAATACGCCAATACGCTTCAACATGATTACCCCTCCCGCCTCCGCCCGGCGGAGGTGGCGAAACCGTGAAACACCCGGCCCGGCTTGGCAAGGTTGCCACCAGAAGAATCGCCACATTCACGCCGCCTTAACGCCGTGAGGCGATCAAGCTTTTCGGGATTGGTGCGCCGCACTGACCCGGAAAGGATCTGCTTTGACCCGCCGCACGCCGCCCGCGCCCTGGCGCAAACGCCCGTCTTCGCAAACGCCGCGCCGGACGCCGCCGCGCGGCGGCAAGCCGAGGCTGACCTGGCTGCGCGCGCTATTCTCGCTGGCGCTGATCGGGTTCTTCGTTCTTGCCGCCCTGTTCGTGGCGATTACCCGCGATCTCCCGAACGTGTCCGATATCGAGCTCGCCCAGCCGCGGCTTGGCGGCGAGGTTTATCTCGACCGCGACAACCGGGTGATTGCACGGCGCGGCGCCAGCCGCGGTGCCAGTCTCGGTGTTGAGGAATTGCCGGCCTATCTGGTCAACGCAGTCCTCGCCGTCGAGGATCGCCGCTTCTACGAGCATTCCGGAATCGACTTGCGCGGCATCGCCCGCGCAATGTGGGCCAATGTCCGCGCTGGACGCGTCGTGCAGGGCGGGTCGACGATCACCCAGCAATTGGCCAAGAACTTGTTCCTGACAGCGGACCGCACCTTCGTCCGCAAGATCCAGGAAATGGTCCTCGCCTGGCAACTGGAACAGGCCTTCACCAAGGACGAGATACTCGCCCTCTATCTCGACCGCGTTTATTTCGGCGCCGGTGCCTATGGCGTCGAAGCCGCCGCCCAGCGCTATTTCGGCCGCTCCGCGCGCGATGTTTCGCTGGGGGAAGCCGCTCTTCTTGCCGGCTTGCTGAAAGCACCGTCGCGCTATTCGCCTGCCAATGATCTCGAGCGCGCCGCGGCGCGGGCCACCGTCGTGCTCGACCTGATGTTCGAGACCGGACGGATCAGCGAGCACGAACGGATCGACGCCGCGCAGACCCCGGTCCGCATCGCGCGGGCCGCCTCGACCCCGGGATCCGGCTATTTCATCGACTGGATCGAGGAGCGCGCCCGCGAACTGGCCGGCGACCGCGAAGCCGACATCATCATCCACACCACGCTGGATATTGACGCCCAGCGCGCTGCCGAGGATGCCATTCGCCAGGTCATGACTAATCCGGAGACGGCACGCGGGGCCGACCAGGCAGCGCTGGTCGCGCTCTCCGGCGATGGCGCCATCCGCGCGCTTGTCGGTGGTGTCGATTACGCGACCAGTCCCTATAACCGCGCCATTCTCTCCCATCGCCAGCCGGGCTCGGCCTTCAAGGCCTTTGTCTATGCGGCCGCCTTCGAGGGCGGCTTGCGGCCGAGCGATGTGCGCGATGACCTGCCGGTCGCCTGGGGAAACTGGTCACCGCAGAATTATAACGGCCAGTACAGTGGTCCCATGACGCTGGAGACGGCCTTCGCGCGATCGTCCAACGTCATCGCCGCCCGTATCGCCGAGGAAACCGGACACGGCTTCATTGCCCAGCTCGCCCGGCGGCTTGGCATCGAGAGCGAGATCCGGGTCGACCGCTCCATGGCGCTCGGATCGTTCGAAGTGACACCGGTCGAGCTCGCCACCGCCTACGCTGCATTCGCAAATGGTGGCCAGCGCGCGCACAGCCATGCCATCACGCGCATCGAAACGGTCGAAGGTGAAGTTCTGTGGGAACGCGAACAACCCGCTATGGAAACCGTGATCGACCAGCGGACATTGGCCTGGATGCGCCGCCTCCTGGAGACCACGGCGCGAAGCGGCACGGCCCGTCTTGCTGCTGTGCCCGGCACGCTGACCGGTGCGAAGACCGGCACCACAAACGACAATCGGGATGCCTGGATCGCCGGTTATACCGGCGGCCTGACAGCGGCGGTCTGGGTGGGCAATGATGATTTCTCGCCAACCGATCGGGCGGCCGGCTCCGGACCGCCCGCAGCAATCTTCCGCGCCTTCATGACGGACGCGCCGCCCGAGGCGGCGATACCCGCCAACTGGCAGGAACCGGTCGAAATCGAAGCCGAAGAGCGCGAGGAAAGAGATCCGATCTCGTCCCTGCTCTCGCGCATCGGCGTCGGCGGCTAGCCTTACCAGCGTCACTTTTCTCTGGCAGACAGCCGTTAGAGCAGCTTCAATGGCTGCAACATCGATTTAGCCGGGAACTCCATCATGAAGAATGCCTTGATCATCACCGTCTCGACTCTCGCGCTCGCAGCCTGCGGCGGCGACAATGGCGAGAACGGTATCGTCACCACCGACGTTGATGAAGCCACCGCGGCCAGCGCACTGGAAGCGCTGCACCTGTCGCAATCCGGCGAAGGAGCCGTCAGCTGGGACAGCCGCAGCTTTGACGACGGCGTCTATACCTTCACCGGCGTCGTGTTCGAAATGGATGATGACGACGACGATGAAGCCGATGAGGATGGCGGCGACGGGGTCGATATCGAGGCCGATGAGGTGCAGGCGGACACCATGACGCTGGCCGCGCCGCGCTTCGATGCCGACGGCAATGTCATTTTTGATCGTCTTGCGATCAGCGGCATCACCATGGCCGACGATGACGGCGAGGGCGCTATCGACGGCTTTGTCGTCGAGCTGCCGAATGCGGACATGGCCCGCGCATTCGCTCACGGCTTTTCGGGCGAGTCGATGGACGATGCCGACGTCGGCGAGGACAGCTGGACCTATGGGCTGCTGGCGATCGACGGACTGCGCTTTTCCGGCGGCGATGATGGCGAACGTTTCACAGCTTCCTTTGACCGGTTCGCGATCGAGAACCTCGCAGACTATGCGATCGGCCGGTTCGAATTGTCCAATTTCCTGATCGAGGGCACCAGCCGCGACGCCGGCCCGATCCGGATCAGCCTCGCGGAAGCCTCCGCCGACAATATCGGCGAGGCGATCACCTATCCGTTCACCGCCCAGATGGCGATGGCCGGCGCCGCATTCGCGGCCGACGAACCGAGTGAAGACATCACCGCCGACATGCCCGAACTGCCTGAGGATTTCGACCCGCTCAACGCCTATGAGAACGCCACCATTCGTGGCCTCGATGCCAATGTTGGCGGCATCATTGTCACGATGGATTCGCTGACGGCGAATGTCGAACGCGACGGCAATGAAATGACTTATGAGAGCGAGATGACGCCGCTCGTGGTCGCCCCCGATACCAGCTATCCCTTTGGTGCCCAGCTCGCCCTCGGCCTTGGCATGATGGGATATCAGCAGCTCGAATTCGTCGCCGCGGGCGCATCCGTCTACGAGCGCGATGAGGACCGGGCCTACACGACCGGCGAGAATTACTTCGAATTGCGTGACGGCTTCCGCGTCGAGGTCGAGAGCGACATGTCGGGCCTGGTCGCCTATTCGCTGGCGGCGCTCCAGTTGAACCCGGCCATGGATGAGGTCGAACCCGATTTCATGTACGAATTGCTGCAGCCGCTGATGCTGCACAATTTCGTCTTCCGTCTCCAGGACCTGTCCCTGCTTGATCGCGCGCTGACCGCGGGATCCGCCATGCAGGGCGTGCCAAAGGAAAATCTCCGCATGCAGGCCGGCGGCATGGTGGCGCTGGCGACGATGGCCGCCCCGGCGGAAATCCCGCGCGAACTGCTCGCTGAATTCTCGACCGCAATGACCAGTTTCATCGCCCAGGGCGGAACGGTGGAGATCCGCATTTCACCGGAGGAGCCGATCAGTGTCGGCGCTCTCGTCGAGGAAGCCGCATCCGGCTCGGTGGACTACGACGCTGCCGGAATCACGATCACGGCGATTCCGCCCGAAAACGAGGACTAGCGCGACAGACGCAGCACCGCGCCCTGGTCGGTCAACACATAGACGCTGCCATCGGGGGCGGTGCGCACATCGCGCACCCGTGATCCCCGCTCACCCAGAAAGACGGTTTCACCGACGGGTTGCCCGCTCTCATCAAGGTCGACGACGCGCAAATGTCCGGACCGCGTTTCGGCATTGCCCGAGATGAGCGCCGCAACCAGCAGGTCCCCATCCCATTCCGGGAACATCTCGCCACGGTAGAGCGTCATGCCGGCCGGCGCGATCGACGGATCCCAGTAGAGCAGCGGTTGGCGCGTACCTTCATAGGATTCGTACGGGCTGATGATGGCACCTGAATAATCCACGCCATATGTGGCAATCGGCCAGCCATAATTGACGCCCGGCTCGATGATGTTGATCTCGTCACCGCCGCGCGGGCCATGCTCGTGCGCGTACAGACGGCCACTCTCGGCATCGTAGAGGATCGCCTGCGGATTGCGGTGCCCCCAGGAATAGACACCGGGCGCGGCACCATCGATCGCGGGATTGTCGTCCGGGATCGACCCGTCCGCATTGAGCCGGATCGTCGTCCCGAAATGATCGGACGGATCCTGGGCCTGTTCGCGGTAATCGAACCCCTCGCCAAAGGTCACGACGAAGCTGCCATCGGGCAGGAAGGCAAGGCGGCCACCATAATGCCCGCCGGTGTCATTGCCGATATTGGTCGTGAAAATCGTCTCGACATCGCTGAGCGCACCGTCGTCATAGCGCGCGCGCGTCACCGACAGGCGGCTGTCATTGCGGCGGCCGGAAGCATGGGTGAGATAGACCACGCCATTGGCCGCGAAATCCGGGTGCAGCACGACATCCAGCAATCCGCCCTGGCGGGTCATTGGAATGTCGGGCAGGCCGGTCACCGGCACTGGCTGCAATTGGCCGTCCGCGATCAGGCGCAACTGGCCGGACCGCTCGGTGACCAGCATGTCGCCATCGGGCAGAAAGGCGATCGACCAGGGCCGGTCGAGCCCGGTCGCAACAGCTTCGACCTCGCCATCGAAGGTGGTGTTCGCAATGGTGTCCTGTGCCTGGGCTGCTGCTGTCAGGAACAGGCCGCAAAGAGCCGTTCGAAACCACATGCTGTCACTCCTTCTGTAATGCGCTAGATTGTACATATAGCGCAGGGACGGGGCCAGAACATGCCGGGCTGGATCAGGATATTCATCGCATATGTCGCCGCGGCCATCGCTGGCGGGCTGGCGACGACGCTCCTGTCGACGCAGGTCGTCCTGCTGTATCTCGCCGGTGCCGGTGCGGATATCCCGCTCGCAGCGCGCAGCGACGCCATGCTGGCGGATCTGACCGGCTTCGCGCCCACGCTCATCTTGCTGACCGCGATCGGCTATCTGCTCGCCTTGCCTGTGGCCGCGCTCGTCTCACGCCTTGTCGGCGGACTGCGCACAATCGGCTATGTACTCGCCGGCTTTGTCACCATCCTCGTCATGGTGACCGCGATAGAGGTCTACTACCAGTCCGTGCTCGGCGTCGGCATCACGCCGATCGCCTCCGCCCGGGCGTTCTGGGGTCTCGCCGTGATGGCGCTTGGCGGCGCGCTCGGCGGATGGGTGTTTGCAAGGCTGGCGCGCGCGCGCAGCGCCTGACTCAGGCGTCCCCGGACAACAGCGCGCCGAGCTTGCTGATCGCCTGGTTCCAGCCGCCCTCGCCGGCTGTTCCCGCCGGAACGCCGACATGTATCATCGTCATTTCCGTCCTGTCGCCATTCGATCGCAACTCGACGATTACCTCGGTGATGTCGGGGTGGCCGTCGGGCATTCCCATGCTGGCCGGCGAGACCAGCGTCCCGTTCTCGTCGCACATGCTTTCTGTATAGACCAGCCGGTGCGGCGGGTTCACCTCCTTGTAGACGCCTGTGAACCACATCGACATCTTGCGGTCCGGTGACCCGATCTCCATGCAGATCTTTCGCTGCCCGCCGACGGTGACGTCCATCTCCGCCACCGGAACGGACATGCCCGTCGGGCCGTACCAGGTCATGAACAGATCGGCTTCCGTCCACATTCGCCACACCGTCTCGATCGGTGCATCGAATGCGCGCTCGATTCTTACCCATTGCGTTTCGTCACTCATGCGGATTGTCCTCCAGGGATTTCAGCGCTTCCGCCATGGTGTCGAAGCGCGCCGTCCAGATTGGCCGGTATTGCTCGGTCCAGTGCGCGACCGTCGCGAGCGGCTCGGGATTCAGACGGCAGGGCCGGAACTGGGCCTGCCGGCCGCGCGTGACGAGGCCGGCCTCTTCCAGCACCCGGATGTGCTTGGAGACGGCTGGCAGGCTCATGTCGAAAGGATCGGCGATTTCGTTCACGGTCGCCTCCCCGGCCGCCAGCCGGGCTAGGATGGCCCTGCGCACGGGATGCGCCAGCGCGGCAAAGGCGGCGTCGAGTTGGGGATCGGCTGTCACCGCCCCATCATTAAACCAGTTCGTTAATTAAGCAAGTGGTAAAATAAGCCTCGATGTTCGCAAATTCAGACCTTGCGGCCCTTCTCGACCATGAAGGCTTTCATGCGCGGCGCGATATCGCGCTCGAACCGGCTGCCGTTGAACACGCCGTAATGGCCAACCTTGGGCTGGATCCAGTCGAGCTGCATGTCCGCCGGCAGATTGCGGCACAAATCATGGGCAGCCTGGGTCTGGCCGATTCCTGAAATGTCATCATTCTCGCCTTCCACCGTCATCAATGCGATGTCGGTGATCGCCGCCGGATCGACCTTGCGACCGTGATGCTCCAGCAGACCGCGCGGCAGCTTGTGTTCCTGGAACACGTCGCGAATCGTCTGCAGGTAAAACTCCTCGGTCAGGTCCATGACCGAAAGATACTCGTCATAGAAATTGCGGTGCTTGTCGGCGCTGTCGCCATCGCCGTCGACGAGGTGATTGAAGAATTGCCAGTGGGCGTCCACATGGCGCTCCCAGTTCATCTGCATGAAGCCGGAAAGCTGCAGAAATCCCGGATAGACCCGGCGCAGCGCGCCCGGATAGGGCGCCGGCACCGTGTGAATCGCGTTCTGTTCGAACCATTCGAACGGTTTTTCCTCGGCCAGCTTGTTGGGAATTGTCGGCGACAGCCGCGCATCGATCGGTGACCCCATGAAAGTCATCGAGGCCGGACGCATCGGGTCCTTGTCCTCGGCCATCAACGAGATCGCAGCCAGGGTCGGCGGACCCGGCTGACACACCGCCACGACATGCACGCCCTCGCCGATGGCGCGGATCATGTCGGCGACGTGGTCGATATAATGGTTGAGATCGAAACGGCCCTCGTTCAGCGGCACCATCGAGGCGTCGATCCAGTCCGTGATGTAGACGTCGCTATCGGGCAGGAAGGTTTTCACCGTGCCGCGCAGCAGCGTCGCGAAGTGACCGGACATCGGGGCCACGAACAATACTTTGGGCTGACCGGCGGGCGCGCCGTCGCGGCGAAAGTGCACGAGGTCGCACCAGGGCGACGACCACACTTTTTCCGGTGTCACCGGCACCTTCGCGCCATTGATGTCCGTCTCGGGAATATCCCATTCCGGCTTGCCGTATTTCCGCGTCATCGATTCAAACAGGTCAGCGCCGGCGGCCATGGTGCGTCCGGCCAGGGTTTCGCCGACCGGATTCCAGGGCGCGCGCAGCGTGCGCCGCGTCGCATTGGCCGCCATGCGCCACGGCGTGAGGGCCAGCCTGCTGATCTCGTACATGCTGTACAGCATGGAAATATCCTTTTGTGTCCCGGAAGTTTATCCCGGATTTTCCTCAAGGAAGTCTTGTAGACCCTCGGCAAGCTGCGCCGGCGGCGTGCCGTGCGCATAGACCGAGTGAAACACGCCCTGCCGGTCCATCAGGTAGATCAGCGAGGTATGGTCCATCGTGTAGGCATCTTCCGGTGCGCCTTCCTCGAGCACACGGCGGTAGACGACACGGTATGCTTCCGCGACGGCCTCGATCTGTTCCGGTGTGCCGGTCAGACCGGTCAAATTCTCCGGAAAGGCATCGCTGGCGACATATTGCGCCAGCTGTCCCGGCGTATCGCGTTCGGGATCGACGGTGATCAGCACGGGCTGGAATTCGGCCCGCTGCGCCTCGGGAAGCTGGTCCAGCGCGGCGGCCATCACCTGCAGCGAGAACGGACAGATATCCGGGCAATAGGTGAAGCCGAAATAGATCAGCATAGGACGGCCTTCGA
Organism: Hyphobacterium sp.; assembly: GCF_965217055.1. Lineage (GTDB taxonomy): Bacteria > Pseudomonadota > Alphaproteobacteria > Caulobacterales > Maricaulaceae > Hyphobacterium. The sequence goes on along the minus strand of NZ_OZ244227.1, from coordinate 1,583,638 downwards.
AGTCCGCCTCCGTCACGGTCGCACCGGTGTGATCGACCAGCGTGAAGGGACCACCGATATCGGCGCGGCCGGATGATACGACTTCGCCGCTTGTCGGCTGCGGCCGCGAATCCAGGACGAGCAGGATTACAAAAACCAGCACCAGCGCGCCCAGACCGGCGGCCAGCGGCAAGGTCCAGATGGGCAGTCCTTTACCCGGCTTCAAACACGACTCCATTCAAAAGCGTCCACGAACATGACCCCTCTGCGGTCATTGTGCAATGCAGCGAAGTGCAATCTTTCTGGCCGCAGCGGGGACAAAGCGGATATAGGTCGGAGCATGCAGACCGCCTATGATTTCACCCAGGATGCGCCGCCCCCCGGCGTCGCGCCTTTCTTCGGCCGGATCCGGCTGCGCACGCTGATCGTGCTGCGCTGGCTGGCGGTGTTCGGACAGGGCAGCACGCTGCTTTTCGTCAGTCTCGTCCTCGGTTTCGAACTGCCGCTCGCGTTCTGCGGTCTGGTTGTCGCCGCCAGCGCCTTTCTCAATGTCGCGCTGATCGCCACACGAGACATCCAGAAGCTGACTTCGCATTACGAAGCCTTCGTCCAGCTTGGATTCGATGTGCTTCAGCTGACCTTGTTGCTGACCCTGACCGGCGGGCTGCAGAACCCGTTTGCGGTCATGCTCGTGGCACCGGTCACGATCGGCGTAGCCGCGCTGCCGCCGCGTCACGCGCTCGGCCTCGCCGCGATTGGCCTGCTCGGTATGGCAGGCATGTTGAACTTCGCCCTGCCCCTGCCCTGGATTGCCGGCGAAACCCTGGACCTGCCACCACTCTATGTCGCCGGCCTCGGCGTCGCCTTCATCATCGCCGTGGCCTTCACGGCAGCTTATGCGTGGCGTATCGGGCGCGAGGCCAAGCGCATGGGCGCCGCGCTGGCCGCCGCCCAGGCCATTCTCGCGCGCGAACAGAAGCTGTCAGCAGTCGGCTCACTCGCAGCCGCTGCCGCCCACGAACTCGGTACACCGCTCGCCACCATCCAGCTGACGGCCAAGGAAATGGCCCGCGAAATCGGCGACAGCCCGCTCAAGGAAGACGCCGAGCTGCTGGTCTCTCAATCGCTGCGCTGCCGCGAGATCCTGACCCGCCTCTCGGCGCAACGCGAAGCGCGTGACAAGATGCACGACCGCATCGCTCTGAAGGACGCACTCGACGAGATCTGCGGCCCGCTGCGCGGCCTCGGCGCCTCGCTGACCATCCGCCTGGAAGGCGAGAATCCCGCCCCTGTCATCAGCCGGCTGCCGGAATGGCTCTACGGGCTGGGCAATCTGGTCGAGAACGCCGTCGAATTCGCCGCATCCAGCGTCGTTATCGAATCGGATTGGGACGATGACGTCCTGACCGTCACCATCAATGATGACGGCCGCGGTTTTTCCCCGGAAGTGCTCAACCGCATTGGAGAACCCTACATTTCAAGTCGCGATGGCGAGGTCGGCGGCGGGCTCGGGCTCGGCACCTTCATCGCCATCACGATGATCGAACGCCTCGGCGGTTCTGCGCAATTCGCCAATGGCGGAGAACTCGGCGGCGCCCTGGTCAGGGTGAGCTGGCCGCGCAACCGGGTGGAAGCCGCCCCGGAACCGGACTAAACAGGCGGGAAGAACGTCAACGAGCTGGAAGCATGACCGAAACTGAACTGAACCTGCCACAAGACAAAACGCTGCTGATCGTCGACGACGACGCTCCATTCCGGACCCGGCTCGGCCGCGCCATGACCAGCCGCGGCTTCGTTGTTTCCGCCGTAGGCACGGTGGCCGAAGCCATGGAGATCGCGCGCGGCAATCCGCCGGCTTTCGCCGTCGTCGATCTTCGCCTCGATGATGGTGACGGCCTCGACGTGGTGCGCGCATTGCATGCGTCGCGCGATGATTGCCGTGCCGTCATGCTCACCGGCTATGGCAACATCGCAACGGCCGTGGCCGCCGTGAAGGGCGGTGCCATCGACTATCTGGCGAAACCCGCCGATGCCGATGATGTGGTCAAGGCGCTCTTGTCGCCCGGCGACAAGCCTGCTCCGCCGGAAAATCCGATGTCCGCAGACCGCATCCGTTGGGAGCATATCCAGCGCGTATTCGAATTGTGCGACCACAATGTCTCGGAAACCGCGCGACGGCTGAACATGCACCGGCGCACCCTGCAACGCATCCTTGCCAAGCGGGCGCCGCGCTAGGGCTCGCCGATCCGGCCGAGGCGTTCGGCCGCGGTCCGGGCAAATCTCAGCATCACCGATTTCCGCCGCGCCGCATTGATCGGTTCGTGCGGGCTTTCGCGCACGATCGCGGCACCGAACCCGTCGGCCACGATCAATCCCGCCTGGTCCGGAATGACGGTGTGCGGAAAGCGGTCCGACACCGCGAAATACAGCCGGTCGCACCAGCCCCAGTATTCCATCCATTTCGTGTCGGCACGGAAATCCGCCATGCCGGACTTGATCTCGACCACCGTCATCTCGCCCTTCGGCCCGAGCGCGAACAAATCGGCCCGGCGGCCGGTCTTGAACGAAAATTCCGGGATGGCGGTATAGCCCATGTCATAGAGCAGACGCGCCGCGCCGCGCGCCAGAAGGCGGGCATCGTCGATTGCCGGATTATCGTAGGAGGCAAGCGCGTGCGGGTCCATGTCCGGAACCATGTTCCACTTGTGTTCCGAAATCAAGGCGGGCTCTGGATTTCGCGCCGGCCATGACCATTTATGAGCGATGCGCAAACTCCCTGACATCGACCAGTTCGCCGATCTCGCCGAAGAGGCGTTCAACGCCTTGCCGGAGGGATTTCGCAAGATGTGCGGCAATCTTTCCATCCGAATTGCCGATTTCGCCGACCGGGAAACGCTCGACTTTTTCGGCATGAAGGATCCCTACCGGCTCTCCGGCCTCTATCACGGGGTCGATCTGACCCACAAATCCGTCGGCGACCCGGTCCGCTTTCCCGACCAGGTCTGGCTTTATCGCAAGCCGATCCTCGCCGAATGGGCACAGCGCGGCGATGTCTCGCTGAAATTCCTCATCGCCCATGTCCTGGTGCACGAGATCGGCCACCATTTCGGCCTTTCCGACGAGGACATGCACGCCATCGAGGACGCGGCAGAGTAGCGGCATTGCGTGGTTCGAGGCCCGGCTGACGCCGGGCACCTCACCATGAGGTGGGCTTGGCGGATTTCAGTTGCTTGTTTCGCAACCGTAGCTGCCAAATATTCACCTCATCTTGAGGTGCGAGCGGGAAACCCCGAGCCTCGAAAGATCGGATGCCCGAACATCCCCGTCAATCCGACTCGCCAGCCAGCGTTCCCGCCGCCCAGTCTGCCGCCTCGGCGACCACCGGATCAGGATCGGACCGCAGGCTTTCGACAAGCGGCAATAATGTGTTGTCACCGGAATTTCCCGCCGCAATGAGGCAATTGCGGATGAAGCGGTTGCGGCCAATCCGCTTGATGGGTGAGCCGGAAAACAGCTGGCGGAATCCCGCATCGCCGAGCACCAGCAGTTCGGACAGCGGCGGGCGCTCCAGGTCTTCGCGCGCCACCAGCTTGGCCTCTGACGCCGACTTCGCGAACTTGTTCCACGGACAGATGGCGAGGCAATCATCGCAGCCATAGATGCGATTGCCCATCGGCTTGCGGAATTCTTCCGGGATCGGGCCGGCGTGCTCGATCGTCAGATAGGAGATGCAGCGCCGCGCATCGAGCTGGTAGGGTGCCGGAAAGGCATCCGTCGGGCAGATGTCGAGACAGGCGCGGCACGCCCCGCAATGGTCGGTGCCCGGCGCATCGGCCTCCATCTCCGCCGTGGTCAGCATGACCCCTAGAAACAGCCACGAGCCGTGCTCCCGGCTCACCAGATTGGTGTGCTTGCCCTGCCAGCCGAGCCCCGCCTTCTCCGCCAGCGGTTTTTCCATTAGCGGCGCGGTATCGACAAACACCTTCACCTCTTCGCCGGTCTCGCGCGCGAAGCCCTGCGCGAGCTGTTTCAGCTTGCCTTTCATCACGTCGTGATAATCGCGATGCCGGGCATAGACCGAGATATTGCCGGAGGAGGCGTGTTTCAGGTCCTCGAGCGGGTCGCTGTCTGGCCCGTAATTCATCGCCACGACCAGCGCGGACGTCGCTTCCGGCCACATGTTGGTCGGCTGCTTGCGGCGCTCCAGCGTCTCTTCCATCCAGCCCATCGTGCCGTGCCGGCCGGCTTCGACGAATTCCTCCAGCCGCCCGGCGGCCGCCCACGCCTCGTCGGCGCGGCAGACGCGCACCGCGTCGAAACCGAGGCTTTCAGCCAGTGCGACGAAACGGGTTCTAGAAGTCGAGATCGTCATAATGTTTTGCCGGCGGCAGGCCGGGCAGGCGGTCGGCGAGCAGGCCGCGGAAGGCCGGACGGCACTTGATCCGCGCATACCAGTTCTTGACCGCCGAAAACTCGTCGAACGGCACATCGCCGAGATAGTCGGCACAGGAAAGATGCGCGGCGGCGATGATATCCGCCAGGGTGAAACGCGGCCCGGCCAGGCCTTCGCGCTCGTCCAGCAGTCCGGAAAGATAATCCATGTGCCAGCGCAGATGGTCGCGCCCGTCGCGGATCGCCTGCGGGTCGGGCGCACCAAGCGATTGCGCGCGCTTTTCCAGCTTCTCGTGCAAGAGATAGGCGTTGACCTCGCCATTGTATTTGACGTCGAACCAGCCGATCAGGCGCCGCACTTCGGCGCGCTCGACGGCGCCGCGCGGCATCAGCGGCTGTCCAGGATAGGCTTCCTCAAGATACTCGAGCACGGGAGCGACTTCGGCGATGGTCGCGCCATTGTCCTCCAGCACCGGCAATCCGCCGGCCGGGTTGAGCCGGAATAACGGCTCGGCCCGCAGCCACGGCCGGGCCTCTTCCAGGTCGACTTCCAACCCCTTTTCAGCCAACGCAAATCGCGCGGCACGGGAGGCAGGATCGAGAGGCCAGTGATGGAGCGTTCGCATGGTCGGGCACGCTAGGGCGATTTCGCGCCGGGTTTAAGCGTCTTTGACCGCTTCGGGGTCGCCGCCTGACTGCATGAAGGCCAGACCGTGCGGTTCGGCTTTTCCGTGCGGGTCCGGATGGATGATGATATCGGCCGCCGGATAGTGCGACAGCAGGCGGTTTTCCGCTGCCACGACGATTTCATGGGCGGCTTCCAGCGTCAGCTTCGGGTCGAGGTCCATATGCATCTGGATGTGGATCAGGGGTCCCGCGGCCCGGGTGCGCACCTGGTGAACATCAATCACCCGCTCATCGTCCTCGGCGATGGCGATGATCTTGTCGCGTTCACCGTCAGGCAGTTCGCGGTCGAGCATCTGGTCGAGCGCGCCGCGCGCGACCTGCCAGGCTGACCAGAACAGCCAGAGCGCCACGACTGCGCCCACAATCGGGTCCGCCAATGGGACGGCCAGGAAGGCCGCGGCGGCGACACCGGCGATCACCGCCACATTGGAAGCGAGGTCTGCCGTGTAGTGCGCGCGATCGCCGGAAACCGCGACCGAGCCGGTCTTGCTGACGGCCCGGGTCTGGAACCAGATCAGTCCGGCGGTTAACACCATGGACAGGACCATAACGGCAATTGCCCAGCCACCATTAGTGATCTCGCGCGGCTCGACATAGTGCTGCCAGGCCTCGCGCAGCAGCAGGCCGGCCGACAGCGCGACGAACAGCGCTTGCAGGAAGCTGGCGAAGGCCTCCGCCTTGCCATGCCCGAAACGGTGTTCGCGGTCGGCCGGTTCGGCGGCAAACCGGATGGCAAAGAAGGTGATCAGCGAGGCGGCGAGGTCGAGTGCGCTGTCCGCCAGTGAAGCCAGGATGGCCACCGAGCCGGACAGCCACCAGGCGGCCAGCTTGGTGACCACCAGAATGGTCGCGACAGATACCGAGAAGGCCGTCGCCTGGCCGGTAATGCGGCGCGCTTCCTTGGGCGAGAGACGGCCCGGCCCGGCATCGCTATGTGCGTGATCGTGAGGCATGGCCGACTTATGACGCGAAGCCCGATACAGCGTCAAACGCCATGTTTGCGACGGATTATGAAAAGCAGGCGCGTTACCCCGATGCTGACCGGGCCGGTGTGACGGGAAAGGATGACCCTGATCCCTGTCCTTTCCCGAACGGTCCTTTTTCTGAGAAGGCCTGTCTCCCCTGACGCGCTCGCCCGGTCAGCACCCCGAATACAGACTTTCGGCTTGCGCCCGGCGGGTCGCTGGGGTGAATATGCGCGCCATGAAAAACACGCTTTCAATGATTGCCCTGTGTGCCGCTCTGGCCGCCTGCGGCAGTGTCGACAATGACACCACTTTCCGGGGTGGCGCAGGTGGCGATGCCGCCTATGGCCGCGGTCTCCAGGCACTGGAGCGCGGCCAGATCGCCGAGGCGCACGACTATTTCGCCTGTGCAGCCGAGTTTGGCGGCGGCTATGAAGTCGCCTGGTATTATGCCGGCACGACGGCGCTGGAAGTCGCGCGCGCAGGCGGCGAGAATGCCGACACCTATCGCGAGACCGGCGAACACTATCTCACCCGGTCGGGCGAAGCCGGCTGGGGCGCATCGCAGGCTGCCCTGGCGCGCCATTATCATTCCATCGGAGAGATCGAACAGGCTGCCTATTGGGCACTGCTGTACACGAATAATGTACGCGAGATTTCGCTTGGCCTGACCCGCATGGACGACGAGACCATTCTCGAGATCCGCGATGCCGTGGAACCGGAACAGCTTGCCGAGGCCGAGTTGCAGGCCGTGCGTTTTGTCCCGGAACCGCTGCCCATCGGCCGGCCCAGCGCCGAATGTGCCGAAGCGATCCGGAGCGACCGCGAACGACGGGAGGAGCGTGTGCGCGCACCGATCCGGCCGCAGCGCGAAGCACCGCCGACACAGCGTCCCGGTGGTAACCGGCCCTACTAGGTTTGGCTATCTCGCACTGAAAGCGGTCCGTGTCCGGTTGCTGATCGCGACCAGGGACAGCATGACCGGCACTTCGACCAGGACGCCGACAACGGTCGCCAGCGCCGCGCCGGAGCTGAGGCCGAACAGGCCGATCGCGACCGCAACAGCGAGCTCAAAGAAGTTCGAAGTGCCGATCAGCGCGCACGGCGCGGCGATTTCGTGCGGCGTGCGCACAAACCAGGCGGCGGCATAGGCAATCAGGAATACCCCATACGCTTGGATGATCAGCGGCACCGCGATCATGCCGATCACCAGCGGCTGGTCGAGAATGACCCCGCCCTGCAAGCCGAACAGCAGGACGACGGTCAGTAACAGGCCCGCCGCGGAAGCCGGCTTGATGGCTTGGGAAAAGGCGTTCAGCCGCATCTCTCCCCGCTCTCCGGCGCCGGAACCCAGCAGCAGATGGCGGGTCGCGAGGCCGGCCGCGAGTGGCAAGGCAACAAACAGGCCGGCGGAGATCAGCAGCGTGTGCCATGGCACGACCAGATCGGTGACACCGAGCAGCAATCCGACGATTGGCGCAAACGCCACGATCATGATCAGATCATTCACCGTTACCTGGATCAGCGTGTACTCGGCATCGCCGCGCGTCAGGCGGGACCAGACGAACACCATCGCCGTACATGGCGCCGCACCGAGAATGATCAGCCCGGCAATGTATTGCTCGGCATCCTCCGGCGCGAGGAAGGGCGAAAACACGTAGCGGAAGAACACGATCCCAAGCGCCGCCATGGTGAACGGCTTGATCGCCCAGTTGACGATCAGCGTGATCAACAGGCCTTTCGGCCGCTCGCCGATACGCGCCAGGCTGGCAAGGTCGATATTGACCATCATCGGGTAAATCATCACCCAGATCAGCACGGCGACGACGAGATTGACCGACGCGACCTGCACGCCGCTCAGAAAAGCGAACGCCTCCGGAAGCACCGCCCCCAGGCCGAGGCCCGCGACAATCGCGCCCGCCACAAATAGCGACAGGAAGCGTTCGAATACCCCCATGCCGGATTCGGTTTCCGGCGGGTGTTCAGGGGTTTCCGAGACACTCATAGGGTTCCGATCCGTTGCAATTCCGCACGCCGCTTGGCGCGGTCGAGATGTGCCCAGTCCAGGGCGAGAAAGGCGGTTATCCGCGCTTCAATTGCGTCGAAAGTCGCTTCGAACGCCGCTCGTTTATCCGCATCGCTGCCGGTGACCGCGGCCGGGTCCGGCAATCCCCAATGCGCGCTCAACGGATGACCCGGCCAGACCGGACAGGTTTCGGCCGCCGCGGAATCGCAGACCGTGATCACCAGATCGATACGGGGGCCGCCGCTGTCGAGATCGAACGCATTCCAGTTTTTCGAGTACAGGCCGCCGGTATCAAAGCCCCTGGAATCCAGCAGATCGAGCGCAAACGGATTGACCGTGCCGGCGGGCTGTGACCCCGCAGAGACCGCACGGAACCGGCCCTCCGCTATCGTGTTGAGCAGGCACTCTGCCAGAATGGAGCGCGCCGAATTGCCGGTGCAAAGGAACAGGACGGTTTCGATCATGCGCAGCCCGCTTCCAGCGCGTCCGCAGTCAACCCGCACAGTTCCGGGCGGCCTTCGCAGCAATCGAGCACCAAGAACGAGACGAGCTCCCTTAGCCCGTCCGGGTTCAGCGAATAGATGACCGAACGGGAATCGCGGCGCGAGCCGATCAGCCCGCTGCGCTCCAGCACCTGCAGATGAGGCGTGAGGGTTGATGGCAGGATGTCGAGCCGACGCGAGATCGCACCGGCCGCCAGCCCCGCCCGGCCCTGTTCCAGCAGCAGCCGGAATAGGCGCAACCGGGTGTCATGCCCGAGCGCCGCAAACCGGCGGGTAATCTCCGAACGATCCATATTTTGTAATTACGGGTATTATCAAAATAAGGAAAGCCGTTTTGTTAGATCAGAACACCACGGTCCGGCGGAACACCGCGACATCACCGGCGATCACCTCGTCGAGACGCCACGCCATGTCCTGGCTCATCTGATCGAACAGCGTCTTGCCGTGCGGCGTGGTCAGACCGTCAAGAAACAGCGTACCGCCGCAGCGGATGCGGCTGCTGGCATGGCGGAAATGCGCCGCCAGCACGGCCAGCGACGCCGTCTTGGCCAGCCAGACGGCATCGACCTCGCCCGACGCGATTGACGCGCTGACACTGGGAAACAGTCGCAACCGGCTGGCAGAGCAGCCACGCAGCTGGCAGATCGATTCGACGCGGTCGGCTTCGCCGGCATCGGCCACGAGATTCACGAAAGCACCGCGGTCGAGGAAGGCTGCGGCTGTCCCCCCGTCCTCGCCGAGCTGCAGCACCTTGTCGCCGGGATGGGCGGATTCGCTCAGGAAATCTTCCAGCGCCATGTCCAGCGGCCCGCGCCGGCGCATTGCCTGGCGTTTCATGCGGCGGATCGGCGCCGTCAATCGGGACAGAAATGACGGGGACTGGGCGGTATCTATGGCGGCCATGAGCGTTCCAATCGTGAACAGTGTGTTAAAACTGGAACATTCCCCCGCAAGGCGAATGCCAAAGCTTGCCAACAAGTTAATGCGAGGCCCACTTGCACGGTTTGCGTGGCGCGGTGATCAATGCCAAATGGACTATGCTTATGACCCGCCGAGTGACGATATGAGCCGGCACATAGTTGACAGATTGATCGAGGAACGCGCGCCGAAGCTGCACCGGCGCGAACGCCTCTGGGCGACGATCAAGACGATCGGTTTTCCGATGCTGGGATACAGGAAGGCGGTCGGCATTGCCGACGCGATCGCCGCGCTCCCGGGCAATGACACGCTGCAATGGGTCAGCGATTATCTGTTTCTGCGGCCGGTCCCGGAAAATATCGAAGTGGTCCCGGAAACCGGCGGTTGCGTGGTCATCGCCAACCATCCCGGCGGCATCGCCGATGGTGTCGCGGTCTGGGACGCGCTGCGCGAGCGGCGCCCGGATGTCTGTTTCTTCGCCAATCGCGACGCGCTTCGCGTCAGCCCCGGCCTGTCAGACCTGATCATTCCGGTGGAATGGCGGCAGAACCATCGCAGCCGGGAAAATGCCCGCGAGACGCTGCGGGCGGCACTTGATGCGTTCAAGTCGGGACGGTGCGTCGTGATCTTCCCGGCCGGGCGCATGGCGGAATGGAACTGGAAGACCTGGACGCTGACCGAGAAACCCTGGATGCCGACCGCTGTCAGCTTTGCACGCCGGTTCGGCCAGCCGATCATTCCGCTGGGCGTCCGCCAGCGCATGCCGGTGCTTTATTACGCGCTCGCCCAGATCCATGACGAGCTCAAGGACATGACCGTGTTCCAGGGCTTCATCGGCAAGAAGGGGGCGTATTATCCCTTGCGCTTCGGCGAGCCCATCGATCCCGGTACGCTGCCGGATAACGAGGCGGAAGCCACACAATTGATCCGCCGGCAATGCGAGGAATTGGCGTGGCAACGCGGCTAGGCCGGCCGCCTTTGCATCGCAAGCCAGCCGATCGCCACAAGCCCCGGTATCCACAGCAGCCCCACGAACACCCAGATCTGCACCGGTGATTCCGTGAACACCGGAAAGATCTGCCAGGCTTCGCCCCAGGCGTTGAAGCCCTGGTGCAAGACATGGACGACGAGCACGCTGCCCGCCGCACGGTTGAACACCGCCCCCATGATAAAGCCGATCGGTATCACCATGAAGACAAATGGCAGAATGCCGTAGCCCGCCGGATGGCCGCTCGGCATCGCGAACAGCGGCAGGTGAAAGACCAGCCAGATCAGGGTCAGCACAGCATTGGCGCCCAGCGGTGACAGCCGTGCCTGCAATTGCGGCAACGCATAGCCGCGCCAGGCGAGCTCTTCCGTATTGAAGACCAGGTAGAACAGGCCGATCTGGCCGGCGCTCACAAGCACAGTCGGCCACAGGGCGGGCGGGCTTGCCGTATCACCCGTCAATCCTGAGATCGGCCACACCGCCGCTGCGACAAGCGCAGGCAGCGCCAGCACGCTCAGCCACAGGAGGGGATGGAACTTGATACGGAAGGCGCGCTTCACAAATCGCCAAACGCCCCCCGGCCCGTAATTCCAGATCATCGCCATGATCGTTGCCAGCAGCGGACCGAACAGCATCAGCAGGCTCAGCGGCGCAAATCCGTCATGCCAGTTTGCCACCGCCCAGCCGGCACCGGTGGTGGCATGCGATTGCAGCAAAACGGCAGCCGCCCCGGCCCATGACAAGACAAAGGTGAGGATGAAAAAGCCCGTAATCCCGATGGGATGACGGTTGCGCGCAGCAGCGGCGCGGACGATTCCGTTTTCAACAACAAGCATGGCAACATCTCCGGTCTGCCGGAGCGTTGTGCGATCATCTTCCGCCTATGTCGTTCGCGGACGCGTATTCGAACCCGTGATCCGGCTGCGCCAGGTCGATGGCGTCATGCCGGTTTCGCGGCGGAAGGCTGCCGCGAAGGAGGATTTCGAGGAAAACCCGCTGTCATGCATTACCGTCAGGATGGAGACGCGGGAATCTGCGCGCAAACGGCGCTGTGCTTCGCGAACCCGCCAGCGGGCGATGAATTCGTAAAATGACAGGCCCTGTGTCCGGTTGATGACCTGCGAGAGCTCGCGCGCCGTCATCGGCAGGCCGCGCGCCAATGCCTCCAGCGTCAGATCCGGGTCGAGATGCGGTGCGTCGGCCGCCATGTGGGCATCAAGCGCAGCGGCCAGTCCGGCGAGCTCGTCCTCGGCCAGACGATGCTCGCCATATTTGGCCTCGCCGACTGCACTGGCCTCCAACGGTGCCGCAGCATCCAGGCTGCGGAAAGCCGACAGGATGAAATAGCCGCCAAGAAGCAGCGTCCCGCCCGACAGGATAGCCATCAACGCCCAGGAAAGGAGCGGCAGCGCCCAGACATGCACCACGGAATAGTGCGCCATGCTCACAATCGCACCGCCAAGCAGGCCGGAAAGTGAAACCGTCAGCCAGCGCAGCTCGCGCCCGTCGCTGGACGAGCGGACCGTTCTCGACGCCCGTTCATAGCGCCAGACGACCCGCAGGGTCAGACCCAGATAGGCAAGAGGGTAGGCAAAGATCAGCAGGACGAAAGCCGGCGCATCGAGCCAGCTGTCGGTTGATTCGCCGCTGACGATGGCGAGCCGGGTGGCAAGCGGTTGGGCATGGAATTGCCAGGCCACGAGCGCCGCGATCACCAGGAGTGGCAGGAAGTGGACGGCGTCCCGGCGTTTCAGTCGGAAATCGGCCAGTGCCAGCGAATGTGCGAACAGGTAGAGCACCGGCGCGGCGGCCAGCCCCAGCGTGTTTCCGATAAAGAGTAGGCGCGGAAACTGTAGCGCCAGCCCGCTGTCGGCGATCACGATATTGAGGAGCGGCAGGCTGAACAGGGCAAGAAAAGCCGCGAAGAGCCGCGTCCGCGTAGTATTCGCGGCGGGCCGGATCGCGGTCAGCGCTGCCAGCAGCAGAAACAGCACGGCCCCCGCGGCCGCAACGAGGCCGGCGGGTCCGAATGCCATCACGCGGCCGCTAGGCTTCGCGCTCGACCATCAACTGCTTGATCTCGGCGATGGCCTTGGCCGGGTTCAGACCCTTGGGACAGACCTGGGCGCAGTTCATGATGGTGTGGCAGCGATAAAGCTTGAACGGGTCCTCGAGATCATCGAGGCGTTCGCCGGTCATCTCGTCACGGCTGTCGGCGATCCAGCGATAGGCCTGCAACAGCGCCGCCGGCCCGAGATATTTCTCGGAATTCCACCAATATGACGGGCACGCCGTCGAGCAGCAGGCACACATGATGCACTCATAGAGCCCGTCGACCTTGGACCGGTCCTCCTCGGACTGCCGCCATTCCTTCTCCGGAGCCGCCGTCTTGGTTTGCAGGAAGGGCTCCACGAAAGCGTGCTGGGCATAGAAATCGGTGAGGTCGGGTATGAGGTCGCGCACCACCGGCTGGTGCGGCAGCGGCGAAATCGTGATGTCGCCCCTGAATTCGTCCATGCCCTTTGTACAGGCAATCGTGTTGCGGCCGCCGATATTCATCGAGCACGAACCGCACACGCCCTCGCGGCAGGAGCGCCGGAAGGCGAGCGTGGAATCAACATTGTTCTTGATCCAGAACAGCGCGTCGAGAACCATCGGGCCACAATCGTCGGTGTCGATCGTGTAGGTGTCCCAGCGCGGATTGCCACCCACCTCCGGATCGTAGCGGTAGACCTTGAAAGTACGGGTATTCTTTGCGCCTTCGGGTTTTGGCCACGTTTTGCCCTTCTTGGGCCTGGATCCGCGCGGCAGGGCAAGCTCGACCATTTGAAATCCCTCAAATCATCCGGTGTTTCGGTGAGCAAATGTATAGCGCTCGGCAGGGAAGTCGACCGCCTGCGGCACTCCGGCGCGGTCCCGTCTTCAGACCGGTCCGAAGACCATTTCATGCATGATCCGGCCCGGCATGAAGGCCAGCCCGCCGGCAATCAGGATACCGCCGATATAAAGCCCGATCATGGCGTCGCGATGATGGCGGGTTTGGCCTTTGCGGGCATTCCAGAGCGCCAGCGGCACGGTCACATAGGTCAGAATGACGAACAGGTGGATATAACCGAAATGACCCAGCACCCGGCCCTGCTCCATGAAGCTGGGAATGAAGGCCGCTGCGGTCGCCGTCACCATCATCAGCGCCATGTAGAAATAGCCATTCCAGCGATGCAGAACCGTCCCCTTGGGCAACACCATCTGGATCGTGCCCAGTGCGAAGGCCGGTACCACGGTGTAGAAATGGATTTGGATGGCGGGCGAAGCGTCGAAAAGCGGTTCGAATGTCATGTCAGCGATTCCCGGTCGTGCTCAGAAATTTGGCATCACAATTACTTTGTTATATAAAGCAGAGTATTGCAAGAGACGGTGCGGACGCCGGGCAAAGCGTTGTTTTCGTCACGGGCCCTCGTGTCGCTTGATGGGGAGATTCTGTCAGGCACGGCACAAACCTGCCTCAGGGTGAGGGGCCCGCTGCAAGCGGGCCTCGAACCACCCATGGCGGGTGGTCGTGCTCGATTCCCTTCCCCTTGATGGCGAAGGTCGGCGAGGTGGGGTGACCATTGTCGCTGCGGCAGAAGCCCCCCCCTTCGTGGGGAGGGGTATAGATATATCCGCAAATAAATTGTTCCGCGACGACGCTAGTCGTTTGTCATCCCCCCGGTGGCGATGAAACTGTCGGGAGAGCGGTTCACCAGCTGACGCAATATGGTGAGGCCGGGCACCGTGCCTGACAGCAAGGCGGTCTCATCATGTTGCAGGGCGACGGAGGTGATGTTGGCATTGCCGGTCTCGCCCGACATTGCCCCCAGGGCCCGCGAATTGAAGGTCACGGTTGCCCCCTTTACCTGGAAGCCGGTGCCAGCGGCTCCCGGCAGCAGGTTGATCGTTCCCGCTGCAACGCCATTGCCCTGAATGACAGTGACCTGGACCTGGGTGACGGCCTGCGCTTCAGCGGCTGAAGGCAGGGCAATGCGGAAATTGCTTTCCGTGCCGCCCGATCCGAAGCGCACCCAGTCGAAGTTGGAACTGGTGATGGCGTTCACGTCGAGCCCGTCATCCAGTTCGATTTCTGCAAGGCCGCCGGAAGCGCCGGAGACCGTGTTGTTGGGATTGCCCGTAACGGTAAGGACCGCGTTCGGTGCCTGCGCCGTCACGAAGGTCGCCGCATTGGCGTCATCATCAATGGTAATATCCAGACCGGCCGCACCATTATCGATGCCGTCGAGATCGCCGCCGCCCAGCGCACAGGTGAAGACGTTATCGGACGGAGCTGCGCCCTGCGTACAGGCCACGCCACCCAGATCGACATTCGTTTCGTCGATACCGGTCACACCGCCCGGGAAGGTCACGGCAAGCTCGCCCGACATGGCAATGTCGGAAGCATCGGCCAGAGGCACGCCAATGTCGGCTTCAATATCGGCCGGGAAATCAGCCAGTGTCAGGGTCCCGACAAGGCCGGTGCCCTGCAGGTCATCGCCATTGGCATCAAACTCGCCAGCGCCTGCTGCCCCTGCCGTGATCGAAAAATCAAAGGCCGCCGCAAAGGCCAGAAGGTCGAGATCATCACTGGAACCGGTATAGGCCCCGGCATCAGCGGTGGGGGTGAAGGTGACCGTCACGCTCACAGGATCGCCATTATTCGTGACCTCGATCGGCAGGGTGATCGTGCCATTGATGGCCCCGTTCCCGCTGCACTGGTTCAATTGCCCGGTATTCTCGAAGCGCACGACATTGCCGCCAATCCCGCCGCCAAATACCGGCGAGCCAAAATCGCAATCAGGATCGCTGGCCTGTGTCCAGGCTGCACCCGACACAATGCCCGAGAAGGTCGCATTGGTCAGGGTAAATTCGGCTTCAACGATGCCCGCTGCGCCCAGGCCGATGAAACGATCATGCAGACCAAAGTCGAGGATCGCGTTGCCGTCGAGCGTGCCGCCGATTTCGCTCGCCATTGTCTGGCCGGAAAACGGGCTGGCGGCATCCAGCGCCACGAGCGGCGCAGACGCCGGATCAACGGCCGTAAACGAGCGCGCGAGAACCGACAGGACGCTACCGTCAACAGCGTTTGAATGTTCCGTATAGGCAATCAGAAAGCTGTCACCGGCAAATGTACCGACGGCGCTGTATGCTTGAATGCCAGCCGTTGTCGTGTTCACGATTTGGATCGGCCCGTTCGCCGTACCGTCATTGTTAAACGTGCTGAGCACAATTCCCCAACCATCCCCGTCGACACCACTTGAATCGCTGGTCGTGACCAGAAACCCGCCGCCGGGGAGGGCAGCGACTGTGGGAAAATCATTGAACGCTGTGGTGACATCAAATTCAGCGACCGCCTCTGCGCCGGCCGGCGTCAGAATGCGCGCGGAAACGTCGCCCGCATTGCTGTCGTAATAGACATAAACAATATTATCATTGGACAAGCCTGCGCCGGAATGGCGGAATTGAAGGCTGGCTACGGTCGTGTTGACGCGGGTAATCCCCGGTGTGGTTTCGGTACCGGCGGCATCATACGCCCGCATGAAGACGCCTTGGGAACTCGTGTCCGCACCGCTAGTTTCCCGCCACGCAATGGCATATCCGCCTGACGTCAGCGGTGTGACAATGGGCTCATCCGAAGTATAAGCCGATGCGCCGCCATTATAAGTTGCGCCGACCTCCACTGCGATCAACCCGCCATCCATTGAGCCATCGCCGTTGAAACGTTGCGCAAGGATATCGTCGCTTGTTTGATTGTCCCAGACCGCGATGAAATCGCCGCCCGCCAGCGGCGCGACGTCGCAATACAGTTGGGAATCTCCATCATCCGCGTGAAGCCGGAATTCGGCCACGATTTCACTGCCGGCATTGTCAAAAACCCGGCCATAGCAATCAGCATCCGGATCCGCGCGCGAATAGACCGCCACAAACCCGCCCGTGGTCAGCGCGGCGATACCGCCCAACCGATCGGCTGTCGCAGCATTCGAGATATTGACGCTGGTGACAATACTGTCATCGGCCCCCAATATCGTCGCGAACATGCCAGTTGAGCCCCCGTCATTTCCTCCCCCGTCAGAAAAAGCCACGATCCGATTGCCGTTCGTCAGCTCGATGATCCGGTTGGGGGCGTGGGTGGCAATGCGGAGAACAGACTGACTCCCGTCGGTCACACCCACCTGGTTGACCGTGAATTCGGTATTCAGCGCGTACTGGGCGTTGGCAGGCGTCGACAAAATCGCAGCCGCCAACAGTGCGCCGGCCAGGCCGGCAGCTTCAGTCCTGATATTCATGATACTCCGATCGCCATGCCCGTCGCAGCGATCCGGCCACAAGAACACAAAACTATTGCTGTACGAACCCGCAAGCAATTCCGTAAAATTGAAGGAGTCAATCGGATTCCCGGTTGTGTTGAATCGAAATCGGCAGGTCCGGCCATTATTTCTCGCGTTAAGATATGGGAACAAAATAAAGACGCACCGCCCCGCTGTGATTTTCAGAGGCCCCATCTACGCCGGGCCAGTATTTTGACTTTGCCATGACCTCTTCGCGCGAACCCTCTCGGATTTCATTTTGAGGTGCTGGTCGCCGCACCGCCGCTAACCGCTTCCCGGTCCGTTCCGCGCGCCAGCGGGGGAGGAAAAATTGGGCCTTGATAAGCTTTGGATTGCCCCAAACCCGTCATCCTGACGGAAGTCAGGATCCAGTTGCGCCAGTGCCATGAAACCGCCCTGAGTCAACCAGCCGGCGTCATCACCGCTGCGCAGATTACGCGCCTGAATTCAGCGCATCACTGTGGCTCTGGGTCCCGGATTTCGCCGGGGTGACGGGAGATTGGTCTTCATGCATAGGGAATGTCAGCGGTGGCATTACGCCAGTGAGGATTGAACTGTTCGATCAATTTGATCTTCCAGGCGCGTCGCCAGTTTTTCAGCCGCTTTTCACGCCCTATAGCTTCAGAGATCTCTTCGAACATTTCAAAATGAACGAGTCGGGTAACACCGTATTTACGGGTGAGCTTGGACGCCCTGCCTTCGCGGTGCTCATGGACGCGGGCACAAGCCGCGGGGATGACGTGAAGTAAGCGACGAGAGGGGCTTGCGATATTTCGGACTTTTCGGGATCAACCTTGCAGCAGGGCGTGTGCAGGTTCTAACTCATGTCCGGATAGACCAGCTGACAGCAGGGAATGGCGATGCCTGATGCGGAGTTCACAGTGTGGGTGGAAGCCGCCCTGGCGCTGCCGCTGATGCTGATCGGCCTGAGCCATGTCGTGCAGCACCGGATGTGGGCGGGCTTCTTTGCCGATCTCGCGGCCCGCGGTCAGCCCGGTGTGGTGTGGCGGACCGTCATGCTGGAAATGTGGCCCGCCACGCTCATCGTCGTCTTTCACCAGGACTGGTCGTGGCCGGCGATCATTATCACGCTCTACGGCCATCTCCTGATGCTGAAAGTGATCATCAGCCTGGTTTTTCCGTCGCTCGGCCTGAAATCCCTGCAACAGGCCGAACGGTTTGGACGCCTCGGCTTCATGCCGGCGGGACTTGGCCTCATGGCGATCGGCGGCTTGTGCGCCTATCGCGCCCTCCCGGTCTGGCTGGCCACCGAGCAGGCGTAACGCTGGCGGGTGATAGCTGATCAGACCCGCTTTTCCTTGCGGATGACCAGTTTCAGCCCGGACCAGATTGCGTCGACCGCGCACACTTTCACATCGACCAGGTCCAGCGGAAAGGCCGCCGCGCGCACTTCATCCTCGCTCATGTCGGTCGGCACTTTCGAGGCTTTCTTCGGCCAGCTCACCCAGATCATCCCGGCTTGTGCAATCGCCAGCCGGGCCTGCGGCAGCGCCAGGTTCAGCTGATCCTTCGACATCACGAACAGGTGGACGACATCCAGCTCGCCGCCGGGTTCCGGCGTGGCCGTGAGCTCGATGAATTGCGCGGCATCTGTCAGCCAGTTCAGGCTGTCCGGCAGATTGAGGAAGCACACCGCCTGGCCGTCCTTCAGGCCGAGCTTTTTCGGCAGCGGCGTCCCGGAATAGCCGGTATCTGTCATCATATGTCCATCGCAAACACGAGACGGTAACCGTTGCAGTCCTCGAAACAGAATTCGCGCAGGCCATATTCCATGTCCTCCGGACCCCAGACAGTCTTCACCTTGTCCTTCAGGCGCGCGGCCTCGGCGTCGACATCGTCCACGAAGATGTAGAGGAATCCGGTCAGCGCCGGCTTGCCCAGCGGATCCTGAGCATCGCGGAAGAACCAGAGGCGGGCAGTGCCGCGCGTCATCTCGGCCCAGACAAGTTCGCCTGCGTCCTCCCATTGTCCCGTGGGCTCGAAGTCCAGCACGCCGGCATAGAATGCCACGGCCTGTTTCACATCCGGCACTTTCAGGCTCGGCGTGAGCGGGGATCGGTCCGGGATATGGGTCTTTCCGTATTATTCCCTCGCTGCGGCGGAAGGGGAAGACCTGCCGGCCGGTGACAATGGCAATCCGGGCGCAGGGTAATCCTCGCAGTCGGCCACAGCCCTAAGCTGGCAGTCTGATGCGGTTGCCGCGAAACGGCAATCGTAGTTGTAGTAGTAGGAGGCCAAATGCTGAAAACCGGAGGATTTATCCACGTGACCTCCAGCTTTTCGGTTTTCCCGATCCGCCTCAAGGGGTTAAGCTTCCGCGAGGGGAGATTGCCATGAAACGTGTTCTGGCGGGAATGACCGCGGGCCTGTGCATGTCGACGGCCGCTCTGGCCTGTGACAATGACGATGCCGACGGCGCCGATATCGGCCTCGTCCTGTCCGGCGGCGGCGCTTTCGCCAACACCCATATCGGCGTCATCCGGGTGCTCGAGGAAGAAGGCGTGCCGGTCCACTGCATTGTCGGCACCTCGATGGGCTCGGTCGTCGGCGGGCTCTATGCCGCGGGCTGGTCGCCCGACGAGATGCGCACCGAGTTCGAGGCCGCCGACTGGCCGCAACTGATCACCAACACGCTAAGCCGCGAGGATCGCCCCTACCGCGAGAAGGACCGGCAGGACGAATATTATTCCGACTATATCGCCGGCTGGGGCGAGAACGGTCTTATCCTGCCCTCCAGCGTCACCACGCTGCGCGGCCTGCAGGGCTTTTACCGCGACATGCTGGACGAGGCGCCGCCCGCTTTCGATTTCGATGAACTGCCGATCCCCTATCGCGCCGTCGCCACCGATCTCGGCACCGGCCAGGCGGTCATTATCGATCATGGCGATATCGTCGAAGCGATGCTGGCCTCGATGTCGGTGCCCGGCCTCTTCGACCCGCGCGAAATAGACGGCCGCCTGCTGATCGATGGCGGCATGTCCAAGCAATTGCCGGTCGATGTCGCCCGCGACATGGGGGCCGACATCATCATCGTGGTCGACACCACGGTGGAACCCGGCGACCCGCCAGCCAGCCCCTCCGTCGTGCAGGTCGCGCAACAGCTGGTCCAAGTCCAGGTCTGGCTCAACCGCACCGAACAGGCCGAGCTTCTGTCCGAGCGCGACATCATCATCCGGCCCGATCTGACAGGACTGTCGACGGGAAGTTTCGAGCGCGCCGGCGAAGGTTTCGAGAGCGGTATAGCCGCTGCAGCGCCCTATCGCGCCCGCATGGCCGAGATCGCCGCCATTGCCGCTCCGCCCCTTGAACGTCCGAATGCCGTCATGGCGCGTGCCACCGGCGACGCCCGTACCGTCACGGCGGTTCGCATCGACAACGCGACCATTGTTTCCGACGCCATGATCGCCGATCGCTTCGGCATCGAACCCGGTGACAGCGTGACGCGCGAGGATATTCGCGAAGGCATGATCGAGGTTGCAGGCCTCGACACCTTCGGCGCCATCGACGCCGGGTTCGAGACCGACGGAACGCTGACCCTCCGCACGGAAGAACGCCCACTTGGGCGCAACCTTTTCCAGGCCGGCATTACCCTGTCGAACTCCTTTGATCAGGATTCCCGTTATGTCCTGCGGGCCCGCTACACCCGCGCGCCGGCGAACGCCTCGGGCGCGCAGTTTTCACTGAACGGGGCGCTCGGATCGGATATAGAGATCAGCGCGGCATGGCTGCAGCCCTTCGGCCACGGCGGGCGGTTCTATTACGAGGTCGGCGCAGGCTATCTGGGCACACCGATCCCGCTGGATCTGGCCGGCATACGACTCGACGAATACTGGACGACACGTCTGTTTGGTCGTGCGGAGATCGGCCGCGATTTCGGCCGCTGGGGCCGCTTGTCGGTCGATGCCGGATATCGCAATGGTGAATATGATACGCCCTTCGAACTGATGGAGGATGGCGGCGATATCGATCTCGAGAACGCTGATCTTGGCCTGGCATTCGAGTTCGACACCTTGAATCATCCCGACTTTCCGACCGGGGGCCGTGCGATTTTTGCCGACGCCCGCCTGGTTGCAGACCTCGTTGATGTCGAGCCTTTCGATGACTTATTCGAGCGCTACCATTTCCGCGGCGAGCAGGCGTTCGGCATGGGCCGCTGGGGCGGCATGGTGCGCGGCGAATCGGGACGCTCCGAGGATGAAGGCTCGACCTTGGAGGCGTTGTTTTTCCTGGGCGGCTTCCGGAACCTGACCGCCATCGGCGAACGTCAGCTTCCGGCCAATTCCTTCGACATGGTAGCGGTCGAGGGCTATCGCCGCCTGACATCCCCCGATGCCGTCGGAGCGATCCCGATCTGGATCGGCCTGCTGGCCGAGTATGCCGAATACACGCTGGATCTCGGTGCCGACGGACTGGTCTATGGACACACATCTTCGCTCACCGGATACGCCGCGGTGAACACGCTGATCGGACCGGCCTTTATCGGCTATGGGCGGGGGCAGCACGGCGACCAGACCGTGTTCGTCTACATTGGCCGGGAGTTCTAGTTCAGCTCAGCGAGCGTTCGGGCCAGAGCGGCAGCCCGTCCGGTTCGAGGCCACCCCGCGACGGCCGCCCGGGATTGATGTGATAGCGCGCTCGGTCAGGGCAGACGAAAGAGGCCGACCTGTCCTTGAGGCGCACTGCATAACCGGTCTGCCCGGTCGCGCGCAGCAATGCCTCGATGCCGGCTTCGCCGATGAAACTGGCCTCCATCGCCGCGCAGGCTGCCGTGAGATCACGTATGGATCCGGTCGCCAGTCGCCGGTAGGCCGCCTGCTGCAATTCCGGAGGCCGTGTCCGCAGTTTAGGGTCTGCCCAGTCCTGCGGCGGACACACGACTGCAGCGAGCTCCGAGGCGACAAAGGCGTCCGAGGCGGCCGCATAGGCTTCCGCCGGCGCCGCTTCGAGCCGCCGCTCCGCCTGCAGGGTAAAGGCTACGGCATTCGATTGCAGCGTTTCACAGGAATTCGCGGATTGGGTAGTCAGAATAGGGATATCTGCACTGGCATCCCGGCCGTTCCGCCAATCAAGGACAAACCAGATTCCGGCAATCAGACCGGTTATCGCGACAGCGAACAGAACGAAACGGACCCAACCCATGGGCGTGAAATTGCAGCGCCAATGGGGCCAGATCGTGGCAGCTATTCGCGAATCGGACAGAATTCAACCGGCTCGCGGCTCTGGTCCGGGAAGCGCGACATCCAGCAATCATCGAACACGGAGCAATAACAGGCCTCGACCTCGATCTCGTGCCGCACCTGGTCCAATGATTGCCAGATCGCCCGTCCGACAGGCTGGGCTTCGGCATCCGGCCGCCCGAACTCGATATAATCGACGCTCTCCTGCGGCGCAAAAAACCGCCCTTCGACGGAATCAAACAGGAAAGCCATCTGGCCGTCGCGAAACGCTTGATGAACATACGCCAGGCGGTCCGCTTCCGGCACTTCTTCGCTGACACAGCACCGCGCAAGGAAGGCCGACGTGTCGCGTATTTCTTCTCCATCCCAGAACAAGCCGAGATAGCGCGAGTCTGCGGGGCCCAGACCTGTATTGGTGAATCTGACCGTCATTATCCATTCGCTTCGCTCGGCATCGTAATTTCCCGAGCCATACTGGATCACCGGCAAAACGCTCGCTTCCAGGGTCCGCCGCTGGAAGCGGCTCTGGTCGACGGCGACGAATAGTGACGCCACCGAGATCACGACAACGCTCACCGCAACAACTAGCTCGATAATCCGGGCAGTGGTCATGCGCATGAATTAGATCGTGGCCGGATCTCGGAAGACCTCTTCGTCCAGTTCGCCTTCCCATTTCGCAACCGACGTAGCGACAGCGGCGTCGCCCGTCACGTTCACGACGGTCCGCGCCATGTCCATGATCCGGTCAACCGGCAGGATGAAACCCACGACCAGCGCAATCTGTTCCGGCGAGGCACCAAAGGTCGTGAGCACCGTCGCAAGCAGGAACAGCGAGGCCGATGGAATGCCGGCGGCGCCGATTGAGACGACGGCAGCCGTGATCGCAATCATTACATAGTTCGCGAAGGTCAGATCGATGCCAAACGCCTGCGCCGTGAACAAGGCGAGAATGCCGAGATAAAGCGCGGTTCCGTCCATATTGATCGTCGCGCCCAACGGCAGGACCGATGCAGCCACACCTTTTTTCACACCGAGGTTTCGCCGTGCATTGGTGATCGTCACCGGCAGGGTGGCCGAACTCGAAGAGGTTGAGAAAGCAACCGCCTGCGCGTCAAATATACCCCGGAAGAACCGGATTAGCGGCAAACGGAGCACGAGCTTTATCAAGCCGCCATAGATTAGAATCATGTGGGTCAAAAGACCCAGATAGACCGTCAGGATCAACCAGAAGATCGACTGGAAGGCTTCAATCCCATACGCCACCGTCGCGTAGGAAATCAGCGCGAACACACCAAAAGGTGCGGTTTCCATGATGATCGCCGTGACCTTCAGGACCGCCTCCGACGCGCTTTCGAAAAATCTCCCTACAGCTTCCCCTTTGTCGCCGGCAAGCAGGATGCCAACGCCAAACAGGACCGCGAAGAAAATGATGGCCAGAATATTGGCTTCCGCCATCGCGGCAGCGGGATTCTGGATGATGTCGAGGATCTGCTCCCATCCGCTTGGGCGTTCCTGCGATATCGCTTCCGGTGTTGCGCCGGCGAGCGCTTCGCTCGCGCCTGTCCCTGGTCGCATGATGGTGCCGAACACCAAGCCAATGACATTGGCGAAGAACGTTGTGATGAGGTAAAGCCCGATCGTCATGACACCGAGCGAGCCCAGCTTCGCAGGTTGCTTCATGGCGACCACGCCGGCCACCAAAGTGGTAAAGATGAGCGGCACGATCATCATGCGGATCAGCGCAATGAATATGTCGCCGAAGGGCTGGACATAAGCTGCGAGGAACTGCTCGGCGCCGTCTCCCATGAACTGCTGGACGAACAGCCCGAAACCGATCCCCAGCACCAGCGCGCCAAGCACGCGCTTCCACAGCGTTACCCCGAACCACCATCTGAACATGAGCGCGGCCTCCCCACCGGATCGTCATACGACCGGCAGACTAGGCGAGCCGTGTTTGGCGTCAATGTCGGCGTGCCGCGTCCAGAAGCTTGGTCAGCGCAACATAGGCGGTGAGTCCGCCGAGCCCGGCGCCAATCAGCAGGGATAGCGAGCCGAGTTCTCCGAGGCGCGAGGCCAGCGGCGCGGACATCAGAGTCAATGCGATAACCGCCTGTACGGCAAGGCGGCGCCATTTCACGTCGCGATAGGCATTGGCGAAACGCATGGTCTTGCGCGAGAAAAAATGCCGTGAATTCGCGGCTTCGCCGCCATCATGCCAATCGCGCATTGGCGCGTCCGAAGACTGGCTTATTCGATAAATCTGACCCATATATTGTGACTATACGGACTATATTAAGGAAGTCAAAACTGATCGCTCGTGAGGCGAAATGATTGAATTTCAGAGGGAAGCCGGTCCGCACCAGATTGTGAAAGTTTTGTTGCAGATACGAAAAGGGCGCCCCGCAGGGCGCCCTTCAAAATGAGCGATTGGATTGCCAATCAGGCGGCGATCGCAGATTCTGCGTCAAGGACTGCCGCGATGGCATTCACGGTCGACGCGATCCGCACAGCGGCCTGGATTTGTTCAGCCGTAACGCCATGCTTTCGCAGCTCGGCCTCGTGGCTGTCGATGCACAAGCCGCAACCATTGATCGCTGACACAGCCAGTGACCACAGCTCGAAATCCGCCTTTTCGACCCCGGGATTGGCGATCACATTCATCCGGAGTTTGGCCGGCAACGTTTTGTAATCCTTGGCAGAAGCCAGGTGGACAAAACGGTAGTAGACATTGTTCATGCCCATGATCGCCGCAGCGGCCTTGGCACCGGACTTGGCCTCGGCCGACAGCTTGTCCGCTATTTCGGCCTCAATCGCCTTTACGACGCCAGGCACGCCCACAGCGTGAGCGGTCGCCAGGAAAACACCCCACTTCTTCTGGTCGTCGAGAACCGTTTCGCGCGCGAGGCTGGACAGGTTCAGCCTGATATCCTTGGCATAGTCCGGAATGTCGTTCTTGAGCGTTTCGAGGCTCATGGCTTATCTCCATTGAAGCATGAGAAAGGCGCGCCAAGCCAAGGGGGGAGAGAGCCCGGCGCGCCTCCGGTCAGGTCGCGATGGGTTACGCGGCCAGGGTGTCGCCGCCCACAGCGCGGTTGCAGGGGCAGAGTTCGTCGGTCTGCAGCGCATCCAGGACCCGCAGAGTGTCTTCCGGATTTCGGCCGACATTGAGATTGGTGACATAGACGTGCTGGATCACATTGTCCGGGTCCACAATGAAGGTTGCCCGCAGCGGAACGCCTTCGTTTGACCGGACGCCAAGAGCGTCTATCAGCGAACCAGTGGTGTCGGCAAACTGCCAGATCGCCAGCTTTTCAAGATCGGGGTGATCGCGGCGCCAGGCCAGCTTGCAGAATTCATTGTCGGCCGAGCCGCCAAGCACGACGGCATCACGATCATCGAAATCGCCGTTCAGGTCGGCAAACGCCTTGATCTCGGTCGGACACACGAAAGTAAAATCTTTAGGGTAAAAGAAGATGACCTTCCACTTGCCTTCGAAGCTGTCCTGGTTGACCGGCTCGAATGCGCTTTCGCCATTCTCTTCGTGTTCCATGAAACCTGGCTTCACGCCGGTGATTTCGAATTCAGGAAGCTTCTCGCCAATTCCCATCATGATACTGACCTCGTTTGTTTACTGTTTGAGCGGGGCCTCACCCCATCGACAAGGCGATATGAGACGGCTCGTGTCATTAATCAAATGAATTGTTTTTTGATGATGTATAATCTATATCAATATCACTATGAACACGCAGCTCCCCACGCTCCGCCAATTGCGCTTCCTTGTGACCCTCGCCGATGAAGGTAATTTCTCACGCGCTGCGGAAGCCTGCCATGTCACCCAGCCGACATTGTCCGCCGCAATCAAGGAACTCGAGGCCACACTTGGCGTCACCCTTGTCGAACGCGGTGCGCGCGGCACGACGCTGACTCCGGCCGGAGAAGCGGCGGTCGCACGCGCCTGGAAAACGCTTGCCGAGGCCGAGGATCTCGTCCAGGCGGCCCGTGCTGCCGGTGAACCGTTGAGCGGGCCATTCCACCTCGGCGTCATCCCGACAATCGCCCCCTTCCTGTTGCCGAAGCTCCTGCCTGTCCTCTCAGCGGCACATGAACGCCTTCAGCTCTATCTGCGCGAAGATCTGACCGAGCGCCTGCTCGACGGGTTGCGCGCCCGCAATCTCGACGCGGCATTGATTGCCTTGCCGTATGAAGCGCCGGGGATCGAGAGCGTAACTGTCGGGTCCGACGAGTTTCTGTTTGCCGCAGCCGCAGATCATCCGCTCGCCAGCCGCGACACGGTCTCGGCGAACGATCTCGACGGAGAAAAGCTGTTGATGCTGGAAGACGGGCATTGCCTGCGCGATCACGCGCTGGCCGTCTGCTCCGCGGCGGCCTCACGCTCGGACTTCGCGGCCACCAGCCTGCATACCCTGGCGCAAATGGTGAAATCCGGCCTCGGCGCGACGCTTCTACCACGCCTCGCGGTGGAAGGCGGCGTGACCGACGGACTCGGGCTTGTCGTGAAACCTTTCACGCCGGCGGTCATCGGCCGCGAGATCGGCATTGCCTGGCGCAAGGGCTCGGCCCGCGAGGCCGAGGCCCGGCTGATCGCTGAGAGCCTGGACGGGATCATATAGAAAAAACCCCCGGCCGGGGCCGGGGGCTTGGTGCTTCAGTCGCTGACCAACCTACTCGTCCATCAGCTGCTGGCTGAGGAAGGTATAAAGCAGAGCATCCCGCCTCGCGCTTTCGGCCAGATTGGCCGCCGAGGAGTGCCCGCCTTCCGTGTTCTCATAGTAGAGATAATCATGTCCCAGCTCTTCGAGCAGGTGCGCGAACTTGCGAGCATGGCCCGGATGAACGCGATCATCCTTTGTCGAGGTGTAAAGATAGATCGGCGGATATTCGTCATTGGCCGAGACGTTGTGATAAGGCGAAATCCTGCGCAGGAAGCCGCCCTCGTCCGGATCATTCGGATCACCGTACTCGCCCATCCACGACGCGCCCGCGAGCAGCATGTGATAGCGCAGCATGTCCAGCAGCGGCACAGCCGAAACCACCGCGCCCCAGAGATCCGGACGCTGCGTGTACATCACGCCGGTCAGGAGACCGCCATTCGAGCCACCATAGACGCCGAGATGCTGCGAGCTGGTCAGCCCGTCATCGACCAGGTCTTCGGCAACCGCGATCAGGTCGTCATAGATGCGCTGGCGGTTCATCATCAGACCGGCCTGGTGCCACGCCGGTCCGAATTCGCCGCCACCACGGATATTGGCGACCACATAGGCGCCGCCGCGCTCCAGCCAGAGCCGCCCGCGAACGCCCGAATAGCTCGGCTGGATCGACACCTGGAAGCCGCCATAGGCGTAAAGCAAAGTCGGTGTCGAACCGTCCATTTCGGTGTCGCGATGGCGTACCACGAAGTACGGGATCATCGTGCCGTCGGCCGATGCCGTCTCGCGCTGTTCGACGACGAGAGCGTCACCGTCGAACCAGGCCGGTGTCGAATCCGCAATCTCGACCGTGCCGGCTTCGGCGTCGACCACGTAAAGCGAATCCGGCGTCAGGAAGCCTTCGGCATTGAGGAAGGCCAGATCATGATGCGGGCTGGTGCCAAACAGGCCCAGCGTCAGGTTCTCGGGTGTGTCGACCTGCGTGGACGACCAGCCCGATCCGTCGAAATCGAAACGCCAGAGCTGGCCCGTGACATTATCGTCGATCTGGATCAGCACTGTGCCGGCCGACACGCCGACACTGCCGATCGATTGGCGCTCACCCGGGACGAACACCGTCGCGACATCGCCGATCTCGCCGTTCTCGGCGAAGCGGCCCATGTCGAAGGACAGGAGCGCGCCCTGCGGGTAAGTCTCGCCTTCGCCGCGGTCCCACTCTTCTTCCAGAGTGAACAGGAGCTGGTTGTCATAGAGCCCGGTCAGCGAGGAGCGCGCCGGGATCGGAAGGGACACCGGCTCACCTTCGTTGGGCAGATACCACCACGTCGTTTCGAAGAAGGTGTCGGCTTCCGACGCCATCATGTACACGTTGTCGGCATTGTCTTCGACGCGGAATGCGAACAGGCCGACGTCCTCGCGATCACCGCGCAACACTTCGGTTGCCGCGTCTATCGGCGTGCCGCGCTCCCAGCGATAAACGGCAACCGGATAGCCAGATGTAGTCGAGTTTTCGTCGTCCGTCGCAAAGCCGAACAACACGGTATCCTGGTCGACCCAGCTCATGCCTCCCTTGGCTTCCGGCGAAACGAAACCGTCTTCCACGAAGGAACGGCTTTCAAGGTCGAACTCGCGGCGCACGGACGCATCCTGCCCGCCGTCCGACAGCGTGATGATGCAGCGTGTGTAATCCGGGCCGAGGCAGTTTGAACCCTGCCAGACCCAGTTCACGCCTTCCTCTTCCGCGACAGCATCGAGATCGAGCACGACATCCCATTCAGTATTATCGGACAGATAACTTTCCAGGCTGGTCCGTCGCCACAGGCCATGCGTGTTGGTCGCATCGCGCCAGAAATTCCAGATATGGCCGTTCCGGTAGGATCCGTAGGGAATGCGATCGTCGCTCTGATAGACCTCCAGGGCCGCATCATAGAATCCCTGGTAGCGCGGATCACCCTGAAGCCGCTCGAATGTCCGGTCGTTTTGACCTTCGACCCACTCCAGCGCCTGCTCACCTTCGACCTCTTCCAGCCAGACCCGGGGGTCATTGACCGGATCGATCTCGACGACTTCACGCATCTCGGTGCTCGTCTCGGTGCTCGTCTCGGGCGCATCGTCCTGAATCGTTTCGGCGGTATCCGTCATCGCTGTATCGGTCGTCTCGCTGGCCGGTTCGGAACAGGCGACCAGCAAGGCGCCGGCGGCCGTCGCGGTCAAAAAGCGTTGCAGCATCTGGCATGCTCCTCAAATATTGCTGACGATATCCCTAGCGCGGACGAAGCACGATTCAAGTGAAACACTCAATGGACACTGCGATGCGCGCCTTGAAGATGAACGGGACCGGCAATGCCTTCCTGCTCATCGATGCGCGCGAATCCGGCGTCGAGATCACGACAGGACGCCTGGCCACATGGGCGGCAGCGCACGCCTTCGATCAGTTGCTGAAGCTGGAACCCAGCGACAAGGCAGACGCCCGATACCGGATCTGGAATCGCGATGGTGCGGAAGTCGGGGCGTGCGGAAACGGCGCCCGCTGTGCCGGCTGGTACCTGACCGGGGAGAAGGCGAGCAGTTCGGCCTGGCTGGAAGCCGGCTACGGGATCACCGAGACCCGGCGCACCGGCGATCGGCAGATGTGCGTCGATCTCGGGGAAGCGCACACGGGATGGAAGGACATCCCGCTGACGCGCGAGATGGATACGGTTGCCATGGATTACGAGATCGGCCTCGACGGGGTTCGGATCGGCCAGCCCGGTGTCGTCTCGATGGGGAACCCGCACGCCGTATTCGTCGTCGACGATGTCATGTCTTTGCCAATCGACGTATTGGGGCCCCGCATCGAAGCCGATCCGCTGTTTCCCGAACGCGTCAATGCCGGCTTCATGGAAATCCACGCCCAGGATCACATTCGACTGCGTGTCTGGGAGCGGGGCGCTGGCCTGACTTTGGCCTGCGGTACCGGTGCGGCGGCGGCGGTCGTGACAGGCCATCGCAAGGGGCTCCTGGACAGGTCTTGCCGCGTGACGGTCGATGGCGGAGAGCTAGCCGTTACCTGGAAAGCCGACAACCATGTCTGGCTTGAAGGCCCGGTCGAATACGAAGGCGAAGTGGAATTGGAGCCGTGACCCCATGAGCAAGACCAGCTGGACCGTCTATCTATCCGGAGAAATCCATACCGATTGGCGTGAGCAGATCATGTCCGCGGCCGCTGCCAAGCAGCTGCCGGTAAACTTTGTCTCGCCCGTCACCGTCCACGCGGATTCTGACGATTGCGGTGCGGTCATTCTCGGCGAGGAGGAAAAGTCCTTCTGGCGCGATAACAAGGGCGGGAAAATCAATGCGATACGGACCCGCACGCTGATCGGACAATCGGACATCGTCGTAGTTCGCTTCGGCGACAAGTATCGCCAGTGGAACGCCGCTTTCGATGCCGGATATGCCGCTGCCCTCGGCAAGCCCGTCATCACCCTCCGCGATGACGCGCTGACCCATGCCATGAAGGAAGTCGACGGCGCCGCAATGGCTACAGCCACCGAGCCGGGCCAGGTCGTCGCCATCCTCGATTATGTGATCAGCGGACGCCTGGAACGCTAGTCCGGCTTGACCGCACCCCGCCTTTTCCCCACTTAGGCGGACTTATGTCCGATCAGGATGTCCACACCTCGCCGGCGGCACCGTCCGCCCAGGGCGCCAACGAGCTGATGACGTTCGGCTGCCGGCTGAACAGCTGGGAGAGCGAAGTCATGCGCGGCCATGCCGAGGCCGCAGGACTCTCCGGAGCAATCATCGTCAATACATGTGCGGTCACAAACGAAGCCGTGCGCCAGGCCCGCCAGGCGATCCGGCGCGCGCGCCGCGCCAACCCCGATGCGCCGATCATTGTCACTGGCTGCGCGGCGCAGATCAACCCCGGCGAATTCGCCGACATGCCTGAAGTCACGCGCGTGATCGGCAATGACGACAAGATGAGGGCCGAAACCTTCCGGCCTGACGTGCTGCTCGGCGGCGAAACCAAGACCCGTGTCACCGACATCATGAAGGTCCGCGAAGTTGCCGGGCACCTTGTCGATGGGCTGGACGGCCGCGCCCGTGCTTACGTCCAGGTCCAGACCGGGTGCGATCATCGCTGCACCTTCTGCATCATCCCCTATGGCCGCGGCGACAGCCGCTCAGTGCCGGCCGGCGAGGTCGTCGAACAGGTCAGGACTCTGGTCGGCAACGGATTCCAGGAAATCGTGCTCACCGGAGTCGACCTCACCAGCTGGGGCGCAGATCTGCCGGGCGAGCCCAAGCTTGGCCGCCTGGTTCAGTCCATTCTCGCGCAATGCCCGGACCTGCCACAACTGCGCCTTTCCTCGATCGATGCTATCGAGATCGACGACGCCCTGTTTGATGCCGTCACGGGTGATGATCGCATCGCCCCGCACCTTCATCTTTCCTTGCAGGCCGGGTCCGACATGATCCTCAAGCGCATGAAACGCCGCCATTTGCGCGACGATGCCATCGCGCTGTGCCAGCGGCTCAAGACGGCGCGCCCCGACATTGCGCTGGGTGCCGACCTGATCGCCGGTTTTCCGACGGAAACCGAAGCCATGTTCGATGACACGCTCGACCTCGTGGACGCCTGCGACCTCGCCTATCTCCATGTCTTTCCCTTTTCTGCAAGACCGGGCACACCGGCTGCCCGCATGCCGCAGCTTGACCGAAGCCTCGTGAAGGCCAGGGCGGCGCGCCTGCGGGAAAAGGCAGGCGAGGCCCTGGATCGCCATCTCGATGGCATGGCCGGCACAATTCAGCACGGGCTCGTCGAAAAGCCGGGATTCGCGCGCGCGCCGAACTTTGCCGGCATCCGTATCGGCTATGTAAACGCCCGCGCAGGGGCCATCCTGCCACTGCGGATTACCGGCCGGACAGATACCGACCTTGTGGGAGAACCGGCATGAGCGACCAGGATGCTCCGAAGAAACCCGGCTTCTTTTCGCGCCTGACGGCCGGGCTGCGCCGCTCATCAACCAGCATCGCCGACAGCGTAACCGCGGTCTTCACCAGGAAGAAGCTCGACGCCGACACGCTCGAACAGCTCGAGGACGCGCTGATCGCCGCCGATCTCGGCACGGCGACCGCAATGCGGGTGACCGACCGGCTGGCGCGTGACAGGTTCGAGAAAGAGGTCACCGACGAGGAGGTCCGGACCACGCTCGCCGAAACCATAGCGGAAACACTGGCACCGCTCGAAGCGCCGCTCGATATCGGCACTGACGCGAGGCCAGAAGTGGTTCTCTTTGTTGGCGTCAACGGATCCGGAAAAACGACCACGCTTGGCAAGATAGCAGCGCGCCTGAAGCGCGACGGCAAATCCTGCCTGCTGGTGGCCGGGGATACTTTCCGCGCCGCGGCAGTCGAGCAGATCGCGGTTTGGGGCGAGCGCGCGGGCTTGCCAGTTGAGAAACGCGAGATCGGGGCCGATGCCGCCGGCCTCGCTTTCGATGCCGTTCAGCGCGCCAGGCGCGAAGGCCTCGATGCCGTGCTGATCGACACGGCCGGCCGATTGCAGAACCGCACCGAGCTGATGGACGAATTGCGCAAGATTGTCCGCGTCCTGCGCAAGGTAGACGAGAACGCTCCGCACAAGGTGATCCTGGTGCTGGACGGTACGGTCGGCTCGAACGCGCTGTCGCAGGCTGAAGCATTTCTCGAAGCCGCCAATGTCACCGGGCTGATCATGACGAAGCTGGACGGTACGGCGAAGGGGGGCGCACTGGTCCAGGTCGCGGAAAAATTCGCTTTGCCCATCCACGCCATCGGCATCGGCGAGGGCATAGACGACCTTCAGACCTTCAATGCTCGCGCTTATTCCCGCGCCATTGCCGGACTCGACGAGACATGAGCTTGGAGTGGCTGGGCGCTGCGGCCATGCTGGCGTCCGCTTTTTTCCATAGCTTCGTCGGGCTTCTGACCAAGAAAGCCGGCGACAAACTGGTTTTTCGCTCCGTCCTGATGCTGACCGCCGCGGTTCTGGTCTCGCCTGCCCTGTTTTTTTTCCCGCCCCCACCCGCCGAAGCATGGAAGTTTCTGATTGCCGGCATGGCGATCCATTTCGTGTTTCAGATCGCGATGATCTCTGCGTTCGAACGCGGTGACATGAATCTCGTCTACCCCGTCATGCGCGGCGCCGCGCCGGCGCTGGCTGCCCTCGCCGCCTTTCTGTTCCTGCGCGAGAATCTCAATCTGCTCGAATTTGCCGGTCTCGGCGTCGCCACCCTTGCCATCATCGGATTCGCCTGGCCGGACTCCTCGCACGTGCCGAAAGTGAAAGCCCTGGCCTTTGCCTTTCTGGCAGCCAGCATGACGGCGCTCTATACCGTAAATGATGCCTCCGGGGTGCGCCTTACCGGCAATCCGGTCAGCTATCTGGCCTGGTTTTTCCTGGTAACCTGCATGCCGATCACATTCGCAGCCTTAATCCGCCGCGGTCGGCGATGGCCAGGCCTTGCCAGAGCCGAACTGACGCGCGGCATTGCTGCAGGGTTTGTGGGTGCATCGTCCTACGGATTTGCCTTGTTCGCGCTTGCGATCGCGCCGGTCGCCCCGATGGCAGCCATGCGCGAGACTTCGGTCGTGTTCGGCGCGGTGCTGGCTGCGCTCGTACTGAAGGAGCCTTTCGGCAGACGCCGCACGATTCTGGCAATCCTTCTTGCAGCCGGACTCGTATTACTCCAAGTCGGATAGGAACCAGGAGGCAGATCATGAGCCAGGCCAAGAAAACCGCGGGACAGGGTGCCCAGCTCCTAACCGATGTCGGGCCGGTGATTGCCTTCATCCTCGTCTACAATGTCGGCCGTCGCCTGGTCGATGACCAGGCAATCTACTGGGCAACCGGCGTTTTCATGGTCGGCGTCGTCTTCGCGCTCGCCTATGCCGCCATCGTGCAAAAGCGTTTTCCGCCGATGCTTGTGGTCTCCGCCGTTATCGTGACCGCCTTTGGCGGCATGACCATCTATTTGCAGGATCCGATTTTCGTATACATCAAGCCGACTATCATCAATCTGTTGTATTCATTCGTTATTTTGGGGTGTTTTGCGTTCGGCTTCAATGTCTGGAAAGCGCTATTCGGCTCGGTCTTCAACCTGCCTGACCGGATCTGGTGGATTCTCGGTGTACGCTGGGCCCTGTTTTTCCAGTTCCTCGCCCTGTTCAACGAATTCCTGTGGCGCCACATCAACGATTCGGTTGTTGTCGAGTCCGCCCGCTGGTTTGATTCCCTGTCCTGGAGCGAAGGCTTCTGGGCGAATGGCAAGCTCGCCATAATGGCCCTCACCTTTGGCTTCGCGCTCGCCAATATTCCGATCCTGCTACGGCACCAGATCGAGGACGACTCCGCCAATGCGGACGCCGCCAGCGCAAGTGATTCTCCGTAATCGGATGATTGTTATTGATCCGTGACACGTCTTGACTAGAGTTTGTGTGTCTCTAGTCGGGGTGGGACGAGATATGGGTGACAATTCCGAGTTCTCGCTGTCCAATTCCCCGGGTCACCTGTTGCATCGCGCGCAACAATTCGCGGCCGAGCGATTTGCCAAGAATCTGTCAACGGGTGACAAGCTCACTCAGCGTCAATTCGCTGTACTGGCTGCAACCGCGGCCCGCGAAGGCCTGACCCAGACCGAGCTCGTCAAGGAAACCGGGATCGATCGATCCACACTGGCCGAGCTCGTCTCGCGCATGGTGGGCCGCGATTTGTTGCGGCGCGAAAACGTGGCTGGCGACGCCCGCGCCAACGCCGTCTTTCTGACCGATGAGGGGCGCGCGATGTTCGATCGCGCACGGCCCGGCGCGGTTTCCGCCGACGCAGCGATCTTGTCTTCCCTGCCGAAGAACAAGCGCAAGGGTTTCCTGGTCACTTTGAGCCGTATTGCACTGACGATCGAGGAAGACGAGGCGCGTGCAAAGGCTGAGAAGAAAAAACAGAAGGACGCCGCCAAGAAGGCGAAGAAAAAAGCCAAGAAAAAAGCCAAGAAAGCGGCCAAGAAGAAAGCCAAGAAAATGGCGAAGGAGAAAGCCGGCGCCTAGCGCTGTCCGCGCGTCTCCAGGGCGGGCAGGATAACGCGCCTGACGACGTCATCCGTCAGCGGACCGGCCCAGCGGGCGCGAACAATGCCGTCGCGGTCAATGACAAAGGTCTCCGGAGCGCCGGTGACGCCGAGCTCGATCACCGCGGCGCCGGCAGGGTCCAGAACAACACCTTCAAACGGATTGCCCAACCGCACCAGAAAGGCATTCGCGCGCGCGCTTGTATCACGCCAGGCGATGCCATAGATCGGCACGCCATCAGCTGCGAGCTGCATCAGGACCGGATGCTCCACCTCGCAAGGCGGGCACCAAGACCCCCAGACATTGAGAAGATAGGCTTCGCCACGCAGCTCTTGCGGCGAGAAGCCCTGCCGCCCTGCTGCAGCTTCGAGTGTGAAATCTGGAACCGTCTCGCCGACCAGGCGGTCCGTCTGGGATGGCGTATTGGGCGTCAGCAGGACGAAAGCCAGAAGGCCCGCCGTCACAACCAGGACAACAACAGGGATCAGCCGCAGCCAGTTCATCCGCCTGCCTCGTCTTCCTCGCGCGCGAGGTGCCGGACGGCGCGGCGGCGTTCAGCGAGAATGAAGACCGTCAGGCCGCCAACGCCGAGCGCCGTTAGCGCATAGGACGCCCACACAAAGCCCATATAGGCGCCGGATTCGATAACACCGCTCATGCCTTGGCCTCGCGCAATCGCTGCAGATTCCAGGCCCGCCGCGCCATGATCGCGCTGCGCATCCGGTAGAGAATCATCCAGCTCGCCAGGAAGGTGAAACCGACCGCCATCAGGCCGAGCGGCAAGAGCTGACTGCCATGAATGGATGGCCCGTCGGCGCGGAACACCGTTGCACCCTGGTGCAGCAGCCCGTCCCACCATTCCACCGAGAAGCGCACGATCGGAAGATTGACCAGGCCGACCATGGCAAGGATCGCGCCCGACCGCGCCGCCAGACGTTCGTCTTCGATCGCGGCGCGCAGGGCAATGTAACCAAGAAACAGCAGGAACTGGATCAGCATCGAGGTCAGCCGGGCATCCCAGACCCACCACGTGCCCCATGTCGGCTTGCCCCAGATCGAGCCGGTAACCAGGCAGAGCGCAGCGAAAACCGCGCCGACCGGGGCGATGGAAACCGCCGCCACATCGGCAAGGTTATGGCGCCATATGAAATAGACGAGGCTGGCGGCACCCATGCCGAAATAAAGCGCCAGTCCGAGCCAGGCCGCCGGGACGTGGACATACATGATCCGCACCGTATCGCCCTGGAACCGGTCGATCGGCGAAGCGAACAAGCCAAACCACAGGCCCACGGCGATCAGCCCCAGCGCGGCCCAGCCACACACCGGTATGGCGACGCGCGCGAAGGCCTCGAACCTTTTGGGATTGGCAAGATAACTGATCATTTCGGCCTACGCGTTAGCCCGGCGAGCGCGCGTGAACAAGACCTGTATTGCCGCAGGTCTATTCGCCGGAACCGGGCGCGATCGGCTCAAGCGCATCGCCTGGCGCCGTCAGGACGTCGAGATCCGGTTCGCCGGCGAAGACATCCGCCCAGTCCGGCGCCAGAAATCCGGCATATGCGGAGAGTGGGACCGGCACCGAATAAGGCCCTTCCGCATAGGAGCCGACCGCATAGGGTTCGAAATGGAACATCAGCCCCGCTGCCGCTGTGCCCTCCTGATTGGGGATCAGCGTGAAGCCCGGAAAGGCCTCCGGGTCGGCCGCCAGCGGTGCCAGCCAGGTATCGCGTTCCATCGACTCGTCAAAATCGCTCCCGAGTCGCTCCTGCTTCAACGCCATGAGTTCTCGATAGACGGCGTAGAACAGCGCGGTCATCGCCGGAGAATCGACGCTCGAATCGATAAACATTTCAGCCAATTCGACCGGCGCGTATCTCTCGTACCGTGTCAGGACAGGCGAAAATCCCTGATTCGGGTGCGCTCCACCCGTGTAATAGCTGCTCGACCGCGACAGGCTGATCACACTCCGGCCGGCGAATGCAATGTCAATGTCGGTCTCGCTGAAATACGCGTTCCAGCTCCATTCCGGTGCATCAGCCAGCCAGCTGGTATGGTCCGTCAGGGCAAGCCGCACCAGATTTGCCAGCGATTCCATTTCCGCTTCGACGACCGCGGCATGAATTTCGTCGTGTTCCGCCAGTTCTGGGTCCAGCGTGATGACGATGTCATAGACACCCGGCAGCGTCGCTGAGATACGTTCTGTATTATCCTGCGCCACGACCGGCGGCAGGATCATCACGAAGCAAAACAGGGCGGCAATTCGGCGCATGCGCGGATGAAAGCACAGGCCCACGCGCTATTCCAGCCGCGCCTTGAGCGCAGCGGAAATGGCGAAGGGTGCCAGCGCCACGAGAAACAGGCTCGCCGCCCCGACCAGCAGCAGATTTGCACCGGCAGCCGGATCTCCGACCAGCGAAGCGCGCCCGGCACTGGCTGAGAACACGAGCAGCGGGATCGCCAGCGGTGCTGCTATCAGCGCGATGACCAGGCCACCGCGCCGGGCGCCTGCGGACAACGCGGCCGCCATGGCAACGATCAATGCCAGCCCCGGTATGGCAGCCGTGAGTGCCAGCGCGAGATACCCCGCTGCCGGCAATGGCAGCCCGTAGGAAACTCCGCCGCCCAGACCAATAAGCGGTAATGGCCACAGCGTCGCCAGGGCCACGCCGAATACCTTGGCCAGCGCGATGATGGACATCGGCAGGCCGGACAGGGCGTAGGCGTCCAGCGTACCATCGGAAACATCTTCACCGAACAGGCGCTCGGCGCCTTGCAGCACGGCCAGCAGCATCGTGAAACAGATCACGCCGGGACCGGCTGCCAGCAATGTCGCGGGCGATTGGCCGATCGCCAGCGGGGCCAGTGTCAGGCACGCGATGAAAAACGCCGCGGGCGCCGCCGGTCCACCGCCGCCGGCATGCGCCAGGCGAGCCTCGCGCCAGAACAGCGCCATCGCTCTCATCGCACCAGCTCCCGCGTTCGCGCATCCGGCCAGTCCAGCGCCTGGTGGGTTGCCGCGATCACCAATCCGCCGCGCGCCCGGTGCGCCGTCACTATATCCGACAATCGCTGCCGTCCGTCCGCATCCAGCGGCGCCGCCGGTTCGTCGAGCAGCCAGACCGGTCGCTCTAGAACAAGAAGGCGCGCCAGCGCGGCCCGGCGTTTCTGTCCCTGGGACAGGCGTCGTGACGGCCGGTCCGCCAGCGCCCGGAGGCCCATGGCGTCCAGAGCGTCTTCTACATTCGCCGACGAGCCCGTCAGGCGCGACCAGAAGCCGAGGGATTGCCGCGGTGTCTCGTCCGGTTTCAACGCGTTTTCGTGCCCCAGAAAGGCGCAGGAATGCGCAGCGGCTTCCGGCGCCGGCAAGTCGCCGTAGAGTATTTCGCCACGGGCTGGCCGGAGAATGCCCGCAAGCGCGCGCAACAGCGTCGTCTTGCCGACCCCATTGCGGCCCAGAAGCACCACGGCCTCACCCGGTTGAACGGTCAGAGACAGCGCCTCGATCAGCGGAACACCGCCGCGCTGCAGGGTAATCGCCCGTGCATCCAGCGGGTTCGAAAAGAAGGCCTCGGCAGTCATCCGATGCGATTTCGCCCGCGCCGGGTGGCGGGTCAAGCTGCGATCACGTCATGGGCGCATTGCAGCCTTTCG
Source organism: Hyphobacterium sp. (assembly GCF_965217055.1). GTDB lineage: Bacteria > Pseudomonadota > Alphaproteobacteria > Caulobacterales > Maricaulaceae > Hyphobacterium. The sequence continues at coordinate 1,545,220 of NZ_OZ244227.1, read as the reverse complement.
CCACTGGGTCTAAAACGCGCGCAAAATACATCTCCCGCGACGCGAAATCCCGGCGTGCGATAACCGATAAGGATGCTTTCCATGGCCTCACTCGACAGCTTCAATTGCCGCCGCGAACTGGATGTCGATGGCAAGTCCTATGTCTATTTCGACCTCAAGGAGGCGGAAAAGAACGGGCTGGAAGACGTTTCGCGCTTGCCGGCGTCATTGAAAGTGCTGCTCGAGAACCTGTTGCGCAATGAGGACGGGATCACCGTCACCCGATCCGATATCGAAGCGATGGCGAAATGGGTCCAGGAGCGCAAGTCCACAACCGAGATCGCCTACCGCCCGGCGCGCGTGCTGATGCAGGACTTCACGGGTGTCCCGGCTGTGGTCGATCTCGCCGCCATGCGCGACGCGGTTAAACAGCTCGGCGGGAACCCGGAAAGCATCAATCCGCAAGTCCCGGTCGATCTCGTCATCGACCACTCTTTGATGGTCGACGTGTTCGGGTCCGACGACGCCTTCAAGCGGAATGTCGAGCGGGAGTATGAGCGCAATGGCGAGCGCTACAAATTCCTCAAATGGGGCGCCAGCGCGTTTGACAATTTCCGCGTCGTGCCGCCGGGCACGGGCATCTGCCACCAGGTCAATCTGGAATACCTCGCCCAGACCGTGTGGACCAAGGAAGAGGGCGGCGAGACCATTGCTTATCCCGATACGCTGGTCGGCACGGACAGCCACACCACGATGGTCAACGGCCTGTCGGTCCTCGGCTGGGGTGTCGGCGGTATCGAGGCGGAAGCCGCGATGCTCGGCCAGCCGGTCTCAATGCTGATCCCGGAAGTCGTCGGCTTTCGCCTGACGGGCGAATTGCCCGAAGGTGCGACCGCGACCGACCTCGTTCTCATGGTCGTACAGATGCTGCGCGAGAAGGGCGTCGTCGGAAAATTCGTCGAATTCTTCGGCGAAGGTCTCGACCATCTCTCGCTCGCCGACGAGGCCACCATCGCGAACATGGCGCCGGAATACGGCGCGACCTGCGGCTTCTTCCCGGTCGATAACGAGACCCTGACCTATCTTTCCGACACCGGACGTGACCCGGAACGCGTCAAACTGGTCGAAGCCTATGCCAAGGCTCAGGGTCTCTTCCGTCCCGATTACGAAGTCGAGCCGGTCTTCACCGATACGCTCGAGCTCGACCTGTCGACGGTCGTGCCATCGCTGGCCGGCCCGAAGCGCCCGCAGGATCGCGTGCCGCTCGACAACGCCGCCGATGCTTTCGCGATGACGCTGCACGAGGAATTCGACAAGATGTCGGAAGCCCACAAGCGCGCCAAGGTGGACGGCACGAAGTACTCGCTTGGACATGGTGATGTCGTCATTGCGGCGATCACCTCCTGTACCAACACGTCTAATCCGTCCGTCATGCTCGGCGCCGGCCTTTTGGCCCGCAATGCGTTGAAGCGCGGCCTCAAGGTCAAGCCGTGGGTCAAGACCTCACTTGCTCCCGGATCGCAGGTCGTCACCGACTATCTCGCGAAGGCCGGCCTTCAGGACGATCTCGACGCCTTGGGCTTCCAGCTCGTCGGCTATGGCTGTACCACCTGTATCGGCAATTCCGGCCCATTGCCGGAGCCGATCTCCAAGGCCATCAAGGAAGGCGATCTGGTTGCCACCTCCGTATTGTCGGGCAACCGCAATTTCGAGGGCCGGATCAGCCCTGACGTGCGCGCCAACTACCTGGCCTCGCCGCCGCTGGTCGTCGCCTACGCCCTTGCCGGATCGATGAATATCGACCTCTACAACGAGCCGATCGGCTATGACGAGGAAAATGAGCCCGTCTTCCTCAAGGAGATCTGGCCGAGCAATGAGGAAATCGCAGAGGCCGTCCGGACGGCAGTGACGCCGGACATGTTCTCTTCGCGTTACGCCGATGTCTTCAAGGGCGATGACATCTGGGCAAATATCGAGGTGACGGGCGGCCAGACCTATGACTGGGATTCGACCTCGACCTACATACAGAACCCGCCTTACTTCGAAGGCATGAGCATGGATGCCACGCCACCTGGCAATATCTCGAATGCCCGCATTCTCGGCCTGTTCGGCGACTCGATCACCACCGACCACATCTCGCCGGCGGGCGCGATCAAGGCTGACAGCCCGGCTGGTCGTTACCTGCAGGAACACCAGGTCGCGCCGCGCGACTTCAACTCCTACGGCTCCCGTCGCGGCAATCACGAAGTGATGATGCGCGGCACCTTCGCCAATATCCGGATCAAGAACCGGATGTTCGACGGTCTCGAGGGCGGCTACACGAAGAAATGGCCGGAAGGCAAGAAGGACGACATCTACAACGCTGCCATGGCCTACAAGTCCGAAGGCACCCAGCTCGTCGTGATCGGCGGCAAGGAGTATGGCACCGGATCCTCGCGTGACTGGGCCGCCAAGGGAACACGCCTCCTCGGCGTCCAGGCCGTGATCGCGCAGAGCTTCGAGCGCATTCACCGCTCCAACCTGATCGGAATGGGCGTCCTGCCGCTGCAGTTCGAAAGCACCGGTTGGGAAGAACTCGGCATGACCGGAGACGAACAGGTTTCGATCACCGGTGTTGAATCGCTCGAACCGCGCCAGTTGCTCGATGTCACGATCACTTTCGCGGACGGGCGCACCGAGACGGTCAAGGCGCGCGCCCGCATCGATACCGAGAACGAACTCGAATACTACCGCAATGGCGGCATCCTGCACTACGTCCTGCGGCGATTGGCGGCGGGCTGATTTCAGCTCGCCCCACGCGGCCTATACCGACCCGTTCTTGGCCAGGTAAAGCTCGACCCTTTTGATCTCGCGCAGCATGGCGAGGTGGTTCATGCGCATCCAGAACCAGATCTTGCTGAGGCCAACGGCCAGGAACAGGCACCAGACACCGGTCGCCCAAAGAATCAACTCGCGCGTGGTTTCGGCATTGAACAATTGCCAGAAGCAGTAAATCGCCGCGCCAAACAGCGTGAAAGACATGACGAAAAGGTAGACCGTCCAAAACCTGAGCTTGCCCTGGAAGGCATTGCCCATTTGCTCGAACAGGCCGGGCTCATCATCGAGGCGGCGCAGGAAGCTTTCCTCGTCCTCGGTCAGGGCCTGGTTCAGCGTCGTGTTGAAATCACTCATGGACCTCACTCCCGGTTAGCGCCGCCCTCAATTGGCGACGGGCATGGAACAGCCGCGACTTGACGGTGCCGACAGGCACGCGCGTTGCCGCAGCGATCTCGGCGAGACTGAGCTGCTCGCCGAAGAACAATGTCGCCACGATCCGGTGTTCCGGGCCGAGGCTTTGAAAAGCGGCATGGATGTCGGCGCGGCGCTCTGCATCACCGGCCGCGCACTCGGTATCTTCCGCGTTTTGATCTGTTGCGCGGGATCGCTCCCGGACACGCCTGCGGAGGATGTCCGCACACTTCCGGGACAGTATCCCGAACGACCATGACGGAAAGCGTGCCGGGTCCGACAGTGTCATCCAGCCCTTGGATATCGCCTCCCACGTTTCCTGAACCGCTTCTTCCGCGAGGTCGTGGTCGCGTAGAATGCGCTGCGCGGTTCGCAAATATCGCGGATACCATCGCTGCGCGAGCTTTCCCGACGCCATGCGGCTACCGGCCATCGCCGTCAGGATGAGGTATTCGTCGAGAATCCGCGACGTCTGTTGCCGGGTCACGCTATCTTTCCTATCTGTTCTCTTGCCCGTTAAGTCGGTATAGACCTGCAAAAGGTTCAATTGCCGCGAAAAATTGTGCAGGAACGTCACGCCGTTGTGATTCGCGGGTCATGCGGGGCAACACTATCTAGGGACCATGATCAACGTCCTGATCAGCCTTGTTTTCGGCATCACGCTGACCGGTCCCGCACACGAACCGGCAAGCGCGCCTGCGCGCCCGGTGCTGATCGAGCTGTTCACCAGCCAGGGTTGTCCGCTTTGTCCGGCCGCCAACGAGTATCTGGGCAGGCTCGACGCACGCGACGATGTGATCGCGCTGAGTTTCAGTGTCGACTACTGGGATATCTATGGCTGGTCAGATACTTATGCGCGCCCCGAATTCACTGACCGCCAACGCGCCTACAAATCGCGCATGGAGCTTGCCCGCATCTATACGCCGCAATTCGTCATTGACGGGACGTCAGAAGCCGGTGGATCGGAGCCTGACGGTCTCTTGTCGCAGATCGCCAATCGCCGGATGACGCTGACTGACTCGATCGAGATCCTCGTCGAGCATCATGGTGAGGGCAATTTCACGATCGACATTGATGGCGGCGTGCCGACGCATGAACCGGCAACGGTTTATCTGGCCGCCTATGTTCCGGGCTGGCGCAATGTCGCAGTCGAAGGCGGCCGCAATGCGGGTCGGGAGATCCGCGTCTACAACCCGGTCACCGCCCTGTTCGAGCTCGGCCAGTGGCAGAACGGCCCGGACAGCTATGGCGCAGCCCTCCCGGACGGACTGGCAGGCGTGCTGATCATCCAGGGCGGGCCGGGCGGGCCGGTGTACGCGGTCGCTGATTTCCGGCGCTCGATGCATACCGCAAGCAATTAGGCGTCCTTGACCCGCCACGGCGGGTCAAGCCGGTTTTTTCCTGCGTGATAGAGTTTCCAGCGATGGCCGTCAGGGTCGCGGAACCCGGCTTCCCGCCACAACCAGTTCTGGTCGGCAGGCGCGCTGTCGAACGTCACACCGGCCTCTGTCAGCCGCTCAAATTCACCATCGACATCATCGCTCTCGAGATAGAGCGTGCCACCATTGCTTTCGACGACATCCGCAACGTGAATGGAAAACGTCGTGTCACCGTTCGGCGCCTTGAAGCGACAATAATGAGGACTGTCGACCAGCAAGTGGAATCCCAGATTCGAATAGAATGCTTTTGATCGCGCGATATCGCGGACATCAAGGGTGATCTGATTGAGCTTCATGAGCGCCCCCTTCACTCGCGCGGTGAATCGCTCACGGCTACCGCCAGTCCAGGCAGCGGCCGGATCAGTCGGTCAACCGTCAGATCGCTCAACCGAAAAGCCCAGCCATCGGCCCGCTCATTGATGGCCACGGCCGCATCGCGGGCCGCATCACTTTGGGCGATGGCCACCAGTTTCGCCCAGTACTCGCCGTCCCGTTCGAAAACCGAGACCGTGAGCTCCAGCCCGTTCACCGTGGTGATACGGTGTTCGGCATCGCGCGGCCCGCGGATCTCGCGCGCCGGTCTGACATCGCGGAACCGGACCCGCGCGAGGGTCGTTGCCACGCCGTCACCGGCACCCGGCGATACCAGCCTGTAGCCAGCGGGCGAGACGATATCGAAACGCTCGGAGCTCAGGCTCGGGCGCCGCAGGCAGTATCCCGGTCCGGATTCCGGCAGGATGCAAGCCTCCCGGATTGCAGATCGGCCAAGGGCCAGGAAATCGAGCTCCATCCAGTGAGCCGCCGAGGAGATCTCCGGAATGTAGCCGCGCACAAGCCAGCTCTCCGGGCTGGCGGCGTGACGCACATAGAGCTGCCCGTCCGCGCGTTGCCGGCCAATGACAAGGTCGGCGAGCACGCCTTGGTTCGTATCTCGCATGACGATCCGCGTGCCGTCGCCGCCGGTTGCCGGATCACCGAGGCCCAGCGCTTCATACCGCTCTGTCAGGTGCGTGCGCTCACCCATTGGCTCCAGCGCTGCGAGGGCTGCTATGAGCCGCCCGGCCAGCGCGGCATCTGCCGGAAATCCCTCGTTCGAAACCAGCGCCCAGCCCTCCAGCGTTCGGCGCAGCAAGACGCTTTCGTCGGAATCCTCGATTTCGATTTCGAACACCAGAGCAGGGTCATCGGGCAGCCGCGGCGTCAACGTACCGGGGGGCAAGCCGACCCCGGGGTCCGTCTGCCAGAAGACAGCCAGCAAGCCGGAAAAGAGCAGAAAAATGCCTCCGCCGAGGGAGATCAGGGCTTGCCGGCGCCTGGACAGCGGCACACTCATGACAGCGTCCTCCGGCGCCGCCAGATTCCGACCCCCAGCCCCGTCAGGAGAATTATCAGCGGCGGCATCCAGAGCGTCCAGAACCGTAGCGCCGACTCCAGCCGGTCAATGTCCTGCCGGAAACTGTGTTCGATCGTCCGCAACCGGTCACGGGCCTCTGACATTTCTGCCCGCAATTGAGTAATCCGGGATTCCAGACTGGTCTCGGCACCGTCAACCGGCGAGCGGCCGGACAAGAGAGCGTCGAGTTCCTCCTCGATCTCCGCTGCACGGGCTTCCAGCGCCGCCTGCTCTTCGGAATAGGCCGCCGCTGCAGAGGCGCGCAGGGCCTCAACTCGGGTCATTGGCCGCGCAGATGACGGCAGCGAACGCAGTTCGAGCAGGGCCGGGTCACCGACCGCCAGATCAATCAGATTGAGCAGGAACCCCGGATTGTCGGCAACGATCGACAAGCCGAAGGACGGGTCCTCCCGCAGGAAATAGGGGTCATCCAGCCAATCGACGTCCGCCATGATCACCACATCCCCGGAGCGGTTGGAAACCGGCAGATGATCATCCGAATTCCCGGATGGTGCGCCGTCCGGAAAAGCGCTCGGAAACATGCCGCTCAGGCGGACGCCCAGGACCGGAGCCCGATCCGCCGGCGCATAATCGGACAACAGCGCGGCGGGCGACGGATTGCCCGCCGCAGTATCCGTGCTGACCAGCGCACCTTCGTCGCTGGTTTGCACAAGCACCCGGACACCGAGCCCGTCGACCGCCGAGAGCCGGACATGGCCGGGCGAACCGAAATTCACCCCGCGCTGCAAATCGGCGGTCGACAGATCGTCAGCGTTCAGCTGCGCCGGCCCGACCGAGAACCAGAGAGGATAATTGCGAATGGCATTGCGGCCATCTTCGGTGATTTGGACCGGCAATCCCAGCGATCGGTCCATGGCGACTTCGGTTTCCGGAATGCTGACACCCCAGGCGGAGAGCAATTCGCCAAGACTCGTCGAGCGCCGGGCGTTTGGCGGCGGCAGGCCATCGGGCCCGGGCCGGAAGGCCGCGAGCGCCAGCGGGTCGAGCGCGAAAATCGCGCGGCCGCCACGCAGCACGAATTGATCGAGCCTGTAGATCTGGTCCGCGGCCAGGCGCGGCGGATGCAAGACCAGCAGGGCGTCGATGTTCGGAAGGTCTGAAAAACCGTTCTCGATCCAGACGATTTCGTGCGCCGCACCGATCTCGTCAACGATATGGCTTGGCCTTGCGCCAAACGCGCCGGGCTGGATCGGCAGGCTGGTCAGAATGCCGACCCGCCTTTGCTCCGACTGCGACAATTCCGCGAGCGAACGCGACAGATCGTACTCAAGCAGGGCTTCCCGCTGCGGCGAGAAATAGGCGAGAACCTGCCGGTTATCGACAGCGTTTTCGGCCACAAGTCCGAAGAAAATGCGATCACCTTCGCCCGCGGGCGTCGCGGTCAACCCGGCGGCCAATGCGGCTTCTTCTTCCTCGGAATAGGGCTCCGGATCGATCTCAGTGAGAACGATCCGGCCATCGGCGGCAAGCGCATAGCTCTGGAGCAGGCCCCGCACCCGCGCGCCATAGCTCCTGACGGCCGGATAGTCGGCCGCACTGCGACGCGAATAGTAAAATGTCCAGCGGACCGGCTCGTCGATATCGGCAATGATCGACCTTGTCCCCGGCGAGAGCCGGTAGAGCCCGCCCTGGGTAATGTCGATCCGTATGTCGGACAGCAATTGCGCGGATAGCAGGTTGAGGCCGGTCACAGCCGCAAACAGCGCCACCAGCAGGCTGGCGAGATGCCAGCGCCGGCTCATCGGCCGGCCTCCCGGCTGGCACCGATCTGCAAACCGCCAGCCGTGACACCGAACGCAATCAGCAAAAGAAAATAAAGCAGGTCCGCCACTCCCACGACGCCTCGCTCGAACGCAGAATACCGCTCCAGTACGCTGGAATAGGCCAGCCCCTCGACTACGAAGGCCGGAGCCGAACCGGACAGTGTTTCCGTGACCAGCGGCAAACCGGCCATCGTCAGCAGCAACGCCGCCAGCACTGACAGGACGAATGCCGTGACCTGGCTACCGGATGCGGCCGACAGGCCCTGCCCGATCGCCAGATAGCCGCCCGCCAGCAGGAAAGCCCCGAAATACGCTATCGCGATGGCAAGATTGTCCGGCGATCCGAGATAATTGACCGCTACCCACATCGGAAAGGTCGACACCAGCGCCGCGCCGGCCACCGTCCACGCGGCTGCAAACTTTGCCAGCGCCACAGACGGGAGTGAAACCGGCAGGCTCAACAGGATCTCCAGCGTGCCGCGATCGCGTTCTTCCGCCCAGGCGCGCATGGCGAGTGCCGGCATCAGGATCATCAGGAGCCAGGGAAGATAGGCGAATAGCGGAGCTAGATCGGCACGGTTGGTGTCGAAAAAACGGCCGATATTGAACGCGAATGCCGGGGCCGCAAACGCAAAGGCAGCGAGAAAGATGTAGGCCAGTGGCGTGGTGAACCAGGCGCGCATTTCGCGGCGGTAGACCGCAACAAATCCCGACGGCCAGAGCGTCATGCAGCCGCCTCGTCGAGCTTGGAGGGCCGGGTGAGCGATCGAAACGCGTCATCCAGGCGCCCCGTTCGCGCACGGCTGGCGAATTCGTCAGGATTTTCGTCAACCAGTATGGTCCCCTCGGCGATCACGATCACGCGGCTGCAGACCGCCGGCACTTCCTCGAGAATGTGTGTTGAAACGATAATCGCCTTGTCTGCGGCCATTTCGCGGATCAGCGCCCGCACTTCATGCTTCTGATTGGGATCCAGCCCGTCTGTCGGTTCGTCCAGTACAAGCAGCGGCGGGTCATGCGCGATGGCAGCCGCCAGAGCGGCGCGGCGCTTGTAGCCTTTCGACAGCGTGCCGACCTGTTGATCGGCAGCCTCTCCCAGACGCGCCCGTTCCAGTGCTCGGTCCCGCGCAAGGACGAGATCACGGCCCGACCAGCCGCGAGCGGCGAGGCAGAATCCGACAAATTCGCGGGGCGTCATCGTCCGGTAGGCCGGCGCCCCCTCGGGCAGATAACCCACCAGGCGCTGTCCCTGCCGGCGGTCGGAGAGCATGTCGAACGCACCGACCTGGACCCGTCCGGAATCCGGCTCCAATCGCCCGGCAATCATCCGCATCACCGTTGTTTTCCCAGCACCATTGGGCCCCAGGAAACCGAGAACCTCACCGGTCGCCAATTCGAACGAGACGCGATCGACCGCCGCACGGCGGCCGAAAGTCTTGACCACGGAATCAACGATCAGCATGGCGAGCGCGGCAACCTCCGGCGTTCATTGGCACATGCCAATAGCGATAGCTTGCGTCGCACAGCTTGGCCAGATGGCGCTCACGGCTTGGTAAACGGAAGGGATCGTCGGCCGGGACAGCATGACTGCTGATCCGGGGGGCTGGGGGGGGCTGTCTGAAACCTGGACCATGCAGACCTGTTTGACCGCCCGACCGACGCTTGAAAAGCTCGGGCGAGGTTGAGGCGTTCGCAAGACCGAAATTTGACGGCTTTGTGGCAGTGCGTGAATACTTCGTAACGAATAGGCGGCACGATGAGCCGCAAGAGAATCAGGGAGCCGCGTTTCGCGTATGAGGGGATTATCCAGTTCGGCCCGCGCTTTGCCCGTCATGTTCGAACGTCCGGAACTGGACGCCATTTTGAGGGTTTACGGGCGACTTGTCATGAGTGGGGATTGCAAGGATTACGCAATCGACCGTCTCGAGGATCGCGCCGTTTTCTCGATCTTCCGCCGCGCCAGTGAATTTCCCTTGTACCGGATCGAAAAGGTTCCGGCACAGGCCAAACGGCAAGGAGCCTGGTCGATCCTCGCGCCCGGCGGCGCCATCCTGAAACGCGGTCACGATTTGTCCAATCTCCTGCGGTTCTTCGACAAGCGCCGCTTCCAGCTGGTCGACTGAACGCAAGAAAAAACCCCGGCCGAAACGACCGGGGTCTCTCTTTCACATCAGGTTTTCAGCCTATTCGCGTGCGCCGAGGAACATCAGCAGGAACTGGAACAGATTGATGAAGTTGATGTAGAGCGACAGCGCGCCGAAATTGGTCGCCACCGCCATCTGCGCCTGGTCACCGCCCAGCGCATAATAAGTTGCTTTCAGGCGCTGCGTGTCGAACGCGATCAGGCCCGAGAAAATCAGCACACCGATCGCGGAGATCACGAAAGCCATCATCTCGCTTTGCAGGAAGATGTTGACGATCATCGCGATGATCAGACCGATCAGTCCCATGATCAGGAAGCTGCCAATGCCGGACAAATCGCGCTTGGTGGTGTAGCCCCACAGGGACAATCCGCCGAACGCCGCCGCCGTCACGAAGAAAGTCGTGGCGACACTGGTCGATGTGTAGACCAGGAACACGATGCCCAGCGAGGCGCCGATAGACGCCACCACCGCCCAGTACAGAAGGCCACTTCCCGACGCCGTCGGATTCTTCATGAAGAACATGGAGCCGAAGATCAGGGCGAGTGGCAGGAACTGGATGATCATGCCGAGTGGCGTGACGCCCACCAGCTGACCGCCCTGGACCACGAATAACAATTGCTGGACCGCCGGCACATAGGCTGTGGCCAGGGCCAGAAGCCCCGACACGAGCAGGCCAAGACCGAGCTTGTTGTAAACACCGAGCATGAAGCTGCGCAGCCCGGCGTCGACGGACATATCCATCGCGCCGGTGACATTTCCATATCCACGATAGCTGTCGTTCATGATGATTTTCTTCCTTTCAACGCGAAGAGGGGCCTGCCGTAGCGGCTGAACCCTTTGCACTCTTATATCGTTGCCACGCGCCCCGCTGGCAAGGGGAGACCGGCAGGGCCGGAATCCCGGCTGCAGGCCGGGGGCTTCAAAAGCGGAGCAATCACGGCATCCTGCGTGTCATGTCGCTTCGCCTGTTTGCCGCCCTGCCTGTACCGGCTGAAATCGCCGTTCGCCTGACCGGCCTCCAGAAAGGCGTGACCGGTGCAAGATGGCGCGCCGCAAGCGCCATGCACATCACCTTGCGTTTTTTTGGTGAAATCGATGAGCGTCTTGCCGAGGAGCTCGACCATGAGCTCGGCCGCATCGCCTGCAAACCCTTCGAGCTTGCCATCCGCGGTGCCGGCTCTTTCGGCCGCACCGAGCCGCACGCGATCTGGCTGGGAATCGCGCCGCAGCCAGCACTGGATTCGCTCGCCAGCGCTTGCGAACGCGCGGCGCGGCGAACCGGCCTCTCGCCGGAGAAGCGGGCTTTCAAGCCGCATGTCACGCTGGCCTATCTTGGCCGTACCGATCTCGATCGCGTCCAGGCCTTCGAACGGCGCAATGCCCTGTTCCAAACGCCCGCCTGGAAAGCCGATCGCTTTTATCTCTATTCGTCCTGGCAGAGGGGGCGGGGTGCCGATCCGTACCGGATAGAAGCCGAGTATCCGCTCGGCTAGATCCAGCGCCGGACCCGCTCGCAATAGGCCGCATAAGTGTCGCCGAAGGTTTGCAGCATCGCGCGCTCCTCGGGACGGATCTGCAATCGGTTCAGCACCACGATGAAGCCGGCCGGCGCCAGCAAGGCCAGCACATCCTGCGTATAGGCCACGACCGCGAACAGGATCAAAAGCATGCCCAGATACATCGGATTGCGCGTGAAACGGTAGATTCCATTCGTCACCAGCGCGCTGGCGTCATCAATCTTGTACGGGTTGATCGTCGTCTTCTGGCGGCGGAACGCCATCACGCCCAGCAAAACGACCATTACGCCCAGGCCGGCGAGGAGCAGGACCAGTAGCAAGCGGGCCCGGCCCATCAGAATGTCGAGCGGTGAAACGACATCCAGCTCGAGCGCGATGCCTGTAAAAAAGACCATGATGACGGGTGGCGGAATGATCGGACGCATGACTTGGAACCCGGCTTATTCGCTGACGTCGAAAACCCCTTCGAGCACCGTCAAATGCCAGACGTCCGCCTGGCGGCGAAGCCAGAAGACATCCCCGTAATCGCTGGAGTCCAATCGCCCGCCCTCGCATGGCGTGCCGGACAGGGCGGCGTCTCCCGCAATGGCAGCAACCCAGCCGCAAGTGGTGTTGGAGTGTTCTGCGACGATCGTCCAGCGCGCATCACTGGTCACCGCGTCCTGGATCGCATCATCGCGCGCCCGCTCGGCGACGCCACCGCCGCACATTTCGCGGGCATTCTCGGCGGCGGCATGTTGAACAACATCACCGGCAACGCGCACGGTCTCGACGGTACGGCAAGCGCTCGACGAGAAAACCGCATCGAAGTCCGGTTCGCCCAGCAGGGTGTCGAGGCGGGCGACCATCGATTCGCCGGCAGCGCCCAACGGGCAGTCGAGAGCGTTACAGTCTTCCGAGATTTTCCGGGCGTGGCGGACGATCAGCACATGTCTGTCCGCAGACAGAATATCCGGCGTCGATGCCGGGTCGGCCAGCGTCAGCAGGCCGGGCCGATCGAACGACGCCTGCGCGGTCGCCGGCGCAGACGCGATCAGTCCAATCGCGATTGTTGCCAGCGCGAAGGCCGCGGTCCGCACCAAATAGGCCGGATAGGCAATGGCGGGCAGGACGCGGCCAAGACTCTGAAGGACAGGTTTCAAGACGCATTCTCCCGGAGGCAGGGCGCGTCTTGTAACCCGCCGGGCCGCCGAAAGCGATACCCAGCCGGATGACAATTCGTTGAGGGTTTTCCGTCTGCTTCAGAATCCGCTGTTCAGGCGGGGAATTCGGCCGAACCTGCGGCGAAAAATCGCGATTTCCTTCTCGGCCTGCTCATTTGGAGTCGGCGCGATGGCGAAACTGAAATACTGGGCGTGCGGATGCACCAGCGCGGCCTGGGAGGCCAGCTCGATCTGAAACTCGCTGCGCAGATCCTTGGTCCCGCCGAGATAGACGATATCGGCTTCTTCGGGTCCGCCCATCAAAGCGAACACGCCCGGATCGTCAGGAACCAGCGTGATGTTGATATTCTTGATAGTGAGAGGCTTGCTCCAGCTTAGGCCGGCGCCGGAGCGAAACCGCGGCGGCGGGCTATGGTCGTCCGCCGCCTTGGCGGTGACTGGGCGCTCGCGCTGCACAGCGGCAGGACGTGCAACCGGTTTTGATGCTCCGCGTTTTCCGAAAACGGCCATGTTTCCGAATCCTCAATCCGTTCAGATGCGGAAAGCTAACCTGTAAGAGTAATCAGACGTTTAAGGCGACCGATTAGACGTCCACCTCGGCTTCGAGCGCATGAGCGGTGATGAAATCGCGCCGTGGCTCCACGAGATCTCCCATCAGCTTGGTGAACAGATCGTCGGCTTCCGCCAATTCCTCGATCTTCACCTGCAGCAATGACCGCCCGTCAGGATCCAGCGTCGTCTCCCAGAGCTGTTCGGCATTCATTTCTCCCAGGCCCTTGTAGCGCTGGATTTTCATGCCCTTGGCACCGGCCGCCGTGACAGCGTCCATGAGTTGGCGCGGCGTGTGGATCACCGTCTCGTTCGATTTTGTGACATAGGTGGCCGGGCCCGCGAAATCATTGGCGATCGCCATTGCGCGCTCCGAAAGACGGCGCGCTTCGGGCGAAACCCGCAGCGCGTCTTCCAGTACCGCCGTTTCGGTCACACCGCGCACTTCACGTTTGAAGACGAGATGTCCGTCATCAGACACTTCACCGGACCAGTTGTCTTCGCCCTCTTCGGCAAACCGGTTCAGCACAGACGCAGCTGCGCTCGCGGCTTCGGCCGTCACGTCGGGCACCATGGCGCCGGCCATGGCCGCTGCTTCGGCGGCGAAGACGGGAGCCCGCGCCGCCATCCGGTCGAGCGCCAGCTTGACCAGGCGGGCCTGCTCGACCCGGTCTGCCAGGTCGGCCCCGGCGATCGTCGTGCCATTGGCCAGGCGCAACAGCGCCTCTGAACAGCCTTCCTCTATGAGATAGCTGTCCATCTCGGCCTGGTCCTTGATGTAACGTTCGGACCGGCCGCGCGTTACCTTGTAGAGCGGTGGCTGCGCGATATAGAGGTGGCCACGCGTGATCAGCTCCGGCATCTGCCGGTAGAAGAAGGTCAAGAGCAGCGTCCGGATGTGCGCACCATCAACATCCGCGTCGGTCATGATCACGACCTTGTGGTAGCGCAGCTTGTCCATGTCGAGCTGGTCACGGCCGATCCCTGCGCCCAGCGCCGTGATCAGCGTGCCGACCTGTTCCGATGACAGCATCTTGTCGAAACGCGCGCGCTCCACATTGAGGATCTTGCCGCGCAGCGGCAGCACGGCCTGGAATTCACGCGCCCGGCCCTGCTTTGCCGAACCGCCAGCGGAATCACCCTCGACGATGAAAAGCTCGGACTTCGCCGGATCCTTTTCCTGGCAGTCCGCCAGCTTGCCCGGCAGCGACGCGATATCCAGCGCCGATTTGCGCCGCGTCAGCTCTCGCGCCTTCCGCGCCGCTTCACGGGCAGCGGCGGCTTCGATGATTTTCGAGACAATGCTCTTGGCCTCGTTCGGATGTTCCTCGAACCACTCCGAAAGCATTTCATAGCAAATGCCCTCGACCGCCGGCCGCACTTCAGAGGACACCAGCTTGTCCTTTGTCTGCGACGAGAATTTCGGGTCCGGCACCTTCACCGACAGAACGCAGGTCAGGCCTTCTCGGGCATCGTCACCGGTGATCGAGACTTTTGATTTGGCCGCCAGGCCGGTCGCTGCTGCATAGGTATTGATGACGCGCGTCAGCGCGCCCCGGAACCCTGCCAGATGGGTGCCGCCATCGCGCTGCGGGATGTTGTTGGTAAAGCAGAGAACATTCTCGTGATAGCCGTCATTCCATTCCAGCGCGGCTTCCACGTTGACGCCCTCGCGCTCGCCGGCAATCAGCACGGGCGGCGTGAAAATCGGATGTTTGGCACGGTCAAGATGCTCGACGAAGGCCGCCACGCCGCCCTCATAGACCATGCGCTCCTCGAACGCTTCGCTGTCGCGTTCATCGCGGAACACGATCACCACTCCGGAATTCAGGAATGCGAGCTCGCGCAGTCGGTGGATCAGCGTGTCGCGTTTGAACTCGGTATTGGTAAAGATGCTGTCCGACGGCATGAACCGCACCTCGGTACCGCTCAACGGTTTGCCGTCAGCTTTCAACGGCGCATCGCCTGTGACCTTCAGGTCTTCGCCATTCTCCGGATCGCCCATCCGGAAGCGCATGTCGTGTACCTTGCCGTTGCGCCAGATCTTCAGATCCAGCCATTCCGACAACGCGTTGACGACAGATACGCCAACCCCGTGCAGTCCGCCCGATACCTTGTAGGAATTCTGGTCGAACTTTCCGCCCGCATGCAGCTGGGTCATGATCACCTGGGCCGCCGACACGCCTTCTTCCTCGTGCCGGTCCACCGGGATGCCGCGTCCATTGTCGGACACGCTGGCCGATCCGTCAGCATGAAGCGTGACGGTCACGGCGTCGGCATGACCTGCCAGTGCCTCGTCGATTGCATTGTCGACGACCTCGTAGACCATGTGATGCAGGCCCGACCCGTCGTCAGTGTCGCCGATATACATGCCCGGACGCTTGCGGACCGCGTCAAGCCCCTTGAGGACCTTGATGGAGTCGGCCGCGTATTCCTGATTCGTATTTTCTTCCATACATTTAGTGTAGCTGAATCGGGCACATTACGCCATGTTTGTTCCGCAGATTCATGATGCCAAAATCCATGTAAATTCAACATGTTGAACAGAGTTGTCAGCGCCGCCGGAATTACCGCGCCAAAGGACCCCCGAAATTGCTGAATCAGCGCGCGATCAGGAGCGCAGCGATGCCCAGCATGACCAGCGCTGTCACGCCGTCCGCCCAGCGTTTCACGCCCTTCTCCTGCAGCCAGTTTCGAGCCCTGTGGGCGAGGCCGACATGCACGGTCGCGGTCACCAGATACATCGCCAGCATGATCGCAACCATCGCCAGATAGGCCGCCGGGTCGATCAGCGATAGGTCGAAGAAGCTCGGCAGGAGCGTGAGGTAGAAGACGATCGGCTTGGGGTTGGTCAACGGCATTGCGATGCCGGCAAGATAGGTGGCCGCCAGCCCAAGGTGGGAAGGCGTCTTCAACCGGGTGACTGTCGGATTCCGAAACGAGCTGAAGGATTTCCAGGCGAACCACAAGAGGATCACAACGCCGACGAATTTGAACACCCAGCCGGCCGGACCGACCAGGGCGGCCGCCGCCGCCAGCCCGGTCACGGCCAGCGTGAACCAGATAATGTCACCGGTGATAATGCCGCCGCCATAGGCAAAGCCGTGCACGGGTCCGTCATCAAGCGTCCGCGCCACCATGGCGACATTGCCGGGGCCGGGGCTGAAGAACAGGAGCAGAAGCGCGGCACCGAAAAGAACATAGTTCTCAATCGGCATCAGCGTTCGGGCCGGGCCGTGAGATAGCCGTAAAGCGTGCGCGTCACATCCTCGATGAACCCATCGGGCGAAACCTTGATCGCAGCCCCGACCCCGTCGCGGCCATAGAGGCCGAGGTCAATCGGGATGGCGTTGATCAGATAGGTCATCATCCGCGCCGCCCGGTCTGCGTCGTCGACCCGGATGTCGTCTGCAAAAAGATCTAGCAGCCTTTGCATGTTTTCAACGCCAGTCTCGAGATAGCCGGTCCACTCATCGCCGACGAGATGGGGATATTGCCGGCCATAGGCATAAACGGCGCGCGTCAAATTCCGGTTGGCGGTAAGGAAGGCCCAGGCCGAGCGGACAGCGCGCTTCAGGGCAGAATAGAGTCCGTCCGCCTTCTCGATCTCGATCCGCCCGTCACCGCTCATGAAGGCCAGCAGCCGCGCCTCGTAGATCTCGAACGTCACCGGGATCAGCGCATCCCGGCTTTCGAAGCGCCCATAGAGCGTGCCCACGGCGATGCCGGCCTGCTCGGCGATCATTGGCATGGTGATCTCTTCCATCGGCCGTTTGTCGAGCAGCGCCGCCAGCGCGTCGACGATTTTCGCCCGCGTCTGCCGCGATCTTGCCTGCACAGGACGGCTTTCACCTTGACTCACGTCAATCGGCTCCCTATTTCCGAATACGAATTCGGATTCGATATAACCCGACTCTCAGGCCCGGGCGAGGAGAATGAAAATGACCCTGTTTACCGATCTAGTTCAACCTTATGCCGCCGAAGCTGGTGCTCTGCTCGTCGTCATCATGTCGGTCGGTATCATGATCCAGGACCATGACGCCCGCAAACGCCAGGCCGAGGGCCGGCTGCCGGAGACCTGGCGCCACGACAGTTATTTCCGCACCATCCGACAGCTCTGGCTCATGGCGGCCTTGGCGCTGCTGGCCTGGGCGCTGTCGGGCAACAGTCTTGCGGAGATTGGCCTGACCCTCGGCTCCGGATGGCGAATGGCCGCCAGCTGGATCATTGTCGGATTGATCCTCGCCCTCATGGTCTTGGACTTCATGCGCCTGGTGTTCGGCCGCGCTTATCGCGAACAGGCTTTTGCTCAGTTCGAGAAGGCGCCTGAGCTGGACCTGATCCGGCCGCGTACGATCCGCGAGGGACGCGCCTTTCAAGGGGTGGCGATAACCGCAGGGATCACCGAGGAAATCGTCTATCGCGGCTTCATGATCGCCGCATTGGGATCGGTCATTCCCGTGTGGGCGGCAGCGATAGCAGCCGGCGCCCTGTTCGTGGCCCTGCACGCTTATCAGGGCGGGCTCGGCATGCTGAAGGTCACCGGCATCACGCTCGTCCTTACCGGCCTCTACCTGCTCGGCGGCTCACTCTTCCCGGTCATCGTCCTGCACATTGGCGTCGACCTGCTCGCCGGCGGCGCTTTCATCCTGATGCTGAAATCCCGCGGAACGGCTCAGGCCACCACCTGAACGGATCCCGTCTCGACCGCCAGATGCTGGGCCTCTTGGCCAAAGGCCGCGAACAATCCGGCTTCGACCCCGGTCAGCCACGCCTGTGCGCCCAGCGCGGAAATCGCCTGCGCAAGCCCCTCGCGACGAACCGCATCAAGGTGAGCGCAAGCCTCATCCAGCAAGAGCAGCGGCATACGTTGCCCTCGTCCAGCGAGCGATTGGGCCTGCGCCAGCACAAGGCGGATCACCAGTGCTTTCTGTTCGCCGGTGGAACAGCGTCCGGCCGGCTGATCCTTCTCGCGGTGACGGGCCGTCAGGTCACTCCGGTGCGGTCCGGCCGTCAGGGTCCGGCCGCTCACGGCGTCGCGGTTACGGCCCTCGGCAAACGCCTTGGCGAGCTGATCTTCTGCATCGCGCAGCTCGGCGCCGTCGGCCAGCGCGGCCTCGACCATTCCGTTCAAGGCGAGATCGGCCTTCGGAAACACGCGATCGGCAGCGGCATCGATCGCAGCCTGCAGACGTGAAAGAGCTGCAAGACGGCCGGCCGCAAGTCCGACGCCATGTCCAGCAAGATCGGTTTCCAGCGCCGCCAGCCAGTGAGGATCGGCTTGACCCCGCTCCAGCAGGCGCTGCCGCCGTGAGCGGAGTTTCTCATAGGCTGACAAGGCTTCGCCGTGCGACGGTTCGGACGCAGTTACCAGCCGATCGAAGAATTTGAGACGGTCCGCCCGCGGCCCGGCAAACAGGCGGTCATGTTCGGGCAGCAGGGCAATCATGGGCAACAGGCCAGCGACGGCGGCGCGCGAGGCGGGCTTGCCATTCAGGCGTGTCTCGCGCCGGGCGCCTTCAAGCAGACCCGACGCAAGGCTGGCGGTTTCACCAATCGCATCGAGCGCCTCGGCATAGACCGCCCAGGCCGGCGCTGTCGCCTCGGCGGAGCGGCGTAACACCTCATCGCTTTCCGCACCCCGCAATCCGCGCCCTGGCGCCAGCAGCGAGATTGCCTCCAGGATATTGGTCTTGCCCGAACCATTCGGTCCGGCGAGGCAGACCGGGCGTGCATCAAGATCGAGATCAAGCGTCTCGAAATTGCGGAAATCGGTCAGCCGCAGACGGAAGATCGCGGCTTGGGTCATGTCGGGTATACGCGGACGATCAAACGCGCAGCGGCATCAGCACGTAAAGCGAATCCGCATCGCCGGAATCGGTCACCAAGGTCGGCGAAGCCGGGTCGGCAAAATGCAGCCGTGCTTCGTCACCCTCGATCTGGCCTGCCACATCCAGGATGTAACGCGCATTGAAGCCGATCGCGAAACCGCTCTCCTCGCTTTCGACCGGAACTTCCTCGGTCGCCTGTCCGGATTCAGGATTGTTCACCGCCAGTGTCAGCACGCCGTCATCCAGCGTCAGCTTCACCGAGCGGGATTTCTCGATCGAGATCGTTGCCACGCGGTCAACCGCCTCGGCAAAGCGCTTGTTCTCGACAGACATCAGCTTTTCATTGCCGCGCGGAATCACCCGCTCGTAATCCGGGAAGGAGCCGTCGATCAGCTTCGATGTCAGGACCGCCCGGCCGAAACCGAAACGGATCTTGCCGTCGGACACAGAAATCTGCACTTCATCGTCACCGTCTTCCAGAAGCCGGCGGGCTTCCTGCACTGTCTTGCGGGGCACGATGACCGCGGGCATGCCCGCTGCACCGTCCGGAAGATCGCATTCAGACAAGGCTAGCCGATGGCCGTCCGTGGCCACCGCGCGGAGCGTTTTGCGTCCTTTCTCATCCGCCGCGTGAAGGTGAATGCCGTTGAGATAATAGCGTGTCTCTTCGGTCGAAATCGCAAACCGGGTCTTGTCGATGATCCGCGCCAGCGCCCCCGCTTCCAAAGCAAACGAATGCTGGAGATCTTCTGCCGGCATCATCGGGAAATCACCCGGCGGCAACGACGGCAGAGAGAAACTCGACCGGCCGGCCTTCAGGCTCAGACGCGGATCCTCCCCGTCGAGCTCGAGTGTGACATCGGCACCGTCGGGAAGCTTTCGGGCGATCTCGTAAAGCGTGTGCGCAGGCGCCGTCGCCATGCCTTCGCGTTCAACATGCGCAGCCGCGCTTTCCTGGATTTCGATATCCAGATCGGTTGCTGCGAAACTCGCTCCATTGGAACCGGCAGTGATCAGCACATTGGACAGGATCGGGATCGTGTTGCGCCGTTCGACAACGGCCTGGACATGCCCGAGGGCTTTCAGCAGAGCTGCGCGTTCAATCGTGAGTTTCATGTCGTTCCCGTCGTCCCGCCTCGCTATTGGGAAACACGGCGTGTTGCGACAATGCCTTGAATCGCCTCGTCCCCGGGGAAGGGAGCATAGCGAAATTTTCCCAAACGCAATACGCCCGGGCCAACCGGAATGCAGCAGGCCGGGTGATGCGTATCAGCCGCGGATTTCGCGGGACAGGGTCTCGATTTCATCCTTCACCGGATCACCCGCCTCGATCATGTCCGTAATCTTGTTGACCGCATGTATCACGGTCGAATGATCCCGGTCGCCGAACCGGCGACCGATATCCGGCAGCGAGCGCGTCGTCATCGTCTTGGCGAGATACATGGCCACGTGACGCGGCTTGACGACGGTCTTGGTCCGCCGCTTTGACAGAATGTCGGAAACTTTCACGCCGAAACGCTCGGCGACGGTTTTCTGGATCAGGTCCACCGTCACACGCCGCTCGGACACGATCGACAATTCGCGCAACGCGGCCTCGACGGCGTCCATCGTCACTGGCCGGCCCAGCAATGCGGTACGTCCGATGACATTGTTGAGCACGCCCTCCAGTTCGCGGGCACTCGCCGTCATCCGCGCCGCCAGGAAATCACGAACCGTCTCCGGCACGGTGAGCTCGGGATAATGACCGCTGGCCTGCGCTATCTTGCAGTCGAGGATCTTGCGCCGCAGATCGAGGTCGGGCTTGCGCAGCTCGCAGGCGAAGCCGCCCTTCAGCAGCGATGCCAGGCGAGGATCGGAAACGTTGAGGTCCGCCGGCGCCTTGTGCGAGGCGAGCACCACCTGATTCTCGTCCGCGATCAGCGACGCCACAGTGTGCAGAAACTCGTCTTCGGTCTTCGGCTTGCCGGCAATGAAGTGCACATCGTCGATGAGCAGCACGTCAACGCGGCGCACCGATTCCTTGAAGCTGATCGTGTCCTTCTTGCGCATGGCGCTCACGAAGCCCGACAGGAATTCCTCGGCTGTCAGGTAAAGCGCCTTGCGGCACGCTCCGCCGAGCTCGACCGAGTGCGCGATGGCATTGAGAAGGTGAGTCTTGCCGACGCCGTAATCTCCGTAGAAGAACGCCGGATTGAATGGCGACGGCGACGCGTTCACGACCGCTCTTGCCGCGGCCGACGCCATCTCGTTCGACGGGCCGACCATGAAGGTATCGAAAGTGAAGCGATCATTCACCGCGCGCGATCGCGCATCATTGGCATGATCGCCCGCCGATACACTGACCGGCTTGGGTGGCGCGACAGGCGCCGGCGCCTCTTCAAGGTCCTGTTCGGCCACCAGGCGGATCGCGCGGCCGGATGGATCGTACTGGTTCCAGAGCGCGCGCAAACGGGCCCCGGCATGGTCATCGACCCAATCCCGATAAAAGCGGTTGGGTGCGATCACGGTCAGGCCGCCATCGGCGTCCTCACGAACCCGCAATCGCGCCATGTTGGATGAAAAAACGGTATCGCCGTACTCGCGGCGAAGGTGCGCCCGCACCTCGCGCCAGACGCCCCCCGGCATCCCCAATTCCGACGATTTCTGATGTGAATTTAACGCAGTACTGGACGTCGCCGACATGTCCCCCACACCCTCTTATTGGGCTCTCATTATTAGAGCCAAGCTGTTGTTTTTTCAGGCATAGATGTCCCCATCGCCGCTCGCACACTCGACCGTCGGCAGCGTTATTATTTAGTCCGCATGGGAATGAACGCCTGATGCCCCTAGACTACTCAGCGCCCCCTGACGGTCAACATAACTTTGGTCCCGATTCACGTGATTCTTCGCTTGACACGAGAAAAGTCGTGAGGGGGTGGGAATTTGGCATCTGCAAGTTTTTGTGACGCACTGCAGCACCCCAAAACCGGCTCCGAAAACCCATCCGTGCAGTCAAAGAAAACGCCCGCTATCGATGATAGCGGGCGCTTTCGAAATTCGGATTTGCGTATCGGAACTTAGGCCGACATCGCCTTCACGCGAGCCGACATGCGCGAGATTTTCCGCGACGCGGTGTTCTTGTGGAACACGCCCTTGTTCACGGCACGCATCATTTCCGACTCGGCTTTCACGAGGGCTTCCCGCGCCTTTCCGGAATCGCCCGCCCCGATCGCAGCGTCGACTTTCTTGATGAAAGTCCGCACCCGCGAGCGGCGCGATTTTTTGACCGCAGTGCGGCGGGCAAGCTTGCGCACCATCTTCTTTGCTGAGGCTGTATTCGCCATGAAGCCGTATCCGTTGTTCTGTTCAAACTTTTGACGCAGCGCCCCTGCCGGGGATCGCGCGTGAGGCGGGGCATATACTTGCCCCTGCACCTCGCGTCAACACTTGCCTCAGGCTATTTGTGCTTGAAGTGCGCTGCCCGTTTTTCAGCAAACGCCGCCATGCCTTCGCTTTGGTCCTCGGTCGCGAATTGTGATTGGAATACGCGGCGCTCCCAGCGCACGCCTTCAGTCAGCCCCATCTCGAAGGACCGGTTGATCGATTCCTTGGTCATCATGGCGATCGGCAACGACTTCGAGGCGATCGTCTCGGCCGCTTCCATGGCTGTCGACAAAAGATCATCGACAGGTACGACGCGGCTGACCAGGCCCGCACGCTCGGCCTCTTCCGCATCCATCATGCGACCGGTGAGGCAGAGATCCATGGCCTTCGCCTTGCCGACAGCGCGCGGCAGGCGTTGCGTACCGCCCGCGCCCGGCATCACACCGAGATTGATTTCCGGCTGGCCGAATTTCGCCGATGTCGAGGCGATGATGAAATCGCACATCATCGCGATCTCGCAGCCACCGCCAAGCGCATAGCCCGAGACCGCGGCAATGATAGGCTTGCGGAAACGCGCCACTGCTTCCCACGTCTTCTCGAACGGGTCATGCATGTAGAGGCCGACAAAATCGCTGCTCACCAACTCCTTGATGTCGGCGCCCGCGGCAAAGGCTTTCTTCGATCCGGTAAGCACGACGCATCCGACATCATCGTCAGACCCGAACTTGTCGAGCGCGGCTGCGAGTTCGGTCGTCAGCTCGTCGCACAGCGCGTTGAGCGCCTCGGGACGGTCGAGCGTGATGACGCCGACGCGGCCTTCGGTTTTTACCTGAATTGTCTTGTAGCCCACACGAGGCCTCCATTTGTTCGCAGCCGGCTGGCTGCGGGAATTCCAGAGCGCGCCGCTATAACGCAAACAGACAGCGCGGTCACCACCCCGCCCCCTGTCATTCGTCGACGGCGCGCCGTCCCGTCCGTGACGCGCTACGGTCCCGATACAGTGATGTCGCGCTGGCGCAGCAAGGAGATCACGCCCTCGTCTCCCGGCAGATGGCCCGACCCCACGGCTATGAATACCGTCCCCGATCCGTCGAGAATGTCTTCGATCTGATCTGCCCAGCGGTGATTGCGTTGCACGATGATGATGTCGTGCACTTCCGGGGCGTCCTGGCGCATCTGGGCATTCATGACATCGTCGATCATCGCCTGGTCGCCTGCCGCCCAGGCCGCGACCAACGTGTCGAGCTGGTCGGGCGCGGCTTCGAAATCGGCAACTGTTTCCTCCAGCAGCGCGGTCTCGATCTCGGTCGGCAGATTGGCGAAGAAGCCGATCTGTTCCTCGACGGTCTCGAAATAGGCCAGCGTCTTGCCCGCCTCACGTGCCAGGGGCCAAAGCGTGGCTTCGACACCGGACTGCGGGTCATAGCCAGAGATAATGATGAAGCCGACGCCAAGCTGGATCGTCGCCAGCCAGGGCCGTAACGGCTCGAGCTGTGCAGCCGAGACGCCAATCCGTGGCGCGAATGTCTCGATCTGGCGCCACGCTTCGGCGCTAACCAGTGAGGACAACGTCGTGCCCGCCGGGTTGAGTGCATTCGCCATCAGCACCTGTTGCAAGTTCGCCGCTTCCGCCGGATCGTTGACCGGTGCCTCGAAATACACCGTGTCGGCGCTTTCGAAGGCGCTCATCATCTCGTCCGTCTGCCATTCGAGCTCAGGGCGCAGAATGTGTACCGTTCCGAAAATGTAGATGTCGCTGTCTTCGTCCTCGATATGCCAGAGCGAGGGATCGGCAAACGCAGCACCTGCCACCATAGCGGCCGCCAGAAGGCCACCCGTAAACGTTTTGGACATCGTCATGCGAATTGAGTCTCCTGAGTTCAGCCGATGCGACCGGCCCCGCTTTATTGCTGCATTTCCCCGCCGGTCAAACCGGGAAAGGCGGCGACCGCATCTCTCCTATCGCTGACAATCGGGGCAGAAAAAGGTCGACCGACCGGATTGCACGATCCGCCGGATGGTGCCGGCGCAATCCGTCGTAGCGCAGGCTTCGCCTTCGCGGCCATAGGCTCGGAAACTGTGCTGGAAATAGCCCAGCTCTCCATCGGCGGAGGCAAAGTCCTTGAGGCTCGACCCGCCCGCCTCGATCGCCTCGTCGATCACCGCGCGAACTGCCTGCGCCAGACGTTCCGCGCGCTGTGGTCCGACAGTCCTCGCGCCCCGCCGTGGCGACAGTCGCGCCCGGTGCAAGGCTTCGCAGACATAGATATTTCCGAGGCCGGCAACCACGCGCTGGTCCAGCAGGGCCGCCTTCAGCGGCGCGGTCTTGCCGCGCAATCGCTCGGTCAGGAAAGCCGCAGAGAAGGCATTCGAGTTCGGCTCTGGCCCCAGCCCGGACAGAAAGGACACGTCCGCTTCGGAATCGGTCGCATACATCGCCATGAACCCGAACCGGCGCGGATCGTTGAAGACGATGCGGCCACCCGCCTCCATGTCGAACACGACATGGTCGTGCTTCTCCAGCGTCGCCGGTGCATGAACGAAAGCGCCAGGATTCTGCACGCCGGCGCCGTGCACGGTGAAACGCCCCGACATGCCGAGATGCGCCAGCAGCGTCTCGCCGCTATCGAGACGGAAAAGCAGATACTTCGCCCTTCGGTCCAGTCGCGCGATACGCTGGCCTTCAAGCCGTTCCGTGAACCGGTCGGGAAACGGGAAGCGCAAATCCGGCCGCCTTGCTTCGGCCCGCACGATCCTGCGTCCCGTCATGGCCGGCTCCAGGCCACGCCGGACGGTTTCGACTTCAGGGAGTTCGGGCATGATGTCGCGCTGGTGATGACGGGTGCATTGCCCTATTGTCCGCCGCGATGACCGACACGCAATCCCAAACCGCATCCTTCGGCTTCCGCAATGTCCCGCGCGAGGAGAAATCCGGACTCGTCCGTGGCGTCTTCGACCGTTCCGCAGCCCGCTACGATCTGATGAATGACCTCATGTCACTGGGCATTCACCGTGCCTGGAAAGACATGACTATCGAGCGTGCCAATCCGCAGCCCGGTGAAACCCTGATCGACGTTGCCGGCGGCACCGGCGATCTCGCCCGCGCCTTCGTTGCGCGCGCCGAGAAACGCCGCAAGACGCGCGGCGGGGGTCCGGCACGCGCCGTGATCTGCGACATCAACGAGCAAATGCTGCTGGCGGGCCTCAAGCGCGGGCCGGCGCCAAATCTCACCTGGGTGACCGGCAATGCCGAATGCCTGCCCTTCGACGACGGTACGGCCGATTGTGTGACCATTGCCTTCGGCATCCGCAATGTCACCGACCGGATCGCTGCGTTGAAGGAAATGCGCCGTGTCCTGAAGCCGGCGGGACGTTTTCTCTGCCTCGAGTTTTCGCGTCCGACAACGCGCGCGCTGGAGCGGATTTATGATGCCTGGTCGTTCAATGCCATTCCGGCGCTGGGCGGGACCATCGCCAAGGACCGCGACAGTTATCAGTATCTGGTAGAATCGATCCGCCGCTTCCCGAACCAGGACGATTTCGCGGACGAGCTGGCGACAGCCGGTTTCGGTCAGGTAAAGGTGACCAATTATTCCGGCGGTATCGCCGCCCTCCATACCGGCTGGCGGATTTAGTTTCACCTCGTTGTCGAAATCGGCGAGGCTCGCCCGTCTGTAAGCTGTCCGGGTTCACCGGTCGATTTCCGGAGGGAGCAACAGATGCAATACGCCATATTGTTTTACGAGGGTGCGGCGGACTTCTCCGCCCGCGACGATACGTCCAATGCGCAATACTGGTCCGGCTGGAGCGCATATTCGCAAGCGGTCTCGGATAGTGGCCAGCTGGCCGGCGGCGCCTGTCTGCATCCTGGCGACGGGGCCGCGACGCTGAAATCCGGCACTGTCCTGGATGGGCCCTATGCCGAGACCAAGGAGCAGCTCGGCGGCTTTTTCATAGTCAATGCCGACAATCTTGACGAGGCGCTCGCGATTGCCGCCCGTTCACCCGCTGCCAGCTCCGGTGCAGTCGAGGTGCGCCCGGTGCGCGCCATGTCAGAGATGGAGGGCTAAGCCATGCAATTCCTGCTTTTGCTGCACGATGACGAACAGGCCTGGATCGATATGAGCGAGGCCGAACAGCACGCCGTAATCGGCGAGCATATGGCCTATTCCGAGGCGCTGACGAAGGCGGGCGCGTTCGTCGAGGGTGCGCCGCTCGATCCCTCGACGACAGCCCGAATCGTCACTGCCGACAACGTCCAGGACGGGCCTTATGCCGATTCCAAGGAACAACTCGGTGGCTATTACCGGATCGAAACCTCGTCCATGGACGAGGCCATCGACTGGGCGAAGCGTTGCCCGGTCGCCAAGACCGGCAAGGTCGAGGTGCGGCCTGTCCCGGACTATGGCTGACGGCAGCGGAGAGAATCCGGCGCATCAGGCTGCGGAGCGCGCAGCGCGCCAGGCCTATGGCCGGATCCTCTCCATTCTCGCCGCGCGCTGCGGCGACATAGCCGTTGCCGAAGAGGCGCTCGCCGAAGCATTTGCCCGGGCACTTTCAAACTGGCCGAAATCGGAGCCCCCGGATCAGCCCGAAGCCTGGTTGCTGACCACGGCCCGGCGATACCTTGCCGACCAGGCCCGCAAATCCGCCACCGCCCGAACCCATGCCGGCGCGCTGCTCCTGCTGATCGAGGAGGGCCAGTCTGTCATGACCGAAACCAACGATATTCCCGACGACCGGCTGAAACTCATGCTGGTCTGCACCCATCCGGAAATCGATCCTGCGCTGCAAACTCCGCTCATGCTTCAGACCGTGCTCGGCCTTGATGCCGCCCGCATCGCCAGCGCCTTTCTCGTCAAGCCGGCGACGATGGGCCAGCGCCTTAGCCGGCTGAAGGCGCGGCTGCGCAAATCGCCGATCGCGTTTGAAATTCCCGCCCCGGGCGCCTGGCCGCAGCGCCTCGACGCCGTACTACAGGGCATCTATGCCGCCTATAATGCGGGCTGGGACGAGCTTTCCGATACCGGCCTCGCCGATGAAGCACTTTTCCTCGCGCGTCTGGCAAGCCGCCTCCTGCCATACGAAACTGAGGCCGCCGGCCTGTTATCCCTGATCCTGCATTGCGAGGCGCGGCGCGGCGCCAGACGCGATGCTGCGGGCACCTTCGTCCCGCTCGACGAACAGGACACTGCGCTCTGGGATACGGACCGGATCGCCGAGGCCGAGACCTTGCTGGGCACAGCTCTACGTATGGGTCGGCCGGGCCGATTCCAATTCGAAGCCGCGCTGCAATCGGCGCACAATGCGCGCCACATTACCGGCACCACCGATTGGGCGGCCATCCGCGCCATCTATGAGCGGCTGGTGGCGATCAGTCCGACCCTCGGCGCCCTGATAGGCCGTGCCGCGGCGATGGCGCAGACCGGTGACCCGCAGTCGGCGCTCGCTGCCCTCAGTGCCTTGCCTGAGAACCGCATAATCGCGCATCAGCCATATTGGGCGACCCGTGCCCATGTTCTGAAACTGGCCGGCGATACGGACGCTGCGCGGGAGGCTTACGGGAGGGCAGCCGGCCTCACCGCCGATCCATCCGTGCGCGCCTACCTCCTCGCCCGGCGTGCCGCGCTGTGATCCGTGCAACCGCATACCACGCTCGCCATAGGCGCTGTGGCGCACTAAACCCTTTCCCCGATGATGCGGACGCTTTCCTCTCTTGCCCGATTGGCCCGGGCCGGCTTCATGCTGGCGCGCTATGACGCCATTTTTCCGCGCGAATACCAGGACAAGTTTCCGCCATCGATCAGGGGGTTTGCGGCCTTCACGCGCTTGATGTCGCGGTCGGGCGAGGCCGCCAATCCGGGGGAACGCCTGGCGCGGGCGCTGGAAAAGCTCGGCCCGTCCTATGTGAAGTTCGGCCAGGTTCTGGCCACGCGTGCAGATGTCGTCGGCGAACGCTTCGCGCGCGGCTTGTCCCGCCTGCAGGATCAAATGCCGCCCTTCGCGCAGGAAAAAGCCGTCGCCATTCTGCAGAAAGAGCTCGGCGCGCCACTGGAAACCGAATTCGAGAGCTTTGGCGAACCGATGAATGCGGCGTCGGTCGCCCAGGTCCACAAGGCGATCACGACGGATGGCCGGAAAGTCGCCGTGAAGATCCTGCGCCCCGGTATCGAGCAGCGCTTGGCAAAGGATATCCGTGCCATGCGCCTCGGAGCAGCGCTGGTGCAGCGAATGGTTCCGGCAGCCAAACGCCTCGAGCCCGTGAAATTTGTCGAGACCGTTGCACGGGCGACAGAACTGGAGACGGATCTGCGGCTAGAAGCCGCTGCGGCAAGCGAACTGGCCGAAGCCGCTTCGGTCGTCGAGGATTTCCGCATACCCGATGTCGACTGGGAACGGTCGGGCAAACGGGTCCTCACCACCGCATGGATCGAAGGCATCCCGCTGACCGATCTCGAGGCGCTCGATGCTGCCGGGATTGACCGCGAAGCGCTCGCAACCACGCTGACGCGCGCCTTTCTGTCGACGGCCTTGGAAACCGGTGTCTTTCACGCCGACATGCACGCAGGAAACCTGTTTGCGGATCGCAGCGGAAACCTCTGGGCCGTCGATTTCGGCATCATGGGACGGATCGGCCGCGAAGAGCGACGCTTCCTGGCGACCATTCTGCACGGCTTCCTGACGCGCGATTACAGGCGCGCAGCCCAGGCGCATTTCGACGCCGGCTATGTGCCGGCGCGCCACTCGATCGATGCATTCGCGTCTGCGCTCCGCGCCGTCGGCGAGCCGATTTTCGGCAAGCGCGCCGACGAGATGCCGATGAGCCGGGTCCTCTTGCAGCTCTTCGAGATCACCGATCTGTTCGACATGCATTTGCGGCCGGAATTGGTGATGCTCCAGAAAACCATGGTCCAGTCCGAAGGAGTCGCCCGTCAGCTCAACCCGCAACACGACATGTGGGCGGCCTCCGCCCCTGTCGTCGAGCAGTGGATGAAGCGGGAGCTCGGCCCCGAAGGCATGGCCGCTGACCTGCTCGACGATCTGACGCGTTTGCGCAGCAGCGTCAGGAAACTGCCGGAAGCCATTGAGGACTGGGCCAGCGCCGGCGCCAAACTGCGCAGCGGCGAGGTGCGCCTCGATGACGCAAGTCTCGATCGGCTTGCCGGGCGCCGGCAGAGCGGCCGTTTTTGGCGCTGGATCGGCTATGGCGCACTTTCGGTCCTGGCTGGCGCGGCGGGTGCCGCGCTGTTCGGTCTCGCCTAGAGCCCCAGCGCGAAATTCACCCACATCACGACCAGAACCACGGCCGACGCGCGGTGCAGCAGGAAGCGCAGACCCAACGGGTTCGCCGTGATGTGCACCAGCGTGTGCAGATAACGCAGGGCCACGAATGCCCATGCCAGCATCAGCTGCGTCGGTGACACGGCAATGCTGCTGGCCAGGTGGAAGGCCACCAGGGCATAGAACAGGACCGGCAGTTCAAGCAGGTTGACGAAGTTCCGGCCGATATTGCCGACATAGGCCGGGGGCGGCGCGCCGGCCTTGGTCAGGGAATATTCCTTGGACAGCTCGCCCTTCGCATTGGCGATGACGCCGACCACGGTCAGCAGGAAATAGACGAACAGGGTCAGGCCCGCGAGCGCGGTCGCGGCAACAAGTATCGATGGCATGCTTGTCTCCCTATATGAGCAGCATCACGCTAGCGTGCTTTGGTCTCCACTCGCGAGCCATTTCGCGCTAGGACGCTCGGCAAGGAGGACGACATGTCCGCAAAAAGCGTTCTGCTGATCATCGGCGGCGGCATTGCTGCCTACAAATCGCTCGAGCTCGTCCGCGAACTGAAGCGCCGCGATATCGGCACCCGCACAATCCTCACGCGGGCCGGCGAGAAATTCGTGACCCCGCTCAGCGTCGCCGCCCTGTCCGGCGAGAAAGCCTATACCGACCTGTTTTCGCTGACCGACGAGGTCGAGATGGGGCATATCGAATTGTCGCGTTCGGCCGATCTGGTTGTCGTCGCGCCGGCCACTGCGGATCTCATGGGCAAGTGCGCCAACGGTCTGGCCGACGATCTCGCCTCCACCGCCCTGCTCGCGACCGACAAGCCGGTATTGATGGCGCCGGCGATGAATGTCCGCATGTGGGAGCATCCGGCCGTTCGGCGCAATGTCGCGACGCTGCAATCCGACGGCGTTCATTTCGTCGGCCCGGATGAGGGCGAAATGGCGTGCGGCGAGTTCGGTCCGGGCCGCATGGCCGAGCCGGCGGCGATCGCCGCGACTGTCGAAGGCTTGCTGTCGCAGACCCACGCATGAGCACGCTCGCTGGCCGCAGGATCATCGTCACCGCAGGTCCGACGCTCGAACCGATCGACCCGGTGCGTTTTCTGTCAAACCGATCGAGTGGCAAGCAGGGTTATCTCGTCGCCAAAGCACTCGCGGCACGCGGCGCCGGCGTCCTGCTGGTGTCGGGACCGACCTGCCTTGCCTGTCCCGACGGCGTCGAACGCGTCGATATCGAGACCGCACGCGACATGCTGGCCGCCGTGGAATCCGGTCTGCCCGCAGACGCCTTTGTCGCTGTGGCCGCGGTCGCCGACTGGCGCCCGGCACACCGCCAGGCCCGCAAGGCAGAGAAATCGGCGCATGCTGCCACGCTCGAACTGACCGAGAATCCCGACATTCTGAAAACCGTCGCTGGCCATCGCCTGACGCGCCCGTCACTCGTTATCGGCTTCGCCGCGGAAACCCATGACGTTCTGGATCGCGCCCGCGCCAAGCGGCAACGAAAAGGCTGCGACTGGATCGTCGCGAATGACGTCTCCGGCGATGTCATGGGCGGGGACGAAAACGCCGCTTGGCTGATCACCGGCCGTGACGAAACGCACTGGCCACGCGCCCCCAAGCAGAGACTTGCGGAAAACCTCGCCGCGGCAATGGACGACCACTTCGCCACAAGCTAGGCAGTCGGAAACGGGAGACTGCCGATGAGCGTGATTGTCCAGGTAACGCCGCTGGAGCACTTTGCCGGGCTCGACCTGCCACAATACCAGACACCCGCCAGTGCAGGTCTCGACCTGCCGGCAGCCGTCGCGGAAAGCGAGCCGCTCGTCCTGCAGCCGGGCGAGTGGAAGCTCGTGCCGACAGGCCTCTCGATCGCCCTGCCGGACGGCTACGAGGCGCAGGTCCGCCCACGATCGGGTCTCGCCGCCAAGAAAGGCATTTCCATCGTCAATTCGCCGGGCACGGTCGACGCCGATTATCGCGGCGAAATCAAGGTCAATCTGATCAATCACGGCGCACAACCGTTCGAGATCCGGCGCGGTGAGCGCATCGCGCAGATGGTCGTCGCCCCGGTTACCCGTATCGAATGGTCCCCGGTCGCCGAGCTGGGCAAAACCGTGCGCGGAACCGGCGGGTTCGGATCGACGGGGGTCTAAACCCGCGTATCGTGGCAGTACGCGCCAACATCATTGATCCGGGGATCGATGACCAGGTCGCGCGGCCGCAAGGGCCGTGACAGTTTCAAACCGTCGAGCGCGCGCGCCCGCGACAGCGCCACATAGGCTTGGCCGTGCGCAAACATGCCACGCGAAAAGTCGATATAGACCTTGTCCAGCGTCAGGCCCTGCGACTTGTGCACGGTCATCGCCCAGGCCAGCCGCAGCGGCAATTGCTTGAACGCCCCGACCACCGACTTGTCGATCGATTTCTTCGCCGCGTCATAATTGTAGGAATAGCGCTCCCAGGCCGCCGGTTCGACCCGGTGGACGTCTTCGCCGACCTGTACTCGCACGGCGTCCTTTTCCAGTTCCGCCACCATGCCCATCGTGCCGTTCACCCAGCGCCCTGACGGATCATTGCGGATCATCATCACCCGCGCGCCCGGCTTCAGGATCAGCGGATCCTCGGTGGGAAACAGGCGCGCATCGAACTGACCCTCCGTCTTCGAACTGTAGGCCGAGACATCGCCCGGCAACGCTGCCAGCCGCGCCGTGTTGATGTCGTGCGCTGCCTGGTTGGTCGGCGTCAGCACGACATGGCTTGCGCTCGCATCGAAACCGGTCGCCTGCGTGACGCACTGGTTCAGCAGCGCTGCTTCGCGTTTGCCGACATCCCCCTCGCGGACGGCCGCGAGGATATCGATGAAATCCGGGTCGGATTGCCGGAACACCGTGTCGAGTTCGACCCGCAGGAAGCCCGCATCGCGAAATCCCGGCGCGTTGAAGAAGAAGGGCCCGCCATAGAGCTCGTCGAGATATTGCGCGATCTGCCCGTCCACCACGGGCGGCAGTTGCGCCAGATCGCCGACCACCAACATCCGCACGCCGCCGAAAGGCTCCGACGAATCCCGGTGCAGACGCAAGGACCGGTCGATAGCGGCCATCATGTCGGCGCGCACCATGGATATCTCGTCGATCACCAGGGTCTCGATTTCCTTCAGCACGCGGGCATGGCGCAGACGCTTCACGTCCTGCGGTTCGATCAACCGTGGCGGCAACCGGAAGAAAGAGTGAATTGTCTGGCCACCGGCATTCATCGCCGCCACGCCGGTTGGTGCCACCACTGCGGCGCGCGTGCCGGCCTGTTCGAGAAAGCGCCTCAACAAAGTCGTTTTACCGGTTCCCGCCCGTCCGGTAAGGAATATGTGGGCGCCACCCGCGATCAACAGATCGAGGGCAGCTCGGGTCGGATCGGACGGGGTTGCGGGCAACGGCATGGCGCCACACTGGCCTGTTCGCTGACAAACCGCCATAGGCAGACTGCGCGCCCGGTGCTAACCGGAATGCATGACGGATGAAGAGATCCAGCGCTATGCGCGCCACCTCGTCCTCAAGGAGATTGGCGGCCCCGGCCAGCAGCGGCTGAAGGCGGCATCCATCGCCATCGTCGGCGCCGGCGGTCTCGGCGGGCCGGCCGCGCTCTATCTAGCGGCCGCGGGGCTTGGCACCATCCGGATCATTGATCCGGATACGGCCAGCCTCGACAATCTGCAACGCCAGATCCAGTTTCACACCGCTGATATCGGGCGCGGCAAGGCACAACGAACCGCCGACCGCCTGTCGGCACTGAATCCGCATGTCATTGTGGATGCGCGCGAGGCTGCAGTGACTGCGGAGACCGCGTCCGATCATCTCGGCGACGTCGATATCGTTCTTGACGGTTGCGACAATTTCGAGACCCGCTTTGCGGTCAATGCGGCCTGCCACAGCCTTGAAACGCCACTCGTTTCCGGCGCAATCGGGCGCTGGTCGGGCCAGGTCGGCCTCTTCGCCTCGGGCATTGACCGCGACCAGCCCTGCTATCGCTGCTTCGTACCCGAGATTCCGCCTGATGCAGAGACCTGCGAACGCGTCGGCGTCGTCGGCGCGCTGACCGGGCTTGTCGGCTCGATGATGGCGCTGGAGACGATCAAATGGATCACCCGCGCCGGCGACCCGCTGACCGGCCGCCTCTGGTTGCACGATGGCCTCGCGGGGACCAGCCGGACCTTGCGTATTCCCAAGGACCCAGCCTGCCCGGTTTGTCGCTAGTCGCGATCAGTCGCAGCTGGTCGCCAGCGGGTGGCCGTCTGCCGTGCCGGCCGCATCGTGATACAGCGTGGCCACCATGCGCGGCGTGCAGATGAAACCCCAATTCCAGTCATCATGGTAGTCGGCGAGCGGTTCGGCGGCGAGCACATCGTCGAGTGACATGCCGGCCTCCACCATCGGCGTGATGATGGCCTGCGTGGCCCGCACCATGTCGATCGATGCCTGAATGTCCTCGCGCGTCGACAACGGGCCGTGGCCGGGAATTATCTGCGTGTCGCTGCCGGCCATGGCGTAGCCCGTCTCCATCGCCGCGACGAAACCCTCGACCGTTCCGCCCGATTGCAGATCGACGAAGGGGAAGAGGCCGGAAAACAGAACATCTCCCATGTGGATCACATCGGCTGTCTCGAAATGCACGATGGCATCGCCATCCGTGTGAGCGGCCGGCACGTGGATGGCGCGCACGGTTTCGCCATTCATGTGGAAGTGCAGGTCGGACCCGAACGTCAGCAGCGGCAGGTACCCTTCATCCTGGATCCATTCGTCGTCGGCTTCGAGGATGCGGGTGCGGATATTGTGATGGGTGGCGATCGTCGATCCCGCTTCGTGGAAATGCGGATTGGCGCCGATATGGTCGCCATGCCAGTGCGTGTTGAGAATAAAGCGCGGTACGCCTTCGCCCGCGATCTCGGCAATCGCCGCTTCAACCAGCGGTCCCGTGCCCGGCAACAGATCGTCGATCAGCAACAGTCCGTCCTCGCCCATGAACAGGCCGAGATTACCGCCCATGCCGGTCGATATCATGATGATTCCGCCGCGCAATTCGGTGTTTTCAAACGTTATCTCGCGGTCCTGAAGGCCATGGGCGCTGCCCGCGAGCACGGCCATTGCAGCCAGGTGAGTCAGGATTTTCATGTGGAGGCCTCCGTCGGATTTTGCGGGACTATAGGGCGCGGTTTCGTGGGCGTCTCGCGAATCACGGTCAATTTACTCACTGTTCACCTGGATGGCCGCAAGGACATCCCATGCGCACCGGGATTTTCGCTTTGCTGTCTCTCTGCCTCCTGGCCACAGGACCGGCGCTGGGACAGGCTGCCGAAACCCCCTCTGGTTACCCGGTGCCGCGCTTCGTCTCGTTGAAGGTTGGCGTTGCCCATGGCCGCGCCGGCCCGAGCCGCGACCACCCGATCGTCTGGCGCTATGTGCGCGAGGGATTGCCGCTGCGCGTGACCGCCGAAGCCCCCGACTGGCGCCGTGTCGAGGATCCCGATGGCGAAGTGACCTGGATGCACCATTCGCTCTTGTCGGGCCGACGTACCGTATTCGCCCCGGCGGAGATCGCGCTGCGTATCCGGCCCGACCCCGACGCCAATATCGAGGCGGTGGCGGAAGCCGGCGCGATTCTCGATCTCGAACGTTGCGCGGACGGCTGGTGCCGGCTGGAAGCGCAGGGCTTGCACGGCTGGGCGCCGGCCGACACGGTCTGGGGGCTGTTGCCCTCCGATCTGGGCCTCGACTGACTGGATCGGCACAGCCTCCCTGCCTTGAGCCTTCGATGGCCTCATGATACCGCTGACGCTCGAAAGCGGTGGATATCTGACGGCTTGGTTCACCGCCTCAAAGCAACATAACGGACCGTCACCGACCGGGATCGAAAATGACAGAACGTCCGAACTCGCTTTCTTACGAAGACTTGCTGCGCTCCTCCCGCGGAGAGCTGTACGGGCCGGAGAACGGCCAGCTGCCGGCCCCGCCCATGTTGATGATGGATCGCATCACCCATATCTCCAACGAGGGCGGTGTCTACGGCAAGGGCGAGGTCATCGCCGAACTCGATATCAGCGACGACAAGTGGTTTTTCGAATGCCATTTCCCGGGCGACCCGGTGATGCCTGGCTGTCTCGGTCTCGACGCGATGTGGCAGCTTGTCGGTTTCTGGCTGGTCTGGGACGGCAATCCCGGCAAGGGCCGTGCACTCGGCTGCGGCGAGGTGAAATTCACCGGCCAGGTCACGCCGGACGTCAAGACGGTGCGTTACGAGATCAGCCTCAAGAAAGTCATCCGCCGCGGGCTCGTCCTCGGCGTTGCGGACGCGCGTCTGCTCGCCGACGACAAGGAAATCTACAAGGCCAAGGACCTCAAGGTCGGCCTGTTCAAACCGGAAGATCTCGCCCGCCAGCAGGGCTGATCCACCCCGACAAGGAGTTCATCAATGCGCCGTGTTGTGATCACCGGTCTGGGCGTCATCTCTCCCATCGGAAACAATGCCGACGAAGTCGCCGCTTCCCTGCGCGCCGGCAAGTCCGGCATCCGTTTCATGCAGGATTTCGCCGACCATAACTTCAAGTGCCAGGTGGGCGCCAAGCCGGACATCGATCCGGCCCAGCATGTCGACAAGCGCGTCTACCGTTTCATGAGCGAGGGCGCCGGCTGGTGCTACATGGCCATGGAACAGGCGATCGCTGCTGCCGGCCTGCCGGAAAACGACATTTCGGATCCGCGTACCGGCATCATCATGGGCTCGGGCGGGCCGTCGGCCGGTACCATCGTCGCCGCCGCCGACATTACGCGCGAAAAAGGTCCCCGCCGCATTGGCCCGTTCGCTGTACCCAAGGCCATGTCCTCGACGGCTTCGGCGACACTCGCCACCCCGTTCAAGATTCTCGGCGTGAACTATTCGATCACCTCGGCCTGCACGACGTCGCTGCACTGCGTTGGCGCGGCGGCCGAGCAGATCCAGTGGGGCAAGCAGGACGTGATGTTCGCCGGCGGCTGCGAGGAAATCCACTGGGCGCTGTCGAATTTGTTCGACGCCATGGGCGCCATGTCGACCAAGTACAATGACACGCCGGAACAGGCTTCGCGTGCTTTCGACAAGGATCGCGACGGCTTTGTCGGCGGTGCCGGCGCCGGCGTCTTCGTGCTCGAGGAATACGAGCGTGCGAAAAAACGCGGCGCGCCGATTCTCGCCGAGATCACCGGCTATGGTGCCACCTCGGACGGCTATGACATGGTCGCCCCGTCCGGTGAAGGCGCGGTGCGCGCGATGAAGCTGGCGATGGAAACCGTGGACACACCGATCGACTATCTCAACCCGCACGCCACCGCGACGCCGGTCGGCGACATCGCCGAGATGAAGGCGGTCAAGGAAGTTTTCGGCGACAATGCACCGATGATCTCCGCGACCAAGTCGATGACCGGTCACTCGCTGGGCGCCGCCGGCGCGCACGAGCTCGCTTACACGCTGTTGATGATGCAGGGCGGCTTCGTCGCCCCGTCGATCAATGTGTTCGAGATGGATCCCGACATTGCCGAACTCGGCCTGCCCATCGTCACCGAGGCCCGTGAGGCCGAGCTCAACACCGCCATGTCGAACTCCTTCGGCTTCGGCGGCACGAACGGCACTGTCGTCGTCTCGAAAGTCTAACCCAGCGAGGATCCTGCCATGTCTGACACTGTTTTCCCCAAGGGCGATCTGATGAAGGGCAAGCGCGGCCTCGTCATGGGCGTCGCCAACAAGAACTCGATTGCGTGGGGCATCGCCCAGCAGCTCGCCGCCCAGGGCGCAGAACTCGCCTTCTCCTACCAGGGCGAAGCGCTGGAGAAGCGGGTCCGTCCGCTGGTCGAAAGCCTCGGCCAGGAGCCCTTCATGCTCTCCGCCGACGTCACAGACGATGCCTCGATGGACGCCTGCTTCAAGGCGATCGAGGACAAGTGGGGCACGATGGACTTCCTCGTTCACGCCATTGCCTTTGCCGGCAAGGACGAGCTCGTCGGCTCCTTCACCGAGAACACCACCCGCGAAGGCTGGCGCCGGGCGATGGAAATCTCCGCCTTTTCCTTCGTCGATGCCGGCAAGCGCGCCTCGCGCCTGATGCCGAATGGCGGATCGATGGTGACAATGACCTATCTCGGCTCGGAACGGGTCGTCCCGTCCTACAATGTGATGGGCGTTGCGAAGGCAGCGCTGGAAGCCTCGACGCGCTACATGGCGCGCGATCTCGGCCCGTCCGGCATTCGCGTCAACGCGCTCTCGGCCGGCCCGATGCGTACCCTGGCCATGGCCGGTATTTCCGGCGGCAAGGGGCTGATGAAGACCGGGCGCGATTGGTCAATGATGAAAGAAGACACGAAGATGGAAGGAGTCGCCGGCGCGGCGCTCTACCTCCTGTCCGATCTCGGACATTCCTGCACGGGTGAGACACTGCATGTCGATGCCGGCTTCCACGCCGTGGCAGTGCCGACCATGGATGAGGATGAGTAGGCCGTCTTGAGCCGTAAGGGTTGAAAAGCCCCGCCGGCCTGCTCCGGCGGGGTTTTTTGTTTCCGGATCGCTCTACGTCCTTTCGCCATCCGCTGCCCGATTCATGGCGATGGCGGCAGAGTGGCCTATGGCTGGTCGCCCAGAAACCCGCTTATCCCGCCGGTCGGGCATGCGATACCGTCCGCCGCCGCGCCGCCAGCTTCAGCCCGAAGACCGGGCGCAGGGGCGGTATCCGCCGGACCAGCTCATAGCCGATGGCACACCCGCCCACGGTCGCCAAGGTCAGCAATCCGAATTCCACCCCGACGCCAAGAGCGAACCCGGTGAGCCATTGGCCGACGACCACGATAATCGTCTGGTGAAGGATGTAGTAGGGGAAGATCGCCTCGGTGAAATAGCGGCGGATCGGGCCATCGCGATCTAGAAACCGGTGGGCGAGACCGGCGAGGGTCAGTATCATCGTCCAGGCGAATACGACCCGGGCGATACGGGCGGCCAGGAGCAAGCCCTCATCCGCCTGCACCGCCTTCCAATTCAGGTAGGCCGTGAACAGAGAGGCCATGGCGATCAGGGTAAGGACACCGGTCAGTGGCAGCGTACGATAGACCCCCTGCCAGGCCGCCGCATTCTTGGCTATCAGGAAACCGTAGAGCAGAAAGGTGAGGCTGATCGCGTGGTTTGCCCAGTCGTCGAGCAGGGCATGCGTCACCGGATAGGCCGGTACCAGGGTGAAGCGATAGAACAGCAAGGGCAGAACCGGCAGGGCGATAATCAGCAGGGATCCCGGCAGCTTGCGATTGAATTGCCGGCCCAGCCAGGCCATCGCCCGGCTGTCGGCGAGGCGCCGCAGAAGCGGCAGGAACGGCACCAGAAGCAACGAATAGACAAAGAGATAGACCACGTACCAGAGATGGTTCCAGGTCGGCGTGTGGATACTCCACGGCCCGGCCCACTCGCCCGCATACAGGCGGTAGAACTCCATGAAGTTCCCGGAGAACTGCCCGGTCCGCGTGACCTCGACATAGGACTGGGGCGCCACCACGACATACATGCCGAACAGGATGACGGGGAACAGGCGCCAGCTGCGGTCCGCGCCGAAGCGCAGCGCGCCAAGCTTGTCCGAAAGGAAGCGGATCGCGACGCCCGAAATGAAGAACAGGAGCGGCAGACGCCAAGGGTTCGACAGGCCCATGAAGGGTTCGAGCTGCGGCAGCTGGTAAACACTCGCCGCGTGCCAGCCGTCCGACTCGTAGAATACGCCGATATGGTAGAAAATCAGCAGGCCGAACGCGATGATCCGCAGCCAGTCGAGATCGTGGCGGCGGGTGAACGCGGCACTCGGATTGACGGCGCCGAATGCGGACATGTCCATGCTCCTGTTGCGATGCCCTGCACCTGATGACGAATTCTCATCCCGGCATAACGCGTCGGGGCAAGGCGCGGCAGTTTGGGATGAAAATGACGGTTCGGGGATAAATGGCGGTCTGGCGGGACAGGTGACGATGCATCATCTTGCCTGGCCGGGACTTCATGGCACAGTGCCGACATGACCCTGTCGGATTACGAGCGCGAACGGGCCGCCGAAGCCCGGGTCGGCCGGCGTGCCTTCTGGACAATGGCGGCGATATTGCTGGCCGTCTGGGTGGTCAGCGCAACATCCATACTGATTGAACGCGACATTGAGGGTGTCGAAGCACCCTGGCTCGAACCCTGGGTTCTCGAAGGCACCAGCATGGTCGTGATCGTGCCGCTTTTCTTCTTCGTGCGCTGGGTCGAACGGCTGGCACCGGTCGGGGCGAGCCCCTGGATGGTCGCGGTGCCGGTGCATCTCGCCGGCAGCCTTGTCTTTGCCGCGATCACCATCGCCTGGATGGGGGGCTTTCGCGCGCTCGCCTGGCCCGTCCTGTTCGATCATTCCTATGATCTGTTCAATGGCAAACCGGTGCAGGTCGTGATCTATGAATATCGCAAGCTGCTGCCCGGTTATGTCGGGCCACTGGCACTCATCTTTGTCTATCGCCAGATCGCAATGGCCCGGCTGGAGCTGGACGCGGCACGCCAGCACGCCCGGTCGACCCGGCGCCTGACCCTTAAATGTGGTGGACGGGTCGTTCGCCTCGAGGCCAATCGCTTCGTCAGCGCTAAAGCCGCCGGCAATTATGTCGAGATCCATCTGGATAAGGGTCAGCACCTGGCGCGGATCACCCTGGTCGAGCTGGAAAACCAGCTGGTTGAAGCCGGCATTGATGCGGTGCGCGTGCACCGCTCCTGGCTGGTCAACCAGGCCGCTATTTCGGAGATCAAGCCGACGGGCGAGGGCGATGTTACACTGACTCTCAACACGGGCCGGCAAGTGCCGGGCAGCCGGCGATATCGCGACCGGATTCCTTCCGCATAGAAAAAGGCCCCGCCGGTTTGCGCCGGCGGGGCCATTCAGTCAGCCAGTGGCAGGGGAGGACTATTCCTCCTCGTCAGCCGGCTCTTTTTCCTTTTTGACTTCTTCGCCGGTCTCCTGGTCGACGACTTTCATCGACAGGCGAACCTTGCCGCGATCATCGAAGCCCATCAGCTTGACGAAGACTTCGTCACCCTCGGCAACAACGTCCTTGGGATGTCCGACGCGCTCATTCTTCATCTGCGAGACGTGCACGAGCCCGTCCTTAGGTCCGAAGAAATTCACGAAGGCTCCGAAGTCCATCACCTTGACGACCTTGCCCTTGTAGATCTCGCCGACTTCCGGCTCCGCGGTCAGCCCGCGAATCCAGTCCAGCGCTGCCTTGATCGAGCTGGCATCCGACGAGGCGATCTTGATCACGCCGTCATCATTGACGTCGACCTTGGCGCCGGTGGTCTCGACGATCTCGCGGATCACCTTGCCGCCGGTGCCGATCACGTCGCGGATCTTGTCCGTCGGAATGGTGATCGTCTCGATACGCGGTGCGTATTCGCCGACTTCCTCACGGGCTTCGCCCAGCGCATCATTCATCCGCTCGAGGATGTGCAGCCGGCCGCCCTTGGCCTGCTCGAGAGCGGTTTTCATGATGTCCTCGGTGATACCGGCGATCTTGATATCCATCTGCAGTGAGGTGACACCGTCAGACGTACCCGCCACCTTGAAGTCCATGTCGCCGAGATGATCCTCGTCACCGAGGATGTCGGACAGCACTGCCACACCTTCCGGGTCCTTGATCAGACCCATCGCAATGCCGGAAACCGGACGCGTGATCGGCACACCGGCATCCATCAATGCCAGCGAGGAACCGCAGACCGTCGCCATCGACGACGATCCGTTGGATTCAGTGATCTCGGAGACCAGACGGATCGTGTAGGGGAATTCTTCCGCGCTCGGAAGCACGGCGTTGATCGCCCGCCAGGCCAGCTTGCCGTGACCGATTTCGCGACGGCCCGGAGCCAGGCGGAAGCTCGTTTCACCGACCGAGTAAGGCGGGAAATTGTAGTGGAGCATGAAGCGCTCCTTGTACGTTCCCGTCAGAGCGTCGATGAATTGCTCGTCCTCGCCGGTGCCCAGCGTGGCCACCACCAGACCCTGCGTCTCGCCACGTGTGAACAGCGCGGAACCGTGCGTGCGCGGCAGGATGCCGGCTTCGGCCTCGATGTTGCGGACCTCGTCCAGCTTGCGGCCGTCAATGCGCTTGCCGGTCTTGATGATGTCGCCGCGGACGATCGAGGATTCGACCGCCTTCAGCACATCGCCAAGCACATTGCCCGGCACGCCGTCCGGATTGTCATCGCTCTCGCCGAGCGCTTCCTTGGCCTTGTCCTTGGCGGCAGAAATGGCCGCCGAACGATCCGACTTGTCGGTGATCTTGTAGGCCTTGCGCAGATCGGCTTCGACCAGCTTGCGAACCTTGGCTTCGAGCTCGGAATGATCTTCCGGTGCGAAATCCCACGGTTCTTTCGCCGATTTCTCAGCCAGGCGGATAATCGCGTCGATTACCGGCTGGAAATGCTCATGGCCGAACATCACGGCGCCGAGCATGATGTCTTCGGACAGCTCCTTGGCTTCCGATTCCACCATCATCACGGCGTCGCCGGTTCCGGCTACCACGAGGTCAAGGGCGCTGTCGCCCATCTCGTCGACCAGCGGGTTCAGGACATATTCGCCATCAATATAGCCGACGCGGGCCGCGCCGATCGGGCCCATGAAGGGCAGGCCGGAAATGCACAGCGCCGCGGAGGCGCCGACCATGCCGACAATGTCCGGGTCGTTTTCCATGTCGTGCGACAGCACCGTCAGCATCACCTGGACTTCGTTCTTGAAGCCTTTCGGGAAGAGCGGGCGGATCGGACGGTCGATCAGGCGCGAGGTCAGCGTTTCCTTTTCGGTCGGCCGGCCTTCGCGCTTGAAAAAGCCGCCGGGGATCTTGCCGGCAGCAAAGTATTTTTCCTGGTAATTGACCGTCAGCGGGAAGAAATCGGCTCCCGGCTTGACGTTTTTGACACCGACAGCCGTCGCCAGGACGGTCGTCTCGCCATAGGTGACCATGACTGCGCCGTCAGCCTGACGGGCAACCTTGCCGGTTTCGAGGATCAGCTCGCGGCCGCCCCATTCAATCGTTTCTTTGTGAATATCAAACATCTCGTACGTGCTTTCATCCCGTCGTGGGAATTGTCGTCTAGCGGCGCAGGCCCAGCTTCTCGATGATCGCTTTGTAGCGGGCTTCGTCCTTGCCTTTCAGGTAGTCGAGAAGGCGGCGGCGCTGAGACACCATTTTAAGAAGGCCACGACGGGAGTGGTTGTCCTTCTTGTGGGTTTTGAAATGTTCGGTGAGGTTGACGATCCGTTCGGTCAGAATCGCGACTTGAACCTCGGGCGAGCCGGTATCGGCCTTGCCTTGTGCGAACTCGTTGATAAGCGCGCCTTTGCGCTCTTGCGTAATCGACATCGGGTATCCTTTCTTGGCCCTGTTGCGGGCGTTAAGCGTTGTGATTGAAGACCCGGGTCGGCTGGAATTTGCCGGCCTGGGCCTCGCCAAGAGCGATCGCCATCTCCCCGCACATCGCCACCGCCATGCGAGACCCGTCCTTTCCGGAAATGTCTCGGGGGCGTCGGAGAGCGCGGAGCTCCTGCGCAATGCGCGGTAGCAGGACGATGGCCCGTCCCTGACGGATTTGAGTGGCTTCGTCC
Organism: Hyphobacterium sp.; assembly: GCF_965217055.1. Classification (GTDB taxonomy): domain Bacteria; phylum Pseudomonadota; class Alphaproteobacteria; order Caulobacterales; family Maricaulaceae; genus Hyphobacterium. The sequence continues at coordinate 1,501,884 of NZ_OZ244227.1, read as the reverse complement.
TCGGTCACGGCCAGCGCCGGGATGTCGTCCAGCGCGGTCTCGACCGGGGCAAGCCCCTCAAAAGCGCGGCCCTTATGGGCCAAATCTGCCAATTCGTCCAGCGATATGGCAGCACTTTCCGTAAACCCGCCCACGCGGGTCCGGCGAAGCTGTGAAATATGACCCTCCGTGCCGAGCTCGAAAGCCAGATCGCGCGCCAGGCTGCGCACATAGGTCCCCTTGCCGCAATCCATCTCGAACACGGTTTCATCCGCGCTCGGCGTTTCGATGACTTCCAGTCTTTCAATCCGGACCGGTCGGGGTTGAAGCTCCAGATCGACGCCGTCCCGCGCCAGGTCGTAGGCGCGCTCACCGTTGATCTTGATGGCCGAGAACTTCGGCGGCACCTGCTCGATTTCGCCAATGAAGTCAGCGAGAACCGAAACGATATCGGACGTTTCGGGGCGGACGTCTGAGCGCGCGGTGATATCGCCTTCAGTGTCCAGCGTGTCGGTAGTTTCACCCCATTTCACGGTGAAGCGGTAAGTCTTGTCACCGTCCTGAACCAGCGGCACGGTTTTCGTTGCCTCGCCGAGCGCGATCGGCAAGAGACCCGTAGCCAGCGGATCAAGCGTGCCCGCATGCCCGGCCTTCTTTGCGTCAAACAGGCGGCGCACGGCAGAGACAGCTTGCGTCGACGTCAGATCGAGCGGCTTATCGAGCAGGACCCAGCCGTGAATGTCCTGCCCCTTCTTGCGACGGCCCATCAGTCCTCGTCCCCGGTCGCGTCTCCACTCTCGTCTTCGCCATCGGCGAGCCCCGGGTCGAGATCGCGCTTTACATTCGGCCGGGCAAGGATTTCGTCGATCCGGCTGGCCTTGTCGAAACGGTCATCGGCGATGAAGCGCAACTCCGGCGTGAATTTCATCTCGATCGCCTTGCCCAGCTTGCCACGCAGGAATCCGGCGGCGCGATTGAGCGCTTTCGCGACAACATCGCGATCGCCATGGCCGAGAGGCGCCACATATACGCGCGCCGATTTGAGGTCAGGCGAAGCCCGCACTTCCGTGATCGTTACGTCCACGCCTTGCAGCGCTTCGTCGCGCAACTCCTCGCGACGCAGAATCTCGACGAGTGCATGCCGGACAAGCTCGCCTGCGCGGAGTTGGCGCTGGGACGGAAGTTTGCCACCGGCGTGCGGTGATCCATGGCGTGTCATGTGAACCTCGCTTTCGATTGACCGGGATTGGACCGGAACAGCCGCTTGAAAAAGGGCGCGCCGTCTAACGCAGGCGCGGCGCAAAGGCAAGTCTTACGGTTCGGCAATCTAGCTCGCACGCTTGTGACTGGATCGTAGACGGATCGTCGGTGATAAGACCGGAAATCAGGGAGTACATGTCATGAAGCATGCCATAGGTGGAATATTTTGCTCGCTGGTGCTGATTTTTTCACCGGCCGATGCCCAGGATGTGTCCTCGGCACGTCAGACCGCCCAGACTTGGCTGAACGCCTATCAGTCACAGGACTTTGATGCCATGCGCGCCCTGCTGACTGACCAATCCGTTTTCATCGACCCGACATCGCTGGGGCGGGAAAATTTTGGCGACCCGATCAACTGGCAGGGTGCTGACGCCATTCTGGCCGGCGTTGGCGCCTGGGGCGTTACCGACGCTGAATACGAAATCGAGCGAACCTACGGATCCCCGGGGCGTGTTATTTTTGACGGCTCGATTAACGTGACCTACGGCGCCCCCGACAATCTGGTCAGTTATAATTTCCCGATCGTCACGATCGTCACGGTCGCGGATGGCCATGTTCTCGAGCACCGTGATTATACCGATTTCGATGGCGCTCGGTCGCTGGACGCCGAGCCGGCACCGCTAACCGGAAACAACATCATCAACGCCTACATGGCGGCCTATTCCGCCGCCGACTTCGATGCCATGGAGCCGTTCATGGCCGAAGACGTGGTGTTCAGCGATCCGACAGCGACCGGCCTGGGCGAAGCGGGGCTTCTGCATCATGGGCGTGCTGAAACAATGGCAGCTGTTCGCGATTTCGCCGCGGAATACAATCCCATCGCTCTGAACTTCGAATGGGATACGGTATTCGAAAGCAATGACCGGTATGTATTCATGGGCAGCGTGAACGCCCTTTATCCCGTTGAGGAGGATGGAATGGTGTATCGCTGGTCGGCGCCGCAGGCGACCGTCATCCGCCTGCGTGACGGCCTCGTCGTTGAACAGTTTGACTTTGCCGATTACGAGGGCGCCGTGCAGGGCATCGTGCCGACGGAGTAGGAATTACCGAACCCCAATTGCGCCGACGCCCGGAACCTCATTCGTCTAGGCGGTCAAGCCCGTTGCGCGCCTCGCTGTTAAAGGGGTCGAGCATCAGCGCCCGCTCATAGGCCGCCCGCGCATCATCTGCCCTGTCAGCCGCGCGATAGACATCGCCCAGTTGCCGCTGTGCCCGGCTCGATTGCGGATAGTATTGCGCAATCAGCTCAAGCAGGGCTATTAGCCCCGAACAAAAAAGGCCCCGGCGATTGCCGGGGCCTGTTCGTTATAGCTTGCGCTCGATTTCCTCGACCTCGAAGCACTCGATGAGGTCGCCCTTCTGGATGTCCTCATAATTCTCGAAGGCCATGCCGCACTCCATGCCGGAGCGGACTTCCGGAACTTCGTCCTTGAAGCGCTTCAGCGTTTTCAGCTTGCCCTCGTGGATCACGGTGTCGTCGCGCAACAGGCGCACGCCCGAGCCGCGCTTCACAACGCCCTCGGTGACGTTGCAACCGGCCACCTTGCCGACCTTGGAAATGTTGAACACCTCCAGCACTTCGGCATAACCGATGAAGGTCTCGCGCTTCTCCGGTGCGAGCATGCCTTCCAGCGTGCCCTTCACGTCGTCGATCACGTCATAGATGACCGAGTAATAGCGGATCTCGACGCCTTCCTGTTCAGCCAACTCGCGCGCCTGCTTGTTGGCGCGAACATTGAACGCGAACACCGGGGCGCCGGACGCCTTGGCCAGCAGGATATCGGATTCATTGACACCGCCAGCCGCGCCATGGATGACGCGCGCGGTGACTTCCTCGTTCCCGATTTTCTCCAGCGACTGGGCGATGGCTTCCGCCGACCCCTGCACATCGGCCTTCACGACCAGCGGCATTTCCTTGGTGTCGCTCTGCTTCAGACGCGCCAGCATCTGCTCCAGCGAAGCACCGCCGCCGGCCGCGGCCGCCGTCTGCTTCTTCTGGCGCTGGCGGTAATCGACCAGCTCGCGGGCGCGTGCCTCGTTATCGACCACCGCAAATAGCTCGCCCGGCTCCGGGGCACCATCAAGGCCGAGAATCTCGGCCGGTTGCGACGGCCCGATGGACTTGAGCTGCTGGTTGCGTTCGTCGATCAGCGCCCGGACGCGGCCCCATTGGGCGCCGGCCACGACGATATCGCCGCGCTTCAGCGTTCCGCGCTTGACCAGAACGGTGGCAACGGAACCGCGGCCCTGTTCGACCTGGCTTTCAACCACAACCCCGTCCGCCGGACGATCCGGATTGGCTTTCAGTTCGAGCAGTTCGGCCTGCAGCGTGATTGCGTCGGTCAGTTCGGCGAGACCGGTTTTCTTCAGCGCCGAGACCTCGATCGCCTGGACTTCACCGCCCATGCTTTCAACGACCACTTCGTGTTGCAGCAGGTCGGTCAGAACTTTCTGCGGATTGGCGCCTTCGCGGTCCATCTTGTTGATCGCGACAATGATCGGCGCTTCCGCGGCCTGGGCGTGCTTGATGGCTTCGATCGTCTGCGGCATCACGCCGTCATCGGCGGCCACGACGAGGATCACGATATCCGTCGCCTGTGCCCCGCGCGAGCGCATGGACGAGAAGGCGGCATGGCCCGGTGTGTCCAGGAAGGTGATCTTGTCGCCGGATTTCAGCTTCACCTGATAGGCACCGATATGCTGGGTGATGCCTCCGGCCTCACCGGCAGCGACATCGGTGGCCCGAAGCGCGTCGAGCAGCGATGTCTTGCCGTGATCAACATGGCCCATGACCGTGACGACCGGCGCACGCGGCTTTTTCGAGCCTTCGGCGTCATCGTCGTCGATAAAGCCTTCTTCAACATCGGACTCCGAAACCCGCTTCGCGATATGCCCGAAATCCTCGATGATGAGTTCGGCGGTGTCGCTGTCGAGCACGTCGTTGACGCGGACCATCTGGCCCTGCTTCATCAGGTATTTCACGACATCGGCGGCACGTTCTGCCATCCGTGCGGCAAGGTCCTGCACGGTGATCGCTTCCGGCAGCGTAACTTCACGCTGGATCTTGTCGCGGTCACCGCCCTGTTCACGGCGTTGCTTCTCACGTTCACGCGCCCGGCGAACCGAAGCCAGCGAACGCTGGCGGTCCTCGTCACCATCCAGCACGTTCTGGATCGTCAGCTTGCCCTTCTGGCGGCCGCGATCATTCTTCGCGCGACTTTTCTCCGGTGTCGAACGGCCCGGCCCTCCGGCACCCTTCTTCTTGACGCGGCCACCCATGGATTCGAGCAGCCCGTCGCCTTCATCCTTGCGCGGACGATCTTTCTGCTTCGGCGCTTCCTTGCGAGCGGGTGCCGATTCACCAGCCGGTGCATTGGCCGCAGCTTCGGCAGCCGCCGCTTCAGCTTCCGCTTCGAGGCGCTTGCGTTCGGCTTCCGCCGCTTCTTCAGCCGCAGCGCGCTGCTTTTCCTCAAGCATGCGCTTTTCGTCTTCGGCACGCTGCTTGCGCTCGGCCTCTTCCGACTTGCGACGCTCTTCCTTCTGCGCAGCTTCGGCGCGCGCACGCTGGATCGCGCGCTGGCGCGCGACGAGTTCTTCCTCGGAGAGGCCCAGCTCACGTGCCTTAGCAGCAAGCGCTGACTCATTCTTCTTCGGCGAACCGCCGGCTGCAGGCTTCCCGCCCGGCGCCGCGCTGCCGCCTTGCGGACCGACCACGCGCTTGCGCTTCTTCTCGACCACCACAGATTTGGAGCGGCCGCGCGCAAAACTCTGCTGCACGGTCCCGGACCCGCCTCGCTTCAGCGAGATAGGCCGGCGGCCCGAACCACCCTGATTACGATCGTCGTTGTCGCTCATGCGAACCTTTCACCACGGCAAATCTGCGGGAACTCGCTGGCAGCCGCTCGGCCAACGCCCCGATTTCAAGTCCCTCAAGGCTTGAAAGCCCGCTAACCTAGCCAGCTTCAAGCCGGATTCAACCACTCTCGCCTGCTTTCCGCGCGGGATCGATGTCCCGGAAGCCGGAAAGCTTGCCCATGATCTCTCCGAAAGCCCGCGATTGCGAGCTTTCCGCCAGGGCAGCGTGGACCACGTGATCACGGCCCAGAGCCTGCCCAAGCTGCTCTGCCGGGAAGCAACCGGCCACCGGCACGCCTCCCCATTTTCCTAGCGCCAGCCGGTCCAGCTTGGACCGCCCGTCAACCGACCCGTCGGATGCTTCGATCCGCCAGGCCGGGCGCTGCGCCTTCAGTCCGATGCGCACCGCGTCCATGCCCACCGCCAGATCGCCGGCACGCCGCGCGAGGCCGAGCAGCGACAACGCCTTGCGGACCAGCAGCGCCTCGACATCCGCGATCAGCCGCTCATCCGCCTTTGCGCCATCCAGCGCCCGGGCCAGACGACCACGCTTGATCGCCAGAGCCACGTGCTCGGCGTCGGCAGTGACCCACGCGCCGCGTCCGGGCAGTTTCGCAGCGATATCCGGCACGATCGCACCGTCCGGTCCGGCCACGAACCGGATCAGCCCGGCTTCGGGACCCGTCTGCTGAGTAACAACGCAGCGGCGTTCGCGCACGGCTTGGATCTCCTAGTCGCGCTCTCCATCTTCTTCCGGTGCCGCGTCGAGATCGACACCCAGCGCTGCGGCCTCGGCTTCCAGTGCGTCGAGATCGAGTTCGCTAAGGTCGATGTCCTCGCCGGCATCCTCTTCCTCGGCTTCCGGCTGCGGCAGATCCTCTTCGGAAATCCAGCCGGCCGCGACCCGCGCCTTGAGGATCAGCATCTCGGCATCCTCCTGGCTCAGCTCGAATTCTTCGAGGATCCCCGGCTCGCGCACGCGCTCGCCGTCCTTGTTCTCGAACCAGCCGCGCAAATCGTCCGGTGTGTAGCCAGCCAGGTCGTCCGCCGTCTTCACCTCGTTCTCGCCCAGCTTGACCGCCATCGGCAGGTCGACGCCATCAATCTCTAGCAGCGCGTCCTCGACACCCAGCTCGGTCCGCTTCGCGTCTTGTTCGGACGCGATCTTGTCGAGGTGCTCGCGCGCCCGGGTCTGGATCTCGACCGCCGTATCGTCATCGAAGCCCTCGATGATCGCGATCTCGCCGAGTTCGACATAGGCGAGCTCTTCAACGCTCTCGAACCCTTCGGTCGCCAGCAACTGGGCGATGACCTCGTCAACATCGAGGGCTTCCATGAAGGTCGATGTACGTTCGGCGAACTCTTTCTGACGGCGCTCGGATTCTTCCTGCTCGGTCAGGATATCGATCGACCAACCCGTCAATTGCGATGCCAGGCGGACATTCTGGCCGCGACGGCCGATCGCCAGCGACAGCTGGTCGTCCGGCACCACGACTTCAATGCGCTGATCGTCCTCGTCGAGCACGACCTTGGCCACTTCCGCCGGCTGCAGTGCATTGACGATGAAGGTCGCCGGGTCCTGGTTCCACGGAATAATGTCGATCTTTTCGCCGGCCAGTTCCGACACCACGGCCTGTACACGCGAGCCGCGCATACCGACACAGGCACCCACCGGGTCGATCGAGCCGTCATTCGAGATCACCGCGATCTTGGCGCGCGATCCCGGATCGCGGGCCACGGCCGGAATCTCGATGATGCCTTCATAGACTTCCGGCACTTCCTGCGCGAACAGCGCCGCCATGAAGTCCGGATGAGCGCGCGACAGGAAGATCTGCGGGCCACGCAGCTCGCGCCGCACATCATAGATATAGGCACGGACGCGATCGCCATTTTTCAGGTTTTCGCGCGGAATACCGTCATTACGGCGAATAATGCCTTCCGCGCGGCCGATATCGACGAACACATTGCCGTATTCGACCCGCTTGACGATACCATTCATGATCTCGCCGACGCGGTCCTTGTATTCCTCGAACTGGCGCTCGCGCTCGGCGTCGCGGACTTTCTGCGTGATCACCTGCTTGGCGGTCATCGAGGCGACACGGCCGAATTCGATGGGCGGCAGCTCCTCGGAGAACACCGTGCCGATCTCGGCATCGGCGTCGATCTTCTTGGCTTCGTCGAGCCCCATTTCCTGGGCTTCGTTCTCGACCTCTTCCACCACGGTCGTGCAGCGGTTCAGCGACATCTCGCCGGTCCTGGGGTCGATCTTGGCGCGAATATCGAGCTCGGCACCATAGCGCGATCGCGCAGCCTTCTCGATCGCTTCCTCGATGGCCTCGATGACGATGTTTTCGTCGATCGATTTTTCCTGCGCCACCGCCCGCGCAATAGCGAGCATTTCGGTCTTGTTTGCACTGACGCCGATATTCATGGCGTGTCTCCACTGCTGTTGTCGCTAGCGGCCGGATCTTCGCGCGCGGCGAGGTCGGCCTTCATCAATTCGTCGGTGAGCACGAGCTTGGCATCCGAGATCCAGTCAAACGGGATCAGGGCCGTCTCGTCCTCATTGGGCAGATCGATCAGCACCGAGTTGTCCTCGAAACCGGCAAGCTGCCCGGTAAACTTCTTGCGGCCCTCGACCAGGCGGTCGAGCTCCAGTTTCGCCTTGAAACCGGCCCAGCGTTCGAAATGGGCTGGTGCAGTCAGCGGGCGATCGATGCCGGGCGAGGAAACCTCGAGTGTGTACTCGCCGCGGATCGGGTCTTCTTCTTCCAGGATATCGGACAACGCCCGCGACAGCTTCGCGCAATCCTCGACATCCATCGTGCCGTCGGACTTGTCGGCCATGATCTGGACGGTCTGGCGCTTGCCGGATTTCACCCGGATACGCACGATCTCCATGTCCAGCGCCTCGGCCACGGGAGCGGCGAGCGCATAGAGAGCATCATCCTGGGCGGTGCGGGTGTGCAAGCGCGAACCTCCGTTTTGCCAACAAAAACGGCGGCCCCGGTCCGGAGCCGCCGACAGACGTTATCCAACGTCAATCGAACGTGTTGGCAGCGATATACGCCTTTGGGCGCAAGAACGCAAGGACGGGCTCACACGCGCTCGAAATCGAAGAAGACCGGCGCGCAATCGCCAAGATTCTTGGATTCATAACGCGTGGTCAGATGATCGGCGGGTGGCCTACGCCAGTCGTCGGCCGTCCGGGCTTGCCATTCCAGTCCCGTCGCACGCCGCAATATCCACAGCGCGTGATCGGCATAGGCTTTCACATCCGTCGCCACACGCAGCTGGCCGCCGGGTTTGAGGAGCCGGACGAATTCCGCCGCGGTCTCGTCCTGCACGAAGCGCCGCTTGGCATGCCGCGCCTTGGGCCAGGGGTCCGGAAACAGCAGGAAGATCCGGTCGAGGCATTGATCCGGCATACGATCCATGACCTCGCGCGCATCACCCTCCAGCAGCCGGACATTCGTCAACCCGGCCGCGTCGATCTGCGTTAACGCCTTGGCCACGCCGTTGAGAAATGGCTCAACGCCCAGATAACCGGCGTCCGGATGGCGTTGTGCTTGTCCACTGAAATGCTCGCCGCCGCCGAAGCCGATCTCGAGCACGTGCGCCGATTTGTTCGGCAGCAGATCGGCCGGTTTGACCGCGCCCGCTTCGGGAATTGCGATCTGCGGCAACAATTCATCCACAAGTGATTGCTGCCGCGCCGACAGGGTTCGCGACTTGGTGCGCCCGAATGTGCGCAGGCGCTTGTCGTCAGGCGAGCGTTTTGAGCTCATCGACGAGATCGAGTTGTTCCCAGGAGAAACCGCCATCATCGTCCGGATTGCGTCCGAAATGCCCATATGCCGCGGTCCGCGCATAGATCGGGCGCGACAGGCCGAGGCGCTCGCGGATACCGCGCGGCGAAAGGTCGGCGACCTGCATCAGTGCATCTTCCAGCTTGGCCTCGTCGACCTTTCCGGTGCCGTGGAAATCGACATAAAGCGACAACGGCTTGGAGACACCGATCGCATACGACACCTGGATCGTGCATTTCTTCGCAAGCCCGGCGGCGACAACATTCTTGGCCAGCCAGCGACAGGCATAGGCTGCCGAGCGGTCCACCTTTGTCGGGTCCTTGCCGGAAAACGCTCCGCCACCGTGCGGCGCGGCACCGCCATAGGTGTCGACAATGATCTTGCGGCCGGTCAGACCCGCATCACCGTCGGGGCCGCCGATGACGAAATTGCCGGTCGGATTGACATAGAACTCGTCTTCCGGCGGGAACCAGCCTTCCGGGAGAACATCTTGGACGATTGGCCGGACCAGTTCGCGGACATCTTCCGGTGTCAGCCCCTCGCGATGCTGGGTCGACACCACGACCGACGTCACGCCGACGGGTTGTCCGTTTTCGTAGCGCAACGTCACCTGCGACTTGGCATCAGGTTCGAATTCGGGGCGCTGCGCATTCTTGCGCTGCCGCGCCATCGCCTTGAGGATCTGGTGCGAATACTGGATCGGTGCCGGCATCAGCTCGGGCGTTTCATCCGTCGCATAACCGAACATGATGCCCTGGTCGCCAGCACCTTCGTCCTTGTTGCCGGCTGCATCCACGCCCATTGCAATGTCAGCCGACTGTTCGTGCAGATAATTGTCGAAGGCCGCCGTGCGCCAGTGAAAACCGGCCTGTTCGTAACCGATATCGCGGACCGCAGCCCTGGCGACGCCCTCGATCTCGTCGGCATGCACCGGATTGGCGGAACGCACCTCGCCCGCAAGCACGATGCGGTTGGTCGTGGTCAGGGTCTCGCAAGCGACACGCGCTTCCGGGTCGCGTCCGAGGAACAGGTCGACAACGGCATCAGATATCCGGTCGCAGACCTTGTCAGGATGCCCTTCCGAGACGCTCTCGGACGTGAAGATGTAGGAATTCCGGCTCACAGCGCTCTGCCTTTCATATAAAGATGTCTTTATATGATCTGCCGATTACGCGCTTCCAGAGCCTGGCGCAACCGATTGGCGATGAATCGCCGAAGTTTTGTCAGCTTGCGCCGGATTCCGCTTCGTCCTCGTCAGCCAGCGACCGGACAAGCTCGAGCACGCGCCGACGTACCTTTGGCGTCCTGATCCGCGAGAAGGCTTCCGCAAGAGCGACGCCATCGGAACTCTGAATGAATTCATAGACGATCGGGTCCTGGTCGGTCTCCGCGACGCCTTCTGCAGTCACGCCTGACAGGCCCTCGAAAAAGAAATTCACGGGAACATCCAGAACCTTCGACAGGCTGAACAGGCGGCTTGCCCCGATCCGGTTCGCCCCGCGCTCATACTTCTGGACCTGCTGGAACGTTACACCGAGCTCGTCGCCAAGTTTCTCCTGACTCATCTTCAGGAGTTGACGTCGGAGTCTGACACGCGACCCCACATGTGCGTCAATCTGGTTGGCTTCTCTCGGGTTTCGTTTCATGGCCACCCCCCGGCAATGACATTTACAAGATCGTCCTTCAGTTCAGGAGTTAACCTAAATTTCCTGTAATACGAGGGCAATTTGCACACCTGTCTGTCTTTTCTCACTTTCCTAGTTTGCGCCGAATGCCGATCGTCACAACACCAATTATGCTTAGGCCGTACAGCAACCAGAACAGAAAGCCGCGAGTATTCACGAAAAAGGTTTGCTCGATTGCATTTGGCAGGCGGACATCAGTCACGCCATTCGCGCGCCGGTCGATCACCACCGGCATCCGGCCATAGGGGTCAATAACCCCGGAAAAACCACGCGAAGCCGAGCGAATGATCGGCAGCCCGGTCTCGATGGCGCGGTAGCGCGTGATGTTGAGATGCTGCCGCGGCCCGGCTGTCGGCCCGAACCAGGCATCATTGGAGACGTTGAGGATCCATTCCGGCCGGTCCGCGCCTTCGGGCACCAGGCCGGAAAAGACCACTTCATAGCAGATCAGCGGCGTAAATGGCGGCGCACCCGTATTGTCGAGGACAATGATGTCCTCGCCCGGCGAATACCCGACCACCAATTCCTGCAAAGATGGAATATCGAAGGCCGACAGCAGGTCGCCCAGCGGCACATACTCGCCAAACGGCACCAGATAGACCTTGTCATACAGACCCCGGACGCGCGGCCGGTTCTCATCGAAAGAAATGGCAACGAGCGAGTTGTAGTACCGGTATCCGTCCGTCTCCTGGCGCTCGCGCCGCGGCGTCCCGGCAAGCAACACCTGGTCTTCGGTCAGGATTTCCATCAACGACGAGATGGATCGGCCATCCTCGATCAGGAACAGCGGTAGCGCACCTTCCGGCCAGACAACATGGCTGACCTCGTCGACGCCTTCGCTGGCAGTCAGCTCGAGATACCGGTCACGCAGAAGATCCTCGCCGCCGGGTCCCCATTTCGTGCGCTGGTCGACATCGACGGAAACGATTCTGAATGTCAGATCGGGCTGATAACCGGAGTCGGCCCGGATCAGTCTCTGCGTTCCCGCCGCATAGAGAACTGCCAGCGTCAGCAGGCTGATCAGGACGGGTATCCGCTTGTGGATGACCGGCCCCGGACCGGCGAGCGTTGCGGGGCTGGTGAAGATCAGCAGCACAAGAAAACTCAGTCCCCAGGCACCAAACCAGGAGACCGATTGGGAAACCGCGCCGCCGGCCGCAAAGACGTGGGCGGGAATGTTCCAGGGGAATTGGGTAAACGGCAGCCCCTTCAGGGCCTCTGCCGCAAGCAGCAGGATCGAAAGCACGATAATGCGCTCGGGCCCGCGAACACCGAGCCGCGCATAAAGCGCGCCGGCAGCGCCCCAGAACAGCGCCAGGAAAGCCCCGCCACCGATCGCCACCAGGGGCCCGAAAAAGACAAACACCCCGCCGCGATTCCAGAATGCAAAGGCCACCCAGAACACGCCGATGCCCAGATACGCCCAGGCAAAGACAAAGGCCCGCCAGAATCCCGAGCGCCAGGGGCGATCGGCTTCAAAGGACGCATCCAGCAGCCAGACAAGCCCGGTCAGTCCGATGACCAGAGCAGGAAAGATGTGTAGTGGGGCGGCCGAAAGGCCCGATACCAGTCCCAGTCCGACCAGTGCCAGAACCGCCCGCCATTTCGGCAAGGACAGCAACCAGCTTCGTAACGCGTCGGGAGAAAGATGATGTGCGAACCGCGCGATCATCCGTCTTGCCGTCATGCCGGTTCCCAGGATTTCGCGGCCGAATCCGTCGGTTTCGCCCGGCGCCGGATACGTAATCGCTTGATGCGGCGCGGATCGGCATCCAGCACTTCGAATTCGAAACCGCGCGGATGCGGAATCATCTCGCCGCGTTCGGGTATCCGTCCGGCCAGCATGAAGACCAGCCCGCCCAGCGTATCGACCTCGTCATCATCGCCCACCTCGAGAATACGGTGCCCGGTGATCGTCTCCAGCTCGTCGATCGTTGCCCGCGCATCCGCGACCCAGACATTGTTGCCCTTGGGAACGATGCCCGGCGTCGATTCGTCGTCATGTTCGTCTTCAATGTCGCCAACGATGGGTTCGAGCAGGTCTTCAAGCGTCACCAGCCCGTCCGTGCCGCCATACTCGTCGACGACAAGGGCCAGATGCATGCGCCGGGCTTGCATCTTCAACAGCAGATCTATGGCCTTCATCGAAGGCGGCGCAAACAGGAGCGGCCGGCGGATGTCTTTCAGAATCCGGCGGTCCGACCAATCCGCGACGGGTTCGGACACGACCGGAACAAGCTGTGCCAGCACGTCCTTGATATGCGCAATCCCGACCGGGTCGTCGAGCGATTCCCGGTAGATCGGAAGCCGCGAATGCGCCGCGTCGGCAAAGGCCGTGATCAGCTCGCCCAAGGGGGTCGAGATCTCGATCCCAACAATATCGGCGCGCGGGACCATGACGTCCGCGACCTGCATCTGGTCGAATACCTGAACGTTTGCAGCAAAGCCGTTGTGGTCGCGAGTCTCGGAATCGCTCGAACTGCCAAGCAGCCGGCCAAGACGCGCGCGCCAACTTCGACTGTTGGAATCGTCACTCATGTCCGCACCTCATAGGGGTCGGAAATTCCGAGTTCCAAGAGCGCAGCTCGCTCCAATGCTTCCATGGTCTCTGCTTCCGTGTCGGTCTGATGATCCAGCCCCTGCAGATGCAGGAAGCCGTGAATGACCAGATGCGAAACATGATCCTCGACCGGGATAGCCTTTTCTTCCGCTTCACGGAAGACGGTTTCTCGACCGAGCGCAATGTCGCCAAGCCGGCCGCCCGCCACGCGGTGTGCCGGGAATGACAGGACATTTGTAGGCGATGCGCGGTCGCGGAAACGTGCGTTCAGCTCGGACATCTCGGCATCATCGGTAAACCGGATGCAGACCTCTCCCGGGACGGGCTGATCGAGCTGCTGCCGGGCAGCGCCAATCGCCGTCTCGCACAGCGTCGTCAACGCATCCAGTTTCGCCCAGCCCTCACTTCCGGCCTGGACATCGATCACCGGCAGGTCATTCCTTGTCATCGGCGTCGCGTTTTTCATAGGCATCGACAATACGGGCAACGAGATCGTGGCGCACGACGTCACGGCGATCGAACCGGATCATCCGCACCGCCTTGTCGCCTGTCAGTATGTCCAGAGCTTCCGGCAAGCCGGACGGTTGCCGGTGATCGAGATCGGTTTGCGTCGGATCGCCTGTGACCACCATGCGCGATCCTTCACCCAGGCGGGTCAGCACCATTCGCATCTGTGCCCGCGTCGCATTCTGCGCCTCGTCGACGATTACGAAGGCCCTGTTCAGCGTGCGGCCGCGCATGAAGGCCAGCGGTGCCACCTCGATCCGCTTGTCCTCGCGCAATTTTTCCATCTGCGAACGGCCCAGCGAATCGCTCAGCGCGTCCCATACCGGCAACAGATAGGGGTCCACTTTCTCGGCCAGGTCACCGGGCAGGAATCCCAGCTTCTCGCCGGCCTCGACCGCCGGGCGGGTGATGATCAGCCGGTCAATCGACTTCAGCGCCAACTGAGCGGCGCCATAGGCGACGGCCAGCAGCGTCTTGCCCGTGCCGGCCGGTCCGACGCCGAAAATGAGATCGCTGCCCTTCGTATCGTTCAGCGCCCGGATGTATTCCGCCTGTTTCGACGTGCGCGCCATGAAACTCGCACCCCGCGGCACGCGGATCACCGAGGAATCGGCGGCATTCGCCTGGGCGTCGTCATGATGCAGCACGGAGCGGACATCCGCCTCGTCGCAGGTCATCTGCTGCTCCAGGCGGCCATACAGCCGGTTCAGCACGCGTTTGGCTTCCAAGCGAAGGCGCGGCTCTGCGGCAGATATCTGGATTTGCCCACCGCCCGGGGCGGAGAGCCACACGCCGAGTTCCTCCTCGATGAGGATCAGGTACCGGTCGCCGGAGCCGGCAAGCAGCCGTACCCGGTCATCATCGTCGAAATGAAGGGTTTCGACAGGATCCTTGCGCGGTTTCGCAGCGCGGCTGCGGGATTTCCTGGAACTGGTCAAGCGGCGTCCGCCTCCGCAGACAATGCGCCGGTCAGCGAATTGCGGGTCGCCGCGACGATGTCGACTTCGGCGATCTTGCCGATCAGCTCTGCGGGAGCTTTGCAGTGCACGGCTTGCAGATAGGGCGAACGGCCATGCAGCTGGCCCGGTTCACGACCGGCCCGCTCGAACAGAACCGGAAGGCGACGCCCGATCTGTTGCGCGTTGAAGGCCGATTGCTGGGTTTCCAGCAGCGCCTGCAATCGCTGCAACCGGTCACTGGAAACGTCTTCCGGCACTTGCATCGGCAAGGCCGCACCCGGCGTACCGGGACGACGCGAATACTTGAAGCTGAACGCCGAGGCGTAATTGATCTCGCGCACGCCCTGCATCGTGGCTTCGAAATCGCCATCGGTCTCGCCGGGAAAGCCGACGATAAAATCGCCCGAGATCGCAATGTCCGGGCGGGCCGCGCGGATTTTCTCGATGATCCGCGCATAGTCCGCGAAGGTGTGCCGCCGGTTCATCGCCTTGAGTACCTTGTCCGATCCGGACTGCACCGGCAGATGCAGATAGGGCATCAGGCAGTCGAGCTCGGCGTGGGCAGCGATCAGCGCGTCATCCATGTCGTTGGGGTGCGATGTCGTGTAACGGATCCGGTCCAGGCCGCCGATCCGCGCCAGGTGATGCAGGAGCTGACCGAGCCCCCACGGCCCGTCGGCTTCCGATCCGGCCGGAGGCGAGCCATGGTAAGCGTTCACGTTCTGGCCGAGCAAGGTGATCTCGCGCACGCCCTTGGACGCGAGCTGGCGCGCCTCGTGGACGATCTGGTCGACCGGTCGTGACCATTCCGCGCCGCGCGTATAGGGCACCACACAGAAAGTGCAGAACTTGTCGCAACCTTCCTGAACCGTCAGAAAAGCCGAATACCCTTCGACATGTCGGTCACCGCCTAGCGCGTCGAATTTGGCGACCGGCTCGAACTCGGTTTCCAGCCGCTCCCCGCGCGCCCGGTGGGTCTGCGCAATCAGCTCCGGCAGCTTGTGATAGGTCTGCGGACCGACCACGAGATCGACCACCGGCGCCCGGCGCATGATTTCCTCGCCTTCGGCCTGGGCCACGCAGCCGGCCACGGCGATCGTCATCGGTGCGTCGGTATCCGCTTTCTCGTCCTTGTGGGCGCGCAAACGGCCAAGCTCGGAGTAGACTTTCTCGGCAGCCTTCTCGCGGATATGGCAGGTATTCAGGATGACGAGGTCGGCATCATCCGGCCGGTCCGATGGCTCATAGCCCAGGGGCGCGAGCACATCGCGCATGCGCTCGCTGTCATAGACATTCATCTGACAGCCATAGGTCTTGATGAAGAGCTTCTTGCGCGGTGGCGCCATGGTGAACCCGGATTTGCCAAAGAGGCGCGGGTTATGATGGAAAGCAACCGGAATCGCAAGCCCTGCCTAGGCTGTCACCTTGTGGCGTCCGATCACGCGCGCGATGATCACAACAGCGAACAAGGTCAGCACGCCTGCCAGCGCAAAGGGCGCGCCGGGGAAATAAAGCGCGGCGTCATGGTTCGAGAAATTGTAGAAGATGAACGTCATCAGGCCAGGGCCGAACACCGTCATCAGCGAGGACAGGCTGGTCGTGGCGCCCGACAACGCGCCCTGCATGTTGGCCGGAACCTGGTTCGACATGATGCCCTGCATCGCCGGCCCCCCGATGCCGGCAAGGGCTCCGAGCACGATGATGACGTACATTGCGGCCGTATTTGGGGCCAGTGCGTAACCGAAATAGGCCGCCGCGGCGATGGTGAAACCGGTGATCGCCGCCCGCTTTGCGCCCAGAGCCGGGATCGCCTTGCGTGCGAGATAACCCTGCACGAAAGCGGCCGTGACGCCGACCGCGCCCAGCGACAAGCCGACATCGGCTTCCGACCAGCCGAATTTCTCCGGCCCGTAATAGGCCCAGATTGCCGGTAGGGAGGCATGTCCCAGATAGAACAGCGCGAACGCGCCCAACAGGCCGAACACGATCGGGTATTGCCGCATTTGCAGCATCGCGCCGAACGGGTTGGCGTTGAACAGGCGGAATGGCCGGCGGTTCTCCTCGGTAAGGGTTTCCGGCAGGACGATGAAGCCGTACGCCAGGTTTGCGAATCCCAGCCCGGCGGCCACGAAAAACGGCAGGCGGTGATCGATCTCGCCCAGGAACCCGCCAATCACCGGGCCGATGATGAAGCCCAGGCCGAAGGCCGCGCCGATCAGGCCGAAATTCGCACCGCGCTTTTCCGGCGGCGAAACGTCGGCAATGTAGGCGCCCGCCGTCGTGTAGGTCGCGCCGAAAACGCCCGACAGCGTGCGGCCGATGAACAAGACCCAGAGATAGGGAGCCAGCCCCATTACCAGGTAATCCAGCGAGAAGCCGGCCAATGAAAACATCAACACCGGTCGTCGCCCGAAACGGTCCGACAGATTGCCGACGATCGGCGCGCAGACGAATTGCATGAAGGCGTAGATCGTCGCCAGCGCCCCGCCCCACAACGCCGCCTGCGGAAGCGACAGCCCGGTCAGGTCGACGATCAGTTGTGGGAGGACGGGGATGATGATACCGAGCCCGATCATGTCGACCAGGACCGTAATGAAAATGAAGGCCAGCGCATGCCGGCCGGGACGCCGTGAAATCATCTCGTCTCCTGCAGGCCTAGCGCTTGTCTTCAGCCTCGAGGGGAACGGCGTATAACTCCAGCCTGTGATCCACAAGCCGGTATCCGAGCTTGCGCGCGACAGCTTCCTGCAGGCGCTCGATCTCTTCGTTGACGAACTCGATCACCTCACCGGAACGCAAATCGATCAGATGGTCGTGGTGATCGTCGCTCGCCTCTTCATAGCGAGCCCGTCCATCGCGAAAATCGTGACGCTCGATAATGCCGGCTTCTTCGAAGAGCCGAACCGTCCGGTAAACTGTGGCAAGCGAGATTCGGTCATCTTCTGCAGCGGCGCGCCGGTGGAGCTCTTCGGCATCGGGATGGTCGTCTGCCGTCGAAAGAATGCGCGCAATGACCCGTCTCTGTTCGGTCATCCGCAGGCCTTTTTCGATGCAGAGCTGTTCGATGCGGTCCGGCATATCCTGTCCCCGTCAGTCCATGGGACCAGACATAAGCCGGTCATGCCGCTTCGTCTATCGCAGCGGTGACTTTTCCATGATCAGGGCATCAGACCCGTCGGAATAGTACCGGCTTCGTCGACCGGCTTCGCAATATCCGGCAGCGTGATAAAGCGCCTGCGCAGCAGTATTGCGGTCCGACACTTCGAGAAATATCCGCCTGTTGCCCGCTTCGTGCAACGCCGCTTCAGCCGCTGCGAGCAAACTTCGCGCGAAACCGCTGCGGCGGCAGGACGGATCGACCGCCAGGGTCAGGATTTCAGCTTCATCGGCCGCTTGCCGCACGAGGATGAAGCCGCCGGTTTCACCTGTCCCGGCGCGCAACGCCGTCACATTCGGTTCGCTGACCAGTTTCGCGATGTCGAGCGAGGACCAGCCCTGCGGAAAACAGCGGGCGTGGATTGCCGCGAGGTTTCCGCAATCCTGTTTGTCCACGTTCGCAATCATCATTGGCCGGCCGGCAGTTTCGCGTCCGGCGGCCGGGCATAGAACGGTTTCGGCGGATCGAAGGGCGCAATGGCCGATGCCGTGAGATCGAGCAGAGCCCCCGGATCCGGCGCGGCAATATCGATGGTGTCCGCAACGCCGGTGATCAGGCCGGCGCCACTGCCCAGTACCTGCTCGGGCCGCCACGACCGTACGAATTCCCGCCGTGCAGCCTCAACGCTCATCGTCGCGGGTTCCAGCGTTGCCTGACCGGCGCTGAAGGGTTGCAGCACGACGTCTCCGCGGCGCGCATCGTGAACTGCGATCCTGTCGCCGTCGGCACCGGCGCTGGCCACGTCCCAGGCAAGCCGCGTGATACCGACACAATTTGCTCCGACCGCCAGCGCCAGACCGCGCGCGAAGGCGACGCCGATACGGCTGCCGGCAAAGCTTCCGGGGCCAGTGCAGACGCCGATACGGTCGATATCGCGCGGTGAGAGCGAGACCGTTTCCAGAATATTTTCCACCAACGGCGCGAGGCGTTCAGCCTGCCCGCGCGCCATGGTTTCGCAATGCACGGCGTCTGGCTGCCCGGGAGCGCGCAGCGCCACCAGACAGCCTTGTCCCGTCGTGTCGATTGCCAGTATCCGCATGGGCGGGGCGTTTACAGGATTGTCGCCGCCTCGTCGAATGAAAGGCGCGGCAGGCGCGGGAACAAATTCTCACCCGAGCCGTAGCCGAGATTGACCAGGAAATTGGTTGTCCAGCTTGATCGCGCAGGGTCGGACTTGAAGAACTCCTTGTCGACCCCTTCGATCGAGAAGCCCGACATTGGCCCGGTATCGAGGCCCAGCGACCGGGCCGCGAGAATAAGATAGGCGCCCTGCAGCGTGCCATTGCGAATGCCGTGGTCCTCCGCGGCGTTTTTCATCATGTCACGGGCCCCGTCGAAGTGCGGGAAGAGTTTCGGCATATTCTCGTAGAATTCCGTATCCCAGGCGACGATCACGGTGACCGGCGCGGTCATCGTTTTCTCGACATTCCCGTCCATCAGGTAAGGCCTTAGCCGTGCTTTCGCAGCTTCCGACGACAGGAAGACAAAACGGGCCGGCGAATTGTTCATGCTCGTCGGCCCCATCTTCACGAGATCGTAGAGCGCTTCGAGCGTTTCATCCGGAACCGGTTTATCGGTCCACGCATAATGCGTGCGTGCCTCGCGAAAGAGCTGGTCGAGCGCATCATCGCGCAAGGCGGTATGGGAAGGATTTGAATCGCGCATCTTGTCCTCGGATCAATTACTGTACCCGGAGGAGATATTGCGGCGCCGGACGTATGTTTACCGTCCAGTCTGGAAAAACCGTCTATCCGACGGCGACCACTTCCCGGACTTCAGGCACATAATGCTTGAGCAGGTTCTCGATGCCGGATTTCAGTGTCAGGGTCGAGGACGGGCAGCCCGCGCAGGCGCCGCGCATCACCAGCGCCACGATACCGGTCTGCTCGTCGAATCCCTTGAAGATGATATCGCCACCATCGCGGGCTACGGCAGGACGCACGCGCGTGTCGATGATTTCCTTGATTTCCTTCGCAGGCCCGCTGTCGGGCTCGTACTCGGCTTCGCCTTCGCCGGCGTCGAACAGGGGTTGGCCGGATTGCAGCGCATCCATCAGCGTGCCGAACACGGCCGGCTTTATGTGCGGCCAGTCCACCGTCTCGTCCTTCGAGACCGAGACATAGTCCGCGCCACAGAATACGCCCGTCACGCCGTCGATGGCGAACAGTTCGCGCGCCAGCAGCGAGGCCTGCGCCTCCTCAGGCGTCGCGAACTCGCGCGGGTTGTCCGGCGCGATCTCGCGGCCGGGCAGGAATTTCATCGTATTCGGATTCGGGGTGTCTTCGGTCTGGATAAACATGGCGTGGGCCGTCCTCTGTCAGCCCCTGAATTGGCGCTTCTGGGCCTCGCCTGCAACCCTTCCCTATGTAAGCTGGTCGATCTCGTCACGAGACAGTCCGCCCGGCACGACCGTTACCGGTATCGCCCGCGCACCGGTCAGCCCGCGGCCGCGTGCCAGCGCCGTGACCAACGGACCGGGGCCTTCCCCGGCCTCCGCTGCGCCCAGAACGAGGATGGAAATGTGATCATCCTCCTCGATCAGCTTGGCCAGCGCTTCGCGTTTCTCGTCTTCGCGCAGGACCAGATCAGGTCGCTCGCCCATCACCGCCTCGGCGTCCTCGGCCAGCGTGTCGAGCAATTCCGTCGCGTCTTCCTCGGCCTCACGGCGCATGGTTTCCGATACCCCGATCCAGTGATCGAAATTGGACGGCTCGATCACCGCCAGCAACACCAGGCCGCAATCGGTCGCCTGTGCGCGCTTGGCGGCGAAATACAGCGCGGTCCGGCACTCTTCGCTCTGGTCCGCCACGACCAGGAATTTGCGGCGATGATCGCTCATGTCGCCTAGAATTGGCCTGACACGGCCCGTTCGTCCAGATAGGAATGCGCCCGATGACGATCGAGACTTATTCCAACCGGCACGCTGCCAACACGGCTGAACAGCAAATCTCGCTGGAATCCGAACGGATTGCAGTTGTCGAAGACGGTGTACTCAAACGCGCCATCCGATTGGCCGATGTTCGCGAAGTTCGGCTGTTCATTGGCATGGCCGGGCGCGACAGCCAGATCATCTGCCGCATCAGCGGTCATGACGGCACCCGAATCGCCTTCGGATCGCGGCGCTGGAAATCAGTCGGCGAATGGGACAATCACGCCGACGTTTTCCGCGTGTTCAACGCTGCCCTCCACGCCAGGCTGGAAGAAAGAGCGGACTCTGTCGCCTTCATAGAGGGCCAGCCGTTCTGGAGTGGAATCCTGTTGCCGGCAATCGGCCTGGGGCTCGCCGCGCTCGGCGCCGCATTCGCCGTCTATTTCCTGCGCGACGGCAATCCTCTGGCACTCGCTGGCCTGCCGGGAATGGCGATCGGTTTCTACCTCGCCTGGATCCTGCGGCCGCGGTCTCCGAAGCCTTACGATCCGGCGACTTACGCCAAAAGCGGCTAATACTCTGTTATTTGGCCGGGCGGCATCGAGCGCACCGCAAAACGGACCGGAACCTCGCCCGCATTCTGGAATTCCAGCACGCCGTCGACGCTATCGCCTTCGACCACGGTCGGCAGGCCGAATACCATCAGATGGCGACCGCCCGGCGTGAACACCAACGGTCCGGCATCGGTCAGCCGCTGCGGTCCGATTTCCCGCATCTGCATGACACCGCCCTCGCCAATGAAATGCCCGTGCAGTTCGACGCGTTCGGCGCCGTCAATGCGTACGCCGGTCAGCCGGTCTTCACTTCCCTCGGACAATTGCACGACGACATAGGCAGCAGTGACATCCCGCCCGCCCGGGTGCGGCCGCATCCAGCTGGCGCGCACATCGATGGCAGTGACCTGTTCGGAAACCGGTGCCTGATCGCCGCTGAACCCGACCTCCATCCGGTGGTCGGACATGTCCGTGCCGTTATCAGTCTCTGGTTCAGGGCCATTACAGGCCGCCAGGATCAATCCGGCTCCAAGAATACTCAGTACGCGCATCGCTTGCCTCCGCTGGCTGCCGCAACAGATGACATGCGGTTGCCGTGTCAGGAATGCGGCATAATCGCTAAGCGATCAGCCCCAGAACCCGACCATGCGCTTGGCGTCCGCCAAGACAGGCGCTGCAACCTCCCGGGCGCGGTCCGCACCAGCCGTCAGGATCCGGTCGATTTCGGCCGGGTCGGCCATCAGGCGATTATACTCGTCCACGACCGGCGTCAGCTTGGACACGGCCAGCTCGGCCAGTTTCGGCTTGAACGCACCGAAGCCCTGGCCGCCAAACTCGGCAATGACGTCCGCCTTGGTGGTCCCGGCGAGGGCCGCATAGATGCCGACGAGATTGCCGGCCTCGGGCCGCCCTTCAAGTCCGTCCACATGATCCGGCAGCGGTTCCGGGTCGGTCTTGGCTTTCTTGACCTTTTTCGCGATCGCATCCGCATCATCGGTCAGATTGATCCGCGCCAAATCCGACGGATCCGATTTCGACATCTTCTTGTTGCCGTCCTTCAAAGACATGATGCGGGTGCCGGCGCCTTCGATAATGGGTTCGGGCAACGGCCAGAAGCCTTCGCAATCATAATCCCGCATGAACCGGGCCGCGATATCACGCGCCAGTTCGAGATGCTGTTTCTGGTCATCGCCGACAGGGACATGGGTCGCCTTGTAGACAAGAATGTCAGCCGCCATCAGCACCGGATAGGTGAAGATGCCGACGCTCGCACGTTCCCGGTCGGACCCCGTCTTGTCCTTGAACTGGGTCATCCGCTCCATCCAGCCCAGACGGGCCACGCACTGCAGGATCCACGACAGTTGGGCATGGGCCGGGACCGCGCTCTGCGCGAAGATCGAGGACCGGTTCGGATCCACGCCGGCGGCCATATACGCCGCCGCCACCGACCGGACCGCGCCCGGCAGGGCTTTCGGGTCATGCGGCATGGTGATCGCATGCATGTCGACCGCGCAGTAAAAGCACTCGGCACCGCGCTCCTGCAGCTTCACCCAGTTCACCAGCGCGCCGAGATAATTGCCGAGATGAAGATTTCCGGTCGGCTGCATGCCGGAAAGGATTCGTTGGGGGCCGGAATAGGTCGGGGCGTCGGTCATGAAAGGGCTCGCAGCGACAGGTAATTGAAGCGCCGGGTTTAGCCGCGGGAGAATGCGCTTCGCAACTCCGAAATCCGCACGCCGCGAACGAGCAGCGCCGCTACGGCATAGACCAGCGATCCGATGCCGGTACCGATCACCGCTGCCAATAGCCGCGAGTCGAGCGCCCAGGGAATAATCTCCGCGCGCAAGATCTCAATGCCGGCCATTGCACCGCCGGCCATCGCCGCCGCCAGCAACAACCTGGGCAGGGCAGACAACAATCTGCGGTCCGGCGCAAACCCGCCACGGCGCGCCAGGAAAAAGCCGAGCAGGCCGGCATTGACCCAGCCGGCCAATGAGGTCGCGGCCGCCAGCCCGACATGTCCGCGATCCGGTGCAAACTCGCGGATCCAGAAAAACAATGCCGCGCCGATCGTGATGTTGAGCACCATCGATACGGCGGCAAACCGCATCGGCGTAGCCGTGTCCTCGCGCGCAAAGAAGCCGGGCGAAAATACCTTGATCAGCACGAAGGCCGGCAGGCCGACGGCAAACACCTGTACGGCCAGGCGCGTCGCCACGGCATCGGCCTCGGTGAAGGCGCCGCGCTGGAACAGGCCTTCGACCAGCAGCCCCGGCATCGCCAGCAGCGCAGCTGTCGCCGGCAGGGTCAGTGCCAGCGAGATCTCGATCGCGCGGTTGAGCGTGTCCGCCGCGCCCGCCTCGTCGCCGCCCCGCAACCGCTTCGACAAGGTCGGCAGCAGCGCGACGCCCATGGCGATACCGATCACGCCTAGCGGCAGCTGGTACAGGCGGTCGGCATAATAGAGCAGGGCGACAGCACCGTCCTGGAAGGTCGCGATCAGCTGGCTGATGACAATGTTGATCTGGGTCACGCCGCCGGCGATGGCGCCGGGCACGCCCAGCACGATCAGTCGTCGAACTTTCGGCGTCAGGCGCGGTAAGCGCAGCGTCAGCTTGATTCCGGCGCGGCGGCATCCCCAGTACAACAGCCCCGCCTGGACCAGGCCCGACACCGGCACCGCGATGGTGATCCACAAGCCGGTCGTCGCCGGATCGTCGGGCGCCAGCAGGAGAACCGCGACCATGATCACATTGAGCGCGATGGGGGCTGCAGCCGACAGCGCAAACCGGTCGTGCGCGTTCAGGGTTCCACCCATCATCGCGGTCAGCGAGACCAGCATCAGATAGGGCATCGTTATCTGGGTGAAGACCACCGCCATCTCGAACAGTCCGGGATCGTCGAGAAAGCCCGGAGCGATCAGCCGCATGATGGCCGGCATGAAGACCTGCGCCGCCACGGTCAGCACAGCGAGCACCACGATCATCACCGATAGCGTGTCGCGCACGAATGTGCGGGCGGCGTCTGCGCCGTCTCCCTCCAGCGTCCGCGCATATAGCGGGATGTAGGCCGAATTGAACGCGCCTTCTGCGAAGAAGCGACGGAACAGGTTGGGAAAGCGGAAGGCGATGACGAATGCATTCGCCACCGGGCCGGTGCCAAGTGCGGCGGCCAGCAGCATCTCGCGCACGAAGCCGAGGACCCGGCTGATGGCGGTCAATCCGCCAATCACGAAGGTGGAGCGCAACAGCTTCACGTGATCAGCGCCCCGCGCTCGCCCGGGCCCGGGCCAACCCGCGCGATCGGGCACGCGCCTCGACGCGCGCTTCTTCTTGCGCCAGCACAGCGAGAAGTTTTCCCCTTATCGCCTCGATTTCCTCGTTGTCCTTCAGCTTCTTGCCGTCCTTGAGCACGTAGAAAACGTCGGTTGCGCGCTCGCCATACCCGTCAATTCGCGCAGACTGCAATTCCAGACCGGAATCCGCGAGCGTTTGCGATAGGTCGGCAAGCAGGCCCGGCCGATCCCGTCCCGAAGCTTCTATCAGCGTCGCCGTTTCTGCCGCGCTGGCGTCAATGGACACGGACGGAATGACGGTAAACGCCGCAGCGCGTTGCGTTAGGCGGCGCGCCAGCTTTGTCAGGGTCCGCGTCTTCGACCCGGCTGCCGCCCGCCTCACCCTTTCTGCCAGCGCGTCGCGCGCCCGTTCGCGGTCGGCGCCATAGGGCTGACCGGACGCATCCTGGACATAGAAGACGTCAAAGGCCTGGCCGGACGTCGTCGTCGACACTTGCGCGCCCACAACATTGGCGCCCAGCTCGGCCAGCACGGAAACGATATCGGCAAACAGGCGCGGCCTGTCGGGCGCCGTCATCATGATTTCGGTCGCCGCGCGGCGCTTGTCGATCCGGGCCGCCGCCGCAACGATGTCGCCGCGATCCTTGGCGGCCCGGACAAAGGCGGCGTGCCGAAGTCGGTCGGAATCCGAGAAGGACAGCCAGTAGGCATCGTCCAGCTCACCGGTCCAGCGATCGGCGAAGCTCGAATCCACCCGGTTCAGCTTCTGGCGGAAGGCGTGGCGCGCCTCGTCGGCCTGGGCGCGGAGGATTTCGCGGATATCCGACGCTTCCTCGCTCGACGCATCGCTTTCGAGCACCGAGCGGGTCGCGACATAAAGATCGCGCAAGAGCTGGCCCTTCCAGCCATTCCAGATGCCCGGCCCGACCGCCCTGATGTCGATCACGGTCAGCACGGTCAGCAAGTTCAATCGCTCGAGCGTCTCGACCTCGCGCGCGAACTCGATCACCGTTTGTGGATCACCGATATCCCGGCGTTGCGCCGTATCGCTCATCAGGAGGTGGGAGCGGACCAGCCACGCCACCAACTCGGTTTCCGCCTTCGGCAGGCCGAGACGGGTACACGCAGAGCGTGCCTGCATTGCGCCTTCGACACACTGATCGCCCTTGCCCTTTCCGGTATCGTGCAGCAGCGCCGCAAGATGCAGCGCCCTTCGGTTCTTGATGTCGTGGATGACGCGGGTGGCGATTGGGTGGTCGGCTTCCAGGTCGCCATTTTCAATGTCGCGCAAAACACCGATCAAATTCAGCGTGTGCTCGTCGACCGTGTACCGATGATACATGTTGAACTGGGTGCGCGCGACGATTTCGCCGAACTCCGGAATGAACTGACCCAGGAGGCCCGCCTCGGTCATCAGCCTTAACACCAATTGCGGCGCGGCCGAATCAAGCAGGATCGAGAAGAACACGCGCACAGCGCGCGGGTCGGACCGGAAATCGTCGTCAACGCGGCGAATGTTCTGACCGACGGCGGCGATCGCATCGGGATGCAGATCGGCCCCCATCGCCGAGGCGGCCCAGAACAGGCGCATCAGCAGCACAGGATCCTTCTCTATGGTTGCCGCGTCATCGAAATCGAGACGCCCGTCCACCAGCCGGAAGGCTTCGTCCACCGGTTCGCCCAACGCATCCTGTCGCGGCAGGAAGCGCGCCAACCCGCGAGGGCGCGATTTGCGATGGTCGGCTTCGAGCTTGGCGCATACCAGGCGGGTCAGGCCGCCAACATCCATTGCCGTCAGGAAATAGCGCCGCATGAATCGTTCGACCGCGCTTTCCGCCTCGGCATCGTCAAAGCCCATTCGCGCCGCGATCTCGGGCTGGATATCAAAGGTCAGCCGATCGTCCTTGCCGCCAACGATGGCATGAATGTGAAATCGGATCGTCCAGAAAAAATCGGCCGCACGCAGGTATTTCTCGACATCGGACACGGTCAGCAGGCCGGATGAAACCCAGCGCTCGAATGCGTCGGCCCCGTACAGGAATTGCGCCAGCCAGCGCAGCAATTGCAGATCGCGCAGCCCGCCCTTGGACTCCTTCACATTGGGCTCGACCGTATAGCGGGACGCCCCGGCCTTGCGGATGCGGGCATCGCGCTCATCTAGCTTCGCTTCGACAAAGGCGGCACCGCTGGACAAGGCCTCTTCTCGCAGCTTGCGCCGCAGGATTTCGGCGAGAGTCGGATTGCCGGCCAGATGCCGCAGCGACAGCATTGATGTCCGTTCACCGATATTCTCGCGCGCAATCTCGAGGCTTTCATCGACCGTGCGGGTCGCTCCGCCGCCAATATCGAGTCCGCAATCCCAGAAGGCCTGAATGAGCTGCTCCAGGAATTCGTCATGCGTGGGCCGCGCCTGCTTCGGCTTCAGGAAAAGCAGGTCGATATCCGATCGCGGCGCTAATTCCCCGGCGCCATAACCGCCAATCGCTGTCAGCGATATTTCCTGGCCGGCCTCGCCATGCCCGGCTGCAACCGAATCGAAGACTGCGGCTAGGGTCGCATTCATCACACCGGACAGGAATCGCGCGGCTTCCAGCCCGCCCGCAGCACCGCGGAGCTTGTCGCTGGCGGCCTCCCGGCCCGCAGCAATCGCGTCCTTGATTCGCGTTATGGCCGCCTGCCGTGCAGGAAGGTCGGTCCAGCCCTTCTCACCGAGTGCCGCCGCCAGCTCGGCGCGCAGCTTTAGGCCGTCCAGCGCGGCGGGAAGAGCGGAAACCAGCATGACGGGAGTCTATCCTGCTGTATTCACAGCGTCACTCATTCTCTTCGTCGGCGAGGCGTTTGAGCTCGTACAGGCAGTCCAGCGCCTCGCGCGGGCTCAAATGATCGGGATCGATGCGCCGCAGCCTTTCGGCGAACACGGAGGGTTGCCGGGGAGCCTCGGCTATCGTTGTGGAGAATAGCGGCAGATCCGCGAGCGCGGCCGAGGGTGCATCCTCGCTTTCCAGCCGGTTCAGGATTGTCTTGGCACGCGCAATGGCGGCTTTCGGCAGGCCCGCCCGGCGCGCGACCTCGATACCGTAGGACTTGTCGGCCGGCCCGTCTGCGACCTGGTGCAGGAAGACCAGCTCGCCCTGCCATTCCTTTGCCTTGAGACTGACATTGTCTGCCAGGTCCAGCTCCTCGGCCAACCGAGTGAGCTCGTGATAATGCGTTGCAAACAGGGCGCGACACCGGTTGACCTCATGCAGGTGTTCGGCCGCCGCCCAGGCGATCGACAGCCCGTCAAAAGTCGAGGTGCCGCGTCCGACTTCGTCTAAAATGACAAAACTGCGGGTTGTCGCCTGGTTCAGAATGGCCGACGTTTCCACCATCTCGTTCATGAAGGTCGAGCGCCCGCGCGCCAAATCGTCTGCCGCCCCGACGCGCGAAAACAGTCGATCGGCCAGGCCGATCTCGGCCGAAGCTGCCGGGACGTAGAGCCCTGCCTGGGCGAGTATCAGCATCAGCGCGTTCTGCCGTAAATAGGTCGACTTGCCGGCCATGTTCGGGCCGGTGACGAGTACGAGCCGCGCCGCATCCTCGCTAAGCGTACAATCATTCGGCGTAAATCCGGCCTCGCCGGAAGCCTTCAGCGCCGCTTCGACAACCGGATGGCGGCCGCTCTTCACCCGGAACACCGGCGCATCATCGATTTTGGGGCGCGTCCAGTTGCGATTGGAAGCCAGCTTTGCATTGGCGCAGGCAACATCGATTTCGGCCAGCGCGCGGGCTATGACACGGATGTCTTCGGCCAGCACTTCGACGCGCTCCCGGAATCCCTCGAACGCTTCCGTCTCGAGGGCAAGCGCCCGATCGGCCGCGCCGGAAATGCGGCTTTGCAGCTCCGCCAGCTCGGACGTTGTGAAGCGCAGCGCGTTCGCCATGGTCTGGCGGTGAATGAAATCCGGATTGTCCATCAGCGGATCGGCCTGCCTGGCCGTCACCTCTATGAAATAGCCCAGAACGTTATTGTGCTTGACCTTGAGGTTCGAAATGCCGGTTGCCTCGGCATAGGTTTTCTGCAAACCGGCGATCAGCTTTCGTGAATCGTCCCGCAGCAGGCGCGCATCGTCGAGCGCCGCGATCCAGCCTTCCGCGATGAACCCGCCATCCCGAACAGCCACGCCCGGCGACTCCACGAGCGCGGCGGCAAGGTCCTCGCCCAGCTTGTGCAGGGCGGCATGCGCACTGACATCGAGCAGCCCTGCCAGGGCGGCCAACCGGTCGGGAATTTCCAGATTCTTCGCCGAACCGAGAAGCGCCGATAGCGCCTGCGCTTCCCTCAAGCCCTGACGCAAGGCTGCGAGGTCGCGAGGGCCGCCGCGCGACAGGACCAGGCGGGAAGCAGCCCGTTCGGGATCTCCGGCCGCTTTCAGATGTTCTCGCACCTGGTCACACACCGGGGAGCCCAGGAAATGCGTCAACAGGTCCTGCCGCGCCCGGATCACATCAATGTCTGTCGACGGCCGCGTCAGCCGCGCCGCGAGCAATCGCGCACCTGGGGCCGTCACCGTCTCGTCGATCACCTCCAGCAGCGAGCCCTTGCGATCGCCTGACAAAGTGCGGTCGATTTCCAGGCTGGCGCGGGTCGCCGGATCGATCAGCAGGGTGTGGCCCGCCTTCACCTGCCGGGGCGGCGACAGTTTCGCCGGTGCCCCGGCCTGTGCCAGTTCGAGGTAGTCGAGCAGCGCGCCCAGTGCCGCCAGCTCGGCCGCTGCGAAATCGCCGAACGCGTCCAGCGACTGGACATCGAATCGTGATTTCAACCGCCGTTCGCCAGATCGCGGATCGAACTTGGCGCGCGCCTGCAGCGTGATCCGGTTGGCCGCGATCCAGTCGCGCGCCGCCACATAGCGATCTTCCTGGACCAGCAGCTCGGCAGGGCCCAGCGCACTGATCTCTGCGGCGATGAGCACCGGATCAACGGCGCAGACGGCAAACTCGCCGGTCGAGATCTCAGCCCAGGCCAGCGCGGCGCCGCCGGACGCAATTTCCGCCAGTGCGGCGATCCGGTTCGAGCTGCGCGCATCCAGCAGCGCATCCTCGGTCAGCGTGCCGGGCGTGACGATCCGCGTCAGTCCGCGTTCGACGGTTTTTGACCCCCGCGCCTTCGCCGCCGCCGGATCCTCCAGCTGTTCGCCGACTGCGACCTTGAAGCCGGCCTTGATCAGCCGCGCCAGATAGGCTTCCGCGGTTGCCGCCGGGACCCCGCACATCGGAATCGGTTCGCCCTGGTGCTGCCCGCGCTGGGTCAGCGCGATATCGAGCGCTTCGGCGGCACGCTTGGCATCGTCGAAGAACAATTCGTAGAAATCGCCCATTCGGTAGAAGAGCAAAGCATCCTTGGGTGTATCCTCACGCAGGGCAAGAAATTGCGCCATCATCGGCGTCGCGCCCTCGGGGCTCGGAAAGATGCGGTCGTTGAGTTCGGTCAGGGACATGGGCGCGGCGAAACTGGCCGGGATTGGCGGGCTTCGCAAGCGGTCATGACGCTTGCGTCGATAGCCTGCCGCGTTAGGTTCTCTGCACCCATCCTGACCTCCGAACCGGGAATGCTTCAATGCCCGACCGCACAAGCCCCGTGGCCGACGAAGACGCGCTGAAATTCCACAGCCAGCCGACCCGCGGCAAGCTCGCCTTGCAGCCGACCAAGCCAATGGCAACCCAGCGCGACCTGTCGCTGGCCTACTCGCCCGGCGTTGCCGCACCAGTGAAGGCGATCGCCGCGGATCCGGACGCCGTCTACGAGTACACGTCCAAGGGCAATATGGTCGCCGTTGTCTCCAATGGCACGGCGATTCTCGGCCTCGGCAATCTCGGCCCGCTGGCATCCAAGCCGGTGATGGAAGGCAAGGCTGTTCTGTTCAAGCGCTTTGCCGACATCGACGGTATGGACATCGAGGTTGCCGAGGACGATCCGGACCAGTTCATCGAATGCGTCGCCCGCTTTGGTGAAACCTTCGGCGGCATCAATCTCGAGGACATCAAGGGCCCGGATTGTTTCATCATCGAGCAGAAACTCCGCGAGCGCCTCGACATTCCGGTCTTCCATGACGACCAGCACGGAACCGCCATCATCGCCGTCGCCGGCATCATCAATGCCTGCGAGATCACCAAGCGCGACATCTCCCGACTGAAAGTCGTGGTCAATGGCGCAGGTGCCGCCGGGATCGCGGTGCTGGAGCTTCTCAAGGCGATGGGCGTCAAAGCGCAGAACTGCATCCTGTGCGACTCGCGCGGACCGATTTACCAGGGCCGCGAAGACGGCATGAATCAGTGGAAGGCCGCACACGCCGCTCCCACTAAGGCCCGCACCCTGGCCGAAGCCCTCAAGGGCGCGGATTGTTTCCTCGGCCTGTCGGTCGCCGGGGCAGTCGACGAGGACATGGTCAAGTCGATGGCGAAGGACCCGATCATCTTTGCGATGGCCAACCCTGAACCCGAGATCCGGCCGGAAGTCGTCCGCAAGGTCCGAAAGGACGCCATCATGGCGACCGGCCGGTCGGATTATCCGAACCAGGTCAATAATGTGCTCGGCTTCCCCTACATTTTCCGCGGTGCACTCGATGTCCGGGCCCGGACCATCAATGAAGAGATGAAGATCGCCTGCGCCACTGCACTGGCCAATCTCGCCAAGGAGGACGTTCCCGACGAGGTCGCCGCCGCCTATCACGGCCAGCGCCCGAGTTTCGGCCGCGAATACATCATTCCTTCTCCCTTCGATCCGCGCCTGATCTCCTATGTCCCACCCTATGTGGCGCAAGCCGCGATGGACACCGGTGTCGCGCGCCGGCCCATCGACGACATGAGGGTCTACAAGGCGTCGCTGGCCCGCCGCCTCGATCCGACCGCCGCCCTGTTGCAGCGCATTCAGGGTGTCGTAGCCGGCAAGGGCAAGCGCGTCGTGTTTGCCGAAGGCGAGGAGCCCTCTGTCATCCGCGCCGCCTATGCCTTTCAGAACCAGGAATTGGGCGAAGCCATCCTGGTGGGCCGCGAGGAACAGACGCGCGCCAATATGCGTCTTGTCGGCGTGCCCGAAGACGCGCTCAGGATCGTCAATGCCCGCCTCTCGGAGCGCAACGCGGACTACGCCGCCTTCCTGTATTCACGGCTGCAGCGCGACGGCTTCCTGAAGCGCGACGTCCAGCGCCTGGTCAACAATGATCGCAACGTTTTCTCCGCCTGTATGGTCAAGCTCGGCGATGCCGACGGCTTGGTCACCGGCGTGACGCGGAATTACGATGCCGCTTTGCAGGACGTCTCGCGCGTGCTCGACCCCGCAGAGGGCGAATGCGTAATCGGTATGTCGATCGTGCTCGCCAAGAACCGCACGCTTTTCATTGCCGACACCAATGTCACCGAATTCCCCGATTCCGAGGCGCTGGCCGACATCGCTTGCGAGGCGGCCTCCGCCGCCCGGCGTTTCGGTTTCGATCCGCGCGTTGCCTTTCTGTCCTATTCGACTTTCGGCAATCCCGCCGGCCAGCGCTCCGAAAAGCTGCAGGCCGCGGTCAGCCTGCTCGACGAACGCGGTGTCGATTTCGAATACGAAGGCGAGATGGCGGCCGATGTCGCGCTCGACCCGGCACATCGGCTGCTTTACCCGTTTTCGCGCCTGTCAGGTCCGGCCAACGTCCTCGTCATGCCGGCCATCCACTCTGCCTCGATCGCCACGCGGCTGATGGGGGCAGGTGCCGGCGCGACCGTGCTCGGACCAATGCTTCTGGGCTTCGAGAAACCGGTCCAGATCGCACGGTTGGGTGCGCCGGTTACCGAGATCGCTACGCTGGCCGCGCTGGCCGCCTACGATTTGTCGCCGGAAGGCATAGCGGCGGAATAGGTCAGGTCGTTTCGCGTTCCGCGAATTTGTGCCGCCCGGTCGCAGCCTTCGGCCCGATTGTCATGATGATGAAGAGCAGAATCCCGGCCGGGACGGTCCAGGCAGCCGTGATCAGGAAGAAGTTCACATAACCGACGGCATCGGCGAGCACGCCGGAAAACCCCGACAGAAATTTCGCCACGAAAGCGTAGAACGAACTGATCAGCGCGTACTGCGTTGCGGCATTCGCCGGATCCACGAGGCTCGACAGATAGGCAATGAAGGCCGTCGTGACGAACCCGCCGGCAAGATTGTCGCCGACGATGGCTACCGTCAGCCGTCCGATGCTTTCTGAATCGGCCGTTGCGGCCAACCAGGCATATGCACCATTGGTGATCAGCGTGATGACGAGGCCGATCACCAGCGCCTTCATGAGTCCGAATCGAAACACCGCAATGCCGCCGACGAACAGCCCGATCATTGTCGCGGCCAGGCCCGGTCCGCTCTGGATGCCGCCGACAATGGCGCGATCGAACCCGATGTCCGCGTAGAGCGGGCTGGCCATGACGCCCATTGTGAAATCTGAAAGCCGGTAGATCATCACCAAGAGGATGACGGGCACCAGCCAACCGCCCAGTCTTTCGAGGAACTGCTTCAGGGGTTCCCAGACCGCGCTCACGACTTTCATCGCGAACGATCCCTCGAGGCTGCGTTTGGCGACGCCGGCAGCCGGCTCTTTCATGAAAAAGACGAGCCCCGCCGAAATGGCCATGGCGCCGGCCATGGCAAGGAACGAGACCGACCAGTCGGCCCATTGCGAAATCGCCAGCCCCAGACCGGACGTCATGTACGCAAGTCGGTAACCCAGGGAGTAGGCGGCCGCCATGTTCGCCTGCATCCGGTTTGGTGCGGATTCGATCCGCCAGGCGTCGATCGCGACATCGAGCGTTGCGCCGGAATAGGAGAGCAACAGCGCGCCGATGGCCACGGGCACAAGGCCCTGCGTGGGATCGGTCTGCGAAATGATGGCAAGTCCGATCACGGTTCCCGATATTGCCGTCACGATCCAGGACCGTCGCGCGCCAAGCCGGCTATGCAGCATCGGAATCTTGACCCGATCGACGATGGGGGCCCACAGGAATTTGAATGTGTAGGAAAGCGTGACCCAGTAGAAGAAGCCGATTGTCGATCGCTCGATACCGGCATCACGCAACCAGAAAGACAGCTTCTGGAACACCATGTAGAGCGGCAAGCCGGATGCGAATCCGAGGATCAGCATCGACAGCATGACAGGCGTGAAATAGACGAGAACCGTCTCGCGCCAGCTTCGGGATTCGTCCGCTGGCAAGCTCGCATCCGTCATCGCCTTGGCTCCGCTCTAACCGGACACGACCCTGAAACGGTTTTGCGCCTTCGACAAGCTCAGCAATGTGCCGGTAAGGGTCTCCGGATCGACCGGCTTGGTCAGGAATGCGTTC
Source organism: Hyphobacterium sp. (assembly GCF_965217055.1). Lineage (GTDB taxonomy): Bacteria > Pseudomonadota > Alphaproteobacteria > Caulobacterales > Maricaulaceae > Hyphobacterium. Next base: position 1,468,059 of record NZ_OZ244227.1, on the reverse strand, counting down.
ATGCCGGCCTCCAGACAGGCGCGCCGGTCAGCATCGGACGTGTTCGCGGTCAGCGCGATCAGCGGCAGGTTTGATCCATGCGCGCGCAAGGATCTCGCCACTTCCGGCCCGTCCATCTCCGGCATGCGAAGGTCGATCAACGCGGCATCCAGGCCGCCCATGAGCAGCCGGTCGAGTGCTTCGCGGCCATCGCGCGCGCGCTCCGGCTGGGCACCGAGGCGCTGCAGCGTGCGTTCGGCGATCAGCCCGTTCACCGGATCATCTTCGGCGACCAGAATGCGCAACCCGGCGAGCGGCCAACCTCCGCCTTCAAGCCGGTTGGAATCGCCCGCCCGCCCGGGCAGGTCGCGGCCGATAAAACGCTCCAGGCTTTGGCGCCGCACCGGCAGGACCAGCCAGCCGTCTGCGCCAGCTGGAGGATTGTCGCGGATGCTGTCTTTCTCGGCAGCCTCCGCCAGGATCAGGGCACGCTTGGCACCGCTGCCTTGCGCGCGGTCGGCCCATTTTGCATCGAGCAGCAGCGTCATGCCTTTGGCGGCACCCAACCGCTCCGGGTTGGCCAGCGTCCGGGCCTGGCCGCCAAGCGCCAGCACCTGTGCCGACAGCGTATTCCGAATCACCGATGACGGTGAGGCAATCATCACGCTTTCTCCGGCCAGCGGCCGGTCAGTCCGCGCGCCCTTGCGGATAGGCAGTGGCAGCACGGCCCAGAAGGATGCCCCGTCGCCCGGCGTGCTTTGCAGGCCGATCTCGCCATTCATCGCTTCGACCAGCTTCTTGACCATTGACAGGCCGAGTCCGGCACCGCTTTCGGCGAGCTGTGCCTTGCCGCTGCCGCGTTCGAAATGATCGAAGACTTTAGACTGGTCCGCGGGATCGATTCCCGGGCCGGTATCACGCACGGTGATGATCAACCGCGCATGGCCGTCGCTGTCGTGATCGCCGGACAGTTCGACCCAGCATCCGCCGCTTTGCGTGAATTTCACGGCATTGCCGAGCAGGTTGAACAGGATCTGTCGCACCCGGCCGATATCGGCCACGACTTCTTCCGGCGCACTTTCACGCACCACGCTGGCGATGGTCAGACCTTTTTCTGCAGCCTTGGGCGCCAGCAGTTCGACCGCGTGCCGCACAATGTCGGCCGGCTGCACCGGTTCCGGCCGCAAGTCGAAATGGCCGGCTTCCAGACGCGACAGGTCAAGAATTTCGTCAATCAGCTGCAGACCGTGCATGGCACTGTCCGCGACCGCCCGCACATATTCCTTCTGATCGGGCTGAAGCGCAGTCGCGGCCAACAGGTCGGCCACGCCTTTCACGCCTGCCAGCGGCGTCCGCAATTCATGCGTCACCGAGGCGAAGAAGCGTGTACGGGCATCTTCGGCCTGGCGCCGCTCCTCGACCGCGTCGCGCTGGTCGGTGACGTCGCGGCCGATCGAGATCGAACCGCCGCTTTCGACCGGCCGTTCATCCCATTCGACCCAGCGGTTGCCGGCCCTCGTGCGCATCAGCGATTCGAACCGGCGCGCGCCTTTTTCAATCGGCGCCGCCGGAGCGACAGCAAACCAGCGGCCGATCCAGTCCGAACGCTTTCCGCCGAAGGCTGAAAGGAAGGCATGATTGACAAACCGCACGCGGCCATCATCGGCGCGCAGCATGGCCATTTCGCCTGCAGCATCCAGCGCAGCGAGTGCGGCGTCGGCTTCCGCCGTCGATTTGAGGTCGGCATTTCCGTCTTGCATGGCAGCAGTTTAGCGGGAAACCGGTTAAGGAAGCGCTTCCCTAGCCGCCGGTCGTAGCCGCAATGCGACCGGGAGTCGGGGTGCCGGCTCCCGGCGCCGGACGACGCAGGGAAAGGGCTTCAGCGACATGGACACGGCGGACGCCGTCTGTGCCGTCGAGATCGCAGATTGTCCGCGCCGTTCGCAGCACCCGGTGATACCCGCGTGCGGTCAATCCCATCATCTCGGCAGCCTGGTTGATCAATTGCTGTCCGCCTCGGTCGGGCTCCGCGACATGATCCAGCAGGTCGGCTGTCAGCCGCGCATTCAGCCGTCCACGCTCGGACTGGGCTTCGCGCGCCCTGGCGACCCGCGCGGCCGCCTCGGCCGTACCCTCCGCAGGCGGAGGCAAGGCGAGGTCGGCCGGCGTGACCGGGGGGACAGTCACATGCAGGTCAATCCGGTCCATCAGCGGCCCCGATACGCGCGCCTGGTAATCGCTGGCGCAACGCGGGCCGCGCTTGCACGCTTCGCCATTCGCGCCGGCCCAGCCGCAACGGCATGGATTCATGGCCGCGATCAGCTGGAAATGCGCCGGATAGGCGATATGCGCATTGGCTCGCGCCACCACGATCTCGCCGGTTTCCAGTGGTTGACGCAGGCTGTCGAGCACTTGTGGATGGAATTCCGGCAACTCGTCGAGAAACAGCACGCCGTGGTGCGCGAGCGACGCCTCGCCCGGCATTGCCCGCTGACCACCACCCACCATCGCCGCCATCGAGGCGGAGTGATGTGGCGCCCTGAATGGCCGTGAACGGGTGAGGCGGCCGCGTTCCAGAAGTCCGGCCACCGACTGGATCATCGAAACATCGAGCAACTCCTCTGCCGAAAGTGGCGGCAGCAGGCCCGGAAGCCGCTGTGCCATCATCGATTTCCCGGAGCCGGGCGGACCGGTCATCAACAGGTTATGGCCACCGGCGGCGGCAATCTCGAGCGCCCGCTTGGCGCTCTCCTGCCCCTTCACATCCCTGAGATCGAGATCGGGCCGAGCGTCGACAAGGTCGCCAGGCACCGGCCGCGACAGCATCTGACGTCCCTTGAAGTGATTGACCAGCTGGATCAGCGATCCGGCCGCGAGAATCGCCAGTTCGCCGCCAGCCCAGGCGGCCTCGGGACCACAGACTTCGGGGCAGATGAAACCGAGATCGAGCCGGTTCGCCGCCATCGCCGCCGGCAGCGCGCCGGGCGTCGCGTTGATGGAACCATCCAGACCCAGCTCGCCCATCGCCAGATGGTCAGCGGCGGCATCGGGCGGAATCACGTCCATCGCCGCCATCAGCGCCAAGGCGATGGGAAGGTCGAAATGGGCACCTTCCTTCGGCCGGTCGGCGGGTGCCAGATTGACAATGACCCGTCCGGGCGGCAGCGACAGGCCGATGGCTGCAAAGGCCGCGCGGACCCGTTCCCGGCTTTCCGCGACCGCCTTGTCGGCCAGGCCGACGATCATGAAAGCCGGCTGCCCTCCCGTGAACTGGACCTCGACATCGACCCGGCGGGCCTCCGCACCCTCGAAGGCAATGGTGGTCGTGCCAGCCCCCATTTTCCGCTCCGTCGCTACCCGCGGGGTATTATCGATAACCCGTTGGGAAACCGCCAGTTTTCCACAATCGGTGAAAAGCATCAGGTCAAAACAGGAACATTATAAGAACAAAAAGCGGCTTCGTGTCAAGGTTGTGCCCGAGATGAGCTTGTGTGCTGCTCGACCGCGTCCCAGAAAAGAGCCGCCGCGTCCACGCCGGAAAAGCGTTTCAGCTCCTGCACGCCGGTTGGCGAGGTGACGTTGATCTCGGTCAGCCGGTCGCCGATCACATCAATGCCGACAAAGACCAGGCCGCGCGCCTTCAGCACCGGGCCTATCACCGCGCAGATCCGACGATCGGTTTCGTTGAGCTCGGCGCCTTCGGCACGTCCACCAACATGCATGTTGGACCGTGTTTCGCCCGGCTGCGGCACCCGGTTGATCACGCCGACAGGCTCGCCGTCGATCAGGATGACCCGGCGGTCTCCGGCGCTGACATTCGGCAGAAAGGCCTGGGCGATGATCGGTTCGCGATTGAGGCCAAAAAACATTTCCACGATCGAGGAGAAATTGCCGTCATCCGGCTTCACTCGGAACACGCCGGCACCGCCATTGCCGTAGAGCGGCTTCAGGATGATATCCTTGTGCATCGACCGGAATGCCTTGATGGCGGCCAGATCGCGCGAAACCAGCGTCGGCGGAATGAGTTCGGGGAAATCGAACGGCAGAATCTTCTCCGGGCTCGACCGCACCCATTTCGGGTCGTTGAGCACGAGCGTCGTCCCCTTCAGGTATTCGAGGACATGACAGGCGGTGATGTAGGACATGTCGAAAGGCGGGTCCTGGCGCATCAGGACGACATCCACATCGGCGGCCAGATCAAGCATTTCCGGCGCGCCTTCGATCGCAGGTTTGTCCTTCACCCGCTGCACCGTAACCGGTCGCGCCCGCGCCGTGATCATGCCCATTTCCCAGGACAGGTGATGCGGCTGATAAGTCCACACCCTGTGCCCTCTTTCCTGCGCGGCTTCGATAAACGCGAAACTGGTGTCGCCATTGATATCGACGGAGGAAATGGGATCCATCTGGACCGCGATACGAAGCGTCATGAAATATCCCGTCTAATCGATCGGTGTAACCGGTGCGCTACGCAAATCCTGCGGCGCATCCAGTGATGGCAGCGCGTCGCCGGACGGCATGGCTTCGCCGCCGCACGCTGCCGCCTGGCGGGCGCCGCGCGCCACAGGCGCACCTTCCTCGCCAACAACCCGCACCAGCGCAACGACTTCGGTTACGCCATCGACCAGTGACGCGTGCTGGGCAGCGCGTTCCAGCTCGCCGCGCGTTCGGGCAATGCCAAGAAGAAACACGCGGCCATTCTCGGCCTCGATATTGAAGTTGACACTGCGAACGGATCGGTCGCGCAGCAACCGTCCGCGAATCTGCTGGGTGATCCACGCATCGCGAGCTCCGTCCCGCAACGTCGTCGCATTGGACACCGCAATCTCGTTTTCCACGGCCCGAACCGCCAGCGCGGACCATGCCAGGCATTCCGCTTGCCGCCGGTCCTCGTCGCGCGGCACCGTGCCGGTCAACAATGCCAGGCCGTCCGTGACTTCGACATCGACCCCATCGAGCGCATAGCCTTCGGCCCGTGTCATCGCGGCCTTGATCGACAGGGACGCATTAGTGTCATCGAGATCGCGACCGATCGAGCGTTCCGGCTGGATCGCCGCGCAGGCCGTCAGGCCAAGCGCCAGAAGGACGGACAGGACGGGAAACTTCATGTGTTTTGACTCCGCAGGAGGCTGCCCCCCTCGCAACCTATCTGCCCAAATGATTCCGTTCAATTAAAGTCCATGGCCTGACCTCCTTCGGGCCAGAAAAATTGCCGCGCATGATGCGGTAGCCGCCAGGGCCGAATGATTATCAGGTCGTAGCGAATGGCGAGACCGGCCAGGTCAGGGCGCCGACCGGCATAGCTCGACGCCCCGCGCATGATCCGCTTTTGCTGTTGCGGTGAAATTGCCTGCAGGCCGGCGTCGATTGTCGCGCGCGCCTTGACTTCGACAATCGCCAGCACGCCGCCCTTGCGGGCCACAAGGTCCAGCTCCCCGGCGCCGGTCTTGGCGCGCCGCGCAAGGATTCGATAGCCCTTCAGGGCCAGCCACAGCGCGGCCACCCGCTCCGCCTGCCGGCCCCGGTTTTCGGCCGCCCGGCGCTGGCGGGTCATGGTTTGTCGCCATCCTTGAGCGCTTGCGCCCGAGCATAGAGATCGCGCTTGGTCAGGCTGGTTCGCTGCGCCACCGCAATGGCTGCGCCTTTCACGCCGAGTTCGGGTATCAGGCGCGCCAGCTCGCGGTCGACATCCAGATCATCGGCCACGATACCGTTTCCGGGTGCCACTAGCAGGGTGATCTCGCCTTTCGGGGCGCCGTTCTCCGCATAGAATCGCGCCAACTCAGCCGCCGGGCCGCGGCGGAATTCCTCGAACTTCTTCGTCAGTTCGCGGGCGACCACGGTCTCACGATCTCCCAGCATGTCGGAGATATCGGTCAGGCAGGCGGCGATCCGCGGCCCGGTTTCATAGAATATCAGCGTGCCCGGAATGGCGGCCAGCTCCTGCAAACGGTTGCGCCTGGCACCCGATTTGGACGGAAGGAACCCGGCAAAATGAAAGGCATCGCTCGGCAGGCCCGATGCCGCCAGCGCGGTCAGCAGGGCCGAAGCGCCCGGCAGGGCGCGGACCGGGTGACCCGCTTCGACCGCCGCCCGGACCAGCTTGTATCCCGGATCGGATATCAGCGGCGTGCCGGCATCGGAGATCAGCACGATGCGCTCGCCTGCCTCCAGCGCTGCGAGAATGCCCGGGCGTATCCGGGCACCATTGTGATCGTGATAGGCCAGCAATTTCGGGGTTAGTCCGTACGCCGCCAGCAGTTTGCCAGCGACCCGCGTGTCCTCGGCATAGACCCGATCGGCGCCGGCGAGCGCATCCAGCGCCCGTAACGTGATGTCGCGCAGATTGCCGATGGGTGTCGAAACGATATTGAGCCCCGGCTCCGGTGGTTGCGGCGCGGGCGCTCGGCGGCTAGCTTCGCCGGAGTTATGTGAAAGCGGATCGGACATGATTCTTCCTGCATCTTTGCGCTTCTGGCGGAACTTACCAAGACCGGTGCTGGTTTCGCTCGTTTCCACTGTCGGTGCGCTATCCGTCACAGCCTGCGCGACGACATCGGCGCCACCGCCGCCACCACCGCCGCCACCACCGCCCGTCGAAATCGAGATTCCGGAACAACCGCCGGAAACCGAAACGCCGCCGGCTGAGCGGCGCGACGGCGTGACGCCGCGCCATCTCGAAGGCCGCGAACTGACCCGGGCCGCGCTGCTCCTGCCCTTCGGGCATTCCAATTCGGCTGCCCGGAGCGAGGCCGCCAATCTGTTGCGTGCTGCCCAGCTCGCGCTTTTCGAGCATGGGCCGGAAACACTGGTTTTGATACCGAAGGATACCGGCGGGACGGCAGAGGGCGCACGCGAAGCGACCCAGGCCGCGATCGACGATGGCGCCGATATCATTCTCGGCCCCCTGTTCGGAACCGCGGCCGCAGCCGCGGGAAGCGTCGCGAGCCGCTACGATATTCCGGTATTGGCATTTTCCACCGATACCAGCATCGCCGGTAACGGCGTCTACCTGTTGAGCCTGCCGCCCGAGCAGGAAGTGGCGCGCATTGTCGAATACATGTCGCTGCTCGGCGTCGAACGCTTTGCCTTCATCGGGCCCGGCGGCAATTATGGATCGACGGTGCGCAATGCCTTGCAGCAATCTGCCGAGCGCAATGGCGCCTATCTGGCGGCAGAGGAAACCTATGTCGGCGGCGTGGAGGCCATGACATCAGCCGCCCGGCGTCTCGCCGATCTCGGTTTCACGAGCCTGCAGGCGGAAGAGGCCATGACGTTCCGGTCGCGCGAATGGCAGCCCTCACCGGATGCCCCCTTCCAGGCCGTGTTGTTGCCCGAGGGCGGCACCCGTCTGCGCACGCTGGGACCACTGCTCCCCTATCACGAGATCGATCCGCTGATTATCCGATTCCTCGGAACCGGGCTCTGGAATGATGAGGAGACGCGGCGCGAGCCCGTCCTGCATGGCGGCTGGTTTGCCGGCCCCGATGATGAGGCCCATACAGCCTTTGTCGCCCAGTACGAGGCGGCCTTCGGCGAGGAGCCGTCGCGCATTGCCAGCCACGCCTATGATGCGGTTCTGTTGTCGATTTTCCTCGCCAATGAAGGCGGCGTCAGCCGCGACTTGCTGGAAGATCCAGAAGGGTTTTACGGCGCCGATGGATTGTTCCGGTTCCGCGCCGATGGCCAGATCGAACGTGGACTGGCGGTTTATGAAGTGCGCCGGGACGAATTCCGCGTCATCGATCCGGCGCCGCGTCAATTCGATCCGGCAATTTTCTAGCGCTACGGGCAGAGCGCCGCTGCGATCCCGTCGGCATAAAGACGACCCGCCGGCGTCAGGGCCAGACGGTGCTGGCGTTTTGCGAGCAAGCCCTGTTGCTGGAAGCGCTCGGCTTCACCCCTGTTTGGTGCCAGGCAGGTAGCGGCCAGCAAGGCGTTTGCATCCAGTCCCTCGGCGACGCGCAGCCCCATCAGAATGCGTTCGCGGGCCTCGTCGATCGCCGAAAGCGTCTCGCTGTCCGATCCGGTCCCGGTATCGGCAACCCGTTGGCAATAGTCATCGGGCCGCAGGGCGGTCGAACTGGCAATGCGGCCATCCGCCCGGAACGCCCCGATCCGTCCGTGTGCCCCGGGACCGATGCCGATCCAGTCGCCGCCTTCCCAATAGAGACGGTTATGTCGGGATTCATGACCCGCCCGCGCATGATTGGAAATCTCGTAGCCCGAAAGCCCGGCCGCTTCGCACAGCGATTCCGTGATGTTGTAGAGCTGCGCCGCCAGATCGTCTTCGGGGGGAACGAGCTCGCCCCTTTCCACCCGCCGTTCGAACGCCGTACCGGGCTCGATCGTCAGTTGATAGGTCGACAGGTGATCAGGCCGCAATTCCAGCACTTCGGAAAGTTCCCGCTCCCAGCCTGCGGCGGTCTGCCCGTCGCGGGCATAGATCAGGTCGAGTGAAACCGAACCGAAATGCTGCCGCGCCAGATCAAAGGATCGTCGCGCCGACACGGCATCGTGATCCCGCCCCAGTGCGGCGAGCGCGACATCCTGGAAGCTCTGCACGCCAAGTGACAGCCGATTGATGCCGGCCGCGGCGAAACCGCCGAAGCGATGGGCATCATTTGGATTGGCTTCAAGCGCGATCTCGGCGCCGGGCGCAAATCCGAACCGGTCTGCGGCCCGCGCAATCAGAAGCGCAATTTGCGGTCCGTCCAGCAATGACGGCGTCCCGCCGCCGAAATGCAGCGAAACCAGCTGCCATTTTCCGATCCGGTCGGCCCAATGGTCGAGGTCGGCAAGCAGCGCTTCGAACAGCGCGTCATCAACGCCGCGCGCCTTGTAGACGTTGAAATCGCAATACGGACAGATCCGTGCGCAATAGGGCCAGTGAACGTAGAGGCCGAGCGGAGCGTCAATCATCGGGAAACTCTCCGGCCATCAGCTTGGCCAATGCCCGGGCGCGGTGACTCAATCCGGCCTTCTCTGCCCGGCTCATCTCCGCGAAAACGCGCCCTTCTCCTTCCGGCCGGAAGATCGGATCATAGCCGAACCCACCATCTCCGCGGGGCGGCCAGACAATCTCGCCTTCGACCCGTCCCTCATAGAGGCGGTGCGTTCCGTCGGGAAAGACCAGCGCCAGCACACAGACAAAGGCGGCCGACCGGTCTTCATCGTGCGACGCAGCGAGCGCGTCATTCACCTTGTTCATCGCGGCATGGAAATCGCGCGGTTCACCGGCCCAGCGGGCAGAATGGATGCCGGGGCGGCCGCCGAGTGCGGTAACGCAGAGGCCGGAATCATCCGCCAGCGCAGGAAGACCGGTCGCCCGGCATGCCGCCCGCGCCTTGAGCAGTGCATTGCCCGCGAAACTGTCCGCGGTCTCGTCCGGCTCGGGCAGAGAAAAATCTGCAGCTGAACGCAGCACGATTCCGCGGGCAGCCAGCAACTCGCCTATCTCTCTGATTTTGCCTTGGTTATGGGACGCCAGGACCCATTTATTCGCTTCTGACACGAGTGGATTCACCCTTATTTTTTATCGCCTTTCGAAAAATTCATATCGAAAAACGATATTTTTCGCTTGCATCGCCTGTTTTTTATGTTTATCGATAAATCCACGGACGGCGAAATGATCGTCCGGGCAACAAAACATAGCATTCTGGTCGATTGAAACGATACACAGGAGAGATGGAAATGGTCAGGTCCGATAATAGTGCAGTGCGGTTCTTTGCAGCAGCTGCAATCAATGCGTTCCTCATCATCGCGGTTGGTTCCGGCATTGTTGCCGCGCTGACCTCGACGGTCGCATGATGACACACGGATCCCGGCGGTAGCGAGAGGCGCCGCCGGGGACCGAACAAGGGGCAAGGGGAATAATGGAGGCAATCAAACCGGGACCGATGATCGGGGGGCTGAGATGGCTGCTCGATATAGTCTGGTACCTCTTGTGGGCCGTTCTGACCGTGAGCGCGGTCGGTTTTCTCGGTGCCACACTGGTCTTTGGCTTCCAGTTGTTCGGCTGGATCCCGGAATCAGCCGCCAGCTCGCTGCGCAGCGTCGTCGATCTCGTCGTTCTGCTGCCCTTGGCGGTGGCGGAGATCCTTGCCCTGATGGTGATCATTCACCGGCTGCGGCTGATCGTTCGGACACTGATGGCGGGCGATCCGTTTGTTCCCGAGAATGCGGGGCATCTCCGGGTCATAGCGGCGGCCATAGCGGTCTATCAGACCGTCCGTTACGCCGCGCAGGGACTGGTCGCGATATCGCTGGCCTTCTTCGACTACCGGATCGGCGACGTGGAATTGTCCCGGTTCGATCTCAATCTCGGCTCATGGTTCGCCGTGGCCGCTCTCCTGGTCCTGTCCCAGGTGCTCCGTGAAGGGGCCCGGATGCGCCAGGAACAGAAACTGACGATTTAGGGAGGCGCGCTACATGCCAATTCGCGTCACCCTCGACAGGATGCTCCTCGAGCGCCGCATGTCCCTGACGGAACTGTGCGACCGGGTCGGCATCACCATGGCCAACCTGTCCATCCTCAAGACGGGCAAGGCCAAGGCAGTAAGGTTTTCGACGCTGGAAGCGTTGTGCGAGGTGCTGGACTGTCAGCCCGGCGACCTTCTCAGCTTCGACGATGAGGACGATGGTGACGGCGACAACGCCTGAACCGCATCAAGGACACCCCCGGACGGGTCCCCGGCCGGTAGGTGAAGAAGCAGCGGGAGCGGGCCTGATTGGCATATACGCCCCTTCCCAAGAGCGCCGATCGGGCCGTTTCCAGCCCCCCAGCGCGCTCCCGCTGCTTCTTTTTTCTTTATAATACGGATTTCTGGATTTCGCCTAGCTCCACCACGCCCTTGCGAGCCAGCGCGAACAGCTCGGCGAAGTCGCTTTCGGCCATGGGCTTGTCCTCGGCGGTCGCCTGGATCTCAACGATTCCGCCATCAACAGTGAGGACGAAATTCGCATCGGTTTCCGCGACCCGGTCTTCCTCGTACTCGAGATCGAGCCGCGCACTGCCATCCACCATGCCGCAGGAAACCGCTGCCAACTGCCCGTAGACAGGGTCCTTTTCCAGCAGACCTTCCTCGATGAGCCAGTTGATCGCCCGCTTCAAGGCGACCCAGGCACCGGTAATCGCCGCAGTACGCGTACCGCCATCGGCCTGGATGACATCACAGTCGACCGTGATCTGCCGTTCACCCAGCGCTTTCAGGTCCACCACGGCGCGCAACGAGCGACCGATCAGGCGCTGGATTTCCTGGGTCCGGCCCGATTGCTTTCCGGCTGCGGCTTCACGCCGACCGCGCGTGTGGGTGGCCCGCGGCAGCATGCCGTATTCGGCCGTTACCCAGCCCTTGCCGCTATTGCGCATCCAGGGCGGAACATTCTCTTCCACACTGGCCGTGCACAAGACATGTGTATTGCCGAACCGGACAAGACAGGAGCCCTCTGCGTAAGGCGAAACGCCGGTTTCGATGCTGACATCGCGAAGCGCGTCGAGGGCGCGGCCATAAGGTCTCATTCTGCAATCTCCAATCGGTCTGTGGCCGCTCGTCTAGACGCGCACCTTTCCGGCGTAAACTGTTTCCAGCGGCACACCGCAATTGAACCCGTTTCAGCCTTGTCCTACTTGAGAGACGCCATGACACAGGAAAACCGGTCCACGCCGAGCCTGACAGATCTCGACGAGCGGTCGCGATTGATCTTTCGTGAGATCGTCGAGGCCTACCTCGATACCGGCGATCCTGTTGGCTCGCGCACTCTGTCGCGTCGCGAGGGCCTTGACCTGTCGCCAGCCTCGATCCGCAATACCATGTCGGATCTCGCCGCGATCGGCCTGCTGACGGCGCCCCACCAGAGCGCCGGGCGACTGCCGACTCATGCCGGATTGCGCCTGTTCGTCGACGGGCTATTGCAAGTCGGAGAGCCGGCAGCAGAAGATCGCGATGCGATTGAATCGCGGGTTGCCGGCGGTCAGCGCAATGTTCGCGACGTGCTCGCGGAAGCTTCCTCCATGCTGGCCGGACTGGCCGGAGGCGCAGGCCTGGTCACATCGCCGTCTCGCGAGATGGCGCTCAAACATGTCGAATTCGTTCCGGTTTCGGCGCGCGAGACGCTGGCCATTCTGGTCGGCTCCGACGGTTCGGTGGAAAACCGGATGATGATCGCGCCGGAAGGTCTTCCGTCTTCAGCCCTCGCGGAGGCCGGCAACTATCTGTCTGCGCGGTTGAAGGGCCGCACGCTGAAGGAGGCCGCCGACGAGATCCGTGCCGAGCTGGCAGACCGCAAGGCTGCTCTTGACGAGGCTGCGCAATCGCTTGTCGAGCAAGGATTGGCCGACTGGTCCGGCGGCACGGAGCGGGCCCTGATCGTTCGCGGTCAGGCCAAATTGCTGGACAATCTGCAGGCAGCCGAGGATTTCGAGCGCGTGCGCCTCCTGTTCGACGAGCTTGAACGCAAGGAAGGATTGATATCCCTGCTCGACAAGGCGCGCGACGCAGACGGGGTGCGCCTGTTTATCGGAGCGGAGAACCCGCTCTTCTCCTTGTCGGGTTCAAGTATGATCGTGGCTCCCTATATGGACTCCGAACGCCGCATAATCGGCGCGCTGGGTGTGATCGGCCCGACCCGGCTGAATTATGCGCGGGTCATTCCCATGGTCGATTACACCGCGCGCGTCGTGGGCAAACTGATGGACAAATCCCGCAACTAGACGGGCAGAGGACGGAAAATGGCTGAAGACAAGCACGCACAGGATAACGACGATCAACCGATCGAGGACCGGATCGAGGAAATCGAGGCAGCCGAGAAGGCGGCAATGGAAGCTGCCGAGGCCGATGCCGACAATTCACCCTCTCCGGAAGACGCCGTTCGCGCCTTGCAGGCCGAACTCGAGGACACGCGCGAGAAGCTGATGCGCACCGCTGCCGAGATCCAGAATACCCGCCGGCGCGCAGAGCGCGACGTCAGGGATGCGCGCGAATACGCCATTTCGCGATTTGCCGGCGATGTTCTGAACGTCGCGGACAATCTGTCGCGCGCGCTTCAGGCTGCCCAGGCCGAAGTGCTCGAAGGCCCGGCCAAGACACTTGTCGACGGCGTGGCGCTGACCGAAAAGACATTATTGTCGACGCTTGAACGTCATGGTGTGAAAAAGATCGACCCCGAACCGGGCGAGGCGTTCGACCCCAACCGTCACCAGGCCACCACCCAGATACCGTCCGAACACCCGGCAGGTCGCGTCGCCGCCAGCTTCGCGCCCGGCTATGTTATTGGCGAGCGCACATTGCGGGCCGCCATGGTCGCGGTGTCGGCCGGTGCGGCGAAAGACGAAGCGCCCGACTCCGGCACCGGCGAGTCGGAACCTGGCTCCGGTATCGACGTCAAGGCCTGATCGCTCATCAGGATTGATCTTGCAGCGCAATTGGCGTCCTCTCTCGCCAAGACACGGGAGGATTTGCCATGCTTCACGGCCTGCTTGCCGCCACATCGGTCACGGGCTTCGACCCGGCCGCCGCGACCGAAGCCTATATCGCCACCATGGATGCGGCTGCGCGGTCTCGTTCCGACGCCTATTTCGAGGGCGGCTACTGGCTGATCCTGGTGAATCTCGTCGCTGGTCTGATTGTCGCCTTTCTGCTTTTGCAGACCGGATTCGCGAAGGGCTTGCGGGACCGCATCAGGGGCGTTGTGAAATCAACTTCGCTGACTGTCGCGATTTACGCGGCCATCTATACCGTCGTGACCACGCTGCTCTTGTTCCCGCTGACGATCTGGCAGGGGTATTTCCGTGAACACGCCTACGGCTTGTCGACCATGACGATGGGCGGATGGATGAGCGAACAATTGATCGGTCTTGTCACCGGGATGGTCATGGCGGCGATCTTCCTGACCCTGTTCTACCTCGTCCTGCGGATCGCAAAGCGGACCTGGTGGATCTGGGGGGCGGCCGTTTCCGTGGTCCTGCTGGCCGTCACGATATTCGTGTCGCCCGTCTATATCGACCCGCTCTTCAACGAATACACACCCATGGAAGAAAGCGTATTGCGCGACGACATTCTCGCGCTCGCACAAGCCAATGGCATCCCGGCCGACAATGTCTATGTCTTCGATGTCTCGCGTCAGTCGAACCGCATCACGGCCAACGTCAATGGCCTGTTCGGCACGACGCGCATCGCCTTGTCAGACACGCTGATCGAGAATACCGATCCCGACGAGGTGCTCGCCGTAATGGGCCATGAGATGGGTCATTACGCGCTCAATCATTTGTGGGAGATGTTCACCGTATTCGCGATATTGCTCGCGATCGGCTTTGCGTTCACGGATGCGTTGTTTCGCACGCTCAACGACCGCTTCGGCGGGCGCTGGGGCGTATCGGGCATTTCCGATATCGCCGGCCTGCCTTTGCTGGCCGCCTGTCTCTCCGTGTTTTTCTTCCTGATGACACCGGTCGCCAACACCATCATCCGCACCAATGAGGCCGAAGCCGACCTGTTCGGCCTGAACGCGGCGCGCGCCCCGGACGGGTTTGCCACCGCCGCCTTGCGGCTCGCGGCTTATCGCAAGATCGATCCCGGCCCGCTCGAGGAATTCGTCTTCTTCGATCATCCGTCAGGACGCGCCCGCGTTGCCATGTCGATGCAATGGAAGGCGGGTCAGCTGGCATGGGGTGCCACGGACCAGACGTCGGAGCTGCGTCTCGACCGGGCCGAACAGATCATGCGTGACCTCGCAGCACAATCGGCCGCAAACTGACCGCGCTCACATGACGGTCGAGAACCAGCTGTTCTGGCTCCGGCTGATGCATACCGTGATCTTCGCGGTTTGCATGGTGGCGCTTCTGGTGATGATCGTCTTCGCGCTGACAGGCGGGTGGCGCACAGCCGCTCTCTGGTCGCTCATCGCGCCCGTCACCATCCTGGCCGGCCTGTGGCTCAATAGTGGACGCTGCGTGCTTCAAACTCGCGCCCGCAAACTGACGGGCATATCGGAAGGCTGGGCCCGCGACATCTTTTTCCTCCCCGAAAGCTGGGCGACGCGAGTGGTTCGGTTATTCGTGCTGCCCTTCACGCTCGCCGTGACCGGGACGCTCCTCCGCTTCGCCTTGGCGTGAACGGGGCCGGTCCGGAACTGGCGGCGATGTCAGCCGCCGTGACTGCTATTGTTCTTCTCTCCACCGCTCGCCTCTGCCATGGTTCCGGAAGCCATCAGACCCCGGGAGAAACCGCATGCTGCCAATATGGGCCATGGAAGTGCTGAGCATACTTACCCAGCTCTTCATCCTGGCGGTCGGGTTCATCGTCCTGGTCGTCATCGTCATTTATATCCGTGACATCAGTCAGACCCGCGATGCGGTCCGCCGCAATTATCCGGTTGTCGGCCGCTTCCGCGGCCTGTTCACGACACTCGGTGAGTTTTTCCGTCAGTATTTTTTCGCCCTCGACCGCGAGGAATTGCCCTTCAACAGGGCAGAGCGTGACTGGGTTTACCGGTCATCTCGGGGACATGGCGGCACGATCAGCTTTGGCTCCACCAAGCCCTTGACCCCGGTCGGTACAGCGATCTTCGTCAACTGCCCCTACCCTGTTCTGGAAGATGATATCGCGCCGACCGAACCCCTGCGCATCGGACCGCATGCGCGGCAGCCTTATGACGCACCCTCCTTTTTCAATATTTCGGCGATGAGCTATGGCTCGCTGTCGAAACCTGCCGTGCAGGCGCTGTCGCGCGGTGCCGGCAGGGCCGGGATCTGGATGAATACCGGCGAGGGCGGCCTGTCCGAATGGCATCTGGAGGGCGATTGCGACATCGTTTTCCAGATCGGCACGGCGAAATACGGCGTCCGGGACGAGGACGGCAAGCTGTCCGACGACAAGCTGAAAGACGTGGCAGCCCGGCCGCAGGTCAAGATGTTCGAGTTGAAGCTCTCGCAGGGCGCCAAGCCGGGCAAGGGCGGCATTCTGCCCGCCAGCAAGGTCAACCGGGAGATCGCGGAAATTCGCGGCATTCCCGAGGGCCAGGCCTCGCACTCGCCCAACCGGCACCCGGAGATCGCCGGCAATGACGACCTGCTCGACATGATTGCCCGGATCAGGGACGTCACCGGCAAGCCGGTCGGCATCAAATTCGTCGTCGGCGCCTATGGCTGGATCGAGGAATTGTGCACGGACATCAAGGCGCGCGGCGTGGAAAGCGCGCCCGACTTCATGACCATCGACAGCGGCGATGGCGGCACCGGCGCCGCGCCCATGGCGTTGATGGACAATGTCGGGCTGCCGATCCGTGAAAGCCTGCCCATGGTAGCCGCCATTCTGCGCCGGCAAGGTCTCAAGGACCGGATCCGCATCATCGCCTCCGGCAAGCTGCTTCTGCCGTCATCGGCGGCCTGGGCGCTCGCCGCCGGGGCAGATTTCGTGCAGTGCGGCCGTGGCTTCATGTTTGCGCTGGGCTGCATCCAGTCGCTGAAATGCCACAAGAATACCTGCCCGACTGGCGTTACCACCCACAAGCGATCGCTGCAGCGCGGCCTGGTTCCTCGCGACAAGGCGGAAAAGGTCGCCGCCTATGCCGACACGCTTCGCCGGCATGTCGAGATCATCGCTCATTCTTGCGGCGTGCGCGAACCGCGCAAGCTCCAACCGATGCATGTCCGCCTGGTCCAGGCAGATGGCCGTTCGGTGTCCATGGACGATCTCGACTTCGTGCCGCCTGGCAGGGTCGAGGACGAGCCGCGCTTTCCTGTTCAGCCCTGACCCCGTGAAAGCGCCAGGGTCGCCCGCCGGACGATTGAATAGGTTAATATTCCCGTATAGATTGTCTCCCGGTGGGGAGAAAACCTATGATCAAATGTCTATGGGTCGCGGCCCTCGCGCTGGCCGCAAGCGGTTGCGGGACAATGGTACAATCTGCGCGCCTCTGCCCGGACGGTCCGCCGGAAATCAATTGCCGAGGCGCAGGAAACGCGCACACGAGCTTCCAACATCGAAGCTACATGCTCTACGGATTGCCGGTCACGCGAATTGAGGTCGATCTCGCCCAGGCCAAGAGCGATCAGCGCTGGACGTTGAACGCGACGGCCGAAACGGTACCGGACCTTGATCCGCGTAACTGGTTTCACCTCACCTATGACACCCATCTCCTGACGGCCGACAATTTCACGCTGACGGTTGCTAACGGCCTTCTCGGCTCCGCAAATGCCCAATCGGAACCCAGGACGGTCGAGATACTGACCCAACTCGGTAATCTCGGGCAGGCTTTGGGGGTGGCCGGAAACGCGCTCGCATCAAATCCGGACAGTTTTGCCGAAGAGACCCCGCCAACTATCGCATTCGACTATGCATTGCGGAGCAGTCAGGCCGCCTGCTTGCTGGAATCGGAATCACGCACCTCGTGCGAGCCTTTCGAGATCGGTGACCTGATGCTTGAAACCACGCAGCAATGCATGGAGGCACTGCGCCGGTCGGAAAGCCGAACCGAAGGGCTGGAATGTTATGGCCAGGCTTCGGAGACCATCCGCCGACGGGTCGGAAGTATTCAGCTTGCGCTTGTGCGTGAATCCGTCGCCGCTACCGGCACCGTGCCTGTTCGCCAGTCCATTTCCAGGTTTTACAGTCCGGCCACCCTGCGAAACCGGCACTCCACCTATTTTCGTATGGCCGCGCCAGATCGCTTCAGCGTGAGGTTAACCTGCCGCCCGGTTTCCGATTCGCCCGATCAGGTATTGCTGAATGCGTTCGCAAGGGAGATCGCGCTGGCCTGTCCCGAGGATCCATATGTTTTCGAACGCATACTACGGACAGAGCTGGCGCTGAACATTCCCGACATCCGGCTCGACACCATTGTCGTGGGGGCGCCGGGTCACGCCATGTCGGCAGACATGTTCAGAAGCGCCCTGTCGAACGACACGACGAATCTGACCTTCAACAATGGTGTCCTGACCTCGGTCACGGTCGACCGCGACCCGGTCAGCCTCGGCGGCCTGCTCGTCGCGATCGGAGCCGCTTCACTCTTCTCTGGCGACTAGCCCGGCACTGTCACGCGTCGCAGTGTCAGATTGATGCGCCCGCCCTGCGGCACCCGCGTCGAGGTTCCGGGATGGATGCGGTCGACCCCGTGATAGCAGCGCCGCGCCTCGCCACCGAGTACGACGACATCGCCGGAGGCAAGAACAAGCGAATGCGTCTTGCCCTTGCGCGTCGGGCCGCCGATGCGGAATCGCGCCTTGTCGCCCAGTGAAACCGATACGACCGCCGCATCCGTCGCCGCCTCGTCCCAGTCGACATGCAGCCCCAGGCGCGATTGCGCGTCGTAATAATTGACCAGGCAGGCCTCGAACGGCGCCGGGTAGTCAGCCACATCCGCCCACAATTGCGTCAGCAGGTCCGGCGGCTCCGGCCAGGTCGCGCCGGTTTCCGGGTGCACGCGCTCATAGCGATAGCCCTTCTCCTTGTCAGTGATCCAGCCAAGCGGTCCGAAATTGGTCATGGTGACGCTCATCGGCTGGCCGGTGCGGGGCATTGCGGGCCGGTAGAAGGGCGCGTTTTCGGTCGCTTCGATCACCGCCTGCACAAGCGCATCTTGTTGCGCCCGGTCAAAATAACCGGGGAGAAAACGGAATCCGTCTGGCAGACTCATGGCCAAGGAAATAGCTGCGACAGCCTCCGGCGTCACTTTTTCCCTGCACAAGCGCCTGAATTGATTCTTCGTAAACCCTTGCGGGGCATGGCTGGCCTCCCTATCTCGGGCATCGAGCCGGGTTACCGGCAAAAGCAACAGATGAAGCAGGCGACAAGGCCTGGACCCAAGGGGGGTTTTCATCACGCCGGACAGCGCTTCGGGCTGGCTGGCCACTCGGGAAAACCCTGCCCAATAAAAGAACGGAGACGAAGACGTCATGAGCAAGGTGATTGGTATTGACCTCGGAACCACGAATTCGTGTGTCGCGGTCATGGACGGCGGCAACGCCAAGGTTATCGAGAATGCTGAGGGCATGCGCACCACGCCCTCAGTTGTCGCGTTCACCGAGGATGGCGAACGCCTGATCGGTCAGCCGGCCAAGCGCCAGGCGGTGACCAACCCGGAACAGACCTTTTTTGCAATCAAGCGCCTGATCGGCCGCAACATGTCCGACCCGATGGTCAAGAAGGACGCCGACATGGTGCCCTACAAGATCGTGCCGTCGGAAAACAACGACGCATGGGTGCAGGGCCGCGACAAGAAGTATTCGCCGTCCGAAATCTCCGCCTTCATCCTCCAGAAAATGAAGGAAACGGCGGAATCCTATCTCGGCGACAAGGTCGAGAAGGCCGTCATCACCGTTCCCGCATATTTCGATGACGCCCAGCGTCAGGCCACCAAGGATGCCGGCAAGATCGCCGGGCTTGAAGTCCTGCGCATCATCAACGAGCCGACCGCGGCGGCTCTCGCCTACGGTCTCGACAAGGGTGAAAACAAGACAATTGCCGTCTACGACCTCGGTGGTGGTACATTCGACGTCTCAATCCTCGAGATCGGTGACGGCGTGTTCGAGGTGAAGGCCACCAATGGTGACACCTTCCTCGGCGGTGAGGATTTCGACCTGCGGATTGTCGATTACCTCGCGGACGAGTTCAAGAAAGAGAGCTCGATCGATCTGCGCAAGGACAAGCTCGCGCTGCAACGCCTGAAGGAAGAGGCCGAGAAGGCAAAGAAGGAGCTGTCATCGGCTTCCTCCTACGAGGTCAATCTGCCTTTCATCACCGCCGATGCGTCTGGTCCGAAACACCTGACCATGAAGCTCTCGCGCGCCAAGCTTGAAGCGCTGGTCGAAGATCTCGTCAAGCGTACCATCGAGCCGTGCAAGAAGGCTCTGAAGGATGCCGGCATGTCGGCCTCCGACATTGACGATGTCGTGCTGGTCGGCGGCATGACCCGCATGCCGAAGGTGCAGGAAGCCGTAAAGGGCTTCTTTGGCAAGGAGCCGCACAAGGGTGTGAACCCGGATGAAGTCGTCGCCATGGGCGCCGCTATCCAGGCCGGCGTGCTGCAGGGCGATGTGAAGGATGTTCTGCTGCTCGACGTGACCCCGCTTTCGCTCGGCATCGAGACGCTGGGCGGCGTGTTCACCTCGCTGATCGAGCGCAACACGACGATCCCGACCAAGAAGTCGCAGACCTTCTCCACTGCAGAAGACAACCAGCAGGCCGTCACCATCAAGGTGTTCCAGGGTGAACGCCAGATGGCCTCCGACAACAAGCTGCTCGGCCAGTTCGACCTGATGGGGATACCGCCAGCACCGCGCGGCATGCCGCAGATCGAGGTCACTTTCGACATCGATGCCAATGGCATCGTCAATGTGTCCGCCAAGGACAAGGCGACTGGCAAGGAACAGCAGATCCGTATCCAGGCGTCGGGCGGTCTCTCGGACGATGATATTGACCAGATGGTCAAGGATGCCGAGGCCAATGCCGAGGCCGACAAGAAGCGCAAGGAACTGGTCGAGGCCCGTAACAATGCCGAGGCGCTCATTCACCAGACCGAGAAACAGCTGGAGGAATTCGGCGACAAGGTCGGCGAGGAAGAGAAGAACGCCATCACCACCGCTGCAGACGAGCTCAAGGCCGTCAAGGACGGTGAGGACGCGGCCGAGATCCAGGCCAAGACCCAGGCGCTCGTCCAGGCTGCCATGAAGCTCGGCGAGGCGATGTATGCGGCCCAGCAGGCCGAAGCGTCCGACGATGAGTCCGCTTCGGAACAGGATGAGGACGTGGTCGACGCGGAGTATTCCGAGGTCGATGGCGACGAGTCCGACGACGACAAGAAAGAAAGCGCTTAAGTCTTTCGAACATAAGGGACGGGGGCGCCCTCCGGCGCTCCCGTCAACCTGAGGTACATTCATGGCCAAGCGGGATTATTATGAAGTGCTGGGTGTTGACCGCTCGGTCGACGCCAAGGCGCTGAAGAGCGCCTATCGCAAGCTCGCCATGCAATACCATCCGGACCGCAATCCGGACGACAAGGAGGCCGAGGCCCGCTTCAAGGAAGTCGGCGAGGCCTATGCGGTCCTGTCTGATGCAGACAAGCGCGCCGCCTATGACCGCATGGGTCATGCCGCTTTCGAGGGCGGGATGGACGGCGGACAGGGTCCGTTTGGCGGCGGTGCCCAATCGGCAGATTTCGCCGACATTTTCGAACAGGTCTTCGGCGATGTGTTCAACGGCATGGGCGGGCGCCGCGGTGGCGGTCGCCGCGGCGGGCCGGCACGCGGCTCGGACCTGCGCTACGATCTCGAAATCTCGCTTCAGGACGCCTTTGCCGGCAAGGCCGAGACCCTCAAAGTCCCGACCAATCTGACCTGCGAACGCTGCGACGGTAATGGCGCCGAACCCGGCACTTCGCTGGACACATGTCCGCAATGCGCTGGGGCCGGTGTGGTGACCGCCGGCAATGGCATGTTCCGGATCCGCCAGACCTGCCCGCGCTGCGGCGGGCAGGGCAAAACCGTTTCCACGCCCTGCCGCGAGTGCGATGGGGTGGGCCAGGTACGAAAAGTGCGTACGCTCGATGTCGACATTCCGGCCGGTGTCGAGGATGGCATGCGCATCCGCCTCGCAGGAGAAGGCGAAGCCGGGGCCCGCGGAGGTCCGCGCGGCGATCTCTATATCTTTGTGTCGATTCGCCACGATGATCTGTTCGAGCGCGATGGACCCAACCTCTATTGCCGCGCGACCGTGCCGATGGTCACGGCAGCTCTGGGCGGATCGATCTGCTGCCCGGTGATCGATGGCGGCAAGGCCGAACTCAAGATCCCGTCCGGTTCGCAGACCGGGAAGCGGATGCGCCTCAAGGGCAAGGGCATGCCGCGCCTGCGCGGCGGTCCGCGCGGTGACATGATCGTCGAGCTCTACGTCGAAACCCCGCGCAATCTATCGGATCGTCAGAAGGAATTGTTGGAGGAGTTCTGCGAGATCTCCGGCGGCAATTGCAATCCGGAATCGGACGGCTTCATGGGCAAGGCGAAACGGTTCTGGGATGATTTGACCAGCGAGGACGGTCGCCCGAGCGTCTAGGCCGACGGGGCCGTAAGGTACCACAGCGCGGCTTTCTGAACATCCGCGGCGAAGGCCATTCGCGCAGCATCGTCTGCCTGCAATTCCGGCTGGAACAGCGCCGCATCGCGGCTCAGTCCGAGCACCAGCCGCAACATGAAATCCGCCGCGACCGGCGCAAAATGCGGCGGCTTGATGCGCAGCGCACTGATCGTCTGGGCCAGGTGTTCCTTGAACGAGTCGGGCGGCGCCGAGAGGTCGCCGGTCCGGCCGGCGATCCGGACAAGCAGGGTCCGGTTGGCAATGGCATGCGTCAGACACGCCTGCGCCAGTTCGCCAATCCATCTGTGCACGTCGCGATGCCGCCGCGCCTCGTCATTGGCTGCCGTAAGTGATTCGACCAGCGCTTCCATGCGGTCGGCATAAAGCGCATCCAGGGCGGCGGCCTTGTCGGAGAACCGGCCATAGAATGCGCCGACCGATGATTTTGCCCGTTTCGCAATATCGGCGACGGTCAGCTTGTCGATGGACTGGTCATCCAGCGCGCGTGCAAGGACCTTCAAGATCCGTTGCCGGGTCGCTCTGCTGCGAGCCTGCATGGCCGGCCGAACACCGGGGTCCCTTGATGTGTCCGTGTCGAGCGACGTCATGGGTGTTTCAAAATCTCTTCCGCAAAACAACAGATAATCAACACCTTGAAGCCTAGCTTATAATAGAATTGAATTCCAGTTCTTATACAAGCGGGACACGTGCGAGGGGAATTCTATAGTTTTTTCACACGGATGGGCAGAAAAATCGAACACTGCGGCCGGCCAATTTCGCGATCTTTCTTGTCCCGTCGCGCACCCGGCGATCCCTGCCAGTCCCGCGCGCGGAAAGCGGGCCTGTTCAGACTCTCCTTAGAAATCTGCCGGATAAAGTCGGAACGAATTAACCCTACCGGGTCCATATCTGGAACAACGCCTGGCAATCCGGAGCCGCAGGGAGACGCGTATGCCGCTGGGAGTGACAATTATCGGTATCGGTGGACGACTCGGCAGCACGATCGCGCGCGAAGTTATCCAGGATGACCGCTTCAAGCTGGTCGGCGGAATCGTGAGATCGGACTCCGATCATGTCGACAAGGACCTGGGCGAGCTCGCCGGCACGCCCTGGATCAACCGGATGAGTGTGGTGCGGCTCGAAGACGGGCTTCAAGGCGCCGATATCGTCATCGATGCGTCGACACCTCAATCGACCGTCGCTGTCGTGCGTCGCTTGACCGAAAACGGCGGCCCGGCCCTGATCAGTGGCGTCACCGGGTTCTCGGATGAACAGTTCGACGCACTGCGCCAGGCAGCGGAGACCATTCCGGTCCTGACCGCGCGCAACTTCTCGATCGGTATTTCGCTGGTTGAAATGCTGGTTTCGACGGCTGCCGCCGCGCTTCCCGCGGAGCTATGGGACGCAGAAATCAGTGAAACGCATCACCGCTACAAGGCCGATGCGCCCTCTGGCACGGCGCTGGTTCTGGGCGAAGCGGTCGCCAATGCCCGTCACCAGATGCTCGACCTCGTGGCCGAGAAAAGCCGATCGTCAGCAGATGCACGACGGCTTCCCGGTGCCATCGGCTTCTCGTCGCGGCGCGGCGGCGCGATTGTCGGCGATCACGAGGTCGGATTTTTATCGAACAATGAGGAAATCACGATCTCGCATCGGGCGCTCGACCGGCGGGTCTTCGCCGTCGGCGCGCTGACGGCGGCTAACTGGCTGCACGGGCGATCGCCGGGGCTTTACGGCATGCGGGATGTCATCAACGGCAATTGACCGCAATTCCCTGACCGGGGCATAAGGGGCAACCATCAGTCAGGAATTGACATGAGCCGTGCCCGCCGCCTTGTCGACATTGTCAGAACACTGAAATCGGCTGCGCCCGGCTCGCTCACGGCGCAGCAGATCGCCAATCGGTTCAGCGTCTCCGAGCGCACCATTTATCGCGACATGGCCAAGCTGATCGATTCCGGCGTGCCGATCGAGGGGGAAGCCGGCCTTGGCTATTGGCTGGCACCGGATGACGGGCCGCCGCCGATTTCGCTCACCTGGCGTCAGGCCCAGATCCTCTGGCGCGGCGCCCGCCTGATCGCCCTGACCGCCGATGAGGAGGCCGCGCTCGACGCCGGCCAGGCTCAGAGCGCCCTTGAAAAGATGCTGGGCGACCAGCGGGTCCGCCGGCTCGAGGCGCATCCACTCCTGTCACTTACTGACAAGCTAAGGCCAGTGCCCGCCGTGCTGAAGGCTTTTGAGCGCGCGATCGCTGATCGCTGCAGGGTCCGCATTATCTATGTCGATTTGCAGGAGAAAGACTGCGAGATCGAGGGCGAGGCCGTGTCGATTACGCCTATAGGCGAGATGCGGATCCTGACCTTGTCAGTAGATGACACGATGATCCATGTGCGGGCCGAACGCATCCGCAAGATCAAGCTGCGCGCCTGATCACCAGCTGCCGGTGTTTTCCATCGAAGCCCAGGGTTCCTGCGGCGCGCGCGCCTCGCCGGCCTGCAGCAATTCGATCGAGATTCCATCCGGCGACTTCAGGAAGGCCATGCGACCGTCGCGCGGCGGACGGTGCACCGTATAGCCGAGCCCGGCCATGCGTGAACAGATCGCATAAATATCCTGAACCCGGTAGGCGAGATGGCCGAAATTGCGGCCGCCCGAATAGGTTTCGGGATCCCAGTTATGGGTCAGCTCGATCGTCGGCAGACCGGCTGGAATGGGATTTTCCTCGCCGCTGAAGCCGCCACGCTTGAGATCGTCAGGGCTGGCCAGGAAAATCAGGGTGAACCGTCCGGCCTCGCTGTCAACGCGGCGGATCTCCTTCATTCCGAGTCCGTCGCAAAAAAAACGAAGTGTCTCGTCGACATCGCTGACCCGGATCATGGAGTGAAGATATTCCATGTCTATTTCCTGCCTTCCTTGCTGGCGGCAATGACGCTGGCGCGCCTCGCCCATTTTGGTCGTTGCCGTCGGATCACCACATCGTCGAGCGATTCCCCGCGCGCCCGCATCAATGCAGCCTGGAAAGCTTCCGGTGTCCGGCGGTGATGAAAGCGGGCGGCCAGGAATCCGCACAACGCCCACGCCCCGACCAGTCCGAAGAACATGTAGAACATCCAGGGATAATATCCCGGCGCAAACACATCACTGGTCCCGAGCAGTGCGGTGATCCAGTCCCAGAATGCGACCAGGCCGAGCAGCGCCGGCGGTGTGATCGCAATGGCTCCGAGCAAGGCCAGCGATGCATAAAGCGTCCAGCGTGGCGCATAGGCATCGACATAGATCCGCACAAACGTGCCGGCATCCACGCCCTCAATCGTGTGCGGCCGGTCGGCCTGGCGACCGGCATATTCGGACCGGGCATCAGCCGAAAGGCTGTGCACGGCGAGGCTCCAGCGCAATACGAGCATGATCGCGGCAGATACAGCAACGAGGGCGGCAATGACGAACGGATTGATCATCCGCCCTATCTAGGCGCTTGCAGCCTCATAGGCCAGCATCGCCCGCTTGCGGCTCACACCCCAATGATAGCCGGTCAACCGGCCATCGGAGGCCAGCACCCGGTGGCAGGGAATCAACCAGCTCACCGGATTGGCCCCGACCGCTGCCCCGACCGCGCGAGCAGCCTTGGGCAGGCAGACGGAGGCTGCGACATCGCGATAGCTCGCTGTCTGACCTGGCGGAATGGACAACAGCGCCCGCCAGATCTGGCGTTGCCAAGGTGTGCCGTACAGCGCCAGCGGGATCGGTTGGTCGTCGCCCCTGAAGATCCGCAGTGACCAGTGATTTGCGAGCTTGTCGTCGCGCTCGAAACGGGCGGCGGGATACCGGGATTGCAAATCGGAAAAGGCCGTTTCGATGTCAAGCTCCGCAAACGCCAGCGCCGACAAGCCGCGTGGCGCCACCAGGAAGACGCCGGTTCCGAACGGCGTCGGTGCCGCACCCCAGCGGAAGGCCAGGCCGGCACCCCGGTTTCGCGCCTGACCGGGCGTCACCTGCTCGTGCGCAATGAACAGATCGTGCAGCCGGCCGGGTCCCGAAAGGCCGGCCTCGAAACTCGCATCAAGCACGTTGGCACCGTCCGCCAGCGCATCGCGGGCGGCGGAATGAGCCAGCGCGCCGACATATTTTTTCGGACTGACACCGACCCAGCGCGAGAATACGCGTTGAAAGTGATGTGGAGACAATCCGACAGCACGGGCCGCCGCGTCGAGATCGGGATGATCGCGCCAATTGTCGCCGAGATAACCCAGCGCCTCGCTGATCCGGTCATAATCGCGCTGCGCGGCATGAAGGTCGTAGGATATCGGTTCCGGGCTTGTCGTCATGCCGGCAGGATGGCGTGACGCCGGCCTAATCGCCACCCGTTTCTTGTGCTGATAGCCCGCGCGCCTGAAGGATGGCCCGTTCAATCGCCTCTCCCAGATCGGGTCGTTCCGCAGGGCTTAGAAAGGCACCTACAATCAAACGGTTGCCAGAAGCCTTGAGTTCAACCGCGGCATCATGAAGGCCGGGCTTGTGCACGATGACGCGGGTCCAGCCCGTCGGCAGGACAAAATGCCGTACGGCACCATTCGGGTGCTTCCTGTGTACAAGGATCCGGTCGCGACTGACGCGAATGATCTCGCGCTGCTGACCGTCACGATAGCTGATCTTGAAGGCCAGCCACACCAAAAGCACGTCGATACCGAAGAAGAATGGCACCGGCCACGCCCCCATGCGCCAGTAAACGAGCCCGGCCAGGAAACTGACGCCGCAAAGAACAACCATCAGAATGACGAAACCGGGATTCGGCAGCGACCGGTTGGGCGACAGGACGGCATCCATGAACAGCGCGCCGTCCGGTTCTTCCGGCAGGACGGCTTCGGGCGGGCAGGTTTCGATCGGTCCGCGCATTTGCGCGAACATAGCGTTCATCGGCCGAAAGTCGCGTGACGAATTCATGCATTCTCGCTAAGCGCAGAGAGTGATTGATCCCGGTCTCTTCGTCGGCTTCGCATTCGCCGCCTTGCTCATTGAGCTGACACCCGGCCCGAACATGGCGTGGCTGGTCATGTTGAGCCTCGCCGAAGGTCGCAAGTCCGGCCTGGCAGCAACGGCAGGCATAGCGACCGGTCTGGCATTCATTGCCGGGCTTTCGGCCATCGGGCTCGCTGCAATGATTGCTCGATCGGATTTGGCATATGAAATCCTGCGCTGGGCCGGCGCGCTCTTCATGTTGTACCTCGCCTGGGAAGGCTGGCGGGAAGCAGGCGAGACCTCGGCCGCGGTCCGTTCGGCTGGCAATTCCGCGCATGCGATCCGCGGATTCGTGATCAACGCCCTAAATCCCAAGGCCGCCATCTTCTACATTACCGTCTTGCCGCAATTCATTTCGCCGCAGCTTCCGGTGCGGCCGCAGGCCTTGCTGCTGGCGCTCCTGTCGGTCGCCATCGCCACGCTGATCCACACGCTTCTCGTCCTGCTCGCGTCGAGCTTGCGCGGATATATCGAGAATGAGCGCCAGAACCGGCGAATCCGGCGCCTGTTGTCTCTGGCGCTGGTGGGCGTGGCTGTCTGGCTTTTTGTCGCCGCCGCGCATTAGCGCTTGGCGCCAGCATGCGTGCAGGCTAATCCGCTGCCATGCCAAGAAAAAAGAAGCCCGCCCCGTTCACACTCGAGGAAGCCACGGAATTCTATGCCCGTCTGGCAGAGGTCCGGCCCGATCCGGCGACCGAGCTCGACTATGTCAATCCCTTCACGCTGGTGGTCGCCGTAGCCCTTTCTGCCCAGGCCACCGATGTCGGCGTAAACAAGGCCACGAAATCACTGTTTGCGATTGCCGATACGCCGGAAAAGATGGTTGCGCTCGGCGAGGACGGCGTTCGCGAGCACATCAAGACGATCGGCCTGTTCCGCAACAAGGCGAAGAATGTCTACGCCTTGTCGAAAATGATTCTCGAGGAATTTGGCGGCGCGGTTCCGAAAGCTCGCGGGGACCTCGAGAAACTGCCGGGCGTCGGCCGCAAGACCGCCAATGTCGTCATGAATGAAGCATTCGGTGAGCCCACCATCGCGGTCGACACGCATATCTTCCGGGTCTCGAATCGGACCAATATTGCGCCCGGCAAAAACCCGCTTGAAGTCGAATTGAAACTCGAGGCGATCACCCCGCCGCAATATATCAAGGGCGCGCATCACTGGCTGATCCTGCACGGCCGCTATACCTGCAAGGCGCGCAAGCCGGACTGCCCGAACTGCGCGGTCGCTGACCTCTGCCGTTTCGAGCAAAAGACGCCGGCCTAGCCTGGCCGGACGATCTCGTCATAATCGAACGCATCGCGCAGACCGTCGCGCAAATCGCGCATCACCGGCGCGCCACAGCCCTGATACCAGGTCACGGTGTGTGAATTTCGGCGCGTTGTATAGCTGATCGTGATGGAAGGCATGTCCGAGATTTGTGGTCCGGGACACAGCTCCGGATTGGCGAACGTGTAGTTCTCCGGCAGCGAAAAGAAATTCGCATTCTCCAGCAAGGTCTGCATCTGTGCATAGCTGCCGGGCGCCAGCTCGCCTTCGGAATATCCGTTGATCCGCGTGAAACGCCGACCATCCAGCTGGTAATGGTCATCCGGTGTCACTGTCAGCTCATAGATCGGGCAAGCGCCGAAACAGGCGCTTTCGGACACCTGGATCGCCTCGATGGAATTATTGTCCGTCGCACAGGCGGCAAGAGCGAATAGCGAAGTGCTCAGCAAGAAGGCGCGCATGCTAGGTCTCCTGATTGATTGCGAACACCCTGCCGGAAAACCGCGGCGAAGTCATGGCGCTCATTCGTTCTTCGCTAACAATCGGTCGAGCGCGGAAGCGAAATGCGCGCCAGTAAAAGGCCCCTGTTCGGGATAGAGATAGGGCTCGATCAGTTCGAGCTCCATGATCTTCCAGCCACCATCATCACCGCGCATCAGATCGACGCGGGCATATAGCAGCGGCCCGTCAACGGCCTCCAGAGCGGCATGGGCCACGTGCAACGCTTCGGCAGGCGGTTCGGTCGCGGCCTCTGTCGCGCCATACATGGATTGCGTCCGGTAATCACCGGCTTTCGGTGTCTTGACCAGCCCGTGCGAGAACACGCGATCAAAGAAGAGGAGGGTAAGCTCGCCTTCGCTTTCGGCAGCCTTGAGGAAGGGTTGAATCAGGCACGCACCGGGCGGCAGCGCCTCGGCACCAGGAAGAGCTTCGCCCCGGCGCAGCGAGGCTTGCCGCCATGCGCTCGCCCCGATGCGGGGTTTCACAACGATGCGATCGCAATCCAGCGCGGCGAACGCCGGAGCAATCGTCTCGGGCGTGGCCCGGTCTGCCCAGATGGTCGGGACCGTCGGGACACCCTTGCGCGCGAGATCGGACAGATAGATCTTGTCGCTGTTCCAGCGCAGCGTCGGAAACGGATTGAGCAGCCGGGTTTGGCGCGATACCGCCTCCATGCTCGAGAGGAAAAGATCGGGCTTTTCCATGTAATCCCAGCAAGTGCCGACGATGACAGCCTCATACGCCTCGGGGGCGAAGCCGGGGTCGTCCCAGATAACCTCTTCCAGCGAAAACATCCGGTGTTTGCACGCCGGTCGAAGGGCCGCCATTTCAAGCGTGTGCTCCCACGCGTCTTCGCGGCTCTCGGGATGCTCTTCGAGCACGCAGGATGCGGTGAGGAATGCGACAGGTCTCATACGGCGCGGTTAGCGTTTTGCGGCGCAGTCTGCAAGCTTGCGGCCCCGCCGGGCGCGCGCTAGGTCGCAACCATGCCGATTACTGGCTTTCAAGGGAGCAGGAACATGGGTCGAGCCCGTTACGACGTCATTGGTGTGGGGAATGCTATCGTGGATGTCATCGCCCAGTGCGACGATGAATTCCTGAAAGCCCAGTCGATCGAAAAGGGCGCCATGACGCTGATCGACGAGGCCCGCGCCGAAACGCTCTACGACGCGATGGCGCCCGGCAAGGAGGTATCCGGCGGTTCGGCGGCCAACACGCTCGCCGGGATCGCCGCCCTCGGCGCCCGCGGTGCCTATATCGGCAAGGTCGCCGATGACGAGCTCGGCGGGATATTTCGACACGATCTGAATGCGGCTGGCGTCGATTACGATACCGCACCATTGAAGGACGGACCGCTGACCGCACGTTGCCTGATAAATGTGACGCCGGATGCGCAGCGCTCGATGTCGACGTTTCTGGGCGCCTCGGTGTTCTTCTCCGAAGAGGACATTGACGCCGAGAAGATCGCGGCGGCCCGGATCACTTATCTTGAAGGCTATCTGTTCGATCGCGAGGAGGCCAAATCCGCCTTCGTCCGCGCCGCCGAGATCGCGCAAGCCGCTGACCGGCTGACGTCTCTGACTCTCTCGGACAGCTTCTGTGTCGACCGGCACCGTGCCGCCTTCCGGCAGCTGGTCCGCAATCATATCGACATTCTGTTCGCCAATGAGGCGGAGCTTCTCTCATTGTATGAAACCGATAGTTTCGACGAAGCGCTGGCCGCGGTCACCGCAGAAACACGCATCGCTGCTGTCACGCGCTCCGAAAAGGGCGCCGTGCTGATCGAGGACGGAAAATCGGTCGCCATAGCCGCAGAGCCGGTCGACCGGGTTGTCGACACTACCGGCGCGGGAGACCTGTTTGCCGCCGGCATGTTGACCGGCCTCGCAACCGGCCACGATCTCGAAACGTCAGGCCGGCTTGGCGCCATTGCCGCCGCAGAGATTATTTCCCATATCGGTGCGCGTCCGAATGCCGACCTGAAAGCGCTCGCAGCGCAGCGCGGGATCGACCTGGACAGCAAGTAAAGGGTTTCGCGGGGCTTAACGGCAGACGGCAAATGCCCTCCATACCCATTAACGAAACCTGATTTCGGCCTTAACCACGTTTCAAACCCTTTCTGTCACATTCACCCTGAACGAGAAGAAAAATTCAGGGTGGACGGAATGATGTGCAGCGGACAGATCCATAATTCTATTGGACATGTCCCGGTGTCGGTCCGCCCTTGGACAACGGATTAAGGGCGTTCAATGGCACCGCTTCACAGTCTGATTTCCCGCTTCATGCGGTCT
This sequence comes from Hyphobacterium sp., assembly GCF_965217055.1. Taxonomy (GTDB): domain Bacteria; phylum Pseudomonadota; class Alphaproteobacteria; order Caulobacterales; family Maricaulaceae; genus Hyphobacterium. Next base: position 1,436,942 of record NZ_OZ244227.1, on the reverse strand, counting down.
TTGACCATGAAGTTCACGGTCATGACGGCTTTTCTCATGATCGCGACGGCCGCGCTCTTGATGGTGATCGAGAACAATAGCGACCGGCGTGAACACGAGGCCGTGCTGATCGAGCGCGCCGGCATGAGGGCGCAGCTCCTCGCACTGAACGTGTCCGAAGACATCATTGCCAATGACATCGACCGGCTTCAGGCACGGATATCGCGTTTCACGGAACGCGCCGACATCAACGAGGCCCTTATTGCGGATGCGCGGCGGCGGATGCTGGTGCACAGCAACACGGTCGATCCCGTCCACTCTTCGCTTGCAACCGAGCCATTGGTCGTCATGGCGCTGGGATCGGGCGAAACCCGGTTTGAAATCCGTGACGGAACCGTGCACGTCGCGGCGCCGATCTACAGCTCGGCGGGCCGGCTGACCGGTGTCGTCTATACCGAATCGCCAATGGACGAGCTGTTGGCCGCGGGGCGTGAGGCACTCAAGCGCCACATGCTGACCGCTGTCATGGCGATGTTGATCCTGCTGCCGCTGGCGGCCGCGCTGGTCTACTTCTCGCTGCGCCCCATCGGCCAGCTGACGAATGCCGCGCGCACCGCGTCCTCGAAATCGCTCGATGTCCGGCTGAGTGTGAAGACCGGTGACGAGCTCGAAGTCCTGGCCAATGCGTTCAACCGCATGCTGTCGCGGATCGATTCAAACCTGAAGCGGATCCACCGCCTCGCCTATGTCGACATGATCACCGAACTGCCCAACCGCGAACGATTCCGCAAGGAAGTCGAGCGCGTGACCCGCAAGGCCGTCGAGGAAAATACGACGGGCGCGGTGATGTTCCTCGATCTCGATCGGTTCAAGCGCGTCAACGATTCGCTCGGCATCGGCGAAGGTGACCGCCTGCTCGAAATGGTCGCCCGCCGCCTGCGCGAATCCGCACGCGGATTCGACCTCGCGAAAGGCGGACAGGGCGAACCTTCCATGGTCGCGCGCCTCGGTGGTGACGAGTTCACATTGCTGGTGCCGCGTGTCGAGAGCTCGTCGGAAATGGCGCGTTTCGCACAACAGATCATCAATGCCGTCAGCCGTCCCTTCGATGTCTCGGGTCACCAGGTTTTCCTCGGAATCAGTGTCGGCGTCGCCGTCTTCCCGCAGGACGGCGCAGAGCCCGAAAGCCTGTTGCGCCACGCCGACCTGGCCATGGCCCACGCCAAGGGCTCGGGCGGCAATGCTGTGCATTTCTTCGAACAGTCGATGAACGAATCCGCATTCGAGCGGCTGGTGCTCGAAAATGAGCTGCGTGATGCGGTGAAGAACGACCAGCTGACGCTGTTCTATCAGCCGAAGGTGCGGATGAATGATGGCGTCATTGCCGGTTCCGAGGCGCTTGTGCGCTGGAATCACCCGACGTCCGGCCTGCTGGCGCCAGGTCATTTCATTGACGCTGCCGAAGAATCCGGCCTCATCGGCGAGATCGGCGACTGGGTTTTGCGCGTCGCTTGCCAACAGGCAGCGGCCTGGGCCAGCGAAGGCCTCGTCCTGCCGGTCGCCGTCAACGTCTCCGCCATGCAGTTCGAACGCCCGGGTTTTGCCGACAATGTTCTGGAAACTCTCGAACAGACCGGTTTGCCGCCGGAATTGCTCGAGATCGAACTGACGGAATCCATTGCCATGCGCGATCCCCAGCGCGTCATCGACCAGGTTCAGCCGCTGCGTAATCGGGGCGTGAAATTCGCGATCGATGATTTCGGCACCGGTCACTCCTCGCTGTCCTATCTGACCCGCATGCCGTTCGACGTGTTCAAGATCGATCAGAGCTTTGTCCGGTCCATGTCGCAGGATCCGCACTCGCGCGCTGTCGTCGAGACCATTCTGGCTCTTGCCAAGGCGCTCAAGCTGAAAACGGTGGCTGAAGGCGTCGAGACCACCGAGCAATTGGCGGCGCTCCGCGAAGAAGGGGCTACCCTCGCCCAGGGCTATCTGTTCTCCAAGCCGGTGCCGGCAGATGAGTTCGAATCCTATGCCCGGGCAAGCCTCGAGGACGATATAGCGGTCGCCTCGGCCTGATCTTCACGCCTTGACCTTCGCAGCCGCGGCGCCCAACTCTGCATCCCCGATGCGGAGGCAGGCATGACCACAGAAACACAGACCCCGGGCTGGCGCGGCACGACCATTCTCGGCGTTCGCAAGAACGGCAAGTTCGTGCTCGCCGGAGACGGACAGGTCTCGGTCGGTCCGACCGTGATGAAAGGCAATGCCAAGAAGGTAAGGCGCCTGTCCGGCGGCAAGGTTGTTGCCGGATTCGCCGGCGCCACGGCCGATGCCTTTGCCCTGTTCGAACGTCTGGAAGCCAAGCTGGAAAAGCATTCCGGTCAGCTCGCCCGCGCCTGTGTCGAACTCGCCAAGGACTGGCGCACCGACCGCTATCTGCGCCGCCTCGACGCGATGCTGATTGTCGGCGACCGGGAAGCAACCTTCCTGATCACCGGTGCAGGTGATGTGCTTGAACCGGAAGACGGCGTCGTTGCCGTCGGTTCCGGCGGCAACTACGCCCTGTCGGCCGCGCGCGCCCTCATGGAGTATGAGGATGACGCCGAAGTACTCGCCCGCAAGGCAATGGCGATCGCGGCGCGGATCTGCGTCTACACCAATGATCAGCTCACCATCGAGGTGATGGAAGGCTAAGTCGCGAAAATCTGCCCTTCATCGCGGAAGGTCTTGAATTCCAGCGCATTCCCGCTCGGGTCGATGATGAAGAACGTGCCCTGCTCGCCCGGCTTTCCGGCAAAGCGGACATAGGGTTCGATCAGAAAATCCGCGCCGGCACCCTGCAACCGCTCGGCCAGGGCTTCCCAGTCCGCCCATTTCATCAGCAGGCCGAAATGCCGGACCGGCACCTTCTTGCCGTCGACATCGTTGGCCGTCGCGCCGCCGCATTCCTCGGGAGCAAGATGCGCCACCACCTGGTGGCCGAACAGGTCGAAATCGATCCACTGTCCCGGATCCTCGCGGCCCTGCGGACAGCCAAGCAGATCGCCATAGAAGCCGCGCGCGGCTTCAAGATCGTGTACCGGGAAGGCGAGGTGGAATCGGGGCCGTTGCGTTTCGGTCATGAGTTTTCTCAGCTTCGGACTTTGTGGAACGCCGCTCGCGTGACTACATCTCGCCCCACACCTAGACTGGAAAGCCGCGCCTGAACATGACCGATTTCTCTCCCCGCGAGATTGTTTCCGAACTCGATCGTCACATTATCGGCCAGAAGGATGCCAAACGCGCCGTCGCCATTGCGCTGCGTAATCGCTGGCGCCGCCGCCGGCTGGAGCCGGGCCTGCGCGAGGAAGTCACGCCGAAGAACATCCTGATGATCGGCCCGACGGGCGTCGGCAAGACCGAGATCTCGCGCCGCCTCGCCAAGCTCGCCAAAGCCCCTTTCATCAAGATCGAGGCGACCAAATTCACCGAGGTCGGATATGTCGGCCGCGATGTTGACCAGATCGCCCGTGACCTCGTCGAGGTCGCGATCGGCATGGTGCGCGAGGAAAAGCGGGAATCCGTGAAGGCGCGCGCCCACAAGGCGGCCGAGGACAGGGTTTTGAAAGCGCTGGTCGGTCCCGGCGCCAGCGAAACGACGAAGGAAAGCTTCCGCAAGCGGCTGCGCGACGGCGAGCTCGACGACAAGGAGATCGAGGTCGATCTCGCCGAATCCGCCTCGCCTTTCCAGCAACTGGACATTCCCGGCATGCCTGGCGGCGCCGGCGTTCTCAACCTGTCGGACATTCTCGGCAAGGGGTTTGGCGGCAAGACGAAGCGGATCCGCACCTCGGTGCGCGAGGCCTACGAGCCCTTGATCGCCGAAGAGGCCGACAAGCTGATCGACGATGCCGTGATCACCAGCGAGGCCATTCAACTCGCGGAGAATGACGGCATTGTCTTCCTAGATGAGATCGACAAGATCACCGCGCGTTCGGATGCGCGGGGCGCGGACGTCTCGCGCGAAGGCGTGCAGCGCGATCTCCTGCCGTTGATCGAGGGCACAACGGTATCCACAAAGCATGGCCCGGTGAAAACCGACCACATCCTTTTTATCGCCTCCGGCGCCTTCCACATTGCCAAGCCCTCCGACATGCTGCCCGAACTGCAGGGCCGGCTGCCGATCCGGGTGGAATTGCGGGCGCTCACCAAGGACGATTTCAAGCGCATCCTGACCGAGCCTGAAGCCAGCCTGATCCGGCAATACACGGCGTTGATCGGCACCGAGGAGGTCAGTCTCGATTTCACCGATGACGCGGTCGAGGAAATCGCCGGATTGGCCGCACGGGTCAATGAGAGTGTCGAGAATATCGGCGCCCGACGCTTGCAGACCATCATGGAGAAGCTGGTCGAGGAAATTTCTTTCACCGCCTCCGATCGGGCTGGCGAATCCATCCACATCGATGGCGATTATGTCCGCAAGGCCGTAGGCGACCTGGCCGAGGATGCCGACCTGTCAAAATTCATTCTCTAGAGTGCGCGTATCAGCACGTAGAACGCGCCGTCGCCGCCGTGCCGGCGATGCGCGCCGGCATAGCCGGTGATCAGGTGACGCAGTTCCGGCTCCGCCAGCCAGCCCGGAAACCGGCGTTTGAGAATTCCGGGCGCGGATTCATGGTCCTGCCGGGCGCGTGATGGCGATTTCCCCTTTCCGGTGATCACCAGCACACAGCGAAAGCCGCGCGAGCGTGCCCCGTGCAGGAAATGCCCCAGCGCCGTGCGCGCGGCGGCCTGAGTCATGCCGTGCAGGTCTATCCGCGCATCGACCTCGATGCGGCCGCGGCGCAGCCGGCGTTCGGCAGATCGGTCCTGCGGTGGCGGTGTGGCACGCGGTTTCTCCGGCTTCGGCTTCGACACCGGACGGGCCCGGCCCAGACCGGTCACCGCTGGTGGGGTCTTTTGCACGGCAGGGTCCGGCTCTGGCGGCCGTTCCGGGTCCAGCGGCATCACGGATCGCGTCACCTGACGCCAGATCTGGCGCTCTTCCGGGCGAAGGACCCGCTTTTTCATGCCGGGCTGGAAAGCCGTTCGGCGACCGAACGAGGCAACAGCACAATCCAGCTCGCCTGCGACCTGGTTGAACCTGCCCGGCGTTCGGCGGCCTCGCCCCAGCCATAGAACAGGTCACCGCGCAGCGGCCCTGTGATGGCGCCCCCCGTGTCCTGCGTGACGACCAGCCCGGTCCAGCCGTCCGCTTCAGGCAAGTCGGCCGACAGGAGCACGGGCACGCCATAGGGCAGGAAATCCGGGTCGACCGCGACCGAACCCATGGGGGTCAGGGCAAGACCTGCTGCACCGCGCGGTCCGAGATCCGGGTTTGGTAGCGGCTCGAGACCGAAGAAAACATAGCGCGGATTGACGGCAAACAATTCGGCTGTGGCTTGCGGCCCGTTGTCCTGCAGCCAGGTCTCGATGCCGGATTTCGACGCCGCATGCAGTTCGAGCTCGCCGCGGGCGACCAGTTCTCGACCAATCGAGGCGTAGGGCAATCCATTATGGGCAGCAAAGGCGGCCCGCACGGTCTCGCCGTCATCGAATACCAGCCGGCCCGAACCCTGTATCTGCAGGAAGAAGACATCTATGGGCTGTCCCCAGGCCAGAACCGCGCCGCTGTCGGCTCGCTCGATCGCGGCGCGGTCGCGATAGGGTATGAATCGGTTTCCGTCGACGCGGCCGACCAGGCGGTGGCCGGCCAGTTCTTCGCTGAACGCGCCGAGATCGGCCGAGACAAGGTCTTCGGGCCGGGATCGAATGGGGTGGGTGAAAGCGCCGCCCGGCCGGCGTCTCACCGCCAGTTCGGGCTCGTAATAACCGGTCAGCAATCCGGTCGCCTGGTCCCCGGCCCGCACGCGGACCGGTACGAAATGGCTTTCGAAATAATCGGCTGGCGCCGCATTGCCGCGAGCCGCACACACCGCCTGCCACTCGGCGCGTTGACCTACCGGCCAAGCCCGGTCCGACAAATTCGACTCGCCATCAAGATCCGACCAGGCATTACACGAGCGCTCGAAGGCTTGTATTGCCGGATCGAGATCCAGTTGCGGCCATGCTGGAATAGCTGTCCAGTCCAACACTTCGAAGATCGGTGACGATGTGGGGGCGGGCGTGGGTTCGACGTGTGGCGGCGGGGCTTCCGGCTCACGGCCGCAGGCCGCCAGGACGAGCAACAGCCCGATAGCGCTAAGCCGTGCGGACACCTGCAAGTTTCCAGTTCGGATCACGGCTGTCGGCATCCTTTTCGAACGTCCAGATTTCTTCAACCGACGTCAGGCGGGTCAGATCGCCGGACACGACCTTGCCGTCGCTATCCTTGGTTTCGGTCGAAATGTCGGCCTTGAACCGGACCTTTACCTGCACGGTATCGCCATCGCGTCGGCTTTCGAGAATTTCGCTTTCGGAAATACGTTCGATTTCCGTCGTCGACACGTGCTGCTTCTGCTCCCGGTTGGCAATTGCGTTCGCGTATCGATCATAGACTTTGGGGGTCAACAGTGGCTCCAGCGCTTCGCGGTCACCCTTGGCAAACCCTTCGACGATGAGTGCGTAGGCCTTGCGCGCGCCGTCAAGGAACAGGGCCGGGTCCATATCGACGACCCAACCCTTTTGCGGCTCGCCATCCGTCATCGCCGGAGTCAGCTCGGCCGGATCGGAATTCTTGTCGCTTGCCGGCGTCACCGGGCGCAGATCCGGCGTATGGCCGGTTTTCCGGCCGAGAACCGTAAACAGACGATAGCCGAAAAAAGCAGCCGCTCCGGCAGCGATGAGAAGGGTGATCAGCTCCATGATGCGTCCGAAGACTCCTGAAAAAACCGCTTGAGCGGTAACATAGGGTGGGTTGTGGTCTGAGTCAGCCCGCAGCATGCGTCTTGCCCCCTCCGCGTGCACATGTTACCCGCCCGGCTTCGTCAAACGGTCGATGCAAGTGAATCGCCGGAATACGGGCTGGAGAAAAAAGCATGGCTGATACACCGGAAACGGGCGGTAATCCGCAAAACAACATTCCCGAGAACATGCCGCAGATGCGCATGCTCGTGCAGTATGTAAAGGATCTGTCCTTCGAGAATCCGGGGGCTCCGGCCACGCTTCGGGCCAACCAGACACAGCCGGCCATCGACATCAATATCGATGTCCAGGCACGCAGTGTTGAAGACAATACCTATGAAGTAACCATCATGATGTCGGCCCAGGCGAAGCGCGAGGAAGAGACCACCTTCATTTGCGAACTTGCTTATGGTGGCCTGTTCGAATTGCTCAATTTCGATGATGCAGCGCGCCAGCCCATGTTGCTGGTCGAATGCCCACGCCTCCTCTTCCCGTACGCCCGGCGTGTTTTCGCTGATGCGACCCGGGATGGTGGCTTCCCGCCGCTGATGCTCGAGCCGATCGATTTTGCCGGTCTTTACCGTCAACAGCTGGCGCGCCAGCAACAGGCCGGCGGCAACACGCCGCCCGCCGGTGACGCGCCGGTCCAGTAGGTTTCGCGCTCGTCAGAGCAACCCGGACGTTTTCCAGACCGGGTTCTCGCCGAGCGAATCCACAAAAGCCTCATGAGCCGCCTGCTCCGCTTCGGTCAGGCGGCTTTTTATTGGCTCCGGCCTTGCCGAACGCTTTGGAAAGCTGACGACACCCCCGTTTTCGCCGCTGTCGCCGGCCAGGTCGAGCGCGCGTTCTCGCCCGCCATTGAGCTCCAGATAGACATCGGCCAGCAGCAATGCATCGATGATGGCACCGTGCTTGTCGCGGGTTTCAAGTGAAATCCCGAACCGTTTGCACAGGGCATCCAGCGAGGCATGCGCTCCCGGGAATTTCTTGCGCGCGATGACGACAGTATCGACCCATCTGTCATTGGCGATCACCGGCTTGCCGATACGTTCCAGCTCCATATTGATGAAGCCGCGATCAAACGGCGCATTGTGAGCCACGACGCGGCTATCGCCGACGAATTCGAGAAAGTCGTCAGCAACATCCTTGAACAGTGATTTGTCGGCCAGGAACTCGGCCGTCAGCCCGGTGATTTCCGTCACCTTTTCCGGAATGTCGCGCTGCGGATTGACATAGGCGTGCCAGGTCCGGCCGGTGGGAATGAAGTCTTCGACTTCGACGCACCCCAGCTCGGTGATCCGGTCACCCGTGCGCGGATCCAGGCCGGTCGTTTCTGTATCGAATACAATCTCACGCATGGCCTAGGTCCTGTCCTGATTTGAACGCGCGCTCAATTCCGCGATCACCGAGTCCACAGCTTTTTGTGCCGCTTCCAGCCCTTGCGACGTATCGATCAGGAAGTCGGCGCGCTGGCGCTTTTCCGAATCCGGTGTTTGGCGTTCCAGAATCTGCGCGAATTTCCCTTCTGTCATGCCCGGCCGGACCAGCACCCGCGAGCGCTGGACCTCGGCTGGCGCGGTCACCACAAGGATGCCATCAACAAGCGCATCACCACCGGTTTCGAACAATAGCGGGATATCGAAAACCACCAGTTCATGTCCCGCTGCGGCTGCGTTTGCGAGAAAGCGTTCGCGTGCAGCCGCCACCAGCGGGTGGACAATGGCATTGAGGCGATCGAATCCGGACGGATCGACGGACAGCATGGCGGACAGCTTCTCGCGAGAGATGGCGCCATCCTTCACGACGCCGGGAAAAGTCTCTTCAACGACGGCAACGGCTGCACCGCCGGGCGCGTAGAGTTGATGAACGACGGCATCGGAGTCGAACACCGGAACACCGGCATTGGCGAACATCCGGGCTGTCGTCGACTTGCCCATTCCGATCGATCCGGTGAGGCCGAGCTTATACAGGCCCATCCGTCAGCGCCTTTCGCAACAATGTATCTGCGTCGATCTCCTCGGGTGCCGCCTGATCGAACAATTGCCGAAATGAGGGCCGCGCCTGGCCGATAAGCATGGCCAGCCCGTCAACGCTCGTCAGCCCTGCCGCCCGCGCATCCTGGAGGAAGGGGCGAACCGCCGGCGTATAGACCGTGTCGAACGCAACCGCGCCTTCGCGCGCGCCCTGCCAGGATTCGAGCGGAGAAGACCGCCCATCAAGGCCAAGGCTGGTCGCATTGACGACAATGTCTGCCTCGGCAAGCACGGCCGTCCGCGCTGCCCAGTCGACAGAGTGGGCCGTGTCGAACTTCGCCGCCAGCGCCGACGCGCGATCTGCCGTCCGGTTCGCAATCAGGATGCGCCCGGCCCGATCCTGCATGGCCGCCGCACAGATCGCTTGTGCCACCCCGCCTGCGCCAAGCACCAGCACCGTCCGGTCGCGAAACTCGCATTCGGCCGTTTTCAACGCTTCGCGGGCCCCGTCGATATCGGTATTGTCGGCCCGGATCCCCTCCGGTCCGAAGCACAACAGATTGGCAGCCCCCACCAGGCGCGCCGCTTCGCTCACCTGGTCGGCGGCTTCCAGCGCGCGCGATTTGAATGGCAGGGTGACATTCACACCCGCCAGCCCGCTGCGGCCGAGGGACCGGAATCCATCCGTGTCGAAATCGGCCCGGGCGGGCAGCGCGACATAGACGGCATCGAGCCCTGCAGCCGCGATCCAGCTGTTCATCAACAGCGGTGAGAGCGAGTGAGTCACCGGCGCCCCGATCACGCCAGCCGTGCGCGTGACCCCGGAGATCATGTTTCGATCACGTTCTGTTGGCGCAGGAAATCCAGTAGCGGCACCAGCGGCAGCCCCAGAATGGCGTAGTAATCCCCGTCGACGTGATGGAAAAGCTGGGCCCCCAGGCCTTCATAGGCATAGGCACCAACGCTCTGGGTTAGGACCTCGCCGGCACGATCGAGATAAGTCTCTAGAAACACGTCAGAAAACGGCCTTACGCTGAGATGGCTTTCGGTCCGGTACCGCCAGATGACCTCTCCGCCGCGGACCGCCGCGAGACCGGCATGCAGCGTATGGGTCTTGCCGCGAAGATGCAGCAGGCGGTCCCGCGCCTCATCGACCGACTTGGCCTTGTCGAACAGTTCTCCCTCGCAGCTGAGAACCTGGTCCGCGCCGAGTACGACCACATCGCCTGGCACCTGGACAGCGCTCGCCTTGGCCTCGGCCAGACGCACCGCCAGATCGCTTGGATCATCGCCGGCCCAGTCCTGCTTCAGCGCGTCCTCGTCAACGCCGGACGTCTGCACGGCGAACGGAATCCCGGCATTTTTCAGGATCTTTCGGCGAATCGCGCTACCGGACGCCAGCACCAATTGCGTCATCTGGCCTTTCCCTTGCGCTCATTGATCAGGTTGAGAATCTTCGCGGCGGTTTCCTCGACCGAGCGACGTGTCACGTCAATTGTCGGCCAGCCATGGCGCGCAAACATGCGCTTGGCGGCAATGATCTCGTCCTTCACGGACACGTCGTCGACATAATCGGTATCGCGTCCCTCATTCAACGACAGCAGCCGGTTTCGCCGGATCTGCACGATCCTTTCGGGCGAGGCCGTCAGCCCGACCACCAGCGGATTCCTGACATTGGCAACGGCCGCCGGCGTTTCGCCGCCGCGGACCAGCGGAATATTGGCAGCCTTGACGCCGCGATGCGCCAGATAGATGCAGGTCGGCGTTTTCGAGGTCCGGCTCACGCCAAGCAGAACGACGTCGGCGCCCTCGAGATTTCCGCCCTGACCGTCATCATGCATGATCGCGTAATTGAGCGCTTCGATACGCTGATAGTATTGCGCGTCCAGATCATGTTGTGCGCCGGCGCGGCTCGAGGGTGGCAATGCCAGGAACCCGGACAGCGTGGCGATGATCGGGTCGAGAATGGCGATCGCCGGCGTTCCGATCTTCTGGCAATGATCCTCGAGACGCTGGCGCATCGCCGCCGACACGATGGTGTACATGACAACGCCGGGCGCGCGCTCGATTTCAGCCAGGGCCCGATCCATCTGCCGCGGCGAGCGCACCAGCGCATACAGGTGTTCGATCACCTCGACGCCTTCGAACTGCGCCACCGAAGCCCGCATCACCTCGCCCAGGGTCTCGCCGGTTGAGTCGGAGACGAGATGAACGTGAAACTGGCGCTGGCCGTTCGGGTTGGCAGTCATAGCAATTGCTCACCAGTTCAAGGTTAATCGAGTGTTAACAATTCGGCCCGTCGTTAACACAACGACCGGCCGTTTCGTCCGCCGCAGGATCAGCGGGGAAAAGCTCCAAAACTATCCAACAACAATTCACATCCTGACAGACCTGTTCGCAGTTGCAGACCAAAGCAGAGTTATTAACGGTGTCAGCCTATTATGCACATCCATATCCACATGAATCAATTTTCAAGTTTATGAAAAATATGAGTTATTTCATATCTTGCGTTTACAAAAAGAATATCGTTCGGATTTTAATCAACAGCATTTCGCAGCGTGGATTCTGGGGAAATCGAATTCCATCACAAATCCGAACAGCCCAACGACTCCCCCAATCTTTCTTAATGAAAGATGGAAATTAAGTGGTCATGTGGTTAATCCGGATTGCCTTCGGTGTCCTTCGCCCCTAACCCTCCGGTCATGAGTAAAATCGTCCTTGATGTGCTGTCTGGGGTCATACCGCAGCGACCCCCGGTATGGCTGATGCGCCAAGCCGGGCGCTACCTGCCCGAATACAGACAGGTTCGCGCCACCACGAATAGCTTCATCGAATTTTGCTTGAGCCCTGAAAAGGCGGCAGAGGTCACCTTGCAGCCGATTGACCGTTTTGGCTTCGATGCGGCGATATTGTTTGCAGATATTCTGCTCATTCCCATGACCCTCGATCGCCGGGTCTGGTTCGAGGCCGGCGAGGGGCCGAAGCTTGATCCGCTGTCAGCAGATGACATTGCGGATCTCGAGATAGGCGATGTCGAAGCCATACTGGGTCCGGTAGGCGAGACGGTATCGATCCTTTCCCGGCAACTACCGGGTCAGACCACACTGATCGGTTTTGCCGGATCGCCCTGGACCGTGGCAACTTACATGATCGAGGGTGGCGGATCGAAGGATCGCTGGAATGCGCGCCGGATGTACTGGCAGCACCCCGAGGCCATGGAGAAACTGCTCGACCTATTAGCGGACGCCACCATCCGCTATCTGGTCATGCAAGCAAACGCCGGTGCCGAAGTCCTGAAACTGTTCGACAGCTGGGCGGAAGGCATGCCGCCACGCATGTTCAATGATGTGGTCATTCGCCCGACGAAACGGATTGTCGACGGATTGAAACACGCAGGTATCGACCTGCCGGTCATCGGTTTCCCGAAAGGTGCAGGGACGAGCTATCGCGCTTATGCCGAACAAACCGGAGTCACAGCGCTTGCGCTCGATCATGGGCTTGATGCCGGCTGGGCAACCGCGAACTTGCCGGCGGGCATGCCGCTGCAGGGCCAGCTCGACCCTGCAGTACTGGGCGCTGGCGGCAAGGAGCTTGACGCCGAGACCGACCGCATCATTTCCGCTTTCTCAAACCGGCCGCACATTTTCAACCTGGGCCACGGCATCACGCCGGATGTCCCGGTTGATCACGTGCACAGGCTAGTCAAGCGGGTACGAGGCACGAGCTGATGGCTAAAGTCGCGGTGGTCCTGTTCAATCTGGGGGGACCTGACGGGCCCGAAGACGTCAAGCCTTTCCTGCGAAACCTGTTTCGGGATCCTGCAATCATCGCGGCACCGGGACCAATCCGCGAATTTCTGGCTTGGCTGATTTCAACGACACGAACTCGGGAAGCACAGGAAAACTATGGGAAAATGGGCGGCGGTTCGCCTCTCCTTCCGGAAACAAAAAAGCAAGCTGGCGCTCTCGAAGAAAAGCTGCTGACGGCCTCGCCCGACAACACGTTCCGGATGTTTGTCGCCATGCGTTACTGGCATCCATTCATCGAGGATATCGTCCGCGAGGTGGAGGACTGGAACCCTGACGAGATCATTCTGCTTCCGCTCTACCCGCAATATTCGACTTCGACGACCGGCTCGTCACTGAGCGGCTGGAAGCAGGCTGGCGGCGGCGATGCGCGCGCCATTTGTTGCTATCCGGAGGCGCCGGAATTCATCGCGGCACATGCCACGCTTATCCGCAAGTCCTGGTTGGCAGCCGGATCACCAACCAATGCACGGTTATTGCTGTCGGCACATGGACTTCCGGAACGAACGGTAAAGGCTGGCGATCCCTATCAGTGGCAGGTCGAGCAGACCTGTGAGGCGGTGATGAAACACCTACCGGAACTTTCGGACTGGCAGATCTGCTACCAGTCTCGTGTGGGCCCTTTGAAATGGATAGGGCCATCGACCGAGGATGCCATCGAAAGTGCTGCGCGAGATGCGAAAGCCGTCTTTCTGACCCCGATCGCATTTGTTTCCGAGCATATCGAGACTCTTGTAGAGCTCGATGAGGAATATGCCGAACTCGCGCACGAGAAGGGCATCCAGACCTATAAGCGTGTTCCGGCGCTGGGTATCGATTCAGCTTTCATCGACAGCCTTGCGGGGCTTGTTCTTGATGCCCTGAAGGGATCTGTAGGATTGAAACCACCTTGCGGAAAGCGCATTTGCCCGTCAGGTTTCACAAAATGTCCCAATCCAATGGTGGCGGATGGCTGATTTCTTTCTCGGTGCCTATGACTGGCTGCGGGGCTTGCACATTTTGGCGGTTATCGCCTGGATGGCCGGCCTGCTCTATCTGCCGCGTCTCTTCGTCTATCATTGTGATGCCGTGCCCGGCGGCGAACTCGACACCGTGTTGAAGCTGCAGGAACACCGCCTGCTCAAATACATCATGAACCCTGCCATGATCGTGGCCTGGATATTCGGCCTCGCCCTGATCTGGTCCAATGCCGAACGCGCTGGAGGCTGGTCAATCTTTCACCAGTTGGACTGGCTGGTGAAGTTCGTCGGCATTGTCGTCATGACGGGTTTGCACCACGTATTCGCATTGCGGAAGAAGGCATTCGAAGCCGGAACCAATGACTGGTCGCAGCGCAAATACCGGATTTACAATGAAATTCCGGCGGTCACAGCGATTGTGATCGTGCTCATAGCGACTGTCGCGCTGACCTAGAACGGTCTTGACGCGCCGCTAGCGCTGTGTCACTCGTCGGGCAAGTTCCGCATTTGTGGAATTCCTTTCCAGCGGTGTGCGCCCTATGGGGCGAACCCGTCGACCCTGACAAACCTGTTACGTACCGTCCCAACCGGGGTGGAGTCTGTCAGATTGGCTTTTCGACCCCTCCCGTTCAGACCTGAATCCAGAGAATCCCATGTCCGATACCCCAAATGAGATCGAAAATGATGACGATCTCGATGCCGACACCGATAGCAATGGCGACATCGACACCGATGATGAGCCGAAGACCTTGCCGGCGGAGCTTGCGGGTATCACCCGCATGTCGCTTCAGGAGTTGAAGGAAAAGAAGCCGACCGAATTGCTTCAGGTCGCCGAGGCACTCGATATCGAGAACGCGGCCACCATGCGCAAGCAGGGAATGATGTTTGCCATTCTCAAGGAAGTCGCCCAGCGCGGCGTCGAGATCTATGGTGGCGGAACGCTTGAAATCCTGCAGGACGGTTTCGGCTTCCTGCGCTCTCCGGAAGCCAATTATCTGGCCGGCCCGGACGACATCTACGTCTCGCCCAACCAGATCAAGAAATTCGGCCTGCGCACCGGGGATACGGTGGAAGGCGAGATTCGCTCGCCGCGCAATGGCGAGCGCTATTTCGCCCTGCTCAAGATATCGCTGATCAACTTCACCGATCCCGAACAGGCGCGCCACAAGGTCCATTTCGACAATCTGACGCCGCTCTATCCCGAAGAGCGCTTCAATCTCGAGCTGCCGGATCCGACCAAGAAGGACAAGACCGGGCGCGTGATCGATATTGTCTCACCGATCGGCAAGGGCCAGCGGGCCCTGATCGTGGCGCCGCCACGCACCGGTAAGACCATGATTTTGCAGAATATCGCCCATGCAATCGAGACCAATCACCCGAATTGCTACCTCATCGTCCTGCTGATTGACGAGCGCCCGGAAGAGGTGACCGACATGCAGCGCACGGTGAAAGGCGAGGTGATTTCCTCGACCTTTGACGAGCCGGCGACGCGCCACGTCCAGGTCGCCGACATGGTGATCGAGAAAGCCAAGCGCCTCGTCGAACACGGCCGCGACGTCGTTATCCTGCTGGACTCCATCACCCGTCTGGGCCGCGCCTACAACACCGTCGTCCCGTCCTCGGGCAAGGTGCTGACCGGCGGTGTCGACGCCAACGCCCTGCAGCGCCCGAAGCGCTTCTTCGGCGCGGCGCGGAATATCGAGAATGGCGGATCCCTGTCGATAATCGCCACCGCGCTGATCGATACCGGATCGCGCATGGACGAAGTGATCTTCGAGGAATTCAAGGGCACCGGTAACTCGGAAATCGTGCTCGACCGGAAAGTCGCCGACAAGCGCGTCTTCCCGGCGATCGACATTCTCAAATCCGGTACCCGCAAGGAAGAGCTTCTGGTCGACAAGGTCGATCTGCAGAAGACATATGTTCTGCGCCGCATCCTCAACCCGATGGGCGCCCAGGATGCAATCGACTTCCTCCTGTCCAAGCTCAAGGAAACGAAGACAAATTCCGATTTCTTCGACTCCATGAACACGTAGTAGCATCATGTCCAAGCCCGATATCACCCTCTATTACGCGCCGCTCACGCGCGCTATTCGACCCCGCTGGGTGATGGAGGAAATGGGCATTCCCTACACGCTCGAACGGCCTGAATTCGTTCATGGACGGGTTGGTGGCGACGCTTTCAAATCGGTCAACCCGCTGCAGAAAATCCCGGCGATGCGCGATGGCGACACGCTGATGCTCGAATCGCTGGCAATGATGCAGTATCTGGCCGGCCGATACGGTCCGACCGAGCTCGTCGTAATGCCGGACGAGCCCGATTACGCCCGCTATCTGGAATGGTTGCACTTCGGCGAAGCGACCATGGTGATGGCCAACAGCCTGATGCTGGCCCACACCATTTTGCTGCCCGAGGACAAGCGTAATCCGGATCTCGCACGTTGGGCGAAGGCGGAATTCGACAAACAGGCTGCCCTGATATGCGAACGCGGCCTGGGCGGACGGGAATGGCTTGCCGGCGATCGCTTGACTCTCGCCGACATGTCAGTGGTCTACATGCTGCTCCTGGTGAAACTCGTGAAGCAGTTCGACAGCGTACCCGACGAACTCAAAGCGTATTTCAGGCGGGTGACGGCGCTGGACAGCTGGAAACGCGCCAGCGCCGACTAGCCTGCTCGCTATTCGGTGTTTTCCGTTGCGGTGACGAGATTGGGAGCATCGGCCCGCGGAACATACATCAAATTCCACGGCACTTGCGTTAGCGAATAACCGTTTTCATCGGCTTGCCGGATCTGGATCTCGCCCCAGGAATGGATGCGGCCTTCCTCCAGCGGATCCCAATACCACACTTGGCGGAAGAAACGCCCGTCGGAAGCTTCGCGCTCATCCGTGGCAATCACCATCGTGCCATCTGCATCCAGTCCACCGCGAAGCGTAATCGCTCCGCCGCCGCCCTGGTTGACCCAGACCTGTTGCCAGCCGCCGTCCGGCGGATTGATAGGCGCTGTAATCGATTCGCCGAAATAGCGAACCGGCGCGCCAGGTGTCCGGTACCGGTCTGTAAGTTGGGTCCAGTCCTGGTGAATGGCGCAGCCATCAGCGATCTTCTCGACCCGGTCGACACCCTGCACGACACCGGAATCGTAATCGATTGCCACCCAGTCTCCGACCCAGAAATCGAAATCGGTATAGGGTGCGCTGTCGCAGACATTGACGTAATCGCCATCCGGAGTCTGTGCCATGGCCGCCGACAGGGCCATGATCGGGAGGAAGATATTCATGGTTTTCTCCTTGTTTTCATTTGGAGAAAGCGCGTTAACGCGGTCGCGGCCTAGGCGCCAGATGGCGGCTCTGGCGAAGGGATGAATGCCGGCGTTGGAGGGATGAATTCTCTGTCCGGAAGGGTGAAGCGCTCAGCCCGTTACCGGCGGATCGGAGAGATGTGCGCCGAGATGATCGGCATGGCGCTCGCTGACCGGGAAGCTATGCCCGCCCGGCAGAGCCACCTCGCGCACCTTGCCGGCCTTCAGTCGCACCGAGACGATTTCCGATGGCCTCACCAGGTGCGAGCGGTGGATGCGGCAAAAACCGTGCGGGGAAAGCAGCGTCTCCATCTCGGCCAATGTCGCCCGGTGCAGCACTTCCCGCGTCTCGCTGATCAGCGCCGCATAATTGCCCTGGCCGGTGACCGCCAAAAGGCTCGAAACCGGCACGAAATCGACCCGGTCCGGCGATTTCACCGCAATCCGGTCTGGTCCCGGCCAGCGTCTCTGGCCGTATAGCCGGCCGGCAAGCAGTGCGATGACGAAGAAGGCCGCGTCCCACAACCATTGCGTCACCTGTTGGGCCGCCACGGCCGCGCCGGCACTCATCCCGGCGAGCGGCGCATAAAGGAAAATCAGATAGGCCATGATCGCCCCGAACACGGCGAACGCCAGCGCTGCGACGCGCAGGAGTGTCGCCGCCCACCCCTGGCCTGCCATGCGTTCGGACACGGTGAAGACAAGCGGAAACAGGATGAGTCACTGCGCGAATCCGACGACATATCCGGCGATCAGCGCTGCCGGATCGACCGGCAGGCCGAGCCGCGCGCGATCGATCCACACCGGTCCGACCGCGATCAGCAGCGCGCCCAACCAGGCCGCCAGCCCGATCGCGGCGCGCAGCAGATAGGGATGATGCGCGGTTAGCGGCCGCATACCGGTCGCCAGTCGCCCAGCACGGCGACGGCCGCCTGCGGATTATCCGAGGCCAGCAATTCGACATGCATGGCATCGATGAAGGCATAATCGATCGTGCCGTCGCGCTCGCCCGGGAAATCATGCATGGCAGTTTCGATTCCTTGCCCGGTCAGTAGCGCCTCGGTCCGGGCATTGGGAACGCCATGCCCGACCCAGCTCACCAGGGTGGAAAAATCCAGCTCGCTATTGAGTACGTCGTCGCGGTCGGTAAGCGGCAGTGACAGGCCGAGATTCGGTGCGATCGCCTGGATCGCGGCCGCGGGACTCGTGTTGTAGAGGATGAGAATGGTCTCATCGGCGTGTCCGTTTTCGCGCAATTGCCGCGCGATCCCGTGAGCCTCCACCCCCTTCAGGTCCAGTTCCAGATAAATGCCTTCAGCCTGAGCGACGGCGAGTGCTTCGTTCAGCGTCGGCACGGTTTCGCTCGTCGGGCGGCCGTGCGGGTTGACGAGCTGGACGCGGCGCAGCTCGGCGAGCGTGTGATGACCGACCCGCCCGCGACCGGTCGTTGTGCGATCAAGCGTCTCGTCGTGCATGAGCACGATTTCACCGTCGGCCGTTTCCCGCAGATCGACTTCTGCAAAGGCGGCGCCGAGCGCAGCCGCCGCACGGATCCCGGCCAGCGAATTCTCCGGAATTCCCGGTGCGAATCCACCTGCTCGATGGGCCGCAACCAGTGTGATGTCGGCATCGCGCGCGCAGTCGAGCAACGCGCTGACTGGCGGCAGCGAAGGACCGGATGTGACACCGGTGAGAAGGGCGACCCAGAATCCCATCTATCTGAGACGGGATTGAAGAAAGGCGCGGGTGCGGGCGTTGGCCAGATCGGCGGCGTCGGCGTCGAAATGCTCGCCGCCGCGCCGTGCGAAAGCATGGTCCTGTTCGGGATAATCGTGCAGCGTGACGTGCGGATTGTCGTCCAGCCCGGCATGCATGGCTTTTTGCGCGTCCGCGTCTACGAACTGGTCCTGACCCGCCACATGCAACAGGAGATGGCCGCTGATGTTTTTCGATTCTTCCAAGAAATTCGGTATGTTGACGCCATAATAGCCGGCGGCGGCCTCGACATCCGTTCGGCAGGCAGTGAGGTAGGCGAGGAGCCCGCCCAGGCAGTAACCGATGGCACCGACCTTGCCACTGCTGGCGGAATCACGGCGCGCCAAATCTACCGTGACGGCGATGTCTTTCAAACCCAACTCGACATCGAATTTACCAAACAGATCAAATGCCTTGTCCCATTCCGCCTGGCTCTGGTCGGTGATGTCGACATTCGGTTCGATCCGCCAGAACAGGTCCGGACAGATGGCGACATATCCCTTGCCTGCAAGATCGTCGCAGATTTCGCGCATCACGGCATTCACACCGAAGATTTCCTGCAGGACGATGATGGCGGGCCCTTCGCCTGCGTCCGGTGTAGCGCGGTAGGCGCCGAAATCACCGTCGGGCGAATGGATCATGATCTGCTCGGAGGCCATCTGGTTCTCCCTATCATTGCTTTTTGATCGGAACGCTGGGCAGGATATAAGTCTGAACAGTGACAACAAGTGGGGCCACGATGAAGGTCAAGATCGATATCGACTGCACTCCTGAGGAGGCACGAAGCTTCTTCGGTTTGCCGGATGTGGCTCCGGTCAACGAGTTGATGGTCAAGGAAATGACCAAGCGCATGAATGAGAACATGGCTTCGCTGGAGCCGGAAGCGCTGATGCGTAACTGGATGAGTTTGGGCGGTCAGATGCAGGATCAATTCCTGTCGCTGATGCGTCAGGCCGGGCAGACCGGCAAGGAATAACGCGCATGCCCGCAGATACCATATTTGCCCTGGCGACGCCGCCGGGCCGCTCCGGCGTGGCCGTGATGCGCCTGTCAGGGCGTGAGGCGGGATCGATCCTGGATGCCGCGATTGCAGGCAAGCGCCCGCGACCGCGACATGCCGTGCTGCGCCGTCTGCTCGATGCGGCGGGCACATTGATCGATCAGGGTCTTGTCCTGTGGTTTCCGGGGCCCCACAGCTTTACCGGCGAAGACAGTGCCGAATTCCAGATTCACGGCGGACCTGCGGTCATCGAGGCCTTGGCCGACCGCCTTGCCGGTCTCGGGGCGCGGCTGGCCGAGCCGGGCGAATTCACCCGGCGCGCCTTCGAGCATGGTAAGCTCGACCTGACCGAGGCCGAAGGACTCGCAGACCTGATCGACGCCGAGACCGGCGCGCAGCGCGAACAGGCGCTGGCCCAGATGTCCGGTGCGCTGCGTCAGCTATACGAGGATTGGCGCGAGCGGCTGATCGACGCGTTGGCGGCGATCGAGGGCGAAATCGATTTTCCGGACGAAGAGGGCGTGCCGGAAAAGCTGGCCGAGACCGCCGGACCAATCCTTTCGGCCTTGGCCAACGATTTGTCGGAACATCTTGACGATGGCCGGCGCGGCGAGCGCATTCGCGAGGGGTTCGGGATTGCCATCATCGGCCCGCCCAATGCCGGCAAGTCCAGCCTGTTGAATGCGCTGGCTCGCCGCGATGCGGCGATCGTCACCGACATTCCAGGCACCACGCGGGACATTGTGGAAGTGCGTATGGATCTCGGCGGCTATGCTGTGACTCTTGCTGACACAGCCGGCTTGCGGGAGACCGAAGATGTCGTCGAAAAGGAAGGTGTACGGCGCGCCCTGACTCGTGCTGACTCTGCTGATCTGGTGGTGGGGCTTCTGGATGGTAGCGCGACGTGGAATCAGGAAATGACTCCAGTCTTGGAGAGATCCGACATACTTGTCTTTGGCAAGGCCGATCTGCCGCAGGTTCTGACTCTTCCTGACTCTCTGGAGCCGGATTTCGCGCTTTCCGCCCGCACCAGCAAGGGCGTGGGCGATCTCGAGTGGCATCTTGCCGGGATTGTTTCCGAGCGCCTGTCAAAACGGGAAATGCCGGCGCTCTCGCGGCTGCGCCATCGGCGCAATGTTGAAGCCGCGCGCGGCGCGCTTGCTCGGGCACAACAACGCCTGACCGACCCGGAACTTGCAGGCGAGGATGTCCGCCTGGCCGTGCGTGCGCTGGAAGGCCTGACGGGCCGGATCGATGTCGAACATGTCCTCGACGCGGTCTTTTCGCGCTTCTGCATCGGAAAATAGACCACCTGTTTCACGTGAAACACGTGCCCAGCCCCTCGACTCGGCGTCACAGAACGCATACATAGCGCGGCCCGAACAGGAGCTTGGGAACCGATGTCCGCGAAATGGGATGTCATCGTGATCGGCGGCGGCCATGCCGGCTGTGAAGCTGCGGCGGCGAGCGCGCGCCTCGGCGCGCGGACGCTGTTGCTAACGCATAACCCGGCCACGATCGGGGAAATGTCCTGCAATCCGGCAATTGGCGGTTTGGGGAAAGGCCATCTCGTGCGGGAAATTGACGCGTTGGATGGCCTGATGGGGCGCGTCGCGGACGCCTCCGGCATCCAGTTCCGCCTGCTCAATCGCTCCAAGGGTCCGGCGGTGCGCGGCCCGCGCACTCAGTCCGATCGAAAGCTTTATCGCGAGGCGATGCAGGCCGAGCTCGCCGCACTCGACAATCTCACCATCGAGGCGGCGGCGGTCGAGGATCTGATTGTCGATGATTCGGGCCGGGTCACAGGGGTCGTGGCCGCCGACGGTCGTACCTGGTCTTGTGCCGCCATCGTCCTGACCACCGGCACCTTCCTGAAGGGCGTCATCCATCGCGGCCTCGAACGTATCCCGGCGGGCCGCTTCGGCGAGCAGCCGGCGATCGGCCTGGCCGACCGTCTTTACGGTCTTGGCTTGCGCATGGGCCGACTCAAGACGGGAACCCCGGCGCGCCTCCTCAAGGACAGTATTGACTGGTCCGGCCTCGACATGCAGCCGGCCGACGATCAGCCTGTCCCGTTTTCATTCCTCACCGACGAGATCCGGGTGCCACAGATAGCGTGCGGCATTACACACACAAGGCGCGAAACCCACGATATCATCGCGGCCAATCTCGACCAGTCGGCGGTCTACAGTGGCGGTATTTCCGGTCGGGGTCCGCGCTATTGTCCGTCGATCGAGGACAAGATCCACCGCTTCGCCAACAAGGACAGCCACCAGATTTTCCTCGAGCCGGAAGGTCTCGACAGTGATTGGGTTTATCCGAACGGGATTTCGACCTCGCTGCCGGACGCCGTCCAGGATCAATTTCTGCGCACCATTCCCGGCCTGGAAAGCGTCAAGGTGACCCGTTACGGCTATGCCATCGAATATGACTATGTCGACCCGCGAGAGCTTGATGCCACGCTCGAAGTCCGCGCTGCGCCGGGTCTTTATCTCGCCGGTCAGATCAATGGCACGACCGGTTATGAGGAAGCCGCTGCCCAGGGCCTGATGGCCGGTCTCAATGCGGCACGCCGCGCGGCCGGCTCCGACCCGGTGACGCTGGGACGCTCGGAGGCCTATATCGGAGTGCTCATCGACGATCTGGTGACTCGAGGTGTCAGTGAGCCTTATCGGATGTTTACCAGCCGCGCCGAATACCGCTTGTCACTACGTTCAGATAACGCTGACCAGCGCTTGACTCCTCTTGCCATAGCGTGGGGTGGCATATCGACAGAGCGTGAAACTGCTTACCGACTCAAGCTGACTCATCTCGAAGAGGCGCGCCGGGCCTTGGCGGGACTCTCCCTGACTCCCCAAGAGGCGGCCAAGCACGGATTGTCGATCAATCAGGACGGTCGGCGCCGCACGGCATTACAGCTGCTTAGCTATCCCGAAATCGGTTGGACCGATATTGCAAAGCTGTCCGAAACCTTTGCGAATATCTCGCCAGCTATCGCCGAGCAAATCTCGATCGAGGCGGTATACGCCCAGTATCTGGAACGCCAGCAGGCCGATATCCTGGCCTTTCGCAAGGACGAGGCAATTCGCCTGCCTGCAGACTTCGACTATCGCCGGGTCGGCGGTCTGTCGGCCGAAGCGCAGGAGAAACTGGGCGCCGTGCGTCCGGCGACACTCGGCCAGGCCAGCCGCATTGAGGGTGTCACGCCTGGCGCGATCACCGCAATTCTGGCGCATCTCAAATCGGCCCGGAAGGCAGGATAATTGACCTTGGGCCCCGAGGATTTCCAGAGTGCCACCGGTGTTTCACGTGAAACATTGGCTGCGTTCGAGCGCTGGCACGACTTGCTGGCCGAAGCCAATCGAACCACCAATCTGGTGGGCCGTTCAACCATGGACGATTTTTGGAACCGGCACGCGCTCGATGGATTCCAGCTGATAGAACACGCGCCCCCAGGTCCGATGAACTGGCTCGATATCGGCGCCGGCGCGGGGATTCCCGGTATCGCGCTCGCGCTCGCAATTGCCGATCGTAAACTGGACGGATCCCAACTCACCATGGTGGAATCCGTTGGCAAGAAGGCGCGGTTCATTGAAGCGAGCCTTGCCGCAACAGGCGCAAAGGCCCGCGTTGAGAATTGCCGTGTCGAGGCCATCGACCGGTCGGAAAGATTCGACATCGTCACAGCCCGCGCGGTCGCCGCTCTCGACAAGCTTCTCGGCTATGCCTATCCGCTGTTGAAAACCGGCGGAATAGCGCTTTTTCCGAAAGGCCAGCGCTACCGTCAGGAATTGACGGATGCGCATAAATACTGGACCTTCGACGCTGACATTCTGCCGAGTCAGACGAGCACGGACGGAGTCATACTTCGTCTTTCAGCAATTCGGCCGAGGAAGGAAAACTGCCATGCCTGATGTTCAGCATTCCTTGGCACTCAAGGTGATAGCCGTCGCCAATCAGAAAGGCGGAGTCGGCAAGACCACAACCACGATCAATCTCGGAACCGCGCTTGCCGCCATCGGCAAACAGGTCGTCATCCTCGATCTCGACCCGCAGGGCAATGCGTCGACGGGATTGGGCGTGCCGCCGGTCGACCGCAGGATTACGACCTATGACGTTCTCGTAGGTGAGCAACCGCTCGAGCGCGCGCTGGTCGACACGCTCGTCCCGAATCTTGCACTTGCTCCCTCGGATCCCGATCTCTCCGGCGCCGAGCTTGAACTCGCGGCCGCACCGCGCCGTTCTTACCGATTGCGACATGCGATCGACCGCCTCCGCAAGCGTTTGGCTGACGCAGGCCAGCATTGCGACTACATCCTGGTCGATTGCCCACCCTCGCTGAACCTGTTGACCGTCAATGCCTTGACATCTGCTGACTCTGTGCTGGTTCCACTTCAGTGCGAGTTCTTTGCGCTTGAAGGATTGAGCCAGTTGATGCGCACGATCGACCTTGTCCGCACCAATCTCAATCCGAAGCTCGCCTTGCAGGGGGTTGTGCTGACCATGTTTGACGGTCGCAACAATCTCTCCGGTCAGGTCGAGGCCGATGTTCGCGAACATTTCGGCGACCAAGTCTACCGGACATTGATCCCGCGCAATGTCCGGGTGTCAGAAGCTCCCTCCTTCGGCAAACCCGTCCTGCTCTACGATCTGAATTGTTCAGGTAGCCAGGCCTATCTCGCTCTGGCCAAGGAAATCGTTCAGCAAGAAAAGCGTCAGGCTATTGATATTGAAAGGATTCCTGCATGACCGCCGAACGAACACGGGGTCTCGGCAAAGGCTTGTCTGCCCTGCTCAATGACGGCGATGTCCACGAGAGCTCACGCGATCTATCCGGCGGTGCCCAACTCGTTGCAATCAGCGATATCTCACCGAACCCGGACCAGCCGCGCCGCGCATTTTCCAGTGATGAAATCGATTCGCTTGCAAATTCGATCGCCGAAAAGGGATTGCTTCAGCCAGTGCTCGTCCGCCCAGCTCCCAATGGGGCGGGCTATCAAATCGTCGCGGGTGAACGCCGTTGGCGCGCTGCGCAACGTGCGAAACTTCATGAAATCCCTGTACTTGTCCGCGAACTCACCGACCGTGAAACGCTCGAAATCGCAATCGTCGAGAATGTTCAGCGCGCCGATCTCAACCCCGTAGAAGAGGCGCGCGCCTACCGCCAATTGGTCGAACGCTTCGACCATACCCAGGACGAGATTGCCCGCGCAGTCGGCAAGAGCCGAAGCCATGTAGCCAACATGATGCGCCTGCTCGCCCTGCCCGAATCCGTCCTCGAGCATCTCGAACACGGCCGGTTGACTGCAGGCCATGCCCGCGCTGTGGCGACCGCACCGGATCCGCAAGCGCTTTCTGAACAGATCATTCGCGGCGGGTTGAACGTCCGCCAAGCCGAACAACTTGCCCGCAGCATTGAAACCAGGCCAGCAGAAACCCCGCCATCAGTCGCGAAGGAAAAGGACGCGGATACCCGCGCGCTTGAGGATGATCTGGCTCACCGGCTGGGCCTCAAGGTCGAGATCGACCATGGCAAGGGCAAGTCTCGCGAAGCCGGCACGGTGACGATCCGGTACACCAAGCTCGATCAGCTCGACGATATCTGCCGCCGGCTAAATTCCGGCTGATCAGCCCCAGGTCCTTAGATCGTCATCGGGATCGTCATCATTGCCATCATCGTCTTCGTCCCTTCGACGGCGCCGGCTGGCCACGATCCCGACACCCGAAAGCCCGAGGCCCAGTGAGCCGGTATCGGTTCTCACCCTGCGATCCAGGCCAGAAGCCCCGCCTCCAACCATCCAGCGATACAGCAGTAGGCAAAGAATCGCGGTAGTTCCGATCAGCAATAGTGCGGCGATCCAGCCGCCCTGTCCCTGCGGATTCATGAAAATTCCGAACACATAGGTCAGGAAGAGAAAGGCGCCCGCGGAAATGATCAGCGCGAAGATACGGCGTAATGTTCTCATAGTGACCTCCAGACCGGCAATAGTCTTGACACTGCATGAGGCCAAATCAAGGCCGGGTCAGGCCGCGCTGTCCTTGCGCCGATAGGTCAGGGCCATGAAAACATCCTCGAGATCCGGTTCTTCGGTGCGCAGATCCGCGATCCGCGCGCCCGAAGCGTTATATTTTTCAATTATCTCCGCGACCGATTGCTCGCCGAACTTGTAGGAAATCGCGAGCTCCCCGCTGTCGCGGAGCTCGGCATCATAGCCGGTCAGGCTTCCCGGAACGCTGGTCATCGGCGCCACCGGATCGATCACCAGCGTTTTGGTGTCCATGCGCTTGAGCAATTCGTCCTTTGGCTCGCAGGCAATCACCTCGCCATGATCAACAATGGCAATCTCGTCGCAGAGCTCCTGCGCTTCTTCCAGGTAATGTGTGGTCAGGACGATCGTCGTGCCGGCGGCGTGCAATTCGCGCACATAGGCCCAGAGTTGCCGTCGCAGCTCGATATCAACGCCGGCCGTGGGCTCGTCGAGCACCAGGATCGGCGGATTGTGGACCAGCGCCTTGGCCACCAGCAGGCGCCGTTTCATGCCGCCTGACAATTGCCGCACATAGGCATCGCGCTTGTCCGACAAGCCCACTGCGGCGAGGATCTCCTCGCTCCGGCGTTCGGCTTTCGGCACACCGTAAAAGCCCGCCATCAGCTCCAGTGTCTCATACGGCGTGAAGAACACGTCCATGTTGATTTCCTGGGGCACGATGCCGATCGCGGCGCGCGCATTGCGCGGTTCGCGGTCAATGTCGCGCCCCCAGATCACCGCCTGACCCGACGTCTTGTTCACCAGCCCGGCAAAAATGTTGATGAAGGTCGACTTGCCCGCCCCGTTCGGGCCCAGAAGGCCGAATATCGAGCCCCGCTTAATCCGCAGGGTCACGCCTTTCAGCGCTTCCTTGCCGCCGGCATAGGTCTTCTTCAGATCGACGGCTTCAAGCGCGAAGTCGGGGAGGTCGGTCATGCAACATGTCCTGATTGACGCTTCGGGGTCAGGACCATAACTATGCGGCGCATACCCGCCTGTCTATCGGAGCCCTGACATGATCGCACCGCTACCGCCCGAAGTCATTGTGACGGATCAGCACCGTGTGTCCTGCGATGGCGGCGGCGGCGCACTTGGTCACCCCAGGGTCTTCTACGAGATCGACCGCGATCTCGGCTATGTCGAATGCGGTTATTGCGACCGCCGCTTCGTCCAGCGCGGTGGCCCGGCACACAACGGCGAATAACCTGACCATATGGCCCGGAGCCCCGCCCAGAATATCGGCCTGCTCACGGGTCTCGGTCTCGCCCTCGGACTGCAATTCCTGCCCTTGCCTGAAGGTCTGCCGCGCGAAGCCTGGCTGCTGGCTTCGCTGGCTCTACTGATGGCAACCTGGTGGGCGACGGAAGCCATACCGATCGCCGCCACCGCGCTGGTCCCGCTCGCGCTTTTTCCGCTGCTCGGCATCAATTCTGTCGGCGCAACGGCCAGCCCCTATGCCAGCCCCATCGTCATGCTCCTGCTCGGCGGTTTCATCATAGCGCTGGCGGTCGAGCGCTGGAATCTCCACACCCGCATTGCGCTCAACGTGGTCAGGATATTCGGCGGCCGGCCGTCCTTCCTCGTCTTCGGTTTCATGACCGCAGCGGCGCTCCTGTCGATGTGGATTTCCAACACGGCGACGACGATCATGATGATCCCCATTGCGCTGCGCGTCGCCCAGGAAGTGATGAAAGAAGGCCATGCCAGCCCGCACTTCCCGGTCGCGTTGGCGCTGGGCGTTGCCTATGCCGCCTCCGTTGGCGGTGTCGGAGTGTTCGTCGGCACGCCGACCAATCTGATTGCCATCGGCTTCCTCGAGGCCGAGTTTGGCCGCACCATCGATCCCCTTGTCTGGTCGATGATGGGCTTGCCGGCGGTTATGCTTTTTATCCCGATCATGTGGGTCATTCTCACCCGCTTCGCCTTCAACCTGACCAGCAAGGTCGATTCGGCCGCCGCGCGCCGCATCGTCGCCGAGGATTTGAAGGCGCTGGGCGGTATCACCGCCCCGGAAGCGCGTGTCGCCATCCTGTTTGGTATCGTCGCTGCGCTGTGGATGGGCCAGGCCTATCTCTGGAACCCGCTGCTGACCTGGGTCACCGAGACGCTCGACCTCTCTATCGCGCTTCGCGTGTCAAACACCCAGATCGCCTTGCTGGGCGCCCTTTTCGCCTTCCTGATTCCGGCCGGCGCACAAGGCGCCGACAAGGGCCGCATGCTGATGGATTGGGAAGACACGACACGCCTGCCATGGAATGTCATCATCCTGTTCGGCGGCGGGCTTTCGCTGGCCGCTGCGCTGACCGCGACCGGCCTCGCCGACTGGCTCGGCGGGCAAATGAGCTTCCTCGCTGCTTTCCCGGCGCCGCTCCTCGTCTTCTGTCTCGTCCTCTTGGTGATCTTCCTCACCGAGCTGACCTCGAATGTCGCCACAACCTCAGCCTTCCTGCCGGTCCTCGCCGCCATGGCCGCCGGCGCCGGATTTCCGGCCGAGCGCCTCATCGTGCCGGTGGCGATCGCCGCCAGCTTCGCCTTCATGCTGCCCGTCGCGACCGCCCCGAATGCCATCGTCTATGCCTCCGGCGCGACCACGCAGGGCCAGATGATGAAGGCCGGATTCCGGCTCAACCTGGCAGGTGCCGTGGTGATTGCAGCGCTCGGCGCGCTGCTCGGGCCGGTGGTGTTTCCGGGGTAAACCCCGAACGGATGGTTGGGGCTTTCCCCGCCGGAAAATCCCGGCAAGGCATGAAAGGCCAATTGTGTTCGCAGACACACTCCCTGTTCTCGCCAAGCTGGGCGTTTATGCCCTCGGCCTCTGGCTCATCGCTGTCGCCGCACTGATGGCGTCCGCGCCGTCCCGGGCATTGCAGGGCTTGGCCGGCATGGGCTCCACGCCCCTGATCCATTTCGGCGAGCATGCCTTGCGAAGCCTCGCCGGATTGGCGCTGATCGGGGCGTCAGAGACGGCGCGCTTTCCCACGATTTTTTATGTTTCGGGACTGTTCCTTGTCTTTAGCTCTGCTCTGATCGTCATCGCCCCGCGGCGCTGGCATCACGCCTATGCTCAATTCTGGGCCCAGCGCTTGCCGGTCTGGTCCATCCGATGGCTTGCCCCGCTCTCCGCAGCGGCGGGCCTCGCCCTGCTCTGGGCGGCGGGATGAACCTGGTGGGCGCCGTGGAACTTGCGGCGCTGGGAGTCTTGCTGGGGCCGGTCGTGTTGCCGGTTTTGCCCGCCTTGCCTTACAAGCCATGCCGGCCAGTCTTTCGTGCTGGTTATTCAGCTCAAGGGTAAAACCGCGAAGCGGCGCTTTCGCGCCTTTGACCTGAAAAACCGGCACTGAAAACAATCCCCGCAAGGCATGAAAGGCCATTTGTGTCCGCCGCATTCTCTCTCTCCCTCAAGGGAGAGGGAAAAGCATCCGGCGTCCCTTCGGGAGGCGGATGTGAACGATGAGGCGGAGACTTTCCGCACCCGCCAATTGCCTCACTCCGCAACCCCGCCTAGCTTGACGCTCCAGCGAGGAAGGACGGCAAAAATGGCGGTAGAACGCATGGTCGACGAGACCTCTCACGTCTATCTAATCGACGGCTCCGGCTATATTTTCCGCGCCTATCACGCCCTGCCGCCGCTGACCCGATCCGACGGCACGCCGGTCGGCGCGGTGCAGGGCTTCTGCAACATGCTCTGGAAGCTCTTGGAAGACCTCAAGGGCGAGGACGAACCGAGCCATCTCGCCGTGATCTTCGATTATTCCGGCAAGTCCTTCCGCAATGACATCTATCCCGAATACAAGGCCAACCGGCCCCCGCCGCCGGAAGACCTCGTCCCGCAATTCTCCATCATCCGTGACGCTACCCGCGCCTTTGGCACGCCCTGCATCGAGATGGAGGGCTTCGAGGCCGACGATCTGATCGCCACCTATGCGCGTCAGGCCGAGGCGAAAGGCGCTAAGGTCACTATCGTCTCGTCGGACAAGGATCTGATGCAGCTGGTCGACGACAAGGTCACCATGTTCGACACGATGAAGAACAAGCGAATCGACCCCGCAGGCGTGGTCGAGAAATTCGGGGTCGGCCCCGACAAGGTGATTGAGGTCCAGTCCCTGATGGGCGATTCGACCGACAATGTCCCCGGCATTCCCGGCATCGGGCCGAAAACCGCGAGCCAGTTGATCGAGGAATATGGTGATCTCGAAACGCTTCTGTCGCGCGCCGAGGAGATCAAGCAGAACAAGCGCCGCGAAAATCTCATCGAATTCGCAGAGAAAGCCCGTATTTCCAAGGAATTGGTAACGCTCAAGACGGATGTTCCTGTCGAGAACATGCTCGACGAATTCGGCACGGCTGAGCCGGATGCCGAGACGCTGGTCGGATTCCTAAAGACCATGGAATTCCGGACCATTACCCGTCGTGTCGAGGAAGCGCTGGGCGCCCCGGTCGCTGATGCGACTGGCGATGCCACCGCGCCGATCGATCGATCGCAATACGAATGCGTGACGAAGATCGCCGATCTCGAAAAATGGATCTCCGCCAGCTATCAGGCGGGCGTCATTGCTGTCGACACCGAGACCGACCGGCTTTCAGCAGTCGCCTCGAAACTGGTCGGTGTCTCGCTGGCTACGCGCCCCGGCAGGGCCTGCTATATCCCGCTCGATCACGGTACCACCGGCGATCTGCTCGGCGGCGGCGACCGTCCCGAACAGGTAGCGATGGACGAAGCTATCGCCGCGCTCAAACCTCTGCTCGAGGACAAGTCCGTTCTCAAGGTCGGCCAGAACATCAAATACGATCTCGCTGTCTTCTCGCGCTATGGCATTGATGTCGCGCCCTACGACGACACCATGCTCTTATCCTATGTCATCGACAGCGGCCTGCACGGCCATGGCATGGACGAACTCTCGGAACTGCATCTCGGCCATACCCCCTTGAAGTTCAAGGAAGTGTGCGGCACTGGCAAAAGCCAGATCAGCTTTGCCGAGGTCGATCTCGCCAAGGCGACCGAATACGCCGCCGAGGATGCCGACGTCACGCTGCGCCTGTGGGAGATTCTGAAACCAAGCGTGCCCGGCAAGGGCAAGGCGACGCTTTACGAGACGATCGAGCGCCCGATGCCGAAAGTGCTCGCCGACATGGAGCGGGCCGGCATCAAGGTCGACAAGGCGCAGCTGGCGCGCCTGTCCTCCGATTTCGCCCAGAAAATGGCCGAGCACGAAGACCGCGCGCACGAACTGGCGAGCTCGAAATTCAATCTCGGCAGCCCGAAACAGCTCGGCGAGATCCTGTTCGAAGAAATGGGTTTGCCCGGCGGTAAAAAGACCAAGACGGGCGCCTGGTCTACCGATGTGTCCGTGCTCGAAGGCCTCGCTAATGACGGCCACGAACTGCCACAGGCCATCCTGTCATGGCGAAGCGCGGCCAAGTTGAAATCGACATACTCCGATGCGCTTGGTGAAGCGATCAATCCGGAGACCGGCCGGGTGCATACGTCGTTCTCGCTGGCCTCGACCTCAACTGGACGGCTCGCCTCGTCGGAGCCCAATCTGATGAACATCCCGATCCGCACCGAGGAAGGCCGCAAGATCCGCGAAGCCTTCATCGCCGAACCGGGCAATGTGCTTGTCGCCGCGGACTATTCGCAGATCGAGCTGCGCCTGCTCGCCCACATTGCCGATGTTTCAGCTCTGAAGGACGCCTTCAAGCGAGGCGACGATATTCACGCCCTGACCGCATCGGAAATGTTTGGCGTGCCGGTCGAGGGCATGGATCCAATGGTCCGGCGCCAGGCCAAGGCCATCAATTTCGGGATCATTTACGGGATATCCGCTTTCGGCCTCGCCAATAATCTCGGCATTGAGCGCGACGAGGCAAAAACCTTCATCGAAAAGTATTTCGAGAAATTCCCGGGCGTGAAGACCTATATGGACGCCAAGCGCGAGGAGGTGAAGGCGAAGGGTTATGTCGAAACGATTTTCGGCCGCCGCGCCCATCTGCCCTCGATCCGGGACAAGAATCCGAACATGCGCCAGTTCGCCGAGCGCCAGGCGATCAATGCGCCGATCCAGGGCTCGGCCGCGGACATCATCCGACGCGCTATGATCCGCCTGCCCGGGGCGATCGACAAGGCCGGGCTCGAGGCGCGCATGCTTTTGCAGGTCCATGACGAGCTGGTCTTCGAAGTGCCGGAAAACCAGGCCGACGACCTTATCGGACTGGCAAAGGAGGTCATGTCCGGGGCCGCCGGGCCGGCGATCAATATTTCGGTACCGCTGGAGGTCGACGCCAAGGCCGGCGCCCATTGGGGCGAGGCGCATTAGGATTGATCATTGCTGTCCTCCAACACGCCGGGAGGACCTCACCCGCCTTGCTTGATGATTGCCATCGTGCAGCGCGACAGGCAGACCAGCTTGCCTTTTTCATTGGTGATGCGGATCGTCCACACCTGCGTCGTCCGGCCCATGGATTCAATCCGGGCTTCGCCGTAGACGAAACCCTCTTTCACCGGGCGCAGATGATTGGCATTGATCTCCATGCCGACCGCGGCATGGGTTTCCGGGTCGACCGTGCAATAGGCGCCGATTGAAGCCAGCGTCTCGGCGAGCGCCACCGACGCGCCGCCGTGCAGCAGGCCGAAAGGCTGATGGGTGCGGTGATCGACCGGCATCCGGCCGCGCACCCAGTCATCGCCGGCTTCGGTGATCTCGATCCCGATCGTGTCCGCCATCGTCTTGCGGTCGCTGAACTGCACTTTATCGAGCGGGAATGTCCCGCCATGCCAGATCCCCGCCATCGGTCTGCCTCCTGGATAGGTCAGGAAGCAATATAGGTGAGCCAAGTCGCTGGCGCAGGCCTGCAATGCACAATGATTTCAATTCAGAGGTAATGGTCGGCTGCGGTTACCAGCGCGAAACCACCGAGAAGGCGGCAAAGCCTTCAGTTTCTTCCCACTCATCGACACCATAGCGATAGGCCCAGTCGCGGTGGACATAAGCGACTGCGAGGTCAGTGCTGTCATTGAGCCGATAGGCCACGCCCGCCTGGATATCCCCGATCACCGAATAGGGCGTGATATCGATCGCCCGCAGTGGCCGCCGGAACTCCTGGGTGTCGTAGAAAAGCGCCTGGCGCTCTGCGGCCGCAAACAGATACCAGCGCGATTTCGGGCCGCGCCCGTCGCCGATCCGCAACCGTGCCCCGACACGCGCTTCCGTACCTTCCGGTGTCAGGGCCACACCTGCATAGGGCGTCACTACCGTATCACCTGCCGGATTGGCGACCGGTGCTGCGACACGTACGCTGGTCGTCGGGCGGACGACATCCGCACCGGTATAGGAATTGCGCTGGAAGGCCTCTTCTACCGAGGTTTCGCCCTCGATCACCAGCTCTCCCGGGCCTGGCGGATCGGCCAGCACAAATCGTGTGCGGGACGCGGCGAAATCGTCGCGATAAGCTTCGCGGACGCTCATCACGGCCGTAGCCGTCCGTGCCGTCGCGGAGGAAACTTCCCTCACCGGGTCTGTCCGGAAAGAGGCCAGCACGGCAGCTTGAGGATCCCAATCCGGCGCTTCCGATCCGGCAGGCCCGACCATGCCCATTGTCAGTCCGCCAAGCGCGACTCCGCCGGCACAGATGATTTCGACCGTCCGTCTCATCAACTCTCCCCTTAATAACAAGTTAACAGGAAAGCCGGGTAAGGTCACCTCCAATTGAGTGAAATAATTGTTCGCGCGGCAGGCGAACTCGTTATCATCGTTGCACTTTTTACAACAGGAACGGACGAATGTACCATATCGGTCCCGCGCGCTCGGCGTTCGACGCTTTTAAGTCGTTGCCGCGCGATGAACCGGTCGAAATGCTCAACCTCATCCGGTTGCACGACAAGGCAGCTTATCCGGACGGTCGGACGGCGTCCGGCGTCGACGCCTATGCCGAATATGGCCGCCGCAGCGGCCCCGTTTTTCAGCGTGTAGGCGGCAAGATCGTCTGGCGTGGCGAGCCGCAGCTCGTGCTTATCGGACCGGCAGACGGGCTCTGGGACATCGCGTTCATTGCCCGTTATGCGACGGCATCGGCCTTTCTCGAAATGGTCACCGATCCGGTCTATCAAGAGGAGGCTGTACCGCACCGGCAGGCGGCTGTTCTCGATTCCCGATTGATCCGCCATTGTCCCGCGGCAGGCGAAAACCGGTTCGGTTGACTGCCCTTCACCCGTGACCGAAAGGCCACAGACAGGTCACCGAATTGGCGGGTCTAGCCGTCGGATGCCGGGTTCGCGGATGGTTTCGGGAACCACGGAAAGAAACCGCTGGTTCGCGCGATGTAATCGGCATAGCCCGGTCGCCGCTCTGCCAGCCCGCGTTCCAGGAGCGGCGCACCGCTCCACTTCAGCAACGTCCAGCTAAGAAAAAGTGGTCCGGGCAAGGCAAGCCAGCCCCAGGGGGCTTCGGCGGTAATCAGGAACAATCCCCACCAGGTGCAGAAATCGCCGAAATAATTGGGATGGCGGGTGTAGCGCCACAATCCACGATCCATCACTTGGCCGGCATTGGCCGGGTCCTTGCGGAATTGCTCGAGCTGAAAATCGCCGAGGCTCTCGAAGGCGATGCCGAACACCGCGAGCGCGATCCCGGCATATCCGAGGGCGCCGAAACCCGCACCGTACTGGCCAAGTTGCACCGGCAGGCTGACCATCCACATCAGGATCGATTGCGGCAGGAAGACAAGGAGCAGGCTGGCGGTGGCGAAACCCAGTCCTCGATTGCCTGCCCGCTCCAGCAGGCTCGTATAGCGCTTGTCGACGCCATCGCGCCGCCAACGTCCGAACAGGTGCAGGCCGAGGCGCAACCCCCAGGCCACGCAGAGCCCAGTCAGGACGAGCTGGCGCTCGAGATCGCCGGCATGAAGCCACAGGCTCGAGATCGCCAACACTACCATGCCGAGCGCCCAGAAGGCATCGACGAAACTGACATCGCGCAATCGCAGCGATACCAGCCAGAGCACGAAAAACAGGGCAATACCGATCCCCAGATTTATTCCAGCCAGCATCGCCATGGTCATGTTTTCCATTGCGTCCTCCCTTGCAGGTCAATCTAGCGTGTTTCTGTCATTCGTCATGCCGGTGTACGGCAACGTTTGACGGATGCCGCGGCGCTGGCATAGTGAACGGTGTTCACTTCCGGGGAGGAACGGAATGGCGGAAACCGAAGTCGATGTCCTGATCATCGGGGCCGGCGTGTCCGGGATCGGCATGGCGCATCACCTGCTCGAACGTTGTCCGGGCAAGACCTATCGCATCCTTGAGGCGCGCGAGCAGATCGGCGGGACCTGGGATCTGTTCCGCTATCCCGGTATCCGCTCGGACAGCGACATGTACACTTTCGGATACGCCTTCAAACCGTGGGTCGACGGCAAGGTGTTCGCCGACGGCCCGGCGATCCGCAATTATGTTTCGGAAACTGCGCGCGAAGACGGGATGATGGATCACATCCGCTTCCAGCGCAAAGCGACCTCGGCGCGCTGGGATTCGGCGGCCGCGCGCTGGACCGTCAAAGTGAATGGTCAAGACGGCGTCGAACACCACACGGCGCGTTTCCTCTTCCTGGCATCCGGATATTACAGCTATGACGAGGGCTATCTGCCTGAATTCCCTGGCGTAGAGGAATTCAAGGGCGACTTTATCCACCCGCAGAAATGGCAGGAAGACTATGATTATGCGGGCAAGAAGGTCGTCATCATTGGCTCGGGTGCCACGGCCGTGACACTGCTGCCGGCAATGGCGGATGCGGCCGCACACGTCACCATGTTGCAGCGCTCTCCGACCTATATAGCGGCGCGCCCGACCGTCGACCGCACGGCGGATTTCCTGCGCAAGGTACTGCCCGCGCGGCTGGCCTATGCGATCACCCGTTACAAGAACATTCTCCAGACCATTCTGATTTTCCAGATGGCACAGCGCTTCCCGAACTTTGTGAAGAAGGCCGTCCTCGAGGAAGCCCAGAAAGCACTTGGTCCGGCTATTGATGTCGAGAAACATTTCTCGCCCAGCTACAAGCCCTGGGATCAGCGTTTTTGCGCGGCCCCTGATGGAGATTTTTTTGCTCCGCTTCGCGAAGGGCGCGCCTCGATCGTCACAGATCATATCGAGCGGATCACCGAGACCGGCATCCAGCTAAAATCCGGCGAATTCCTGGAAGCTGACCTGATCATCCCGGCAACCGGGCTGAACCTCCAGCTAATGGGCGGCATTCACCTCAATGTCGACGGTCACACAGTCAATCCGCCCGACCATGTCGTCTATCGCGGCATGATGGTCAGCGACGTGCCGAACATGGCCATGGCGTTCGGTTATACGAATGCCTCCTGGACCCTGAAGAT
Source organism: Hyphobacterium sp. (assembly GCF_965217055.1). GTDB lineage: Bacteria > Pseudomonadota > Alphaproteobacteria > Caulobacterales > Maricaulaceae > Hyphobacterium. The sequence goes on along the minus strand of NZ_OZ244227.1, from coordinate 1,400,904 downwards.
CGATCTGACTTGCGAACGTGTCTGCCGCACGCTCCGCTATCTCGACCGAATTGGCGCTGACTATGCCGTTCCGGTGCCGGATCCCGAAATGCCGCGCGAGCCGCTGAAACTCCTCGATTCAGGTTATTTCCACCGCGCCCGGGAGAGTTTGCCGAAACAGGGACCGAAAACCCCATGGCAGGTCCACATGAATTACATGGCCGACATGCTCGCCATCCGATTCGGCCGCATCGATGACGGCGCCATGCAGTTTCACAAGGCGCAGAACGTTGCCACGAACACGCCGGCGCTCGAGGCTGCGGAATGAATCGCGTGGAGTTTGGCGGCAAAACCGCGATCGTTACCGGTGCCGCGAGCGGTATTGGTGCAGCGCTAGCGCGCGAGCTGGCCGACCGCGGTTGCCACCTGGCGCTGGCTGATATCAACGAGGCTGGCCTCGAGGACATTGCATCCGGCCTCCGCTCAAACGATCGCCGGGTGACAACCCATGTCGTGGACGTTGCAGATCCGGTCGCTATTGGGGCATTCGCCGAAAATGTGCGCAATACCCATGGCGAAGCTCATTTGCTGTTCAACAATGCCGGTGTCGCGCTGGGCGGCATGTTCGACCAGGTCACGCCAGAACAATTCGACCGTGTCATTGACATCAATCTCCAGGGCGTTGTCCGTATGACGCGCGCATTCCTGCCGCTCATTCGCGAGTCAGGCGAGGGGCATATCACCAACATTTCCTCGATTTTCGGTGTCATCGCGCCGGCGGGACAGACCGCTTATTCGGCCGCCAAGTTCGGCGTGCGCGGCTTCACCATGGCGCTTCGCCATGAATTGGCGGGCACGTCGATCGGTGTTTCTGCCGTCCATCCCGGCGGTGTTGCAACCAATATCGCCAAAACAGCGGAACGCGGCGTCGGCGTCAGTGACGAGGAATACGAACTTGGCCAGAAGGCGGCGGACCAATCTCTGGTAATGCCGCCGCCACAAGCTGCAGGCGTCATTCTGCGCGGCGTGGAGCGTCGCAAACCGCGCATCTTCGTCGGGCGTGACGCACACACGCTGATGTGGATGGAGCGCCTCTTGCCGACCCGCTATTGGGGGCTCATCCGGAAACGCCTCACCATGAGTGCACCCCGCACGAACTAGACAGCGTTCGCTGCATCCAACGCCTGTTCGATATCGGCAATCAGGTCGTCCGCATCCTCGATTCCGCAGGACAGTCGCACCAGCCCGTCATCGATGCCAAGCGCAGCGCGCTTGTCGGCATCCACCGAGGCATGGGTCATGATCGCCGGATGCTCGACGAGGGATTCAACCCCACCCAGGCTCTCGGCGAGCGAGAAAACCTGCAGCGATTCGAGAAAACGCCGCGAAGCCGGCAGCCCGCCATCCAGCGTCATCGTGATCATGCCGCCAAAACCGCGCATCTGCCTGGTCGCGATCTTGTGCTGCGGATGATTGTCGAGACCCGGATAGATGACCTTGTTGATGCCCTTGCGACCGGTCAGCCACTCGGCAATGCGTTCGGCATTCTCGCAATGTCGCTCCATTCGCACATGCAGCGTCTTTGTGGAACGCAGCAAAAGGAAGCAATCCATCGGCGCAGGCACGGCACCCACGGCATTCTGGACATAGTGAAGCTTGTCGGCGAGGTCGGCGTCGGCGGTGACCAGAATGCCACCCACGAGGTCCGAATGGCCGCCCAGATACTTGGTGCAGGAATGGGACACGATGTCCGCGCCCAGAGCCAGCGGGTTCTGAAGATAGGGAGAAGCGAAAGTGTTGTCGGCCACGCACAGCGCGCCGCCGTCATGGGCGATCTGCGCCACGGCCTCGATATCGACGATCTTGAGCGTCGGATTGGTCGGTGTTTCGAGCCAGACCAGCTTGGTCTTGTCGGTCATCGCCGCGCGTGTCGCATCGAGATCGGTCATGTCGACTCGCGAGAATTCGATTCCGAGCTGAGCGAAGACATTGTTGAACATGCGGAAAGTGCCGCCATAGACGTCGTCGCACAAAAGCACGTGATCGCCGGATTTCAGCAAATGGATGCATGCCGCCAGCGAGGCCACGCCGGAGGCAAAGGCAATTCCGTGCCGGCCGCCTTCGAGGCTGGCGACATTGGCTTCCAAGGCCGTCCGCGTGGGGTTCGCAGAGCGTGAATAGTCGTAATTCTCGATGAACTCGCCCGGGCTCGTCTGGACGTAGGTCGAGGTCTGGTAAATCGGTGTCATGATCGCGCCGGTCGTCGGGTCCGGCGACTGGCCGGCATGAATGCACCGCGTTGCGAACTTCTGGTTCTCGCCACTCATTTGATTCGTCCTTCCTGATCAGCCGCCAACCCGGGCGCTGTATTCCTTCTCGGTCACCACGCCGACCACCTCGTCGCGTGTCATGACCAACGCGGCATCGCCGCGCTTGAGTATATGGGGCATCTCTTCGATCCGCGCCTCGGTGTAGAGGATCCCGCCGATCGAAAGGCGCCCGCCATCGCGCGTGGCGATTTCCGTGAATGTGTCGCCTTCATGTAGGGGCAGATAGTCGAGATCACCCTCATCCAGCATCTTGCGGATGTCGGCGTCGTCCGCCTTGGCATCAGCCGTCAGTGATGAGCGCCGCGCAACAAGATCGCCCATCGGGCCGAGCAGTGTGTGCTCCGTGAAGAAGCCCTTCTCCTCCATCCACCTGTCGGACAGGTATTTGGAAGTATAACGCGTGCCGCTGTCGCACAGCGTGACGACGATCGTCTTGTCGGGACCGATTTTCTTGGCGACCTCGATCGCCGCGGCGACGATCGACCCGGATGAGCCGCCGCAGAACAGGCCCTCCTCGCGGACCAGGGCACGGCCGACATGGAAGCTTTCCCAGTCATCGATCTGCACCATGTCGTCGACGACAGAGAAATCCATGGCGCGGCACTCGATGTCCTCGCCGATACCCTCGACCGAATAGACATAGGCGGCCGGCAGACGGCCCGTCTTGAAAAGATTGTAGTGGACCGACCCCAGCGGATCGACGCCGATGATCTGCACATTCGGGGCGTGCTCTTTCATGTAGCGGCCGACCCCTGAGACCGTTCCGCCCGTACCGGTTCCGCCCATGAAAACATCGAACTTGCCGCCATCTGTCTGCTCGAAAATTTCGCGGCCCGTATTGTGATAATGGCCCTCGATATTCCACTGCGAGTGATACTGGTCGACATAGAAGGCGCCCGGTGTCTCTTCTGCGATCCGTTTGGCGGTGTTCACATAATGGTCGGGGCTGTCGCCGGGCACGTCGGTCGGCGTGATCACCACTTCTGCGCCATAGGCGCGCATCATGTCGATCTTTTCCTGGCTCATCTTGTCAGGCAGCGTGAAGACGCAGCGATAGCCTTTCACCGCGGCGGCCATGGCCAGCGACTGGCCTGTATTGCCCGACGTATTCTCGACGATGGTACCGCCCGGTTTCAACAAGCCCTCGGCCTCGGCCCGTTCGATGATGTAGGGACCCATGCGATCCTTGATCGACCCGGTCGGATTGAGGAATTCGCACTTCGCTAGAATCGTCGACGCGCCTTCCGGGACAACCTTGTTGAGCTTGACCAGCGGCGTATTGCCGATGGCATCGATAATGTTCGGATATATCTTCATGAAGGGCTCCCAGCGGACCGGCGGGTTTCTGATCCACGTCCTATTGGCGTGTCATGCGATTGTCCATCGCTGCATCAGGACCGCGCCATCACAAGGGGGTGACGCATCGTGGCCAAGCGGGCAATGTCGCTCCGCGACCCGGTCAGCCGGAGGGGAAAGCTGAATGGCAAACACTGGCGATCACGACATTGCGAGATCATCATACAAGGCCTATTGGCGGGACAATTTGCGCCTGATGGCTGTATTGCTGGCCATCTGGGCCGCGGTCTCCTTCGGCGCCGGCATCCTGTTCCGCGATGGACTTGACAATTTTTCGATAGGCGGCGCACCGCTCGGCTTCTGGTTCGCCCAGCAGGGCGCCATCTATGTCTTCGTCATCCTGATTTTCGTTTGCTCCGCGCTGATGCACCGCATCGAGCGGAAATACGACATCGATGACGATGAAGGCTGAGGGAGGCCGCGAATGACGATTTTCGGCCTCGAGCCTACCCTCTTCTGGACCGGCCTGTTCGTGATCTCCTCCTTCGGCCTCTATATCGCGATCGCGATATGGGCCCGCGCGGCCTCGACCAGCGATTTCTATGTGGCCGGACACGACGTACCGCCGGTCTTCAATGGCATGGCCACGGCCGCCGACTGGATGAGCGCGGCGTCCTTCCTGTCCATGGCCGGCATTATCGCCTTCTCTGGATATGACGGCTCGGTATATCTGATGGGCTGGACCGGCGGCTACGTGCTGTTGGCGCTGCTGCTCGCCCCCTATTTGCGAAAATTCGGCAAGTTCACCGTGCCCGATTTCGTCGGTGACCGCTATTATTCTCAGGCCGCCCGCATTGTCGCCGTGATCTGCGCGCTCTTCATATCCTTCACCTACATTGCCGGCCAGATGCGCGGAGTCGGCATCGCCTTCTCCAACTTCCTGCACGTGCCAATCGAGGCCGGCGTCATTGTCGGCGCCATCATCGTCCTCTTCTATGCGGCGCTCGGCGGCATGAAGGGCATTACCTACACACAGGTCGCTCAGTACTGCGTGCTGATTTTCGCCTTCATGGTTCCGGCCATTTTCCTGTCTCTGCAGATCACCGGGACGCCGATCCCGCAGCTCGGCTTTGTCGGCAATGCGCAGGATGGCACGCCGCTATTGTTGAACCTGGACCGCACGCTCACCGATCTCGGTTTCACGGCCTATACCGAAGGCAGCAAGCCGAAAATCGACGTTTTTGCCATCACGCTGGCGCTGATGGTCGGCACGGCGGGCCTGCCACATGTCATTATCCGCTTTTTCACCGTGCCCAAGGCCTCCGACGCCCGCAAATCCGCCGGCTGGGCGCTGGTCTTCATCGCCATTCTCTACACGACCGCACCGGCCGTAGCCGTCTTCGCCCGTGCCAACTTCATCGATACCGTGAACGAAAGCGCATGGTCGGAAGAAGCGGCAGCCGGCACGATCGACCGCGCGACGCTGGGCGAAGGCGACACGCCGGAATGGTTCTATAACTGGCGCGATGTCGGTCTGCTTGATGCGCAAGACCGCAATGGCGACGGACGCATCCAGTATCGCGCCGATCCGGAAGCCAATGAAGTTACCCGGCTCGACCGTGACATCTTCGTGCTCGCCAATCCGGAGATCGGCGGATTGCCGGCCTGGGTGATCGGTCTCGTTGTAGCCGGCGGGCTGGCCGCCGCCCTGTCGACGGCAGCAGGCCTTCTTATGGTGATCTCTTCAGCGGTCTCGCACGATCTCTGCCGGAAAGTGTTATTCACCGGAATGAGCGATACTCAGGAATTGCTGACAGCGCGCCTCGCCGCCGTCGCGGCGGTGCTCGTGGCGATTTACGCCGGCATCAATCCGCCAGGGTTTGTCGCCGCCGTTGTCGCCTTCGCTTTCGGATTGGCCGCTGCCAGCTTTTTTCCGGCCATCCTGCTCGGCATTTTCTGGACCCGGATGAACAAGCAGGGCGCGATTGCCGGCATGACGACCGGGCTCGTCGTCACCGCCGCCTATATCGTCCACTTCAAGATCGGCTTCTCGCCCGCCGTGATCGGCGCTTGCGGCAGTCTTGCCACGCTCGCCCTGCTGACCCTGCATTTCGGCACCCATGCGCGCGGCAAGATCCCGGCCATGCTGATCGCCGCCGGTCTCGCCTCCGTGCTGGCCGTGGCCGGCTTTACCGGCTTCCTGCCCGGCCTGGCCGTGGGTTCCGAGGTCGACTGGTTTCTCGGCATATCGCCGGAAGGCTTCGGCACGATCAGCATGATCATCGCCTTCGGCGTCTCGATCGGCGTGGCCTTGCTGACCCCGGCTCCGCCGGAAGAAATCCGCGACATGGTCGAGGAAATCCGCATTCCGTCGACGCGGGCACATTTGAGCGATGACCTGGCTGCAGCCGAATAGCGCGCAGACTTGATCCCGCCTTGATGCAGGCGGTGACTTGGCTTTCACTGCAATACAAACCCGCTTGGTGTCGAGGGAGATAGGCATGTCGCAGCAGACCAAGACCGGAACGGCGCCTGACTGCGTGCCGGTACCCGACGATTATGTGCCGCACAGCCAGACCAGCCTCGCCCAGTATAAGGATCGCTACCGCCGGTCGATCGAGGAACCCGTTGCGTTCTGGACCGAGGAAATCCGCCGGCTCGACTGGATCAAGACGCCGACCGAGATCTCGAGCGTCAACTGGGATCCGGATGAGCTGTCGATCAAATGGTTTGCCGACGGCGTTCTGAACGTGTCCTACAATTGCATCGACCGGCATCTCGAGGAGCGCGGCAATGATGTCGCCATTCTCTGGGAAGGCGACAATCCCGGATTTCATTCCGCGATCACCTACAGGCAGCTTCACAATCATGTTTGCCGCATGGCAAACGAACTCAAGAAGATCGGCGTGCAGAAGGGCGATCGCGTCACGCTTTACATGCCGATGATTCCCGAGGCGCTGTACGCGATGCTCGCCTGCACCAGGATCGGTGCCGTGCATTCCGTTGTTTTCGGAGGATTTTCGCCGGACGCCCTCGCCGGTCGCATCAAGGATTGCGAGTCTGAATTCGTCATCACGGCGGACGAGGGCGTGCGAGGCAATAAGCCGGTCCCGCTGAAAGCGAATGTCGACGAAGCCATTGAAATTGCCGGAAATGTTAAGGCGGTTCTTTGCGTGCGCCATACCGGCGCAAAGATCGGTTGGGTCGAAGGCCGCGATTTCTGGCATCACGAACTTGCCCTGGAAGTTGATGCCAAGTGCGCGCCGGAGCCCATGAATGCCGAGGATCCGCTGTTTATTCTCTACACATCGGGATCCACCGGAAAACCGAAAGGCGTCTTGCATACGACGGGCGGTTATCTGCTCTGGGCGGCACTGACTTTCGATACCGTGTTCGAGGTCAAGCGCGGCGAGGTCTTCTGGTGCACCGCCGATATCGGCTGGGTGACCGGCCACACCTATCTGACCTATGGACCGCTTGTGAATGGTGTGACCACGCTGGTCTTTGAAGGCATTCCGACCTGGCCCGCCGCCGACCGCTTCTGGCGCGTGTGCGCCAAGCACAATGTGAACGTGCTCTACACCGCTCCGACGGCCCTGCGCGCCCTGATGCGCGAAGGCGATGCGCTGGTCGAAGGGCATGATCTGTCCAGCCTGCGCTTGCTCGGCTCCGTCGGCGAGCCGATCAACCCCGAAGCCTGGGCCTGGTATCACCGCGTGGTAGGAAAAGGCCGCTGTCCCATCGTCGACACCTGGTGGCAGACCGAGACAGGTGGCTGCATGATTTCGGCCTTGCCGGGCGCTCACGATCTGAAGCCCGGTGCCGCCGCCAAGCCGATGTATGGCATCGAGCCGGCACTCGTTGACCAGGACGGGAATTTCATTGAGGGCGAAGGCGAGCTTTCGGGCAATCTCGTGCTCAAGCGGTCCTGGCCGGGCCAGATGCGCAGCGTCTACGGCGATCACAAGCGTTTTGCCGAGACCTATTTCTCGACCTATCGTGGCCTCTATTTCACCGGTGACGGGGCGCGCCGCGACGCCGATCATTACTGGTGGATCACCGGCCGCGTCGACGACGTGCTTAACGTCTCGGGTCACCGGCTCGGCACCGCCGAGATCGAAAGCGCACTGGTCGCCCATCCGAATGTCGCCGAAGCAGCCGTGGTCGGTTACCCTCACGATATCAGGGGGCAGGGGGTGTACTGCTTTGTCACGCTGAATGCCGGTCTGGAGCCAACGGCTGAAACCGAGACTGAACTCAAATCCCATGTTCGCAAGGAAATCGGTCCGGTCGCCACACCTGACCTGATCCAGTTCGCACCGGCATTGCCGAAAACCCGTTCGGGCAAGATCATGCGCCGCATTTTGCGCAAGATCGCCGAGAACGAACTCGATTCGCTTGGCGACACTTCGACCCTCGCTGAGCCGGGAGTCGTTGACGACCTTATCGCCAACCGGCCAAACGCCTGACAACGCCAGCTAGGGCTCCACCCACTTGCGAGCGGTTTACGGGCGCGTAAGCTGGCGCCAATCAGGGGGAGATGTCCATGAATTTGGTTTCCGCTGCGCGCGTCGTCTTCATCGTGATCTTCGGTGTTTTTGTGCTGACCAGCTGCGGCCGCGGTGACGCGCCGGCATCCGTCGATCAGACAACCCACGACGATATGGATTCCATGCCGATCGAGTTCCGCGTCGCCTTCATGTCCGGACATGTCGAGACTGGCCTGGCGCTTTATCGCGCCGGCGTCCCGGACGAAGCTGCACCCCACCTTTTGCACCCGGTCTCGGAGGCCCATGCTGCGGAACGCGAGGGCATCGACGCGCTTGGCTTGGCGGCAGAAATCTTCGAACGGGTCTCGCAAGCCCTCGATGATGGTCGCCCGGCCAGCGAAATCGAGCCCATGTTGGTGCAGGCAGAGGCAAACCTCGCTCTGCTGCAGGCCAATGCCGGCGGGGATTCGCGCGCCATCATCGCGTATCTCATGGACGTGACCGATGCCGGCGAATACCAGGATGCATTCGGCTTCGCGACGGTTGCCCGCCAACATGCGCAGCGTCTTGGAGACGAACCATTGATTGCAGAAATCGACGCGCTTGTCGGCCTTTGGCCGGCTGGCGCGCCGCTGGCGGCATCCACTCCGGCGCCGGTAGACGACATCAGCGCCCGGATTGCCGAGGTGCGTTCCATTCTTTGATCCCCGGTTCACAAAGCAGCGCATCCCACTAGGTTCGCCGGCATGACCGCTGTTGAAACAGACCTGACGCCCCTTCTCGACGAGATTGAAGCAGAAGCCCGCAAGTCGATCGGCCGCGGCAAGGTGGCCGATTACATTCCGGCGCTCGCGCGAATCTCGCCAGAACGTTTCGGCATGGCTGTTTGCGGCGTTGACGGATCAGAATATGTCGCCGGCGATGCCGACATCTGTTTCTCGATCCAGAGCATTTCGAAGGTCTTCACCCTCGAACTGGCGCTCAAGATCGTCGGCTCCAATGCTCTCTGGAAGCGCGTTGGCCGCGAGCCCTCGGGCAATGCCTTCAATTCCCTGGTGCAGCTCGAATCCGAGCAGGGATTGCCCCGCAACCCGTTTATCAATGCGGGCGCCCTCGTCGTGACCGACGCGATCACAGCCCGCACCGTCAGCCCCGTTCTGCAACTCCTCGGCTCGGTCCGCCGGTGCGCGGCCCGTCAGGATATCTACATCGATGAAGAGGTCGCGCATTCGGAGGCCGATCATGGCCATCGCAACGCCGCAATCGCGCACCTCCTGAAAAGCCAGGGCAATCTGGTTGCGCCGGTTGAGGACGTGCTGTCCGTCTATTACCGGCAGTGCGCGATCGCAATGACCTGCCGCGATCTGGCCCGCGCCTTCCTGCCCCTGGCCAGTGGCGGCCAGCAACCGATCACGGGCGAAAAGCTGATGACGCCGCTGCGCGCCAAGCGCATCAATTCACTGCTTCTGACCTGCGGCCTCTATGACGGCGTGGGAAATTTCGCTTTTCGCGTCGGCATTCCGGCCAAATCCGGTGTCGGCGGCGGCATTGCCGCCGTGATTCCCGGAAAGTATGCGATTTGCGTCTGGTCGCCCGAGCTTGACGAGCTTGGCAATTCGCTGGCCGGGACCCGCGCCCTCGAATTATTCGCGCGCAAGACCAAGTTGTCGATTTTCTAGCCGGTGCTGTCCATCTCGGCTTCCATCGCCTCGTGCGTATCTTCAACGGATTTCTTCGGCCCTGGCGAGACAAGGCTTACGACGATGATGGCGACGAAGCAGAAGATGAAGCCCGGTACGATCGAGTAGAGCCAGCTGCCGAGCGGTACGACGCCTGCATCTGTTGGCAGAAGCGGCACATAGGTCCAGACCAACACGGTCGCGGCGCCGATCACCATGCCGGCCAGCGCGCCCCAGCGCGTCATCTTCTTCCAGAACAGCGACAGGATCACGATCGGTCCGAAGGCGGCGCCGAATCCGGCCCACGCATTGGAGACCAGCGTCAGCACGTTGCTGTCCGGGTTCCAGGCCAGCGCGATCGCCACCATTGCAACGGCGACCACCGCAATTCGGCCGACCAGGACCAGTTCCTTCTGGCTCGCATTGCGGCGCAGGAAAATCTTGTAGAAATCTTCGGTCAGCGAGCTCGAGGACACGAGAAGCTGCGACGAGATCGTCGACATGATCGCGGCCAGGATCGCAGCCAGCAGGAAGCCACCGATGAACGGATTAAACAGGATCTGCGACAGGACGATGAAAATCGTTTCACCGTCGAACTGGCCATCGACCAGATAGCCCTGCGGAATCCCGTTCTGGGATATCCAGGCGAGACCGACCAGTCCGGTCGCCATCGCTCCGACGATGGTGACTAGCATCCAGCTCATACCGATATTTCGCGCGGCGGGGATATCTTTCACAGACCGGATCGCCATGAAGCGCACGATGATATGCGGCTGGCCGAAATAGCCGAGCCCCCAGCTCATTGCCGAGATGATCCCGATCAGCCCCACACCGCCGAAAATATCGAGGAGCGACGGATCGATTTCCACAATCGTCGTGTTCAGCCCGTCAAATCCGCCAATCCCGGTCAGCGCCACGACAGGAACGATGACGAGGGCCACGAACATGATGCAGCCTTGCACGAAATCGGTCATCGAGACCGCCATGAACCCGCCGAGCAGTGTGTAAAGCACGACAACGCCGGCAGTGACGAACAGGCCGAGCTCGTACGGAAGGCCGAACGCGGAATCGAACAATTTCCCGCCTGCCACGACGCCGGAGGACGTGTACAGCGTGAAGAACAGGATGATCACGATTGACGAGATTACCCGCAGAAGCCGCGATTTGTCCTCGAAACGCTTCTCGAAATAGTCAGGGATGGTGATCGCGTCATTCGCGGTCTCGGTATAGACGCGCAGGCGTGGAGCGACGATCAGGTAATTTGCAAGCGCTCCGAGCAGCAAGCCGATGGCGATCCAGGCCGCCGACAGGCCTGAGGCAAACATCGCGCCCGGCAGGCCGAGGAGCATCCAGCCCGACATGTCGGAAGCGCCGGCGGAAAGCGACGTCACCGCAGGTCCGAGCTTGCGTCCGCCGAGCAGATAGCCCGAACTGTCGCCTGTCGATTCCCTGAAACCGTAAATGCCAATGCCGATCATCAGGACAAAATAGGCGGCCAGTGAGGCGCCGGTACCGAATTCCATGAGACTGTTTCCGCTTCATTGCTGGTCTGGCGCCGCAAAACGGCGGCAGCACGACCGATTCCTGTGCTGTCGCTAGAAAGGTCAATCGCTTGGACCAGATGAGGTGCGCCCGTGTGGAACATTTAGGGCGCGGTGCGTCAAGGCAAAGGCTGGGATTGCAGGGCGGCGCGCGGTACTGCGGATTAGGAATAGCGCACTGGCCTTACGCAAGATGCCGATGACGAATGCGCCGGCGCGCCCCTGCCTTTGCGGAACCACCGCGACGCCTATGGTCTCGGCGTGGTCATCTTCACTGCCATCAGCCTTGGCAAGGGTAGTGACGCCTTCATCATGCTCTGGCTGCTGATCTGGTGGACGGTTGGCGTGGCAGCGCATTTCGCCACAGCCGGCATCATATTCGTCGCCACCCGGCACACGCAGCGATGATCAGGCCCGCATTCGGGCCAGCTGAGTTCGGAAGATTCGTACACCGCAGGAGCGAAATCGCAGCAATCAATCCGGAAGCAAGGCGTATTGTGCGGTTCAACGTGGATGAATTGCCGGTAGACTTGCCGCGCCTCAATGCAAAGATCGGGATTGGCGATCTCCAAAGGTGTTATTCATAGAGCAACCGAGAAATATACAAACAGTCATCTGACTCGCATTTCGTAGATACTACGCAATACAAAATCAAAGTATAGAAAAGGGTGGTTCAACAAAAATACAAAGATTAGATTGCCAATGAATATCCGACCCACTAAACTAACAGAAGGTTTTCTCTGGGGCAGGCTGTGTTCTCGCGTTTTTTCCTAACCGTTTTGCTAGCCACCAACCTGGCCGCGACACTGTCCGGTACGGCCAGCACACAAGGCTTAGTGAGCTCGATCTTGCCGACGGCGCGATCAGTCCAGACTGGCGCACCCGCCGGGGTCTATGCCTCGTTTATAAACGCGCGCGCTGACACGGTCGAAGAGTGTTCAGTGGCGTTTGCGACTGGCACGCCGGAAGCCGCCGGCACACTGAGATTCCAGCAGGTCGGTCCGAACGGCGATACGGTTGAAGGCTCGCTCGACCTCCCATTTGAAATCGGTGCCGGCGCGACCCAATCGCTTGTTCTTTTCACGGTGCCGACCGGGCCTTTATCCAGCACCGATATCGTTCTCGATTTCATCTGCGCCGACGACGGTTCTGGCAACCCGGTATCGGCAAGGTCAATTCTTGGCGTGAACACGCTGTCGCTGTCGGTTTCGGACACGCCGGTACCGGACATTGTTGCCGTGGCCGCCACCTTGAATGGCGAGGGATCGGTCCGATTGCTTGACGGGCAGGATTTCGAACCGGTTTCACTTGCCGCGATCAATGTGGGCGCGGGAGATCCGGTGTCGCCATCGCCCGGTCTGTCCAGTGCAGCGGACAATGAGGCGACAATTACGGTGCGGCCGCGCCTAAGCTTGCCGGCCACCGGGTTTCAGTCAGCGGCGCCCATCAAGCTCGATATTTGCGAAACGAATAGCCTGGGAATCTGTACCTCTGAGAGAGTCAGTCGCCGGCGGACGATGATTGGAACGGATCCGGTCTTCTTCAAGATACGGGCGCTTCGCATTCCGGGCGTTGGCGTGGCGAACCTCCCCGACCTAGTTCGGGTCTTCGTCGATTTCGTGGACACGGACGGCGTGCTGCGCGGACAGACATCCGTAGCCGTGTCGGTCGAGGAACTGACGACGGCGGTGAACGAAGCCGCACCGGTTGGTACGTGGGCGATAGAAATCCCCGGTCAGGGCACCGGGGTGGTCATCATCACGCCGGACGGACAGCTCTGGGCCAACCTGGATTTTGCGCAAGAGGACGAGCCAATTGCGTTTGTGGGGTTGGTCGAAAGGGATGGAGACACCGGAGCCAATGGTATTCCTTTCTCGGCACGATCAACCGTCGTGACGGGCGATGACAATTCGTTGGCAAACTGGCAGGGCACCTGGAGACCCCGCTCCCTGTTCTCTGGAACAATCGACATCGCAACGGGCAGCAGTACGTCGAACGATTTGGTGATAGCCAATGATGTGCTCAGGATGGACTTCCGTTCGGTATTCTTGCCGCTGACCACGCTGGAGATCGCAGATTACAATCGCTTCCGCGGCAGTTTCGAGGTGATTGCCTCGAGTCCAAGCGGCCCCGAAGTCATCGGATCGATCAGCACGGCCACGAGCAACGACAATATCGACGCCTCGCTGTTGCCGATGACCGGAAGCCTGCAGGGCGGCGATATCGGCGATTGCACGCTTTCGGCGCCTTTGACGGCGCTTGCGGTCGGCGAGAATCTCTATGGCGGGCGGATGACACTTTCCGGCCCAGCGTGTGAAGTCACAGCCGAATTCGATGCGATCGCATTTCTTGTCAATCAGGATTTTGGCGGCGATACGGTGGAGACCATTGCCATGATCTTTGCCAATTCGGATCTGGCGAACCGGGATACATTGGCGAACATCTTTGAAACGGTCACACTGGCGCCACCAGGCACACTAGTCGGCGCGTCAGATTGATCGACCGGTCTACCGGCACTAGCAATCATCGCTTGGATCATCGCGCCGGATGGCGCAGATCATCAGCGCGGCACGTTCTTGCCCGTATTCCGCGACCAAACGCGATTGGAAAGTCCGCCACTGGTGAGTGCTGTCGTCGATTGCGGCGCTGACGGCGCGTTCGAAATTGCCGCTATGCCTTCCGCGGTGGGTTGTGCCGTCACCGATTTCAGGGTCAATCTGTCCCGTATCCTTGTTCAGATCGAGATGCCGGACCCTGTGGGCCCCGCTCTCGCCATAAGTGCATCCGCGTTCTTCTCCGAGGAAGGATTCGGTATCGAAGCATCCGGATATCAACCCGTCGGGAAAGACCGGTGTCGCCGCCCCGAGATCCAGCCAGGACGACCTTCCCGTCTGCCTGAGGCCCGGCGGATTGTCCGGCCCGACGGGGCGCGTCGGATCAGCCTCGTCCACCCAATTGCTGTGCGAGTAGAAATCCTGACCGGCGTGCAGGATGCGCCCGAGATGGGCAAGCACATTGCATTTTGCGCGACCGTGCTCCTGGCCAGCATAGATGCACGGAATGAATCCGGGGATCTGGCTCGACCGGATGTCGTCGTCATCGTTCAGCAGGCCGGCGGCGTCGATAACCGCATGCCGCAGATTGTCCAGCATGTAGTCGCGACACTCCGTCAGCGTCGCTGCAGCCGCTTCCCGGCTTTGTGGGTAATCGGGGATGGCGAAATAATCACCGCCGCTGCAATGGGCATGGGAGGTCAGCATGCCGCGACCCCTGTCGGGCGCGCCGACGGCCCCGAAATCCCCCGGCGATCCGGCCAGGCTGTCGAGCGTGTCAGGCTCGAAACAGGCGGTTGGGGCCATGGTACTGTCGCAACCGAGTGCCCGCCGCGTGATGCGGCCGTGCTCGGCATCCTGTCCCATGCCGTTCACCGTGCCGAATGCCCCAGCGAAGACGGCGATCAAAAGCGCGCTTCCGCCGACCATGACCGGTTTCGCTAATGCTGATATTTTCATCTTGCCCCCCGCTCTTCATTGAAGCCTAGCACTTCTGCCAGCCAGGGGCTGGCCTTGTGCAGCTGCCACGATTGGACTTCCAGCGAGCCGCCAATGATCGTACGACCGCATCTGTCGGGCCGTATGACGTACGCACGAGAGCAGGAAAACCGGCCCGCCTTCGCTCGAACAAGGGGAATTGGCTTGCCCGGCCGAAGCTCGCTTCGGGGAAGAAATGGTGCCGCTTGCGTGACTCGAACACGCGACCTACGCATTACGAATGCGTTGCTCTACCAGCTGAGCTAAAGCGGCGCCGGGCTTGAAGGCGGCGGAACCTAACCGCACTTCCGCCAATCCGCAATATCCCAAATGCGGCTTTCGTGCCGCCTATTCGCGTTCGTCCAGAAGCGCCCGGATTCGCGCCGCCGCCGGCGCGGCCAGCTTGTCGAAGGAGGGCGACAGGGCTTCCAGTTCCGGGCTCGCGGCCGCCGCGTCATTGACCACAACGAGGTCTGCGGTTTCAAGGCCCGGAGCAGTATGCGCGATATGCATCGGCCGGACCGTGCGCAAATACTGCGTCACGACAGATTCCACGCTGCGTCCGCGCTCCCGGACGTCCCGCAACAATCGTCTTGCGAGGCGAATGTCAGCCGGCGCTTCCACGAAGATCGACAAATCGTAGAGATCCCGTAAGGCCGGATCGGCCAGCACATGGATCCCCTCGACAATAATCACGTCCGCGGGCTTCACCGTCCGCGTCTGTTCAAGCCGCCGATGCGTGACAAAGTCATAGTGCGGCGCTTCCACCGTCTGACCGGCCTTCAGCTGGCGCAGATGATCGCCCAGCAATTCGTGGTCATGCGCCGTAACGTCGTCGAAATTGAAGCGCAGCGGATCGAACCCCGGTTCGTCGGCATGGTCGCCATAATACTCGTCTTCTGCGATCAGCCGCACCTCGAGCGGGTCGAGCTGCCGCCGCAACGCATCGGCAAAGGTCGATTTGCCGGAAGCAGATCCGCCAGTGACCGCAACGATCAGCGAACTCATGCCTCGTCCTCGTCGATCCCGGGATCATCGGGCGGCCGCGGCGCATCAAAATACGCGGGTTGAGCCCCGGTCTTTCGCGTCGGTTTCGGTGCTTCCAGAAGCGCGTTCTCGGGGACGGCACCAGCCGCAATCTCGAAGCGCTCATGCCGTGGATGCGTCAATCGGCCTTCGTCGCCATAGGCATAGACCATGCGTTTCCAGTCGTCCGGAGAATAGCTGAAAGGCCGGCCTTCCCCGTCAATGTCGGACCAGTCGGCTTCGCCCGGCGCGTGCGATGCCCGGGTCATCCAGCGGCGCGCTGCCGGATCATCGCCTTCCTGCCGCGCCATGCGCGACGCCAGCGCGCACAATCGCGCCGACGGCGTGCCCAGTGCCAGCACCGGCTCCAAAACCGCCTTGGCAGCGCCGGTTTGCCCTTCATCGAGCGCGGCTTCGGCCAGGATCAGTTTCGATTCCCGGTGTTCCGGCCGTGCAGTTGCCAGCATGCGAAGGCGTTCGGCGCGTTTTGCCTTTGTATCCGATTTTCTCAGGTCTCCGAGCGCGCGGGCAAGCGCCGGGTGTGGTTCGTTCGACCACGCCGTCTTGATCATGTCCTCGGCCTTCTTGTGCTTGCGCACGGGAGCCAGCAAGCGTGCGGCCAGTACAACTGCGGGGGCAAACCCGGGCGCGGCCGCGACAGCTTTCTCGGCGAGGCCGCGCGCTGCTTCGGGATCCGAGGTTTCGCATTCCAGGGCTTGCGCGGTTAGCAGAACAGCACGCCGTCGCCGGGCGCGGTCCTGCGGGATGCGGCGTCGTTTCTCGCCTTCCAGCAGCGTCTCTGTTGCGGCCGTCCAGTCGCCTTGCGCGACTTGCGCATCGAAGAGCGCATCAAACGCCCAGTTCGCAGACTTGGAGGTTTCGAAGGCTGCCTTGGCATAGTTCGCCGCTTCGGCATGCGCGCCGCGATCCTGCGCGATCTGTGCCAGGCCGCGCTGGGCCACCAGGCGCGATTTCGGATCTTCCAGCATGGCTTCATAGTGAGCCTCCGCGCCCGGCAGATTGCCGGCGGCTTCGGCGGCACGGGCAGCCAGTAGGCGCGAAAGGGCAGGTCGATCGAGCAGTGCATCGGCGCGCGCGGCCTGCCGTACGGCAACCTCACCTTCACCGGCAGCAGCCGCAATCAGCGCGTTCTCGAGCGCATCAAATCCCTTTTCCTTGCGACGCCGGAGCTGGAATTTCCGGAAGCTGTCCGGAGCCGTCCATAGCCCGAGAATGAGTCGCCAGGCGACCAGGATCACGAACGTCGCCACCAGGAACAGGCCCAGCGCCAGGGCAAACGGCATGCGTCCGCTTAATCCGAGGAAATCGAATGTCACCGAGCCGGGATTGAGCGTCAGGAACACGCTGACGGCACAGGCCAGGATAATGACGATGACAACAAGGATTAGCCGGATCATGTCGGGTCTGCCCCCATCGCGGCCGCGTCCTCAAGCAATTCGGTTCGTAGCGCCGTCAACAGCGCATCGAGTTCCAGTCGCGCTTGCGCCTGGATCAGCCAACCTTGTGCGGCAAGGCGTGGCGCGTCATCCAGCTCTGTGGTCAGGAAAACAGCGCCGGCAAGATCGCCCTCCGCAAGCCGCTCCTCGATGAGCAGCAGGTGGGCCTGCGGGCTGACGTCACTGCCGCGGCTCGGCCGCAATTCGATCAGGCCGAAGAATACCCGGTTTGTGCCGATTGCATCTTCCAGCGCCTCACGCGGAAACGTTTCGGCAATCGTGTCGCGATCGGGTACGCCCGAACGTGACTGCATGAAAAGAAGGTCATTCTGCGGAAGGTCCGGCCAGACCCGTGCCAGCACGGCGCGCTCTGTCTCGAAGGGTTGCGCGGTGCGTGCCCGCTCGATCAGGGCCGTCAAGGCAAGCGCCCGTGCTGCAAGCTGCCGCCCGCCATCGTCGGAGTCCGCTTCCAGTGTCGCGATGCGCGACGTCAGTGCTTCGAACTCGGATTGCACAGCCGTTTCCAGCGCTGCAAGTCTCGTTTCTATTTCGCCGGGATCGAAGGCTTCCGGCGCGCTGACGCCTTCCAGCGCTGCCAGCCGGGCTTCAAGTCCCGACAGATCGAGGGTTTCCGCTGTGTCGAGACCAGCCGCCTCGAGCGCCGCGATCCGCTCCTGGAGATTGACGATTAGCGCCGGATCGACGCCAGTGTCCTGGGCGCCGATCGCGTCGAGCGCCTGGTTGGCCAGAGCCTCGACGGCGTCCAGACGAACATCGATCGCGCTTAGCGCCTCTGTATCCGGCGTTTCGCCGTCACCGGTTTCAAGCGCCGAAATCCGGTTCTCCAGAGGAGACAGATCGACGTCCTGTACCGATTCCAGCGCTGAGATGCGCGCTTCGAGCGCGCTCGCATCGAATGCTTCCGGTGGAGCTTCCGACTCAAGCGCGGCAAGACGGGCCTCAATAACCGCGGGATCGGGCGCGGCGTCAGTCGACCGGTCCAGCATCCACGCGATTCCACCCCCCAGCCCGCCGCCAGCCAGTGCTGCGACCAGGAAGGTCAGGACATGCCCGATCGCCCCGCCGCGCCGCGGCTTTGGCGCTTCGACTGCATCGTCTGCCGGTTCGAATTCTGCGTCGACCGGCTCTGGTTCGTTTGACTCCGTCATGATCATCCAGCTGGTGGCTGATTCGCCTTACGAAACCACGCCGCGCGAGGCCTGCCTAGTGCGCAAAACCGATCCGGTTCAGCATGTCCAATTCAGTCGGCGCTTCGGCCACCTTGACCGCCGCCCAGTCTGCCGCGACCAATCCCTCGGCCGCGGCTTCGCTGATCGCTACGGCGATCACCGTATTGAGATAGTCCGACAGATCGGCTTCCTCGACAAGCGCGGTGAAGGCGATCGCGGCGCGCTGCGAATGAAACAGCGCCACGGCCAGTTCGCGTTGGCGGATGACCTCTGCAGCCGCTTCGTGAAGCTGCTCGGCAGCAGCAGCGGTGTAGATCACGGTTTCGTCGACGGCAAAGCCGCGTGCCCGCAAGGCCGCGGCAAGATCGGTGCTGACATGTTCCCCGCGCAGATAGAGCAGGCGGTGACGCCCGGGCACCAGGCGCGCCTCGCACAGCGCGACGAGATCGGCGACATCGCCGCCCGCCGACCTCACTTTCGAAAATCCCGCGGCTTCGGCTTCCCGAGCCGTCGCATCGCCAACGCAGAATGCCGGCAAATCGGTTTCGCTCCGGTCCGACAGCCAGGCCCGCACGGCATTCGGGCTGGTGAACAGCAGTGCATGCTTCTGCGCCGGATCGAATGTGATATCTTCGACAAAGGATATCGAGAGCAGCGGCGCAAGAATTGGCGCCGCTCCGCGCGATTCCAATCGTGCGGCAGTCCTCGAAGCTCCCGGCTCGGACCGGGTCACAAGCACTTTCACGGCCACCCTGTCAGCGTGAGCCATGGCGACGCCCCCTCCGGCGGAAGGCGCACTCACGTGTTGCGCGCCAAGGCTTTGGCAGAGTATCGAGCATGTCATGGACATAGACGCGTCATCCCTGCCCGCGCAAGACATTCCGATCACGGTAATCGGTCTCGAATCGAGTTGCGATGAATCGGCGGTCGCGATCGTGCGGCGCGCGCCGAATGGCAGGATTGATGTGCTGGCCGAACAGGTTCTCAGCCAGCATGCTGCGCACGCCCCCTTTGGCGGTGTCGTTCCCGAGATCGCAGCCCGCGCCCATGCCGAAGTCATGGACGCGCTGGTCGCTCAGACACTTGCCGAGGCAAAGCTGACGCTTGACCGGATTGACGCCATTGCCGCCACGGCGGGGCCGGGCCTCATCGGCGGTGTGATGGCCGCCCTGATGACCGCGAAAGGACTGGCGCTCGGAAGCGGAAAGCCGCTGATCGCGGTCAATCACCTCGAGGGACACGCCCTGTCGCCGCGCCTGGTTGAACCGATCGACTTTCCCTACTTGCTGCTGCTGGTATCCGGTGGTCATACCCAGCTTCTGATCGCCGAAGGCGTGGGCCGCTATCACCGCCTCGGCTCGACGCTCGACGATGCCGCTGGCGAAGCCTTCGACAAGACCGCCAAGGTCATGGGGCTCGGCTTTCCCGGAGGACCGGCGCTGGAGCGCGCCGCCGAAGCCGGTGACCCGTCACGGATTGCCCTTCCAAAACCTCTGCAAGGCCGACCAGGTTTTGACTTCTCCTTTGCCGGACTGAAGACCGCAGCGCGTCAAAACTGGGAATCCCTGGATAGCCCGGCGCCGAAGGATACAGCCGATCTCGCAGCCGCCATGCAGGCACGGATCGCGGAATCGCTGGCGGAACGCACGGCGTTCGCTATGGACCACTTTGCTCGGGCGTATCCCGAGAAAAATGCGCCGGTCTTGGTGGTCGCTGGCGGCGTGGCCTCCAACCGCACAATCCGCAAAGCACTTGACCTTGCGGCCTCGGACAAGGGATTCCGGCTCCTCGCTCCACCCATGAAATGGTGTACCGATAATGCCGCCATGATCGCGCTTGTCGGTGCCGAACATTTCGTACGTGGCCGCACGGATCCGCTGGACACGCCCGCGCGGGCGCGCTGGCCATTGGACGCGGCATCGGCCAAGCTGCAACCGGCCATCGGATCGGGGCGAAAGGGGCCCAAGGCATGAGCGACTACCAATCCATCGGCGTGATTGGCGCCGGCGCCTGGGGCACGGCCCTCGCGCAGACCGCCGCAACCGCCGGGCGCGATGTCTTGCTCTGGGCGCATGAACCGGATGTCGCCGAGGCGATCAATTCCGGACACGTCAATACGATCTACCTGCCCGATGCCCAGCTCGACGAAGGCATTCGGGCGACCAGTGATCTGGCTGACCTCGCCGGATGCGGGGCCGTGCTTGCAGTAGCCCCGGCGCAGCACTTGCGCGGTGTTTTGCGGGCATTCGCGCCCCACGCAGGCGACGCTTTGCCTATAATCCTGTGCGCAAAGGGAATTGAGCAATCCTCGCTGAAGTTGATGACGGAAGTACTCGACGAGGAAATCCCGGCGGCCATCCCCGCCGTCCTGTCAGGCCCCAGCTTTGCCATCGACGTCGCGCGTGGCCTGCCCACCGCTGTAACGCTGGCGACGCGATACAAATCGCTCGGCCATGCCCTGATGGAGGCACTCGGAACGCCGCGTTTTCGACCCTACTGGTCGGGCGATCTGGTCGGCGCCGAGATTGGCGGCGCGGTCAAGAATGTGCTCGCAATTGCCTGTGGCATCGTCGAAGGACGTGAACTGGGCAAGTCGGCTCATGCCGCTCTTATTGCGCGCGGATTCGCCGAGATGACCCGCCTTGCCGTGGCGCTTGGTGGCGAACGCGAAACACTGGCCGGCCTGTGCGGCTTGGGCGACCTGGTGCTCACTTGTTCCTCGCCGCAATCGCGAAACATGTCTTGCGGCCTGGCGTTGGGGCGAGGCGAGAAGTTGAAGGATGTGCTGTCGGCCCGCCGTGCCGTGACAGAAGGCGTGTCCAGCGCGCCGGCGATCGCTTCGCTCGCCGAGAAGGCCGATGTGGTCATGCCGATCTGCGAGGCCGTGAACGCCATTCTCGATGGGCGCATGAGCGTCGATGCCGCGATGGAAGACCTTCTCTCCCGGCCATTCACCGTCGAGGGTGATTGATGGATAAGCCGCCCAGCGGAACGCCTCTCGCCCAACTTGATTCGCTGCCCGAAAAAGGGGGCATTGCCATCGACTGGCAGGACATGCCTCTATTGATCGTGCGCTCCGGACAAGACGTGAAATGCTATCTGAATATCTGCCCGCATGCCGGCCGTTCTCTGGCGCTGCCGGACGGTCGGGTCTTCGTGCACAAGGAGACGAATATCATCTGCCCGGTGCACGGCGCGACCTTTGATGTCGAGAGCGGAGCGTGCACCGGCGGGCCGGCGGCCGGCCCGTTGACGACAATCCCGGTTGAAATAACCGGCAATGATGTCCGCGTGGCCTAGTCGTTCGCGCGGAAGAACTGCGTCGCTTCGGTAATCAGCGCATCGCGCGCGGCCAGGGTGATGGTCTCGCCTTTTTCCGGCGTCGCCTGCGCCGGGTCGGACCCGATCCGGCCGTCCGGGAACGTCGCGCGGTAATCGGCTGCATCAGCAAAATCGCCGTCCGGCGCGATCTTCGGTGTCATATCCACCCGCTTTACGGACTCCGGAAAACCATAATAGGTCACCGCGACTTCCGAAGCCGTTGCGTGCGATCCGTCGCCGACCGGGAAAACGTCGCGGCAAACCTTGGCTAAGCCCGGCAATTCCCACCAATTGCGGCTCGCAAGCCGATAAGGGCAGGGCTCACCCGACAGCGACCAGTCGCTGTAGCTTTCCGCGATCGCCGCCTGAATGGTCGGCACATTGCCGCCATGGCCGTTCAGGAAGTAGATCCGTGTGAATCCGTGCCGCACCAGGCTGTCAATCCAGTCCTGCAAGGCGGCCAGCATGGTAGAAGGCCGCAATGTGATCGTTCCGGAAAACCCCAGATGATGTTGGGCGATGCCGACATTGAAGGTCGGCGCCACCAGCAGGTCCGACGTCTTGCTGGCTGCGTGTGCAATGATTTCGGGACACAGCGCGTCCGTACCCAAAAGGCCATTGGGGCCATGCTGCTCGGTCGACCCGATGGGGATGACGATACCAGTGGATGTCTCGAGATAGGTTTCGATTTCCTGCCATGTCGATTGGTGCAACAGCATGTGTCGGGTCCCTTTCCTGTCGGCGAAGGGCTACGCCCCGAGCGCTGCGAATGCAAGCGGCGGAGTGGTGGCCGCACGCCGACAAGCCGGCGATCACAAAACTGTGCACCGGCGACGACTTGCCAGCGCTCCGGGAATGGAAAAACTGCTGGCAGCCAATGAGGGGGATCACCATGCGGCTTGCACTTTTTATTCTACCGGTTCTTGCGCTTGCGGCCTGTTCTGCGAACGACGCGCCGGAATCCGAAACAGCATCCGGCCCGTCCGAGCCGGCCCGCCATATCGTCGAAGCGGTCAACGACCCGGCTCGGCCGGAATCGCAGACCGAACGCGATGCCGGCCGGCATCCGGCGGAAATGCTGACATTCGTCGGCGTAGAGCCCGGATGGCGTGTCGCCGACCTTGGCGCGGGTAGCGGATATTATGCGCGGATACTGTCCGGCGCCGTTGGCACCGACGGTGAGGTCATCGCCGAGAACATGGACTGGATCGTCGAGCGCTTCCCGTCGTCTGACGAAGCAATCACCGCGCTGGCCGCGGAGCGCGACAATGTCACCCGTCTTGTATCGCCCGTGTCCGGCATTCTCGACGACTATGAAAAAGAGCTGGATGCCGCGCTGATGGTCCTGATCTACCACGATCAGGCTTGGGTTCAGGAGGGGTTTCCGCCACCGACGCGCGCCGACCGGATCGCGATGAACCAGTCGATCTTTGACGCCCTGCGCCCGGGGGGCGTTTATCTGATTGTCGATCATCGTGCCGAAGCGGGCACCGGCGACAGCGTGGTTGGAGACTATCACCGGATCGATGAGGCCTTTGTGCGGGAGGAGGTCGAAGCAGTGGGTTTCGAATTGGTCGCTGAATCCGATCTACTCGCCAACCCGGACGATTCGCTGACAATTTCGGTTTTCGATCCGTCCATTCGTGGCAACACGGATCGCTTTGTGCATTTGTATCGAAAGCCGCTTTGAGGCGACCGGGAAGAGTGCTATAATCGTTCCGCGAGCTGAGTTCGGCCGAAGGGCCCGACAAGGTTAGGCAATGATCGGGCGGTACGTCGCTATGCGGATGTGCCGCCTGATCTGTATTCGCGCTCAGGTCATGCGTTCTCGATGACAAGGACACCGTCCGCATTGGCGCCGACGCCCTTGAGAATCACCGGCTCCAGCGCTTTCAGAAATCGCTCATCGCCCTTGTGCGCCTTGACCGCCATGGCGGGCTTTTCTTTCTGGTAGACGGCATAGGCACAAAGATCGGCGGCCTGGATCAACAGATTGCGCCGCGAATCCTGATGTTGCGGCAATTCGATCACGTTCCGCAGAGGGCGATTGACGATTCGCCGCCGCTTGCGGAACAGCCCGTAGGCTTCCGACACTGGCCGTTCACGTCGCAGAGCCCGCACCAACTTGTCGAGTTGAGCAGCTTGCGTCCGGTCGGCTACGACGAACCCTTGTGATCCACCATGCCGTCCGCGCGAACCCGAGCGTGCCAGAAAACCGTCGAAAGCGCCGAGCTGTGCCGACCAGCCGGCACGAAAAACATCGGTTTCCGGCGGCAAATTCTTTTTCCTGACCACTGTCAGCAACACACGGAGCGGCTTGATCCCGGCCAATCCCTTGAGCGCGGATTCAATCAAAGCCACGCGGCGCGCCGAATCCCCCGGGCCCTTTCGCATAATGGTCGAACCGCGCAGCTCATCTGACGCTTTCAGCCCGTACTGCGCCCCCAGCGCCTTGCGCAGCTCGATCATTTCCTTCTCGATATCGGTCCATTGGCTCGATGGCGCGATCAATCCGCCCAGCACGAATGCCGGGCTGGAACCCGGTTCGCGACCGGCATCTCCGGATTCATCGACATACATCAGATACATGGCGCGCCACCCCTCGGGCCCGTTATGGTTAACACGTGACATTGCAGAGACGGAAGCACGCTCGCCTCAAAGGGGAGCCCGCAATCAAAGCCCGGGGCAAAGCTGCCTAGGAGCAAATCTCCCAGGGACCCATGTCGAGGTGGAAATGGTCTTCGTGTGCGGCGTTGTAGTCCGGGCCGAGCACACCTGTAAAAATCGCGCAGGAGCGGTCCCGGATCTCAACCAGGAAGTCGGCCTCCGCACCCCCATCATCCCAGCGGTGCACGCCGACGACGCGTCCGTCCGCCAGCCGGAAGCCGGAGACGTCAATCGCATTCGCCCCGGCATGCTGCGACCAGCGCCCGGCCTGGGCAGAGTTCTCGCGGCGGCAATTATAGGTGCCGTAATGCAGGATTTCCGAGACTTCGGCGTCGAGATACCGGGCCGCGGCAGGAGCGACGATCTCACGCTCCCAGACATAGAGCGCAGCGGCGAGGGCGCACGACGCGACGGGCGGTTGCGGGTTGGCATAATCCAGATTCGAGCTGGAAATCGCCACGCCCGCCTGCCAGCGGCATTGCGGTGTCGAAGAACGCGGTTCGACCTCGGCAAAGCTCATATTCGACCCGTCGAGCGCGGCAAAGCAGGCCTGCGGATCGTCGCGCAGTGCGCGGATCTGCTCCGAGGTGAAAAGGCGGATCGGTTCTTCGAGGTCGGCCTGACCCCATGCCTTCGCGCCATCCGGCATCGACTCGACATAGTAGAAGACACCCAGCACGCCCAGAAATGCGAACATCACGATCGCGCCACGCACCGCGATATGCATCGCCAGAGGCAGGCCGGCCCAGCGGTCCTCGCCCGGCCTCTTTCGATATTTTGGTTGCTTCCACGTCATAGGCCGGGCGGTAGACCTAATCTTTTTGGCGATTTTCGGGCAAGGCCAACCCGTAGATCAGGCTGTCGCGTACACCGATATGCGTGGCCCAATTGGCCCGCAACCGGCCTTCATAGGTCAATCCCAGCTTCTCGATCAGCTTGATTGACGCCGCATTGCCGGGATCGACGTCCGCCCAGACGCGTCGCAGCTTGCGGACCGAGAAGGCGTGTTCGATCATTTCACTGGCCGCCTCAAACGCATAGCCAAGGCCCTGCGCATCGGGGCGAAACATGAATCCGATCTCGGCCTGTTTGTCTTCCTTGTCCATCAGGATCACCCAGCCCAGCGCATCGCCCGGCCTGGCTTTCGTCTCGACCGCCCAGCACTGGCAGCCGGCGCCATGGGCATTCCAGGCAAGATAGTCGTGAACGGCCTCGACGCTCGCCAGCGGTCCGCGTGACCAGTATCGCATGTTCGCAACGTCCGAGAGCGCAGGAAAAAGCGCTACGGCATCGTCCTGCCGGATTGGCCGTAGCAAGAGCCGTTCGGTTTCATAAACAGGCACGTCATGACCGGATTTGCGCTCCGCCAGTTCATCGTCGGTCAGAGTTAAAACCGTCTCGGGGAACCGTTCCTCGATGCAGGCCTGCATCGTCTTGAAACACTCCATTGAGAAAAAGTCGTGTTTTTCAAAACACGACTGGCGCACGTCTTCGTCGGGCCATCGCGCATAGGACCAGAACACGCCGTCTGCATCTTTGTGCAAACGTGCACCGTAGGAAGCACAGGTCTTGTGAATGACCTTCGTGCCCTCGATCCAGGCCTGGCGGAAGGTCTCCTCGGTGCCAGGTTTCAGCCGCCAGCGATAAAGAACGGCGGACGTCATGCCTTGCGCTGGCTCGCCCGCAGCTTCTTTGATTCCGAGCGCAGCTGGCCGCAAGCGGCGAATATATCTCGGCCACGCGGTGTGCGGATCGGTGAGGCATAGCCGGCGCGATTGACGATCTCGGCAAAAGTTTCGATCGTTTCCCAGTCCGAGCACTCATACGGGCTGTTCGGCCACGGGTTGAACGGGATCAGATTAATCTTCGATGGTACGCCTTTCAGCAGCCGGACCAGCGCCTTGGCTTCGGCGGGTGAATCATTCACCCCCTTCAGCATCACGTATTCGAAGGTCACCCTGTTGGAATTGCCGAGGCCCGGATAGGCCTTGATCGCCTCCATCAGCTCGGCGATCGGGTATTTCTTGTTGAGCGGCACCAGCTCATTGCGCAGATCGTCATTGGTGGCGTGCAGCGAGATCGCCAGCATGGCCTTGGTGCGTGTCCCCAGTTCCGGGATTTTCGGGACCACGCCGGAGGTCGATACCGTCATGCGGCGGCGGCCGATCCCGATACCGTCGCCATCGGAAATGATGTCGATCGCGTCGGACACAGCGTCGAGATTATAGAGCGGCTCGCCCATGCCCATGAAGACGATATTGGTGATCTGGCGGTTCTCGTTCGAGGTCGGCCACTCCTCGAGATCGTCGCGTGCCACCATCACCTGGGTCGCGATTTCCTGCGCGGTCAGATTCCGCACCAGGGGCTGTGTACCTGTATGACAGAAGGTGCAGTTCAGCGTGCACCCGACCTGGCTCGACACGCACAGCGCGCCGGCGCGACCGACATCGGGGATGAATACGGTCTCGCATTCCACCCCCGGCGCCAGCCGGATCAGATATTTGCGCGTCCCGTCGACGGAGACGAGGCGTTCGACGATTTCGGGGCGGGCCAGCGAGTAATGCTGCTCGAGCTCGGCCCGCGTGTCCTTGGCGATATTCGTCATCATGTCGAAATCGCGTGCGCCATGATGATAGATCCAGCGCCAGGCCTGATCGGCGCGCATCTTCGCTTTTCGCTCCTCGACACCGGCAGCGACCATCGCCTCGCGCATTTGCGGTCGCGTCAGCCCTGCCAGAGAGGTGGGGCCAGCCTCCGGGCGCGCGGAGGGATCGTATATGTTCAATGCAGCAGTCATGGGCGCGCGGACATATAGCATCTCGGCAATAAAAGCGAGAGGGGGCGATCCGGCACGCGAATTGCTTCGGCAGTTAAGATCGCGTTAACCGTTGGATGTTGCCAGAATGACCAGCATACTTGTCATCGACCACAACCGGGCCAGCCTTGCGGTCGCGCGCGCCCTGTCAGGTCTGGGCCATCGCGTCGTCGCCGGGATTTCCGGATACTGTGACTACGTCAACCTGTCCCGCTTCGTCGATGAAACCGTGCCTGTCGCGGATACCGCAGACCAACCCGAGCGCGCGCTTGCCGATATCCGCCGACTGTGCGCTCGCCGTCCGGACATTGGCGGGATCTTCGCGGTAGACGAAACCGCAACCCGCTTTCTCGCCGAGCGGCGCCGGGATATTCCGGCCGCGCTTCGCATCTATGCGGCTCGTCCCGAGAACGTACTGACCACATTCAACAAGGCGGGCATGGCGGCGATTGCCGAACAGGCAGGATTGCCGGTCGCGCCGCGCATCGTTGTCGACTCATTTGGCGACCTCGTGGCCGCAACACGCGAAATCGGTTTCCCTCTCGTGATCCGGGCAGTCGAGAGCAATCACGATCTTTATGGTCGCAAGGCGGTCCTGTGTCCGGATCGCGAGACGTTCGAGCGGATCGCGCAGGACTGGCCTTGTGAGTCACACCGGAAACTGATGGTCCAGCGCTACAATGCCGGCCATCGTCACAATATCTGCTGGATCGCCGCGGAAGGCCGGTTGCACTCTGCCATCGAGATGAAGGTGTTGAAGACCACCACCGGCGGCCGCGACGGATATGGCACGCTGGTCGAGACGGTCGCGCCCGATCCGCGCCTTCGACGCTGGGCGCACACCCTTGCGGAAGCCCTTGGTTATCACGGCATGGGCTCCCCGCAATTCCTCGTCGATGCCCAGACCGGTGAAATCACCTTCCTGGAATTCAATCCGCGCCTTGATGCCAACATCAAGCTGGCAGAATCTGTCATGCCCTACATCCGGAATGCCGCGCTTCTGGCTGAAGGCCGACTGCCGCCCGGTCCGACGGACCCCTGGACCTACCGTCGCGGGGCCCGCCTGTTCTGGGCCAAGGGCGAGAACCAGACCTTGAAGGCGCTCAGGGACAATCGCAATTGGTCGGGCCTGGCCAGACGTGCCGCCATGATCCCCTATCACTGCCTGACCAGCACCCACGCCTTGTTCAGCTGGGACGATCCGGTGCCGGCGCTCGCCGGGCATTTCAACCCGATGATCAGCCACCTGCCCCCGGTGCTGAAATCAAGGTTCATCCCGGCAGTTCCGGTTCCGGCCGAGGCGCGCTAGAACGCGGCCATGCGTCTGACACTCTATCCGCTTTCGAACGAAGAGCCGCCTGTTCGTCCGGCAGAACCACGCAGGGCCTGGATGGATGAGACTCCTGAGAGTTTCGCCTATCGCTGCCTGCCACTCGCGATCGCCAATCAGCACGGCTGGGAAGTCATGACGCCGATTGGCTTTGAGGCCAGCTGGAATGGCGGCGACGCGCCAAGCGATGTTAAAATCAGCTTCGATCAACCGCCAGCGGAGCGCTTGAGCGGTGCACCCTTGGCAAATTTCGGGTCAGGCGTGCTCACATTCGAGCTCCATTTCCTGCTCCGGACCCCGCCGGCTTGGAACACTTTCGTGTCCGGACCGATGAATGGCCTGAAGCATGGTATCGCGCCGCTCTCTGGCGTCATTGAGACCGATTGGAGTCCGTACTCCTTCACCATGAACTGGCGCTTTACTCAGCCCGGCCGCGTGCGTTTCGAGGCCGGCGAGGCAATTGCAAGTTTCTTCCCGTTGCGCCGCGATCTGTTCGAGCGCTTTGACCCGGTCATCGAGTCTGTGCACTCGGATCCAAAAACCTTCGAGCAGTTCGAGACGTGGCGGCAGAGCCGCGGCGATTTCATGAAACGCCTGGCCGAGCTCGATGATCATGCGGTCGAGGAAAAATGGCAGAAGACCTATTATCGTGGTTTGCGACCGGACGGTTCCAATGGTGCGCGTGATCACAAGATCAAGCTGCGCGTGAAACCTTTCCGCAAGCCCTCGAAATAGGTCAGCAAAGCGCCGCTATGCGCTGCAGGGCTGCCGTCACACCTTGAAGCGAAAACAGGTACGATGTCGCTGTGCCGCGCTGGCTGGTCGCCTCAATTCGCATCGTGGCACCGCGTCGCATTTCGCGAACGAGATTGCCTTCATCGTCAAGGTCCTCGACAAAACCGTCTTGTCCCGCTGCGAACATTTGGAACCGGCTTGACCCGATGCGCGCTCGGGGTGGAGTTTCCGGGCGCAGCGGATAGCCGGCGATAAATCGCGGCTGCTCCTCGGCCGCGCCATTTGCCCAGGTCGACACCACGAAAAAAACAGAACCGTGATCGACATTCGAAGGTGAACTTTCCTGCGGCTCGCTGACCGCGAAACAGACACGGCCATCTCCGGTTTCTCGGGTCAGCACGACCCAGTCACCATAAGCGCCCTGGTTGCGCGCATCCTGTGCAGCAGCTGCGCTTGCACCGATAAAAGCAAGGAAGACAAGACTCGCAATTCGGGACATGACGCGGGGCGGCTCCGGCAGCAATATTCACATTCCATCCCTGCAATACGGCGCTTTATGGGCAGTTAATGGCACATGCTGTTTCCGCGCGCGTGAATTATCTGCTAGGCGGATTGAAGCATCAGGGGAATGGCTTGAACCAGGCACGGCAAGACAGCGAAGGCGCGCCATCGCGCGAACAGCTGGACGCATGGGTGCAGGGTTGCGCCGCTGCAGACCGCGACAGTTTTCGCGCTCTCTTTCAGCATTATGCTCCCCGCGTTAAGGGTTACTTGAAGCGCCTGGCCACAGATGATGCTGCAGCCGAAGAGCTGGCCCAGGAAGTCATGCTCACCGTCTGGCGCAAGGCCGCGCAGTTCGATCCGCATCAGGCTTCGGCCTCGACCTGGATTTTCCGGATTGCACGCAACCGGCGCATCGACATGGCGCGGCGTGCCAACAGGCCGGATCTCGATGCTGACGAACCCATGTTCCGGCCGGTAGAACAAGAAGCCCCTGACAGGGCGGCGCATGCCCGTGATCGGGAGGCGCGTGTGCAAGCGGCCTTGAACTTGCTCCCCGACGATCAAGTTCAACTACTTCGCCTCGCCTTCTTCGATGGTCTCTCCCATTCCGAGATAGCCGCAAAGGAAGGCCTCGCGCTGGGAACGGTGAAGTCCCGCATCAGATTGGCTTTCGCCAAACTGCGAGGTCAGCTTGATCCGGGGGACATTTAGCTCGGCATGCCGCTTGACGGACGTTCCCGCCGGGTCATATCGAAAATACGCAGAAACAGTATAGACGCAGGCTATGGCTTTGGTTTCGATGGATGAAGAGTTGCTAATCGCGCATGCCGCCGGCGTGTTGAGCGCACCCATGCGCCTGCTCATCGAAACCTATGCAGCCATCCGGGACGATGTGGCAGTCGCTCTTGACGTTGCAGAAATCGCAGCCGTCGCCTTCTTTGAATCTGAACCCGCCGATGCAATGGCGGATGACGCGGTCGACGTCGCGTTGGCACTGGTGGAAGCGGTCGAATCCGGAGCCGGCGAAGCCGCCGGGCTGAAATCGCCGACGCCCGCCCATGTGGCACAGCGAGCAGGGACGGCGCTTGATGAATTGCTTGACCTGCCGCACCCGGTCCGCGAAAGGGCGCTCGCGGCCGGCGGCCAATGGCGCTTTGCTGCACCGGGCGTACGCCGCATCGAATTGTCTGTCGAAGGCGGGGCGAAGGCAGAGCTTTTGCGCATCGAGCCGGGCCACGGCTCGCCAACTCACACGCATGAAGGCAATGAATTCACGCTCGTACTGGCGGGCGCTTTTGCCGACGGAATCAATCGCTATGGAAGGGGCGATCTATGCACGGCCGGGGCAGAGACCACACACCGGCCGATTGCCGAACCCGGTGAAACCTGCTTTGCACTGGCCGTGACCGACGGATCGCTGAAATTCACCGGCGCGCTCGGCGCCGTACAGCGCCTGTTCGGCGGTTAGTGCTGTTTTAAATCCCATGCCTCAATCGCTGCGAGATCAGGACCGCCAGGCATGACCGGCCGTTCCGGATAACCGCCCATCGCCAATGTGCGGTCATAAAGCGTGATCGCGGCCGCCACCGAGACATTGACGCAGAACTTCGTCGGAATGCGCACGATATGATCGCACAGCGATTGCATCTCTGCGGAAAGCGAACCGCGCTCGCGCCCGAGCACATAAGCAGCGGCACGCGGATGCCGGAAGCTCGGCAATTCAGCAGCATCGTCCGTGAGCTCGATTCCGACTAGCGCGCAACCCTTCGGCAATCGCATGTCCGCAATCGAATCCCAGCCGAAATAGGGGACATTCTTGAGCGACCGCGACGTATCGGAATCAAACACCGCTTGAGCCTTGTGATGGGCATTGACAGTAAAGGCGAAACTGGCGCCGAAAGCGTGCCCCGTTCGCAGGATCGCACCGAGATTCATTGCCTTGGAAATCTCTTCCGCGCCGATTCCGAAATAACCCTTCAGTGGACGGATCGGCTTCATGCCTGCTCCCGCACGCCGGCTGTTATACGTCCGTCCGCGTGCAGCACGGCACACTTCATGCCTTCCGAATTATAGGGATAGGCGACCTGGCCGTCGCGGCCCACGGCAATAATCCCGCCATCGCCGCCTAGCCGTTTGACGTCCTTGAGGGCCCAGCGGCAGGCATCCTCCGGGCTTTCGTGCAAATAGCGCACGCGCGCGGCCGCCGTGCCAGCTGCCATTGCGCGGATGAAATACTCGCCCTGTCCAGTACACGACAGGGCAATATCCTGGTCCGCCCATGTTCCGGCCCCGATCAGCGGACAGTCGCCAACCCGGCCCGGCGTTTTATTCAGTGTTCCGCCCGTCGATGTGGCTGCAGCCAGCCGGCCCTCCCGGTCAAGCGCCACGCAGCCGACGGTACCAGTTGCAATTGCGCGATCGTCGGGTACGGCGGCCGGCGTATAATAGCCCTCGGGATCCTCCACGCGTTCCAGGCCAGCCTCGCCGGCAAGCTTATTCGCACCCCAGCCCGCCAGCATGACATGAGGCGTCGTCTCCATCACCTTCCGGGCGGCCTGGATCGGGGATACAAATCCTTCCATCGCAGCGACTGCTCCGGCATTGCGTGTGGCACCATCCATGATCGCGGCGTCCAACTCGTAGCGATTGTCGGTATTCGGCGAAGACCCTTTTCCGGCCACGTAGAGCCCGCTCGTCTCGAGCGCATGAACAATCTGTTCGACGACATTGAGCGCGGCCATTCCGTCGCCGAGCATGTCCTTCGCCTTGCCAGCCAGCGACCGCATATGGTCGATCTCGGTCTCGTAAGACCTCCTGGCGAGCACGCCGGCCCCGCCATGCAGGACCAGAGAGAAGGGATTGGACGTCATTGTGCAAATCCTCTTGCACTTGGAGCAAAGAACACATCTAGCACCGTGCCGGATGTCAGCAAAACCGTTGAACGCCGTTCACTTTGAGCGGCAGAACCGCTATGTCGGCGGCAACACTCGATTGGCCTTATGGGGAGTTCCATGAAAATCACAAACAAGACAGCAGCGATTGTCACCGGCGGCGCTTCCGGACTGGGTGAAGGCACCGCACGGCGGCTGGCCGCCGAAGGCGCCAAGGTCGCGATATTCGACCTCAATGCCGAGCGTGGCGAAGCCGTTGCGTCCGAGCTGGGCGGTGTATTCTGCCAGGTCAACGTCGCCGACGCGGAAAGCGTACAAACCGGTTTTGCGAAGGCGCGTGACGCCAATGGCCAGGAACGCGTCCTGGTAAATTGTGCCGGTATCGGCTGGGCCGAAAAGACGGCGCGCCGCTCTTCGAAAGGCGATATTGTCCGGCATCAACTCGACAAGTTCGCCCTCGTCGTGAACATCAATCTGATCGGCTCTTTCAACTGTGCAGCGATCGCCGCCGAAGGCATGCTGTCCAATGAGCCCGACGATGGCGGCGAACGCGGCATCATCGTCAACACAGCCTCGGTGGCCGCGCAGGACGGCCAGATCGGTCAGGTTGCTTATTCGGCGTCCAAAGGCGGCATCTACGGCATGACACTGCCGATGGCGCGTGATCTGGCGCGCGAGGGCGTTCGCGTGAATACCATCCTGCCGGGATTCTTCGAGACCCCCATTTACCAGCAAATGCCGCCGGAAGTGAAAACCAACCTGGCGTCGCACCTGCAATTCCCGCAGCGCTTCGGCACACCCGAAGAGTATGCCGACCTCGTCGCCTTCATGGTAACCAACGGCTATATCAACGCCGAGTGCGTCCGCCTCGATGCAGGCGCTCGCATGCCGCCGAAATAGGACGTCAGGCGGATTTCAGAGAGCTGGCCGGCCGGGTTCGCTTGGCCAGTCGGATCCCGCTGAATTGCCAGCGCGAGGCGGCAGGGAAGAAATTCCGGTACGTGGCGCGGATGTGATTGCGTTCCGTGGCACACGAGCCGCCGCGCAACACCTGCTGGCCGGACATGAACTTGCCATTGTATTCGCCGACGGCGCCGTCCGGCGGGTGATAGCCTGGATAGGGCTCATAACCGCTCGACGACCATTCCCAGACGTCGCCGAAGACACCCTGCGGGCTATTCCCTGATTCAAGCGCGCCAGGGTGGTAGCGTTTGCGATCGCCCAGCAGCACGCCTTCGGCCGGGTGCGACCGCGCCAGCAATTCCAGCTCGGTTTCGGTTGGCAATCGCATGCCGCGCCACTCGGCGTAGGCCGCCGCTTCATAGGCGCTGACATGGCAAACCGGCAGGCCCGGCTGCAGCTTGCCGAGCCCGTGCAGCGTGTACTCCAGCCAGCCTTCGCCGTCCTGCCGCCAATAGAGCGGACATCGGACGGCATTCTCCTGCACCCATGCCCAGCCATCTGACAGCCACAGCCGCGGCTCCTCATAGCCGCCGTCGGCGATGAACTCGGCGAATTCGGCATTTGTCACCGGTCGCGCCGCGATCTCGAAATCTTCCTGCCAGCGCTTGTGCCGCGGAAGCTCATTGTCGAATACAAAATCCGCTTGGCTGGCTCCGATCTCGACCACACCGCCGGCCATCGCCAGG
Source organism: Hyphobacterium sp. (assembly GCF_965217055.1). Classification (GTDB taxonomy): domain Bacteria; phylum Pseudomonadota; class Alphaproteobacteria; order Caulobacterales; family Maricaulaceae; genus Hyphobacterium. The sequence continues at coordinate 1,366,474 of NZ_OZ244227.1, read as the reverse complement.
TAGGCTGTTTCGGTCGGGTTGGCAGCAACGGCCAATGAACCTGCGAATGGTGCATACGGCTCGGGCGACTGTGAAAGGACATGCTTGATATCGGTCAGCATCAATTCCTGGTGTTGCCGTTCATGTTGCTGGCCCAGTTCGAGCAGCGGCGCGATCTGCAGCCAGTCCGTGTCGCTGGCCGCATCCGTCAGATCGCTGATCGCGGCCTCGACATGGGAACGGTAATCGAGGATGTCACACAGCAATGGTCGCGACAGCAAGCCCCTGTGCGGGCGGGCCCATTGTTTTCCGACTTGCTCATAATAAGAGTTGAAGAGGTAGTTATAGCCGCGATCAAACTCTTGGTATCCCTTCAGAAAGCGTTTCGCCAGGAAGGTTTCGAAAAACCAGGTGACATGGGCGAGATGCCATTTTGCCGGGCTGACATCCGGCATGGTCTGGATCTGCATGTCCTCTGCGCTCAGACCGTCAGTGAGCTCGAGGGTTTGCGCTCGAACGCTGTTGAACCGGTCAAGACAGGCCGACCGGTCGTCGAATTGCGGGCGATAGGACAGAGCCGGATGCGACATGCGTGCCTTCCTGAATTGAAGGGCCCACCCTAGCAGAGACAATCGGCGCGGCCACCCTCCGGCCTTGACCTTTCAAAATGAACAGCCTGTAATGTTTTCGTCGTCTGGGGAGGGGGCACCATGAAACTGTTCGCTGGGGCGGCGATTGCGGCCATCTTGATAATTGGCGCGGCAACATGTCCGCAGCATATCCGGGACCAGGCTCAGGAAGCCGTTGAAATCTCGCCGGAATTGAAAGCGGAGGTCGTGCGACAGATCGATCTTTTCGTGGCTGTGATGGAAGGTGACCGGCCGGATATTGAGCTCGAACCCGCCTCTTCACGATAACGCTATCAAACTTACGCGCGGGTAATTTTCGCGAAAGCTGCTGGCAACAATCAGATCCATAGCTTTTTATCCCGGAATTGGGGGAAAGCATGAACCGCTCGCTCGTGATCGTTGACGACGTCATGAACAATGCGGATCGGTTCCGCGAAGCCGCGGCCTCGCTTGATTTTCCTCCGGCACCCCCTTCCGTATTGTATCCCGGTCGCAATTCACGCCAGCAGATCCATCTCGAAGGCTTTCAGGAGGAAATTGAATCCGTCCTTGGTGAGCGCCTCGTGCCGGCCGGAGGCGACAGCTTTGCTCGTTTCCGCTTGAGCTTGGAGGGCGAAGATGGTCGCGGTGGCGTGCATGTGGATCCCTGCCACTGGACTTGCGTCTATTTCCTGACAGCCGATGAGTTCTGTCAGGGCGGCACCGATTTTTACCGGCACCGCAAATCCGGACTCGAGCATGCGCCCCACACGCCTGAACAGCTCGCGAAAACCGGTGCCAAATCCTATTCCGATTACGTGAACAACACGGCGCTGCCGGACACCAACAATCCCGATGCGTGGGATCACGTCATGCACGTCCCCATGCGATTCAACCGCCTCATACTTTTCCGGCCCTGGTATTTTCACAATGCCGGGCTTGGCTTCGGTACCGACATACGCAACGGTCGGCTTGTCTACCTGTTGTTCTTCAACAGCGCCGCCCAGCTGGAAACCGAACAGCGAGAAACGTCACGCGCGATTCCTGCATCGATCTAGTCCACGAACGGGTCGGAAAATCGCGGGTCGCTCAGGAAATCATTGTCCGTCAGCGTGTGTAGGAAGGCTTCCAGCGCAGCTGCCTCCACAGCGGTCAGATTGAGACGCTGCGGCTGCCCGGGACCGTCGCGCAGACGCGGGTCGAGATTCGGGCTTCCGATGATGCCGGAATTGTAATGCTCTATCACGTCGGCCAGTGAGGTGAACCGGCCATCATGCATGAAATGCGTGCGCACACCGATATTGCGCAGCGACGGCGACTTGAACTCGCCCAGCCCGTTCCCGGGATCGGCATCCGGATCATTGCCCGCATCCAGTCCGATATTGTGAACGTCGTCGCTGATATGGGCGAGCGTGTTGTGACAAGCCGCGCACCCGACATCCTGGACCGTGGAGCCTGGCACGGGCATGAACAGCTGCAAGCCCAGATACTCGGCCTCCGAGAAGCTTGCCTGGAATGCGTCCGAGCCCAGCGGACCGGCCGCCAGCGCCTGGTCAAAGGGCGAACTGGCCGACGACATGGAGCGCACGAATTGTGCCATCGCTTCGGCCATGCGGTCTGATGTAACCTCCGCATCGCCAAAGGCATCCGTGAAAAGGTCAGCGTAGAAGCTCTCCGCAGCCACACGCGACACGGCCGCTTCGAGCGTCAAACCCATTTCAACATCGCTCTGGATGGGTGCCAGTGTCTGGTCCTCGAGGCTTTCTGCACGCTCATCCCAGAAGAAATGGCCATTCTCGTAGTATCGGGCATTGGAAAGCCCCGGCGAATGCCGTGCCGTGAATTCACCGGCAAATCCTTGCGAAAAGCGGAGCGTGTCCGAAAACCCGGTCGACTGGATGTGACAGCTGGCGCAGGACGTCGTGTTATTCGCCGACAGGCGGCGATCATAGAAAAGGACGCGGCCGAGTGCGGCACCAGTATTGGTGATGTGGTTGTTGATTGGCGTATTATCGGCGGCGGCGACGGGGCCATTGCGATAATGCTGCGGCAAAGTCACGTCTGCGTCGGCATAGAAATAGGGAATCTGCGGCAGAACGGGTTCGGACATCAGCGTTCTTACGGCAATCGAGGTTGATCCGCGCAGTGCACCGCCCTCTTCGAACACGACCGAAATACGGTTCGCCGCAGGATCGTAGGCCACCGGCAGATTGTCCTCGACGAACACCGCAAAACTCGCCGTCGCGTTCGCGTTGATCGAGAAGGTCACGCTGGGTGAAGCCGCAGCCAGACATGCGCCGGTCGTCGGATTTGTCTGGCAGATCCTTGGCGTCACGGTCAGCGCATCATCACTCAATACCGGACGGGCCGTCAGCGTTGCAGCGTTTCCGACATTACTGATCGCGACCACAAATGCGCCATTGCTTTGTCGGTCGACGGTTTCGACGACGCCCGGCAGCGTGTTGAGGCCAACATTCGCGCCGGAATCCGCTATCGCTACGATATCTGCACCTGGCGTGTCCGAGGCGCTCAACCAGAACCGGTTGACGCCCGGCGAGTCGACGGCCGGCTCGCTATTGTCGCAATCGAACACAAGCGGCAGATCATCGCCGGAATAGGCTTGCGCCGCAGTGAACGCAAAGACGAATCCTTGCGCCTCGCCCGCGGCAATATCGATCGCCGTATCGGGCGAACCCGTAAGGACGTTCGCCGCATCGGTCGTCTGAAACGAGAAACTGCCGGCAGGGCCACCGCTACCGAGCGAGATCCGGCAGTTTTCGGCGACATTCGATCCGGCATTTATGATCGTCGCGAATGCGGTTGCCGTATCGCCCGTCCGTATCGCGCGGCTCGTCGGCAGAACCGCCGCGACGATGGTTGAATCACTACTTTGTGCTCCGACCGGGGTCGTGGGAAGCAGCAAGCCCGCCAAGAGGGCCGGAATCATAGATCTCATGCGCGCCTGTCCTCGCTCTTGTGTTCCAAAAGCGCCGTCCCCATCAGGCTAAACGCGCGAGTGTTGAGATTCCGTCGCCAACCGAATCAATCTGTACGGTGGCCCTGCGAACCGCGTGCAGCTTCGTGCGGCTGGTCGGGAAATCCTTCCAGCCCGCCCAGCTCTTCGGCATCGCGTTGGATGATGATCTCGCTAAGCACGTAGGCGGTGACAAGCTGCGCGACGCTGACTGGCGCATCAATATGCGTCCGCTCATAGCCATGGCTGGCATCAACGCCAAAGGTAATGAGAGCGGTCCGCACATCGGCACCGCCTTCTACAGCCGAGGCATTGTCTGACCGGTAATGCTCAAAATGATCGCGCTGGAACCGGATGTCATTCTCCCGACACAGATCGATCAGCTTGCGTGTCAGGTGGTAATCGAACGGACCCGTCATGTCGCCCATGGCAATGGTGACGCCCGTCTCCTTCGAGCCCTGGCCAGGCGCGACAGCACCATTGTCGATCGCCACCATGGAGGCGATATCATGCGTGACAATGGACGAGGCGCCGACGCCGATCTCCTCGGAGATCGAGAACAGGAAGATCGTGTCCACGGGCGGCTTCCGGCCGGACTCCATCAGCGCCTTGATCGCGGCGAGAAGTGCGGCGGTACCGGCCTTGTCGTCGAGATGACCCGCAGATCATCGCCGCGCGCACACGTTTCAATCAGTACATCGGGACAGTGCGAACGCGCCGATGCGATGGCTGCATCAAGTGCAGATTCCGTCGAGATACCGACCGTGACTCCGCGCCCCTGCTCGCCGCGCACCGGCTTGACCACGACTTGTCCGGCGGACTTCAGAAGCTCCAATGCACCTTCGCGGTCATTGGCATCGATTGCTTTGGCGACCGGTAATCCGGCGCGTTCCATCAGCCGTCGGCTGACCGCTTTGTCATCGCAGCGGCTCATCGCCACGGCGCTGGTCAATTCCGACAGGCTCTCCCGGCAGACGATCGACCGTCCGCCATGCGCAAGGCGGAAAAACCCGCCTTCGGCATCCAGCACTTCGACAGAGATCCCGCGTCGCCGGGCTTCTGCAGTGATAATCCCGGCATAGGGATTCAGCGCGTCTTCCTGCGGTGGCCCGGTAAACAGAGTCTCGTTGATCGGATTCTTTCGCTTTACTGCGAAAAAAGGCACCCGCGAAAAGCCGAGCCGTTCGTAGAGGGCGATCGCATCGCCATTGTCATGCAGGACCGACAAATCCATGAAGGCGCAGCCGCGGGCCTGGAAATGCGCGGCGAGGTGCCGCGTCAGCGCTTCACCGATTTTTGCGAGCCTCGCCGATGGGTCGGCGGCAAGGCACCAGAGCGAGCTGCCATTCTCCGGGTCGTCGAATGCGCGCGAATGGTCAACACCGGTGACCGTGCCGATGATCTCGCCGCTCTCATTATCCTCTGCCACGAAAACCGTGACGATCCGGGAATCGCGCCGATTCCAGAGGAAATCCGGATCCAGTTTGACCATGCCGTTGGCAGCGTAAATACGGTTTATGGCCTCCGCATCGGACGGCGAGGACAGCCGCCGGATCGAAAATCCTTGTGGCCGGTCCTTTGCCGGCGCGAACTGGGCCAGGTCGAGCCGATAGGTGTGCGACGGGTCTAAAACAGCTCGGTGGGTGCGATCGCCAGCAGAACGTGGGGATCGCGTACATAACGGCAATGTCGCGGCGGTTCTTGCCTTCGTCCTGGAGCTCGGCCGCAATCGCTTCGTTGGAGGCGAAGGTCTGACAGAAAACGAGCCGTCCCCAACCGCAATCCACGGACAGTCCGGCATTGTCGCCTTCCGCGGGAGGCCGCGAGCCCGGGGGCGGTTGAAGCCCGGACTGCCGCCGCAGGCGTTTGAGCCGGTGCTGCGTCGCATCGCGAACTCTTCCGGATCTGGAGCGCTTCGACGTCATTGACGCATGCCTGAATCGTGCTGGGCCAGCCAAAGTGCGAGCACACTGACCTGCCACAGTTTCGAGCCGCGAAGCGGCGTGATTTGCCCTTCTGGATCGGCGAGCAGGCGATCAACATAATCCTCGCGCACCAGGCCACGGTCGCGGAATCCTTTTGACCGCACTGCATCTCTGACCAGCTCAAGATAGGGACCGCGCAGATATTTCAGGGCCGGCATCGGGAAATACCCTTTCGGCCGGTCGATCACCGCATGTGGAATATGATCGCGCGCAATGTCTTTCAATATTCCCTTACCGCCCTGCGCCGTCTTGAGTTCCGCGGGACAACGTGCCGCCAACTCGACGAGTTCATGATCAAGAAACGGTACCCGCGCCTCAAGCCCGTGCGCCATTGTCATGTTGTCGACCCGCTTCACCGGGTCATCGACCAGCATGATGTGGGAATCGAGTCGCAATGCCTTGTCCACCGGATCGTCAGCGTCCGCCGTCGCGAAATGATTACGCACGAATTCCGATGACGGGTCAGACGCAAGCCGTTCGGGCGGCAGGACCTGCGCCATTTCCTGCTGATCGCGGTCGAAAAAGGCCTTCCGGTAAGCCGAAAGCGGATCGACGGCGCCCGCCATTGGCGGATACCAGTGATAGCCGGCAAAGACCTCGTCCGCTCCCTGACCGGACTGCACCACCTTCACATGCTTCGACACTTCTTCGGACAGCAGGTAGAATCCCCCGCAATCGTGCGATGTCATCGGCTCCGACATCGCGTTTATCGCCCGGCCGAGTGCGGGCAAGGCGCGCGAGGTTTCGACTGGAATCTTGTGGTGGCTAGTACCGTAATGTTGCGCAACGATGTCGGAATATTCGAATTCGTCGCCCTTCTCGGTGCCCACTGATTCAAAACCGATCGAAAAGGTGTTGAGCGCTGTCGCTCCTGCATCCGCCAGCAGGCCGACGATTAGTGACGAATCAAGTCCGCCGGACAACAGCACGCCGACCGGAACATCCGCCACGAGCCGCCGCTTCACGGCCGTCTTCAACGCGGCTTCGATCCGCTCGCGCCATTCATTCGCGTTCAAAGCGCGTTCGTCGGGTGTCGGATTGTAGGACGGTGACCAATAGGTCGACTGTCGGCGTTTGCCGTCGCGGGTAATTTCTAGAATCGAGGCTGGCGGCAGCTTGCCAACGCCGTTGAACAAGGTGTGCGGCGCAGGAACGACGGCATGAAAGCTGAAGTAGTTATGCAGCGCGAAGGTATCAATCGAACGGTCGATGTCGCCGGCGGCCAGCAATGCCGGCAGAGCCGACGCAAAGCGCAGTCCGTTGGTCGTGTCTGCGAGATAAAGCGGCTTGATCCCCATGCGGTCGCGCGCCAGCACGGTTTTTCCGCTGTCGCGTTCGGAGATCGCAAAAGCGAACATGCCGTTGAAACGGCTGACACAATCCGGGCCCCAGGCATGATAGGCCTTGAGAATGCCTTCGCTGTCCGAGGCCGAGAAGAAGCGATATCCTTTCGCTACCAGTTCCTCGCGCAACTCACCGTGATTGTAGATGCATCCATTGAAAGCGAGCGTCAGGCCCAGCTCGGCATCTTCCATCGGTTGGCGTCCGGCTTCCGAAAGGTCGATGATTTTCAGGCGACGATGCGCCAGGCCACACGCTCCCCGAAGGACAAGCCCTGTTCCGTCAGGTCCTCGCGGGCGCATGACTTGCGCCATGGCGTCGAGCACAAGTGGATCGGCTGGTTTTCCATCAAAACGCAAGTCACCAGCAATACCGCACATTAAATATTTGCTCCTATTCTTACTGTATTAGTGTAGTATTTGTTGGCCACGATGTGCGCGGTTTCAACGAGTTCCGAATTAAGAATCCGCATTGCAGCAATCAAGGACGGCCCAGAAACTATTTAATGCCGGTCATGATGTTTCGGTTCCATGCCGCAAGGTAAGTGGTGGTTGATTTCCTGCCACCAATCACTATGTCTCGCTTGTCCATTTATTTTTCGCATCAAAAACCGTCTGCCAATTCTGGCGGGCGGTAGAAGGAGTTTAATGAACCGCTTCAATCGCAAACGCCAACCATCGCTCGGACGCATCGCCGCCGTTACCGCTCAGAATTTTGATGCCGATGAATTCATTCGGGCGACCCGCCCGCTCGAGCAGCGCGGCTTCTCCGTGGCTGTCGTATCCAATACCAACGGCATGCTCACCGGCCGTACTGAGGCCGGTCAGGATGTCAACTTCGTCCCCGCCTCGACTGTCGGCGAGATGGAGTTCGATGGTTTCTGCGCCCTTGTACTGCCGGGCAACTCCCACAGCATCGGGGATTCCACGCAAGCCGCTTTGAAGAAGTTTCTTGGCGACGGAAAACCGATCATCGCGCTGTCCAGGGATGTGCCGCTGCTGGCGGAGGCTGCGAGCGCTCCAGACATTGCGGACGCCGGTGTTGCCATTTCAATGAATGGCAAGATGTTCGCCGCACGCGGAGACGCGGCGTCGGACGAGGCGGTCGAAGTATTTGCGCAGGCATTGGCTGCCTGACCAACGCATGAAGTGAAATGATTTGGGAAAGGCTGCGCTGGCTGGCGCAGCCTTTTTCCATTCCGGAATTACAGTCTCTCACGGCGTTGTGACCGGACGGCTAGTGATTTCACTGCCCGAGCGCCCCATATCCGTCTTGCGAGAGAGACCGAGCCTCCCCATGTACCGCATTATCTCGGTTGGACTTGCCTTTGCCATATTGTCAGCCGTCGTGCTGCTATGGACGACAAGCGCGGGTTCCAGCCTTTACATCGCCTAGCGAAAGCAGGCGTCGAAAGAAAACAGGCCTCTGTGTGCGTCCCCCCAGCCTGCCTTAGAGGCCTGCAGGCACCGCCGGGCACTCCCCTGTCCCCGCCCGGCGGTGCCGCACTCTTCCAAATGCTGATCGTGCATCGGCAATTGCGCTTGATTAACCATTACGATTGCAAGAGTAAGGACATCTAGCCGATCGTCCTGTCGGCTGCACTATCGGCAGGCCGGTCAATACGGATTGTGCGCAAGAAGAGCCGCTACATGACCGCTGTCGTTGCTACTGCCCAGGCCTATACTCCTGCCACCTTCAAAAAGGCCGCCAGGAAAGTCTGGAACAAGAAATTCGGTTGCGATCCGGACGCTGCCGCACAGACTTTCGTTGATCAGATCCATGGCGATGCGCTGGCCGAAGACCTGGACGGGATTTCCGCAACCCAGCTTGCCGAGCAGGCGGCTGAGTTCTGGGATTGGGCCCGCAAGGAACGAGGCCGCGATATCAAGGTGCGGGCTCGTCCGTCCGATAGCTGCGGCTTGTCATCGATAAGACGTGACATCGTCGAAGTGGTCGGCCCCGATCGACCCTTCCTTGTTGACTCTGTCATGGGCGAAATTGGCGCGCAGGGACTGGACGTCCTTGCCATGTTCCATCCGATCGTCGCGATACCCAGCGACGAGAATGGCCAGCCTGCTGAAGCTGAAAGCCTGATCCAGGTCCATGTCGAACCGCTCGACGAGCGCACCCGCGAAGACCTGGCCGAGGCCGTGCGCGGCGCGATGGAGGATGTCCGCCTCGCGACCGAGGATTTCAAGGGTATGCGGGCGGCAATGAATATGGCGATTGCCCATGTCGAAGACGCCAACACGCCGGCCAGCCTCGAGGAGACAGCCGAAACACTCGAATTTCTTCGCTGGTTGCGGGACGACCATTTCGCCTTTCTTGGCTGTCGGGTCTACCAGTTCGACGTCGACGACAATGGCAAGATGACAAGCCGTGAACCGACCGTACAGCCCGGCTCCGGCATGGGCATTTTGCGCGATCCGGAACGGCAGGTCCTGCGCAAGGGCAATGAGCCAGCCTTGCTGACTCCCGCGATTGAGAGCTTTCTCAACGAGCCTTCGCCGATCATTGTGGCGAAGGCCAACATCAAGTCGCGCGTTCACCGCCGCGTCTACATGGACTACATCGGCGTGAAACGTTACCGCGAAGATGGGGCCGTCGTCGGCGAGGCCCGCTTCGTGGGCCTGTTCACGGCGGAAGCCTATGACAGCATGGCGCGCGATGTCCCGCTGATCCGGCGCAAGGTTCGCCGCGTGCTCGAGCGCGCCGGCAAGATCCCCGGTACTCATTCCGAAAAGAAGCTTCGGAACATTGTCGAAAACTATCCGCGCGACGAGCTGTTCCAGACCGAGGAAGACGATCTGCTCAAGATCGGCCTCGGCATCCTGCACTTGCAGGATCGCCCGCGCACCAAGCTATTGGTACGGCGCGATCGCTTCGATCGCTTCGTCTCCTGCCTGCTTTTCGTCCCCAGAGAGCGCTACAATTCACGGGTCCGGGAGCAGGCCGGTGAGCTGATTCGCGCCGCTTTCGATGGCCGCATGTCGGCCTATTACCCGCATTTCGGCGACGGCCCGCTGGCGCGCGTGCACTATATTGTTGGTCTCGACCCGAACAATCACCCAGAGCCCGACCTGATGGAGCTCGAACGTCAGATCATTGCGCTCGCCCGCACCTGGGAAGACGAGTTCATCGCCGCTGGCCGGCGCAGCCTGCCCGACGAGACGCGTCACCGCCTGAACGCTTATGATCATGCGTTTTCAGCCGGCTATCGCGAGCAGTTTGCCCCTGACGAAGGCATTGCCGACATGCGGCGTATCGAGACGCTTGGCGATGACACCAAGGTCGGCGCAAGACTTTATCGCCTCGACGGCGAGGACGCCTCGACGCTGCGCCTGAAAATCTATCGGCGTGACGAACCGACCCATCTGTCGGAAGTGATGCCTATCCTCGAGAATATGGGGCTCAACGTCATCCAGGAATCAGGCTTCGAGGTCCAGCGCGAGGTTGATGGCGCGGCAGAGCCGATCGTCTACATCCACGATTTCGAAATGCGCTCCGACGCGCTCGCAGGCAGGGACGTCAGCGAATTTAGTGAGGTTTTCGAGGATGCAATGTTGGCCATTATCGCCAACCGAGCTGAAGATGACGGGTTCAACAGGCTGATCCTGACGCTTGGCGTCAGCTGGCGCGAAGCGGCCGTGCTGCGCGCCCTTTCCCGCTATCGCCAGCAAACCGGTCTCGATCCCTCTCAGGCAATTCAGGAAGAGGCGCTTGCGGAGAATCCGGCCACCGCCCGCCTTTTGCTGACCTTATTCGATACCCGGTTCAATCCGGCGCTCGATATCGACATCGATGCGCGTAAGGAAAAAGCGGCCGAGATCGGCAACGAGATCCGCGGTCAGCTCGAGAAAGTGGCGTCGATCGACCATGACCGAGTGTTGCGCCGCTTGCTGCGTCTCATCGAGGCCGTATTGCGCACCAACTACTACCAGACGGCGACGGACGGGAAGGCGAAGGCTCACATTTCCTTCAAGATCGCAAGCCGTGATCTCGAGGAATTGCCGCTTCCAAAGCCGTATCGCGAGATTTTCGTGTGGGCGCCAAATGTCGAAGGTGTCCACATCCGCTTCGGTCCAATTGCGCGCGGCGGATTGCGCTGGTCGGACCGGCGGGATGATTTCCGCACCGAGGTGCTCGGCCTGGTCAAGGCCCAGCAGGTCAAGAATGCGGTCATCGTACCGGTCGGATCGAAGGGCGGATTCTATGCCAAGCAATTGCCGCGCGCCGGTTCACGCGATGAATGGCTCGCCGAGGGACAGAGCGCCTACCGGACGTTTATCCGCGGTCTACTCGACATCACCGACAACATTCAGGAAGACATTGTCCAACAACCTGACAATGTCGTCGCCTGGGACGGTGAAGACCCTTATCTCGTCGTCGCGGCCGACAAGGGCACAGCGACCTTCTCCGACATCGCCAATGGCGTGGCGATGGACGAATACGATTTCTGGCTTGACGATGCCTTCGCCTCTGGCGGGTCGGCGGGTTACGACCACAAGAAGATGGGCATCACCGCGCGCGGCGCCTGGGAATCGGTCAAGCGCCACTTCCGCGAGCTGGGCAAGGATATCCAGAACGAGCCTTTCGATGTCGCGGGCGTAGGCGACATGTCCGGCGATGTATTTGGCAACGGCATGTTGCTGTCGCGCAAGATCCGCTTGATTGCCGCCTTCGATCACCGCGACATTTTCATCGACCCCGACCCGAAGGACTGCGAAGTCTCTTGGGAAGAGCGAAAGCGCTTGTTCGAGCTGCCGAGGTCGAGCTGGCAGGATTACGACAAGTCGCTGATTTCAAAGGGCGGTGGGGTGTTCTCGCGGGCCGAGAAATCGATCAAGCTGTCAAAGGAAGTGCGCGCCGCGCTCAACATCGAGGCCGCCGCCCTTTCGCCGCCGGAGCTGATGACGGCGATCCTCAAGGCTCCGGTCGAGCTGCTCTGGTTCGGCGGCATCGGGACCTATGTGAAATCCTCTTCCGAGCAACACTGGGAAGTCGGCGACAAGGCCAATGACTCCATCCGCATTAATGGGGCGGAGGTCGGGGCAAAGGTGGTTGGCGAAGGCGCCAATCTCGGCTTCACCCAGTCCGCCCGAATCGAGTTTGATCGTGCCGGTGGGCGTATCAATGCGGACTTCGTCGACAATTCGGCCGGCGTCGACACATCGGACCACGAGGTCAACATCAAGATCCTGCTCAGCCCTCTCTTGCGCTCCGGCGAGATGACGCGGGCGGCACGAGACAAGTTGTTGAGCGGCATGACCGACGAGGTCGCCGAGCACGTCCTGCAGCACAACTACAATCAGACGCTCGCATTGACGCTGGCCGAGCATGACGCTCCGGCGGATGTTGATGCGCACGAGCGCTTCATGTTGCGTCTCGAGAAAAACGGCCGTTTGGATCGGGCTGTCGAAGGACTGCCTTCGGGCGATGCCATGCGCGCGATCAAGGAACAGGGCATGGCGCTGACGCGCCCGGAACTGGCGGTCCTGATTTCGTACGCGAAGATCACGACCTTCGACAAGCTGGTGGCGTCGAACGTGCCCGATGACCCGCATTTCGAGGCGATGCTGAAGGGATATTTCCCGGCCGATCTTGAAAGCTATGAAGAACAGATGTTCGGCCACCGACTGCGGCGCGAGATCATCGCAACGGTGCTCGCCAATGACATGATCAATCTTGGCGGTCCGACATTTGTCCACCGTGCGATCGAGTCCACAGGCGCCGATACCGAACAGATCGCCCGTGCTTTCGAGGCCGGGCGCCGGATATTTCGTTTCTCCGAAATGACCGACCGAATCAACCGGCTGGACAATCGGGCACCGGCGGACGTGCAAATCACGCTTCACCGGGAAATCATTCGACTGTTGCGCCGGCAAACCTATTGGTTGGCACGTCGGGCCCGCGCGCAGGAGACTGGCACCGTTACGCCCATCCGCGAGCTGATCGATGCCTACCGGCCGGGAGTCGACAAGCTCCGAGAATCCGCGGTCGACATCATTTCGACCTATGAGCGCGAATCCGTCGAGGCGCGGACGGAGAGGTATGTCTCCGCCGGCGCACCCAAGGAACTCGCCCACGACGTCGCTGTGCTTCGCCCGCTGACATCCTCATCCGACGTTGTCGACCTTGCCTTGCGCGAGGACTGGCCACTCGAATCAGCCGGATTCGTCTACCATGCGGCTGGCGCGCGTTTCTCGGTTGATCGTCTGCGGGGGCTGGGTTCGGAAGTGTCTTCAGACTTGCACTGGGACAGGCTGGCCGTGCGTCGGCTGATCGAGGATCTGTACGCCAGTCAGCAATCGATTGCAGCGTCCATGATGCGCTTTGCACGCGCCGCCGGCGGCAGCCTGCAAAGCGGTGTCGAAGCGCCCACGCGGGGCTGGGCCGACGACCTTTTGGGCGCCTGGTGCATCCAGAACGAGCTGGAAGCCGGCCGGTTCGATGGTGCGCTCGAAGATCTCGAGACAACCGGTGCCTGGACATTGTCCAAGCTGGCCATCGCTTCGACACAGCTCCGGGAATTGGCTCAGTCGTCTGAACCCTGATCGCCAAACAGATGGCGTTTCAGAAACCCGGTGAACAATTTGTGCGCGATCTTCGCCTTGTCCGGATCATAGACCAGTGTCGAGGTCGGATGATGATCAGGTTCGTCGAAACCGTGGGTGACGTTCTCGACATACCGCCAGCGCACATCATTTCCCCACGCGATCTGGCGATTGAAGACGTCGACCGAATCCGCGTCATTGCAGATCGTGTCGCCGGGTACGAGGACGCCCTCCACAGGGATGTCGCGTCGCCAGGGAAGACATCGCGAACGCGCCGGAAAGCTGTTGTAGGGATACATTGCGAAAACCGCTTTGACTCCATCGAGGCCAGTTGGCGATACCGCGTTCAATGATGCAGGCCTGCGACCGGCACGATCGAGTGCGAGCGCTTCAAGCGCCGTCCAGCCTCCGTGACTCCAGCCGGCGAGCACGAGTCTTTCCGGATCGATCTCCGGGTGGACCCGCATGATTTCGAGGACGGCGTGCAGATCGCCGGCGCGTTCGTGGGCGCGGAGTCGGGCCCCGGTGCAGACGGATTCGATAGCTTCTTCATAGCTGATCCCGCGCGGCCCGAGTGAATCCGGGACAAAGGCTGCAACACCGGCCTTTACCGCCAGCTCTGCATAATCCGCCATGTTTGGCCGGATGCCGCCGCACCCGTGCAGCAGCATGGCAGCCGGAAAGGGGCCCTCACCGTCGGGGAGGTGAACGGTGGTATGCGCCCGCATGACAGCGATCCAGTTATCCAGCGGCTTGCGCGCAACCGGTTGGATGACGCCGCGCCGATACAGGCGCAAACCGATGAGGATCGCTACAGCCAGCGCGATTAGAAAAGCAGCAAGTGAAAACCAGCCCATACCGTCTACTTGGGCGAGGATGGCGCCAGGGTAAAGTCAGTCTTGCGATTCCCGCAGGGTCGAAATCAGCCGGTCGCGTAAACGGTGGGCGGCACTGGCGTCATATGACATGCGCGGATCGAGTGCCGGCGCATCTGGATCGTCGAATGCATGGGTCACGCCTGACCAGACTTCGTAGGACAGATCAGCTCCGGTGGCCTCGGCCCGCCGCGCGAGGCATTCACAATCGGCGATCGGGGCGACCATGTCGCCACCGGCCAGAATGATTTCGATCGGCGGCAGACCGTCCACCAGGCGCCCGGACGCCCGTGCCGGAAATCCGCAATACGGGTAGATCGCGACGATCCGCACCACTCCGTGGAGGTATCCGGGAGAGTCTACCAGCGCAGAGGGCTGGTCACCGATGCCCGCAAAACTCGCTGCATCAAGCAATGTCCAGCCGCCATGACTCCACCCGGCCAGCACCAGTCTCTGCGAATCGATCTCCGGCATGGACCGCACGATCTCGAGCGCCGCAAAGACATCTGCCGCCCGCTCCTGGCCCTGCAGTCGAAGTCCTGCACATACCTGGGTCATCGCGGCAAAGCGTCCGATCCGCCGCGGCGCGAACGAATCGATCAGAACGGCCGCAAATCCCGCCTCCGTAATGGCATCTGCATAAGAATGGTGCATTGGGCGCTGCCCGCCGCACCCGTGAAACAACAGCACGGCGGGAATCGGCCTTAGCGCATTGGCGGGCAACCTTGCCTCGACACCTGGCCGCAACAGGGCAATCTGGGCATCCAACGTGCGCTGCGGCACGAATATCCCACTAAGATTCTGCGCGATTGTCGCCGCGTAGATCACGACCAGGCCGAGCAATGCCGCGCCTGTCCAGATCCACCAGCGCCTCAGCATCTAGTGCCGGAAATGCCGCATACCGGTAAACACCATCGCGACACCGGCCTCGTCGGCCGCCTTGATGACATCGTCGTCGCGGACCGAACCGCCCGGCTGAATGACACTTGTGGCGCCAGCCTCGACCGCAGCCAGCAGACCATCGGCAAACGGGAAGAAGGCATCGGATGCGCAGGCCGAACCGATCGTCGCTGCCTGGTCCCAGCCATTCTCGGCGGCGATCTCTTCTGCCTTGCGGGCCGCCAGCCTGGCAGCCTCGACGCGGCTGGTCTGACCCATGCCGATACCCGTCGTCATGCCGTCTTTCGCATAAACAATGGCATTCGACTTC
The DNA here is from genome assembly GCF_965217055.1 of Hyphobacterium sp. GTDB lineage: Bacteria > Pseudomonadota > Alphaproteobacteria > Caulobacterales > Maricaulaceae > Hyphobacterium. The sequence continues at coordinate 1,350,948 of NZ_OZ244227.1, read as the reverse complement.
ACGTGCTTGCAGACGGTCCAGGCGAACAACATGTCGCGCAGCGCCATGTCGTCCGGCTGAACTGAGGACACGGTTTTCAGCGCGTCGATGCCGACCCGTCCGCAATCCCGCTCCTGCACGAGAAGGCCGCCGGCGACGGTTTTTGCGGTCCAGCTCGGCTGATCGGGATCCGGCATCTCTCCGGTCAACATGACACGCAGATTCTGTTTCTGGCCAAGTATGTCCAGTGCCGCTTCGCTGGCCGCAGGTGCGATGATGACCTCCAGGAAGAGGCTGGTCAGGGCATCCGCCGTTTCCGCGTCGATCTCGCGATTGAAAGCCACGATCCCGCCGAAAGCGGAAATCGGATCCGCAGTCAGCGCGCGGTCCCAGGCATCGCCTACTGTCTTGCCGAGCGCCACGCCGCAGGGATTGGCGTGCTTGACAATCACGCAAATCGGTTCGTCGGTGAACTCCGCCGCAAGTTCGAACGCGGCATCGGCATCGGCGAGGTTGTTGTAGGACAGCGCCTTGCCCTGAACGACACGCGCTGTGGCGACGCCGGGGCGAGCCGGACCTGCCGCATAGAAGGCCGCGTTCTGATGCGGGTTCTCGCCATAGCGCAATCCGGACAGGCGAGCGCCGCCGAAGCACCGGAATCTCGGTGAAAGCTCACCAAGCTCGTTGGCAAACCAGCTTGAAACAGCGGCGTCATAAGCGGCTGTGCGCGCATAAGCCTTGGCCGCAAGCGACTGTCGAAGCGCCAGCGGCGTGGAGCCATGATGCTCATCCATGGCGTCGAGCACGGCGTCGGCGTCTGCATTGTCGACGCAGACCGCAACAAAGGGGTGGTTTTTCGCGGCCGCCCGCAACATGGCAGGTCCGCCAATATCAATGTTCTCGACACATGCTTCAAACGGTTCGCCAGACGCAACCGTCGCCTCGAACGGGTAAAGATTGACGAAGAGGAGGTCGATTTCCGGAATGTGGTATTCCGTCATTGATGCCCGATCGGCATCCAGGTCGCGCCGTCCCAGGAGTCCGCCATGTACAAGCGGATGCAAGGTCTTGAGCCGGCCATCCATCATTTCCGGAAAGCCTGTTACATCGCTGACATCCCGTGCATCGATGCCGGCCTTGTTAAGCGCGCGCAACGTGCCCCCGGTTGACAGGATCTCGACGCCCAGCGCCACCAGGCGCCGGGCCCGGTCTTCCAGCCCTTCCTTGTCGGACAGCGAGATCAGGGCGCGTTTGACGGGAACCAGGTCGGGCATGCTCATGATGATGGTATTCCTCGGCTTGTTGGCGCGTCGCTTATCATGCAGTCACAATAAGGCAAAGACGCCATCGCTTACGTTCCGCCCACACGGCCTAGCCGCTGGAACGCCCATCGCACGCGGTTCGGCGGGCGTTCGCCGGCGCCAAACGGTTCGGCTTCTCCCTGAACGACGATCTGAGATGTTCGCTTTGGCGTGCCACCGGTGGCGAGATAGACGCTGCGTTCGATGCGAATGGGGCCACCATCGGTGCGGAACCGCCAGCCATCGCCATTTCCAAGCACCAGCAGCGCGCTCATCCCGTCGCGGGCAAGCGATGCCTTGACGTCCGGGTGCAGGTGAAAACGAATGGCGAACCTGTAGCGCACATCGACATCTTCAGGAGTGCCATCCTCAACCGGACGATAGAGCCCGTCTTCGCCGCGCAAATCACCGCCATCCGCGGCCAGGAAGATTCGGCGGCGGTGAAAGAGCCCGAAAATGTCACGATAACCGTCATGGCTGGCTTCCACCCAGGTGCCAATGTCTTCCTCATTGCGCCGGGCGGAGACCTTCTCGGGTTGCTCGTCAAACCGCGGCCCCATCAGTCGCCGCCGCCATCCTTGTGAAATGAGACGCGCAGAAGAGGTCTCCTCGATGATGAGGGTGGAATGCGCTGCGGTCGCACGAACGGCTTCTCGCCAGCTGTCAGGCTGCTGTCCGGTCCAGCCACAATTGACAACAATCCGGTGTCCGCCCGCTGCCAGCTCGAAAGCCAGAGAACTCGCATGCGCGGAAGCTGATGCCGGACCGGCTGCGGGTTTGCCGACATCCATGATCAAGTTGGCGCCCCCTGCCTCGATCCGCTGATAGCCGCTATTCGGGGCAAACCCGAACGATTTGGAACCTGTATCGCGTGCGGCGAGTACATGGTCGATTGTGCGGCGATCACCTTCGCCGCCGCCATGAAAGGCGCACAGGCCGCCATCACCCATGCGGAAAAAGCGGACGAGCGGCGCCATGCGATCGATCGCGCGGCTGACGATTTCCGGCGTGTCGCGATTGGCATGTGCCTCCGCGGTATCGACGAGGGTCAGGAGCGCGAGGACTTCGAGGGTCAGACCGGGGGATCGGCTGATATGTCCGCCATCCGTCATTATTTGCCGCGGCAGTTCGGCTTCGAGGGCACGCAGCCCGAAATCACGGACGCCCGTGTTTCCGAGCTGTGCTCCTGCCAGCACGAGTGCGGCACCGCCGCGAAGCTGGTTCGCACCCGGCTCGATGTGCCGGATTGACTGCCTGAGGTGTTTCGCTTGTCGCGAAAGTGCTCTGAGCCTGGCCTCGTTATCTTTGAAAACGCTGGCGGCCATCGTCCAGTTGATCAGTCTGCGGGCACCGATTTCAGGCGCCCACGAAAAACTGTTCCACTTCGCATAGGCGGTAATCCAGAAATCCACGAGTTGACCGGCGCGCGTTTCCGCTTCTGCGTCCTTGCAGGCCAGCAAGTCGCGCAACCAGTCAAAACTGTGCAGGGCAAGCGCGTACCGACGCGACGGCATGGTCCGTTCAAACGGGTCGACCGCGTCGAGGACATGACCCGAGAAGGCAAACCGACCGTCCAGGATCGCCGCGCCACGTGCCGGATCGACGCCCCGGAAATCCTTCAGTGGAAGCCGGAATGTGTCCGTTGGTATTCCACCTTTGAGGATCGTGCCGGACCAGCCGACCGAATTCAGCGTTTCGAATATTTCTCGCCGGAAATTTCGGCTTGCAGTCTGCGCATATTCGGACAGACGGACCAACCCGGTCATGCTGCCTAATCCCCGCGGAGCGAATTGATATTGCGGGCGTAAGCTTCCGGCCCGCCCTTGAACACGGCGGTGCCTGCGACGAGAGCCTGCGCGCCCGCCGAACGACATTGGCGGGCGGTTTCGGGGTTTACCCCGCCATCAACCTCTATCTGCGTACCGAGTCCGCGCTTTTCGATCATCGTTGCCAGCCGCTCGACCTTCGTCAGTTGACTGGAGATGAAACTCTGCCCGCCAAACCCCGGATTGACGCTCATCACCAGTACGAGATCCAATTCGTCCAACACATATTCGAGAACGCTTTCGGGGGTCGACGGATTAAGCGCTGCGCCGGCCTTGCAACCCGCAGCCTTGATCGCTTGGACCGTGCGGTGGAAATGGGCTCCCGCTTCAGGATGGGCTGTGATGATATCGGCACCTGCCTTTGCAAAGGCGTCGATGTAATCGTCGACTGACGAAATCATCAGGTGGCAATCGAAGGGCTTTTTCGAATGCGGCCGAAGAGCCTTCACAACCTGTGGTCCGATCGTCAGATTGGGGACATAATGCCCGTCCATGACGTCGATGTGGATCCAGTCGGCGCCGGCGGCGTCTAAAGCACGGACCTCGTCGCCCAGCTTGGCGAAGTCAGCCGACAGAATCGACGGCGCAATGAGGACGGCGTCAGTCATTCAAATCGCTTAACAGGGCGATGATGGGCGCGCAAGCGAGCCATCAAGCGACGGCCGCTTTCCTAAGTCGCGCAATGAAGAAACCGTCGATACTCCCGCGACCTGCCCACATGGCGGGCGTCAATCTGACCGAACCGTCATCCAGCAGGGCAGGCTCGAGTTCCGGCAGCTCGTCCGGCGCTATCGGGTCGACCGCCACATTGCTGTTTCGTTCAAGACCGCGCGATAACCAGAGTTCACCCTCCTCGGCTTGCAACGAACAGGTGCAGACCACCAATCCCCCGCCCGGTTTGAGCAGTCGAACAGCGTTATCGAAGAGTGCCGCCTGGATCGGCATCAGCGAACGCACGTCTTCAGCAGCTTTTATCCACGCCGCGTCCGGTCGTCGCCGCAGCGTTCCGGTTGCCGAGCAGGGTGCATCGAGCAGGATCGCATCGAAACTCTCTGCTTCGCCCCAGCTTTGTCCGTCGTCAGTGATCAACTCTGCGGTGAGGCCGGTTCGTTCGAGGTTCTGCTGGACCCGGCGCATGCGTTTGGGTGAGGCGTCCAGCGCCGTGACCTTTGCACCTGCGCTCGCAAGTTGAAGGGTTTTGCCTCCGGGCGCGGCACAGAGGTCGAGCACCGCTTCGCCAGCACGTGGAGACAATAGCTGTGCTGGTAATGCGGCGCCGGCATCTTGGGCCCACCAGTGTCCGTCCTCAAATCCCGTCAGACTGGTAATATCGCCGATTTCTTGCTTCCGAAGCGTCCCGGTGGGCAGTATTTCTGCGCCCAGCTTCTCCGACCATTCGCTACGCGCATCGGGATCCCGGAGGGTAAGGTCGAGCGGCGGTGCCGAGGTCCAGGCCGCTGCGATTGCATCGACGGCGTCAGGACCATAACTCGACTGCCAGCTTGCCAGCAGCCAGTCTGGCAGATTCCGCCTTAGCGCGGTCTGCTCGGCAATTGCCTTGCCTTGGCTAGCCGCTTTCCGCAGGACCGCATTTATCAGGCCGGCAAAGCGTGCCGACTCGCGTGACCGGTTGGCGAGGTCGACAGCTCCGGAAACCGCCGCATGTGGCTTCGTATCGAGAAACACCAGCTGCGCCACTGCCGTCTCGAGGATCAGCCTGGCTTCGAGGGCGCTCTCCGGAAGCGGGCGCTGGACGAAGGTAGAAACAACCGCGTCGATCTGGCCGCGCCGGCGCAGTGTAGTAGCCGCGACGAGCCGCGCAAACGCCCGGTCGCGCGGATGCAGTCCGGCGTAGTCCGGCGTTTGTGACAGCGCGGCGTCGAGAGCCGTTCGGCTTCTCAGCACGAATTGCAGGGCAAGTACGGCGCAACGGCGGGCGGCAAGGCCTTGTGACATGAGCGCGCCCTAGCATGGTGGGGCGCGGCGCGCTATGTCCCGGATCATGACGGATCAAAACAAGCCAGTTCCGGCCGCTGCCGCCGACAAGTCGCTGACCCCTGCCGCGCGCCGGTCCCTCGAAGAGGCTGCCGAACGACGCGCCCGGAAAGGCACCGAGGATAACGAAAAGGTCAATGAAATCAACGGCCCGAATGGTCCAGAACCGACCCGTTATGGTGACTGGGAACGCAAGGGCGTCGCCTACGATTTCTAAACCAGTCGCCCGCCAAGGGAAAACGCTGTCATCTGGCACGACATTGGCATTAGCATTCTGTTAATGAACAAGATGCTCGCCACCACCTTGGTCCTCGTCGCTGCCGCGCCTGTCGCAGCGCAGGATTACGATCGCCTTCTCGGGGGCCGCGATATTCCGCCCGGCGCCCAGATTCGATTTGCAGAATGCCCGGCCGGGACCCGCCGGCACACGCCGGAACCTGGCGCCGAACCGATCTGCCTGGTCGATTCATCGAGCGGCTATTCCGGAAGCGGTTCAGCCAGCTATGCATCGCGGTCTTCCGGTACTGCATATATCGATACCGGATACACGCCGGACGATCAGTATGAGTACCGCCCGACTCTCGCGCGGCCACCGACGGAAGGCCGGACGATCTATACCGACGATCCCGCGAGGTATTGGACCGATCGCGGGCCGGACAGCGGGTATACGCGCCAAGCCGGGGGGTATTCCGGTGGATATGACGGTGGCGGAACCGTGCCGGGTCATCCGTGCGTCGTTCTCGACCCGGTTCCGACCGAGGCCGAATGGAATGCAAGGGGCGGACCCTGCCGTCTCGTCGACATTCCACGTGAACGTCCGCCGCAATACCATCCGCCGCGCTATGTGACGTATGAGGACAGCTACTATCGTCGCGAATACACGCACACACGCTATTCGCGCGAATGGTATGGCCAGGACGGCCGTTACTGGCACGAAAGCCATCACGGTGGCGGACACGGTCATGGCTGCGGCTGCCAAGATCACGGTCATCACGGCGGGTGTGGTCATGACAGCCGCTATGCCAGTTATGACGGGGTGATCTTTCCGGGCGTCGGGGGGCGCTCGCCGGTTTATTTCACCGGCGGCGGAGGCGGCCGCGTAATCATTACCGGGGGTGGCGGTGCGCGCAGCTTTGTCGGCGCGGGTGCCGGTTCGAATTCCGGAGCTAATGCCAACGCCAATGCGTCGTCCAGCGTCAACGTCAACACGAACGTCAATGTTCGCACCGGTATCCGCGTGCGCGGTGGCGGTGGAGGACATGGCGGCGGCTATGGCGGTCACGGAGGGGGCTATGGCGGCCACGGTGGCCATCATGGCGGCGGCTACGGTGGCGGTTCTGGTTACGGCGGTGGCGGCTACGGGGGCGGCGGTTCCGGATATGGCGGCGGCAGCTATGGCGGTGGCGGCTATGGGGGTGGCCGCTACTAGGCCCCAGCCATTTCGCTGAGGATATCGCGGGCCGCCTTCGCTGGATGGCTTGCCGCATTGACCGGGCGCCCGACCACGAGATGCGTGGCGCCATTCCGCAGGGCATCCGCCGGAGTCGCAATCCGTTTCTGATCGCCGGCTGCCGACCCTGTCGGCCGGATCCCCGGCGTCACGATCAGGAAACCGTCGCCGAAACGCCGCCGGATCTCGGCGGCTTCGAGCGGGCTCGCCACGATCCCGTCCATGCCGCACTCCAGCGCCTGCTCCACACGCCGCATGACCAGGTCGCGAGCCGTGAAGGCATAGCCAATTTCTTTCAGCATTACATCGTCATAAGCCGTCAAAACGGTTACACCCAGCAGCTTAAGATCGCTATCCTCGCCGCGCCCCGCCACGGCCGCCCGCATCACCGGCGGTTCCGCATGAACCGTCAGCAGATCGCCGCCGCGCCCGACAATCGAGCGCGTCGCCTTTTCCACGGTCGCGGGAATATCATGCAGCTTGAAATCGAGGAAAATTTTCTTGCCCGCGGCGCGCAGCCTTTCCGACAATTCCATCCCGCCGACCGGCAGCAATTGCAGCCCGATCTTGTAGAACGATACGGCGTCGCCGCAGGCTGCGGTCAGAGCTTCAGCCTCGCTAAGGTTTGGCAAATCGAGGGCGACAATCAAACGGTCTTTCATAAACCTCAAGCCTCCGCCTGTTGCGCCTGCGCGCGCTTCATGGCGCGTTTGGACTGGTTGGCGATCAGCCATTCGCCAACCGGGTCGGGCAGCACCCGCATCAGCCCCACCATGAATTTGTACCAGGCCCCCGGCACACGGCAGGCGACATTGCGCTCCGCCGCATCATAAGCGGCAATGGCGACATCCTCCGCTTTCAGCATCCAGTAGGACGGCAGGTTTGAAATCGATTGCCGCGCCCCGTTCACATCATGGAATTCCGACCAAGTGTAGCCGGGGCAGACGGCGGTCGCATGCACGTTCTTGCCCTGCATTTCCGCCTTGATCGATTGCGAGACCTTGATGAGCAGGCTTTTCGCGCCGGGATAGATCGTACCGGAAAACCGCGTATGGCCGGTCGCGATCGGCAAGAGCGCCGATACCGACGAGACATTGATGATCCGGCCGAAGCGGCGTTCTTCCATTCCGGGCAGGACCAGGTGTATGAGCTGAAGATAGGCCGTCACCATCAGCTGCAGGAAGCGTTCCTGGTCGTCCCAGTCGGTCTCGGTGAAATAGCCCGGTTGACCCGCACCGGCATTGTTGACGAGACCGTCGACCTGGCGGCCGGACTTCTTGATCTCCGAGATGATCCGTTCAGGTTCGCCGGGCTTGGCGAGATCGGCCGCGATGACGAGGCTGTCGACCCCGTTCTGCGCCTTCATTTCCTCGGCCAGCGCGGTCAGCCGGTCTTCGCGCCGTGCGACCAGCGCCAGGTCCCATCCCTTGCGCGCAAATTCACGCGCCATCGCATCGCCGATTCCCGACGACGCACCGGTGATGAGAACGAGTTTGCGGGCCATGATCTGCTCCAGCTGGCGGAGAGCGTGGATAAACCCTCCGGTTTTTCGATTTCGTCTACGACTACTACTACTACTACGACTACGGCGACGACTACACCGATGCCCCGTTCGCCGGAAGGGCAAAGGCTCCTCCATCTTGCCACGCTCGCGACGGCCATGGACAAGGCTGCGGCACGACGCCGGCTTGTGGCTACCCGGAAGACAGCTAGGTTGCCCCGCGCGGGGGGATATCAAGGGGGAAAACACATGAACCGAACGAACTGGCTTTGGCGCCGCGCCTTGCGTCCGGCTCTCGCCTACATCGTGGCGGCAATCGTGGCGGCGCTCGCCATTGCCCTTTTCTTCTACGGCCTCTCGCTGGCCGAAGGCGGGGACGAGCTGACGGCCCAGGGCGTCGGGTCCTTCCTTGCGATCTCCGGCTTTCTCGGCCTTTACGTTGCGGCATTCGCGGCGATCCCGACCATTATCCTGGTCTGGCTGATCCGGATTGTGGAATTGCCGCGCGGCTGGACCGATGCCGTAGCCGGCGCAATCGTCGGTGCAACCATGATCCATCTCCTCGCCTTCGGCGCCTCGAGCATTGGCGAACCCCCCAGCCCCCTCAACCTGCTGTTTGCCGCCGGTGGCCTGGCTGGCGGTCTTGCCTATTGGTTGGCAGCGGGCAAACCGCGCCCGCCCTATTGAACGGCACCGGTCAGCAGGCCGGCGAGAAATCTGCGTCAATCGGCGGGATTGGCGCCTCCGTCAGGTCCGTTGATCTGACAATCGAAAGGACAGGACATGGTGCGAATTGACTGGATCTGGCAGCGCGCGCTGCGTCCGGTTTTGGCCTTCCTGCTCGCGGCGATCGCCGCCGCGGCTAGCATTTCCGGCGTGTTCTACGGGCAGGCGCTGATCGAAGGCGACGAGGCTCTGACGGCTGAAAGCCTTGGCGGCTTTCTCGGCCTGTCCACGGTTCTCGGCCTCGTTATCGGTGCCATCATCGCAATACCCACATTCGCACTGGTCTGGATTTTCCGATGGGCGAACGTGCCACGCGGCTGGACCGATACGCTGGTCGCAGCCCTGCTTGCCGCGCTTGTCATTCATCTCATGGCATTCGGGAGTTCCGGGATAGGTCACGCGCCCGGCGCCGTGAACCTCCTGTTCGCCGCTGGCGGCGCGATCGGCGGCTTCATCTACTGGCAGCTCGCCGGCCGGCCGCGCCCGCCTTTTGCCTTCAATCGTCCCGCGAACGCGTAACGCAGACCGCTTGCCGGGCAGGCCTTGCCGGGCCTAGCTTCGCACACTGGTCGGAGGAGACGCCGAAATGCGCACAATGATAAAATGGGCCGGACGGGTCATTCTCATCCTGGCTCTGGCGGCGGCCGGCGCCTTCTTTCTCGTTCTGCCGCCGCGTGTCGACAATGATCTGAATGCGGTCGTGCCGCACGATCCCTGGCCGGTATCGGCCGAGGCGCAGGCCCTGCACGACACGCTGCGCGTCGCCGATCTGCATTCCGACCTGCTGCTTTGGTCGCGCGATCCGTTGCGCCGCTACGATCGGGGTCATACCGATCTGCCCCGTCTGCGCGAGGGCGGCGTGGTGCTGCAGGTCTTCACCTCGGTCACCAAGACGCCGTCAGACATGAATTACGAGACCAATGATTCGACCAGTGACGACATCACCCTGCTGGCGATTGCCCAGCGCTGGCCGGTGGATACCTGGGGGGCGCTCTTCAATCGCGCCCGTTTTCACGCCCGCCGCCTGCACCGGGCAGAAGCGCGCTCCAATGGCGATTTTGTGGTGGTCGAAACCCGCGATGAATTGAGCGCTGCGCTGGCGGCACACGAACAAAATCCCGGTCTCGTGGCAGGCATTCTCGGCACGGAGGGCGCGCACCCGCTGGAAGGCGAGCTCGCCAACATTTCGCGCCTTCATGATGAAGGCTATCGCGTCGTCGGCCTGCAGCACTTCTTCGACAATGAGCTGGGCGGCTCGCTGCACGGCATGTCCAATGCCGGATTGACGGCTTTCGGCCGCGCGGCTGTGCGCGACCTTCTGGAGCAGGGTTTCATCATAGATGTTGCCCATTCTTCGCAAGCCGTCGTCCGCGAAGTTCTCGACATGACCGACGCGCCGCTGATCGTCTCGCATACCGGCGTACGCTCGCTGTGCGAGACGCCGCGAAACATTCCCGATGCCTTGTTGGCCGAGATCGCGTCACGCGGCGGGCTGATCGGCATCGGCTTCTGGGCGGACGTCACCTGCGATGATACGCCGGACGGTATCGCCCGTGCCATCCGCTATGCCGCGGATCGGTTCGGTGTCGGCGCGGTGGCGCTGGGGTCCGATTATGACGGCTCGATCACGGCGCGCTTCGATGCTTCGGAGATGGCCGCGCTCACCCACGCCCTGCTCGCTGCCGGCGTGAGCGAAGCCGACATCCGCGCCGTCATGGGCGAAAACCAGATTCGCTTCTTTCTCGAGAACCTGCCGCCGCAATAGACGGCGCTGCCCGCTCTAGCGGCAGGATTGCGCAAACAATCCTTCCGCCGCCATGCCGATGGCTTCCAGCGCTTCGGGCGCCATGGCGTGCGGCGCATTGGCATATTCCTGCGGAAGGCCGGTTTCGGCGCTCTGGAACAAATGATTGACGCCCTCGAGGATCGCCACCTCGGTCGGCAAGCCCTCGCGCGCCGCCAGCAGCCGGTCTCGATTGGGCTCGGCCAGCACCTGCAGGTCGCGCCCGCCGAACAAAGCGCGCACCGGTCCGTCATAGGCGGTCATGGCCGGGCCGGGATCGAGATCCAGCGCGGCGATCGCATAATCCTGCCCCCACATTGCCCCCTGTTGCTGCGCGGCCGCTTCCGGAAAGCCGAGCTCGACCAGCGCAGCGGTCAATGCTGCGGCATGGTCCTCGACTGCCGGATCGCGCATGACGCTGAACATCGCATCCTGCAGGGCGCGATTACGGTCGGCGGCCGCCTGACCCCCTCCCGACGCCAGGATGATCGCCTCGGACTGCTCATAAAGGATCTCGGCCATGGGGCCGTGCTGTCCGGCCAGCGACAGGATGAAGGCGGGATTGTCGCCGTCGGCACCGAGGAATGCGATCATTGCGCCTTCGGAATGCCCGAGCGCGCCGACACAGCGCGCATCAACGCCTTGCGCAGACCGCAGCGCTTCCAGCGCGGCGGACGCATCCTCGGCAAGCTCGAGCGGAGAAGCCGGTGCTGGCGCCGTCGAGCCGCCAATTCCGCGATCGTCCAGCCGCAGCGTGGCGATGCCGCGCCCCGCCAGCGCCTCGGCGAGCACGGCGAACACCGGCTGACCGGCCACATTGGCATCCCGGTCCTGCGATCCGGAGCCGTTGAGCATCAGGATCGCGGGATGCGGACCGTCGCCCGCGGGCAGACGCAGCGTTCCGGCAAGCTGGCCGCCCGCCGTTTCGACGATGAAATCATCTGCCGCCTCGCCATTTCCGGCGAACAGATTGCCACGCACCAGGGTCAGCGGCAGCGTCGCCCCGCCCTGCGCAAACGTGCCCGAAAGCTCGTCATCGCCGGTCCGCTCTAGATCGATGGCAGCCCCGACGCTGGAGACATTTCCCGCAAAGCCCGATGCGTCCTGCCGCGTAATGTCCAGCGGCAGGCGGGCCTGGTTCTGGTCGAGGCTGATCAGCACGGCGTTGTCGCCTGCCACTTCCAGCAGCAGGCGCAATTGCGGCCCGCCCGTGTCGAGCGTGCCCGACCATTCGCCGTCATAGGCCGCGGCCTCGGCCGTCTCGGAGACAGACGCGTCCTCGGCCGGATCGGCACAGGCCGAAACCGTCAGGGAGAACAGGAACAGGACAAACACGCGCATGATCACCTCTTTCGTCAGATCGCTAATTAGCCTTGACGCTAATTAATATTGATGTCAATGCGAGGCCATGAGCGATGTCTTCAGGGCGCTGGGCCACCCGGTCCGCCGCCAGGTGCTGAAAAAACTGCGCGACGGGCCGATGACGGCGGGTGAGCTTGCGGGCGCCTTCCCCGTCTCCAAGCCGACCATGTCAGGCCATTTCAATGCTTTGAAGGAGGCGGGCCTGGTTCTCGCGGAGCGCCATGGCACCACGATCCGCTATCGGCTGAATGCCGGCGCCGCAGAAGAAGCCATCGCGCTCTTGATGGACCTCATCGGAAAGGAAACCGAGACATGATCCGACTGGGATTGCTGATTTCGCTGATCGCCTTCGCCATCGCCGTGGTGTTCTCCGCCTATGGCTGGATCAACACCGAACCGGGCGCCCAGGTTCCGGTTCACTTCGACCTGTCGGGCGAACCCGATCGCTACGGTTCGAAGGCCGAGGCCTTCCTTTTCCTCCCTGCCCTGTTGCTCGGGATCACCTTTCTCCTCTCGATCGCGCCGGAAATCGATCCGCGCGGCAAGAATGTCCGCCGCTCGCGCCCGCTCTACATTGTCGGCTGGATCATCGGTGTGGTGGCCATTGCCGGCGGCCAGGGCCTGATCACCTGGACGGCGCTCGGCGGCGGCCTGGACGGACCGGCGATGGCGCGCAGCGTGGCGGTGTTCATCGCCCTGATCCTGATCCTGATCGGCCTGGTCGTCGCCAAGGCGCGGCCCAATTTCTTCGCCGGTATCCGCACGCCCTGGACGTTGTCATCCGACCTTGCCTGGGACAAGACCCACAGATGGGCCAGCCGGCTCTACCTGGTCGTTGGTCTTGCGGGATTGGTCGGCGCCTTCACCCTGCCGCCCGAAGCCACGGCCATCGCCTTGCTCGCCGGCCTGCTCGCCGCCACGCTGGGTCTCGTCATCTATTCATGGTGGGTCTGGAAGCATGACCCGGCGCGCGAGACACTGACGCCGGACGAGGCTGATTGATCGCTTGCGCGCCCTAGGCCATGCGATAGTTTTCGCCCGAACAGGGTTTCGGGAGGCGCAGCATGACGCGCAAGATCAACCGGGTCGTCCTCGCCTATTCCGGCGGGCTGGACACATCCATCGCGGTGAAATGGCTTCAGGAGGCCTATGACGCCGAAGTCGTGACCTTCACCGCCGATCTCGGCCAGGGCGAGGAGATCGAGCCGGCGCGCGACAAGGCACTGGCGGCAGGGGTCAAGCCGGAACACATCTTCATCGAGGATATGCGCGAGGAATTTGCCCGCGACTACATCTACCCGATGGTCAGGGCCAATGCGGTCTATGAAGGGCTTTATCTGCTCGGCACCTCGATTGCCCGCCCGCTGATCGCCAAGCGCCTGGTCGAGATCGCCCATGCCACCGGCGCAGATGCCGTTGCGCACGGCGCCACCGGCAAGGGCAATGACCAGGTGCGGTTCGAATTGGCCTTTGCCGCCCTCGATCCGGGCCTGCACGTCATCGCGCCCTGGCGCGAATGGGATCTGACCTCGCGCACCAAGCTGATCGCCTATGCCGAGAGCCGTGGGCTGCAGGTCCCGAAAGACAAGCGCGGCGAGGCGCCCTTCTCGGTCGATGCCAATCTCTGGCACACCTCTTCGGAAGGCAAGAATCTCGAGGATCCGTCCGCCGAGGCCTTTGAGGACACGTTCCAGCGCACGCTCGCCCCGCAGCTCGCGCCGGACGAGGCGGAACATGTCGTCATCTCCTTTGAAAAAGGCGATGCGGTCGCCATCAATGGCGAGGCCCTGCCGCCCGCCGCCCTGATCGAGAAGCTCAACGAGATCGGCCACGGCCACGGTATCGGCCGGCTCGACCTCGTCGAAAACCGCTTTGTCGGCATGAAGTCGCGCGGCATCTATGAAACGCCCGGCGGCACCATCCTGATGGCAGCGCACCGCGGCATCGAGCAGATCACGCTCGATCGCGGCGCCATGCATCTCAAGGACGAGCTGATGCCGAAATACGCCAAGATCCTCTATGAGGGCTTCTGGTTCTCGCCGGAGCGCGAAATGCTTCAGGCCGCGATCGACCTGTCCCAGAAATATGTGACCGGCGATGTCCGCCTGCGCCTGTTCAAAGGCTCGGTCAATGTCGTCGGCCGGCATTCGCCGGCCTCGCTCTACAGCCTCGAACACGTCACCTTCGAAGAAGACGATGTCTACGACCAGAAGGATGCGCAGGGCTTCATCCGCCTCAATGCGCTGCGCCTGCAGCTGATGGCAGCGCGAAGAAAGCGTCTCGGCGAGAACGAATAGACCTCACCGAAATGTCAGATGCGCAGCACGCGCAAATATCGTCCTATACCCGCCCGCCAATCTGTGAGTTTTCCATGATCCGTTCGATTGCCGCATTGTGCCTCTTTGGCTCCGCCGCCTATGCGCAGGAGGATCCGGCACCGGTCAACCCTGCAGAGACCTCCTTCGCCTTGCGCCATGAAGCCCAGAGGGCGGTCGAAGCCGGTGACTTTGAAACCGCACGGCGGATGATGGACGCGGCCCTGGGCCTGCAGCCGGCCAGCCCGGCCGTCCTGTTCGGAAGCGGGCAGCTCGGCATTCTGTCCGGCGATGACGAATTGCTGATATCCTCGCTCGAGCGCGCGGCCGCGGCCGGCATTTATCTCGACATGGCCGCATTGGGCGAGCACGCCGACCGGCTGCGCGAAACCATGCCGGATCGGTATGCGGAACTCGACGCGGCACTGGCCCGCAATGGCGGGTCCGTCGGCCAGGCCGAGCGGGCGCTGATCGTCGATGTGCCGGACAGCCTGATCGAGGGCGTCGCGGTCGAGATCGAGACCGACCGCTTTTTCCTGTCCGACGTGATCGGCCGCCAGGTCCTGGTCGTCGAGCCTTTTGACCGCACGCAGGCCAGCGTGTTCGCGGACGCCGGGGACGGGTTGCAATCCGTGTTCGGCATCGCCGCTGACGATGTCAACCGCGTCGTCTGGGTGGCCACCGGCGCGCTGCCGCAAACCCCGCTGGACGATGGCGAGGACGCCACAACGGCGCTGGTCGCGCTCGACCTCGTGACCGGCGATCTCTACCGCCGCTATGAGCATGAGACCGCGGACCGCATCGCCGACATCGTCACCCGCGATGGCATCGTCTACGCCGTCGATTCCGGCGCCAACCGCATCTATCAGCTGACCTCGCTGTCGGGGTCGCTGGAAATCCTGTCCGAGGACCGGCGCTTTTCCAGCCTGCAGGGCGCCGCGCTCGCAGATGGCGCGCTCTATGTCGCCGATTACGCGCTCGGCCTGTGGCGGGTGGACCTCGCCGATGGCACGGCGCGGCTTGTCCGGCCGGGCCAGGAAAGCCTGCTCGGCATTGACGGCCTGTCGGCGACCCGCGACGGGCGGCTGATCGCGGTGCGCAACGGCTTCAACCCTAACGCCGTGTTCGCGATCGACCTGACCGATGACGGGCTTGGTGTTGCCGGCACCGAAATCCTGCTGCGCGGCCATGCCGATTTCGGCGAACCGACCTTGCTCGACGTACAGGACGACCGCGTCTTCGTGGTTGCGAATGCGCCGTGGGCGTTGTGGCCGAACGATGGCGACGGACCGACCGAATCAGTGCCGCCACTGGTCGTGCTCGAATACGATCTCGACTGACTGGCAGCCGGGCGCTTCGTGTGCTGACAGTCTAAGGTTCAGAAATCCTTCAGCAATTGTATGGCATGATCTAAACTACAGATGCCGGGCAACGGCTTCCCCGGCGGAAGGGAGGTCAGACATGCCAAGCGATCAGGGTTTCGTCAGCCAGCTTGCCGGTGCGCGGCTCACCACGGCGGAGATCTATTACCACATGCCGGATCATCCCGGCCTGCTTCAGAGTTTTGTCTGGCAGACGCTGGACATGGCACCGGACTATCCGCGCCTCGTCAAATTCCTGGATTTCTGGAAGCGCGAGATCGAGGCCGTCATCCATTCCGTGCGGGTTGCCCATGCCGGGCTGATCACGCCGTCGGACTGGCGCGGCATCGACGTCGATCTGCGCCTGCAATAGGCCTAGCCGGCGTCGCCGTCCTCGGCGTCATCCGCGATGTCGCATTGTTCGCGCATGCCCGGTTCGGCGGCGGCCATTTTCTGGCCGATGGCCATGATCCCGCTCATGTCGAGACCGTGTTGCGCGGCAATCGACAGCATTTGCTGCGGATCCTCACGCGAATCCGATCCCATCATTTCCAGCATGAAGGCGATCTCATTGTCTTCGAGCGTGTCGACGATCACCCCGGCGGCACAGGCGCATTGCACGGGATCATTGCCTTCGTCGACGCATCGCGACGTCATGTCATCCTGCGGCGTGAGGGCATTGGCAGTGGCGAAAAGGGCGACGGCTGCGACGCCGCCGGCGAAAATACGGAACATGGGACAATCCTTTGTGGCACTGGTTCAGCGCGCATCGTTGCACGATCGCAGCGCCGCCTGAATGGGTTTCTCTGGAAAATCCGCAGTCGACGCCCCATAATCAATCCGTGCAGGGACAGTGACACAAGGAGACCACCCATGCGGATCACCGCACTCTTGATGATGGCCGGGCTACTGCTCGCGGCCTGTGCCACGCCCACCCCCTACCAGGCGTCCGGCAGCGATGGCAGCGCCTACGGCTATTCCGAACAGCGTATCGAGCGCGATCGTTACCGCATCACCTTTTCCGGCAATTCGCTGACCGACCGCGAGACCGTGGAGACCTACCTCCTGTACCGCGCGGCCGAGCTGACGCGCGAGAACGGCTACAATAACTTCACCGTGGTCACCCGCGCGACCGACGAGGAAACCCGGTCCTGGGGCGGCGATCCCTATTATTCCCGCTTCTATGTCGACTATCGCTACTACCACCCGCGCTGGGGCTGGTATGGCTGGCACGACCCGTTCTGGAACGACACCCGTTATCGCGAAATCACCCGCTATGAAGCCAGCGCCGAGATCGTGATGGGCCGCCGCCCGTCCGGCGATCCGGCCAATGATTTCAATGCCGGCGAGGTCTTGCGCAATCTGGGACCGGACATAGTGCGCCCGACCGTGGGTTAGCCCGGCACCCGGCACAGCGCTGCGATTACTTCCGGCGGAACGGCCAGCATCGCCAGGCCCAGCAAGGCGATGACAAATCCTGACACCAGCCGGAAACGGGCTTTCCGTCCGGAGCGTTCGAGCCAGTTGATGCCGAGCGCGGTCACGGTGACGGAGGCCAGCGTGCCGACCCCGAAACCCAGCATCACCAGCGCGCCCGACAGCGCGCTACCGCTCAGCATGGCATAGAGCAGGGCCGCATAGACCATGGCGCAAGGCAGGGCCCCCCAGGCCAGGCCGGCGAGCAGTGGCGAGGCCGGGCCGATAACCAGCGCCGGGCGCATCACGAGCCGTGTGACCGGGGCCAACGCCCGGTCGAGCCGGGCTATTCCGGGCAGCCAGCCCGTCAGGGAGAAGCCGATCCAGACCAGCATCATCGCTGCGCCCCAGCGGAACACCGCCTGGGCGGCGGAAAAATCCATTTGCGCGTAGAGCGCGGTCCCGGCGAAGCCCACTGCGCCTCCGGCGATCACATAGGCCAGGACCCTCCCGGTCTGGGCCGCCATCAGCACGCCGGTCCGCGTGCCGGTATCGGTCGACGGTGACAGGCTGAACATCAGCCCGGAGGCGATGCCGCCGCACATGCCGGCGCAATGCAGGCTCGACGCCAGCCCGGCGATCAGGCCGCCGAGGAAACTGATCTCTGCCAAGGCTTCCATACCGCTCACAATGCCGCTAGTTCTGCCTCATAGAAAGCGCGGCGTTGTGCCGCTGGGCGGGGCGGGGCCTATAGCCCTATTCTATTTGCGGTTACCTGGGGGAAAACGCATGGCAGCTGTCGAAATTAACGAGATCCGGCCGGGCGCGCCGATGCGCTGGCTGAAAGCGGGCGCAAGTGATTTGAGCCGAGCGCCTTTCGTGTCGATCGGATACGGGTTGATCTTCGTGGGGGTCGGCGTGCTGTTATCGCTTGGTCTTTTTGTCATCGGCTGGTCGGCCTGGATCCCGGTGGCGCTGTCCGGCTTTGCCCTGATCGCCCCAATGTTCGCGGTCGGAATCTACCAGGTCTCCAAGCATCTCGACGAAGGCAAGTCTGTGACCTTCAGCGATCTCTGGCTGGTTTCTGGCGAGAAGATCAGCCAGGTCGCCTTCCTCGGCCTGCTTCTCGTCATTCTGCTCCTGGGCTGGGCGCGAATTGCCCAGTTTCTCTACGCTTATTTCGCGAGCCAGGACTATACGACCTTTGCCGGCTTCACCGCGTGGATACTCGGCGATCCCGCCGGCCTTACCATGGCCGTCGTCGGCACCGTGATCGGCGCCGCACTGGCGCTCGCAGCCTTCGCCATTTCGGCCATTTCCTTCCCCATGTTGATCGATCGCGAGATTGACGCCGCCACCGCCCTGATCGCCTCGGTCACCGCGGTCCGCCGCTATCCGTTCGCCATGCTGACATGGGCCTGGCTGATCGCCTTCTGGACGATCATCGGAACCGCCTTCTTCCTCATCGGTCTGGCAATTGTCTTCCCCTGGCTCGGTCATGCCAGCTGGCGTGCCTACCAGGATGCGTGCACGGACGTCGGGCCGTCAGCGCGGCTCGCCGCTGCCTGATCTAGACGTGCTGATCGATAAGAATGGTGTTCCCGTCAGGGTCCTGGATCACGACGCTTGCCGGGCCCGACCCGTCTTCGTCGGTCTCTGAGATCAGCGCGATGCCCTTCGCCTTGAGCGCTTTCTGAATGTCCCGCACATCGGTGAAATCATCGAGTGCCTGACCGGCGCGGTCCCAACCCGGATTGAAGGTCAGGATATTGTTCTCGAACATGCCCTGGAACAGGCCGATCGTGCTCGTCTCATTGCGCAGGATCATCCAGCCGTGATCGGTCTGGTCGTGAAACACCTCGAACCCGAGCGCTTCATAGAAGGCGCGCGACGCTGCAATATCCTTGACCGCCAGGCTGACGGAGAAATTGCCAAGTTCCATGATGTATATCCTTTCTAGAAGAACAGGTCGGACAAGATAACGAGCACGCCGATCTGCGCGGCCATCCAGCAGGCCGGACGGATACCCGCCGGCGCAAAGGCATAGGCAGCGACATAGGCCTGGCGGCCGATCACGAAGATCCAGGCGCCCCAGCCGGCGAGATCCGACGCCTCGCCCGCCGCGTGGACCAGGAAAACCGCCGCTGCGAACTGCGCGAAATTCTCCAGCCAGTTGCCATAAGCCCGGGCGATCCGGCCGGCCAGACCGTCAGGCGTACGCGGCTGTTCGCGATTGCCGAGAATATAACTTGGTCCCAGCGCTTTCAGCGACAGAATGCTCGACATCGACAAGTGCGCGATACCGAGCACGATGGCGGCCAGAAGCGCCCACAGGTCAGCGCTGATAACCGGTACCGTCATGTCGCCGGGCCTTTCGGCATGACCAGCTTGGCGATCGCCGCCACCAGCAGACACAGCACGCCCATGACGAGCCCGCCGACCGGCGCGAACAGCGTTGTCCAGGCGGCGGCTGAAAAGCCGAGCGGAACCGCGATCTCCGCGTACTCAGGATTGTTGTCGAAATAGGTATCGATGAAAATCGCCTGGAGAAGGACGGCCGAGAGCGCGGCGAGGAAGCCGGCGGCAAATGCGGTCCACATCGCCGCCCGCCTTGTCCTCACCGCACTCGCGACCCCGATCACCAGAATGGCCGCCAGCGCCACGTAATGCTCCAGCCCCTGGATCAGCGCAAAGATCGTTGCCGCGCCGAACAAGGGTCCGGCGAGGGCGAGTCCTGCGGCGGTCTTCCAGTCGATCGTGACCATGTGAAAAGTTCTCCCGCAGCAACATTTGACCAATTGACGAAATGAGTCAAATAGTTTTTATGAGGGTATGCCGCGCGCCTTCAACAGCCATGAGAGTGATCGCATCCGGGACGCCATCCGGGCCTGCGGCCGCGACCTGTTTGCGCGGCGTGGCGTGTTGGCGACGACGATTGCCCAACTCGCCAGTGCCGCCGGCATCGCCAAGGGGTCGTTCTACAAATTCTATCCCGGCAAGGAGGCGCTTTTCCTCGACTTGCTGGAAGAGGCACACGAAGCGCTGCGCACGCCACTGACCATCCCGGTCTCGACGCCCGGCAGGGCTGAACTGGCTGCGAAGCTGGCGGCCTTGCTTAAACAATCCTTCGAGGATCCGCTGATCTCGATCCTGTCTGACAAAAGCGAAGCTGATGCGATTCTCCGCCGCGTCCCGGCCGACAGGCTGGCCGCCCATCAGGAGACCGATCGCGCCTTCATCGAACGACTTATAGCGGCATGGGCTCAGGATCCCGGCGCAGCGGATCGCACCGAGATCGCGGCCCGGATGACAACGGCCGCCATGGTTTGCATGAACCGCAAGCTTTTCGGAGACGCATTGTTCGCGCGTGCCTTTGCCGCGGCCGTCGAAAGCCTCGTCGACTGTTTCTTCCCGCGCGATAGCGGCTAGCGCTTATCCCCTTCCGCATCCTCGTCCGGCAGCGGCGTATCGTCATCGTCGATCAGTATGCGCTGGGCGGCGCCTTCGAGATCCTCGTATTGCCCCGAGCGCAGCGACCACAGGAACGCGCCGAGCCCGACAAGCCCCATGCCCAGCGCGATCGGAATGAGGAAAATCAGGACATCCATCAGCGCGCGAGCCTCAGCGCGTTGAGTGTCACCAGCAGCGAAGAGGCGGACATGGCAATGGCAGCGACCAGCGGTGTGACGAATCCGAAAACCGCCAGCGGCACGGCGATCATGTTGTAGAGCGCCGCGAGGCCGAAATTCTCGAGCACCCGGCGCCGCGCCTTGCGCGCGACAACGATGGTTTCGGCAATCGCCGGTAAACGATCCCGCTGGATCACGAAATCTGCCGCCGCCTGGCTGATATCCGATGCGCTGGCCAGCGACATCGAGACATGCGCTGTCGCCAGTGCAGGCGCGTCATTCAGCCCGTCGCCGACCATCAGGACGCGTCGTCCCGCCGCCCTCGCCTCGTCCAGCGCAGCAATCTTTTCCGCCGGCTTCAACCCGGCCCGCCAGCGCGGCATTGCCAGCGTCTCCGCCATGCCGCGAACCGCGGCTTCGTGATCGCCCGACAGGATTTCAGCCGGCAGGCCGAGCGCCTCGACGGCCCGCACGCTCTCTGCCGCTTCGGGCCGTTGGCGGTCCGAGAAGGCAAACCGGACCGGTGTTCGGTCTCCGCGCTGCAACCAGACTTCCGACGCGGTATCGCATTGCGTTTCCAGGCCGAGCCAGCGCGCCGATCCCAGTCTCACCGTCTCGCCATCGATCTCGGCTTCCAGCCCGCCGCCGGGCACTTCGGTCACATTCGAGGCTGCCTCGCCCATACCCGCCGGATCGGCGATGGCGCGCGACAGCGGGTGGCGGCTGGTGCGGGCAATCATCGCCGCCAGTTCGAAATCCGCGTCGGCAATCTCGTCCCGATTGACCAACTGCGGCTTGCCCACGGTCAGCGTCCCGGTCTTGTCGAACGCAGCCGAACCGGCTTCCGCAAGCCGTTCCAGCGCATCGCCGGATTTGACCAGCACACCGGCGCGGTAGAGCCGGCCCGACGCCACCACCTGCACGGCCGGTACCGCGAGCCCGAGCGCACACGGGCAGGTGATGATCAGCACCGCGATCGCATTGATGATCGCCGTACGTGGTTCGGCTCCCGCAATCAGCCAGCCGATCACGGTCAGCGCGGCCAGCCCATGGACGATCGGGACATAAAGACGGGCGGCATGATCGGCGAGGCGGACATAGCGCGAGCGGCTCTGCTCGCCGGCCTCGACCAGCCGCGTGATCTCCGCCAGCAGGCTGTCCTCCTTGCGGGCGGTGGCGCGCACGGTCAGCGGCGCGCCCAGATTGACCATGCCGGAAAAGATCTCGGTCCCGGGAGCAGCTTCCAGAGGCCGGGTTTCGCCGGTCACCAGCGCCGCATCGAGCTGGCTGGTGCCACTTTCGACTTCGCCATCGACGGCGACCTTCTCACCGGCCGCAATCAGCAGCCGGTCGCCGGGCCGGATCTCGCGCGCGGGGACCGCCTTGATGTGGCCGCCGGTTTCGATCCGGTTCGCTGTGGCCGCCTGCATCGCCGCTAGCCGCCGCGCCGCCGCCCCGGCCTTGGCCCGCAACCGGCTGTCCAGCCAGCGTCCGATCAGCAGGAAGAAGAGCAGCATCGCCGCGGCGTCGAAATAGGCTTCCTCCGCGCCGATCAGCGTTTCATGGATGGACAGGCCGCAGGCCAGCAGCACGGCCAGCGAGATCGGCACGTCCATATTGACCTGGCGATGCTTGAGCGCGCGCCAGGCCGACGAAAAGAAGGGCCGGCCGGAATAGGCGACGGTTGGCAAAACGATGATTGCCGACAGCCAGTGAAAGAAATCCCGTGTCTCCGGCGTCATGTCGACCGCACCGGACCAGACCGAGACCGAAAACAGCATCACATTGGCGGTCGCGAACCCGGCGACGGCCATGGCCTGCACCAGCCGCCTTTCCTCCTGGCTGGCTGTATCGGCTCCGGTTTCAGGCTCGAATGGGGTGGCCGGGTAACCGATCTCGGAGAGCTTCCGGACCATGGCGTGCGCCTGTCCCGCAGCGCCAGACCAGGCCAGCGACAACCGCCCGGTCGACAGGTTCAAACGCGCTTGGCTGACGCCGGGAAAATCCCGCATCGCGCTTTCGACGCGCGAAATGCAGCCGGCGCAGTGCACGCCCGACACCAGCAAGTCCATTTCACGATGGCCGTCCTTGTCGCGGACAAAGGCCTCCGGATCGATGGCACCGGCGTCTAGCGCAGCCATACATCTTGCTCCAGTTCAAAGGGCGGGCCTTCGGACGTTGAGACCACCAGCGTCCAGCGTCCGCGCGGCACTTCGAAAGCCTGGGCGTAGCGGCCCGCTTCCGTCTCCGTCAGCGTCAGGGGCAGATCCAGCGTTGCATCGGCCGGATGCCGGAGGCGTGCATCGAGCCTTAGCCCGCTGACCGGATCGCCGCCGGCATCGCAAATATAGAGGATGACACCTGACGGCGCGATTATGCTCGAAGCGCCCCATCCGATCTGAACCTGAAGGGCCCGTCGCTCCAGCACATCATTGTAATTGATGCCTTGCACATAGGAGCGCGGCTCGTCCTCACCGCGGAAGGTGCGCAGCGCCGTGGTCACGAAAAACGCGTCGACCGCAATGATGATGCCGAAGAACACGATCAGCGCGATCAGCACATGCCGGCCCTTGATTTCCTTGATCATCAGCGTGCCCCGGTCAGGAAGACAGTATCCGCCGTCCGGCTTTCATCGGAGCCCTGTGGACGGAGGGTGAAGGTAACCGGCTGATTGGCGGCCGTCACCGCTTCCGGCGACAGTGTCAGGAAAATACGGAAATCCTGGGTCCGCTCGGCCGGCACATCGACGGTCAGGCCGCGCGCGGCGTTCTGGCCCAGAATGCGCCAGTCGAGCCCGTCCGGTCCATCGATGTCGATCTCGTAGGTCGCGTCCGCATGCGTGCGGTTGATGACTTTCAGCGTGTAGCCATTGCGTACCGACCCGTCCGACAATTGCACGAAGTTCGGATTGCGGTCGCGCGTCACATTGACGTCGAGACTGGCCCGCGTCGTCAGCCCGGCGAGCATGATCGTGCAAGCGATCGCGAGCGACAGGCCATAGACGAGCACGCGCGGCCGCAGGAAGCGGTAGACTGGCGCCTGGCCGGCCTGCCGGCGGTCGATATTGACGTCGGTGTCATAGGCGATCAGCCCGGTCGGGCGGTCGACCTTCTTCATGATGTCGTCGCAGGCATCGATGCACAGCGCGCACTGGATACATTCGAGCTGCGACCCGTTGCGGATGTCGATTCCCATCGGGCAGGCCGCCACGCACGCCTTGCAGTCGATGCAATCGCCGCGGCCGTCCCAGGGCTCGCCCTTCTTGTGCGCGCCGCGCGGTTCGCCCCGATCGACCCGGTAGACGACGTTCAGCGCGTCGCGATCGGTCATCGCCGCCTGGATCCGCGGCCACGGGCACATATAGGTGCACACCTGTTCGCGCATCGTGCCGGCCAGCGTATAGGTGGTGAAGGTCAGAACGCCGAAGAACAGGTAGGCCGAGATCGGCGATCCGCCGGTGAAGAAATGTGACAGCGTGTCATAGGCGTCGTGGAAATACAGGATCCAGGCGCCGCCGGTCGCCGCCGCAATCAGCAGCCAGACAGCATGCTTGCCGGCCTTCCGCCAGGCCTTGTTGAACGACCATTTCGCGCGATCGAGCTTGATCCGCTTGTTTCGGTCACCCTCGAACAGGCGCTCGACCGCGATGAACAGATCGGTCCACACAGTCTGCGGGCAGGCATAGCCGCACCACACCCGCCCGAACAGCGCCGAGACGAGGAACAGCGACAGCGCGGCGATGAT
Organism: Hyphobacterium sp.; assembly: GCF_965217055.1. Classification (GTDB taxonomy): domain Bacteria; phylum Pseudomonadota; class Alphaproteobacteria; order Caulobacterales; family Maricaulaceae; genus Hyphobacterium. Next base: position 1,326,560 of record NZ_OZ244227.1, on the reverse strand, counting down.
CAGCAGGCCGGAAATGTAATAGATTTCCTGCGGCCAGATCTCGATGAAGAAGAAATAGAAACGCCGCCCCTCGAAATCGACGAGCACGGCCTGGTCCGGGGCCGAGGGGCCGCGATCCCAGCGCAGGAAGGGAATGAAGTAATACGCCCCGAGTGCGACGATCATGAACACCCATTTGGCGAGCCGGAACTTGCCGTGCACCAGCTTGGGATAGATCGGCTCGCGCTTCTTGTAGAGTTTGCGCTTGACCGGGTCGTTGACCGCTTCGACATCGACTTGCCGAACGCCGTCGGCGGCCTGGGGGGAAGAGGGGGCCGTGCTCATTTGTTTATAATGCCTCTAAAAAGGCGAAAGGAGGATGTGGCTATTCGCCCGCCGCACCCTCGCTTGTATCTGCGCTCTGCCCGCCGCCGAGCGAATAGACATAGGTGGCCAGCGCCGTGATCGTCGGATCATCGAGCCGCCCTTCCCAGGCCGGCATGACGCCGTACGGGCCGCGCCAGATCGTGGTCTCGACCTGTTCCGGAGAGCTCCCATAGAGCCAGATGGCATCGGTCAGATTGGGCGCGCCCTGGCTGGGATCGCCGGTACCGTCCGCGCCATGACAGGTCGCGCACTGCGCAGCGAAGATCTCGCCGCCCGCTTCGAGCGCCGCGGCGTCAAAGCCGGTTTCACCCGAAAGGTTGAGCACATAGTCGCGCACTTGCCGGATCTCCTCGCGCGACAGGAGCCCGTCCGCGCCATAGGCCGGCATCTGCGAGAAACGCGTCTCGGGATGATCCGCCCGGATGCCGACCACCAGCGTGTGGCGGATATCGTCGAACGTGCCGCCCCACAGCCAGTCATCATCATTAAGATTGGGATAGCCGGCAAAACCCTGCGCACCGGCACCATGGCAGGTTGCGCAGAAATTCCCGAACGCCGAATCGCCGGCCGCCAGCGCGAACCGGAACAGGACCGGGTCGGCCTCGATCGCCTGATAGCTCCCCGCCGCCTGCAATTCACCGTAGAGTCCCGAGCGCGAAGCCTGCAGCGCATCCATGTCGGCGGCCACATTGACCCGTTCCGAATTGCCGACAACGCCTTCGGTATGTCCCTGCAGGCCAGGCGGAGCCGGCCAGGCCGGCATCAGCACCCAGTAGACGACCGACCAGACGATCGACGTGTAGAAAACCCACAGCCACCAGCGCGGCAGCGGATTGTCCAGCTCCTTGATACCGTCCCATTCATGACCGGTCGTTTCGGTGCCGGTTTCCTGATCGATTTCCTTGTCAGTCATCGCGGTCATCCTCTTTCCCGTCCGCACCGGTCGGGCTGTCATCATTCAGCGGCATGCGCGCCGCGGCATCGAATTTTTCGCGGTTCTTCGGCCACAGCGCGTAGACCAGCACGCCGATGAACACGGCGAAGAAGAACAGCAACCCCCAGGTCTGTGCGAAGCTGGCGAGAGATTCGTACATTCCGCCGCCCCTAGCGCTGGTTGGCCTCGGCCTCCGGCTCGTAGGTGGAGAAATCCACCATCGTGCCGAGGACCTGCAGATAGGCGATCAGCGCGTCCATCTCGGTGATCGTGTCCGCATTGCCGTCAAAATTGCGGATCTGCGCTCCGGGATAGCGGGCGATCAGATCGTCATAGCCGGACGAGAACTCGTCGACCTGCGCTTCCAGGTCGGCGCGGGCATTCTCGATCGCCGCGTCGGAATAGGGCACGCCGAGGAAGCGATTGACCCGCAAATGCGCCTCGATCGTCGAATAATCGAGCGCCGCGTCCTGCAGGAAGGCATAGGGCGGCATGATCGATTCCGGCACGACGGACTGCGGATGGATCAGATGATCGCGGTGCCATTCATCCGAATAGCGCCCGCCAACCCGCGCCAGGTCTGGCCCGGTCCGCTTCGACCCCCACTGGAAGGGGCGGTCATACATGCTTTCCGCGGCCAGCGAGTAATGCCCGTAACGCTCCACCTCGTCGCGCAGCGGGCGGATCATCTGCGAGTGGCAGTTATAGCAGCCCTCGCGCATGTAGATCTGCCGGCCCATCAGTTCCAGCGGCGTGTAGGGCCGCACCCCGTCGACCTCTTCGATCGTCGAGTTGAGATAGAAGAGCGGTGCGATCTCGATCAGCCCGCCAACCGAGATGGTCAGGATGATTCCGACCGTCAGGATCAGCGAGTTCTTCTCGAAGAACTTCTGGTGCAGGCTCTGCTTTTCTTGTGTGTCAGCCATTATCCCTGCTCCTATTCCGCCGGGATCGCACGGGGTTGCGGCGTGACCACATCTTCGGTCTCGCTCACATCGCCCTTGATCGTCTTGTACATGTTGAACGCCATCAGCAGGGCGCCGAGCAGGAAGAGAAGCCCGCCAGCCGCGCGGATGATGTAATACGGGTGCATCGCCTCGACCGTCTCGATGAAGGAGTATTCGAGGAAGCCGAGATCATTGTAGGCGCGCCACATCAGGCCCTGCGTGATGCCCGACGGCCACATCGCTGCGATGTAGAGAAGGATGCCGATCGTCGCGAGCCAGAAATGCCATTCGATCAGGGCGCGGCTCCACATGCCCTTGCGCTTCCATAGCCAGGGAATCATGCAGTAGAGGGCACCGAACGAGATCATGCCGACCCAGCCCAGCGCGCCGGAATGCACATGGCCGATCGTCCAGTCGGTATAGTGCGACAGCGCGTTGACGGCGCGCACACTCATCAGCGGACCTTCAAACGTCGACATGCCGTAGAACGCCACCGAGACCACGAGCATCCGCACGACCGGGTCGGTGCGCAGCTTGTCCCAGGCCCCTGACAGCGTCATCAGCCCGTTGATCATGCCGCCCCAGGACGGCATCCACAGCATCACCGAGAAAGTCATGCCCAGCGTCTGCGCCCATTCCGGCAGTGCCGTGTAGTGCAGATGGTGCGGGCCGGCCCAGATATAGATGAAGATCAGCGTCCAGAAGTGCACGATCGACAGCCGGTAGGAATAGACCGGCCGCTCGACCCGCTTCGGGATGAAATAATACATGATGCCGAGGAAGCCGGCGGTCAGGAAAAAGCCGACCGCGTTGTGGCCATACCACCATTGTGTCAGCGCATTCTGCACGCCGGCAAAGACCCGGTAGCTGAACGAACCGAACGGATCGACCGGGATCGACAGATTGTTGACGATGTGCAGCACCGCGATCGTCACGATGAAGGCAAGGTAGAACCAGTTCGCCACATAGATGTGCGGCTCCTTGCGCTTCCACAGCGTTCCGAGGAAGACGCCGAGATAGGCGACCCAGACAATCGTCAGCCAAATGTCAGCATACCATTCCGGTTCGGCATATTCCTGCGCCTGGGTGACGCCCATCAGATAGCCTGTCGCGGCGATCAGGATGAAGAACTGGTAGCCCCAGAACACGAACCAAGGCCACAGCCCGCCGGCGAGACGGGCCCGGCTGGTGCGCTGCACCACGTAGAAGGAGGTCGCGATCAGCGCATTGCCGCCGAAGGCGAAGATCACGGCCGACGTATGCAGCGGCCGCAGCCGGCCGAAATTCAGGAAACCGAATTGCTCGAAATAGAAGATGTTCGGCCAGGCCAGTTGCGCGGCGATGATGACGCCGACCAGCAGACCGGCGATCGCCCATACCATGGTCGCGATCGCGCCGGCCTTGATGACATTGTCATGATAAAGCCCGCTTTCCTCGAAACGGCCATGACCGGAAAACGCGTTGACCAGCAGGGTCAGTCCGACAACGAACCCGCCCAGCATCAACCAGCCATGCGCGACCATTTGCGGATCGACACCGCGGGCCGCCGCCATCAGGCTCCAGAAAGCGCCGAGAATGCAGATCAGCCCGATCAGCATCCCGTCGAGGCCAGATGACCTCACCGGCATCGCATTCGATTGCGACATGGATTGTCCCCCAGATCGTAAAGTCCCAGCCTGTGCAGAAACCACAGCTAGGGGAAGGTTATCCGGGGATTTCCCACAAAAAGAATGTGGCGTTGTGTCTCACGGCAGCATGCGACCCAAGTTCGAATATTAACCTTCTGCAATGAGTGGCCCTGCGCCATTTGCGGTTTCGCCTTGTGGCGCTAGGGTCCGCGCCAAATTCAGTCCGATATATTGGAGTGCCCCGATGAAACGCCTTTTGATCACCTCGACCAGCCTGGCTGCACTGGCCCTCGCCGCTTGCGGTGAGCCGGTCGCAGATGAGGCCGATACCGAAGCGATGACCCCGGAAGCGGCGTCGGAAGACGCAGCGGCGAACGACCAGACGGAAACCGCCGAAATCGATTGGCAAGCCGAACTCGAATCCAATCCGCTGCTCGCCGAACTGTCCGGCCCCTATGGCGGCGTCCCGCAATTTGACGCGGCCGAGCTCGACATGCTGGCGCCGGCGGTCCGTGCCGGAATGGCTGCGCACCTCGCCGAGATCGAGGAGATCGCCAACAATCCGGAACCGCCGACATTCGAGAACACGATCGTTGCCATGGAACGGTCCGGCCAGCCGTTGGGCCGCGTCTTCAATTTCTGGGGCATCTGGTCGTCCAACATGTCGAGCCCGGAATTTCGCGAATTACAGCGCGAGCTGTCGCCGGAACTCGCGGCTTACAATTCGCAGATCACCCAGAACGCGGCCCTGTTCGAGCGCATCCGCACCGTGCATGACGAGCAGATGGACGATCTGCGCGCCGACCAACAGCGCCTCGTCACGATCATCTATGACGGCTTTGCCCGCAATGGCGCCACGCTCGAGGGCGAAGCCGCCGAGCGCTATGCCGAGATCAATCAGCGCCTGTCCGAGCTGCATACGCAATTCGCCAACAATGTGCTGAACGACGAGGAAGCCTACGTCACCTACATCACGGAAGACCAGCTGGGCGGCCTGCCGCAATCCGTGGTCAACGCCTATGCGGCGGCTGCTGCCGAGCGCGGCCGTGACGGCGAATACGCGATCACCAATACCCGCTCCTCCATGGACCCCTTCCTCACCTTCTCGACCGAGCGTGACCTCCGCGAGACCGTGTGGCGGACCTATTACAATCGCGGCGACAATGGCGACGAGTTCGACAACAACGCGATCATTGCCGAGATCCTGCAATTGCGCGACGAGCGTGTCGGATTGCTGGGTTATGACAACTACGCCCAGTGGCGGCTGGAAAACCGCATGGCCGGCACGCCGGAACGCGCCATGGAATTGATGGAAGCGGTCTGGCCGGCAGCGATCGGCCGGGTTGCCGAGGAAGTCGCCGACATGCAGGCGCTGGCCGATGAGCGCGGCGACGACATAACCATCGAGCCTTGGGATTACCGCTACTACATGGAGCTGATCCGTCAGGACCGCTACGATCTCGATTCCAACGAGGTGCGCCAATACCTGCAGCTCGACAATCTGCTCGACGCGATGTTCTACGTCGCCGGCGAACTCTTCAATTTCGAGTTCACCCCGGTGCCGGAAGGCTCGGTTCCGGTCTGGCACGAGGACGTCACGGTCTATGAAGTCACCGACAGCGACAGCGGCGAGCATGTCGGCGTCTGGTATCTCGATCCGTTCGCCCGCACCGGAAAACGGTCCGGCGCCTGGGCTTCCTCGTTCCGCGGTCACACTACCTATGACGGACAGCAGACGCCGCTCTCGACGAACAATTCCAACTTCGTCAAGCCGGGACCCGGCGAGCCGGTGCTGATCTCCTGGGATGACGCCAACACCTTCTTCCACGAATTCGGTCATGCCCTGCACACCCTGTCCTCGAACGTCGCCTATCCGACGCTCAATGGCGGTGTGCGCGACTACACCGAATTCCAGTCGCAATTGCTCGAGCGCTGGCTGTTCACCGAGCCGGTGATCGAGAACTATTTTGTCCATGTCGAGACCGGCGAACCCATGCCGGACGAGCTGGTCGAGCGTATCCAGGCCGCTTCGACCTTCAACCAGGGCTTCGCGACGACGGAGTATCTCGCCTCGGCCCTGGTCGACATGGCGTATCACACCACAGATCCGGACGGCATCGACCCGGACGCATTCGAACGCGAGACGCTGGAACGGCTCGGCATGCCGGACGAGCTGCCGATGCGGCACCGTTCGACCCATTTCGGGCACATCTTCTCCGGTGAAGGCTATTCCGCCGGCTATTACGGCTACATGTGGGCGGACGTGCTGACCTCGGATGCCGCCGAAGCCTTCGCCCAGGCGCCTGGCGGTTTCTACGACCAGACCCTGGCTCAGAGCCTGGTCGACAATCTGTTCGCACCGCGCAATTCGGTCGATCCGGCCGAAGCCTACCGCGCCTTCCGCGGCCGTGACGCCGACATTGCGCCGCTGATGCGCGATCGCGGCTTCCCGGTACCGGAGAATGCGGACGGCGCCGGTGGCGAAGACGACGCCAACAACGACTAGCCTCGCCTTTTCAAGCGGCCCGGCGCATTCTCCGCCGGGCCGTTTTGTATCTGCCTTCCAGATCGGGGAAAAACATGCTGAATCGAATCCTGCCGGCGCTTGTTGCCGGGCTGCTTGTGACCGCATCCGCTCTCGCCCAGACGGCGTCGACACCGTTGGACGCGCGCTACGATCCCGACATTCCCGATCTTGAAACGGCCCTGGGGCATGATTTCGGTGCGGAGATCACCCCGCCGGAAGACGCGGTAAACTATCTGCGTACGCTCGCCGCAGCGGCCCCGGACCGCATGCAGGTGTTCGATTACGCGGAAAGCTGGGAAGGCCGCCCGCTGGTCTATGCCGTCATCGGAAATGCCGATCTGATGGCGCGGCTCGACACGGTTCAGGCGGACTTGCAGCGTCTGGCCGATCCCCGGGCCTTGAGCGCCGCCGAGCGCCGCGAGCTGATCGATCGCCTGCCGGTTGTCGTCTGGCTCGCCTATGGCGTTCACGGCGACGAGATATCCTCCACCGATGCCGCGCTGCGCACTGCCTATCACCTGATCGCCGCCCAGAACGACCCGGTTACCGAGACCATTTTCGAAGACGCGCTGGTCATCATCGACCCGGTCCAGAACCCGGATGGCCGCAACCGTTTCGTCAATTCCTTCACCCAGGCGCGCGGACTGCAGCCGGACGGCTTTCGCTGGTCGGCCGAACACGACCAGCCCTGGCCCGGAGGGCGCCACAATCACTACCTCTTCGACATGAATCGCGACTGGTTCATCCAGTCGCAGCCGGAAACCCGCGGCCGCATCACCGCCATGATGGACTGGTCGCCGATGGTGATCGTCGATGCACACGAGATGGGCGGCGACCTCAATTATTTCTTCCCGCCGGTCGCTCCGCCGGTCAATCCGGTCCTGGGCGACGGCCAGATCGAGGCGCAGGACATTGTCGGACAGAACAATGCGCGCTGGTTCGACCGGCTCGGCTATGACTATTTCACGCGCGAGATCTTCGATGCCTTCTATCCCGGCTATGGCGACACGTGGCCGATGCTGCATGGCGGTGTTGCCTTCACATATGAACAGGGTTCGGCGCGCGGCCTGGTCTGGACCCGCCGCAATGGCGACGACCTGACCTATGCGCGCAGCGTCGAGCAGCATTTCATCGCCGGCCTGTCGACCGCCGAAGTGGCAGCGGCCAACCGCGAACGCTTTGTGCGCGGCTATGCCGAGGCGCGCGCCGCTGCCGCCGGGGACAATGAGGGCCCCGCCGCCGTCCTGCTGTCGCGCGCCGGCAATCGCTGGGGCGCCGAACAGCTGGCGCGGCTGATCGCCCGCAACGGTATCGAGATTTCCCGTCTCGACGACGGCACCTCGCTGTGTGGCGAAACGCTGGACGAAGGCGGCTTCCTCGTGCAACTCAACCAGCCGGCCGGACAGCTGGCCCGCACCCTGCTCGAACGCGACACGCCGATCCCCGAAGACTTCCTGACCGAGCAGGAAGACCGCCGCCTGCGCGGGCTCGACCATGAAATGTACGATGTCACCGCCTGGTCGTTGCCGGTCATGTTCAATGTCACGGCAACGGAATGCCGCTCCCGCCCCGACGCACAGGGAGAGGCCGTGACCGCCGACGATCCGGTGCAGGCCGAAACCGGCGAACGCGGCGAGTTCGGCTATGTCATTCCCTGGACCGATGCCGGCCAGGCGCAACTGGTTGCGCGTCTGGCGGCCGAGGGCGTCACCATGCGCACCGCGGGCAGTGCCTTCACGATTGACGGCGAGACCTGGCCGGCCGGCTCTGTGGTAGTGCCCCGCGCCGGCGCGCCGGCCAGTCTTGATTCCATGATGCGGTTGCACGCGCGGACCATTGGCGCGGCCTATGCCGGTCTCGACACGAGCTGGACCGAGGACGGGCCGAATTTCGGCTCCGGCCAGTTTGCCGAGATTGTCGCGCCGCGCATCGCCATGGCCTGGGGTGAGGGCACGGACCCGAACTCCGTCGGCGGGCTCCGCTATGTGCTCGAGCAGCGCTATGGCCTGCCGGTGACGGTGATCCGCGCCTCGCGCCTCGCCTTCGCCGACTTGTCCGGTTTCGACGTGCTGTTGCTGCCCGAGCAGCGCGGCAGTGGCTATGGCCGCCAGATCGGCGAGAGCGGTGCCGAGACCCTGTCGCGCTTTGTCCGCGCTGGCGGTACGCTCGTCGCGCTGGGTGATGCCACCCGCTTCGTAACCGATCCCGACATCGACCTCTTGCCGATCCGCCGCGAGCTCGCGGCCGACACGCCGACCGACGGAAATGGCGAAGGCGGCACCGTTGCCGGCACCGTGATCGCCGATGAAACCGCGTTGCGCGAGGCGCTCGAACCGCGCAATGCCCGGCCTGACGTCTCACCCGGTGCGCTGCTCAACATCACTGCCAATCCCGACAGCTTCCTGTCGGCCGGCTATGAAAACGGCGCTGCAACGATGGTGACCGGATCTGACATCTACACCACCGTGCCGCTCGACGAGGCCGATACCGTCTTCCGTTTTGCTGCGGCCGACGACCTCGTCGCGTCGGGTTATCTCTGGGCCGAGAATGCCGAGCAGATCGCCTTCAAGCCGTTCATGGTGTCGCGCCGTATCGGCTCGGGCTTCGTCGTCGCCTTTACCCAGGATCCGACCGCGCGCGCCTACCAGACCGGCCTCGATCTCGCCGTCCTGAACGCGGTGATCCTTGCGCCAGCGCGTTCACGGCGCTTGAGATAGCGGGAATGCCTGCGCATTTCTGAAATTCATCGCACGATTCCGAAAAGGATCGCGCGATTTTCGAAATCGCGGAGCACAGGGGCCCGCCGCCTGCCAGATTGATCTCGTCAGCCGCCCGAAGCGGCGAAAACAAACGAGGTCGATCATGTTCAATGCGCTTCTCCCCGCCCTTTTCCTCGGCGCCACCACCCTGGCCGGCAACCCGGCCAGCGCCGAGCTGTCCTTTGCCACCGCCGATCTGGCGACGCCTGCGGGCGCCCAAGCGGTTTACGACCGCATCGCCGATACCGCGCAGCGCGTCTGCGCCGAGGAAAACCGCTACGGCGCCATGTCGGCGACCGCCACCCGCCTGTGTGTCAGCGACACGATCGAGCGCACGCTCGAAGCGGTCGCCGCACCGCAGCTCAACGAAATCCATGCGTCCCGGAGCGTCTCCCCAGATGGACGGGATCGCGTGGTGCTGGCCGCCAACCGCGACTAGCTTGCCTGGCCTGCCAGCCTGACCGCCACCCCCCGTCGCGTTCAGGCTGGCAGGAATTTTCGTTTGAGGTCATAATCGCCCCATGTCCGACGCGGAACTGATCGAGATTATCGCCCGTATGAGTGCGGGCGTTCTGTGCCTGCTCACAAGCGCCATCCTGCTCGTCAATGCCCGCCAGTCGCTGGCTGCCCGGCTCGGCGCGCTGTTCGGCCTGGGCGCGTTTGCCTACATGATCTGTGGTTCGCAGACGATGCGCGACCTGCTCGGCGCCTGGCATTTGCCTTTGGTCCCGCTGGGTTGGCTCGACGGCGTCTTCTTCTGGTGGTTCTGTCTCGCCCTGTTCTGCGACCAGTACCGCTTCCGCGCTGCGCATCTCGCGCCGGCCGTCCTGATCCTTGCGGTGATTCCGATCGATTACGGGATAGGCGGTCCGCTGGTGCTTGATCTGGCCACCCTGGTCAAACAGCTCGCCTCGATCCTGCTGTTCCTGCACGCCACCTATTTCGCGCTGTTGAGCCTGAAGGACGACCTCGTCGACGATCGCCGCCGCTTCCGCGTTGTGATTGCGGTTTCGGTCGGTCTGTCCGCCGTGATCCTGATGGGGCTCGACATCGTGCTTCAGGACACCGCGCTGGTCACAGCCTACCGCGTCGTGTCCTCCGTCTGGCTGCTGATCCTGTCTTTTGCCTTCGCCATGTGGGCGCTGCGCGCCAGCCCGGTCATGTTTGTTGATCGCAAGACGGTGATGCGCCGGCACGATACGGCGGCGGCGATCGCAGCGGTCGCACCGGCTGACAAGCCGCTCCTCGCCCGCCTCGAATCCGCCATGGAAGCCGGCGCCTATCGCGAGACCGGCCTCACTGTCGGCAAGCTGGCCGACCGGCTCGCCACGCCCGAGCACCGCTTGCGCAAGCTCATCAACCAGGGCCTCGGCTACCGCAATTTCTCCGCCTACATCAATTCCCACCGGGTCGAGGACGCCAAGGAAATCCTCGCCGACCCGGAACAGGCGCGGCGCCAGATCCTGCAGGTCGCACTCGATCTCGGTTATGGCTCGATCGCCAGCTTCAACCGCGCCTTCCGCGAAGCCACCGGCGAGGCGCCGACCAGCTTCCGCCGAAAGGCGTTGATGGCGGACTAACAGGGTGCGTCAGTATCGCGCCTTGCGGCTCCGCCATTTCCCGCCGACAAGGCGCTGATGAGACAGACCGTGATCCGCAGTGCATCGGAGCGTCGGCAGGCGATCCGCGAGAACGCCGCGGCGATGGGCATTGATGACGCCTACATCTCGGTCCTTGTCGAGACATTCTACGAGCGCGTGCGGGCGCACCCGGTGCTTGGCCCGGTGTTCAATGATGCGATCGGCGACAATTGGCCGGAACATCTCGCAAGGATGAAGGATTTCTGGGCGTCGGTGGCGCTCAATGCGGGCCGTTATTCCGGCAAGCCCGTTCCCGCGCACAAGAAACATGCCAGCATCAAGCCGCAGCATTTCGGCGTCTGGCTCGGCCTGTTCGAACAGACCCTGACAGACACGGCGCCCACGCCGGGCGCCCTGTCCTACTTCATGGAGCGCGCTCACCGCATCGCGCAGAGCCTGCAGCTTGCGCTATTCGGCATGCCGGGACTGGAAACGGAAACCCGCGCCTGATCAGCTCTCGATCGCGAACGTCAGTCCGGCTTTCGCCTGCAACCGGTCAACCAGCTTGCCATTCATGGCCGTTGCCGGTGTCCAGATGCCGCCCGGCGTAGTCTCCCGGTCGATATCGAGCAGCAGGCATAGCGCACATTCGGAGATCATTTTCGACGTCGATCCATAGCCGGGATCCTTGTCGCCCTTCACCGAGGCCTTCAGCACCTTGCCGTCCGCGCCCTCGCCGATGAACAAGATGTCGTAGAACCCGGTTTCGCGCGCCTCCTTGTCCGGGCCTTCGCCGGGCTTCGGCATCATGAAGGTCTTCAGGATCCAGCGCGTCGGGGCCATCGCCAGCATGATGTTCTGCACCTTCTCTTGCCGGGCGGCCGACCTGGCGCGCTTCTCGCCCTTCTCCCCGTCACCGGTGAGCATGCGCTCGTCATAGACGAAGTCCGCACCATAAGGGTGTCCGGCAAGGAAGTTCGAGCGGTGCACGTTCTTGGTGTTGATCGGCGCCATGATGAAGGGCGCCGTCCAGGATCCGGCGGTCTCGTCATATTCGGCTTCGGCGGAATGCGGTTGCTTGGGTCCCGAAAAGCCCGGGCACAGGGAAAACGGATTGGTCAGCAGTTTGAGCAGGGACCGGTCCTTGCTCACCGCGGCGATCGTGGCTGTCAGGCTGGCCGCAGTGCCTCCCGAGAAGGTTCCTTTCATTCCGCGCACGCGGCCCTTGATGCGGGGCAGCACGGCGCCGAGCGACGCCTTGGCTTCGGCCTGCAGGAACCAGACACCGAGATCGAAGGGCACGCTGTCAAAGCCGCAGGAAAACACCAGCCGGGCGCCGCTGGCCGAAGCCGCATCCTGGTATTTCCCGATCATCTGCGCCATCCAGGCCGGCTCACCGCACAAATCGACATAATCCGTGCCCGCGTCCGCACACGCAGCCAGCAGCGCTTCGCCGTAGAGCTGGTAGGGTCCCACCGTCGTGATCACGACTTTCGCCGACCCGGCCATCGCCTTCAGCGAAGCCGGATCGCCGGCGTCCGCCGTTATCAGATCGACATCGGGCGAAATGCCCATTTCATCGCGCACCGATTCCAGCTTGGCCCGGGAACGGCCGGCCATCGCCCATTTCACGGTCGCATCGCCGCGATAGGTCCGGTCGAGATACTCCGCCACCAGGCGGCCGGTGAATCCCGTCGCGCCGTAAACCACGATGCCATAGTCACGCTCTGCCATGGGTAAGTCTCCATTGTTCGCCGAAGCATTGCGCATCGCCGTGGTGCGTCAAGCGAATTGCAGTCCTGCCGTGAACGTCATTTTGCAGTACGCCAGGCCGGGTGCCCCGGCGCTCTGATCACGATATGCATTCTCCCGGAACTCCGATTTGGCCTTCGCGTTGTATTGGTGCTCGCAACCAATGGAGAGCTTGAAATGAAAATCGCAACGACCGGCCTTGTACTGGCCATGATCCTGCCGACGACGGCAGCTATGGCGCAGGTCACCGACCTCACGGGTTCTGTCCAGAACCAGACGCGGGGCTCCTTGTCGTCCACGACAAGCCAGACCACGCAAGGCATCGTCGACCAGCGCAGCGGAATCGACTCCCGCCTCGATCAGCAAACAGATCTTGATTCCCGGCTGGACCAACAGACGGACCTTGATTCGCGCCTGGACCAGCAGACGGATATCGATTCCCGACTCGACCAACAGACGGATATCGATTCTCGCCTGGACAGCGGTGTGAACACGGATCTTGGTGTTGACGACACGGTCAACGCCCAGACCGACGCCACGCTGGACGCGCAGACGCGCATGCGCCAGACGCTGCAAACCTCGCTGACGGCCTATGACCGCAGCAATGCCAGCGCCCGCTTGGCATCGCAGCTGGAGCAGCGCTCGCAAATGTATGCGGGCGGTTCGGTCAGCGCTGATGCGCCGGACAGTGCGTCGGCCTATACCGGCGCCGCGGCGTCCTCCCACGCCGGCGGAAGCGGCCATGTGGCCGTTTACAGCAGTGACGGCTATCGCATCGGTACCGTCGCCCGTTATGACGCCGACACGAATGGTCAGGTTCACTTCGACCGTTCGGGCATCAATACCGAGGGTGTTGTTGCTGTCTCGGAAAGCGATGCAATGTTCGACGCGGACGCACAGGCCATCGTGCTGAATGCGACGCGGGCGGATGTATCCGGCATGGCATCGGTGGGCTAACGCCTTCCGATCCTGTCTCCCCTGGGAAAGGCGCGGCTTCGGCCGCGCCTTTTCTTTTGTTCGGAACAACCCCTGCCTAATCCAGCCGCAATTCGCGCAATTCCACCGTCACGCCGCCAAATCCGGCCCGTGTGTGCAGGCGGACGGGAAGGAAAGCTGTGCCGTCGCCGATCGGCGCGATCCACATGCGCAAGGGGTGCCGGGTTTCGCCCGGTTCCGGCCAATCCTCCGGGTCATAGCCGGAAATCGGCGCATAATAGGCATCACAAACCAGAACCTCGCCGCGATAGCCGCGCGTGCGGATGGTTTCAATGCCACGCGAAACCAGATTGAGATCATAGCGCTGCTTGCCGTCGAAGACCGGGATCACGCCTTCACAGGGCGCGCTGTCGCTAGCCGTGACGAGTTCCGAGAGCAGCAGCGTCGCCGTCATCGGGTCGACCACGCCGGTCCGGTCGGTTTCGCTCGCCGGCGGATCGCCCCATGACGAGAAGGCCGGTGAAGCGGTGGACCGTGCGATCCCGTCCTCGAAATCGACATCGACCACACGGGTCTTGTCACCTGTCCGTTCGATATGGCCGTAATTGACCGGTACCGGATGGCCTTGCGCGAAGAGCCCTTCCACGTCCGAATCGATCGAGAAATCGGTGAACAGGGCCGCCAGCCCGGCCGCTTGCACATGCGCCCGGGCGGCATAGCCGTCGATGCCGAGATTTGCATTGAGCGACACACGGCCCACGCGAAACACCAGTACGGATGCCGTGTAATCTGCCTCGATCTCCAGCGCAGTGCGGCGATTGGCCGACGCGTCCGGCGCCAGCAGGCTGCAAGCCGCGATCGCGGCAATCATGCGCCAGTACGTCATCAAGCCCGGCCTCCACCTGTCCCCGCAACCATCCCCCGCAAAAAGCCTAGCGCGGTAACGCGAAATGTCATCTGCCGCCGCCGTCAAATTGCCCTGCGCGGCGGGCTGACTACATTGCTCCCGCATGACCCGCGCTTTCATTGCTGCCTTCTTGTTTTTTGCCGCACCGGCCATTGCGCAGGACGTCATCGTCGTCACCGGAGACCGCCGCGGCGAGGCACGCGTCGAAACCGTATTGCCGATCACGTTTATCTCGCGCGATGCGATTATCGAGACCGGATCCCAGCACCCGGCCGAGCTGGTCAACCGCACGCCCGGCGCTTTCATCAATCGTGGCAACGGCGTCGAGCATCTCACCGCCATCCGGTCGCCGGTCCTGACCGGGGGCGCCGGGGCGGGGTCCTTCCTCTATCTCGAGGACGGAATCCCTTTGCGCGCCGCCGGCTTTGCCAATGTCAACGGCCTGTTCGAGGCGCTTGGCGGACTGACCGGCAGTGTCGAGATCGTGCGGGGTCCGGGCCCGGCGCTTTACGGCTCCAATGCGCTGCATGGACTGATCAATTATCGCACGCCCGGCCCGGCCACACTGCCACCGACGCTGGAGCTGGAAGCCGGCTCCCTCGGCCGCGTACGCGGACACGCGCTGTGGAGCGCGACGTCGGAAAACCTGCAATGGCTGGCCGGCCTGGCAGGCCAGCACGAGGAGGGCTGGCGCGCCGAGGCCGGGCTCGACCGGCTCGAAGCCTTGTTGCGCGCACAAGGCAGCACGCCGCGACTCGACTGGCGCTTCACCCTCGCAGCGATCTCGCTCAACCAGGAGACCGCCGGCTATATTCGCGGCCCGCGCGCCTATGAGAATCTGTCGCTATCGCGCAGTAATCCGGATCCGGAGGGTTTCCGCGATGCCTATACCGTGCGCGCAGCCTTGCGGCTCGAAGCGGATCTCGACGGCCCGTGGCACGGGTCGCTGACCCCCTACGCCCGGTCCAATGCGATGGATTTCCGTATGCATTTCCTGCCGTCAGAGGCGCTCGAGGAAAGCGGTCATGACAGTATCGGTCTGCAGGCCGCGCTGGTCCGGCAAGCCGCGTCCGGTCGCCTGACACTGGGTGCAGATATCGAGCGTACGCAAGGCTATCTGACGGAAACCCAGGAGCGGCCGACCGTTTTCTCCTTCGTGCAGGGCGAACATTATGATTACACGGTGAGGGCGGATGTCGCGGCGCTCTATGCGCAGGCTCGCTGGTCGCTGTCGCCGGCATGGACGCTGCACGCCGGCGCGCGCTGGGAAGCCACGCGCTTCGACTATGACAATCATTTGCCCGCCAACACTGTCGGCCGCTATCTGCGCCCGCCGGACCGCACAGACGATTTCGCGGTGTTGACCCCGCATGCCGGGCTGGTTTGGCAGCTTGCTGACAACAGAGCGGTGTTTGCACGCCTCGCGCGCGGCAGCCGCGCGCCGCAGACCGCCGAGCTCTACCGGCTGCAACCCGGTCAGGACATTTCCGGCATTGAACCGGAAGTGCTCGACAATGCGGAAATCGGCTACCGCCGCGGTTTTGCCGGTGGCGGCCGCCTCGAACTGGTCGCCTTTGCCATGCGCAAGACGAATGTCTTCTTTCGCGATGCCGATGGCTTCAATGTCACCGATGGTGCGACGCGCCATCACGGCATCGAGTTCGATCTCGACTGGCCGCTGACACAGCGTCTCGATGTCGCGCTCGCGGGAAGCTGGGCCGAGCACAGTTATGATTTCGACCGGGTGGTGGGCAATGCCAGCGAACTCATCCGTGCCGGCAATCGTATCGATTCGGCGCCCGAATGGCTCTGGAATGCCCGCCTCGACTGGCAGGCCACCGACCGGCTCCGGGCTGGCCTCGAATGGGTGCATGTCGGTGGCTATTTTACCGATGCCGCCAATGCCAATGACTATGACGGGCATGACCTCCTCAATCTGCGCCTGCGCTGGTCCGCCAATGACCGCGTCACATTGATCGGGACGATCCGCAATCTCGCAGATATCCGCTATGCCGAGCGCGCCGACTTTGCCTTTGGCAGTGCCCGCTACTTCCCCGGCGAGGAACGAGCGGTGAGCATCGGCCTGCGGATTACGCGCTGAGGCAAAAAGGGGCGGCCCGAAGACCGCCCCGGGAGCCATGCCTATCCGGATATCTACCGGACCCGGCGACGGGTCAGCATGTGCGCCGCCATCAGCAGCGTCAGGACGAGCAGCAGCGCGCAGCAGATTGAGAAGGCATTCTCGGAAATGCTTTGCGGATCAATCCATCTGTTGGCCGCGCGGGCCGGCACCGGCTGCGGCGTCACGCGCGAAGCGGGTTGAAGCGCTGGCGGTGTGGCCGCGACGGGTTCGGCCTGGGCCGGCTGGCTGCGATCGCGGATAATGACCGTGGAGCCCCCGGACCCGACATAAGCGGGGCGCGGGGCGGGCGAGGTCACCGCCACGGCAGGCGCGCTGGCGCTAACCGCCGGCACGGACACGGAAGAAGATGGCACCTCCACCGCGATTGACGCGGCGGCGTCATCGACCGTTTCGGCTGCGCTTTGCACCCGCGCCACGGGACGCGGGGCCGGCGGGTCGACCGTCACAATCGTGGATTGGCCGGCAACAGCGGTCTGGCCGGCAATGTCAGCAGAGCTGGTCGTGACCGCCGAGGCGGTGGATTGGCGCGGCGTGGCGGATGCTGCCGCAGTATTCGAAACGGCGGCAGAGGCCGTATCCGCGACACCCGTTTGCACCGCCGATTGCGATCCGGTGTTCATTATCGGTGCCTCGCGCGCTTCGACAGCGGCACTGCGGGCCTCCCGCAGGGCGCGGCGCTGGCGCATTTGCTCGATGCGCGAGGTCGGTACATCGGTTTGCAGGCGCGAGCCGATCCGGCTGGTCGCGTCGAGATCGAGCGCGTCGGTCTCGAGCTGCGTGGTATCCTGCACTGTACCGGTCACCGTGCCGAGCTGGGCGTGTGCGGCCGGGATGGCGGCCAGGATGGTGGCAATGGTCAAAAGCGTACGCATGAAATCCTCCCTTCGCGGACCGGGAACCGGCCGGTGGGCCGGGTCCGTCATGTCAGACAACGGATCGAGCGGGAGGTTTCTTCCGGAATAAAGCTAGCGGCGGCGCAGATCGGCTCGCCGTGCGCGGAACAGGTTATCGCCCACGGCGCCATGCCCGTAGACATCGTCGCGGCCGCGCCGGCCGAGATCGCGAGCGCTGGCGGCGAGCGCGGCTTCAGCGTCCTGTGGCGGACGTCCTGCGGCGATTTCCGTGGCAAGGAGACCGGCGACGATCGGGGCGGCGAAAGACGTGCCGCGCACCTGTACCCGCCGCCCGTTCAGCGACGGCCAGACCATGTCCATGCCGCGCGCCGCGAAGTCGACATGATCGCCCTGCACTGCCTCCGGCAGGATGCGATGGCTGGCATCAACGCCGGTTACGGCAATCACTTGCGGATAGGCGGCCGGATAGAGCGGCCGCGCATTTGCTCCGTCATTGCCGACCGCCGCGACGACGATCCGGCCTTGTGCGGTGAAGCGTTCAATCGCGGCGCGCAAGGCGACATTCCGCGGTCCGACAATGCTGATATTGACGACCCGCACATCCGCTTCCGCCATCCAGCCCAGCGCCCGCAGGATCGTGTCGGCCGAGCCGCCGGTCGGTTCCCCGCCGTAGACATCGGCAGCAAAGAGCCGCGCCCCCGGCGCCGCTCCGTCGGCCGATGCCAGGATGGCGGCGACCTGCAGACCGTGCTCGTGCGGCGCGACGCGCGACCCGCGGAAGGCGCGGGTCATCACCTGCCCGGGTGAGAAACTATCGGCCGGTACTCCGGCATCGATCATGCCGATCCGCACATCATTGCGGATCCCTGCGTCCTGGACGGTCTTGCGGCCGCCTGCTTCACCCGACAGCGTGTAGATCGGGTTGAGATCGAACAGCCCGCCCGGATCGAACTGCTGCAACAGGCCAAGCGCGCCCTGGGTGCCGATCCCCCTCGGCGCGCGCAAGCGCAGATAACGCAAGTTCAGCGCCGGTTCGCTGCGGTCCTCGATCACGGTGAACCCGGCGGCACTGGCCAGAGCGAGGAGGGCCGGCGACGGATCGATCACGATCACTTCTCCGCGCAGCACGACATCGCCTCCCGGCGCCCGCTCCAGCAGATCGCGATGGGCGCGAAGCAAGGTGTTCAGCGTGTCACGCCGGGCATCCTCGATCTCGTCGAGGACGCGTCGATCAAGCTCGTCCAGCAATCGCTCCGGTTCGCCCAGCGGCGTATCCGGCAGGCGCACCGGCAGCCGGTTGGGCAATCCGAGCTGGGCGAAGGCCGGCGCCGCGGCCAGCCAGAACACCGCAAGAAACAACAGGCGCAACACGTCAGGGCCTCCGGATTCCATTGAGCCGGCGGACTATGCCGGACCCGCAAAATCGATAACGTATGGAAGAAACGCATTCTTCCATTCGTTGCCGGAATAATAGCATGCCGCGAAAAGATGCCGAATTTCGGGCGGGATTGCTGGAAATCATGCCGCGCTTGCGGCGGTTCAGCCGGTCTCTGGCGCCCAATGACGCAGATGCCGACGATCTGCTCCAGATGGCGCTGGAGCGAGCGCTGACCCGGTCGGGCCAGTTTCAGGCCGGGACAAGACTGGACAGCTGGATGTACAGGATCATCAAGAATATCTGGATCGACGAGATCAGGGCCCGCACCCGGCGGGCCGCCACTTTTGCGCCGGAAGAGGCCGGAACCGGCGTCGGGGCCGAGGACCCGGCATTCGACAAGCGGATCCGCGCCCTGTCCGTCGAGGCCGCAATGCAGACCTTGCCCGCCGAGCAGCGCATCGCGGTTTCGCTCGTCCTCGTGGAGGGCTTGTCCTACAAGGAAGCGGCATCCGTACTCGACATACCGATGGGCACGCTGACCAGCCGCCTGGCGCGTGGTCGCCAGGCGCTTGAAGCGCAATTGTCCGAGAGCGAGGGAGACGCCGCATGAGCTGGCGCGATGAAGACATTCTGGCTTTCGTCGATGGCGAGATGCCGGCTGAAAGTCAGGCCCGTTTCGAAGCTGACCTCGAGGCCGATCCGGACCTTGCCGCACGTACACAGGCGCAGCGTCGTCTCGCCAACAGGATCCGCTCACACTATGCGCCCGTCGCCAACGATCCGGTGCCCCGGCGGTTCGCCGCCTTGCTGGGCGAGGAGGCGCCCGCCTACGGCGTGGCCGACCGGATTCGCAACTGGTTCACCGGTCCCCTGGCAGCACCGGGACTGGCCGCGCTGGCAAGTCTGGCGCTGGGCCTTTTTGTTGGCGCCCAGTTCCTGGCAACGGATTCCGGCATTTCCGGGCAGTCAACATTGGCCAATGCGCAGCTCGCGGCAGCTCTCGATGCCCCTGTTGGCAGCGAGGCCTGGCAGATTCCGGTCACCTTCCGCGACGAGAGCGGACGATATTGCCGTGCTTTCGCCGGGACGTCCGCTGCCACGCGTGGTCTCGCCTGCCGCGCGGAACAGGGCTGGCAGGTGCAATTGCTGATCTCCGGCGAGGAAAGGCCGGCGGCAGGCTACCAGCTCGCTGCGTCGCCCCTTCCGTCCACCCTGTTGGACGAGATTGACCGGCGCATTGACGGCGACCCTCTGGATGCCGAATCCGTCGAACGGGCGGCCGCTGCAGATTGGCGGGAATAAAAATCGCCTGTCATGCGTTGTCTTCCTTGCAGGACGTCATTTGCAAAGGAGGATGTCATGCAGATTCAGAAGCTTTTCCTCGCCACCGCCTTGCCGCTGGTCGCGCTCGCAAGCGCCGGTGCCTACGCACAATCGGGTGGATCCACCAGTTTCAGCTATCACCACAGCTATTACGAGGGCGGTTACGACCGCCAGAATTTCCGTTATTTCGAGCGCGCTTGCCAGCCGCGCTCGTCTGGCGGGCTGGGTTTGGGCGCAATGCTGGATGTTGGTCCGGTCCTGAACGTGAATGTCGGGCTCTCGGGCCGCTTCAACGAGTGTGACGAGCGCCAGTATGCCCATGCCAGCGGCTGGTCCGCAGAGTATCGGGCACCGTCCTATTGGGAAAATCCCAGGACCGGTGCGAAGGGCGCCATCCAGCCCCGCGATTATTATCGTCGCGGCCACCAGACCTGCGCCAGTTTCGAATCCGAATCCTGGTCGGGATATGGTGACTATGATCGCGGCTCGTTCGAAATGTGCCGCAACAGCCATGGCGAATGGGAATTCGCAGGGTCCTACGCGCACCGCCGCTAGGACGGAAAAACTCTGATCCTTCGACGGATCAAGCCGGGCCGGAGCGTTGTCTCCGGTCCGTTTTCTATCCGAACCGGGCACGCAGTTCGCGTTTCAGCACCTTGCCGTTCGCATTGCGCGGCAATTCGTCGACAAAGCGCGCGCCACGCAGGCGTTGCTGCTTGCCCAGCCTGGCGTTTGCCCACTCGACCAGGGCCATTGCACCCGGCGCCTCGCCGTTCGCAGCGACGATGATTGCCAGCGGTGTTTCGCCCCATTTGGCGTCGGGAATGCCGATTACCGCGACATCGGCGATGGCCTCGTGCCCGATCAGCACCGTCTCGATGTCCTTGGGATAGATATTCTGTCCGCCGGACACGATCATGTCCTTCTTGCGATCGACAATGTAGAGGAAACCGTCTTCGTCCAGCTGGCCGATATCGCCGGTGCGCAGCCAGACAGCGCCGGTCTCGTCCGTCCAGCTCGCCTCGCGGGTCGCATCGGATCGATTGTGATAGAAGGGCATGGCGATCCGGCCGCGGCCGACAATCTCTCCGGCGGTGCCGGGAGCGCAATTCTGGTTGTCATCGTCGAGGATTCGGATATCGGTACCCGCCAGCGGCTTGCCGACCGAGGCCAGCCGGCCCGGCGCATCCTCCGGGTCCAGTGTCGTGATCAGCCCCTCGGTCAGCCCGTAGAGCTCGATCACCCCGGGACAGATTTCCAGCCAGGCTGCCTTGGTGTGCGCCAGTAAGGGCGATCCGCAGGACATCACGTATTGCAGCGAAGCCAGCTGGCCGGCATCGAAACCCGGATCGTCGAGAACGCGTTGATACTGCACCGGCACCATGGCGGTGTGCGTGATGCCATGTCGGGCGGTCTGGTCCTGCACATCGGCCGCGCTGAAGCCGGGACGAATGTGCAGCGTGCCGCCGGCCAGCCAGGTGCACAGCATCATCACCCAGCTGATATTGGAATAAAGCCCCAGCGCGACCAGCGTGCGGGCGCCGGAATGATAACGCAGAGCGATGGCAAGATCATAGGCCCAGTCGAGCCGCGTGCCGTGCGTGTGCAAAATGCCCTTCGGCTGCCCGGTCGTCCCCGACGAATAGATGATGTTGAGCGGATCGTCGCGCTTCGCGCGCCAGGCCGGCGGGCTGTCGGCAGCGCCTTGCGCCCATGCGTCCAGCGCCTGCCAGACGGAATGGTCAGTGCCGTCGAGCAGCTTCAGCTCGGGCAGTTTGCCGCCGGCATCTGCCGCGGCAGCGTCCAGCGATGCGGCATGGGTTGGCGATGCGACGACCGCACGCGCCCCTGCGTCTCTGATCATCGTCAGCATGGCATCCGGCTGGACGCTGGTATTGAGCGGCGCGGTGACCAGCCCGGCCTTCATCGCCGCGGCAATCACCAGCGCCATTTCCGCGCTGTTCGACATGGCCAGGGCGATGGCGTCGCCCGGTTGCAGTCCGGAAGCCAGGAAGGCATTGGCCCGGCGATTGGCAGCCGCCTCGAATTCGGCCCAGCTCAGCGTGCCGCTTTTCTCACAGACCAGCGCCGCCTGTCCGCTGCGCCAGCGCGCGTGCAGTGACAGGATCTCGGGAAAGAACGGTGCGTGCGATGTCAGCCGCAATGGCATGCTGCGAGCCTCCCCTTCAGCCCGACCTCATGGTGGGCGCGAAGGCGCGCTGCCGTCAACAAAATTTAGACAAGCGTTGAATTTGTTGAGTGTGGCTTTACTCGCAAAGCCGCCGGAACCCGGCCGCGATGAAGGGCGGCAGGCGCAGCTGAACGGCATCGAGGTCGCTGGAATGAACGACCCCGTCCGACAGATTGTCGATGCGGCCGGTCTCGGCATAGGTCAGCACCAGCGCGCCGGAAAAAAAGTGATAGCTCCAGTAAATGTCGGCTTCCGACGCGTCGGGCAGAGCGCGCTTGATGGCGGCGATGAAGCGCCGCACCAGAGGATCGAAATACTCCGTCATCAGCTTGCCGCCCCATTCCGGCGAGTTGTTGATCTGGGCGATCAGCGCAAAATAGCTCTTCCAGCCGGGGCCGCCGCGCGCCGATTTCTCGAGCAGCGGATGCGAGAAGGCATCGATGATGTCCTCCAGGCTGGCAACGCCGTTCTCGGCGGCGGCCTCGATTTCCTCGAGCCGGTGCAGCCGCACTTCGTTGAGCTCCTCGGCGCGGCGCAGAAGCACGGCATCGAACAGATTCCGCTTGCTGCCGAAATGATAATTGGCCAGCGCCGTATCGACGTCCGCATCCTGGGTGATCTGCCGGATGGTGACACCATGATAACCGCGTCGCGCAAAGAGTTTCTCGGCAGAATCGAGAATCTTCTGCCGCGTGATCTCACCCCGGTTGGCCAATTTGTCTCCCCTGATCAGAGGTTTGCGAATGACCCTCGCATCCGGCCGGTCATCCCGCAAGCCATTTGCCGGTGTTGCATCAATGCCGACATCCGGAACTAATTTCAACGCTCAATGAATTTCGATTGACATTTCAACTAGCGTTGAATTTGTTGGCGGCAATAAACATGAAAGGACCCTGTCGGGTCGGTGGCCGCGTGCGTGTTTCGAGGTCAGCGAAAATCACCGCAGGGCTGGAGGGAGATCACCATGAAATACCGCAATCATTCCGTTCGGCTCGCCGCGCTTCTGGCCAGCGTGTCGCTTCTGCCGGTCATGGCCGCCCCTGCGGCAGCTCAGGACGACACCACCATGGACGGCCAGCGCGACACCGTCACCGTGACCGCGCGCCGGCGCGAGGAATCCATCATGGACGTGCCGGTCTCGGTTACGGCTTTTTCCGGTGACGCGCTGGAAACATCGGGCGCCCAGGACATCACCTTTGTCGGCCAGACAACGCCGAACGTCACTCTGGAAGTCTCCCGCGGTACCAATTCAACACTGACGGCTTTCATCCGCGGCGTTGGCCAGCAGGATCCGGTGGCCGGGTTTGAATCCGGTGTCGGCATCTATCTCGACGATGTCTATCTCAACCGCCCGCAGGCGGCCGTGCTCGACATCTACGACGTGCAGGCCATCGAAGTCCTGCGCGGTCCGCAGGGCACGCTCTACGGCCGCAACACGATCGGCGGCGCCGTGAAATACATCACCCGCCGGCTCGATCCCGACGCGCCGACGCTGAACGCCCGGCTCAATATCGGCAGCTATGAGCAGATCGACGCCATCGTCTCCGGATCGGCCCCGCTAAGCGAGACCTTCCGCGTCGGCGCCGCTGTCGCCAGCCTCAATCGCGGCGGCTATGGCAGCAATCTCGTGACCGGTCAGGACAATTACAACAAGGAAGTGCTGGCCTTCCGCGCTTCGGCCGAGTTCGAGCCCAACGCCCAGTGGTTCTTCCGCCTGTCCGGTGACACGGTGACCGACGATTCGGCGCCGCGCCAGGGTCACCGCCTGATCCCGGGGGCTTTCTCGGGCGCCCCTGTGCTCAACGATGTCTACGATACCCGCGCCGGCCTCAATGTCGTCGACCAGCATGTCGAGGCGTCTGGCGGCACGCTGCTCGCCGAATACCAGCATGACGACAATTGGAGCTTCCGCAGCATCACGTCCTATCGCCAGGACGAATCGACGACGCCGATCGATTTCGACAGCCTGCCGGCAGACGATCTCGACGTTCCGGCGATCTACGAGAACGACCAGTTCTCCCAGGAATTCCAGATCCTGTTCGAAGGCGACCGGATCAGCGGTGTCGGCGGCCTCTATTATCTCGATGCCAATGCCAGCACGGTGTTTGACGTGGTGCTCGGCCCGCTTGGCAGCCTGATCGGCTTGCCGGGGCTCAATGCCCAGACCTTCGGCGATGTCTCCACCGAGACCTGGTCGGTGTTTGCCGATGTCAGTTTTGACCTGAATGAATGGGTCAGCGCCTCGATCGGTGGCCGCTACACCAATGACCAGCGCACATCGCGCGTGTTGCGCCGCACCTATATTGGCGGTTTCTCCGAATTCTTCGGCGGCAGCCCGACGCTGATTGCGACGACGTCCGACTTCCAGGGCAGCGCCGAATGGGACGATTTCTCGCCGCGCGCCTCGCTGTTGTTCACGATCAACGACCAGAGCGCGATCTACGGCTCCTACAGCCAGGGCTTCAAGGGCGGCAGCTTCGACCCCCGCGGCCAGACCACGGCGGCGCCGGACTTTAACGGCGACGGCAATGTCAGCGCTGATGAGATCTACAACTTCATGGGCTTCAACCCGGAAGAAGTGGACAGCTACGAGATCGGTTGGCGTTACGACAATGGCCGCTATCGCCATGCGCTCGCCGTCTTCTTCATGGACTACCAGGACGTCCAGATCCCGGGTTCGGTCGGCGTCGACACGGATGGCGACGGCGTCAATGACACCTTCACGGGCGTCACCACCAACGCCGCCGAAGCCACGATCAACGGCCTCGAATACGAAGGCTCGCTGCTGATTTCCGACGACATGTCGGGCCGCGGCGATACCCTGTCACTGGACTGGGCCCTGGGCCTGCTCGACGGCGAGTACGGAACCTTCATCAATGCGTTTGGCCAGGATATCTCCAACCAGGTCGAGATCCAGAACACGCCGGAACTGACGGCAGCCGCGACGCTCACCTATACGACGCCGCTGCGCAACGGCGAGCTGACCATCCTCAACACCTTGTCCCATCGCGGGGATTCGACCCAGTTCGAGATCCCGTTCGACCGCATCGACCAGGAAGCTTTCACGCTCTGGAATGCGAGCCTTGTATGGGACTCCGACGATGGCCGCTGGCAGTTCGGCATCCACGGTCGCAACCTGACCGACGAGCGCTATATCGTCGCCGGCTACGATTTTGTGAACAATGCGACGCTGGCTCCGGAGCTCGGCCTCGAGGGAACGCTGACCGCCTTCTACGGCGATCCGCGGACCGTCACCGGCACCATCGCCTTCCGTTATTGATCACAGCACCTGACGGCTCTGGCCTCCGGGCCGGAGCCGTGTAGGGTATCGTGATGCGCACACTTCTCTACATTCTCGGCGGCCTGCTGGCTTTGGTTATCCTCGTCCTGGCCGCCGGATATTTCTGGTATCAGAACGCCGCAGGCGGCGCGCCCGCCACGGCGCTCGAAGCCCGGTACATGACCGCTGACGACCGCTTCGTCGAAGTGGGCGGTGCACGGGTCCGGGTCCGCGAGCAGGGATCGGCAAGTGCGCCGCCGGTCATTCTCATTCACGGCTTCACCTTTTCGCTGGAAAGCTGGGATGGCTGGGCTGCCGACCTGTCGCGCGATTATCGCGTCATTCGCTATGACCTGCTGGGTCACGGCCTGACCGGGCCCGACCCGCAACAGCGTTATGCTGCGCAGGAACGCGCCGAATTTCTCGCCGAACTGATGGATGCGCTGGGCGTCGAGAGCGCGACGATCGCCGGCAATTCGCTCGGCGGCACCGTCGCCTGGCGCTTCGCGGCGACCTATCCGGACCGCGTCGACCGGTTGATTCTCGTCGATCCCGGTGTCTTCCCCTTCAACGAGGTCGGCGACGAACCGGTCGAACCGCCTGCGCCGATCCAGGCCTTCCTGCAGCTCGCCCCCGAAGCCGGAGTGCGTCAGAGCCTCGCCTTCTCCTACGCCGACCCGGCCGCAGTCAGCGAAACACGCGTCCAGACCATTATCGACATGATGCGGCGTGAAGGGAATGGCGACGCCTTCATCGCCCATATCCGCGAATTCACCATGCCCGACCCGACCGCCCTGCTGTCACAGATCACAGCACCGACCCTGATCCTGTGGGGCGCGCGCGATCTGCTGATCCCGGCCAGCCAGGGGCCGCGTGTCGAGGCCGCCATTCAAGATGCCCGCCTGATCATCTACGACGATCTGGCCCATGCCATTCACGAGGACGATCCGGCGCGCACCGTCGCCGATGTCCGCGCCTTCCTGGAGACGACCGAATGAGTGACACCACAGCCCGTGCCGAGCATACGGCAGGCTATCGCGCGACCGTCCTTTTCCTCCTCATCGGTGTCTACATCTTCAATTTCGTCGACCGCCAGATCATCGGCGTGCTCGCGGTGCCGATCCAGCAGGATCTCAACCTCACCGATACGCAGCTGAGCCTGATGGGCGGTCTCGCCTTCGCCATCTTCTATTCAACGCTGGGCGTGCCCATCGCCTGGCTGTCGGACCGCACCAATCGCAGCTGGATCATCACCGTCGCGCTTCTTGTGTGGAGCGCTTTTACCGCTGCCTGCGGCCTCGCCCAGAATTTCTGGCAACTCTTCATCGCCCGCGTCGGCGTCGGCGTCGGTGAAGCCGGCGGGGTCGCCCCGTCCTACTCGATCATCTCGGACTATTATCCGCCCGAGAAACGGGCCCGCGCGCTCGCCATCTATTCCTTCGCCATTCCGATCGGATCGGCGCTCGGCATCGTGCTCGGCGGCGTGCTGGCCAGCCTGCTCGACTGGCGCTGGGCTTTCCTCATCGTCGGTTCGGCCGGCGTTCTTTTCGCTCCGGTCTTCAAGCTTTTCCTGAAGGAACCCCAGCGCGGCCATTACGACCCTCCCGGGTCCGATACCAGGCCAGCCAGAATGTCGGCTGTCCTCAAGAAGCTGACCTCGAAGCCGAGTTTCTGGTTTCTCTCCTTCGGCGCGGCCTGCTCGTCAATGATGGGCTATGGCCTGTTCTTCTGGATTCCCGCCTTCCTGGTCCGCAGCTATGGCGCGGAACTGCCTGAATTCATGAGCTTTCTGCCCGGCGGTCTGTTCCCTGAAGGGATTTCCGAACAACGCCAGATCCTTTTGAGCGCGGCATATTTCTATGGCACGGTCGTGCTCATCGGCGGCCTCGTCGGCATCTGGCTTGGCGGTTTCATTGGCGACAAGCTGGGCGCGGCAGACAGGGCCGCCTATGCGCGCGTGCCGGCGATTGCCTTTGCGGCCGTCGTTCCCTTTTTCGGCCTGGCCCTGTGGGGCGGGGGGCTGATGATGACCTTCTTCGCACTGGTCATTCCGACCGCGCTTGGCCTCGCCTGGCTCGGTCCGGTCCTCTCCGCTTTCCAGCACATCGTGCCGCCGAACATGCGTGCCACGGCGTCGGCCATCTTCCTGCTGATCAACAATCTGATGGGGCTGGCCCTCGGCAATCTCTCGATCGGGCTCCTGTCCGACACACTGACCCCGATCTTCGCTGAAGACGGTCTGCGCTACGCGCTGATGGGTGGCGCAGTCTATTATGTGCTGGCGTCCGTCCTGCTCTTCATGGCCGCGCCGCGCCTGCGCAAGGACTGGGAGGGCGATACGCCGGCCGCCGCGCCCGGCACCAAAGCCGAAGCCGTTGCCGCGCCGCCCAAGGACTGAGAAATGACGCCAGGAATGCCTTTCAACGACGACTTCTTCACCACGAATGACGGTCTGAAACTGCATTATCGCGTCTACGAGCCGGTCAGCGAGACAAGGGGCGATCCGGTGCTCTGCCTGCACGGGCTCACAAGAAATCTGAAAGATTTCGAGGACTTCGCCCCGCATATCGCCGCCCTGGGTCGCACCGTGATCTGCGCCACCCAGCGCGGCCGCGGACGATCCGATCGTGATCCCAGGCCGGAACGTTATTCACCTCCGGTCTACACCCAGGACATGCTCGACCTGCTCGATCATCTCAAGATCGACCGCGCCGTCTTCGTCGGAACGTCGATGGGCGGGCTGATGACCATGGTCGCAGCGACCCTGGCACCGAATCGAATCGCCCGGGCCGTACTCAATGATATCGGACCCGAGCTCGACCCGGTCGGCATTGGCCGCATCCGCGCCTATGCCGGCAAGACGGAAGGCCGATTCGAGAGCTGGCAGACCACCGCCGATGCGATCCGCGCTATCAACGGGATCGCCTTCCCGAAGGAAACCGGCAACGCCTTCTGGCTCGATTTCGCGCACAAGACCTGCCGCGAAGCCGCCGACGGCGCCATCGTGCTCGACTATGACAAGGCCATCGCCGAATCGGTCGCCGAGGGCGGTGATGTCGACGTCGATCTCTGGCCCCTCTTCGACGCCATGAAGGACATCCCCACCCTCCTTGTCCGCGGCGAGATCACCGATCTGCTGATGGTGTCGACGGTCGAAGCGATGAAAGCCCGCAAGCCGGATCTGGAGTTTGTCTCCGTGCCCGACACCGGTCACGCGCCCTTCCTCACCGAGCCTGCGGCGCTGGCGAAGATCAAGGCATTCCTGAAGTAGGTGGGCCGTCGGCATTGACGGGACAGTTTTGCCCGGCCCTTCTGGCGTGATGTCGCGCGAATTCGACGCTGATACGATCGTGGTGGGCGCAGGCGCCGTCGGGCTGGCGTGCGCCGCTGCGCTGGCGCGTTCGGGATGCGAGGTCACCCTGGTCGAGGCGGCGACCGCAATCGGCACAGGCATCTCCTCGCGTAATAGCGAGGTTATCCATGCCGGTATCTACTATCCGCCGGGATCGCTGAAGGCGCAGCTCTGCATTGCCGGGCGGCGGCAAGTCTATGATTTTCTCGTGGATCACAATGTGCCTTACCGCAAGTGCGGCAAGCTGGTCGTGGCGACCGATGAGGATCAGCTGCCTGCGCTCAAGCGGATCGGAAAGAATGCAAGCGCCTGCGGTGTGCAGTCGCTGCAATGGCTGACCGCCGCAGAAGCGCGGGCGATGGAGCCCGAACTCCACTGCATCGCGGCGCTGCATTCGCCGGAGACCGGAATACTCGACAGCCATGGCTATATGACGGCGCTCCTGGCCGAATTCGAAGCAGCGGGCGGCGTTCTGGCGCTCGGCAATCCGGTCGCCGCCTGGCGCGAGATCGATGGCGGTTTCGTGATCCGGCTCGCCGATGCGGCCGGCACCGACATTCGCTGCCAACGCCTCATACTCGCAACCGGCCTGTCCACAGTCCCGTATGAGGGCCCGTCAGCGCGGTTCCGGCACCTGACCCCACCCTACCGCTTCGCCAAGGGCGATTACTTCGCCTATGCCGGGCCTTCGCCCTTCCGCCACCATATCTACCCGCTTCCCGCGCGCGGCGGGCTCGGCGTTCACGCCACGGTGGCGTTGGACAATCGAGTCAAATTCGGACCGGATGTCACCTGGCTGGACCTCTCGGATCCCTCCGAAATCGATTTTTCAATCGACCCGGCGAAACGCCATGCTTTCGCCGACGTCATCCGTGAATACTGGCCGGGCATCGAAGCCGGGCGCCTGGCGCCGGATTATTCGGGCGTCCGGCCCAAGCTTCACGCCGAGGGCGAGCCTGCGGCCGATTTCCGGATCCTGACCGCAAGCGATCACGGCTTCGCGCGACTGATCTGCCTGCGCGGCATTGAAAGTCCCGGCCTGACCGCGGCCCTGGCGATCGGGGAAAAAGTCGAGCGCGTGATGGCAGGCTAGCCGCGAACATCCGTGCCCTTTCAAAAGGACATGTCCTACAATTTTTTCGCCTTGCTGCGGCGCATCCGCAGAAGGATGACGGCTCCGCCGATCAGCAACAAGAGCAACACCGCTGGCCAGAGCCATGCGGAACCACCGCGCTGTGGTGCAATATCCAGATCGTCCTCGATGGCGGAGCTGATGGCTGTAAGCTCCTCTGCGAGCAGACCGGCTTCGGATACATTGACAAAGCGACCGCCACCCGACGCGACGATGGCGTCCAGCCGATCCTCGACGGCCGGGTCGAGCTCGATCCCGACCACATGGATCTGAACCGGATCATCGCTGGCAGCGGTATCCGGCGCGAACAAGAATTCGAGATCAACCGCGACGAAATCCTCGCCGTCAGGCGCGGCGATTCGAAACCGGACGGGACCCGCAGCGTCGACACGCCAGGGACCGTAAGTGTCATGCGCCGTATCCTCGGGCGGCGGCATCGCGACCAGGCCATCAGGGCCATCCATGCCGATATCCAGCGCTATCTCCGCACGATCGCCTGTGCTGGCGTTGAATATGATGATCCGCCCCGGTTCCGGCGCGGCCCACTCCAGCCAGTCCCAATCGCCGGCCGGCGCGAGAAAGACCCGCGCAGTGTTGCCGTCAATGGGTGACGCCTCGGCGGGGAAATCGTTTGGCTCCGACGCGCCGATCGGCGGCGCGAGGAAAACCGTCGCGACCGGCGGCGGTCCGTTCTCCAACGGAATTCCGACCAGCGAAACGCTGTGGGTTCCGGCCGCCAGGTGAATACGCGACTGCGGCAGGTTCACATCATTGACCGTCCACGCGATATCTTCCTCGACATGACGGACGGTGAATTCGTAGAGGCCGGGCGCTTCGACGTTCAGTTCAAAGCGAAAGCCGTGCTTGGTGCCGATGTCGACGACGAACGGAATGCCGATGTCGACCGGCGGAGAGGCATCCGGGGAATCCTCGCTACCGGCGGTTTCCTGAGCCACCAGGCTGCCGGACGACATGATCAGGGCAAATAGGAGCGCGAGCAGGCGGGCCGGACCGGTCATCAGAACTCCTCCGCGCCGCTCAACAGGTCGCGCGCATACCGCATCGCCCGGGAAACCGAACCGTTGCAGCTCTCCTCGCCATCCGACATCACGATCAGATAGCGCCGTTCGGCGTCGGCATTGAGCACCAGATTTCGAGCCGTTGTGCGGATCGCAGACGCCAGCGGTGTGTCTCCGCCCGCAGTCCGTGACCGGATGTGGGTGCTTAAGGCAGCAAAATCATTGGTATAATCCGAGCCCGACAGAGAACAGCCTCTGAATGTTGTAACCGACGCGGTGGTCCGCTCATTCAGCAATCCGAACTCGAACATGTCGACGAGGGCTTGCTGCGCGCTCGCCAGCCTTCCGCCATCCATGGAGCCCGAGGTATCCAGGACAATGCCGTAGGCCGCCTCCCATTGCGGCGGCTCCATTCGCAAATTCGTCCGGAACGCCGATTGTTCATATCCGTCGATCGCGCCGGTCACCGTATTCAGCGAGGCAACAGAGGCGGAATCGCCGTCAATGAGGTCCGCTTCGTCGGGAGACCGGTACCCGGCCAGTTCCAGGGTCACGAAACCGCCGGCAATGGAATCTTCGCCGATATCATCGCGTCGTCCGCGGCCGCTCCAGCTGAATCCGAAATTGTGATCTTGCGTCTCCAGTTCCAGATCGCCGATACGCACCGATTGCACGGTCACGGCGTGGCTGAACTCGACTTCGATCTCGAATTCCTCCGGAAGGGCGCGCTCAAGCCGGACACCGTGAGTGCGGCTGCTTTGCTGGTTCTCGATTTCAACCCTGATCTCTTCCTGGGTCTCGCGGATCAACTCGAGCAATCGCTGTTCAAAACGGCGGATGCGCCCTTCATTCTGTAACAGGGTTAACGATAGCAGGCGTTCCATATCGGCTTCGAGATAGCGGGCCCAACGCGCAACGCGCGCAAACTCGATGTCACGCTGAACCGAAGCCACAATCTGGGCCTGCACGTAATCGAGAGCCAGTTCGGTCAGCACGACTTGATGCCAGGGCCTGAGCGCAGCGCGTTGAGCCGCCCGCGCGGGCGCCGTTCCGCTGATTGCGGCTGCAATATCGTCGGCGAATTGCTGGGCGGCGCGATTGATGCGCGACAGAGCGACTTCGACCGTCGATTTCAGAACGCTCTTCGCCGTGCCATCGAGACCGATTTCGAAAAACGCCCAATCGGCGCGATTCACATGCTGCAAGTCCTGGGAGCCGATATTGAGCCGGGGCGGCGTGCCACGGTAGACGGCATAGCTCATCGAGACAGCAAGCCCGCGCGGCTGATAGACGCCGCCCAGACGGCTGGCATAGGATTCGTCCAGCATGTCGGAACCGAGTTGCGCGCGCATTCGCTCGAGCACCGCCCGGAGCTGTGCCGTATTGATGGCTTCGAGGCGTTGCCATTCGGCCTCAGTCTCCAGATGACGGCCGTCGACAGCTGCGTCGTTATGCGGCAGACGCAGGACATCCCACGCGGCCTCGCGATTGGCTGTGGCGTGTAACTGGCTGATCAGCTCGATGGCCACGCTCAGGGCGGGTGGCAGGCCCGAAGCAACGTCGCGGCCGATCGTGACGCCACGATCACCGATCTCGAGCAGGATGCGCCGCCAGGTGCCGCCTCCGCCGGTTACCAGCGCGCCGCCCGAGCGCCCGAGCCCGACGATCTCGGTTGTACTGTCCAGCAATGACTCGAAAGTCGCCCAATTGCCGGGCGGATTATTGCCGCCGACCCAGTTGATATACTCCTCCAGCCGGACGTCGGCATATTCCATGGCGATCTGGGTTTCAAAGATGAACTGCTCGACACGTTCCTCCCGTCGCGCAAGTAGCTGCTCGAGATCGGACTCGATGTAATCGGCCAGGCGCAAGAGCTCGATCAGCTCGGATTCATCGGGATCCGTCCAGGTTTCTTCATGATAGGTCTCGCCGCCGCCTCGCACCGTGACGCGAACCACATGTGCCGGCGCCCAGCTTTCAAACAATTCCGTCACGCGTTCGCGGACAGCCTCCCGGCTGATCTGGAATGAGGTCAGCACCAGCAGATGTTGTACGGCCAGCTCTGCCGCCATCTCCTGGCGTTCGCGCGCCGCCTCGAGCGCCGAGACCAATTGCGGTAGGCGCGCGCGGGCCTGGGCCAGAGACTGTCCTTCCGGTGTGCCGGCAACCGCGCGGGCCAATGCAGCTTGAGCGGTATCAATCCGGGCTTGCGAACGCCGCGAAGGCGATTCGACCATGGCCTCGCGCGCTGCGTTCAGAGCCGCGACTTCATCCGGGAAACGTCCGCCGAGACTTGCGACCAGACGGCCGATCTCGGTGTATTGGGCGGCTATGGCATCGCCGGCCTCGTCTATGGCGGTTGTCGCTGCAGCCAGCTCGCGCCGCGCTTCGGCCAGGTTTGCGCTGGCCTCGCGGACACCCGCATTCGCCTCGGCCATTTCACGACTGAACGATTGCCGCATCGCGTTGGCGTCGGGAATCGATGCAAAGACAGGCACCGAATCCGACGGTTGGGCGAACGCAGGTGCAAGAAAAAACGGGTAAAGCAGAAGTATCGCGATATAGAAGCGCATGACCGTCCCCTCTGGAACAGACGCTAGCGCCTTTTTGTTTTAAATGAAATCACTGCATTCCGTCGGCTTGACTCCAGATGCCCCTGTCTGGATTGCGGCTCGATGTTCAAACACACGGAATTCCGGGTGTTTTCGATGTGAGCGCCGATCCGAAGCACCAGATTGATGGAATGCGTGGGCCCTCAGCCCGCACCGAAACGCCCTAGCGGCCGCTCCGCGCTCTGGATGGCGCAGCCAGGGCGAGTGATGACCGCCCGGACACCGCAGCCATCGGCAGGTTCACGCACGCGAATTGCTGCTGCTGGGTGTATCCGGTAGTCTCGAAATCAACCAGCAGGGGAGTTTGCGATGAAAATCAGATCATGCCTTGGCATTTGCAGCCTGGCCGCCGCCGGACTGATCGGCGCCGGCGCAGCGTCGGCGCAAGCCGGCCCGACCCATGTTTTCACGGTGCCGGTGGAGGTCTCGGACGTCCATCCGGACGTTCCTGCGGTCCGGACTTATTGCTATCTGCGCAACAGTAGCGGTTACGGCGTCCTGTCCGGATATGCCGACATACCGCTCGATGCCGATCGGGCCTATTCCGGCACCGTCACGATCGAAATTCCGGTCAATGACGCTTCGCTCCTGGACAGCGTCGAGGATTGGACCTGCAACATCCAGCATCAAGGAGGGCCGGGTATGTGGATGTCCTCGCATCAGGATCCGAATGGCGCCGTGCAATATTTCCACGTCAATGGCGATGGATCCTACGAGCATGTCGGCGAGTACTAGGCGATAGGCGAGTTTCCCGTTCGCGCTCCCTTTAAATACCGCGCGCTTCGCGCTGCGTTGATGGCAGTCTTGATCGCTTGGCTGACGGGCGCGGCGCATGCTCAGACGGCACCGGTGGATTTCGATGTGCCGCCATTGGTCTTTGCCGGCACCGGCGACCCGCAAGTCGAGTACGGCGTGCCGCAACTGACATTTGCCAGCGTCGGCGACGGTGCCGTCGAGTTCGCAGTGCCGCAACTCGTGTTCGCGGGCATCGGGGACGGCGACATCGAATATGCCGTTCCGGACCTGGTCTTCGTGGGGATTGGCGAGTCAGACATCGAATATGATGTCCCGGCGCTTGTTTTCGTGGGAGCAGGAGAAAATGTCGTCGAATATCCCGTTCCGGAGCTCGTCTTCATCGGCATGGGCGCTTCGAGCGTCGAGTTCACTGTGCCAGAACTCGTATTCGTCGGCTTCGATAGCGCCGATATCGAATATGCCGTCCCGGAGTTGGCTTTTGTCGGTGTGGGCTCGCCGGACGTTCAATACGCGGTTCCGAACCTGGTCTTTATCGGCGTTGGCGATGCCGGTATCGTTTACGAGGTGCCGGATCTGATATTCGTGGGAATCGGCGCATCCGATGTCGAGTACGCCGTCCCGGAACTGGTGTTTGTCGGCACCGGGAATCCGGCCGTCGAATACGCCGTGCCGCAGCTGGTCTTCGTCGGATCCGGCGAAGGATCCGCCGCCGTGACGCCCGAACCAAACGACATGCCGATCGAATATTGCCGCCGGGACGGGAATGGGCCGCCGCGCGCCATGGGGTTGGTCACCGGCTACGGCATTCTTCTTGGCGAGCGCTACCAGGCAGACCAGATGAGCCAGGCAGAGCTGACGAATGCCATTCGGCGCATGCAGGCGATCGTCGCGGCCATTTACCAGGGCGATGCCGAAGCCGGTTGCGCGCTGATTCCAGCCTTCGAGCAGGACTACAATCTGACCCGACCTGACATGACTTTGCTGCCAATGGCGCCACAGCCCTGATCGCGTGGATTATTGCCGAAGGCCGGCGCGAGACACGGTCGGCGTAACGCCGGGATGCCATGCGATGTCCAGAAAAGAATGGAGCGGGCGATGAGATTCGAACTCACGACATTCACCTTGGCAAGGTGACGCTCTACCCCTGAGCTACGCCCGCTCAACATGGGGTATCCGGCTTGCGCCGGGAGGCGGGGTATATCGCCCAATCCCGCGGCCTTGGCAAGCCGCAAGATTCAGCTAGCGGGTTAACGTCTCCAGATACAGGTCGAACCGGTCCTGGCCCCAGTATTTCGCGCCGCCGGCCACCAGGAAGGGCACACCGAACACGCCATAATCTGCAACGAATGCCCGCGCCGTTTCCATGTCGGTTTCAAGCTCCGGATCGCCCTTCAGCGTATCGACGCCGGGCAGATCAAGGCCGAGGCCTGCAGCGATCTCCGTCAGAACCGAAGGATCGGCGAGATCCCGGCCCTCGCCCCAGCGCGCATCCGAGGCCGCGAGTGCGAACGCGAAGCCCTGACCCTGCCGATCTGCCCAGTGAAAGGCGCGTTGCGGCAGATCACCCCGGATCTCGAACGGTTCGGGAAAGCCGAGCGGCAGATCCATGCGCGCCGTCATGCGCGGAATGTCCTCCAGATAATAGTCCAGCTTGGGCTTCGAATCGGTCGGATTGAAAAACGGCACCCCATCCGGGGGGCCGGTAAAGGGAAACAGGCGCGCGACGATTCCGGCACGCTGCAGCTTGTGAAGACCGAGCCGCGAATACGGACTGCGGAAGGCAAAGAAACAGACCGGCTCGGTCATGGCGCGAATTCCCCTTCGAAGGCCTCTTGATCTGCGCCTCTAATGCCGCATAAGCCGGACCCATGCCAGCCACCCGTGAAGATCTGTTCCGATACCTTGATGAACTGGGCATCGCCCATTCAACGCTCGACCATGAACCGGTCTTTACCGTGGCCGAGGGCGAAGCGATCAAGGCCGGCTTGCCCGGCGGACACACCAAGAATCTGTTCCTGAAGGACAAGAAGGGACGGTTGGTGCTCGTTTCCGCGCTCGGCGACAGCGCCGTTCCAGTCAACCGCCTGCACCGCCTGGCCGGCTGCCAGCGCCTGTCCTTTGCAAAGGAGGAAGATTTGTGGAGCGCGCTGGGTGTGCGCCCCGGCTCGGTCACCGCCTTTGCGCTGATGAACGATAGGTCGGGATCCGTCTGCTTCGTGATCGAAAAGGCGCTGCTCGATCATGACCCGGTGAATTTCCATCCGCTGCGCAATGACGCAACCACCGCCATCTCGCCCGACGATTTGCTGGCCTTTGCCCGGGCGACCGGCCACGAGCCGCTGATTGCCGACTTTGCCGCACTGGCTGCAGCCGGTTGATCTTGTCAACTCGGCCCTGGCGCTCCAAGTAGGGCAGGAAACGACAGGAAAGCCGATATGAGCCAGTTCTTCACGACCGATCCCAACGCCCAGCCGTCCGCCCCGCAGGCCGACGGCGCCGATATCGTGAAAGACAGCACCGATCAGAACTTCATGGCCGACGTCATCGAGCCCTCGAAAGAGGTGCCGGTCATTGTCGATTTCTGGGCGCCCTGGTGCGGCCCGTGCCGCCAGCTCGGCCCGGCCATCGAGAACGCCGTGCGCAAGGCCGGCGGCAAGGTCCGCCTGGTCAAGGTCAATATCGACGAAAACCCGGGCATCGCCCAGCAATTGCGGGTGCAG
The DNA here is from genome assembly GCF_965217055.1 of Hyphobacterium sp. Taxonomy (GTDB): domain Bacteria; phylum Pseudomonadota; class Alphaproteobacteria; order Caulobacterales; family Maricaulaceae; genus Hyphobacterium. Next base: position 1,289,464 of record NZ_OZ244227.1, on the reverse strand, counting down.
TCCATCCCGGCCGTGTTTGCCTTCAAGGACGGTCAGCCGGTCGACGGCTTCATGGGCGCTTTGCCGGAAAGCCAGATCAGTGACTTCATCAAGCGGCTCACCGGCGACGGTCCCGACAAGGCCGAGATCGACGCCATGCTCAAGCGCGCCGAGGAAAGCCTCGATTCCGGCGATCTTGGCGGTGCCGCGCAGGACTTCTCGCTTGCGGCGCAGTCGGATCCGGAAAACCCCGCCCCGATTGCCGGCATGGCGCGGGTCTTCATTGCCGGCGGCGAGCCGGAAAAGGCACGTGAAGTGCTTGAACATATTCCCGAGGACAAGAAAGACGATCCGTCCGTTCAGGCTGTGCTGACCGCGCTGAAACTGAAGGACGAAGCTGGCGATGCCGGTGAAGCGTCCGAGCTGGAACAGAAAGTCGCCGCCAACCCGCAGGATTTCGAAGCCCGCTTCGAGCTCGCCAATGCGCTCGTCGGCCGCAATGATCTGCTGGGTGCCAGCGACCAGCTATTTGCCATCCTGGAATCCGACCAGGACTGGGAAGACGGCAAGGCCAAGGCCCGCCTGCTCGAGATTTTCGAAGCCGCAGGTTTTGCCTCCGACGTCGCGAAAACGGGTCGCCGGCGCCTGTCGGCCATGCTGTTTGCGTAATCGGCCCTTGGCGGGCCCGTGTCGGCAGCCTAGGTCATGATAGATGACGACATTGCCCGACACCCTGCCGCTCTTCCCGCTCGGCGGTGCGATCCTCCTCCCCGGCGAGGTTCTGCCGCTGAACGTGTTTGAGCCGCGCTACCTCAACATGATTGACGACGCATTGGCCGGCCACAAGATGATCGGCATCGTCCAGACCCGCGATGGCGGCACGCCCGCCCGGCCGGCCCTCGAAGCCGTCGGCAGCGCGGGCCTGATCACCGAGCACGCAGAAACCGACGACGGTCGTTATCTGACTGCATTGCAGGGCGTATCGCGTTTCGAGATCCGGCAGGAACTCGACGAGAAGACGCCTTACCGCACCGCTGCCGTCGACTGGTCGGTGTTCGAGGCCGACCGCCGCGCACCGGAAGCCCTGATCAATGCCGATCGCGAGCGCTTCACCGCGCTCTTGCGAGGCTGGTTCGCCAATGAAGGGATCAAGTGCGACTGGTCGACCGTCGAGGCCGCGCCGATCGTCCGCGTCGTCGACCAGATGGCAATGGTGGCGCCGTTTGCCGCCAAGGAAAAACAGGCCCTGCTGGAAGCGGACGATATCCGCCTGCGCTACGATCTGATGACCGGCCTGCTGGAGCGCAAGCTCGCGGATGGCGCGGGCGGCACCGGGAACTAGTCACCAGCGAAATTATTGACTTTAAGTAAAACATAAAATAATTAGCGTTTCAGGACAAAAGATTGACCTGAAAGGTAATGTCATGCCTGATCTGTTGCGGCCCACAATGGCGCGGCTGATGCGCGCTTCCATCCTGTTGGCGGCACTTCTCCTGCTATTAAAGCAATCAGGCCTTTATCCGGCGCCGTCGAGCGGTACGGATTGGCTCGGCCTGCTCGCCCCGGCGCTTTATCTCTGGGCGTTCTGGTCCGGGGCTACCGTGTTTGACGCCGGAACACGCAAGGGCGAATTCCAGCCCGCCTTGGTCCGGGCGCTGATGCGCATGGGCGCAGGCCTGATGCTCGGCGCCTGGGTGGCGATGATTGCCGAGCCGGCCATCCGGCACCTGTTGGGCAATGGATTCACGTCCATGACCGGCGCGCGCCTCGATGTCAGCCTCGCCAACCTCGTACTTGCCTTTGCAGGCTTGGTCCTCTTGCTGATTGCCCGTCGCGGGCAGCGCATTCGCGCCGAGCTGGACGGCTTCGTCTGATGCCGGTCGTCATGTCCCTCGATGTCATGCTCGCCCGCCGCAAGGTGCGCGCGCGAGACCTCGCCGAGAAGATCGGCCTGTCCGAAACCCAGCTGAGCCTCTTGCGCAATGGCAAGGTCAAGGGCGTCCGCTTCGATACACTCGCCAAATTGTGCCTGGTGCTCGACTGCCGGCCCGGCGACCTTATCGACTATGACCCGGACCTTGCGGATCTGGGTGCCGGAAACCCCTAGCCGCGGCGCACATGCGGCCTTAAATAGGCGGCATGACCGATACCGAGAAAACTCTGCCCAAGGACGTCGATCCGAAACTGCTCGAGGTTCTGGTGTGTCCGGTGACGCGTGGCGAGCTGCATTATGATCGCGACGCCAATGAACTGGTCTCGAAACAGGCCGGCCTGGCCTATCCGGTGCGCGAGGGTGTGCCCATCATGTTGCCGGAAGAAGCACGCGAACTGACCGACGCGGAAACGCGATGAGCCGGGCCTGGCCGACACGACTCGAATTCTCGAAATCCCGCAAGATGCTGACGATCGCCTTTGACGATGGTCAGACCGGAGATATCGCGTTCGAGACCTTGCGCACCGAATCGCCCAGCGCGGAAGTGCAGGGGCATTCCCCGGCCCAGAAGAAGATCGTTATGGGCAAGCAGGATGTCGGCATTGTCGCCGCCAATCCGGTGGGCCGCTACGCCGTCCAGATCGTGTTCGACGACGGCCATGATTCCGGCCTGTTCACCTGGGAATATCTGCGCGAATTGGCGGGGCTGGGCTAGCGTTGTCACCCCGTCCTTCGAGGCTCGCTTCGCTCGCACCTCAGGATGAGGTGACTCATTCTCCCGACTTTAATCCTGCCTCATGGTGAGGTGCTGGCCGGAGGCCAGCCTCGAACCACGCACAACTACTCCGCCGGTGCCGAAGGGGCCGCCATCGGTTCCAGCCCGAGATCACGCATCAACGCACCGTCCTGTTCCAGGTCCGGATTGGGCGTGGTCAGCAATTCCTCGCCGACAAAGATCGAGTTTGCCCCGGCGAGGAAGCACAGCGCCTGCAATTCGCGGCTCATCCCTTCGCGCCCCGCCGATAAACGGACCACGGAGCGCGGCATCATCAGCCGCGCCGCCGCAATGGCGCGCACGAAATCGAAGCCGTCCAGCGGCTGGGCATGCCCCAGCGGTGTGCCCTCGACCGCGACGAGATGATTGATCGGCACGCTTTCGGGATGCGGCGACAAGCGCGCCAGCTCGACCAGCAGGCCGATCCTGTCATCCTCGCTCTCGCCCATGCCGAGAATCCCGCCACAGCAGATGTGCAGGCCGGCGCCGCGGACCCTGGCGAGCGTGTCCAGCCGGTCCTCATAGGTCCGCGTCGTGATCACCGAATTGTAGTATTCGCGGCTCGTATCCAGATTGTGGTTGTAATAATCCAGCCCTGCAGCCTTCAGCCGCTCGGCCTGGCCGTCTTCCAGCATGCCCAGCGTCACGCAGGTTTCGAGCCCTTCGGACTTCACGCCCTCGATCATTTCGCAGACCGCGTCGACATCGCGATCCTTCAAGGAACGCCAGGCCGCGCCCATGCAAAACCGCGTCGCGCCGCCGGCTTTCGCCTTGCGCGCCTTGTCGAGCACGTCTGCCACCGGCATCAGCTTGGAGGCCTTCAATCCGGTCTCGTGGAAGGCTGACTGGCTGCAATAGCCGCAATCCTCGGCACAACCGCCGGTCTTGATCGACAGGAGCTGGGATTTCTGCACCGCGTTCGCCGCATGGTGCTGGCGGTGCACGCTTTGCGAAGCGAACAGCAAATCGTTAAATGGTGCGCGATAGACCCGGAAAGCCTCTTCTGGCGTCCAGTCAAAGCGCGGCTTTGACAAGGATTCGATATCAAGGACAGTTGCGGACATGGCCCCTCGCTCGTCGTCAGGTTTTGCGGACCCTAGAAAGAGCCTCGCGCTGCGGCAAGTTGCCAAGGGCATGTTCTGGCTCGCATTAGCCGCGATCTCGGTGATTGCGCTATTGCCGGGACTGGCTGCGCCGCCACGCCTGCTCGGCACCGACAAGATCGAGCACGCCGCCGCTTTCGCCGTGTTGGGCCTGCTCGCGGCCTTTGGATGGCGCGGCCTGCCGCTCTGGTTCATCGGCCTGGGCCTGGTGGCACACGGTACGCTGATCGAGCTGATCCAGGGCTCGCCGATCCTGCAGCGCACGACGTCCATCGCTGACCTCGTGGCGGACGCTGTGGGGATTGCGCTCGGCTTCGGTCTCGTTGCTTTGCTGGGACTTCGCCGCGCGTGACCCGTCCGCCTTACAAGCCGTTTCACGATGGACCGCCCCGGTTTCAGGTCGGTTTGCGGCGTATCGATCCGGGTCAATGGCTCGTTCCGGACCCGGAAACGCACTGGCTGCCATTGAAGAACCAACGGCTCGATGCCGAGCCGGACAAATACTATCGCGCCCGTACCGATGCCGCGCCGGCCGAAGCTGAAGCCCTGTCGCGCATCGAGGCGGCGACCGGTCAGCGTCGCTCTGATCGCGATGAACCCGGCCTTGTCGCGGCCGGCCGCCTCGTGTCCGACGATCTCGTTGTCATGGAGAATCGCGGCGAAGGCTGGATAGCGACGAGCCTGCTCCTCACCCAGCCGACGTTTTTCTCGCTCGACGCCAGTTTCGATCGCGAACTGCATCAGCTGCATGTCCCGGTCCCGGGCGGATCGCCGGGCCTCGCCGGGAAGATTGCCCGCGTCTTCGACCGCATGCCGGCCGGCGAAGTGTTCGAACGCTTCAACTGGACGGTCCAGCTCGGCGCGGAACGCTGGTGGCCGCATGGCAGCGCGATGCGCGACCGGCTCGACCACCTGCCGCGCGAACGCGCCATCGAGGAACTGGTCTTGCGCGTCGAGCGTCAGACCCTGGTTCGGCTGGAAGCCACGAATGCCGTGCTGTTCTGCATCCGCATTTGCCTCGACCCGCTGGCCGAGGCGCTGGCAGAACCGGCAGATCGCGCGGCCTTTGCCGCGAGCTGGCGCGCGGCCTCCGAGGATGCCCTCGCCTACAAGCGCTGGGGGCGGTTCAACGCCCATGTCGAGGCCGCGCTCGAGGCTATGGATACCGCATAGAAAAAGGCCCCGCCGGATGGCAGGGCCTTGATCGTTTCAACCGGACCTAGCTGGCCGGATGGCTGGGATCCGCCGGATCTGACGGATCCGGCTCGCCCGGCGCGGGCGGTTCGGTTCCCCAGACATCGCCTGCCCAGTTCGGTGGCAATTCGCCGGTCTTGTCGAAGCGGCGCGTATAGGCCACGACCGCGCCTGACAGGAGCAGCAGCGCCACCACATTGGGCAGCAGCATGGTAGCGTTGGCGATGTCGCCGAAGCGCCAGAGGCCGGCCACATTGGTGATCAGCGTTCCGCCGAAAGCAACGCCCACCCACAGGAAGCGGAACGGCTTCGCCGCCCAGTCGCCGACCACGAACGTCGCGCATTGCTCGGCATAATACGACCAGCCAATAATCGTGGTGAAGGCAAAGAGCGCCTGCGCCGCCAACACCACCCAGGCGCCGCCGATCATGCCCTCGGAATACGCCGCCGTGGTAATGGCTGACGCTTCGAGGTCCGCAGACTGCCAGGCGTAGGCGACCGTGCCGCCGGCTGACGGATAGGCGCCTTCGACGACCAGGATGACCAGCGCCGTCATGGTGCAGATGATCATCGTGTCGATGAACACGCCGAGCATGGCGATCTCGCCCTGCTTGACCGGGTTCTTGGTCTGCGCTGCAGCGTGCGCGATCGGGGCCGAGCCCTGGCCGGCCTCATTGGAGAACAGGCCGCGGGCCACACCGGCCCGGACGGCCGCGAGCACGCCATAACCGGCGAGGCCGCCGCCGGCCTGCTCCCAGCCGAACGCGCCTCCGATGATCAGCATGAAGGCATCCGGAATGTGTCCGGCATGGGTCACCAGCACGTAGAGCGCGGCGAGAATATAGGCCCCCGCCATGAACGGGATGATCTTGCCGGCGACATTGCCGATCGACTTGATGCCGCCAATGATCACGACGAAGACCAGTGCGGCGAGTACCAGGCCGACGGCCCAGTTCGGAACGTCGAGACCCAGCGTGGTGCCGGCCTCGACTGCCGATTGCGTCACCGAGTTCGCCTGGATGGCGCCGCCCGTGGCGACCGCCGAAAGGATACAGCCGAGGCAGAACAATATGGCGAGCCAGGTCCAGCCCTTGCCCAGCCCGTTCTTGATGTAATACATCGGCCCGCCGTGGAAGTGCCCGTCCGGGTGCTTCTCCCGGTAGCGCACGGCGAGGCTCGATTCGGCGTAGGCCGCGGCCATGCCGAACAGCGCGGTGACCCACATCCAGAAGATGGCGCCCGGACCGCCGAGCGTGATCGCGGTCGCGACGCCGGCGAGATTGCCGGTGCCGACCTGTCCGGAAAGCGCGGTCGACAAGGCATTCCAGGGCGAGATTTCGCCTTCGCCCGTGCCCTTGCGGCCGCTCCAGAGCTCACCGAAGGCCGGAAACAGCCGCCGCAGCGGCCGGCCGCCGAGGATCAACATGAAGATCAGGCCGGTGCCCAGAAGGGCGATGGTGATGATGCCGACGGGCAGGATGCGATTGTCGCCCCAATTCCCGCCCCAAAGAAAATCGCTGACCGTTGTGGCCAGTTCGAAAAAGGCGTCCATACCTCTCCCCAAGGTTACCTGGCGGCGACCTTAGAAAGCTCTTTGGCGGTTGAAAACGCTTTTCTGGCAGGAAATGACAGTGTTGTGACCTGGCCCGGCTTTGCCTAGCGCACCTCGATCGAGAACACGCCCCAGACCCAGTCCGCATCGTCGATGTCGGCCAAATCATCATCGTCATCTCGCGGCCAGACGACCATTGCCGGTCCGAAACCGCCAATGTTCAGCGCATCACCTTCCATGCGGATGGCGACGATCACATCGTGTTCGAGGATCTGGTCGATCTCGATATCGCGCTGATAGCCGTCGAGGGCCGTCACCGTGAGCATCGAGCCTTGCGGATCGGCGATCTCCAGCACGTCGCGCAGGAGCGGTCCGGAGAAATGCCGAGTCTCGCCGCCCGCGGGATAGGCGACGCGCACCGAGTGCTGCTCCATGTCGGCCAAGCTGGCGAACGGCATCACGCACGCCGAGTCGAACTCGATGCCATAGGCGCGGAAGAGCGGTTCTGTTGCCGGATCGGTCGCGCCGCGGTCGACGGTCCCGATCGCTCCGTGAATGGTGACCAGATCGCCGCCTTCAGCAAATTCGGGATCACCCGAACAGGCTGCCAGGCTGATCGCTGCAACGCATACTGCCAGAATCCGGATCATGTCGAAGGCCCCCGCTACTTTCGCGCGAAACATAGCTGAGTCTTGGCGCCGGGTGAACGGGAAAGCGGACCTTGACCCGCTATTGCCGGAAACTCTGACGGTAGCGGCTCTCGTCGGTGCGCGTCATGATCACGGATGTCTCGCCCAGCGGCCGGTTCAGGATATTGCCGCCGCCAAAGCGCCAGCCATCACCGCTTTCCGCCATCGCCGCATACTCGGTCAACTCGTCCTCAACCCCGGAATAGCGCGTCCTGAACATCAAGAAGACGTAACGCACGCCGGGACGATAGCAGTGGCCGCGCTCGGTACAGGGCAGGGTGTCTGCCTCGATCGGCCCGGCCTGCAAGACCTCGATTGACGTCAGTTCACCGGTATGCCGCCGCGAATCCTGCATGAAGCGGGTCCAGCGCTCGCGCGGCCACCAGGTGCGGATGCGCCGGTCGGTCAGCTGCCATTGCTGGTGATAGTCTTCGGACTGGTAGGCGTTCAGCCAGTCGAGGAAGACGTCATAGGCTTCGCGCACCTCGGCTTCGCTGGCGGGCTCGTTGCTCTGGGCCTGGACGGGCGATGCGGTCAGCAGGAAAGACCCGGATAAAAGCGCAATGAGAAAGTATTTCATACATAGAGCGAACATGACGCACGCTTCTTATTCAACTCACGCTTTGGTGAGATGGTTCTGTCAAAGGAAGCCATTGCCTGCGCGATACAGGCACGCTTGTTTGACCGGACCTCGCGGCAGCGAGCCCCGAACCCCTTCGGGTTCGGCAAGTGCGACTGCGCGCCCGCAGCGTAAGCGAGGAGCGAAAGCCCGGATGGGCTTGAGCACAAGTAATGAAGCTGGCGCACCCGACAGGATTCGAACCTGTGACCTCTGCCTTCGGAGGGCAGCGCTCTATCCAGCTGAGCTACGGGTGCGTAGGGCGCGTTGTCTAACCGAGCGGGCGCGGGCGCGCAATGCCCCTATCGCCGTGCCGACAGGGCTTCGCCGCGCAGCGCCAGCTTGAGCAACAGATCGCCGGCGATCAGCTCGGCCGGAGACCCGCTCCGTTTCATCTGGCGTTCCGCGTCAAAGGCCGCCTGCCGCGCCTGGTCCAGCGACCGCGCCGCCCAGATCGACGCCTGGCGTTCGACGACCGGCTTGCCCGGCGGATAGCGCGGCGCCCCGAGGCGCAGCGCGGCGTCATAACCATTGATCTGGATTTCGAGGAGCTGGTCGATCCGGCGCTGGATGGCCCGGACCAACCCGACCCCGCTGGCGCCACCGGCCCGCGCCCGCATCCAGCCGGAATCAGCCGCTTTCACCGCCCCCGACAGGGCGCTGTCGACAATCCGGTCGAGCGCGCCGTCGCCACCTGACGCGGCACAGGCCTCCACATCCGCGAGCGTGACACTGTCCTCGCCCTCCGGCCGGACAGCCCTGGGCCCCTTGTAGAGGATCAGCTTGTCGATCTCGGAGCGGGCAATGCCGCGATCGCCCTCGATCATCGGCAACAGCCGCGCCCGCGCATCGGCGGCTAGGGTCAGGCCTTCGCCAGCGAGCGCCTCTTCGGCAAACTCGGCCAGTCCGCGCGCGGTTTCGACATAGCACGGCACGGCCAGCGCCTGCTTGGCGGGTTCGAATGCCTTGCGCAGCTTGCCCGCCGGTTTGAGATCGCCGGCCTCGACCACCATCCAGGCTTCCGCGGCGGCATTGCCGGCCTCGTAATCCTTGAGGAAGGCGGCGACCGGTGCCCCGCCCGCCTCGCTGGCAAGCTGCACCCGGACCAGCCGTTCGCCGCCCATCATCGACAGCGCTGCCATGCTGTCGGCCAGCACCGCCGGGTCGGATTTCAGGTCCTCGTCGGTAAGACGTGTGACCGCGAACGGATCGTCAGGATCGGCGAGCAGGACCTTGACCAGGGCATTGGCGCGCTCGCGCACCAGGCCGCGGTCCGGCCCGTAGATCAGCCAGGCGCGCAGCGATGTATCGGGTTTCGCAATGCGCCCTGCCGCGTCGCGCGCGGTCGCCTTCACTGGCCGTCGCGGTGGACGTGCCGGGCGATACGCAGCGCCATGCGGTCCGCCGCCTCCTGCGTCACGCGTTCCTCGGCATCGCGCCGCGCCGTGATCGCCGCATAAGGTTCGCGCGGGATGTCGAATGTGGCCTCGGTGCGAACCGCCTCGGTCAGCACCGGTGTCCCGGTGGACGTGTCCACCAGTGAGAAATCAACCGTCAACACAAGCGCAGCGCGGCTGGCAATGTCGTCAGCCCCGACGCCCAGGCCCGAGCGGGTCGTGTCGGTCACTGCCACAAGCCGGTAACGGCCGCCAGACGGCGTCCCGAAACGATCGTTCAGGGCTTCGTCCAGCAATTGGTCGATCCGCTCCTGCCCTTCGACGGATACGCTGATATTGCGAACGGTCGACACCTGGCGGGCATCGCCATAGAGCGGCTGGAAGGCACAGGCCGACAGGCCGGCAGCGCCCAGCGTCAGAAGCAGTACGGTCAATGTGCGTTTCATCTTCATCCCGCCACGATATTGACGATCCGGTCAGGGACCACGATCACTTTGCGCACATTAAGGCCTTCCAGCGCCCGCGCCACCCCCGGATCCGCCAGGGCTTCGGCTTCGGCATCCGCCTTGTCGGCCCCTTTAGGAAGCGCGATCTCGCCACGCCGCTTGCCATTGACCTGCACGGCGATGGTCACTGAATTGTCGACCAGCAGTGCCGGATCGGCTTCCGGCCATGGCGTGCTGACCACCAGCCCGTCGCCGCCCAGCCGCGTCCAGCACTCTTCGGCCAGGTGTGGCATGAAGGGCGCGATCAGCTTGGCGAGAATGCCCAGCGCTTCCGCCTCGGCGGCCTCGGCGGCCGGGCTGTCGGCGTCGAATTTGCGCAGCGCGTTGACGAAATCGTGGATCCTGGCGACCGCCGAATTGAAGCGGAAGCCTTCAATCGCCTCGGTGACGTCCCGGATCGCACGATGGGCGGTCCGCCGCAGCTCGAGCGCCGCGCCATCTGCTTCATCGGCCACGGTTTCCGGGCCGAACGCCTCGCCGGCACGCTCGTCGACGATCGACCAAAGCCGCTGGATGAACCGCCAGACACCGTCGACGCCGCCATCGGTATATTCGACATCGCGCTCGGGCGGACTGTCGGACAACACGAACCAGCGGGCGGCATCGGCTCCGTAGGTGTCGATGAAATCGTCGAGATCGACGACATTCTTCTTCGACTTCGACATCTTCTCGATGGCGCCGACCTTGACCGGCTTGCCGGTCGCGATCTCGAACACGCCACCATCGCGAGGTTCGACCTCGGTCGGCAGGAGCCAGCGCCCGTCATCGGCCTTGTAGGTCTCGTGCGTGACCATGCCTTGCGTGAACAGGCCGGCGAAGGGTTCGCCTTCGGGCAGGTCGATCAGTCCGCAATCGTGCAGCGCCCGCGTCACGAAGCGCGCATACAAAAGGTGCAGGATGGCGTGTTCGATTCCGCCGACATATTGATCGACCGGCATCCAGCGCTGGGCTTCGGTGGCGTCGAACGGCTTGTCCTGCGGCCAGGGCGAAGCAAAGCGCAGGAAGTACCAGGACGAGCATACAAAGGTGTCCAGCGTGTCGGTCTCGCGTTGCCCCGGTCCGCCACAGGACGGGCAATCGACACTTCGCCAGCCTTCATGCCGGTCGAGCGGATTGCCCGGTTGATCGAAAGTGACGTCGCGCGGCAATTCCACCGGCAGATCGGATTCCGGCACCAGTACGACGCCGCATTTGTCACAATGGATGACCGGGATCGGGCAACCCCAATAGCGTTGCCGCGACACCAGCCAGTCGCGCAACCGGTAGGTGGTCGCGCCTTCGCCGAGCCCGGCCTTTTCGAGTTTCTCGATGACGCGTTCGATCGCCTCGTCCGTCGACAGCCCGTCGAGGAAATGCGAATTGTAAATCATGCCCGGCCCGGTATAGGCCTCGTCAGAAATGGCATGTGTTTCGGCATCGGCGTCAGGCGGCAGGACGACCGGCGTCACGTCGAGATCGTACTTGCGGGCAAATTCGAGGTCGCGCTGATCGCCGGCCGGAGAGCCGAACACCGCGCCCGTGCCATAGGTCGACAAGACGAAATTCGCCGACCACACCGGAATTTCCCATGACTCGTCGAACGGGTGCAGCACCTTCACGCCCAGATCGATGCCGGATTTCGGCGCTTTCTCGATTTCTTCCTGGCTGGTGCCGGATGCAGCGCATTCGCGAGCGAACTGCGCGATCGACGGGGTTTCGTCCGCCAGCGTCTTGGTGATGGCATGGTCTGCGGCCAGTGCGAGGAAGCTGGCTCCGAAAATCGTGTCCGGCCGTGTCGTGAACACCTTGATTCCGGGCATGCCGAACCGCTCGGCATCCTTCGAATCGGCGAACGGGAAGGTGATATGTGCCCCGCGCGAACGGCCGATCCAGTTCGCCTGCATCAGGCGCACCTTGTCCGGCCAGCGATCAAGCGTTTCGAGACCGTCCAGCAGGCTGTCGGCATAATCGGTGATCTTCAGGAAATACTGGTCCAGCTCGCGCTGTTCGACGGGCGCGCCAGAGCGCCAGCCCTTGCCGTCAATCACCTGCTCATTGGCGAGCACCGTATTGTCGACCGGGTCCCAGTTGACCTTGGCCTTGCGCCGTTCGACCAGGCCCTTCTCGAAGAATTTCAGGAAGATGGCCTGCTGGTGGCGGTAATAGTCCGGCTCGCAGGTCGCGATCTCCCGGTCCCAGTCGAGCGACAGGCCCAGCCGTTTCAGCTGGCCGCGCATCACCTCGATATTCTTCAGTGTCCAGTCGCGCGGATGCACCTTGCGTTCGCGCGCGGCGTTCTCCGCCGGTAGGCCGAACGCATCCCAGCCCATCGGGTGCAGGACATCGAAACCGCGTGCCCGCTTGTAGCGCGCCACGACATCGCCCATCGCATAGTTGCGCGAATGCCCGACATGGATCTTGCCTGACGGGTAGGGAAACATTTCCAAGACATAGTATGTCGGCCGGTCAGACGCTTCGCGCCCGGCGCGATCGACACCCTGACCGGCCCAGTTGCTCTGCCATTTCGGCTCGGCTTCCCTGGGATTGTATCGGCTCATTTTATAAGGTCCTGATCCCGCGTGATGGCGCGGGTCGAAGCATTAATCGTCGAGAGTCGAGATTCGCAGCTGACGCGCCCGCGTCAGGATGGCGTTCTCGATGTCGAGGGCGGTCTGGGTCGCGACAGAGGCATCGATCCATTCGCCGTCCTCGGCCCGTTCCTGGCGGAAAACCCGGACCGATAGCGCATCGCCGCGCAGCCGCGTGTCGAGAATGTAGACCGTGACCTGGAAGCGCTCGGACGGAAACTCCGGATTGGCATACCAGTCCGTGACAATAACGCCGCCGAACGGGTCGACTTCACGCAACGGCATGAAGCTGATCGTGTCGAGGCTGGCGCGCCACAGGAAGCTGTTGACACCGATCCCGGCCGGACGCTGGTCAACCGACCGGCTGGGCAGGCTCGGCAGACGAAGGCCGCTTCGCTCGTCACCACCCGCACCACGCGAAGAAGAACAGGCCGCAAGCGCGAATACGGAGAGCGCCAGAACCGGCAAGGCAAGTGAGCGGCTAAGCTTCATCGATCAGTCTCCAAGAGAGAAGGTGAGCACAACCGGCAGACAGCCGGAAAGCTGTGCGATCTATAACATGCGAAACGCGCATGGCCAGCCACAAGCGACACCTGATTCAGGGAGAGTTTGCGGGAAGCCGGCGTGGCTTTCAGGACACAACCGCCTTTTTCTTGCCTTAATCGGGGCAGCGCTTGCTTGACGTTAAGGGCCGGTGCGGTGTGGATTGGCGTCTCGTCCGGGGGGACGGGGCCGACCGGCGGGGCCGCGAGAGGCACGATGACACGGTATTGTGGCGCGATCATATTCTCCGCGCTTTCCGTAGCCCTCGCGGCCGCGCCGGCGCATTCACTTCAGGATGATTGGCCAGAATCGGGACCGCTCTCCACGGTCGAGTTCCGTTTTTCTGCCGATGCGGCGCTGGTGTTCGCGGCGGCGGATTATGGCGGCAGCACGCTCGCTGACCTCGATCTCGGCTTTGAATGGGAAGGTATTTCCGACAATGGCTGGCGCTGGGGTGCGGATATCGGCTTGCAGGCCCAGGCCGACAGTCCGCGCGATGGCTTCGCCAACCAGGCAGCCAACGCCGCGCCGCCAAGGCGCTCGCTGGCAACCGGCCGCTACACGGGCGGTGCACCTGAAGGCGGTGGCGAGGCTTTTGCCGCAAGCCGTGCCAGCCTGTTTCTCCGAACCGGATGGGGTGAGCTCCGTGCCGGTCTGACACCCGGTGCTGCGGCGCTGGAGACCGTGCCCATGCCGACCGGCTCTGCCTTTCTGCGCCTCGACGGCGGGCCGCTGGCAACGCCCTACGGCGCGGCCATCCGGACCCTGAATGCCGCATCGGGCCTCGGCCCGACCCTGGTCTACACCACGCCCCGCATTGTCGGCCTGAGTGCCTCGGCCTCGTTCACGCCGCAAACCCGTTATTGCGGAATCGATTTCTGCACGCCCGGCGCGTCTGCCGCTGGCCCGGCCTCGGCGCGGCTGGATTCCGTGTTCGAAGGCGCGCTTTCTTTCGATCACACCTTTGACAGCGTCGGCCGCGTTCGGCTTGGCGCGAATATCGCGTTCGCCGACCCTGCATCACCGGCCTTCTCGCAGGATTATGCCGCCTATGGTCTCCAGGCCCGCTGGTCGCAGAATGGCTGGAATGCCGGATTGTCGGCATTGTGGTCCGATAACGCCGTTTCGGGCGGCCGCTATAGCGCGGTTATGACCGCATTGCGCTATGATTTCGGTGATTGGAGCGTCGGCGCTGAATGGGCGCGGGCCGAAGACGATTTTCTCGGCGAGGACCAGACCGCTACCCAGTTCACGATTTCGCGACTGGTCGGCGACGCGCACAGTGTGGCATTTGGATTACACGATATCGAGACGGATCTCGCATCAAATCAACCCTTAGCTATTGGAATCAATGGCAGAAATGGTGTTGGCGTCTTTCTCGAGATCGCCGTCAGCCGCTAGAGGGTTGGAAAATTCGGCTAAATTCGCCGTAAGAGTCAGTTTCGCCTCTTCGCCTTTCGTAAGCAATTGCCTATATTCTGAAGTCGTTGAGGGGTAATTGTCATGCGTTTGGCGTGCAACTCGAAATGGATCGCTGGTGCAATCGTGGTGGCTTTGGCCGCCGCGCCGGGTGCTTTTGCGGCTCAGGACGTGGTCAGCGCATCCAGCGAAGACGATGCCCAGCAATGGTATGAGACCTACACGCTGAGCTCGGATATCGCGCCCGGCGTCAATCTCGATTTCCCGGAAAGCGAAGTGGAGTTCGACTCCGGTGATGGCTGGGGCTTCACCCTCGGTTTTGACCGCAGCGATGACCAGCGTCGCGAGTTCGATTCCATCGAGACCGGCGTTTATGTCGATCTCAACAGCCGTTTCCGCTTCGGCGGCTCGATCCGCTTTTCCAACCCCGACAATCTTGTCTCAGGTCCGGAATTGCAGGAGCGCGCACCGGAAGTGAAGTTCGAGACCGGCTGGCGCTTCTAGCGCTTGAGGCCGTCGATCGCGGCCAATCCCGAAAATCCTGATGCCTCCAGCCTGCGCGCCGAGTCTGCCGTGATTCCGCCGAGCGCATAGACCGGCAAATCCGCCTGTCGCAACAGCGACGCTGCGCGCAAGCGTCCCAGCGGCGGTCCGCTTCCCGCGCTGCGCGTACCGAATACCGGTGACAGCAGCGCAGCATCGGCGCCGGCCTGCGCCGCCGCGGCCAGTTCCGCCCGGCTGTGCGCAGAGACCGTCATGACCGCCTCCGCATTACGCCGCCGCCAGTCGAGCGCCGTCCGCAACTCCCGCGCTGGCCAGTGAACCCCGTCAGCATCGCAGGCATCGGCCAGCTCCGGATCAGCAGCGATCAGCAGAACGATGTTCTTGTCCCGTGCGATCGCAGCGAGCGCACTCGCCTGGACAAACCGTTCCGCCCGTCCGAAATGCCGGTAGATCAGCGCACACTCGTCGGGCAGACCGGCGGCGAAGGCCGCCACGTCCAGCACACGGTCCGGGTCGCTTAGCGCGACCAGCGGTGGCAGCACCCCTGGCACGCCGGGCCATCTGGCTGCCAGCCTTGCCAGCCGCGTGGCATCGTCATAGGTGCGAAGCGTCATGAGCACCGATCTAACCGCTTTCGCCCGCCGCCGCGACGACATTCTCGGACGCATTGCTGCTGCTGCACGCACCGCCGGGCGCGACCCTGCAGACGTCTCGCTGGTCGGCGTTTCCAAGCAACAGCCCGATGACCGCATCGAGGCGGCACTCGCCGCCGGCCACCGCGTATTCGGCGAGAACCGCGTGCAGGAGGCAGAAAACCGCTGGCAGGCGCGGCGTCGCGATTATCCCGGTCTCGAACTCCGGCTCGTCGGCCCCTTGCAGACCAACAAGGCGGAGCAGGCCGTCGCCCTGTTCGACGTGATCGAGACACTCGACCGCGAAAAGCTCGCCCGTGCGCTGCGCAAGGCGATTGGCAAGGTGAAACGCACACCGCGCCTCTACGTCCAGGTCAATACCGGCGAGGAGGAACAGAAATCCGGCGTTCTTCCGCACAATGTCGCTGGTTTTCTCGATCTCGTGCGCGATGAATACGGTTTCGACATTGAGGGATTGATGTGCATTCCGCCGGTCGGCGAACCGGCCGGCCCGCATTTCGCCCTGCTCGCCGATCTGGCGGCGGCCAACAATGTACAGAAACTGTCCATGGGCATGAGTTCGGACTACGAGACAGCGGTGAAATTCGGTGCCACCAGCGTGCGCGTCGGCTCCGCCCTGTTCGGCGAACGCCCTAGCGCCTGATCTCCAGCAGATCGCCGGGCTGCGCGAGTTTGAGCACGGCCTCCAGGTCCGCCCGCGCCAGAGCCACGCAACCGAGTGTCGGTGGATGGTTCGGCTTGGCGCAGTGCAGGAAAATCGCCGAGCCGAGCCCCGGGACCGGCGGAGCATCATTGTGCGCAAGGATGACAATTATGTCGTAGAGTTCGTCTTCTCGTTTCATCTCCTCACAGGATGCCGGATAGGGCAGGCGGACCGGCCGGTTATAGGCGGGGTCGTCGGGCGCGTCGCACCAGCCATCATCGTCGCGAATTGTCCGCACCGGCAGACGGGTTTCCGGTTCCGCGACGCGGTCGGCGCGATACAGAACCCGCCGCAAGCGGTAGACGCCGAGCGGGCTTGCCTTGTCGCCCTCGCGCTTGTCGGCCTCGGCCACAACACCGCTCTTGCCCAGCGCGGCAGCGTATTCGCCATCCGGTGCCAGAAAGCGTCCGCTGGAGGTCACAGTGAAAATCGTCATGCCGCGATTAGCCGTCAGCCGGCCGCCAAGATCAAGCGGTCGGCGCGGGACGCCAGACTTCAGGCCAAGCCTGGCGCGGCGCCCCGAACGCCTTCCCCACCACGGAAGGTTCACGCCGCTGGACCTGCAGGCCTGGCGTGCCGGGCGTTAACCATGCAATATTGCGGCCATTATCACGCTGTGCTGACGTCACCGTAACACCATTGTGCGCTTGACCGTGATCGCCGCACCGGGTCATTTCTGCCGCAACTTTTCTGCCGGTCGGCAGGAATTGCCTCCCCTCGAAAAACTGGCATGATCAAAAAACCATGAGCGCTAAAAAAACGATTCTCTGCGTCGACGACGATGACGACCTCCGCGAAACCCTGATCGAACAATTCGGATTCCATGATGAATTCGAGGTCCGCGATGCGGCCAATGCCAGCGGCGGTATCAAGATCGCGCGAGACGAACGGGTCGATCTCGTCCTGCTGGACGTCGAACTGCCCGACATGGACGGGCGCGAGGCCTGCCGCCTGATGCGCAAGAATGGTGTCAGCGCGCCGATCATAATGCTCACCGGCCAGGACACCGATGCCGATCAGATCCTCGGTCTCGAATCCGGCGCCAATGACTATGTCACCAAGCCGTTCAAATTCTCCGTCCTGCTGGCCCGGGTGCGTGCCCATCTCCGTAGCCATGAGCAGAGCGAGGACGCGGTCTTCCAGATCGGACCGTATGAATTCAAGCCCTCGATGAAGCTGCTGATCACCTCGGACGAGAAGAAGGTGCGCCTCACCGAGAAGGAAACCAATATCCTCAAATACCTTTATCGCGCCGGCGGCAAGCCGGTCTCGCGCGATGAACTCCTGCACGAGGTCTGGGGCTACAACCCGAACGTCACCACGCACACGCTGGAAACCCATATTTACCGGCTGCGCCAGAAGATCGAGTCCGATCCGGCGCGCTCGCGCCTGCTGATCACGGAAAGCGGCGGTTACCGGCTGCAGAGCTAGCGCGGTAGCGCCCGGCTAGAGCACCAGGTCCAGCACCACCGGCACATGGTCCGATGGTTTCTCGCGGCCGCGTTCCGGCTCGTAAATCCGGAATCCGTCGCGCCCCCTGGCCAGCGCCGCATCGCGCAGGGGCGGGGTCACCCAGATGTGGTCGAGCCGCCGGCCGCGATTGGACAGCTTGTAGTCCCGCGACCGATAGCTCCACCAGGTGTAGATCTTCTCCGGCTCCGGAATCACCTCGCGGGCAACGTCGATGAAATCGCCGGCTGTCTTGACCGCATTCAGCTTGTCGACCTCCACCGGCGTGTGGGAGATCACCTTGAGCAGCTGCTTGTGCGACCAGACATCGTTTTCCGTCGGCGCGATGTTGAAGTCGCCAAGGATCAGGATCTTGTCGCTCTGCGTGTCGCGCGCGCCGAAATAGTCGGCCATGCGGTCGACGAAATCGAGCTTGTGGGCAAAGCGCGGATTGGCCTCGACATCCGGCTCGTCACCGCCCGCCGGGACATAGAAATTGTGCAGTTCGATGCCCGCCACTCCAACCCGCTGGTGGCGCGCCTCCTCGCGCGGGCAGATCGCTTCGTCTCCGAGATCCTCGAGCGGCAGTTTCGAGGCGATGGCGACGCCGTGCATGCCCTTCTGCCCGCGAATGTGGAAATGCCCATAACCCATATCCCGGAACGCCTTTTCCGGGAATTGCTCCTCGAGGCATTTGATCTCCTGCAGGCACAACACATCCGGCTGGCAGGCGGCAACGAAGGGGGCGATCAGCGGTTCGGCGCGCAGCCGTACGGAGTTCACATTCCAGCTGGCAATGGTGAGCTTGGTCATAAAACAGCAGCCTTCAGAGAATGTTGTAGGTGGAGCCGGCGAGTCCGACCGGCCAGCGCCCGCGAACGAAGAGCCGCCAGCGTGCGAGGAAGGCGTGTGGCGGATCCTCGTCTTCGGCTTCGGCGAGAATGACCAGCGCTGCACCGTTCGCAGCCTGAACCAGGGCGCCGGCCGCGGCATTGAGAACGGCCTCGTCGCGCATGTCGCCGAGCGAAGCCGAATAGGCGACCGCGTCCTGGGCGGCTTCGCCGGCTTTCAGCCCGACATATTCGAGCGCGGTCTGGATCGCGCTTTCATCCAGGCGCTCGGCGGCTTGCGCTACCAGCCCGGCGCGCAGCATTTCCTCCGCTTCCCAGCCCTCGGGATTGAAATCGAGCGCTTCGGCGGCCTCGGCCGCTTCTTCCCAGCTGGTCAGGAGACCCGGTTCGGCGTGCGGAAAGCCGAGCGCGTCGAGATAGGAGCGGGACAGATCGGCCTCGCGCTCGTCGAGCGGGTCGCCAAGCCGCATGAACAAGCGTCCGTCGACAATGCCGTCGGCAAAGGCTCGGACCTTGTAGAGCAGCGGTATTTCATCCAGCAGGCGGACGATATCGTCATCTGACATGAGGCTTACCTGATCCGGACCTGGCCATTACGGAATTCGAACAATACCACGCAATTCGACAGCGCCTGCCCTTCCGGCAATGCCTCGAACCGCCAGCGCTGAACGGCGCGTTCGGCGGCGCCCTCGAAATACCCTGCGGGCACGCTTTCCGCAGCCCGCACCCGGTGCGGCCGCCCGGTGTCATAGACATGGAAACGGACCACGACCCAGCCCTGCAGCCCGCGTGACCAGGCCCGCGGCGGATACGCCGGCATTTCGAATTCCCGGGCGGCCAGTTGCGCGCCCTGGCAATCCTCCGGCCCGATAAGCCGCTCGACATTGGCAGGCACCGGGAAAGGTTGCATTGCGCGGAACGGTTCGTCGCGCGGGTCCAGCCCCCCCGCGCCCGGCAGCGAAGACACGGCCGTGCAGCCGGACAGGACCAGCGGCAGAACGAGAAACACGAGGCGGGCAATCATCGAATCAGGCTCGCAGTCCTTGCGGCAAGGGAAACGCCCCGGAGCCGTCCCCGGGGCGTTCGCCTGCTAGTAGCGGTAATGCTCGGCCTTGAACGGACCGACCTGTTCCACGCCGATATAGTCGGCCTGCTCCGGCGACAGCTCGGTCAGCTTTGCGCCGAGCTTCGGCAGGTGCAGCGCGGCGACCTTCTCGTCGAGATGCTTGGGCAGGATGTAGACCTCATTCTGGTACTGATCGCCACGCAGCCAGAGCTCGATCTGTGCCAGCACCTGGTTGGTGAAGGACGCCGACATCACGAAGGAGGGGTGACCATTGGCATTCCCGAGGTTCACCAACCGCCCTTCCGAAAGAAGGATGATCCGGTTGCCTTCCGGGAATTGCACCAGATCGACCTGCGGCTTCACATTGGTCCACTGGAAGTTCCGCAGCGCCTCGACCTGAATCTCGTTGTCGAAATGGCCGATATTGCAGACGATCGCCATGTCCTTCATGGCGCGCATATGATCGACGGTCAGCACGTCCTTGTTGCCGGTCGCGGTGACGAAGATATCGCAATCATCGACGACGTCCTCGACGCGGACCACGGCGTACCCGTCCATCGAAGCCTGCAGGGCACAGATAGGGTCGACTTCGGTCACCGCCACGCGGGCACCGGCCTGGGCCAGCGATTCCGCCGAACCCTTGCCGACATCGCCATAACCGCACACCAGCGCCGTCTTGCCGGCCATCATCACGTCGGTGCCGCGCCGGATCGCGTCGACCAGGCTTTCCCGGCAGCCATAGCGATTGTCGAATTTCGACTTGGTCACCGAGTCATTCACATTGATCGCCGGGAAGGGCAGCTCGCCGCGCTTCTGCATCTGGTAAAGGCGCATCACGCCAGTCGTGGTTTCCTCCGACACGCCCTGGATGGCGGCTTTCGCCTTGGCGAACCAGCCCGGGCTTTCCTTGATCCGCTTGCGGATCTGCGCAAACAGGAATTGCTCTTCTTCCGATTTCGGCTCACCGAGAACCGACGGATCATTCTCCGCCTTCTCGCCGAGGATCAGGTACAGCGTCGCATCGCCGCCATCATCGAGGATCATGTTGGCGGTTTCGCCGTTCGGCCACTGGAAGATGCGGTCGGCGAAATCCCAGTATTCCTCCAGCGTCTCACCCTTGTGCGCGAACACCGGAATATTCTTCTCGGCAATCGCGGCGGCGGCGTGGTCCTGCGTCGAGAAAATGTTGCACGACGCCCAGCGGACGTCCGCTCCGAGCTCGACCAGCGTCTCGATCAGCACCGCCGTCTGGATGGTCATGTGCAGCGAACCGGCAATGCGCGCGCCTTTCAGCGGCTTTTCACTGCCATATTCCTCGCGCAGCGCCATCAGGCCGGGCATTTCAATCTCGGCCATTTCGATTTCGGTACGGCCCCACTGGGCAAGCGAGAGGTCTTTTACGGCGTAGTCAGTCATGGATCGAGGGTCCTTCCGTTCTGGAATTCAATGGAATGATGACCCTCCGGGGCGGGGACTCCCGGCCGGAAAGGGGTTGTCAGGCGCCAGTTATCATGCCCCCGGCACCGGCACAATGTGGGGCGGCGGCCTATGCTGGAAAAGAATCTGGCCGGTCCCTGACTCTTGCGGCCCAATTCTTGTATAACCGACCCCCAAGTGCCTGCGGGAGGTAGGCCTTGCCGCGGCGGGTGTGCCGCAAAGTCGTATCAGGGGGTGGGTTCATGTCGAGTATTCCGGGGGCACATGCCAGCCTGGGTTTCGGGCGTAAACGGGTGGAATTCTACGCTTCACCGGGCGTGACCACAGACGCGGCGCATCGCCGTCGCGGCGAGCACGATGTGCGCGATGTCGATGGTCATACCCAGACGCTCCGACTGTCGCGTCCTGATACACCTCTGGACAATGGCGAGACCGTCACCGTCCTGCGCATGCAGAGCGGTCCCGATCACGATTCGCGTCCGGTGGCGCTCATCAACCATGACCGCAACGCCTGGACGCGCACCTCGCCCGACGCGACCGGCGCGCTTGGCCGCAGCGGTGTCACCCGCGCGGTCAACTGGTGGCTGGCCATGATCGCCTTCATCGTCGCGACGCTCACCTTTTCATGGCCGGACGTGCGCCTCTTCATGCTGGAAGTCGATCCGGCCCTGTTTGCATCGCTGCCGCAGCTCGACCTGTTTGCCATGGCCACGGCCCAGGCGCCCGCACTTGCCGGGTTTGACGTTGCCGCGGCCATTCCGGGCGTTACAGGCCTGGTATCGCAGCTTGGCCTGCCCGAATGGCTGACGCCCAACGTCCTGGTCTTCACCCTCCTGTTGTCGGGATTGGCGATGTTCACCTATTTCGCCCGGTCATGGCGGATCGTCTGGGTGCCGGTTTACATCCTGGCAGCCCTGGTCACCGGCCTGGCGCTGGGCACGGCCTCGCCGTTGATGCCGGCATTGCTGGCGCTTGCCGGTGTGGCACTGGTCTTCTGCATTGGCGGCACCATCAATCGCACCCGCGATGCCGCACGGCTGGAGGGCCGGATTGCCCGATTGAGCGAGAACATCCTGCGCAATCCGCCGCGCGAAGCCGTGACCGCACCGGCAGCCGCCGCTGCCGCGCTTGCCGCCACCGCCGCTCAGGCGGACGCGGCCGAAGAAATGACCGACATCGCTGCCGAGGAATCGCGCGAAGCCGCGGACGCATCGGATGCGGAAGCGGCCGGGGCAGACGCCGTCGAGGCTGACGCAGAGACTCGCGACGAGTCCGACAGCGATGATTCTGACGCCGAACCCGAAACGTCGGAAGCAGACAACGAACTGCCGAGCGATGCCGATCTTGCGGCAGCGCGCGCCGATACGAAACGTGAGAACGGCGACGCACCGTCTCCGGCCCCGGCGCTTGCCGTTCCGGTTGCCGCCGAGATCGACGACATCGCTGAAGATCGCGAAATGATCCTGCCGCCACCACCGCCGCTCGCCAATCGCACCGTCAACGAGACCGGCGGATCGGGCGAGGCAGGCGAGCCCGATATCGCCGAAGCGCCGACCATCGCGGCGTCGATGACCGATTCCGATACAGCAGAAGAGACGCCGGAGACGAGCGAGGCAGCGCCAGACATCGTCCAGACGCCGGCCGAACCGGCCCCGCCGGAAAGCGTCAGCGAAACGCCGCCAGCTGTTGAAGAATCTTCAGAACCGGCATCCGCAGAAGGTGACGAATCCCCGGCGCCAGTGGCCGCAGACGATGCGGAAATCATCGAGGTGGAGGCCGTCGATGCGCCGCCCACGCCGGAAGACGACGAATCGGATCCGTTTCTCAATGCGGCTTCGGAAGCCGAAAGCGGGCGTGACGAAAAGCCCTAGCGTCAAACAGATTCGTGAAACCGGTCTTTGACGAGTTTCACAAGCGCTGCCAGCGCCGGCTCGGCATCCCGGCCGCTGGCATGAATGGTGATCTCCGTGCCCTGGCTGGCCGCCAGCATGAGCAGGTCCATGATTGAGGACGCCTGCACGCGGTCTTCGCCGCGCTGCACTTCGATCTCGGCCTCATAACCGGCGGCGACATCGACAAATTTTGCCGACGCACGCGCGTGCAGGCCCCGCTCATTGCAGATGACGACCGATTGCGATGCAGGCATTACTTGTTGGCGCTTTCCAGAACGCGGGCCGCCCGCGCAATATAGCGCTGACCGGCCTTCTCGCCGGCTTCCGCGAGCGCTTCGAGATCCAGCGTGCCCCGTGATTCCACGAGCTTGATCATCATCGGCAGATTGATGCCGGCCAGCACGTCGACCTTGCCGGGAGACAATTGCGAGATCGCGAGATTGGACGGTGTGCCGCCAAACATGTCGGTCAGGATCAACACGCCCGATCCCGTATCCAGCCGCCCGATACGCTCCGACAAATCGTCGCGCCGCTCGGCGAGATCGTCATCCGCGCCTATGCATACGGCTTCGCATTGCTCGAGTTCGCCAACGACATGCTCGGTGGCTGCCACGAATTCACGTGCCAGTTCGCCGTGTGTAACGATCAGAAAGCCGATCATGCCTCACCCCATAAGACCGTGATTAAATCGCGGCAATAGGATTACGAAAAGGCCTTTTTTCACGCAGCTGTCAGATTTGCGCAGCGCGGGGGAAGGTCACGACAAAGCGCGCACCGGCAATTTTGCCGTCGGCATCGGTCCGGTTCTCGGCGCGGATATCCCCGCCATGGACGCGCACGATCTGCCGCGCAATGGCAAGCCCCAGGCCCGAGTGCGAGCCGAATTCGGCGCCTTGCGGACGCTCCGTGTAGAACCGCTTGAAGATCGTCTCCAGGCTCTCGGGTGGAATGCCCGGACCTTCATCATCGACAGTGATCGCCAGTTCGTCTCCGGCTTCGAGCGATAGCCGGATGGTGACGCGGCCGTCCGCTGGCGAGAAGGTGAGCGCATTGTCGATCAGATTGCGGATCACCTGGCCGATCGGTGCGGCCCGCCCTTCGACCGGCCCCGATTCCAATGTCGTTTCGAACACTACCGCGGGTCCGCTCGCCAGCGCCGTCTCATAGGAGCTGACCGTATCGCCGATCAGGTTGACGAGGTCGACCTGGCCGACATCCTCGCGCGCCAGCTCGGCATCCAGCCGTGAAGCGCGGGCGATATCGGTAATCAACCGGTCCATGCGCCGCACATCCGAAGCGATGACCGCGAGCAGCTTGTCGCGCTGATCGGCGCTCTTGGCGCGCGGCAGGATTTCTGCGGCCGAACGGATCGAGGTCAGCGGATTCTTCAGCTCGTGCGCGACATCGGCTGCGAACTGCTCGATTGCGTCCATGCGGTCATAGAGAGCGGCTGTCATCGAGCGCAGGGCTTCACCGAGTTCGCCGATCTCGTCGCGGCGGCCGGCCAGCGATGGCATCTCGACCCTGCGGCCCTTGGCCAGGCGCACCCGGCGCGCCGCTTTTGCCAAACGCCGGATCGGCCGGGCGATAAACACGGTGAGCATGAGCGAGGACAGGATCGAGACAAGCGCGGCCATCAGGATGAAGGGGAAAAGCGCGCGCCGTTCGTCGGCGATCAGCTCGTCGAGATCGAAGGATTCCAGCGTCACCACGCCGACCACCGCTCGCACCGGCTGGATGGGCACGGTAACTGAGACGACGCGTGATCCGTCGGGCTGCCGCCGGACGCCCGCCACGATGTCGCCCTCGATCGCCGCCGCCACTTCCTCTTCGAGTGTGCGGTTCAGAGCCGCCCGCTCTTCCGCCGTCCGGAACAACCCGCCGAAACCGTCGAGCGCACGCGACAGAACACTGCGCGCATCTTCCGCCAGGTCGCTCGGCAAGTCCTCGCCGGGTGGTGGCAGCACGATGACATCGAGCCGGTTGTTGAGAAGGTGAGTATCGGCGACCAGTTGCGCCGCCTTGTTGTATATGCGGGCGCGCACTTCGTCCGGAATATAGAGATCGCGCAACAGGAGACGCGCATCGCCTTCGATCAGGATCGGTGACGGGTCGCTCTCGGCCGCGCCTTCGGCCATGACATTGGCGATCAGCTCGCCCTCGACACGCAGCGCATCGAGCTTGGCATTGACCAGTCCGCGTCGGGTTTCCGACACCGCCAGCATGCCGATGACCAGCACAATCAGCGCAAGCCCGTTCGCGACCAGGATGATCCAGGCCAGACGCGAGAACGAGGCGCCGCGAACGGATGTCAGCGCGCCGCTAGCTCTCCTTGTAACGGTATCCAACACCATAAAGCGTCTCGATGGCGTCGAACTCCTTGTCGACCTCTCTGAATTTCTTCCGGATTCGCTTGATATGGCTGTCGATGGTCCGGTCGTCGACATAGATCTGGTCGTCATAGGCCGCATCCATCAGCGCATCCCGGCTCTTCACATAACCCGGCCGCTGCGCCAGCGCTTGCAAAATCAGGAATTCGGTGACCGTCAGCCGCACCGGTTCGCCTTCCCAGGCGCAGGAATGGCGGTTGGGATCAAGCGACAGGCGCCCGCGCATGATCGGCCTGGAATCGCCATTGTCGGAGCCCGGTTCGCCAGCCGGATCCGGCCGCGCACGGCGCAGCACGGCCTTGACGCGCTCGCCCAGCAGGCGTTGCGAAAACGGCTTGGTGATATAGTCGTCGGCGCCGAGATTGAGCCCGAGGGCCTCATCGAACTCGTCATCCTTGGACGTCAGGAAAATAACCGGCATGTTCGAGGTCTGGCGCAAGCGGCGCAGCAGTTCGAGACCGTCCATGCGCGGCATCTTGATATCAAAGACGCCGAGATCCGCAGGATCCGTGGTCAGCGCTTCGAGCGCGCTCGACCCGTCATTGAAGGCCCTGACGGTATAACCTTCACCCTCCAGAAAAATGGAGACCGAGGTGATGATGTTCTCGTCATCGTCGACCAGCGCGATTGTGGCCATTGGCGCGTCTCCCATGCACGTTCGTGAGGACCTTAGACAAGCTGAACGCGAAGCGAAAGCGTCAGGGTTCACGGCGCCTTAAATGTTTCAGTGGCATTTTCTCGACCTGTTTTGCCGGAGCTGACCGAATGCCGTCAGGCAAGGTTCATTTCGAGGTCTTCATCAAGAAGCACCGCAAGGCGGGCTGGACGCTCGCCGAGGCGCGCCCGGACCGCGATGGTGCCATCGATCTC
The DNA here is from genome assembly GCF_965217055.1 of Hyphobacterium sp. Lineage (GTDB taxonomy): Bacteria > Pseudomonadota > Alphaproteobacteria > Caulobacterales > Maricaulaceae > Hyphobacterium. Next base: position 1,263,373 of record NZ_OZ244227.1, on the reverse strand, counting down.
GCGCGGCTCCTGCTCGCCGACCTGCCCACCGGTTCGGTGCGCGTCACGAAGGAACGCTTTGATGACGAAAGCCGGACCTTTCGCTCGACCACCGTCTTCGAGGAGGGCGCCGAACGCTTCGAATGCGAGGAAGAAAAGACCGGTGACGGCTCCTTGCCGTGCGTATCGCCGGACGATCTGACCAATCCGTCGGCGCGCGACACGATGAGCCGCGTGCTCAACGAGTGGTTCGTTCGCAAGCAGGTCACGCCGATGGAGCTGATGCACAGCCCGGCCCAGGCGGAAGACCTGGAATCCGGTGGCACCGAGCTGCAGCACGCCATCCAGAAAGTCGCGGTTGCCAGTGCCCGAGATGGCGATTCAACCGTCCACGCCTATGTAAAACAGCTCCATGAGCTAACCCAGAAGGCGTTCGACCGGATCTATCGCGACGGCAAGGCCGGCAAGCTGCCGCGCTTTTCCGATTACAATTCCTATTCGAAACTAGTCGAGGAATTTGCGCCCAAGACCGCCACATACAAGATCCGGGCAGCGCTTGCCGACCGCCTGAGCGACGAACGCAGCTACAGCAAGAAGCTCGCCGTGCTGATGCAGTTCGCTGCCGATCTGCCATCCGACGCGGAAGTCCGGGCGCTGGCTGTCGACCAGCTCGATATCTTCATTGCCGAAATCCTCGGATTCGATTCCGGCCTCGCGGCCCTGATGGGATCGAGCGACGAACTCGGCGACGAGGTCCAGTTGCTGGCAGACATGTATGACGCCTCGACCGATGCCGAGGGCCTCGAAAAGGCGCCGAAAGTCGCGCGCGAGCTGACAGCGCTCATGGCGGCAGGCGATTTCGCGTCCAGCAAGACGGCGATTGCGGCGGCCTTGCTCGAACGGCTACGGCGGCCACGGCGCCTGCGGCCGGGCGATGTCATGGCCGAGGTCAAGCTCGCCCGGAAGCTGGCGCAGAAACTGGTGATCGCCCAGGGCGCAGATCTGTCGCCAGACGCCTTGCAGGATGCCTTCGCGAAACGGTCCGCGCGGCTGCTGACGCCGGAGACGATCGGCGATTTCCTTGACAAGTGCAGCAATCCCGACGCCGAGATCGACAATCTCCTCGCCCTCGAGGAAAACATTGTCGGCAGCCAGAACAAGCGCAAGCTGGCAGGCTATATCCGCGCCAGCCTCGGCGCGCACAAGACCGAAAGCTGGTTCGTGTCGGGCGAGGGGCGGCCAATCGATCGCCTGCATCGCCTGACCCGCTTCCAGACGCGCGCGATGAAAAGCAATTATCCCGAAGACGAGAAGGCGGGATTGCTGGAAACATTCGATGCGCTCGGCATGAAGATCATCGAGCGTACCGGCGTCCTCGACGCCCTTGCCAACAATGATCAGCCCGTACTCGACCGCGCCGCTTCGCTGCTCAAGCTTGCAACCTGCCAGGCGATTCCTGCGGGCAAATGTGCCGCCGCGGCGCAGCAGCGGGCGATGCGACTGGTGCGGTCCGACGCCGGGCTGGAGGAAGCCAAGGCCGACACCCGGCGCGAAAAGCTCGCAGGCATAGAAAAAATGTTGAAAAGCCTCGGTCCGGCAGCCGACGCGGCCTAGGCGACGGCGCTGCCGTAGAAGCCCATCTTGAAGGGGCCGCCCCAGAATACTTTACCGAGGCCACGCGCCGCCTTGTCCAGCATCCGCGCGCGGCGCGGGGCGCCAACCGCCCAGAGAAAGCCTGCCGCCACTCCGTAAACGACCGCCTGGCCGGCACCGACAAGCATCCAGAACAGGATACCGGCTATGTCGGCCGGGCGTCGTGCAGCGCACGCGGCACTGGGCCCCTGTCCGTAGGCAAAGGCGCGCTTGAGCGTGTATTTCAGTGTCGCGCGGCTGGTCAGCGGGTCTTCGAAAACCCAGGCTTCGGCTGACCAGGCAAAATCGGCCCCGCCGGCCTGCATTTGTGCAAACAGCAGATCGTCTTCTCCGCCGGTCGTGTTGCGGTCGGTGTCAAACGGCTGGTCGCCGGGCAGGGCGGCACGCCTGATCAGCGAGTTGCCGCAACCGTAATAGTGATCGATATGCCCGCTTTCGTCGGGACCGGAGCGGGCGAAGAACGCCGCGTAATAGTCGCGATGGCGGATCACATTCTCGGGCAAGCGGGTCCGCACCGGGCCGAACACGGCGTCGACATCGTAGAATCGCATCGTACCGACCAGTTCGCACAACCAGGTGGGCGGCGCTTCCTCGTCATCATCGAGAAAGGCGATCAGTTCGCCCGAGCTTGCGGCGAGGCCGGCATTGCGCGCATTCGCGACACCGGGGTCCGGCATGTGAACGACGCGAACAGGGATGGTGGAATCGTCAGCCAGTGCCCTTGCGGCCTCGAGCCCCGACCCGGCGGGGTCATTGTCGACGATGACCAGCTCGATCGACAGGCCACACGGATTGGCCTGGTTGAGAACGCTGCGTGCGGCACGTTCCAGGCCTTCGGGCCGGCGAAAAGTGGGAAGAATTACGGAAACGTCCATGAGCTAGATCGGCCGCCCCGGCGCCGGATGACGGCTCGTCATGCCGCGTCGGATGATCTGAAACCTGTAGCCCTGCCCCATTTTGAACCGCTCCCGACTGACCCGGGCGGTCGCGTGCAAGAATAACGCCGCGAAAGCCTAGATCTCTGCGAAATCGTCACTGTCCGCGGACAGGCGCAATATCTGCGCCAGCGGCTTTGTGGATTCAGTCTTGCGTCCCGTCAGGTGCTCGTTCTTGTCGAGTATCTGGATGCCTTCGGGGAGTGTGTAGCGGTCGACGCGTACCGAGCCGGAGAGCACGACAATCGGCGTGATCGGGCAGAGTTGCTGCATCGTGCTGAGCGTGTCTTCCGGATTGACGGAATCAGGCAGCCTGAGGTCCAGCAGGACGAGGTCGTAATCCTGGGCCCCGAGCTTGCGCTTCGCTTCCTGCAAATCGCGCGCGACTTCGAAACCGATTTCAAAATCGCCGGATTCAAACACCGTGTTCTGGACCAGCAAGGCGTCCGCAAAATCGTCCTCGACGTGAAGTACTTTCAAAGCCGACATGAACTGCCCTCCCCGGTCAGGTCTCTTTCTCCCAGATATCGATTAACCTGATGTTGACGGCGGTCAGCCGGCACCCTGCCGCGTGCCAGCCAGATCGATATCGGCGCGCCGCGCTGCGGCCGTCATCGTGTTCCGCAGCAGCATGGCAATGGTCATCGGCCCGATTCCGCCGGGAACAGGCGTGATCCAGCCGGCATTCCTGGAGGCGGCCTCGAATGCGACATCGCCGACCAGCCGGGTCTGGCCTTCGCCCTTCTCCGGTGCCGCCACGCGGTTGATACCGACATCGAGCACGCAGGCGCCGGGCTTGATCCAGTCGCCGGGGATCATTTCCGGACGTCCGACTGCCGCCACTACAATGTCGGCGGAGCGGCACAGTTCCGGCAGGTTCACCGTGCGCGAATGGGCAATCGTCACCGTGCAATTCTTCTCGAGGAATAGCAGGGCGGCCGGCTTGCCGACCAGGATCGAGCGGCCGATCACCAGTACCGACTTGCCGGTCAGATCGCCCATCGCCTGCTCCGCCAGCAGCACGCAGCCCGCTGGCGTGCAGGGCCGCAGGCCCTCTTCGCCGGCCAGCAGGCGCCCGGCGCTGACCGCCGTCAGCCCGTCGACATCCTTGTCTGGGTCGATCGCGTCGATTACCGCGCCGGCGTCGATATGATCAGGCAGCGGCATCTGCACCAGGATGCCGTCCACGGACGGGTTGTCGTTGAGCTGGCGGACGATGGTAATCGCCTCGTCCTGCGAGATCGTCGCCGGTTTGCGGATCTCGGTCGAGTTCATGCCGGCCCTGGTTGCCCGCCGCACCTTGTTGCGGACATAGACCTCGCTTGCCGGATCCTCGCCGATCAACACCACAGCGAGACCGGGTTTGCGGCCGAGAAGGCCTTCGAGTTGCGCGACGGCCTCGCCGACCCTGCGGTCGATCTCTGCCGCCACGGCCTTGCCGTCGATTATGGTTGCCGTCATGCGCCCAAAGCTCCCAGGGTTTTCGTCAGGGCTGGCCTTTCGCCGTCATCGCAGGCGATCTCGATCGTCTTCAGGCGATGAGTCTGGCCACGGATCACTGCCAGCCGGGTTTTAGCAAGTCTGGTCTGTTTGGCGAGGAGTTTGATGAGGGCTGCATTCGCGGCGCCCTTTTCCGGCACCGCGCGAACGCGCGCCCTTAGATAGACGGTCCCGTCAGCACCGGTGTCCCAGCCCTCTATCCGGTCGCCGGACGCATTCGGTGTCAGCCGCACGAGCAGGGACAAGCCTGCCGGTGTAGGCGTGACCCGGCTCAAAACCGCAGCATCAGCTCCGGCAGCAACCAGCCACGGATGAACTGGATCAGCAGGATCAGCACTAGGGGCGAGAAATCCAGCCCGCCGAGCGGCGGCAGGATATTCCGGATCGGCCGCAGCACCGGTTCGGTGACGACGGAAGTCATGCGCCAGATCGATCCGACAAAGGGATTGTACGGATTGACGACCTTGAAACTGACCAGCCAGCTCAAGATGATCGATACAATCATCAACAGGATGAACAGACCGAGGATCGGATCGATGATATAGATGATCAGCCCGTCCAGAAGGGATTGATTGCTGCGCATGCCGGAGAACTCGCTTCGCCTCGATTGAGGCTCCCGGTCTAGCCGGACTTCGCGCCCTCGGGCAAGCATTGATGGCCTTCGCGCGCATCGCCGTGGCAGCACGGCTTGACGCTCGGCGCACCCGGATTTATTGATCCGCCTCCCAATCGGTCGGGGCTATAGCTCAGTTGGGAGAGCGCGTCGTTCGCAATGACGAGGTCGGCGGTTCGATTCCGCCTAGCTCCACCATTCCAGGTCGCATGATCCAGCAATGAATCGAATGAATTCGCCGGCCTAGGCCGCGTCGGAATCTTCCTGCAGGGTCAGCAGGGCCGCCATGCCATCGCGCGAATCGGTCGTCCGCAAACGGGCACGCACATCCTCGCGGCGGAAGACGCGGCTGACCCGCGCCAGGGCCTTGAGATGCTCGGTGCTGGCTGTTTCGGGTGCCAGCAGCAGGAAGATCAGGTCGACCGGACGGCCATCGATGGCGTCAAAATCGATCGGCGTCTTGAGCCGGGCGAACAGGCCGAACACACCGCTCAACCCTTCCAGCCGGGCGTGCGGGATCGCGACGCCGTCACCGACGCCGGTCGAGCCGAGCCGTTCGCGGTCCATCACGGAATCGAGAATGCCGCGCGAATCCACGCCCAGCCGGGCTCCCGCTGCTTCGCACATCATCTGCAGGGCCTGCTTGCGATTCGACGCATTGAGCGTCCCGAGGACAGCATCGGCCGATAACAGATCGGAAAGAGCCATGTCGTGTGTCCGGTTTTGCGGGTCGGGAAGGCGTTACAGCGATTCGGCCCGGCTTGATTCAGAGAGCTAGCCGCTCTTGTCTCTGTCAGGGTCGATCCAGCCGACATGTCCGTCGGGTCGACGGTAGACGATATTGACCCCGTTATGGGCGATATTGCGGAACATCAGGAAGGGCGCGCCGGCCGCCTCCAGTTCCAGAACCGCCATGCTGGCGGTCATCGCCCGCAACTCCCCTGGCGTTTCCGCGACGATGACCGGTTCGTCGCCACCCGGCGCGTCCTCGTTCTCATCGTCATACTCATCGTCCGGCCGGCCGCGGAACACCGTGATCGGTGTGGTTTCCGCCGGCAGTTCGACCTTGTTCTCATTGTGATGGTTTTTCAGCTTGCGCTTGTAGCGGCGCAATCGCTTTTCCAGGTGCTGACTGGCCTTGTCGGCCGCCTTGTAGGCATCGTCATCATCGCCCTGGGCCTGCAGCATCACGCCTGACGGCAGGTGCAGCGATACGGTGACGCGGAAACCCGCGCCTTCGCGTGACGCGGCGATATAGGCTTCGCTCGGACGGTTGAAATACTTGGATACGGCTTCCTCGACGCGGCCGACGATCTCCTCGCGGAGCGCGTCGGAAACATCAATTCCTTTGGAAACGACTTGTATCTGCATTGCTTATCCCAGCCTAGCACACGGTTCCCGCACAAGCGAGCGAGAATGCCCCTGCAAGAGCGCGCGGAACCTATTGGCGGTTTCGAAAATGTCAATTGCGCCACTGTTTGCGGATCAGCTCGCGCGTTTCAGCATGCGGCGGCGCTGGATCGACGACGGAATGTTCATTGCTTCACGATATTTCGCCACGGTCCGGCGGGCAATATCGATTCCCTCGTGACGCAGCCTTTCGACCAACGCATCGTCGGACATGACCTCGTCGATGGTTTCCATGTCGATCAACGTCTTGATCCGGTAGCGCACCGCCTCGGCGGAGTGCGCCTCGCCGCCGCCTGAAGACGGGATCGCCGAGGTGAAGAAATATTTCAATTCGAACAGGCCGCGCGGGGTCGCCACATACTTGTTCGACGTCACGCGGCTGACCGTCGATTCATGCATCTCGATCGCGTCCGCCACCGTCTTCAGATTGAGCGGCCGCAGGAAAGCCACGCCCTTGGCCAGAAACAGGTCCTGCTGGCGCACGATCTCGGCCGACACCTTCAATATGGTCCGCGCCCGCTGGTCGAGCGACTTGACCAGCCAGCTCGCATTTTGGGCGCATTCGGTGATGAAGGTCTTGTCTTCTTCGCTGCGCGCAACGGCACTGATCTCTGCGGCATAGGACTGGTTGACCAACACGCGCGGCAAGGTGTCGGTATTTAGATCGATCCGCCAGCTTCCATCCGGGTTCTCGCGCACGAACACATCCGGTTCGATGGCGCGCGTATTGTCCGCCCCGTAGGCCAGCCCAGGCTTCGGTGTCAGCGATCGCAGCTCGGCGATCATTTCGTCCAGATCGTCGGCATCGACGCCGCAGATCGACTGCAGGGCCGGGTAATCGTGCTTGGCGAGACGGTCGAGATTATCCACCAGTTTCGCCATTGCCGGATCCAGCCGGTTCCGGTCCTTCAGCTGCAAGGCGAGGCATTCCGCGAGATCGCGCGCCATCACGCCCGCCGGTTCGCAGCCATGCAGCACGTCGAGCGCCGCTTCAACCTCGCCATGATCGACGCCGAGCCGGTTCGCGACCTCCGCGAGGTCCGCACGCATGTAACCGTCATCATCTGCCAGATCGATCAAATGCGCGGCAATCATCCGCCGCACCGGATCGCAGCCGGCCAGTGTCAGCTGGTCATGGAGGTGTTCGGCAAGGGATTTCTCGCGCGATGAATTGGCCGCCGCATCGTAATCGCCGCCCTCGAATGAGCCGCTCCGGCCGACACCGGACCAGCTCGCGCTGTCGCCGGCGCCCGCCAGGTCGGCTTTCGAATCAGAGACGTTCAGCGATTCATTGTCAGCGTCGACGGCATCGCGCGCCTCGGAATGCGCCGAGCCGTCGAGTTTGAGCTCCTTGCGCTTGCCGTCTTCCTTCAGTTCGACGGTGTCGGGCTCGTTTTCGCGATCATCGCGTTCGAGCAGCGGATTGCGTTCCAGCTCTTCCTCGACGAAGGCCGACAGCTCGATATTCGAGAGCTGCAGCAGCTTGATCGCCTGCTGCAATTGCGGCGTCATGACCAGGGACTGGCCCTGCCGCATTTCCAGTTTTTGATGAAGTCCCGCCAAGGGGATGCCTCCACGCTTTGAGTTGCGTGGAGTTAATCAGCCAAAACTTTCGCCGAGATAAACGCGGCGCACATCCGGGTCAGCGCGGATTTCGGCCGGCGCCCCCTCGAACAGCACTTCGCCCTCGTGAATGATCGTCGCCCGGTCGGTGATCTCCAGCGTCTCGCGGACATTGTGATCGGTGATCAGAATGCCGATACCGCGATCGCGGAGGAAGCTGATCAGGTCGCGAATGTCTGTAATGGCCAGTGGATCAATCCCGGCAAAGGGCTCGTCCAGCAGCATGAAGGACGGTCGCGTCGCCAGAGCCCGGGCAATCTCGACCCGGCGGCGTTCGCCGCCTGAGAGCGAAAGCGCGGCGGCATCCGCCAGGTGCGAGATCCGCAATTCCTCGAGCAGCTGGGCAACGGTTTCCTTGCGCGCCGCCTTGTCGGGCTCGACGATCTCGGCAACCGCCATGATATTGTCCTTCACGGACATGCCCCGGAAAATCGAGGCTTCCTGCGGCAGATAGCCCAGCCCCAGCCGGGCCCGCTGATACATGGGCAGGCGGGTGATGTCCTCGCCGTCCAGGAGAATGCGGCCGTAATCGGCCTCGACGAGGCCGGTAATCATGTAGAAACAGGTCGTTTTCCCGGCGCCGTTCGGGCCCAGAAGACCGGCCACTTCGCCGCGCTTCAACCGCAGCGAAACACCCTTCACCACCGGCCGCTTGCGATAGGACTTGCCGATATTCTCGACCACCAGTCCTTCTGACGGCACGGCCTCGGCGTGCGTGTGCCCGCCAAACATGTCTTCAGCCAGGCTCAACCTTCCGCTTCCTCTTCGTCAGCGGCCGCATCATCCGTGTCGGCCGTTTCGTCGTCATCCGAAGGAAAGGCAATGAAGCGCACGCGCCCGCTGGTCTCGGTCGTCGAATCCTCGCCCGCCGCCTCCATGCAGGCCGGCGAATTGATCTGCGAATTGCGGGTCTCGAGGTCGACGATGATGCAGGAACCCGTGATCACGTCACGTCCGCGTGTCAGCGTCACGCCGCCGGTCATGACGATCGTGTCCGTCGTCAGTTCGTAGACGGCGCGGTTACCGCGGGCGACCTCGTCCGGTGTGACATAGAACACGTCGCCGGTGGCGATCACGCGATCGACCTCGCCCCAGCTGGCGCCTGTCCCGCTGGTCGCGCCGGACCGCGCGGCAAAGAAGACTTCCAGCCGGTCGGACCGCAGATTGGCGTCTCCCTGCGCGGCATCCACCTCTCCGGAAAAGACGGCGCGGCGTTCGGAGTCGAAGACTTCGAGATTGTCGGCGCTGATGTCCATGGGACCGCCCTGGCTGCCGATTTGGCCGAATGCCGCGGCCGGCAGGCCGAGCAAAAGGGCAAAGAAAATCACGAAGCGAAAAATCATGGCTGGTCTCCGCCGGCGCCGGCATCGTTGCGAATGAAGGTTCGGACATTCCCTCTGAACACGACACGGTCGCCGCCGTCCAGTATTTCATATGCATCCGCCCGGATTGTGCCCAGCGGTCCCTCGCCCTCGACCGGGCTGTCGCCAACCACGCGCTCTTCGGACAGGTAGATACGGGCATGATCGGCTGCGAAGGCATAACCCGACTGGGTCCTGAACTGGACGTCGGCATTGAGATCGAGCGTGCGTGCATCGGCGTCGAACAGACCCGTACGTGCGAGCACGCCTTCGGCCTGTTCGTATGCCGTGATCAGGTTGTAGTCCAGTTGCGGCGATTCCAGCTCGGTCAGCCGCGCCTCGGTGCCGCGCCGCCGGATGGCGGCATCGGCGGTCACCACATAGGGCGTGCCGGCTTCGTCTCGCCCGGTGAACCGCGGATTGATCATCCGCGCATCCTCACCGACGGTCACGGCCTCCTGTGATTCCGCGCCCAGCGACCGCAACAGGATCTGGCCAGCCATGACCAGGATGATGACAGCCGCCAGTCCGACCAGCGCCATCCGCAGCAGGCGCACGAAACGCGTCCGCTTGCGGGCGGCCGCCAAGGTGGTCGCACGCCGCGGCTCCCACGCCGAGTGCGGCGCTGGCTGGAGGGCGGACATGTCAGCAGTCGTGGCGGTCATTGAATTCCATTTGTGCGCAAAGGGCGCGGCAAGTTTAAGGCAGCGCCGTCAGGAATGGGCGAAAATGTCAGTCTCGTCCCAGCCCAAAAGATCGAGATCCGCCCGGGTCGGCAGGAAATCGAAACAGGCCCGGGCAATCTCCATGCGTCCCTCGCGTTCCAGCTTCTCGGTCAGATGGTCCCGCAATGCGTGCAGGTAAAGCACGTCCGAAGCGGCATACTCCAATTGCGCGTCGCTGAGTTCCGCAGCGCCCCAGTCCGAACTCTGTTGCTGCTTGGACAATTCGATACCGAGCAATTCCCGGGTGACGTCCTTGAGCCCGTGACGGTCGGTATAGGTGCGGGTCAGCTTGGACGCGATCTTGGTGCAGAACACCGGTGCCAGGGTGACGCCGAGATATTTCCGGATCATTGCCACGTCGAACCGCGCAAAGTGCAGTATTTTCTCGACGCCGGCATCGGCCAGCAGGGCCTTCAGATTGGGGCAGTCATAGCTGTCCCGGTCCATCTGCACGATGTGCGCATCGCCGTCACCGGTCGACAGCTGAACGAGACAGAGCTTGTCGCGGACCAGCGACAAGCCCAGCGTCTCGGTGTCGACGGCGACCGACGGGCCAAAATTCAACCCGCTGGGCAGGTCGTGCTTGTGGAAATGAACGCTCATCAGGCAGCCTTTGCTTCTGTCATGATTGCGGGTCTAACCCGCCCGGAAGGCGCCAACAAGCTCTCTGTCCGGGGTAGAATTCAAGTCAAGTGTGCGGTGTGGGGGGCTTTCATGATATGATGCCGTCATGAACCGCACCGCTCCCGACCAGGGCGCCGGAGGGCGCGTCGAGTACGAGCACAGGTCCGACGGCATCATTGAGGTGACGTTCGCAGGCGATATTGATTTCGATCTGCTTCAGGTTTCCAGCGACAAGATCCTCGAATTCATCCAGTCGGGGTGCCGCCATTTTCTGCTGCAGGTTGCCCACGCCTATCCGCTATTCACGCCGATCGATGTGATGGACGAATTTCACCGGGCCTTTCACACGCCGGTGCGGGGCGTGCGATTCGCTTATGTCGCGCCCAAGAACCTGTTCGGGAAACATTTCATGCTGATCGAGGCGGCCGCATTCAATGCGGGAATTACCGTGATCTTCAAGACGAATGAAACCGAGGCGATTGCCTGGCTGAAGGCTGATTAGTCCGGCATCGCGCCCGGCGCGATTTTGGCCTCCTGCCTCGTCCGCTACCTCGGCCGGTACAATCACCCTTGCCGGCGCCGCGGCGACCGCCGAGGTTCCCGATCCGCCCTCGTTCACTTTGCCCGATGCGTCGCGCTTGATGATCTGCCAATGGCCGCGATCATCGTCCGGACCGTGTTCCGGTGCAGGCACGGCGTCTTGCCGCCTGATGCGGTTTCATTAACCGGGGAAAGCAAAGAGAAACAAAGAAATAGTATAGTGAATAATATTCACATTTATAGAAATATGTGATGACTTTACTTTAGTGAGGAAGATATATAAGTTTGTAATATGAAATCAGCAAAGATCACATATTTCGCCATCGGCGCCCTCGCTTGCGTCGCGGCCTGTGCGCCGGCTCGTTCGGCGCCGCCCATCCTCGCCGTCTCGACGATCCAGGACGATTGGCGCGATCCTGTCGAAACGACTACGACGGGCGCGGGACTTGACGGAAGAAGTGTCAGTGGTCGGATCCGCGCCAGGGGCCCCGCCGGCCTGTTCAGCGTGCCGGGGACGCTGTCATTCCGCGGCGGAAACCTGGTCTGGCTGGCGCGCGGGAATGCGGATTCCGGACCCTATCAATGGCGCGAAACCGGCGACGCGATCGAATTCCGCGCCGAGCATGTCATCGAGAATGGCGAACGTGCGATCTGGTCCGGCAGCTTCGATGGCACGCGCTTTCATGATGTCACGGCGGTGTGGGTGCGTGTCGAGGGCGACTGGGTCCACGACCTTCTCCTGCCGGACCGTGTCGTGATGGAATTCACGCCCGACGACTAGTCCGGCCGCGAACGACGTGCGGTAACGCTATTCCGAACAATGCCGGAAGGCGAATGGCGCGTCGTCCGCTCCGCTCCCGCCGATCCGGACCATGTTCGTCTCGCGCACCTGCCAGCCGGCAGTTACCCGCAACAGTACCAGGCTCATCCGGTAGGCCGAGGTCTCCACCCGCCCGTCTGCATAGTGATTGGTCTGTTCGTAATACAGCCGGCCGAAGCCCACGCCGTCGACGATGGTCAGGGTCACGGGGTCAACAAAGGTGCAGCTGATGACATGCCCCGCCTCGGCAAAGCCCGTCCAGTAGGCAGCCGCCGACGCCCGATCGCTAAGCCCGCCGGTATTCTCTATGTCCCAATGGGTGAAATCGGGATGATAGCGTGCGACATAGGCGTCGATGCCCTCATCGCGCAGCGTCGGCCCCATCTCTTCCCAGAATTCGGCGAGTTCGAGCTCGGCGTCGGTAAATTCAGGCGCGGCAGCCGCGTCGGAGGATTGAGCGGTCAACAGGCTGGCCGCTAGCAGGATATCGATCATGGCAATGCTCCTTGCCGGGCCTGTTGCCAAGCCCGGGGAAGCCCCACCCTGTCAGTCTAGGAGATGCGGCGCCCGTAGGAAAGCCGCGGGGTCGAATCAGTCTGATCGACGGTCGGCTGGCCCATCGGAATCAAAGCTGGAGATCGACTATTCAGCAGTGGGAGGCTGGAAATGCGGCGCAAAAATCAGCGCCGTCGCGGCCTGGTCGGTCACACTCTGCCGCACCGGGATCACGGCCTGATAGGCACTGGAGTGATACCATTGATTGGCGGCCGCCTCGGATGGAAATCGTACCACAACGGTCCAGTTCGTGCGGGCCGCCTGTTCGAGGCTCACGCCGGTGCGCGACGCCACCAGGATTTCCCCGCCCGCCTCAAGAATGGTCGGAATGGCGATGGATGCGTAGTCCGACATATAGATATCAAAATCGGAGACCGAGATAGCGGCCACGAGATAGTGCGGATGATCGTGTCCGGCTCCGGCCTCGTGATTGGTTTGGGCGTCTGCACAAGCGCCCATCAGGGCGACGGGCAGGATGGCGCCGAAAATCGAATTCCTGTTGATCATGTCCTTGTCCTTCCGGGTGGCGTCCCGTGTCATCGGAAACCGGAGAATCCCGGCAAATTCAGTAATCGGCTAGTTCCGGGATTGAACCTTGCGGTTCATATTCTGAACTAGCGTTCTGACCGGGCGATCCGATCATGATCATCCGGATGATCTGCAAGGGGGGCGAGCATGGACACGTCAAGCTACAAGCAATTCTGCCCGGTTTCGATGGCGGCGGAAATCCTGTGCGCGCGTTGGACCATGGTCCTGCTTCGCGAATTGGTTGCGGGATCAACCCGCTTCAACGAATTGCGGCGCGGCCTGCCGAAAATGTCGCCGGCCCTTTTGTCGAAGCGCCTCAAGTCACTCGAAGCCGCCGGCATTCTGACGCGTCGTGCTGTGCCGCGGGAAAAAGGGATCTTCGAGTATCAACTCACGGAGTCCGGCCGTGAATTGCGTCCGATTGTCGAGTCGATCGGTTTCTGGGGACAGAAATGGATCGAGTTTGATCTGGCGCTTCAGAATCTGGATGTGTCCTTGCTCATGTGGGACATGCGCAGAAATATAAGTTTCGATCCCATGCCGGAATCCCGCAAAGTGGTCGAGTTCAACTATGCCGATCTGGCACCGGCCGAAAGCCGGTGGTGGTTGATCATCGACCCGATCGACGGTGTCGATCTGTGTTCTGTAGAACCGGGATATGAAATCGACTTGTTGATATCTTCAGACGTTGAGACCATGACTTCGGTTTGGATGGGACGGACCACAATCCGAAAGGCACAGCTGCTGGGCACATTGCTTCTGGAAGGTGAAAGCAGTCTGGCGAGCACCGCCCAGGAATGGCTCGGCCTCAGCCCCTTTGCGCGGGACGGCCGGTCGCTCGATAGCGGATTGACCTCAAATTGAAGGGGAAGGCCACTTCCGGGGCATTCAACGCCTATTTTTGGTCCAAAGGACCAAAAATTTCGATTTCATCGAACCGGCGGTGAATGGTGCCAGGAGAGGCGTCGAATAATCCCTTTATAACTCTGAATAATATAACCAATAATCTCCATGACGATCAAAGTGCCAACAATTATGCCAACATCTTGTGCCGCTTTCTTGTTCCATCCAGCGGCTCGCTCCCATGGAATTCGACAAGACCGAATGCTCGGTCGATGGAGTGCTTCTGGTTAGCGTCTAGCCGCTCAATCATCAATCGACAGCAATGTGCGCGCCGATCCACCGGAATAGGACTTTGGAACACCCACTGGCATGCGGAAAGGTTCCCAGCCCAAAGCGCAGATCTGGTTGCGGTAGTGGGGTCAGCTTTCGGTATGTTATTTAGTAACTTAGGGCGGTCTGCCCGGAGGACGGGGCTTTCAATTTAGGGGAGTTTGAACTAAGAACTCGGCATGCGGATCAGCTTGCAGTTCATACTCTTGATTGCCATGACCATCTCATTGGGCGGCGAGGCCGTGCTGGCTGCGTCGCCTGATCACGATCACCATATTGATAGCGTTCTGGAGGTTGAGGCAGATAGTCCGACCGATGCCGAGTACGGCAAGCACGCCGTTCATGGATGTGGTGTCTGCCACCATTTGGTAGACGTGCGCCCCTTGCTTTCGGTCGTTGTGCCGATCGCCACCAGTCACCGCTATGACCTCACCAGCGATCGCGTTTATTCGCGCGCGTTAGAGCCGCCATTCCAGCCCCCGATTGACGTTTCAGCCTGACCTCAAGTTCAACTGAAACAACCAATCGGAAATTACACTTATGAGAATAGAAAATGTGACCTGGCCGAGATGGCTGGGCAAAACCACCATGGCTGCTTTGATGCTAGCTACGGTGAGTATGGAAACGGCTGCGGCGCAAGATGCTCAAGCCGCGAGTCATCTAACTCTGTCTGATGCGCTAAATCGAGCTTTGGACAACAACCCAATCACCAATGCGGCAGATGAAGAGATCCGTGCAGTAGAGTCAGAGGCGCGGCAAGCTGGCCTCTGGGATAATCCAACATTCGTAGCCGAAGTAGAAGATTTCGGCGGCGATCGTGAAGGGCTCGGAGACGCAGACACCACACTGTCGATCAATCAAACCGTACCGCTTGGCGGTGATCGAAGCAGAGCGCGTGATGCCGCTAATGCCTGGGCACAAGCCGCTCGTGCAGACCGCGACCTCCAGCGGACGCGACTTCTCGCAGATACGGCTCAAGCCTATGTTGCTGCGCATGCTGCGTCGGAGACGCTCGCAGTCCGTTTGGAGTTGCTGGAACTAGCCAATAACTCGGCGGATGCCATCAATTCACGTGTTGAAGCAGGGCGAGCGTCGCCAATAGAGCGTAGCCGTGCCACCGTTCTCATAGGGCGCGCCACGATCGCGGCCAATGAAGCTGCGAGCACGCAGGTGGAGCAACACGATCGTCTCGCCGCGATCTGGTCCGGTGGAAGATTGGATGCGGATTTTGTTTCGCCTTTGGATGCGTTTGATTTGTCGCGTTTTGAAAACGCTGAACTCGACGTCTGGATCTCTGAGAACCCTGAACTCCAGAAGTTGCACGCAATCACACGAGCGCGCGCGCAGGAAATCCGACAGGAACGCGCTGCGGCTATTCCCGACCTTACAGTTGGTGCGGGCGTACGACGCTTTGGCGGTACCGATGAGACGGCGTTCGTTGCTACGGTTGAAGTTCCGATTCCAGTGCTGAATCGCAATCAAGGTGGTGTGCGGGCGGCCGCGTCGCGTGAGAATGCTGCAAGGCTTGATGAGGAATCGACGCGTCGTGCACTGTTGGCCCAGTTTGCCTCTGCAAGCGGTCGCTTTGAGCGTGCTCGATCTACGCACGAGCAACTGTCTGAGAACATCCTACCCGCATCAGAAAACGCATTGTCTGCAGCGCAGGAAGCCTACCGCGAAGGCGCTCTGGATGTTCTCAATTTCCTAGATATCCAGCGGTCGTACTTCGATGTGCGTGTGGATCTGATCGCCGCGCAATCTGAATTGGCTAGCGCGCTCATCGAACTCGATGCGCTTGCTGGTGCCCCGCAACTAAATCGAATGGTCAACGCAATCCCGGAGGAAGAGCACAATGACTAACTTAAAAATCAAACTTCTTCTGGTGACGGTCAGCTTGCTGACGGTTTCTGCCTGTGGCCAAGATGCAGAAGAACATCAAGAAGCACCATCCAGCTCGATCGCCGAGACTCACGCTGAGCAGGCTCGGGATGATCATGCAGACGACGAACACGGCGATGAGCATGGAGAAAGTGCCGAAGTTCATCTCAGTCAGGACCAAATCGATGAACTTGGGATCGCCATTTCTCCGGTGGCACGTGGTGCCGTGGATGGCGTGATCGAGTTGCCGGCAGAAGTCGGCTTCGACCAAAATCACCTAGCTCACGTATCGCCTCGAGTATCTGGCATTGTGCGTAGTGTCGCAGTGGCTGAGGGTGATCGTGTTGAGGCTGGCGACGTGTTGGCAGTTCTAAACAGCCGCCCGCTCGCTGACGCCAAGGCGTCCTACCTTTCAGCGCGCGCCAGATTGGATCTGGCTGAAAGTTCTTTCGAACGTGAAGAGCGTTTATGGGAACGCCAGATCTCTGCGGAACAGGACTTCCTGGATGCCCGACGGGCGCTTGAGGAGGCTCGAATTGAGGTTCGCAGTGCCGGCCAACAACTCGATGCATTGGGCGTTGATGTGTCATCTCTACCTCGAATGGTGGCATCGTCAGATGAATCGCTTACCCGATACGAGCTGGCAGCCCCGATTTCCGGCACGATTATCGAGCGCCACGCCGTGCTTGGAGAGGTGTTGGAAGAAGGTGCTCAGCCACCTGCGTTCATTGTGGCGGATACTGATTCAGTGTGGGTCGATGCGGCAATCTACGGCGCTGATCTTGGGCGGATTCGCTCAGGTGCACCGGTTTCAATTGACCCTGGTGACGGTGGTCCACCAATAGAGTCAACCATCGACTTCGTGAGCCCTCAAATCGGTGAGAGGACGCGAACTGGTCGTGCTCGAATTGTCATTGAAAATCCAGGAGACCGGTTGCGGCCCGGGATGTTTGTGACGGTGTTTGCGGCGGCTTCTGACGCCCAACCAACGGTACGCGTGCCAGTTACCGCGCTCCAGACAGTGGATGGCGAAACAGTTGTTTTCGTTCGTAGCGCGGATGGTTTTGAGGTCCGTGAAGTGCGCTTAGGGCGGAGGTCGGATCGCTTCGCAGAGATCCTGTCAGGCGTCAGTTTGGGCGAGATGATCGCTACTACCGAGACGTTCTCGTTGAAAGCAGAGTTACAAAAAGGGGAGTTCGACGATGGACACGCGCACTAACTCCTCACAACAAACCGCAGGTTTAGCGGGCTTGCTACATCGCATTGCTGGAGGGCGCCTTCTTGCGGCTCTAGCATTTGCGTTCGTCCTCATCGGCGGAATCGTCACATTTCGGACAATGCCTGTAGACGCGTTTCCGGATGTAACACCCACGCTCGTGCAGGTGTTCACAGAAACTGAAGGTCTCGCTCCGGAAGAAGTCGAGCGATATGTCACGTTTCCTGTGGAAACGTCCATGAACGGGCTGCCTCGGCTTCGCGAGGTGCGGTCGACGTCAAACTTTGGTTTGTCTGTCGTCAACATCTACTTCGAAGATGGCGTTGACATCTATTGGGCGAGGCAGCTCGTTGGTGAACGCCTACAACAAGCCAGAGAAGAAATTCCCGAAGGATTTGGTGATCCCGGAATGGGGCCCATCACCACTGGACTCGGGCAAATTCTGTTCTATTTCCTCCAAACATCGGACGAGAGCCTCGACGGCGTTCAGCTGCGTACGTTGCAGGACTGGCAGGTCAAATTCGACCTTCAAACGGTACGCGGCGTGACGGAAGTGTTGTCACTCGGTGGTTTCGAGCAGCAATATCAAATCAATGTTCGCCCAGACGCTTTGCTTCGCTATCAGCTAGCGATTGAAGACATTGTCGCGGCTGTTGAGGCCAATAACGCAAATGCGGGCGCTCAGTTTCTCATCGAGAACAGCGAGCAATACACCGTGCGTGCAGTTGGGTTGGCCCAAGGAATTCACGACCTCTCCGACATTATCGTGAAGGTCGAGGACGGCGTGCCAGTTCGTGTTCGCGATATCGCGAACATCGAGATTGGGGGCGCCCCGCGGCAAGGCATGGCCACCATGGACGGGGAAGGCGAAGTCGTTGCCGGCCTCGTGCTGAAACTGCTCGGCGCAAACACGAATGAAGTGATCGCGCGCGTTCACGATCGGATGGAACGGATCAATGCGTCTCTCCCGCCCGGCGTGACGGCTGTTCCCTATTATGATCAGTCCGAGTTGGTTGGCGCTGCGGTTCGCACGATGACCACAGCTTTGTGGCAGGGTGCGCTACTCGTAGCTGTGATCCTATTCCTCTTCCTTCGAGGCTGGCGCCCAAGCTTGATCGTTGTGGCTTCGATCCCATTTTCGGTGGGTTTCGCATTGCTCTCGATGCAGTTTTTCGGCGTTTCTGCAAACCTCATGTCCCTAGGCGGTATCGCCATCGCCATTGGGATGATGGTGGATGGCGCGGTCGTCATTGTAGAAAACGCGAACCGCATATTAAACGCGTCAACCGAGGGCGAGGACAAGCGTGCGCTTATCGCGAACGCGTGTGCGGAAGTGCTGCAACCGCTCGTTTTCGCAATCTTGATTGTGGTCGTTGTGTTCGTGCCGATCCTGACGCTTGAGGGCGTCGAAGGAAAAATGTTCCGACCACTGGCGTTTTCGGTCGTCTTCGCTATGGCAGGGTCGTTGGTTTTCGCTGTGCTACTGGCACCTGCGGCGTCGATGCTCGGGTTGAAGATCGGCAACAAGCCGTCAGGTTCTGATGAGCCCGACTTCTACGAAAAGCGATTTGCGCCCCTTGTGCGTTTTTTCGTTCATAAACGGTGGGCGGCGCTCGTACTTGCAATCGCAATGCTCATGGTTGGCGGCGCGATTTTCCCGCGTTTGGGTTCTGAGTTTACGCCACGAATGAATGAAGGCGATTTGCTCGTTCGATTGACAATGGCTCCGTCGATTTCACTGCCGGAAGCTCGGTCAACCGTCACCCGTTTCGAACAACAATTGCTCTCCAACTTCCCCGAAGTTGAGCGCATTGTAACACGTATCGGACGCGGAGAGGTTGGTGCGCATGCTGACCCCGTCAACAGCGCAGAGGCGTTCGTAGCTCTCGCCCCGCGGGATCAGTGGGAAACCGCGAGGACGCAAGAGGCGCTCCTAGCGCTGATGAGTGAGAGCTTCGAAGCGTTCCCTGGTGCCCGGTTCAACTTCACGCAGCCAATCGCTGCGGCAACCGACGAGTTGTTGACCGGAACGAAAGCTGATTTGGCAATTAAGCTGTTTGGAGAGGACATGGCTGTCCTCGAGGATTACGCAGCTCAAATTGCAGGCGTCATTCGCGAGATTTCCGGGTCGGCTGATGTTCAAACCGATCAGGTAACAGGGGCGCCGCAACTCCGGATAACGGTGAACCGAGAAGCGATAAGTCGATATGGCTTGAACGTAGAAGATGTTCTCTCTGTGGTCCGAACCGCTATCGGTGGTTCGCAAGCGGGTCAGGTCTTCGAAGGGGTTCGGCGGTTTGACATCATCGTACGCTATCGCGAGCAAGATCGACTGAATGCCGAACGTATCAGCCGGATTGTTCTGAACGGCCCAGGGGATGAGATAATCCCACTGAGCCAGGTTGCGACCGTTGAGCGGATCGAAGGGCCTCGCCAGGTCACGCGTGAAAATGGCCAACGGTACATCACCATCCAAACCAATGTCCGTGAACGCGATATTGGATCGTTTGTAGCGGAAGGCCAGAATGCCGTTGCTGGAAACATTGAACTTCCGCCAGGGTATTTTGTTGAATGGGGTGGCCAGTTCGAGCTTCAACAACAAGCCAACGCGCGGTTTGCGATCGTGATTCCGGTCACTCTGGGTGTCGTGTTTTTGCTTTTGCTATTCAGCTTTGGTCGATTGAAGAGCGCACTGCTCATCATTGCCAATATTCCACTGGCCCTCGTCGGAGGAATAGCGGCGCTTTGGCTGACGGGGCAAAACCTATCTGTCCCGGCATCGGTTGGCTTCATTGCACTGTTTGGCATCGCTCTCGGCAACGGTATGGTCTTGGTTTCTTTCCTCGACCGGTTTGCCAAAGAGCGTCTGGATGTTGATGCCTTCAGCGTCGAGGCCGCGGTGCGCCGTGCTCAACCCGTCTTGATGACCGCGACAACCACCGGGCTTGGCCTGATGCCGTTGTTGTTTGCATCGGGGATCGGTTCGGAAGTGCAGCGACCACTCGCCGCCGTTGTGATCGGCGGCCTGGTCACCTCGACCGTACTGACCTTGTTGGTGCTGCCAGCTGTCTACAAGTGGTTTGCGCCACATCCACAAAAGCGCGCTTCGGAACACCTGCCTACCTAACCGAAGGCAGGTGAGGATCTGGTGGGGCAACCCTTTGTTCTTGCACCCACCAGATCCGCCGGCAGCCCCGGGCGTCTTGTCCCCCCGGCACAGTCGCTCGGGGCAGTTTGGTCCACTTAATTGCGTTGCGCTCGACTAGAGGGAAAAACGGAAGATGCGAGCAATTCGACACGCCTACATTCAGAGCAAGATGTTTGGCCTTCGCCGGATACGCTCAGTGTACTTAGTTTTTTGGGTGTTCTTAGTCGCGTTCGATTTGATCGTGAAACCCCAAATCGAACGCCTGCTTGTTGATGTTGGCACGTCGGTGTCGCTGGTGCCCGGGTTCAACCTAACGCTCGGCCACAACAGGGGCGTTAGTTTTGGGATATTGGATAGCGATCATTGGATCGCGCCCTATCTTCTTTCGAGTGTAGCAGTCGCTCTTGTCGTAGCAGTTTTGATTTGGACCGCGGAGCAAAAGTCGAAACTTGTTAATGCCGCCGGTATTTTGTTTGCGTCAGGTGGGTTGGCCAATGCTGTCGATCGGCTCGGCGACGGAGCTGTTACAGACTACCTTGATTTTGGATGGCAAGCGTTGCGCTGGCCCACCTTCAATCTGGCCGACGTCTTCATTTTCATAGGGGCGGCATTGTTATTTCTCGGATGGAAGCGGCTCAAAGTTTAAGGTGCCGGGGATACGTTGATCACTTTTTCCCTATCCGTGCCGGGCTGTGATCTGACAAGCATTTCGAATGATCGAACAGGCTGGTGACGATCTCGCAACTGCCAACCTTTCCGCCTGCACATCCCTCGATCATACGTTTGAGCTCATGCTCAAGAACGCGTAGCTGCTCGATGCGTTTTTGCGTCTCGACAAGATGATGACGAGCCAGCTCGTCAGCCCTTGTGCAATCTGTACCAGGGTTCTCCTGCAGGTCGATCAAGTCACGTATCGCCTCGACGGTAAAACCAAGGTCGCGGGCATGCCGGATAAATCCAAGCAGATCCACTGACGCTTGATCGTAGACCCGGCGGCCGCTTTCTATCCGCCTCGGTTCTGGCATCAAACCAACGCTCTCGTAATAGCGGATCGTTGTCACTTTGACGCCGGAGGTTTTTGCCGCTTTGCCGATACTGAATTCTTTTGTCATTTTCTTCTTGCTTCTACAGTCACTGTAGAAATTAGACTCCATGTCAAAGGTAGGAGTCAAGAAAATGAGTTGTTGCTCAAGCGACCAAAAATTCGACGGCACATCAGTTGCGTATCGTCGCGCCCTATGGGCCGTCATTCTCATCAATCTGGTGATGTTCGCCGTCGAGATCACAGCCGGGTTCGCCTCCGGCTCACAGGCTCTTAAGGCCGACGCCCTCGACTTCGCCGGTGACACCATGACCTACACCATCAGCCTGCTGGTGATCGGTTCGAGCCTGGCGTTACGTGCTCGGGCCGCGCTCTTTAAAGGCGGCCTGCTAATCGTGATCGCGGTCTCGGTGCTCGGTATGACGCTGATGCGGGCCCTGTCCGGCGAGCCTCCCGTCGCGGAAACCATGGGCATTGTTGGCTTCGCAGCGCTCCTTGCTAACGCGGCTAGCGTCCTCATCCTCCTCAGATGGAGGGATGGTGATGCGAATGTGCGCTCGGTTTGGCTGTGCTCTCGCAATGACGCCGTCGGCAATGTCGGTGTGATGATCGCTGGTGGGCTTGTAGCCCTAACCGGATCGGCTTGGCCCGATCTTGTTCTGGCTTTCGCATTGGCCGCGCTCTTCACTCGCTCTGCATGGTTGATCTGCACTCAGGCCCTCGCTGAGCTGCGTAGCCACAATCACCCCATCGCTGAAGCCGGAGACGCCTAAATGTCACCTCTACTGACAATCGTCGTGGGGTATGTCCTCATCAACGCCGTGCTCGCCGTTCCGTTCACGCTGCAAGCCCGTGCAGATTTTCGACGCCTCGGGAAATGGTCTCGACCAACGGCGGTCTTCTCGGGGGTCATCATGCATGGGCATTTCCTCGCAACAATCGCGCTCGCATGGCTCGACCGTGGCAGCTTGTTCGAACCGAATCTGATCTCGCTTGCACTGGGCGGCGCACTCTTTCTGGGCGGCGCGTTCGTCATCTTTCTCGGCCGCTATGCCTATGGTTCGCAGGAGCGCGTTTATGGTCTCCTCGAAGATGAGCTGATCCAACACGGGATCTATCAACGCACCCGCAATCCTCAGTATGTGGGTTATGGAGCCATGTTCGTCGGCAGTGCGGTGGCCGCCGGATCAACTTTCGCTCTTCTGTCGGCGACCTCGTTCTTGGTGATCATCCATGTGTTCATCACCTGGGTCGAAGAACCACATATGAAACGAACCTTTGGAGAGACGTTCGAGCGATATGCCGACGCTGTGCGGAGATACTGATAGCAGCACCCGGCGCGTCCAGATCGGTTCTCGGTGTCGATTCACGCTAGTCAGGGCAAATTTTTCGAAGGAGTTATCTGGTGGATCTCAAATCGTTTGCGCTCATTTTTGGTAGCGTTTTCATCGCAGAGCTGGGCGACAAGACGCAGCTTGCGACTGTGCTGTTTGCATCGGACAACAAGACCGCACCCGCTCTTGTGTTTCTCGCCGCAGCGGCCGCGCTTGTTGCAAGCACCGCCCTGGCCGTCGGGGCCGGGGTTCTGGCAGAGCGTTATTTGCAGATGCTACCGCTCAAGCTTATCGCCGGTGCCGGATTTATCATGATCGGTCTGTGGACCGTTTGGGATCATTTTCAGACGAGCTAGGGCAGCGCCGTCTCCGACGATTTCAGCGACAGGATCAGCGCGCAATCAGGTTGGTCTGTTCGATCGCGCTGACTTGTGATTCGTTACACGGATGCCGACCCATCATGATCCGTTTCTGAGGTGGTCGAGCACCCTGTCGATCGTAGCCCGGTCCGGCGTTCCGGGTGCGCCGGAGCTTGACCCGCAGCTGAGGCGGTTCAAGATTTCGGCTTGACGATGGCCCGACACGCTCCCGTAACTCGTGAAGGTCGTCAGCACCTGTTCATGGCCTAGATTCTGGCTCCACGCCTTGAAGTCTTCGGGCGAGGAGCAGATCTGTTCGCCGTAACGAGCCAGCGTTTTCCGGAAGGAATGCGGGTTGAAGTACGGAAGCCCCGCGGCTTCGAATGCCTCTTTGAAAATGCGCCGGATCGGATCCGCGTTTGCCCAGCCTTTGCTGTCGAGGCCGATCGGCGCGAAGCGCTTGTTCGCATCTTGCCCGACCTCGGTCGCTGGGAAGAGCGGCGCGTCGAGACTGAACAATTGGTCGGTCTTCAAATATTCGATCCACTCTACGACGATCTGCTCGATGTCCTCGCCTACCGGAAAAAACCATGAGGTGAATGTCTTGCGGTTTTTCGTGCGAACAGTGCGGGCATCCTGAATAACCTTGCGGCCTTTGACGTCCACATCACGCAGCGATAGTGACGCGATAGCATCATCCCGCGCGCCGGTAAGAATTGCGAAGGCGATCAAGGCACGATTGCGTTTCTCGATCGGTGTGATGTCAGCCATGGATTCGAGCACGTGCCGGATCTGTGAGAGCTCCGGCGCCGGGCGTTCGCGCTTTGCCGATGCAATTCGCGCGTCATGAGCCGATGGGTTGAAGTAGTCGCAATCCGCGTAAGTGATCTTGGAGCGGTATCCGGGCTGACCGGCTAGCCATTGAAAGAATGCTTTCAGGGCCATCAGCCGTGATGTGATTGTTGCCTTGGCAAGAGGTTTGCCAGTTTTGGCATTTGCCGCCTGATGAAGGCCACGTTTGAAACGGCGCGCCTGCTCGATGTGGAAGGATGAAAAAGCTTTATAGCCGGTCGAATCTTCGAACAGTGCGAGGGCGGCTGCGACTTGGTCGATACTGCTTTCGGCCATGCGTTTCGCCTCTGCCAGGTAGATCAGGTATTGGCGTTTTACGCGTTCGTTCTCGGGATGATGTTTACGCATGGGTAGCGACTTTCCTGGGGAGGTGATCATTTAGACTGGGATGCCGGTCCTCGGATATGTGTCCGTCAGCTTCGGTGTCGCGAACGGTCACAATCTCCCTCAGAGCAGCCAAGTCGTTCTGCGAGATGCGCTTGAACATGGTCGTGGTGCACGCCTCGCAGAGAGCCGTGATCATGCCCCCACCGCCCTCGGAGGGCTTGAATTCAACCTCGCCGAAAGAGGGCGCTCGCGGCCGGCGACAGCGGAAGCAAAAACACTCATCGACGCGGCATCGCTGTTTCGGTTTCGCGCGGCTCCGCAGGAAGTCGATTAGGTCTTCGCCCAGGATTAAAGCCGGTTTGCGATCCGTCAGAGCGGTCAACCCGCCTTTCATCCAGCGCCGCACGGTGCCCTTGGCCAGACCGAGGGCGCGAGCGGCTTCATCGACGGTGTAGCTCCGGTGTTTTTTCACCGAACGCCAGTTGATCTTGCGGGCCATTTAGTTCGGCCCGTGGTCGATCAGCGCGCGGATGTCTTCCACGCGCCAGACGGTGATGCGGGAGCCGAGCTTGATGGGCTGCGGAAAGCGGCCATCCTTAACGCCAGCCCACCACGTCGATTTGCTGACGGGGATCGGGCCTTTGGGGCCAAGAATATCGCGAAGGCGAAGATAGCCGGTCGCAGGCAGTCCGTTGATGTCTTCCATGAGATGACCTCGTTCGTTTGAATGTGAGGTCGTTTTAGAAAGACTTTCAGCCACTTAGGCCGAGTTCGGTTTCGGCTAAACCGAATTCGGTTTGGTGCGGCTTATTCGGTTTCGGGTGGCGGTGCGTATTCGGCGGCTTCCCGCAGATACTTCCGGATCGTGTCGTCGCTGACGGCAATCCCCAGCGTGTCGAAGTCTTGAAGCATTGCACTGGCGGTCGTTGTTCGCGTCGCGTACGGGTCATGCTTGTAATTCGCGATCGCCATCCCAAGCACGATTTTGAGAAGCGTGGATCGTTCGCGCGCACCCAAACCATCATCGGTGGCCTGGCTTGGCTGGCTGGGCGAGCTCGCTTCCAATCGCTCGATTTTCGCTTCCAGCGCCGCGATCAGCTCGGCACGTTGATCGGCAATCGACTTCCAGTCCGCCACCTGTATTCCGTGGCCCTCGATAGCGCTGGCAAGTTCGTCCGGGATCGGCAAGCGGTTGCGCTTTGCCCACGCGAGGAAGAATCCCGGGAGGTTCTCGTAGGCTAGTTGCTGCATTTTCGCGGCGCGCCGGGCCAGGTCCCGCAATTCCGTGAATCGATGCCCGATGGTCGGAGGTGGGCGATGTTTTTTCACGGCTTCAGAGTTCAGTCCCTTGGGGTCTCGCTCCAGCAAAAGCGCGACCCCTTCGTCGAGGGTCCAATATGCGGCCTTCGCAAAATGGTCGTAGACGGCGTCGGTGGCGATGCGGGAATTGAGCGGATGTGCCGCTTCGCGTTGCGCAGCTTTCAAGCCTTGTAGCTCGGTCCAGCGGGTCTCCAGTTGCACATCATCAAGCGCAACAATTTCATCATGGTAGGCTCGGGCCTCGGCTTCCCGGTTCTCATCCGTGCTTTCGCCCTCGGCCGCCAAAAACAGGCCTTCAGGACGATATTTCTGGAAACCCGCGACACAATACTCGGGGTGTTTTTCACCGAACAGGTCCCACTGGCGGTCAATTTTTCGCTGTTCCGCCGTCTTCTGATGGATCGGGCGTTTCAATCCGCATTCTCCTCGTCGCAATCAGGAGCGTCCTGTTTTGCAGTACGAAGGTGATGGATTTCGTTCGCCCACCAATCGGTCATCTTCGACCGTTCATCCCAATACGCAGCCCTGTGGTAGGCCCGGCGGACCTCATCTGATCCGACATGACCTAACTCCGCCTCCACCGCATCGGGGTGCCACTTTCCGCTTTCGTTCAGCAGGCTGGACGCTGTGGCACGAAAACCGTGCGCGGTGGCTTCGCCTTTACCAAACCCAAGCCGCCGGAGGGCCATATTCATCGTGTTCTCGCTCATTGGGCGATGAAAGCGGCTGGATGACGGGAAGACAAGCTCGCCGGATCCATTGAGCCTCTTAAGCTCAACCAGAATGTCCACCGCGGCATCAGAAAGTGGTTTGCGATGCTCGCGCCGCATCTTTGCCCGTTCCGCCGGGATGATCCAGGTCTTGGCATCCAGGTCGAACTCTGACCAGTGAGCGCTTCGTAGCTCGCCTGGGCGCGGGTAGAGCAAAGCCATTAGCTGGAGGGCTGACCGGGTCGCAAAGGACCCTTCGTACAGCCAGATCGCACGAAATAGAGAAGCCGCCTTTTTCCGGTCGGTCGCGGCTGCGCGGTGAGTAACTGTCGGCGTGGTCAGTGCGCCTTTGATGGCCTGGGTCGGATCGTGGGTTGCCTTCGCTGACGCGATCGCAAATCGCACTACTTGGCCGATAACCGAGCGAAGCCGTCGGGCGGTCTCCAGCTTGCCCTCTGATTCCAGTTTTCGGAGCGGCACCAGAACATCCGACGCGGAAATGTCAGCGATTGGGACCGCGCCGAGGTCCTTGTTCGCCAGATCCACCATCCAGCGGATTTTCTTCATCGTGGCGTCGGCACGGCCTTCCTTCTCAACCTTGGTAATGTAGTCCTTGGCAATAGCGCCGAACGTGTTTTCCCGGCTTGCGCGGCGCGCCAGTTTTTCAGCTTTTGCGTGGACAGACGGGTCGACCCCAGCGGCGAGCAGCGTTTTCGCTTCATCCCGTCTTTGGCGGGACAGTGCCAATGATACTGCCGGATAGGCGCCAAGGGCGAGCGTCTTCTGTTTGCCGTCGAACCGATACGCCAGCCGCCAGAGCTTCCCGCCGCTCGGGGATACGAACAGATAGAGCCCACCCCCGTCGCTGCGCTTGTACGGTTTATCAGCGGGCTTGAATGACCGGATTGTGATGTCGGTGAGCGGCACGTGGCGAAGAATTGTTGGCGTGGTTCGATTTTCGAAAGTACCAACAAAAATACCAACAAATTTACTGGATGCAACAAGACAGCGGCGGACGACCTCGGACAGCGCCTCGCCGTATTCGCTGATAAATCAACGAATTTCGCCGTTGCGTTGGACGATATCGGATCTGGTAAATCGGGAGAATGGTGCCCAGGAGAAGACTCGAACTTCCACTTCCTTTCGGAAACCAGCACCTGAAGCTGGCGCGTCTACCAATTCCGCCACCTGGGCAGGTAACAGGGCGCGTGGTTCTCGCCTCTCAAACTCTCGATTTGTTCGATAAGTGTACCAATTTGTGTACCAGCCCCGTCAAGTAGGAACGGCATTGTTTCTCGGCAGCAGAATTCTCGCATTTATCGCATCGAGCACATCCTGCGCTTTTCTTAGACGCGCTTTTATTTGCTTCTCGGGAAGGTGGCCTTTTGGTTCAAAAATTACAGGCACTCTGACAACGCTTTCGTTGTCATCAATCAAGAGCTTGATATGCGCGGAGGTTACGTCTCTGCTTGTGGTTCGATTTGCGCTCAATCCACCGATGATGGCGCCGGAACCGCCAGCGATAGCCGCTCCAGCAACGGCACCGACTAGCTGGTCTGCTCGATTCATTTTCGAAACCGTTTCTCCATCCACAACCAGCTCAACCGACATCAGCTTGGCAGCTTCGATTACTCGCAGACTGTTTCGTTTTGCGACCGCTACCCGTTTCCCGTCTACAGCGATTGCTGAAGCCTCCCAGCCGGTCCGCCCATTTTTGCGCTGGAATACACCGATGAATTTCGTCGCGTTCGTGCAATTGAATTCTGAAGACGATTCTAATTGTTCAGTGAGTGCGGCGCCTAACTCATGAAATTTTGCCTTACGCGCTTCAGCGTCTTTGGCGTTTTGCTTGTTGGCCCAAATAACAAACAAGATCAGGGCTATGATACCCGCTACTATAAATGCCCATGCCAATTTAGTCCCCGCTAAGTCGCTTATTAATGTACGTATCAACAAAACGTCGATATTACAAACGCTTGGGTGTCACCATAAAGTTACGCAAATTTTGGGGATGCGGGCGCACTCAGCTGAAACAGGTGCCGAGGCTATTATCAGAATTACCTACAATTTCACCGAGGAGGCAGTGGTAACGGATGCCTTGGCCGATTTCGGATTGGCCAAGCGTTGTAAGAACGGATCTTCCGTGCATGCCGCCATGTTCGATCTTCAGTATCGAGCGAACTGGAAAAGTGAAACCTTTGCTCGAGCCATGTGGCGACAACCTGCCATGGCTCTTTGCCCTCCAGCCACGCTTCGATACTGAAGACTGGGTAAAAGGTTCGATTTCCACGATAGTGTTTCGATGGTGCTGGGGCGGGGCCTTTATTGCGAATGCGCCAGTTCGCGAGCACCTGTATGGAAATACCAAGCAGTTGCGATAATTCGGCACTCGAAAGCGCATCCCACGGAACCAGTTTCATTTCAGCCAGTCGGCACTGTGCGGTAGCAAAATCGATCGCCGACTCAGCACTCAACTCACTCAACCCCTGTTACTCAAATTGAGAATTGATTGTACAATATAATATTGAGTTACAAAGGGTTGAGTGAGTTGAGAGTTGATAGGCGTTAGTCACGCTACCGCCACTTTTGCCGAACTACAGCGTTGGCTTCTCGACGTGTGCGCGAACGTCTTCCGCAGACGCGACCAACCAATGCTCGCGATTACGAATTATCCAAAAGCGTGGGCGACTACCGGATGAAAGCTCCACCTGCCGCAATTTTTCTACTTTCAGCTGCTTTAGGGCATTCCGAAATGCGCGATCGGTTGTTCTGCCGCATCGGTTTCTGACTGCCAACTCCATCTCCTCAAGCCGGACCAAGTCACGGTCGAATGGATACGCCCGTTCCTCGATAAGTTCTTCGAGAACGCGTTCGATTGGCGGTCGAGATTCCTGGATGAGCGCTTCTTTCGCTGCTGTCATCCGGGCAGGCGCATTGGGATCGAAATTCCCTACGTCACGATCCATCAAGAACCCAAGAAACGCAGAGCATTGCTCAATTCCTTCTGACCAGAAGCGATCAAAGTAGTCGGCTGGAGGACGGCTGAATTCCGAACGAACTACGACAAAACGCCGGTCATCTGTAGGAATCGGGATAGGATCCGCAAAATTTGAAAAGGCCATCCAAATACGAGGTGTCTTAGCGTCGTATCGAGGCTGGTTCTTTTCTTCAACCGTCACGAATTCTTCGGTAATCCACCGCTTCATGTCGTTGTAGTTTTGAAGACGGTCTCCGCTCATCAGCTCATCTAGGATTGCCAAGCGTTTGTTTCCCCAGTTGGCAGTCCACCGAGTGCCAAGGTCGCTGGGTCCGATCTCCACGCTATTCGTTGGACCGCAGATACGCTTGACGATCTCTGCCAGCGAACCTTTTCCTGACCCCTGGGGCCCCTGGAACAACCAGCAATGGCGTATCTTCGCGGCGGGGGATTGCACGTGAAAAGCCAGCATATCGAGAAAGGCGCTCGCATCATTCGCGTTCGGAATAATCCTCTCGATGTGTTCCAGAATGATGTCACAGTTCCCTTCACTTGAGGTTATGCCATCGTCAATCCATGAATTGATCGCCCAACCATGTCCTAGCTTGATCAGCTTTTCAGTGTTGCCCGGGCGCCATTCTTCACGCTCGACTTTTCCGGTGGCCCGGCTATTCAACAGGCTCGATGCCGCTCCGCTTTTTGTGAGATCATTGAACCGCGCATCAAAAGCAGCGCTGAAGTAGCTAACGCCGGTTTTCAGCGAGAAGAAGCGTCTCGTTTGAACATCGACAACAAATTCCGACTGCAATTTCGCTTCCTCGATTTCGCTTTTCCCGAAACTCATCGGTGATTGAATCCGGATACGCGCTGGGCAGTTTTCGCAGGCTGCCGCGCCAAGCTCGTCCTTAATGAATGCGCATGTCGGCGGACGCATGTTTTCTGATGCCTCACGAAGCTTTTCCGCCGTCTCTCCGAAGTCATAGCGGATGTCTTGCTTGGAGATGTCGTGGGCTATCTGTTCACCATTTTTGCAAACGGCAGCCACTCTGAGCAATGCAAGCCACTCATCATAGGCAAGCCTATCTGACGCCGAGGCTTCTTTGAGCCATCCGCAGCCCGCCTTGATGGCATTGAAAGAAGCGTTCTTGCCCCCTTGCCATGAGCTGACTTCATAGCTGGGGCTCGCGATATCTGATACTTGAGTCTGGACCGTTGGCTCGATCAGTTTCGCGGCGTTTTCTAGTTCCGAGATTGAATAGGCTTTAGTCATGGATAAGCTCCACTGGCTTTGCGGGTTCAGTCTTGTGATTGAACGTTCCTGGCATTCGCGTGACCCTTGCGAGGTCGGGGGTTGAATCAAAGTCCCAGCCACGGCTTCGTCGCGCGTTCTTTCGCAGGGCGACATGAAAAGCGCGGACCTGCCTTGCGTACTCGGCCCGTGCCGGTTCTGACTCGAGAAAAACGGGCTCCGGATGAAGCCAGTCAAGATAAAGCCCATTTCCTGAATGCCGGATCTGAGAAGGGCGCGGGATTTCTTCTGTTTGAAGCCAGTCGATTACGTGTCCGTACGATTCTGGCAGCGCTGTCTTCGAATGAACGTCGGATTTCAAATCAGCATCGAAGAAGACGCCTGGAGACTCGACTACTGTATCGCTCCCGCCGCGTCTGCTTGGCCCCAGAGGGTTTTTTTGGATGCACCAAGAATGATAGATATCCGACCGGCTTGCTTCGTGAAGCATGAAATCACAAAGTCTGTTGAGATCGCCGATGGAAAACCATTCAATCTGATTGGATTGTCGGGTCCAAGTCGAAATGAAACCGTCGCTAGCGGCTCGACCATACAGCCTCTCAAGATATTCCAGCGCAATGCACTGATCGGGGGAAGTGTCTTTCGGCATTTACTGCTCCGTTTGCGTTTACGGAGCCGTACTTAATGAGCCAAAGCTATTTTCAAAGAAAATAAAGTCTCGTTCACCCTTAACGAAACTGTATTTCGATTTCATTCAGGGTGAACGATGCCTCTGTTTACGGTGAACGTCGCTGTGTCCAACAAAAAAACGCAGCGGAATGAGCGGCGCTGGTGAATGGAATCAATGGTTTCGTCAAAGAACGTCGTCTCATGTCAAGCATGCCAACTTTTCCGACCAAAGCAGAGAGTGCAATCGTACCATCATCCTTGAACGAGGTGCCGAACTAGGGCCTGCTCGACGGAATGGCTTGAACACTTGTTAGGATTGGGGACTCAACCTTCTCTAATCCAAGAGTCTGGGGAGACAGATTGTTGACCGGTAGCATGACACACCAAGGCAGCCTTTTTACCTCTGACTTTCTGACCGAGAGCATCCAACAATCCCAAGACTGGAAAGACACCGAGGATGATGAGGTCGAACGATTCGCTGCCGCTCTTTATAAAATCACTGACGCTTTTCCTTTAAATCATTCCCCCAATGAGAGCCAAACCGAAGATGATCTAATTTGGCCAATCCTCCAAGCGCTCGGCTGGACACAATCCCTTCGCCAGCAGAACCTATCGCCGCGCGGCCGCGAAGATGTGCCCGATGGTTTGCTCTTTGAGAGCGCCGAGACGAAGACCAAGGCGAACGGCTTTCCCGAAGAGTGGAAGCGCTACGAGTTTGGTCGCGCCGTGGTCGAATCCAAAAGATGGGCACGTCCTCTTGATCGCCGCTCCGGGCGGCGCGGGGAAGAAACTGCTCCGTCAACCCAGATGCTTCGCTACTTGCGCCGCATCGACGATATCACCAATGGTGCGCTGCGTTGGGGTATCCTGACCAACGGCTCGAAGTGGCGACTGTATTTCTCAGGTGCGCGATCGGTATCCGAGCAGTTCTTCGAGCTCGACATCGCCGCAATCCTGGACCTGCCAGTGCATAATGACGGGCTTTTCGCGCTCAATGAGGCCGATTGCCGACACTGGCTGAAGATCTTCTACCTTGTGTTCCGGCGCGAGGCATTCGTGCCTGTGGGCGCTGATCCGCGCACCTTCCATGAAAGAGCCTTTGAAGAAGGGAAGTTCTACGAAGAGCGCGTTGCTGAAGACCTCTCGAACAAGGTGTTTGGGGAGGTGTTCCCCGACCTGGTGCGCGCCATCGTCAAGGCCGCCCCCGAGGCCGATCTTCAGGAGGTGCGCGAAGCCGCGCTGATCCTGCTCTACCGCCTTTTGTTCATCCTCTACGCCGAAGACCGCGACCTCTTACCGGTAAAGGATCCCCGCTATGACGATTACGGGCTGCGCAACAAGGTGCGCCTCGATGTCCAAGAGCGCAAAGACAAGAACGACGTCTTCTCGGAGACCGCCGCGCGCTATTGGGGCGCAATGGCCGATCTCTTCATTGCGATCGATCAGGGAGACGCTTCTATCGGCTTGCCGCCCTACAATGGCGGGCTTTTCGACCAGGAGCGTCATGCGATCCTGATCAATATCCGCATCCCCGATGCGGTCATGGCGCGCGTGATCGACGCGCTGTCCTTCGAAGTGACGCCTGAGGGTCGCAAATACATCAACTACCGCAACCTTTCAGTGCAGCAGCTCGGTTCGATCTATGAGCGGCTTCTCGAATACGAGGTGACGCGCGACGGCGATGACATCACCGTCCAGCCCAACATCTTCGCGCGCAAGGGATCGGGCAGCTATTATACGCCTGACGATTTGGTTCAGCTCATCCTCACAGAGACCCTTGAGCCACTTGTCGAAGAGCGCAAACGCACCTTCAGGGAAAAGATCACAGAGCTGGGGCAGGGGGATTTGCCGGATCATCGCAAGATCGGGCAGCTTAAGCGCCTCGATCCCGCAACCGCGCTTCTTGACCTGAAAGTCTGCGACCCAGCCATGGGGTCCGGCCATTTCCTTGTGAGCCTCGTTGACTTCATGGCCGACCAGGTGATCGCCGCCATGGCCGAGGCCGAGCTCGATGCGCCTGAGGAATGGGGTGATTATATCTCGCCGCTTGGCGAAAGGATCGACACGATCCGCAACACTATCCTTTCCAATGCCGACGAACGGGATTGGACGATCGACGAGGAACAGCTAGACGACCGGCACATCATCCGCCGCATGGTGCTCAAGCGCTGCATCTATGGTGTGGACAAGAACCCGATGGCGGTAGAGCTCGCCAAAGTGGCGCTGTGGCTGCACACCTTCACCGTGGGCGCGCCGCTGTCTTTCCTTGATCACCATCTTCGCTGTGGCGATAGCCTCTTCGGTTCCTGGGTAAAGCAGGGCATCGACAAGGCAGCAACTTACGGCACGCCGCTCTTGCTGCACGAACCGATGAAGCGCGCCCTACGGGCAGCGTCCAAGATGCAGATCGTTGAAGGGCTGACCGACGCCGAGATTGCTGAGGCGCACCGATCGGCAGACGTATTCGCCGAGGTTGAGGATATGACCGCGCCTCTCGATGCGCTGCTAAAGCTGATTCATGCGATCGAATGGCTCGATATTAAGGGGAAGGAAAAGAAGCTGGCGATGCAGGCCTTCTTCGATGGCGAGTTTGGCGATCCGCTCGACATCGTACTGGGCAAATGCGATCTTAAACGGCCTAAGGCAAAGACTTCAGATGAAACGATGAAGGGCAGCATGAGCGCTGCCGAGAAATTTGACCTGTTCTCAGAAATTTTCTCTGAGGCTCAGCTTTTGATTGGAGAGGAAAGCTTCCTCAACTGGCAAGTGGCTTTCCCTGGCATCTGGTCGGATTGGGAAGAGGATGGCCTGACTGGTGGCTTCCACGCTGTGATAGGCAACCCGCCATGGGATCGCATGAAGCTTCAACAGATCGAGTGGTTTGCAAAGCGCCGCCCCGAGATAGCGATGGCAGCGCGCAAGGCTGATCGAGAAAAGATGGTCGGCGCCCTGATAAAAGCTGATGACCCCTTAGCCCAAGAATATGCCAAGGCGTCCGAGCGCGCCGAAGCCAGTGCCCGTATGGCACGGAAATCTGGCGATTACCCCCTGCTGTCAGGGGGGGATATCAACCTCTATTCTCTTTTCGTCGAACGCTCGCACACCCTAGCTGCGCGGGACGGATTGATAGGGTTACTGGTACCAATTGGGATTGGCACAGACAAAACGAGTTCAAAATATATCTCTCATGTAGCCAATACCGAGAGGCTGAAAGCTTTCATATCTTTTGAAAATAAGAAGCGCTGGTTGTTCAAAGATGTCCATTCAGAAGATCAACCGACGATTATTATAGCCTCGAATACAAATAAACGGTTCCCCGAAATCCAATACGCAGTGAAATTACATACTCTTCCAACCAAGGAAAACAACCATATCGCGATACTCGATGCCGCAGCTCTGTTGGCGATTAATCCAAACACAGGCACGTTTCCAATTTTCCGGTCGCCTACAGATGCCCGCATTGTTGCGGCGGCATACGCACAAACGCCAGTTTTTGTCAGAAAAACCGACGAAGGTGATGTATGCGATTGGGCCGCCCGCTATTATTCAATGTTCCATATGACTAATGACAGCGGGCTGTTTCGAACGAAAAGAGAATTGATCGAATTGGAGGCCGCTTGGCCGGCTAAACACGGAAGATACGATTCAGCAAAGGGCGTTTGGCTGCCACTTTATGAGGGCAAGACCATTCAAATTTATAATCACCGATACGCGTCAATCACAACACCTGTAGGGTCAGTGAGCGGACAAGGACGAAGCCTCTATTCGTCGCAAGAAGAGCTATCGTCACCAGACTTCTTACCGGAGCCGCGATGGTGGGTGAACTCCAAGGAAGTTAGTGGGATTGACCGGGGTTACTCGATTGGCTTCAACGATGTTTGCAACACGAACAATGAGCGGTCGTTGATTGCTGCAATGGTACCCCGCGTCGCAGCTGGGAATACGCTTCCTTTACTTGATGGTTTGGGCGCGCCGGATGCGAGTATTCTGCTCGGGAACCTAAACTCGATTCCCTGTGATTATTTCGCGCGCAACAAAATTCAGAGCCGCCATCTGAACAAGTACATCCTTGAACAACTACCCGTCATACCGCCAGAACGTTTCGAGCATTTCCATTTTGGCACCAAAACCGCCGCCGCTGTCGTGCAGGAGGCCGTTCTCGAGCTCACCTATACCGCTCGTGACATGGAGCCGTTTGCGCGGGATATGAGCTATGTGGATGAGGCTGGAATCGTGAAGCCTCCATTCACCTGGGATGAAAGCCGCCGCTTGGTCCTGCGCGCAAAACTCGATGCAGTATTTTTCTACCTCTACGGTATCACCGACCGCGACATCGTCCGCTACATCTACTCGACTTTCCCAATCCTCGAGAGGGAAGAAAGGACAGCGCACGGCGGCGATTATCGCTCTTGCGAGCTATGCCTCGCCTTTTTGAACGCGCTTGCAGCCGGAAAGCCTGATGCGGAAATCAAACTGTAGCTGCTATAGGTCTATTGGGTGCAATAAATTCGCTCAGTCACTCACAGTCTTAGCGTTGCAATCTTCATATTGCTGAATTGAAACCTCGCCCAACCTTGGCAGCGTTGCGTTTACAGCCTCCATTAGTTCTTCAATATCATACGTGTGTGCACCGTAGTGATCGGTCATCGACACTCGTTGATGCCCGATTAGTACGCGTTGGATTTCTGGCCTAACGCGCGCGCGCCGCATTGCTTCAACGAAGGTGTGCCGAAATGAATAAGCAGTAAGCGCCGGGCTCTTAGGTACCCCCGCCGCTCGAATCGCTTTGTTCAGGCGTGCAGACAACAATTCGGTCTTGCTGCAAGACGCTGGGAACAACCATCCGTCATCGGAGGCGGACGCAGCGGTTGCCGCAGCGTCTACGGCAGCTCCACAAAGGGGGACCGTGCGTTCGCTCGATGTTGTCTTCAGCTGTCGTCGCGAGTTTGGTCGAAGGACCAGCGTCGGTGTTTTGGAAAGTAGATCGACGTCATTGACGGTAAGCCCGCCGATCTCGAGCGGACGACATCCAGTGTCCTTCAACAGCTTTATGATGAGTGCAGTCGGACTGTCGTCTTTGGCTTGATGGACCCAGCTAGCAATCAGATCGAGTTGAGATTTATGGAAAGGCAAGCGTTTCAGCGGGTTCTGATCCCCAACTTTCTGACGGGCGAATGGATTTCGGAAGGGGAGATCGAACATATCGATCGCGTTGTTGAAGATCGCTTTAGCCGAGCCAATGCGGCGACGTACAGTTTGGGCGCTTTGTCCGCGTTCGTGTCGAAGCGAGCGAATCCAATCTCTTACAGCCGCTCGGTCTATATCTGACAACGGGCGGTCGCCGATGTGTGCGACAAGTTGGTCAAACGCAGTCCGCTCTGCTTTCCCAACGCGCTGGGTGTCCTTTTGTCGAACATAGCAATCGAATGCCTCACTTAGCGTCAAAAGCTCACCTTCGCTGTGTGTCGAAGCTCGCTTTGGCGCTAGTTTCGCCGGGATACCCTGCTCGAGTTTGATGAGGATCTTATCCGTTTGATCGACAAGATCGATTATACGGCTCGTAGCTTCCTTCTCCTGGCCGACTCTCAAGCCAAGCGATATTTTCCATTCTCGCTGCCCGGCGAGCCTATGAAGCTCATTTGGAATCCGTCGCCGGAAATAGAGGCGGCCAGAACGCGTGCAGAGATACGAAATTTTGAGTGCCAATATTGCCCCCGTGTACCAGTTGTGTACCGAGAGCAGTTCAGAGCTTTAATAATTCATCTTGGAAAACCGTTACTTAGGTTCCAAGGAATGGTGCCCAGGAGAAGACTCGAACTTCCACTTCCTTTCGGAAACCAGCACCTGAAGCTGGCGCGTCTACCAATTCCGCCACCTGGGCAGGTAACAGGGCGCGGGATTTACGAAGCTCGCGCGTCCGTGTCAATTGACCTGTCAGCGTTTCTTGCCGGAGACTTTGTCGACAATGTTGCGTGCATCTTCGGCACCCCGCCGCACATGCACCAGATCGCCCGGTTCGGACCAGGCCGGGCGCAAGGAATCCGAGGCCAGGATGACAGCTGAATAATCGCCCATCTGATCGAGCGCTGCCCGGTTGAACAGGCGCTGCGAGGCGACATCCCCGTCGAACAGCGCCGGTGGCGCGTCGTCGTGCAACGCATCATGCGCTGTGGGGCTGGCGGGCTTCGGCACGGCCTCCGCATTCCGCTTGCGATGACGATAGCGTCTCATTCACTTCCCCCTTTGCCGGGCCCGGTCAGCGCCTCGATCGGCGCCTTCCGCTTGACCCATTTGAACCCTTCGCGCTTGGTAATCACGGCCGTATCGACCGGCCCGCCAACGCCTTCCGGCCCCAGCGACATGCGCATCTTAACAGATGTCAGGTGTACGAGCGACTCGGCCAGCCACGCCATCTCGTCGGGCGGCATGCCCTGCAGGGTCGAGGCGAAAGGCCCCAGATGCATGTCCTGGATGTAGTCGCGCAGATAATCCAGGAAGACGCGGATGAAGCCGTCCGACATGACGGAGTTTTCCGCTGCCAGCTTCGAGCGCTCCTGCTCGCTCTTGGCGAACTGGTTGATCAGCCGGTCGCCATTGGCGCGGATCAGGTCGCGAAACACGGTCAGCGAATAATCCAGGAAGGATGGATCCACGCCGTGCACCATGGAGATCATCACATTGCGGACCGCGAACGGCAGCACATCGGCGGGATGATCAACCGTGATCTGGCTGTCCGATCGCGGAGACACTGCCAGCCGGCCGGCGATAACCCCGTCGGTCTCCAGATTGATCAGCGCCGGGAAGGTCTCGCTGTCGCCGAAACCGGCGATCACGATCCCCGAACGTGCCACGGTCTCGATGTCAGCCACCGCCAGCCGGTGTAATAGCCGAGGCAATTGCTGGCGGATATCGGAATTCATCCGGTCGCCAATGCGCGAATGCAGCAGTGAATCATAGCGCTCCAGGAGGTCCGGAAAGCTCTTCAGAAACTCGTTCTCGGTGAGATCGCCGAGCGCCGGATGCACGGTGCGCGCCTCGACATCGCTGATCAGCGGTTCCAGCGAACGGTTGACCAGCGCGCTCGCCTCGATGGCCCGCAGAAAGGACGCTGTCTTGGTGAAAACGGCGAGTTCGCTGTCGCGCAGCGAAAAGTTCTCGAACTGCCCTGCAAAGGCGAAGAAGGCCTCGCCCCAGCCCTCGACGGTTGCATGTGCTTCGTCGCCATGCTTCTCGCGGAATTCCTTGATGATGACTTCCCACGGCACCCGCATGAACTCGGCATTGCCGTAGATCATCACCCCGACCGGATGGCTGCGCGACAATTCGAACAGCTTGTCGACACTGTCATAGGTCTTGATGCTCATGCCGGAGCCGAACGTGGCCTTGGAATCCGCCGCCAGCGCCACGGCCTGCTTGTTCAGCAAGGCGACCTCTGCCGTCATCCCCTCATCCACCCCCGGTTACGCCATTTACGGTCTTGTTTAATTGAAAGCCTAGCCCCGCCAGGCTGGCAAGAGGAGTCGGTTCGCGTCGAAAGCGAATGTGTAACGCAGTGCCGCATGGACAGGCGGGCCGATTTCTGGTCTATGCGGGCACGAATTCACCCTTGCGCGGGAGACTAGGCCCTATGCTTCGCGACGAGATGATTACGGTATTCGGCGGATCCGGTTTTGTCGGCCGCTACGTGGTTCGCGCCCTCGTGAAAAAGGGTTTCCGCGTGCGGGTCGCGACACGGCGACCGCATATCGCACTCGACCTCAAGGTCACCGGTGTCGTCGGCCAGGTCGATCTGATGCAGGCCAATGTCCGCAATCCGTCCTCGGTCCGGCGCGCCGTCGAAGGCGCCCATGGCGTCGTCAACCTTGTCGGCATCCTCGCCGAGAGCGGCAGCCAGCGCTTTGCCAGCCTGCAGGCCAAGGGCGCCCGGAATATCGCCGAAGCTGCCGCCGCTGCCGGTGCGCGGCGATTTGTTCAGATCTCGGCGATCGGCGCCAACCCCGATTCGGAGTCGCGCTACGCAAAGACCAAGGCCGAGGGCGAGGAAGCCGTGGCGCGGGTCTTTCCGGGGGCGGTCATCCTGCGCCCCTCCATCGTGTTCGGCGCCGAGGACAAATTCTTCAACCGCTTCGCCGACATGGCGCGTTTCGCGCCGGCCCTGCCGTTGCCGGGGGGCGGCAAGATGAAGATCCAGCCGGTATTTGTCGGCGATGTCGCGGACTGCGTCGCCAATGCAATCGACGATCCGTCCGCCGCCGGCATTTACGAGCTCGGCGGGCCGCGCGTCTATACCTATCGCGAACTGATGGAGTTCATCCTCGAGACCATCGATCGGCCGCGACTCCTCGTCCCGGTTCCGATGTTCGCCATGTCGGCGCTCGGATTTGCCGGCGAGATCGCCGGCACGCTGCCCTTCGTCAAACCGTTCCTCACACGCGACCAGGTCATCATGCTGGGCGAGGACAATGTGGTCTCGCCTGACATGCGCGGTGTTGCCGATCTGGGCGTCACGCCGGAAACCATTGAATCGGTCGTGCCGAGCTATCTCTGGCGCTATCGCCGCCACGGCCAATTCCACGAAACGGCGTGACCGGCCGGCCGCGCTAGACCAGCAGCCAGAAGATCATGCCGGCCAGGGCGATCCGGTAGAGCACGAAGGGCAAAAAGCCCACGCGCTCGACAAACCGCATCATCACGGCAATGGCGGCCAAGGCGGAAACAAAGGACAGCGCGGCGACGATCAGCCCGTCACCCAAATTTGCGTTACTGTCCGTCCCGCGGGCAAGGTCGAGCCCGGCAACCAGGCCGAAGGCTGCAATGACCGGGATCGCCATCAGCATTGAAAAGCGCGCGGATTCCTTCCGTGTCATTCCCAGTGCGCGGCCGGCGGTCATGGTGACGCCCGAACGGCTGGCGCCGGGAATCAGCGCAAACACCTGAACCAGACCAATCAGGAAGGCATGCCGAAGACCCAGCGTGTCCGTGGTTTCGACTGTCCGGCCGAACCGGTCAGCGGCCCATAGTGGTACCGCGAAGACGAGAGTCGCAATGCCGATCACCAGAGGCGAGCGGAACAATTCGGTATTGCCGGTCAGATAGAGCGCGCCGGCGGCAATGATGGTCGGCGGCGTCGCCACGCCCACCAGCAGGGCCAACCGCCCGCCCGCCGTCATCCTGCCCGACAGCCAGGCCAGCTTCCCGTGCACGATCTCTGCAATGTCGCGCCAGAAATAGACGAGGACAGCGATGAGACTGCCGACATGCGCCATGACATCGATCAGCGGGCTCTGATCCTCCAGCCCGGCAGCGATCGGGGTCAGGATCAGATGCGCCGAGGACGAGACCGGCAGGAACTCCGTCAGCCCCTGGACGAGGGCGAGCAGCACGAGCTGGAACAGGGGCATTTCGGTCTCCGGTGCAGCCGACAGGGATGAACTGCCTTCAAGGCTATGACCAGAGCATTAAACGCAAAAACGCCCGGCCGCGAGGGGGGGGTGCGGCCGGGCGCTTGCTGTGCGCCGTCAAAACTTGTGCGCATACGCCGGGAGGGGATTCCGGCGTGATTGGGACCACAGATCCGTCAGCGGGGGGACGACGCCAATCCGGCGCCCCAATCAGCCGTTACATTAAAGACACGCCGGTGAAAAAAACGCAAATTAAAAATAAGAAACAGTTTTGCCGTGTGAATTATGCAACAATTCGTGACCGGCTATTGTCGCCGGCTGCGGCGCGTGTCCTCCGCGTCCTCGAGGACGAAAAGTCTCGGACTTAGACGGACATCCGTCTCGACCTCCGAAAGGATCACCCGTGTCGTATAGCCCAGCGAATCACGCACGAACCATTCCTCGAGGGCATAGGTCTCCGGATTGAACACGAAGCGGGCGCGGCCATCCATCTCGTCATTGCGGTCCTCGACATCGACGTACAGCCGGTTGTCCTCCACCATCACGTCGGTCACGCGGGCATCGCTTGCCAGGTCGATGTCCGGCTTCAGGATCAGCCATAACGGCGTCGAACGCAGCGGAACCCGGTCCACGGTTCCCAGCGCCGAATCCTCCATCGCAACCGTCGTTCCATCAGCCACGACCAGCAGCGGCGAGGGATCGTCATAATCGAAACGCAACCGGCCGGGGCGGCGGATCGACAGCGTGCCGCCCGACGCCGAGCCGTCAGGGGCGATCTGGTCGAAGCGGGCGCGATACGTGTCGATCCCGTTCAGCCAGCCATTGACGCCGGCGAGCGCAACATCGGCGTCAAAATCACCCGGCTCGGCCGCACCGACCGTTCCCGCGGCGCTTGCGGCATCGATGGCAGTCTCGCCGGCCTGCACTTGCTCAACAGGGCCGGCGGCAGGCTCTGCTTCCTGCGAGAACAGGGCAAGGGAAAGAAAAAGAGCATTGATCATGGCGCCAACATTGCCCTGCAAAATGCGGCAGCGTCATGGCCAAAGCGCAGCCTGTCAGTGGCTGTAGCGGATCTGCCAGCCGGAAACCTCGCCCGGCGACCAGTGCGGAATGATGACGAAATCGCCGAGGACATAGAAATCATTGATGTAGATCTCCTCCTCCCGGGTGTCGGCGAGCACCGTGAACGTGCCGTCCGGCGACAGGTGATAGACGCGGCCCGGCCATTCACTGGAAAGATAGCCCCCCTGTCCATCGGGCGCGATTGCGTCCGCATCGCCCAGCCCTTCGCCCAGCACCGTGACGCTCTGACCGTCGAGCGTGACGGCTGCAAAGACGCCGTCCATCGTCACCGCCAGCATGCGGTCGCTTTCCATCCACAACCCGTTGATCGCGGACAACGCCGCGTCCTCCGCCCAGACATGTACCATCCCGTCTTCCAGCACATAGATGCGGCTGGTCGCGGAATCCGAAGCATAGATACGCCCGTCAGGTCCGGCGACAGCATCGTTCAGGAATCCGGCTCCGGGCGCCGGCCAGCTCTCGACAATCTCGCCGCTGCGGCGATCAATGCAGACGATGCGGGCGATATCGGTCACGTAAAGACGGTCGCCGTCCAGCGCCAAGCCTTTCGGCGCATCCAGCCCGGTCGCCCATTGCAGCGTCTCGATCTCGCCGCCGCGTGTGATGCGTGAAATGAAACCGTTTCCGTCGGCGGCATCGCCCTCGCCATTGACGTTGGAGACGAAAAGCAGCCCGGTTTCCGGATCCGGCAGAACGCTTTCCGGCGCGGCGAAGCCACCGGTGCGCCAGACCTCTGTCAACTCGACGGTTTCCAGAGGCGCCATGTCGGCCTGCGAACAGGCAAGGCAGAGCGATAAGGCGGCGGGAGCAAGCAGCAGCGCGGATTTCATCATGGGCAGAGTATGCCAGCGCCGGTCCGCGAATTATCATGAATTCTTTGTGAGCTAGGCGACATCCCGCTCGGGCAGGAAGATCTCGCGCTTCCCGGCATGGTCGGCGGGGCCGATCATGCCCTCATCCTCCATCCGCTCGATCAGTGTCGCCGCGCGGTTATAACCGATCTGCAATCGCCGCTGGATATAGCTGGTCGACGCCTTGCGGTCGCGCGCCACGACGGCCACCGCCTGGTCGAACAGATCATCGCCCGATCCGCCGGACGCTTCCTCGAACGGCGAGGGGGCGTCATCGCTCTCCTCGGTGACTTCCTCGAGATATTCCGGCGTGCCCTGCTTCTTGAGATAGGCGGCGACATCTTCGACTTCCTGGTCCGACACGAACGGACCGTGCAGCCGGCGGATGCGCCCGCCACCCGCCATGAACAGGAGATCGCCCATGCCCAGCAATTGTTCGGCGCCCTGCTCGCCGAGGATCGTCCGCGAGTCGATTTTCGACGTGACCTGGTAGGAGATCCGCGTCGGGAAATTGGCCTTGATCGTGCCGGTGATGACGTCGACAGACGGGCGCTGGGTTGCCGTGATCATGTGAATACCGGCCGCGCGCGCCATCTGCGCGAGGCGCTGGACCGCGCCCTCGATCTCCTTGCCGGCGACCATCATCAGATCCGCCATCTCGTCGATCACCAGGACGATGTAGGGCATCTTCACCGCCTCGATCGTCTCGGTCTCGTACATCGGTTCGCCGGTCTCCCGGTCATACCCGACCTGCACGGTGCGTTCGAGCGGCTCGTCACTGGCCAGCGATTCCGCCACGCGCTCATTGAAGCCGGCAATGTTGCGGACGCCGATCTTCGACATCCGCAAGTAACGACTCTCCATTTCGCGCACCGTCCACTTCAGGGCGGCAACAGCTTTCTTCGGATCGGTCACGACCGGCGACAGCAGATGCGGAATGCCGTCATAGACCGACAGCTCCAGCATTTTCGGATCGATCATGATGAGTCGGCAGTCTTCCGGCGGCAGCCGGTACAGGAGCGACAGGATCATGGCGTTGATACCGACCGATTTGCCCGAACCGGTCGTGCCGGCGATCAAAAGGTGCGGCATGCGGGCGAGGTCGGCGACGAAAGGCTCACCGCCAATCGTCTCGCCGAGCGCCAGCGGCAATTCCGCTTTCGCCGTCTCGAACGAACTGGAATTGAACAGGGCGCGCAGGAAAACCGTCTCGCGCCGCGGATTGGGCAATTCGATCCCGATCGCATTCTTGCCCGGCACCACGGCCACGCGGGCGGCCGTTGCGCTCATCGAGCGCGCAATGTCGTCGGCGAGATTGATGACGCGTGATGATTTGACGCCGGCGGCAGGTTCGAATTCGTAGAGCGTGACGACCGGGCCGGGGCGGACCTGGCCGATCTCGCCGCGGACCCCGAAATCCTCCAGCACGCCCTGCAAAAGCTCGGCATTCTGCTGCAGCGAGCGCGCGTCGACCGTATCGGTCCGCGCGCGCGGATGGGAGAGCAGGTCCAGCCGCGGCAGCTTGAAGCCTCGCGATTCGACAAAGGGCAGGGCGCCCTGGGCTTCGCGTGCCTCGCGCCCGGACGCCTTGCGTCTGCGCGTCGGCGCGACCTTGACGGCCGGCGTTTCCGCCTTGCGCCGCCGCGGTCGCGGCTTGACGATTTGGTCCCCGCCGGCACCCCGCGCGTCGCGCTCCGCTGTTCCC
This sequence comes from Hyphobacterium sp., assembly GCF_965217055.1. GTDB lineage: Bacteria > Pseudomonadota > Alphaproteobacteria > Caulobacterales > Maricaulaceae > Hyphobacterium. The sequence goes on along the minus strand of NZ_OZ244227.1, from coordinate 1,219,213 downwards.
TCACGCCATGGGATCCGTCCCATCACGGCATCGGTCCAGACCCGGATGGTCGCCCAGGCAAGGCTCGCCGTGTCGGCAGCAGCGACCACATCCGAGGGGCGCAGGCCAAAGGTGAAGAACACACCAAGCGTCGAGACCAGCAGGCCAAGCGTGGCAGCGATGACCATCGGCCCGGGCACGCCGAGGCTTTCGAGCGGATTGGTCAGCGTGAACAGCAGCCCGTCGCCGATAATCCCGCCCAGCCCCGCCGCAAACGGCCAGCTTTCCGGAATGGGCAGCGCGGCTACGGCCAGCGCGAAACCCAGAATGGCGAAGCCGGCCGCGCTGACCCGCAGGAATTTGAAGGCAAAAGAGCGCGGCTGGATCGGCCGGGTCAGCTTCATCACGCCCCAGCCCGCGAACACCAGCGCAATCCCGCCGGCGGCCCAGCCCAGCACCTGCAACATCAGGTCGGCGAGATTGGCGCCCAGCGCGCCGAAACTGTGAGAGACCGGACTCGCCGCAGCGACATTCCAGCTCGGATCGAGCGGATTGTGATCATAGAGCGAGAAGGCAATGAAACCGCCAGCCAGCAAGAGCAGGCCGCCACTGAACAGCGCTCCGGCACGCGCCATCACGGCCCGTCCGGCCCGGCGCACCCGGCCGGGCACTTCCTCCGACGAAACAGCATCATATCCTGCCATTGCGCCATTCAATCGGGAAAGCGTGAGTCGAGGGTAAACACGGATTAAGATTCTGCGGTGCGCGAAACTGGCGCAATCGCCGGGACATTGCCGCCACGATCCATGGTCTGAAAACGAAGCCGCGGGCGTGGGGGTGGCCGGTATGCGCGGCCACCCCTGGTCTCAAACCTGCCTGCTGGCGATCAGCAGGGCACCCGCAACGAGATAGACGAGCGCTGTCGAAAGGCTGCCCAGCGAGCGGACATGATTCAACCGGGTCCACCGGCGGCCATAGACTTGCCAGTATGCAGCCGCATCGGCGCTCTCATGGTCGAGCGACGCCAGCCGGTTGTTCATCGGCACATTGCCGATCATCGTCATCAGGAAAACCGACGGTATGTAGATCGCCGGCGCCAGAATGAGGGCGAAGCGGGCGGCACCATCGAGATGGTTGGCGCCATATACGGCCACGACAACCGACACGACAGGGATCAGCAGGATGCCGGCCACGAACTGGGTCCGGATGACGGTCTTGTTGATCTCCTGCATCGCCTGGATGCCCGCAGACGGCCTGGCTCGCAGCAGGCCGGCCATGATGAATTCGGAGAAAGCCGAGAAGACGCCGCCGATAACGGCGCTCCAAAGGGCGAGGAAGAAACTGGCATAGAGGAACCATTCATGGGTCATTGTCTTGCATCCTGTTTTGAAAGGGTGTGACGCGGTGCGCGATCAAACGATGGCGCCGCGCAGATCGTCTTCGGCATCGGATCGCGGATTCCGTGACCATCCGGCGAACCGCAGGCCGGCCAGAATGACCGCTGCGGCAAGCTCGATCGCCATTGCGGCGACAAGCGAGTCTGACGGGAGCCCGTGAAGCACCATGCTGATCAATCGTCCCGTGCCGTAGCTGCCATAGACAATGGCTCCGATTGAAAGGGCCGGATCGGCGAGGCGGATCTTGATGGCGCCGGTCAGCATCAGGGTGCTTGTGATCAACAGAATGCCGGCGGGCGCGGCCAGTTCGGACATCAAGCCGGGATCGTTTTCCATGAAGACATGGCTGGTCTCGAGAAAATCCCTGGGGGCCAGAATCAGCGCACTGCCGATCACACCGAGAAGAAATCCGGCTCCGGCGAGCGTGGTTCTTGTAACAATCCGTTTCATTGTGAGCGCTCCCATACACCGCTGGCCGCGACGTCACGGGCATAGTCCGCGAAATCCTTCGGCGGCCGGCCCAGCGCGCGCTGCACGCCATCTGTGAGATGCGCATTGCGGCCATCGAGAACGGTCGAGAACAGGTAATCCAGCATCCAGACGACATCCCTGGGAGCACCGGAATTGGCGACTTCGGCGACAAAGCCGTCATGCGGCACATTCACATAAGCGATCTCGCGTCCGGTGGCCCGGGACAGATCTGCAGCCACATCGGCAATGGTCATCAGGCGGGGCCCGGAGACTTCATAGATCTTGCCGTGATGATGGGCTTCGGTGAACGCCGCGACGACGACATCGGCAATGTCATCCGCGTCGACGAACGGTTCGGCCTGGTCCCCGGCAGGCAGGGTAATGGCGCCATTCAGGACCATGTCGACAAAGGCGCCTTCCGAGAAATTCTGGTTGAACCAGCTGGCGCGGACAATGGTCCATTCAAGACCGGAAGACTGTACGATGCGTTCGCAGGTTTGCGCTTCCGCTTCGCCGCGCCCGGACAGTAGAACCAGTCGCTTGACGCCCCGCTTCCTGGCCAGGTCGACAAAAGCTTGGATCGCATCTGCGGCGCCCGGCATCGCGAGATCCGGCGCATAGGTGATATAGACGGACGTCACGCCCTCCAGGCTGGAATCCCAGCCTTTTTCATTGTGCCAATCGAAGGACGGACTGGCGGATCGGGAGCCCCGCCGGACGGCGTGGCCCCTGGCTTCCAGGCGCTCGGCAACGCGGCGGCCGGTTTTTCCGGTGGCACCGAGCACCAGTGTGAGCTCCTGGGTTTTCTGACGGTCTTGCATTGACTTGCTCCTTTATGGGGTTTGCAAGTCATGGCTTAGGCGTATCCGGCGAGGCGCTCTTTGCCGCGCGCGCCAAAGATTTGACCGATCGCGTCAAAACCGCCCGGCTAGAACCGCCCGGTTTCCAACCGATAGGACCGCGGTGTCTGACCCGCCCATCTCTTGAAGGCGCGGGTAAAGGCGCTCTGCTCTGCAAAGCCCGTCAGAAACGCGATCTCGGCCAGACTATATGTCGTTTCGCGAAGCAATCGCCGGGCAAGATCCTTGCGCGCCATATCAACGACGGTTTGAAACGAAATGCCCTGGTCTGATAGCCGCCTTTGAAGGGTTCGCGACCCGATGCCGAGCTTTGATGCGACACCGGAAAGGGTTGGCACGCCCTCGCTGAGTTCATTTGTGACAACGCGGCGAACCTCGAGCTCCGGCCCGTCCTGCGGCGCGGCCGTTGCGAGTTCTTTTTCCAGATGCCGATCGAAGAAGCCGGCAATGGTTTCGTCCCCGACCCGATTGGGCGCCTCAATATCCTCTTCGCGAAGCTGAAGCGCATCGCGCCCGGTTTCGAAAAATACCGGGCAGCCGAAATGGGTCTCATAGACGCCACTATCGCCCCTTGGCGCATGTTTGAAATAAATGGCGAGAGGATTGAAATCGGCGGTGGAAACTTCCCGGCAGATGGTATCCACGGCAGACAGGCTGGCCTCGTTGGAGAGCAGCATTCCGGGGCGCCCGTCTCCCGCCTTCTCAAGACAGAAGAACGCCCCCTCATCGGTTTCCTCCAGCGCGTAGGTTTCCGCGCTCCCGAGGACGCGGCCATATCGCTCTGAACGCAAGATCGATCCGCGCAGATTGGGCGCCGATTTCCAGGCCAGGCCGAACGCCCCGTATTCTTCCGTACGCATGGAGGCACCGATCCGCAGGGGCAGGACCAGACCATTCGGGTCGCGATCCGCAAGTTCCGCGAAAAAGTCATAATAGTCCGACGATGAAATCAGGTGAGCCGGATCGATCGGTCCGTCCGGATCAAGGCCCAGGCCCTTCAGGAGGTCATGGGTCTCAACCCCGGGACTCGCCTGGCTGATCACCTTGTAGACATAGAGCGACGTAATCTGCGTCATGCCGCCAGCTATAAACGGTCGCTTCCCGAAAGTAAGCAGGCGCCAGGGCTGCGGCAGCGCGCCCCCTTTTCCGCGCCGTACTTCCGGCTAAAGTCCGCGCCATGAAACAGGACTTCGATTGCGACGTGATTGTGCTCGGCGGCGGGTTGGCCGGCCAGACGCTGGCCCTCGCCCTCGACCAGGCGGGTCTTTCCGTGACGCTTGTCGATGCGGCTCCGCTCGACGACATGCTGGCGCCGGAGTTTGACGGCCGTGCCTCTGCGCTCGCCTATACCTCCTTCCGTATGCTGGAATCGATCGGGGCGGCGGACCGGATGCGCGAGCACGTGCAGCGCATCGAGCACATCCTGGTCTGCGACGGCCGGCCGAATGGCGGCGCGCGCCCCGGCGGCCCCGGTCCCAATACATTGCATTTCGACCGCCGCGAAATCCATCCGGACGAGGACGGTGAGCCACTCGGTTACATGGCCGAGAACCGCCATACGCGGCACGCGCTGACCCATTGTCTCAAAGCGTCGGGAACGCTGGATTTGCGCGCGCCGGCAACGGCGCGGCGCTGGGAACGCATTCCCGGCGGCATCCGCCTCGACCTCGAAACCGGCGAAACCATCACCGGCCGCCTGCTTTGCGCCAGCGACGGCAAGTTTTCGCGCGCACGGCGGCAGGCCGGCACCCGCACGGCCGGCTGGGCCTACAACCAGTCGGGCATTGTCATGACGGTCGAACACGAACACCCGCATCAGGGTGTGGCCTACGAATACTTCATGCCGGGCGGCCCTTTCGCCATATTGCCGCTGCCCGGCAACCGTTCATCACTGGTGTGGACGGAGATGTCCGAAATTGCGGCTGCCATACTCGCCCTCGACGAGGCGGGACTGCAGGCCGAGCTGGAAAAACGGTTCGGGGATTTCCTCGGCGCCGTGAAACCGGTCGGTCCCAGATTCGGCTACCCGCTAAGCGTCCGCTTTGCCGAGAATTTCTACGAAGACCGAATTGCCTATGTCGGCGATGCGGCGCGCGGAATTCATCCGCTCGCCGGGCAGGGTTTCAATCTCGGTATCCGCGATGCGGCAGCTCTGGCAGAGGTGCTGGTCGAGGCCAAATCGCTCGGCCTCGAACTCGGCTCGCCGGTGACATTGCAGCGCTACGCGAACTGGCGAAAGCTCGATTCCATGGGGCTGGTGGCCGCCACGGACCTGTTCAACCGTCTGTTTTCAAATGATATTGGCCCGTTGCGCTGGGCACGCGGACTCGGCCTGTCACTGGTCGATAGAATTCCGCCGGCCCGGCAGTTTTTCATGCGCGAAGCCGGTGGTGAAACAGGCGATCTGCCAAAATTGCTGAAAGGCGAAAGTCTCGCCGCCTGACGTGTTGTCAGACCACGCCGATGCGCGGCGCACCGCCATGTTCGACCTCGGACGGACCGAATGCGCGGTCGAGGATATTGGTTGAATCCTGTGCCAGCTCGATCGTCGCGGTCAGGTGTTCGAGCACTTTCATGTTGTTGGCCAGCACTTTCAGCGCCTCGGGCCGGTGATCGTCAGCGATCTTGGTGCAGCGAAGCAGCACGTCGGAGCGCAGCTCCAACAGGATATCCTCTAGTCTGCGTCCGCCTGGATTGGCTTCTGATTGCAGAAAACGGGTCATCACAGCCTCCTTTCCATCCACTTGAACGCACAGCAAAGCAGAAACGCGTTAATTTTCGGCTGACAACGCCTGCTCCGCAGCGATAGACCGGTCGGGTACAGCAATGGGAGCGAGTGATGGCGGAAAAGATCGGGGCTGCGAAAGCGGTAGCGGAATTACAGGGCTGGTCAGTGGTCGACGGCCGCGACGCCATCCGCAAGGAGTTTCATTTTTCCGATTTCAACGAGGCTTTCGGCTTCATGTCGCGGGTCGCTTTGCGTGCTGACCAGATGGACCACCATCCCGAATGGTTCAACGTCTACAACAGGGTCAACGTATTGCTGTCGACCCACGATGCCGACGGCGTGACCACGCTCGACCTCGAACTGGGCCGTTTCATGGATACGATCGCACCCTAGTTTTCGTGAATGATGATCATGCCGAGCAGTACCTCGGCACCGTCCTGGCCGAGCGCCTCATCGGTCGCCTGCTGCAGGATGACGGCGATCCGGTCGGCGTCCGGAACTTCGCCATAGCTGTAATTCGCGCCGGCATACATCGCCAGCGCCGAGACATAGCGGTCGCGCAAGCGGGGCATCAGGCTTACTGCGCGCCGACGCAGCCGGTTGTCTGGAATGTCGAGTCCCGCTTCGATGTGCAATATCCCCCGCAGCCGGAAGTCGGAGTGGACCGTTGCTGTAAGCGGATCGAGCGGAACGAAGTCTTCCGACGATGTCAGAATGCGGTGTCGCCGGCCGCCGCTTTCCTCGGCATTTCCGCCCTCACCACCGCCACCACCACCCAGCGCGGTTGCGGGGACGGTCAGCAGGACGCTGGCGAGAAGGGCGAAGAGCAGGGTTTTCATTCCCTTCTCAATAAGCATTCGGGGTAAAAGAAGCGTTCGCTGCAAATCCATTGTTTGTTAGGTTTCGTAAGTAAAGCATCGATACCTCTTCAGGAGATCACCATGCTTCGCCTCGCCGCTCTGCTTGCTGTTTTCGCCGCATCCTCCGCCATCGCCCAGGAAGACGGCGACGCGCCGAATTTCGTGGCCGCCGGAGTCGCCGCCATCCCGGAATCTCCCGGCGCCGACAGCCATCGCTTCATTCCGTTTGCGGCCGGCCGGGTGCGTCTCGACAGAGTCGTCCTTCAAGTCGAGGGGCCCGGCATTTCAGCGGGCTTCATCGACCAGAACGGCATCGAGGCCGGCGCTTATATTCGCTATTATGGTGGCCGCGATGACGATACCGGCGACGTCATCGTCGACCGGCTTCCGGAAGCGGACAGCGCCATCGTGACCGGTGGCTTTGTACGCTATCTCGCCGCCGAAGGTCTGCTCAACGCGTATGATCGCGTCTATTTCAGCGGTCGCCTGGGCATGGATGTCACCCGCGAATACAGCGGCGTCTTCTGGTCCGGCTCGGCGGCCTATGCGACGCCGCTTTCGCGTACCACGCTGTTTATCGCGAACCTGTCGGTTTCCGGGTCGCCGGACGATTACGCCGATGCGCTGTTCTCGGTGACCGCGAACGGGTCGGCGGCTTCCGGCCTGCCGGTCTATACCGCGCAGAGCGGTATCCAGGACATCGGCCTGACGCTGTTCCTCGACCAGCAGGTGACAGATGACTGGTCGCTCACGGGTATATTCGGCGCCAGCCGCCTGCAGGGCGATTACGCCGATAGCCCGATCGTCACGATCCGCGGCGATGACATGCAGTATTTCGCAGGGCTGGGTATCGGCCGGCGGTTCTAGCTGCTGTTCAATCCCACGGCCGCGGCGATGAAGTCCCACATCCGGTTTGACAACCAGGCCGGGTCCGGATGCGGCGTCTGACGCATCGTCTGACTGAACACTTCACGGACCGCGCCGATTATGGCGGCACCGGCAATCTGGGGGTCGACCGCATCGGGCAGAAATCCCCGCTTCTGCCCGTCCTCGACATTGAGGGTGGCGAGCTGCACAAGCTCCGCATGGCCCTCCTGTTCGGCCGCAGCGACAGCAACGCTGCGGCTCATCTGGCCATAAATGACGGGCGCCAGAGGATCGGTATAGAGAAAGCCGATAATGGCTTCCAGACGCGCGCGTTCACGCTCGGGCCAGGGCGTGTCACCGGGATAGCGCGCATTGGCGACCGCGTAATAGTCACGGAAAAACCGTTCCACGACGGCCGCCAGAAGCCCCGCCTTGGACTTGAAGTAGTGATACGCCAAGCCTTCTGAAACGCCGGCCCGCCTGGCGACATCGCTCATTTCGAAATCGCCATCGCCGGCGATCAGGCAATCGCAGGCGGCGCTGAGAATCGGTTCAGTGGCTCGGCGTCTTGGCATGGGCCTATTGACGGCTGCACTTGCTCTGTGTCAATAATTTAATTGAGCTCAACTCAATTTAATGGAATGCGAGCTGCAACGCGTATGAAGTGCAAGGCGGAACAATGGAAAGCGAAACCGGCGAAAAGCACGTGGCTGCACTTAAGGGCCCGCAAGGCCTGTCCGGCACCAGGAGCGACTCCACTCGTGGCGACATGTCGGTCTGGCTTGGTGATCGGAGTTTTGCCGACTGCAAGGCGGCATTCGATATGGACGGATATCTGATCATCCCGAACGTGCTGCCGCCGGCCAAGCTCACGGAAATCCGTAGCGTACTGCGCCCCTACATCGATGGTGGTCACACCGGTCGCAACGACTTCGAGGGCATGCGCACCAATCGTGTTTACGCCCTACTTGCGAAGTCGCCGGTGTTTGCCGAGCTCGTCGAGCATGAGCTGGCGCTCGCCTTCGCCGAAGCAGATCTCGGCCTCTCCATGCTGCTCTCGGCTTGTCTCGCCATCAATCTCCATCCCGATGAGAGCGTGCAGCCCTGGCACACGGATGATGCCCACATCGAGCTGCCCTTTCCGCACCTCGGCATGGGCGTCAGCACCTTCTGGGCCATTGATGAGACAACCGAGGAAAACGGTGCGACGGAAATCCTGCCGGGCAGTCACCTTTGGGGCCCTGATCGGATCCCGAGACAGGTCTCAGAAGCGGATTTCATCAATCGCGACATCCGGGATCCAGATGATGATCCCGGCTTTCGCGCCGACGCGATCAAGGCGGTCATGCCGGCGGGATCGCTGATGATCGCCAAGGGCGGTGTCTGGCATCGTGGCGGCGCCAACCGGTCCGGCAAGCCGCGCCTAATCATCACGCCCCAATACTGTGCCGGGTGGGCGCGGCCGCTGGAGAACATGATGGCGGCCGTACCGCGCGAAACCGCGAAGGCTCTGTCGCCGCGCGTTCAATCGCTGCTGGGATTCTCGATCCACGCGCCCTTCATGGGCTATGTCGACGGCATGCATCCGGGACGCTTGCTGGCGGGATGATCATAAGAAAAAACCCCGTGCCGGCCGGCACGGGGTTTTATCTGGTGGAGCTAGGCGGAATCGAACCGCCGACCTCTTGAATGCCATTCAAGCGCTCTCCCAACTGAGCTATAGCCCCGAACCTTATTCGCGCCCCTGGGGCGGCGCGAGGCGCGGAAACTAGTCAAAGCCCGCGCCCTGATCAAGCGGCTTTAGCGCCCCTTAATCATCATCGTCTTCTTCGCCGGCAATGCCGAAATCATCGTCGTCTTCATCATCGTCCAGAAGCACGCCGTCATCGCTGTCATCGTCGATCTCGAGACCGTCCTCGTCGAAACCTTCCGGCAGGTCCTCATCGTCGGAATCATCATCGTCATCGTCGTCATCATCAGACGCGGCGATCGGCGCGACGGCTTCCTCGTCGATTTCGGGGACGATTTCTGCTTCCTCGTCCTCATCTTCGTCGTCGTCTGCCTCTTTCTTGTCAGCCTGGCTGGACTTGGCGGTCGACTTCTCCGGCGCAGGTGCCTTGACTTCCACCGGCGCGAGGGCTTCCGGCGTGAATTTATGGTCGCACTTCGGGCAGTGCGCCGGATCCTTGTTCAGATCGTAGAATTTGGCGCTGCATTCCGGGCAAATGCGCTTTTCACCAAGGTCGGGTTTGGCCATGACGGTCCCCATCGGCAATATCTCGGGCTCCGGCTGTAATGATCGCGGCCCGTTCGGCAGTGATTACGGCGCGCGTCGTTGCCACGTTCCCCGCCTCCTGTCAAAAGCCTATGTCTGCTGTTCGGTGAAATGTCCATCCCATCCATGACCAACACGCCCTCGCCATCGCCGATTCATGCCCGCGCATCGCGTACGCAACCGCTTTCAGGGGCGTTTTCGGCGCCCGGCGACAAGTCGGTATCACACCGCGCGCTCATTCTTGGCGCGCTGGCTTCCGGCCGGACCCGGATCACCGGCTTGCTGCAATCCGCCGATGTCTTGGCCACCGCCGGAGCCATGCAGGCACTGGGCGCCGATATCGGTCGCCTGGAAAGCGATCCCGACATCTGGACAGTGAGCGGTGGTGCCGCCCGATGGACCGTACCGGGCGAGGCACTCGATTTCGGAAATTCCGGAACCGGCGCACGCTTGAGCATGGGCGCCGTTGCCGGCACCGGCCTGACCGCACGCTTCACCGGTGATGACAGCCTCTCGTCAAGGCCCATGCGGCGAATTCTCGATCCGTTGGCCGCGATGGGTGCCAGGGCCGTTTCAAGCGACGGCCGCCTGCCGGTCACGCTCGAGGGCGGACAGCTTCACGCCATAGATTACATCCCGCCTGTCGCATCGGCACAGGTGAAATCCGCCATTCTGCTTGCCGGCCTCGGTGCGGCGGGTGAAACGATCGTCCGGGAAGGCCGCCTGACCCGCGACCACACCGAGAAAATGCTTCGCCTGTTCGGCGCCGAGATTGACGTGGAATTGCAATCGGGGGGCGGGGCCACCATCCGTTTGCCAGGGCCGCAATCGCTCACCGCGACGGATATCGCGGTTCCCGGGGACCCGTCTTCTGCTGCCTTTGCAACGGTCGCGGCTCTGATCCGCCCAGCATCCGCCATCACAGTACACAATGTCATGACCAATCCTGCCAGGACCGGCCTCTACCGGGTCCTTGAACGCATGGGCGCAATAATCGACCTGACGGCGACCGGAATGGCCGCTGGCGAGACAATCGCCCGCCTTGAAGTTACCGCGTCCGATCTGCGGGCCATCGACCTCGAACCTGAAATTGCGCCCGATCTGATAGATGAATACCCTGTCCTGGCCGTGGCCTGTGCCTTTGCAGACGGCGTCTCCCGTCTGCGCGGTCTCGCCGAGCTGCGAGCCAAGGAGAGCGACCGCCTGGCCGCCACTTGCGATCTCCTGCAGGTCAATGGCGTCGAAGCTGAAATCGAGGGCGATGACTTGATCATCAAGGGGGCAGCCGGGGTTCGCGGCGGTGGGCAGATCAACACCCATGGCGACCATCGCATCGCGATGGCAGCCCTGGTTCTGGGCACGGCAGCAGAACGCCCCGTTACCGTCGATCAGGCGGACATGATCGCTACCAGCTATCCGGACTTCATCGGGGATATGAAGCGGCTCGGCGCCATGATAGAGGCGCTGTCATGATTATTGCCGTTGATGGAACTCTCGCGTCTGGAAAAGGCACGGTCGCGCGCGGCCTTGCGCAACGCTTTGGCCTGGCGCACCTCGATACCGGCGCGCTCTATCGTGCCGTCGCCGTCAGCTTGCTCGAGTCCGGCACGGACCCTGCCGAAACGGACGCTGCGGAACAGGCGGCCGCGACGCTGGATCCCTCCACCATCGATGAAGCCGCGATACGGACCGCAAAAGCCGGTGCTGCCGCGTCGGTCGTGGCCGCTCAGCCGAAAGTGCGTGCCGCTCTGTTTGCGCTTCAGAGGCGGTTTGCCGAGCAGGACGGGGGCGCCGTGCTCGATGGCCGCGATATCGGAACCGTGGTGTGTCCCGATGCCGACGTGAAATTCTATATCGATGCCGATCCCGGTGTTCGGGCCGAGCGCCGCTGGCGCGAACTGGTGGCACGCGGCGACGCGACCAGCCTCGAAGAGGTGCGCCGCCAGCTCGAGGAACGCGACCGCCGCGACGCCTCACGTGAATCCGCGCCACTGATGCGCGCGGCGGATGCCATCTTGCTGGATACGACTCATTTGAGTATAGACGCGACGCTCGCCGAGGCCGTCCGCATCATCGAGAACAAGACGGGCGCCACGCCGCGCAACTAGCCGGACTTCCTGCTCGTTCGGGTCCTGTTGGTGGGACTCCCCGCCCATTGGGTCTTCGATGTCAGGCCGTCCATTGTTCAACCCGCCGCCGCAGGGCGGCACAGAGCGTATGAAATAGGCCGACAAGGCAAGACCGCCGGAGCCAACCGGCAGGCCGGAATATCGTTTCATACCCGGAGTTCCTCCAACCCATGTCCGATACCCAAACCCAAGCCCCTTCCCGCGATGATTTCGCCGCGATGCTGGAAGCCAGCTTCGCTGGCCAGGACCTCGCCGAGGGCACTGTCGTCAAGGGCCGCGTCACCGCGGTCGAAAATGATTTCGTCACCGTCGATGTCGGTCTGAAGACCGAAGGCCGGATCCCGTTGCGGGAATTCACCGGCCCGGGCTCGACCGCTCCAGCCGTCGGTGATGAAGTAGAAGTTTACCTCGAGCGCATCGAGAATGCGCTCGGTGATGCCGTTATCTCGCGCGACAAGGCGCGCCGCGAGGAAAGCTGGGATCGCCTCGAGAAAGCCTTCGGCACGAAGGATCCGGTCAATGGCGCGATCGTTGGCCGCGTGAAGGGCGGCTTCACGGTCGACCTCGGCGGTGCGTCCGCCTTCCTGCCGGGTTCGCAGGTCGATATCCGTCCGGTCCGCGATGTCGGCCCGCTGATGAATATCGAACAGCCGTTCGCCATCCTGAAAATGGACCGCCCGCGCGGCAATATCGTCGTCTCGCGCCGCGCCGTGCTCGAGGAATCGCGCGCCGAACAGCGCGCCGAGCTGGTCGGTCAGCTGGCCGAAGGCGAAGCACGCGAAGGCGTTGTCAAGAACATCACCGATTACGGTGCATTCGTTGATCTCGGCGGCATTGACGGCCTCCTGCACGTCACCGACATGTCGTGGAGCCGCGTCGGCCACCCGTCCGAGGTTGTCGAGGTCGGTCAGACCGTCAAGGTCCAGATCATCCGCATCAATCCGGAGACCCAACGCATCTCGCTCGGCATGAAACAGCTGATGTCGGATCCGTGGGAAGGCATTGCCGCGAAATACCCGGTCAACGCCACGTTCAAGGGCCGCGTCACGAATATCGCCGAATACGGTGCCTTCGTGGAGCTGGAGCCGGGCGTCGAAGGCCTGGTCCACGTCTCGGAAATGTCCTGGACCAAGAAGAATGTCCATCCGGGCAAGATCGTCTCCACCTCCGAGGAAGTGGAAGTCATGGTGCTCGATGTGGACAGCGACAAGCGCCGCATCTCGCTCGGCATCAAGCAGACCCAGGGCAATCCGTGGGATCGGCTGGCCGAGAAGCACCCGATCGGCTCGACCGTCGAAGGCGAAGTCAAGAACATCACCGAATTCGGTCTCTTCGTCGGCATCGACGACGACATCGACGGCATGGTTCACTTGTCCGACATCGACTGGAACAAGTCCGGCGATGCTGCGGTTCAGGACTTCAACAAGGGCGACATCGTCAAGGCCAAGGTCCTCGACATTGACGTCGACAAGGAGCGTGTCTCGCTCGGCATCAAGCAGCTTGGTGGCGATCCGATGGATGAAAGCGGCGTCCGCCGGGGTCAGACCCTGACGGTCACGGTGAGTGAAATCACGTCCGGCGGCATCGAGGTCACCTTCGGCGACGACAACACGATGAAGTCCTTCATCCGCAAGTCCGACCTGTCGCGCGACCGCGATGAGCAACGTCCTGAACGCTTTGCGGTCGGCGACAAGATCGACGCCAAGGTCACCAATATCGACAAGTCGTCGCGTCGGGTTTCGCTGTCCATCAAGGCGCTGCAGATCGCCGAGGAAAAAGAAGCGGTCGAACAGTATGGCTCGTCCGACTCGGGCGCGTCCCTGGGCGACATTCTCGGTGCAGCCCTGCAGCAGCAGGAGCCGAAATCGACCGATCGCAAGCCTTCTGACGAGACCGCCACGGGCTCCGAAGAAGCTGACGAGAAGGTCGAGGAAAAAGTCGAGGAAGCATCCGACGATGTCGATTTCGACAAGATGACCAAGGCTCAACTGGTGGAATACGCCGAAGCCAATGGCATCGACATCGTGAAATCGGCCAAGGTTGCCGAAGTACGCGAAGCCGTGAAAGCGGGCGCCGGAAAATAGTCTGGCCAGCGTTTTCGCCACAGTGAAAGGCCGGGCGCACACGCGCCCGGCCTTTTCTTGTGATCTTCCATTGACTCAAAGGCTTAGGGTGGCGCAACGTATCGGCTCACAGCATGAGGGGAGACGTCCATGATCAAGTCGGAACTCATTGCCAGGCTGGCCGAGGAAAATCCGAACTTGTTCCAGCGGGATGTCGAGCGGGTCGTCAATGCGATCTTTGACGAGATCGGCGATGCGCTGGCCGAGGGGAACCGGGTTGAACTTCGCGGTTTTGGCGCGTTTTCCGTGCGTCATCGGATGGCGCGAGAAGGCCGCAATCCGCGCACCGGGGCCACCGTTTCGGTAAAGGATAAATACGTTCCCTTCTTCAAGACCGGCAAGGAATTGCGCGAACGCGTCGACGCCTCCGCCAAATAAACTATCTGCCCTGTCATGACTGACATCAAATTCTGCGGCCTGCGCACGCAAGACGATGTGCTGCAAGCCGCACGGCTCGGCGCGCGCTGGGCCGGCTTCGTGCATTTCGCGCCGTCGCCGCGCCATATCGAACCGGATCACGCCGCAGAGTTCTTCCGAGCTGCGAAGGGCAATCTGGAATCCGTTTCCGTGACCGTGAATGCTGACCTCGCCTTGCTCGAGGAGATCGCGCGTTCGCTCGCACCCGACTGGATCCAGCTGCATGGCAACGAGACCCCCGAACAGGTGATCGCTGCGCGGGGCTTCGCCCGCAATGGTATCATCAAGGCGCTGCCGGTCGCCGAAGCCGCCGATCTCGAGGCTGCCGCGGCGTTTGACGGCGTCGCCGACATGATCCTGTTCGATGCCAGGCCACCGGCCGGTGCGGACCGGCCCGGCGGCTGGGGCGAAAAATATGATTATGCGCTGCTGAAACAGCTGAATATCGACACGCCCTGGCTCTTGTCCGGCGGGCTCACAGCGGACAATGTCCGCGCCGCCGTTGCGGTGTCGGGTGCTTTTGCCGTGGATGTCTCGTCAGGCATAGAGCGTGCGCCGGGCGACAAGTCGGAAAACAGGATGAAAGCGTTCACGGACGCGTTGACGGAACAGTCATGACCACCAAGCCTAACGCCTTCTCGCAATATCCCGATGCCAATGGCCGGTTCGGCGAATTCGGTGGCCGCTATGTCGCCGAAACCCTGATGCCGAACATTCTTGCGCTGGAAAAAGCCTATGAAGCGGCCAGGGCCGACCCGGCCTTTACCGCCGAGTTCGAGGATTTCTCGAAACATTATGTCGGCCGGCCCAGCCCCTTGTATTTCGCCGAACGTTTGACCGAAGCCTTTGGCGGCGCACAGATCTGGCTCAAGCGCGACGAGCTCAACCACACCGGCGCACACAAGATCAACAACTGCCTTGGCCAGGTCCTGCTCGCCAGGCGCATGGGCAAGACCCGCATTATCGCCGAGACCGGGGCCGGCCAGCATGGCGTGGCCACCGCCACCGTTGCCGCGCGCTTCGGCCTGCCCTGCGAGGTTTTCATGGGCGCAACGGACGTCGAGCGCCAGGCGCCCAATGTCTTCCGGATGAAGCTCCTCGGCGCCAGCGTCCATGCCGTCACCTCCGGGCGCGGCACGCTGAAGGATGCCATGAATGAGGCGCTCCGCGATTGGGTGACTTATCCCGACGAGACCTTTTACGTCATCGGAACGGTTGCCGGCCCCCACCCCTATCCGGCCATGGTCCGCGATTTCCAGTCGGTGATCGGCCGTGAAGCCCGCGAACAAATGCTGGAGCGCATCGGCAGATTGCCGGACGCGGCCGTCGCCTGCATTGGCGGGGGCTCCAACGCGATGGGCTTGTTCCATCCCTTCCTCGAGGATGAAAGCGTCCGCCTGATCGGCGTCGAAGCTGCTGGCAAGGGGCTCGACACGCCCGATCACGCGGCCAGCCTCAATGGTGGCGAGCCGGGCATTCTTCATGGCAACCGGACTTATCTCCTGCAGGACGACGACGGCCAGATCATCGAGGGCCATTCCATTTCCGCCGGGCTCGACTATCCCGGCATCGGTCCGGAACACGCCTTCCTGCACGATGTGAAGCGCGCCGAATACGTCTCTGCGACCGACGACGAGGCGCTGGAGATGTTCCAGCTCTGCTCGAAGCTCGAAGGCATCATTCCAGCGCTTGAACCCGCCCATGCGCTGGCCCGCGTCCGCGATCTCGCGGCAGAGCTCGGGCCCGACGGGGTCATCCTGATGAATATGTGCGGCAGGGGTGACAAGGACGTGCCGCAAGTGGCGAGGATGCTGGGGGTGGAATCGTGAACCGCCTCACCTCCACCTTCGCAGAACTCAAGTCTGAAAAGCGTCCCGGTTTCGTCGCCTACATCATGGCCGGCGATGGCGACACGGAAACCCTGCTCGACGCGCTCCCCGCGGCCGGCGCCGATGTCATCGAACTCGGCATGCCCTTTACCGACCCGATGGCGGATGGGCCCGCCATCCAGGCCGCCGCGCTACGCGCGCTGGACAAGGGCATGACACTCAAGGGTACGCTCGCGCTCGCAAGGGCTTTCCGCGAGAAACACCCGGATACGCCGCTCGTCCTTATGGGCTATGCCAATCCGGTGCATCATTTCGGGTTTGCGAATTTCGCCAGGGCCGCTGCCGAGGCTGGCATTGACGGCCTCATCTGCGTCGATCTTCCGCCGGAAGAAGATACCGAGCTTCGCGAAGCGCTGGCTGATGAGAGTATTTCCATCATCCGGCTGGCAACGCCGACCACGGATGACGACCGGCTGAAGGCCGTCACCGAAGGCTCGTCCGGCTTCGTCTATTATGTCTCCACGACCGGTGTCACGGGAATGGGACGCGGCGCTGTGACCGATGTCGCCGATGCGGTGAAGCGCGTGCAGGCGGCTTCCGGCCTGCCTGTGGCGGTCGGCTTTGGCGTCAGGACGCCGGATCAAGCTGCCGAGATCGCTGCAGGCGGTGCAGATGCCGTGGTCGTCGGCAGCGCGATTGTGAGCGCAAACCATGACGGCGGCACGCAAAGTGCGTTAGAATTGGTGCGGACCTTGTCGGCAGCGGTGCACGCTGCGTCATAGAACAGGATTGCCATGAGCTGGCTGGAACGTCTCACCCCCCCGGGTGTCTCGAAAATGTTTTCCAAGCGGGACACGCCGGAAAACCTCTGGATGAAATGTCCGATCTCCGGAGAGATGGTCTTCCACAAGGACCTCGAGGCTGGGCTCTTCGTGACGCCGGCCGGCCATCACATGCGGATCGGCCCGGAACACCGTTTCAAATTCACTTTCGACGGCGACTGGACGACGCTGGACACACCTGAAGTTCCCAAGGATCCGCTGAAGTTCAAGGACGATAAGACCTACACGTCCCGCCTGTCCGCGGCCCGCAAGAAGACCGGCCGCGAAGATGCCATGGCGATCGGCCAGGGTGCCGTCGGCGGTGTGCCGACGACGGTTCTGGTGCAGGACTTCGCCTTCATGGGCGGCTCGCTCGGCATGGCAGCCGGGGAAGCGTTCATCACCGCCGCCGAGGCGGCCTTGAAGGACCGCACACCATTGATCGCTTTCACCGCGGCTGGCGGTGCGCGCATGCAGGAGGGCTGCCTGTCACTGATGCAGATGCCGCGCACCACGCTTGCCATCCAGGAACTCAATGAAGCCGGCCTGCCCTATATCGTCGTCTTGACCGACCCGACCACCGGCGGCGTGACGGCATCCTACGCGATGCTGGGTGACATCCACATTGCCGAGCCCGGCGCGATGATCGGATTTGCCGGCCGCCGCGTGATCGAGCAGACCATTCGTGAAAAACTCCCCAACGATTTCCAGACCGCCGAATACGTCCTCGAAAAGGGCATGATTGACCGCGTTGTGCATCGCCGCGATCTGCGCGCCGTACTTGGCCGCATGCTGCGCACGTTGATGAAGCGCGGGGGCTCTACAACACCAGCACTGCGTACCGCCACGGCCCTGGCCGACCATGCCGAAAAGTGATGCGTTGCAGCCGGTTCTCGACCGGCTCGCCGCTCTTCATCCGAAGAAGATCGACCTGTCGCTGGGTCGCCTCGAGGCCTTGCTCGAAAAGCTCGGCCGGCCACAGGACCGCCTGCCACCGGTCATCCATGTCGCCGGCACGAACGGCAAGGGTTCCGTTTGCGCCTACTTGCGGGCCATGGCCGAAGCGGCCGGTGACCGCGTCCATGTTTATACGTCACCGCATCTTGTCCGCTTCAACGAGCGCATCGTGCTCGCCGGCGAGATCGTCGATGATGCGCGGCTGACCGCAGCCTTCGCGCGTTGCGAAGCGGCCAATCAAGACGCCCCCATTACCTTTTTCGAGATCACGACGGCGGCGGCCCTGCTGCTGTTCGCCGAAACGCCGGCAGACCGCCTGATCCTGGAAGTCGGTCTTGGCGGACGGTTCGATGCAACCAATGTCATCGCCAAGCCGCAAGTGACGGTCATCACGCCGGTCAGTCTCGATCATGCGGAATTCCTCGGCACCGACATTGCCGGCATTGCTGGCGAGAAGGCGGGCATCCTCAAGACCGGTATTCCCGCCATTATCGGTCCGCAGCGCCCGGAAGCCGAGGACCGCATCACCGCTATTGCCAATGCCATTGGCGCCCCGGCGCGCTTGTGGGACCGGGACTACCGGGCGTGGAGCGAGCAGGGCCGGCTTGTCTACGAGGAAGAGAGCCTGCTCTGGGATCTGCCGCGCCCCGCGCTGAAGGGTGAGCACCAGATCGTGAATGCCGGCATTGCCGTCGCCGCGGCCCGCGCGGCCGGGATTGACGAGCCTGCCGTACGCGAAGGGCTCGAGGCGGCGCGCTGGCCGGCACGGCTGCAACGCCTCGCGTCCGGGCCGGTCGTCGAAGCGGCAGGCGAAGCTGAAGTCTGGCTCGATGGCGGTCACAATGCAGCAGCAGGTCAGGCCCTGGCCCGCGCCATGGCCGATCTCGAAGCGCGCGCGCCGCGCCCACTCGTTCTCATCTGTGCCATGTCACCCAACAAGGATGCCGTGGCCTTTCTCTCGCCGTTTGCTGGACTGGCCCGCCGAGTCCAGGCGATTTCCTTTTCCGGTGGCCGCGACGGGTCGCACCTTCCGTCAAGGCTTGCAGAAGCCGCCGTGGAAGCTGGCCTTGTCGCCGAAACCGATACCGACCTCTATTCTGCCATCGCCGATGCGATCCGCGACGAACCTGCGCCGCGAATCCTGATCTGCGGCTCGCTATACCTCGCCGGGGAGGTGCTGGGCCTCAATTCCGGTATCACGCCGCACAGGACCAGCGGCTAACGAAAAAGGGCCCGCCTGCTGGCGAGCCCTTCATCAACTTGCATGAAGACCGGATCTAGGCCGCCGCTGACACCAGCGTTTCCTTGATCCATTCCTCGATCTTGCCCTTGGCCATGGCGCCGATCTTCGTCGAGGCGACATCGCCGCCGCGGAAGATCATCAGGGTCGGAATGCCGCGTACGCCATATTTGGACGGCGTCATCGGGTTTTCGTCGATATTGACCTTGGCGATCGTGATTTCGTCCGACATCTCGCTGGCGAGATCTTCCAGCGCCGGCCCGATCTGCTTGCAGGGGCCGCACCATTCAGCCCAGAAGTCCACAAGGACTGGCTTGTCGGCTTTCAAAACATCGTTTTCGAACGAGTCATCGCTGACCGCTATGGTCGACATCGCTACTCTCCTTATTGTTGTCGGATTCCACAGCGCGAAATCCGGTTGCCGTCACCTAGGAAGTGAGGTCGCCAGCGTCAAGCTTTCACTCCCGAAGCGAGAGCGGCCGAGAGCGCGGCATCTTCCAGTTCCATCAGCCGCGGACCGTCGGTCCAGACCAGTGCACAGCGCACAATCCGGTCCGGGTGGATCGCCCGCAGAAGCGCCTGATAGGCGGCCATCTGGGCCAGATAAAGGCGTGGCACATCGGATAATCGGGTCGGGGGTGGCCGGTTGGTCTTGTAGTCGACGATCAGAACTTCGTGATCGGTTACCACGAGGCGGTCGACCTGGCCGTTGAGCACGAGACCCTCCGGCAGGCCGGGCGCGGTCCCGGTCAGGGACACTTCAGCCAGGCTGTCAGGACCGAACAGCGCGGCGAAGGCGGGATTCGCCAGTACCGCCAGGGTTTCACGCACGATTTCCGACAGCGTTTTGTCATCCAGGTCGGGCTGGATTGCGAGATAGGCTTCGGCCGCGCCTTCACGGCGTTCTTCGGGCAGATCTGGCAGTGTTTCCAGCAGCTTGTGAATGAGCGAGCCGCGCCGGTAGCGATGCCGGCCATCCGCCGCGAGCGGGGACAGGACCGGCCCTTCATCACCGTCTGCTAGATGCGATGGCGCGACGGTCCGCGATGACCGCACCTCGTCCTGCGCCGCCTGCAGCGCCCAATCGGGCAGGACTATGTCCTCGAGCGCTGCCTTGGCGGGGCCAAGCTTTTTCGGCTGTGAGCCGCGCTGGCGGCCGGCCAAGATGCAGCCGTCAGCATCAAGCACGGGCGTCTCGCACGCCCGCCAACCGTCGCCCTGCCAGAGTGTGTCCAGGCGGTCGTACCAGCTGCGATCATCGACGCGACCTGGCGCGCCAAATCGCTTCCAGCCGCAGACCAGCAACCGGTCACTGGCCCGAGTGAGCGCGACATAGAGCAGGCGCGCGCTTTCCCCCTCGGCGCGGCGTTCGTCTTCCTCCGCGAGCAATTGCGACAGCTCCGGCTGAATATGGCCGAACGGCGCCCAGACGAGCCCGAACCGGTTGTCAAAATACAGGCTTCGCTCGGCGCGTAGCCGGGCTTTTGTGGTCGTGTCGGGAAGGATGACAATCGGTGCTTCCAGGCCTTTCGAGCCATGCACGGTCATCACCCGCACTTCGCCACGGCCTTCGTCCATCTCGCGTTTGACCTGCCCTTCGCCGGCGTTCAGCTCCGCGATGAAACCCGGCAGCGAAGCCGTGGATTTCTGCTCGAAAGCCAGGGCCCGGGCGAGAAACTCCTCGACCGGATCGCGCGCTTCCTCGCCCAGCCGGGACAGCATGCGCTTCTGCCGTGTTTCGCCTGTCGCCGAACGCTCGTTGAGAAAATCGGCGAAGAATCCGTAGACTCCAGCCGTCTCGATGCGATTGCGGGCGCGAACCAGCGCGTCCCTGGCCTCCGCGAAGGCCGGATCGGCACTGTTTCGCAAAGCCTCCCACAAGGCGCCTTTTCGCTTGTGCGCCAGCGTGTACAGCGTCTCTTCGTCGATCGGCGCGGCAGCATCGGCTGGATCGAAGAACGGTGTCTTGAGGATTTCCGCCAGCTTGAGATCGTCCAGCGGATTGAGCGCCACTTCGGCCAGACAGACAAGGTCCTGGACCGCCAGCTCCTCGGTCAGAACCATGCGGTCGGCGCCGGCAACAGGAACCCCGAGCTGTTTCAACCGCCGGATCAGTTCGCGGAAGAAGCCGGAGCGCCGCGTGACCAGCACCATGATGTCCTTCGGTTCCGCCGGGCGGAGCTCGTGGGTTTCCTCGTCATGAACGGCATCGCCATCATCGAGGATGCGGCGGATTTCCTGAGCGACGAGCAACGCCAGCTTGTGGCTCGGGCTCATGGCGCTCTCGCGATCGATCGGTGCGGTCGGGTCCGGCTTGTCATCGCTGGCGATCCGCGGCACGGCGGGCCACAATTCGACCAGCCCGGGGCGCGCCTCCCAGGCGGCCTGGTGTGTCTGGTAGCGTTCAAAGGCTTCCAGCGCAGGCGAGAATGTAGTGGATTCTATATCCGGGGGCGCGACGAACTTGTTTTCCGGGGCGCGCGGAACGGCCTTGATCTCACCCAGCAGGCGCTCGGGCTCGAACGCGGCATCGACGGCGTCGAGGATGACGCGCGAGGATCGGAAGGAGACCGAAAGCGCCGGCATTTCGAATGCCTGCCCGGCATTCCGCGATTGCAGGCGGACCCGCGCGCCCCATTCCAGGAAGCGCTTGGGCTCGGCGCCCTGGAAGGAATAGATCGACTGTTTCTCATCACCGACGGTGAAAACAGTCTTCGGTTCCGCGCGTTCAATGCCGGATCCGGCGAAGAATTCCTCCACCAGCGCCCCGATCAACCGCCATTGCTCGGGAGCATTGTCCTGCGCCTCGTCAACGAGGACATGGTCTATGCCGGCATCGAGCTTGTAGCGGACCCAGTCGCGCGCCTCGGCGTCCTCCAGCAAGCTCACCGAAAAGGCGATCAAGTCGGAATAATCCAGCCGCCGCCGCGCGCGCAGCGCCGCCTCGTACCGGCGGGTGAAATCGGCGCCTATGGTGTTGGCTGCTTCCGAGGCTTCCGCCATCTCGGCGGCGGCCACCTGTCGCCGCAGATCATCAAGACGCGCCGCCTCGCGTGTCAGGAGACCGTCAATGGCCGGCGCCGCATCTTTGATTGCCTTCGTGCAGAAGGTTTTCCTTAAATCGCCTTTTTGGGTGAAGTAGACGCCGGAAATGGTTTCGAGCGCCAGCACGGGGTCGGTCGAGGCAAGGGCGGTACGGATGAGTTCCGCCGCCTTCTGGTCCGTCTTTCCGCCCGTCTGCAGCGTTAATGCGGCGGATTCCAGCGCCGCATGCGGCGCTTCGATCCAACCGCTCTCGCATAGCCCGGCCGCAGTGACGGTTTCCGCCACCCCCAGCTCCGCGCGCAGATCCCGAACCAGCCCGTCTTCTCCCTGCTTCAATAGGGTCCGGCCGAACTCGAGCCTGTTTCCGGTCGCCATGCGCACGATCAGGTCGAAACTGTCGACCCCGCGGGCATAGACCGTTTCCAGCGCCGCATGCAGGCGTTTGTCGGTCTGGGCGGACAGCAGCAGGTCGCGCCGCGCTCCGGCCGCGATGGCGCGCGCTTCGGAATCGTCGGCGATATCGAAACCCGGCGGCAGCCCCGCTTCGAGCGGAAAACGCTGCAGCAGCGATTGGCAGAAGGCGTGAATGGTCTGAACCGCCAGGCCACCGGGTGTTTCCAATGCGCGGGCGAACAGTTTCCGGGCCTGGGTAAGGTCATCGGCGGAATAGTCCCGCCCGTCGTCATTGTAGAGCCTGTTGAGCCGGCCGCGCAGGCTTTCATCGTCCGCGATCGACCAGTCGCCGAGTGTCTGGAAAAGCCGCGATTTCATCTCTCCTGCGGCGGCCTTGGTGTAGGTCAGGCACAGAATCTTGTCCGGCGCCGAGCCACTCAGCAACAGCCGGGCGACGCGGTTGACGAGCACCCGTGTCTTGCCGGATCCGGCATTGGCCTCGACATGAATGTGATGATCTGGCCGGGCCGCCAGCGTCTGTTGTTCGGTCGCGTGATCGATGGCGGGCGTCATGACGCACCGCCCTGATCGTCCTCGGCGGACGACCATTCGGCGCGCCGCGCCAGCCGGTCATAATCACCCCAATCGTTTTCGTACTGGGCGAAGATCTGCGAGCGGTAGGGCATGTCCGCAACCGCGTACCGCGTGACGAGCTTGCGCAGGATCTCCGAGTACTCGAAGACCAGTTGATCAGTCGGTTTCGCGCTGCGGCCTTCATTGACCCGCTTTTCCTCGCCGGCTGTGCGGCCACCACTCAGCCGCACATAGATGAGATCGCCTGGCTCGGCAGGGTCCATGCCGATGAATGCACCGTCACGCACCATCGCCGCCTCCAGCGGCGCTTGCGGTTCGAACCCGGCGGCAGTGGCCGCTGGAGACGGCGTACGCCCGGTCTTGTAGTCGAGAATGTCGACACGGTGATCGGCACGAACGTCCAGCCGGTCTGCTTTGCCGCGCAGGACGAAACCGGTCCCGGCGACATCCCATTCCCCGCGGCATTCCAGAGCGGCCGGCTGGGTTCCGGCCTCACGGCGCTTCGTCTCCCAGTCCAGAAACCAGCGCGCCAGGCGCTCGAAGCGGATCATCTCCGGCACCAGCTCGGCTTCGTCCACACCGGCATCGATTGCCGCATCCCGGCCCAGTTTCAGCAGATCGCGCAGCGCATTCTCTGGCAACGGGCCGGGGCCGCATTGCTTGAGAAACACTTCCAGCGCGCGGTGAATGGCGGTGCCGCGCTCGGCGGCCTGCGTGTCCTGATCGAGACCGTCTGTGGGCCGTAGACCCAGAATGCGCCGGGCATAGATCGAATACGGGTCACGGATCCAGTTCCGCACCTCGGTGACGGACAGGGTGCGGGGACGCTCGCTGACCGGCGGGCAGGGGCAGGGCTCGCTGGCAGGATCTGGAACCGGTGTATGGTCGAGCGCGCGCGCCAGCCCGAGATAATCCGTGCCTGGCTTGAGGGCATTGTCGGCAGCTGCGCCAAGCGCCCCGCGTGCCAGTGTTTTCAGGCGCCACAGCCAGCGCGAGGCAACGGCAGGCGCGCCGTCCTGCCGTTCCGAGCGGGTCAGGATCGCTTCCGGTGCGGAAGCAAGCTGTGCAAAATCGTGGGCGGCTAGGCCCAGCCGCTTCTCGCGCGGCGGCAGTCCCGCTTCCGCCCGCATGCCCCGGGACATCCAGGGGTCGAGCCCCAACGCTGCTGGCCAGACGCCTTCATTGAGCCCGGCCAGGATCACCCGGTCAGCCGACAACAGCCGCGCTTCGATCGGTCCCAGAAGGCGCAGCCGCGGATGCACGTCTCCGCGCGGCCGCACGGGCCGGCTGCGCGCCAGCGTGTCGTAGAGCTCGCCATAGGCGGTGAGCGACAGCGCCGGCAGCACATCGGACTCCGATATCAGTTCGCGCATCAGAGTCGCGGCGGCCTCGCCGTCTTCCTGGCGCCAGAGCCGCATGGCACCGGGTTGCCGGTCATCCTCTGCGAGCGCTTCGGCGATCGCGGCATGCTGGCGGGCCCAGTCCGCAACAGGGCGGTCCGCCGAATCGAGTTTTTCAAGCTGATGGGTCAGCCGCGACAGGAGCTGACGATCCTCATCATGCTGCAATCGCCCCATTACTGCCGCGAAGGCTCGCCCCGGACGGGCGCCGCGCAGAGCCAGGTCGATACGGTCCAGCTGCCGCTTCAAGGCCGGCCGGTCCTCGCCCAGCGCGAACAGCGGAGACGCCCACAGCGCGGCTAGCGGCTTTGTGGCCCCGGGATCGAGGGCGGCATTGAGGATAAGCCGCAGGAAACTGCCCGCCGGTGTTTGCAACAGGGGACGGCCTGCGGAATCGTCCAGCGCCACGCCATAACCGCGCATGGCCGACAGGACCCGGTCCGCGATGCCGCGATCCGGTGTCACCACCATCGCCGTCTTTCCGGGCGTCTCCAGCGTCTCGCGCAGCGCCAACGCAATCGCGCGGGCCTCCATTTCAGGCGTCGGTGCCTCGATCACCGACAATCCGGCAAATCCGCTGTCGAGAAATCCCTCGCCGCGGCCCTTCTCCAGCCCGTCGATCCGTTTCAACCAGTCGCCGGTCTCCTCCGCTGGCCGCAACGCTTCGGCCAGGATGCGCTGGCGTCCAAGCGCCGCGCGGTTGGCCGCCTGTCCCGGCCAGTCGGCGACTTTGTCGCGGGGCAGATTGATCCGCTTGAGAAAGGCCTGCATCGCCTGCTGTGGATGTTGGTCGTCGGATTCCAGCGCCGCCCACGCCTTGTCGTCGAGATCGCGGTCGAGGCCCGGCAAGACAACCGCGCCTTGCGGCAGATGCGCAATCGCCGACATCAGATCGGCCGCCGCCGGAATGGATCCGGTGGATCCCGCCGCAATCACCGGTCCCGGTGGCGGCGTTTCCCGCCAGCGGTCCGCCAGCGCGGCGAGCAGGGTCGATCGGCGCTGTGCCGGGTCGGTAAAGCCCAGTTCGGCCAGTCGTCGCGGCCAATAGGTCAAGACAATCGAAACGAAATCGGCGGATTCGCGCAGATGCGCCGGCAACAGCGACCGCAGGGTTTCACCGAGGGCGGTTACATCGCCGGTCTCTTCTGTCTCCAGATCGTCAATCAGCGCGGCCAGCGGGCCCGCCAGTGCAATCGCGCCGGACGGGTGCATGTCGCCAGATTGCGCCTTGTCCTTCTCGAGGATCAGGCGCGCCAGTTCGAACGTGCGCCGCACCGGATTGATCGCCTCCGGCGCGATCCCCGCGAGCTCGCCCGGCTCGAACGGCGGATCATCGGCGTCGACATCGCCGATCGGCCGGATCAGAGGCAGGAGCGTCGCCTGTTGACCGTCGTCGAGCCGGGTAAAGGCCGCCGCCAATGCGCGTCCGGCCCGCCGCGTGGGGGTCAAAACCGTCACCCTGGCCAGCGATTCCGGCGTTTGGCCGAATTCCGCCTTCAGAGTTCCTGCGAGAAGTTGCAGAAAATCGGCCTGCGGGGGCGTTGTGAAGACGCGCGGCGCTGGCGTGTCGAAAATGCGGCTCATCCCAGTTTGCGTTCGGCGGCATCGCGGGCATCGGGATCGCCCACATGCATCCAGAACGCCTCCATGACCTGCCCGGAAACACGGCCGCGGACCAGGAGGTCGTTCCAGATCCGGTTCAGCGAAAACCGCTCCTCGCGATATGCGTCCAGGATGCGCGGGTTCAGGATTTGCGTGCCGGAATATACGAAAGGCGCGGTCGCCGCCTCGCCCCGCCGCCGGACACGGCCATCCGCATCCAGGAAAAAATCCCCGGCACCGCCATAGCCGAGCGTATTCCCGGCGGGTGCCAGCAGCAATAACGCATCCATTTGTTCCGAGTCGAAGGCGGCGATCAGGCGGTCCAGCTGGGGGACGCCGGACTCGGTCCAGATCGCGTCGATATTGGATACGACAACCGGCGTTTTGCCGAGCAGCCCGCGCGCCTTAACCAGCCCCCCGCCGGTCTCGAGTACCGCGTCACTCTCATCCGATATCGCAATCTCCGGCGCACCTTTGCGCGCCGCGAGGTGAGCTCGCATCTGATCGGCGAAATGGTGGACATTGACGACGGCGCGCTTGATCCCGCTCATGGCAAACCGGTCCAGCACATGGTCGAGCAATGGCCGGTCGCCGACCTCGACCAGCGCTTTCGGGCGGGTCAGCGTCAGCGGTTGCATCCGCGTGCCGAGCCCGGCCGCCAGTGCCATGCCTGTCCTGATGGAGGTCATTGCCGCGCGATTGCCTCGATTTCGGGGGCCAGATCATGGATCAGCCGCCGCACCTCCGAAAGGGCGGGGTGCGAGATATCTGTGAGGAAATGGCGTGCCACCCGCGGCAGCAGATCAAGGTATTTCGGCTTGCCGTCGCGCATGGCGAGACGCACGAAAATGCCGAGGATCTTCGCATTGCGCTGCCCGCCAAGCACGGCGTAGGCGGCGTCGAAGGCATCCCGGTCCGAGAGGTGCGATGCACGAACGAACCGGTCCTTCATTGCCAGCTGCAGATCGCGCGGCACATCGCGTCGTGCATCTTCAAGCAATGAGACAAGATCGTAGGCCGGGTGCGCGAACAACGCGTCCTGATAGTCGATCAACCCGGTCCGGGCGGAACCCTGCCGGTCCGGCAGCCAGATCAAATTCTCGGCGTGATAGTCGCGCAGTGCGAGCCCCGGCACGTCCGTCGCCAGCGACTCGAAAGACGTCGACCAGACACGCGTCCAGTCGGCGCGCTCGGATGTACCGACCGTGCGGCCCAGATGGCGCTCCACAAACCAGTCCAGCAAAAGCGCGGCCTCCGCAAGCATTGCGGGTGGATCATAGTCCATGACCTGCCAATGGCCGCCTTGCGCAGTGAGCTCGCCAGGGAAGCTCGATCGGTAGATTGCCGCCAGCGTGTCGACGGCATGCGCGTAAAGCCCGGCCTCGTCGGCTCCGCGAGGTATGGCCCGTGCAAACAGGTCATCGCCAAGGTCTTCGAGCAGGAGAAGGCCGGCCGGCAGGTCGGCCGCAAACATGCGCGGCGCCGAGAAGCCGCGCTCCGTCAGCGCCTCCGTCAGACCGGCAAAAGCCGCAAGATTGGGTCCGGCCAGTCTTGCCAGGGCGTTATAGCCAAGCTTCTCGCGCTCTTCCGGGCTCGCATCCGGCGGACAGGCTGGCGCTTCGGCCTGTGCAGGCGCATTCATCAGGACGGCGGTCTCATCACCACGGAACAGTCGCCGGTAGCTGCGCGTCGACGCATCTCCGGGAAAAGCCACTTGCTCGGCCGCCCCCCAGCCCGCCTGGCGCAGGAATTCCGCGATCTCCGCATCACGATCAGACATTGTCCAGCCGGCCTCCCCATTCGCCAACCGCAACAATATCGGCGATTCGGGCGCCGCCGTCCGCCATTAGGTGAAGATCGATCCGGCGTTCCGGCAGATGGCCACCCAACCGGTCAGGCCATTCGATCAGGCAGATCGCGCTGTCGAACGCCTCGTCGAGACCAAGCTCGACGAGCTCGCCCTCATCCTCGATGCGGTAGAGATCGGCATGCACCAGCCAGGCGCCGGCCCGCGTGTCATAATGCTGCATCAGCGTGTAAGTGGGGCTGGGCACCTCGTCGACATCGCACAGCGCGGCAATCAGCCCGCGTGCCAGCGTTGTCTTGCCGGCTCCGAGCTCGCCGTGCAGCAGCACGATATCGCCCGGATGCAGCACGGCACCGAGCCGCGCACCCAGGGCTTCGGTTGCATCAGGATCGGGCAGGGCAATCGGGTCGCGGCGGGACATGATCCCGGATTAGTGATCCCGGCGGCGCCCGGCAAGCGTCCATGCCTTGACTTTCGGGGCTTCAACCGCCAATTCGCCTGCGGTCTGCGGAGGAAGCTGATGGCAAAGATCACCTATATCGAGCACGACGGGACGAAACACGAGGTCGATGTCGCCGACGGCCTGACCGTCATGGAGGGCGCGATCCGCAACATGGTGCCGGGAATCGATGCCGATTGCGGTGGCGCCTGCGCCTGTGCGACCTGTCACGTCTATGTTGACGAAGCCTGGCTCGGCAAGACCGGCGAGAAAAGCGGCGTCGAGGAATCGATGCTGGACTTTGCCACGGATGTGGAACCGAATTCGCGCCTTTCCTGCCAGATCAAGGTTTCGGCCGAGCTCGACGGGCTTGTCGTCCGCATGCCGGAATATCAGGGCTAGCCGTCAGCGGCGGCCTTCTCGCCATCGGGACGCAACAGGCCGGTGAGGTCGAGTTCCGGGGCGGCGTCGATCTTCGCGAACGTCGGCAGATGGCAGACCACGGTCGTGCCTTTCTCCGGTTCCGAGGCGAGATCGACCCAGCCGCCATGCATTTCGACGATTTCCTTGACAAGCGCGAGGCCCAGCCCGGCACCGCCGCGACTGCCCCGTTCGAATCTCTCGAAGACCGTCGCCTGGCGGTCAGGATCGATGCCCTCGCCGGTATCGGAGACGGAAATCGAGGCACCGTCCTCGTTCTTTTTCACTGTCAGCGTGATACGGCCCTCGCGCGGCGTGTGTTTCAACGCGTTTGACAGCATGTTCACCGTGATCTGCCGTAGCCGCTTGGCGTCGCCGGTAATCCTGGCCTCGCCGGACGGCGCGTTGATCGCCAGCCGGACGCCGGAGTGCTCGGCCTTCGAGGCGAGCAGCTCGACCGCGTCCTGCACCACGTCTTTCAGGTCGGTATCCGAGGCTTCCAGCTCCAGCTGGCCGGCATCGATGGCGGCAACGTCGAGAATGTCGGTGACCATTTTCTCGAGCTCGTCGGCGGCGCTGCGTACATAACCGACATAGGTCGATTGCTGTTCGCTCAGCTCCCCGGCAATGCCCTGCAGGATCATGTCCGTATAGCCGGTGATCGTCGTCAGCGGCGTGCGCAGTTGATAGCTCACATGCTCAACGAATTCGCCCTTCATCCGTTCAGACGCTTCCAGCGCCTCGGCGCGCTCGCGCAGCGCTTCCTCGATCCGGCGGCTGTCGGTGACGTCCTGCCAGGCGATCAGCGTCGCACCATCCGGCAGCGGCCGCGACAGCCACACCAGTGTCTTGCCGTCCTCGCGTTCCATTTCGCCGGTGACGTGACGGCGGGCTTCCGGGCTGGGATCGGCAACCCGGGCCTTCATTTCCGACCACATGTCGGGATCGTCGAACAGGGCAGCGCATTTCTCGGCGACGATTTCCAGCTCGGGTCGGCCTTCGAGCTCCGCAGCGTCGAGATTCCACAACCGCTCGAATTCCGCATTGTGCAGCCGCAGCCGGCCATCCGAGCCGAACACGGCCACCGCCTCATGCAGCTTGTCGAGCGTGGCGCGCTGCACATTGATCAGCGTGTTGTAGCGGGCGCGCAGTGACAATTCGTCGGTCTTGTCCTCGAACACCAGCAACAGCCCGCCCAGCGGATTGCGCTGACGCGCAACGCGCAGCGTTCGCCCGTCCGGTAGATTCCACAAATCGTCCGGGATTTCGGCATCCGGCGCATCATCGTAGCGCGCCAGCTCGCCCTTCTTCCAGCCGGCGTAATCGGCCTGCTCGGGGATTTTCCGCGCTTCCCGCAGCCGGTCCAGCATCTCGCCATGACCGGGTCGGGCGTCGAGCATTTTTGCGTCCAGCCCGAACAGATTGTCGAACGCCGTATTGCGGAAAACCAGCTTCTGGCCGCGATCGAATACCGCGACCGCCTCTGCGAGCTGGTTCAGCGTATCGTCGAAAGCGCGGCGGAAGCGCTTGAGGGCAGTCTTGGCCTCTTCACCATCGGTGACATCGAGCGCAAACCCGGCCGCGCCGCCCGAAATCGGGAAGCTGACCAGATCAAGCGCCCGGCGCGCGCCGTCGACGACAACCGGCTTCAGCGCGGACACGGCTTCACCCGACTTGGCGGCGTCCAGCGCAAGCGTCTTGATCGCCGGCTCCAGCGCGATCTGTTCTTCGAGCACAACCGTCGGTCCCGCCGCTTCAACAGCGCGGGCGTAGGCCGCATTGGCCCAGATGATGCGGCCCGACGCATTCATCCGCCAGGCCGGGAAGGGCGCACGTTCCAGCGTGTCGAGAATGGCGATCGGGTCGGCCTCCAGCTGCCGCCGTGCGTCCTCGACGCGGCCGCGGGCCTCGGATTCATCGAGTCCGCGAATGGTTGCATCCGACAGCCAGACGACGAGCTGGCTGCCGGCGGCCCGGGCATCGGCCTCGAGAAACCGGCCTTCCGGCCCGATAATCGTCAGCGAAAACGGCCGCCCGTCGGCGATCAGCTCGGCAAACCGCCGGCGCAGCGTGGTGTCGTCGCCTGCCGCGGAGCGCGCTTCATAGTCGGCGACGCCTTCCAGCAGCAGGGAGGCAGGATCGGGACCATCGCTGGCTTCGGCGAATTTCAAGAGACTGGCGAGCGCGGACGGCGACCCGAAAATCCGCGGCTTGCCCCAGCTGCCCAGCTGACCGTCGGTCAGTTCAGGCGCATCGTCCCACACCAGGACCAGGCCGGGAAATGCGCCGAACACGCCATCGGCGCGGGCGATCTTGTCTTCCAGTTCGCGCGAGCGTTTGCGCCACAGCGCCTGCGCCGCGCGCGCACCGGCGGTCAGGCGATAGGCCCATGCGCCGGCAATGAGAGCGAATATGACGGCCGCCAGGGTGACGGAGATCGAGACGATTTGCGTTATGTCCGGTCCGGCTTCGGGCATGCCGGGAATGTCCCCCATGGTGAAAAGGCGAGGCTGGCCTGCTTCGCCTTAACGAATCACCACTCTAGCCGCTTCGCGAATCGAGGGGGAGGGGGGAATGCCTGACACGTCATTTGACCTTCCTCCCGCCGCGCGCGATATGAGCGGCCAAAGAGTTCACCGCCCGATGGCGAGGGAGAAACCGATGCGCGAGATCAATCATTTCATCGATGGCAAGAGCTTCACCGGCTCCACCGGCAAGTTCGGTGATGTCTACAATCCCAATACCGGCGAAGTGCAGGCGCGCGTCCAGTTTGCCGACGAGGCGGAGGTCGCGAAAGCCATCGAAAGCGCCAAGCAGGGCCAGCGCGCCTGGGCCGCGATGAACCCGCAGGGCCGCGCCCGCGTGTTGATGAAATACAAGACGCTGGTCGAGGACGAGATGGACTCTCTCGCCGAGCTCCTGTCATCCGAGCACGGCAAGGTTATCGCCGATTCCAAGGGCGATATCATCCGCGGCCTGGAAGTGATCGAGTTTGCCTGCGGCGTGCCGCACCTGATGAAGGGCGAATACACCGAAAGCGCGGGCACCGGCATCGATGTCTATTCCATGCGCCAGCCGCTGGGCGTGGTCGCCGGCATCTCGCCGTTCAACTTCCCGGCCATGATCCCGATGTGGTTCATGGGCATGGCGATCTCGACCGGCAATGCGCTGGTCCTGAAACCGTCGGAAAAGGATCCGAGCGTCCCGGTCCGCCTTGCCGAATTGTGGATGGAGGCCGGCCTGCCGGAAGGCGTGCTGCAAATCGTCCATGGCGACAAGCAGGCGGTCGACGCGCTCCTGACCCATGACGACATCAAGGCGGTGTCCTTCGTCGGCTCCTCCGACATTGCCCATTACATCGCCAGGACCTGTACCGACCACGGCAAGCGTTTCCAGGCCATGGGCGGGGCCAAGAACCACGGCATCATCATGCCGGACGCCGACATGGACCAGGTCGTCAACGATTTCCTCGGTGCCGCCTTCGGTTCGGCCGGCGAGCGCTGCATGGCGCTGCCCGTCGCCGTCCCGGTCGGCCGCGATACGGCCGAGGAATTCGTCAGCCGCATCAAGGAAGAAGCCGCCAAGCTGCGCGTCGGCGTCTCCACCGATCCGGACGCGCATTACGGCCCGGTCGTTTCCGCCGCGCACAAGCAGCGTGTCGAGGACTACATCACCATGGGCGAGAAAGAAGGCGCCGACCTCCTTCTCGACGGCCGCGGCTTCTCGCTGCAAGGGCATGAGAAGGGCTTCTTCATCGGCCCGACCCTGTTCGACAATGTGAAGCCCGGAATGCAGTCCTATGAAGAGGAAATCTTCGGACCGGTGCTGCAAGTCGTGCGCGCGGAAAATCTCGACGAGGCCGCCCACCTGCCCAGCGATCACCAGTACGGCAACGGCGTCGCCCTGTTCACGCGCTCCGGCCTCGCCGCGCGCGAATTCGCGGCCAAGGTGCAGGTCGGCATGGTCGGCATCAATGTGCCGATCCCGGTGCCGGTCGCCTATCACTCCTTCGGCGGCTGGAAGCGCTCGGCCTTCACCGACACCAACCAGTACGGCACTGAGGGCATCCGCTTCTTCACCAAGATCAAGACGGTGACCCAGCGCTGGCCCACCGGCG
This sequence comes from Hyphobacterium sp., assembly GCF_965217055.1. Taxonomy (GTDB): domain Bacteria; phylum Pseudomonadota; class Alphaproteobacteria; order Caulobacterales; family Maricaulaceae; genus Hyphobacterium. The sequence goes on along the minus strand of NZ_OZ244227.1, from coordinate 1,186,443 downwards.
ATATCGGTGACCAGGCGTTTGTCATCCCGACGATGCAATAGGGTCGCGAACCCCTCACCCTCGAAAGTCGCCCACATTGGTGGCCGCCTTTCTCTCCCTCTCCCCTTTGAAAGGGGAGAGGGAAGAATGTGAGTTCGCGAAGCGATGAACATTCGGGTGAGGGGTTGAGACTTGTCAGACCATCCGGCGCGACTACTCTCCCGCCCATGCACGCCTTTTCCTTCCGCACCGTTCCGCACATTGTCTTTGAAGCCGGCGCTTCTAAGCACTTGTCCAGACTGGCCGAACCAGTTCTCAAGGGCGCGAAACGCCTCTTCTTCGTCACCGACAAGGGTGTCCGGGGCGCCGGCCTGATCGACGATGCGTTGGCCGCGCTGGAAGCTGACGGTTTTGACGTTTTCATCTATGACGAGGTCGTTGCCGATCCGCCTGAAGCCGTCGTGCTGGAAGCCGCCGCCAAGGCTCGCGCCTTTGGCGCAGAGGCCGTCATCGCCTTCGGCGGCGGCTCACCGATGGACACGGCCAAAGTCGTTTCGCTCCTCGCCGGCGGCGATCAGCCCCTGTCGGAAATGTATGGCGTCGAGCAGGTGCGCGTCGACGGCCTGCCCTCGATCATGATCCCGACCACGGCGGGCACCGGATCGGAAGTCACCAATGTCGCCGTCATCACCACCGGCGCCACCTCGAAGCGCGGGATTGCCGCCGGTCCGCTCTATGCCGACATGGCGATCCTCGATCCGGAACTGACGCTGGGCCTGCCGCGCCATGCGACGGCGGCGACCGGCATCGACGCCATGGTCCACGCCATCGAGGCCTTCACCAACAAGCGTTCGAAAAACCCTGTGTCCGACGCGCTCGCCCTTGCCGCGCTTAAGAAGCTGCAGGGCGCGATCCTCACCGCCTGCGAGGAACCGTCCAATCTCGAAGCGCGCGGCGACATGCTGCTCGGGGCCATGCTGGCGGGACAGGCCTTCTCCAACTCGCCAGTCGGCGCGGTGCACGCCATGGCCTATCCGCTGGGCGGGATTTTCCACGTGCCGCACGGCCTATCGAACTCGGTCGTCCTGCCGCCGGTGCTGAAATTTAACGCCGCCGCGGCCGAGAAACTCTATGCCGAAATAGCGGGGCATCTGGCGCTGGAGGCCTCTTCTGCAGCGCTCATTGCCGAGATGGAGCGGATCGCCGAATCGACGGGGATCGAACGCCGCCTGTCGCAGCTTGGCATTTCGCACAACGACATTCCGCGCATGGCCGAGGATGTTGCAGCCAATGACCGCCTTCTGCCCAACAATCCGCGCGAACTCACCTATGACGACATCGTCAAGCTCTATGAGGAGATCGTGTGAGCGCCGCGCCCGCGACCCGCGCCGATTATGCCGTCTTTCACGAGATCGCGACGCGCTGGCAGGACAATGATGTCTACGGCCATCTCAACAATGTCGTCTATTACGAGCTGCTCGACACCGTCGTGAACCGGTATTTGATCGAGGCCGGCGTGCTCGATCCGGCGACCAGCGACCGGATCGGGCTCGTGGTCGAATCCGGCTGCAAGTATTTCGCTTCGCTGGCCTATCCCGAACCGGTCGAGATCGGGCTTCGCGTCGCGCATGTCGGGAATTCGTCCGTGCGCTACGAGGTCGGCGCCTTCGCGAAGGATTCCGACACCGCCGCGGCGGAAGCCTTCTTCGTCCACGTCTATGTCGACGCGAAATCTCGCCGTCCGGCCCCGTTGCGCGACGATTTCCGCGCCGTGGTGGAGGCGTTGCGGGTGGCTTGAAAAAGCCGCCACCCACCTCATGGTGAGGTGCTGGCCGCAGGCCAGCCTCGAACCACGCAGGGCGATTGGCCTCCGATCCTTCGAGGCTCGCTGCGCGAGCACCTCAGGATGAGGTGTGAGGGTGGCGGCGCAGCGCGGCCATTCAGATAAAGCCGGCGGAGAGCCGTGAAATGCAACGCCCCACCTTGCCAACCGGCGGGCGCGCTGCCATCACGCCAGCCATGCGCGAGGTTAAACGCCCGGTCTTTCTCATCGCTGCCGCGATCATTGCGTTTGGCCTGTTGGCCATCGTGACGGTATTCGGCCGATGACGCCGCTGGCGGTTCTGGAAACACGTATCGCCGCGGGATCACTGACCCGCGATGCGGGTCAAATCGCGGCCGCGGAAGCGCTCACCGATCTGCACCGGCGCCTTGCCGGTTGGCGCATCAAGGATGGCTGGGTCCGTCACAAGACGTCGCCACCCAAGGGGCTTTATCTCTGGGGCGGTGTCGGGCGCGGCAAGTCCATGCTGATGGACATGTTCTTCGCCAACGCGCCGATCCGGCAAAAGCGGCGTGTCCACTTCCACCAATTCATGCAGGAAACCCATGCCCGCATTGGTGAATGGCGCAAGCGGCTGGACCGCAAGAAAGGCCGGGACGATCCGATCCCGCCCGTCGCCAGGGCGATTGCCGACGAGGCGCGCCTGCTCTGCTTCGATGAATTCCAGGTCACCGATATTGCCGACGCCATGTTGCTGGGCCGCCTGTTCGAACAATTGTTCGACATTGGTGTCGTTGTGGTCGCGACATCCAACCGCGTGCCCGACGATCTCTACAAGGACGGCATCAACCGGCAGCTCTTCCTGCCCTTTATCGACATGCTGAAGGCGCGGCTCGACGTGATGGAAATCCCGTCCGGCGACGATCACCGCCTGCGCCAGTTGACCGCCGCGCCGGTCTATTACGCGCCGCTCGGGCCCGAGGCGGATCGTGCGATTCAATCGGCCTGGGAGCGCTTGACCCAGGGCGCGCAGGCGCAGGCCTGCACGCTGACCGTCCAGAACAGGGCCGTTCCGGTGCCGCGCGAGGCGGCCGGGGTCGCGAGGTTCACCTTCGAGGAATTGTGCGCCCGCCCGCTGGGGCCCGCCGACTATCTCGCCCTGGCTGCCCGCTTTCACACGCTTCTGGTCGAGCGTGTCCCGGTCCTGACCCCGGAAAAGCGTAATGAAGCGAAGCGCTTTGTCACATTGATAGATGCCCTGTACGAAGCCAAGACCAAGCTTGTGATGAGTGCCGCAGCAGAGCCGGATGGCCTTTACAATGAAGGCGACGGTGCGTTCGAATTCGAGCGGACCGCGTCGCGCCTGATGGAAATGCGTACGCAGGAATACCTCGCCGCCGCGCACGAAGAATCGCTGGTGGACGCGGAAACTGAAGAGGATTGAATATGTCACGATCGATCGGGCTTGATGCCACGCTGACCGACTATGTCCGCAAGGCCAATCCGGCTGAATCCGCTGCGCTGAAACGCTGCCGCGAGGAGACCGAGGCGCGCGAGGATTCCAACATGCAGGTCAGCCCCGAGCAGGCGGCTTTCATGAAAATGGTGGCGCGCATGGTCGATGCAAAAACCGCGGTCGAGGTTGGGGTCTTCACCGGCTATTCGGCCCTGGCGGTCGCTGAAACGATGAAAGCGTGCCACGGGCACAAGGCAAAACTCTTTGCCTGCGATGTATCCCACGATCTCATCTGTATCGCCGAGAATTACTGGAAACAGGGCGGTGTCGCCGACATCATCCGCCCCGTCATCGGCGATGCGCGCGAAAGCCTGATCGGCCTCGTAAACGACGGGCTAGCGGAGACGGTCGACATGATGTTCGTAGATGCCGACAAGACCGGTTATCCCGATTATTATTCCGCCGGCTTGACCCTGTTGCGTCCGGGCGGCGTGATGCTCTTTGACAATGTGCTGTGGAACGGCTCGGTCGCCGATCCGTCAGTATCCGATCCCGACACGGATGCGCTCCGCGTGATTGCGGAAAAGGTCAATAATGATGATCGCGTCGAGAATGCCTTCACCGCAATCGGTGACGGTCTTCTGATCGCGATGAAACGGTGACCGCGGAGCGCGTATACGAATTCAACTCGCAGGGCGGCTTGACGTCCGCCATCTGGATCTCTGCATCGGCGTTCGGCTCGCGACGTCGAGAAGGTTTTATGTAACCTTGACTGCCCATTATGTAACGTATAAGTGACCAGTCACCGACAGGTTACACAAAGGGGCCGCGACATGGACAATATCAACAAGCTTCAGCGCAAGCGGGACCGCGCCTTCATGTTCGCCGGCGTGTCATTTCTGCTGTGGCAGGGCGCAACGCTCGGGATCGATGCGGCAGACGCATTGTCCTGGTCTTTGCCCGCAGGCCGGCTGGCATTGCAAATGGCCCTGATCGCCGGGGCAGTGGCCTGGGCAGGGTCTATGATTCTGCTGTTGAATTACCAGAGATCGGTAAAACGCGCCGGTGCCTGTTCCGTCTTGCAGGACGAATTGTTTCTGCAGAACCGCGCCCGCGCCACCATGTACGGATTTGCCGGTATGATCGCCGGCGCCGCGCTTCTCCTGGCGGCCGCGACGTTTGTCGACTTCAGCGCTGCCATTGCCATCCGTGCCCTGCTGATCATCGGCGTGTTCATTCCGCTCACCGTGCTGGCTCGCCTGGGTCATGAACCGGATGAAGAGCCTGCGTGATGGGCGCGGCTGAGCTTGGAAACCGCCTGAAGGAACACCGCGCCCGGCTCGGCCTGACACAAGCCGAATTAGCTGCCCGCGTGGGCGTGACGCGAAAGACCATCAATACGGTCGAAAACCGCGTTTTCATCCCCTCCGCCCTGCTGGCCCTCAAGCTGGCCGAGGCACTGGATGTAACGGTCGAGGAAGTGTTCTTCCTCGATCAGTCTTCCGCGAGCGTCCAGCCGAACTCATAGCTTTGCTCGCCCGAGAGGTCCGATATCGTCGCGGAAAGCACGTTTCCCTCCCGGGCATAGATGATGCGCTGCGGGAAATCGTGCTCGGCATTCTCGAACACGCCCCGATTGGCATTCAATTCCGTCGAGACAAAGCAGGTCGCTTCATTGCCGCCCGGCTGGGCGCAATAGGTCGCGCCCTCATTGGTGACCGCAATCAGCAGGAATTCATAACCACGCGCCACGCCGTCTATCACCGTCCGGTTGATTCCCAGATGCAGCCCGCCATCGCCATTGGTCCAGATTTCCTCGGACACCTGGCCGCCCTCGCTCGCCCGCCAATGCCCGCTCATCCAGTCGAGATCATTGCCGAAGGCTGGTGCGGACGCGGCCATGACCGGAGCGATCGCTAGTATCAAGTTTCGCATGGATTACTCTCCTGTTTGCGGCAACATTAGACGGTAGCTGCGGGAACGATTGAAGAAAATGGACACTTCGCCTGCCTACCACTTCTTGCCGGTGCGGCGGACATCCTTGCCATGTCGCCGGGCCTGACCGCCCGCGGCCTGGCAGAAAAGTTCGGCATATCCATCCGCACGCTGGACCGGAGCTTTCTCGCGCAGACAGGCCTGCGGCCGGGCGAATATCTGCGCATTCACCGCTATCACGCAGCGCGGCGGGCGATCGGCGCCGGCGAGACGCGCCTTGCGGAAATCGCGATCGACTGCGGTTATGCGGACCAGGCGCACATGACTCGTGAATTCCGGCGCTTTTCGGGGCTGACGCCGCATCGGAAACGGGCGGGTGAAGGCCACGACCTGTACTACGACAATTAGCCGCCCACCCGGACCTGCCGCTGCACTTGCCGCCGCGTCAGCCGGGCGCTAGACCGTCTCGCAAATTTCCGCACTTGCGAAGGAGCTCTCAATGGCCCGTAACAAAATCGCCCTCATCGGATCCGGAATGATCGGCGGCACGCTCGCCCATATCGCTGCCCGTGAGGAGCTGGGCGATGTGGTTCTGTTCGACATTGCCGAGGGCATCGCCAAGGGCAAAGCGCTCGATATCGCAGAAGCCTCGCCGGTCTTCGGCAAGGATGCCAATCTGAAGGGTGCGGACGATTATGCCGCCATCGCCGGTGCCGATGTCTGCATCGTCACTGCCGGCGTGCCGCGCAAGCCGGGCATGAGCCGCGATGACCTTCTGGGCATCAATCTGAAAGTCATGAAAGCCGTGGGCGAAGGCATCAAGCAGCACGCGCCGGACGCCTTCGTGATCTGCATCACCAACCCGCTCGATGCGATGGTCTGGGCGCTGCGCGAGTTTTCCGGCCTGCCCAGCAACAAGGTCGTCGGCATGGCAGGCGTGCTCGACTCGGCCCGCTTCCGCTGGTTCCTGGCCGAGGAGTTCGGCGTTTCCGTGGAAGACGTTACCGCCTTCGTGATGGGTGGCCACGGCGACACGATGGTTCCGCTTCTGCGCTACTCGACCGTCGCCGGCATTCCGGTTCCCGACATGGTGAAGATGGGTTGGTCGACGCAGGAAAAAATGGACGCCATCATCGACCGCACCCGCAAGGGCGGTGGCGAGATTGTCGGCCTTCTGGGCAATGGCTCAGCCTATTATGCGCCGGCCGAAAGCGCCATCGACATGGCGGTCTCCTATCTGCGTGACAAGAAGCGCATCCTGCCGGCCGCCGCCCACCTCACCGGCCAGTTCGGCGTTGACGATCTCTATGTCGGCGTGCCGATCGTGATCGGCAAGGATGGCGCCGAGAAGATCGTCGAGATCGAGCTCAATGATGACGAGCAGAAAATGTTCGACAATTCGGTCGATGCGGTGAAGGGGCTGGTCGAGGCGTGCAAGGGGCTGGAGCCCTCGCTCGGCTAGTTCGCAACGATTGTTCTAAATAAAAAGGCCCTTCCGCTCGGGAGGGCCTTTTTCCGGCTACAGCCCGGCCAGCTGAAGTCCGGTATTGAGGCGCATCAATTCGAAAGACACGACGGCCATGTAGGTCGTCCAGACGAAGACCGGCCACATCAGTATCCCCGCAGCTTTGTGCGCGCGGCCGATCAGCAGCATGGTCGCCACCGTGATCAGCCAGCTGATGAGGATGGCGTAGAAGCCGACCGACAAATCGCGCAGGATGACGAAGCCAGTAATCCATCCGCCCGACGCCGCGAACAGCAGCGTGATCAGCCCCATCGATGCCCAGCGGCACCAGCCATGGCCGAAGCGGTCGACCATCCACAGGATGAAGGCCATCCACATCGTTTTGGCGATCCACAGCCACGTCAGTATTGGTGTCGAAAGCAGCCAGGCCGGGGCGGTGAGCTCTTCATAGACCCATTCCACAACGCCGCTGGCGTAGGTCAGGCCGATGATCAATCCCATCATCCCGGATGCAAAAATCCAGTACACGGCGAGGCGTACGATTGTGGGACGATTTTCTCTGGCCATTCTGGTCCTGGCTTGGGTTGCTGTTAGTCGAGCCTCTCCATGCGCAAGTTCCGCGCCAACAATGGTTCGGGGACCGCCCCATGCTTGCCAATGGAGGCTGTGCAGCCTATCCCCGCTGCCGGTCGCGCTGCGGGAGGATGACATGCCGGTCGATATATCCAGCTTCGGTCCCCGTCTCGAAACGGAACGCCTGGTTCTCCGTGTCCCCGAGGAGCGGGACGTCGATCCGCTCATTGCGGTGATGGCCGACCAGGAAACCGCGCAATTCATCGGCGGGACCCAGACCCCGCCGCTTGTCTGGCGGGGTCTGTGCGGCGTGATCGGTCACTGGGCAGTGCGCGGATACGGCTTCTTCTCGGTCGAGGACAAGGCAAGCGGCGAATGGCTTGGGCGTGTCGGCCCGTGGTATCCCTATGGCTGGCCGCAGGAGGAGATCGGCTGGACCATCAAGCGCGAAGCCTGGGGCAAGGGGTATGCGGCGGAAGCCGCCGGCCGTTGCCTCGACTGGGTTTTCGAGGACCTTGGCTGGGCGTCTGCTGTCCACCTCATCGATGCAGGCAATATCGGATCGCAGGGAGTGGCGCGGAAAATCGGTTCTTACAATTGGAACCGCAAGGTCGAGGTTGCCGGCTTTGACATGATTGTCGATGTCTGGGGGCAGACGCGCGACGAGTGGCGCGCCCGGCAGCGCTAGATCCAGCCGCGCTCCCGGAGATCGGGATAGAAACTGCGGCTGACCGGCGCGGTGATGCCGTTGGTCAGCGTCAGTTCGGCGCGGCCGCCGGCTTTCTCGGCATGATCAATGGCGCTGCGTGCCACCCACCAGGAGCGGTGCGTCTGTGCGCCCTCAAGGCCCTCAGCCGCCGCGATGGCATCCGAAAGCCGCATCAGGATCAGCGTGTCGCCGCGGTTCGTGTGTACGCGCAGATAATGATCCTCGGACTGCAGGGCGATCAGGTCTGCCGTGCGAAAGCGCACCGGAAGCTTGTCCGTGAGGGCGCGACCGACCGCCAGCTCGGTAGCGGCCTGGCCGGGACGCTCGAGCAGATAGGTCAATGCGACCACGCCGGCGGAAATCACCAGGACAAAAAAGTAGATGACCGGCCAGGTGTGGATCGGCGGCAGGGATCCGACCACGCTCTGGATCGAGATCACCGCGATCGTGACCGGCACGGCCACCATCACGGCGATCAGCGAATAGGACGCCCATCGCGGCAGGTTCGGAGCCAAGCGATTGAGCAAGGCAAGGGCGACATCACCGCTACACCCGCCCAGCAACATCAAACCGGTCCAGTAGAGCCAGACCCATGGCCAGCCGAGCGCTGACGTGTCGTAGGGACCGAGGATCGCCAGAAAAGTGCCGAGCCCGATCATGAAGATCATCCCGGTACCCTGAGCCTTGAAGAAATCGAGAACTCGCTTCACGCCGCCTGCAGCTCCATTCACGTATCGCGAATGGAATCTAGCGCCATTCGCGTCGGGAAACAGCCCGCCAGCGAATAGCTGCTACCGCAAGCGGCCAGGCCCTGACAATCCGTTCTCGTCATATCTCGCAATTTGAGGGAGCTGGAAATGAATGCAATCCGTCATCTCGCCTTTGGCTTTGGTATCGTAACCGTCGTGGTCGGTTTCGCCCTTGTTCAGGGCGGCATATTGCAGGAGGGGAATCTGGCCGCCTACTGGCGCGAGCTGGGCCGCGTGGCCGGCGGTTTCCAGCCTGACTTCGCAGCTTTTGCCCGAGCGCCCCTGATCATTCAGATTCACGTCGCGGCGGCGCTCTCTGCCCTCGCGCTGGGCTTGGTCCAGTTATTTGCGCCCAAGGGCACCATCCCGCATCGCACGCTCGGCTATGTCTGGGCCGCGCTGATGCTCGCCACCGCGCTGACAGCGATATTTATCCGCCAGATCAATGACGGTCAGTTCAGCTTCATCCATATCTTTGTCCCGCTCACCTTGTTCGGCCTGTTCGGCATGATCACGCACGCACGCGCCCTGCGCACCGACAAGCACCGCAACACCGTCCTCGGCCTCTTCATCGGTGCTCTGATCGTACCCGGCCTGTTTGCCTTCATGCCGGGGCGGTTGATGTGGCAGATGTTTTTCGGTGGATGACCCTCACGCTTTCGTGAAATCTCTTGCCGCATTCTTAGTATTTCTCTCCCATTCAACGTGCATTTCTTGGGTATTGGAGATGAAAAATACTCAAGGAGATTAAAATGCGGAATTATATTCTTTCAGCGATGGCCGCGATGGGGCTGGCGGCGCCTGCTCTCGCCCAGGGCGATTGGCCGCTGAATCCATTGCGGCGCTGCCGGACAGTGGCGAATTGCATTTGCAAATGTTGGTCGAGGACGAGCCTGACGGCTTCATGCGCCTCGGCTGGCAGCGGGACGAAGAATCCGGCCTAATCCGCTTTTACGACCGCACCATGTGGGCCAGTCGCCAGATCTACGAGACCTTGGAGGCATCGGTCGACGGCAGCACGGCCGCGCCCGTCGACATCAACATCACGTTCTTTCAGGAAACCGCCATCCTCACGGTCGAGGCCAGGGAACAGGACGGGGTGATGGTCGGCAGCCGGATCTTTACCCGCCCCGGGGCGGACGACCAATCGGCCTCCATCGAGACACCAGTCACCGAAAGCATGGTGATGCGGGGCGCGGTCTTCTTCCTGGCCCCGACCCTGCCGCTCGAGATCGGCGATTCGATTACGTTCGACTGGTTTGCGCCACTCTGGGGTTCGGCAGCAACCGTCACGCTGACCGCGGCGGATGGCGGAACGATCCAGACCTTGGGCGGTACGCACGAACCGATCCGCATCGAGGTGCGCGGTGGATCGACCGACAACGATATCTACGTCTCCGCCAATGACGGGGTTCGCGAGGTCGTGCGCATTGACGTGCTGGGCCAGCCCATGCGTTTCGAGGCGGTTCCGGCCGTGGCCGGCGAATAGTGCGGCAATCGACTGCGCGGGCGAGGCTTGCGGATCCGTGATCCCGTCCTTAAGCCGCCGTCATGATCGCCTGGCTGCCGGTCGCGATCACGTGATCGATCGAGGCAATGCCGGCCGCGTCCGTGAGGCTGGGGCAGGGAGTTCCGCCGAATTATCCCCGCGCGGAGCTCCCGCTGCCCCACCGCGCCCAGCCATTGCGTGAACCGACACGTTGGCGATGTGAACGCGGCGGAGCGTTTCGTGATCTCGCACAAAAGCCCCTGGAACCGCAGCAGCGCTGGGAGTGTCGCGGTGCGGCCTTGTCCCTCGGCCGGTATTTGGTTGCAGCTCCGATCACGCAATTCCGAAAACTCTTCAGCGCGCGATAACGCTGACGTTAGGCCTGTCGACGGAATGTGAATGGTCTTCGGCTGCATCTTCAGACATCGTTCAGATCACCGGCCGGGAAGCCTGGCCGGGAAGTTGAATCCAACGGGAGTCTGAGATCATGAAAAACCAAACCGCATTCGCCACACTCGCCGCTTCGGCCCTTGCCCTGTCGCTGTCCGCAGCCGCCAATGCCGACGGCCACGAGGAAGGCGAGAACGCGCACGACGACATGGAACAGTGTTACGGCGTCGCCCTTGCCGGCGAAAATGACTGCGCTGCCGGGCCTGGCACGTCGTGCGAAGGCTCATCAACCGTCGATTATCAGGGCAATGCCTGGACTTATGTTCCGGCGGGGACCTGCGAAGACATTGAAACACCGTATGGCAACGGCTCGCTCGAGCCGGTCGAGCGCCCGTAAGCGCGCGGCGCAGACCGGGATGACAACCGTCCGGCCAGCCAGCGATCCGGCGCCCTCGATCGGCGCCGGTATCGGCCTCAAGCCGCCGCATTATCGCAGCGTTCTTGAAAGCCGCGCGGCCGGACTGTGGGTGGAAGTCCATCCCGAGAACTACATGACGGCCGGCGGGCCGCGTCACGCCTGGCTTGATGCGATCCGCCGCGACCGTCCTCTGTCCCTGCACGGTGTCGCCCTGTCGCTCGGTGGCACAGAGCGACCCGATCGCAATCATCTCGCGAAACTGCGTGAACTGGCAGAGCGCTACCAGCCGCAATTGATGAGCGAGCATCTCGCCTGGTGTGCCCATGACGGCACATATTTCGGCGACCTGCTACCGACGCCCTACACGCGTCAGCAGCTCGATCGTTTCTGCGATCATGTGAGCGAGACCCAGGACGCGCTGGGCCGCACCATCCTCATCGAAAACCCGTCCATCTACCTGCCGCTGAAGGCGGAGATGACAGAGCAGGAATTCCTCGCCGAAGCGGTCGATCGCACGGGGTGCGGTCTTCTGCTCGACATCAACAACGTTTTCGTAACGAGCTGGAATCTCGGCCAGGACCCGTACAGCTATGTCGACGCCTTGCCCGCCGGTGCCATCGGCGAAATCCACCTCGCCGGCCACGAGCAGGACGAGAAGCTCGGCGACAAGCTGCTGATCGACACCCATGGCGCGCCGGTGCGCGACGAGGTGTGGGAACTCTATGAATATGCCATCGGGCGGATCGGACCGAAGCCGACCCTGATCGAGCGCGACAGCAATCTGCCGCCGTTCGAGACGCTGATGGCGGAGCGTGGACGCGCCCAGGTCCTTCTGGAAAAGGCGCGTGAGGAGGCCGTCAATGCCTGAGTTCCACGACGCCTTCGCGGCCGCGTTGATGAGCGGCGATGCAACAAAGCTCTCCCCCTTCATCAAGGGCGCGCCCGATTCAAGGCTTCAGGTCTACCGCAACAATGTCGTGAAGGGTGCGGCCGACACGCTCGGCGACGCCTATCCCGCCATCAAGCGCCTGGTGGGCGACCAGTTCTTCCAGGGCATGGCGCGGGCTTTCTGGGCCGAGCATCCGCCGTCCGAGCGGACACTGACGCTGTTTGGCGAAGCTTTTGCAGATTTCATCGAGCTTTTCGAGCCGTCCCGCCCGCTCGCCTATCTCCCTGATGTCGCCCGGCTCGACCGCGCATGGCTCGAAGCTCACCACGCGCCTGACGCGCGACCGCTGACATTGAGCGCCATCGCCGGCCTTCCGCCAACGCAACTGGCGGCGTTGGCGCCCGGCCTGCATCCATCCGTGAGGATCTGCGAGTCCGGATTTCCGGCCTATTCAATCTGGCGCACCAATCGCGAGGATGCGGATGTCGAGCGCATCTCGCTCGATAGCGGCGCCGAGACAGCCTTGGTTCACCGCCCGCAAATGGACGTGCGGCATCGCCGTCTCTCGCCCGCCGAATCGGTCTTCCTTGCATGCATTTCCGCTGGGGCGGACTTCGAAACTACGTCGGCGGCCATCGCCGACCAATTTCCCGGAGCTGACCCCGCTCCGGTTTTCATCGCCTTGCTGAAGGAAGGCGTTTTCATGGGGTTGGACGAAAAAGGGACCACATAGATGACCACTCAACCTTTCGACGGCGACCCGCCTGCCTTCGGCGCGGCCGGCCGCCTGTACCAGGCGTTCTACGGCGCGGCGCAAGGGATCATCAGCCATTCGCTGCTGGCCCTTTTTGCACGCCTTGCCATCGCCGGCGTGTTCTGGCGTTCATTTCTCAACAAGATCGAGACCAATGGAATTTTCGATTACGTCCAGGTGATCAATGATTTCGAGATCGAGCGGTCGCTGATCAAGGTGCCGGCCTTCCCGATCACCATCGAGGCTTCGACATTCGCGCAATTCGGTGAGGGTGGCATGTTCGAGCTGCCGCTCATCCCGGGCGGATTGGCGGCAATCATGGCGACAACCGGCGAAGGCGTATTGCCGGTTCTTCTGGTGCTTGGCCTGTTGACCCGCTTTGCCGCCACCGGCCTGATCGTGATGGCCCTGGTGATCCAGATTTTCGTCTTTCCGACCAATGCGCATTTCTGGGGAACTGTCGCACTCTGGCTGATTCCGCTCTTCTACCTTGTCGGGCGTGGCGGCGGGACTATTTCCCTCGACCACGTCCTGTCCCGCCAGCTTGCCCGATAACCCTCCGTGCGAGCTGGTCACCCCGCGCCGCTGGCGATCCACCTCCCCCCGGAACGCCAGCGGCGCTTCGTGTTTGGCGAAGCGGGTTGAACGCGCTATGTCGCTGCGAGGCCCCAACAAGCCCCGGACACGACATGCGTATCTTCCTGAAAAAACTGCAGGCCCGCTTCCGCGACCCGCGCCAGTTCTCGGTTCCGTCCATGGATCGGCTTTGCCCGATCTGCGGCTATGAGGGGAAATTCCTTTCGCTTGGCACACCGCCGCGCTGGGACGGCCGCTGTCCGGGTTGCGGTTCACGCGAACGCCATCGGCTCCTGCATATCTGCCTTGAGCGCGAGGGAATCGACCTGACGGACGGCCGGGTCATCCTGCACTTCGCGCCCGAGGGATATTTCAAGAAGATGATGGGCGATGCGCCCAATTATCACACGGCTGACCTTGTGCCGGGCAAGGCGCGTCATGCCATGGACATGTCGGCGATGACGTTCGAGGACGAAAGCGTCGATTGCGTCCTCGCGCACCATGTCCTCGAGCACGTGCCCGACGACCGGAAGGCAATGCGGGAAAGCTTCCGTGTGCTCAAGCCGGGCGGGCTGGCGATCTATTCCGTGCCGCAGAACTGGGCGCGTGAAGAAACCTATGAGAACCCCGAAGTCACGACCGCAGCCGAGAAATTCGCCCATTACGACGACGCCAGTCACGTCCGCTATTATGGCCGCGACTTTGCCGACCGCGTGCGGCAGGCGGGATTCGAGGCCACTGAATGGCGGCTCACACCGGAAGAAGAACCGCGGTTCGGCCTCTTCAAGCAGGACGTGATCTATCTCTGCCGCAAGCCGGGCTAGCTGCGCTCGAACACCAGGTGGACCGAAACCGGGAAGACCGGTGTGATCCCGTCGAGATTGGCGATCGCCGCCAGCGCATTCACCGCCTCGCCGAGACCGAAATCCCGCGCATCGATCAGCGCCGGCTCGCTGGATATCACCCGCACCTGGTCGGGCCCGCTGCGCACGATCCGAACCGGTGCGTAAACCGTGCGCACGTCGCCATGCAGGCCGACGGTCAGCGCCAGCTCGGTATCTGTCGCGCTGCCCACGTCCAGCGCTTCGAACAGGGCCGGGTCGAGATCCGCCGCCACGGTGATATCCGGATATTGCGTGACTTCGAAAAAGATGTCGCGCAACCGCTCATTCCGGATGTCGACATAGGTCTCGACGCTGGTCGCGGGGATGGTCAGTTCGGCGCGACCGTCCGCGCTCACCGAGCCGGACAATGCCTCGAAACGGCTGACCTCGGCCACATCGCCGTTTTTCACGCTGATGAACACCACATCCGACTGGCTGCCATCCAACCGCCACGAACCCTCCGTAATCGGAGCTTCAGCCGTGCAGGCGGCGAGGGTTGCCGCGAGAAAAATAACTGTCAGACCCTTGAACATGACGTCGCCTTCCTGTTGCTTCGCAGCCGGTGGCCAAACCCGAACCTAGGACGAACACCGTGATATTCTACCGCAATGTTGCCGTTGTCATGTTGGCGATGGGCGTTTGGCAAGTCGCCAATGGACTGCTCAACGTCGCGCTGCCTCTTACCATGGCACAATCGGCGTGGTCAGGGGTCGCGATTGGTGCCATCGCTTCGGCCTATGCCATCGGCTTTATGGCAGGGGCGTTCCATGCGCCGGCGCTGATTGCCCGCATCGGTCACATCCGCGCCTTTGCGGCCGCGGGTGGCCTGGCGGTCGCGGCGACGCTTCTGCTCGGCATGGATACCAATGCCTATCTCTGGTTTGCCCTGCGTCTCGTGTTCGGAGCCAGCGCAGCCGTTCTGTTTGCCGTCGCCGAGAGCTGGATCGCGGACGCCACTCCCGCGAGCCGTCGCGGCGGTGTCATTTCCGCCTACCAGATTGCCGGCCGCGCCGGCATTGTCGTGGGTCCCTTTTTGATCGCCGGCGGCGAATCGCTGATCGGCGGGGCGCTGCTGGTCGCCGGCGTATTCCTGGCGCTCGCCATTTCACCGGTGGCCGCGACCCATCGCGCCCAGCCGATCTTGCCGGATCATCCGCCGGGCTCGCCGCTTTCCGTGCTGAAAGTGGCGCCGGCCGCTGCCATTGCGGTGTTTGCCGCCGGCATGGTCAATTCCGGCGTGCTCGCCTTTATTCCGATCTGGGCCGGCGCGCTGGGCACGCCGTCCGAGGATGCCAGCGCTGCCGGAGCCGCGGCGCTCGTGATGGGCGTCATCTATGCCGCCTCCATGGCCAGCCAGTGGCCGGCGGGAAAGATATCGGATCAATTTGACCGGCGGCTCGTCATCGGCGTTCTCGGCGCAGCCTGGGCGATCATCTCGTTGATTCTGACCGCTTTCGTCGATCCCGGCCTGATCCTCGGCATCGTCCTGATCGGCCTTTGGGGCGCAACGTCGCTGGCGCATTACGGCATCGCCGTCGCGCACGCAGCCGATCGCGCGCAACAGGGACAATTGCCGGCCATGGCGTCGGGACTGTTGATCGTCTGGGCGGTCGGCTCGATCATCGGGCCGCTCGTCGCTGGCGTGCTCTATGCCAGCCCGATGGGGATGCGCGGCGTTTTCCTGTTCTCGGCCGTGTTCGGCGCGGCTCTGGCAGGCACGATGCTGCTCCGCTCGCGCAGCCGGATGGCTGCGAGCGAGGCCGACCGCGAGGACTTCGTCAACCTGCACGCGACCTCGGCAGCGCTGACGGAAATCGACACTGAAGACGCCGCGGACTAGCCCCTGCGATTACTGGACCCAACGCGCATTGCGCCCTTGCAGGCCGGTGTTATAAGCCCGGTATACCTGTTCGCCTGACTGCCGATTCTCACGCGAGGCTCCTGATCCATGAATATCCACGAATACCAGGCCAAATCCCTGCTCAAATCCTTTGGCGCACCGGTCGCCGACGGCGGTGTCGCGATGACGCCGGCCGAGGCTGAAGCGGCCGCCAAGAACCTGCCCGGCCCCTTGTGGGTCGTGAAGGCCCAGATCCACGCCGGCGGCCGCGGCAAGGGCAAGTTCAAGGAAGCCTCAGCCGGCGACAAGGGTGGTGTCCGGCTCGCGAAATCGACTGACGAGGTCCGTGAGTTTGCGGCACAGATGCTCGGCAACACGCTGGTCACCAAGCAGACCGGCGAGGCCGGCAAGCAGGTCAACCGGATCTATGTCGAAGATGGCGCCGACATCAAGCGTGAGCTCTATCTCTCGCTGCTCGTTGATCGCGCCACCAGCCGCGTGGCCTTTGTCTGCTCGACCGAGGGCGGCATGGACATCGAGGCGGTCGCAGAGGAAACCCCGGAAAAAATCATCACCGTGCATGTCGATCCGGCCGCCGGCTACAGCCCCTATGTCGGGCGCAAGATCGCTGCAGCGCTGAAGCTCGAGGGCGGCCAGGTCAAGCAGTGTGTGAAACTGATGGGCCAGCTCTACAAGGCGTTCGTCGAGAAGGACATGGCACTGCTCGAGATCAATCCGCTGATCGTGACGGGCGACGATAATCTGCACGTGCTCGATGCCAAGGTCGGCTTTGACAACAATGCCATGTACCGCCATCCCGACATTTCCGAACTGCGCGACCTCACCGAAGAGGACGAGAAGGAAATCGAGGCCTCGAAATACGACCTCGCCTATATCGCGCTCGATGGAGACATCGGCTGCATGGTCAACGGTGCCGGCCTGGCCATGTCGACCATGGACATCATCAAGCTGTACGGTGCCGCGCCGGCCAATTTCCTTGATGTCGGCGGTGGCGCCTCCGAGGAAAAGGTCACGGCCGCGTTCAAGATCATCACGGCCGATCCCAGTGTGAAGGGCATCCTGGTCAACATTTTCGGCGGCATCATGAAATGCGATGTCATTGCCCGCGGCGTCATTGCGGCGGTCAAGGAAGTCGGCCTCCAGGTGCCGCTCGTCGTCCGTCTCGAAGGCACCAATGTCGAGGACGGTAAGCGCATCATCAATGAAAGCGATCTTGACGTGATCGCCGCCGACGACCTCGACGACGCCGCGCAGAAAATCGTCAAGGCGGTGAAGGGCTAGCGCGCATTGGGCAATCTGTTCCAGATCCTGTTCATGATCGCCCTACCGGTCGCGGCCGGCGGCTATGCCGCCTGGTTCCTGCGCGCCCGGCTCGCGGGCATGCGCTGGAACATCTACGCCTTTGCGCTGATGATGGGTCTGTTGACGCCGGTCCTCGTCGGCCTGCTCGTCGCCCAGGCCATGATCGATCATGTCGAGACGGGCATGGCGCTCGCCGTGCCCATGCTGATGGGCGTTTCCGCCGGCACTGGCTGGCTCGCCGGCGCGCTCATGTTCCGCTTCAACGGGAGCGAAACATGACGCGGCGCGATGACTTCACCTTCTTCCACGAACACCGTGTGCGCTGGGCCGAGGTCGACCCGCAGGCGATCGTGTTCAATGCCAATTATTTCGTCTTCGTCGACCATGCCGTGACCGAGTATTTCCGCGCCAACGATCTGATGTGGGATGACACGCTGCAACGCGGCTATGATTTCTTCACGGTCAATGCGGAGTGCAATTTCCGCAGCCCGGCCAGGCTCGACGATCTCATCCAGATCGGCTTCCGTTGCCAGCGTTTCGGGACGTCGTCCGTGATCTATGCCTTCGGAATTTTCCGCGGCGACGAGCTGCTGGCCGACGGAACGATGACCTATGTTTGTGCGGACGCCGAAACCCGCCGTCCGAAACCCCTGCCGGAGGATTATACCTCCCGCATTCTCGCTTTCGAGAAACACCCGATTCAAACGAAACAAGCTGCCTGAGGTTCAAGCACTATGGCCGTACTCGTCGACAAGAATACCAAGGTGATCTGCCAGGGCCTGACCGGCCGCAACGGCACGTTCCACACCGAACAGGCCATGGAATATGGCACCCAGATGGTCGGCGGCGTGACGCCCGGCAAGGGTGGCCAGACCTGGCATGGCGACGAGAACAAGGACCTCTCACTGCCGATCTTCGATACGGTGGGCGAGGCCCGCGAGGCGACGGGTGCCAACGCTTCGGTGATCTATGTGCCGCCGCCCTTCGCTGGCGACGCCATGCTGGAAGCGATCGATGCCGGTATCGAGCTGATCGTCGCGATTACCGAGGGCGTTCCGGTCTCTGACATGATCAAGGTCAAGCGCGCCCTGTCCGGCACGAAGTCGCGCCTTGTCGGCCCGAACTGCCCGGGCGTCATCACGCCGGGTGAATGCAAGATCGGCATCATGCCGGGTCACATCCACAAGCGCGGCACTGTCGGCGTCGTCTCGCGCTCCGGCACGCTGACCTATGAAGCGGTCAAGCAGACCTCGGATGTCGGCCTTGGGCAATCGACATGCATCGGCATTGGCGGCGATCCGGTGAACGGCACCAATTTCATCGACTGCCTGGAAATGTTCCTCGGCGATGACGAGACCCAATCCATCGTCATGATCGGCGAGATCGGCGGCTCTGCCGAGGAAGAGGCGGCGGAATTCCTCAAGGCCGAAGCGAAGAACGGCCGCTCCAAGCCGGTCGTTGGCTTTATCGCGGGCCGTACCGCGCCTCCGGGACGCACCATGGGGCATGCTGGTGCGGTCGTGTCCGGCGGCAAGGGCGGCGCCGAGGACAAGATCGAAGCCATGAAATCAGCCGGCATCACGGTATCCGACAGCCCGGCACGGCTGGGCACGACCATGGTCGAGGTGTTGAAGGGCTAGGCCTTCGGCACACATATGACGCACTGGCCGCTGCACCGATGGACAGCCGCCAGTGGAACAGTTTCGGGCTTTACACGGGACCGGCCCACCCGGAGACTAACATTGACGGCCAGCGAAGCGGGGGTTGGCCAAACAGGAACGGATATGTCCGAAAACAAGCGCACTGACGCGAACCAAGCCTTCCTCGAAACCTGCTTTCTCTATGGCGGCAACGCCCAGTATATCGAGCAGATGGCCGCGGCCTGGGCCGAGGACCCGACCTCGGTGCCGACCGAATGGCGTGCCTTTTTCGAGGACAATGGTGCCGATCCGGCGGCGTCAGGACGCGCGGCGCGGGGCGCCAGCTGGCGTCGTGCCGACTGGCCGCGAGAGGCCAATGGCGATTTGACATCCGCGCTCGGCGCGATTGATGCCGCCGCCGAACCCGCGCTGATCGAGAAGGTCGCCGAACGCTTGCCCGATGCGGACCCGGCAGACGTCCGCAAGGCGACCCAGGATTCGATCCGCGCCATCATGATGATCCGTGCCTACCGCATGCGTGGCCATTTGGCGGCGAATCTCGATCCGCTGGCTTTGACCACCTTCGGCGAGCAACCCGAATTGCAGCCCGGTTCCTACGGTTTCGCCGAATCCGACATGGATCGTGAGATCTTTATCGACGGCTATCTCGGACTCGAGACCGCAACACCGAGGCAAATGCTCGACATCCTGCGCCGCACCTATTGTTCGACCGTCGGCGTCGAATTCATGCATATCTCCAACCCGCAGGAGAAGGCTTGGCTCCAGGAACGGTTTGAAGGCCCCGACAAGGGGATCAACTTCACGCCCGATGGCAAGCGAGCGATCTTCTCGCGCCTCGTCGAGGCGGAAGCCTTCGAGCGCTTCCTGCACAAGCGCTATCCCGGCACTAAGCGCTTCGGCATCGATGGCGGTGAATCCATGGTCCCGGCGCTGGAACAGATCATCAAGCGCGGCAGCCAGATGGGCGTGTCCGACATGATCCTCGGCATGCCGCACCGTGGCCGGTTGAACGTTCTGGCCGCCGTCATGGGCAAGCCCTATCACCAGATCTTCCACGAATTCCAGGGCGGCTCGACGCAGGGTGGTGAATTCGGCTCCGGCGATGTCAAATACCATCTCGGCGCCTCTTCCGACCGCGAGTTCGACGGCAAGACGGTCCATCTCTCGCTAACCGCCAACCCGTCCCACCTTGAAGCGGTCGACCCGGTCGTCCTCGGCAAGGCGCGGGCCAAGCAATCGAAATACCGGCGTGAGCAGGGCGATGATGTGAGCACGGCCGAGCAGGTCCTGCCGCTCCTCTTGCATGGTGATGCCGCTTTTGCCGGCCAGGGTATCGTCGCCGAATGCTTTGGCCTGTCCGGCCTGAAGGGTCACCGCACCGGCGGCGCAATCCACTTCATCGTCAACAACCAGATCGGCTTTACGACCGATCCAAAGGATTCGCGGTCGTCGCCTTATCCGTCCGATGTTGCACTCATGGTGCAGGCGCCGATCTTCCACGCCAATGGCGACGATCCCGAGGCCGTGGTCTATGCCGCGAAAATGGCAACAGAATACCGCCAGCTCTTCGGCAAGGACGCCATTGTCGACATGTTCTGCTATCGCCGCTACGGCCACAATGAGGGCGACGATCCGTCCTTCACGCAGCCAATCATGTATCGTGCGATCAAGGCCCACCCGACGACCCGCGAACTCTACCAGCAGCGCCTCGTCGCCGAAGGCGTCCTCACCGACGAGGATGCCGAGCGCATGGCGAAGGAGTTCGACGATTATCTCGAGGCCGAGTTCGAGAAGGGCCGGTCCTTCGATTCCAAGGATGCGGACTGGCTCGACGGCGTTTGGTCGGGACTGGGACTGCCCGAGGACGATGACCGCCGCGGCGAGACCGCAGTGCCTGTCGAAAAGCTCAGGGAGCTGGGTGACAAGCTCACCAGCTATCCCGACGATATCGCCATCCACAAGACGCTGAAGCGCGTGCTCGAAGGTCGCCGCAAGGCCATCGAGGCGGGCGAGGGACTCAACTGGGCGACGGCCGAGAGCCTGGCTTTTGCGTCACTTCTCGATGAAGGTTTCCCGGTTCGCCTGTCCGGCCAGGATTCTGGCCGCGGCACCTTCTCGCAGCGCCATTCGCACATCATCGACCAGGAAACCCAGGAACGCTACACGCCGCTTTGCGAACTCGGCACTGCGCCGGTCCGTTACGAAGTCATCGACTCGATGCTGTCCGAGGAAGCCGTGCTCGGTTTCGAATACGGCTACTCGCTGTCGGCGCCCAACACGCTGGTGATGTGGGAAGCTCAGTTCGGCGATTTCGTGAACGGCGCACAGGTCATTATCGACCAGTTCCTGGCGGCCGGTGAACGCAAATGGCTGCGCATGTCCGGCCTCGTCATGCTGTTGCCGCATGGATATGAAGGGCAGGGCCCCGAGCACTCGTCGGCGCGTCTGGAGCGCTTCCTGCAGCTTTGCGCGCAGGACAACATGCAGGTCGCCAATTGTTCGACCCCGGCGAACTATTTCCACATTCTGCGCCGCCAGATCCATCGCGGATTCCGCAAGCCGCTGATCCTGATGACGCCGAAATCGCTGTTGCGTCACAAGCGCTGCATCTCCTCACTTAAGGCGATGGGGGAAGGCTCGTCCTTCCACCGCGTGCTGTGGGACGATGCCGATCCGTCGCACAGGCCCGAAGGCGCGTCCGAGGTGACCAAGACCCGGCTGGTGGGCGACGACAAGATCCGCCGCGTGGTAATGTGTTCCGGCAAGGTCTATTACGATTTGCTCGAGGCCCGCGAGGAAAAGGGTGTCGACGATGTCTACCTGCTTCGCGTCGAGCAATTCTATCCGATTCCGGCGCGTTCCATGCTGCAGGAATTCCAGCGTTTTCCGAACGCCGAGCTGGTCTGGTGCCAGGAAGAGCCCCAGAATATGGGCGCCTGGACCTTCATCCAGCCGACGCTTGACTGGGTGCTGGTCCAGACTGATGCCAAGCAAAGCCGCCCGAAATATGCCGGCCGCAGCGCGGCTGCGTCGACCGCTGCCGGCACCGCCGCCGCCCACAAGGCGGAACAGGATGCACTGATCAACGAGGCCCTGGCCTGACATTCCGAGACGAAGGACTCATAGAGACATGACCGACATCAAGGTTCCCGAGCTGGGTGAATCCGTTTCCGAGGCAACGGTGGGCAGCTGGAATTTCTCGGAAGGCGATGCCGTCAAGAAGGACGACATCCTCGTCGAGCTCGAGACCGACAAGGTCTCGATCGAGGTACGCGCGGAAGAAGACGGCACGCTGTCGAAGATCGTGGCCGCCGAGGGCGATACGGTCGAGATCGGCGCCAAGCTGGCTGAACTGGGATCGGGCGGCGCGGCCGCGTCCGAAGATGAGGCGAAAAAGGCAGATTCTGATGACGCCGCCGCTGATGATGACGACGCGGACGAGGACGCACCGACCGAAACAGCGGCCGGCACGCCGGTTGAAGGCGATGGGGCTGGAAATCTTGTTGAAGCGAAGATCCCGGAAATGGGAGAAAGCGTGACCGAAGGCGCTGTGGGAGCTTGGCTGGTAGACTTGGGTGCCGCCGTCAAGAAGGATCAGCCATTGGTCGAAATCGAGACCGACAAGGTGGCGGTCGAAGTGCCGTGTCCGGTGGATGGCGTGCTCGAGGAGCGGTGTTTTGAGGAAGGCGACATGGTCTCTCCGGGCGATGTGGTGGCAAAAATTCGCGAGGGTGCGACCCAGGCGAAAGACCCGGTTCCTGGACCGCGTCCGGCAGAGGGCGACACGTCCGCGAAGTCCGAATCCAAATCCGACGCTGACGTCAAAGCCATGCCGTCGGCCGCGCGCATTGCCGAAGAGAACGATCTCGACCTCTCCAAGATCGAAGGCAGCGGCAAGGATGGTCGCGTCACCAAGGGCGATACGTTGAAGGCGCTGGAAGCCGGCGCGACCGCCCCGAAAACGCCGGCCCCGAAACCCGCCTCGCAATCGTCCGCCGACCGCGCCGACGACCCGCGCGAGGAGCGCGTGAAGATGACCCGCTTGCGCCAGACGATCGCGCGCCGGCTGAAGGACGCCCAGGACACCGCGGCGATGTTGACCACCTTCAACGAGGCGGACATGTCGGCCATCATGAAGGCCCGCAAGCAGCACCAGGACGCCTTTGTCGCCAAGCACGGCGTCAAGCTCGGCTTCATGAGCTTCTTCGTGAAGGCCTGCGTCAATGCGCTGAAGGAAATTCCCAACGTCAATGCCGAGATCGACGGCGACGAGATCGTCTACAAGAATTACTATGACATGGGCGTAGCGGTCTCGACCGAGCGCGGCCTCGTCGTGCCCGTCGTGCGCGATGCCGACACCATGTCGCTCGCCGATATCGAGAAGAAGATCATCGAGCTCGGAACCAAGGCGCGCGACGGCAAGCTGTCGATCGACGAGATGCAGGGCGCAACCTTCACCCTCTCGAATGGCGGCATTTTCGGCTCGCTCCTGTCGACGCCGATCCTCAATGCACCGCAATCCGGCATTCTGGGCATGCACAAGATCCAGGAGCGCCCGGTTGCCGAGAATGGCGAAGTGGTGGTCCGGCCGATGATGTATTTGGCGCTGTCCTATGATCACCGCATCGTCGACGGCAAGGAAGCCGTAACATTCCTGGTCCGCGTCAAGGACGCGCTCGAAGACCCGCAGCGCTTGTTGTTCGATATCTAGGCCGCTTCCGCCGCGGGCAATTTGGAAGCAATGGTCGGCGGCCGGCCGGAATTCTCTGAACGAGTCCTGAAGCCTCTCCCCAAAGGCAGGCAAACGCGCTACCGTCGCGGCCAACACCGGGGAGGGTTTCATGACGTTTTCTCAAGCAAAGACGCCGGTCTGGTTCTGGATTCTGGGCGTGATCGGCGTGTTGTGGTTCGCAATGGGCGCGTTTGACTACGCGGCGACCCAGCTCCGGCTGGACTTCTACATGTCGAACTTCAACGACGAGCAACTGGCCTTGTTCTACGGCTTCCCGGCCTGGTATGTCGCGACCTGGGCGATTTCTGTCTGGGGCAGCTTCATCGGGGCCATCCTGCTGTTGATGCGGATGAAATTGGCTTCGCTTTTATTCCTTGTCAGCCTCATCAGCTTCATTATCGGCGCGATCTACAGCTATGCCTTTACCAATGCCATGGAATTAATGGGCGGCTTGCCCGCGATAATCTTCTCGGTCGTCATCTTTCTCTCGGTCCTGGGATATTTCTGGCTCGCGCGCTGGGCCAGCCAGCGCGGCATCCTGAAATAGGAGGCCGGCATGCTTCGTTTGATCCTCGGAATCATCGCCGGTCTCGTCGCGGCGGTCTTCACCGTCATGCTCGTGGAAATGGTCGGGCACATGATATTTCCGCCGCCAGAAGGTGTCGATGTCAGCAATCCCGAACAGCTTGCAGCGATCATGCACGAGATCCCGCTCGGCGCGAAAATCGGTGTCCTCGTCGCCTGGGCGCTCGGCATTTTCGTCGGCGGGCTGGTCGCGATCCGCATATCGAAACGCAACTGGACGGCCTGGGTCGTCGGGCTGGCGGTGCTGGCCATGGGCGCTGTCACCATGATGATGATCCCGCATCCTCTATGGATGATGGTGGCCACACCGCTGATCACCGTGCTGGCGGTCGTGCTGACCGTGCGTCTGTTCGGCACCAGGGCGGCGTGAAGTCGGTTGAAACACGGGCAGGGCGGTTCTAGGTAGGGGCGGATTCGCCCCTCACACGAAAGGCCGCCGCATGTCCAAGAGCTACGACGTCGTTATCATCGGGGGAGGCCCCGGCGGCTATAATTGCGCCATTCGCGCCGGCCAGCTGGGCCTCAAGACGGCCTGCATCGAGATGCGCGACACGCTCGGCGGCACCTGCCTCAATGTCGGCTGCATCCCGTCGAAAGCCCTTCTGCACGCCTCCGAACTCTACGAGGCTGCCAACCAGGATTTTGCCAGTTATGGCATCAAGGTTGACGGGCTCGGATACGACCTTCCGAAGATGATGGAAGGCAAGACCGAGGCCGTGAAGGGCCTCACGGAAGGCGTTGCCTTCCTTTTGAAGAAGAACAAGGTCGATCATATCCGCGGCAGGGGCCGGATTGCCGGCAAGGGCAAGGTCGAGGTCGACGGCCCCGACGGCAAGAAGACTCTGGATACGAAGCATATTGTCATTGCGACGGGCTCCGAAGTGACGCCGCTCCCGGGCGTCGAGATCGACGAAGAGCGCATCGTGTCTTCCACAGGCGCCCTCGAACTCAAGGAAGTCCCGAAGAAACTGATCCTGATCGGCGCCGGCGTGATCGGGCTGGAGCTCGGCTCTGTCTGGCGGCGCCTCGGCGCCGAAGTGACAGTGATCGAGTATCTCGACCGGATCCTGCCGGGCATGGATTCCGAGATTGCCAAACAGGCCCAGCGCATCTTCAAGAAGCAGGGGTTGAAATTCGAACTCTCCCGCAAGGTGACGGGAATCGACAGGACCGACGCCGGCCTTACGGTGAACACCGAGGCCGCCAATGGCGGCACGGAAAAGGCTTTTGAAGCCGATGTTGCGCTCGTCTGTATCGGCCGCCGCCCCTTCACCGAGGGGCTGGGGCTCGACACGGTCGGCATCGAAACCGACAAGCGTGGCTTTATTCCGAACGACCATTTCCGGACCAGCGCGGACGGCGTCTGGGTGGTCGGCGATTGCACGCACGGACCGATGCTGGCGCACAAGGCCGAAGATGAAGGCACGGCCTGTGCCGAGCGCATTGCCGGCAAGGCAAGTCACGTCAATTACGGGGCCATTCCGGGCGTCGTCTATACGCATCCCGAGATCGCCGCGGTGGGCGCAACCGAGGACGAGCTCAAGGAGCAGGGTCGCAAGTACAAGACCGGCAAATTCTCCTTCATGGCCAATTCGCGTGCCCGGGCGAACCACGAGACCGACGGCATGGTCAAACTGCTGGCCGATGCCGAGACCGATGAATTGCTCGGGGCTCACATGATCGGCAAGGGCGTGGGCGAGATGATCGCCGAGCTTTGCCTGGCCCTCGAGTTCCGCGCGTCCTCGGAGGACATAGCCCGCACCTCGCACCCGCATCCGACGATGACAGAGGCCATCCGTCAGGCGGCGATGGGCGTTGAAGGCTGGACCATGCAGGCCTGATGGAGTCCGTCTGACGAAATCGTCAGACGGCGAATCGGAATTGTATGCTATAATGCAACCTGTCAGGTCGGCGCTGGCGACGCCCTGGACCTGTGATCGGACAATCGAATTTGGGTCGCGCCGCGTAACGGTGGCGCACGGGTTTTGCGCAGGACTCCTCGCATGCTGCAAGTGAAGTCAGACAGGTTGAAACTGGTCGCGCTTGACGCGCGGCTGACAAGTCTGCATGCGCGCGCGCCGGCGGCTTTCTTCGAGGCGCTGAATGTCCAGTCCGAAGCCAGCTGGCCCCCGGAAATGCTCGATGCGGCGGCTGTCCGGCAGGCCGAGGAAGCGCTCCGTGACCGGCCGCGCGAGAGCGGTTGGTATTTCTGGGCCTTCATCTGGCCGGGTCCGGAAGGCAGCATGGACCGCCTCGTGGGCGGTGGTGGATTCAAGGGACCGCCGGACAGTAACGGCCGGGTCGAGATCGGTTACTCAATGCTGGTATCGTTCCGGGAACAGGGCCTGGCCACAGAAGCCGTCAACCTCCTCGTCGACTGGGCGTTTTCTACCGGCCAGGTGAGCGAAGTCGTGGCCGACACCCTGCCGCACCTCATCGCCTCGCAGCGCGTTCTGGAGAAAGCCGGATTTGTCGAGACCGGCGCGCGCGAGGAAGACGGGGTACGGATCCTGCGATTCGCACTGACCCGCGAGAAGGCCGCCGCCTAGCTGCCTGTCAGCTGCCGCAACTGGTCCAGATAGGCGATCCAGGCCTTGCGGCCGTTCGCCGTGAGTTTGAGCGTCGTTCGCGGCCGCCGGCCGACAAATGTCTTGCCGACTTCGATATAACCCGCCTCTTCGAGCTTGCGCATGTGGACCGACAGATTCCCGTCCGACGCTTCGGTGCGGGCTTTCACTTCCGTGAAACTGGCTTCGCTGACCGCAGACAGGTAAGCCATGATGGCAAGGCGCAGCTTTCCGTGAATGACTTCGTCGAGCGCCGCGGGATTGAATTCCTGCTTATCCATCGATGCGGCGAGGCTCCCGGCTTATCTGCCGGACACCCGGCACCACTGCGGCAAAAAGTATGATGGCGGCCACCATCAGGTAAAGCTCCGGCCGGCCGTAGAAAGCAGGAGACAGGGCCGCTCCGGCGATTGAAATCCAGGCCGGGCCATACAACCACTTCTCGGCCGACACGGCGGCTGTCACGGAAAACGCAATGGCATAGCCGAACAGGGCAATAGTCAGAATCGAGTCGAACAATACGGGCGAAGCGTCCAGTGCCGTAACCGAGAACACCACGCCGGCCAGATAAAGACCGATGCCGATGCCGACGGATCGCCAGGCGATGCTGTTGACACGATTGCCGATCGATCCGCTGCCCGGTTTTCGTGTCAGGCCGCGGCAGAAAATCGTCGTCAGCACCAGGCCACTGATCCCGTAGATCATCCAGACGACGCCGACAAACGGCCGGTCAATCGGAAGGGCCTGCACCATGACCGCCCAGTGCGCGATGCAGGCGATGATCGCCAGCCCGCCCCAGATCAACAGGAATCGGCCACCGATCAGCGGTGCCTTTTCGCCGGATTCGGCCACGCTGCGCAGATAGTCCAGGTCAGATGTTTGTGCGTCGCTCATTGATCCCTCCAACAACTTTGAAAATCAAAGTATTGTTTCGCAGGCGATGCGCAAGGGGAAAGCGGGCAGATGAATCCCGCCTGCCCCTTATCGGGGATCAGTGGCGTCTTGCGCGAGGGTGGGCGGCCGCGTGAACCGCCGCCAGGCGGTCGCCTTCAACGGCGGCGTAGATCTGTGTCGAGGACAGGCTCGCATGGCCAAGCAATTCCTGGATCGTCCGCAGATCGCCGCCACCTGCCAGAAGGTGCGTGGCGAAGCTGTGGCGCAGCGCATGCGGTGTGGCGCTCGCCGGCAGTCCCAGCCGGCTGCGCAATTCGGCCGTCAATGCCTGTACGGCGCGGGATCCCAGCGCGCCGCCCCGGATGGCCCGCAAGGCCGGTGCGTCCGGTGCAAGTTCAAACGGGCACAGGGACGTATAGCGCGCGACCGCTTCGCGCACGGCAGACAGGACCGGAACCATCCGCGTTTTCTGGCCCTTGCCCGTGACGCGCAGCATCTCGCCGAGTGGAAGGTCGCCGCCCTTCAGCGCCAAGGCCTCGCCGATCCGCAGACCACAGCCATAGAGCAGCAGCAATACGGATTCGTCGCGCGCGGCGATCCAGTCGGGCTTGTCGCGCGCGCCGGTCTCCTCGATCATCTGCCTCGCATCGTCGGCGCTCATCGGCCGCGGGAGGCTGCGGGGCACTTTCGGCGTCTCGACAAGGCCCAGCGCACTGCCGTCAACGCCCCAGCGGCGTTCGAGATAGGCATAGAATCCGCGAAGCGATGACAGGTATCGCGCCAGCGATCTCGGCGAAGCGCCGGTCCGGCGCCGATCGGCCAGCCAGGCCCTGAAATCGGCAATCTTCAGGGCGCCCAGAGCCGCGATCGTCATGCGGCTGCCCTTGTGCGAGAGCTGAAGATCGAGAAAGCCCTCCACGTCCCTGCCATAGCTTTCCAGCGTGTTCGCGCTGTAGCGTTTCTCCCCGGCCAGATGGTCGAGCCACGCCGACAGTGCGAAATCGGCAGGGGCGGCTAGTCCGTCGTCATCCATTGTCCAAGCCGTTTCTCCACAGCGCGTGCGACGAAATTCAGGATTTCCGTACCCTGACCGGAATGGAACATGTCGGCTTCGCGTGCCGCCAGCGCCAGTAGGCCGACCTGGTCGCCGACAGAGATACGGCACAGGGCGTGACTGCCGACCTCCTTTCCGTAGAGCGTACGGCCGGTCCGGTCCGAACACTGTCCGGTGAAATCATTCTCATCGCCCAGCAATTCGTCGGTCAGGCCGACCGCGCAGGCGTGGATCGCTTCGGACACGATCATCGGCGTTGCGCCTTCCAGGTAGAGGCGGACGCTGTCGACGCCAAGCGCCGTCGGCGCTTCCCAGGCGAGCTTGTAGTCCAGCTCGTTCAGATCGGCGCATTCGATCAGCGAAAGGACGAAGCTCTGGGCGCGTGCCATCAGTGCCAAATTCTCGCGCGCAGCGTGAGCAAAGGCGCGCTCGCGCTGTTTCAGCTGGCGCACCTCGCCGAGCAGCCGGTCGCGGACCACCCGGCCGAGATCGGCCACACCATTGGGCGCGCCCGCGATATGCGAAAGCAATTCAGCATCGCCGCGGACCCAGTCCGGATTTTCGATCAGCATCTGGCGCAACATGGCGCGATCCATCGCCGAGGGCGCGGGGCCCGGCTCTTCAAGTATATCTGTCAATGTCCCACCATCCGTTTTCGGATTGATATTGATGACAGCGATAACAGAAACGCCTTGGTGTTCGGTAAACGTGGGTTTGGCGTTTGCAGAACCGTGCGCAGCCGACACATTATCGCGGCGATGACTCGTCCGCCCATTCTCAAGGCCAAGGCCTCGATCCTGTTCCCGATGCCGCTGCCCGAACCGTTTGATTACACGGTACCGGACGGGATGGAGCTGCGCGTCGGCGATCATGTCCGCGCGCCGATCGGACCGCGTGTGGCGCGCGGCGTTGTCTGGGCTCTGTCCGGCGATGACGGGTCGCGAAACCTGAAAGCGGTCGACAGCGTCTATGATGCCCCGCCCCTGTCGCCGGCGATGATCGAGTTCGTCGATTGGTCGGCAAGATATCTCGTCCAGTTGCCCGGTATCATGCTCCGGAATGTTCTGCGCAGCGAGGATTCGCTGCTGCCGTCTCCGAGGGAAGTGCTGTTCGCGCCGACAGGTGAGGAACCGGCCCGACTGACCGAAGCCAGACAGAAAGTCATGGACGTGATCGCGGAGAACGGGCCCGACAGTGCGACAAAGATTGCCCGCCTTGCCGGCGTCACACCGGGCGTGGTCACGGGCCTTGTGAAGGCGGGCGGATTGCGCCGTATCGAACGCCCCGCCGACCCGCCCTTCGATCCGCCGGACCCGGACCGGCCCGGCGTCGATCTCGTACCCCAGCAGCAGGAAGCGGCCGGTCAGCTTACGCGCATGCTCGATGCCGGTGGATTCCAGGCCGCCCTGCTCGACGGTGTCACGGGCTCGGGCAAGACCGAGGTCTATTTCGAGGCCATCGCCCACGCGCTGCGCGAAGACCCGGAAGCCCAGATCCTGGTCCTGCTGCCGGAAATCGCGCTGACCCAGGCCGTCACCGCCCGCTTCATCCAGCGCTTCGGCGCCGAGCCGGCCGTCTGGCACTCCGACCAGGGCCACAAGGAACGCCGCCGCATCTGGCGCGAGGTCAACCACAACCGCGCGCGTATCGTCATCGGTGCGCGCTCGGCACTCTTCCTGCCCTTCCAGAAGCTGCGCCTGATCGTCGTCGACGAGGAACACGACGCGACATACAAGCAGGGCGACGGTCTGCACTACCAGGCACGCGACCTTGCCGTGGTCCGCGCCCGCGCCTCGAAGGCAGCGATTGTATTGGCCTCGGCGACGCCGTCGATCGAGACGCTCGCGAACGCCCGCGCCGGCCGATATGCCTACATTCGCCTGCCCGACCGGATCGGCAAGGCGGTCCTGCCGGAAGTGACCACGATCGATTTGCGCGACCACCGGCCAGAACGCGGGTTGTGGCTGTCGGATCCACTAGTGTCGGCAATGGCGGACACGCTGCAGCGCCGCGAACAGGTCCTGCTTTATCTCAATCGCCGGGGTTATGCGCCGCTGGTCCTGTGCCGCGATTGTGGCCACCGCATGAAGTCGCCCGATGTCGATGCCTATCTCACCGAGCATCGCTATACGGGCCGGCTGATCTGTCATCTGACCGGCTTCTCAATGCCGCGCCCGGAAAAATGCCCGGAATGCGGGGCGATCGATTCGTTGATCAGTGTCGGCCCTGGCGTCGAACGCGTCGCCGAGGAAGCAAAAGCCCGCTTTCCGGACGCCAATGTCGAAATCCTGTCATCGGATACGGCGCATTCCGCCGAGAAACTGCTCGCCCTGATCGACCGCATGGAGCGTGGCGAGATCGATATTCTCGTCGGTACACAGATCGCCGCCAAGGGCCACAATTTCCCCAATCTAACCCTGATCGGCGTGGTCGATGCCGATCTTGGCCTCGCCGGCGGCGATCCGCGGGCCGGCGAGCGCACCTACCAGACACTGGTCCAGGTCGCTGGCCGGGCGGGCCGTGCCGAACGCCCGGGACGCGCATTGCTCCAGACCCATGACCCCGATCACGAGGCCATTGCCGCGCTGGTCGCTGGTGATCGCGACCGTTTCATGGAGGCCGAGACCATGGCGCGCGAAGTGCTTGGCCTGCCACCCTTCGGCCGACTCGCCGCCATCATTATCTCCTCGAAGGATGCACACCAGGTAGACGGTGTTGCTGCAGACTGGGCGAAGCGTGCGCCTGACGCCGACGGCGTCACGATCTGGGGCCCCGCCGAGCCAAGATACGGCATGGTCCGCGGCTGGCATCGCCGGCGACTGCTCGTGCGGGCCGACCGCGATGTCGATGTCTCGGCCTATGTCGCCGCGTGGAAGCGCCGGATGAAACCGGTCTCGTCGGTCCGTGTAACCGTCGATATCGAGCCTTACAGTTTCGTCTGACGCGCCAGCGTGAAGCCCGACAGGTCGACCCGCGGCGGCTCGCCCATTGCCAGCGCCACCGCTGCCTCTCCGATCGCCGGTGCAAATTTGTAGCCGTGCCCGGAACAGGCCGCGACGAGCACTGATCCGTCCGCTGCCATATCCAGTATGAAGCGGTGGTCGGCCGTGTTGGTGAAGCGGCAGATTTCGTATGCGTCGGGCGGCGGACAATCCGGCAGAACGGCTTTCACGGCCTCGGCCAGCATTGCCCGGTCTATATCGTCCACCGGCAAGGATCTGCGATACTGCGGCCCGCATTGTTCGCGGTGATGATAGACGCCCAGCTTCCAGCGTCCGCCCGTCCCGTTTGGCAGCGCGTAGATCCGGCGCCCGTCCGGAAAGACCCGCTGGAAGGGCGGCACGTTATCGGGCCCGTCGAACAGGCCGATCACCTGGCGCTCGACGGTGAGCGCTGCGTCCAGGCCTGCATGCAGCTGGCCGCCCCAGGGGCCCGCCGCCACGATGACGCGCTCCACATTGAATGCGCCGCCGGTCGTATGAAGACGAAAGCCGTGATCCAGAGGGTCGATGGCGGTCACGGCACAATCCCAGTGCAAATCGGCGCCGTCCGTTTCCGCCAGGTGAGCCATCGCGGCATTCGCGGTTTCGCTGAGAAGATAGCCGCTGCCGTGTGCATGAACGGCTAAGAGATCGTCGGCAATGTCGAGTGCCGGACAACGCTGCCGGAGCCCATTGGCGTCGATCACTTCATGGATTTGGCCGGACGCTCGCGCAGCGCGGCGCACCCCTGCCATGAATGGGCTGTCGGCCGTTGCGATATCCATCCCTCCGCTCGACAGGAAAATGCGGGTGCCTGCAGCGGCTTCGATCTCGGGCCAGAGCGCGAACGCCCGGTCGAGCAGCTCGTTGTAGAGTGCGCCCTCCGAGTAGATCCGCCGTATCATCCGCGTCGCGCCATGGCTGGAACCGCGTGCATGGCCGCGTGAAAACCGGTCGAAACCGATCACCGCGATGCCGCGCCGGCTCGCCGCCCAGGCGCTGGCGAGTCCCATCGCGCCGAGACCGATAATGCCGATTGCGTGCACGCCCCACCTCCTGCCCCCAGTCTGGGTCAATCCGGCCTTCGATCAAGCGCTCGAATGGCGCATCGAGTCCTGCCGCAAGCGGGTTGCCGCCCCCATGCCCCTGTGCTAAGCGGGCGCCCGACTGAAGAAGCGCGTGTCCTTCCGGTACAGGGCTTCTTCAATTTTCGCAATGTTCTCAAGTGCTTGGTGGTTGATTTGATCGACGCGCCAGCACATACGGCAAAGGCAGGCGACAGTACGATCCGATGAGTGGCGATACCGCGACAATCACCGGCGCAGCCGGACGTTATGCCAGCGCCCTGTTCGAGCTGGCTTCCGACGCGAAAAAGGCCGACAAGGTCGAGGCCGACATGGCCGCACTGGCGGCACTGCTTGCCGACAATGACGAACTGTCCGCCGCCCTGTCGAGCCCGTTGGTCGAAGCCGATGCCAAGCTCGGCGTGGTGGCCGCGCTGGCCGAAAAGGCCGGATTCGACGAATTGTCGGGCAATGCGCTGAAAGTTGCCGCGGAAAACGGCCGCGCCGGCGAGCTCGGCAGCATGGCGGCAGCCTATGCCCGCTTCGCAGCGGAAGCGCGCGGCATTGCATCGGCTGATGTCACGGCAGCGGTTGCGCTATCGGATAAAGACATTGACGCCTTGAAGGCGTCACTGAAACGTGCCCTCGGGCGCGAGGTTGACGTCCGGACCCATGAGGACCCGGATATTCTCGGCGGACTGATCGTACAGGTCGGTTCGCGTATGTATGATTCCTCCCTTCGGACCCAGCTCGAAGGACTCCGGACAGCGATGAAAGAGGCTTGAGTAGCGCCATGGACATCCGTGCCGCGGAAATTTCCGCAATCCTGAAAGACCAGATCAAGAATTACGGCGCCGAGGCGAAGGTCTCCGACGTCGGCAAGGTGCTCTCCGTCGGTGACGGTATTGCGCGCGTCTACGGTCTGGACGAAGTGCGAGCCGGTGAGCTCGTTGAATTCCCTGGCGGCGTGAAGGGCATGGCCCTGAACCTCGAACGCGACAATGTCGGTTGCGTGATCTTCGGCGACGACCGTGGACTGAAGGAAGGCGACACCGTCAAGCGCCTCGGCGCGATCGTCGACACCGGCGTCGGCAAGGGCTATCTCGGCCGGGTCGTCAACGCGCTGGGCGAGCCGATCGACGGCAAGGGCCCGATCGATGCGACGGAACGCCGCCGGGTCGACGTCAAGGCGCCGGGCATCATCCCGCGCAAATCCGTGCACGAGCCGATGGCGACCGGTATCAAGTCCGTGGATGCCATGATCCCGATCGGCCGCGGCCAGCGCGAGCTTATCATTGGCGACCGCCAGACCGGCAAGACCGCGATCGCGATCGACACGATTCTGAACCAGAAATCGATCAATGAGAGCGACGACGAGAGCCAGAAACTCTATTGCGTCTATGTCGCTGTCGGCCAGAAGCGTTCCACCGTTGCGCAGATCGTGAAAACGCTCGAGGAAAACGGTGCGATGGAATACACCACCGTCGTCGCCGCGACCGCTTCCGATCCGGCGCCGATGCAGTTCCTGGCACCGTTCACCGCCTGCACCATCGGCGAATATTTCCGCGACAACGGCATGCACGCCCTCATCGTTTATGATGACTTGTCCAAGCAGGCTGTGGCTTACCGCCAGATGTCGCTGCTGCTCCGTCGCCCGCCGGGCCGCGAAGCCTATCCGGGTGACGTTTTCTACCTGCACTCCCGCCTGCTGGAACGCGCCGCCAAGATGAATGACGACCAGGGTGCTGGTTCGCTGACCGCCCTGCCGGTCATCGAGACGCAGGCCAACGACGTGTCGGCCTACATCCCGACCAACGTGATCTCCATCACCGACGGCCAGATTTTCCTGGAAACCGACCTCTTCTACCAGGGCATCCGCCCTGCCGTGAACGTTGGCCTGTCCGTGTCCCGTGTGGGTTCGGCCGCGCAGACCAAGGCGATGAAGCAGGTGGCCGGCAAGATGAAGGGTGAACTCGCCCAGTATCGCGAAATGGCCGCCTTCGCCCAGTTCGGCTCCGACCTGGACGCCGCGACGCAGCGCCTCCTGAACCGCGGTCAGCGTTTGACCGAGCTTCTGAAGCAGCCGCAATTCTCGCCGCTCGCGATGGAAGAGCAGGTCTGCGTGATCTTTGCCGGTACCCGCGGCTATCTCGACAGCGTACCGGTCGCCGATGTGCGCCAGTACGAGGAAGAATTGCTGCGTCACCTGCACGCCGATCATGCCGATCTTCTCGCGACCATCCGCACCGAGAAGAAGCTGACGGACGACACCGAGGGCAAGCTGGCCTCCGTCGTCGAGGCGTTCACCAAGAACTTCGCGTAAGAGGCGGGGCCCAGGAGAGCCGCATGGCTTCACTCAAAGACCTTCGCAATCGCATCTCCAGCGTGAAATCCACGCAGAAGATCACCAAGGCGATGCAGATGGTAGCCGCCGCGAAGCTGCGCAAGGCGCAGGACGCGGCCGAGGCTGCCGGGCCCTATGCCGAACGCATGGCGTCGGTGATGGCCAATCTGTCGACCTCGATGAAGGATTCGCCGGGCGCGTCGCCGCTGCTGGTCGGGACCGGCAAGGACGACGTCCGCCTGCTGGTCGTGATGACCGCGGACCGTGGCCTGTGCGGTGGCTTCAACACCAATATCGTGCGCAAGGCCCGCGAACGCATCACCACGCTCCAGGGCAAGGGCAAGACGGTCAAGATCATCACCATTGGCAAGAAGGGTGCGGATCAGCTGAACCGCCTCTACAGCGAGCTGATCGTGAAGCGCTTCGACCTCGCCGGCGGCAAGAATGTCGGCAAGGCTGCTGCCTCGGAATTCGGTTCGATCATCCGCGAGATGTTCGAGGCCGGAGAGTTCGATGTTTGTGAGCTGATCTCGTCTGAATTCATCTCCGTGATTTCGCAGAAACCGCGCGCGCACACGCTAATCCCGGCCGCCGACGCGATCGACGAGGGCGTGGAGCGCCCCGATCTCGGCGGCGCCGTGTACGAATATGAGCCCGACGAGGAGGAAATCCTCAACGTGCTCCTGCCGCGTTATGTCGACACGATCATCCTCTCCGCGCTGTTGGAAAATGCCGCCGGCGAGATGGGCGCCCGCATGGCCGCGATGGACAATGCCACGCGCAATGCCGGCGAGCTGATCGACAAACTGAACCTTGTTTATAACCGCACACGCCAGGCCAAGATCACGACGGAGCTGACCGAAATCATCTCCGGCGCTGAGGCCTTGTAAGTTACGTCCTGGAAGGAAAGATCGAGATGGCACAGTTCAAAGGACGCGTTGTTCAGATCACGGGCGCTGTTGTCGACGTCGAGTTCGACGGCGGCCTGCCGGATATTCTGAACGCTCTTGAAACCAAGAATGGCGACCAGAAGCTGGTTCTGGAAGTCGCCCAGCACCTCGGCGAGAACGCGGTGCGTACGATCGCCATGGACGCGACCGAAGGCCTGCAACGCGGTGCGGAAGTGACCGACACCGGCTCCCCGATCACGGTTCCGGTCGGCCCGGGCGTGCTTGGCCGAATCCTGAACGTCACGGGCGACGCGATCGACGAAGCCGGCGATGTCAATTACGAGAAGCGTTCCCCGATCCACCGTCCGGCGCCCTCCTTCGAGGAGCAGGCGACGGAAGCCGAGATCCTGCCGACCGGTATCAAGGTCATCGACCTGCTCTGCCCGTATGCCAAAGGTGGCAAGATCGGCCTGTTCGGCGGCGCCGGCGTTGGCAAGACGGTTCTCATCCAGGAACTCATCAACAACATCGCCAAGCTGTTTGGCGGCTACTCGGTCTTCGCTGGCGTGGGTGAACGCACACGTGAAGGCAATGATTTGTACTGGGAAATGATCGAGTCGGGCGTGAACAAGGACCCGGCCAAAGGATCGACGGAAGGCTCGCGCTGCGCACTGGTCTTCGGCCAGATGAACGAGCCGCCGGGCGCCCGCGCCCGTGTCGCTCTGTCCGGCCTCGCCCAGGCCGAATATTTCCGTGATGAAGAAGGCAAGGACGTACTGTTCTTCGTCGACAACATCTTCCGCTTCACCCAGGCCGGTTCGGAAGTGTCCGCCCTTCTCGGCCGCATCCCGTCCGCCGTGGGTTATCAGCCGACGCTGGCCACCGACATGGGTGCGCTGCAGGAGCGGATCACCTCCACCAAGAAGGGCTCGATCACCTCGGTGCAGGCCGTTTACGTGCCGGCCGATGACCTGACCGACCCGGCGCCGGCCACGACCTTTGCCCACCTCGACGCCACCACGGTTCTGAACCGGGCGATCTCGGAAAAAGGTATCTACCCGGCCGTTGACCCACTCGACTCCTCGTCGCGCATCCTTGATCCGCGCATCGTTGGTGAAGATCACTATGACGTGGCCCGCCGCGTGCAGGAAATCCTGCAGCGCTACAAGGCCCTTCAAGACATCATCGCGATTCTCGGCATGGACGAGCTGTCGGAAGAGGACAAGCTGATCGTGGCGCGCGCCCGGAAAGTGGAACGCTTCCTGTCGCAACCGTTCGACGTGGCCGAAATCTTCACCGGCTTCCCGGGCATCCAGGTGCCGGTCGCCGACACGGTGAAGGGCTTCAAGGCAATCGTCGACGGCGAGTACGATCACCTCCCGGAACCGGCCTTCTACATGGTCGGCACCATCGAGGACGCCGTGAAGAAGGCCGAAGCGCTGGCTGCCGAAGCGGCATAAGCCTCGCTTTCAACTGATTTGAGAAGGCCGGTCCGCTTGGGCCGGCCTTTTCTTTTGATTTCGCCTCGTCCAGTCTTCAAACGACGGGGAGGTATCCATGACATTGCTAGCCGTGCTCACCAGCCTGCTGCTCGCTGCGGCGTCGCCGCCGCCTCCACCGCCTACGGCACCCGAAGTCGCGCAGGGCGAGTTCGACGGTTATGCCGGCCCCGAATTGTGGCGCGCCTGGCAGCGCGCGACGTACGATTCTGCCGCCAATGGGGCGCATGACCTGTACGCACGCTACAACACCGCGCAGCCGGGAGAGTCTTTCAATCGCCTGGGGCCCCGGGCCCAGCGCGCCTCCCCCTTCTATTGGACGGAAGCCCTGCGCTTCGCCTTCAACGAAGTCTGTCAGAACGAAACCTGCCAATGGCGCTATCATGAGGTCGCGATCGCTGGCGAAATGGATGATTTCGATACCATTGCCGAACGGACATTCGATGGCCGTGCTGCCGCAGATTATCTCCGAGCAAATGGCGTGGAGCCAGGTCACGAGATAATCGCCGAACATCGCGCGTTCGGCCGACAGTCGGACCTGGATGAAGCCGTTTCCGGTCATCTTCGCCTTGTGAGTCATCTCGAAAGCGATTGCGCCGACGTCGGATTGTGGGAACAGCGCTATCAGCGCCAGATCGCCCCGGAGCAAGCAGTGTCGGCAGGTGATGAGCCGCCGCCACCCCCGCCTCCGCCGCTGCCGTTCAACATCTCAATGCAGATCGACTTGCCCGGTTGGGTCGTCGGCGCCGACGAGCCCTGGGTCCGCCGCGAAGACAGCCGGGACCGCGCGCTTCTGGACTTGTTGGAAGCGTTGCCGCCCGGTTGTTGATCTCCGGACAGCCCCGCAGTGACATCGCCTCTCCACAAGCGCCAAAAGGCCTGCTAAAAGCCGCCGCGAAACACGAGGATTCTCTGCCATGGCTGACAAGCTTCACTTCGATCTCGTTTCTCCCGAGCGCCGCCTGTTCCAGGGCGAGGTGGATATGGTCGTTGTTCCCGGCGAAGAAGGCGATTTTGGCGTGCTGCCGGGCCATGCACCGGTGATGAGCGCCATCCGCTCGGGTGCCATCTCCGTTCATGATGGCGACGCTGTGACGCGTACTTTCATCCATGGCGGTTTCGCGGAAGTGACGCCGGACGGTCTGACCGTGCTCGCAGAAGAAGCCATTGACCTCAAGGCCGTCGACGCCGCCCAGATCGCCAAGGATCTGACGGAAGCCCGTGAAGACATTGGTCTTGCCCGCGACGATCACGAGCGCCATGTGGCCGAAGCCCGCGTCGCCAAGCTCGAGGCGCTGACCGAAGCGCTGAATAGCTGATCGGCCTCACCGACATCATCGGATTTGCCGGCGTCGCCTGCGTCCTGTTCGCCTATTTCTGGCAGCAGACCAAGGGCGTGCGCAATGATGACTGGCGCCATCCCGTGATCAACGGCGTGGGCGCCGTCCTGTTGCTGGTCTCTCTAATCTACAAGCCCAACCCGGCCTCGATCGCCATCGAGTTCGCCTGGTTCGGGATCAGCCTGATCGGCCTCGTGCGCGCCCTTCGAAACCGTCAGCGCGCGAAGCGCGAGAAGGCTTCCGCCACTTCGTCATAAACGTCGCGTTTCCAGAAAATGATCAGCGGCGGCACGTTCTCCAGCCGCTCCCAGCGCCATTCGACAAATTCCTGTGGCGGGACAGCTGTAAGGTCGAAGTCGGCATCCTGCCCGGTATAGCGGAAGGCGAACCAGCGTTGTTTCTGGCCCTTCCACTTGTAGCGCTTCTGATCCGGCCGCGGTTTCAGTCCCGTCGGAAAATCATAGGCCAGCCAGTGGTCTATTGATCCCAGCAATGTGAGATCCACGCTCTTCGCGCCGGTTTCCTCATAGGCTTCCCGCCGAGCGGCGGCTTCGGCGTCTTCGCCCTTGTCCATCCCGCCTTGTGGGAACTGCCAGACATGTTCGCCGCCCACATCGGCGCGCCGACCGATCCACACCAGACCGTCGCGATTGAACATGACGACGCCGGCATTCGGTCGATGTTGCGGAAAGGGATCGTCCATCAATGAGGGGTGGCGGCAGAGGCCGTCTGCGCAGGCCCGCCACGCTCGGCCTGCTGACGCGCCATCACCGCTGACGGCGGCGCCAGCGCGTACCCGCGGGCCTCCAGCCCTTCCGCCCAGCGCGCGATCTGGTCGACCGTGGAGCGGTAGGCGAAACCGGCGCCGATGGATGCGCCGTTCTGAAGCGCCAGCGCTTCGAGTGTCAGCAGCCGGTCATCGACCGCGGACGGAGAAGGGTCTTCATCCAGCACCCGGTCGGCAATCCCCCAGCGCGCCTGCGCGCCGTCGCCTGCGGCCTCGATCGTCGACCGGCGCCCCGTCCCGTCATGCAGGAAGGAAACGCCGCGTTCCTCGAGCGCCGCCATCACATGTTCGAGCGCGGGTTCGGCCGTCGAGAAGCGCGCGCCGAGATAATTGGTCATGGCGAAATAGCCGGTGGCCTGACTCATCAGCCAGTAAAGTCGCCGCGCGTTCTCGGTTGGCGGCGCATCCGCCAGCAGCGTGTGCGGGCCCGGGTCATTGTTGGGATAGTCGAACGGCTCCATCGGCACTTCGATCAGCACTTCGTGGCCCGCCGCCCGCGCGCGATCCACCCAGCTCTGCAGGTCGCGGGAATAGGGCGCGAAGCTGAGCGCCACTTCCGGCGGCAATTCGTCGATGGCGCTTTCCGTGACCGCCCGGTTGAGCCCCATGCCGCCGATCACGATGGCGATCATCGGCGCATTGGGATCGCCGTGCCACGGCCGCGCATAGGCCTGGTCGGGCCGCGTTCCATCCGGCCCGATCGCAGGCAGCGGCCCGGACGGCCCGGGTGTCGTCAGCCCGGCAATCGGGGCGGCCACGAGAGCGTCAGGATGGGTCTGCCCGGCATGCTCGGCCTCGGCCTGGGCGGGATCCGAGCTGTGCTCGGAACCGGGTGCCTCGAATGTCTCGGGGACCCCCGAAAGCGAGGGTTCGATTTCTGCATCGGTCTGTGTGAACTCGACCGGACGACGCAGTTCTGCCGTCGCGATTTCCTGCGCAGCCGGTTGCGGCGCCGGGACCAGCGCTTGGCGCAGCACTGGCGGACGGCCTTCCGGATCGCCCATGAATGCAATCAGTGCCGCGCCGATGCCAAACAGAAGCGCGGCGCCGAGCCCGGCAATGGCCGGGCCCTTGAAAGCCGAAGCGGCGCTGTAGGTTGTACTGCTCATCTCCGCAGGGTCCGTCGCGATCAATCGGTCCGGCCGAATCAAGATGGCCGGGCTTCATTCCGATTGCTGCCCCGGATGCGGGTAAGAAAGGGTTAAGGCAGGTGCCTTCCCGGGCTTCTATTGCAGGGCGGCTTGCTCGCTTTCAGCCAGTCCGGCCAGCACCTGAAGCGCCCGTTCGAGCTGATAATCGCCCTCATGGTTTTCCGGTGGCATCTCGATCGCCGCGAGGTTCTCGTCCTCGCGCGCATTGCCGGTATCGTTCTCGAGTGCACCATCCAGAGAGGCTTCGCTATAGCGTTCCTCGTCTGCTTCGATGATGCGGTGCGAGATCATCCAGTCCGGCACGATGCCGGTAGCCTGGATGGATCGGCCCGACGGCGTGTAATACCGGCCCGTCGTCAGTCGAAGCGCACCATCACGGCCTCCGCGCAGCGGAATGATGGTCTGCACCGAGCCCTTGCCGAAACTGGTCATGCCGACGAGCGTCGCCCGCTGGCGGTCCTGCAGCGCGCCGGCCACGATCTCGGATGCGCTTGCCGAACCCTCATTGATCAGGATCACGATCGGTGCATTGTCGATCATGTCACCGGGGCGGGCATTGTAGCGCTGGTTCTCGCCCGGATTGCGGTACCGCGTGGTGACGATTTCACCGCCGTCAAGGAAAGTGTCGGTCACGCCGATGGCCTGGTCCAGGAGCCCCCCTGGATTATAGCGCAGATCGACCACGACCCCCGGAATATTGCCGTTGAACGCATCGCGCATTTCGGCGATCGCTTCGTGCAGCGATTCCGTTGTGTGCTCGTTGAAGCCGGCGATCCGCAAATAGCCGAAACCTTCTTCCTCGCGCCAGGCAACGGTCCGCAACGGAATGGTTTCGCGCACCAGATTGAGGTCGAACTCGTCCTCGCCTTCGCGCGTCACGGTGATGGTCACCGGTGCGCCGACCGGGCCGCGCATCAGCTCGACGGCCTCGTCGGTGCTGAAACCGACGATCGATTCACCGTCGACGGCGATGATCTGGTCCCCGGGTTGGATGCCAGCACGACCGGCGGGTGTGTCTTCATACGGCGAGACGACCGTGATCAGGTCGTCGCGCGTCGTGATTTCCATGCCGAGGCCGCCATACTCACCGCGGGTCGAGACCTGCATGTCCTGGAAATTGTCGGGAGAGAGATAGCTGGAGTGCGGATCGAGGCTCTCGAGCATGCCTTCGATCGCGGCCTCGATGAGCGCAGCGTCATCAATGTCGGTGACATAATCTGCCTCAACGCGGGACAGGACATCGCCAAACAGTTCAAGGTGGCGATACGTGTCCTCGCGATTGCTCTGCAGACCTTCCGCAGAGACCGCCAGAGCGCCGGCGCCGAGCGCGAAGGCAACGGCTGCAGCTATAAAATTCAAACGCATGGTCAAAGAGTCCTTTTCTCTCGCCCCGCTTATCCGGACCACGGCCCGCTCCGCAGCCAGGGCTGCGGATCGATCGCGGTCTCTTCCCGCCGGATCTCCAGATACAAATCCGGTGCCGTTTCACCCGAGGACGG
Organism: Hyphobacterium sp.; assembly: GCF_965217055.1. Taxonomy (GTDB): domain Bacteria; phylum Pseudomonadota; class Alphaproteobacteria; order Caulobacterales; family Maricaulaceae; genus Hyphobacterium. Next base: position 1,144,183 of record NZ_OZ244227.1, on the reverse strand, counting down.
CATTTCGCCGACCGGTTCACCGGCCAGAACCGACTGCCCGGCCTCCGCGTAAACCGCGCCGAGGCCAGCCAAGACTATATAGTAGTCGTCCCCGACGCCCAGGATCAATAGTCCGTTATATGTATTAAATGATCCGGCATATTCGACCCGTGCATCAAACGGCGCCACGACCTGGCCGCCGGGCCGCGCGCGGATCCGTAGGCCTTCTATCGGGTCGCCGTTTTCGTCCGCCTGGCCGAACCGCAGCGCTACCGGCCCCTCGACAGGCGCCTGCAGCCGTCCGCGCGTATCGGCAAAACGCAGCGTTTCGATCGGCGCCATCGCAGCGCGCGCCGCCACCAGCCCGTCCTCCGGCCGCAGCACCGGATCCGGCAGGGCGTCGGGCCGGATCAGTCGCCGCGGATTAAAGCGCGGTGAAATTTCCGTCATGCCGCGCAGGGTTTCGAGTAACTGCCGCAAGGTTTGCGCCTGCGCGCCGGCGGTGGCCGCGACATCGGCAAACCTTTCGGCTTCGCCGCGTCGCTGCGATTCCAGATGCCGCCGTTCCGCGATCAACGCGCGTATCTCGGCCTGGCGGGCGGCCAATTCTTCTTCTGTCGAGGTCAGGGCCGCTCGCTCGTCTTCAAGTGACTGGCGCACGTTTCGCAGCGATTCCAGTTCGACCGACAATGCTTCGGCCCGGGCATGCAGCTCCGGCGTGATCGCGGCCAGCAGGCTGGCGGCTCGCGCCGCTGCCTCGGCGTCGCCGGGTGCCGTGGCAAGGGCAGGGGGCGTCCCGCGCTCAATCCGCTGCAGCGCCGCGAGAACGTCGATCAGCGCTTCGCGGTCAGCCATGAGCCGCGCCAGGATTTCATTTTCCTGGTTTGCCAGCTCATCAATCCGGCCGCTGATGTCGGCCGCCGTCTGTTCATTGGCGGAAACGCGACCTGCGGCTGAAACGAGGCGCGATTGCAGTTGAACGATCTCTGCCGCCAACGCCTCCGCTTCGCGCGCTGCGGCATCGGCTTCCGCACGCGCATCGGCTGCCGCCTGTTCCAGTTGCTCCACTGTCCCGGCGTCCGGCGGATCGGCAGGCGTCTGAAGCGCAATAAGGAGGGCAGGCAACCACATGAGGTCAGTCCCGGTGATAGGGCGCGCCCGACAGGATCGAGACCGCCCGGTAAAGCTGTTCAGCCAGCATGGCGCGCACCAGCATGTGCGGCCAGACCGCCTTGCCGAAGGATAGCATCAGCCGCGGCGTCCCGAAGGCCGAGCGGTCCAACCCGTCTGCGCCCCCGATGACGAAGGCGGCTTCCCGAATACCGTCATCGCGCCAGCCGGCGATCTGCAACGCGAATTCGCGCGACGACAGGGTCTTTCCGCGTTCGTCCAACAGGCAGAGGGCAGCGCCGTGCGGAATCTGCGCGGCCAAAGCGGCGGATTCCGCCGTCTTGTCCGAGAACACCCGTATATCGACCTCGCATTCATCCAGCGGGCCGAGCCCGATTCCGGCGCCGCTACCGCCAATCCGGGAAGCGTACCGATCAACAAGCTCGCGTTCGGGGCCGGATTTCAACCGGCCGGCCGCGATGATTTTAAGGCGCATCGCTGATCAGCTATCGGCGCCTTGCGGCGGCTCTACCGACCACATGCGTTCCAGATTGTAGAAGCTGCGCACTTCGGGGCGGAAGATATGGAGCACGACATCGCCGGCATCGATCAGCACCCAATCGGCCGTTTCCAGGCCTTCTGCCCGTGCCTTGCCGATGCCGGACTCCTTGATTTTCCGCAGCACATGGTCGGCGATCGCCCCGACATGGCGATGCGAACGACCGGATGCGATCATCATGAAATCGGTGACCGAGGACTTACCACGCAGATCGATCGAGAGAATGTCTTCCGCCTTGTCGTCCTCCAGAACACCCATGATCAGGGCTTCGAGGGCTTCTCCGGCATGTTCGTCCTTGGGCGGAAGAACCGGGGCGATGTCGGCGGCCTTCGCCGTCCGTTCAGATTGCGTGTTCAGCGGTCTGCTCCTTTGCACGATTCAACTCCAGCCTAGCACAGACCTCAGCTGCGTTCGAGCCAGTAGAGTGTGAAATAGCCGCGTTCGTCGCTCCAGTGTGTCATTACCGACAGACCGGCGGAGGCGGCGAGTTCGGTGAAGCGGTCGACCGTGAACTTGTGCGAGTTCTCCGTGTGAATGGTTTCCCCGGCGGCCATTTCGAACGACCTTCCGGAGATTGTGAAGGACAAATCCCGGTCGGCGACGAGGTGCATTTCGACCCGAGAGCGCGTGTCGTTCCACACGGCGCGGTGCGAGAATGCCGCCACGTCGATATCGCCGTCGAGTTCGCGATTGATCCGGGTCAGCAAATTGAGATTGAAGGCAGCAGTCACGCCCTGCTGGTCGTCATAGGCGTTTTCCAGGACGTCCCTCGACTTCACCCGGTCCGCGCCGATCAGGATGGCATCGCCGGGGCGCAACCATCCGCGCAGTGTCTTCAGCAGGGACCGCGCGTCCTCGGGTTCGAAATTGCCGATTGTCGATCCCGGGAAGAAGACCAGTCGGCGCCCGTCAGGGATCGGCAGATTGTCGAGCGGCACGGCTTGCGTGAAATCGGCACAGATCGCTCCTACCGAGAGCCCGTCGAACCTGTCCGCCAGATCGGCGCAGGCACTGATCAGATGCTCTTTCGAAATATCCAGCCCGATATAGGCCGCGGGTTGGTCGAGCGCATTGAGCAGCTTGTCGATCTTCACACTGGAACCGGACCCCGGCTCGATCACGACAGCGCCTCTTCCGGCGCGCGAGGCGATGTCGCCGGCAATTTCGTCGAGAATGCCGAGCTCGGTGCGCGTCACATAGTAATCGTCCGTTCCCGTAATGTCGTCGAACAGCGCCGACCCCTTGGCATCATAGAAATGCTTGGGCGGGATCATCTTCTGCGACTGCGACAGGCCGGTCAGCACATCGTCGAGGAAGCGCGACTTCGGCGGGTGCAGGTCTTCAAAGAAGGAAAGCGCGCCGGCTTTCTGTGACAAGGTCATGGGCTCGGCTCGGCATCGGCGGATCAACGGGGCGGATCGCCGCGCAGCCGCGACGAGGCCTCGCTATGTAAGCGTTCTGTCAGATAGGTCCACCCCGGCGGGCTTGATTTCGCGAGAGTATGGGCATGGGTTTCGGAAATGCGCGTCGCTGCTAGTTCACGCGCCATCGGTGACAGCCGGGCACGGATCGGGTCTTGCGGACGCGCAATGACGGCAATCGGTACCGACGCAGCGATATCGCGCCAGCGGTGCCATTCGTGGAACTGGCCGAGATTGTCCGCACCCATGATCCAGACGAAGCGCACGCGCGGATGGCGGGCCTTGAGCACGGCGATCAGCTCGGCGGTGGTACGGATACCCGTCCGGTCTTCGATATCGCTGACCACCATGCGCGGGCGTTCAGCGGCGTCCTCGACGGCGGTCAGGCGGCGCTGGAATTCGCCGGCACGGCGTTGCTTCAGCGGGTTCTGCGGCGAAACGATCCACCAGAGCCGGTCAAGCTGCAGCTTTTTCAGCGCGGTGGCGGCGACGTGAAAATGGCCGCGATGGACGGGATCGAAACTTCCGCCGAACAGGCCGATGGTCATGCCCGGTGCCAGCGTCTCGCCTTTCATCGGCGAAGCGCGGCGTCCGCGCCGGATCGCGCCGGAAAAGCGGACCGGAGCCGACCGCCGTGTCACGGTGTCCAGTTCTCGTCAGGGTCGGCGTCTGCCTTGCTCTCGACCGTGCGCGCGGCCTTGATCTGATCCCAGACAGCGAACAGGGCTTCGCGGACATTGGCCTGGCTGGCGCCGGACAGGGCCAGCACATCCTTGCCGCTTGCCGCTTTCAACGCCGCGATCTTTTCCGGCAGCTCGTCGTCCGGAACCGCATCGATCTTGTTCAGTGCCACGATTTCGGGCTTGTCCTCGAGCCCCGCACCATAGGCTTCCAGCTCGCCACGAACGGTTTGATAGGCCGCGGCGACGTCGTCCTGCGTGCCGTCCACCAGGTGGAGCAGGGTCGCGCAGCGTTCGATATGGCCAAGGAAGCGGTCACCGATGCCGGCACCTTCATGCGCGCCCTCGATCAGGCCGGGAATATCGGCCATGACAAAGCGCGCATCTCCGGCCAGATCGACCACGCCCAGATGCGGGTGCAGCGTCGTGAATGGATAGGCCGCGATCTTCGGATGGGCCCGACTGACCGCCGCCAGGAAGGTCGACTTGCCGGCATTGGGCAGGCCGACCAGGCCGGCATCGGCGATCAGTTTCAGCCGCAGCCAGATCCAGCGCTCGACTCCCGGCTCGCCCTTCTGCGCATGGCGCGGCGCCTGGTTGGTCGAGGATTTGAAGAAGGCATTTCCCTTGCCGCCACGGCCGCCCTCCATCAAGAGAACGCGCTGGCCCGGCTCGGTCAGGTCGAGCAGGACGGTCTCGCGGTCCTCATCGAGGATCTGCGTGCCGACCGGCAGTTTCAGGACGACGTCCTTGCCGGCTGCGCCGGTACGGTTCGACCCTGCCCCGCCATCGCCCTTGGCAGCCTTGTAATGCTGCTGGTAGCGGTAATCGATCAGCGTGTTGAGGCCCTCGACCGTTTCTGCCCAGACATCGCCGCCCTTGCCACCATCGCCGCCATCGGGCCCGCCGAACTCGACATATTTCTCACGCCGGAAGCCGACAGCGCCATTGCCGCCATCGCCCGAACGAATGAAGATTTTAGCCTGATCGAGGAATTTCATGATCTGTCTTTTCGGTTGTCGCCGCCTCTATACGCGCTCGTGCGCCAGAACACACCTGCCGCACTGAAAATCACTGCCCGGACACGATTATTCTTGCGAACAATACGTCCGGGCCAAGAATGGTTTCTGTCGCGGCGGGCCTGGGCGGCAATCCGCCAAGCGCGCTCGGAAAATCAGTTGCCGCGCCCAGGCGACTAGACCGCCAGCGCCATGTCGCGGCTCGTCGCATAGGCCATGCGGCCCATGCTGAAGAGGCGTGTGGTTTCGCCGGTATAGGCGAAGCCCAGCTTCTCCAGCACGCGCCCCGAAGCCGGATTGTCCTCGAAATGTCCGGCAACGAGGCGGTCTGGCGCGAGATCGGCCCTTGCCGCTTCGACCAGCCCGGCTGCCGCTTCGCTCGCAATCCCCCGGCCTTGCGCCTCGGGACCGACCCAGTAGCCGATCTCCCAGTGCGTGGCCGCGGCATTGCGCTTGAAAATGCCGCAGGCGCCGACCAGCCGGTCATCGTCTTTGCCGGTGACCGCGTAGGCAAACCGGTTGCGGTTTCCGGCGCCGGCGCGGACGCTCAGAATGTAGAGCTCGACGGCCAGGACCGGGTAGGGGGCCGGAATGTGAGCGGTAAAGCGCGCTATGCTGCCATCCTGGCAATGGCGATGAATTGCTGCCGCATCGCGCTGCTCCAGCGGACGCAACAGCAATCTCTCGGTTTCGAACCTGTCCCTCATGGGTCGATCTCCGGTGGGGAAATGAAAAAGGGGAGGCGGAACCCGCCTCCCCTGAATTCTGTCCAGCCACCGGTTCCGCCCTGAGGGGCGGTCCGGGTCTGTCCGTCCGCCCTATTTGGCCTCTTCAGCCGCGACGACCGAACAGAACATCTTGCCGCCGGACTTCTTGGCGAACGCCACACGGCCTTCGGTCAGCGCGAACAGGGTGTGATCCTTGCCCATGCCGACATTGTCGCCCGGATAGTACTTGGTGCCGCGCTGACGCACGATGATGTTGCCCGGAATGACTTCCTGGCCACCGAATTTCTTGACGCCCAGGCGCCGGCCTTCGGAGTCGCGCCCGTTACGGGATGAACCGCCTGCTTTCTTGTGAGCCATGGATTAGTCCTCCGACTTCTTCGCAGCCGGCTTCTTGGCCGCGGTCTTCTTCGGGGCCGCCTTCTTGGCAGCCGGCTTCTTGGCAGCAGACTTGGTCGTGCTCGCCGCCTTCTTGGTTGCAGCCTTCTTCGGCGCGGCTTTCTTGGCTGCCGGCTTGGCGTCGGCATCGTCAGCCTTCTTGGCCGGCGCGGCTTTCTTCGCCGCCGGCTTCTTGGCACCCGGCTCCAGGATTTCGGAAATCCGCAGCTTCGAGAACCATTGGCGGTGTCCGGCCTTGCGGCGGTAATTCTGACGGCGGCGCTTCTTGAAGACGATGATCTTCTTGTCGCGCGCATTCTCGACCAGCTCGGCCACGACCGAAGCGCCCTCGACATGCGGCGCGCCGACGGTGACGCCCTTGTCGCCGCCCAGCATCAGAACGTGCTCGATGACGATGTTGTCACCGGCCTTGCCTTCGAGTTTTTCGACGGAGATCTCGTCGCCCGGGGCGACGGTATACTGCTTGCCGCCAGTCTGGATGACTGCGAACATGGGTTTTATCCTTTCTGCAACAGGACTTTACGCCTGCTCTTTTTCTTCCCCGCCTGTCCCGGCGGGCGTTGTGGTCCGGCCAATTTGCCGAAATGAGCGCGCGACATACCCCCGAACAGCTGTCCAAGTCAACGCCTAAACGCCGATACGCGCGGCCGGGATGCGATCGTGAAGCGGTGCCCGGATCCTACAGGCCGGGCAGGCGCTCATTGACGCTGGTGTCGTCGAGCCGGGTCCGTTCTTCGCGGATCTGGTCCCATTGGGCTTCCGTGAAGCAGATGCGCTGGCCAATACGGCTGCCGACCACGGGTTCCGTCCGGCAAACAACCTCCTCACCGTCTTCATTGATCAAGCGTGTCTCGCGGACCGCGGCCTGGCCTTGAAGGCCCGGCGGCAAGGTCGGCCCCGCCAGTGGTGAATTCGGATTGTCATAGGTGGAACAACCGGCCAGGCCGGTCAGGCCGACGGCGAGCAACATAACGCGTTTCATGATAAGATCCCGGAAAATACAGCCCCAATAGAGGAGCGGGAAGCTAGTAAGGCAGGGCCGTGCAGGCAATCCGCTCTCGCATGACTTTTTCGTAATCCGGTCCGGAGCGTGCAGATAATGCGCGGGTCGCCAGGCGCTGGCTTTTACCAGCGCGTTACGCTTGATTTTGTTCGACCACTCGTATTTAACGCGGGTCCCCGCGGAGAGGTGCCGGAGTGGTCGCCCCGCGCTGGCAAATGCCAGCGCGTTACTCTTGATTTTGTTCGACCACTCGTATTTAACGCGGGTCCCCGCGGAGAGGTGCCGGAGTGGTCGAACGGGGCGGTCTCGAAAACCGTTGAGCGCGCAAGCGTTCCGAGGGTTCGAATCCCTCTCTCTCCGCCACTATTCCTGAACATGATTACCCGCGGCCGCTTCGCGATTCTCTGACGGCTATCGTCTTCCGCCCGATCCGCACATATTGATGCCGTAGCGAATCAAGGGGGATGCGCCGTGGACCGTTTTTTTGTCTGGATGCCCGTTCTCGGTGCGACGCTGCTCGCACTGTTTGCCGGCTTGCAGCCCTGGGCGGAGCCCCGGCTGCTGTTCGCGGACCCGTTGATTGCCGCAGAAGAGGCGGCGGAGTGCTGCAGCGTCTATTTCGGCATCATGTCGACGCTCGGCGTCTTCATGTGGATCGGAACGGCCGTGATATGCGGTTTCACCGTTCTCGTGCTGATGCGCGCGAATGGCCGCCGGGCCGACATGATATTCCTCGCCGCGGCCGGTGCCTTCAGTGCCTGGCTGGGCTTTGACGATGCCTTCATGTTTCACGAAGCGGTCGCGCCGGCACTCGGCATCCCGCAGAACGGGGTCTTGCTGGTCTATGTCGGTCTCGCCGCAGCCTATGCGTGGAGTATTCGCCGGCGCGTCTTCTCCGGCCGGATCGTGTTGCTGGGAGCAGCTTTTGCGGGCTTCGCGGCGAGTGTCGCAATTGATGTGTTCACAACCACCCATGCCGAATGGGTCGTGGTGTCAGAAGACGTGTTCAAGTTTGCCGGTATCGCCGCCTGGTTCATGTTCCACCTGGCGAGCGCGCTCGACATCCTGGCACCGGCGGATTCCAACGGGCGTGCAAACTCGACCTCCGGGTGACAAAGACGGTCATCGAGGAAGCGCGCTGCCCCGCGATTGATGCCAGTTCGAATGGACCGCCGGCCGGCTGACCGCACGCGAATTCAGGAAAAATTATCGCATCGTCTGCGATTAAGAAAAAAGGATGGGACCGCGACGGTAGCCGGAGGGTGCCGCCGCAGCTGGAACGATCGGACATGATAGATTTTCCACCGGATATCGCGGCGCGCATGAAGCAGGGCGCAATTGAATTGTGCCAGATCCAGTTCATCAATATCGAACTCGTTCGCAAGCAGTCCGGTGCGCAATGGCACACGCTCAAGAAGAAGATTTTCGACATCGGCGCCTTCTTCATCGAGAAACGCGTGAACGGCCAGGATGTCGTCCTGCGATGCGCAGACGGATTCATCGTGATCTTTGCAGATGCCAATCCGCCGCCGCCGGTCGAACGCGCGCAATCGCTATCGATCGAGATGAACCAGTTTTTCATTGGCGAGGACGCTTTCCGCGCGCTTTCGGTGAGATGCAATCACATGAAACTCGAGCCGCGCGAACTGGCCGCATTTCTCGCCGGGCAGGGCGCCGAGATCGAGGACAAGCCGGACGCACGGCCGCCGGTTCCTGCCAAGCCGCACCCGATCGAACTCGACCCGCTGGCCAATGCCGAAGTGATTTTCGAACCGGTCTGGGACCGGCGACGTGAAGTCGTGACGACAAATATGGCGCTGGCGCGAGGCGTCCATCCGCACACCGGCAACGCATTGCGCGGTCGCGATCTCTGTCACGGCGACAATCGCCGCCAGTCTAACGCCCGCTATGATTGCCGCGTGCTGGACGGCACTATTGCCGAGCTCGAAGCCATGCGCGCGGCAAAGCGCCCGTCGGCTTTTAGCGTGCCGATCCATTTGCAGACGATCTGCCGTCGCGAAACGCGCATGGAATATTTCGAACGGTTGCAGAACCTTCCCGAGCCCGATCGACGCCTTCTCTTCTTTTATATCGACGGCATCGAAACCGGCACGCCGATCAGCCAGATCGAGGACGCCTTTGGTACCCTCCGCCAGCTCGGCGGCGGCGTCATGGCGGTGCTCGGGTTTGGAAATGCCGATCTCACTCCGTTCCGGGATGTCGATCTGCGCCTCGTTGGCTGGGCCTGTCCAAACGGCCGCGCCGACCTGTCACCATCGCAGTTTGAAGGCGTGAAGCGGCTTGCGCGGCTCGCGGAGGAACGGCGGATCCAGACCTTCATGACCCAGGTGTCCACACCGCGCATGTTCGAGCAATGTCTCGAGGCCGAAATCGCCTTCCTGACCGGCAGCGTGATCGGCGGATCCCTGACCGGTGCATCATCGCCGCATGTATTGAGCCAGCAGGATATCCTTCCGGAAACCGACGATGTCTACGAAATCTAGCCTTGCACGCCTGCATGGCCGGGCGGCGGGACGGTAGGCCCATCCGCCGCTGAACGCGTTTCGGTCGACCGGCGAACCGAATGTCAGGCTCGGCCGGGTTTCGGCCCCCGGCGTTTCACCCGCTTCAGCGACTGGCTGCCATCATCATAATTCGCACGACGCGGTTTCGGCTTGCTCGGGGCCTTGGACTTCGGTGCAGCCTTGCGGTCGGCAGGGCTGCGAGCCGGGCGCGAACCATCATCGTCGGAACGACGCGCGACGCGCTTGTCGCCGCCCTTTCTGAAACCGGAACGGCCTTTCCCGAATTCGGCTTTGCCATGCCGTGCCGGGCGCGGACGGCGCTCCCCACCCTGCGCGCTGGCCGCCTCTTCTGTGGACGTCAGCGCGCCGTCATCCGGCGTGTAGCGCGGCGCCCGCGCCGGCTTGTCTGACGATGCTTCCGGCTTGCGCTCGAATTTCCGTTTCGGCCGGTCGTCGCGCTTGCGGTTCTGGAATTGCCCGGACGGGGCTTCCGCGGGATGAATGTAGATCGTCCCTTCACGACCACCTGACGCCTTGACGTGCTCGGCGAAGCGCTCGGCATGATCGCTGGCGATCTCGAACCGGGTCTCGGTTTCAGCGATCTCGATCGCGCCGACTTCGGCGCGGGTGACATTGCCCATCCGGCAGATCATCGGCAGCAGCCAGCGCGGTTCGGCGCGTTGCTTGTGGCCGGCGGTGAGCTTGAACCATTGGCCGCCGGAAAAGGGCTCGCGGCGCGGCGCCCGCTCACGGTCGGCCGGCACCGCCATCAGGTCTTCGGCGACAGGCGTCGTCGCCTGCATCCGGTGCAGGAAGGCCGCGGCAATCTTCTCCGGATTGTGCAGGGCCAGCAATTCGCGCGCTTCGGCCAGCGCCTCTTCGTCATAATCCTGCTGCAGGCTCGGATCATTGAGCAGGCGTTCGCGATCCCGCGCCTTCACATCGTTGAGGGTCGGTGCCGCGCACCATTCCGGCTGGATGCTGGCGCCGCGCAGAAGGCGATTGACGCGCCCGCGCTGGTTTTGCGGCACGATCATCACGCAAACGCCCTGGCGTCCGGCCCGGCCGGTACGGCCGGAACGGTGTTTGAGGACGTCGCTGTTGGTCGGAAGATCAGAATGCACCACCAGTTCAAGGCCCGGCAGGTCCAGCCCGCGCGCGGCCACATCCGTGGCGATACAGACGCGTGCGCGTCCGTCGCGCAGCGCCTGCAGGGCATGGGTCCGTTCTTTCTGCGTCAGTTCACCTGACAATGCGACGGCAGCAAAGCCGCGATTTCCGAGGCGCGCGGCCAGCCGGTTCACGCCTTCGCGCGTGGCGCAAAAGACGATGGCCCGTTCGGCTTCGTAATATCGCAGCACATTGATCAGCGCATTTTCGCGGTCAGCTGGGGCCACCATCATCGCGCGGTATTCGATATCGGCGTGCTGGTCGCGCTCGCCGACCGTGGACAGGCGCACCGCATCGCGCTGATAACGCCGCGCGATATCGGCAATGGATTTCGGCACAGTAGCGGAAAACAGCAGGGTTCGCCGGTCCTCCGGTGCGCCCTCGAGAATGAATTCGAGGTCCTCGCGAAAACCGAAGTCGAGCATCTCGTCAGCCTCGTCCAGCACCACGGCGCGAAGCGACGACATGTTCAGGGACTTGCGTTCGATATGATCGCGCAGCCGTCCCGGCGTACCAACCACGATGTGACAGCCGCGTTCCAGCGCCTTGCGCTCGGACCGCGCATCCATGCCGCCGACACAGGAAACGACACGCGCCCCGGTCTCGCCATAGAGCCAGAGCAGTTCTCGCTGCACCTGAAGCGCCAGCTCGCGTGTCGGCGCTACGACGAGGCCGAGCGGGGCGGCGGCATGGTCAAAGCGTTCCTGCTCACCCAGCAAGGTCGGCGCGATCGCGATACCGAACGCCACCGTCTTGCCCGAGCCGGTCTGGGCCGAAACCAGCAGGTCAGCCCCGTCCGTTTCCGGTGCAAGCACCGCTTCCTGGACTTCGGTCAGCGTTTCATAGCCCTTGCCGTCAAGGGCGCGCGCCAAAGCCGGCGCGATGCGGTTACTCATGGTCATGGCAAACAAATTCCAATCGGGCGCAAGGCTTTGACCCCTCATCGGATCAAGGCTGCGGTGTGTTTCCAGGTGCGCTCATCAAGCGTCACCCCATACCGAAGCTCTCTTGCGCGCGCCGCCTCTAACACGGACGAATTTCAAAAGCGATAGGCGATGGAGTATTTCTCTGCCCTATCTGTCCGGGACAAGCGGTTCAGGTTTGTCCGGAAGCCGTCCGAAACCCGATCCGGCATTGAGAACGGACGTTCATCCGCATGTATTCACAACAATGCGTCGAATATTACGAAAAGTTTATGGAGAGATTGTTTTCCGACCGTATTAGCTGGCCAGTGTTTACTGGAGATCAGAAAGCATCGCGCCATGAAGTTTTTACTCCTGAATGCCTGTTTGCTTTTGCAAGGGCTTGTCATGCCCGCGTCAGCCATTGCCGACGATCTGTTTGTCACGACGGACAATTCCGGATTGGAGATAATCGAGCTTTCCGATCAAGCTTTCACTCTCGCGCCGGGCGAAAGCCTGACCTTGCCGGAAATGGCCGGTCGCATCTTTGAGGCGGAGTTCGATCGCGCGGACATCACCCAGCCCGGCGGCCGCCTTTGGGTCGGCCGGATCGCGGGCGGCGAGGACTATCACCGGGTCATCCTGACCGAAGGCGGCGGCACGGTTTTCGGTACGTTTGTCACGCCGGAGGGCGTGTGGACCCTGGGTCCGGAATATGCGGGCGGGCCACCGGTATTGCGGCCTGACTCAATCCTGACCCAGACGTCCGGTGAAAACGATATGAACGGGGTCACATCGCCAGCCATGGCGGAAGCGATCCGGCAGCTTGACGTGCCACATGGCACCATGATCGAGGTGACCGAATTGGATGATGTCGAGGCAATCGCAGAGGCCGTCGCGATGGGATCGAACGGCACCGTGGATGTCGGATTTGTCTACACACAGGAGATCGCGGCGCTGTACGGCATCGCCACGCTGACCCGGCTTCAATACCTCGTGAACCTGTACGATCAGGCTCTGGTCGACAGCGATACCGGTATGCGCGCCCGGCTGGCCTATGCCGGACCGGTGCCCGTGCCGTGGGACGAGCTGACATCAACGGCCCAGACGCTGGACGATTTGTTTGCCGGCGCGAGCTTCGGCCACCCCGGAACTTCTGAAGATGCAACAGGCACGTGCATGCTGGCCGAGGATGGCGAGACGTGTGTCAACGACGGCGACTTGTCGAGCCTGCTGGCACTGCGAAACAGCCACGCTATAGACACCTTTGTTTTTGTTCGACGCTATCACCGCATCAATTCCGGCGGCTGCGGCATTGCGCGCATTGGCGGAGAGGGAAATCTTGGCGTCATTGATCCGGCTGTCGAGCATGTGAACGGCGTGGTCGTGCTGAGCGACGGGATCGACGTCGACGGCACCGGTACCGCCTGTGCAGATGTCATCCTCGCCCACGAGATCGGGCACAATATGGGCCTGCTGCATAATCTCGAATGGTCAGGCAACAGGCTCGGCGTCCATGATTTCAGCTATGGCTATCAGGCCACTTGCCAGTTCAAGACGATCCAGTCCTATGACTCCTTCGGCAGTGTTGTCTGTCCTGACAACGATCCGCCAACCCGCGCTAACGAACTGCGCATCGTCCGCTATTCCAATCCGGCGCAGTCCGATTGCCCCGATCAGCAGGCCTGCGGCGAGGATCTGCCGGAAGGTGCGGTTGCGGATCCGATCAATGGACCTGTCGCAACCGACAGCGCGCGATCACTTCGTCTGGCGGGACACAATGTATCCTTGTTCCGCCACCCCGAAGCGCCTTCGGTTCGCAGTGCGGTATTGCCATTTTCTCGCACCGTTCGTGTGGGGCAGACCGCGACCGCTTTTGCCAGCATCGTCAATCCCGCGTCGTCAGGGAATATCGCAACAGATTGCCGACTGGTGGTGCATGGTGCACTGCCGGGCGAATTTTCCTACCAGACCACGGATGCGGCAACGAACACGCCGATCGGCACGGCAAACTCGCCAGTCGACATTGCCCCCGGCTCCTCCCAGAGCTTCGTCTTCTCCTTCACGCGCAATTTCGCCTTCTCGCAATCGGATATACCGATTGACGCCCAATGCGGAAACCGACGCAGCGCGCCGTCCATTTCCGGGTTGAGTACATTCCGGTTCACGTCGACATCGCTCAATGTTGCCGATGTCATCGCCCTGGCCGCGACCACGGGAAATTCCGGATTTGTCGATCTGTCGGGCGCCAATCGGGCGGGGGCATTTGCAGTTGCAACCGCCAATGTCGGCTCGCTTGCGACGGTTGCGGTGTCCGCGTCGTCCACGGTCCCGGTCAGTGAGGCCGGTTTGATTCTGGAAGTGTGCCGTACGAATGCCGTTTCCGGACTGTGTGAAACGCCGCGCGCCGCCACACTTAATCAGTTGATGCAACCCGGCCAGACTTTGACCTTTGCGGTTTTTGCGAGCGCAGATGCGAATGTGGAATCTGAGCCCGCTGCCAACCGGATCGTCGTGAATTTCCGGACACCATCTGGCCTGTCAGTGGGCGCCACGACGGTGGCGGTCAGGTCGGTGCAGTAAAATCCAGTACAAGAGCGGGTTTCTACCGCGTGCCGCCTGGCCTAGCTTCCTGACAAGCGAAGGGAGCCGGCATGACCAATTGGGCACTGGAAATCGACAAGGCGGATATCCGCCGCGCGGGCATCGTTGAAACGCCAGAGGCAGCGCTCGCCGACGGCCAGGCGCGGTTGGCGATCGACAGTTTTGCGCTGACCGCCAACAACATCACCTATGCGGCCTTTGGCGAAGCCATGCGCTACTGGGATTTCTTCCCGTCCGGCACGGCCGGCAAGGGCCGTCTCCCGGTCTGGGGGTTTGCGGTTGTCAGCGAAAGCCGCCATCCCGATCTGCCGGTCGGCGACCGGGTCTATGGATATTTCCCGGCAGCGGCGGAATTAGTGGTCGAGCCTGCAGGGGTGACAGCGGCGGGTTTCATTGACGCCAGCGCGCATCGCGCGGAGTTGCCGGCCCCCTACAACCGTTATGTCCGTTGCGGCGGCGATGTCGGCTATGCAGCGCGGCTGGAGGCTGAACAAATGGTCTTGCAGCCACTCTTCCTGACCGGTTGGCTGCTGGCGCGTTACCTCCACGAGGAGAACGCTTTCGGGGCAGCCCAGGTTTTCCTGACAAGCGCGTCCAGCAAGACCGCCATCGGCATGGCGCGCAGCCTGAGCGGCGGCGATGCACTGAATATCGAACTGGTCGGCCTGACCTCGCCGGCCTCGCGCGACTTCGTGGACTCTCTCGACCTCTACGACCGGGTCGTGACCTATCCGGAAATAGGTGACCTGCCGGAAGGCATGCCGGCGGTGATCGTCGATTTCGCAGGTGACGCCAATATCAACCGGGCGCTGCACGAACGCCTGGGCGAAGATCTCCAGGCCAATATCCGCGTTGGCGGCGCCCATTGGGAGCAAAGCGCGCCGGCAGGCGATCTGCCCGGTCCGAGACCGAGCTTCTTTTTCGCACCGGACCACGTGCAGCGGGTAATTGGCGAGCTCGGGCCGGGCGGCTTCCAGGCGGCCTATGGCGAGGCCTGGAATGATTTCGCCGTGTCGGCCCGCGACTGGCTGGCGTTCAGGGAGTTCGAGGGGCGGCAGGCCTGCTGTGACATCTATGACCGGCTTGTCGCCGGTGACCCGATCGCCCGCGACGGGCTGACCATCAAGGTCTGATGCCGCATGCCCAGGCGAAAACGCGCGGCCCGGTCGGGCCGCGCGTTCGCTGCTGTAAGGCGCGGGTGACTAGTGGTCGCCCTGGATGATCAGGGTGACATTGCCGTTGCCGCGCTGGCGAAGATGGCCGCTATTGCCATTGCCGACCTGGATGATGGCGCCGGCATTGTTCGAGCCGGCCTGGTCGGTGACCGCCGAATTGTTCGAGCCCATCTGATAGGTGCCCGACAGATTGTTACGGCCAGTCTGCACGGCAGTCGCCCCGTTATTGTAGCCTTGCTGGCCGATCACGGCGTCGTTGCGGCGGCCGTACTGATCGACATAGGCGTCATTGTAGGCGCCTTGCTGAGCCACGGTCGTACCGTTGCGCGCACCGTCCTGCATGATCAGGATGTGCTGGCGGTAGCCGTCCTGGCGCAGCGACGCGCTGTTGCGATAGCCATATTGCCGCCCGGCAACCTCGTTCTGGACACCGTACTGGTTCACGCGAACCTCATTGCGGCGGGACTGGGCCTCGGCCGCACCGGCCAGGCTGACGAAGGAAGCGGCGGCGACGGCACCGGCGATGAGCGAGCGAAGTTTCATTTGGTCTCTCCTGTTTTCTCTGACCGGCGGCGTTTCTTGCCGGCCTGACTATGGGTTTAGCGAGTCGCTTGTGAGGGGATGGTGACGGCCGCGTTCAGCGGGAATTCAGCAAGATGACCGGCTTCGAAAAAGAAAAATGCCCGGCCTGGGCCGGGCATTGGAGGGGAGGAGGGAAGGCGTTGCCTAGCGGCCGAAACGGTTTCCGCCGAAGGCCAGATTGGTAAACTGGTCGTAGCAAATCTGGCGGCCATTGCGGTCATAGACGCGAAGGATCGCCGCGACGCTGGCATCAACGCCATAGCGGCCGTCGACCACACCGAACTGCGTCCGTGTCATGCCGCGCGGGCCTTCAGGACCGGCAGCCGGCGGGCCGTCATAGAGTGTCGACAGATAGGCGCGGCCGAGCACGGTGCGGCTGCCGCCATTGCTGTTGACCGGACCGGATTGTGAAAGATCGATCGAGCCGCCGGGAATGATCTGCGCGGCGATCAGTTCGTAGGACGCCGCCGCGCTGCCGCTGGCAGTCGCGACGATCGAGCCGCTGCCGTCGCGGCTGTTGTGGACCTCGATATCGCAGCTCGTCCGGTAGTAGGCGGCCTGGGCGGTTCCGGCGGTCAGCGCGGACGCAGCGATCGCGGCGGCGAGGGCGGCAGTTTTGAAACGGGCCATGGGGGTTCCTTTCGGGCAGGCGTTCAACACTGGCCCGTAACCTGCCTGACCGGATTTGAGCGGGGCGTGACTGCCGTGTTCAGCTGGCGTTTAGGCGCCCAGACGCGCGTCCAGCCAGGCGCGGGCACGCTTGTTGGCCATCCGGCCTTCCGGAAGGAGCGGCTGGAACATCGGGAAATCGTGCCACATCCCGTCCCAGACCTCGCACGTCACATCGACGCCCGCATCGCTCATGCGCTGTTCAAGGCGAAGCGAATCATCCAGTAGCACCTCGTCCGAACCCACCTGGATCAGCGCCGGTGGAAAGCCGTCGAAATCGCCAAACAGGGGCGAAATCTCGGGTCGTGTGCGATCGTCACCCGGCGCATAATATTGCGCGCCGATCGGGAACCAGTGCCCCTCGAACATCGGATCGATCTCGGACTTTGTTCTCATGCTCTCGGCGGAATTCGTCAGATCGCACCAGGGTGAATAGAGGATCAGCGCATCCGGCAGGGCCGCGCCCTGCGCCTTCAGCCGCACGCACAGCGCCAGCGCCAGCCCGGCACCGGCGGAATCTCCGGCGAGAACCAGCGGTCCGTCGAGACCGACACGCAGGGCCTTGTAGGCCGCTTCGCAATCGTCCAGCCCGGCCGGGAAGGGATGTTCCGGCGCGAGCCGGTAGTCGATCGCACGCGTTTTCAGGTTCAAGCGGGCGGCAAGGCGCGAGATGAAAGGGCTGTGCCCGTGCGCCGAGCCGCGGCTGTAACCGCCACCATGGATAAAAAGCATCTGCCCCGGCCGCGGGTTTTTCCGGGGGCTGAACACCAGCGTGTTGAGCCCCGCCAACTCGACATCCGCCCGCGACACCGACCGGTCCGGCGGCACTCGGTCACCGGCGGCATGCAGGAGCTTGCGGCCAATTTCCATGTCGACATCCGGCCCCAGCGCCTCACCGGCCTTGCGCGCCATGTTGCGGGCCAGGCGGTTGCGCAAGCGCAACCCAAAGCGTTTCGGGATGGAAGTGAGGGTCATGCGGATCTCCCGGTCCTGTTCCCGACATTGCTGCACCCGGCAAAGCATCGTGCAATCCCGGCATACAGCGGAACCATTTCAACCCTCACACATTACTGTACCGTCTGGACGGTCTTGAACATACCGTCCAGACGGTATATGTGCAATGCAGCATCCACGGAATTCACAATGACCGACACGACACGCTCTTCGCCCCAGACCGATACACAAACGGCCATACTGGATGCGGCCCAGCGCATCACCCAGCGCGACGGTGCACGCAAGCTGACGATCGACGCCGTCGTAACTGAAAGCGGCTTCTCGAAAGGCGGCGTGCTCTATCACTATCCCAACAAGCAGGCCTTGCTGACGGCGCTCGTCCGCCGACATGTGAAGCGCTTCGAGGACGAGTTGAAATCCGTTCGCGACACCGCCTCTCCCGAGAAAGCGACTTTCCAGACACTGCTGATCTGCGCCCTGACCGAACGAAACCCCGAGAAGAAGCAATTGGCGAATGCCCTGCTGGCCGCAATCGCGGAACAGCCCGAATTGCTCGATCCGGCCCGCGAGATGGTGAAACGGATCGACGCGGAATTCGTCGACAATGCAAAGGATCCCGTTCTCGCCCAGATTGTCCTGTTGGCCGCCAATGGTCTGAACCACCGTGAACTCCTCTCTTTTCCCATGCCGGACGACCCTATGCTCGAAGACATACGTGCCCGGCTCGAATCCATGACCAAGGACTTGTTCTGATGTCCCGCGCCTTCCTCCCCCTGATCATGATCGCCGGTCTTCTGACCGCCTGTTCGTCCGAAACCGTTGAAAACAACCCGTCGCCGCGCCTTGTCCAGGTGGAGACGGTCGCCGGTATCGGGCCGGATCGTCACTATGAATTCGTCGGACGCGTCGAAGCCGCGCGTTCGGTTGACCTGTCGTTTCAGGTCAATGGCCAGCTTGCCGAACTGCCGGTCACTGATGGCATTGAGGTAGCGGAGGGCGACCTGATCGCCCAACTCGACCTTGAAGACTTTCAGCGCGCCGAACGCGAAGCACGGGTCCAGTTGCAACAGGCGCGCACCGACCTGGATCGCCAGCAAACCCTATTCGATCGCGGTATCGCGTCGGCGGCTGCGCGCGACAACGCCCAGACCCAATACGATCTCCGCCTTGTTGCCCTCGAGAATGCACGCCGGAATCTCGAGAACGCCACCCTGCGCGCGCCCTTCGACGGCCTGATCAGCCGGGTGTTGGTCGAGAACTTCACGGTCGTGCCTCCGGGCCAGCCTATTGCTCGCCTGCAGGATGTCAGCGAATTACGGGTATCAATTCCGCTTTCGGAAGACCTGATTGCGACCTTCACGCCGGACGAACTGCTCTCCGTTGAAGCCAGCTTCGCCTTCCTGCCGGGGCAGCGCTTCACGCTGACGCCGCGCGAACTGATCAGCGAGCCGGATGCAGCTTCACAGACCTATCGGGGGGTCCTGGCGCTGCCGGGGGAGATTCCGGCCAACATCCTTCCGGGAATGACCGCGACCGTTTATGCCGAATTCTCGCCGGATGCCGATCTGCCGAATGCCGTGCACATCCCCGTCAATGCGCTGGCATATGATGCGGACGGCGAACCCGCCGTGTTCGTGTTTGATGAAAATACTGGTCAGGTGCAATTCCGGCCGATCGATGTTGCCGGCATCAATGAAGGCCGGGTGCAGGTCGTAAGCGGTCTGGCGCCCGGCGACGAAATCGTCACGGCCGGTGTTCATTCGCTTCAGGACGGCATGGCCGTCCGTCCGCTAACCGAACAACCATAGAGGCCGCCATGACGAGCGCTAGCACAGCCCGCTCGATTGCCGCCATATCGATCCAGCGTCCGGTACTGACATGGCTGATCGTTCTCGCCTGCTTCTTTGGCGGCTTACACGGCTTCATGAATATCGGTCGCCTGGAAGATCCGGCCTTTACCATTAAAGAGGCGATCGTCTTCGTACCCTATCCCGGCGCAACCGCTCGCGAGGTCGAGGAGGAGGTGACCGAGCAGATCGAAACCGCATTGCAGCAGATGGCCGAAGTCGACGAGATCCGGTCGGAATCCTCACCGGGCATGGCAGAGATCCGGGTGGTGATCGAGGACACGTTTGACGGCGACGAGCTGCCGCAGATCTGGACGAAAATGAGGGCGCGCATTCGCGATATCGTCCCGTCCCTGCCGCCGGGTGTCGGTGAACCGGTCATCTTTGACGATTTCGGGGAAACCTACGGCATCTTCTACGCGGTCACGGCGGAGGGGTTCTCCGATGACCGCATTCGCGATGTCGCGCGTATGCTGCGCCGAGAACTGCTCGTGGTCGATGGCGTTTCGCGGGTCGCAGTGGAAGGGCAGCCGCAAGAACGCATCTTCATCGAAGTGCCGCAGGAGGAGCTGGCCCGGGTCGGCTTGTCATACGAGCTGTTGTTACAGGCCATCGGCAGCGAAAATGCTGTTGTCGATGCCGGTGCAACGCCGGTCGGGGACCGCTATATCCGGCTCGACATCCCGCAGACCCTGTCGGGCGTCGAGGCCATCGAGAATCTCCTGATCACGCCGGGCGGTGGTGCCGATGCAATCCGTTTGTCGGAAGTCGCGACCATCCACCGTGCGCCCGTCGAACGGCCGGATAACTTCATCTACCATAACAATGTACGCGCCTTCACGCTCGGTGTTGCCGGTCAGGCAGATGCCAATATTGTAGATGTCGGCAGCGCTGTGGAAGCACGGCTCGACGCGCTCGCGCCCCAGATCCCGCTCGGCTTCGAGATGCATCCGGTCTACCAGCAGCACGTCGTTGTCGATCGTGCCATCAATGACTTCCTGTTCAGCCTGGCGCTTTCGATCGCGATCGTTATCGGCGTGCTCATGCTGTTCATGGGTTGGCGCGCCGGGCTGACTGTCGGGTCGGTTCTCCTGCTGACCGTCATGGGCACCATTTTCTTCATGAATCTGTTTGCCATCGAGATGGAACGTATCTCCCTGGGGGCGCTGATTATCGCCATGGGCATGCTGGTCGACAACGCGATCGTGGTAACCGAGGGCATGCTGACCGGCATCCGCATGGGCAAGCGCCGACTGGAGGCAGCGGTGGAGGCCGTCAATGCCACCCAGTGGCCGCTGCTCGGGGCCACCGTCATCGGGATCATGGCGTTCTCGGGGATCGGCCTGTCGCCGGACGCGACCGGCGAATTCCTGTTCTCGCTGTTTGCCGTTATCGGGATTTCCCTGCTGCTGAGTTGGGTGCTCGCGGTGACCGTGGTCCCGATGATCGGCTTCCAGTTGTTTTCCGCTCAACGCGAGCAGGCCGCGGCCTCTGATGCGGAAGAGCTGGACGAAGCGCGGCTTTATCGCGGAGCGCTTTATGCGGCCTACCGTCCGATCCTGTCCCTGGCACTCAATTACCGCTGGCTGTTCCTGCTGCTGCTGATCGCCATGACGATGGCGTGTTATGTCGGCTTTGGGTCGGTCCGCCAGTCTTTCTTTCCGGAGACCAATACGCCGATCTTCTTCGTCAACATGCAGCTGCCGGAAGGCACCGACATTCTCGCAACGGACGAGTTGGCGCGCGAGGTCGGCAATTTTGTCGGTGAGCAACCGGAAACGGTCCAGTTCGACACTTATGTCGGATCCGGTGCAACCCGCTTCATGCTGACCTACAATGCCGAGCAACCCTCTTCCTCCTATGCGCAGATCATCGTCCGCACGAGCGATACCGACGCGATCCCGGGCCTCGGCGACAGGATTCTCGACCACGTCCGTGCGCGCCATCCCGATGTCGAGATCCGTGCCGACAGGATTGTTTTCGGGCCGCCGTCTGGCGCCAAGCTGGAAGCCCGGTTCTCGGGCCCGGAAATGGAAACCCTGCGCGCCCTGGCAAACGAGGCGATTGCGGCGCTCGAAGCCCGCGGCAATGTCATCGACATTCGGTCGAACTGGCGCAATCAGACCCCGGTGATCCGTCCGGTTATCGTCGAGGAACGTGCCCAGACGGCTGGCGTGACGCGGCAGAACATCGCCGACATGATGATATTCGCGACCGAGGGCGGCCGCATTGGCACTTTCCGCGAAGGCGACGAACTGATTCCGATCATCGCTCGCGCGCCGGAACATGAACGGACCGGCGCGGCCGGCCTGGAGGACCGCTTGGTCTGGAGCCCGGCGCAGATGACGTATATTCCGCTCGGCCAGGTCGTGTCGCGATTCGAACTCGAATCGGAAGAAGCCCTGATACAGCGCCGCGACCGCGTGAGGACGATCTCGGTCCAGGCCAATCCCCTGCCAGGCGAGACGGCGACCGAAGCGTTCGGACGGTTCAGCGCCGTCATCGAATCCGTCGATCTGCCGCCGGGTTACGCGATGGAGTGGGGCGGCGAGCATGAAAGCTCGGCCCGGGCCAATGAATCGCTGGGCCGGCAATTACCGCTAGCGCTGGTGGTGATGCTGACCATCTCCTTCATGCTGTTCGCCAAGATACGGCAGCCGCTGATTATCTGGGCGATCGTGCCAATGGCCGTCAACGGCGTGGTGATCGGACTGCTTGTCACGCAGGTCGCCTTCAGCTTCACCGCGCTCCTCGGCTTGCTGTCGCTGTCGGGCATGCTGATCAAGAATGCGATCGTGCTCGTCGATGAAGTCGATCAGCGTATCGGCAGCGGTGTTGACCCGTTTGCGGCAGTTCGCGACGGAGCGATCAGCCGCCTGCGGCCCGTCCTTCTCGCCGCGGTCACGACGGTTCTGGGCATGGCGCCGTTATTGTTCGATGCCTTTTTCCAGGCCATGGCGGTAACCATCATTGGCGGGCTGACCTTCGCCACCATTCTCACAATGATTGCCGTGCCGGTGCTTTACGCGCTCTTTTTCGGCATCCGCCCCGGGAAAGACGCACAAAGCGCCTAGCCATCACACCTTTCGGATTGCTCACTTGCCGCGGCGGGAATTCTACGTATCTACGGCGGCAGGAGTATATCTGGGGAGATTGTCATGTTGATGAAATGGATGGCCGCAGCGGCCGCATCTCTGGTTCTCGTGTCCGCAAATGCTGTCGCCGATATCGGCTTCGAGCACGCCGGCCTGCCCGAAAACGGCATTGTGGTCATTCCGGCCGGTAGCGACCTTGTCCTTCCGGACATCGGGCTGGCCCAGGCAGACGCTGACTATATCGTCCGGGCGCTTGAAGCTGCCGATTTCTCCGGCGAGGCCGGCGCAATGACGACCCTCTATGCCGTCGCCGAGTTCGACCAGGTCGTGGTCGTCGGCCGGGATGATCTTGACCGTGCGGCCGCCGAAGCGCTTGGCGGCAGCCTGATCAACCTGTCGCGTGACGCGGAAGCCACGGTTTCGCTTGTCTGGCCGGAAACGCTGGAGCAGAGCACGGCGCTGAGTGTCGCGCTGGGCGCCGGGCTGGGCGACTATCGCTTCGACCGCTATCTCTCCGATCGTTCTGATTACGAGCCGGAACTGATCGTCCATCTCGACGCGCCGGACGAAGCGCAGGCGGCCTTCAACGCCAATCATGCGCCGATCATCGAGGCCACCGCTTTTGCCCGCGACCTGATCAATGCACCGGGCAATGAGATCTATCCCCAGGTCTTTGTCGAACGCACGCAGGCCGCCTTTGAAGGCGAACGCAATGTGAGCATCCGCGTGCTCGACGTCGCCGATATGCAGGAACTGGGAATGGGCGCCCTCCTCGGGGTCGGACTGGGCTCTTCGCGCCCGCCGCGCCTGCTGGTCGTCGAATACACGGGCGGTGCCAGCGGCGACGCACCGATCGCCTTTGTCGGCAAGGGCGTGACGTTCGACAGTGGCGGCATTTCCATCAAGGGCCGGACCGGCATGTGGCGCATGAAGTACGACCTCGCCGGCGCTTCGGCGTCTGTGGCGGCGGTCCTGGCGCTGGCGCGCCGCGATGCCGGCGTCAATGCGATCGCCGTCGCCCCGCTGGTCGAGAACATGCCGTCTGGCACAGCGCAGCGGCCGGGCGATGTCGTGACCACGCTTTCCGGCCAGACCATCGAGATCTTCTCCACCGACGCCGAAGGTCGCCTGATCCTCGCCGATGCCGTGCGCTACGCGCAGGATCAATACAATCCCTCATTGATGATCGACATCGCCACGCTAACCGGATCGATCCGGACAGCGCTCGGCCGCGAATATGCCGGCCTGTTCTCGCGTCATGACGACGTGGCAAGGCGGATCCTCGACGCCGGCGAGGAAGTGGGCGAGATCCTCTGGCGGCTGCCGCTTGACCCCTCCTATGCCGACGACATCGCGTCGCCGATCGCCGATATCCGCAATACCGGCGGCGACGGGGCAGGGGCCGGGATCGGTGCCCAGGTCATCGCAAGCTTCGTCGATGAGGACACGGCGTGGGCGCACATAGACATGGCCAATGTAGGCTGGGCCTTCTCGTCCAGCCCGACGGTTCCCGAAGGCGGCGTCGGCTGGGGTGTGCGCCTGTTCGACGCGATCGCGCGGCAAGAGGAAGCCCGCGACTAGTATTCGCCGGCAAAACTTCCTAAATCGGCAAGCCGCGCGGTACAGCTGCGCGGCTTGTTCTCGTTTGCAAAGAGTGGAATCAACCGCTCGACCTCCATTCCTGACCGGTATTCATCATGACCCAGACATTCCCGACGCTCTCCTCGCCTGTCTCGCTGCCGGAGATCGAGCGGGAAATTCTCGAATTCTGGGACGCCGACAAGACCTTCGAGAGCTCGGTCGAGGACCGCCCGGAGGACGACCAGTTCGTCTTTTATGATGGTCCGCCATTCGCCAATGGCCTGCCGCACTACGGGCATTTGCTGACCGGCTTCGTCAAGGACGTCATCCCGCGCTACCAGACCATGAAGGGCAAGCGCGTCGAACGCCGCTTCGGCTGGGATACGCATGGTCTGCCGGCGGAGCTCGCGGCCGAAAAGGAGATCGGCGTGTCCGGCCGCAAGGCGGTCCTCGATCTCGGCATCGACAAGTTCAACGACGCCTGCCGCACCGCCGTGCTGCGCTACACCGCGGACTGGGAGGAATATGTCCGCCGCTCGGCGCGTTGGGTCGACACCGAGAACGCCTACAAGACGCTCGATCTGCCTTTCATGGAAAGCTGCATCTGGGCGTTCAAGCAATTGTTCGACAAGGGCTTGGTCTACAAGGACTACCGCGTCGTGCCGTACAGCTGGGCAGTCGAATCCCCGCTCTCGAATTTCGAGACCCGGCTCGACAATTCCTATCGCATGCGTACGGACCCGGCGATCACGGTCGGCTTCCCGCTGACCGACGGCACCGGCCTGCTTGAGAGCGCCCGCATCCTGATCTGGACCACGACGCCCTGGACCCTGCCCTCCAACCTCGCCACCGCGGTCGGCGAGGACATCACCTATGCGGTGATGGGCAACGGCACCGACAAGCTCGTCCTGTCGGTCAACGGGCTGGCGAAATACAAGAAGGAACTCGAGGGCTACGAAAAGCTCGGCGAGGTCAGGGGCACCGATCTCAAGGGCCTGCACTACACGCCGCCCTTCGACTATTTCCTCGGCCAGGAGAAAGCTTTCCAGGTCTTGTCAGGCGATTTCGTCGTCGACGAGGACGGCACCGGCATCGTGCACATGGCGCCCGGCTTCGGCGAGGACGATCTTAAGGCCTGCCGCGAGGCCGGCATCGGCGTCGTCGTGCCGGTCGATCACACCGGCAAGTATACGAGCGCGGTCTCCGATTATGAGGGCATGCTGGTCTTTGACGCCAACAAGCTGATCATCCAGCGTCTCAAGGAGGAGGGAAAGCTCCTCCGCCACGATACGATCGACCACAACTATCCGCATTGCTGGCGCACCGACGAGCCGCTGATCTACAAGGCGGTGGAGTCCTGGTATCTCGAAGTCTCGAAATTCCGCGAGCGCATGGTCGAACTGAACCAGCAGATCGACTGGACGCCGTCGCATGTAAAGGACGGGCTGTTCGGCAACTGGCTCGCAAATGCGCAGGACTGGAATATCTCGCGCTCGCGTTTCTGGGGCACGCCGATCCCGGTCTGGGTGTCGGACGACCCGAACCATCCGCGCGTTGATGTCTACGGCTCGATCGCTGAGCTGGAAGCCGATTTCGGCGTCAGGGTCGATGACCTCCACCGGCCCCATGTCGACAATCTGATCCGCCCGAACCCGGACGATCCGACCGGCAAGTCGATGATGCGCCGCGTCGAGGACGTGTTCGACTGCTGGTTTGAATCCGGCTCCATGCCCTATGCGGCCGTGCATTACCCGTTCGAGAACAAGGACTGGTTCGAGGCCAATTTCCCGGCCGATTTCATCGTTGAATATGTCGCCCAGACCCGCGGCTGGTTCTACACGCTGATGGTGCTCGGCACGATGTTGTTCGATAGCCCGCCCTTCAAGTCGGCGATCTGTCATGGCGTGGTGCTCGACGAGAACCGCCAGAAGCTTTCGAAACGCCTGCGCAACTACCCGGATCCGCTCGAATTCTTCGACGCATACGGTTCCGATGTGATGCGCTGGTTCCTGATCTCCTCGCCGGTCCTGACCGGCGGCGATCTGCTGGTGCCCAAGGAGGGTCGCGACGTCGCGGCCGTACAGCGCGAGGCGATCTCGCCGCTGGTCAACGCCTATACCTTCTTCTCGCTTTACGCGAACCTCGAGGAGAGGCGTCCGGAACTGGTCACCAAAGCATCCGATCCGCTCGACAATTACATCCTCACCAAGACCGGTGAGCTGGCCGCCACGGTCGCGGAACGGCTCGACGCTTATGATGTGCCCGGCGCCTGCCGCGAGACCAAGGCGTTCATGGATGCCCTGACCAACTGGTATATCCGCCGTTCGCGCGCCCGTTTCTGGGGCGGTGAGGGCGAGAGCGCCGATCCGGCCGCCTTCGACACGCTCTACACCGTTCTGGTGCGCGTCTCGCAAGTGGTCGCGCCGCTGATGCCGTTGCTGGCCGAGAAGCTTTACAAGAGCCTGACCGGTGAGCGCTCGGTGCATCTCACCGAATGGCCGTCGCAGGACCTCTTCCCGCAGGATCACGACCTGGTCGCCGCGATGGACCGTGTCCGCGAGGCCTGTTCGGCGACGCTGGCCGTACGCGAGCGCTTCCGCCTGCGCGTCCGCCTGCCGTTGAAATCGCTGGTCGTAGCCCACCCGGAAGCCGGAAGCCTCAGGGATTTCGCCGGCCTGATCGCCGACGAGGTCAATGTCCGCGACGTGATCTTCGCCGAAGACCTCTCCAGATACGGCGAGTTGCAGATGAAGGTGAACCCGGTCATCGGCCGCCGCCTCGGCAAGAAGATGAAGGACGTCATGGCGGCGTCGCGCCAGGGTGATTTCACGCTCAACGATGATGGGACCGCCGAAGTGGCCGGAGAGACGCTGGGCCCCGACGATTACGAGATGCGCCTCGAAAGCGCCGAAGGCACGGCTGCCGAACCTTTCGACAAGATCGGTGCCGCCGTGCTCGACGTCTCGGTCGATGACGACCAGGAACGCGAAGGCCTTGCCCGCGATCTCATTCGTGCCGTCCAGACCGCCCGCAAGGAAGCCGGGCTGGACGTCTCGGACCGCATCCGGCTTGGCGTGGAGGGCGATGACGATGTCGCGGCAGCGCTCGACGCCCATGGCAACATGATCGGTTCGGAAACGCTGGCAGTGGAATGGGGCTCATCCCTCGGCGAGGGTTTCATCACCGAAGCCAAGCTCACCGGCAAGACCGTGAAACTGTCCGTGGCGAAGGCGTAAGGTCACCTCAGTCGCTGCACCGTCGCCGTCACAGGCGAAGATTTGCCTGCAATCCACCACCTCATCTTGAGGTGGAGGCGCAGCCGCCCTCGAAAGATCGGGAAGCCCAACGCTCTGAGTGGTTCGAGGCCGCCTGCGGCGGCACCTCACCATGAGGTGGGTTGAGTATATGGGTCCCGGATTAGAGTGATACCTGACCGGGAAGGCGGCGAGGTTCAGCCAGGGTTCGTCAGCTCCCGGATCGCCAGCAAGCCGTCTACAGACGCCTCGCCCTTTTCGGCGGACACATCCGCCGTCGCACGCGCTAGCGCTGCATAGAGGGCGGCGAGATCGGTATCTGCATGGCCCAGCTTTTCCAGGTGCCGTGCCACGGTCAAGGCATCGCCCCGCGCGACCGGACCTGTAAGCGCCGCCGCCGGTCCATTCACGAGAACCGCCTCAAGTGTATCGCGCAGGATCGGGCCGGCTATGGCGAACCCCGCCTCGCGTGAGATCCCGGCCTGCGCGAACGTTTTCAGCCCGGCCTGTACCAGCGTCGGCAAATGGTTGGCCATGAAGACAATGGCGGCGTGGTAAAGCGTGCGGTCGGTATCGAGCGACAGTTCGAGCGTGCGTCCGCCAATGGCCGAGAATGCCGTCGCCAGCTCGGCACACGCCGACGCCTCGCCCTGTAGCGTGGTCACCGTGCCGTCGAAGGTCGCCACGGACCGCGCAGGATCGGAAAACGCCTTAACCGGATGGACGCAAGCGGTCCGGACATTCTGACCCGCCAGGACGTCGAACAGGTCCGGGCCGAGTGCGCCGGACGTATGCGCAAGGATCGCCCCGGGTTTAATCGCCTTGGCGGCGAGTTCGGCGATCACGGTCTCCAGCACCGGGTCCGGTACCGCGATCAGCACAATGTCGGCCGTCTCCAGCGTGCCACCCTGCGCGCCAGCTCCAATGAAGTCTGCTGCGGCCTGCGCGGTCTCCGGATTCACCGAAACCAGCGCGCCAATCTCATAGACCTGGTGTTGGTGAAACAGCTTCGCCAGCGTCCGCCCGACCTTGCCAGGTCCGATGACGGCAAGGCGTTTCATCAGCTTTTCAGACGCGCCGGCAGCCAGCTGTCAGGATCGGCCGCTTCCTGTTCGCCGGCGCCGAGATCCTTGACCTCATGCGGTTCACCCGCGAACCAGAAATACGGAATACCCTTGCGCTCGGCATAGCGGAACTGGTTCTTCAGTTTCGCCGGGGCGTGATAGACTTCAACATTGATGCCGCGTTCCCGCAACCGGTTCGCCAATCCGTCGAGCTCGAGCACGTCGCTTTCCGCAAAGCGCGCGATCAGCACATCTGTCGGCGACGCCCGCTCGCCGGTGATCACGCCTTCCTTCACCAGTTTGGCAAAGAGCCGTGTCAGCCCGATGGAAATGCCCACGCCCGGCAGGTCGCGCTTGATGTAGGCGCCCACGAGATCGGCATAGCGCCCGCCCGCGCAGATCGTGGAATATTCTGGGTAATCAACGAGTTGAACCTCGTAGACGACGCCGGTGTAGTAATCGAGTCCGCGCGCGATCGCGAGATTGGCCTCGACAACGCAATCGCCCTTGTCGGCAGCATTGAGCCGGTCCATGACGGTCTCGAGTTCGGCAAGCCCCTCCTCGAACAGCGCGTTTGTAACCCCCAGCTTTCGGGCTTCGTCGGCAAATCCATTGTCGGTCGAGCGGATCTGCGCCAGTGCCAGGCAGGCTTTCGCAGTGTCGGCTGGCAGCCCGTTTTCCTCGACCAGGATGCGTTCGATCTCGGCGATCGGCAGCTTGTCGATCTTGTCGACGACGCGGATCACGTCGGCCGCATTCGCGATGCCCAGCCCCTCATAGAAGCCGATCAGGATCTTGCGATTATTCAGCATGAAGCGGATCGGGCCGGCCCCGACCGCGTTCAGCGCCTGCATCGCGATCAGCGCGATCTCGGCGTCGAAATCATGGCTGATCTCGTCCTGGTCGATGACATCGACATCGCATTGCAGGAATTCCCGGAAGCGGCCTTCCTGTGGGCGTTCACCGCGCCACACGCGCTGGATCTGATAGCGCTTGAAGGGGAAGGACAAATCGTTGAAATGCTGGGCGACATAGCGCGCCGTCGGCACCGTCAGGTCAAAGTGCAGCGCCAGCCGCGCGCCTTTCTCGTCACCTTCGGCATTCAACCGCTGAAGGCCATAGATCTCCTTGTCGACATCACCGCCCTTGGCGGCCAGCGTCTCGACCTCTTCCACCGACGGGGTCTCGATATTCACATAGCCATGGCGTTCGAAGACCTGCCGGATCGTGTCGATCCAGCGCAACTCCGCACGCCGCAGATCGGGCGTGTATTCCGGGAATCCGCTGATGGCGCGGGCTTTGGCGATGGGCTTGGATTTGTCTGACACTTTCAACCGGGCTCTTTGCGCACTATTTTAGGGGAGGCGATAGCCTTGGGAAGGGCCGTCTGTCCACTCCCCGGCATGCTTGACGCGGCATATAGGGAATCTATAACCCGCGTCCTCTCACTGTGGCGGCTGTAGCTCAGCTGGTAGAGCACTCGGTTGTGATCCGAGCGGTCGCGGGTTCAAGCCCCGTCAGTCGCCCCAGCTACTTTTCCGCGTTTTCCGCTTCGATTTCCTCGCGCAGGGCTTCCAGTTCCAGCCACCGCGTTTCCTTCTCATCGAGTGACTGCTGGGCCGCCGCAAGCCGTTTCGAGGTGGCGCTGAAGTGATCCGGATCCCTCGTGAACAGATCGGGTGCCGCCAGTTCGGCTTCCAGCGCGGCGATCTCCGTTGTGAGATCGTCGATTTCACCGGGCAGCTTCTCCAGCGCATAGCGGTCCTTGTTCGACATCTTGCGCTTTTCGCTCTTCGGTGTGCCAGCCTGCCCGGATCTTGCCGTTGCGCTGATCTTCACGGCCTTGCGGGCCGCGACGTCTGCACCGCGCTGGGCGAGCATGTCCGAATAGCCGCCGGCATAGACCTGCCATTTACCGCTTCCTTCCGGCGCAATCACGCGCTGGGCGATGCGGTCGAGAAAATCCCGGTCGTGGGTGATCAGGATCACCGTGCCCTCATAGTTCGCGATGAAGTCTTCGAGGAGGTCGAGAGTCTCGAGATCGAGATCGTTGGTCGGCTCGTCCAGGACCAGGACATTCGATGGCCGGGCCAGCGCCCGTGCCAGCAGCAGCCGCGCCTTTTCCCCGCCGGACAAGGCTGCAACCGGTGTACCGGCCTGCTCCGGGCGGAACAGGAAATCCTTCATGTAGGACATGACATGCTTGTTGCGGCCGCCGACTTCGACCATGTCGCCGCCGGGCGAAAGCGCATCCTTCACGGTCCATTCCGGCTTCAGCGCTGCTCGGTGCTGGTCCAGTGTCGCAATTTCGAGATTGGTGCCGAACTCGACCGTGCCCGAATCCGGTGCGAGCTTGCCAATCAGCATGTTGAGCAATGTCGTCTTGCCCGCCCCGTTGGGCCCGATCAGCCCGATCCGTTCACCGCGTTCGATACGGATCGAGAAATCATGCACGATCGGCGCGTTACCATAGGTTTTGCAGATTGAGCGGGCCTCGACGACGCGCTTGCCGGTCTTGCCCGCATCGCTCTGTTCGATCGACGCGAGCCCGGTGCTCTTCTCGTAATCGCGCCGTGTCGTCTTCAGGTCCGACAATTCGCGCATGCGCCGCACATTGCGCTTTCGCCGCGCCGTGACGCCATAGCGCACCCAGTGCTCTTCGCGTGCGATCTGGCGATCGAGCTTGTGTTGTTCTTCCGCCTCTTTCTCGAGCAGGTCGTCGCGCCAGTCCTCGAATGCGGCAAAACCCCTGTCGAGGTCCTGCGTTACGCCCCGGTCGAGCCAGACGGTCCGGCGCGACAGGTTCGAGAGAAACCGCCGGTCGTGCGAGATCAGCACCAGCGCCGATCCGCTCGATTTCAGCTCGCCTTCGAGCCATTCGATCGCCGGCAGGTCGAGATGGTTGGTCGGTTCGTCGAGCAGCAGGAGATCAGGTGCCGGCGCCAGCGTGCGGGCCAGCGCGGCGCGGCGGCGCTCGCCGCCCGACAGCGTTCCGGTGGCCTCGTCGCCGGTCAGGCCCAGAGCATTGAGGTAATAGAGCGCGCGATGCTCGTCATCGCCTGGCGCCAGCCCGTCGCGGACATAGTCGAACACGCTCGGGAAGGCGGAGAGGTCCGGGTCCTGGTCAAGATAGCGCACCGTCGCCCCGGGGTGCAGAAAGCGCTCGCCACTGTCGGCCTCGACCAGGCCGGCCGCGATCTTCAGGAAGGTCGACTTGCCCGACCCGTTGCGGCCGACCAGGCAGATCCGGTCACCCTCCGAGACGGCGAGGCTGGCATCGCGCAATAGCGGCGTGACACCGAAGGTCAGCGCCATGGATTGCAGGGTCAGGAGCGGGGGCGTCGCCATCAGCCGGTGACGCCGTCTCCGGCAAAGGCCTTCTCGATGACGAATTGCGCCGGTGCGGCATTCGAACCTTCGGTGAAGTTTCGCGCCAGCATCATCTCTTTCAGGTCGCGCAGCATCGCTTCCGACCCGCAGATCATCACGCGGTCGGTCTCGGGATCAAGATCCGGGCGACCGATGACCGCGGCGAGTTCGCCATTCTCGATCAGGTCCGTGATCCGGCCGCGCTGCGACTGGGTATCGTCGCGCGTCGTCGAGGTGAAGTGGATCAGCCGGTCGCCGACCAGCTCGCCGACCAGCGGATCCTGCCTGATGTCCGCCACCAGCTGTTTGCCATAGGCCAGTTCTTCACCCGTACGACATGTTTGCGTCAGGATGACTTCCGTGAACTTTTCATAGGTTTCCGGCTCGCGGATGATGCTCGCGAACGGTGCGAGTCCGGTCCCCGTCGAGAACAGATAGAGGTGCTTTCCGGGTACCAGCGCATCGTGGACAAGGGTGCCGGTCGGCTTCTTGCCGAGCAGCACGCCATCGCCGACCTGTATGTGCTGGAGCTCTGTCGTCAGCTGACCACCGGGGGCTTTGATCGAATAGAATTCAAGCTCTTCATCCCAGGTCGGGCTGCAGATCGAATAGGCGCGCAACACCGGTTTGCCGCCGATCATCAGCCCGATCATGATGAATTCGCCCGCGCGGAAGCGGAACGCTTGTGGTCGCGTGATGCGGAAAGAGAAAAGCGTGTCTGTCCAGTGCTTTACGGCCGTCACGCGCTCGACCGTACAGGTCTTTGGCGGGGTGTAGTCTTCGGTCAGGATATTGTCGAACATGCAGCGGAGGTCCGGCGGATTTCGTTGCGAAGCGGCCTACTTAGCGCTTCCCGCTTCCAATTGCACGGGGATGAGGTGTCACAGGCCCTTGGCGCGGGACTCCAGACTCCGATTGACTCTTTCCTCGCTCGGAACAAAAATAGAACATATGATCGTGCCATCGGGGATAAACCGCCTCGTGCAGCCCGCTAACCGGCTGCGCGATGACGCCGCTTCCGCTGCCTTTCCTTTCGGGCTGGCGACCGAAGGTGTGCATGAAATCGCCGAGGCATCCTATGGCGATGCCGGCGCAGTGGCCGGTTTCGCCCTGTCGGCGCTGGCAAAGTCCCGCCCCGGCATCTGGCTGTGGATTCGCGAGCGTGTCATCGCTCTCGACCAGGGCCGCCTCACCGGGCTCGGCGCGGCAGCTTTCGGGCTCGACCCCGCGCGTTTTCTCTTCGTCGAGACCGGATCGGCGCTGGAAGCCCTGATGGCAACCGAGGAGGGGTTGCGTTCCGGCGCGGTCGCGGTGGTGGTTACAGAGGTGCGCGATACCGATTTCACGGCCAGCCGCCGCCTGATCCTTGCCGGCGATGCCGGTCACACCCCGGCGCTTCTCCTGCTGCCTTACACCCGCGAAGGCGCCACGGCGGCGCATGCCCGCTGGCGCGTCTCGCCTGCGCCGTCAGCTGTGAATCCATTCGATCCACGCGCACCCGGCCGTCCCCGCTGGCGCGCCGTGCTGGAACGCTCGCGGCTGGCTCCCGGACAGGCGGGCCGCCAATTTGACCTGGAGTTTGACGATGAGACGCTTTGCCAGCGTCTGGTTCCCGGACTGGCCGATCGACCGGCTCCGGCGCGCCCGGCGCACCCGGGACGTATCCTGCCCTTCCGCAAGGCCGGATGACACGCCCTTCATCCTGACCGAGCAAGGCGCCACCGGCTTGCGCGTGGCAGCGGCCAACATCGCAGCCAACCGGCTGGGCATCGGCCCGCGCCTGCGCTTTGCCGACGCTCGCAGCCGCGCCCCGCATCTGCAGGCCGAACCCGTCGACCGGGCGGCCGATACTGCTGCGCTTGAGGCCCTCGGCCTGTGGGCGACCCGCTGGACACCCTTGTCGGCGGTGGACGGCATTGACGGCTTGCGCCTCGACATCACCGGTTGCGCCCGCTTCTTCGGCGGCGAGGGCGCGCTCCTCACCGAGATCGGCGAGCGCTTTGCACGGGACGGGATATCCTGCCGCATCGGCGCCGGACCGACACCGGGGGCGGCCTGGGCGCTGGCGCGACATGGCGATCGCCGCGTCAATGTCTGCCGCGCCGATCAGGAGGTCCGCTTGTCGCTCAAGGACCTGCCGGTACAGGGGTTGCGCCTGTCGGAAGACGCCGAACGCCTGCTGCGCCGCTTCGGTCTGACCCGGATCGGCCAGCTCTACGACATCGACCGGACCGCGCTGACCCGCCGTTTTGCCTCGCGCCAGGCCGCCGACGCGGTCCGCCTGCGGCTCGACCAGGCGCTCGGCCTGATGTCGGAACCGCTCACCCCGCTGCGCCCGCCGCCGGACTATGCAGCACGGCAGAGCTATGTCGATCCGCTGATTTCCGGCGACGGTCTGACGGCCGGCCTCGCCATCCTGTCGGAAACCCTGTGCCGCCAGCTCGAAAGGGATGGCAAGGGCGCGCGCGATTTCACGCTGACCGCCTACCGGTCCAATGGCACGGCGAGTTTCGTCTCGCTCTCGACAGCGCGTCCGGTGCGTGATCCCGCGCACGTCCAACGTCTTTTCCGCGACCGCATCGAGCGGATCGATCCCGGCTTCGGCATCGACCTCCTCGTTTTCGCCGCAACCCGGCCTGACAGTCTCGAGGTCGAGGCCCGACATCTCTCCGCCGAGCTGGCACCGGGCCCCGTCGATACCGCGGCCCTGTCGGCGCTCGCCGACCGTCTGACGGCGCGGCTGGGCGAGGGCGCCGTACGGCTCGCCTGCCCGGTCAATAGCCACGATCCGCAGCGCGGTGAGACAATGCAGCCCTTCGAAGGGCGAATGCCCGATTGGCAGTACGCCCTCGGAACGCCGCGCGGCGACCGTCCGGTGCGCATGTTCGACCGGCCCGAAGCCGTTGACGTGCTCGCCGAGGTTCCGGACGGGCCGCCCGTCCGCTTCGTCTGGCGCCGGGTGCCAAGACGGGTGAAGCGGGCCGACGGGCCGGAGCGTATCGCCCCCGAATGGTGGCGCACCTTCAACGCCGAGGCGCGGGCGCGCGACTACTACCGCATCGAGGATGAGGACGGCCGCCGCTACTGGGTGTTCCGCGAGGGCCTCTATCAGGACGGGCGCGGCGGTACGCCCCGCTGGTTCGTACAGGCGCTGTTCGCATGACCGGCTATGCCGAACTCCAGGTCACGACCAATTTTTCCTTCCTGTGGGGGGCGTCCCACGCTGAGGAGCTGGTGCTCCAGGCGCGCGCTTCGGGGCTGGCAGCGATCGGGATCTGCGACCGCAACACGCTGGCGGGCGTGGTCCGCGCCCATCTGGCGGCAAAGGAGCACGGGCTCAAACTGCTCGTCGGTTGCCGGCTCGACCTGGTCTGCGGACTGAGCCTGCTCTGCTATCCCACCGACCGCGCCGCCTATGGCCGTCTCTCCGCCCTTCTGTCCGAGGGCAAGATGGGAGAGGTTCCCAAGGGCGAATGTCACATCACGCTGGCCGATGTGAAAGCCCGCGCCGAAGGTCAGGTCTTCATCGCCGTACCGCCGCCGGAGCCCGATGCGGCGTTCGAGGCACAACTGGCAGACCTTGCCACGCTCTGGCCGGGACGCTGCTATCTCGCCGCCAGTTTCCGCCATGACGGCCGCAACCGCGAGAAGATCGCCAGGCTGGCAGCGCTGGGCGAGCGGACCGGTGCGCCCATCGTCGCCACCAATGACGTGCTCTACCACATTCCCCATCGCAGGCCGTTGCAGGACGTCCTCACCTGCATCCGCGAAGGCGTGATCATCGAGACCGCCGGTTTTCGTCTGCAAGCCAATGCCGAGCGCTTCATCAAGCCGCCAGAGGAAATGGCCCGCCTGTTCGCGGGCCATGAGGCCGCGCTGACCCGTACGATGGAGATCGCGAACCGGTGTAAATTCTCGCTCGACGAGCTCGCCTATCACTATCCCGACGAACCGGTGCCGCCCGGCAAGTCGGCACAGCAACATCTCGCCGACCTGACCTGGGAAGGCGCGGCCGAGCGCTATCCCGACGGCGTACCGGGCAGCGTAAGTGCAGCGATCAGGAAGGAGCTGGCGCTCATCGAGGAGCTCGGCTACCCGCAATATTTCCTCACCGTGCACGATATCGTCGCCTGGGCGCGGACACAGGGCATTCTCTGCCAGGGGCGGGGATCGGCGGCCAATTCCTCGGTCTGTTTCTGTCTCGGCATCACCAGTGTCGATCCCGACAAGTCGAGCCTCCTGTTCGAGCGCTTCATGTCGAAGGAGCGGCGCGAGCCGCCCGACATTGATGTCGATTTCGAGCACGAGCGCCGCGAGGAAGTGATCCAGTATGTCTACAATCGCTATGGCCGGCACCGTGCCGCGCTGACCGCGACCGTGATCTCCTACCGGCCGCGCTCGGCGGTGCGCGA
This sequence comes from Hyphobacterium sp., assembly GCF_965217055.1. Lineage (GTDB taxonomy): Bacteria > Pseudomonadota > Alphaproteobacteria > Caulobacterales > Maricaulaceae > Hyphobacterium. The sequence goes on along the minus strand of NZ_OZ244227.1, from coordinate 1,108,085 downwards.
AGTGACCAAGGCGCTTGGCCTGTCCGAGGATGTCGGCGCTGCGATGGCCGGTACGGTCTGGGGCAGCTGGGGCCGCGAGGTCTCCGACCAGCGGATCGAGGAAGCCGGTCTGGATCCGGCCAATCCGATGATCCGCCGCGCCATCAAGCTGACCACCGAGCTGATCGGGTTTCCGCGCCATCTCTCCCAGCATGTCGGCGGCTTCGTGCTGACCCAGGGCCCGCTGGTCGAGACCGTGCCGATCGGCAATGCGGCGATGGATGACCGCACCTTCATCGAGTGGGACAAGGACGATATCGACGCGCTCGGCATCATGAAGGTCGATGTGCTCGCGCTGGGCATGCTGACCTGCCTGCGCAAGGGGTTCGACCTGATCGCCCTGCATGGCGGCCCGCGCTACGATCTCGCCAGCGTGCCGAGCGAGGATCCCGCGACCTATGACATGCTGTGCGCGGCGGATTCCGTCGGCGTCTTCCAGGTCGAGAGCCGAGCCCAGATGAACATGTTGCCGCGCCTGAAACCGCGGCAATTCTATGATCTTGTCATCGAGGTGGCGATCGTTCGCCCGGGTCCCATCCAGGGCGACATGGTGCATCCCTATCTGCGCCGCCGCAGCGGTATCGAGCCGGTGGACTATCCCTCGCCGGCACTTGAGCACGGGCCGCCGGACGAGCTGGAAAAGATCCTTTCACGCACCAAAGGGGTGCCGCTCTTTCAGGAGCAGGCGATGCAGATCGCCATCGATGCCGCCAAGTTCACGCCCGACGAGGCGAACGGTCTGCGCCGCGCCATGGCGACCTTCCGCAAGGTCGGCACCATCCAGCACTATGAGGAGAAGATGGTGAACGGCATGGTGACGCGCGGCTATGACGAAGACTTTGCCAAACGTTGCTTCGACCAGGTCAAAGGATTCGGCGAATACGGCTTCCCGGAAAGCCACGCCGCCAGCTTCGCGCTCCTGGTCTATGTTTCTTCCTGGATGAAGTGCCACCGGCCGGATGCCTTCGCCGCGGCGATTCTCAATGCACAGCCCATGGGCTTCTACGCCCCCGCTCAGCTGGTTCGAGATGCGCGCGAGCACCAGGTCGAGGTGCGTGGCGTCGATATCAATCATTCCGACTGGGACTGCACGCTGGAACCGGTGGAGGACGGCCCCTGGCCCTGCGCGCTGCGGCTTGGCATGCGGCTGGTCGACAGTCTGAAGAAGGACGACGCCGAGCGGCTGATGCAGGCCCGCGGACAGGGCTATGAGGACCCAGCCGCGCTGCGCCGCCGCGCCGGTCTGCGCCGTCAGCCACTGGAGGCATTGGCCGCGGCCGATGCCTTCCGCTCAATCGGCCTCGATCGCCGTCAGGCGCTGTGGGCGGTACGCGGCGAGGCCCGGGATACAGCCCTGCCGCTGTTTGCCGCTGCCGATGCCAGGGAGCAGGGGGCCGACGCGCCGGTCGCCTTGCCCGAAATGCCGCGTTCGGAGCACGTGCTGCAGGACTATCAGACCATTCGCCTGTCGCTGAAGGATCACCCGATGCGTTTCCTGCGTCAGGCCTATGGCGAGATGGGGGTGAAGACCACGAACACGATCAACAATCTGCGCAATGGTGCGCGGGCCATGCTGGCCGGGGTCGTGCTGGTCCGACAGCGGCCCGGTTCGGCCAAGGGCGTGTGCTTCATCACCATCGAGGACGAGACCGGCATCGCCAACCTCGTGGTCTGGCCGCGAGTCATGGAGCGCTACCGCCCCGTCGTGATGGGGGCCCGCGTCCTCTTGGTGAAGGGGCGGGTGCAATCGGCCGAGGGAGTCGTCCACCTCGTCGCCGACGAACTCATCGACCGCACCGCGGATCTGACCCTGCTGTCCGAGGATGCCCGCCGCGCCATGGACAATGCGCTCGCCCATGCCGACGAGGTGCGCCGCCCGATCGATGATCATCGTGTACCGGCACCGCGTCATCCGCGAAATGTACGGGTCATTCCCAAAAGCAGGGACTTCCACTAGGCCGGAAAGCGGGTTCAGACCGCAAATCTAATAATGTGTATTACAGCTATTTGTCGGTGCAGTGTCGCCGGATGTGTTTAAACAATTTCGACGGGGGATTTTCAAATGACAAGAATACTTATTCTATTTTATGGAATTATTTCGTATTTCATCGCTGTAGCGGGCTTGGCTTGCATCATCTTGGCCTTGGCCGGCCTTCTGCCATACGGATTCATGTCGCAGGGTCGTATCGAAGGCATTCCACCGCTGCTGTGGAATTTCGGCCTCGTTGCGGTGTGGGGGAGCATCCATACGCTCACCGCCCGCCCTGCCTACAAGGCGATGCTCACCCGATTTGTGCCTGAGCCGGCCGAGCGCTCGACCTATGTCCTGATATCAGGGCTGACCAGCGTGGCACTCATCGGCTTCTGGCAGTCGGTACCCGGCATGGTCTGGCAGATTGAGGCCACGCCACTGGTCTATGCGCTGTGGGGACTCTTCATTCTTGGCTGGGTATTCCTGTTGGCTGCGACTTTCGCCATCAACCATTTCGATCTGTTCGGATTGCGACAGGTTTACCTGGAGTTTCGCAATCAGCCCCGACCGCCGCTCGCCTTTACCAAACAGCTCATGTACCGCTATGTCCGGCACCCGATCCAGACCGGCGTTCTCATCGGCGTCTGGGCAACACCGTCCATGTCGATGACGCAGATCGCTCTGAGTGTCGGCTTCACGGCGTATATTTTCATCGGGCTGTGGTTCGAGGAACGCGACCTGATCGCCGAGCATGGCGACGAGTATCGCGTCTATCGGAAGGAAGCCGGATTGGTGCTGCCCCGGATTAGCCGATAGCGACAAGGCCGCACCGGCGGTCACAATTCTGCGCCGATCGGTCGACGGATTTCACCAGAATTCGCAGCGGGGGACCTCGGGCCTGCGCTTCCCCCTAGGCCGAATAGATGGAGTCTTGTTCACTAGCGCCAGATACGGATCGCCCCCTATGGTTGGCCCTGGAACAAGAATCGGGCCGCCGAGTGGGCTGCGGGGAGAAAAAAATGCTGGAAATCACGTCGCTTTCGAAAACCTATGGCAATGGCGTTCGCGCACTCGACAATGTCTCGCTGTCCATCCCGAAGGGCATGTTCGGCCTCCTCGGACCAAACGGGGCTGGCAAATCGACTTTGATGCGCACCATCGCCACGCTCCAGAATGCCGATACGGGATCGATCGATTTCGATGGCATTGATGTCCTCAAGGAACCGGCGAAACTTCGCGCCCAGCTTGGCTATCTGCCGCAGGATTTCGGCGTCTATCCGCGCATGTCGGCGCGCGCCATGCTCGACCACCTCGCCATCCTGAAAGGCATTTCCGACAACAAGGAAAGAAAGCGGGTGGTTGACGGCCTACTGGAGCAGACCAATCTCACCAAGGTCGCGAAGAAATCCGTGGCGTCCTATTCCGGCGGCATGCGCCAGCGCTTCGGCATCGCCCAGGCACTGATTGGCGACCCGCAGCTGATCATCGTCGATGAACCCACCGCCGGTCTCGATCCCGAAGAGCGCAACCGTTTCCACAACCTCCTATCCGAGATCGGCGAGAATGTCGTCGTCATCCTGTCCACGCACATTGTCGAGGATGTTGCCGATCTCTGTCCGCAGATGGCCATTCTGAACCAGGGGCGGATCGTCGCCGAGGGCGCGCCGTCCGATCTGATCGCCAGCCTCGAGGGCAAGGTCTGGAAGAAGCGAATTGCGAAGGCGGATCTGCCGGCGCACCGTGCGCAGTACAACGTTATTTCCATGCGCCTGACCCAGGGCGAGGTGCTGATCCATGTTGAGGCCGACGCTTCGCCGGGCGAGGGTTTCGAACCCGTCGCGCCGGATCTGGAGGATGTCTACTTCTCGACCATTTCCGCCAGCCAGGCACAAACCGAAGCGGCATAAGCCCGAGCCAGAGGAGTTCCATCATGCTCGGTAAAATCGCCAGCTTTGAGTTTCGCTATCATATCTTTTCCCAGGCCTTCTACTGGATCTTCGCCATCTTTTTCCTGTTCGTGTTCGGGGCTGCGGCTTCGGACCAGATACAGATCGGCGACAGTGCCGTGGTCAATGCCAATTCGCCCTACGCGATCTCGCTCAACATCCTCATATTCTCGCTGTTCGGCATGGTTGTGCCGATTGTCTTCCTGGCGAGCGGCATCCTGCGCGACCGGAGCTTCAACACCTACGAGCTCTTCTATTCCACGCCGGTCCGCGAGCGTGACTACCTGATCGGCCGGTTCATCGGCGGATTCGCCGTGACCGCGCTGGTGATGGCCAGCCTTCCATTGGGCAATGCGGTCGGATCGCTTATGCCGTGGGTCGATCCGGAATCGATCGGTCCCTTCCGGCTGGAATACTATCTCTATCCATACCTGGTTCTCGGCGTCGCCAACATGTTCATCATCGGGATGATCCTGTTCACTGTCGCCAATCTGAGCCGGTCCCTGGTCCTCACCTGGGTCGGTTTGCTCGGGCTGTTTGTTTTCAACATTGTTGCCGGATTTCTGGATTCCCAGCCGGAATGGCGAACGCTTGCCGCCCTGGCGGATCCGTTCGGCGGCAATGCCTTTGTCGATATGACGCGTTACTGGACCGCAGCGGACCAGAACACACGGCTGGTCCCGCTCGAAGGCGTTTTCCTGCAGAACCGGCTGATCTGGATGGGCGTCGGGCTCGGACTCTTCGCCTTCAACCTGATGATCTTCTCCTTCCGTCGCGGCAATGTGCGTTTCGGAAACAAGAAGGCCCGCCGCGCGGAAACACCTTTCGTGCCGGCCGAGATCGAGTTGCCGAAATCGGCCCCGACGCCGGAACGCGCAGCGGCAAAGCAATTCATGGCGCGCATCGCTTTCGAAGTGAAAGGCGTGGTGCTCAATATCGGCTTCTGGATTCTGCTGGCGCTTGGTGTGCTGCTCGTTGGCGTCAATGTGGTGCTGCTGGCGCCGGTTTACGGGACGCCGAGTTACCCGCTCACCCGTATCGTCGTTGACAGCATGATCGGCGGCTTCGTGCTGATCCCCATCATTATCGTCATCTATTACGCCTCGGAGCTGGTCTGGCGCGAGCGAACGGTCCGCTTCTCTGAGATTGTCGACGCGTCGCCGACACCGAGCTGGGTCTTCATGACCGCCAAGCTGATCGCCATGGTCGCCGTCATTCTCGGCCTGTTCCTGGTCGCCAGCTTGATCGCGATCGCATCCCAGCTCATCCGCGGATACACCGATATCGAGCTCGATCAGTATCTGGTCAGGTCGGTTGTCGACCTGGTGATCCCGCTCACCTTCCTGTCAATGCTGGCCATCTTCTTCCAGGTCATCAGCAACAATAAATGGATCGGAATATTCGCGGTCGGTGCGCTGTTCGTCGTCACGGCCTTCGTGCTGCCGAACATCGGGCTTTCGCACAATCTCTACCTTTTCCCCTTCGTGTCGCTCAACCCGTATTCCGACATGAATGAGTACGGCCACTTCATGGGCATCCAGCTCTGGTATCACCTCTACTGGGGTGCCGTGGCGGTGTTTCTTTTCCTCGTCGCGGCCGTGATGTTCAATCGCGGCGCGCTGGCGCCGCTCTGGCAGCGATTGCTGGCCCTGCCCCGCGCTTTCAACCCACCTGCAGCCGGACTGGCCGCATTGTCGGTTGTCGTTGCAGCCGGGGCCGGTAGCTGGATTTACTACAACACAACGGTGTTGAACGAGTTTGCTTCGGGCCGCGAGCAGGAGCGCCGCTCTGCCGAGTTTGAACGGGAATGGCGGGATCAGCTCGAGATTATTGCCCAGCCGACCATCACCGATGTCGAATACACGATCGACATCTTTCCGCGCGACCGGCGGCTAACCGCCACCGGCACCAATATTCTCGAGAACCAGACCAATGAATCGATTCCCATTGTGTGGGTTAGCTATGGGTCGGCCGACGTCCTGAATGCCGACCTGGGCGGCACTTCGGGCGAGGAGCGCAGCGAATATGCCAATCTCTGGGCCTACGAGCTCGAGACGCCGATGCAGCCTGGCGAGCGCCGGACGCTGAGCTTCGAGGTCGAGGTCACCAATCCCGGTTTCCGCAATAACGGAAACAACTCTTCGGTCCGCTATAACGGCACCTTCTTCAACAATGGCGAGTTTGCTCCCGCGATCGGCTTCAGCCGTGGCGTGCTCATCCAGGATCCGGCAGCGCGCCGCCGACTCGACTTGCCGCCGATCGATCGGGCTTATCCGCTTGAGGACGAGAGCCGCTGGGACGAGAACTATATCCGCCAGGACAGCGATTATGTTTCGTTCCGGACGCTGGTTTCCACCGATGAGGGTCAGACCGTGGTCTCACCCGGATACTTGCAGCGCGACTGGATCGAGGACGGCCGCCATTATTTCGAATACGTGATGGAAGACCGAAGCCTCAACTTCTTCAATTTCATGTCGGCCGACTATGCGCTGGCTGAGGAAGAAGTTGACGGGGTCACCTACCAAGTTTTCTACCACGAAGCGCATGAGTGGAATGTCGACCGCATGCTGGAAGCTGCGCAGGACACGCTCGGTTACATGTCCGAGCACATCAGCCCCTACCAGTACCGCCAGTACCGCACACTGGAATTTCCCTATGGCGGGTTCGCTCAATCCTTCCCGAACACGATCGCCTATTCGGAAAATGTCGGCTTCATTGCCGATCTGCGCGATCCGGACAATATTGATTACGTCTACTACATCACGGCGCACGAGGCCGCACACCAATGGTGGGCACACCAGATCATGGGCCCCAACGTCCAGGGCGGATCTATGCTGGTTGAAACCTTCGCCCAGTATTCCGCGATGATGGTGATGCAGCAGGAATATGGCGAAGATCACATGCGCCGTTTCCTGAAGTATGAGCTCGACAATTATTTGTCCCAGCGTGGCAACGAGACGCGCGAGGAGCTCCCGCTTTACCGGGTCGAGAACCAGCCCTACATCCATTACCGCAAGGGCGCGGTCGTGATGTATGCCTTGCAGGACTATGTTGGCGAAGATGTCGTCAACCGGGCGCTGGCGCGCCTGATCGAGGAATTTCAGTACCAGAGCGATCCTTATCCGACGACACTCGACTTCCTGCGCCTGTTGCGCGAGGAGGCCGGACCGGAACACGAGCAGATCATTCACGATTTCCTCGAACGCATTGTCCTGTTCGATCTGTCGGTTTCCGAAGCGGAGGTCCGGGAACTCGAAGACGGACGCTTCGAAACCACCATGACGGTCGAGGCCCGCCTGTTCGAGGCTGACGGCGCCGGGAATGAAACCGAGGAGCCGATCGATTATGTAATCGATATCGGCGCTTTTTCGCGCGGTCTGGACGGCGCGCTCGATGGCACGGAACACATCCTTTATTTCGAACCCACGCGCATCAGCGAGAACGAGACGAGCTTCACTTTCGTGACGGACATCCGCCCGGCCTGGGTCGGGATCGATCCCTACAACAAGCTGATCGACCGCAATTCGGACGACAATCTGCTGCGGCCGGACTTCGAGGCCGCGGAAGATGCGCCTGAAGACGATGGTCCTGCCGATGAAGAGGACGCGGCAGCCCTGGTCAGGGAATAGGACAGGGAGAGCGGTGCTTGAGGGCGCTGATCGAGAAATTTGTCTCGATCGCGCCAATGCCCGGTATCACGTGCAGGCGGTCTTTCAGGAACTGCGCATAAGCGTCGTGACCGCTGACCACAACTTCGAGCAGATAGTCCTGTCCTCCGGACATGAGGTGGCATTCCACCACCTCGTCCACACGGGCGATCTCCCGTTCGAAAGTGGTGACCGTTTCCGATGAGTGATCGGTCAGCCGGATCCGCACGAAGGCCGAGACGGACAGTCCGCAAACCTTGCGGCCGATCTCGGCATGGTAGCCGCGGATGAAACCGTCCGCTTCCAGCGCGCGGACCCGTTTCAGACACGGCGATGGCGAAAGCCCGACTGCATCAGAAAGCGCCTGGTTGGTCAGGCGCCCGTCGCGCTGTAGCGCCATGAGAATTTTCTTGTCGAGCGTGTCCAGTGCGCGCATGGCAGAATCTGCTCCTTTGAAGCAAACAGTCAGCATAATACGGCAGTACATGCCATGTTGATAGGGTTATTATGGCCTCTTAATGGAGGACGCCATGGACGGATCCGGGAACATCGAACGCCAAAAGGGGTTCGCGACGCGCGCCATTCACGAAGGCTATGCACCGCGCGACGAGCAGGGTGCACTGACGCCGCCGCTTCATCTGGCCTCGACCTTTACCTTTGACACTGTGGAAGACGCCGGCGCGACTTTCGCCGGTGAGCGTCAGGCGCACTTCTATTCCCGCATCTCAAATCCCACGGTGGATCTGCTGGAAAAGCGCATGGCGTCACTCGAGGGCACCGAGGCTGCAGTCGCGCTTGGTTCCGGCATGGGCGCGATCACGTCCGTCATGTGGAGCCTGCTTGAACCCGGTGACGAGATCCTGGTCGACACCACGCTCTATGGCTGCACTTTTGCCTTCCTCCACCATGGCCTGGCCAAGTTCGGCATCGGCATCACCCATGTCGACATGACAGACATCAGCGCGCTCGATGCAGCCTTGAAAAAACGCCCGCGGCTTGTGTACTTCGAGACGATTTCCAATCCGAACATGCGGGTCATGGATATCGCCGCCATCGCGAGCAGCGCGCGGCGTGCCGGTGCGCTGACCATGGTCGACAACACCTACACCACTCCCTATCTGGTTCAGCCGGCGGCCCTCGGCGCGGACATTATCGTGCATTCCGCCACGAAATATCTCGGCGGCCATGGCGACCTCATTGCCGGCATCGCGTGCGGGCGCCGCGAGATCATGGATCAGGTTCGCCTGTACGGGCTTAAGGACATGACCGGCGCCGCCCTGTCGCCTTTCAATGCAATGTTGATCCTCCGCGGTCTCAAAACACTGGGCCTGCGCATGCGCGAACATTCCGCCAATGCAGAAAAGGTTGCTCGCTATCTCGACGCGCACCCGGCGGTCGCCAGCATCGCTTGGCCGGGTCTGGAGAGTTTCCCGCAGCACGAACTTGCGCGCCGCCAGCTGCGGCTGCCGGGCGGCATGATTGCGTTCGAACTGGCGGGCGGCAAGGAAACCGCCATGCGCTTCATGAACCGGCTCGACATGATCCAGCGCGCTGTCAGTCTCGGCGATTGCGAGACGCTGATCCAACACCCGGCTTCGATGACTCATTCGACCTATACGCCGGAAGAACAGCTGGCGCATGGCATCACGCCGGGCCTTATCCGGCTGTCGGTTGGTCTCGAGGAGCCGGCCGATATTGTCGCCGATCTCGCTCAGGCTTTATCTGCCTGACAGTCCGGTAACTTGCCGGTCATTTGGGCGCGCACTAGTGTCCCCCGCTGAAATCCAGAGGACGACCCCGGGGAGACACCATGTATCGAATGATCGCCGCGCTCACGGCCAGCGCGCTCGCCTTTTCCCTCGCCTATGCGCAGGAGACCGATACCGACGCGGCTGAGGGCGCGGAAGAGGATGGACCTTGGGATGTCGCCGCACCGCCATTGCCCACGCGTTTCATCCCGATCAGGGTCGAAGAAGGCACCTGGATGAGCCTGGATGTCAGCCCCGACGGGCAGACGATCGCCTTCGATCTACTCGGCGACATCTACACCATGCCGATCTCCGGTGGCCAGGCGACCAACATATCCTCCGGCCTGCCCTGGGAGATCCAGCCTCGCTTCTCGCCCGACGGCTCGATGATTGCGTTTACCTCGGATCGCGCAGGTGGCGACAATATCTGGATCATGAATGTCGACGGTTCGGATCGGCGACAGGTGACGAATGAAAGCTTTCGCCTGCTCAATAACCCGACCTGGCACCCGTCCGGTGATTTCATCGCGGCGCGCAAGCATTTCACGACCTCGCGCTCGGCCGGAACAGGTGAAATCTGGATGTATCACATCTCCGGCGGCAGCGGCGTACAACTCGTCGAACGCCCGAGCGAGGCTTTCCAGAAGGAATTGGGCGAGCCGGTCTTTTCGCCCGATGGCCGCTATGTCTATTTCACCCAGAATGTAACGTCCGGAAACACATTCATCTACGCGCAGGATTCGAACACCGACCTGTTCAACATCCGCCGCTATGAACTCGAAACCGGAGAAACCACGACGGCTGTCTCCGGCGCCGGCGGCTCGGTCCGCCCGGCGATCTCGCCGGACGGCAACACGATGGCCTTTGTCCGCCGCGACCGGATGCAATCGCAGCTCTGGATCAAGGATCTGCGCTCCGGCGAAGAACGCATGATCTTCGACGACCTCGACCGCGACAACCAGGAAACCTGGGGTGTCTACGGCATGTATCCGAACATGGACTGGACGCCGGACGGTGCTTCGGTCGTGTTCTGGGCCAATGGCCAGATCAACCGGATCAATGTCGCCAGCGGCGAGTCGACACAGATTCCGTTCCAGATCGATGACAACCGCGAGGTGATTGATCCGCCGCGGCCACAGACCGAGGTCGCACCGGCAATATTCGAGACCCGCATGCCGCGCTTTGCAACCGTTTCGCCGGACGGATCACGAGTCGTCTTCGAGACCCTGGGCCGGCTGTACGTTGCAGACATGAGCGGCGGTCAACCGCGCCCGCTCACCCGCAATGACGGCAGCTATCGCGAGCTTTTCCCGTCCTGGTCGCGCGATGGACGGTCCATCGTTTTCGCGACGTGGGACGACGACGATCTCGGTTCGGTCCGCGTCGTCAATGCCAGCGGCCGCGGTGAGCGCGTCGTGACGACTGAACCCGGACATTATCGCCGCCCGGTCTTTTCGCCGGATGGCCGCACCATCGTATTCGAGAAGGATGGCGGCGGCACGCTGACCGCGCGCGAATGGTCGGAAACAACCGGCATCTACGCTGTCCCGGCCTCGGGCGGGGCCATGCGCCGGATTTCCGATTCGGGTTCCGAACCGCATTTCGGTGCATCCAGCGACAGGCTGTTTCTCACCGTGTTCGAAAGCCAGCAGCGCCGGCTCGTCAGCGTCGACATGAACGGCGAGGCGCGCCGCGTGCATGCCCAGTCCGACATGGTGTCGAACTATCTGGTTTCGCCGGATGGCAATTATCTCGCCTTCCGCGAGAATTACGACGTCTACGCCATGCCGATGCCGCCGGGCCCGCAGGAAGTCTCGGCCGGAATGTCCGCATCGGCGCTTCCGGTCGTCGAAGCCTCGCTCAATGGCGGCACCTATCCATCCTGGTCGGGTGGCAGCGACAGGCTGCACTGGACCATGGGCCCCATGCTCTATTCCGCCGACATCGACGACATGATGCCGGACGGTCCTGCTGGAGAGGACGAGGAACCGGCAGACTTCGAGCCGCCGGAAACCGGTCGTTCGCTTGCCATCACGGTGAATTCCGATATCCCGTCGACCACGATTGCACTGACCGGTGCCCGCATCGTGACCATGTCGGATGAAGACGGCGGCATCATCGAGAACGGCACGATCATCGTTGAACGCAATCGCATCGTATCCGTCGGGGCGGCAGACGAGATCGATGTGCCGGCGGGCGCGGAACGCGTCGATGTCTCGGGCCGGACGATCATTCCGGGCCTGATCGATGCGCACGCTCACGGGCCGCAGGGCACTGACGGCATCATTCCAGAAGAGAACTGGTCAACGCTGGCGCATCTTGCTTTCGGCGTGACCACCGTGTTCGACCCGTCCAGCCAGGCCAGCACGATATTCCCAGCCGCCGAGTATCAACGCGCCGGTCTGCAATTGCAGCCGCGCACCTACTCGACCGGCGAAGTGGTCTACGGCGCGCGGGCGCCGGGCTTCTTCGCGCGCATAGACGATGAAACCGATGCGGAAGAGCATGTCTTCCGCCTCGCAGCCCAAGGCGCGCACGGTATCAAGAATTACAACCAGCCGCGCCGTGATCAGCGCCAGCAGGTTGTCGCCGCCTCGCACGCGGCCGGTGTCATCGTCGTCGCCGAGGGTGGATCCAATTTCCACATGGACATGTCGATGGTGGCCGACGGCAACACCTCGATCGAGCACAACATTCCGGTGGAAATGATCTATGAGGACGTGCTGCAGATGTTCTCGCAGACGCAGGTCGCCAACAATCCAACCATCGTGGTGACCTATGGCGGGCTGGCAGGCGATCCTTACTGGCGTTCGCGAACCAATATCTACGAGCACCCGATTCTCTCGCGCCATGCGCCACCAGCCTATCTCAACGGCTCGATCCGCCGCAACTGGGCACCGGAACACGACTATGTCGACGATGACGCCGCAACCGTGGCGCTGATGCTGGCGCGCCGCGGCGTGCTGATGGCGATCGGCGCGCACGGCCAGCAGGAAGGCCTCGCAGCGCACTGGGAGATGTGGTCGCTCGGCCGCGGCGGTGCGACCCCGATCGAAGCCCTCCGGGCCGCCACCATCGATCCGGCGATCCATCTCGGCTTCGACCAGGATCTCGGTTCGATCGAGGAAGGCAAGCTCGCCGACCTCGTCATTATCGAGGGCGACATCCTCGCCGATATCGAGAACTCGGATCAGATCGACATGATTATGCTCAACGGCCGTCTCTACGAAGCGGAAACGCTGAACGAGACGGTGACGGGAGATCGTGTCCGCGGGGCTTACTTCTGGGAGTAATCCTCTAACCGATTTTTGAAAGCCAGGCCGCGAAGCGTTCCATCACCGTTTCGCGGTCTTTTTCATTCAGTGTCTCATGGCGGAAGCCGTCGAGGATATGTTCCTCGGCGCCAAAGCCCTGGCGGCGCAAACGCGTGCCCAGTTTCTTGATGGCGTCGCCTCCATCAGTCGCCGGATCTTCGCTCCCGCCGACAAGGTGAAAGGGCACGGATTTCGGCACGTGTTTGAGATGCCGGTTATTGGCAGCGTACTTGATTCCATGGGCGAAATCTCGCCACAGCGACCAGCTGGCCGTCCAGCCGCACAACGGGTCGGCAGCATATTTATCGACTTCCTCGAGGTCGCGGGACAGCCAGCCAAAGGCTGGCCGCTCGTCGCGGAATTTCTTGTCCCAGGCCTTGAATGAGAGCTGATCGATCAATCCGGCTGGCTTGTCGGGTCTCGATACCATCAGCCCCAAGCCGGCGACAAATCCGAGCAGGTCGGCAACGCTCTTGTCGATATTGGCGTTCCAGATCGCGCACCCGGCCACGGATTGCGGTTGCCGCATGACTTGGTTCAAGGCGACCGTGCCACCCATGGAATGCCCGAACACGACCACCGGTTTGTCGGCAAAGCGGGCCCGGATGGACTGGTGTACGGCATCGACATCGGCCATCAGCTTGGACCAGCCATCCTCGAAGGCGTAGAGGCGCGCCGCGCCGTCAGGCGCGGTCGTCTGCCCGTGCCCGCGATGATCATGCACTATCGCCGCCCAGCCCTTCGCGGAAAGGAATTCCAGGAAGGGCGCATAGCGGGCCCCGTGTTCGGCCAGCCCGTGATTGATTTGCACGACACCGTGCAATTCGCCGTCCGGCACCGCTTCATGTGTGGCGAGTCGCGCCCCGGTCGGACTGTCGATATGGCCGCTGGTCACTGGCATGATGGTCTCCCTCCGAACCCACGCTAACGGCACCTTCCCGCCGGCGCCAGCCACGTTATAGTCCGATGCCGGAGGAAAGGGGGAGGGCATATGTTCCGCGACAAAACGGCGATCCTCGCCATCGATCAGGGCACGACGTCCTCGCGCGCCATCGTCTTTTCCAGATCCGGCGAGGTCGTGGCGCTCGCCCAGCAGGAATTCGCGCAGATCTATCCCAAGCCCGGCTGGGTCGAGCATGATCCCGAAGTGATCTGGGCGACAGTCATCGGCGCCGCCCGCAAGGCGTTGAAGGACGCGCGATCGAAGGGTTGGAAGCCAGCCTGCATTGGTATCACCAATCAGCGCGAGACCGCTATCATCTGGGACCGCGCGACTGGCGAGCCCATCCACAACGCCATTGTCTGGCAGGACCGCCGCACCGCGGGCACCACCCGGCAGCTCTCTGAAGCCGGTCATGAAGACCTGGTCCGGCAAAAGACCGGTCTTGTGCTCGACCCGTATTTTTCAGCCACCAAGTTCGCTTTCATACTCGACGCGGTCGAGGGTGCGCGCGAACGGGCGGAGCGCGGCGAACTGGCCTTCGGCACGGTGGATTCCTTCCTGCTCTGGCGCCTGACGGGCGGCGCATCGCACCTCACCGATGCGAGCAATGCCAGCCGCACTTCGCTCTTCAACCTGAAGGCAGGGGGATGGGATCATGAACTCTGCGGTCTGTTCAACGTGCCGGCCACAGGATTGCCGGGCGTCGCCGATAACGCCGCCGCGTTTGGCACCAGCCGCAAGGATGCCGTCGGCGAGGAATTACCGATCACCGGCATGGCCGGCGATCAGCAGGCGGCCGCCATCGGCCAGGCCTGTTTCAAGCCGGGTCAGGTGAAATCCACCTACGGCACCGGCGCCTTCCTGATCATGAATACGGGTGAGGAGATGGCGGTCTCCGAAAACCGTCTCCTTTCGACCATTGGCTGGCGGCTGAAAGGCAGGACGACCTTTGCCCTCGAGGGCTCCATTCTATCGGCTGGCGCGACAGTGCAGTGGCTGCGCGACGGGCTCGGCCTGTTCTCCAAAGCTTCGGAGATCGAGGCGCTGGCAGCCTCTGCCGATCCCGATAGCGGCGTCTTTCTCGTGCCCGCCTTTGCCGGTCTCGGAGCGCCGCACTGGGCAGCGGATGCGCGTGGTACCATCGTCGGACTGACCCGCGGTTCCGGTCGCGCAGAGATCGCCCAGGCCGCCCTCGACGCCGCGGCGCACCAGACCGCCGACCTGCTCGAGGCGATGGCGCGCGACGGTGTGCCGGCGGCCAAGCTCAAGGTCGACGGCGGCATGGCCAACAATAACCGCTTCCTGCAGCGTCTGTCTGATTTCTGCGGCGTGCCGGTCGTCCGCCCGGTCAATACGGAAACCACGGCCTGGGGCGCCGCCTTCCTCGCCGGACTCGGTGCCGGCCTGTTCGCATCGCTCGAGGAAGGCCGCAAGCTGTGGCGGCCGGATCGCGCTTTCGAACCGGCCATGGCGGAGAATATCCGCGGCGTGCAGCGCACCGGCTGGCAGAAAGCGGTCAACCAGACGCTCGCCGGGATTTGACCGCCGGACAATTAGCGGCAATCTGTGCGGCGAGATCAGTCGGGGGAATTACTGATGCGTGCCGTCATCCTATTTGCCATTCTTGCGCTGACCGCTTGCGGCGAGCGAACAACCCCTCCGGAAGCTGATCCGGCAACGCGTCTTGCCACGCCGCAGGGCAGCCTGGTCGGCCATGTCGCCGATAGCGGCGCCCATGTCTGGCGGGCAATTCCCTTTGCGGCCGCCCCGGTCGGTGAACGCCGCTGGCACCCTGCCGAGCCGGCCGCAGGCTGGAGCGGCGAGTATGAGGCGGTAACTCCGCCAACGCCCTGTCCGCAGGTGGCGAACGGTTTGAGTGCCGATCTCCTCGGCGCCGATGCCGGCGCGCTCGCCGGCAGCGAGGACTGCCTCTATCTCGATGTCTACGCCCCCCCGAATGCCACGAACCTGCCGGTCATGGTCTGGATCCATGGCGGAGCAAATACCTGGGGCTGGGCCGACCAGTATGACGGCTCGCAGCTGGCCATGGACCAGAACGTGATTGTCGTCATCGTCCAGTACCGGATGGGACCGCTCGGCTTCTTCGCGCACCCGGCCTTGCGCGACGACGGTTCGGGCATTGCCAATTTTGCACTGACCGACCATGTCGCAGCACTGAACTGGGTGCAGGACAACATCACCAGCTATGGCGGCGATCGCGATACGGTCACCGTTTTCGGCGAAAGCGCCGGCGGCACCAATATCGCGGCCCTGATGGCCTCGCCGCTGGCAACCGGATTGTTCCACCGCGCAATCATCCAGTCCGGCTCGGCCAGTTCTGTCCCCCTCGACGCTGCGGAAGGCCGCACCGGCGTCGAGGACAATCCCTCGATCGTCATCGCGCAGGAGCTTGTGGGCGAAATGGTCACGGCCGAACGCCTGCGCGGCGTGCCGCTGGAAGACATCTATGCGGCCTATACAGCTGAAGGTGGACGGATCGAATTGCCAACCGTGATCTCGGACGGTGTCTCCCTGCCGGCAGACGGCGTCATGGCCGCGTTCGCAAGCCCTGACACGTTCAACGCTGTACCGCTGATCACCGGCACCAATCGTGACGAGACCAAGCTCTACAATGCGCTCGATGACCGTTTCGTGGCGCGTCATCTCGGGCTTTTCTTCCGCATTCGCGATCCCGAACTTTATGCGGCCGTGAACGACTACCAGGCGCGGATTTGGGCAATCAACGGCGTGGACGAAATCGCTGATGCAATGGTTGCCGGCGGCCATGACGATGTCTGGGCCTACCGCTTCGACTGGGATGAGGGCGGCGCCAATATTTTCCTCGATTCGGCTGAAGTTTTCGGCGCCATGCATTCGATGGAAATACCGTTCGTGTTCAACCATTTCGATTTCTTCGGATCGCGCCTTGATCCGATCGTGTTCACCAGCGGTAATGCCGACGGGCGCGAAGCCCTGGCCAGGGAAATGGGCAGCTATTGGGCGCGTTTCGCACGCCAGGGCGATCCCGGCGGCAACTGGACACGCTGGAGCGAAGGCCCTGCGCGGATACGGTTTGATACCGGCGGTTCTGGCATGATGGCAGGCCGGATGACGCTCGATTCACTTGCGCAGGACATAGGCGCGGACAATCGCGTTTCGCAGGAGCATCGCTGCGACCTCGTCGCTTCGATGCAAGGGCCGTACTTCGACGACACGAACGAACTGGGTCCGATGACCGGTTGCGCGCCTTAGAGTTCGTCGCTGGCATAGGGGCCTGCCGCCTGGCGCCACGGATTGGTTGACATCTCGCGCTGCATGGACGGGAAGGCGCGGTGAGCGCAGGCCGCGCGTTCACACAGCCGGCAGGTGATGCCCACCGGCGTGGGCGGCATATGATCCAGCGCTTCGCCATAGACTGTTTCCTTGGCGCGCGACCACTCGCAGCCGACGGCGATCGCCTGGAGGACCGGCGGCTCATGCTCGCCTGCAGGACGCGACACCGCCCGCGCGATCGACAGGTACTCGCTGTTGTCGGGCAGGGCAAAGCGCTGGGTATGCAATCTTTCCGGAGCCCGGAAGGCGTCGAACAGGGTCCATTTCGGACAGGACCCGCCGGATCGTGCAAACGGCAGGACACCGCTTCCGAACCGCTTCGAGACATTGCCGGCCGGATCGATCCTGACCATGAAGAACGGAATGCCGCTACGATCCGGCCTGTGCAGCGTGGTCAGCCGGTGACAGGTCGCCTCGAAGCTCAGCCCGAAGCGGCGCTGCAGCGCTTCGATGTCGTATCTCTGCTTTTCTGCAGCCGCCAGGAAGGCTTCGTATGGCGCCAGCAGGGCGCCGGCGAAATATCGGGCAAGCCCCATGCGGTACAGCGCAGCCTCGGCCTTGGTGTCGAAACCGGCCTCGTCGACCTGCGCGTCCAGCAGGCCGGCAAACTCCAGCAGTGCAATGGTCGTCGCCAATTGCATGGGCCGCGCGCGCGGCGCCAGCCGGTCCGACAGCATCAGGCGCCGCGTGTGGAAATCCATTCGCTGCCGCGCACTTCCCATCACGGCGTCCTCGAACGTCCGGACAATGATGCCGTGCTCCGCCTTCAGCCGCTCTTCAAGAACCACCATCCGGTTGTCCAGCGTCAGCTTGAGATCGCCGCCGAACCGTTCAGCCGCAGCCTCCAGCTCCGGGAAATGATTGTGCCGCTGGTCGATGGCATTGCGGACCGCTTCGGTATCGTTCAGCCGGCCGGGACTTTCGCCACCTTCCAGCTGTGCGGCCAGGTCGGCCGTCGAATCGGCGGCGCTGCGATAGGCCTGGTGCAGACGGGTCAGGGCTTCGGCGGCGCGTGGCTGGGTTTCAGCGAGTTCTGTGAGCTCCGTGCGGTCGAGCTCCAGCCCCGCCAATGCGGGGTCGGCGGCAGCCGCTTCCAGATCGGTCACCAGCTGCCGGTCGGACCCCTCTGCAAAACTGCGCACATCGACATCGAAGGCCTGCGCGAGCGCGAGCAGCACGCGCGCCGTCACCGGACGCTGATTACGTTCGAGCAGGTTGAGATAGCTTGCCGAAACGCCGAGCAGACCGGCTGCATCGGCCTGGGTCAGCCCGCGCTCGCGGCGCAGTCTTCGCAGCCGCGCACCCGCGAAAATCTTTTCCGATTGCGAATTCATAATGTCAATTATTCACAAATCGACACCATGACAAGTAAAATTTGAGTACATCTGCGCCTCTTTCCGGAACTCCGGCGATGGACTCGCTTCATGGGGTCCTACAGGGTCTGTCCGACTTCACCGGCAAGCCGGGCAGACAAACAAGAGGATTGCATCATGACAAAATTCACCGATCTCGTACCGGGCGCCACGCCGGATCGCTTCAGCGGAATCGATCGCGACTACACTGCCGAAGACGTGCTCAAGCTGCGCGGCTCGGTTCGGATCGAGCACACGCTCGCCGAACGCGGCGCTATCAAGCTCTGGAACCTTCTCAAGACCGAGCCCTACATCAACGCCCTGGGCGCGCTTACGGGCGGCCAGGCCATGCAGATGGTTCGGGCCGGGCTGAAGGCCATCTACCTCTCGGGCTGGCAGGTCGCGGCAGACGCCAACGAGGCGGGTGCCATGTATCCGGACCAGTCGCTCTATCCGGCGGATTCCGGCCCCGAGCTCGCCAAGCGCATCAACCGCACGCTTCAGCGCGCTGACCAGATTGAAATGTCCGAAGGCAATCTCACGCGCGACTGGTTTGCGCCAATCGTCGCTGATGCGGAGGCCGGCTTTGGCGGACCGCTCAACTGTTACGAGATCATGCGCGCCTACATCGAGGCGGGCGCCGCCGGCGTGCATTTCGAGGACCAGGTCGCGGCCGAAAAGAAATGCGGCCATCTCGGCGGCAAGGTCCTCATCGCGACCAAGGCCCACCAGCGCAACCTCAATGCTGCGCGTCTCGCGGCTGATGTCCTCGGCGTCCCGACGCTCACCGTTGCCCGGACAGACGCGGAATCGGCCACTCTGATCAATTCCGATGTCGACGAACGCGACCATGAATTTATCGATTACGAGGCAGGCCGCACGGCGGAAGGCTTCTACCGCCTCAAGAAAGGCATGGGTGTGGATCACTGCATCAAGCGTGGCCTCGCCTACGCGAAATACGCCGATCTCCTGTGGTGGGAGACCTCGAAGCCGAATCTCGACGAGGCGCGCCGCTTTGCCGAGGCCATCCAGAAGGAATTCCCAGGCAAGATGATGGCGTACAATTGTTCGCCCTCCTTCAACTGGGAAGCCAATCTCGACAAGGCCACGATCGAAACCTATCAGCGCGAGCTCGGCGCCATGGGGTACAAGTTCCAGTTCGTCACCCTGGCCGGCTTCCACCAGCTCAATCACGGCATGTTCAATCTCGCGCTCGGCTATCGCGATCGCGGCATGGGCGCCTATTCCGAGCTGCAGCAGGCTGAATTCGCCTCCGAAGCGGACGGATACACCGCGACGCGTCACCAGCGCGAAGTCGGGACCGGCTATTTCGATCTGGTCAACCAGACCCTCTCGGGTGGCAAATCCTCCACGACAGCCATGGGTGAATCCACCGAAGCCGCGCAGTTCGCGGCCGAGTAGTCGGGCGAGAGGAGCCAGATCATGAACACGGCAAACCCCAATGGCGTAGACCTTCTCGGTCCGCTGGAACCCGGCTATCGGGGCATTCTCGCCCCGCACGCCCTCTCCTTCCTCGTCGGTCTGCATCGCCGTTTCGACGGCCGCCGCAAGGCGCTGCTCGAAGACCGCCAGAAGCGGCAGGCGGACTATGATGCCGGTGCGCTGCCCGATTTTCCGGAAGAGACGGCCGATATCCGCGCCTCGGAGTGGACGGTACGCCCGGCGCCCGCCGATCTGCGCGACCGCCGTGTCGAGATCACCGGGCCTGTTGACCGCAAGATGGTCGTCAACGCGCTGAACTCCGGTGCCCGCTGCTTCATGGCGGATTTCGAGGATGCCTCTTCGCCGACCTGGACAAACATGATCGAGGGGCAGATCAATCTGCGCGAGGCGATCCGGCGCCAGATCGATTTCACGGACGAAAAGAACGGCAAGCGCTACCGGGTCTCGTCGGACGCGGCGACATTGCTGGTCCGCCCGCGCGGCCTTCACCTGGACGAACGCCACATGATGGTGAACGGCCAGCCAATCGCCGCCGCCCTGTTCGATTTCGGCCTTTATCTCTATCACAATTTCGACGCGCTCAACGTGCGCGGAACCGGCCCCTATTTCTATCTGCCGAAGCTCGAGAGCCGGTTCGAAGCCCGCTTCTGGGCACTCGTCTTCAGCCATGCTGAAGAAGTGCTCGGCCTTGAACGCGGAACCATCCGCTGCACGGTGTTGATCGAAACCCTGCCGGCGACGTTCGAGCTCGATGAAATTCTCTACGAGCTGCGCGACTATTGTGTCGGGCTGAACTGCGGCCGCTGGGACTACATCTTTTCCTATATCAAACGCCTGCGCAGCCATACGGACCGCGTCCTCCCGGACCGGTCCCAGGTCTCGATGGCGACGCCCTTCATGGAGGCCTATTCGAAGCGCGTCATCGCGGTCTGCCATCGCCGCGGGGCCCATGCGATGGGCGGCATGTCCGCTTTCATCCCGGTCAAGGGCGATGAAGGTGCCAATGCCCGCGCATTCGAACAGGTCAGGGCGGACAAGGCCCGTGAAGCCACGAATGGCCATGATGGCTGCTGGGTCGCCCACCCTGATCTCGTTCCGGTCGCCAAGGCAGCGTTCGATGACGTCATGTCGGGCCCGAACCAGATCGACAAGAAGTTTGCGGTCACCGGCTCGGCAGCAGATCTTGTCGCCACGCCCGAAGGCACGATCACCGAATCCGGTGCGCGCGAGAACGCCGATGTGGCCATTCGCTATATCGCCGGCTGGCTCGCCGGCCGCGGTGCAGCGCCGATCCGCAACATGATGGAGGATGCGGCAACCGCCGAGATCGCTCGCGCCCAGCTCTGGCAATGGCGCGTCACTGGCGCCTCGACTGAAAACGGCACGGTGCTCGATGCGGCCTGGATGGAAGAGGCGATCGATACCGCCGAGGCTGAAATCCTCGAGGATGCGCACTATCGTCTGTCGGGGCCCGACGAGGTCAGGGCTGCGGCAAGTCTCCTGCGAGAGCTCGTGCTCTCCGACGATTTCGCGGAATTCCTGACGTTGAAGGCCTATGACCGGCTGACCGAGGGTCTGCAGGTCTCGATGCGTCTGACGGAATTCGACTAGACCACGCGCGATTGCCAACCGGCGGGACCGGGGGGCATGGCGCGGCAGGCTCCTCGCAATCCAGCCTGCCGCGCCGCATCACGTCGCGATGTTTACTTGCGGTATTCGAGGCAATTCCTTCAGGCTCCGCTAACCCTCGGACCGCATTGGCGCCGATTGTTCGAATTTGAACAAAGCGCTTAAACGGCCCTTATGCGATGGCATGGTGTGCTCACGTCCGAACAGCCGGAAAACCGGCGCGGATGGTGTGAGGGTGCCCATGACGGAAAAGGCGAATGTCGTCGTATTCGCGTCGCAGAAAGGCGGGTCCGGGAAGACCACCTTGTCGGGACATGTCGCGGTCGAAGCGGAACGCAATGGCGACGGCCCCGTCGCGCTGATCGACACGGATCCACAGGGCTCGCTCGCCAAATGGTGGAATGCGCGAACCAGCGCCGCGCCGGCCTATGCCCGGGTTTCAATCGAGGATCTCGAAGCCGGAATCCGCCATCTGGAGAAATCCGGTTTCAAGCTGATTGTCATCGACACGCCGCCCGCCGTTACGGAGTCGATCGCGGGCGTGGTCCGTCATGCCGATCTCGTCGTGGTCCCGACGCGGCCAAGCCCGCACGATCTGCGCGCGGTCGGTCCCACCGTCGATATCGTCGAGAGCTTTTCCAAGCCGCTGGTCTTTGTCGTGAATTCCGCCACCGCCCGCGCGCGGATCACTGGCGAGACGGCGGTCGCATTGTCCCAGCATGGCGTGGTCGCGCCCGTGACCATTCACCACCGCACCGATTTCGCCGCCTCCATGATCGATGGCCGCACGGTCGGCGAGATCAATGAAGGCTCGAAATCTGCCGACGAAGTATCCAAGCTCTGGCGCTATTTGCGCGCACGATTTGTGCGCAAGGCTGTTGCCTTGAATGACTATGACGCTTCTGCGGATCTTGCTGTCGCTGCGCTCACCCCGGGCGGCGGCGCGCCGGGTTTGTTTGGCGAGGAAGACGAGACCGACCTGCCGGGTCTCGGAGAACTGGTCCTTCCCGGCTGGCGCGAGGAGGAATTGCCCGAACCACAGGCGCGGCCCGACGGCAAGCCGGCCTGGGATGGCGTCGATCGCCGATCTTCGGATGCCGGTCCGCCACAGGGCGTCGGCGAAAGGCGCCAGCCTCCGCGGGCTGTCTTCGGGCGCCGCACCGCCTTCGTCCACCGGATTGCAGGGCAGGGCTGAAGATGAGTGCGTCTCCCTATGCTTCGCTGCGGTCGGAACTGCTGGTTCGCAAGGGCGCGGCCGTGCCCTCTCCCGCCGGAACGAGAACCGCAATCGACACTGCCTTTGATCCTTTCTCGGTCGCACGCCGCGACGCCTCGGATGCGGAAACCGCCCCCCCGCTCCACCCGCATCCGGGGCCGTGCGATGCGCTTGACGCCTCCGAACCCGGTGAGGACGAGAACGGTTTTGATCTGACCGAGCAGCAGGACCGGCGATTGCGGCTCGCAGCGGCGAAACTCGACACGACGCGAAATGCGCTGCTGTCGGAAGCGGTCGACAATCTGCTCACCCATCTCGGGGAAACCGAGCTGGCGGGCTGTGCCTGCTACCGCGCACTCATCACCGACGCCTAGTTGCAATCGCCTTCCAGGCTGGCAATCCAGTCGGCAATCAACGCCACACCTTCGGTGTGCGCGAGGGAGCGGCCCAGCTCCGGCATCATCTCGTCGCCGCGGGTCGATGCCATCCGGTAGACGAAAATCGATGCTTCCGGTTGTCCCGGAACGATATCGAAGCGCAGCCCGCCTGACCCAGGCCCCGCTGCAATCGGTGGCTTGCACAGGCCCAGATTGGCGGTCTCCGGCGCATCGATATTGAGGTGCAGCCCGGACGTATCCGCCGGCCCGACCGGGTTGTGGCAATGCGCGCAATTTATATCGAGATAGGCGCGGGCGCGGTCCGCCAGCGGCAGATCGGAATTGTCCCAGGCTGCGGCAATCGGGGCATTTTCCGGAGCCGGTGCGCCGGTCAGATATCCGGCGGCGATGAAATGCCCGATCTGGTTCTCTATGCCTTCCGCATAGGCAAAATCGCGATTGAGATGCCGTGCCGCCGGACCGATGGGCGAGAGATCGCGGGTCGTGTTATTGGTGGCATGACAGCCCGCGCACTGGTTCACATTCGGCACCAGATAATTGATTTCACGCAGATCTCCGTCTGACTCGGCGAGCGTCAGCGTTTCCGAATACCCCGCCCGCATCAGCCGCGCTTCGGTCTGTTCGCCATTCCAGACATAGGGCAGGGCAACCCAGCCTGCTTCACGCCGCGCCAGGATCCGGGTCTCGATCAGGCGGACCCGGTCGAGATCCAGTGTTTCCGCGCGGTCGCTGACCCTGATCCCCGCATCGCCGCGCTGCACGTTTCCGGCTGTATCCACGGGGTAATAAAAGGTCTTTGTGATCACCGTGCCGACCGGGAAGTCGAACACGTCGCCATCGCGATATGCGGCCGACGCGCCTTCCGGCATCCAGACCGTCCGCAGCTTGCCGGCATGGTCGGTAAACAGCGCCGAGTTCAGATCGTAGGGTTCAACCCGGTCCGACAGCACGAGCTCACCGTCGCGGATCGCAACCATGCCCCATTCCGACAGCAGGTCCGGCCGGCCTTCCGCATGGAAGACCGGGGTGGCAGGTCGATCGCTGCAGGCAGCGAGCGCAAGCGCGCAAACGACGGCGACGTACCGCATCAGAAGGGCAGCGTGATCTCCGGCAGACGCTCATGCTGGCAGGACGTGTCGTCGACGATATGCGGGTCGGCATACGCGTTCGGTCCGTCGACATTCAGCATTTGCGCATCGCCATTATCGATACAGATCCGGTAGGGCGCAGCCAGCCGGCCGTCGACCATGTTCGCCGGATTGGCAAACCCGTCCCACAACACGTCGGGAATGTTCCCGGTGAGGCCGAACTTCAGGACGCGCAACGCCTGAAGTTCGACATTGTCCGGATTGCCGCCGCCTTCGCCAAGATCATTGTTGGCGATCCAGATCGTTTCCGGAAAGGGATCGAAATCGTCCTGCACGCTGACATCGGAATAGCCGGTCGAATAGACCGAAGAGATAATGATGTTCGCGGTGCGGTGATCGCGGATGAGATTGTCGAAGATCTCCACCCGGTCATTCGAGTTGATGACGATTCCCGAACCCGCCGGAACGCTGGCCACCGGTGTGCCGGGATGGCCGAAATTGCCGGTATTGTTCTCGTGAACATCGTTTCGATAAACGCGAGTGGAATGTCCCGGCTGCGGCAAGTTGGGCATGTTGAAGACCAGGATACCGCCCGTATTGTGCCGCGCCACATTGCCGTAGACATCCGCCCCGATCGTGTTCTCGATCTCGATGCCGGCGACATTGTATTCGGCGATGCTGTCGCGCACGATGACGTTCTCGGACTGCCCGACATAGATGCCGGCATCCGAAGCGCCAATGGCGATCGCACCTTCAATCAGCGTGTTCCGGGTCTGCACCGGATAGATGCCATAGGCACCATTGTTGGTATCTGGCCCGTTGGTCCATTCGGTTCGCACCCGCCGGATAATGATGTTTTCGCCCTCATTGATTTTCAGGGCGTCGCCGCGCGTGTCCTCGATCGCCAGATCCTCGATCGTAAAATCGCTTGCGGTGACGAGGAGACCTTCTGCGCCGGAGGTCTGGTTGGCGAAGGACAGCACGGTTTCATCCATCCCCGCACCGCGGAGGGTGACACCGTCGACCGTCAGCGACAGCGACCGGTCGAAGGCGAACACCCCCGCCGGGATCTCGATCACATCGCCAGGCTGAGCGTCGATCAGCTGTTCCATGAGCGTGGTCTGGTAATCGGAGTCCGCACCCGACAGGTCGCGACCGTCATTGCCACCGCCACAGGCGGCAAGGAAAAGGCAGGCCGCCAAGGCGAACCGTAATTTGAGATTGACCATGAGTGCCTCCCCGCGCTGCCGGTCTGAACAGTGTTCACTCGGCGACAGACTAGGCTGTCTGCCCGGGAAATGTCGAGGGACTAGCTCGGCTGCAGAGCTTCCTTCACACGCTTCTCGAGCTGGTCCACGGGTTCGTTCACGATATCCAGCGGAAATTCCTCGAGCAGCCGGGATTTCAACGCGTCGTGATACTTGTCACGAATCTCGCCCAGCGAATCGCTGTCCGCATAGATCAGGAGCTGGTCGAACTTGCCCTCCAGTGCCGCGCTGTTGAGGGACTCGATCAGGTCTTCCACGAAACGGCGTTCCTCGAGCTCGTGTGCATCGCCCTGGTCGACCGCGCTTCGATGCCCGGTGCCATCGAACATGCGTCCGGGCTTGTCGGTGTGAATTTCCCGGTCGGGCGGCACATCCGTGTCACGAACGTCGACAGGCCGCAATACAGGGTATTCGGCATCGCCGTCATTGCGGAAAACCAAAGCCTTGCTGCCGTCCAGAACGGCGACCCAGAGCGTCTTGCGAGGTCCACGGTTCATCGATGTCTCCTCCCTGTGCGCTGCATTATCGTTACAAGGCAAACGCATCACAATGCGACAGTTTCAGCACGGGTTGCAACACGGGCCGATTACCCGATGATCCGTCGGACTCATGAGGGGGACTGCCTGTGGATGCGGCCGCACTCGACACCATTGAGGTGACCGTCGGCGCGAGCTCGCGGATTGGCCTGACCGCTGCCTTGGCGGTCATGATCTTCTCGGTGTCGCTGACGCTGAAGCCGGGGGATTTTGCCTTTCTCGGCCGCCAGCCGAAAATGTTCTTCGGTGGATTGTCGACCCAGATAATCGCCTTGCCGTTGATGACGATCGGCCTGGCTCACCTGCTCGCCCCAACACCGTCGGTCGCGTTCGGCATGATTGTCGTCGCCTGCTGTCCGGGCGGCAATGTCTCCAATCTGATGGTGCTGATGGCGCGCGGCAACGCGGCCTATTCCGTTTCGTTGACCGCCGCGTCGAGCGCGCTGGCCTTCCTCGTGACCCCGATCGCCATTTTTGGCTGGGCGAGTCTCTACCCGCCTACGGCCGCTCTCATCCGCACCGTCGAGATCGAGGCACTGCCCTTCATTCTGCAGACCGGCATGGCGCTCGGTGTGCCGCTGGCAGCCGGCATGTTGCTGTCGACCTTCTTCCCGGCGATCGCACGACGCATACAGCCGGTCTTTTACGCGATGGCGATCGCCATACTCGTCCTGCTGGTGACCGTCGGACTGGTGTCGAACTGGGAGCTCATCCTGGCGAGTAGCGATGTGATCGCGCCGGTCGCCATCATCCACAATGCCGCTGCGTTCGGTCTTGGCGCGCTCGCCGGGCGTTTGCTGTCCATTGCAGCGCCGTCGCGCCGGGCGCTGACCTTCGAGATCGGCATCCAGAATGCCGGGCTCGGCCTGGTCATCCTGCTGACCCAGTTCCCGACACTGGGCGGGGCTGCAGCCGTCACCGGTTTCTGGTCAATCTGGCATTTGTTTGCCGGTCTGTTCCTGGCCGGGGCTTTCCGACTCTGGGACCGCTATTCGGCCATGCGCGAATAGCGGATCACCCAGCGGTCGGCCCAGTCTTCCTCTTCGGAAGCACGGCCCTGCCAGCGCCAGGTAAAGCTGTCCTCGGTGACGTCCTGCCAGATCATGCGAAGATGGGG
Source organism: Hyphobacterium sp. (assembly GCF_965217055.1). GTDB lineage: Bacteria > Pseudomonadota > Alphaproteobacteria > Caulobacterales > Maricaulaceae > Hyphobacterium. Next base: position 1,081,075 of record NZ_OZ244227.1, on the reverse strand, counting down.
GGCATCATCAGACAGGCGGGTGTTCTCGAGGCCGAAGTGATAATCGTCATCTTCTCCGCCGGGACCGCCCACCAATGCAAAGTATCCGCCGGTATTGTCCACCCAGCTTTGCCGCCAGGCACCGACCGGCGCGTGGTAGGTCGAGACCGACATCCCCTCGAAACCGCCCGAAAAGCGTTCATAGATGACGCAATCGCCGTACTCGTCTCGCGTGATGTGGTTCTCGCCGGTACCGATCGTGCCGTCGCCATTGTCCCACTCCGCGTGCCAGTCCCCGACCCAGAAATCGAGTTGGCGGTATTCCGCGCCTGAGCACGGCGACTGCTGTGGGGCTGTGTTCGACTGGGCGAAACCCGCCGCGCTCAGGCTGGCCCCTGCGGCTATCGCCACAAGAAACCTGGAAACATGATTCTGCATGGACCTTGATCTCCATATCCGAATTTCCGGGCGACGATAGGCCGCGTCCGGCGCCACCGTCTTGACGTGACTGCGCATCTCCCCTCGAGAGGGCGCGCGCCGCAGCGCGGGCGGAAAGCCGGCTCGACATGAGCGTCGCGCCGGCAGCAGGACGCCGGATCACTCATTGCGAAGAAGCAGAAGGCACGACCTGGGCAGGACGGTGACAATGAGGCTGTGTGTTCAACCGGGGTTTTCCGCCCCGCCCAGGCGAGTCCCTGCGATTAACACCACAGGAAATCGAATATATTTCAAATGCTTGGCCGGCGGATGTTGGTTTCCGGCTTCACGCATAAGTTACGTTGCAGCCCGCGCTGGTGTCTTGACCTGATTGCGCAACGCCCGATGCTTTCCGTCATGTCGATCACGCTCGCCTCCGAACCATTGGCACTGTCCACCAATCTGCGGCGGTTGGAGCAGTGCATTCGGTTTCTGAAGGACGCCGAACGGCGCTATGTCGCGGCCAACCAGGGCATGGCAGACTTTTTTGGCGCATCTACGGTTCGCGACGTGATCGGACGGCGGACTACGGACTTTTTCGATAGCGGCATCGTCGAGCGATATGACGAGCTGGATCAGGCGGTCGCCGCTGGCAGAACCCTCATCGACCGTTTCGATTTCACCTATGACCACACCGGCTTGCGGCGCTGGTATCTGTATGCGCGGACCCGGACCTGGCAGTCGGGGGATCCTGTCATAAGGGGAATTTCCTACCGTTTGCCGAGGCGTCCGGCCTCTGACCGTGTGTATTCGCGGCTGGCGCTCGCCACCGATTCCATTGCGGCCAACATCGTCGAAGCGCCAACCGTCGAAATCCTGGCCGAGACCTGCCACTGTTCGGTCGCTCAGCTCGAACGCGATTTCCGCTCCGTGCTTGCCCAGAGCCCGAAACAATACCGGTCGCGCCTGCGCGTGCAGCGTGCCATCGATGCCATCCGCGCAGGCTGGTCGCTGACGGACGCGGCGCTGGAGGCCGGTTATTCCGAGCATTCCGCCCTGTCGCGGGCCTTCAAGGCATTCACCGGCTTAACCCCGGCAAGGTTTCGGGCCACACTCCCGGAAAACTGACCGGGGAAAGACATGGGTTACGACATCAAGATCAGCGGCGGTCTCGTGCATGACGGGAGCGGCGCTCCGCCACGCCACGCCGATATCGGCATAAAGGACGGGATCATCACCGCGATTGGCGACTGCCCGGATGCGGCGAGCCGCGAGATCGATGCAGAAGGCTGCATCGTCACGCCCGGCTTTCTCGACCTGCACTCGCATTATGACGGCCAGGCGACCTGGGACGACCAGCTCGAACCTTCCTCGCGGCACGGCGTGACGACCACTGTTATGGGCAATTGCGGCGTCGGTTTTGCGCCGGTGAAGGCGACCGACCATGAGCGACTGATCAAGCTGATGGAAGGCGTCGAGGACATTCCCGGCACCGCTCTTGCCGAGGGGCTGCAATGGAATTGGGAGGGTTTCCCGGATTATATGAACGCCCTCGACGAACAGCACCGCACCATCGATGTGGCCGTGCATATCGGTCACGACCCGCTGCGCGTCTATGTGATGGGCGACCGTGCGATCGCCGACGAGGAAGCCTCGGACGAGGATATCCAGGCAATGCGCCGCCTCGTGCGCGAAGCGATGGAGGCTGGCGCAATCGGTTTTTCCACCGGGCGCTCTGATGTTCACAAGACGGCGGACGGCGACTGGACGCCGTCCTCCGAAGCCACGGCAAAGGAATTGGCGGGCATCGCGCAGGCGTTTGACGGGCTCGATTACGGCGTCGTACAGGCCGTTTCAGACTTCGATCTCGAGCGCGAGGGCGACCGGTTCGAGGCCGAGTGGAACGTGCTCGAAGCCTATGCCAAGGCGGCCGGCGGACGCCCCTTCTCCATGTCCCTGATGCAACGCGATTTCGCGCCCGACCAATGGACCCGGATTCTCGAAAAGGCAGAGCAGATGAAGGCCGAGGGGGTCGACATGCGCGTGCAGACGGCACCGCGGGGTATCGGCGTCTTCCTCGGCCTGCAATGCACCTTCCATTTCTTCATGGGCTATCCGAGCTACAAGAAGATTGCCGACAAGCCTTTCGAGGAACGTGTCGCGATCATGAAGACGCCTGAGTTCAAGGCGCAGATCCTGTCAGAGAAAACCGACCAGCTTTCCGGCCCCGGCTCGTCGATCCCGCCGCTTGCCGACCTTCTGATGGCGCATATCGACTTTGTCGCGACGAAGCTGTTCCAGCTCGGCGATCCGCCTGACTATGAACAGCCGCCGGAGAACGCGCTCGCCGCCAAGGCCGAGGCCGAGGGCGTACCGCTGATGGAAAAACTCTACGACACGGTACTCGAGCGCGACGGCAAGGAGCTGATCTATTTCCCGATCTATAACTATACAGAAGGCGATTATGCCAATGTCATGAAGATGATGACCCATCCCCAGGCGCTGCAGGGCCTCGGTGATGGCGGCGCGCATGTCGGCACGATCTGCGACGCTTCCATGCCGACCTATCTCCTCTCGCACTGGACGCGCGACCGCAGGCGCGGGCCGAAAATCCCGGTCCAGCGCGCCGTGCAGATGATGACCGGCGACATTGCCGATTTCCTGTCACTAACCGATCGCGGCTATCTGCGTGAAGGCATGAAGGCCGATATCAATGTCATCGATCATGCCGGCCTGCAGCTGGAGCCGCCGCACATGGTGACGGACCTGCCCGCCGGCGGTCAGCGCCTGTTGCAGGGTGCACGGGGTTACCGGGCAACGATCGTGGCCGGTGTGCCGGTCGTGCTGGACGACAAATTCACAGGCGAGAAGCCGGGGCGGCTGGTCCGGGCGGGGAGACGCTAGCTTTCTCTCCTCATCAAGGGGAGGGGATGTAGGAGCCGAACATGAAACTCTCCCAGAAAACCAAAATCTCCACGCCGAGACTGGCCGAAGTGCAGGCCTGGTATCAGCGTGTCTTCGGCATGGTCGTGGCCGAGGAATGGGATCATGACGGCGACAAGGGCGTCATTCTGGCCTTTGAAGGCGGGCACAACGAGGCCCTGCTCGAGATCTACCACACAGATGTGGTCCATGATTTTTCCGGCCTGAGCCTGCAATACCGGGCCGAGCCGCTCGACGATTTCATTGCGGGCATGCCCGGCGATATCGAGCCGGAAGACCTGAAGGACCGGCCCTGGGGCGCGCGCTATCTCTATCTGCGCGATCCGCTGGGCATCCAGGTCATCGTCTATGAGGGCTGCTGGTAGGCGCCTTAATCCATCGCCTTGACGATCTGCTCGGTCATCTTCTTGGCGTCGCCCAGGAGCATCATCGTGTTGTCGCGGAAGAAGAGCGGGTTCTCCACCCCGGCATAGCCCGAACCCAGCGAGCGCTTGATGAAGAACACCGTGCCGGCCTTCCAGACCTGTAAGACCGGCATGCCGTAGATCGGTGAGGTCGGATCATCCTCCGCCGCCGGATTGGTCACATCATTGGCGCCGATCACGAAGGCGACGTCGGCATTCGAAAACTCCGAATTGATGTCTTCCAGCTCGAACACCTCGTCATAGGGCACATTCGCTTCCGCGAGCAGCACATTCATATGCCCCGGCATGCGGCCTGCAACCGGGTGAATGGCATAGGATACCTCGACGCCTTCTTCCTTCAACATGTCGCCCATTTCCTTGAGCGCATGCTGTGCCTGAGCCACCGCCATGCCGTATCCCGGCACGATAATGACCTTGCGCGCATTCTTCAGGATAAAGGCGGCATCGTCGGCCGAGCCCAGCTTGACCGTCCCTTGAGGCCCGTCGCCGGCCGGTCCCGCGGTCTCGCCGCCAAATCCGCCGAGGATCACCGAGATGAAGGACCGGTTCATGCCCTTGCACATGATGTAGGACAGGATCGCGCCGGACGAACCGACCAGCGCGCCAGTGACCAAGAGCGCCGTGTTCTCGAGCGTGAAGCCGAGCGCCGCAGCGGCCCAGCCCGAATACGAGTTCAGCATCGAGACGACGACTGGCATGTCGGCCCCGCCGATCGGGATAATCAGCGTCACGCCGAGCACGAAAGCGACAATGGTCAGCGCCCAGAAGGCGAAGGAGAGCTGGCCGCCCGACGCCATCAGGAAGACGATCATCAGCGCAATGAAGCCGCCCATGCCGAGATTGATCCAGTGCTGGCCCTTGAACACGACGGGCGCACCCGAGACCAGGCCTTGCAGCTTCATGAAAGCGATGACCGAGCCCGAGAAGGTGATCGCGCCGATCGCCGAGCCGAGTGACAATTCCAGCAGGCTGATGCCCTTGATGTCGCCAAATGTGCCGATGTGGAAGATGTCAGGGCGGTAAAACGCCGCCGCCGCCACCAGGACGGCTGACATGCCGACCAGCGAGTGGAAGGCGGCGACCAGCTGCGGCATCGCCGTCATCGGTATGCGCTGGGCAATGACCGCGCCGGCACCGCCACCGACCGCCATCAGCACGAGGATGATCAGCAGACCGCCGAAACCGATGCCCGACACCAACAGGGTGACAAGGATGGCAATTCCCATCCCGGCCATGCCGAAATAATTGCCCTGGCGCGCCGTTTCCGGGTTGGACAGCCCGCGCAAAGCGAGAATGAACAATACGCCGGAAACCAGATAGAGAATGGCAGCAAGATCAGCGGACATGGGTGTCTCTTCTTATTCCGAGTAATTCAGATGAAAGCCGGACAGGTCACGGATCGCGTGCCCGGGACGGGTTTCGATCGGGCTGATCGAGAGGATGAGATCGATGCCGGGATCCGCCCTTGCGCGATGAATGGCGTCGAGCAGTGCGCCGGCCAGCCAGCGCCGGTACGGTGCCTCGGCCGCTTCATCAATCCCGTAAAAGCCGTCCAGATTGAGCCAGAGGATATAATGCCGCTGGCCATAGGGATCTTCGTCGGCGCAATACACCGTCAGTTCCCAGCTTGAGACGCGGACTTCGCTGACTTCCCCGCATTCGACACGGTAATGCGATGGGCGGTTTCGCCGGTTGCGCGTCTGTTCCGCCTCGCGCGCCAATTCCATCATGCGCTGCGAGATGAAGGGCGCCTCTTCTTCGTCTTCGGCGGTATCTTGCTCTGGTTGGCGTTGCAAGCCCTGAACCGGAACCCTCTGGATCTGCTGCGGCACGCGGACGCTGGATTGTGCGTTGGCGCTGCCGAGGCTGCCGGGTCCGATGGCGAGCACAAGACCCGCCAGCAAGGCCAGCCGGATCATGACTTGTCTCCGCCGGCCGGTTTTTCCTTCTTCTTGTACATGGCCAGCATGCGCTGGGTGACAAGAAAGCCGCCGAAAATGTTGACGCTGGCGAGGATCACGGCGAGCCCGCCCGCCCCCTTGGCAAAGCCGGAGCCCATGGCATCTCCGCCGACAAGGGCCGGCGCGGCCGCAGCGAGCAGCGCGCCGACAATGATCACCGAGGAGATCGCATTGGTCACCGCCATTAGCGGCGTGTGCAGCGCCGGGGTTACCGACCAGACCACGTAATAACCGACGAAGATTGCCATCACGAAGATGGCAAGGCGGAGGGTAATCGGATCAACTGCGTCCATTTCGGGCCCTTCCTATTTCAATGTCTCGTGCACGACTTTCCCGTCGCGCGTCAGCGCCATGCCGGTAATGATCTCGTCGTCCCAGTGCGGCGCGAGTCCACCGTCATCGTCGACCAGGAGCGGCGTCAGATTGACCAGGTTCCGGCCGTAGAGCGATGAGGCATCCGCCGCGAGCCGGCCGGGCAGGTTTGTAAAGCCGGCGATCGACACGCCATCGTGTTCAACGATCTCATCCGGTTTCGTGAGCTCGCAATTTCCGCCCATCGCCGCAGCGATATCGATGATCACCGATCCCGGCTTCATCGATTCGACCATCGCCTTGGTGATCAGTTTAGGCGCCGGCCGCCCCGGGATCAGCGCAGTGGTCACCACGATGTCCTGCTTGGCGATGTGACTGGCAACAAGTTCGGCCTGCTTGGCCTGGTAGTCTTTGGACATTTCCTTGGCATAGCCGCCGGCGGTTTCCGCCGCCTTGAATTCCTCGTCCTCGACGGCGATGAATTTCGCACCCAGAGAGGCGACCTGTTCCTTCGACGCCGGACGGACATCAGTGGCCGACACGACCGCGCCCAGCCGCCTTGCCGTGGCGATGGCTTGCAGACCGGCGACACCGGCGCCCATGACAAAGGCCTTGGCCGCGGCCACAGTGCCGGCAGCCGTCATCATCATCGGGAAGGCCCGGCGGTAGATCTGCGACGCCTCGATCACTGCGCGGTACCCGGCGAGGTTTGATTGTGACGACAGCGCATCCATGGCCTGCGCCCGGGTGATCCGCGGCGTGAATTCCATCGCCAGCGCATTTATGCCCGCAGCGGCGAGGGCCTTGGCGCGGTCCTTGTTGCCGTGAGGCGCGAGCAGCCCGACCAGCAGACAGCCCTTGGGCAGCTTTTCTAGCGTGGCATCGTCAGGCGTACGCACCGCAAAGACCGCGTCTGCGCCTTTCAGCGTCGCGGCCAGCGTGCCCAGTTTGGCACCCGCCGCCTCGAACAGCGGATCGGGTAGACTGGCGTTCGCCCCGGCGCCCTTTTCAATGCGGATTTCATGACCCGCGCCAATCAGTTTCTTGACGGTATCGGGCGTAGCCGCAACCCGGGTTTCCCCGTCACGGCGTTCTTTAAGTATGGCAATTTTCATGCGTTCAGGATGACCCGCTCACAGATGATGTGAGCACCTTGTCGGATTCCCGAACGAAATAAAAGAGGCAATCGCGCGCGCGACTTAGAGCAGGCTGCCGACCAGTCCGGCGACGATGGCGCTAAGGAAGCAGATCGCGGCGAATCCGATTACCGTGGCATACCAATTGGCCTTCAATTTGAGCGCCATTCCCATTGCGATCCCGACGATCGTCGTGACGATCAGCGACACCATCCAGCCAATATGGGCGGCAAAGGTGAGCGCAAGAAACAGCACCGAAAGCACGGTCAGGCCGCCGAACCACACCGACAGCCCCATGAAGCTGGAAAACGTGCGGCTTTGCTCTGAAACATCCATCGTGCCGCGTTCGTAATCAGCCATTTTTACCCCCTGAAGGTCTCAACCGGATTTGTCAGCGGATTATCATGCGTCCACGCGTCCGCCAAGTCTCATTGGATGCGGCGACTCACCGCTGGCCCCAGCCTGACTGCATCAGCGTTTCCAGCGCGGAGGCAACGGCCAGCGGCTGGTCGAGGATCAGGTGGTGCTGGGCTTCGGGAATCGAGATCATTGGCGTCGACGGCCCGAAGGTTTCGGCCATGAAGGACCAGATCTCGTCGGTCACCAGGGTGGTGTCGGCACCGCGGAAAAAGGCGAGCGGGCACTTTGCCGTATCGCGCAATGTTTCCGGGTCGCGCCGCTGGTATTCCAGCTTCCCCCACAGATTGACGTCGAATTTCCAGGAAAAGCCGCCCTCGACCGGTTTCAGCGAATTGCGGGCAATATGATCGACCACAGCGACTTCGTCGCACGGCTGCGGCGGCAATAGCCGGAACCGCGCTATCGGCGTTTCCATGTCCGCATAGACCTTGCCGCCCCGTTGCGGCGGCGACGATGAGCGCTGTTCTTCCGGAGGCCGAACCGGTGAATCGAGAATGATCGCTCCGGCCAGCGCCTCGCCGAACTCCATTGCTGCCACCATGGCGACAAAGCCGCCAAAGGAATGGCCGACAAGGAAGGGCTTGCCGTTATCGAACAGCCCGGCTGCCTCGGCGACCGCACGCACTTCCTGTGCGTAGAGCGGCATCCGGTAGACATCACGATGCCCGCTATCGCCCATACCGGACAGATCGATTGCGGTGACGCGCCGGTTCTCGATGAAGGCGGGGGCCAGCGCGTCCCACCATTGCTTGTGGGCGACGCCGCCATGCACCAGCATGACGCCGGGCTTGCCGCGCTCGCCCCAGGCCTTCCAGGCAATGTCTGCGCCTTCGACCTCGATCGAACCGGCTTCGCTGGGGACGGCGAGCAGACGCTCCAGCCAGGCCGGGTAGGGCGGCTTTTGGCCACCAAATGATTTCAGCGGCGGCGGAATCTCTCGCAGGGCTTGCGTCGCTTTGCTCATGCCTATCGGCTAGCCCCGATTGTGCAGTGCGTCAATTAGCCGGACCGTTGACGTTCGCGTCACATTCCAAGGGTCGCGATCAGATTGTTCGCGGCATGGATCAGGACCGGCGCCCACAAACGGCCGGTCACCCGTCTTGCCAGCCCAGCACAAACCCCCAGCACGGTTGTGTAGACCATGACCGGCGCGCCGACGAATATATGAAGGCCGCCGAACATCAGGGACGAAATGAGGATCGGCAGCATCCAGCCGCCCATCCGTTTCGCCAGCGCCGGCAACAGCCAGCCCCGGAAAACCACTTCCTCGATATAGGGGCCGATCAGCACGATGGCCGGTATCATGTACCAGATGGACGATGGGTCAGCGCCGGGAAGCGGCAGCTCGTTGATGGTGTCGGGCAGCGGCGTATAGGTCGTCAGCAGGTCTGTGGCAGCAACGGCCATCACCACGGTCAGCATCAGGAAGAGGCCGGTATAACCGGTCTCGAGGCCGAACCGGTGCGGACGAATGTCCAATACCGCCGCGGCCAGGCCGCGGCGTTGAAGCCAGCTCGCAAAAAGCCACAGAAAGGCGAGATCGGTCACTGTCAGCAATATGTAGAGCGAGCGCAGATAGGCGTCCTGCGGGATGTTGTCCTGGCCGATGGCGGAACTGAACGCGCCGACCGCAAGCGTCAGAAGGCCAGCGATGTCGCCGGATAGGAGTATGACGAACGGCCAGACGAAGAACCACACCGCCAGGCCGCCCAGGCCTGCGCGGGCGGCTTGTGGCACCCGGTTCATCAGATCATGCGCGGCGAACGGCCAAAAGGCTCCGGGCGGAAAGGCGGATCCGAAAGGGGGTGGCGGCGTGCTCATCACGACAGCTTCGGCAAGCCCTGTCGGGCGTCAACAGGCCGTTATGCTTAATACTGTGTCACCGGCGCATACACGTGAATTTTACTACCCATGTCCCATAACGGCACCCGGATGGATTGCCCCCGTCACCGGTGAATACACCGGGGCAGGTGAGGCCAAAAGGCCCGGCGATTGAATATGTGGGTAGCCGAAAGGGCTTGGGTGAGATGGCTAAGACGGTGCTGATCGTCGATGACGATCCGACGCAACGCCGCCTGTTGCAGGCGGTGCTCGAAAAACAGGGCTTTGAGACGGATTCGGCCGATTGCGGCGAGGCGGCGATAGACCGGCTGGTGCGGGGCGGTATCGATGTCGCCCTTCTGGATCTGGTCATGCCCGGCATGGATGGCATGGATGTGCTCGATGCGGTTCACCGCAAGGGGATAGACGTTCCGGTCATCGTGCTGACGGCGCATGGTGGGATCGAAACCGTGGTCGCGGCCATGCGGTCAGGGGCCTCGGATTTCTTCATCAAGCCGGCCAGTCCGGAACGCATCGCTGTCTCCGTGCGCAATGCTCTCAAGATGCAGACGCTGACGGGCGAGGTGAAGCGGCTGAAGAAGGCGCGCACCGATGGCTCGCTCGGCTTTGACGACATGATTGCCGGTGCGCCGGCCATGCGCCAGGTCGTACGCCTCGGCCAACGCGCTGCGGGATCCTCGATCCCGATCCTGATCACCGGTGAAAGCGGCGTCGGCAAGGAGCTGGTCGCGGGCGCCATCCGCGCCGCGTCAGAGCGTGCCGACAAGCCCTTCGTTGCCGTCAACTGCGGTGCGATCCCGCCAAATCTCGTGGAATCCACCCTGTTCGGCCACGAGAAGGGCTCGTTCACCGGCGCGACCGGCAAGCATATGGGCAAGTTCCAGGAGGCCGATGGCGGTACGCTGTTCCTCGACGAGATCGGCGAGCTGCCGCTCGACATGCAGGTCAAGCTGCTGCGCGCCCTGCAGGAAGGGGAGGTCGATCCGGTCGGATCGAAGGCCCCGGTCAAGGTCGATGTCCGGATCATTTCCGCGACCAATCGCGATCTGACCAAGGAGGTCGATGCCGGCCGTTTCCGCGAGGACCTCTTCTACCGGCTCAATGTCTTCCCGATCGAGGTACCGTCGCTGCGATCCCGCAAGGAAGATATCTCGGCGCTCGTGCGTCATTTCATCAAGCGCTTCAATGCGCAGGAAAACCGCTCGGTTCTCGACGCCGCGCCGGACACGATGGCGATGCTGTGCGCCTTCGATTGGCCCGGCAATGTGCGCCAGCTCGAGAATGCCGTCTTCCGGGCTGTGGTCCTGTGCGAGGGGGAGTATCTGCGGCGTGAGGACTTCCCGCAGATTTCCGGCCTGGTGGCCGATCCGGCGGATCTGCCGCCACCGCCGCTTCCGGAGGAGAGCGGGTTTCTGACCGACGCGGTTTCGGGGGAGACCGTTCCGGTGCCGATCCTCGACGAGGGCGGGCATTTGCGGCCGCTGGAATCCATCGAGCGCGACCTCATCGAGTTCGCCATCGAGACCTATGCCGGGCGCATGGCGGAAGTCGCCCGCCGGCTCGGCCTCGGCCGCTCGACGCTCTATCGCAAGGTGCGCGAATACGATCTCGACGTGGACCAGGCCCGCTCGGCCTGACACCCACGTCCCTGGCTTTCTCCCAGCAGCCCTCGGATGGTCTTGTCCACGCAAGCCGTCCGGGGGCTGATCTGTTTCCTTCGGGGACGATTTTCCGGGCGCGCGTTGATTAATCCGCCACCCAGACCAGCTTGAATCGTTCAAAACAGGCATTCATCTCGATCGTGAACGTGAACCCATGCGCTGCGGCCTCGCGGTGCCAATAGGCGAGATGTTCCCGCCACCAGTACTCGAACGAGCGATCGCCCTCGCCCTCATCCCAGGCGAATTGCGCATCGGCCTCGCGCACGGGCTTGATTTCGACCGATGCCGTGCGCACCACGCAGCGCGCCGTACCGCCTCCGTCCAGCACAAGCGACAGATCACCGGTGCGCGGATAGCGCCGGCCCGGCAATTCATACCAGCGGGCGAGCGCGCAGGTCGCCTGTTTCCGGCCGGCAAGGATCAGCCCCGCCAGCTCGTTGGCCATGGCGGGATCGTCGCCGAACTGATCGACTTCGAAGGGCTCGCCGCGATGCCCGGTCTCGGCACAGAACCGGTCCCAGACGGCGCGTTGGTCAGGTGTCATCATCGCCGCCGCCCCGGATCACGCGCAGCTTCGGCTTGCCATCGGCAGCGGGTTCCGGCCGCTCCGATGGTTCCGTTTCCACGTCCTCATTGATATCCCGCACGCGCGGCCCGGCACCGGATTTCCGGAATGAGGACTTGAACCCCTTTCCACGCGACATCGGCTTACGCGCCTTGCCGGCGGCTTTCTTCTCGATCTCGCGCAGCTTCGCGGTCTGCAGGCCGGACAGCGCGTCGTCGAGCTTGCCCTTGTCGGGATCGTTGAACGCCGAGCCATAGGTCTCCAGCCGGTCCGCGACCGAGCCCAGAAATTCGTCCTCCCAGTCCGACAGCGTATCGGCTTTCTCGCCATCTTCGATTTTCTTGCGTGCGCGTTGCAGGCGGCGCAGCGCCTTGCGGGTCTTTTTGGGGTCGACCTCGCGCGGCAATCCGGCCCTACCCCTCGACCGCGCCGAGATAGAGCTCGAGCAATGCTTCGGTTTCCTGCCGCTCATTGCGGTCGATCTTGCGCAGCGCCACGACGCGGCGGAGGATCTTGGTGTCGTAGCCCATCGACTTGGCCTCGGCGTAGACTTCCTTCATGTCGTCCATCACCTGCTTCTTGTCCTCTTCCAGCCGTTCGATGCGGGCCACGAAGGCTTTCAGCTGTTCGCGGGCGGCATTGCCCATGGACTGGGAATTGTCGGTGACGGCGGACACATCATCCATGATGGCAGGCTCCGGCTGGAGGTGAAAGACGGCCGCGAAACTAGTGGCTCATGGGCGCCTGCTCAAGGCGTTGCGGCGGCGCGAAACTCAGTTGTCCCCAGCCGGGCGCAGCGCATGGATGGCCTCGCGTACCGCCTGTGGCGCCTGGTGATGCAACATGTGCCCCCAATCGTCACGGATGACGGTTCGCGCTTCGGGCAGCACGCCTGCTGCAGGCACGGCATGGCGGTCGGTGAAGACCACCTGGTCACCGCGTCCGCCGAGCATGATGACCGGCACTTCGACACTGTCGTAATGCGGTTCTTGGCGGGCAAGATGATCATTGACCTGGGCCATGTCCTCGGCATTCGCCTTGAAGACCTCTGTATCGAAGACACGGTTCACACGCACCGCCTCGGCATAGCCCGCAGGCACCGGAGCCGGGTGGAAGGTTTCCGCGAGCCCGCTGTCGATCCGCGACGGGCCGACCAGCGGAATGATGACCCGCGTGATCAGCGGACCGATCGCGAACCAGCGCGAAGCCCGATTGTACCAGGCCGCATCACCGACGCCGGAATAGAGCGGCGCACCGATCAGCACGAGGCCGGATAGCGCATCCGGATGATCGATCGCCAGCCGCATGGAGATGGCGCCGCCCCAGGAATGACCGACGACCACCGGCTCGGCGAGGTCGAGCGCCCGCATCAGCTCAGCCAGCAGGGCAGCTTCGCGTTCCGGCGTCCAGGCGCCGTCCGGCCGTTCGCTCCAGCCAAGACCGGGCCGGTCGACATACACCGCCCGATAGCCGTCGAGATGGCCGCCCAGCGCCAGCCGCATGTCCTCGGCATTCGATGAGGCACCGTGCAGCAGGACGACATCCGGTCCCGTGCCCTCGATCACATAACGGATGTCGGCGCCGTCGATCTCGATGAAATTTCCGCCTGGTGGCATGTCGTCGGCTTCCGTTGCGGCAATGGTCAGTAAACCAAGGGCGGCCAGGGCCAGTGCGCGCGCCGCCGTCAAAGCGAACGCCCGGCAAGCTGTGCGCGGATCCGCGCCGCGGCACGCCCTGCCAGCTCGTATGCAGGATATATCGCCAGCGCTTCCTGATAGGCTTCAAGTGCCGCTTGCGGCTGTTCGGCCCGTTCCAGCGTCGAGCCCAGCAGATAATAGGCATCGAAGCGTCGCGGTTCGAGCTCCAGCGCCTGGTTGAGAGCTTCCAGAGCGTAGCTCCAGTCCTGCTGGGCGAAAGCCACCTGCGCCGAGCGCAGCCAGCCCTCGGCATAATCCGGCTGAAGCTGGGTGACATGGTTGAACATGCGCGCCGCGATATCGGGATTGTCGGCAGCCATCGCGGTTTCGCCGCGATCCATCAACAGGTCTGTGGTGTGACTGCCGGATGTCGCCCACAAGGCCAGGATTTCGTCGACCAGCGGTTCGGCGGCGTCGGGCGTCGCCGTCTGCAGTGCGTCGAGGCGCACCTGCAGCCTTTCCTCGGGGGTCTGGAATTCCGGCCCGGTGCTGGGCACGGCGATCTGCAGGGCGAGGATGATCAGAAACAGTTTCATGGGGCGCGAAGATACGCTGCTTTGAAGCGGCGTCCAGCGCAGCCACGCAGGCGTGACCGAAGTTTAACGCGGGTGTCGGTAATGGCGTCGGAATCAAAAACGCCCCGGCAGGGCCGGGGCGCTAGCGCATTCCATGTCGCAGCGAGCCTAACCGGCGCGCGCCTTGAAACGCGGGTCTTTCTTGTTGATCACAAAGACGCGGCCACGGCGACGCACCACCTGGCAGGCAGCGTGGCGGTTTTTCAGCGATTTGAGAGAGCTGCGAACTTTCATCGGACCGGCCCTGTGTTTCAACAATTATTCCGGCACTTCGCCGGGGAGGCGCGGTATCTACGGGGGCGATGGGGGGATGTCAACTGGTGTGCGGCGCAAAAATCACCTCCTTACGACACCGTTAGTTGCCCTTGCCCGCAAGCTTGCCTAGCTTCCCGCGCCATGCACCGGATACTGTCTGTTCTGCTTGGCGGCCTGACCGCTTCTCAGGCCGCTGGCCAGGAGTTGATCGAGGTCGATCTCGAGCTCGTTCTTGCCGTCGATATCTCTTATTCCGTCGACGAGGACGAGGCCCGCCGACAGCGCGAGGGCTATGTTGCCGCGCTCGCCCACCCCGATGTCATCTCGGCAATCGAGGGCGGACCGCTCGGCCGCATCGCGGTGACCTATGTCGAATGGGCCGATGCACGCTTCCAGCGCGCCGCCGCGGACTGGACCGTCGTCGCCTCGGAAGCCGACGCGCTGGAATTTGCCGCGATGGTCGCCGCCGCGCCGCTCGAGCGCGGCCATTATACCGCCATCGGCGCGGCGATTGCCGATTCGGTCCGGCGTATCGAGACCAACCAGTATGAGGGCTATCGCCGCCTGATCGACATCTCGGGAGACGGGCCGCAAAACCAGGGCATGGATCTCGGCGAGGCCCGCGCCATGGCGGACGAGGCCCGGATCATCATCAACGGTCTGCCGGTGATCACTGACCGCCCGGGCCGCTGGGTGCGTCCGGTCGAGGTCAATCTCGACGTCTACTTCAACGATCATGTTGTCACCGGTCCGGGGGCTTTCGTCCTGCCCGCCCGCACCGAGGATGAATTCCGGACCGCCATTCTGCGCAAGATGACGCTCGAAATTGCCGGTGCTGCGCCTGCCGCTATCGAACTCGCCCAGGCTGCGCCGTGATCCGATGGGCAGCTCTCGCAGCAGCGTTCCTGGCATTCTTTGCGCCGGCGCTGGCACAGGGTTTTGCTGACCCCGCGGATTTCGCCGACTCGCCGCTGAACAGCCGCGAGCGCCAGTTCACCGATGATGGCCGGCTGATCGTCGATCTCGAACTGGTCTTTGCCGTCGATGTATCGGCCTCGATTGACGAAATGGAAGCTCTGCAACAGCGCCGCGGTCATGTCGAGGCGCTCGCCGATCCCGACATCGTGTCGTCCATCCGGGCGGGCGCACACGGCCGCATCGCGGTCTTGTATCTCGAATGGGCCGATGCCGATTTCCAGCGTGTCGTGGCGCCGTGGACGATCATCGAGACCGAGGCAGACGCGCTTGCCTTTGCGGCGCTGCTCTCGCAGGCCGACTTCGTGTCGGGTCGCCGGACCGCGATCGGTGCGGCGATCGGCAATGCCGTCTCGCTCATCGATTCAAATCCCTATCACGGCGTGCGCCGGATCATCGACCTGTCCGGTGACGGCCCGCAGAACGCCGGGCCCAGCCTGCCCGAGGCGCGAGATGCGGCCGCTGCATCCGGGGTCACCGTCAACGGAATCTCCATGCAGAGCGACCGCCAGCATCCCTTCCGGCCGCCGGTGAACATTGATGTCAGCCGCTATTTCGAAGAGCATGTCATCGTTGGGCCACGATCCTTTGTCATGCCGAGCCAGGCACACCAAGATTTCGTGGAAGCTCTGCGCAGAAAGCTTATCATCGAAATCGCCGGGCTGTTTCCGGTCGAGCTGACGGACAAGGGATGACACGCTTCATTATTGTACTGATTTGCGCGCTCTGGCCTGTAATGGCTGAAGCGCAGGACGACGGTTTCGCGGACTGGCTGGCCGATTTCCGGCCCCGGCTTGTCGACAGCGGCGCGAGCCCGGAAACCGTCGCGGCCATGCTGGACGGCCTCGAACCCGATCTGACCGTGGTCGAGCGCGATCGTGACCAGCCGGAATTCGTCCGCCCGCTCTGGCAGTATCTCGACATTGCGGCGTCCGATCTGCGCGTCCGCAACGGCGCCGAGCAGATCAGCACCCACAATGGCATGCTGGCAGCTATCGAGGAGCGTTTCGGCGTCGATTACGAGATCCTCGTTGCGATCTGGGGCCTGGAAAGTTCCTATGGCGCGATCCAGGGAGACCGCGACATTGTGCGCTCGCTGGCCACGCTGGCCTGGGAAGGCCGCCGTCGGCGCTGGGCCGAAGCCCAGCTGCTGGCCGTCGCGCGGATGATCGACAATGGATATGCCAATCGTGACGAGTTGCGGGGCTCCTGGGCCGGTGCCATGGGCCAGACCCAGTTCATTCCTGAGACCTATCTGGCGCGCGGCGCCGATTTCGACGGCGATGGCCGCATCGACATCTGGAACAATGTCGGCGACGCGCTTGCATCCTCGGCGAATTTGCTGAGCCAGGCGGGGTGGTCACGGAATGCGCCCATCGTCATCGAGATTGTGTTGCCTGAGACATTCGACCTCACAAGCTGGGATCCGAACGGCGCACGCATGACGGCGGAATGGTCGATGCGCGGCATTCGACGCGCCGATGGCGCCGACTGGCAGGCAGACACGCTGATGCAGGCATCCCGTCTCGTCCTGCCGGCTGGCCGCCGCGGTCCGGCTTTTCTGACCTTCCCGAATTTCCGCGCCCTCATGCGTTACAACAACTCGACATCATACGGAATTGGTGTCTGGCTCCTGTCGCGGCGGTTTTCCGGCGAATTCGCGATCCGCGGCGAGTGGCCGGACGACGATCCGCCGATCAACCGCTCGCAGACACTTGCCCTACAGCAGGGCCTGCTCGACCTCGGCTTTGACCCGGGTGCCCCCGATGGCCTGTTCGGGCCCAATACGCGCCGCGCGCTTATGGGTTTCCAGCGGGATAATGGTTATCCGGTCGACGGCTATGCCGGTCGGGTCATGTATGATCAGGTCATGGCGGCGATTTCAGCTGCGGCAGACGACTAGTCACCAGCCTCGCAGGTCTAGATCGGCCCGCGGGGCTCGTGACGGGGCTGCGCGATGACCGTGACCGAACGGATCTGCGGATGCAGCCAGGCCAGCAACGCGGACAATACGGCCAGGACGGCATTCAGCATGTACGGCACTTCCGGGCCGATCGCCTGGTACAGCCAGAGCCCGGCGACGGGCGCAATCAGAAAGCCGAGCCCGGCGGTCGCCGTGGTCGAACCGGCGGCGCGCCCCTGTTCTTCCGGCGTCACCGCAATCGAGGCGCCACCGGTAAAGCCCGAGCGCGCCAGTCCGAATCCGAACGATCCCAGCATGTAGCCGAACACGATGGACGCGTAATTCGCGGCAATCACCATTTCGAGACTGGCGAGACCGGCCAGTATGGCGCCGGTCGTCATCAGCGCCCGCGGGCTGGCCTTCATCGCAGGGATCACCACCAATTGGGCGAATATCAGCGCGCCGGCGCCGGCTGTCAGCGCAACCCCGGCCAGTTGCAGCCCCTCCTGCGGCGTCAGATCCATCTTGTCCATGACATAGAATCCGATCGCCTGCAGGCTGATCGCCTGCACCAGCCACAGTCCGCAACCAAACAGGAAGAAGGGCGCGACCCGGGCATCGAAGGCGAAGGCCAGTTGCTTGACGGGATTGATCGGCCGGCTTTGCTGTCTCGGCGGTGTTTTCTCGGGCAACATGAAGCGGACGGCCACCGCGGCCCCGCCGACGAGGAAGGAGACCGCGACCATGAAAGGCGCAATCCCGATGCGCTCGACGAAGGCCGCCGCCAGAGCCGGACCGACAATACCGCCGAGCCCGAATGCCGCCGTCAGCCCGGCCAGTGCCTCGGTCCGTTCTTCTGTCGAGGTCCGATCGGCAACATAGGCCTGTGCCGCGGGGTTGGTGGCCGAGCCGAACCCGCCGAACAGGGCCCGCGCGCCAGCCATGCCGATGATCGCGATGAGCGGCGGCGCCCAGCCCAACTGGCCGGCCACCGTGGCCAGTGCAAACACCAACGTCGAGAGGGCAAAGGATGACAGGCCGAAAATGATCAGCGGGCGGCGGCCATAACGGTCAGACAAGGCCCCCCAGATCGGACTCATGATCAGGAATAGCAGGGCCGAAATCGTGTAGATCGCACCGATGAAAAATTCTGCCACGTCGAGTTCCCGCGCCAGCGGAGGCAGGATCGCGAACAGCATCGAATTGCCGATTCCGGTCACGACCAGGCAAATGAAGAGCAGGCGGAAGGAGCGCCGTCGCTCAGCCGGGCCGGACGGATTCGAAGGATCGTAGATCGGTGGCATGGAACAGATTTATGCCTGCACCCCGGGGCGGGTAAAGTCACCCTGTGTTTCACTTTTCCTGAAGAAGCCGTGTGCTAACCGGTCGACAATTCCTCCGACCCCGGCCCCGTTGATGTGAGAGCCAGCCAGGCGCGAGCTGTAAACCACGTCCTAACGGTGATTACACCGGGTATTAAACTTAATTGGCGATAGTGCGTCCCGAAACCGGACAGTCCCGACAAAAAGAGGACGCCGGAAAAACAACGGGTGGTGGTAGAGCAATGTTTCAGATCATTGGGATCGTCGTCGTATTTGTGATGGTGTTTGGCGGGTTCGCACTCGCGGGCGGGCATTTCGACATCATCGTCAAGGCGGCGCCGTTCGAACTTATGATGATCGGCGGTGCCGGCATTGGCGCCTTCCTCATCGGAAATTCCGGCAAGACAGTTATGAAGACGCTGGGCGATTTCGCCAAGATCGTCTCCGGACCGAAATGGAAGACCAAGGATTACAGCGACCTGCTCGCCCTCCTGTTCCAGCTCACCAAGACGATGAAGACCAAGGGCGTGATCGCTCTGGAAACCCATATCGAGAATCCCAAGGAATCCTCGATCTTCCAGAACTATCCGCGCATCCTGAAGGACCATTTCGCGACCGATTTCATCTGCGACACGCTGCGCATGATGACGATGAACCTCGAAGATCCGCACCAGGTCGAGGACGCGATGGAGAAACAGCTCGAAAAGCACCATCACGAGGTCGCAGCCCCGGCGCATGCCATGCAGAGCCTCGCCGACGCGCTTCCGGCGCTGGGTATCGTTGCGGCCGTGCTCGGCATCATCAAGACGATGGGCGCGATCGACTCGCCGCCGACCGTGCTTGGCGGCAAGATCGGTGCAGCACTTGTCGGGACCTTCCTTGGCGTGTTCCTCGCCTACGGTTTTGTCGGACCGATGGCGGCGCGCCTCAAGGAGATCTACGACGAAGAGCACGCCTTCTACCTGATCATCCAGTCGGTCCTCGTGGCACACCTGCACGGCAATGCCGCCCAGATCTCTGTCGAGATCGGCCGCGGCAGCGTGCCCAGCAGTTCGCAGCCGACCTTCGCCGAACTCGAGGATGCGCTCGGAAACATCCAGACCGAAGCTTGATAAATGGAAAGCTGACGGGCTCTGCAGCCTTTGATAATCTCCTTCATCCCGCCGGATGAGGGAGATTTTCTTTTGGGTTTCGATTTGGGTGGACCGATCGCGCTGCTGGTCCTGGTTTTCGACGTCTATGCCATTCTGCAAACGGCCCGCTCGAATACCGGCAGCGTGGCGCGTGTCCTCTGGATTGTCTTCATCCTGCTGGCCCCGATCATCGGATTTCTGTTCTGGCTGTTTCTCGGACCGCGTGAGGAGCGAAGCCTGTTCCGACGCTGATCCCGCGCTATAAGCGCGCGAAATGAAACTCTTTTGCGATCCCCCCAGGCTGGATTGGCGCGATACCGGACCGGTCGCGCCGGACTTCGGTGATATCTATTTTTCGGCGCAGGACGGACTCGCCGAAACCCGGGCAGTCTTCCTCGCGGGCTGCGGTCTGCCGCAAGCCTGGCAGGGTCGTGATTGTTTCACCATCGGCGAGCTCGGTTTCGGAACTGGACTCAATTTCCTGGCGGCCTGGCAGATGTGGCGCGATACCCGCCCCGACGACGGCCGGCTCCATTTTGTCTCGCTCGAGAAATACCCCTTGCGCCGCGCCGACGCCGAGCGCGCACTGTCGGCCTGGCCGGAATTGGCGCCGCTGGCCGAACGCCTGATTGCCGCCTGGCCCCAGCCGCTGAAGGGCGCGCATCGCCTCCGTTTCGAAGACGACCGGGTGACATTGACCCTGTTCCACGACGATGTGGCAGCCGCCCTGCCGCAGATCGAAGCCAGCATCGATGCCTGGTTCCTTGATGGTTTTGCGCCCTCCGGCAATGCGGACATGTGGGCGGACACCGTCTGGCCGCAACTTGCCCGCCTATCCCGGCCCGGCGCGCGCGCGGCCACTTTCACGGTTGCCGGCGCCGTCCGACGCGGCTTGCAAGGCGCCGGCTTCGAGGTCGAGAAAAAACCCGGCTTCGGCCGCAAACGCGAACGCCTTGAAGCGCGGTTCGCCGGCCCGTTCCCGGCACCGCAGGCGACACCGTTTCCGCGTCTGCCCGCCAGCGATGGCACTATCGTGATCCGCGGTGGCGGCATAGCCGGAGCGAGCCTCGCCCATGCGCTTCAACGCCGAGGACGTGACGTGGCGATTGTCGACCCGGACGGCCTCGCCGCCGGCGCGTCCGGCGCGCCGTCGGGTCTGCTGACGCCGCGTCTCGAGAATGCGGATCGGCCGCATGTCCGCGCGACTTTGGCCGCGTTCGAATACGCGCGGCAGCTCTATGACGGGCTCGGCCTGCTGCAGGCCGAAGGCACGCTGCGCCTTCTCCGGGATGAGCCGGAAGCCCGGCGCTATGATGCCATCGCCGACGCCATGGGCGAGAGTTATGAAATCCGCGATGACGGGCTGTGGATGGACCGCGCCGCGCGTTTCTCGCCGCAGGACATTGTACATGCCCTGGCGCGCGATTGCCGGATTGTCACCGAAACCGAAAGCCTTCTCGAGGCTTCCGTCATTGTCGATTGCCGCGGGCCGAAGGCAGCCATGGCCGACCTGGCCGCCAGCGCCGGCCGTGTCGCGGTGTTCGATGGCAGTCCGCCCGCTCACCCTATCGTCTGGGGCGGTTATGTCTCGGCCATGAAGGATCGCCGCGTCCTCCTCGGCGCGACCCATGAAAAGGGCGCAGATCCCGGTCCGGCAGAGGCAGCCATCAAGGCGCTTCGGGCAGATCTCGAAAAACGCTGCCCTGAAACTGCGGCGCGGCTCGGCGGTGTCGGATCAAGCTGGGCCGGCGTCCGGGCGACCACGCCGGATCGGCTACCGGTCGCTGGCAGCCTGCCCGGACCGAAATTCGACACGATCTGGCGCGCTGCCGCCCGCGGTGCCCCGCAACCCGTAAACGTGACGACAGAGGATTCGCCGCAAATCGTCCTCTCCGGTTTCGGATCGCGCGGTTTTGCGCATGCCCCGCTTATGGCCGAAGCGCTGGCCTCGGATCTCTGCGGCGAACCATCGCCGTTGGAAAGCGCGGGCCGCGCGGCAATGCATCCGGCCCGTTTCCGATTCCGTGCCCTCAAACGGGGCGATTAACCGTCCGGAAACCATGCCGGCCGGTTCCCGGAGGCCAGGCACGACAAGGCGCACGCCTTGCACTTAACCGTCCCGAACACGCGAGACTGACGCGAAACGGGACACGTCATTGATGACCATTCACACACCAATCCTGACCGAGAGCGAGCGCCGTTCCAAACCGCGCCATATCTGGTTCCTGAATTCGGCGTTCGACAATATCGACTTCCCGACCACCATGCTGCGGCTGGCCGAACGCGACCCGCAAGCGCCCTTTGCCTTCGTGGTGACGCCGAATGTCGACCACCTCGTCCGTCTGCGCCGCGACAATGTGCTGGCACCACTCTACGCCCAGGCTTGGCTGACTGTTTGCGACAGCCGCGTTCTCGAGCTCATCGCGTCCATGTCCGGCGAAGACGTTGATGTGACGCCGGGCTCGGATCTGACCGCGACCCTGTTCGACAATGTCGTCATGCGCCATGAACCGGTTACCATCATTGGCGGGACGCAGGAGGTCATCGAGAATGTGAAGGCGCGCTACGGCCTCCGCGACGTGCGCTGGCACGAGCCGCCGATGGGCTTGCGCAACAATCCCGATGCTATTGCCGAATGCGCCCAATTCGTCGCCGACAATCCGTCGCGCTTCATCTTCCTCTGTGTCGGGTCCCCGCAGCAGGAGATGATCGCCGAGGCCTGCCTCGACCGCGGAGATTGCACGGGCATCGGCCTGTGTGTCGGCGCTTCGCTCGATTTTCTTGGTGGCAAGGCGGAACGGGCACCCAAATGGATGCAGCGCACCCGTCTCGAATGGCTCCACCGTCTGGCGCAGGAGCCGACGCGCATGTGGAAACGCTATCTCTTGGACGGCCCGAAGATCGCCTTTCTCTGGTGGGAATGGCGCAAGGCGCGCTCCAAGTTGCGTGAGTTCGAAAAGCGGCTGGCCAGCATCTAGGTGCTGGCAAATCCGTCGCTCTCGCGATAGACAAGTCTCCGTACAGGTTCCCGCGAGGGATCAATAGGGAAGGGAGTGTAAGTCTCCCGCTGTGCCCGCAGCCGTGACCGGAAAGCGGCCTCGCAACATGCCACTGGGGAAACCCGGGAAGGCGCGAGGTACGTGATGACCCGGGAGCCGGAAGACCTGCCTGTGCTGTCGCTCGTCACCTGTGCGGGGTCACGCAGAGCTGGCACGGAAACCTCCGTTTGAAGCGACTCCTTGAAACCCGGCAGGGCGCGGAGCCTTGCCGTGACCGGAGTTGTGACCATGACCGGAAACGGTGTTCTGGGGCGAAGTTGCGCCCTGTTTCTTGTATTGAGCTCTGCAGCTTTCGCTCAGGATGGCGAGGACGCGGCGGATACGATCATCGTCATTGGCGGGCGCATACCCGTTTCCGCGCAGGATGTGACTTCGGCCGTCAGCGTTATCGAGCGCGCCGATATCGAGCTTCGCGGTGGCTTGTCGCTCGCCGACACGCTGCGGGCGGTGCCTGGCGTCGCGGTCTCGCGGTCGGGCGGCGCTGGCGCCTTGACCGATCTTCGCCTGCGTGGCTCTGAAGCCAATCATACGCTGGTGCTGATCGACGGGATCGAGGCATCGGTACCGCTGACCGGCGGCTATGACTTTGCGCATCTGCCGGGCTTCGGCGTCGCCAGCGTGGAAATCCTGCGCGGCGAACAATCCGCGCTCTGGGGCGCCGATGCCATCGGCGGCGTAATCAATATCCGCACGGTGGATCCGGACGCACCCGCCTCCGGACTTGCACAGTTCGAATTGGGGTCATTTGGAACCCGTTTCGCCGCGGCTCGCGCGTCCGGCGAGGACGGCCGTCTGTCGGGTGGCCTGGCCGCATCGAGTCTGGAAAGCGACGGAATCGATGTGTCGGGGGCTGGCAGTGAAAACGACGGCTATTCACGCTTTTTCGCGTCGACAGCCGGTCGCTTTGCGCTGGGAGAAGACGAGTCGATTCAATGGGCTGCCCGCTTTGCCGATTTTGAAAGCGAATTTGATTCCGATTCTGATTTCAACGGCTTGCTGGACAACACCAATGACTCTGCTGCGGGACGCCAGGCCGCGATCGGCGCCCGGCTGACGCTGGCACGCGGTGGGTTGCGGCACGATCTCGCGGCCAGTCTGACAACCGACCGGCTGGCGTCCTTTTCCGACGCAGCCTTTGTGCGCGAGACCGAGGCGGAACGGTTGCAGGCATTCTATCAGTTCACCCGCGACTGGCAGGCGGGCGGCACGACGCACCGGCTGACCGGCCTGGCCGAGGCGTCGCGTGAAACCTTCGCCAGTTTCGCCGGCGCGGGCGCCGCGTCAAACCAGTCACAGGAGATCGAGACCGCCTCTGCTGCTCTCGACTATCAGTTCAGGCGGGGCGCGCTGCGCCTGTCGGCATCGGCCCGTCACGACTGGAATGAGCGTTTCCAGGATGCTGCGACCTGGCGCATCGGCGGGGCCTGGGTCTTCGACTCCATCGGTGGCCGCTTGCGCGCCAGTTTCGGGGAGGGCGTGAAGACTCCCGGCGTCTACGAGCTGTTCGGCTTTTTCCCGGGCTTCTTCGTCGGCAATCCGGATCTCCAGCCGGAACGCTCGCTTGGCTGGGAAGTCGGCTGGGACCAGGGTTTCGGCGATATTGCGCGCTTCTCCCTGAGCTGGTTCGAGGCCGAACTGACCGACGAGATTTTCACCGATTTCGCAGTGTTTCCCTTCACCGCACGCAATCGCACCGGTGAGTCCCGTCGCGCAGGGCTCGAGCTCGGTGGCGCGATCAGCCTGCCCGCGTCGCTTGCCCTTTCCGGAACGGCGACCCTGCTCGACGCCGAGGAGAACGGCGTGCCGGAATTACGGCGACCGGAAACGACCGGAAGTCTTGCACTGGACTGGCAATCCCGGTCTGGCCGCTGGCAGGCGAGCCTCGCGGCAGATTACACCGGGGAACAGCGCGACACCGATTTCGGTACATTTTCCACGGTGACGCTGCCGGCCTATACCTTGCTGTCCGCACGCGCGGCCTGGCAGGTTCGCGAGACCGTCCAGCTCTATGTCCGCGGAACCAATCTCACTGACGAGGAGGCCATCGATGTCTTTGGCTACGCATCTGAAGGCCGCGGCCTTTTTCTGGGGTTGCGCCTCGGCGGCTAGCGCGGACGGCCCGGAGCGTATCGTGTCGGCAGATCTGTGCGCCGATGCCTATGTTTTCGCGCTCGCCGATCGCGATCAGGTGGCTGCCGTCTCCTGGCAGGCGGGCCAGACCGTGTCCGACGCGCCCGGCTGGGCGCTCGATCTGCCACGCGCGCATGCCGATGCAGAACGGCTTGTCGCACTGCAGCCTGACCTGGTCGTATTCGGCCCGGCGGGCGCCGGAACCGCCGCCCGCTTTCTCGACGCGGCGGGTATTGCCCATGTGTCACTCGACTGGGGCGAGGGCTGGGAAACGGTCGAAACCAATCTGTTGCGGCTCGGCGCTGCGCTCGATCGCGAACACAGCGCCGCCACGGCCATTTCCGCCCTGCAGGACCGCCGCGCAGCCCTGCGCCGCCGCGCCGGTGATCGCGCGATGGCGGTCTCGGTTTTCTATTTGAGTGTGACCGGCGGCGCAGCCGGCAGCGATACGCTGGTCGATACGGCCATCCGCACGGCTGGCGGTCTTAATGCGGCCGCTGAAGCCGGCGCCGAGGGATGGCTTCGTGCGGACGCTGAATGGGCGCTTCGCGTGGACCCGGATCTTGTCGTGACCAGCTTCTTCACTGACGGCTATCGGACCCGCGCCAATGTCGGCCAGCGGCATTCGGCCTTCCGGCGCCTGCTCGCAGGACGCGCGCGGATCGATGTGCCCGCATCGGCCTGGTCCTGCGCGGGGCCGCAATTGATCGACGCGGCCGAACTGATCGCTGACGCGCTCGATCTTCTGGAGCCGCGCACATGATGAATCGCCGCCTGATCCCGATCCTGCTGGCGCTCTGCGCTCTGGCCGCCCTGGCCGGCCTGTTCGCCGACGGCTTCCCGATCGGACCGCTGCTTGCGGGAGACGAGACTGCCCGGCTGATCCTCGTCGAATTGCGGCTTCCGCGCATCGCGCTGGGCTTCATCGTCGGCGCGTCGCTCGCCCTGTCCGGAGCCGCACTGCAGGGTTATTTTAGAAACCCGCTGGCCGACCCAGGCATTATCGGCCTGTCGGCCAGTGCGGGGTTTGGCGCAGTCGCGGCGCTCTATTTTGGCCTTGCCACCGTGTCGGCGCTGATATTGCCGGCGCTTTCCATCCTCGGCACGGCGGTTGGCGCCTCGCTGATGCTGCTGATCGCCGGACGCAGAGCCACGGCGACGACGTTGATCCTGTCTGGCGTTGCCATCGGCGCGCTGGCCAATGCGCTGGTCGCTCTGGCGATGAATTTCTCGCCCAATCCCTGGGCGTTGTCCGAGATCGCCTATTGGCTGATGGGCTCCTTGCGCAACAGCAGCTGGACCGAAGTGGCCATTGCGCTACCGCTGGCCCTTACAGGTAGCGTGCTGATCCTGACGACGGCCCGCGATCTCGATGGTCTTTCGCTCGGCGAGGAAACCGCGCGCGCCATCGGCATCGATATCCGCTCGGTCCAGATCCGGCTCGTCGCCGGCACTGCCTTGGCGGTCGGCGGCAGTGTCGCGGTCGCCGGTGCGATCGGCTTTGTCGGCCTGGTCGTGCCGCACCTGCTGCGCCGCTTCGTCAACCATCAGCCAGCTGACCTGCTCATGCCGTCCGCGCTCGGCGGCGGCGCGCTGCTCATGCTTGCGGACGCGGCGACCCGGCAGGTATCGGGCGAGGGCGTACCGCTCTATCTCGGCGTGATGACCGCTCTTCTGGGCGTGCCATTCTTCTTCCAGCTCATCCGCAGCGCAGGGCGGCAGGCGCCATGAGCGCGCATTTCGAAGCCGAGGATCTGGTCTGCGCCTATGGCCAGTATCCGGTTCTCCAACTGGCCCGCCTGGCCGTTCAGGCCGGGAAGGTCACCGCCATTGTCGGTCCCAACGGTGCCGGCAAGTCGACGCTGATCAGGGCGCTGGCGGGCCAGTTGTTGCCGGCCTCCGGCACCGTTCGCCTTCAGGGCGTCGACCTGGCCCGGTTCACCGACCGGGAACGGGCCCGCCGGATCGCATATCTGCCAGCCGATTCGCGCCTCGCCTGGCCGTTGATTGCGCGCCGGGTCGTCGAACTCGGGCGCTTCCCTTATCTCAAACCGTTGACACAGCCTGGTGCTGCGGACCGGGACGCGGTCGAAGCGGCCCTCGCAGAGACGGACACAGCGCACCTCGCCGAACGCGTTTTCAGTGAACTCTCGTCCGGCGAGAAAGCGCGAATCCTTCTGGCGCGCGCGATTGCCACGCAAGCCGATGCCCTGTTGCTCGATGAGCCGGGCGCGGCGCTTGATCCGCGTCACCAGCTGGCCGTCATGGAAATTCTGCGCAAGGAGGCGTCGCGCGGCAGCTGCGTGGTGTTTGCCGGTCACAGTCTTGATCAGGTCTGCCGCTATGCCGACCGCGTGATCGTGATCCGCGACGGACTTGTGGTGGCCGATGGCACGCCGGCAGAGGCGCTGACGGGAGACGTTCTTCAAACGGTGTTCGGACTGACCGCGCCGGACGGCATCGCCGTACAGACCTGGGAAACCGGCTAGTCGGTCAGGACGATTTCCGGCGCCGGCTTCCGGGCTTCCCCGGCAGATTCGAGCATCGCCTCCGCCGCCCGCGCAAAAGCGTCAGCGACGGCCCCCTCATCGAAGGCTAGAGGGCGGCCGCTGTCGGATCTTTCGCGCAACTCGATGGTCAGCGGGATCTCGCCGAGAAAGGGAACGCCCATCGCCTCGGCTTCGGCCCGGGTGCCGCCATGCCCGAATATCTCGCTGGGTTCACCGCAATGCGGGCACAGGAAGACGCTCATATTCTCGATCAGGCCGAGGATCGGCGTGTGCGTTTTCTCGAACATCGCCATCGCCTTGCGCGCATCATCTAGCGCCAGGTCCTGCGGCGTACAGGCAATCACCGCTCCGTCAATCGCAACCGTCTGCGCGATCGCCAGCTGGGCATCGCCCGTGCCCGGCGGCATGTCGATGATCAACACGTCGGGATCGCCCCAATCGGTATCGTTGAGAAATTGCTGGATTGCGCCCTGGATCATCGGTCCACGCCAGACGACAGGCTGATCCGGCTTGGTCAGGAAGCCCATCGACACGATTTTCACGCCATGCGCATCGGCCGGTTCGATACCGGTATCCGTTTTCCGCAATCCCTTGGTATCGAGCAGTCCGAACAGGCGCGGGATCGATGGCCCGTAAATGTCCGCGTCGAGCACCGCGACGCGCCGGCCGGATTTGCCCAGTGCCGCGGCCAGATTGGCGGCGACCGTCGATTTGCCGACCCCGCCCTTGCCGGCGGCAACTGCAATGACCTGCTTGGCGGGCTTTTTGGCTGCCGGCGCCGCCTGGCGCGGCCTTGCCGGGGCTGCAGGTTCACCCTGGGACCGCTGCAATGTCGAGATAATGCGGACGCGTTCGACATCGGGCAGCGCCATGGCTGCTGACTCGATGGATTGCTTCAGCGCCTCCGGGGATTCATCCGCCCCGACCTTGAGCACGATTGTCGCGACACCGTTTCGGATCGCGACCCCGTCCAGGCGACCCGCAGCGTGCAGGCCCTTGCCGCTGGCAGGATCGGGAATCCTGTCCAGTTTCTCGATCAGTTCATCGGACAAAGCGCGCTCCTGCCAATTACTGGCGCTCAACATAATCGCGCCCGGCGCGCTGCCAATACGGCCACCGACAATAATTCCGAAAGCATTGAATAGTGTAAGGAAATGGTGGGCGCGGCTGGGATTGAACCAGCGACCCCTACGATGTCAACGTAGTGCTCTCCCGCTGAGCTACGCGCCCGTCCATCAAAGGGAGGTCGGCTCATAGCGCCGGTGTTCGCGCGACGCAAGCCAAAGCTTCACCGGAACCGCAAATGACAACGGCCTGAACGCCGTATGACTTTTATGCAACATGCGGGATGGAAATGCGGCGATTATGGGGCGCGAGCTTTACCTGCCATTAGTGCAACGCGATAGTGCGATCAGGAAAGTAGCCACTTTCCGGCTGTGCGCGTTTGCGTTGGTGTAGTCTGAAACACCGCCGCGAACTCAATTAAAGAAGTCATGAAGGGGTATGACAGTGAGCAGTTTCTGGGATCGCGAGCGTCTTTTGCGCTCTACTATTCTGGCAGGTTTCGCTGCGGCGGGCCTGACCGTAACGCCGGCGTTCGCTCAGGACGCTGTTGATGAAACACAAGAGGCTGAAGAAGAGGATGAAGGTGATACCGTTCTGGTCACCGGTTCCCGTATTCAGCGTTCCGAATTCTCGTCCATTTCGCCAGTACAGATCATTTCCGGTGAACAGGCCCGCGAAGTCGGTCTGGTGAATGCCGCGGAAGTGCTGCAGTCGCAGTCTCAGTCGACGGGCTTCCAGATCGACGAGACGCTTGTCGGTTTCGTGCTCGACAACGGCCCGGGTTCGTCCCAGGTCAACCTGCGGGGGCTCGACGCCAGCCGGACATTGGTTCTCGTTAACGGTCGCCGCATGTCGCCGGCCGGTATCGGCGGCGCGCCGTCGAGTCCTGACCTGACCGTTATTCCGGGCATCATCGTGGAGCGCTTCGACCTGCTGCTCGACGGTGCATCCTCGATCTACGGCTCGGACGCTGTCGCCGGTGTGGCAAACGTCATTCTTCGGACGGATTTCGAAGGCGTTGAATTCGAGTACCGCCGCGAAACGCCGTTCGACATGGCGGGAACGCAGACGACATATGCCGGCGCTTGGGGCGTGACGTCTGACCGCGGTTATGCCGGGTTCGGGTTTGAGTACAATCATCGCGAAGCAACCCCGGTCGGCGATATTTCCTTCTGTGAGACATTCGCCCGCATTGACGCCAACGGCCAGATCTACACCCAGGACCAGGACGTGCTTCCGGGCATGGGCGCGGACTTCACCGAATGTCGCCTGTCCCTGATCAACCGTATGTCCATCGCCGGCTTCGGGTCGGTCTATTGGACGCCGGGTCAGACTAATATTGGCATCCCGGGCTGGTCGGAAAGCTCGCTGAGCGGCAATGTCGTCGACGGCAATGGCGATGGCCTGGCCGACTTCGACTTCTACGACCCGTTCTATAACTTCAACGCGTCGGATCGCGCTCGCCAGTCGGATTTCCTTCCGGGGCAGGAGCGATGGAGCCTGTTCTCTTATGGTGAACACGACATCGATTGGGGTTCCAACACCAGCGTGTTCTACGAGCTGCTGGTCGCCAACCGTCAGTCGACGATCCGCACGGATCCGTTCTTCGTGGCTACCGACGTGCCGGCCTCCAACCCGTTCAACCCATGTAACAATGTGTCGAACCCGAATGGTGTGAACTGCTTCTCCTTGTTCGGCATTCCGGACTTCCTGGCTCCGGTCTTCTCAACCAACTTCCCGATCGTCCGGGTCAATGGCCACCTCGACCGCACCGACACGGAGCTGCAGCAGACCCGTTTCGTCACCGGTTTCCGGGGCGACCTGCCGCTGTTCAACAACTGGACCTATGAACTGTTCGGTTCGTATGCGCGTTCGCAGGGCTTCCAGCGTATTTACGGCGTAAACGAAGACCGCCTGCAGACGTCGCTGTACAACACGACCTACGATCCGGTCTCGGGTACCTACTCCTGTACGGACCCGCAGCCGGCTGTGCTCGATTGTGTTCCGGTCAACCTGTTTGCGGCCAACCTGTACCAGGAAGGCGGCGGTTACTTCACGCCGGCCGAAGCTGATTACCTGCTGACGAATGCAACCAACCGCACCATCGTCGAGCAGACAATGATCGGTGGTATCGTCTCTGGCAATCTGGGCCAGCTCAGCAACGGTTCGGAGATCCCGCTCATCCTCGGCTTCGAATGGCGTGAAGATGCCCTCGATTCGCAGGCTGACGATGTCCGCGCAAACGGCAATCTGCACCGTCGGAACACGGACCGTGGGGCCATCGGCCGCCGCCATCTGTGGGAAGCCTTCTTCGAGACCGAGCTTTCGCCGATCCGCGGTCGCCGCTTTGTTGAAGAACTGACCTTCAACCTGTCCGGCCGCTACACCGACGAAAACAACTACGGTTCGGACTTCACCTACTCGGTGAAGGGTGTCTATCGTCCGAACGACTGGATGAGCTTCCGCGGTTCGTACGGCACATCCTATCGTGCGCCGAATGCCCGCGAGCAGTTCCTCGCCGGTGCCTCGGGCTTCAATACGATCAGTGACCCCTGTGTGGTTCCGGTCAATGCCCGCCAGTCGGACGGCAACCCGAACACGCCGGATACCTATGACGCGGGTGGCGACGGTCGTAGCTCGATCGTGATTGCCAACTGTCAGGCAGCAGGTGTGAACCCGTTTGCCCTCGGTCTCGACCCGGACCGTCAACCGTCTTACGGTATCGAGATCATCACTGGTGGTACCACGGCTCTTAACGCCGAGACCTCGACATCCCAGACCTTTGGCACGGTGCTCGAGCAACCTTGGTTTGACGCGTTCGATCTCCGCTTCGCGATGACGTATTACGACATCGTGGTGTCGGACTCGATCGCCGAGCCGGGACAGGGCTTCATCATCAATGACTGCTATGCGGATCAGCCGAACTTCACGTCCGGCTTCTGTAACCGCATTACGCGTGACAGTGATGGCTTCATCGATCTGGTTGACTCGTCCTTTATCAACATCGGTACGATCACGTCCAAGGGTGTCGACTTCAACCTGGTGTTCCAGGACGACATCTCCTTCCTGGGTGACTGGGGCCTGACCGTTGAATTGCGGGCCACTCGCGCCAACGAGCAGATTTTCAACGTGCTCGGCACGGTGGATGACAATGCTGGCGAAACCGATGTGCCGCACTGGGCCGGTAATGCCCGCGTGTCGCTGGACCGCAATGACTGGCGTTTCAATTGGTTCACCCGCTACATCGGCGGTGGCGAAGAGAACGAGCCGGCAGCGACTGCGGACTTCACATGTCCGGGCACGACCTGTCAGCCGATCTGGTACACTGACGACTACTATGTCCATACGGCTTCCGTTTCCTGGACGCCTAACGACTGGACCATCAATGTCGGTATCGAGAACCTGTTTGACGAAGAGCCCCCGCTCGTCGATGCAAACGGTGTCTTCTCGACACTTAACCGTCCGCTCGCGGTCGGCCACGACCAGATCGGACGCCGCTGGTTCATCGGCATCCGCAAGGAATTCTAGTTCGAACCAACTGATCTAGGGGAAACGGCGGCTTCGCAAGAAGCCGCCGTTTTTCTTCGCGTACATAGTTTGTCAGGGCTGCCAAAGTCCCGACATTGGTCTTTGACCTGACGAGAAAACCAAACATACTTACGATAGACAACGACCGGTTAGAACCAAGGGGCCAGACATGATCAGACTTGGAGCCGCGGGCGCGCTGATGCTCGGACTTTCAACTACGGCTGATGCGCGCCAAGGCGAAGTAGTCCCACTCGAGTATTTCGCAACCTATTCAGCGGTGGCAAATGTCGCTCTGTCACCGGATGGTGAGCATATCGCATTGCGACGGCTCACCGCGCGCGACGGACACTACATTATTGAGATTCACGACACGGACCATCTGGGGGAAGACCCCGTCCGCCTTGACGGGGGACGGATGGAAGTCTTCAGCTTGCGCTGGGTGACACCGGACTATTTGCTCGTCGATTTCCGCCAGCAGGTGCGCGACCGGATCGAGGGCGTGAATCAGGGTGTTTACGGCTACCGACGCGCCATCGTCCATGAAAGCGGCGAAGGCGGTTTCCGGCGCGTATCCGACGATTTTCAGGTTGTCCGCCGCGTGGCTGAAGATCCCGAGCACATCATCATCCGCACCGCGGACGTCAATTCGGAAGATGATCTCGAGGATCTCCGTAGTCGCTCGATCAACAGCATCAGGAACCCGGATTTCTACCGCTATAATGTCGAAACCGGGCGCCGCCAGCGCATTCTCAGGGCCAGCGAACGGTTTTTTAATTATGAGCTCGACCAGGAAGGCAATCCGCGCTTCGCGTCCTCAATAGACACCGGAAGCGAAACGGTCAGCTATTTCTGGCGGCCGGATCCCGACGATACGGATTGGCGCGAAGTGATGTCCTGGTCACTGACCGAATATGCCCAGTATGGTCAGTCGGGCATCAATGTGGTCGGCTTTGATCCCGATGACAGCTCCCGCGCCTACGTCCTGGCCCATAATGGCGAGAACACTATCGGCGCCCACATCATGGATTTGCGCAGCGGTGAAATCGTTCGCACGATCTATCAGCGTGAAGACGTCGATATCCTCGGCGCAGTCTACGAACCGGACATAGATCGCGAACCGGAACTTGCCGGGTTCTCCTTTTATGCGGATGGCGAGCTCCAGCGTGTCTTTATCAACGAACGTGCCGCGGCCATCCAGAACATGGTCGACGGAGCATTCCCCGACACTCGCAACAGTGTGACCTGCGTCAATGATTGCGCCCAGATGCTGGTATTCTCGCAATCCTCGCAGGAGCCCGGCGTCTATTACTATATCGAGAACGGTCAGCCGGTCGTTCTCGGCCGGACCTATCCGCAATTGCTGGATGCGGCGCTGGGCCGCGAGACGTTTATCAACTATCCCGCGCGTGATGGCCGCAACATTCCGGCCATCCTGACCTTGCCGTCCTTCGGCGAGGCGCCTTACCCGCTTGTTGTCGTGCCGCATGGCGGCCCCTGGGTTTCGGAAACCCGCGCCTATGATGAATGGGTCTCGGTTCTGGCCAATCGCGGCTACATGGTCATGCAACCTCAGTACCGCGGATCACTGGGCTACGGAATCGACCACTGGCTCTCGAGCTGGGGGCAGTGGGGCATCACCATGTCCGACGACAAGGATGACGGGGTCCGCTACCTGATCAATCGGGGCCTGGCCAATCCCGACGAGATCGCCATGTTCGGCTGGTCCTATGGCGGCTATGCGGCGTTTGCCGCGGCCGTGCGGCAGCCGCCGGTTTACAATTGCGTGATCGCCGGTGCCGGTGTCTCGGATCTCGACATCATCCAGCGCGATTTCGGCGGCGGCGCGATCCAGCGCGAGCTGATCGATGAGGGCTATGCCGGCATGTCGCCGAACGAGTTCGCCGAGGATATCCGGGTGCCGATCCTGATCATTCATGGCGAGGTCGACCAGCGCGTTCCGCAATACCAGAGCCAGTTCATGATCCGCGCAATGCAACGCAACAATATCCCGCATCGCTATGTAGAACTGCCGGATGCGGATCACTTCTCCAACACGCTGAACTTCGACAACCAGCTGACGCTCTTCCGTGAACTCACGGGCTGGCTGGCGAATGAATGCAACATGCCGACCGACCAGAATCCGCGTCGGCAAGGCTCGGGCCGGAACTAGGCCGGAAATCGTTCTAAACAATAAGGCCCGCTCGAATGAGCGGGCCTTTTTTGTTTAACCGTAAGATTTTCTGTTAAGCGGCCATCACCCGGTCCACCTCGTCCACCAGCTCGCGCAGATGGAACGGCTTGGACAGGACCTTGGCATTGGACGGCGCGTTCGATCCGGGACTCAAGGCCACGGCAGCAAAGCCTGTGATGAACATGATCTTCAGCGCCGGGGTCAGTTCGGCGGCCCGGCGCGCCAGTTCGATACCGTCAATTCCCGGCATCACGATATCGGTCAGCAAGAGATCGAAATTGTCCTGATTGGCCTCGAATACCGACAGGCCTTCATCCCCGTCGGCACAGGCCGTGACGTCGTGACCGGCACGTTTCAGCGCCTTGGCCAGGAAATCACGCATGGATCCATCGTCTTCCGCCAGCAGTATTTTAGCCATTTTGCGGCCTCCACCCTCAAATTCCAGACGGCAAGCTAGAGCATTAAGGTAAAAACCCGCTGAACGCGGTGAAATGCTTGACCGTCGAATACAGCTACCGCCAATGTGTCCGCATGACACTGGCAAACTCCTCCCGCGCGATTCCGGCGATGGATCCTTCCCCGGCGGTGATCGGGCGGATAGACGACCCGGTGATCATACACCGCCCGGAGAGCCGGCGCACGCCGCTCCTGGTGGCCTCGCCGCACAGCGGCCGCACCTATCCACCAGATATCATCGGCCAGTCCAGCCTGCCCTTGTCCGTATTGCGGCGGTCGGAAGACGCCTATGTGGATCTTCTCGTAGGCCAGGCGCCTGACATCGGCATTACCACGATTATCGCCCCTTTTCCGCGGGTATTCATCGATCCGAACCGGTCGACGCAGGAACTCGATGGCGTCCTGTTTGCCGACCTCGAAGAAGCCGATAGTGGTCAGACACCGCACGTACAGGCCGGACTTGGCGTGATACCGCGCATCTGTGCCGACGGAAGACCGATCTACGATCAGGCACTGGAAATCGCGGAGGGGCGGCGGCGGATCGCGACCTATTACCGCCCCTATCATGGTGCGATCGATGTCGAATTGCGGGCCGCCTGCGACGTTTTTGGCTTGGGCATTCTGCTCGACATGCATTCCATGCCATCAGCAGCCGGCGGCGGCATTGATGCCGTTCTGGGCGATCGCCATGGCACGTCCTGCGATCCGGTCATCATGTCACGGATCGAATCTGCCTTTCGTGAAGCCGGGCTGTCCGTTCGCCGTAACCAGCCCTATTCGGGGGGTTACACCACGTCCTTCTACGGCAAGCCCGGCCAGAACCGGCACGCGGTTCAGATCGAATTGAACCGCGGTCTTTATCTGGACGAAACACGAGTGACCCGATCCGGGACATTTGCGGCCCTGCAATCGGTCATCACCGCTGTTCTTTCCGATCTCGCGGCAGTCGAATGGGACGATATACTCCGCTAAATCATTGTAATTACAATATTTCATGCCGCATCACGGGTTCGGCATAGCGTTTGCTCTCCTGTAACGCGAAAGCGTCGACAGGCGCAGGGGTGAATTGCGACAAGCGGAGCCGAAACGATGACGAACGAAATCGATTTTCATATTGGAAAGCGGCTGCGCCGCCGCCGCCGCCTTTTGGGGCTGACTCAGCAGCAATTGGCGGAATCGGTCGGAATCCGCTTCCAGCAGATCCAGAAATACGAATGCGGTGCCAACCGCGTCAGCGCGTCGCGCCTGTTCGAATTGGCGCAATCGCTCGATGTCCCGGCCCAATACTTCTATGACGGTCTGGCGGTCAATGACGAGGCGTCCGAGGATCCCGATGGCATGTCGCCTGATGTGCTGTCGCAAAAGGAGACCATGGATCTGGTGCGGGCCTACTACAAGCTGGGTGAGCGTCCGAGAAAACGCCTGCTCGAGCTGGCCAAGTCTCTCGAACCGTCCGAGCCGGCCAACGACGCCGCTTGAGTCGCGAGGCTGACAGGCCGCTTGCGGCCTGATACGCCAGCGGCATGCAACGCCGCGACCTCCAAACCGAACTCGCTTTCGCGCACCGGCTGGCAGATGCCGCCGGTGCCGTCATTCTTCCTTACTTTCGCCACGCACCGGATGTCGAGAACAAGGCGTCGGCCGAGTTCGATCCGGTGACCGCCGCCGATCGCGCGGCGGAACAGGCCATGCGCGATCTGATCCTTGCGGAAAGACCGCAGGACGGCGTGCTCGGCGAGGAATTCCCGCTGCATGAAAGCCGCAATGGCTGGTCCTGGACGCTGGATCCGATCGATGGCACGCGCGGCTTTATTGCCGGAACCCCGACCTGGTGCGTGCTGATCGCCTTGACTTATGAAAGCCGGCCGGTCCTGGGCGTCATTGACCAGCCGCATACGGGCGAGAGGTTTTCGGGTCATGACGCCCGGGCGCACCTGGAATTGCATGGATCGCAACGCGATCTGGCCGTCTCCGGCACCAGGTCCATTTCCGACGCCATCCTGGCGACCACAGATCCCTACTTGTTTGAAGGCCGCGAAGCGGAGGCGTTCTCCGCGCTTCGGCGCGGCGTTCGGCTCACCCGCTTCGGCATGGATGCCTATGCCTATGCCCTGCTGGCAGCAGGGGGTATCGACCTGGTCGTCGAGAGCGGTCTGGGACCGCACGACATACATGCCCTGGTGCCCGTAGTGCGCGGCGCTGGTGGAATCATCACCGATTGGCAGGGCGGCGATGACTTTGCCACCGGCCGGCTCGTGGCAGCAGCGAGCCGCGAGCTGCATGCCGCGGCTCTGGGCAAGCTGGCGCTCTAGTCCTCGGTTTCCGGCTCGGCGTCCGGCATCGGTTCCGTCTCGCGTTTGCGGAACAGGAGCGTCATGCGATCGCTTTCGCCGATGGCCGCGAAGGGTGCGGTGTCGAACCCGTCCTCATCCCATCCGCGACGCGATGGTGGCAGCGTCCAGACGCCATTGGGATGGTCCGCCGTGTCGAGCGGATTGGCGTTGATCTCGCTGGCGGCAACCAGTTCGAACCCGGCTTCTTCTGCGAGCGCGATGACATAGGCTTCCTGAACATACCCGGACGATGCGAGCGGGTCCTGTTCGCGCGTATCGGGAAGCCGGTGCTCGACCACACCGAGGATTCCGCCGGGACGCAGGACGTCATGGAAATCGGCGAACGCCCGCTCTGTGAAGCCACCTCGCATCCAATTGTGAACATTACGGAAAGTCAGGACCGCGTCCGCCGAGCCTGGTGCGCCTAGGCCGCCATCGGCCGGGCCCCAGCCGCGCAGGTCGATCTCGCCGAACCGCTCATCATCCATGAAGCGGTCCTCGAACGCGGCGCGGCTGCGCCGGCGGTATTCGCTGGCGCTGTCCGCTGCAAAGTGCGCCGCAATATAGGTCCCGCCATTCGCCGCAATCCACGGCGCCAGGATCTCGGCATACCACCCGCTGCCGGGCCAGATTTCAATCACCGTCGAAGACGGGTCGATTTCCAGGAAGGTCAGGGTTTCGGCCGGATTCCGGAATCTGTCGCGTTCTGCATTCTCACCCCGCCAATCACCGGAAACAGCCCATTCCAGCGTCCCGTAATTCGCGGCATCCGCGTCCGGTTCTGATGATGGCTCGGTGTCTGCGACGGTATCGGTGTCCGGCGCTGCGGTGACCGCCGGCTCCGCCATCTCGGAAGACCCGTCGCAACCTGCCACGAGCAGGCCCATAGCTGTCAAAACCCAGAAACGCCGCATGTGATACTCCCGAAATAACTTCCCTTTGAGGGTCAACGCCTAATGGCTCGTCGCCCCTCTTGCAAGCGCAGCGCCGCATTCCCATCTAGTTTCCGCAGGGCGCCAGAACGGGCTCTGTGCGCGGCCCGGCCCGGCCAGATCGGCGGGCCAAGAGCCGCGGTCGAAAGGGGATGGTCTGTAGGTTTGGACCTGAACCTGAACTTGTCGCTTCTATGGAGGATAAGATTATGAGAACCTTGGATTATTCGCCGCTCTACCGGAGCATTGTCGGCTTCGACCGTTTGGCCAACATGATTGACTCGGCCAGCAAGTCGGACCCCTCTGCCGGTTTCCCGCCCTACAACATCGAACAGCTCGGCGAGAATGACTATCGCATCGAGCTGGCGGTCGCCGGATTTGGCGAAGACGACCTCTCGGTCGAGGTGCAGGAAAACGTCCTCACCGTTTCCGGTCGCAAGGACACCAAGTCCGAAGAGGACGGGCCGAACTACCTGTACCGCGGCATTGCGGAGCGCGCCTTCGAGCGCCGCTTCCATCTCGCCGATCACGTCGTGGTCGACAATGCGGAGCTGAAGCACGGCCTGCTCGCAGTCACGCTTCGCCGGGAAATCCCGGAAAGTGCGAAGCCGCTGCGTATCGCGATTGGGCAGTCCGGCGGCAAAAGCCGGAAAGTGATCGAAGGCGGCAAGTCGAAAGCCGCCTGACCGACGGTCGCATCTGACAAGAAGCGCGCGCCTGCCCCTTCAGGCGCGCGTTTTTTTTAAGCTGCGTTGAGATCGACCGCACCGTCCACGTCGGACACATCGCTGCGGAAATCCTCGTCGATGCGCGCGCCGGTGAAGCAGGCGCCCGTGAAATGGGCGCCGTGCACATTCGCCCCGGCCAGGGACGTGTAGGAGAAATCGGCACCTGTCGCCTTGGCTTGCCGCATGTCGGCGTCGGACAGATCGACATACCGCACTTTCGCCGCGGCGAGTGAAGCCGGCAGGACGCGGTCATTCTCCAGAATGAGCGGACCGAGCTTGCAATTGCGCAGGTCGGCATTGTTGAGCCGCGCGCCCGTGAGATCGGCACCGCGCAGGTCCGCTCCGCGAAGGCACGCCATCCGCAGATCGGCCCGCTCCAGCTTTGCGCCTTGCAGCTGCGCGCCTTCCAGATCCAGTCCGTAAAGCGTGGCGCCCCTCGCATGAAAAGCGGTCAGCGTCTTCCCGGCGAGAGATTTGAGCGGCCGCAAATCGGTGTCGTCAAACAGCGACGGCTTGCCTTCGCGCCCGTTGGTAGCGCACCAGCGGATATGATCCGCGATCATGTCTTCGACCGGACGTTCGAGATCCTGCATCGCGCGGCCGGCCGGCGCGTCAGTCAGGGCGCCGGTCCGGTCGCAATTGTCGAGACGGGCCATCTGCAGCTTGGTGTCGACCAGCACGCAGTCGGTAAGGTCGGCATCCGTGAGATCGGCTCCGGACAGGTCCGCGCCCTCAAGATTCGCGCCCGAGAACACAGTGGATCGGAGATTGGCCCGCACCATCCGGGCGCCGAGCAGGATGGCATCCGTGAAATCCGCCCGCTGCGCGGTCGAGCCCGACATTTTCGACCGCGATAGATTGGCACCCTGGAAATTCGCCATCGTCATCTCGCCAGGTCGCGACTTGTGCTTGATGACCGACAGGCCCCGCTCCTTGTCGAGTTGCGCAATTGTGCCCTCGCGCAGATCGGTTTCCGAAAGGTCCGCACCCTGCAGATTGGCACCGCGTAGCGATGCGCCTCGCAGGTCGGCGCGGCGCAGCGAGGCACCCGACAGGATGGCGCGGCGCAGATCGGCACCGTAGAAGCTTGCAGAATTGAGAACACTGCCGGAAAGATCGGCACCGATCAGCGAGGCGCCTGTGAAGTCCGCATCCGACAGATCGCGGTTTGCGAGATCGAGACCGTCGAGGATGCAATAATTGAAAGCGGCGCGTGCGCCACCAGGCCGGCCGCTCCATAGCAGTTCGTGCCGCCGGTAGATCTCGTCGACCTGACGCTGGTCGACAGTCCGGTATCTGACGCTGTGCTCCGCCATGACCTCGGGGCTTTGCTCTAGTTTCGCCGGGAATTATGCGGATTCCGGGTTAACGTGGCGTGTCCAGTCAGGCTCTAATTGCATCGACGATACCGGCCGCCATTGCCTCTTGTGCGGCGTCTGAACCCGGAACCAGCCGCACCCGCGTCCAACCGGCTTCAAAGAGCGCTTTCGTCCAGTCTTCGGTCGTGGTCTCACCCGGTGTCTCGACGGCAATGTCATATCCGCCGGGCTCGGCATCGATGGCAAACAGGGGGCGTTGCTTCAGTACACGCGAGAAGAAGCCGGCATTCAGCGTTTCCGCGGCGTCCTGGCGAAGCCCTTCCGCGACCGCAATCCCGGCGCCTTCCAGTCGTGCAAGACCCTGTCCCGCTGTCCGCGGGTCCGGATCGCGGCATGCAACGAACACGCGGGCGACGCCGGCATCGATCAGCGCATCTGCGCAGGGCGGCGTCTGGCCGAAATGGGCACAGGGCTCAAGGCTGACATAGACACTTGCCCCGCGCGCCGCCGCGCCCGCTTCGTCGAGGGCGATGCGCTCGGCATGCGGGCGACCGCCGGATGCCGTGATGCCCCGTCCGACGACCGAATTCTGCTGCACGATCACACAACCGACGCTCGGATTTGGTGCAGTGGTCCCCAGTCCCGACCGGGCCAGCGCCAGAGCGGTGTCCATCCAGCGCAGATCGGATAGGCGGCTCAAGGAATGTCCGGCAACGGGTTGGCGCGTTCCGTATCCAGATATCGCGCCGTGACCGGCAGCTTGCCGGCCCCGTCCATGCCGATTTCCAGCGGGTTTCCGGTCGGAATCTCGACCTGCACGATCTCTTCCTCTGAAAGGTCGAATAGCAATTTGACGATCGCCCGCAGCGAATTGCCGTGCGCGACGACCAGAACGTCTTCGCCGGCCCGCAGCAGGGGCGCGATTGCTTCATCCCAATAGGGCTGGACCCGTTCGAGCGTGATCTTCAGGGATTCCGTTGCTGGCAATTGCGAGGCGTCGAGTTCGCGATAGCGCGGATCGTGGGTGGGGTGCCGGTCATCCTCGATATCCAGCGCCGGCGGCGGTGTATCGAAGCTGCGGCGCCAGATCTGCACCTGCGCGTCGCCGTGGCGCTCGCGGGTCTCGTCCTTGTTGAGCCCGGTCAGGCCGCCGTAATGGCGCTCATTGAGCCGCCAATGCTTCTCGACGGGTATCCACACCCGGTTCATTTCCTCGAGCGTCAGCCACAAGGTCCGGATCGCGCGTGTCAGCACCGACGTGAAGGCGCGCTTCGGCGCGAAATCTGTTTCCGAGAGCAATTGTCCGGCCTTGCGCGCCTGCGCAACGCCTTTCTCTGTGAGATCGACATCGATCCAACCGGTGAACCGGTTTTGCAGATTCCATTCACTCTGCCCGTGTCGGATCAGTACCAGCTTGGCCATGATTGCTCTCCCGGCGATTAAGCCCAGCGCATAGCGTGACGCGGGCCCAGGGGCAAGAAAGCCGTATGCGTCACTGGCCGGCAATTCCCGGCACCGCGATTCCGAATGTCATGGAGCGCACCCTTTCCGCAGGGCGCCCGCTTCTGCTATGGGCTGTCAGCAGACAGGAGGTCCCATGACCCAATCCCGCCCGCTCGACGTTGCACGCCGGGTCATTGAACTCGAACGCAAGGGACTCGAACAACTTGCCGCCGGGCTCGATGAGCGTTTCGATGCCGTCGTCCAGCGCCTCGTGGACCTCAAGGGCCGTGTCATTTGTGCCGGTGTCGGCAAATCAGGTCATGTCGCGCGCAAGATTGCCGCGACGCTGGCCTCGACTGGCACGCCATCCCAATTCGTTCACCCGACCGAAGCCAGCCATGGCGATCTCGGCATGATCACGCCGGACGACGCAGTGCTCGCATTGTCGAAGTCGGGTGAGACCCGTGAGCTGGGCGATCTGATGGCCTATTGCCGGCGTTTCGGCACCGTATTGATCGGCATGACGACGGGAAGGGATTCGGGACTGGCGAAAGCCAGCGATCACCTGCTGTTGATCCCCGATGCCCCGGAAGCCTGCGCCGAAACCCGCGCGCCGACAACATCGACGACGTTGATGATGACAATGGGCGACGCGCTCGCCGTCGCTTTGCTTGAGTCGCGCGGTTTCACCGCGCAGGATTTCAAGACCTACCATCCGGGTGGCGCGCTCGGTGCCGCGCTGGCAACGGTGGGCGATCTCATGCACACGGGTGATGCGATACCCTTGATCCACGACGCTGCCCGCATGAGCGACGCACTGATCGAGATCAGCGCCAAGGGTCTGGGGTGCGTCGGGGTTACAACCGCGGACGGCAAACTCATCGGCATGATTACCGATGGCGATCTGCGTCGTCATATGGGACCGCAATTGCTCGACCTGCCGGTTGCCGAGGTCATGACCCGGGACCCGCGGACGGCGGCCGCGGACACACTGGCCGCCGATGCGCTGCGGCTGATGACGTCGGGCGCCGTCAAGATCACCCAGCTTTTCGCCGTTGAGGACGGCAAGCCGACCGGATTGCTGCACATTCATGATCTCCTGCGAGCGGGTGTGAAATAAAGCTTGCGCATTGACCCTGCAGCCCCCTTATCGCTAGACGGTCTGCGAACAAGAAAAGAAGGAACGCCCCATGCGCGTCGCCATGATTGGTACCGGCTATGTCGGCCTTGTCTCCGGTGCCTGTTTCGCCGATTTCGGACACCATGTGACCTGCATCGACAAGGATCAGGAAAAGGTCGACATGCTGCGTGCCGGCGGCATCCCGATCTACGAGCCCGGCCTCGACCAGCTGGTGCAGCGCAATGTGCGCGAGGACCGGTTGAGTTTCGA
Source organism: Hyphobacterium sp. (assembly GCF_965217055.1). Taxonomy (GTDB): domain Bacteria; phylum Pseudomonadota; class Alphaproteobacteria; order Caulobacterales; family Maricaulaceae; genus Hyphobacterium. The sequence continues at coordinate 1,038,470 of NZ_OZ244227.1, read as the reverse complement.
TACCGATCTGACCCAGGCCGTACGCGAAGCCGATGCCGTGTTTATCGCCGTCGGGACGCCGTCACGGCGCGGTGACGGTTTTGCAGATCTGTCCTATGTCCACGCCGCGGCGAAGGAAATCGCGGAAGTGATGGACGGCTATACCGTCGTCGTGACCAAGTCCACGGTGCCGGTCGGCACCGGCGATGAGGTCGAGAGAATCATTCGTGAAACCCGTCCCGACGGCGACTTCGCGGTGGTCTCGAATCCGGAATTCCTGCGTGAGGGTGCGGCGATCGACGATTTCAAGCGGCCTGACCGCGTCGTGGTCGGCACAGAGGACGAACGCGCGCAGGAAGTGATGAGCGAACTCTATCGCCCGCTCTTCCTCAACGAGACGCCGATCCTGTTCACCGAGCGCCGGACATCCGAGCTGATCAAGTATGCCGCCAACGCCTTTCTGGCGATGAAGATCACCTTCATCAACGAAATGGCGGATCTCTGCGAATCCGTTGGTGCCAATGTTCAGGAAGTGGCTCGCGGGGTCGGCCTCGACAATCGCATCGGTGGCAAGTTCCTGCATGCCGGACCGGGCTATGGCGGCTCTTGCTTTCCGAAGGATACGCTGGCCCTGACCCGGACCGCACAGGAAGCCGGCACGCCGCTGCGCCTGATCGAGACCACTGTCGAGGTCAATGACCGGCGAAAGCAGGACATGGCCAAGAAAGTCGTCAAGGCGATGGGCGGCGATGTCTCCGGCAAGACGATCGCCGTGCTCGGCCTGACCTTCAAGCCGAACACCGACGACATGCGCGAAGCGCCGTCGCTGGACATCATTCCGGCCCTGCAGGATGCCGGCGCGAAAGTCCGCGCCTATGACCCGGCCGGGGTCGTCGAAGCCGAGAAAATGCTCAAGGACGTCGAGTTCACGTCAGGCCCCTATCTGTGTGCCGAAGGCGCCGACGCGATTGTCATCATCACTGAATGGAACGAGTTCCGGGCGCTGGATACGGAACGCCTCAAGGCCGTCATGGCCGGCGATGTGATGGTCGACCTGCGCAATATCTACAGCCCTGACGACATCCGCAATCGCGGTTTCAAATACACCAGTGTGGGCCGATAGGCCCGACCGAAGCGGAGTGATGTGATGAGCCAGAAGCCGCGCGCCGACCTGTTGCCCAATTCCTGGGATTTCGAGACATCGGCCCAGATCAAGCCGACCGGATTTCGCGAGTATGATGCACGCTGGTGGTTCGGCCATCCCGGCTCCGACAAGGCGCCGGAGATCAATCTCTACGGCATCCAGGCGCTGGGCCTCGGCCTCGGCACGCTCATCCACGAGCTCGGCGTCGCGCCGAAAATCGTTACCGGACACGATTTCCGCGGCTATTCGCTCGGCGTGAAGCAGGCGCTGACGGTCGGTCTCATGTCTGCGGGTATCGAGGTTCACGATATCGGGCTGGCCCTGTCGCCGACCGCCTATTTCGCCCAGTTCGATCTCGACATCGATTGCGTGGCCATGGTCACCGCCAGCCATAACGCAAACGGCTGGACCGGCGTGAAGATGGGCGTGGAAAAAGCGCTGACATTCGGCCCCGACGAGATGGCGCGTCTCAAGGAAATCGTCCTCAATGGTGACGGACAGCTGCGCGATGGCGGCGGATATGTCCGTGAAACGGGCGTTGCTGCGAATTATCTGGCCGACCTTTCGGACGGCGTTTCCGTCAAGCGAAAGCTCAAGGTCGTTGCCGCCTGCGGAAACGGAACCGCCGGCGCGTTCGCGCCCCAGGCGCTCGAGGCCATGGGGGTCGAGGTCGTAGCGCTGGACTGCGAGCTCGACCACACTTTCCCGCGCTACAACCCGAACCCCGAAGACATGAAGATGCTGCACGCGCTTCGCGACGCGGTGCTGCAGCACAAGGCCGATATCGGTCTCGCCTTCGACGGTGATGGCGACCGTTGCGGCGTCGTCGACAATGAGGGCGAGGAGATTTTCGCCGACAAGGTCGGCCTGATGCTGGCGCGCGATCTGTCGGGCCGGTTCGACGAGGCGAAATTCGTGGTCGATGTGAAATCGACGGGCCTGTTCCTGACCGATCCCGTGCTTGCCGCAAACGGCGCCACGACCGAGTACTGGAAGACCGGCCATTCTTACATCAAGCGCTATTCGAAGAAGACCGGCGCGCTTGTCGGATTCGAGAAGTCCGGCCACTTCTTCTTCCAGCCGCCGCTGGGCCGCGGCTATGATGATGGTATTGTCGCGGCGCGTGCCGTGCTCGACATGCTCGACCGCAATCCGGACAAGTCGATGGCCGATCTGCGCCGCGATCTCCCGGTCAGCTTTTCATCGCCGACCATGTCACCGGCCTGTACTGACGAGGTCAAGTATGAGGTCGTCGACCGGATCGCCGCCGCCTACGGCGCGCGCAGTGAAATCCTGGGCCGCAAGGTGCGCGACGTGCTCACAGTAAACGGTGTGCGCTTCACGCTCGAGGACGGCGCCTGGGGGCTTGTTCGGGCGTCGTCGAACACGCCCAATCTCGTGATCGTCGTGGAGAGCCCGAATTCGGCGGACGACATGAAGGCAATCTTCCGCGATATCCAGGAAGAACTGGCCAAGCACCCGGAAGTCGGCGCGTTCGACCAGGAAATCTGACCGGCCGCACCGGTCGCACCCGTTTCGCGACCTATTCGACCGTGACCGATTTCGCGAGATTTCGCGGCTGGTCGACATCCGTGCCCATGAAGACCGCCGTGTGATAGGCGAGCAGCTGGATCGGGATCGCTGCCACGATGGCCTGCGCGATCGGATCGCAGTCGGGGATGATGATGGTCCGCACATTATCGCCAGCCTCGGCCGCACCCTTGCGGTCCGTGAACAGCGTCACATCCGCGCCGCGGGCGGTGATTTCCTGGAGGTTCGAATTGGTTTTCTCGAACAATTCGTCCCACGGCGCGATGGCGATCACCGGCGTGCCGTCCTCGATCAGCGCGATCGGACCGTGTTTCAGCTCGCCGGCCGCATATCCTTCTGCGTGGATGTAGGCGAGTTCCTTCAGCTTGAGCGCGCCTTCCAGGGCGAGTGGGAAGAACTGGCCCCGGCCGAGATAGAGGACATCGCCGTGATGCGTCAGTGAGCGGGCCAATTCCTCGATCTGCGGTTCGACCGCCATTACCTCGTTGATGAGCCGGGGTACTTCCAGGAGTGCCTGGATCTTGGCGGCTGCCTCTTCTTCGTTCAGCCTGCCGCGGCTTGCGGCTGTCGCCAGCGCAACGCAGGCCAGCGCCGACAATTGCGCAGTGAAAGCCTTGGTGGAGGCGACACCGATTTCCGGACCGGCCAGCGTCCGCAGCAAAAGATCGGCTTCGCGCGCGATGGAGCTTTCCGGGACATTGACGACGCCGATTGTGCGAACATCATTCTGCTTGCAGTGCCGCAAGGCGGCGAGCGTGTCGGCAGTCTCTCCCGATTGCGAGATGAAGATCGCCGCGCCGTCCTGCGGCAGCACCGGATGGCGATAACGGAACTCGGACGCGATATCGATTTCCACTGCCAGCCCGGCATAGCGCTCGAACCAGTACTTGGCCGTCGCTCCGGCGTAGAAAGCCGTGCCGCAGCCAATGGATAGCAGACGGTCGGCCTTCGACAGGCCGAGCTCACCGGGTTCGAAGCTGAACCCTCCGTCTGCCGACGAGATATAGTGAGCCAGCGTCCGGCCGACCGATTCCGGCTGTTCGCGGATTTCCTTTTCCATGAAGTGGCGGCAGCCCGCCTTGTCCACAAGCTCGGCAGCGGCGGTGGAGATCACGACCTCGCGGTTGGCCGGCGTGCCCGAGGCGTCGAAGATGCGGACATCGCCCGGCGTGGCGATGCACCAATCGCCTTCCTCGAGATAAACGATCTGCCGGGTGAAAAGCGCCAGCGCGATCGAATCCGATCCGATGAAGGTCTCGTCTTCGGCCAGGCCCACGGCCAGCGGGCTGCCCTTGCGGGCGGCCATCACCGTGTCCGGCGCATCGGCAAAGACGGCGGCCAGACCGTAGGCGCCGCGCAGCTTGGCAATCGTTTCGGCGAAGGCGTCCTTGTGGCTGTGCCCGGCCTGCAGGTAGGAATCGATGAGGTGCGCGATGACCTCGGAATCGGTTTCGGTCACGAAGACATGGCCCTTCGCCGACAGCGCGTCGCGCAACTCCTTGAAGTTCTCGATGATGCCGTTGTGGACGATGGCCACGGGCCCGGCCGTGTGCGGGTGGGCGTTGTCGGTTGTCGGCCGGCCATGCGTTGCCCAGCGTGTATGGGCAATGCCGGTATGACCGTCGATCGGATTTCCCTGCAGTGCTTTGTCGAGATTCCGGATCTTGCCCTCGGCCCGGCAGCGCTGCACGGCGCCGTCCTGGATCACCGCGATGCCGGCGGAATCATAGCCACGGTATTCGAGACGCCGAAGACCGTCGACAAGACGGTCCGTGACAGGGTTGCGCCCCGCGATTCCGACAATACCGCACATGGCGTTCTCCCTTGTCTCGAAAGCCGCTTCGGCTTGTGATCGCCGAGGGCATAGCTTGAATCAAGCGTCAGAACCAGCAGGCTCAACTCAGCTGTGCCGGCCGGCGCAGATTCAAGCCCGAGGGTTCGATTGGAAGCGTGAGCTTATAGGACCGGTGAATTAACAGGCGACAAAAAAACGCGGTCTTCCGGTGCGCTATTTCACGCCGGACCGTTGCAGCGCGATTGACAATTTCATCGCCCTTGTCCCTAGCTTTGGTGGGGCGGACAAAGGTATGTAGAACCCCTCGTTTTTCCGGATACAGAGCAAGCGCCGTATGACTGCCATCAAAGATACTGTTTCCCGCTATGCGGCGCGGTTCGAAAACCCGAAATCCCGGCACCGGGACTTATCGCCCCACCTCCGGGCGCTGGAAGCCGAAGCGATTCATATCATGCGCGAGGTCGTGGCCGAGTTCGAACGGCCGGTCATGTTGTACTCGATCGGCAAGGATTCGACGGTGATGCTGCACCTGGCGATGAAGGCCTTTTACCCTTCGAAGCCGCCTTTTCCCTTTCTCCACATCGATTCCCTTTGGGAGTTCAAACAGATGGGAGAGTTTCGCGACGAGCTGGCGGCCGCGCTCGGGATCAACATGATCGTTCATGTCAACGATGAGGGACGCAGCCGGAACATCAACCCGTTCGAGCACGGCTCCGCCGTCCACACCCAAATCATGCGCACGGACGGTCTGCTGCAGGCGCTCAATGCCGGTGGCTATGACGCTGCTTTCGGAGGTGGCCGCCGTGACGAGGAGAAGTCGCGCGCCAAGGAGCGGATATTCTCGTTTCGCAACAACCAGCATGCCTGGGATCCGCGCAATCAGCGGCCCGAGCTCTGGCATATCTTCAACAGCCGTATCCGCCGCGGCGAGTCGATCCGGATCTTCCCGCTGTCCAACTGGACGGAAGTCGATATCTGGCAATACATCCTCGAGGAGGAGATTCCGATCGTACCGCTATACCTCGCGCGCAACCGGCCGGTGGTGGAGCGCGACGGAACGCTGATCATGGTGGATGATGACCGCATGCCGCTGCATGACGGCGAGGTTCCCGAACAGCGGAAAATCCGCTTCAGGACGCTGGGGTGTTATCCCCTGACCGGCGCCGTCGAGAGCCAGGCCGAAACGCTGGAAGACATCGTGCTGGAAATGCTGACCGCTCGCACGTCCGAGCGCGCTGGGCGGCTGATCGATTTCGACGAAACCGGCTCCATGGAGAAAAAGAAGCGGGAAGGGTATTTCTGATGCCGGAGGGAGATGTCGCCCGCAAGGTTCGCGACCGGCTGACACGCGCTGGCGAAAGCGGTGTGTTGCGGTTCATCACATGCGGTTCCGTCGATGACGGAAAGTCGACGCTGATCGGCCGGCTGCTCTATGACTCCAAACTATTGTTCGAAGACCAGATCCGGCGTCTCGAACACGATTCCAGAAAACACGGTACGGCGGGTGACGATATCGATTTCGCGCTTCTGCTCGACGGTCTCGAGGCAGAGCGCGAGCAGGGTATCACGATCGATGTCGCCTATCGCTTTTTCAATACCGAGAAGCGCAAATTCATCGTCGCCGACACGCCGGGCCACGAGCAGTATACCCGCAACATGGCCACCGGTGCCTCGACGGCGGATCTGGCAATCATCCTGGTCGACGCGCGCAAGGGCGTGCTCACCCAGACACGGCGGCATACCTACATCGCCAGCATGATGGGCATTCGCCATGCCGTCCTGGCCGTCAACAAGATGGACCTCGTCGGGCATGAGCAATCCACTTACGACCAGATCGTTAAGGATTACATGAAGATAGCGGGCGCGTTGGGATTCAGATCCATCACGCCGATTCCGATCTCGGCGCGCCATGGCGACAATATCTTCAAGCGATCGGAAGCGCTCGACTGGTATGACGGCCCGACCCTCATGGCGCATCTCGAAAGTGTCGATACGGCTGCTGACGACAATCTCGAAATGCCCTTCCGCTTCCCGGTGCAATGGGTGAACCGCGCCGGAAGCGATTTCCGCGGTTTCGCAGGCACTGTGACCAGCGGCAAGCTGGCCAGGGACGAAACCGTGCGGGTAGCGCACTCGGGCAAGTCGGCCGCGATATCGCGCATTGTCACAGCCGATGGCGATATCGACGAGGCCGCCGCCGGCGAAGCTGTCACGCTCGTGCTCGATCGCGAGATCGATATCGCCCGCGGCGACATGCTGGTGGCGCCAAAATCGCCACCTGAGGTATCCGACCAGTTCGCCGCCGAAATTCTGTGGATGTCGGAAGAAAGGCTGCATCCCGGCCGCTCATATCTGCTCAAGGCCGGCTGCCAGATCACGCCGGCCTCGGTGACCCGGCTCAAGCACAAGCTGAACGTCAACACTTACGAGAAGGCTCCCGCAGATACGCTTGATCTGAACGAGATCGGCGTCTGCCAGCTATCGACCTCCAAACCGATCGCCTTCGACAAGTATTCCGACCTGCGCGAGACCGGTTCCTTCATCCTCATCGACCGCTTCAGCAATAAGACGGTTGCCGCCGGCATGATCGAGTTTTCGCTTCGCCGTGCCGGCAACATCCACACCTACGCGATGGATGTGAACAAGGCCCGACGGGCTGAACTCAAGAACCAGAAACCGGCAATATTGTGGTTCACGGGCCTGTCCGGTGCCGGCAAGTCGACCATCGCCAATCTGGTCGAGCGCAAGCTGGCCAGCAGCGGCCGGCATACCTATTCGCTCGACGGCGACAATGTCCGCCAGGGTCTGAACCGGGATCTTGGCTTCACCGATGCCGATCGCGTCGAGAATATCCGGCGCATTGGCGAGGTCGCGAAACTGTTCCTGGATGCCGGTCTCATCGTGACCTGTTCCTTCATTTCACCCTTCCGGTCGGAACGGCGAATGGTACGCGAACAGGTCGAGGCTGGAGAATTCATCGAAGTCTTCGTCGATGCGCCGATCGACGTCTGCATCGAACGTGACCCGAAAGGGCTCTATGCCAAGGCGCAGGCCGGGAAAATCAAGAATTTCACCGGGCTCGACAGCCCCTATGAAGTGCCGGAATCACCGGAACTGCACATCAACACGGCCGACATGACAGCCGATGCGGCAGCGGAAATCGTAATCGACGAACTCGTGAAAAGAGGCTTGCTGGGCTAGGCGTCAGACCGGCGGAACCGCCCAGGCGACGAAATCGCCGTTGCGATAACCGTCCGCCTCCTTGCCGTAGAGGAAGGGTGTATGATCGGGCCGCGTGACGGCGCCGCCAGCACTGTTCAGCACGGCGTGCCCGGCACCCGTATCCCATTCCATGGTCGGGCCGAACCTCGGATAGATGTCGGCGGCGCCTTCCGCGACTCGGCAAAACTTCAGGGACGATCCGGCGCTGACGGCCTCGGTGGCGCCGAAAGCGCCGGCGAAGGCGCGGGTGCGTTCATCGGCGTGCGACCGGCTCATCACCGCCACCGCGCCTTGCACCGGCGGAGCCTTGCGCGTTGCGATACCGGAAAGCCGGTCGGCGGCAACCGTCGCACCCGGGCTCACCGCGCCTGCCAGCGCTATGTTGCCGCCGAGATAAATCCGCTGCATCGCAGGTGCATAGACACAGCCGGCAACGGGAATGCCTTTCTCGATCAGTGCGATATTCAGCGTGAACTCGCCATTCTTGGCGATGAATTCCTTGGTCCCGTCGACGGGATCGACCAGCAGGAACACGTCGTCGATTTTCGGACGGACGCCGGCCGAAAACTGCTCTTCGGCCAGGACGGGCGTGCCCGGGCAAACGGATCGAAGCGCCTCGAGAATTACCTCTTCTGCGCGCATGTCCGCTTCGGTGACCGGCGAGCGGTCGGCTTTCTGCTGCGGCGTGAATTCGGTCTGGTAGACTTCCATGACCGGCAGCGCGGCTTTCGAGCAGATGCGCGCAAACTCCAGCGCGAGAATATCAAGAGCGTCGGTCAAAAAAAGAGCTCCAATCGGCAAGCCGGCGTGTTTCACTCGCGTAGACAAGTATTCGCAGGCGCCGGAAATAGAAAGACACCGGTCTGATTGGACCAGTTTTACAGAGCTTTAAGCGCTCCCACCAGTGTGCGCTAGGCCAGCTTTGCCGCCAAGGCGGAGATCGCCGCATCCGGATCGGAAAATACGCGCTCTGATGGCAAGTCGCCCCCGTCTTCCGGGCCGCTTTCCTCGCTGGAGTCCGACAGCACGATGTCGGCCTCCCGCAGGCGATGGCGCTCATCGCCCGACCAGCCTTCGGTGGTGTCACCTTTTTCGGCCGGCGACATGAGGTCGATGATGCGGATCGCTTCCTGCCGATCGGCGACAGCATCGGTGAGGGCGGTCGCCGCCGCATCAATCTGCCAGATCGCTGCCGGTCTTTTCTGCGCAAAGGTGAGCTTTGCGAGAATGGAGACGATCTGCCTCAAAACCGCGTTCCGCAGTCCCTCGCCATAGCGGCTGGCGATAAAGGCCGACAGCCCTACGAGCGCCCAGAAAAACAGGGTCATTGCCGACGGATAGAATCGCGAGAAATAGCCAAGGATGATGGCGGCAATGATCAGCTGACTGCCGATTGTCAGGGCGGCCAGGGCTCTTGCACGAAGGACGATGACGTCCCCGCCATGATCGCCTGGCATCGCCCGGTCAGCCAGGACAATCGGGGCAAGACCGGCGGCTTGCAGCTTTTCGCGCAGCGACGAGACGTATCGATCGTCGGGATCAAAGAGCTGCGAGAGTATATAAACACGCTTCATCATGAGGACCTGTCGCGGAGCCGAACTGGCGATTCCCGCCATCCGAAATCCGGTAGCGGAAACGCCCTGTTCCGTTTGATTATCACCCGTCTACCGCCTCGCGATAGCGTTCAATGACGTCGGCTGCTGGCCCCAGGGCTTTCATGTGGCCCGAGTCCAGCCAGAGCACGCGATCCGCCATGCGGCCGACAAGCTCCAGGTCATGGCTGGCGAGGATCAGTGCGCCGGACGCTTCGATGAGCTCTTGCATTCGTGCCCGTGCGCGTTGCTGAAAGGCGCGGTCGCCGGCACCGATCCATTCATCGACGATGAGAATGTCCGGATCGAAAGCGGTGGCGATCGCGAAATTGAGCCGCATCGCCATCCCTGACGAATAGGTCCGGACCGGCAGTTTTATGTAATCGCCGAGCTCGGCAAAGGCGGCAATATCGTCAATTCGCGCGCGGGCCTCGCGCATGGTCAGGCCGGCAATCATGCCGCGCAACAGAATGTTGCGTTCGCCCGTCGCTTCGATTCGCATGCCGTGGGCGATGTCGATAAGCGAGGAAACCTGTCCGTCGATCTGCACCTGGCCCTCGCTGGGCGGAAGCAGACCGGCGATGATTTTCAGGAGCGTCGACTTGCCACAGCCATTCCGGCCGATAATGCCCAGCCGCTCGCCTTCGGCGAGTTCCAGATTGATGTTGCTCAACGCCTGAACCCACCGGTTGGACTGTCCTCGCGGCGAGAAGTCCCCTGCACCGTCCGGGCTCTCGACACTCGCGACGTTTTCATAGACGCGATAGCGCATGCCGAGGTCTTCGATTTTGACAGAACTCATGGCGCTAATACCAGACGGCGAGGCGATTGCGGAAAATCGCAAAGACAACAAAGGATACGGCGCCCAGACCTGCTGTCATTCCCAGCGAGACGCCCCAGCTTGCATAGGGAATCCGGTAGTCGAGCAGTGGTGTCCGCACGATGTCGATCAGATAGGTGAAAGGATTCCAGACGAGGAAGTCTGCCAGGGCGCCGACCTGGTCGGGCGTCCACACCAGGGGTGTGAGAAAGAACAGGACCCGCATGGCGGTTTGGACGATCTGGGCAATATCTCGAAAACGCAGACAGATCACTCCCAGCAGCATGTGCAGGAACAGGCCGTTGACGACGATCAGCAACAGGGCAGGGGGCACAGACAGGGCAGCCCAGCCCGGAACATGGCCAGTCAGCACCAGGATTACCGCCGCCACCACGGCGCTGTAGGCAAAGATGATCAGATCGCGCCAGATGCTTTCGAAGAAATACGTCGAATAGGGCAGCTGGACGCCCTTGACCCAGGTTTCCGAGTTTATCAGCGATGTGCAGCCATCGACGACGAAGGAGTTGAGGAGCTGCCAGACCAGAAATCCGACCGTGACATAGGCCGCGAACCAGGCGAGGGGCGCCGGATTGAGCGCGCCGAATATGAAAATCTTGGCGGTGATGAATACCAGATAGGAAAAGGTCAGCCAGGCCAGGCCGAACACGGTGCGCCGATAGCGCTGGCGAAGATCGTCCTGCGCCAGCGAGCTCCAGAGTTCGAAACGCAAAAAGCCCTGCGCGACATCCCGTGCGCCGGTCCGAAGCCGTCCCGTCCCACCGTCGCGGCCGGGTGATGAGGAATGAGGTGTCGCGAGATTCATTCTAGCCCCGGTATTGTCTGGCCAGAATCAGAACCGCGCCGATCACAATTCGCCAGAGATTGATCGCTAGGCGTTGTTTTCATCCAGGACACGGCGCAGCGTCTCCAGCGACGCGCTGCCTTCTTCCTCATGGCTTAGCGCAAATTGCAGGAAGGCGCGCAGATAGCCCTGCTTGCTCCCGCAATCATAGCTCGTTCCTTCGTATTCGAGGGCGAAGAAGTCTTGTCGTTCCATCAGCGTTGCCATTGCGTCGGTGAGCTGGATCTCTCCGCCGGCGCCCTTGTCCTGGCTTTCAAGCACGCTGAATATTTCCGGCTGCAGGATATAGCGCCCGGTAATCGACAGGTTTGACGGCGCTTCGTCGCGCTTCGGTTTCTCGACCATGCCGGACATCCGAACCGTCCGGTTCTCGCGGCTTTCCGGCGCCACGATGCCGTACTGATCGACCTTGTCCCACGGCACGGCCTCGACCGCGATGATGTTTCCGCCCTTCTCTTCGTGGATGGCGGTCATCTGCGCCAGGCAGCTTGGCGCGGCCTTGACGATCACATCCGGAAGCAGAATGGCGAACGGCTCGTCGCCGATCACATCGCGCGCACACCAGACCGCATGGCCCAGACCCAGCGGCGCCTGTTGCCGGACGAAGCTCATGGATCCGGCCGGCGGGCGCTCGGCTTCCAGTTCCTTTAGGATATTCGCCTTGTTCTTTTGGTGCAGCGAGGCTTCCAACTCATAGGCGCGGTCGAAATGATCTTCGATGGCGCCCTTGTTGCGGCCGGTTACGAAGACGAAATGTTCGATCCCCGCTTCCAGTGCCTCGTTCACCACATACTGGATCGCAGGGCGGTCGAAGACCGGCAGCATTTCCTTCGGAACCGACTTGGTCGCTGGCAGCACACGGGTACCGAGTCCCGCGACAGGCAGAACAGCTTTCCGGATAGAGGTCATCAACGTGGTCCGCTCGCAATCAGGGGATAAAACCTATTGCCGTTCTATTGCCCGGTTGAACCCCTCTAATCAAGCGCAGCAGGTGATTTGCGCTACATGCCGGGCTCGCGCTTCTGGCAGGCTTCGGCTATCTGGTGCGCACCTTTTGGATATGAAATGTATTCATATGTGATTTTCACCGCGCCGTGGAATTTCATAAGCCCCACCGGACGCGAATGGATGCGGATGCCGCATCGACAGGAGTAGGCCATGATGCCGTTTATCGACCTTGCGACCCAGCGGGCGCGGTTGCAGGACAAGCTGGACACGATCATCAGCAAGATCGTTGCCGAGGGCCGCTATGTGCTCGGCCCGGAAGTCACCGAACTGGAACAGCGCCTTGCCGAATTTGGGCAGGCCGATCACGCGCTCACATGTGCCAACGGAACCGATGCGCTGGCTTTGCCGCTGATGGCCTGGGAGCTGCAGAAGGGGGATGCCGTATTCGTTCCCAGCTTCACCTTTGCCTCGACCGCTGAAGTCGTTCCGTTGCAGGGCGCGACGCCGGTTTTTGTCGATATCGACCCGGACACTTACTGCATGTGCCCGAAAAGCCTTGCCGCCGCGATCGAGTGGACGAAGACGCAGACCGATCTGAAACCCCGCGTCGTGATCGCCGTCGACCTTTTCGGTCAGCCGGCCGATTATCCGGCGATCAGTGAAATCTGTAAGGCCGAAGGCTTGAAGCTGATTGCAGATAGCGCACAGGGCTTCGGCTGTACGCTCAATGGCAAGCATCCCGCCGCCTGGGCCGACATCACGACGATCAGTTTCTATCCCGCCAAGCCGCTTGGCTGTTACGGGGATGGTGGTGCTGTGGTGATGCGCGACGCAGAGCTGGCCGGCCTGATCCGATCGCTCCGCAATCACGGCGAGGGCGAGGCGCGTTACGCCTACGAACGCATCGGGCTGAACTCGCGCCTCGACACGCTGCAGGCCGGTATCCTCCTCGCAAAGCTCGAGATTTTCGAGGAAGAAATCGTCGGCCGGAACGCTGCGGCCGACGCGTATGCTGAAGGCTTCGGGGATGTGGTGAAGACGCCCACGGTCATCGACGGGGGCGTTTCCGTCTGGGCGCAATACACGATCGAAGTGGACGACCGCGAGGGCTTCCGGGCCAAGCTCGCCGAAGCCGGCGTACCGACCGCCATCTACTACCCGATCCCGATTCATCTGCAGGCGCCCTATGCGGGCTTCCCGGTTGCGCCGGGCGGGCTGCCCGTCACCGAAGCGGCAGCCCATCGGGTCGTGTCACTGCCGATGGACGGCTATCTCGGTGGCGAACGCCAGCAAGCGGTGATCAGCGCGGTACGCACTGCCGTCGCCTAGGAGACACTGAGGGCGGAAGCTATCCCGCCTGATGTTCCAGAAAATACCGGTAGGTGCGCTCTAGTCCCTCACGCAGCCCAATGCGGGGGGACCAGCCCAGCGCATGGATGCGATCCGCGCTCATCAGCTTGCGCGGGGTTCCGTCCGGTTTCGACGAATCCTTGGTGAGATCGCCGGAGAAGCCGACAACCTCCATGATCATCCGTGCAAGGTCCGCGATCGGAATGTCTTCGCCGGAACCGACATTCACATGCTCCGGCGCGCTGTAATCCTTCATCAAGTGAACCAGCGCATCTGCGCAATCGTCAACGTGCAGGAATTCGCGGCGCGGCTTGCCGCTTCCCCAGATTTCCATGCTCGCAGCCCCTGAAAGCTTGGCTTCATGGGCCTTGCGGATTAGCGCCGGTATGACGTGGGAGCTCTGCAAATCGTAATTGTCGCCGGGGCCATAGAGATTGGTCGGCATGGCGGAAATGAAATCCGCACCATGCTGGCGGCGATAGGCCTGGCACAGCTTGACGCCGGCAATCTTCGCAATGGCATACCACTCATTTGTCGGCTCCAGCGGGCCGGTGAGCAGAGCGTCCTCGGTGATCGGCTGGTCCGCGAGCTTGGGATAAATGCAGGATGATCCCAGGAACAGCAGCTTTTCGACCCCGGCGCGGTGGCAGGCATGGATGATGTTCGCCGCGATCATCAGGTTCTGATACAGAAAATCGGCCGGATAGCTGTCATTGGCGAGAATTCCGCCGACTTTTGCAGCCGGGATGAACACCGCCTCCGGCCGGTGCTTTTCAATCCAGCGCGTGGTCGCCGCCTGGTCGACCAGATCGACCTCCCGGCGTGTCACTTTCAGGATGTCCGCCGGATTCTCGTTCTCCAGTCGCCGGGCCAGAGCCGACCCGACCATGCCGCGATGGCCGGCAACCCAGACGCGCTTGCCTGCAAGCGGATAGAGGGTTTCAGCCATGCCGGTTCCTGCGGTCTGCTTCGCTGGCGACCTCCTTGAGGTCTTCCTGCACCATTTCGCTGACAAGGGCGGCAAAGCTGGTCTTGTGTTCCCAGCCCAGCTCGGATCTGGCTTTCGACGGATCACCGATCAGCAAATCCACCTCGGTTGGGCGGAAATAACGCTTGTCGATGCGCACCAGAACGTCGCCGCTATTTGCATCCACGCCGGCTTCGTCCACGCCCTTGCCTTGCCACTCGATCGTGCGGCCGACCTCGGCGAACGCGCGTTCGACGAATTCGCGCACGCTGTGGGATTCGCCAGTGGCCAGGACCCAGTCATCGCTCTCATCGTGCTGGACGATGCGCCACATGCCCTCGACATAGTCGCGGGCATGACCCCAGTCGCGCCGCGCGTCGAGATTGCCGAGCCAGATCGTTTTCTGGAGGCCGAGCTCGATTGCCGCGACAGCCCGCGTGATCTTGCGGGTCACGAACGTCTCGCCGCGCATCGGGCTTTCATGGTTGAAGAGGATGCCGTTCGACGCGTGCATACCGTAGGCTTCACGGTAGTTGACCGTTATCCAGTAGGCATAGAGCTTGGCGGCCGCATACGGGCTCCGCGGATAAAACGGAGTGGTCTCGCTTTGCGGCGTTTCCTGGACAAGCCCGTAAAGCTCGGACGTCGAAGCCTGATAAAACCGGCAGCTCTTTTCGAGACCGAGAATGCGCATGGCTTCCAGCAGCCGCAGCGCGCCGACGGCGTCGGCATTGGCAGTATACTCGGGCGTTTCGAAGCTGACCTGTACGTGCGATTGCGCCGCCAGATTGTAGATCTCGTCAGGCTGCGTTTCCTGCACCAGCCGGATCAGATTGGTGGAATCCGTCATGTCGCCATAATGCAGGTGAAAGCGGGTCTCGCCCTCATGCGGGTCGACGTAAAGCGGGTCAATCCGCTGCGTATTGAATGAGGAGGCGCGGCGTTTGACGCCATGCACCCTGTAGCCCTTGCTCAGCAACAGCGCGGCCAGATAGGCGCCATCCTGGCCGGTGACGCCGGTGATGAGTGCGGTTTTCATGGTTTCGGCGACATCCTGTCATTGCGAGGGGCAGCTGAATACCCGGTTTGGCCCCGGAATGCCAGTATACCTTCCTCAAGAGGTGAACGGATAAGACATTGATTCAAAACACGTCAGCTGCAGATCAATGCCATGCGCCATCAGATAAAGCGATCGATGAAGCGATCACAATACGCGAGGTCTCCGGTGTCGGCCTGCCCGGCTTCGAGCAGCGTCTTGGGACGCTCTGACGGCCGGAAGACAATTTCGTGAAATAGCTGGTTAGTGTCCGCCGGCGGATTGATTTGCAGGAAATCCAGAAGCCTGGCCGCTTCGGGTCCCGGGTCCGTCATGAAGCGGTCATGGCTGAAGAACATGACGCGGCCGGGATACTGATCACCAAGTGCTTCGATACGCCGGTGAACGGCCACCCAGTAGGCAAGCGCATCGGACGCGCTGCCCGACAACTGCCGGTCCAGAAAGGTCGATCCCCAGATCTTCGCCTGATTCTGGTTCTTGCTGAACGCCATGTAAAACGGGTCGCGGACAACATGGACGTATTTCAGATCGGCGGACAGCCGGAACAGCCGCTCGATCACGACATGCGTGTTTGGTTCTTTCCAGCCCCAGCGCTGGCCTGATGGTTGCGGTTCTTTCGGCGACACAAAGCTCTCAAGCCGGTCCTGCAACCAATCTGCCGTATACGTAAAGCGGTCTCGCCGCGCCAGATCGGTGAGGTCGCAGGCACCCGCCGCTTTGAACGGATCGCCACCGGTCATCCGCTTTGCGAACATGTCGAAAAGCGAGCCCAGTTGCGCTTCGCTGTCGATCAGCACCGACGCCCGCTTGAACAGCAGTGTGAACCAGAGATTGTCCAGCGCGTCGTTCAGTTCTCCGCCCAGCCAGCAACCGCAATTGCGCACCAGCATGGCGGTTGCACGCGTGCCGCTGCCACCGAGCCCGCCGATGGCGAAAGGCGGTCCCTGCGGGATTCCATGATCGTCACTCATTGACGCAGGCCGGCTGCGGGCAGCCGTTTCGATTGAAATCCGCAAGGGTCATTGCAACGTTTCCAGAAATGCGTCGAGATCATCATAGCGCGGCGTCCATGCGATGCGGCGGTGGCGGGATGTGCGACGATAATCGTCGAGAATCAGTGTCAGCTCGACCTCCTCCAGCTGAATGTCGATCATGTCATTGCCATAGTCGCCGCCGGCCGGTTGGACCGAACTGAGCGCCCGTCTTTCCCACTCGACACGCCACCCATTGATCGAGAATTCGCCTCGCTCCTCGCGTGGCGCATCACGTGCGTCCGGTCCGGCCAGCAGGGTCAGTGCGGTGGCTTCGACAAAGGGCGTTTGTGTCGCTCGCTCTAGCCTTTCGCTGGCATCGTGCAGCGTCGACAGCATGTCGTAAATCGGAATCAGGGCCAGCGCCAGCAGGGCGGTTGCAGCCAATGCTTCAATTACGCTGAACCCGTCCCTGCCAGTCAAAGTGCGCCTCCCCAGGGAATGATCGCGGTCGCGGCAAGACCGAATCCTGCCACCAGCCCGGGTCCGAAAGCGAGTCGGCTTTGACGTTCGCCCTGCCCTTTGTTTGCAACAAAGCCGGTCACGATCGTGAAAGCGACGGCCAATAGCAGAGCGACCGGAATCTGTTCCGGTGCAACCCACAGGCCGCAGGCGCCAGCCAGCAGGACATCGCCCTCCCCCAGGGGTTTCTCGCGCCCAGGCCGCCGCACAATCAATCCGGCCAGCATGAGAATGCCCGCGGCGACCGCGCCAGAAGAGAGCGATCCGACGACATGGTCCTCTAATGCGGCTACGCCGAGCCCGGTCAGCGCAATCACGGCCGATCCCAGATCCGGCAAAAGTTGATGACGAAGATCAATTGCGGCCGCAACGGCTCCGGCTGTCGCTGCTCCCGCAAACAATAGCGCAGAAAACCCTTGGCCATTCCCGGTGATATATAGGGCAGTGAGCCCTGCCGCGACTGCGAGGCTCGCCAACAGGGTCATTGGCCCGGGCCGGTGTGCATATGCTCTGATCAATGCCAAATCATTTCGCAGCAGGGTTAAGGCGGCAAGTTTGCAAGCATTGCACGCGCTGCCGTAATCAATCCCGTGTCGCGGTTTCGGGCCGGACCGAAAGGGTTTCGTTCGGACCGCGGAACGGCGACACGGCGGTGCGCACCGGCGTCGCAAAGGCGCGATCGATTTCCTCGCTATAGAAATCGACCATGAATTGGCGATCCGTGCGGGTACTGAGAATGTACGGCGTGACCAGGATCAACAATACGGTTCTGTCCGACGTATACGATTGCGTACTGAAGAGCGTACCGAGCAGCGGTATGTTCTGAAGTCCCGGCACGCCGGTTGACCCATTGTTGATCCGGTTCTCCATCAGGCCGCCAAGGACCGCTGTCTGCCCATCCTGAAGCGTCAATTCGGACGTCAGTGTGCGACTGGAGATAATCGGGCTGGCGATATTCTGATTTGGGTTCTGCAGCGCGGAGCTGACTTCCTGCTCAATGAGCAGATCGATCCGGTTGTCGCTGTAAACCCGGGGTTCCACCGACAGGATTACACCCGTCTCGCGATATTGGACGGTTTGGAGAATATCGGTCGATCCGGTTTGCTGTGTGTTGGCGGCCCGCTGGCTGGTGATAATCGGCACGTCGGTACCCACTTGCACGGTGGCTTGCGTACCGGAGCGAGTCGATATCCGTGGAGTCGACAGAACCTGAACCTGGGAGTTCGTGGAACTGGCCGCGGCGGTCCAATCCACATCGCCAGATCTCAGCACGGCGCTCAATCCACCCGATTCCAGTCCCAAACCGTCACGCGTGCGAAGTTCGAGATCGCCACCAAACGTGTTCAGAAGGAATTCCACGCCAAAGCGTTCCTCATCCCCGAGCGTGACCTCGGCAATGGTGACTTCGATGAGCACTTCCGGCGCCGCAGTGTCCAGCCGACGCATAAGCGCTTCCAACGGCGCGAATTCGGCCTCTGTACCGTTGAAAATGATTCGGTTGCCGACCTCGTCGACCGTCAATTGGCCGGGCGGCGGCGCGGGAGCGCCTTCTGCATTGCTGGCTCGTTGTTCGCCCAATACCCCGCGGACGATATCCGCCAGGCCCTGCGCATCGCGTGATCTGACCTGATAGACTTGCGGGATGCGGGCTTCGGTCGACTGTGCGGCGTTGTCAAGCCGCCGCGCCGTGTCGACGACGTGACGCAAGGCGGCAGCGCTGTCGGCGAAGATCAGGATCTGGTTTGTGTGTTCGATGGGCAGCAGCGTGATGGGAAGGGCGACCCTGGCGCCAACG
Source organism: Hyphobacterium sp. (assembly GCF_965217055.1). Lineage (GTDB taxonomy): Bacteria > Pseudomonadota > Alphaproteobacteria > Caulobacterales > Maricaulaceae > Hyphobacterium. Next base: position 1,019,895 of record NZ_OZ244227.1, on the reverse strand, counting down.
GTGACCAGATAGCCTTCAATGCTCAATACATCCTGCAGCGTAGTGGCTAGCGCCTGAGCTTCCCAATTGCGCGGGGCAAGCGTCACCGCTTCGGCGCCAGCAAACCGCAGATCATCCATCTGATGAATGAGTGCGAGCGCTGCGTCTACATCATCTGACAGGCCACTGATTGTCAGCGCGCCGATATCTCGTCGTGTCTGGATGCCCAGTTCGTTGGCGTCGGGGAAAGTGATCCGGAGAATAGCCTCCATCTCTGCCGAATCAATCGCCTCCAATTGCACAAATTGAGCAACCGGGCGCAGCGAAGCTGGGGTGCTGGCACGCGCACGGGAGCTGATGAATTGCGGCCTCTGGGCCAGCAATTCTGAGCGTTCGACGACCTGAATTAGCCCCTCGGAATAAGTTACAGCCAACCCGTATTCGCTGATCGCCGCCTCAAAAAGCTGGAAAAAGGTTTCCGGGTCCATGTCCCGGACGCTGCGCAGCGTGACGACTTCGTTGCGCTCGGCAACGCCAGGTCCCAGGGCGTAGGGCAATTCCAGCACATCGCCGAGTACAGTGTTGACGAAGGAGGCGACGGTCTGGGCCGGGATCGTCACATTGATGTCTGAACCCTCTAGCCTTGGTCGCTCTGCATTATCGCTTTCGGTATAGCGTACCGGCGTGGTCAGCCGTGGTACACGATAGGTTTCGACGCTCGGATTCTCTTGCCGCGGGGCAGTTATCACCGTGGCCTCCGGCGAGCCCGAATCCACTTCCCCCGCGGACGCCACAGGCCGCTCCAGCGTATTCAGCCGGGCATGATAAAGGCCGCCGTCTTCAAGACTGGCGCACCCGGTCAATCCCGCCGTAATCGCCAGCACGCTGGCAGCGCGGATCTTCATATCCATGCCTCATCCTTCCCCTGGCGGGTCAAACACGTATATCGGGTAGACCTCGTCCCCGCGCCTCAAAATGACTTGCGACGCACCGATTTCATCAATGCGCCAGCCATCATAAAGCTCGTCGCCTACAATGAGGCGCTCCCGCTCGGTGATAACGCCTCCGGCATGAATTCGCCAGACCCCATCCTCACGAACCAGGGCAATGATGGGCGGACGGGGAATCGCGGCGTTTGCGCCTTCGGCCTGGTCTCCAAGGGCTGCGGCGGCCGCTTCAGGATTGCTTGCAATCGCGTCTGCGAGAGGGATGGCGGCAGGAAACAGGCCGGTCGCGCGCAATCGTGCGCTCAACGCGCTGATATCGCTTGGCACCAACGGTTCAGGGCCACCGGCCGCGGAAGACGGCGACAGAACAGGTGACGACGCAGTATTGGGCGCCACGGCCAGGCCGGCCAGCCCGGCGGCAGCGGCAATCAGCCCGGCAGTTGCAACGCGGACCAGACCGAGCGGCATCATGACGCCGGCTCCATCAGCGCTGGAGCAATGAATCCCACGGTAAATCGCCGCGTTCGTGAATCCCAATCCAGCCGGACAGCGCGCAATTCGCCGCGCGCGCTGGCGGCGGCTTCAATAAACGGCGCGAAGGCGCCACCGCTGTCGAGGGCTGTCACTTCGGCTTCGAACAGGCGGGTTTGGGCGGCCGCTTCGCCACGGCCGATTGTGCCCACCGCAATCACCTGAACGCGAACATTGCGAAGGCCGGCCAGCCGAGCTGCTTCCTCCAGCGCGCCCTGAATCCGGGCGGCGGCAATGCCTTCGGTCGGTGCTCGCCAGAACCGGGCTTCGGCAGCAAGCGTCAGCTGCTCTGCCTCGTCGGCGAGCGCCAGCCAGTCCCGTTGTTCGAGGGCGGCCTGACGGGCATTCAGTTGGCGCTCGGCATTGTCGAGCGACAAACGTGCCTGTGTATTTGCATCTGACAGGGCGGTGAGCGCGTAAAGCCCGGCGAGACTGGCCAATACCACCAAGCCAAATTGTGCGCGTTCACTGACGGTGCCCAATGCGTTCTGCCAGAGCGTAGAAATCGATCGGGTTTGGCTGGTCATTCCTCGCCCTCCACGTCGCGACTCGCGACCGGATCTGCCTGCGCCTCCCAGGCGGCACTGTTGGGTGTCCGGTTGAGGCTTACATTGGCCAGGCTGGGCCGCAATTCCAGCTCCTGCGCGAGCGTGGCAGGGTCAAGCCCGCTTTGCGATTCGATCAGCGCGCTGACACTATCCGGCTCGATCCGAAGCCGTGTCACCCTCGAGCCAAGTTCACCGGCCACCTCCGCCAGATCTGCCGCCGGTGTCAGTGGATTGATCTGCTCCAGCGTCTCCCGGTAGGCCACGAGCTGCGCCGTGCGGCCACGATAGCGGTCGAGCGCATCGAAATCGCCGGCACTGTTTTCTGCAAAAGCAGCAAGCTCTTGCCGCGCTGCCGACTGCTCCATCAAGAGACGGACATGGGATCCGGCAGCGTGAAGCAGCGGCGCGCCGACCAGGAGCAGCGCCAATGCCGCGGCATGGACCGGCCGGAACCGGGCGAAGATAGTCCGGGCACGCTCTAGAAAAGCCAGGTTGTTGCGATCGGAATCGTCAGCGATAACATCGGTTTCAGCATGTGCGCCGCGGCGGAATCGTGCCAGTTCTTCCGGTCCCGGTTGGCGGTTCCAGAACCGGCTCATGTTCAACTCGCCGGCTTGCCAGAGCTGGCCTTCATAGCCGTCCCGCCGCTCGATCAGGCCGAAACCGGTATCGATATCCTGTGTCCCCGGCATGAACTTATCATGTCCGAGAGCGGGCTCGGGCATGAACCAGGCGTGATCGTCGGCGCCCAGTTGGGTGAGCCGGTCCCTGTCCCATGACCAGACCGCTGCATGACGCGCCTGCCAGATGATGTGTACGCCGGGGTTTTCGAAAGGTGCGCGCGTCCGCGCCATCAATTTCATCGCGGCTCGCATCCGCGCATCTATCGGGCCGGGCGGCCGCTCGATGCGTTCGAAATGCAGGAGCGATCGCGCAATGACGATCATTTCGCCGAACAGCAAAGCGCGAAGGAGCGCGCCGCGAGGCCGCGGCTCGAGACCCGCCGGGCTGATTCTACGGCGGCTCGGGGAGGGGAAAAGCCTCGAGATCGTCTGCATCTGTGAGGCCGAATTCCTGCTCAACGCGCTCTCCTCCTATCACGAAATCGAAAACGGTCTGATAGGGCGATGCGACATCCCCTGCTGTCAGCCTGACCCGGGCGGCCAAGACTAAGCCCGCCTCGGCTTCGTGGGTCAAGATCAAAAACTCTGTTCCGATAGGGCCATAACCGAAATCGCCGGCGTGCAAGTCGTCCCAGCCGTCGAGCCCCAGATCGGCGAAATTCTGCGCTGACGTACGCAACCCGCTGCGGCGCTGAAGCACGAGGCCCGGCGCGTCCTCGAACAACAAATCCCGGATATAGTCCGGCATGAATCGCGGATGGCTCGACGCGCCGGGTGTCACCGTAAAATAGAGGTCCATGAGCCGCGGGTCCTCGGCGCAGAGCGCCAATTCCTCCCAGCCCGGCACGAGACAGATTTCGCGCGGCGTCCGCAAGGGCGCATTGGCCGGGGCGCGGCCCTCCGGATAATCCCCGCGTTCGGCCCCGCCCAGCCGCCGCAAATCGTCACCGTCGGCATAATCGGCGAGCCGCGCTGCAAGCCGCGACGCTTCGGCATCGCCGAGCCCGATCTGGTCCAGAAACAATCGGGCTTTTCTGGGATCGTCAGGGTCCAGCCCGATCAGGCCTTGCGTCGAGACCAGCCGGACAATCATCGTGCGGCCATTGATCTCGACACGGCGGGGTTCACCGCGCGCACTGATCGGATCGCCCTCTTCCAGCAGTCCGCCTTCGAGAATGTCGGGATTGGGCACGCCGCCCGCATTGACGGTGTCCTCGCCCCGCGGAGCGGTAAGCAGCAGGTAGAGCGCGCTCGCCTGCGCCGCCCGCAAATCCCGCTCGAGCTCCGTCTGGGACAGCAATTCAGCTGCCCCGTCCGAGCTGGCCCGCTGGACCGCATAGGCGCCGGCGAGGACCAGCGCCAGAATGGCGATCGCAGCCAGCGCCATGATGTAGACATAGCCGGGCCGGTCTTTCGGATGGAGAAGGCGGGCGCTCACAGGACCAGGTCGAAATCGCGGACGCGCAACGTCAGGCCGATTGTCCGCGCCGGGGCGGCGGCGAGCACTGCGGTGTCACCCGCCTGGATCAGGATCGCCGACGGTACGGGCCGGAAATAGACCGGGTCGGGATCGACCCCGTCTTCCGGTGGCCAGACCTCATGCGTTACGCCCTTCGCATCGCGATAGGAGAGCCGGGCGCCGTCCGGGACCTCGATCTCGAACAGGGTTTCGCCAGCCTCGCGATAAATCATAATTGCCTGTCCGGCCCGGTCTTCCAGCGCGAGTTCAAAGCCCGTCGGACCCATGCTGTCACCGTTGATGCCGGTCACGGTCAGGCCGCTTGCCGCCGCGGCATCGCCAGCAAACACATGTTCTGCATCATGATAATCGGGCGTGATCCCGTTCAGCGCGCGCATGACGGGAATCAGCGCCAACGTTCGCTCTGTATGCGCACGCGTTGCCTGTTCGATCCGCGTGGCGTGACCGGTGGCCGCCGACAGCGTGTCCATCAGGACAAGCGTGATCAGCGCTGCGATCACCAGCGCGATAAGCGTCTCGAGAAGGGTAAAACCGCTGCGCATCGGGTCTGGCAAACTCCTTGGCCGCCATGATATTGTCACACCTTGCTTATTCAAGCTTCCGGTGTCTGTGTGTGGACCATCGCCGGTTCATCGGCAGGATTGCGGCAAGCGTGTGGAGAGTGGATGTCATGGCTGAAACAAGCGCAAAGGCCGGGAAGGCCGGACAGAACGCCCCGGATGGCCGTCATGGAATGCACCACAGGCGGCGCGCCGGCTATTCACTGATCGAAGTGCTGATTGCCGTTGCGATCATCGCCCTGCTTGTCGCCCTTGTCGCGCCGCGCCTGCTTGGACAACTCGATTCGTCCCAGATCACGGCTGCGCGCACCCAGATTCGCATGATCGAGACGGCGCTCGATTCCTATCGTCTCGACGTTGGCCGCTATCCGTCCGAGGACGAGGGCATTGCCGCACTGGCCGCGCCGCCGCCCGATCTCGTCGACCGCTGGAACGGCCCCTATCTCGATGGCGGCCTGCCGACTGATCCCTGGGGCGAGCCTTTCCGCTACGAACCCGCCGAATCCCTGTCGCGCCGCGGCATCGTCTATTCCTACGGCAATGACGGTGAGCCGGGTGGTGACGGGCTGGCCGCCGATCTCTATTCGCGCGGCGCCGATCCAGACCAGCTGCCGGGTGGCGCTGCAGGCAGCCAGTAATGCCGGATCGGGGCTGACCCCTCATGCGGGCCGGTTATTCCCTGCTGGAAGTATTGCTGACCGTGACCCTGATCGCGCTGGTCGGGGCCATTGCTGCCCCTTCGCTGCTCAATCAGATCGAGCGCCGCGAAACCCGCCTGGCCCTGTCAGCCCTGCAGACCGGCATGATCGATCTGCGCTATGCTGCGGTACTCGCTGCCGCGCCCGTTGAAATCGCGCCCGAAGAAATCGACGCTCATTTCGATGATGTGCCCGATGGCTGGCGCGTGTCCGCCGATACACCGCTTCACATCTCGGCCGGCGGGCTTTGTGACGGCGAGACTGTGCTGACGCTCACTTCGCCGGACCAGCGACTCTGGCGCCGCCGCGCAGCAGCACCGCATTGCGAGCTGGAGCAGGTCTAGGCCTCTCCCGGGCCCGTCAGGAAATACCGATAGGGTGCGATTTCAGCGTGGCTGTGTTTGAATGACGTGCCAAACCCATCCGGCTATCGTCCACTTTTCGCCGTGGCAGGCTCAGCCACCGGGTCTGACCAGTGAAGGCGGCCCGCGTCCGCATCGCAACAGTTGAAATTTTTCCTTAACTTCGCCTGTCAGGCGTGTCCCGCAAGGCGGGGTGTGACTTGAGGACAACGCCGCAATCTTCGAACGGAAAAGTCGGAGGGCCGGCAGGCTTTATATCAAGCCCTTGTTTTCTCGCCGCTATTTTATTTAAACGTGTGCGGATGCGACGATTTGCAGCGCTAAGGCAGCGTAAAATAATGAAATCCCGTTCCTTCCTCCACCGGATTCACCTTGACACCCCCGGCGTTAACCCGTCTATCATGCGGTCACGTCATGAAGTCTCTGACATGTTCCGCGCGTTCTGCGGGACTATAGGGGCGTCATTGGTGTAGCGGGGGAAATCAATTTCTTCAGCTATGTCTCGGCGGTCATGTTGGAAACGTCATGGCGTGTCATGGCCATGGCAATAATGTAACTTAGAGGGGGGATATCCCTATGACTATCAAGAAACTTCTTGCAGGTGTCGCACTGACCGCGCTGGTCGCCGGCGGTGCGTACGCCCAAGATAACTTCACTGCGGCAACCGGTGACCTGCGCACCGACCGTGATTTCGCAGCGGAATATGATGGCGGAATTGGCGATAACGCGATTTTCACGCACGACGCCGACAATGCTGACTATGACAACCTCGGCGCCGCCGCGGTTGTTGACATCACCATCTCGACGACCGGTGGATTGGTGCTGGGCGAAATCGTCGACGATGCCGACTTCACCGAAGGTTCCGCCAACTGCAGCTTCACCGTTCAGGCCGGTGGCGGTATCGGCAGCACGTCGGTGACCTTCCGTAATGATGGCGCTGACTTCCGCGCTTGCGCCAACGACACGACGTTCGACATCGACCTGACCCGTTCCGCAGCGAATCACAGCCAGGATTCGGGCGCAACGGTCACCGTGACCTGCAGCAGCGACTGCGGCACGTTCGTCGCTGAGTCGGACACCTTCACGCTGATCGACGACACGTCGGTCTTCCCGACGGGAAGCCAGGATGTGACGGCCGCTGCTACCGTGACGCTGGATACCGATGGTATTGGTCCGGTTGGTCCGCACACGCTGGGTAACGTCGACTTTGATTTCGATGGTACTGGTATCTTCACTGATGGTGACGGTGTCACAATCGGCGGTGTTGCTGGCATCGTGGTCGGCGACGCAGTCGCCAGTGCCGAGCTGGAAATCGATTTCCCGGGCGGCGATGATGGCGTTGCCACCGTCGCAGTCGATGTGGGCGGTGCGGTTGCTTGTACCGAAGATGCCGGTGCTGGTGTCAACACCTGGTCATGCGCCCTGTCCGCGACGCAGCTGGATACGCTTCTTGCTGACGGCGAAGTGACGTTCACGTCGGACAACACCGATCCGATCGCTCAGCAGACACCGACGGCTATGCTGACCGTAACGGCGAACGCAGACTACGCGGCACCGGGCAGCGTGTCCGGTTCGCTGGCTCCGATCGAGTGGGATGATGGTCTGTCTGAAACGGCTGTTGCCACGGGCGGCCCGCGTGAGTGGGTCCGTTTCGGTTCCGGTGGTACGGAAAGCAATTTCCGCATCCAGCTGGCCTCCGATGCGGCAGCTGCTGATATCACGCAGGTGCAGGTTGCTGTAGCGGCTGGTAACGGCGTTCCAGCCGGTACGGTGCTGCTCAATGCCGGTACGGCTGACACGGGCTTCCAGGTCAAGGGTTCCACGATCACCTTTAACTCGCGGGCCCTGGGCGCAGCTGCTGGTGCAACGGGTAACGCCGACATCACAGGTGTTATGCTCCAGACGCTGGACGCTGATGTTGCTTCAGCGGGTGGTGCTGATATGAACCGTCAGCTGGTCAACCGTACGCCGGGGTCCTTCGTGGCAACCGGTGGCATGACGGACAACTAGTCTGTCCTTGACCGGACGGTTTACCGTCTAGGGATCGGGGCGGCCTTCGGGCCGCCCCTTTTCTTTTGCGCCTTGCCTTTTCCGGCCCAATTCCTGCACGCTGCTTTTGCGGCGCGGTGGCCGATCGCGTAAGAAAAGACACGAGATTTTAGAGGGGCTTTGTTGGCCCTGTTACGGGCGGGGAACGATCATCATGGACGAGCGTTGCATTGGCGACATCCTGCTTGAGGACGGTTCCGTCTCGACGGACGACATTGCCGAAGCGCTCGCCTATCAGCGCGAGACCGGCACGATGATCGGCCAGGCCCTGTTGCGGCTTGGCGCCGTCGCCGAGGAACGCCTGCTCGCAGCGCTGTCCACCCAGCTCGAGCTCGACGTGCTCGATGCCGCCGCAATCCCGTCCGATGAACTCGCCCTGTCGCGCGCCCCGGCCGCGCTCGGCCTGCCGCTGCGCTGGTTGGCGGCCAAGGAGGCCGTGATCTGGTTTGAATCGGAAGCCGTCGATGCGGCCAAGTCCGGTGGCAATGGTCACGATGTGGAAGCGGCCAACCTGCCGCCGCCTGACGCCACGCTGGTCGTTGCCGCCCGCAATCCGCTCGACCCGGCACTGGCCGAGCGCATCGAGACCCTTTTCGATGGTCCGATCCGGCGCGTGCTGGTCTCCAATCGCGCCCTCGATGCCGCGCTTGCCCGCCTCCACGATGCCTCGACCCGCAACAAGGGCGAAGCGCTGACCGATGCCGAGCGTTTGCGCGAAATGGCCGAGGAAGCCCCGGTCATCGATTTCGTCAATGCGCTGTTCGAAGATGCGATGCGCGCCGGCGCCAGCGACATCCATGTCGAACCCTATGAGCACGAATATGTCGTCCGCCTGCGCATCGATGGCGTGCTAAGCCGTGTCCAGACCCAGCCCCGCACCCGCTATGACGCCGTGGCATCCCGCATCAAGCTGATTTCCGGCATGGACATTGCCGAGCGCCGCCTGCCGCAGGATGGCCGCCAGTCCATCCGCTTTGCCGGCGAGGATGTTGACCTCCGCGTCTCCAGCCTGCCCGGCGCCTGGGGCGAATCGCTCGTTCTGCGTCTCTTGCGCAAGCGCCAGGAATTGCCGACGCTGGAAGGCCTCGGTCTCGAAGGCCCGGCGCGTCAGGCCTTCGACCGCATGATCCGCGAACCCAATGGCGTCGTCCTGGTCACCGGTCCCACCGGTTCGGGTAAATCAACCACCCTCTATCGCGCCCTCGAACAGGTGAATGACGGCGAGCACAAGATCATCACCATCGAGGATCCGGTCGAATACGACATGGCCGGCGTCACCCAGGTGCAGGCGCGCGCCGATATCGGTTATTCCTTCGCCCGCGGCCTCCGCGCTATTCTGCGCCAGGACCCGGACATCATCATGATCGGCGAGATCCGCGACGGCGAAACCGCACGCATCGCCGTCCAGGCGGCACTCACCGGCCACCTCGTCTTTTCCACCCTGCACACCAATTCCGCGCTCGCCGCCGTCGAACGCCTGACCGATCTCGGCGTCGAACCCTTCCTGATTTCAGCCTCCTTGCGCGGTCTCGTCGCGCAGCGCCTGTTGCGGCGCCTGTGCACGGCTTGCGCCCGCCCCGCGGGTCCGGCCGATGTCCGCGCCGCTGAAGCCTTGATGAGCAAGGCAGGACACAGGAAACAGGGCCTGCCCGCCGATCTCCTGTCCGGGGCCGCAAACTGGCAAATCCCGACCGGCTGCCCGAAATGCCGCGAGACCGGCTATACCGGCCGCGTTGCGGTGTTCGAGGCTGCCTGCATTGACGGGGCGCTGCGAGAAACCGTTGCCCAGGGCGCGTCTGCCGAAACGCTGGAGGCTGCGGCGCGCGAGGGCGGTTATCTATCCATGTTCGAGGACGCGATGCTGAAGGCACGCACCGGCGTGACATCGGTCTCCGAAGTGCTGCGCGTGCTCGCCAGTAATACCGAGGCCGGCGCGCCGCTCGAGGAGACCGGCGTTTGACGATCAGCTACCGCTATAAGGGCTTGCGGGCCGATGGCGGCGAGGTCGAAGGCCGGATCAGCGCCGCCGACGAGAACGACGCTGTCAGCCAGCTGAGCGCGCGCAAGGTCACGCCTTTCGAGCTGATCCCCGACGCCGACGCGCATCGCTATGAGCGCCGCAAGGCGCGGCCTGCCGACCGCTCGCGTTTTTTGCGCCAATTGTCGACGCTGGCGCGCGCCGGGGCGCCACTCCTGACCTGTTTCGACAGTCTGATCGAGGACGAGCCGTGCCGCGAAATCGCCGAACAGGCGCGCCTCGTGCGCGCCGATCTGCGCGGTGGCTCGCGGCTTTCCGCCTCGATGATGCGGCGCATGCCGGACCTGCCGGACTATGCCCCGCGCCTTGTGGAGCTCGGCGAAGCCACCGGTTCGCTGCCGGATCGCCTGACCGAGGTCTCCAAGCAGATGGAGGCCGATCTCGCCGCGGCCGGGGAAATCCGCAACGCGCTGGCCTATCCGGCCTTCCTGGCGATCGCCGGGCTCGTCGCGGTGTTTTTCATCTTCGTTGCCGTCGTGCCGCGTTTTTCCGCCTTGCTGGCCAATTCGCGCGGCGATATTCCGGCATTGTCGCGCATCGTCTTGTCGATCGGCGAGTTTGCCGGCGCCAATGCGGTTCCCGTGCTCATCGGCATGGTCGTGGTGATCGTGCTCGGCGTGCGCCTGGTTTCGGCTCCGGCCACGCGCCGCCAGCTGACCGCGATCGCTTTTCGGATGCCGGTGATCGGGCGTTTCCTGTCGGCGGCGGATTCCGCCCGCTGGGCGCGCGTCGCCGGTACGGCACTGGCCGCCGGGGCAGGGCTGATCGATGCGCTTTCACTGGCCGAACGTGGCGTCCTGTCACCGCGCCGCCGGGCCGGCCTCGCCGAGGTGCGCCGCGCCGTCCGCGCCGGGGCGATGCTGGAACAGGCGCTGCGCGCGCACACCGACATGGACACGATGACCATCAATCTGGTGCGCACCGGCCGCTTGTCCGGCGATCTCGCCGGCATCCTGCTTTTCGTCGCCGAGACCGGCGAAACCGAGGCCCGCAATCTCGCCAAGCGCGTTACAGCGCTGGCCGAGCCGCTCGCCGTAGCTTTCCTCGCCGGCATTATCGGTCTCGTCGTCGTCTCGCTGGTGCTGGCCATGTCCAGCCTCTACGATTTCGATATCGGCTAGCCGCCCACCATTCGCCTGCCAGCACAGTTAAAGGCCCGGTCGGCGCTTTTCCTTTCAGCCTGCGCGGTCTAAGACGAAACCGACGGCAAACGGGGGCGTGTCAGTCGTCGCCGATCCTGTTTTGAGGAGACCCGCATGGCGGATCAATCCGGCCCGGCAAGCCCGGCGGCCGAACCGGCAAAACCGGCCAAGGCGCGCGCCATAGCCGTGCTCGGCATGCACCGCAGCGGCACCAGCGCGCTGGCCGGCTCGCTGGCCGAATCCGGGGCCTATCTCGGCAAGGTGCTGGGCACGTCCATTCCCGGCAACCGCAAGGGATTGCAGGAGCCGGAATCGATCCTCTTCATGCAGGAAACCCTGCTCCAGGCCAATGCCGGAAGCTGGGACAACCCGCCGTCCAAGGTCGAATGGAACCGGATGCACACGGCGGTGCGCGATCTCTTCCTGGAATCCCGCGAAGGTTTCGAGCCCTGGGCATTCAAGGATCCGCGCACGCTGTTGACGCTCGAGGGCTGGCTTGACGCCCGGCCGGACATGGCGCTTTGCGGGATCTTCCGCGATCCGCTCGCCGTGGCCCATTCGCTGAAACGCCGCAATGGCTTCTCGCTGACCAAGGGCCTCTATCTCTGGCAGGCCTATAATGAGCGGCTTCTGCACTTCGCCACGACCCGGTCCTGCCCGCTGATCGAGTTTTCGACCCAGCCCGACGCGATGACGGAGCGCCTCGCGAAGCTGGTAACAGCTCTCGGCCTGACGCCGCCTCCGGCGCCGGAATTTTTCGATGCCGGGATTCCGAAGGGTACAGACGATGCGTCCGCGCCGCCGGCCGAGATCGCCGAGCTATACGAACAACTGAAGGGCCTCGCCCTTGGCTGATACGTTTGAAGTCTGGTCCACGCGGCTTTTTCCCAAGGGCAGCGGCGCGAAGGGTTACCGGCTGACCGGCCTTGCCGCGCGCTGTGACTGGGTCGTGCTGAGCGATTCCGCCGAGCCCAGGACCTTCCTGCGGGTGCGGCCCGGCGCCCCGCCTTCGCCGCGCACGCTTTTCCTGTCGATGCGCAATGCCGAAGCGGCAATCCTGCATTTCGCCGAAGCCGTGCTGCCGCGTATCAAGTCGGATTTCGTCCTGTTCTCCGGTTCCGAGGACCTCACCCTGCCGCGCCAGGTGGACCAGCGCTGGCAGACCTATCCGGCACCGGTCAGGGCTGCGATCGACACCATCCTGGAACATTCGCACCTTAAAACCTGGTGGGCCGAGAATCTCGACGAAGCGGCCCATTCCAAGCTGCACCCCATGCCGCTAGGCCTGTTGCCGTCGGGGGGCGGTCACGCCATGGCCGAGGTAGTGGAATTCGAGCCATTGAACCGGCGTCCCCTGTCGGTGCTCTGCGCGCACAGGGTGCGTACGGGCCCGCAATGGGAGCCCCGCCGAAAGGTCACCGAACTGGCACGAAACGCCTGGGCGGACTGGACCACAGTGCTCGAAGAGGCAGTGGAGCCGCCGATCTTCAATCGCCTCCTGTCGCGCCATTCCTTTGTCCTGTGCGTCGAAGGCGGTGGGCTCGATCCGTCGCCGAAGGCCTGGCAGGCACTGCTGCAAGGCGCCATACCGATCATCCGGAAGTCACCGACGGCAGAAGCCTACAGGGATTTCCCGGTGGTCATGATCGATGACTGGACTGCCAGAAATATCACGCGCGACAAGCTTGAAGCCTGGCGTGAGCAGATTTCAACAACCTATCAGCAGGCCGCAAACTGGCGCCAGCAATGGGTCGACCGCCTGTCGTTCGAGCGCGGCTGGAACACGCGTATCGAGCCGCTCGGCGATACGGCCCACGCGATCCGCCTGTCGGCCAACAAGCCTGCTGCCGACGCGCCGCCTCTTCCAGCATCTGCTCAACCGAAAAAGACCGCCACGGCCGCACCGGCCATACAGCCGCGCCCCGCGGCAACGCGATCGAGCGGGCGCTTGCCTGCCATTTGCCTGACCTATGATGCCTGCGCGCACGAAACCATTTTCATGCTCAATTCCTATGCCCGCCATGCCGATATGTCGGGCCTGGAATTCTTCCTGCCTTACAACGATGCAGCGACGCGCGATGTCTATCAAGGCGAGATCGACGCAGGCATTGCGTTCCAGTGCGTAAAATCGCCGGCACCCATAGCCGCAACGCTCAAGGCATTGCTCGATGCTGTGCCGGATACGCGCTGGGTCTTCTGGACGACGTCTGACCGTTATCCTTACATGTGCGCTGATGCCGCAATCCTGTCGCACCTGGCGGGCGCGCTGCAAGGGGCGCCCGAACAAGTTTCCGGCATCCAGTCGGTCCGTCTGACCCGCTGGGGCGATGTCCGTGACCTGACCGGCACGCGGCGCGTGCTCGCCGGCACCGATTTCGAGGAAGGGCGCGCGGCCGGACAGGGCCATTGGCACCACCAGTTCATCCTCCGGCAATGCCTTGAAAAGGTGGCTGAAACCTGCAGCGCGGATGCCGGTCTCTGGGACTTCCACGACGTCATGGTGAAAACCTTCACAGCTGATCAGACGGGCCAATCGGGTGATCGCGCGCGATTCCTCCTGCCAGTCGAGAATATCGTCAAGCTGGAGGAGCCAACGCTGGAAGGCCGCTTCACCACGAATTTCCATGTGCGCCGGCTGCACCGCGGTGAGCAGGTCTTCCCCGAGCGGCTGGCGCCGGAATCGGCGGGCTACGCATCGCCCTATCAGCACGCCGCCCGCAATGCCGGCTGGCCGGCCGAACCCTCCCGCCTGCAAGCCGCCGTGTCGGATCCGCCGCCCCCCTCTCTGTTCCAGGTCGTGTCGCCGGGAGGTGTCGGCTCCAAGATGGTCACCCGCTGGCTTGAGCCGCGGGCTACGGAGAGGGTCTGGTCAGGCATGCATTCGCATCGCCGCCTGCCGCCGCCGGCTGCCTTCAACGCACAGAAATTCATTTATCTGTTCGGCGACCCGCGGAACATCGTCCTGTCCCTGTTCAACAGGCGTTTCGGAAAGAGCAACCGGCACGGATTCACGCCGAAGGGCGATCGTGCTGGCCGCCAGGACCCGGAATTCGTTCGCAAGCACGCGCTCAACATGCAGACCGATCCGTCGCTGATCGATGCGTCTTGGGATTTACAGGCCTATCTCGAGAATGGCCGTGACCTGTTGAGGCTGGAAGAGCATTTCGACTCCTGGTTCCATGGCGATCAGCCCTATCCGGTCGTGTTCGCCCGTTATGAATCCCTGTCGGACTCCGGACCCGAGCTCGCGCGTTGGCTTGGCATTCGCCGGCCGCCGATCGCGTATCAGCCGCGGGCGTCGGACTGGCAGGCCTTGCCGGACAAGGTTCGCCAGTCGCTGGACGCGATCTATGGCGATCTCGCCCGCCGTTTGGAGGCCCTTCCCGATCTCGTCATCCGGCAGCAGGGCCGGACATCAACGCCCTGATCCCACGAAGCGCTGGTGCGCGCTGAATTGACCGAACGTATTCAGTCGGCTTTCACTTCGTGCTTCGCAACGCCCTGGAAGTCGGTTTTCTTGTCGTAGATGACACCCAGTTCAGGCTGAGCCGTATAATAGTAAAGAGCGATTGACCGGCGGCACAGCCCGTCCGGACCACGCCAGGGATTGGGGTGTCCGTGGAAGGTGGTTTTGTTCGTTCCGAAAACGACGAAACGATTGAACACCGGCGGGATCAGTTTGACCGGCTTGCCCTGTTCAGACGGCGCGCGATCCCAGAGCTCGAGTTCGCCCCCGAAACCCTCTTGCCAGTCCTCCGTCAGATAGATCAGGACGTTCAATCTGCGATATAAATCAAGCTGTTCGTAGTGATTGAAATCCGTGTGGACATCCAGAATACCGCCCGCAACGATCTGGTGTATTCCGCCGCCCTTGAAATAGGGGTCCGGAATCAGCTTCGGTATGCCCGTCAGGGCCTCCAGGAACGCAAGGAAGTTGGAATTGTTAAACTCGGCAAGCGCCATCCGGAATTCGGGATCGAGGTGATCAAAGCGGCTGCTGCCGCCCGGACCCAGCTTCCCGTATTGGTGAAGCGGGCGCTTGCGATAATCCAGCCAGACCTGGCTTTCCGGCCCCGGGAATTTGTCTGCGAGAAAACGGGCATGTGTCTCGGGCAGGAAATCGTCGATGACAATATGCGGAAACGGATGCCCGCGCGCATACCTTTCCGCCATGCTCCCGATATCGTCGGACTTGCGAAATTCTGATGAAACAAGAAATGGAAATCTGGAAATCCCGGCCCCAGTTCCGGCCGGGTGTGCATTCTGACCCGCGTCGCTCATTCTGCCGGACCTCTCCTTCTAAATCCAGCTTTACCCTGCGGAGCCGCGTCTGCGAACATGCCATCGGTTTGGGCGTCGATCAAGGAAACGAATTCGCATGCAGTAGCACCCTGATGTCCGCAGCAGGCTGTCATCTGACGACCAACCAGAAGGGGCTGGCACGAATTCTGCGGGCTGGCTGACCGACAGGGTTGGAATGAAAGTGTTGATCGGGTTATTGACATTGAGCTTGGGCCGCCACGCGGCACGGATGGCGATGGGGACAACATGACCGTTTTGGTAACGGGCGGTGCTGGTTATATCGGTGCCCACATGACTCTTGCACTGCTGGACGCAGGCGAGCAGGTCGTGGTGCTCGACAATCTGGTGACCGGATTCGACTGGGCGGTCGACAAGCGGGCAAAGTTCGTTTTCGGCGATGTCGGCGACCAGGCGCTGACGACGCGGCTGATCCGCGAACATGGTGTCACCGACATCATCCACTTTGCGGGATCGGTCGTCGTGCCGGAATCGGTTTCCGATCCGCTGAAGTATTATTCCAACAACACCGCGGCTTCGCGCAATCTCATTGATGCCGCCGCGGCGAATGGCGTCGAGCGTTTCATCTTTTCCTCGACCGCCGCCGTCTATGGCATGGCCGGAAACGAACCGGTGCATGAAGACGCCCCGCTGAGCCCGCTCTCACCCTATGGTCGATCCAAGCTGATGACCGAATGGATGTTGGCGGATCTCGCCCACACCGGGGCGATGCAATATGGCGTGCTGCGCTATTTCAACGTCGCAGGTGCCGATCCGCATGGCCGGGCCGGGCAGTCGACGGCCAATGCGACCCATTTGATCAAGGCGGCGTGCCAGGCTGCGCTCGGCATTCGCGAGCGGCTCGACCTGTTCGGCACCGACTATCCGACGCACGATGGCACCTGTGTCCGCGACTACATCCACGTCAGCGATCTGGTGAATGCGCACGCGGATGTGCTCGGCCATCTCCGGAATGGCGGCGACAGCCTGACCCTCAATTGCGGTTACGGCCGCGGGTCCAGCGTGAAGGAAGTCATCGAGACGGTGAAAGCGGTGTCCGGTGTCGATTTCGAAGTGCGCGAGGCCGAGCGCCGCCCCGGAGACCCAGCCGCTATTGTCGCGGGCTCCGACCGGCTGAAAAACGATATCGGCTGGACGCCGCGCCATGACGACCTCGAGAAGATTGTCGCAAGTGCATGGGCCTGGGAGCAGGCCCTGCGTGAGCGCAAAAAAGCAGGCTGATGCTGAACAGATGACAACGAAAATCCTGATCTACACTGACAGCCGCGGCCAGCACACGCCGAGCGGCGCACCCGTGCACCCGGTGTTCGCGGAACGACTGGCGAGTCATCCCGATGTCGATGCGGAAGTTGTTCTGTGCCCGATGAAATGGACGACGACGCTCGATTTCCTCGAATACATCAAGGACCGCGATCCAACCCAATGGGACCACATCATTCTCTTCACCGGGATCGTCGAATGGTCGCCGCGGCCGCAGCCAAGCGCAATCAATGATCTTTATAACAACGCCGAGCCATCCAACCTTTCCAATACGGGTCTCAATACCCGCGATTATGCGAAGAAGGTCGTCAACAACAAGAAGCCGGCCTTCGATGCCATGTTCGGCGAGGCCGAGATCCAGGCCTATCTGTCGAACGATTTCGGCGTCGAGTATGAGGGCCAACCGACGGTCAACATGTACGGGCTGGAAATGGGCCGGGACCGTTTGCTTCCGGTTCTGAAGAAAATCCCCAATCTGATTTTCATCAATTCCAACCGCTTCATTCCGGGTTGGGAAGGTGATTTCAAGCGCGGGCGCCCGGCGAACATACGCCTGACGGAAGCCTATTCGGAACTGTTCCGCGACGAATTGGGGCCCGATAAGGTAATCGACCTCCTGGCCTGGGGTGACGACGACATCAAGCGCTACACGTGCGACAACCTCCATCTCACCAAGGAAGGCAGCGACTGGATATACGACCAGCTCGCGAAAAAGATCGGCGTTGATTCCAGCGCGTATGAAGCGGAAGCGGGCGCGGCACCGGTTGAGCCTTATGGCAACCCGATCACGATACCCAGGCAGCTGACAGACGCGGACCGCAAGGCGATCCGCGAGAAATGCGGAACCGACGGCTATATCGCCACCCTCATCATCGGCGTGCGACTCGCCGAGACGAGCGAGTTCCGGCTGTCGAACCTCGATTTCATCTTGAAATGGATCGACCATTTTTACGGTGATCTGTTTGACGTCCTTCTGGTCGAGCAGGACATCACGTCCAAGCTCGACATGGAACGGTATGCGGAATACCCGCACGTCCGGCACGAATTCATCTTCAATGACCGGGACTATAACCGGGGCTGGGGCTACAATGTCGCCGTCCGGCACTTCACCAATGCCAAAGTCGTGGGCCTTCTGGATACCGATGTTCTGCTGGGCGGGAATTTCCTCGACGAGATCATTGGCTGCCACGGCCAGTACGATGTCATCTCGCCGTACAAGAATATCTATTTCACCACGCCGGGCGGAGCGGAACTTGTTCAGCGGGACATGAATTTCCGCCGGCTGAAGGATGAAGCGCGCGTTCGCAAGCCGACCACGCTTTGCGGTGGCATCGTTATCATCAAGCGCAGCCTGTTCATGAACGTGTTCGGGTTTGAACAATATGTCGGCTATGGCGGCGAGGACCGTTCGCTCGACGTGACCCTGCTGGCACAGGTCGAACCCGCCCGGATCCGCGTTGCCAACCGCATCTATGTGCACCTGTTCCATGAATCGACCGGCATCCGGAACGAACAGCTCAGCCAGATCCTGAAGGACCTGTCCTACCGCTATGGCTGTGTCGTCAGTTCCGGCCTCGGACCGGCCGACTATCTGCACCGTGAGTGCAAGCACGCCAACGCCGAACAGACGCGCCGGACATCGGCGGCACGCGCCGGCAGCTTTGGCGAACTCGACCTGTACAGCAGCCAGAAGCCCTTGAAGATCAACGGTGTCGTTGACGAGGACGCCGGTGACGAACCGGAAAAAGACATCGAGAATTATGTCAGCAAGGAATTGTACGGGGCAGGTCCGCCTGACGTCGACAAGATCATCGCATTGCACAACCGGTATGAAGGCGAGCGCTGTTTCATCATCGGCAACGGTCCATCGTTGAACCGGCACGATTTGTCGCTGCTGGAGAACGAGTACACGTTTGCCGTCAATTCCTTCTTCTACAAGACGCGGGAAACCGGCTTCGTGCCGACATTCTTCACTGTCGAAGACAACGCCGTGATGAAGGAAAACAAGGACGACATCGTTGATTTCCAGCCGCGTATCCTGAAATTCTTCCCGACGCTTTACCGGAAATTCCATCCCCCGACGGACATGACCGTCTTCTTCGAGATGAACCGGGGCTTCTACGAGAAGACGGGGCCGAATTTCTGTGTCCCGCGCTTCTCGACCGACATGTCGGACGAGCTCTACTGCGGTCAGTCCGTGACCTATATCAATCTCCAGATCGCCTACTTCCTGGGCTTCAAAGAAGTCTATCTGATCGGCATGGATTTCGATTATGTCATTCCGGATTCGCACCGGCGCAATGGCGATCTCATTCTGTCGACAACCGACGATCCGAACCATTTCCACAAGGATTATTTCGGCGCTGGCAAGACCTGGAAAGACCCCAAGCTTGACCGCGTCGCCCTGAACTACAAGCAGGCCAAGCTGGCCTATGAGGCGAGTGGCCGGAACATCTACAACGCGACGATTGGCGGCAAGCTCGAGATTTTCGAGCGGCGCGATTACAACGCTGTGGCGGCCAGCGGCGCGCCGGCGGCGTTGCAAGGGGTCGCGAAATGACACCCGCCATTTCCGTTATTGTCCCGGTGTACAATGTCGAATTGTACATCGAAGACGCAATCAGATCGGTCCTCGACCAGACGATGACCGATTTCGAGGTCGTCATTGTCGATGACGGAAGCATGGATGGCTCCATTAGCATCGTGAATCGCCTGGCCGAAGGCGATGTCCGATTCCGGTACGTCCGCCAGCAGAATTCCGGCCTCGGTGCGGCGCGCATGACCGGCCTGCGTCACGCCAAGGGTGAATTTGTCACCTTTCTTGACAGTGACGACCGCTTGCGGCCCGACGCACTCAAGGCGCTGTATGACGCAGTCGAGCAGCATGATGCCGATATCGTCAGCGGTCGCTTCGAGCGGATCAGCGAGGCGGGCGTGCCTGACGAGGTCGTGACCCACAAGCTGGTGCAGCACGAAATCCCGGAGTCGGCAGGCACGCTGGAACCCTGGCAGGAAGTTCTGGGCGTATTCGCGCCGTCGATTGCCTGCGCGCGCCTATACAGCAAGCGGCTGCTGCAGGGCATCAATCCGCTTTTCCCGCCGCGGCTTCCGCACGAAGACCTCTTCTTCACCTACAAGGCATTGTTACGCAGCAAGCGGCATCACGCGATCGATGACATTGTCTATCAATACCGGCAACGCGACGGGTCGCTGAGCAAGGGCGTTTCGAAAGCCCATGTCGAAGCGTTCTTCGAGCAGATCGACGACACCAACCGCTTTTTCCGGGACGACCCGGAAATGTACCCGCTGGCTGCACCGCTGGCCGCACGCCGTTCGCTGATCATGCTGCACGGCGTACGGACTCGGGTTAAGAACGCAGACCACGATGTGCGGGGATATTTCAGCAAGAAGATCGAGCGCCGCTATCCGGAATTGATCAGACAGCTGGGCGTGTTTCAGAAATCCTATGTCAAGGATGCGTTTATTCCGCCGCAATCCGTAAAGTATCTCGAGGACGTAGAGCGCAACATGAAAGACAGGCTTGAGAAACAGAATGCGGCCAAGAAAGCGCCCGCGCCCTCTATTCTGCAGACCTACAAGCAGCGGGAATCGGTCCCGATCACCGATGACGACCGCAAGGCGCTGCGCAACATGCACGACCGGTTCCGTGGCAAGCGCGCCTTCATCGTCGGCAACGGGCCGGCACTGAACAAGCATGATTTGTCCTTGCTCGACGGCGAGTACGTTTTTGGCGTCAATTCGATTTTCCTGAAGTCCCGCGAGTCGGATTTTCGACCGACTTTCTATGTGGTTGAGGACAGCAAGGTCTACGAGGAGAATGCCGAGGACATCGCCGCATACGACGTGCCGTTCAAGTTTTTCCCGGCCGATTATCGCGAGAAATACGGCGCCGTTCCCGGCGCGCTCTATTTCCAGATGAATCAGGGTTTTTACCTCACCAACAGCCCAAACCATGGTGTGCCGCGCTTCTCCACCGATTTTTCCCGCGAGTTGTTCTGTGGTCAGACTGTCACCTATCTGAACATGCAGATCGCCTTCTATCTGGGCTTCGAGCGCGTCTATCTGATCGGCATGGACTTCGACTACCAGATCCCCGACAGCCACGTCCGCAAGGGCAATCACATCATTTCCACCACGGATGATCCGAACCATTTCCACAAGGACTATTTCGGCGTCGGCAAGACCTGGAAAGACCCCAAGCTCGACCGTGTCGCGATGAATTACCGTCAGGCCAAGCTGTCGTATGAAGCGGTCGGCAGGAAGATTTTCAACGCCACAATTGGCGGCAAGCTCGAGATTTTCGACCGTGTCGATTACGAGACCCTGCTGCGCGATCCCGCTACCGGCCGGAAACTCCGTGAAAAACCGCCGGTTGTGATCACCCGGACAGTCGAAGCCGCCGAAGACCAGGCAGCCACTGCACCGGTGCCGTCCGCGAAACCGGCGCCCAGCACCGCATCGCTGCCGGCGACGCCGCCCCCGCAAAAACAGATGCCATCCAGTGCGCCGCAATCAGCGATTCCGGCACCGGTCAGCGCTGAACCGGCGGCAGAGACCGTCCCTGTGCAAACCGAACCGCCGCAGAAGGTCAAACGCGCCTGGTATGCGCCGCTGGGCAATGCCGTCCGCACGCATGCGCCGACGCTCTTCCCGCTGCTCCAGAGGCTGCGGCGCATCATCTGGAAACTGCTCAATTCGCCAGCGGTCTGGATCGCGGCCATTGGCGGTCTGGGCGCGGTCGCCCTGGCCTTGCGTGGCCCCTGGCCGCTGGAACAGCGTCTCGTATTCGCGGGCGCGGCCATTGGCGCAGGCGCGCTGGCTGGCCTCGTTCTGATGGCCTGGCGGCTGCGCCGATACGTGGCCCATCTGTCGGCGCAGAACCGCGAATTGTTCGGCAAGATCGAGCACATGCAGGACCTCACCAAGGGCCGGGATGCCTGGGCGAGCCGGATATCCGACAATCAGGCCAAGCTACGTGGTGAGCTGTCGCAGCACCACACAAGGCTCCGAAGTGAGTTGTCAAAGAATGACGCCAATCTGCGTGGTGAAGTGGCACGTCTGCGCAGCGAATCCAGCAAGACCAGCGCGGCCGTCCGCGAAGCGTTGAACGCTGAAATCACCAACCTCGAATCCCGCATGAAGCGTCTTGCGTCGGATCAGTCGCTGACCAACGATCAGAAGGTCCGTTCGGAAATCGCAATGGCGGTCTCGCGCCTGAAGGCCGACCTGGGCGCCTGGGAGGCGCGGCAGAAGACCATTGCCGCCGAAGGCGAGAAGGAGCTTGAACTCCAGCTCGACGAGTTGCATCAGCGCATCAATGCGACGCTCGAGGAACAGTTGCGCCAGCAGGACCGGATTGACGCACTCAAGGCCGACGCCGACAGCCAGATTCAGGCCGCGATGAAGGATTTCAGCGATCGTCTGGCCGGGGTCGAGAACGGAATGGAAGCCGGCACCAAGGCGCTGGCGGCAGTGAAGGAAGAGTTGGAAGATTCGCTGAAAGCCCTGCGGCAGGGGCTCGAGCAGCGCATGCATGCGGAAATCGACGAGTATGCCAAGAAGTCCACAGCCGAGCTGATCGGACGGATCGACGCGATCGAAACGGCGCTGGAAGAGGGCAAGGACGTCCGCGAGATCGCGGAATCCAACGCTGCGCTCACCAAGGAAATCCACAAGGCGGTCATCATCGGCCGGGCCGAACGCGCGCGCCTGCTAGAACGGGCGCAGGCCAGCGAACGCCAGATCGGCGCGCTCCGCTATCCCGACGCACCGGATGTCTTCGTCTTTTTCGGGCATCACAAATGCGCATCCCGCTTCTTCCGAATGGAAGTGTTCGAGCGCATCGCCGAGAGCACGGGCGCGCGGATCCGCAAGTACGAGATCACCGATCCGCCCTTCCATTATTCGAAGATGGATGAGCTCGATCTCGTCAATGTCGATTTCAAGGGGCTCGGCAAGAACGGGCGCGACGTTGTCCTGTTTGCCAATGCCAGTCAGCGCGGGCTGAACAAGATCAAGCGCAATGCCAAGGACTGGAAGGGATTGCGGATCATCCGCGACCCGCGCCAGGTGCTGATCTCCAACTATTTCCACCACAAGGGCGATCATCCCGACGTATCGCCGCTGGGCTGGACCTGGGATCAGCTCGTGGAAGACAAGCCCATCCTCAACGAATTGCCTAAGGAAGAGGGCATCCTGCACGAGCTCGACAATATCTCAAAGCAGGTGATCGAGGACCAGATCCTCGCCCCGTTTGACGACGAACGCGTCATGACGATCCGGCTCGAGGACTTTTCAAAGGATGCGGCGGGACATCTGCAGCGGATTTCGGAATTCATGGAGGTCCCGGATGTGGCCGGCATCAATTTCGACAACAAGCAGGCGAATCCGGAGAGCGGGCCCTGGAAGAAGCACTTCACGTCGAAAATCCGCGAACGGTTCAAGGAGCGCTACGGCCAGGCCCTGATCGATCTCGGCTATGCCGAGGACATGGACTGGTAGGCGTTACGGGTCGAGGGCTTCCGGTCTGATTGGCGCAGCAGCCATCGCGCGGCGGGGCCACTATTTGCGGAACAACCTCAACAGCCTGTGCAGCAGACGCGCGAAAATATTCGAAGGCCCTTCGGCCAGCTGGACCTCGGTGCTTTCGGCTTTTTCTTCCGCCTCTTTCTCGGCTTCCTGTTGCGCGCGCATCATTTCCAGCTCGGCCTGGGCGCGGGCATCGCGTAGCTTCTGCCGCCGCATCATTTCCTCGTCATAGGCATCCGCGATTTCCTTGACATCGCCCTCGGCGCGAACGACGCCGTGGTCGAGCCATATGGCGCGGTCACAGGTCGCCTCCATCAGCTGCCGGCTGTGCGAGGCCAGAATGAGAATGCCCGCCTGTTCGACAAAGCTCTGCATGCGCGCCGTGGCCTTTTTCCGGAACGCGGCATCTCCGGCCGACAGCCATTCGTCAAGAATGAGGATTTCAGGTTGGAATGCGGTCGCGATCGCGAAGTTCAAGCGCATGCGCATGCCGGCCGAATATGTCTGGACCGGTAGATCGAGAAATTCGCCGAGTTCTGAAAACGCGACGATGTCCGCGCGATGCTCCTCGATTTCCCGGCGGCTCCGGCCAGCGGCCAGCCCGCGCAGGGTGATGTTGTTGTGACCGCTGGCCTCGAGGCTCATGCCGAGGTTGATATTGACGACACTTGTGGTGCGGCCCTCGATCACCACCTCGCCGGCGTCCGGTGTATAGATCTCGGCAAGTACCTGCAGCAGCGTTGTCTTGCCCGAACCATTTTCGCCGATGATCGCCAGCCGGCCGCCGCTTTCCAGGTCAAAGCTGACGCCGGACAGCGCACGCACCCCGACAATGGAATTGTTGGCACCGCGAATAAGCGTGCTGTTGCGATGGGTCAGAGCCCCGTTTTCATCGCCAGCGGGCGTGGCAATGTCCGCTTTATCCGCAACGACAGCGCGCTGGTAGATCGGATAGTTCACGCACAGATTTTTGACCGACACATGGGGCAATGCGAATGCCTCTTCCTATATCCAGTAAGGCAGTCTACGCCGCAAATGCGCACCGACCAGTGCGGCTGCGATCCAGATCAGGGCGGTGAGGATCAATACGACTCCCCAGCTCGACATGCGCGGCAATTCACCCATCAGGGGTGCGCGGATGATCTCGATATAGTGGGTGAGCGGATTGAGATCGGCTGCCACGGCGCGGGCCCCGGTCATCTCCGCCCGCACCCAGAGAATGGGCGTGAGGAAGATCATGATCCGGGTAATCGAATTTGTCAGATGGGTGATGTCGCGATAGCGCGCTGCGACGAAACCGAATGTGTATTGAACCGCTACTGCATTAATCAGATAGATCGCGAAGCCAGGCAGGCACATCAGTGCGACGAGCTCGGGTCGCCAACCCATCAGGATCATGGCGGCGAATGCGACCACGAGATTCAAGCCCAGTACAAATATGCTCCTGAAAATGCTGCGGAAAACATGAACGGAAAGCGGCATGGACACGCTTTTGATCCAGGTCATCGAATTCACGAATACCTGACAACCGTCGAGGATCTGCGCCATCAGGAAGACGAACAGCGCATATCCGATCGCCACATAGGTGACGAAGCCTTCCGGATCGAACCGCGTGAAAGCCCCGAAGAAAAAGGAAATCCCGCCGACAAACAGCGCATAGGACAGCATGATCCACAGCAGGCCGAGCGCGCTGCGCCGATAACGCTGCTGCATGTCGTCCATCGCGAAGGTCAGCCAGACATCGACCTTGGCAATGCCTTGCGCAATGTCGGTGAAGAAAACGGTCACACCGGTATGCTTGCTGGTCACGTTAGCTGGCTTGGGATCATGCATCGTCGCTATAATGAACCCGCTCGGTCTCGCTGCTGTTTAGGAATGCCAACCCGGACCGAAGTCGATTGGTCAGATCGCGGCTAAGCAGTCACCATAATGGCCGCCACACGTCAAGCAATTCAACGACCTGCAACCACCCCCTTTTCAGGGCTGGCTCTTCCTGTAGTTATCGCTGCAATCAATTTTCAGGAGCGGCTATGGACGCCTCCATCGTCATCAGAACCTACAATGAAGGCAAATGGCTCGCCGAAGTCCTGGCGGCTTGCGCTGCGCAGGACGATTCCGAATTCAGCTTCGAAGTCGTCATTGTCGATTCCGGTTCAACCGACGATACGCTGGCGATTGCCGAAAAATACGGCGCCCGCATCACGCATATCAGGAAGTCCGATTTCACCTTTGGCCGCTCGCTCAATGTCGGCTGCGAGTTCGCGGACGGACGCTACCTGGTGTTCATTTCAGGGCATTGCATCCCGATCGGCGATCAATGGCTCGCCGACCTGATCCGGCCGCTCCACCAGGACAAGGTCGCCTTCACCTACGGTCGCCAGCAGGGCCGGGCAGGGGTCACGAAATTTTCCGAGGAACAGCTGTTCAAGAAGTATTTCCCGGAGCACAGCAGCATCCCGCAGGAGGGCTTCTTCTGCAACAATGCCAATTCGGCCGTGCCGAAGGAAATCTGGCAGAAATACAAGTTCGACGAAGAAGTGACCGGCCTCGAGGACATGGTATTGGGCAAGCAGCTTGTCGCAGATGGCCACGAGATCGGTTACGTCGCCGAAGCGTCGGTCATCCACCTGCACGAAGAAAGCTGGCCGAAGGTCAAGACGCGCTATGAGCGCGAAGCCATCGCCCTGCAAGACATCATGCCCGAAGTGCATATCCGTTTCCGGGACTTCATCCGTTTTACCCTGGCCGGCATCATGTTCGATATGAGTGAGGCCTTGAGCCAGCGGGTATTCTGGAAAGAGGCCGGAAGCATTTTCATGTTCCGCCTGATGCAATACTGGGGCTCCTACAAGGGCAATAACGACCACAGGAAGCTGTCCCAGGAACGCAAGGATCGATACTTCTACCCACGCTAATTCCCGGTTGCCGATACGCTGAAATCAGGCACGGGGCAGAAAGAAGGAAGCCATGGTGCAATCTTCCAAGGTCGTCGCACTCCTGCCGATGAAGGCGCACAGTGCGCGGGTCAAATCCAAGAACTTCCGTGAATTCGCCGGAAAACCGCTGTTTCGCTGGATCCTCGATACCCTGTTGTCGGTCGACGAGATCGACAAGGTCGTGATCAACACCGATGCCCGCCAGATTCTGTCCGACCACGGCCTGAACGACGGCGATGCCGATGGCCGGGTCGTTCTGCGCGACCGCAAGCCGGAAATCTGCGGCGATCTCGTCTCGATGAATCTGGTGCTCGCCGATGATGTCGAGAACGTCGAGGCCGACACCTATCTGATGACCCATACCACCAACCCCTTGCTCTCCGCTGGTGCAATTCGCGCCGCGCTGGCAAAATACCGGGAAGTCACCGAGCAGGGGGCGGCCGACAGCCTGTTCACCGTGAACCGGATCCAGACGCGCTTTTATCGGGACGATATGAGCCCGGTGAACCATGACCCGGACAATTTGATCCGCACCCAGGACCTGGAAGCCTGGTTCGAGGAAAATTCGAACCTCTATATCTTCAACCGCGACAGTTTTGCCCGGACCCAGGCCCGGATCGGGGCAAAGCCCGCCATGTATGAAACGCCGCCGCTGGAATCCATCGACATCGACAATGCGGACCAGTGGATGCTGGCCGAGGCGGTGGCCCTCTATGACCGGAAAGTCGAGCTCTAGCCCATGCGCATTCTTGTGACCTGCCCGCCCATGCTGGGCATGATTGACGAATTCCGGCCGATCTTCGCCGGGAAGAATGTCGAGCTCGACGCCCCTGATGTGGTGCAAACCATGACCGAGGACGAGCTTTGCGCCATCCTCCCGGACATGGATGGCTGGATTATCGGCGACGATCCGGCCAGCGCGCGGGTGCTGGAAGCCGGCGCTGCCGGCAAGCTGAAAGCCATCGTCAAATGGGGGGTCGGCGTCGACAATGTCGATTTCGAGGCTGCCGAACGACTGGGTCTGCCGTCCACCAACACGCCGGGCGTGTTCGGCAATGAAGTCGCTGACGTCGCGATGAATTATGTTGGCGGGCTGGCGCGGCAAACTTTCCTGATCGATCGCGAAATCCGGGCAAACAATGCCTGGCCCAAGCCGCGGGGCATTTCGCTGACCGGGCGCAAGGCCGGTGTCATCGGCTTCGGCGATATCGGTCGCCAGACTGCGCGCCGGCTGATTGCATCTGGCATGGAGGTCTATGCCTACGATCCCGCTTTCACGCCGATAGACGGTATCAACGTGACGCCGAAGCCCTGGTTCGAGGGGGTCGAGGATTGCGATTTCCTGGTTTTCACGGCGCCGCTCAACGCCGGCACGCACCACATGTTCAACGAGGAGGTGCTGCAGGCCGTGAAACCGGGCGTCAGGATCGTCAATGTCGGCCGCGGCCCTGTCGTCAAGCAGGCGGCGCTGCTAGAGGGCCTGGCAAGTGGCAGGATCCATTCCGCTGCTCTGGACGTGTTCGAGGTCGAGCCGCTCGCCGCCGACAATCCGCTGCGCGGATACGAGCGTTGCATCTTCGGGTCTCACAACGGATCGAATACCGAGGACGCCGTGCGCCGTGTCAGCCATCAGGCGATCGGCTATCTGTTCGACTTCCTCGGTGTTAAGTAGGGAATCATGACAGACAGGGCGGTCTTCATCACGGGCGTGGGCGGCGGAATCGGCGCTGCGCTGGGCGCCGCCTACAGGTCTGCCGGATGGCGCGTTATCGGATCTGGCCGCAAGGCGCCCGATCCGGAGATTTGCGATCACTTCATCGAGGCGGACCTGGACGCGCTGGCCGAGGACGATGCCGTACTTGAACGCGTCGCAGAAAATGTCCGGGCCGCTCTGGACGGCGCCAAACTGGCGGCTTTGATCAACAATGCCGCCACACAAATCCTCGCACCCGCCGACAAGCTGACCGCGGCCGATTGGCGGTCGACCATGAATGTCAATCTGACCGCCCCCTTCCGTCTGAGCCAGGCTTTCCTGCCGGATCTGGAAGCGGCGCGCGGCACCATCCTGAATATCGGCAGCGTGCACGCCAGGGCGACCAAGCCGGAATTCGCCGCCTATGCGACGTCCAAGGCCGCGCTTCACGGCATGACCCGCGCCCTGGCCGTCGACCTCGGTGATCGCGTCCGTGTCGTTTGCCTGGCACCTGCGGCGATTTCCACGCCCATGCTGATGGCCGGGTTCGAGGGCCGCGAGGCGGCTTTCAAATCGCTCGAGGCCTGTCACCCCGCCGGCCGGATCGGTCAGCCAGACGAGGTCGCGAAGGCTGCCCTTTTCCTGACCGGACCGGATGCCGGCTTCGCAACGGGCACGACATTCTGGCTCGATGGCGGCGTATTGTCCCGTCTCCACGACCCGGTGTGATATTGGCGCGCGACGCATGACACCGCTTGCTTGTTCCGAACCCGAAATCGTCTGGCCGGCACGCGCCATACTGGGCGAGGGCCCGGTCTGGTGCTCGCGCGGACAATCGGTCTACTGGGTCGATATCAAGGGATTGGCGCTGCACCGTTACACGCCGGAAACCGGTGCCCGTGACAGCTGGCAGGCCGACGAAGCCATAGGCTGCATCGATGTACCGGGGGCCGACGGCTCGTTGCTAGCCGCCACACGGTCCGGCTTCGCGCAGCTTGTGCCGAAAGGCGATGGAACGGTGGAGCGCCGCGCCCTGGCCTCGCCCGAGCGCCGGGATTATCCCGGCAATCGCTTTAATGACGGCAAGCGCGCGCCGGACGGTTCGTTCTGGGCGGGCACCATGGACGATGCCGAAAAGGCCGACAGCGGGGCCTGGTGGCGCCTCGATCCGGAGAGTGGCGCAGCAACCTGCCTCGAGCGCGGCTACCGCGTGACCAACGGCCCGGCCTTTGATGTTGCGCGCCGCCGTGTGTATCTGACCGACAGTGCACGTCAGACCGTGTTTATGGCCGACTGGATCTCTGGCGGCGGTTTCGATGACAAGCAGGTCTTTGCCCACATCGGCGACGGTGACGGGTATCCGGACGGCATGCAGGTCCATGCCGATGGCTCGCTCTGGATTGCCTTCTGGGATGGCGCTTGCCTGCGCCGTTTTGCACCGGACGGCACCCTGGTCCAGACCATAGACCTGCCGGTGCAACGCCCGACCAGTCTCGCTTTCGCGCCCGAGCTCAACAGCGTCTTCGTGACGTCCGCTTCGATCGGTCTTGAAGGCGAAGGCGAAGGCGCGCTTCTAAGGCTCGATCTCGGCTAGGCTACGTCGCGCCGGGAGCGTTCACGGCGCACCTCGTGCAGCTCGGCATACAGCGCGTCGATTTCCTGTTCGAGCACCTGCAGGGCCAGTTCGGCTTCCGCCTTGCCGCTCTGTCTTTCCTTGAGCGCGACAAGCACGCTGGTCAGGATCCGCCGGGACTTGATTGCGACCGCAATGCTGAAGGCGAGCGTCGTGGCGAAAAGGCCCAGAAGGGCGATCCAGACCCGCCATTCCGGCAGCAGGATTGCGCTCGCCACGATGGCGGCGAACACCAGCATCACGCCGGCGATGAAGGTCCAGTTGCGTCTGACGCTCGGGATCAGCTCGCCCAGCACTCGCCGCAGGCCGGTAGGGGGCAATGTCTCTGCTTCCGCTGGCCGTGGTTCGCCCGCGGACGGGACCGGCTGACGCGCCTTGCTTGGTGGCCGCCGCAAGGCCTCTGCCAGGTCCTTGCGTTCGAAGACTTCGAGATCCCCGCCTTCGGTCGCGTTGATGACGCGGACACCGGCCCGGGTCAGGGCTTGCCGGGCAATCTCGAAATGCTCCCGCATCAGCATGGTGTTCGGCGTATGCCATTTGCGACCGGCTCCGAAATAGGTCGGGTCGAAATGGTTGGCATCATCATTCGCCAACGAGGTCAGTCGCGGATCGTTCGGCGCGCTTTCATCCTCGGGCCGCGCCGAAGCCGGCATCACATAACGCATGTCGAACCCGACGAGTACAATCTCGGAGAAACCGAGATGGGCGGCCAGCTGCAGCATCGTGATGGCAACGGTGTGCGGCTGGATCACCTTTTCGGCGGCGTCCAGCGAGAACATCGATTCCGGCAGATCATCGATCGTGCCGGCGACTTCATTGAAGAAATAACGGTTCGGTCCGTCGGAGACGAGGTCCCGGCCTTTCAGCCGCCGGCGGTCGCCGCCATGCGTCTGCACTTCGGCAGGAAAGAAGGCGACCATGTCAGGATGGGTGGCCAGCATCGTCTCGATATCCGACGCGCGGTCAGGCAGAACCTGCGAATCCACGCAAGTATAATAGGACGGCCGCCAGTCGATCCTGTCGAACAGCAGGTGAACCGCATTGCAGGCAAAGACCGTCTCATTCTTCAGCAGGCCGAGATCGGTCTTGTTGAGCGAGGGGCCGTTGCCGAGGATGACGCAGCGTTCGCCCTGGTGGCGGTCCTTGAGAGCGGCAAGGTCGCTGATCGGCTCGGGCGCACGCAGGCCGGAGCTGAAACGCTTTCCGCCTGTCGCCTTGCCGAAATCGGCCCGCCGCCTCACAGCGCTCATGCGGATCGTCGGGGGATCCAGCACACGCAGCTGCTCGTCGAGATCCTCGCGCTCCGCGTCGGTCAGTTCGCGCGGCCTGGCTGGAATGAGGTCGCCGAAAGAGTCTCGGAATTCGGGGTCGAGACTGTCGAGCTCGCGCTGGATGACGGTGCGCATTTCCTGTTTGTAGTGGTCGAGCTGATCCACTGAGCGTTGGCCTGGCCTGACGCGGAAACAGCCGAGCATTCGGTCGACCGTGTACAGGTCGGCATGCCGGAAAAACCGCATCCACAATTCGAAATCATTGGCGACGTCGAACGCGGTATCGAGCCCGCCGCCGGCCCGCTCCCAGAGACTGCGGCGCCAGAAAGTGGATTCCTGCTGGATCCACAAATGATCGCCGGCCAGAAAACGCAATCGCGACCACGGCCTCACCGGTCCGACATAGTCGATCTCGCTGCGGACATTCATCGTGCTGGGCCGGCCGGTAATCCATTCGACCTCAGGATGGGTCTCGAAAATCCGTGCGACCTGGGACAAGCAGCCGGGATGGAGAATGTCGTCTGAATTGATCCATCCCATGATTTCGCCATCGGTCATGGCGAAACCCTTGTTGACCGCATCGGCATGACCCTCGTCGGGCTCGCTGGTCAGTCCGGCCAGTTCGCGCCGGTAATGTTCGAAAATGAGTCGCGATCCGTCCGTGCTGGCGCCATCCGAGATCACGTACTGCAGCGCCGGATATTGCTGACCCAGCACCGATTCCATGCATTCCCGCAGGAATTGCGCGCCATTGTAATTCGGCGTGACGATACTGATCGGAATGTGATTGCTCATGAATTCGGCCTGCGTCGTGTAAGCGTCTCAGCTGCCAGTGAAAGCGTAGACTTGATTGCCGCCCAGGCGCCGCAATTCTTATGGACCAATTGAAAGACCTCGCGCAACCGCGCCGGCGAGACCTGATGGGTCTTGGTCCCTTCGCCCATATATACCGATGAAAGCGTCTCCCGGAGCAGTTTGAACCTCGCGCCCGAATTGTAGAGCCGGATCCACAAATCCCAGTCCATCACATAGTGAAGCGCCGGATCGACGCCGCCCACCGCCAACATTGCCGACCGCCTGACAAAGCAGGAGGGCTGCGAAATGATATTCGACCGCAACAACAGGGGGGAGAGGTCTTCCACCTGGTCATGCCGGTCGATCACGTCACCGGACAGGTCAATGAAATCGGTCAGCCCGTAAACGACGTCGAGATCGCGATCCGCGTCGAGCGTTTCCCGCACCGCATCCAAAGCGTTCGGAGTCAGGCAATCATCGGCATTGAGCCAGAATACGAAATCGGAGTCCGTGTGCTGCCAGCCTTCGGCAATCGCAGCGGATTGTCCGGCGTCCGGACCGGTGCGCGAATAGGCGAAATCGATGCCGCTCGACTGCGCAGCCTCTGCCACCCTCGGATCGCCGGACGCATCCAGCAGCGCGACCTGCAATGGCGGTGTCTGACCGGCGAGGCTCTCGAGCGCACGCGGCAACAATTCGTGCCAGCCGCCCACAGGGATCGCCACCGCAAAACTGACGGGCTTAGACATCATTTTGCGGCATCGCGGCGACACTCCCGCAGCTTTCAATACGCATCGTGAACACAATCGGCAGAGGGCAAGGAAGACATGAGCGAACAGATGGCCTTTGCATCTCCGGAGGCTTCATCAGGCGACAGGAATCATCGCTCCCGATTATGCCTGATTAAGCAGGAAAAGCCGCCACCAAAACCGCCTCAACCCATAGTCACATCAGGACGCCAAGTCCAGTATCGCCGCCGGCGGGCAGGACCGCCAATCTCCGCCCGCGACCCGGTCAGGCACCGTTCGGTGGTTGCGCGATCCGGCGGATGTCCGGCGCGCGGGTCAGAAGCTTGACGGGCGACCATGTCATCGCCTTTGAAATGGTCAGGGAGTTTGCCGTGCGCTTCTTCTGGATGTCCCTGCGGCTTTCCAGGATGGGCCCGAGACCGCGAATCGCTTCGCCCAGGGCTCGCGCGGTACAGCGGAACTTGCCGTGAAAGGCGCTGCGCAGCAGGAAAACCAAATTGACCATGGCCACGAACGGCATCGTCAGGACGAACATCAATGGCGGCGCGTTCTTGACCCAGGTCCAGACCCGGTTGCGCGTGCCGTGAAAGATTGTGAATTCGGACCGCCGTCCTGAAATGCCGGAGCCGAAATGATAAACCACTGCGTCGCTGGCATGGACGCATTCCGCGCCATACAGCCGCAAGCGGAAAGCAAGGTCGACATCCTCGACATAACAGAAGAATTGTTCGTCGAATCCGCCGGAATCCATGTAGATGTCGCGCCTGTACAGGGCTGCGGCGGCGCAGGGTCCGAAAATCCGGCCGTCATGGTCGGGCGCCTGATCGGCCGGCCAGTCATAGCCACCGCGCCAAGCCAGACCGAGCGGCGAATACGCGTCGCCGACGCCGTCCAGCTTCGCTGGGTTGCGCTTGGACAGCATCGTGCAGCCGACCATTTCGGCCTTGTGCTTTTCGCCGCAGCGGACAGCTTCTTCCAACCAATCCGTCTTTGGAGCCGTGTCCGGGTTCAGCATCGCAATCCACGGCGCGTTGCCCAATGCGGCGCCCTGGTTGCAGGCAGCCGCAAAGCCGAGATTCTCGGTGTTGCGGACAATCGTGAAACGCTCGTCCTCCACAGCCAGAAGATCGACGGATCCATCAGTGGAATTATTGTCGATTACATAGACATGAAACTCGCGAAACGTTTGATTTCTAACGGCTTCAATACACTCGGATATGAATTCACCGCCATTGAAGTTGACGATGATAATATCCACCAGCGATTGACGTGTCATATGCGAGGTCCCGATTGCGGCCGTTTCCGATCGGTCAGATCGCGGGAACGGTTGTGACCCGCTTACTGGGATTGCAGGCTTGCTAAGTCAATTCGACGGGCCACACATTTGTCGCATTGGGGATAGGTCGCACTGAAAAACCTTGATAAAGCATCCCGCGACAGACGGGTCGACCTCAACCGGGAAAAGGCTGCATGAAAAACAAGAAGAAGTATTTCGGAACCGATGGAATTCGCGGCACCGTCAATACGCCCCCCATGACACCGACTTTCGCCATGCAGCTGGGCATGGCGGCCGGCCAGTATTTCAAACGCCGCGGAGACCACCGTCACTCCGTCGTGATCGGCAAGGATACACGGCTGTCCGGCTACATGATCGAAACCGCCCTGGTCTCCGGCTTCACAGCAGTGGGCATGGATGTTTTTCAGTTCGGCCCGATCCCGACCCCTGCGGTTGCGCAGCTCACGCGCTCCTTGCGCGCTGATCTCGGCGTGATGATCACCGCCTCCCACAATCCGTATTACGACAACGGTATAAAATTGTTCGGTCCTGACGGCTTCAAGCTCTCCGACAAGGCCGAAATGAAGATCGAAGCGCTGATGCAGGAGCCTGCGGAGATCATGTTGGCGAAGCCCGACCTGCTCGGACGGGCGAAGCGCATTGACGATGCCCAGGCACGTTATGTCGAGATAGCGAAGGCGACCTTTCCGCGGGACATGACACTTTCCGGCCTTCGGATCGTGGTCGATAGCGCCAACGGCGCGGCCTACAAGGTCAGTCCGGCCGCCTTCTGGGAGCTCGGGGCGGATGTCATGGAGATCCACACCAAGCCGGACGGCTTCAATATCAACAATAATTGCGGCGCGACGGATCCCGGCGCGCTGGCCGAAAAAGTTCTGCAGACCCGCGCCGATATCGGGATCGCGTTCGACGGCGATGCCGACCGACTGGTTGTCGTTGACGAGCTGGGCCACGTCGTCGATGGCGACCAATTGCTCGCCGTAATCGCGTCGGATTGGGCGTCGGCAGGCCGGTTGCGCGGTAACAAGGTCGTCGCGACCGTAATGTCCAATTTCATGCTCGGTCATTTTCTCGAATCGAAGGGCCTCGAACTCGAGCGCGCCGATGTCGGCGATCGCTATGTCGTGGAGAAAATGCGCGAACTCAACGCCAATATCGGCGGCGAACAATCCGGACATATCGTGTTGAGCGATTTTGCAACAACCGGAGACGGCCTCATCACCGCGCTCCAATTGTTGGCAATTCTGAAGCAGAAGGACCGCCCGGTCAGCGAAAGCTGCCGCCTCTTCGAGCCGGCACCGCAGCGGCTCGTAAACATCGCCGTGCCCGATCGCTCGGCGATCCTCAATTCCGCCCCGGTCGAAAAGGCGATATCAGACGCACAGGCGCATCTCGGAAAGCGGGGCCGCATTCTTGTTCGCGCTTCGGGGACCGAACCCGTCATCCGTGTGATGACCGAAGGCGAGGAAGCCGCGTGCAATGAGGCTTTGGAAATGGTCTCATCTGCAATAGAGCAGAGCCGCGCCTGACCGGCATCGCATCTGGGGACTCCTGAATTGCTTCTTCGACTGAACGACCCGGCCTTCTACGCGACAGGCATTCTGTTGGCCGGCGCCATGATATTCACGCCCATTGTCCTGGCCTATCGGCAGCAGGCGGATGGCGCGCAGAACATCATCGAATCCGGCATCGAGGCCGGCTTCGATCGCCTGCAATCGCTTGTCGCCGGTCCGGGCATTGCGACGTCAGTCACGGTAAATGCGAGCGGCGGGCAATCCGTTGTCGTCCTGGCCGAGAATCGCCTTGGCGATCCGGTGATCGTCTCGTCTGCAGGCGCCTTCATTCCGCTCACGCGCCGCGAACTCGAAGTGGTTCAGGGCCACTCGCTGCTGGTCGAATATCACGTCAGTGCCGCCCCCGGCAGCGAGGCCGACCAGGTCCATCTGGGCCTGTTTCAACGGGGTATCGGCCAGAATGGATGGCAGCTGGCAGACATTCCGGCCGACGGTCAGCCGATCGCTGTCACCCTGACCCCGCCGCAATGTGAGGCCGAGTACTTTTTCATCGGCTTGTGGCCGGAGACGCTGGGCGAACCGGGCGCCATCCAGCTCGACAGGATACGCATCGAAATGCTCGAGCCGATCGAGTGCGGGGGTCAGTAATGCCGAAACCGTTGCGCGTAATCGTGACCGGGGCCGCCGGCTTCATCGGCCATCATGCGGTCAAGGCCTTGTTGAAAGCCGGTCACGAAGTCCTGGCGCTGGATAATCTGAACGAGTATTACGATCTCAAACTCAAGACCGATCGGCTCGAGCAGATCGGAAGTCCCGGCGGTTTTGCATTCGAGAAAGTCCATATCTCGGAACACGAGAAAATCGCGTCGATCTTCGACAAATACGCGCCGACACACGTTTTGCACCTCGCGGCACAAGCCGGCGTCCGGTATTCGATCGACCACCCGTTCTCCTACATCGACTCGAACATCAAGGGCCATTTGTCGATTCTGGAAGCGGCGCGACACTCGCGCTCGCTCGAGCACATCATTTATGCTTCGTCCAGCTCGGTTTACGGCAACGACACCGAGCCGCCCTTTTCCGAATCTGACCGGGCCGACACCCCGGTCTCGCTCTATGCAGCCACGAAACGCGCCGACGAGCTGCTCAGCGAAAGTTATGCGCGGCTCTATGGAATTCCGCAGACCGGGCTTCGCTTTTTCACCGTTTACGGACCGTGGGGACGACCCGACATGGCCTACTGGCTGTTCACCAGGGCCATTCTCGATGCGAAGCCGATCAAGGTCTTCAACAATGGCGAGCTGGAGCGGGATTTTACCTATATCGATGATGTCATCGATGTGCTGATCCGCATTGTCGAGGAAAAGAACACCGGCTTTGGCCACCGCTTGTACAATATCGGTGGCGCGAAACCGGTCCCCCTCAAGAAATTCATCGAGGTGATCGCCAAGGCTTGCGACCGCGAAGCAGAATGCGAATACCTGCCCATGCAGAAGGGCGATGTTTACCGCACGCACGCGGACCTGACCCGGATATCGCGCGAATACGGTTATGCGCCGAAAACCGAAATCGAGACCGGTATTCCCCGTTTTGTCCAATGGTATCGGGATTACTTTCGGATCTAGGCGCCCTCGGGCTCGATTACCCTTCGCTCGATGCCGCGAAATGCCGGATTCGGGCTAAATCGAATTTTATGTTTTCTGGTCGAGTATGCGGCAAACGCCCGGACGCACGGCTGACAGAGCTGGATCTTTCATGGCGACACGGAAATCAGTGCAGGCGACGGCCGAACGGTTTTGCGATTGGATGCGCGACGCCGCCCTGCCGGTATGGGCCGAGACCGGCTGGGACCATTCGCGGGGCGGGTTTTTCGAACGCCTGAATCTCGATGCAACGGCGGACCGGGACGCCATCCGACGTGTCAGGTCGCAGGCCCGCCAGATCTATGTTTTCGCACATGCCCACGAGCTCGGCTGGTTTGACGGCAAGGCGCTGGCGCTGAAAGGCCTCGACTATCTCGTCGACAAGGCCTGGAATGCCGGTGGTGCGCCGGGCTGGGCGATGAAGCTTGACGCCGATGGCCGGGTCTCGGATGCGCGGCGCGATCTCTACGAGCATGCCTTTGCGCTGCTGGCGCTCTCGCACGTCTACCGGATCACAGGCGATGCGCAGGTCAAGGCGCTGGCGATGGACACGCTGGCCTTCATCGACGAGGTCATGGGTCACACGTCGGGCGGTTGGCGCGAATCCGACCCGGATCGCCAGCCACGCCGCCAGAACCCGCACATGCACATGTTCGAGGCCAGCCTCGCCCTGCACGAGGCGTTCGGCGGGCAGGCGCATCTGGCGCGCGCCGGAAGCATCCTCCGCCTGATGCGCGACCATTGGCTGTTGCCGTCCGGCGGCCTGCGCGAGGTCTTCAAGGATGACTGGTCACCCTTGCCCGGTTCGGAAGGACGCAAGACCGAGCCGGGACACCAGTTCGAATGGGTCTGGTTGCTTGACCGCTATGCCGAGCTTTCCGGCCACGAACCGGGACCGGAATCGGCGGGGCTTTATGCGTTCGCAACAGCCTATGGCCGCTCGCAGGCCAGCGGGCTGATCGTGGCCGCGGTGCGCGATGATGGCGTCATTCTGGACGGTTCGGGACGCACCTGGCAGCAGACCGAACATCTCAAGGCCGCCCTGGTTCAGGGCATGCGTGAGCGGTCCGGCGGGTGGAGCAACGCCCAGGATGCGCTGCACCAATTGTTCTCCAAGTTTTTGAAACCGGCGCCGACGGGTTGCTGGATCGATGCCTATGATGAAGCCGGCAATCGCGCCGTGAACCACATCACAGCCTCGACGCTCTATCACCTCCTCGTCGCTGCGGTAGAGGCAGACCGCGTCTTCAACCGCAAGGCCGGATCGATTCGCGAGGTGGCAGGATGATTTCCGTCCGTCCGGCCATTCTCTGCGGCGGTTCGGGCGAACGCCTTTGGCCCCTGTCGCGTCAGGCAAAACCCAAGCCTTTTCACGCGCTGCTTTCCGGGCGCACGATTTTCGAGGACACGCTGTTGCGGTGTCGCGGTGCCGGCGAGGGTGTCGCGTTTTCCGATCCGCTGGTGATTGCCGGCGCGGCCATTGAAGCGCCGGTCCGCGAGGGATTGACCAGCGCCGGCATCACGCCAGCAGCGTCGGTCTTCGAACCGGTGGGGCGCAACACGGCACCGGCGGCCGCGCTCGCCGCATTGCTGGCCCAGAAGCAGGACGGGCCGGACGCGCTGGTCCTCATTGTCTCTTCCGATCACCATATCGCCCCGGTCGCGAGCTTTCGGGAAACAGTGGCCGCGGCGGCGCCACTGGCGGCCGATGGCAGGATCGTCGTCTTCGGCATTCCGCCGACGCGGCCGGAGACCGGTTATGGCTATATCCGCAAGGGCGAGGCGCTTGGTGAAGGCTTCAGCGTCGCCGCGTTCGAGGAAAAACCGGACGCGGACACGGCCGCACAATACCTTGCTGCCGGTGACCGGTACTGGAATGCCGGCATTTTCCTGTTCAGGGCCGACGTCCTGCTCTCCGAACTCGCGCGTTATGAGCCGGAAGTACTGCACGCCGTGCGATCCGCCTTGCAGGCTGACAATCATATTGACGAATCCGCTTTTGCCGCCAGCCCGTCCGTTCCACTTGACATAGCGGTGATGGAACGCACGCGGCATGCCGCCATGATCCCGGCGCGTTTTGCGTGGTCGGATGTCGGTACCTGGCCGTCCCTGGCCGACGCGCTGGACAAGGATGGCGACGGCAATGTCCTGGCCGGCGATGTGATGGCGATCGACACGACCGGCAGCTATCTGCGGGGCGAGGGCGTGACGCTGACAGCGCTCGGCGTCGAGGATCTTGTTCTGGTGGCCACACCCGATGCGGTATTCGTGGCGCCACGTGAGCGCGCGCACGAAGTCAAGCAGATCCTGACGAAAATGAAATCGCAGGATCGCGAAGACCTGCTTTAATTTCGTCAACTTCGAGTCCTACTTGAAGTTTTTGGTATTTGGGCTGATTTTAACGACAGCATGTCCAGTAGAAACGATCCGATGGCGGCCGCCATCTCCCGGCTCGACCGGGCGATCTCGCAGGTCGAAGCCAAGCTCAACCGTCTGCAGTCCGCCGCGCGTGAGACCGGTGATGCAGACGCCGACCGTGCGCGTCTCGCCGAAGAGCTCGACCGGGCGCGCGCCAGCGAATCGGCGATGGCGGACGCGGCACAGGCCGCCTCCGACGCGTTGGGAGAGGCGATCGAGGAGCTCCGCACAGCGGCGCAGGAAGCAGAAGCCGCAGCGGAACCGGCCGATGGGTAAGGTCTCCGTCACGCTCAACGGCCGCGCCTTCACGATTGGCTGCGAGGACGGACAGGAAAGCTATCTGCGCGAGCTCGCGCGTCATCTCGACACGCATGTCACGGACTTGTCCCGGCAGGTCGGCCAGATCGGCGATCTGCGCCTGCTTCTGATGGCCTCGCTTGTCGTTGTCGATGAGCTGAAAACCGCCCAGAACCGGCTTGAAGCTTTGGAGAGCCATCTCAACCGGCTGAAAAGCGAGCAACCCCGCGGCACCGCGTCAGACGCCGATCCCGACGGGCTGGTCGACGCCCTGAACGGTATTTCCGAGCGTCTCGAAGCACTCGCTGCAGCCGAGACCTCTTGAGGATGGCTCCGCAGAGGTCCACATATGTCGGTGGCGGTCTCTGCGACATGCGTCAGGACTTTAATTCCCCGCGACCTTACATCTCATCATGGGAGCTGCCTCTGATTGGGACCGTGGTCCCTGATACGCGGCGCCCACCTACGTTTGTGGGTTCGATGGGAATTTACAAAGTCCGACGGTGATCGTGGGGCCGCTGCATGTTTTCGAACTGGCAAAAGAAACGGGCAAGAGCAAGGGCGCTGGAAAGGCGCCGGACAGCTCACCACGACCTGCCGGATGCACCTTCCGGCCTCGTAAGCCACTTCCCTGACGAGATCTGGCCGGGCGTCGGCGCAGTGGTGGCTGGCTACCATGCCGTCAACAGCGAGATCGATCCGATCCGCCTGCTCGAGACATTTCACTGCGAACAGGCGCGGCTGGCGCTGCCGCGTGTCGAGGGTCCCGCTGCGCCGCTGGCATTCCATCAATGGCTTCCGGGCGATGAACTCGAAACCGGTGCGCACGGCATCGCCACCCCGCATGCCGATGCCCCGCAACTGACGCCCTCCCTCCTGCTGATTCCGCTTCTTGCGGTCGATGAGCGCGGCTTCCGGCTGGGCTATGGCGGCGGATATTACGACCGGACCTTGAGCGCGCTTCGCGCCACCGGACAGGTCACCGCTGTCGGCCTCGGCTATGACATCCAGCGCATCAAAAAGCTGCCGGTGCAGCGCCATGATCAGCGTCTCGATTGGATTATCACCGAAAAAGGGGCATATCGCTTCGCCTGAACCACGGGACGGCAGACATGCGGATTGCTTTTTTCGGAGATATTGTTGGCAAATCGGGGCGCCGTGCGCTGGCCGACCATCTGACGGGCCTGCGCACATCGCTGTCGCTCGATTTCGTGGCCGTCAATGCCGAGAACGCCGCAGGAGGGTTCGGTATCACCGAACGCACCGCTGAAGAGTTGTTCGAGGCCGGCGCCGATGTGCTGACACTGGGCAATCACGCCTGGGACCAATCCGAAGCCCTGACCTATATCGGACGCGAACCGCGCCTCCTGCGCCCTGCCAATTACCCGCCCGGGACCGCCCCGGGCCGCGGTGCCGGCGTGTTTCCTGCGAGCAATGGCGCCATGGTGTTCGTGACCAATGTGATGGGCCGCCTG
Organism: Hyphobacterium sp.; assembly: GCF_965217055.1. Classification (GTDB taxonomy): domain Bacteria; phylum Pseudomonadota; class Alphaproteobacteria; order Caulobacterales; family Maricaulaceae; genus Hyphobacterium. Next base: position 979,088 of record NZ_OZ244227.1, on the reverse strand, counting down.
TTCATGGACCCGCTGGATGACCCGTTCGTCGCAGTCGAGCGCGAACTGTCAGCCGCGCCGATGGGCGAGGTCTGTGATGCTGCGCTTGTCGACTTCCACGGCGAAGCGACAAGCGAGAAAATGGCGATGGGAAATTTCTGCGATGGCCGCGCCAGCCTCGTCGTCGGGACGCATACGCACGTCCCCACCGCCGATCATCGTATCCTGCCGCAGGGCACGGCCTACATCACCGATCTCGGCATGACCGGCGATTACGAGTCCATTATCGGCATGGACAAGGAAGAACCGATGCGCCGCTTCACCACTCGCATGCGCTCGGGCCGTTTCCAGCCGGCCGAGGGCGAGGGCACTTTGTGCGGCATCGTCATGGAAACCGATGACAAGACCGGACTGGCAAAAAAGCTGGCGCCGGTACGCGTCGGCGGCGTTCTGGGGCAGGCCGAGCCCACGCTCTAGATTGCGCCCTGGCCCGCGGCTTTCCAGTCTTTCAGGAATGCCGCCAGTCCCGTGTCAGTCAGATCGTGCTGTACAAGCGCATCGAAGATATTCGGCGGCAGGGTACAGGCGTCGGCTCCCGCCATCGCACTGCCTTCGACATGGTCCACCGAACGGATCGACGCCGCGAGAATCCGGGTGACGAATCCGTGCTCGTCATAAAGCGCACGGATATCCTCGATCAATTCCAGACCGTCCTGGCCGATATCGTCCAGCCGCCCGATGAAGGGCGAAACGAAAGTGGCGCCGGCTTTCGCCGCCAGCAGCGCCTGATTGAGCGAGAAGCACAGCGTCACATTGGTCGCGATACCATCATCGGTCAGCGCCCGGCAGGCTTTCAGCCCGTCCATGGTAAGGGGCAGCTTGACGACGACATTCTCGGCAATCGCGGCCAGCGTCTGACCCTCCGCGATCATGCCGCTGGAATCGGTGGCAACCACTTCGGCGCTGATCGGGCCGGGAATGACGCCGCATATGTCGGCGATCCGCTCCTTGATATCGGCGCCCGCTTTCGCGATCAGCGAGGGATTGGTGGTGACACCGTCGACCAGCCCGCTATCGGCGCGGGCGGCGATCACATCCAGCTCGGCGGTATCCAGAAACAACATCATGGTGGCAATCTCCTCATAGCCTCCCGGGCTTATCCAAGGCCGGTGAAAGAAACGTGACGAGGCGGCTTGGAGGCGCAGCCGCTTATGCGCTAAGAGCAGCGCAATGAATTGCGCCCGCATCGGCTGCGGGACCGAAATGGAGGCGACCGCATGGCCGGACACTCGAAATGGGCGAACATTCAGCACCGCAAGGGCCGCCAGGACAAGGCGCGCGGCAAGCTGTTCTCGAAATTGTCGAAAGAGATCACGATCGCCGCCAAGATCGGCGGTCCCGATCCGGACATGAACCCCCGCCTGCGGCTGGCGGTCGCCAATGCCAAGGGCCAGTCCATGCCCAAGGACAACATCCAGCGCGCCATCGACAAGGCGTCCGGCAACGATGTCGAGGCCTATGAGGAAATCCGCTATGAGGGCTTTGGCCCCGGGGGCGTCGGCATCATCGTCGAGGTCTCGACCGACAACCGCAATCGCGCGGCCTCCGATGTGCGCACCGCCTTTTCCAAGAATGGCGGCAATCTCGGCGAGACCGGCGCGGTCGCCTTCATGTTCGATCAGGTCGGCGAGATTCGCTACCCCGACACCGTCGCCGACGAAGACGCCATGTTCGAGGCCGCCATCGAGGCAGGCGCCGAAGATGTCACCCATGAAGAAGGTGATCCCGACGAGGACGAGCCGGGAGAGCGCATCGTCTTTTGCGCGCGCGACGATCTGGCTGAAGTAGCCGGCAATCTCCAGGACGCGCTGGGAGAGCCCAAATCGGTCAACATCATCTGGAAGCCGCAAACCCTGACACCGGTCGAGTCCGACAAGACCGATGGGGTGATCAAGCTCCTCGAAGTGCTGGACGATCTCGATGACGTCCAGAACGTCTACGCCAACGCCGACTTCCCGGATTAGGCCATGGCCGGCGGGCTGAGCTTTGTCGATGCGATCAACTGGCCGTCCGGCCAGGGGACCGGCGATGATCGCTACGGTTTTGACGAAAGCGCCGGCACCGCCTGGGTGGTCGACGGCGCGACCGATATCGGCACGATGCGGCTTTTTCCGGACGCGCTTGTGGCCGGAGCAGGTCAGGCGCTGGGTTGGGAAAGCGACGCAGCCTGGTATGCCGATCGCCTGTCCGAACGGTTTACAAGGCCGCCCGGCCGGGACGAGCCGGCTCGGGCCTATCTGGAAAGTGTGATCCGCGACATTGCCGCCATGGCCAGGTCTGAAGCGTCCGTGCCGATCGACGGCCAGCCGCGCCACAATCTGCCGAGCGCCGGCGGGATCTGGATGCGGCGCCAGCAAGACACGCTGGAGATCGCTACGCTTGGCGATTGCATGGCATTCGTCGACACAGGCGGGCAGTGCGAGATCGTTGGCGATGTCGAGGGCATCCGTGAGGAATACCGGCGCTGGGGCGAAACCATGCGCGGCGGCGACCGTGAGGCCGGGTTTGCCCAGGCGCGCGACATGCGCAACCGGATGAACACGGACGGCGCACACTGGGTGTTCTCGCTGCATCCCGAAGCCGCGCAGCATGCGGAACTGACCCGCATCGGATTGCGCGGCGATTCAAGCATTCTGCTGATGTCGGACGGGTTCTTCCGGCTCGTCGAGCCATATGGTGCTTACGATGCCGCAGGGCTGATGACGGCCGCGCGGGACGAGGACGGGCTGTCCCGCCTCGCTGCCGAATTGCGCCAGCGCGAGCAAAATCCAGAAGACGATGCCGCCATGGGCCGTCTCAAGACATCGGATGACGCCTGCGCCCTGCTGGTCGCGATCAGCTGACCGGCTTTCTCGCGACGATCAGATCCTGAAAGGCCATGGCGTGATCCAGCCCGCGCCAGGTACCGGCATGAATTTCACCTTCCACGGTCAGGTCCGCCTTGCCCAGGCAGCCCAGCACCGCCTCCCGTTCATGGGCAATGGCCCGCTCCGGCGTTCGCGCATCAATGGTCGCGGAAAGCGCGTCCAATGGGTCGCTGAACCGGTAGGCGGCGCGCCCTGTCGCCATCGCCACGCGGGCGTCCGGATCCAGCAGGAACGCCGTGAACAGGAAGGTCCCGCCGGGTTTGAGGCAGCGTGCCACCTCGTCGATATAGCGCGCGACGCCAGCGATCCGCATATGCGTGAAGACGGAGGTGGCAAAGGCGAAATCAAGCGTGTTGTCGGCGACCGGAAAGCCGAATTCGGAATCTTTCAGCGTGCCGCGCGGATTGTATTCCGCGTTGAAGAGGTCGGCATGGAGGAAGCGCGCGCGATCATCGCTGCCCACCCGTTTCTGCGCACTGGCAATCGCCGCCATCGATGGATCGAACCCGGTATAGCGGCCGGCGGCGTTCAGCCAGCCCAACAGGCCCTCCGCCATCCGGCCCGGCCCGCAGCCGATTTCCAGTACTTCTGCATCCGGTTGAACGCCGCAGAGCGCTCGCGCCCACAGCGTGATGGCCTCGCCCGCAGCTTTCCAGTCACCGTCTCCGGACAGGTCCGCCAGCGCCGGATCTGCGGCTTCCGCCCAGCCCAGAAGCGCTGCGGCCATGCGGGCAGGCCGGCGCAGTCCGCGAACCACCGGCCGCGGCAGCAGGCGATTGGCCAGATCGCGCATCACTCCGGCAGTGGAAATCGGCCGATCACCGGCTCGGTCAGCGACCCCAGCCAGAGATCGCCATTGGCGTCCGGTACCACATTGGCCAACAGGCCGAAGCGCGCATCCGGGTCGTGATAGCTGTCGAGATAATTGCCGTCCTCGTCGACCACCAGGACAAAGGCTTTCGGCGTTCCGGCGCGCAGCCAAACCGATTCCGGCAGCTTGGTGATCATCTCGGTCAGAAAGGGATTGCGGTGCAGGAAACGCATGATCGGCAGGCGCTGCGTATCCATCGCGATGTAGAGCCGGCCCTGGCCATCGCCCATCAGACCGTCCGGAATGCCCGGCAAATTCTCGGCGACGATCTCAAACTCGCCGGCCCGCGGACCGCCGACCCAGTAGCGCGAAAGACGGTAGCGGTAGGTCTCGAGCACAAAGACGGCCTGCCCGTCGGCGGACATCGCCACGCCATTCGCGAAATATAGCCCGTCCTGCAGCACCGTCATCTCGCCCGTGTCCGGGTTCAGCGCATAGAGCAGGCCATAGGGCCGGTTCTCGGCCATGTCATAGGCATATTGAGGCGTGCCGGTACCGGCGCCCCAGCGCCAGGAAGCTTCAGAGAAATAGATCGTGCCGTCCGGCCCGATATCCAGATCGTCGGCAAAGGCGAGCGGATGTTCGGTTTCGCCGGTCGACAACAGGGTCACCGTGCCGGTGTCGACATCGATCCGGTAGATGCCGTCAATCGCCGCGGCGACGAGATGCCCGTCGCCATCCCATTGTAGGCCGAGCACGGAATATCCGTCCGTCACCTGGGCGGCGGTCTCGCCCTCCCAGCCATCATTCGTGCGGCGCAGGCGCACCACGGAGCCATCATGTTGCCCGCTATAGACCGCCCCGTCCGGGCCGATCGCGACATCTTCCGATGTGTGCAGGAGCGGGTGGCGGATCAGGTCGGCCCCGGCCAGCCGGCCGCGCGGTTCCAGTACGTCGGTAAGGGCCGGCGGTTCCGGCTCGTCCCAATACGCCGGATCGACCCGCGCCGGCCACAGCCACCACACCAGGCCCAGAGCCAGGACCACGCCAAGAATGATGAAGATCGTCCGCATGTTGTTTCCCCCGCCTCCGTGAACCCTAGCGCGAAGCAGGTCGCTGCGGGAAGGCCGCAATTTGCTGTGGGAAATCGCCCGGGTTCGCGCTAGGGGGAGCGGCGAATCCCGCTATATGCTCCGCGAAGCAACCGACCCCGGATGGCCCGCCATGACCGCGCTTGATCTCAACACGTTGAAACCAATGGCGAATGCCGTTCGCGCGTTGGCGATGGACGCCGTCGAGCAAGCGAAGTCCGGCCATCCCGGCATGCCGATGGGCATGGCTGACGCCGCAACCGTGCTCTGGGCACGCCATCTGAAATTCGATCCCGATAATCCGGACTGGCCGGATCGTGACCGTTTCGTGCTGTCGGCCGGCCACGGATCGATGCTGATCTATGCGCTCCTCCATCTGACCGGCTATGCCGACGTCACGCTCGACGAGATCCGCAATTTTCGCCAGCTCGGATCGAAAACGCCGGGCCATCCGGAATTTGGCCACACGACGGGTGTCGAGACCACGACCGGACCGCTCGGGCAGGGGCTCTCCACAGCCGTCGGCATGGCGCTCGCCGAGCGTATTCTCAATGCCCGTTTTGGCGACGACCTGGTCGACCACCGCACCTGGGTGATCGCCTCCGATGGCGATCTGCAGGAAGGCATCAGCCACGAAGCAATCTCGCTTGCCGGTCATCTCGGTCTCAAGCGGTTGGTCGTGTTGTGGGACGACAATTCCATCCAGATCGACGGCGACACGGCACTGGCCGAAACGACCGACGTCCTGAAACGTTTCGAGGCCGCTGGCTGGACCATCGATGCGGTCGATGGGCACGACATGCAAGCGGTTGATGACGCGCTCGAGCGGGCGAAGCAGTCCGACCGCCCGGTGCTGATCTCCTGCAAGACGGTGATCGGCTTCGGGGCGCCGACGAAGGCCGGCAAGGCATCCAGCCATGGCGCGCCGCTCGGCGGTGACGAATTGGCCGCAGCCAAGAAGGCCATCGGTTGGGACCATGGTGCGTTTGATATTCCTGACCTGATCCGTGCCGACTGGACCGCTGCCACAGGACGCGGCGCACAGGCGCGCGCCGAATGGCAGACCCGGCATCAAACCTCTTCGCGCCAGGAAGAATTCGACGCCGCGTTTGCAGCGACATTCAATGCATCGGCCGCAACGGCACTGGAAGCCTGGCGCAAGGAACTGGCTGCAGAAAAACCGGACCTCGCCAGCCGGGCCGCGTCCGGCAAGGTGCTGGAACAGATCGTTCCCACAATGCGCGAACTGGTCGGCGGCTCGGCCGACCTCACCGGATCCAACAATACGCGGACCCCAAATCAGGGCGTCATCCAAGCGGGCGCCTATTCCGGCCAGTATATCCATTACGGCGTGCGCGAGCATGGCATGGCGGCCTGCGCCAACGGGATGGTGCTGCATGGCGGCGTCCGCCCCTATATCGGCACTTTCCTGGTGTTTGCCGACTATTGCCGCCCCGCCATCCGGCTGGCCGCACTGATGAACCAGCCGGTCACCTATGTCTTCACCCACGATTCCATCGGGCTCGGCGAAGACGGCCCGACCCACCAGCCTGTCGAGCACCTCGCCTCGCTGCGTGCCATGCCGAATGTCCGCGTGTTCCGGCCGGCGGATGCCTTGGAGACAGCGGAATGCTGGGAAGCCGTGCTCAATCACACAACCGGGCCTGCCATTCTCGCCCTGTCACGCCAGAAGCTTCCCTTCCTTCGCAATGATGATGCGGCCGAGAACCTGTCTGCGCAGGGCGCCTACATACTGCGCGATGCCAAGGATGCAAAAGCGGTGATCATCGCCACCGGTTCGGAGACCGCGCTTGCGGTCGAGGCCGCCAAGCTGCTGGAGCGCAAGCAAATCCCGGTGCGGATCGTGTCCGCGCCCTGCCTCGATATCTTCGTCGAGGAAGACCGCAAATATCAGGACGAGGTCCTACCCGAAGGCCTGCCGCGAATCGCCGTGGAAGCCGGTGTCCGCCAGGGCTGGGATGCTATTATCGGCCGCGACGGTGGCTTTGTCGGCATGACCGGCTTCGGCGCCTCGGCACCGGCCGAAGCGCTGTATGAGCATTTCGGAATAACCGCCGAGAAAATCGCCGAGGAAGTGTTGGCGCGGGTCTAGCTGACCCGCTCCACGACACCGAAACCGAACAGCTTGTCGAGCGCCTTCCGGGCCTCGTCCTCGCCGGCATCTTCAAAGGCCGACTGGCCGAACACTTCACCATCGAGAACCTTGTCCAGCCCGGCTTCGGCGGAAGCGGGGAACACCAGCTCGCCTCCGGCGGTGATCAGCACCAGCCGGTCGCCGTCCTCGGCGAGCCGCCACGGAATGTATGGCCGCAGCCGGAATTTCGCGCCGGGCTCGGCGGTTGCGCCGCGTCCGGTCAGCGCACCCTCGGAATAGGGCGGGCGCGACCGGATGAAATTGTCGACGAACAGGTCGAACGCATTGTCCAGATTGGCCTCTTCGGCGATCTTCGCGACCAGCGTCTTGAAGTGCGCTTCGGCGCTGCTGCGATCGAATTCGGCGTGCGCATAGCGGGGCGGTAGGGCTTGGCGGAATTCGGGATGCTGCAGGGCGACCTCCGAGACCGCTTCCAGCATCAGGTCGGCCCACGTCTTGACGATCAGCCCGACCGTGATGTGCAGGCTGTCGGCTTCGCCCTGGGTCTGCGCGTCATGCATCAGACCGCGCGGCACATAGGCGGCATCTCCGGCCTTGAGCACAAACTCGTCGACCAGCTCGCCGGGCTCGTCGCGATCAATATTGAATCCCTCGCCGCGGAACGGCTTGTCGACCGTCTGGTCGTAGATCCGCCACAGCTTTTCGCCTTCGACCTGGAGCACGAACACGTCGTGGTCGTCATAATGCGTGCGGAAGCCCTGATTGTTGGGCGGCGTCATGTAGATATTGGTCTGCACATGGCAGCTAAGTTCGGCCTCGAGCGCCCGGCTGAAAGATTTCAGCACGAGCTCGGACTGGTGCAGCTGCGGCAGGATCAGCGTCGCGCCTTCCTGGTAGAGATGGGCAATGCTGCCGCGGTCGGCAAAGCCATTTGCGAGAATGAACTGGTCGCGCGTGATCTGCGGCTCGGCGCGCGCCATGTCGACGCTGTCGCCATTGAAATCGTGGCTCGCCAACAGATGGTCTATGCGCGCGATCGACAACAGATCGCTGTACCGTCCCGGGTCCTTGCGCGGAATGATAAGCGCTTTGCGCTCGAAATAGTCACCGAAGAATTCATCCGCCTTCTGGGGGCCGATGATGTAGTCGAGGACGTTGTCCCCCCACGGAAATTCGCTCATTCAATCCCCCGGCGCCAAGCATAGCGCATTCATCCATTTCCTGAATGAAAACAGCTTGTCGGTATAAGTCCAGTGACCCCGGCAGCGTCGCGATGCCGCGCCTAGCAGCGATCGCCCTGTCCAACCGGATCGGCATAACTTCCGGTATCGCTGTCGGTACAATTCCGCCGTCCGCGTCCACCCCGGCCTTGTCCGACCGGATCGGCATAGGCCCCGGTATCACGGTCCGTGATGCCCGACTGTCGCCCGCCACGTCCATTGCCGACCGGGTCCGCATAACTGCCCGTGTCGCGATCGGTAATGCCCGACCGTCCGCCACCGCGACCATTGCCGACCGGGTCTGCGTAATTACCGGTATCTCTGTCGGTGATACCGCTTTGTCGGCCGCCCCTGCCGGCCCCAACCGGGTCGGCATAGGCACCGGTATCGGCGTCGGTAATGCCGGTACGTCCACCACCCCGGCCATAGCCGGCCGGATCTGCGTAAACGCCGGTATCGGCATCGGTCAGCCCGGTATAGGCGCCCGTCGTCGTACACCCCGTCACGACGCCGGCAGCGCCGGTCGCCAATCCGGCGCCGGCTACACGCGTAAGGAAAGAACGGCGCGATAGCTTGGTTTTCCTGGCCATGATGTTTGCCTGCCTTTCTGACTGGGTGAACTAGCAGCGATCTCCGCGCCCGATCGGGTCGGCATAAGTGCCGGTGTCGGTGTCGGTACAGCGACGGCTACCGCGGCCGCGGCCAGCCGGGTCGGCATAGGAACCGGAATCGCTGTCGGTGATGCCGGACCTGCCGCGACCGTTTCCGGCCGGGTCGGCATAGGTGCCGCTGTCGCTGTCGGTGATCCCTGTGCGCCGCCCGCCGCGGCCACGTCCGGCCGGGTCGGCATACGCGCCAGAATCACTGTCGGTGATGCCGGAGCTGCCGCGACCGTTGCCGGCGGGGTCGGCATAGGTGCCGCTGTCGCTGTCGGTAATGCCGGTGCGACGGCTGCCGCGGCCATTGCCCGCCGGATCTGCGTAACTTCCGCTGTCGCTGTCGGTAATGCCGGACCTGCCGCGTCCATTACCGGCCGGATCGGCATAACTGCCGCTATCACTGTCGGTCAGTCCGGTTCGCCGGCCACGGCCATATCCGACGCGGTCGGCATTGCTGCCGCCATCGCTATCGGTGACGCCGGTTCGGCCATATCCGGCACGGTCGGCATTCGAGCCGAGATCGGAATCCGTCCGGCCGGTATAGTTCTGCGCCAACGCCCCACCGGTGATCGTCGCGGCGGCGCCGGCAGCGAGTCCGCCTCCGGCCACGCGCGTCAAAAACGAACGGCGGCTGAGTTTACCTTTTTTGGCCATGGTGGCCTCCCCTGAATTCTGAATTTCCGGCGTCAGCCGGGTCCCACGCCCGGCGATGTTACGCGGGAGGGTTTCGCGGGGTCAAAGGGAAACCGGCCGCAATCAGAGGATTCAGTCCAGAAAAGTCGAAAAAAAGCCCGCTGCCTGCGAGTGGCTCGCAAATACAGTGAGAATAGAAATCAAGTGCAAAAATGGCGCACAAAAAAGCCGGCTGCCTGGAAGGCAACCGGCTTCATTGTTTTGTTAGTCGCTTGAACTAGCCGCCGCGACCACGTCCGGCCGGGTCCGAGCAACCGCCCGAGTCGCTGTCCGTATAGCCGGAATTGCCACGACCGTGGCCAGCGTTGTCGGCGCAGCCGCCCGAGTCGGAATCGGTCATGCCGGTGTAACCCGTGCCGCGTCCGGCCTGATCGGCGTAAGCGCCGCCGTCGCTGTCGGTAATGCCCGTGCGGCCATTGCCCGCCGGGTCGGAATTACCGCCGCTGTCGGAGTCTGTCCGGCCGCGAATGACGGCCGCACCAGCGACCGCACCAACGGCGCCCGTGACGGCCACGCCCCCGGCGACGCGGGTCAGAAATGAACGCCGGCTGAGTTTACCTTTTTTGGCCATGAGGAGGCCTCCCCTGATAATTGAACTATGTACGCTGTCCCCCACACGGGTACGTCAACACAAACACTAGGGGGTCGGTCCAAAGGCCGTCAAACAAAATCGAACAATTACTTGGGGTTCTGATTATCATTCTCAAAAAAATGCCCACTTTAATGCAGTTGGAGCCGGTTTTATTGTTTGTAATAATTATTCGCAACGAACCTTGCGGCGATTTCGGGCGTCTACCCAAACGCGGCCTGTACGCGCCATCTGGGCGCTGATGCTGATTCCGGGCTAGCCTTGCCGGATGAGCGAAGCGATTCGGATACTCGGCATTGATCCCGGCCTGCGTCATACCGGTTGGGGCATCGTGACGGTAACCGGGACCCGCTTGTCGCGCGTGGCGGAGGGGCGGATTTCGCCGGCCACGGACCTGCCTTTGCCTGAACGGTTGCTCGCGATCCATACCGGCCTCGAGGACATTATTGCCCGCCACGCCCCTGACGAGGCGGCCGCAGAGGAAACCTTCATGGCCACCAATGCCGCCAGCGCGCTCAAGCTGGGCCACGCGCGGGCGGCGGCCTTGCTCGCCCCGGCGCGCGCCGGATTGCCGGTAGCCGAATACGCTGCCCGGCTGGTGAAGAAATCCGTGGTCGGAACCGGCGGCGCCGACAAGAACCAGGTTGCTGCAATGATCGCCATCCTGCTGCCGGGTTGCAAGGCAGAGGGAGATGCAGCCGATGCGCTCGCTGTCGCCATCTGCCATGCCCACCATCGCGGCAGTGCGAAACTGGGGAGTGCAGCATGATCGGCAAATTGCGTGGCCGGGTCGATGCAATCGGCGAGAGCGAGGCGGTCATTGATGTCAACGGTGTCGGCTATCTCGTCGGCATGAGTGGACAGGCCCTGGCGCGCCTGCAGCAGGGCGAGGAGGTCGAGATTCACATCGAGACCTATGTCCGTGAGGACGCTCTCAAGCTCTGGGGATTTCTGTCAGAACGCGAGCGCGCCTGGTTCGCGCGGTTGCAGCTGATCCAGGGCGTCGGCGCCAAGGCGGCGTTGGCCATTCTCGATGCGCTCGGCGTCGACGAGCTCGAAAGCGCGGCAGCCCTCGGTGATGCTTCGGCCTTTGGCCAGGCGAAGGGGGTGGGACCCAAGCTCGCAGGCCGGCTGGCGCTTGAATTGAAAGACAAGCCGCCACCGATGGGCCGGGCTTTTGCACCGGGCTTTAACGTCGCGGCCTCCGCCGGCATTGCCTCGGCCAATCCGGCCGAGAACTCCGGAAGCGCGAACCCGGCGCGCCAGGATGCGGTTTCGGCGCTTCTAAATCTGGGTTATGCGGAGACCGACGCCCGCCGTGCAGCAGCCGCCGCCAGCCGCGCCAATCCGGAGGCGGAAACCGGCGAACTCATCCGCCTCGCCCTGAAGGAGTTGTCGACGTGAGAACGCTTCCGTCTGCACTGGCGCTGGCAAGCTTTTCCGTGCCTGCCCAGGCGCAGGACGTCACAATCCGCTTCCTTGCCAATGAGGGCGTGCATATCAGCGACGGCGAGACCGCCGTGCTGATCGATGCCCTCAATTGGAATTCCTACGAGGGACGTTACGCGCTGCCCTCCGATGAGGCCCGGGCGAACATGATAGCCGGCGCAGCGCCGTTTGACGCGGTTACGGCACTCCTGTTCACGCATATTCACGGCGATCACTCCGACCCTGACAGCGCGGCGGACTTCCTGCTGGCGCAGGATGAGGTGATCGTCGCTGCGCCTGCGCAGGTGACAGATGCCATTGTAAACGGCGATCTGCCGGAAGCGGCCCGCAACCGGGTCTTTCCGGTTGAAGCGTCGGCCGCCGAGCCCGGCCCCTGGACGCACCCCTTTCTCGATTACATCGAGGGCGCCTGGCTGTTTCACCGCGAGGGCGTCGACAACATCACCTGGCATGTCGAGATCGGTGGCATTTCCGTCCTGCATCTCGGCGACACGGCACCCCGGATGGCCGATTTTTCGGTCTGGGATGATACTGCGTTCGACGTCATCTTATATCCGTACTGGTTTGCACAGATGCCCGAAGGCGTCGCCTTCCTCGAATCGCGCCCACAGGCCCGCGCCATCGCTTTCCACCTCCCGGCGGCTGCGACACCGCAGACCATCCGCGCGGCGCTGGGCGACAGGGAATATCTGTTCGGCGAGGGCAGCACGGTAGTGATACCGGCCCATGACTGACGGCCGCGATATCTCTCCCGAGGCGCGGCCGGAAGATTCGCGGGACCGGGCGCTGCGGCCGCTGTCCTTTTCGGAATTCGTTGGTCAGCCCGCCGCGATCGCCAATCTGAAGGTCTTCGTCGCGGCCGCCCGACGCCGCGAGGAAGCGCTGGATCATGTCCTGTTGTCCGGTCCGCCCGGCCTCGGAAAGACGACCCTTGCGCAGATCGTCGCGCGCGAGCTGGGCGTCAGCTTCCGGGCAACGTCCGGGCCGGTGATCGCCAAGGCCGGCGATCTCGCCGCCATCCTCACCAATCTCGAACCGCGCGACGTCCTGTTCATTGACGAGATCCACCGGCTGGCGCCAGCGGTCGAGGAAATCCTCTATCCGGCGATGGAGGATTACTGCCTCGACCTGGTCATCGGCGAGGGCCCGTCGGCGCGTACCGTGCGGATCGATCTGCCACCCTTCACACTGGTCGGAGCGACCACGCGGGCCGGTCTGCTGGCCACGCCGCTGCGTGATCGGTTCGGCGTACCCGTGCGGCTCGAATTCTACGACACGGACGAGCTCGCCGGCATCGTCGCGCGCGCTGCCGGAAAACTGGGCCTCGGCATGACCGACGACGGTGCGCGAGAGATCGCATGCCGCGCCAGGGGCACACCGCGCGTCGCATCGAGACTGCTGCGCCGGGTCCGCGATTTCGTTGAGGCCGATGGTGTCAGCCACATCGACGCCGCGGCAGCGGATATTGCGCTCAAGCGCCTCGAGGTCGACGAGATCGGACTGGACAGTCTCGACCGCCGCTATCTCAACGCGCTGACCGGGCATTTCGGCGGTGGACCGGTCGGACTCGACACCATGGCCGCCGCCCTGGCCGAAGCCCGTGACGCGCTCGAGGATGTGGTCGAGCCCTTCCTCATCCAGCAGGGCTTTATCCAGCGCACGCCACGCGGACGCCTCGCCGCGGCCCGCGCCTGGACGCATCTTGGCCTCGACGTGCCGCAGAGCGCGCAATCGGGACTTTTCGATTCGGAAAAATGATCAGGCGACAGCCGCGTCGAACATACCGGCACGCCGCAGCGGCAAGCGGGCCTCGAACAGCGCGCCCCGTCCCGGCGAACTCGACAAGGTAAGCTCACCACCCATCAACCGGCAGAGGCGCCGCGAAATGGCCAGGCCGAGCCCGGAGCCGCCATATTTGCGTGTCGTCGTGCTGTCGGCCTGTGTAAAGGGCAGAAACAGCCGTTCGGCCTGATCCGGTGAAATACCGATCCCGCTGTCTTTCACCGCGAACACAATATTGCCGCGACGGGCACGGACAGCGAGCGCGACTTCGCCGTCGCTGGTGAACTTGATGGCATTCGACAGGAGATTGTTCAGGATCTGGCCGAGGCGCAGCGGATCGCCGATATAGGTGGCATTCAGCGCCCGCGGCAGGTCAACGCGGAGCGTCAGCCCCTTGGCCTCCGCGATCAGCCCGTGCAGATCCCGGGCATTGTCGACCACATTGCGGAGCTCGAAGGGCACCTGCTCGATCGTCACTTCTCCGGACTCGATTTTCGACATGTCGAGCACGTCATTGAGCAGCGCCAGGAGCATTTCGCTCGAGCGCTCGATAATTTCGATCTGCGAAGCCTGGGTTTCATCGAGCTTGGAGCTGCGCAACAGCGCGATCATGCCGAGAATGCCGTTCATCGGTGTACGGATCTCATGGCTCATATTGGCCAGGAATTGCGACTTCGCGGCATTGCCCGCATGAGCGGCCTTGCGGGCCGAGTCGAGCCGGCGATTGGCGCTCTGCATCTCCGACTGGAAAATGACCACGAAGGCCGAGATGGCGGTAATGAGCACGCAAAGCGTGATCGTGTTCCAGTTCGCGGCACGCGCCTCATCGAAACCGCCCGGCAACCGCGGTAGTGCGTCCTGCGCGAAATACATGCCAATCACGGAAACGATGACCAGTGCAGCGCCGACAATTCCGGCGCGGGCATTGATCAGGAATGTCGCGAGGATCGGCAGGCCGGTGAGATAAAGGATGACCGGGTTGGCCGCGCCGCCAATGGTGGCGGCTGGCAGCATGATCAGGACATAGACCAGGGTCAGGACCAAGCCGGAGATCAGCTGGATGCGGCCGGTGAGGTGAAGAGCGACGGGTGCCAGCAAAAACAGAACTGGACCAAAAAGGCCGATATAGGTCTGCACCGGATAGTCGCCGACCATTTCGGAAAACGAAACAACGGTGGTCGTGATCGCGAGGATTCCGAGGATGGTCGACATCGCCGCCAACAGGCGCTCGCGCGTTGTCCTCAGGACATCGCCATCATGCGCGTGCGGCCAGAAAATCCGGAACAACTGAAGTCTGCGCATGGATTGACGGCCACCCTCCTGCCAAGCTCTATCAGGGTATGGAGCGCCTCCTACGAGGGAGTTAATCGAGATGTCATTGAAAGCGCCCGAATGCGGCGAGTGGAGCGACGACCGGGTGCACCGCCTGCCGGTCCGCGTTTATTACGAGGACACGGACTTTTCCGGCATCGTCTACCATGCCCGCTACTTGCATTTCTTCGAGCGCGGCAGAACCGAAAGCCTGCGGGCCCTGGGGGTACATCACTCCGAGCTGATCGAGGCCGACGACCCTGTGGCGTTCGCGGTTCGTCACATGGACATCCACTGGCTGCGGCCGGCAAAGGTCGATGAAGCGCTTATCGTGGAAACCGTCTACCGCCCCAACAAGGGCCCGCGATTGCGGATGGAGCAGCGCATAGTGCGCGGCAGCGAGGCGCTGTGCGAGGCGACGGTCGAGGCGGTGATCATCGACCCGTCAGGCCGGCCCAAGCGCCCGCCGAAATGGATGATCGAAGTGTGGACGCCGGTCGTGCAGCCGCGCGACGCATAGACGGTTCGGAACTTCTTGCGGCGCCATCCGTTTCAGAACGGAAGGAGACTGGCCGCATGAAATTTTTCGATCCGCTGATCAATCAACTGCAGACTATCTGGGTCGGCTTCGTTCAGACCATTCCGCAATTGGTGCTCGCATGGATCGTCTTGGCCGCCACCTGGCTGCTGGCCCGCCTGCTGTCGCGCGCGGCGCGAGCCGCAGCGCGCAAGGCGCGCACGCGGCGGGCCCTTTCCGACCTGATCCAGACGATGACCGGCATTCTGGTCTGGGTTCTGGGCGCCTTGATCGCCGCCACCATTCTCTTCCCGTCCCTGACCCCGGCCGAGTTGATCGGCGCGCTGGGGATTGCCGGCATCGCGGTGGGTCTCGCCTTCAAGGACATTTTCGAGAATTTCATGGCCGGCATCATGATCATGGTCCGCAAACCGATGCGGATCGGCGACGTCATCGAGGTCGAGGATACGGTCGGCAAGGTCGAGGAAATCACCATTCGCGACACCTACATCCGCGAGATGTCGGGCGAACTGGTCCTCGTCCCCAATTCCTTCCTGTTCAAGAACCCGGTCGAGATCAAGACCGATCGCGACCAGCGGCGCTACGAGCTGATCGTCGGCGTGGCTTATGGCGAGAATGCCGCCGAATGTCGCGAGCTGATCGAGAAGACGGCGTCCGGCGTTGACGGTATCGACACCGAGAAGGGCGTCGAGGTCTATGCCACCGCCTTTGGTGCGTCCTCGATCGATTTCTGCGTCCGCTGGTGGGCGAAATCGGCGCCGCGCGACATGCACCAGACCCGCTCCGACATGGTGATCGCCATCAAGGCTGCTGTCGACGATGCCGGTATCGAGATCCCGTTCCCCTACCGTACCTTGACCTTCAATGAGCCGCTCCCGGTCGAAATGTCGACCGAAGCCGCCGAGGGTTCGGGCACATCGTAGGCGCTGCGCGTCGGTCAGCGCCTTCCCCAAATCTGCCGCAATCTGAAGGATATTTAAATCGCGCTTGGCGCGCATTGGCTTGACGTGTGCATCCTGGTCCTTTTGGAAGCGAGGGATTAACGCTTCTCGGCGAAACCCTTGGCCCGTTGGCCGCCATGAAAGGATTATTGATGGAAACCGGGATCATCGAAGTGGCCCCCATGGCCCAGGAGTTCGGCTTTATCGACCTCTTCTTGCGGGCCGACTGGGTGGTGAAGGCCGTCATGGGCGTGCTGGTCGTCATGTCCATCGCTTCGTGGGCGATCGCGATCGACAAATGGTTGTCGCTGCGCTCGGCACGTTCGCGCGGCAAGACGTTCGAAGACGATTTCTGGTCCGGCCGCGATCTCGACGCGCTGGCCAATGATTACGGCAAACGTCCGCGCGATCCGTTTTCCCGCGTTTTTGCTGCGGGGTTGCGCGAATGGAAGGGACGCAATGCCGGCGACCGCGTCGCCAAGGCGGCGAACGCTGAATCGGCGCGGGAACTGTCCAAGCTGGAAGGCGGGCTGGGCATGCTGGCGACGATTTCCTCCTCCGCGCCCTTCATCGGCCTGTTCGGAACCGTGTGGGGCATCATGAACGCCTTCCGTGCCATTGCCGCTTCTCAGGACACCAATCTCGCCGTCGTCGCGCCGGGGATTGCCGAGGCCCTGTTTGCGACGGCGCTCGGCCTGCTTGCGGCGGTTCCCGCCGTGATCTTTTTCAACGCACTGTCGGCCAACCTGTCGGGCTATGCCGCCCGGCTCGAGGCTTTCGCCGATGAGCTGTCGGCACTGGCCGACCGAGGCGAGAGTTAGACATGGCCGGTTCCGTCTCTTCCGGAGGACGCCGTGGCCGCTGGAAGCCCCAGGCCGAGATCAACGTCACGCCCTTTGTCGACGTCATGCTCGTTCTCCTCATCGTTTTCATGATCACCGCGCCGCTGCTGACCGTCGGTGTCGAGGTCGACCTGCCTGAAACAGATGCCCAGAGCATGTCGGCGGATGCCGAACCGCTGACCATCACCGTCGGCCCGAATGGCGAGATTTTCCTGCAGGAAACCGAGGTCACGATCGAACAGCTGGTGCCGCGCCTGCGGGCCATTTCAGGTGCTGGCTTTGACGGCCGTATCTTCATCCGTGGCGACGAGAATGCGAACTATGGAACGGTGGCCCGGATCATGGCGCGCGTGTCGAACGCCGGCTATACCAATCTCGGCCTGGTCCACAGCCCGGGCGTGGGTGGGTCGACCGAAGACGATCGAGACGAGTAGCGGCTGGCTGGTATGCGCACAGCACTCGTCCTTTTTCTGTCGCTTGCCGTGCATGTCGGATTTGTGGCCGCCGGGCTCATCTACTTTCCGCAATCTGTAAACCAGTTCACCACCAGCCAGATCGTGCCGCTCGACCTGGTCGAGGAAATCGCGCCGCAAACCAACCTTCCCGAAGAGGTGATCGAGGACGTGCCCGCTGAAGAGGCGGCGCCTGCGCCCGTTCCCGAGGAAGCGCCGTCCGAAATCGAGGTCGACGCGGCTCCCGAAGCCGAGCCGGAAACCGAAACCGAGCCGGCGCCCGCCGAGATCGCGGCGCTGACACCGGAACCCGAGGCCACACCGCAGCGGGAAACACCGCCGCCGGCCCCGTCGCGTTCCACGGATTCGCTCGATTCACTGCTCGGAGATCTCGCCAATGTCGTTGACGAGGAGCGGGCCACGTCGCCTTCGCGAAACCAGACGCAGGGCGCGCGGTCCAACGAGGCCATCGGCGTCACCCTGGCAGATTCGATCCGCAGTCAGGCGCAGCGCTGTTTCCGCAGCTCGGTCGACGCGCCGAACCCGGAACGGCTCATCGTTGTGGTACGCGTGCGCCTCAATCGCGACGGCAGCCTGGATGGCCGCCCGGACGTGCTCAACCGGCAGGCTATCGACGCGTCGACGAACCAGTATTGGCGCGTCGCGCGCGATCGCGCCCTTTCGGCGATCATCGATTGTTCGCCCTATCGGCTGCCTGCCGAACATTATTCCATTTGGCGCCGTATAGATGTCACTTTCCGGCAGCAGACTTGATGCTAGTCTGACGCCACACCCATCGGAGTGCTGAACCATCATGACCCCGCTATTCCACCGTTTCCTGGCTTTTCTGATTGTGCTCGTGCCGGCGTCTGCCTTCGCGCAGGAGCCGCTGCAGGTCGATATCTCGCGAGGACACCTCGATCCGATGCCGATCGCCATCCCGGCCTTCATCGATGAAGGCGGGACCGACGGGCGCGGTGCCGACATTGCCGGTGTCGTGGCTGGGGACCTGGAAAGCTCGGGTCTGTTCACCACCGTCGACCCGGCAGCCTTCATCGAGGAAATCGAGGATTTCAACCTCCGCCCGCGTTTCCAGGACTGGCGCGTCATCAATGCCGATGCGCTACTGATCGGCCAGGTCACCCGCCAGGGCGATGGCCGCCTCTTGGTCGGTTTCCGGCTCTGGGATACGCGGCTGCAGGAACAGCTGGTCGGTCTTCAATTCGTCACATCGCCTGAAAACTGGCGCCGCGTCGCACACCGTGTCGCCGACGCGGTCTATGAACGCCTCACCGGCGAAAGCGGTTATTTCGACACCCGCATCGTTTACGTGTCCGAGAGCATCGGTCCGCAGGGCGAACCGCTGCGCCGGCTGGCCTATATGGATCAGGACGGCGCCAACCCGTCCTTCCTGACCAACCGGTCGTATTGGGCCCTGTTGCCGAACTATTCGCCAAGCGCCCAGCAGATCACCTATGTCTCCTTCCTCGACGGACAGGCGACAACCTATGTCTACGATCTCGAAAGCGGCCGCCAGGAAGCCCTGTTCGCGTCCGGCGGAACCGGGCTGGCGCGTATCGATCCGGACGGCCAGTCCCTGTCGGCCCGCTTTTCACCCGATGGCGAGCAACTCGCCGTGTCGATCGAGTTGCAAGCCGGTCATGACATCCATTTGTTCGATTTGCGTTCGCGCAGCCTGCGCCGTCTGACGCAGCACCCGGCAGACGACGTTGAACCGAGCTTCGCGCCTGATGGCGAGCACATCGTGTTTTCGTCGAGCCGCAGCGGTGGATCGCAGCTCTATGTGATGGACGCCAATGGCGGCAATGTCTCACGCATCTCGTTCGGTGAAGGCCGTTATACCGCACCGGTCTGGTCGCCGCGCGGCGATCTGATCGCTTTCGTCAAGCAGCACAACGGGCAATTCTCGCTCGGCGTGGTCGCATCCGACGGCTCTGGCGAGGAACGAATCCTGTACCGCGGCTACTATGTCGACACACCGGCCTGGTCGCCAAACGGGCGCGTCATCCTGTTCACGCGCGGCGAGCGCGGACGCGAGGGAACCGAATACGAGATCTGGAGTGTCGATCTTGCCGGCTTCAATCTGCGGCGCATGCCGATCAACGGCCAGTCGTCCGATCCGGCCTGGTCACCCTTGATCGAGTAGGGATTTTGGCGTTAGCGTGTTGAATTGCGTGCGGCGAAGGCCGCGAATGGCGAGACCGGTGACGGGAATTTTTCAATCCGGACCGGGATTTGTCTCGAAAAAGGCGTAATCGCGCGTATCTGGTGGAGGCTCCGGGGGCTGGCATGGACCCGGTGAAGAAGGGAAGATTACCTATGAATATCAAGTTCGTAATGGTTGCCGGCATGACAGCGCTGCTTGCTGCATGCGCGTCGACGCCGCAGACGACCGACAATAATTCCGGTCCGTCCGAGCCGCCGCGCACAACACGTACCGAAACGCCGGCTGCCAATCCGGGACCGGTGCCCGGAACGACAGCCCATTTCGTCGCCACGGCCGGAGATCGCGTATTCTACGATCTCGATCGCTCGACATTGACGTCCGCGGGCCGCGAAACCCTGCGCCGTCAAGCCGATTGGCTGAACGCCTATCCAAGCGTCACGATCCGGATTGCCGGCAATTGCGATGAACGCGGCACGCGCGAATACAACCTCGCCCTGGGGGCCCGCCGGGCCAATGCAGCGCGGGATTATCTGGTCAGCCTCGGCGTGTCGCCGTCGCGCATCCAGACCGTGTCCTATGGCAAGGAACGCCCGACCTGCCGCGAGTCCAGCGAGCGTTGCTGGTCGCTGAACCGCAACGCCACCACCATGATCACCGGTGGCGCCACGGGCTAGCAGCGGGATTGAATCCGGACCGACGCCCGCAGACTGGTCTCTGCGGGCGTTTCCCCGTGTTCATCCGGTCGCCGTATTTTTGCCGTCTCGATCGCTTATTCCGCAATGTCTGGCCGAATGAAGGGATGACCTGACCATGATCCGATACTGCCTTGCTGTGTTGGCAATCGTCCTTCTGACAGCGCCTGTAGATGCGCAGTCGCGCCGCGAGCTCGCTCGCCGGCTTGACGCCGTCGAAGCCCGGTTCGCGGATATGGAAGCGCAGCGTATCGCGCAAATGGATCAGCTTCTCACGCGGATTGGCGACCTCGAATACCAGGTCCAGGAAGCCACCGGCCAGGTCGAGCGCCTGGAATTCGAGAACCGGCGGCTGGGCCAGCAGATCGAGGCCCAGGATCGCGAGATCGAGAGCCTGGGCCGGCAGGTCGAGCGATTGCGGACGCCGCAGGAGCCGCAATTCGACGAAGACGGAAACCCAATTCCCGAGACCATGACGGAAACCGGTGAGCCGGCGATGGCGACGTCCGGCACGGCTGGAAACGGCCCTCGCGACCTCACGGGTGGCCGCCTCGCCGTGACGGACAGCGATGACCCCTACGCCGAGGAGCGGGCAGCCGCCACGCGCCCGCTGGGCCAGCAATTGGCTCCCGCCGGCGACCGCGCCCCGGCTTTGAGCGCCAGCCAGGCCTACGGTCAGGCCCGGGCCAAATTGCTCGACGGCGATTTTGACGGCGCCCAGGAAGATTTTTCCGGCTTCATTGCCGATTTTCCGGATGACGAATTGATCGACGAGGCCTGGTTCTGGCTCGGTGAGACCTTCTATGTGCGCGGCGATTACTCATCAGCGGCCGAAGCCTACATTTCCTCGCTGCGCGCCGAACGCAACGGCTCGGTTGCGCCCGACGCCCTGGTCCGGCTGGCTTCTTCCCTAGCTGCGCTGGGCCGAAATGACGAAGCCTGCTCGACACTGGCACGCTTCTCCCGCGAATTCCCGTCGGCCAGCCCGAATGCCAGCGCCCGCGCCGAACGCGAATCCTTGCGCGCCGGTTGCCGCTGACGCCATTGCCTGCCGGAATCGAACCGCTTGGCGCCTGCCTGGCGGACTGGGAGGGCGAGACAGTTCTGCTCGGGTTTTCCGGTGGCGGTGATTCTCTGGCGCTCCTGCACCTGGCGACTGGCTGGGCAAGCGAAACCGGATCGATCCTTCGCCCGGTTATCATCGATCATGCTCTGCGCCCGGAAAGCGCGGCGGAAGCCGATCGTGCTGCCGGCCAGGCGCGCGCGCTGGGCTGGACCCCGATCATCGCACGCTGGGAGGGGGACAAGCCGGCGACCGGCCTGCAGGCCGCCGCACGCCGCTTCCGGCTCGAAACCTTCGCCCGGCTGGCAGGTAAAGGGAGCGCCAGGGCCATCCTTCTCGGCCATACCTGCGACGACCAGGCGGAAACCGTCTGGCGGCGCCTCCTTGCCGGCAGTGGCATCGAGGGCCTTTCGGCGATGTCGATCATCGACCCACTGCCGCTCTGGCCCGAAGGCCGGGGCATTAGCCTAGTGCGACCGCTCCTCGGCGCCCGACGTGCCGCATTGCGCGATGCATTGTCGCGATGCGGCGAGAACTGGATCGACGATCCGTCAAATACCGATCCGGCGTTCAGCCGGGTCCGCGACCGTGCCATGCTTGCCCAGCTTGAAAGCGGCGGCTTCGATCCCGCTCGGCTGGCCGGCCTGGCGGACAGGATCGGGCGCTATCACAAGACGCAGGCCGAAACCGCCGGGCGCTGGCTGATGCGGAATGCCGTTTTTCACGCCTGGGGCGGAATCTCGCTCGACCGCGACCACGCGGCGCCATGGCGGGCGGTGGAAGCGTTACGCGCTGCGGTCAGCGGCGATCCGGCGCCACAATCCGCGGCGGCCCGCAAGCTCGCCGGCGCGCTGCGTTCAGGCGAAGCGATTACCGCTGGCGGCGCCGCGCTCGGCTATCGAGGCGCCCGGGCCTTTCTGTTCCGCGATCCCGGCCACGCCACCGGCCGTGCCGATCGCAGCCGGCACCGGCCGGAGATTGCCAGAATCGGCGAAACCTGTGTCTGGGACGGACGATTTGAAATTCGCGGCCGTCAAATTCAGATTCGTCCGTTTTCCGAATGTCCGTCGGACGAACGCGATGGGGTAGGGCTCGGCCCCATTCCTCCGGCCGCGCGGTCCGGACTGCTCTCGGTATGGGAAAATGGCCGATTTCAGGGGCTTGCAGGGTTGGACGGGGATTTTCGGGGCGTTCACTGGCTTGCATCCGAACTGATCGCGCGCAACCTGTTTGGGGATCGCCCGCCGCCATGGTTTCATACACAACTGCGCGACCAAGCGGCGCAAGGCTCGCATTAGCGTCCCGAATGCCCCATATCGGGAAAGAAACGGCGTTGAACGACGGAAAACACAATGAACCTTCGTAACCTGATGATCTGGGCTATCATGATCCTCCTCCTGGTGGCGCTCTTTAACCTCCTCCAGCCGACCCGCGAGACCGCGGGCAGCGAAGCGATCGAGTATTCGCGCTTCATCCAGCTGGTGGAAAACGACCAGATCAACCGCGTCGTCATCGACGGCGACCAGATCCGCAGCGAGGGAGCAAACCCTGTCCGCGCGATCTACCCTGTCGAGGACAACCAGCTTTACCAGATCCTGCGGGCCAATGACGTCGAGTTCCAGGTCGAACCGGCACCCAGCGGGTTCAACGTGTTCAGCTGGCTCCTGAACATCTTCCCCTTCCTGCTGCTGATTGGCGTCTGGATCTATTTCATGCGCCAGATGCAGGGCGGTGGTCGCGGTGGCGCCATGGGCTTCGGTAAATCAAAGGCGCGCCTGCTCACCGAGAAACAGGGCCGCGTGACGTTTGACGATGTCGCCGGCATCGACGAGGCCAAGGAAGAGCTCCAGGAAATCGTCGAATACCTGCAGGATCCCTCCAAGTTTCAGCGCCTCGGCGGCAAGATTCCCAAGGGCGCGCTGCTGATCGGCCCGCCGGGCACCGGCAAGACGCTGACCGCGCGTGCGGTGGCTGGCGAAGCCAATGTGCCCTTCTTCACGATTTCAGGTTCGGACTTCGTGGAAATGTTCGTCGGGGTCGGCGCCAGCCGCGTCCGCGACATGTTCGAACAGGCCAAGAAGAACGCGCCCTGCATCATCTTCATCGACGAGATCGATGCTGTCGGCCGCTCGCGCGGCGCCGGCCTCGGTGGCGGCAATGACGAGCGCGAACAGACGCTCAACCAGCTGCTCGTCGAAATGGACGGTTTCGAGGCCAATGAAGGCATCATCCTGATCGCCGCCACCAACCGCCCGGACGTGCTCGACCCGGCGCTCTTGCGCCCCGGCCGCTTCGACCGCCAGGTCGTCGTACCGAACCCGGACATCATCGGCCGCGAGAAAATCCTGAAAGTGCATATGCGCAATGTACCGCTGGCCGACAATGTCGACGCCAAGGTGATTGCCCGCGGCACGCCCGGCTTCTCCGGCGCCGACCTCGCCAATCTTGTCAACGAAGCCGCGCTGCTGGCGGCCCGCCGCAACAAGCGCATGGTCTCGATGCAGGAATTCGAGGACGCCAAGGACAAGGTCATGATGGGGCCGGAGCGCCGCTCGATGGTCATGTCCGACAAGGAAAAGCAGCTCACCGCCTATCACGAGGCCGGTCACGCCATCGTCGCGCTCAACGTGCCGGCGGCCGACCCGGTCCATAAGGCGACGATCATCCCGCGCGGCCGCGCCCTCGGCATGGTCATGCAGCTCCCGGAGAACGACAAGCTGTCGATGACGCACGAGGAAATGACCTCGCGCCTCGCCATCATGATGGGTGGCCGCGTTGCCGAGGAGCTGAAATTCGGCAAGGAGAAGGTCACCTCCGGCGCCGCGTCCGATATCCAGCAGGCGACGCGCCTGGCGCGCGCCATGGTGACGCGCTGGGGCTTCTCCGAGGATCTCGGTCCCGTCGACTATGGCGACGACCAGGGCGAGGTTTTCCTCGGCCAGCAATTGGTGCAATCGAAATCGGTGTCCGGCGAAACCGCACGCAAGATCGAGGAAGAGGTCAAGGGGCTGGTCCAGACCGGAATGGACGAAGCCCGCCGCATCCTCTCCGAAAAGAAAAAAGACTGGGAAACCCTGTCCGAGGGCCTTCTCGAATACGAGACGCTGAGCGGTTCGGAGATCGTCGATCTGTTGAAGGGCAATCCGCCCGACCGCAGTTCCGACGAGCCGCCGTCGCCGGATGACACGCCAACCGGTTCGGTTCCGATCACCGACGAGGACGAGGCCGACGACAAGGGGTCCGAGCCCTCTGGAGGCCCGGCGCCGCAGGGCGCCTGATTTGACAAGGGGCGCCCGTGGGCGCCCCTTTTTCATGCGTGATCGCTGGATTTCACGCCGCAATCCCATCAAGATTTCGCGATGACCTTTCCTGTTCCCACGCACGGACGTCCCCTCGTCATGGGCATCGTCAATGTCACGCCCGACAGCTTTTCCGATGGCGGGCGCTTTGATAATGCCGACGCGGCGATCGATCATGCCCTGAAGCTGGTCCGCGAGGGCGCTGACGTCCTGGATGTTGGTGGAGAATCGACGCGGCCGGGCGCCGAACCGGTCAGCGAAGAGGACGAGCTGAAGCGCGTTCTCCCTGTCATTCGAGGCATCCGCCGGCACGCCGACGTGGCGATGTCGATCGACACGATGAAACCCGCCGTGGCCGCGGCCGCCATCGATGCCGGCGCCACGATCTGGAACGACGTCAATGCATTGCAGGCACCCGGAGCGGCAGAGCTGGCGGCGAAGCTGAGCTGCGGTGTCATCGTGATGCACATGCAGGGCGCGCCGCAGACCATGCAGCAACATCCACACTACGAAGATGTCGTGCGCGAGGTGACGACCGCGCTTTCACAGCGCGCCGAAGCGGTGATTTCGGCGGGTGTTTCGCGCGACAAGATCTGGCTCGACCCCGGCATTGGTTTTGGAAAAACACTGCAGCATAATGTCGAATTGCTGCGCAGCATTTCGGCCCTGTGCGGGCTTGGTTTTCCTTTGCTGGTCGGCGCATCGCGCAAGCGATTCATTGCAGCATTGGACAATGATGCGCCTGCGGGCCAGAGGCTCGGCGGGTCGCTTTATGCTGCGCTCCATGCTGCAAGCGAAGGCGCAGCATGCGTGCGCGTGCACGATGTTCGCGAGACGGTTCAGGCTTTCCGGATCAGGGCGGCGATCAGTCCGGACGCGTGACCCGGGAATTCGCGGCGGTCACGATTTCCAGCATCAGTGAGTCGCCTTTCACCAGATTTGTGCCGCTTACCGTTCCGAGGCTGCGCACATCACTCCCTGCCATCGCTGCGAGGAAGGCGTCGCGCTCGGTGATGTCGACGATCGCAATCGCGCAATTGGGATTTGCCAGCAGGTGTTCGGCCGCGCCGGCACCATCGGTCAGCGCGACCTCGGTGCCCAGATAGAAGACGTTGGACGGCTCGCGATAGCCTGCCGTCGCCGCCGGGAAGGCCTCGCAGCCTTGCAGCTGTGTCACGATGCGGTGGACCCGGTTCGAGGGCCAGGCCGCATCCACCGACGGGATGGCAAAACCGAAGGCGGCCGCATACATCAGCGCGGCAAGGCCAGCGACGGGGACGAGGCGCGCCGGGTCGGGCTTCAGCGCAAAGAAGGCAATCGCCACAAGACAGGCGAGGCCGAGCGCCGTGGCGATATAGGCCGCAACAGGCATCTCCTGGCCGAGCTCGATTGCGCCATAGGTCGGGATGGCGGCAATCGCCAGGCCCGCGACAATGGCAAGCCCGATCCACAGGAAATGCAGCGCCTTGGCGCCCCGGCCGGTCAACAATTCGCCGGCCTGTTTCACGCCGAGTCCAGCAAGCAGTGCCAGTGCCGGAAAGGCGGGCAGCACATAATGCGGCAGCTTGGTCTGCACGAATTCAAAGACAATCCAGGTGAGCACGGCCCAGACGATCAAAAGGCGGATCTCGGGGCGCTTGCGGTTGGCCCACGCCGCCAGGAAGGCAAGTCCAAGCGCGATCGAGCCGGGCCAGAACATCGCGGGTGACAGCATAGAGTGATAGAGGAAGGGCCCGCCATGGCTGTCATCGGCCTCGCCGACCTTCCCGAACAGGGCGTGACCGACGGATTCCTGCAGGAAGGCCCAGTCTGTTGCGATATTGATCGCGATCAGCCAGGGCAGGGCGATCGCGGCCAATACCGCAAGCCCCTTGAACCAGTGCAACCTGGCCAGCGCGGAACGCGTGTCCGGGTTCCGGATCAACTCGAAAACGAAGACGCCCGCCAGACCGCCTATCAGCACCGCGATGCCGCCGGGCAGGAACCCCAGGCCGGCGAGTTTCAGGACTTCGACGCCGAAGGCCGCAGCCATGATGGCAAACAGCCAACGCGCATTCAGCTTGAAGATGAAATACCCGATCAGGGTAAGCGCCGAAACCATGGTGATGATCGGACCCTTGATCATGATGGCCGCGCCGCTCGCGGCCCAGAACAGCAGGGGCCAGCCGATGAATTTAAGGCGCTCGCCGGCTTCGGCCTTCAGCAGCATCATGATCAGGCCGATCTGCGCCAGCACGCCGGTGGCCAGCAACATCGCATCGGTCTTTGCGGTGCGCGCCTCGACCTGGCTCATCACCGCCACGGCGAGCAGCAGCCCCGCTGTCAGCCCGGCCTGTGGTCCGAATAATCGCGCGCCCAGCCAGGCCGTGCCGAACACGGCGATCAGCATGCCGATCAGCGAGGGCAGGCGGAAGGCGAATATATCGGCATCGGCACCGCCGAAGGGCAGGGCGGTCAGGACCTGCATCCAGTAGATACCGGCGGGTTTCACGTGTCGTGGGTCGGCCTGGAAGCGGATATCGACAAAATCGCCGGTCTCCAGCATCTGCGAGGCCGCTTGCGCGTATCGCGCCTCGTCGCGGTCCATGACCGGCATCGAGGTCAGCCCCGGCGCGAGCGCGATCAATGCTATGATCGCCAACACCAGCCAGGCGCGGCTGGTCAGGCCCCAGCGCGTCTCGCCCCCTTCAAGCCAGTTCGTCAGGGCCGTCATCATTCATCACCTTTCGGCGTAAACAGGAGGTGCCGCGCCGGGATGTGCGTGCGCCGCATCAGCCAGTTCACGCCCATAAGGTCGAAGAAGCCGGCGACGGCGCGGCCGAGATTGGTGTATTTCGTCTCGCCCGAGATCCGCGCCCGGTTGACCACGTCGACATAGATCTGGTCGAAGCCGAGATAGCGGGTCAGTGGCGGCAAATAACGGTGCAGCGAGTCGAAGAAAGGGAGAGCGAGAAACAAATCGCGCGGGATCAGCTTCAGGCCGCAGGCCGTGTCTGGACAATCATCGCGCAGCATGGCCCGGCGAATCCCATTGCCCAGCTTGGACGCCCATTTCCGGTTGGCGCCATCGGTCCGGTTGGTGCGGCAACCGCATACCAATGCCGGGGATTTGAGCGATGTCAGATCGATCTTCGCCGCCATGTCGACAACGGAGCGCGGATCGTCCTGTCCGTCACCGTCCATGGTCGCGACCCACAGCGTGTCGGCAGCCAGGAAACCGGTGCGCAGAGCCGCGCTCTTGCCGGCGCGTTCCGGATGCAGGATCGCGGTCAGTTCAGGATATTGCGTTTCGAGCGCGGCAAGCCGGTCCCAGGTCTCGTCACTTGACCCGTCTTCCACGGCGATAATGCGGTAGGCGTCGAAAGCGGCGGAAAACACTTCCACCGCCTCAGCCATGACCGCGTCGATATTGCCGGCTTCATTGTGCACCGGAATGACGATGGAAAGAGTGCCTGCCTGCATGTCCGCCCGTTCTGGTCCGTGCCTAGGAGATAGTCGTTTCTACCGCTTCCCCTTAGCGCAGTTTACTCAGCCGGGGCCAGCGCTCTCTTGCGCGTCATGCCGATTGACTTCAGCGCGATCATTGCGCACTAGCGCAGTCTGACCCCGGAAGACCACGGAATTTCCCGCCATGCGCCTGCTGCTTTCCCTGATCCTGACCCTTCTCATCGGCACAACCGCCCACGCCCAGTCGCTCGTCATCGCCGCCTTCAATGTTGAATCCGGTGACGACACGACGGCCGAAAACGTTGCCGAAGATCTCACCCGCATGCCGCCGCTGCACCTCTGGGCGCTGCAGGAAGTCGAGGACCAGGCCATGCTCGACACACTCGTTACGTCGCTGAATGACGCAACCGGCCTGACCTATGTCGGGCGCATGGGTTCGACGGGCGGCCGTTTCGAGGACGACTTCCTCGCCTATGTCTATCTGGAAGCGGCCTTTGCCCATGTTTCTTTCGAGGAATTACAGGCCGTGGGCGGGTCCCGCCTGCCGCTCGTGATGCGCGCCACGGCCTGGACCGGGCACAATCTGACCTTCGTCAACAATCACTTCAATCGCGGCAACGAGACCCGCCGCCGCCAGCAGGCCATCAATCTGCGCGACTGGATCGCGCAGCGCCCGCAGGAGGCGATTATCGCCATGGGCACGTTCAATTTCGACTATGATTTCCGCGGCGCGCGCCAGGGCGGCAATCGCGCCTTCGAACAATTCGCCGATGGCGGCCATGTCTCCTGGCCGGAACCCATGTGCCTTGAAGCCGACAATTGCCCGGTCACGGGATCGCAGTGCAATCCCAACTATGCCTCGCTTCTGGACTTCATCTTCCTCGCCGGCGCTGCGTTCGACTGGCCGGCGGTGACAGACCTGGCCTTTCTTGACGAGCCCTTTTGCGGCCGCGACCAGCGCGGCTATCCCGATCATCGCCCGGTAATGGGTCAGATCCTGCTCGGGGGACGTGCCGAAACCGAGTAGGGGTTTCGGTCAGCGTCGTGTCGCGATTTCCGCTTGCAGCTCCTCGAGGATCGCCCGGGTCAGCGCAATACGCGAACTGTAGAGCTCCAGCGCGGCGAACTGGGTCGAGACCCAGTAGCGCAGCTCTGCCGTCAGCTCGGTGTTGGTCACCAGCTGGTCCGCGAACGCAGATAGAGTCACCTCGAAATCCGCGGGCGCATCGCAATCGAAAAACGCCTGATCGCGGCCGCCCATCGTCTCGTAGCAATTTGCCCAGATATAATTCTGCAATTCGATCGGAATCTCGCCCCGCACCGATTCCCGGTAGGCGGGCAGCTCGTCCGTGATGCGGATCAGACCTTGCTGGCTGTAATAGCTTGAGAGGCGACCGCGCAGCGCCGAGTTCTGTAACAGCCGCAGATCGCCCGTGGCGATCAACTCGCCATAGGTCGCGGCGACCAGCTCCGAGCCACCCGCCTGGCTGGCGTTGAAATAGGCCAGGATCACCCGCCATGGCGTCTCCGGCGTGCGGCGGCCTTCGGTATAGGCGAGGGCTTCCAGTCCGAAGGCGCGGACATCGGACCGGAAATCGCGCGACTGGATGTATCGCCGCTGGTTTTCTTCCATGTCGGCGGACAGCCGCTCCAGATAGAGGTCCGCACGCCGGTCGTCATTGCGCGTTTCGGCCCAGCCGGTGACCGCAAAGCCGATCACCACGCCGGCGACCACGACGACGAATTCCACCACGACGGCAAACCAGTTCTGGGTTCGGACCGCTTGGGAGAGACGGGCAAGGATCATGGTGTCTGCTCCTTATCCGGCCATGCGGGCTAGCCCGCACCGCCATCACGCCCATAGAGCGTTTCCAGGCGCGCGACCACGGGATTGCGAACGATGTCGGGTACCTCGAAGCGAATAATCCGCGCAAAATCCTCGCCTTCAACCAGGCTGGTCAAGTGATCGAATCCCGAGCGGCCGTCCTCGCGCATGTCGCAATGATCGGGATCGCCGACCAGCACAATGCGGGATTTCTCGCCGAGGCGGGAGACCACCATGCGTGTGGTCCGGACATTCATGTTCTGCGCCTCGTCAATGACCATGAAGGCGTGCCCGAAAGTCCTGCCCTGCAAATGGCCGACGGGACAGATTTCGAGTTTCCGGCTGGCCTGCAACCGGTGCACGACATCGGGACCGACGAGATCATTGAGCTCGTCCTCAATGCCCGCGAAACTCTCGTCATAGACGCGGTTATTGCGTAGCTCGGCCGTCATCACCTGGCCCTCCCGGGCGACATTCGGGCGCGCCACGATCATGTGCTGCACGGCACCGGTTTCCAATAGGCTCAGGCCCGCTGCGAGCGCCAGATGCGTCTTGCCCGTACCGGTCGGTCCGGAAGCCATGATCACCGGCGCGCGGCCCTCGATCAGGGCCTCGATATAGGCGTGTTGCGTCAGTGTCAGCGGCCGCACCGGCTTGGGAAGTCCGGCCAGCCGCAGGACGAGATCGCGCTTCAGCGCGCCGTCGATGGCGCTTCGCAGCGACGCGCCGTCCGGCACGTCATGCGGCCCGGTCGTGCGCCAGCTCGCGGCCGCCTTTTCCAGCCAGCGCTGCATCACCAGCACGGCCGGCGCATCACCGCTGACTTCGATCCCGGATGCGGTTTCCTTCAGCGCCATGTGATAGGGCGCCACGGCGGCATGCGCGCTGTGTCGCAGACCGGTATTGTCGCGCAGATGCGCCGACAGCGCCTCCGGCACCGCGACATTGGCCTTGTGCGTGGGCGCCGGTTCGGCGGGTGCAATGGTGGCTAGGTCCGGCATTTCGGCCTCCCCCTTATCCGCAAGCTTTCGCAGGAATCATGCCCCGCCCGGCGTGAAGGGGCCGTTAAGCAGGTTTCCGGCGCGTTCAGATCGAATTGCACGGGCAGGCACGAATTACGGGGAACTCCCCTGGTTGCCGGTCTCGAGCGCCTCGAGTAGCGCAGTCATGCTGTCTCGCGCAGCGCCAAGATGGTGAAGCTGGTTAATCCGTATCGTTTGCAGCCGGTATTCGATCAGGTTGACCAAACGCTGATCGGCCGCCAGCTGATCGTAGTTGATCGGCGTGGCCGACACGGTGAATTGCAGGTCTTCGAAATTCTCGACGAAAAACGGCCGCATATAGAGCACGACATTGGCTTCAAGGGCCATGGACTGATCGACCTGTCGATAGGTCGCTTCGTGGAGGCGGATGATCTGGTGACGAAGGTCGACATCGCGGATCAGATTGACCCCTTGCGACTTCAGGGATTCATAGGCCGCGCGATCGAGATTGAGGTAGCCGAACCCGTACATGAGTCCGAACGCGGCATCGAGTGACGGGTCATACGGATCACCGGCCTCGATGTGTGCGAGCAGGTGCGTCAGCGCGGTCTCTGCCCTCTCGAAACGGTCCAGTTCCTCTTCGAGCTCGACGAGGTCCTCGCGCACGGACACCTCAATCTGATCGAGGACCTCCCGTTCGGCCTGATGGCGCCCGCGCTCCGCATTCCACGCCGTGATCTGGAAACCGATCACCACGCCGGCGATGACGATGACGAATTCGAGGACAACGGCGAACCAGTTCTGTGTCCGGATGGCGCGGGAAAGACGGGCGAGGATCATTCGACGTGCGACTCCGCATAATGATCGCGAAGCCAGTCGGCGCCATAATCATTCGACGGATCACGGATGACGATGTGAAAGTGGTTCGCATCGTTCACCTGGCCCTCGCGTGCAAAGTCGATCAGAAGCGACGGCGCCCATAGTCTCAACATAAAGGGTTCCGACAGATCGTCATGATTGCCCCACCAGGCAAGGCTTAGCGTTTCGAGGCCGTCAGCTTCGATTTGCGCTAAGCGGGCATCGGCCGCAGCCATGGTGGCCACACCGACAAATTCCCGTATGGCGGAGTGCAACATGAGCAACTGGTTTTCAGTTAGATCGGCTGCCGACAGGCCGATGGGTGCGGCGTCCATGTCGGGGACCCACCCCGGCCCGGCAAATTCCAGAGCTTCAGTCCGGTCTTGTGATTGGACTAGGTCGGCTAGCTGCGCTGCGTTCAGAGACCACATCAAATCGGCGACCCTATCCAGCTCGTGTTGCAGCGAACGCCGGCCGGTATATATCCCTGATGGAATGATCTGGGGATTATTGCCGAGGAAAACAGGAGCGAAACTGACCCGGCCGTCAATGATGGTCGCGGTCACGGCCAGATGGTGACCGTCCAGCACCAGCGACCAGGTCCCTGAGGCTGGGTCACCGAAAATCCGCACCCAGTAGTTTTCCGGATCAAACGACGCGGCAAACGACTCGACCTGCGCCCGGTCTTCTTCAGGCAAGGTTTCGCCGCGCTCCTCAAGCATCGCCGACAGGTTCGCGGAAAGTATGGATTCCAGGGACATGATGTGGAGCGCGTCGCTATACCCTTCGCTGGAGAGCGAGCGGGATAACAGCCCGTGCAGGGCGATCCGCTGTCTATCGTTCAGGGTGGCAATCTGAAGGCCTGCCCGTGGCGCCATGACCGTTGGCAGATTGCTCCAGCTTTCGCGCGCGTTCATGTCGTCCAGTTCGAACAGAACGGCATCGCGCTGTTGTTCGTCCAGCGTCGACAGGAAATCAACCGCGGCATTCGCCATGGCGTCCGCCTCTATCTGCATGGCGATCCGATGATGATCGGGATGCGCCCAGGCGCCGCTACTCAGACAAAACGTTAGCGCGGCAATGATCAAATAATTCATGGTGTCCCCCATTTTGAAGTCCGTATTCGTGGACAGAAAATCATCCCGGTACGTCCAGCCAGTCGGCGTCGAATTCGAGCACCATCGCGCTCCGGTTTTGTTGCCGCACGGATTGCGAGAAGCGGGAGAGGATCATTGCGCATCCTCCGCCGATGGCGGTTCGCAGGGCCGGCCGGTCTCTTCGGCCAGCGCGTCGCACATCGCCTGTGCGGCCTCCAGCGTCGCCCGCGTCCAGTCGGTCACCGCGCGCTGGCTGTTATTGCCGAGAAGCAAGCGCTGGATGAAGGCCTCGTCCCTGCTGAGGATTTCATAGTCGAACTCCCAGCGGCGCTCCCGGATTGTATCGGGCACATAGACGACGCGGGCGCCGGCTTGCCCCGCCGCAAGCGGGTCCTCGGTGCGCATCCGGATATAGTCGATCTGCGCCTGCAGAAAGGTCAGCTGGGAATGATAATGGCCGATCGCGGAGCGCAATTCCGGCGAGCCGATCTCGGCAAATTCGCCATTATTGATCAGCTCGTCATAGACCGAGCGCGGTGGAAAGGCGGCCGGCAGGATGCCGACGGAGTTCAGCCCCTGCGCCATGTCCCGCCGGTCGGCATCGGCCCAGTCATTTGCGATCAGCCGCTCGATCGCCTCGGTGCGCAACGCATTCATGCGCTCGTGCAGGTCAACATGCTGGTGGTGATAGGCGACGATTTGCTCGGCCTCGTCATGCAGCCGCTCAAGCGCCGCGGCCCGCCGCGCCTCGGCCGCGCGTTCATTGGCCCATTGCGAGACCTGAAAGCCGATCACCACGCCGGCGATGACGATGACGAATTCGAGGACAACCGCGAACCAGTTCTGCTCGCGGATGGCGCGGGAGAGGCGGGCGAGGATCATTCCGACGTCTCCACCAGCGGCGCACAGCTGCGGTCCGCCGCTTCGGCAAGTGCCGTGCAGGCGGTCTCCGCGCTGTCCAGCAGTGCGTCGCGAACGCGCTGAAAATAGAGATGGATGGTGCGCGCGATCATCAATTCGGTAACCGCCTCCGGATCGGCCGCCAGCGCGTCGAGATCGACCTCGCTGCCAAGAGCGTCCACCGCATCTTCAGACCAGAACAGGCCGACATGCCGGCCCAGCGCGTCATAAACTTGCGGATTGTTCAGTTGGGCGAGCTGGTCGCGCGCATAATCGACCTCGCTGAAGAAGCGGCTGGCGGCGCGTCGCGCCCGCGTCTCGTCGATCAGCCGCAGCGTCCCGGTGGCCACAAGTTCGTCATAGACGGCACGCGAAACCGGCATCGGCGGGTTGACGGCAAGGCTCATGACGCCTTCGATCGCCCGCGGCTGCAATTCCGGATCGCGCCGCAGCGCCGCCTCGGCCGTCGATCGGGCGGCGATTTCGCGGCTGGCATTCAACCGCGCCGTCTCGGCGTTGGAGCTGCGCAGCAGCCAGACATTTATCTCCATCTCTTCCAAGAGATCGATCGTCGCCTGATCCGCTCTGGCGACCGCCGCGCGATCATCGGCCCAACCGGAAATCGCGAAACCGATCACCACGCCGGCGATGACGATGACGAATTCGAGGATAACGGCGAACCAGTTCTGTTCGCGAACGGCTTGAGAGAGGCGGGCGAGGATCATGAAGGATCCTCCAGGGCAGCATCGATCATGGTTCGAATCTGCGCGATCTTGCTTTGACTGACACGAAGATTGATGAAGCGACCTATCTGCAAACGCAGGTGTTGCTGTGCGGCGACCTCGAATTCCGGATCGGTGAGAAGTGCGTCGAAATCGATCTCGGCGACCTCCGGCAGGGTGACGTCATAGAATGCGAGATCGAGCGTGTCAGGCAGGTGGTATTCCGGGTCGTAGCGAATGTGCCGTTTGAAGGCGACGCTGAACGGGGTCAGCATGATGTTAATGTTGGCATCCGAATCGCTGATGTTTTCAAGGCTTTGCTCGTATTCGATCAGGCGAAGCCGAAGCTGTTGATTTTCAACGAGGGAGAGACGTCCGGAGCCCTGCAGATCCCGGAAGGTGCCTGATGGCGGTGGCGGATCGGCAAAAACATCTCCATAGGCAAGCGCCCGCCGGATCGCATCCACCTGGTCCGGGGCAATCTCGCCAGCATCGACAGCGCGCACCAGGATCTCCAGATCATGGATCACGCCTTGATAAAATGTGGCCAGCTCGCTGGCGGTGATATCGATCGCAGCAAAATCGTCATGCAGGTCGATTAACGAGCGCTCTGCGCGCTCATGCACGAGGCGCTCCGCATTCCAGGCGGAGATCTGGAAGGCCAATAGCACGCCGGCCACGACAATGACGAATTCCAGAACCACCGCGAACCAGTTTTGTGTCCGGATGGCGCGGGTGAGGCGGGCGAGGATCATTCCGTGGCCTCGCCATGCGAAACGCCCAATTCATTGTCCACAGCCTGGTGCAGGGCCCGAAAACTGCGGTTCGGCCCGTCCATGACAGCGCGCAGGAAGAATGTCGATTTGGAGATATTGTCAGCCAGCTCGTTCAGGAAAGGCCGGTCTTCCCGCATCGCGGCGGTATCGCAGCGTGCGGATCCATCGAAGATCGGATTCCAGTTTCCGGCGTCCCCGGGGAAGGCAAAATGCATGAGATGCGGGTGCCGGGCCGACAGGTTCAGCACTTCGTGATTGATTGCCCGGTCGATTTCTTCGGACCAGCCTTCGGACAGAAAATGCTGTGACATGGCCCTGCGAATGCCGTCATTCCGGATCAGGTCCATTTCACCGGTCGATTCCAGCTCGGTCAGGATCGGCAAGGCCAGCGACGGCGAATTGAAAACATGCGACTGGGCAATCGCATTGCATTCGGCCCGCGAGAGTTCGCCCGCCTCATCCGCATAGAGCAGCGCGCTCGCTGACAGCAGCAGGTCGCGATTATTGGCGCGGTCTGCAGCCCAGTCCCAGCGATCATTGGTGACATGCTCGATGTCGGCATGAAGCCGCTCGAGAATTCGGGTCTCCTCGAGACCGGCGGCGACGCTCATCCGCCATTCGGTCACCAGGAAAGCAACCAGAACGCCGGCGACGACAACGAAGAATTCGAGGACGACGGCGAACCAGTTCTGTGTCCGAACCGCACGGGAGAGGCGCGCGAGGATCATGGAGCGGCCCCCATTCCGGCAACATTAAACACGGCATGGTGCTCCGGTACGGTCAAGGATCATGACCTCCCCGCTTCGCTATCGCCGGGCTTGGCGGTGTCGTCCTCGTCCTTGGCATGGATCCGGTTGTGCCGGACCACGAAAAAGAAGCCGATGGAGCCGAAATAGGCCGTTAGCAGCATGGCCGCGACGAAGGCGGGCATGGACGCCATGGCTTCACCGCCTGGCCCGGCCGGCCCCAGCCAGGCCAGGTCACCCGGATCACTGGCGGCGTGGGCATGGATGTGGACGCCCAGATTGAAAAAGTCTGTGAAGGCAAACAGGACACCAGAGCCCGTCATGAGCGCGCCAATGCTGTAGAGGCTCAAAAACAGGACCGCGACCCATCGCCCCATCCGGTGCGCGAGAAAATAGCTCGCCGTCAGCATGGCAAAGACGACGGCCATGAAATTGCTGAACACGAAATTGGCGGCGTTCAGATATTCCGAGAACAAAAGAGCGAGTTCAAAGTCACTCATGACGATACGAACCCTTCGTTTTGAAGGCTGCGCATCTCATGCATGCATCTGTGCAAATCCATGTCCCAAACGTCTCCCCAATGAAAAATCTAGCACAATCAATCATGGGTAGGAAAAGGGGATTCGCGATCAGGTTTTACCCTGTGGTCTGAACACAAATGAGCGCCAAGTCGGCCATGATCACACCACCGGCCATGGCAGATCGCCAGCCGGCCGGATTTCGTTAGATCCTCAAGTTTCGACAGGCGCGAATTGTGGAGGGTGAACACGCGGATGTCGGTGTGAAGACCGGGATGCAGACCGTCCGGCAGGCCCTGCTCGTGGGAGATCGCTCGCCACGGTCATCCGTTCCAGCGCCGGAAGCGTGTCTTCGGATCAGGCGAAAATCATTGGCTGGCTTCGTTGTCGTCATCGGCAAGCGCTTGCCGCGTCGCGACGAGATTTTCGGCGGCGAGCCCGAGAACGACATTCAGGCTGGATTGCAGATACTCCCACTCATAGAGCTCGGTCGCCAGCTCATGTTGACGGCAGGCGGTTTCAGCCGGAACTGAAAGTGCAAGGCGGCGCCGCGGCATCGCAAAATCAAAGCCGCGATAGGTGAGCGTGGCCGGTTCGGCATCGGCAAACGTCAATTCGTTCAGCCGCCATATCGGTGAATTGAAGGGCATCAATTCCAGGAAGGCAGCCTCGGTTTCCAGCAGCTCCAGATCGTAAACCAGGCGTTGCAAGGCCTGGCGTTGAGCTTCCGACTGTTGGCTTAAAAGCGAGGGCTGCTCGGCAAGTTCGCGCAAGGCGCCCGATCGAAAACGGATTCCGCGTGTAACCTGGGCCTGGTTTATCCCCGCCACGATGGCAGCCTCGGCATCGGGACCGGTCGCGCATTGCTGCAGCGTATTGAGTGCTCTTGTGACGTCGGGTATGGCGTCCGCGAGTTCCGATTGGGTTTCGGCAATCGTGTCCAGATTGGCGTCGATCTCGGCCTCGAATCGCAGGAAGGCCAATCGCAAGGCCTCCCGGTCTGCCCGCTGGGCATTCCACGCTGTAACCTGGAAACCGATCACGACACCGGCGATGACGATGACGAATTCGAGCGCGACCGCGAACCAGTTCTGCTCGCGGATGGCCCTGGATAGTCGCTGAAGGATCATCCCTCTTGCCTCCCCGTCGGCGACGCTAGCAGCGCCCGCGCCAAAAGGGAAAGGGGAAGGGAATCCGATCTCTACCGGCAAACGGACGGGTCTGTGTCCCCGTGTCAGGAACCCGCACGTCCCATGGGCGTTCTGCTAGCATGGGGACGTCATGCTAAGCTTTCACCTCCGCCGAATCTGACAATCGATCTGGTTCCTGCCGGTCGCCCCCGCCGAAGCCGGCCATGTCCAGACCATCGACATCGCCGCGCTCCAGACCCTTGCCGAGGCGGCCGACACCAAAATCTACCTGCCCTCGCGCCCTGGCGCGTATGTCGGAACCGGAGCACCGGCCGCCTATGTGATGAATACCAAGGAGCTGGACGAGAAAATCCTCGACCAGATCATCATTCATCCCCGGCGCACGCTCGAGGAAGGCCCGGCTTTCGGCCTTGTCACCCTTTCCGAGATTGCCTCGCGCGCGCTGTCATCCGCCGTCAACGACAGCGGCACCGCCCTGTCGGCGATTGCCGCCATCACCCGACTCCTGGCCCGGCTCGCGGGCCGCTTCGGCGAGGCGGCCGATGACCCGGCTGACCGGGTCTTCATGGCGACGCTTGATCCGCATCAATTGCTGGTCGATGCCTTCCGGCCCATCGCCCGCGACGGGGCGGACAAGGTCGAGGTGGGCATTCGCCTGCAGCAGGCGCTGGGCGTCCTCGTCAGTGTCGACAAGTCAGCGTTTGGCGAACCCGCAGAAGCGGTCAGCAAAGACGCGCTTGAACGCGCCGAAGCCGCGCTCGACAATGAACACGACCTCAAGGTGCTGCGAGACGCCTGTCCGTTCAGTTAGCAATTATCAGTCCGCGCCGGGCCAGTCGCAGTCGAAATCATCATCTCCGACCGGCCGGCAGTGCGGCGGAAAGCCGTGTGAATACCAGTAATCGACGATGCCGCGCTGGCGGATCATGTTGCGCGCTGCGTCCGAGCCGCTCAGCCCCGGATAACCCGGTAACCAGTACCAGCCAAGGGATCCAATGTTGGAAATCCGGTCATAAGCGCGAAACGCGAGGAAATAGGTTGTAGAGATGTAAGCATCGCTGTCCGGATCGAACCCTGAATCCGCAAGCCGGCGGATAAACTGTTCCAGAGCCTGCTCGCGATCATAAACCTCGTCGCTCAGTGCGCGCTGCAGTTCCGGGACGATCCAGCGGACATCCTGCGGAATCGTATCCGCCGTCTCGCGGATCATGAAGGCAAGCAGCAGGGGGTCGTCGCGGCGGGCCAGCACGCCCAGGAAATCAGGATAGGATTCGACATGGCCGGTCGCCATGGTCGGCACCAGCGCTTCCAGCGCCATGTCGACGTCGCCGACCAGCAAAAGAACGGTCGCGCGATTGTAGAGGCAGACTCCATAAAGGGGTTCCGCCGCTACGCATCGGTCGAGATCTTCCAGCGCGCGGTCGAAAAACCCGAGATCGCGCAATTGCTGTCCGCGCCAGAGCCGGGCTGTTGGGTTGCTCGGGTCCAGTTCGATAGCTCGGTCAAAATAGTCCATCATCACGGGCCAGTTCGGCGGCACTGTCAGCGATTCCGCCTGGGCGAGGGCCACATAGGCTGTGGCATTGGCGGGCTGGATGTCGAGTGCGCGGCGGGCGGCCTGACGCGCGAGGGTCTGGTAGTCTCTGTCCGAGAACGACCATCCCGGTGAGACGCCATAGGCGGCTCCCAGCAGGGCCCAGGCTTGCGCAAATTCCGGATCGAGCTCGACCGCCCGTTCGAACGCCGAAATGGCCAGCGGCAGATTCGTGTAGTTCCGGTTCAGGAAGAGCTCCCTGCCCCGCAAATAGGCATCGTAGGCATTGACGTCAGTCGTGGCGCGATCAGCGGTCGGCGCCGCCAGGTCAATGCCCAGCTGCTCGGCCAGCGCTTCCGTGATCGCGGCCGCAATTTCATCCTGCACCGCGAAGATGTTTTCCGCGTCGAACTGCCGGTCGAACGTCTCCGACCAGAGATGCTGGTCGGTCTCCGCATCGATCAATTGCGCCGTGATCCGCATCGTGCTGCCCGCGGTCCGGATCGAACCCTCGAGTACATGGCGGACATTGAGGGCCGCCGCGATGTCGGGGATCGACAGATTGCTGTCGCTGCGGAACACGAAGGCGGACGTGCGCGAGGTGACATCCAGCGCGTCGATCTGCGCCAGCACGTTCAGGATTTCCTCCGAGATGCCATCGGCAAAATAGGTCTGGTCGCCGTCCGTCGACAGATCGGCGAAGGGCAGCACCGCGATGGTGTTTGAGCCGATTCCGGCCGCGACGATGTCCGGCGGTAACGTCTCGACACCAGCCGGCGGCCGGGTCGATTGCTGCCACAGGATCAGGGCGATCAGCACGGCGATGCCGCCCGCAATGACATAATCGATCCGCCGCCCGGTTT
This sequence comes from Hyphobacterium sp., assembly GCF_965217055.1. Classification (GTDB taxonomy): domain Bacteria; phylum Pseudomonadota; class Alphaproteobacteria; order Caulobacterales; family Maricaulaceae; genus Hyphobacterium. Next base: position 939,026 of record NZ_OZ244227.1, on the reverse strand, counting down.
TGCTGGCAATGCTGTCGTCCTCGGCGACGGCCGCGGTCAGTTTCACGCCTTCCGGCGTGACTTCGAATGCCCAGGCGAGGATCAGCGCGATCGGAAATGCCAGACCGAGCAGCACGATGACCAGCGTATCGGTCCAGCCCGGCAGGTTCAGCGGCCCCTCGATCGCCGTGACAATCTGCAGGACCAGCCAGCCGGCCACCAGATAAGCGGCGGCCACGCGAAAAACGTTGCGGCGGCGCAGCTCGGCGAGGAAAGCGTTCATGGCGCGCTCTCCGGCGTGTCGATCCAACCGCATTCGAAATCGTCTGACCCGACCGGGTGGCATTGCGGCGGAAAGCCATGCTGGCGCCAGAATTCGGGCAGGCCCATCTCGATCAGGGCCGCCTTGCGCGCGGCCAGAAAGGCGGCACGGCTGGCCGGGCGAAACCGGTCCGGCTCATAGGGATTCCAGATCAGAACGTGATTGGTAATCGAGCTAATCGGGGCCTCATATTCCAGATCGAGCGGGACAAAACCGTCCGGCGAGCCCGTATTGGCGATGTGGAGCGCACGCGCGAGCTGGTTCAACTCTTCATTCGTCGCCGAATGGTCCGTATAATAGCGATACAATGATTCCGCGAGCCAGGAATTTTCGGCCATCTGCGCAACAAAAACCAGAAGCTGGATCGCCGCCGATTCATTGCCCAACGCGAAATACACCGGCACCATGGCTGTTGGATAGGACCGCTGCCCGGCCAGTCGGGATTCTTCGTAAAGTCTTATCGCGCGGTCGGTATTGCCGCGGAAGAGTTCGGCGAAAGCGAGATGGGATCGACAGATTTCATAGTCCGGGTCGCGTTCCAGACACGCTTCAAGATCGTCCGCAGCCTGATCGAAAAAACCGACACGCATCCATGTGACGCCGCGGAAATACCGGGAATTGGCACTGGCCGGATCGAGCGCGATCGCCTGGTCGCCCTGGTCAATCGCATCAGCCCACCGGCCCTGCCGCTGGGCGATCAGCCCGCGGATCGAGTACGGCAATGCCAGTTGCGGGTTCAGCGCTGTTGCCCGGTTGGCTGCCGCTTCGGCTTCGGCGGTGAAGTCGCGGCCATCAACCGGCCCGAGCCAGCTTTCTGCAACACTGGTAATCGCCGCCAGCATTGCCCACGCGCGGGCAAATTCCGGGTCGGCTGCCACGGCGGTTTCCATCAGGCGAATCCCTTCGGGAATATTGTCGAAGGAACGGGTATGGAAAATGGCCTGTCCGCGCAGGAAAAGCTCATAGGCGTCCAGATTTTCGGTTCCCGCCTCCACCACAATATCTGGCGCATCCATGCCAAGCGCTTCGCTGAGCGCGTGCACGATTTCGGTGGCAATTTCATCCTGGATGGCAAAGATGTTCTCCGCCGTCAGCGGGCGGTCGAACGTGTCTGACCAGAGATGATGATCGCCGTTTGCATCGATCAGCTGGGCCGTAATGCGCAGCGTGTCGCCGGCCTTGCGCACTGAGCCCTCGACTATATGACGGACATTCAGTTCGCGCGCGATGGCCGGAATGCCCAGCGCATCGCCGCGGAACTGGAAGGCCGAGGTTCGCGACGCGACATGCAATCCGTCGACGCGGGTCAACACGTTGAGGATTTCCTCGGCAATGCCGTCTCCGAAATAGGCCTGGTCGCCATCCGGTGACAGATCGGCGAAGGGCAGGACGGCAATCGAGGAATCCAGCACCATGCCGGTCGTATCATCGCCCATTCGAGACTGTAGCGCGGGACCCGCGGGCGATGCGCGGCCTCCGAACGACTGCATTCCGGCCACGCCCAGAACCACGAGCATGGCAGCGATCAGCACATAATCGCTGGGGCCGAGCGGCTTGAACCCGGTCGCCTCGCTCGCCGCCTCCGTTTTCTTCAGGCCGTCAGGCGTCAGCTCGAACGCCCAGGCGATGAACATGACGATCGGGAAGGCGGTGACCAGCAGGATCAGGGCCAGGCTGTCGGCCCAGCCAGGCAGGCCGGCCGCGTCGCCGACGGTCGCGGCAACCTGCATCACCAGCCAGCCCACGACCAGATAGGCGGCCGCGACGCGGAAGACGTTCCGGCGCCGGAGTTCGCTGAGGAAATTGGTCATTCAATTCCCTCCCAGGCATCGCATTCGAAATCATCGCCCTCCAGCGGGCGGCACTGCGCCGGGAAACCGCGTTCGCGCCACAGCGCGAGAGTGCCGGTACGCCGGATCTGGGCTTTCCAGCGCGGATCATTACGCACGCCGGGGAAGGCGGCGTTCAAAAACAGGAAGAACTGCCTTGGCTCGGTCGCATCCAGCATCGCATTCCATTCGGCCAGCATGGGTTCGGTTTCACCGGCAATGCTCAAGGCCCACCGCCCCAGCGACCAGCCGACGAAATCGATCGGTGACGCCTCGGCCACGGCCAGCAGGTCTTCGCGGGTGCGGGCCTCGACAAAGGCGCGATAGGGTTCATCGCGGAGCGCGCTTTCCGGGACCCTTTCGAGCATGCGCGCCATGACGGCTTGTGCCCCCGCCAGATCGCCGGTTTTGATGCGGCGATCTATCAGCGCCATATAGCCGTGCATGAAACCGGGGTTTACCCGCAACGCCTCGGCAAGATGCGGCTCGCCGCGATCGTTATCGCTCAGGCCACCCACGGCGCGCCCAAGCGTGAAGTGATAGATCGCGAATTGCGGATCGAGGGCGACAGCGCGGCGTGCCAGGGGCTCGGCCTCGGCGAAATATCCGGCATAGTTGAGGTTTTGAGCCACGCGGTCGAGCACGCTGGCATCATTCGGCGCCAGCTCAAGTGCACGATCAAACGATTCAAATGCCGCGATCGTGTCCCAGGCTCCTGCTTCGGCCTCGCCGCGATAGGCCCACGCCTCGGCATCGCGCGGATTGAGCGCAATCGCGCGATTGGCTGCCTCTCGGGACGCCTGGCGCCAGAGCGCCTTGAGTTGTTGTGAGGCGTTGGGCTGATAGAACTCGTTGACCTGATAGACGCCGGCAAGGGTTGACCAGGCCGGCGAAAACTCGGGATCGCGCGCAACGACCGCGGTCAGGAGCGCCGCGGCCCGGCTGATGCTGTCTGCCGTGCGGTCAAGGTAGAGTGGCCGCGCGCGCAGATAGAGCTCATAGGCTTCGATGTCATCGGTGCGGGTGGCATCGGCCCGTTCGCTTTCAAGTCCGAGCGAGATCGCCATTTCGCTCGCGACGGCGGCGGCAATCTCGTCCTGAATATCGAAGATGTCGGCAATTTCACGGTCATAGGTTTCTGACCAGAGATGGAAGCCATCCGTAGACCGTATTAACTGGGCGGTGATACGCAGACGCGTGCCGGAGCGGCGGACGCTGCCTTCCAGAACGTGGCTGACATTCAGCGCGCTGCCGATTTCCCGTAAATCCTGATCCTGCCCGCGAAACGCGAAGCTGGAGGTTCTTCCGGCCACCTGCAAATCGGGAATCCGAACCAGAACGTTTAGGATTTCTTCCGATATGCCATCGGCGAAATAGGCCTGGTCGCCGTTTTCGCTCATATCGGCAAAGGGCAGCACCGCCACCGAAGCGCCATCGTCCGTGCCTGATCGCGCAGCCAGTGGGCGCTCCGTCAGTCCGCCCGGGCTGGCAAGCTGCTGCCAGACGATCACGACGATCAGCAGGGCCAGCCCGCCGGCAATCGCATAGTCCAGTTTCCGGCCCGTCTTGGGGGCAATGCTCTGGTCTTCCGGAACCGAGACGGTCAACTTCATGCCTTCGGGCGTCATCTCGAACGCCCAGGCCAGCAGGACTGCGACCGGAAATCCGATCAGCAACAGGAAGAAAACCAGAGTGTCGGTCCAGTCCGGCATGCGCAGCGCCGGGATGGCGACCGAGGTAACCTGGACAAGCAACCAGCCAACCACCAGATAGGCAGCGGCAACGCGGAACACATTGCGCCGCCTGAGTTCGGATAAAATGGACGGTATTCCCTGCATGTTTCCCCCGCCTCGCGCATAGCACGCGCGGCGGGAGAAATCATAGTGAAATCGGCGGATTACGCAGCCGCGAGCGCTGCGAGGCGGGCATACAGACCGTTATCCTGCGCCGCCAGTTCTTCATGCGTGCCCTGTTCGACGATCCGGCCGACCACCAGATAGGCGGCGGCCACGCGGAACACATTCCGCCGCCGCAATTCGGACAGAAAATTCATTCGGCAGCCTCGATTGGCAAAGGCAGTCCCGCAGTCTGTCCGTTGGATCGACGCACGGCAGCCAGCGCCGGCATGCCGGACAATTGCCAGAACTCATGATAGCGGGGATGACGGCGGAGCAATTCCGGAATTTCCGATCTGCCCGGCAGCAAGTATAAGTCGAGATCCAAAAGTTCCTCGCTATCGTAGAGGAGGAATATCAGGCTTGCCGCTGTATCCATGTCACCAAGCATCGCCAATGAAATTACGGTATCAAAACCCACATTGTCGTTGGCCATGGCCGCAGCGAGTTGATCGCGGGTGACGTTTCCAGCGCCTTCTTCGCCCAATAACAGGTTCGCATAATCTTCAGCGACTGCGATCTGCCTTTCCAAAACGACCTCGGGCATATCGCCGTAAAAATGGCGAAGCGCGTCCAGAAATTCCGGGAGCGCCTCGAGGACAGCTTCTTCCGATGATGATTGAAGCAGAGCTCCAAAACGCGCAATTGGAAGCAAGCGTTCGTCGCAGACCGTGCACGCACTCAATACCCGTTCGACTCCCGCAACATCGCCCAACGACGCCAGAGACTCTGAAAAAACGCGGGAAATCGTGGCATTCAACGGATCAAGCGACAGGGCACGTCGAAAATGCCGGCCGGCGGCATCATAGTCGCCGGCCCAGCTGAGCACTGTGGCTCGGGAATAATGCGCAAAAGCAGCGTTGGGTGCGATCTCCAAGGCGTGGGCGCTGTGAGCCAGAGCGCTTTCAATATCCGGTTGGCGATAGGTATGGAACCATCCCAATCCGGCATGCGCCCGGGCATTTCCCGGATCGAGCTCCAACGCTCTTGTCAGCGCGTGGGAAACAGTTTCGCGCACTTCGAAGATATTCAATCCGTGAACAAATTCGCCCGAAATTGAAATCGAAATCCCGTAAGCTGCCCAGCCATCCGCGAACTCCGGATCGTTCTCGGTTGCGAGTTGAAAGGCTTCGATCGCACGTTCGCGATTATTGTCCTGGTCACGGCTGGCCCAGAGATTCAGCCCGCGCAAATATTGCTCGTAGGCTCTCGGGTCGACATTGCCACGCGACGCCCGCCCGGCGCCCGCGCCAACGCCGAGCCGCACCTGTAGAACCCGCGACAATTGGCGGACGATGTCGTCCTGAATTTGAAAGATGTCGGTCAGGGTGCGTTCGTACGTTCCTGACCAGAGATGATAGCCGTCGCTCGCGCGGATCAATTGTGCTGTGATGCGAATCTGATCGCCGGATTGCCGTACCGAGCCTTCCAGAACATGAGCGACGCCCAGAGCATCGCCGACTTCTCGTAAATCGACATTGTCACCGCGGAAGGAGAACGCCGAGGTCCGGGCAGCAACCTGCAAGTCCGGAAATTGCGCCAGCGCATTCAGCAATTCCTCGGCAATCCCATCGGAGAAATACTGTTGATCACCGTCAGGCGAAAAATCGGCAAAAGGCAAAACCGCGATCGAGGCTTCGGCGACCGAGGGGGCTGTATTCTCCGCTTCGATCACCGGCGTTTCCGGGGCATTGGACCCGGACGATGCATCGTCTAGACGTTCGGTGACCGGATTCGCTTCCGCCATGGCCGGTGAATTCTGGCGTGGTCCGATGGCCTGAAATCCTGCGACGCCCAAAACCACCAGAACACCTGCTATCAACAGATAGTCGCTCGGGCCGAGCGGCTTGAAACCGACAGGCGTATCGGCGGCTTCGGTCTTTTTCATGCCCTCCGGCGTCAATTCGAACGCCCAAGCGATGAACAGAACCACCGGAAAACCGGCGACAAGAATGATCAGCGCGAAACTGTCAGCCCAGTCCGGCAATCCGGCTGCCGATCCGATGGTGCTGACCACCTGCATGACGATCCACCCGACCACCAGATAGGCGGCAGCCACGCGGAACACATTCCGCCGCCGCAATTCGGACAGGATTGATTTCATGCGTGTAATGTCTCCCCTGCAGCGCCTTTAGCACACGCGGCAGGGGAAATCATAGTGAAATCGGTGGATTAAGCCGCCGCAAGCGCCGCCAGTCGCGCATACAGACCATCATCCCGCGCCGACAGTTCTTCATGCGTGCCCTGTTCCACAATCCGGCCCTTGTCGAACACCAGAATACGGTCCGCATCGCGTATGGTCGACAGCCGGTGCGCAATGACAATCGTGGTGCGGCCACGCGTGGCACTTTCCAGCGCTGACTGCACATCCCGCTCGGTTTCATTGTCGAGGCTGGACGTGGCTTCATCGAAGATCAGGATCGGTGTGTCGGCCAGGATGGCGCGCGCAATCGCCACGCGCTGGCGCTCACCGCCCGACAGCTTCACCCCGCGCTCGCCGACCAGCGTGTCATAGGCTTGCGGCAGGCGCTCGACGAAGGCGTGCGCATTCGCCCGCTTGGCGGCCGCGATGATGTCGTCGCGCGACGCGCCGGGCTGGGCATAGGCGATGTTCTCGGCAATCGAGCGGTGGAACAGCGCCGGGTCTTGCGGCACCAGGGCAATCGCCTGGCGCAAGCTGTCCTGCGTGACCGCACGCACATCCTGACCGTCGATCCGAACGGCGCCAGCCTGAACGTCATACAGGCGCTGTACCAGCTTGACGAAAGTCGACTTGCCCGAACCTGTCGGCCCGACAAGCGCCACCTGTTCGCCGGGCGCGATGTGCAGCGAGAAATCGTCATACAGCCGTTTCGCCTGGTTCTCGTAGGCAAAGCCGACTTTCTCGAACGCGATCGCCCCGTCTCCCGGAACGAAGTCTGGCGCATCCGGTGCATCTGCAATCTGCGCGTCAAGCGCGTCATAGCCCGCCATGTCCTGGATCTCGTCGAGACCGCGCTGGACATTTTGCACTTCCTCGCCGAACCGGCGCATGTAACCGGCCATCATCAGAAAGGCGGTGATCGCGAACACGACATCGCCCGGCGTGGCCCGGCCGGCGATCCACATCTGCACCAGCAGACCCGTCAGCCCGGCCTGAAGGACGATGATCGCTACCATCTGGATCAGCCACGTATTGACGAAGCGCAGCCATGTTTTCTTGGTCTCCGCGCGCCAGCGCCAGGCAAGACGTGAGAACCGGCTGTCCTCGCGCGTTTCCGCGCCGAAGCTCTTCACCGTGGCGATTCCGCCAATGGCGTCGGCAACCGCGCCGCCGAGCTCGGAATCAATCGCGTTGGAGCGGATGTTCTGCGGCCGGATATAGCTGTTTGCGGCCCAAACCGTGAGGGCGACGAAGATCGTCGTCACGGTAAGCGAGAATGCGCCGACGACGGGCCATTGCGACAGCATGTAGACACCCAGCCCGTACATCACCGTGATCGACGGGATCAGGCCGAACCAGGTCGTCGCGGTGATCGTGTCATACGCCCACATGCCGCGCGTTACCTTGCGCACGACGGAACCTGCGAAGGTATTGGCGTGCCAGTCCAGAGAGAAGCGCTGCACCTTGGCAAAGGCGTCGGACACCATCTCCGCCATGTTGGCGGAAGAAAACCGGATTTCGAAGCGCACCGCGACCTGGCGCAGCGCATTGACGGTAATCGCCAGCCCGATGAACAGGGCATAAGCGGCCCAATGGGCACCGCTTTGCGTGTTCAGCGAGTCGATCAGCGCGCCGGCCGCAATCGGCAGGAAGACGTCGGCAATCGTCGCCAGCAGGGTGAAGCCGACCAGCGCGGCAAAAAACCAGGGTCGCCGGCGCCACTGCTTGAACAGGAAGCGGACGACGGAGGCATTGGACAGCACACGGGGTGCATCGGAGCGTATCTGGGTCATCGGACATGTCGGGCAACAAGTGCCCGCCTCGGACAGGATTCGTTTGTATCAGGAAAGGTCGGGGATCGCGGGGGTCACCGGGGACCGCCTTGCGGGGCAAGGAATGTCAGGCCGGGATAGAGGCGATCGATCAGCCGCCTTCTATGATCGAATCTTGTGCATGGGTCCGAAAAGCGCTCCAATGATTGCGGGATGGGGCTCATACACGCATGACTTGGTGAGAGCCAGTGGAAGTTGGTTGCGCATTCGCCTTTCAGGCGAGAGCGCGGCTTCTAGGTCACACTGCGTGCAAGCATCGGGGGCGAGATGACCGACCCGTCGGGACGAGTGCTGATTATCGCCGGCTCGGATTCGGGCGGCGGAGCCGGCATTCAGGCAGACATCAAGACGGTGACGGCGCTGGGCGGCTACGCCGCGACGGCGGTGACCGCGATTACCATGCAGAACACCCGGGGAGTGACCGGCGTGCATGCTGTTCCTGTCGAAATCGTCCTGGCTCAGGCCCGCGCCGTGCTCGACGATATCGGCGCCGATGCCATCAAGACCGGAATGCTGGGCAGCGCCGAGCTCGTCGAAGCTGTCGCCGGCCTGCTCGCGGATTATCCGGACATTCCCTTGATACTTGATCCCGTCATGGTCGCGACCTCCGGCGATGTGCTGGTGGCTGACAACGCCGTAGAGGCGATCCGCACGAAGCTGTTGCCGCGTGCATCGCTGGTGACGCCCAACGCGCCCGAGGCCGAAAAGCTGACGGGACGGATCGTCTCCACCACCGACGCCCAGGCCGAGGCCGGCCGCGCGCTTGTTGATGCGGGTGCGAAAGCTGCGCTGGTCAAGGGCGGACATCTGGCCGGTCCCGTCATCACGGATGTCCTCGTGACGCCGAAGATGACGACTGTGTTCGAGAGCAGGCGTATCGATACGCGCAACACGCATGGCACCGGCTGTACGCTGGCGTCGGGAATCGCCGCAGGCTTGGCTCAGGGACAGGATATGCCGAGCGCAGTCGAACGGGCCGGCGCCTATCTGGCAGAAGCCATCCGACGGGCCCCGGGTTTCGGTTCGGGGCACGGTCCCGTCGATCACGCCTGGGTGGTCAGGCGGTGAGATAACACTGAGGGACCGGCAGTGAAGCCAAAAATCATCACGACATTGCAGGGTTATACCTTGCCGGACTTGCTGCGGGATTCAGCGGCCGGCGTAACCGTGGCGATGGTCGCCCTGCCGCTCAGCCTGGCTATCGCCATCGCATCCGGAGCGCCACCGGAGACCGGGCTGATCACGGCAGCCGTCGGCGGACTCCTGATTTCACTTTTGGGTGGCAGCCGCGTGCAGATCGGCGGTCCGACCGGCGCTTTCATCGTCGTCGTCTATGCCGTGATCCAGAACCATGGCCTGGACGGCTTGCTGATCGCCACCCTGATGGCCGGCATAATTCTCGTAATCGCCGGATATCTTCGGGTCGGCAAGCTGGTCGCCTATGTGCCCGAGGCGGTCATCAACGGGTTCACGATCGGGATTGCCTTGTTGATCGCGACTAGCCAGCTCAAGGACTTCCTCGGCATCGACCTCGCCGAAGTGCCAGCGGGGTTTTTCGACACCACCGCCGCACTCTGGAATGCGCGCGGGACGGTATCGCCGGTCAGCATCTTGTTGGCGCTTGGCGCAATGGTCTTTATCGTCGTGGCGCGTCGGCTGTCGCCGCGCATTCCGGGGCTGATCGTGGCGATGATCCTTGCCTCGCTGCTGGTCTGGGCGTTGACGCTCGATATTGACACCATTGCCTCGCGGTTCGGCGATATCGAGTCGCGCCTGCCCATGCCGGGATTGCCGGGCATCAGCCTCGGCCGCGTCATCGAACTCATTCCGTCGGCCCTGACCATCGCTTTCCTCGCCGGCGTCGAATCCCTGCTGTCCGCAATTGTCGCCGACCGCATGATCGGCGGCAGTCATCGGTCGGGGGCCGAACTCGCTGCGCAGGGCTTTGCCAATATCGGGTCGGCCCTGTTTGGCGGCTTGCCGGCCACCGGCGCGATTGCGCGGACCGCTACCAATGTCCAGGCCGGCGGCCGCACACCGGTCGCCGGGATCGTGCACGCGCTGACCATTCTGATAGTCATGCTGCTGGCGGCACCGCTGATCGGATACCTCGCCATGCCGGCGCTGGCGGCGCTGTTGATGCTGACTGCCTGGAACATGTCCGAACCGCACAAATGGCGGGGCTATCTCGAGGGCCGGAAATCCGACCTCTTCCTGGTCATCCTCACATTCGCCCTGACGGTGGCGGTCGATCTGACCGTGGCGATTGCGGTGGGGGTCGTGACCGGTCTGGTTCTGCGCTTGCGCCGCCGCGATATCGAACCGGAGGACTGGACCCCGCCGAAACGCTAGCGCGGACCCGCCGGACTTCGCCGCGCCAGCGCGATCCCGCCCAGTATGATCGCCAGGCCGAGATAGGCATTCCAGCTGACGCTCTCGCCGAAGGCGAGCCCGGTCAGTAGCGCGATCACGGGCACGATGTAATTGACCAGCGACAGGAAACCCGCCCCGGCGCGCTCGATAATGCGCATGAAAATGACCGTGGCCACTGCCGTCGGGCCGATACCGAGCCAGACCAGCGAAGACCAGCCCAGCGTGGTGGCTGGCAATTCATTCTGCCACGCCGCCCAGATGCCGAAGGGCAGGCTCATGACAGCGGCACAGCTTAGCGCACCTGCGGCCAATACCGAGGCCGGGGTTTTCGGCGTGCGCCGCGTCAGCACAGCATTCACCGCATAGGACAGACCGGCGGCCAGGACGACGAGCTGGAACAGCGTGTCCGCGCCGCCGAGATTTCCCAGCGCCGTCGGTCCGATCAGCACGACCACGCCGGCAAACCCGGTCAGGAAACCGATCAGCTTCCATTTCGTCATCGATTCGCCGGCGAAGAAATAGGCGAGGACGACGGTTGCCAGCGGCATCACCGCGACAAGGATCCCGGCCAGCGCCGAGCTGATCTCGGTCTGGCCCAGCGGGATCAGGAAGAAGGGCAGGGCATTGCCGAAAAACCCGAGCAGCGCGAAATGCACCCAGCGCACATCATTCAGCGGCGGCATCTGGCGTCCGCGGTAATGCGCGAAGCCGAGCAACACGATGGCGCCGAGGGCAAGACGCACAGTGGACACGGCGACCGGCGGCTGGCTGTCCAGCGAAAACCGGATGAACAGGAAGGCCGTCCCCCACAACAGGGCGAGCGCGGCCAGCAGGAGCCAGTCCTGCAGGGTCGGCTGCTGCGGTTCACTCATCCCAGTTCGGCTTCGACCGCTGTTATGAATCGTTTGAGGTCGGCCTCGTCATTGTAGATGTGCGGAGAGACGCGCAGCCGCGGGCCGCGCTGTGAAACTGCAACGCCGTGATTGGCCATCCGGCCCGCCAGATCGGCAGGCGCGTCATCAGGCAGTGTCAGGCACAGAATGTTGGCCGAGCGGTCCGGCGTGCGGCAGACGGCGCCGAAAGGCGCGACAGCCTCGGCCAGGTGGTCGGTGCGGGCACGCAGCTGGCTCTGCAGCCAGTCCATGTCGAGCGTGTTCAGCCATTCCAGCGACGCCAGCGCGGCCGGCAGCGTCTGCACCGCACCGCGTTCGCCCATGTCGAAGCGCCGTGCGCCGGGCGCGAACCGGTCGGTATAGTTCGACAGTGACGAAAAATCCTCCGCCCCCTCGCGAATGACCCAGCCATCCTCCAGCGGCGTGCCATTCTGGTGCTGCGGCGCGATATAGGTATAGGCGATGGAATAGGGCGCAAGCAGCCATTTGTAGCCGGCCGCGATCGCGAAATCCGGCTGGATACGATCAAGGTCGAACGGACCCGTCGCCAGCGACTGGGTGATATCCAGCACAAGAGCCGCGCCGGCCGCGCGCGCCGCATCGCTGACCGCGGCGAGATCGACGCGGCCGCCATCGGAATAATGCACATTCGGAACGGCAACGATGCCGGTGGACTTGCCGATCGCGGCAAGCAGCGCCTCGGTCCAGCTCTGCCCGTCGTTCCGGGTGACCGTGCGGACCTGCCCGCCGCATTCCTCGGCCTTGCGGCGCCAGACATAGACATTGGACGGGAATTGCTCGCCCAGCACGACGATATCCTGACCCCGCTCGAGCGTCAGATTGGCGGCTGCCGTACACAGCCCGTAGCTCGCCGCGGGCATCAGCGCGACATCGTCGGCTGTCGCTCCGAACAGTTTCGCCGCATGGGCACGCAACGCTTCGGGGCGGTCGAAGAAAACCTCCTGCACATCCAGCGTCCATGGCTGTTGCCGGTGAGTGTAGGCCTCCTGGCCGGCTTGCGCCGACGCCTTCGGGATCGGGCCCATATAAGCGCAATTGAGGTAAGCGAAATCGCGCGGGAAATCGAATAGCGAGCGGAAATCTGTCTGGGTCATGATGCTCATCTGACGCGCCCCTCCGCCCGCGTCAAATCACCCTTGCGTCAATGTTGAAACAGTTTGCGAATTGACCGCGCGCCGGGGGCGGCGCTAGTCCGGGAGAAATCCGCCGGAGACCTCCATGCCCGATCTCGCCAAGCCGCATCTTCGCCCCTTCGATCCGCGTTTTTCCTGTGGTCCGACCAAGAAGCATCCGGGCTGGTCACCGGAGAAGCTGGGAACCGCACTGGTCGGCCGCAGCCATCGCACGCCGGCCGCCAAGCAGCGCATGGTCGAAGCCTACGAGCGTACAGCCGAACTCCTGGAATGCCCGGCGGATTACAGGGTCGCCATGGTGCCGGGGTCCGATACCGGGGCGATGGAAGCGGCGATGTGGTCGCTGCTCGGCCCGCGCGGCGTCGACGTCTTCGCCTGGGATGCGTTCGGCGGTCGCTGGGCCAAGGACGCAGTCGAACAGCTCAAGCTCGATGATCTGCGCACCTTCGTCACCAGCGGCGGTGAGACCCCTGACTTCACCGAGGCGAGACCCGATCGCGATCTCGTCTTCACCTGGAATGCGACAGCCGCCGGGGCCCGCATTCCGGACACGGACTGGATCGCTGATGACCGCGAAGGCCTGACCATCGTTGATGCGACGTCGGCCGCCTTTGCGATGAAGCTCGACTGGAACAAGATCGATGTCCTGACCTATTCCTGGCAGAAATCGCTGGGCGGTGAAGCGCAGCATGGCATGATCGTGCTCGGTCCGCGCGCGCTGGACCGGCTCGCCAGTCACAGGCCGACCTGGCCCGTGCCCCGCATCCTGCAGCTCCACAATGCTGACGGGACCGGCGTGCTCGAGGAGATTTTCGAGGGCAAGACGCTCAACACGCCGTCCATGCTGTGTTTCGAGGATTACCTCCTCGCCCTCAAATGGGCGGCAAAGGAAGGCGGGTTACCGGCGTTGACCGCCCGCGTCGACCGCAATTTCCAGGCCTTGTCGGACTGGGTCGGGAAGACCGCCTGGATTGATTTCCTGTGTGCCGACGAACAACGGCGCTCACCGGTCTCTGTGACGCTCAAATTCGCCGAGCCGGATATCGCGGCGCTTGACCAGGAGGCGCAATGGGCGCTGACCCGCCGCATGTGCGCGCTGCTCGAACGCGAGAATGCGGCTCTGGACGTCAATCCGCACCCGTCGGCCCCCGCCGGATTGCGGATCTGGTGCGGCCCGACCATGGAAGCCGACGATATCGCGGCGCTCGGTCCCTGGCTCGATTGGGCCTATGCGAGCGCGAAAGCGGAACTCTGATACCGAATTCAGGGCTTTGCGCACCGCGCTGCCCGCATTAGGGTGCGTCGGACGCTGCAGCGCAGCGGGGTTGAGGGGGAAAATCATGAAACCGAGTATTCTGGCGATCGCGGCCGCGGCAATGATGGCGGCCCCTGCCGTCGCGGATGACCATGACTGGGAATTCCGTTTGGGCGTCACCGCCCATGACCTGTCCGATCATGTCGAGGACGGCCCCAATCTCACGGTCGGCCTGGTGGGACCGGAGATCGATTCCCTGCAGTTTTTGTGGTCGCCGCGGCCTTACCTCTATGGCTCCTTCAATACCAACGGGCTGACCAATTTCGGCGGTGCCGGCCTCGAATGGGATTTCCCGCTTTCGGATTCGGTCTCGTTCCAGCCGGCCTTCGGCCTGTCATACAATGACGGCGTGACCGACATCGATCGCAGCGCGCCGCCGAACGATCCGAACCGCATCCGTCTGGCCACGACGCGGTCGCTCATGGGTGAGCGCGTGCTGTTCCACACCACGCTGGCGCTCAATGTCGAGCTTTCCCGCAACATCACCATGGCGGCCTATTACGAGCACATCTCGCACGGCCAGATCCTCGGCAGCGGCCGCAACCAGGCGCTCGACAATGCCGGCATCCGGTTCGGCTACCGGTTCGGCGCCCGCTAGCGAGAGGCGCTTTCCAGCTTTGAATGTCACCCGAAAGGGTTGCGCCGCTGATCCGGGGGTGGACCAGCGGCGCTACGCATTCCGGGAGGACAGACAAAGGGACCGGGAGTCCTAATTCCCGGAATGCGCATTCGAATCGGCTTGCCGGCGCACATATGTGCCGGTGAACCAGGGATTCCACGAATCGCTTTCCGAATCGTATTGGGTGAAATGTTGGGTGACGGTGCCGTCAGCATTTGGCGTCCAGACGCCGCGGAAAGGATAACGATTGCCCTGTGAGTGGTAGAAAATCTCTCCCTCAAGCGCCATTTCGCCATCGTTGTTTAAACCACCGCTATAATCAATATAGCCAGACGCACTCATCCACACCTGACGCCACGCCTGCGTCAGCGGATCGTAGTAATTCATCGAAAAGCCGCTCGAGCCCTGGGCCCCACTCCAGTGTTCCTCGATCAGGCAGCCATTCTGGGTTTCGCGGATGGAGTTTGTGCCGGCCAGGCTTCCGTCCGGTGCATACACATCCCATTCGCCGATCCAGAAGTCGAAATCGTCGCGGTGTTCAAGTCCGTCGCAGCCCGGCGGCGCGCCGGTCTGGGCGTCTGCTGTGAAAGTCGTCGCGGCAAGCGCGCACAAGCTGGCAACGCGAATCGGCTTCATGCGTGGTCCCCTCCCGTCATGAATACTTTTCGCTCGAAGATTAGGCTGATAGACCGCGCTTGGCGTCTCACTTTCCTGTGAGACGGATTAATCTTTGTGGAGAATTCAATGGCCAATGTGACCGTGGTCGGCGCGCAATGGGGCGATGAGGGCAAGGGCAAGATTGTCGACTGGCTGTCGCACCGTGCTGACGTGGTTGCGCGCTTCCAGGGCGGGCACAATGCGGGCCACACGCTGGTCGTCGGCGACAAGACCTACAAGCTGTCGCTGTTTCCCTCTGGCGTAGTGCGCGGCAAGCTGTCGGTGATCGGCAATGGCGTTGTTGTAGACCCTTGGGCCTTCCGCGACGAGAAGAAGCGTCTCGAAGATCAGGGCGTCGTCATTACACCGGAACTGGTCAAGGTCTCGGAAACCGCCAGCCTGATCTTGCCAGTCCATCGCGAGCTCGACGCGCTGCGCGAGAACCGCGATGACGGCATGGCCATTGGCACCACCCGCCGCGGTATCGGGCCGGCGTACGAAGACAAGGTCGGCCGTCGCTCGATCCGGGTCTGCGATCTCGCCGACCCCGACGCGCTCGCAGCGAAGGTGAAAGATCTCCTGCACCATCACAATGCCATCCGCCGCGGGCTGAACCAGCCCGAGGCCGAGGCCGATGCGCTGATCACCGAGCTGAAGGCGATTGCGCCGGTCATCCTTCCGCACATGGCGCCGGTCTGGCGGGTCCTCGACGCAGCGATCATCAACGATCAGAAAATCCTGTTCGAGGGCGCACAGGGCACGATGCTCGATGTCGACCACGGCACCTATCCCTACGTCACTTCGTCCAACACGGTCGCCGGTCAGGCCGCGGCCGGGACCGGCGTCGGCCCGAAGGCAGCCGGCTACGGGCTCGGCATCGTCAAGGCCTATACGACGCGGGTCGGCGAGGGGCCGTTCCCGACCGAGTTGCATGACGAGACCGGCCGCCAGCTCGGCGAGAAGGGGCATGAATTCGGCGTCGTCACGGGACGCCAGCGCCGTTGCGGCTGGTTCGATGCGGTGCTCGTGCGACAGGCCGTCATGCTCGGCGGCATCGACGGCGTCGTGCTGACCAAGCTCGACGTGCTCGACGGCTTCGACGAACTGAAAATCTGCACCGCTTATGAAATCGACGGCGAACGCTATGACCGCCTGCCGCCCGAGCGCGGCCAGCAGGCGCGCGCCAGGCCGGTCTACGAGACCATTGAAGGCTGGTCGGATTCCACTTTCGGCGCCCGCGAATGGGGGCAGCTGCCGGCCGCTGCAGTCAAATATGTTCGCCGCGTCGAGGAATTGATCGGCGTGCCGGTCGCCATGCTGTCGACCAGTCCCGAGCGCGAGGATGTCATCCTCGTCACCGACCCGTTCCGCGGCTGACCGGGACCGTCTGAATCGCCAAATTCCCTGTCGCCTGCTAATCTCCGCGCCAACAGGGGAGACAGCATCATGGCAAAACGGGATAAAACCGGCCGTCGGCTTTTCCTGAAGGCGGCGGCGGCGCTGGGCCTGTCCGGGGCCGCATCGGCCGCTGGCGCACAAGAGACACGGCCTATCATCCGCCGGCCCGTCCGGCCCACCACCGTATTGCCAACGGCCCGATCCGGCGCATCGGTGTCGCGGGGCCTGGCCGTCGTCCGGCGCGGTGGCAATGCCGCGATGACCGAGCAGGCGTCAAACCTGTTGCGCCGCGACAGCCTGGTCTCGAACGCCCAGATGGAAGAAACGGTTTCCCTGGTTCGCGAAGTCGTTGGCCAACTCAACGAGGATTTCAGGGGCGTGGTCCGGATGGATATCGCCGTTGGCCCCGACGGCGAACCGAGCCAATTCAGCTGTGGCTCGAACCATTGCGGCTCCAATACATGCGGGGCCAATGAGTGTGCCTCCCAGACCTGCGGCACACAATCCTGTGGTGTGCATTCCTGCACCTCCAATACGGTCGCGAGCGCGACGTCCGGTGCCGACATCCCGGCCCAGGCGCGTCAGCAATGGCAAGTTCTGCAGATGATGCAGCAGAACATGCAGTTCGCCTTCGTTGAGTTGAACATCATCCAGCTTCGATAGGCGGCCGGCATGCCGGACGGCGCGCGCACCGGGACAGAGGCCAGGCAGCTTGCCGCCTCGCAATTCAACGTCTTCGTCCCGTCCGCATTCGACGACATCGTCCTGATGTACAACACAGCGACCGGCGCTTTCGCGGCGGTGGAAGCCGACGAGTTCGAAGACATCGCCGTCCTCCTCGAGCACCCGGATCGCGGCGATCCGGCGGATGTTAACCGTCTGGCCGAAAGCGGATTTCTGGTTCCGGCCGGGCACGATGAAAGAGCGGCAGTCCGCGACGCCTATTTTTCCGGCCGCGATGCGGAGACCGGGCTCAACCTGACGATCGCGCCGACCGTGAGCTGTAATTTCGCCTGCTCATACTGTTTCGAGGAACACCCCAAGCGTCATCTCTCCGACGAGGACAGTGCGGCCCTTCTGGCCTATGTCGCGGACCGCCTCGAACCGGGCGCTGCGTTGAGCGTGACCTGGTTCGGAGGTGAGCCTCTGGCCGCGTTCAAACAATTGCGCGCGCTCGATTCTGAACTGCAGCGCCTGTGCGACAAAAAGGGGTCTGACTTCACGCAGTTCATCATCACCAATGGCTCGCTCCTGAACGAGGAGAAGATCGCCTATTTTGCCACCCGTCCAGGCTTTACCGGAGCCCAGATAACGCTCGACGGTCCGGCCGACATCCATAACGGACGCCGCTTCACCAGCGCCGGCAAGCCGACGTTCGCGAAGATCCTGGAAAACCTGAAGCGTATCGACGGCCGCTTCACGGTCAGCCTTCGGATCAATCTCGACCGCGAGAACGTCAACCGGATTCCCGAGCTGATCGACCTGATCATCCACGAGAATCTCGCCGGTTTCGTTCACCCCTATTTCGGTCATGTTGTCGACTACACCGCCGAATGCGGCGATCTCGAAACCACCATGCTGTCGCGGGAGGAATTCGCCACGGCGGAAGTCAGGCTGCTGACATTGATGATCCGCAAGGGAGTGCGTCCCACGCTGGGATTGCCGCGCCCGCATGCCGGCAGTTTGTGCGTCGCCGATGCGCCGGGCGGCGCGGTGATTTCACCGGGCGGGCTCGTATTCCGATGCTGGAATGAAACAGCGCTGCCCGAGGGCGAAGCCTATGCCCGGCTCAATGCCGATGGCAGTGTCGCCACCAATGCCGTCCGCGAAGACCGCGACCGCTTCTGGAAGTCATACGACCCCTTCACCCATGCGGAATGCCAGACCTGCGAGGTTCAGCCTCTTTGCAAGGGTGGTTGTCCCTGGGAGGCCGACAAGCGGCCGGTCGACGGCCCCGGTCATTGCACCCCGCTGCGCTACAATCTTCCGGACATTCTGCGCCTCGCGCATCTGCGCGACAGCATTGATGCCATCGAGCCCGGCACCGGGTCCGCGACGCCGCGTCAGGTGGTCTGACGACGCGCCGATGTGCGGACATGGTTACGAGGCACGTTGGAGGCGCACCGCATTGCAGGTGGCGCGCGCAACCGCACAAAAATGACGCGCAATCTCTTCTGCGCGGCCGGTGACCTCGCCGGACACCCAGGCCCGGATCAGCCCGGCCTGGCCTTCTGCAAGCTGCCGCGCGACCAGATCGCGGGTCCCGGTGTCGGCGGGCAGACGGGCATCGATCCGCTCGGCGAGCAGGGCGACGACTTGCGTCCGCTGCGGTCCGGAGAACGTGTTGCGCGCCAGCGCCCGGTACTCCCAGTAATGGCCGATCATGTGGGTCAGTGTTTCGACATCCGGTTCGGCATCCACGGTCATGGCGAGAATGCCGATATGGCGTTTCAGTGCCGCGAGATGCACAGCGTCGCGGCCCGAGAAATGCTCGTAGAATGTCGATCGTCCGACATCCGCGGCCTCCACGATATCGGCCACCTTGATGCTCTTGTAGGGCCGCGACAGGGCCAGCTTGGAAAACGCCCGCACGATGGCGGTGCGCGTTTTTCGCACCCGCCGGTCGCCGGTCCCGGTCATTTTTTCGGACAATTACACCTCCGTGTCCGGTATCGGACTTATCCTACCGGGTTTCTGTTCAATCGGTAAGACGGATCGCGTCTCCTGAAGATCGTCTCGCCGCAACAGGATGACCCATGACCACGACCCACTCTTCAAACGCACCCGGTATTGCTGCGCCCGGGCGCACGGCCGGCATCGTCATGATCGCCGCCTCGGCGCTCAGCGTGCTCTTCATGTTTCACCACCCGACGGGGCATGGCGGAGGCGGGCTCAACATGACCAGCGGCGTCCACGCCGGCATGATGTTGTGGCTCACCGCCATATTTCTTGGCCTGGTCACTCACACCGCACGTCGCGGCTTCAGCTATCTCGGCACAGCTGCAATGGTGTCATACGCGCTCGGCCTGATCGGCCATATCGGCGCCGCCACAATCAGCGGATTCCTGATGGCCCGGCTGGCGGCCAATGTCGAACCGGAAGCGTCACGCGACCTGTTTGTGCTGGTCATGGTGACCAATCGCGTGCTTGCCGAACTCGCCGTGGCAGCAACTTCCATCGCATTCATCCTGTGGGCCGCCGACATGATTAAGTCGGCGCCGCGCCTGCCGGTACTCGCCGCAATCGGGCTGCTCGCCGGAGTGCTGCCCTGGCTGGCCCTGATGACCGGCCTGCTGTCCATGGACGTTCACGGCGCGCCGCTGGTCTATACCGCGCACGCCGTGTTCACGGCCGCCATCGGTGCCCGCCTCCTGCAGGCCTAGCCGGGCTCGGCGTCGGCATCCGGCGGCAGCATGTCGACGCCCAGTCGCCGCATCCGGTGCAGATTGTACGTCGCCTCGACGGCGATCGGCACCGACAGCGCATAGGCCATCGTGAACAGCACCGAGAACAGGCCGACACCGCCATAAATGCCCATGATCCCGGTAATCTGGGTCATGATCAGCAGGGCGACAGCGAGAAAGCCGTACATGGCGGCAATCCGCGATTTCATCAGGCAGCCAACGGCGATGTAGACGAACAGGGCGGTCTGCAGAAGACTCAGCACGGCCCCGGTAATCAACCGTTCGCCGGAGGACATGCCCGCCGCCTCGATTGCTTCCGGCGGCATGGCGCCCATCGTGATCATGATCCCGCTGGCCAGCGTCTGGACGCCGGTTACGCCGACCACGACGGCGCCGACGATGGACAGGATGGCGATCGGCCGCACGCCGAAGCGCGCGCTCTCGGCCCGCTTCAGGTCGAAATCCCAGGCGTCGATCTTCTGCGCCGGATCGTTCGGATCGTGCAACTCCGGCGGCGGCGTCTTCACCCGCCGCAGATTGGTGTCGTGATAGTCGAGTGGCTGATAATTGCTGCCCGCCATTCCGGTCCCCCTTGTCCCGGCGCCAACATCGCGATCCGGCGTGCCGAGGCAAGCGGGAATGGCTTGCATCGCATCCCGTCAGCTGCGATGCTTCGCGCCATCCAGGGGGTGTCCTGCAGCAGATCGCGGGGCTGAGATTTTACCCCGATCACCGGATCCGGATCATGCCGGCGGCGGGATGGAGCCATGACGCGATGACGCGCGACGAATTCGACGAATTTTGCGGATCGCTGCCGCACACCACGCATGTCGTCCAGTGGGGCAATGCCAGCGTCTGGAAGATCGGCGGCAAGATTTTCACCGTCGGCGGCTGGAACGAGAAGGAGGAAGCTTTCTGCGTCTCCTTCCGCACTTCCGACATCTCTTTCGAGATCCTGTGCGAACAGCCCGGCTGCCGTCCGGCGCCCTATCTCGCCTCGCGCGGCATGAAATGGGTTCAGCGCACAGGCACCGACACGCTGTCGGATGACGACCTCAAGGATTACCTGCGCGAGAGCTACCGCATCATCGCCTCGGGATTGACCAAAAAGCTGCAGCGCGAACTCGGGCTGCTGGCATGAAGATCGGCTTTTTCGTCTTCGCCAACATGACCCAGCTGGACTTTACCGGCCCCCTGCAGGTGCTGGGCCGCGCGCCCGACGCCGACGTGTCGGTCATCGCGCGCAGCCTCGCCCCGGTGAAAACCGATGGTGCGCTCACCCTTCTGCCCACCCATGATGTCACCACCGCACCCGATCTCGACCTGGTCTGCGTGCCCGGCGGTTTCGGCATTGACGCCGTGGCAAGGGATGACGTTTCGATCGAATTCCTTCGCCGCCAGGGCGCCCAGGCGCAATACGTCACCTCGGTCTGCACGGGCGCACTGATCCTCGGCGCGGCGGGCCTGCTCACGGGCAGGAGAGCGACGACGCACTGGGCCTATCACGACCTGCTGACGCTGTTCGGCGCAGAACCGGTCAAACAGCGCGTCGTGCGCGACGCAAATCTCTTCACCGGTGGCGGCGTGACCGCCGGCATTGATTTCGCGCTCACCATTCTCGGCGAGATCGCCGGCGCGGACTATGCCCGCACCGTCCAGCTCGGCCTCGAATACGATCCGCACCCGCCCTGGAATTCGGGCCATCCCGACACCGCCGATCCCGCGGCGCTCGCCGCGGCCCGGAAACGCTACGCCACCGCCGTCGCGAAAACCCGCGCCGCTTTTTCCCAAGCTCCTGACAAACGGTAACCCCATGAACAAGCCCACCAGCCAGAATGCTTTCGAGACGCCTGAAGTCACCACCGGCCCGCTGCCCGGCTCGCGCCGCGTCTATACTGCGCCGGAAGCGGCGCCGCATCTCCGCGTTCCGCATCGCGAGATCGAGCTCCACCCGACAGCGATGGAACCGCCGGTGCGCGTCTACGACACGTCAGGACCGTATTCCGATCCCGACGCAAAGATCGATGTCGAGCACGGCCTGCCGCGCTGGCGCACCGAGCGTATTGTCGCGCGCGGCGGCGTTGAAGCCTATGACGGCCGCGAACCCACCCCGCTCGACAATGGCGGGGCGACCGGCAAATACCTCGCCCGTGAATTCCCCGTCCGCCATCGTCCGCTGCGCGGCACCGGCGCACCGCAGCCGGTGGAGCTCGCCTCCTCGCCCTGCGCCATGGATCGCGATGACAGCTGGGACAAGGGCAAGCCGGCCCGTCCGCCCGTCACCCAGATCGAATTTGCCCGCGCCGGCATCATCACCGACGAAATGATCTATGCCGCCGAGCGCGAGAATCTCGGCCGTCGCCAGGCATTGGAAAACGCCGCGGCCTCGATCGCGGAAGGCGAAAGCTTTGGCGCCGAAATCCCCGAATTCGTCACCCCGGAATTCGTCCGCGACGAGATCGCGCGCGGCCGCGCCATCATCCCGGCAAACATCAACCACCCGGAGCTCGAGCCGATGGTGATCGGCCGCAATTTCCTGGTGAAGATCAACGCCAATATCGGCAATTCCGCTGTGGCCTCCTCGGTCGAGGAAGAGGTCGAGAAAATGGTCTGGGCGATCCGCTGGGGCGGCGACACGGTGATGGATCTCTCCACCGGCAAGAACATCCACAACACGCGCGAATGGATCCTGCGCAACTCGCCGGTCCCGATCGGTACCGTGCCGATCTACCAGGCGCTGGAAAAGGTTGGCGGCGTCGCCGAGGACCTGACCTTCGATATTTTCGCCGACACGCTGATCGAACAGGCCGAGCAGGGGGTGGACTACTTCACCATCCATGCCGGCGTGCGCCTGCCTTATGTGCCGCTCACCGCCGACCGGGTGACGGGCATTGTCTCGCGCGGCGGTTCGATCATGGCAAAGTGGTGCCTTGCCCACCACAAGGAAAGCTTCCTCTACGAGCGCTTCGAGGAGATCTGCGAGATCATGCGTAGCTACGATGTTTCCTTCTCGCTGGGCGACGGGCTGCGCCCGGGCTCGATCGCGGATGCCAATGACCGCGCCCAGTTCGCCGAGCTGGAGACGCTCGGCGAGTTGACGAAAGTGGCCTGGGATCATGGCTGCCAGGTGATGATCGAGGGGCCGGGCCATGTCGCCATGCACAAGATCAAGGCGAACATGGACAAGCAGCTCGAGACCTGCGGCGAGGCGCCCTTCTACACGCTCGGCCCGCTCACCACGGACATCGCGCCGGGCTATGACCACATCACCTCGGGCATTGGCGCGGCGATGATCGGCTGGTTCGGCACCGCCATGCTCTGCTATGTCACGCCGAAGGAGCATCTCGGCCTGCCCGACCGTGACGATGTGAAGGTCGGCGTGGTCACCTACAAGATCGCCGCCCATGCTGCCGATCTCGCCAAGGGTCATCCGGCCGCCAAGCTGCGCGACGATGCGCTAAGCCGGGCGCGCTTCGAATTCCGCTGGGAGGACCAGTTCAATCTCGGCCTCGATCCGGAAACCGCGCGCGATTTCCACGACCAGACCCTGCCGAAGGAAGCCCACAAGGTGGCGCATTTCTGCTCCATGTGCGGACCGAAATTCTGCTCGATGAAGATCACCCAGGAAATCAGGGATGAATTCGGGAGCGCGCGTGCGCCGAATGATGTCGCGGATGCCGAGCAAGGCATGGCGGAGAAGGCGAAGGAGTTTAACGAGAAGGGTGGCGAGATCTATTTGAGTGAAGACAGGTCTGGAAAATAGATAGGGGCCTATTCCCTCTCCCCTCTTTAGGGGAGAGGGAATAGGCGCGCGAATGCTTGGGTGGGGCGGGGGGGGTATCTGGCGGAGGATAAGTATAGCCAGGCCAAAATATCCGTCATCCTTGCGTCATTTGCCCGAGAAGGCCGGTGTCGCCGTGATGAGGGGTTGCTGCCAGCTTCGACTCACGGTTGCATTAGCGGATGGCGACCGATTGGATAATATTTATTGATACCAACATATTGCTCGATTTTTATCGGCAAGGTGGAGAAAGCGTGTCGCGGCAAACTGCGGCGATTACTCGTCACAAAGAAAGGATAATTACCGGCGATCAGGTTCGTATGGAGTTTCTAAAGAACCGGCAAAAGGTAATTAAGGATGCAGCTTCAAAATTGCCGAAAGAAGAGCACTATTCATTTGCTTCATTAGTCGCCGAGTCTCAACCCGCTAAATCGATTAGCGGACATCTGAAGAAATTGAACGCGCAGAAGAAAAAATTGCGTGCAAGATATTCAAATATACTTGAGAAGCCCGCTCAGTACGACCCTGTGTACAAGGCAGTACGGGAGATATTTGACTTTAACGGGCCATGCAATTTAAGGCGGCCCGACAATCTTAGGTTCACTATAAGGAATCTTGCAAAAAAGCGCTTTGCACTTGGCTATCCACCTAGAAAATCCAACGACACCTCAATTGGCGATGCCTTGAATTGGGAATGGATAGTTCACTGCGCAAGGAATAGCCCAACTGCAACAGGGGTTATGATTGTTACCCGCGATGAAGATTTTGGAACCTATTATGATCGAAAAATGTATCTGAACGACTGGCTCTATAGGGAGTTCCGAGATCGCGTATCAAAAAAGAAAGAAATTCAAATCACGGCGAAGCTGAGTGAAGCGCTTCGTGCTCTTGACGAAGTGGTGAATGAGCAAGACGAGAGAGCTGAAGAGCGTTTGGTCACTGCTCGTTTGAGTGGGCCAAGAAAATCATCTCTACGATCATTTGAAAATGATATGTTGGAGGAAGCAATTCGCCAGTTCAAATCTGGTGAAGGCATTGACGAAGAAATATTAGAGGTCATCCTAAGCGATCCAAAATTGGTGGAAATGATTTTTGACGACGTGCCTGATGACTCGCGTTGATTGGCAGAAAATCCGACGCCCTATCTTAAAAACATGTCGCCCTGCGGTGACCGGTCCAACCGAATGAGTCCCACGAGTAGCCACTGGTTCTTTGTGCCAAACGTCGCATTTCGCCGTTTGTGGGTGCTGAAAGCGCACACAAGGCCCCGTTCGAAATAGTCTCGATATTTGCCGCTCAATGCTTCCAGCGCGGCTTCTTCCCCATACTGGCGTTCGAAATTCCGAAAGGCCTGTGCACTTTCCCAATCGTCGGCGATATGTTGATGCTTCGAGCCGCTCTCGGACGTCCAGTTTACGATAAACTCGTAGGGGCATGGGTCCAGCGGCCGCGCCGTCTTGTCCCATATGGAAAGTTGGTTTGCGAGATGGGCGTGTTTGGCGCGCTCCGTCTCTATGTCCTCTTCTTTCTTTTTGGTCGAAATGAATTCGAATTTGACCGGCCGCACTATTGTGAGTGACTCGCCGCGGGCGTCGGCCTCAGACAACGACGACCGGACCAGAGGATTGAGAAAGCGCGCACGTTCGCCTTGGCGAAGTTTTTCGCCGAGAGAAATCGACTCCGGAACAACTTTCTGGCTTTCGCGGCGGCGATCCTTCGGTGAGGTTGAATACCTATACCGGATCCACTGCCAACGGCCGAACTTTTGGCTCTGATTCAGTATTCTGAACGGCACCGGATACTGTCGCCGCCATTTGCCGTCGCGGCCGATCCCCGCGCAGCAGACTGTCTCGAAATAATTGCTCGATCTATGCGGCTGCGCTTTGACGAGGATGAAGCACTCGTCTTCCTGGCTTTCCAAGTGACTCAATCGTGCGCACTCCAAGATGCTGGGTGCGAGAGCCTAGCCGATCATCCAGTATGTCGGAAACCATTTTGCGATGACAGGTTGTGTGGTCGCGCTCGTAGCAGAGGAGGCAAACTCTTCTGTCCTGCGCAATTTCCTCGATTTTCCGGATGGCGTGCTGCGCAGCCTCACCGGCAATCACTTCCGAGAAAATGCTTCGGAACTCATCCCAGTCACCGCGGCGTGCAGCTTCCCGCCCGGGTTTGGGGTCACCGAGCTCTCGCAGATGTAGGTACTCGATGTTGGCCGATGAGAGCGCATCGGACAGTGCCGTCTTCGAAAAGCCTTTCCGACGCGACTGTGCTCGTTCCCGGATGTCGATCAGGATGTCGATGTCCACGCGGCTGAGGGTTGCCAGAAAATCTTCTAGCTTCGCGCCTTCATATCCAATCGTACTGATCAATATCGCCTCCAATACACGCGAGGGTAGGACTCATATAGGGATCTAGCCAATACGAGAAGGATTCACACTTCGTTACCGGAGTTTGGAAACAAAAAAATTGGCTCATAAGCTCCCTCACCTCCTTCCCCTCACGCCATTCGCCCGAATCGCGGGCTGACATTCGAAACTGCCGCGTGGGAACCGCGACAGGCTTCTGCTTGCTGTCTGGCTGGCGGCATGCCATCCGCCTCATCCCCCTTGCCGGCGACTGCCGCACCCGCCACCCTTCCGGCCCGAACCGGAAGCGAACGCCATGACTCACATCCACACCGGCGCCTGCCATTGCGGCGCGGTCAAATACGCGCTGACCGGCGATCCGCTCTTCGTGCATGCCTGTCATTGCCGCGATTGCCAGATACAGACCGGCGGGCCGTTTGCCGTCAATGCGTTGATCGAGCGCAGCCGGATCAAGCTGATCTCCGGTGAGCCGATCCGCACCGAACAGGCAACCGATAGCGGCAGGCCGCACGACATTTACCGCTGCCGGGACTGCCTGACGGCGTTATGGAGCGATTACGGCCGCCGCGAAGTGCTGGCCTTCGTGCGCGCCATGACGCTGGATGCGCCGGAACATTGCCCGCCGGACGTCCACATCTTCACCCGCACCAAAGCGCCCTTTATCGACCTGCCCGAGGGCAGCCGCGCGTTCGAGGTGTTCTACAGCATGAAAGCGGAATGGCCCGCGGCGGCGCTGGAGCGCTTTGACGCGCTCGGCACGCGCCGGCTGGGCATGGGGTGAAAGCGTTCGTCTAGCGCTTGTTCTTCAGATGCTCCAGCCCGCCGACCTGACCGGTCTTCTGCGAGGGCTGCGAGGCATTGTGCTTCTTCTTGATGTTCTTTTCCGCTTTCGGCTTTTTCGCCTCGCGGCCCTGTTTTTGTTGGCCCTTGGCCATGGGGAAACCTTTCGGGCGGACCAGGCGCCCGCCGCGTGAAACCGGCCCATCGCCCGTTTCACTCCGCCATTCTAGCATGGCTGATGCGGCGCGTATGGATTATTGCGGGGCCGAGAGTGGCCAGGCGGAAAGCATTTCACCCTGCGGTGATCTTTGTGGCCCGGCGCTGGAAACCTGCGGATTTTTCCCTCCCCTTGATGGGGAGGGAAGACGGCAAAGCCGTCAGGGTGGGGTGATCAGCGTGGCGGCGGCGAAAGCCCCCACTCCCACCCCTCCCCACGAGGGGGAGGGGAAAGCTCGCGACCCATCCTCCCACCTCATCTTGAGGCGCGAACGAAGTGAGCCTCGAAAGATCGGAGGTCAATCGCTTGGCGTGGTTCGAGGCTTTTCTTCGAAAAGCACCTCACCATGAGGTGAGTTGGTGGTTGAGGAGAAGGCGGTTTCAACCACCCCTCAAAACCGCCGCCTTAACCCCGGCCTTCGCCAGCCGGTCGGCTGCCAGGGCGACATAGTCCACCCGCTCATTCTTGAACAAGTGAACCTCCTCGTTTCGCTCGATGCCGAGAAAGCGCCGGTCTTCCAGCGCCGCGGCGACAAGGAAGCTGCCACTGCCAAATGCATTGTCGAGCACCAGATCGCCGGGGTTCGCGAAGGTCCGCACCAGGTATCGCCCGAGCGCGACCGGCTTTTGCGTCGGGTGCCAGACTGCGCGCTCGGCTTCGCTCTCGGCGGTCTTGAAATAGACCATGTCGGTCGGAAAGCGCCCGCCTTCGCTGCGCACGAGGGCGGGTTCGAAATCGCCGTACGAGCCGGTAAGCTGGTTCTTGCGCACGCCCTTGTCATAAGGCCTGCCGGGCTGCATCTGCGGATTATAGGTGCCGGGCGCGTCATAGAAGACGCAGATATCCTCATGCTTGCGCAAGGGCTGCCGGCGCGCATTGAGGAAGTTCGTCGCCTTCGATTTCTCCCACACCATCTTGTAGCGGAACCCCGCCTCGTTCGAGACGATCAGCCGCGCCGTGAACACGCCCTGCGCGGTCAGAACGATCGTCCCGCCGGGCTTCAGGACGCGTCGGTATTCGGCCCACAAACGGTCGAGATCGATCACCGAATCCCAGCGGTTCCGGGTCGTCCCATAGGGCAGATCGCAGAGCACGAGATCGACGGCATGGTCCGGGATCCGTGGCATCAGGGCGAGACAATCGCCCTCCCACAGCGCATTGTCGATGACGCGCATTTGGCGGGTCCGGGCAGCGAGCGTGACGGTATCGGACATGGCGCCTCCCCTTCCTGCTGGATCATAGGCGATTCGCGGCATTCGGGTGCGGGGTTCGATACCGGTCGACGCCCAGCACCCCGCGAGACGGCGAAATGCGCCTTGCCATCCAATCACCTCATCTTGAGGTGCGAGCGCCAGCGAGCCTCGAAAGACTGGATGCCATCGGCCCTGCGTGGCTCGAGGCTTTCCTGGCGGAAAGCGCCTCACCATGAGGTGCGTTTGAGCCAGTTTTCCAATTCGTCATCCCGGACAGGCGCCAGCCTGATCCGGGACCCATTCCGGACCGTTGCCTTCACGGCATGGGTCCCGGGTTCGCGCCAGCGGCGCGCCCCG
Source organism: Hyphobacterium sp. (assembly GCF_965217055.1). Taxonomy (GTDB): domain Bacteria; phylum Pseudomonadota; class Alphaproteobacteria; order Caulobacterales; family Maricaulaceae; genus Hyphobacterium. The sequence continues at coordinate 910,519 of NZ_OZ244227.1, read as the reverse complement.
GGATGACGAGGTGAGTCGGATCAGGGAAATTGGCACTCACATTTTCCCAGCGCATCTTGACATGCGAACATGAAAAAGCTGGAGGCCGATCGCATGCCGCCCGGCGCGAAATTGGTCCGCCCTAATTGATTTATTCAGTATGCTCAGTGGAATTCGCACGGGAGGTTGCCTTGGAACACGAAAATCTGCTCATCGGCATCAGCCAGCTGGGCGCGGTCTTTGCCGGCTTCCTGGCCATCGTGCTGGTCTTTGTCAGCAAGGATGGCCGCCTGACACCGCCGCGCGGCCTGCGCGCGCGGGCCATATTGCACTCCAGCTTCCTGGTGATTTTCGGCGCATTGCTGCCGCTCGTTCTGCTTGCCCTGCAGCTGGAAGCCGGGCGGATCTGGCAATGGTCGGCAATGATCCTGCTGCCGGTCGGCGCGCTGATGGTCGGCGAGGGGATCTGGCATCATCTAAGAATGAGCCCCGAGGACCGCCGGATCGCGGGCCTCCTGCCGACCTTCGCACCCTGGACGTTCTCGGCGCTCGGCATGGTCTCGATCTTCGCGCTGGCGCTCGGATACGGGGCAGGGGGCCTGTTCATCCTCGCCCTGATATTCGCGCTGGCGTCCGCCACGATCAGCTTCATGGCGCTGGCCCTGGAGGACTGGCTCTAGCAAAGGCGCGCGGGAGAAGCCGCAATCCGCGCCGCCGCATTCCCGGTTAGACTACCGCACGGACGCACATCACAGACCTGTGCGTGCCGGCGTTGCAGTCGTAGTAGTAGGAGACGAATCCCCGACTCCTACAATTTTCGGGATTGCTAAAAAAATCACACCTGTCCACCGGAGCGTGCCGCATGATCACTGTCCACCATCTCGAGAATTCCCGCTCGCAGCGTGTCCTCTGGCTGCTCGAGGAGCTCGGCCTCGAATATGAGGTCCGCCGCTATGATCGCGACCCCGAGACCATGCTGGCGCCGAAAGCGCTCTACGACATCCACCCGCTCGGCAAGTCGCCGGTGATCGTCGAGAACGGGATCACCATCGCCGAGACCGGGGCGATCTTCGAATACATTCGCGATACGCACGGCGCCGGAGCGCTGATGCCGGACGCCGGTACGCCGGAAGCCCGCGACGTTACCTACTGGCTGCACTATGCCGAGGGATCGGCGATGAATCCGCTCTTGATGAAACTCGTTTTCACCCGCCTGCCGCTCGGCGCCGGCGCGCTGCTGCGCCCGCTTGTTAAGGGCGTCGCCAACAAGGCGATGGACAGCTTTGTCGACCCCAGGGTCGCCGAGCATGTCGACTATTGGGAGCAGCACTTGCAGAAAACCGGCTGGTTTGCCGGCAATCGCTTCTCGCTTGCCGACATCATGATGAGTTTTCCGCTGGAAGCCGCAGCGGCCCGCGCCGGTGCGGCCGACCGGCCCGCCATCGCCGATTTCCTCGAGCGGATCCATGCTCGCCCCGCCTATCAGCGGGCGCTCGAAAAGGGAGGGCCATACGCTTATGCGTAATCCAATGCCGCTGGCGGGGCCGACCGCATGAGCGAACCCTCGACAACCTTGCCCGACGCGCCCGTTCCGGTGCGCCAGCATGCGGCATCCTTCTTCATCATCGGCACCGTTCTGATCGATGCGCTGGCCTTCGCGCTCATCATGCCGGTCCTGCCCAGCCTGATCATGCAGCTGACGGGGGAGGGCATTGGCGAAGCCGCCCGTTGGGGCGGACTCGCCACCTTTGTGTTCGCGCTGGCACAGTTCCTCTGCTCGCCGGTTCTGGGCGGCCTGTCTGACCGTTTCGGGCGGCGCCCGGTCCTGCTGATGTCGCTGGCCGCGCTATGCCTCGACTTCCTGTTGATGGGGTTGGCGCATGCGCTCTGGGTGTTTTTCGGCGCGCGCCTCCTTTCAGGAATATTCGCGGCAACCCATTCCACTGCGACGGCCTACATGACCGACATCACGCCGGCGGAAAAACGCGCCGCGCGTTTTGGCTGGATCGGCGCCGCAATGGGTGTCGGTTTCGTGCTTGGCCCGGCAATCGGGGGCCTTCTGGGCGAGTTGAGCCCGCGCACGCCCTTCTTCGTGGCGGCGGCGCTCGCGGGGCTCAATGCCCTGTTCGGATTTCTCGCCGTCCCGGAATCCCTGTCGCTTGAAAACCGCCGCGCTTTTTCCTGGAAACGGGCCAACCCGGTCGGCACGCTGACCCGCCTGTTCCGGATCGAGAATCTCGGCGTCACCATCGGTGTCTATTTCTTCATCAATCTCGCCGGCTTCGTCTATCCTGCGGTGTGGGCCTATGCCGCGATTGCCAAGTTCGGATGGAGCGAAGCGGAGATTGGAGCCTCGCTGGCCTTTTACGGGGTGATCTACGCGGTCAGCCAGATCGTAATGGTGCCTTATCTGTTGCCACGACTGGGCGAGCGCCGCGCCATCTGGATGGCGCTGTGTGTTGAAATCGTCGCCTTCATCGCGCTCGCCTTCGCCAATGCCGGCTGGCAGGTCTATGCAGTGATCTCCCTAGCCTTGTTCACCAGCATCGTGCCGCCCGCCTTGCAGAAGATCATGACCGAACGCGTCAGCGCCGACGAGCAGGGCGAATTGCAGGGGGGACTGTCGGCGCTTGGCGGCGTTGTCTTGATCCTGAGCCCGCTGATTTTCACCCAGCTCTTCCTTGCCTTCGAGTCCGGCGCATTCGGCATCCGCTTCCCCGGCGCTCCCTTCATCGTGGCGGCGATTTTCTGTGCCATGGGGCTGACGCTTTTCCTGGCCCGAAAGAAACAGAGGGCGCCGGGCGAAACCGCCTGAACCATTCATGGCCTCGTGCGTTGTTCATTGGACAGCAAAGAGGACATGACATGTCGGACCTGAAGAAAGAAGGACTGAAGAACGAGATCGCCGGCAAGGCGAAACAGGTGAAGGGCACGCTCACCGACGACGACGGCAAGAAGATCGAGGGCAAGGCGCAGGAAAGCGCCGGCAAGGCCCAGCAGGACGTCGACGAGGCGACGAAGAAAAAGGACTAGATGTCCGCCATACCGCATTGAAAAGCCCCGCCTTCGATCGGGGCTTTTTGATGTGCGGTGTGAATAGGCAGGACGCCAAGGCTTTGCTAGCGTCATCGGGACCCGGCAAAGAGGCGTTCCATGATCCGTTACCTGCTCCTGTTCTGGCTGGCCTTTATTCCCGCAGCGCTGGCGGATGATGGTCACCCGGAACCCTTTGTTGCCGAGGCCGATGCACGGGCCGAGATGGCCGCTGCCCTTGAGCGCGCAGCGGTCGACGACAAGCGCGTCATCCTCGTCTTCGGCGCGAATTGGTGTCACGACAGCCGCGGGTTGGCAGATCATTTTCGGCAGGAAGACCTGCAGGCCGTGCTCGCGGAACACTACGAAGTAATCTGGATCGATGTCGGCTGGCGCCACCGCAATCTCGACATCGCACGAGATTACGGCGTCCCGACGATCTACGGCACGCCGACTGTTCTGATTGTCGATCCGGAACTCGGCCTGATCAATCGTGGCACCATGCACTCCTGGCACACCGCCTATTCGCGCGAACATGATGTCGTGGTCCGCTATTTCCGGCAGTTTGCCTTTTCCACGCCCGGCGGAGGCGTGGTTGAGAATACGGCAGCCTATGCCGCCCTCGTCGCTGACATAGAAGCCTGGGAAGCGCGTGAAGGCGCGCGCTTGACCGCCGCCTATATCCAGTCGCGCCGCTGGCGGGAATCGCTGGATGCCGAATACGGACGGCGCGAGAGTGACATCAGTTCCGCAGAATTCTATCGCGCCTACAATGCGGTCGAAGCGCAAATCGATCAGCATCGCGGGCGCATGCGGCAGGATCGTTCCGATCTCTATACCGAAGCACGCCGCGCTGTACGCAATGCCATGCTTGACGCCGGCATCTCCCTCTCGCCGGCGGGCGCACAGGAATTTGACGCCACTGATCCCGAGATTGTGCTCGACTTCCCGGACTATTCCGGACTCGCATTTCCCTGGGAATCGGAAGGATGGACGTTGTGATCCGCTGGGCGGTCACGCTCGTCCTGGCCGTGCTGACAGGGCTCGGCTCGGCGCTCTGGCTGACCGGCTGGACACCGCTCGACCCGCCCGGCCTGTTCCGCTCGATCGAGATCGATCACTGGACCAGCGACCCGGCAATCGGCTCGCCCGCCGCCGATCCCTATACCCGCGCCTATGTCGCGCGTCGCGGCCTGCTTGGCCTGCGCCGCGAAGAGGCGACCTATTATCTGCGTACTGTGGACGATAATGGCGATGCGCTGCGCGAGAACTGTGCCTATGTCATTGCTGGCGAAGTGCCCGACGCCCGATGGTGGTCGGTTACACTCTATGCCGATGACTATTTCCTGGCCCGGAATGAGGATGATGCGCATTCGATAGATGCGTCGCGTGCATCGATCGGCGATGACGGTATCTGGCGCGCCTCGATACAGCGCGACGATCCGGTGGACGGATCCCATTGGATTTCAAGCCGCAATGCTGGCCGATTCGATCTGATATACCGGCTCTACAATGCCGACACGTCGGTTCTCGAATCGCCGGAGACGGTGCTGGCTGTGCCCGCAATCGTTCCGCTTGGCTGCCGCGGGGAGGGCGCACAATGATCCGCCTGATCGCTGCTTTCCTGATTGTCGCAGCCTCCGTGCACACGGCGACGGTCTGGTATTTGCCGCGTCTCGCCATGAACACGGCGATGTCGCGGCTCGAAAACCTGGGCGGCCAGGCGAACACCTGGCTCCATGTGCCGCCCACGGACGAGACCAGCCGCCGCGTCGTGCGGCCGTCGCCGGACCTATTGTATTCGGTTTGTCTGCTCGATTTGTCGGACGGCCCGGTGCGCCTTCGCGCGGCCGATTGGGGCAATTACACATCGCTCTCGCTGTTCTCAGGAAACACCGACAATGTCTTCGCGCGCAACGAAGACGAGGCCGGTGGTGATATCGAGATCACGGTGGCCGACGGACCGGGTGCGGAAGTCGATCTGGGCAGTGCGTCCGGTATTGCGCTGATCCGCCGCCTCGCTCCCGATGATACGCGGATCGAAGCTGCTGACGCGGTTCGGCGATCCCGGGACATGTGTGAGCCCGACTGAAAACGGGAAGACGGAAATCGCATCTCCCGCCGCACTGCAACGATTGAACGGCGCTTGGAATTCCTGCAGACAGGTGCTGATTGCGACCTGCGGATATCCCGATAAATGACCCCAATCCCCTACGCCGAACTTCACGCATTCCCAGATGGGGATGACCCCTTCACCGGTAATCCGGCCGGCGTCTGCCTGATGGGGGAGTTTCTGCCCGATCGGGTTCTGCGCGGGATCGCGCAATCAAACAATCTCTCCGAGACCGCTTTCCTGGTTCCGAGCGGCAAGGACCGCTGGGATTTGCGCTGGTTCACGCCATCCGTCGAAGTGGATCTTTGCGGTCACGCCACTTTTGCGTCAGGGGCCTTGTTGTTTGAACGCAATCTCGTCTCCGGCAAGCAGGCGACTTTTTCGACCCGCTCGGGTGAATTAAAAGTCAGCCGTGAAGGCGACGGACAATTCGCCATGGATCTTCCGAGAGTGGATTACCGCCCCGCTGAACCCGACCCGATCGTCGTCGAGGCGCTGGGCGCGGGCATTCCCGTTGAATGCCTCGACATCAGCCGCGTCCACGGAGCGAAATATCAGATGATGGTGTTTGCGGACGAGGCGACGATTGCCAATCTTCGACCCGAACACGGTCTTTTGGCGAGCGCGTTCACCAATGTCATCGCGACGGCAAGGGGCAAGTCTGCGGATTTCGTCTCGCGTTTCTTCGCGCCGACATCTGGCGTCGCCGAAGATCCGGTAACCGGATCCGCCCATTGCACCCTGGCGCCTTACTGGGCCAAAAAACTCGGACGCCCCCGGCTGTCGGCCCGTCAGATCGGACCGAGGCCAGGGGCGCTGGAAGTCGAGCCGTCCGGGGACAGGGTCATCCTGTCCGGACGAGCCGCCATGTACATGGCTGGCGAAATCCGCCTTTAGTAGGAATAGCGGCGCGGACGCGAGCCATATCCATGGCGACCGCGATGCGGACGGTTCCAGCGGCCATAGCGACCGGTGCCGTGGCCATAATGCACCACCACGTCGAGCGGGATCGCCCGGCCTCGCCGGTTCACACGCCAGAACTCGCCAGCGCGATTCGTATAGACGGTACCGGGCGTGCCGCGGCGCGCACCGGTGCCGCGCTGCAATCCGTGCCGGCGCTCATAACGGTCGGCCACATAGGACCAGGACCGCGGCGGGCAGTTGATCACCCGGCGGTCGCGGCGGTCTTCGCGTCGGTCGAACCGGCCATGATTGTAGCGGGCGTCACGGCGGTCTTCGCGCAAATCCGGGCAGGACGCGGCATCCAGATGCCACGTGCCGGCCATGGCGGTCGGCGCAGCAAGGGCTGCGAGAGAGAAGAAACCCGCGGCCGAAATCAGTTTTGCAAAGCTTTTCATCATCAAGCCTCCTGATGCGACGTCCCTGTCGCAGGCAAAGGCATAGTCGGAGCAAGCTGTATGGTAGTTGAACGACAGGTTCAGGCAGGCGTCTGTTCCGGTGCAGCTGGCGCAGCGCGTTCACGCCGCATGGACCGGTCCCGGCTCTCCGGTTACGTTGGCGCGGTAGGGACCGGACAATTCGGGGATATACATGCGGACATTCGCTTTTCTTTTTGCGGCCTTTGCGCTGAGCCTGCCCGCCTCGGCTCAGGAGGCAGGGGAACGCCTGTCATCTGATGAGATCGGGAGCTGGATGCGGGTCGTCCAGGTGAAGCCGGGCATGACCCAGGCTCCGCAAGGCCAGGTGCCGGCGGAATTTCGCGGTGACGACAGCTGCCGCTGGGCCAACGACAATGAATGCGATGACCCGCGATACGGGACCGGCGCCTGCGCGATCAACACCGACTATTCCGATTGCTGGCGCATTCTGACAGGTGCCGAGGACGATAGCTGTCAGTGGGCCAACGACAATGAATGTGACGAACCCGGACTGGGGACGGGAGCCTGCGTGCAAGGCACGGATTCGACCGATTGTGGCGATGTGGTCCAATTGCGGTTTCAAACCGACAGCTGCGAAACGGCATTCGACGGCGTCTGCCAGGAAGCGGAACACGGTGGCGATGGCAGTTGCGCGCAGCGCACCGACCGGTCCGATTGTATCGGTCGCGAACGCCCGCTCACGATTTTCGATCACTATTTCGGATATGACGACCGGGTCTTTCTCGACACGTCGGAATTTCCCTGGGTCGCTGTAGGTCAGATTGATTTCGACAGCGGCGGTGCCTGTACGGCGACACTGATCGGCCCGGATGTCCTGATCACCGCCGGTCATTGCATTGCTGACGGCGCAAGCGTGAACCCGTCAGGCTCGTTCGAGACCGGCTATGCCCTGTCGGGCGGCCCGCGTACGGCGCGCGTTATCGACTATTACATGTCACCGAACTGGGATTATCAGCGCTACAGCACGACCAATGACATAGACGGGACAGACTGGGCGCTGTTGCGGATCGACCGGCCGCTCGGCGACGAGGTCGGCTTTGTCGGCGTTCGCGCGCTGGTCGATGAATCAGGGGAGAGAGCGGCCCTGCGCGCGGAAATCTACCAGGCGGGCTACAGTCATGACACGGGCGATCATCTCTCGGGAAATATCGGTTGCCACATGGTGACGATCTATCGCGACAACACGATGGCACACGAATGCGACACGACTCGCGGCGATTCCGGTTCGCCCTTCATGATCCGTGAGGGCAACGAGTATTTCATAGTGGCGACGGATTCGAATTTCCGGCGCAATCCGAACGGACCCTATTTCTACATCGCCGCCCGCGCCGATGAATGGGTGCCGTATTACGAACCCTTCCTGAATGGCGAACTCGGTCAGTTGCGGCGGACGACGGGTGGGGATTCCGTCAAGCCGGGCAGCGGCAATACCCCGGTCGCGCCGATCAAATGACGGCCTCCGAACACCGAACCGGCCTTGTCCTGCTGTTCGCAGCGGCGGCGCTAGCCCTGCTCTACCTGTTGACCGGCTACGGTGTGCCGATCGCTTATCCCGCCACTGTCGCGCTTAAAGCGTCGGGCATTTTGCTGCTCGCCGTCTTTGCGGCGCGCCGGCAAGCCTTTCTGCTGGCATTGGCGCTCGCCGCATCCGCTATCGGCGATGCCATGCTGGTACTGGACCCCGTCCGCATGACACTGGGCATTGCCGCCTTCGGTACGGCACATCTCGTTTATGGCTGGATATTCCTGCGCCAGCTGCGCAAGTCGGGCCTCCGCGGCCCGGTCGGCTATGGCCTGGCAGCCCTGCTTGTTGTGTTCGGCGTCGCGATGCTCGCCTGGATACAGCCCGGCATGGGTGAGTTGCGCATTCCGGCGACGGCCTACAACGCCATCATACTCGTCATGGCGATCCTTGCGGTCATGTCGCGCGCGCCCTGGCTCGCAGTCATCGGCGCGCTGTTGTTTTTGGCCTCGGACAGCCTCATTGCACTCGACCTGTTCCGCGACTACGACCCGGCCTGGCGCGGTCCGGCGGTCTGGATCAGCTATGTCGCTGCGCAATTCTGTCTGACACTCGGCCTTGTCCGCGAGCGGCCCTAGAATTCCCGCACGATCGATATGTCGAACCGTGAATCGCCTTCCTCGAAGCCGGGCAGGGGATCGAATTCATGGCGATAGTGCCAGGCTGCTTCCACGGCCCAGACCTCGTTCAGGGCGGTAATAAAGGTGAATGTCTGCTCGGCACGGGTCGATTCGGCAATCAGGAAGGTGGTCTCCGCGGCAAACCGGCTGGTGTCGGTGACCTGCCATTCGAAACTCGATTCGAGATCGATCGCGAACTGGCTCTCCGCGTCCCCGGTTACCGGCGAGACAAAGCGAATGCCAGGTCCAGCCCGCAGCACCCAGTCAAGGCTTTCCGGGAGTGCCGGTCTGTAGCCGACACCGGCTCCCACGAAGGTCGTGTAATCATAGCTCGAGAGCTGGTCCTGATCGTACTCACCGGCCAGGAACAGGCTCCAGCGCTCTCCGATTTCGCGTTCACCTCGCGCATCAATTCGCAATTGATCGCGGGAGGTCAGACCATTCGCCTCCGAATACGCATAGTCGATGCCACCCTGGAATCCCCATTCCGCGAGCTCGCGTTCAATCTCCAGACCGAGTGAATAATCCTGTTGGTCGGAATTGCCGCTATCGACACGTAGACCGGCCGACAGCCGGCCCGACCAGGCATCCAGCATCGGCAGGAAGCCGTTTCCGTCATCCCGTTCCGCGACCGCGATCTCCTCGTCGACGGGCTGCGGCTGCAAGTCGACCATCTGCTGGGCGACAACGATATCGGCGGCTATGAAGCGGTTCTCGGCGAGCGTCAGGCGATCCGGCGCAATTTCAGCCAAGGCGTTCAGAACAGCCGGTGCGCCACCCGGTGAAACCCGCGCAATAAGGTCGACGGTTTCCGCAAATCCTGCATCGCCCTGCGTCGCAGCGGCTTCGGCAAGTAATCGGCGGTAATCCTCGGACAGGACTTGGCCGAACGCAGGCGCGCTGACCACAAATACCGAGAGAATGGCAAGAACGCGAATGATCATGGGTCTCACTCCGGAATTCGGAGGGAGACCTAGATCGTTGCAGGGGAGGTGTCGAGCCGGCCTAGGCGGTCTCGGAGATGAGACCTTGCTCGGCAGCGGCCTTCTTCATCGCTTGCTGCAGCTTCTCGAAAGCGCGCACCTCGATCTGACGGATACGTTCGCGGCTCACGCCGTAGACCTCGGCCAGCTCTTCCAGCGTTTTCGGCTCGTCTGTCAGCTTGCGTTCCTGAATGATGTGGCGTTCGCGCTCGTTAAGCGTGACCATTGCGTCCTGCAGCAGCGTCATGCGCTGGTCGAACTCGTCGGTCTCCGCGAGATCTTCTTCCTGGTTGACCGCGTCATTGTCTTCCAGCCAGTCCTGCCATTGGCTTTCACCTTCGGATGCCTTCAGCGGCGCGTTCAGCGACGCGTCCGGCCCCGACAAGCGGCGGTTCATAGAGATGACATCATTGTCGGTGACGCCGAGCTTGGTCGCAATTTCCTCGACCTGTTCCGGTTTCAGATCACCTTCCTCGAGCGCCTGCATCTTCGATTTCATGCGGCGCAAGTTGAAGAACAGCTTTTTCTGGGCGGCGGTCGTGCCCATCTTCACCAGCGACCAGGACCGCAGAATGTACTCCTGGATCGACGCGCGGATCCACCACATCGCATAGGTCGCGAGGCGGAATCCCTTGTCCGGATCAAATTTCTTGACCGCCTGCATCAGGCCGACATTGCCTTCGGAGATCACTTCGGCGATCGGCAGCCCGTAGCCGCGATAGCCCATCGCGATCTTGGCAACGAGGCGAAGGTGGGACGTGACAAGTTTCTCTGCGGCGCCGGTATCTTCATGCTCGCGCCAGCTTTTAGCGAGCATGAACTCCTCGTCCTTTTCCAGCATGGGGAATTTTCGGATCTCCGAGAGATACCGGTTCAACCCGTCTTCGGGTGTCAGAGAAAGCGTCATCGCGTTTGCCATTGTCCGTCCCCTTGTCTCCTTGGCTGCGGACTAGTTAGGAATTGACCCTATCCAATACTAGGGCATCACGGCGAGTTGATGGCAGTGAGTGAAACGCGAAGCGTTACCGATTGTTTCAACCGGCCGCAAACACGCCTTGCCCTTGATCAGCCACGTCGGTTGGCATTCATGCCGATCTGTTATGATGCCGGCTTTCAACCGCGGAGGTTGGCATGCAACTCAGATTTCTTTCCCTGCCTGCACTCGCCCTGGCGCCATGCGTCCTGGCTGCCACGGCCAACGCACAGGATGACCGGATTCGAATGAACACGGGCTGGCTGCCCGCCTGCGAGGAGGCCGAAGAGGAAATGTGGTGCCGGGATCGCGACGGCCGCCGAATACGCAGGCCCGGTGCGGAGACCGGTGATCGCGGCAGCTATGCCCTGCCGGAAGTGGACGACGAGGTCCTGACAGGGTTTGTCGAGGGCGATCCCGATCGTCCAATCGCGGAGGGCCGCCGCCGCGGTAACAGCGATCAGCCGGCTGTGACCGGGGAAGCCCCGGCGCTGGGTTCGGACGATGAAAACGGCTGGTATCGGGGCGACCGGGCTCCGGAGCTCGTTCAGCCTGACGGCCACACCGGTGAATCCGAACGGGAAACTGTAACGCCTGACACGGGAGACATGACGGCGGACCCCTGTCGGCAACGAGCCCACCCCTTGCGCGACGAACAACGGACGATCTCCCCTCCCGACGGCGCCAACGACGACAATGATCGCCGCCCGTCACCGCGCGGCCCGCGGCGCAACAATTGCGACGACTAGCGGGTTCTGTCAGGCGTCGAACAGGTCGCCGGACAGATAGCGCAGCCCGTTATCGATGATCACCGTCACCACTGTCTTGCCCGGACCGAGCGCCCGGGCGCGCTGCAGGGCGGCCCAAACATTGGCACCTGATGTGATGCCGCCGATCAGTCCCTCCCTGTGGGCGAGCAGCCTGGCACCGGCATAGGCATCTGCATCGCTGACCGGAATGACATCGTCGATCAGGTCGCGGCGCAATATGGAGGGCGTGAAGGACAGGCCGATCCCTTCCAACTTGTGCGTGCCGCTGGTATCGCCGCCCGACACATTGCGCACCTGGTCGGGTTCGACACCGATGATCCGTGTGACGGGGCGCGCTGCCTTGAGAATTTCCGCATTGCCGGAAATGCAGCCGCCGCCGCCAACAGCGACTATGAATTCATCGACGGGCCGGTCGAGCTGGGCGAGGATTTCCCTTCCCATGGCGTGATAACCGCGCTTGTTGTCGGGATTGTTGACCTGGTCCGGCCAGAACACGCCGGGATCCGAGGCCAGTTCGCGCGTGCGCGCGATCATGCGATCGATCACGCCGGCGGTCAGCACCCCGTTCTTGGCGGGCACGATCTCCACCTCGGCGCCGAAGACGCGCATCGTCTTTATCTTCTCCGCCGAGAAGCCGTCCGACGAAACAAAATGCGCTTGATAGCCGCGCATGGCGCAGACCATGGCCAGCGAACTGCCGGTGCTGCCGCCGGTATATTCCACCACCCGATCGCCGGGCTTCAAATCGCCGCGCGCCTCGGCGCCATCGATGATCGACAACGCCATCCGGTCCTTCATGCTGCCGGTCGGATTGGCGCCTTCCCATTTGACAAAGACATCTGCACTGTCGGCACAAGACACGTGCTCGAGCTTGATCAGAGGCGTATTGCCGATGGCGGGCATGGCCGGTTATCCCCAACCGATTGCGCGGGCCGCGAACCTAGAGCGTCGCGAGGAATTTCTCCAGACGCTGCATGTCCTTGGGCAAGTCCGAGGTAAAGTGCAGCGCCTCGCCGGTCACCGGGTGGCGAAAGCCGAGCTCGTAGGCGTGCAGCGCCTGGCGGCGAAAATCCTTGAAGGCGCGGCCATCGTCCAGCTCTTTCAGCTTCTGCGAGCGGCCTCGGCCATAGGTCGGGTCACCCAGCAGCGGGCAACCGATATGCGCCATGTGCACGCGGATCTGGTGCGTGCGACCGGTCTCCAGCCGGCATTCCACCTTCGCCGCCAGCCCGCGGCCGAGCATCGCTCCGCCTTCGCGGCCATAGGTCGCCAGCGTCGAGTAATTGGTGATCGCCAGCTTGCCGGACAGGCTGTGCGGATCGTTGACCACTGCCATCTTCTTTCGGTCGGTGTCCGAGCGCGCAATGCGGGTCTTGATACGGCCCGCGCGCGGTTCCGGCGAAGAGCGGGTAAAGGCGATATAGGCGCGCTTCACAGAGTGTTCGGCGAATTGCTCGGCGAGGCCGTTATGGGTCTTGTCGTCTTTGGCGGCGACCAGGAGCCCGGATGTGTCTTTGTCCAGACGGTGGACAATCCCCGGCCGCTCCACCCCGCCAATACCCGACAGCGATCCCGCGCAATGATGCAACAGCGCATGAACCAGCGTGCCGGACCAATTGCCGGCGGCCGGGTGCACGGCCATGGCGTTCGGCTTGTTGACGACGATCAGATGCTCGTCCTCGAACACGACGTCGAGCGGAATGTCTTCGGGTGTCGGATCGGCGGCGACGGGGTCGGGCACGTTCAGCACGTATTCCGCACCGAGGATCGTCTTGTGCGCCGGATTGGCCATCACCTCGCCATTGCAGGTGAGGTTCTCGTCCTCGATCAGGGCCTTCAGGCGCGAGCGCGAATACTCCTCGATCTCGTCCGCCAGCCAGCGGTCAAGACGTAAGCCCTTTTGTTCGGCAATCAGGGTGATGGGGGCGGTCATGCCAGCGGACTAGCCGATCACGCCCGCCCCGTCACGTCCGGAAGGCTCAAGCCCGCTCGACCAGCCGCATGAAGCGGCCGCGCAGCTCGTCGTCGGACTTGAATTCGCCGGCAAAGGTCGTGGTGATCGTCGACACGTTCGGATGGTGCACGCCGCGCGTCGTCATGCACTGGTGCTTGGCATCAATCAGAACCGCCACGCCGCGCGCATCCATCGCTTCCATGATGATATCGGCAATCTGCGCCGTCATGGTTTCCTGCGTCTGCAGGCGCTTGGAGAAGATCTCCACCACGCGTGCGATCTTGGAAATGCCCACGACGTTCTTGCGCGGCAGATAGGCAACATGGGCGACGCCTATGATCGGCGCGATATGGTGTTCGCAATGGCTTTCGACATCGATATTGGTGAGCATCACCATGTCGTCATAGCCCTGCACATCCTCGAAGGTACGCGACAACTCCTTGGCCGGGTCGGCCTTGTAGCCCGAGAACCATTCCTCCCATGCCTTGGCGACGCGCTTGGGCGTGTCGATCAGGCCTTCACGGGCGGGGTTGTCGCCGGCCCAGGCGATCAGCGTGCGCACGGCCTCTTCGGCCTCCTCGCGGCTCGGGCGGGCAGGGGCCTGCGTTTCGGGGCGCAGATCGGCGGGTGTCTTGGCGTCCATGTTGTCCATGATCCTTCCGTTGTCGGGTTGCGGCGGCAACTGCCGCCGGTGTAGTGCCGGTTTCCGGACCGAAGTACTGGACGATGGGATTAGCAGCCGCCCGATGTTCTTCCGGTTTCGCAAGTCTTGCGAGACCGCTATGTAGGCTATCTTTTCGCGCCGTCCATAGCGGACAGCGCGATTTTAAACGCATTGTGATGAAAACGATAGGACGGTCTGACATGACCCGCTTGCATCTTCACGACACGCTGACTGGCAGGAAGCGGGAATTCATTCCCGGCGATCCCGAGCGGGTGACGATGTATGTCTGTGGCCCGACCGTCTATTCCTACGCCCATATCGGCAATGCCCGTCCGGCCGTCGTCTTCGACGTGCTGTTTCGTCTGCTCAAGCGGATTTATGGCGAAAATCATGTCGTCTATGCGCGCAATATCACCGATGTCGAGGACAAGATCATCGAGACCATGAAGGCGACCGGCGCCTCCATGAAAGAGATCACGCAGAAATATGCCGACATCTATCGCGCCGACATGGGCGCGGTGGGCGTTTCCTTGCCGACCATCGAACCGCACGCCACCGACCATATCGACGAGATGATCGCGATGATCGAAAAGCTGATCGAGGGCGGTCACGCCTATGCGGCGGAAGGCCATGTCCTGTTCGCGGTGAAGAGCTTCAACGATTACGGCGCGCTGTCGAAACGCGACATGGACGACATGATCGCCGGCGCCCGCGTGGAAATTGCGCCTTACAAGAAGGACCCGGCGGATTTCGTCCTGTGGAAGCCGGCCAAGGACGACGAGCCCGGTTGGGACAGTCCCTGGGGCCGCGGCCGCCCGGGTTGGCATATCGAATGCTCGGCCATGACCGAGAAACATCTCGGCGAGACCATCGACATTCATGGCGGCGGCATCGATCTCACCTTCCCGCACCATGAAAACGAGATTGCCCAATCGGTCTGCGCCCATGGCGGCAAGATCATGGCGCGCTACTGGATGCACAATGGCTTCCTCTCGATGGATGCCGAGAAGATGTCGAAATCGCTGGGCAATGTGAAACTCGTCCACGAACTCGTCGAGCATTGGCCTGGCGAGGTGCTGCGCTATGCGCTTCTGACCGGGCATTACCGCGCGCCGCTCGACTGGACAGATGCGTTGCTCGAACGCTCGCAGAAATCGCTGGACCGCCTGTATGGCGTGCTGCGCCGGATCCGGGCCGAGTCGGGCGACGTGCCTGAAAGCGTGGAGGCGGCCCTGGCCGATGATCTCAACACGCCCAAGGCGCTTGCCGCCCTGTTCGCGCTGGCGGGTGAGGCGAACCGCGCCGAGGGCGATGAGGCGCGGGTGAAAGCCGCGGGCGCTTTGCTCGCCGGCGGTCAGGCGCTGGGATTGCTCGAAGAATCCCCCGACGCCTGGTTCGGGATCGACAGCCTTTCCGAGACCGAGCGCGCCGAAATCGACCAGCTGATCCTTGACCGGGCGGAAGCTCGAAAGACCAAGGATTTTGCAAGGGCCGATGCGCTGCGCGACGAATTGGTCGCCCGTAACATCAAGGTCGAGGATGGTCCGGAAGGCTCGACCTGGCGGCTGGGGTAGCGAGAACAGCAGAGATCTTCAAAACCCCTCACCCGGACCGCTCGCCGCTTCGCCAGCTCGCGCTCTTTCCCTCTCCCCTTCGGAAGGGGAGAGGGTAGAGAAAGGCGGCCATCATAATGGTCGGCTTTCGAGGGTGAGGGGTTGTCGTCGCAACCCGCTAGCACTTCCGCCACATTTCCCCTATATGCTTCGCCGCAATGAATGACACGCTCTATTCCAGCGAGATCTTGCGTCTCGCCGCGGACATTCCGCATATCGGCCGGCTCGACCGCGCCGATGCTTGCGCGCGCCGTGTCTCCCGCCTGTGCGGGTCCGCGGTGGAAGTGAGCGTGCGCCTGGAAAACGATTGCATCGCCGACATCGGTCTCGAGGTGAAGGCCTGCGCGCTCGGCCAGGCCTCGGCCTCGGTGCTGGGTGCCAACGCCATTGGCGCGGCGCTCGACGAGATCGTGGAAGCGCGCGACGCCCTCGCCGCCATGCTGAAGGGCGGTCCGGTGCCCGAAGGCCGCTTCGCCGGTCTCGCCGCGCTGGAGAGCGCTCGTGATTATCCGGCCCGCCATGCCTCCATCCGGCTCGCCTTCGAGGCGGCTGCCGAAGCCTGCGCGCAGGCCACCAGCACCACGACGCTGACCACCGCAACCGGCTAGGGCCGGCGGCGTCTGCATTTGCCGGCAGACACATTCCGCCGGTCCGGAAATTTCCCATTCCGCAAAACTCTTCGTAAACAACCGGCTGAACCCCCGGTGGTCAGGATCATTCCATGAACGAATCCGCGTTCAGACCCTTTAGCGCGATATTGATCGCAGGCGTGCGCGTGTATCGATACACGCTTTCGCCGGTTTTCTATGCGCTCGGCGTGCGTTGCCGCCATGAACCGACATGTTCGGAATATGGCGCCGATTGTGTGCGCAAGCAGGGCGCCTGGCGGGGTATCTGGCTGACGCTGGGCCGCATCGCGCGATGCCGCCCCGGCGGCACCCAGGGCTATGATCCGGCACCGGAAAAACTGCAAGAAGTGCCGTGGTGGGCGCTTCACCGCTTTCGCCATCCGCACGAAGCGGCTAGGAACCCATCAAACAGCCGGTCCGAACAACAGGACAAAGACCAATGATCAACGTAACGCTGCCCGATGGCGCGGTCCGCGAACTTCCCGAGGGCGCCAGCCCCATGGACCTCGCCGAAGGCATTTCCAAATCGCTCGCCAAGAAGGCGATCATCGCCCGCGTCGATGGCCAGGAGTGGGATCTGACGCGCCCGCTCGAAGGCGACGCCCGGGTCGAACTCATCACGCGTGACATGCCGGAAGCCCTGGAAGTGATCCGCCATGATGCGGCTCACGTGCTGGCCCAGGCCGTGCAGGAACTATTCCCTGGCACGCAGGTCACGATCGGCCCGGCGATCGAGGATGGCTTCTATTATGATTTCGCCCGCGACGAACCCTTCTCTACGGAGGATTTCGAAGCGATCGAAAAGCGCATGGCCGAGATCGTCGACCGCGACCTGCCCTTCGAACGCGAAGTCTGGGACCGCAACGAGGCGATCGCCCATTTCAAGAGCATTGGCGAGGACTACAAGGCCGAGCTGATCAGCGATCTGCCGGAAGACGAGGTCATCACGATCTACCGCCAGGGCGACTGGATCGATTTGTGCCGCGGGCCGCACCTGCCCTCGACGGGCGGGATCGGCAAGGCGTTCAAGCTGATGAAGGTCGCCGGTGCCTATTGGCGCGGCGATCATCGCAACGCCATGCTGCAGCGTATCTACGGCACGGCCTGGGCGGACGACAAACAGCTCAAGGCGCACCTTCTTCGCATCGAAGAGGCCGAAAAACGCGATCACCGCAAGGTGGGGCGGCAAATGGACCTCTTCCACATGCAGGAAGAGGCGCGCGGCCAGGTGTTCTGGCACGACAAGGGCTGGACGCTCTATCGCACGCTTGAGAACTACATGCGCCGCCGTCTCGAGGATGCCGGCTATGAAGAGGTCAAGACGCCGGTCCTGATCGACCGCAAGCTGTGGGAAGAATCCGGGCACTGGGACAAGTTTCGCGAGAACATGTTCACGGCGCAGACAGAGGATGGCGAAGTCCTGGCACTCAAGCCGATGAACTGCCCGGCGCACGTACAGATTTTCCGCTCCGGCCAGAAATCCTATCGCGACCTGCCTTTGCGCATGGCCGAGTTCGGCTCCTGCTCGCGTTATGAACCGTCCGGCGCGTTGCACGGGCTGATGCGGGTGCGCGGCTTCGTCCAGGACGATGCCCATATCTTCTGCCTCGAAAACCAGATCGAGAGCGAGACGGCGGCCTTCATCGAGCTTCTGAACTCGGTTTATGCCGATCTCGGCTTCGAGGACTTCATCGTCAAGTTCTCGGACCGGCCGGAAACGCGGGCCGGGTCCGACGAGACGTGGGACAAGGCCGAAAAGGCATTGATGGACGCCACGAAAGCCGCCGGTGTGGAAATGATCCTCAACCCGGGCGAGGGCGCTTTCTACGGGCCCAAGCTGGAATTCGTTCTGCGCGATGCCATCGGCCGCGATTGGCAGTGCGGGACGTTGCAGGTCGATTTCGTCTTGCCCGACAGGCTCGATGCGGAGTTTATCGGCGAGGACAATGACCGGCATCGCCCGGTCATGCTTCACCGCGCCATTCTCGGCTCCTTCGAGCGCTTCATCGGTATCCTGATCGAGAACTATTCGGGCAAGTTCCCGCTCTGGCTGGCACCGCTGCAGGTGGTCGTCGCCACGATCACGTCCGACGCCGACGATTATGCGCTCGAAGTCGCCGAGACGCTGAAAAAGGCCGGGCTGCGCGCGAAGACCGACCTGCGCAACGAGAAGATCAACTACAAGGTCCGCGAACATTCGGTCGGCAAGGTACCGGTCATCGCTGTTGTCGGCATGAAGGAGGCCGAGAACCGGAAGGTGGCCCTCCGTTTCCTCGGGGAAGGCAACAAGCAGCAGGAAATCCTCGATCTCGAGGATGCTGCGGCCCAATTGGCCGAAAACGCCAGCCCGCCCGATCTGAAGCGAGGCTGACGCCGCAATGACAGTCGCCGTTGCCGATAAGGGCCATGCCCGAGCCGGACTGACGGCGGCCATCATGATGGTCTTCGCAGGCCTGTCCGCGATTGCCGGCGGCTTGCCCTTGCCGCCCTTCGTCGCGTTGGGCGGCATCATCGCCTTTCCTTTCAAGGCAGTATTCAATCTGCGCAAGGACCCACCCTGGGAAGCGCTGCTCGGCGCACTCTTCGTCGGCTGGGCTGCCTTGAGCTGGACCTGGTCGCCTTATGATCGTCCCGATCAGGCGATCAAGCTTATTGCAGGGGTGCCGTTTTACGCAGCTTTCGCGTTTGCGATTGCCAAGCTTGAAGGGCGCTGGAAGGCGCGGGTTGAAGCGGCCTTCTTTTTCATGGCGTTTTTTGCCGCGCTTTTCCTGTTCGCCGAATTCGTCAACGGCGGCGATGTCACGACCTCGTACAAGGCTGATGTCGCGAATGTCGACATCAACGATCCGGCCGTTCAGTTCGAGGTTGCTCGCAGTCTCGGACACGGCGTATTGCTGATCGTGTTGTTTACCGGCCCCGCTGCGGCACTTGCCTGGCGCGAGGGCGGGCCGCTGGTCGGCCTGTTATTGCTCGTGATCACCGGCATGACGACGCTGGGCTTCGACATGGCAGTGAACATCGTGGCCTTCCTGATGGGATTGGGGGGCGCGCTGCTGGCCTATTACTGGCCGCGCGGCGCCCTGTCCGCGATTTTCGGGTCGATTGCCGGTTCCTTCGTGGTGACACCGCTAATCCTGCCGCCCATTGCGGCAAGTCTGCCGGAACGTGTCATCGCCATGCTGCCCTTTTCCTGGGAAGCCCGGCTGGCCATCTGGGAGTTTGCCGGCACCCGGCTCTCCGAGCGGCCCTGGCTCGGACTCGGCCTTGACGCTTCGCGGACCATCGAAGGCGTGGAAGTCATGCGCGGGCTCGAGCACCAGCGCTTGCCGCTGCACCCGCACAATGCGCCGATCCATGTCTGGCTGGAAACCGGCGCTTTCGGATCCATCCTGCTTGCCTTCACTCTGGTGATGCTGGGCGGCCGGATCGCCGGCGCCCGCTATCTCTCCCGACTGCAGGCCGCGGCCATCGCCTGGGTCGCGGTTGCCTATTTCTGCTTCATCTTCTTCAGCTACGGCGTCTGGCAGGAATGGCACATGGCCGCGCTGGCCGTCGCAATTGCCGGCACCACCTTCCTGTCCGCCCGGCCACGTGGCGCATGATGAGCGGCACGATATCAGCCATCATGGTGAGCTGGCGCACAGGGCCGGTCTTGATCGACGCCATCAAGGCGGTTCTGGCCGACGATGCGATTGGCGAACTGATCCTCGTCGATCACGATAATCCGGAACATCATCGCGAACAGGTCGATGCGCTCGCCCGGTCCGAATCCCGGCTCAAGATTCTGCGCACCGATGCCAATCTCGGATTCGCCAGGGGCTGCAATCTCGGTGCACGGCAAGCGGTCGGCGAATGGTTGTTTTTCATCAACCCGGATGCCGAGCCCGAGCCCGGGTGTGCCGGGAAACTGGCGGCCGCACTTGCAGATGAGCCGGAAACGGCCCTGGCCGGTGCCCGTGTCCTGAATTCCGACGGCTCCGAGCAGCGCGGTTCACGCCGCCGCGAACTGACGCTGTGGCGCGCCATTGCGAGCTTTTCCGGCCTCGCACGGCTTGGCCTGGCGAAGTCGTTTGGCATGGAGCACGAGGCAGTGCCGGCGGATCCCGCCGAAGTGGCCGCGATCTCTGGAGCCGCCTTTCTCGTTCGGCGATCCGGTTTTGACGTGCTGGGCGGATTCGATGAAACCTTCTTCCTGCACGTCGAGGACATTGATTTGTGCCGGCGAGCGGAACGGGTGTGGTTTGTCCCCGGCGCCGTCGTTCACCATGTCGGCAGTTCGAGCGATGCGCATCCGATTGCCGTGGAATGGGAAAAGGCAAAGGGATTCTTCCGCTATTTCTGGAAATTCGGCGGTGCGGGGGATCGGCTGATCCTGCTGCTGGTGACGCCGATCCTGTTTGCCGCCATCCTCGGCCGCGCCCTGTGGCGCCAGGTGCGAAGCGGCTAGGCCGGAAATCCTCCGGCTTTCGACAGCATTGACTCGACCGGGTGTTTCAGGCCCTCGGTCTCGAGCCATTTCGCGATCTCGATGAGCTTGCCGAGATCGAGACCGGTCTCGAACCCGCCGCGCTCCAGCATGTAGACAACGTCTTCCGTCGCGACATTACCGGTTGCTTTCGGCGCAAAGGGGCAGCCGCCAATCCCGCCCACCGAGGCATCGATCACGTCGACTCCGGCTTCGACGGCCGCATGCACATTGGCGAGCGCCGTGTTGCGGGTATTGTGAAAGTGCATGCGCAATTGCGCATCCGGCGCCACCTTGCGGACGGCGTCGATACGGGCGCGAACATCCCAGGGATTGGCGACACCAATCGTATCGCCGAGCGCGATCTCGACCGCACCGGCCGCTGCTGCGCGCTGTGCCAGCATTGCCACGGTCTCGACCGGCACTTCACCGTCGAACGGATCACCGAACGCCACCGAGATCGTCACCGAAACCGGAACACCATCATCGTGTGTCAGCACAGCGATGCGGTCGAACAGATCGGCGCTTTCCTCCGGCGTGGCGTTCTGGTTGCGTTTGCCGAAGCCTTCGGAGGCGACCATGACGTAATTGACTTCGTCGCACTTGGCCTCGAGCGCGCGCCGCATGCCGCGCTCGTTCAGCGCCAGGCCGATATACTTGACGCCCTTGTCGCGCGGTACGCGGGCCATGACCGCATCTGAATCGGCCATTGCCGGCACCAGTTTCGGATGCACGAAACTGGCCGCTTCCATGCGCCTGACGCCGGCGTCGATCAGCCTTTCGACGAACTCGATCTTCATGTCCGTCGGCATCAGGACCGGATCATTCTGCAAACCGTCCCGGGGGCCGACTTCAACGATTTCAATAGCGCGTGACATCAGCTTCCTTGCTCGCAATTGTGCAGCCGGACGATCAGCACGGTCCGTTCGCCGCGGGAATAATTGTATCCCGCGACTTCCTCACGGGCACAGACTTGGGCATCGAGCCGGGCCAGCGCAAGCGGATCGTCCCCCGACCGCGCGCTATCCTCGATTGACACGACAACGTCGCCGGCCTCGGCAATCGCCTCTACAAGCGCGTCAATCGCCAGCAATCGGGTATCTGTCCCGAGCGCGAAAACCAGGCTTGGTTCGGTATAGCTGGAATAGACCGGCATATCCCGAACGCCGTGACCCGCGGCCATGTCCCTTGCGACACCTGCGACACGCTGTGACAGGTCGAGATCGGGCGTGGCGGGTATCACTACGCCCCGCAACAGGTAATGTCCGCTGATGCTGGCGAACAGCGCAAGGGCAAGCGCAGCATGCGCCCGAATGCGCAGGAGCTCAATCGCCACGCCGACAATGGCGACACCGAAGATCGCTGCCGACATCATGCCGACAAACGGTTCTCCGCCATATGTCGCCGGGCCGAACACCAGGAGTGCGGCAAACCCCGCCGCGCCGGCCAGGCCGAATGCCAAAGACCCCCAACGGCTCCAGGCTGGCGCCGCCCTGTAATACTCCCAGCCGAGCCCGGCGATCAGTGCCAGGGCGGCGTAAAGTGGCAGCGGATAATGCGGCAGTTTGGTCGGCATCAGCTCGAACACGATCCAGGCAGGCGCGATCCAGGCGATCAGGAAGCGCACGGCCTGCGCTCGCTCCTCCGTACCGAGCCAGGCAGCGGCACGGTGCAGGCCGGGCAACAGGAAAAAGCCGAACGGGATCGACAACACGGGCAGCAGGAGCAGGTGATAGCCCGGCCAGCCGCCATGGCCTTCATCGCCGGAAGACAGTTTCGGCGCGAGGTCGTCCAGAAAGGCGCCAAACAGGAAGTTTCCGCCGGTGGCAATCTCGATCGAGATAATCCAGGGCAACACGATCAGGGCAGCCATGACAGGCCCTGGCCAGAAAAGAAGGGGTTTCAGCCATTCGATCCGGCGTTCCCAAGCCACGAGCGCAATTATTGCGAGGCCGGCGATCATCGGGGTGACGGGCCCCTTGACCAGAATCCCCAAGCCCAGCATGGCCCAGAACACCAGCGCCGCGCGCTTCCCGCCACCATGGCGCAATTGTACCAGCGCCGCCATGGCGAGCGTCGTCAGCCCCGCCAGCATCGCATCGGTCTTGGCGATACCGGCTTCCGCTGCCAGCAACGATGACACCGCCAGCATGGCGGCGCCAACGAAGGCGGCCTCACGGTTCATCAGCCGCGTGCCGGCCCAGAAACAGCCGAGCACGGCCAGTATCGCGCCGATCACCGACGGCAGCCGGTAGGCCCAGATCTCGCGGTCGGTGGCGTCCGACAGCAGGCCGACCGTGACCGCCTGCATCCAGTAGATGCCGACCGGCTTCTTGTGTCGCGCATCGTCCTGGAACCGGATATCGATGAAGTCCCCCGTCTCCAGCATCTGCGCGGTAGCCTGCGCGTAGCGGGATTCATCGCGGTCCAGCGGCTGCACGGTAAACACGCCGGCAAGCGCCGCAATTGCTGCCAGCGCCGCAAGGATCCACCAGGCTCTGGGTCCGGAAATGAAGTCCGCCATTTCGCGCGTCCGATCGGGGGTGGAGAAACGCCTCGCACCCTGTTGTAATTCAGGTATGTAACGGGTCAGCGCCCGACCGCAAACCGGCGCTGCCAGAACGGGACCGTGAATGACCGAGACGCCAGATATCTCCGTGGTGGTACCCGCCCACAACGAAGCGGGCAATGTAGCCCAGCTTGCGGCGGAAATCGCCGATGCGTTGTCGGGCCGCCAGTACGAAATGATTTTCGTCGATGATTGTTCGACCGACGAGACCCGCTCGGAACTGGTTGCCGCAAAAAATCGCTTCCCGGCCCTTCGCGTGATTTCCCATCGCCACAATGCCGGCCAGTCACGCTCCTTGCGCACCGGAATCCTCGCAGCGCGAGGCGCAATCATCGGCACGATGGATGGCGACGGCCAGAATCCGCCTGCCGATCTGCCAGCCCTGATTGACGCTCTGACCCGTGCTGACGCACCTGAAAACCTCGTCGTCGTCGGCGGAAGACGGACAAATCGACAGGATTCCGCCTCGAAGAAATTTGCCTCACGGATCGGAAACGGGATCCGCAAGGCCTTGTTGCGTGACGATGCCGACGATACCGGCTGCGGTCTTAAAGCCTTCTACCGTGAGGCTTATCTCGAATTGCCATTCTTCGATCACCAGCACCGGTTTCTATATGCGCTGTTCAAGCGCGAGGGCTATCTGGCGGAGTTTCGTGATGTGGGTCACAGGCCACGCGGCGCCGGAAAATCGAAATATACGAACGTCGGTCGGCTTTTCGCCTCATTGTCTGACATGCTAGGGGTAATGTGGCTGAACTCGCGGGCACGAAACGCCGGGGGTTCGGACGAGCTTTGATAGGAGTGTGTCATGGCCAACGGTGGCGATCAGGGGTTTTTCCTCGGAATGATGGCCAGCCGCCGCGCGCGAGAGCGACGTGCGGCCGGTGAGGATGGTCAGCAAAGAGGGGGTGGAGCCTTGTTTAATATTTTTCCATTGATGATCATTCCGGTGATCATTTATTCGATCGTCGCCCTGATAGGCGGCCAGGAAGCCGTGTCGTCGGTCCTGTTCAGCCTGACCATGGTGTCGGGCGAGGAATGGCAACTCAGCCTCGGTGACATTCTCGTCATCCTCGGCCTCATCTTCCTGTTTATCGAAACGGTGAAGGCGGCCGGGTCCGGCACTGCGACGATCATGAATCACGGTCTGTCGATGCTGGTCTTCGTTGTCTGCCTGGCGCTTTTCCTGCTGGTCGGATCATATGCGACCTCGGTCTTCTTCATCCTGATGTCGATGACGCTGATCGATACGCTGGCAGGCTTCATCATCACCATCGTCGCGGCGCGCCGTGACCTGGCGGTGGCAGAGTAGAAGCGTCGAATTGGATTGGTAGCGCCCGGCGGCCGGTGACGGTGGCCTGGCCCTACGCCAACAGGAAGAGCAGCCCGGCAGCGATGGTCACATCAAGGGCTATGGCCAGCCGGCGCTGAAACACTTCAAACCGGATCATGCGCGCCGCTCCCAGGCCGGGGGCGGCGTTTGCGCGTGGGTCGGGCGCGAATATGCGCGCAGATAGCGGGCGCGTTCGGACATGTCGGCCTTCAGGCCACGCCGTCGCGGTTGTACCGACAATTCATAAGCGGCCGCCGCGGAAATCAGCGTCTCATTGGTGTGGCGCGCCTCTGCCGGGACAACAGAGGGAGACGGGAGATCACGCCGCGGCGGCCGGTCTTGCGAGGTCGTTGCGTCGCTGACCGGCGCAACGCGGGACACGCTGCGGTTCGGAACATAGGTCAGGAGGCCACGAATCGTTGTCATGACCGGTCTATCCGCAAGCCGGATGCCAGCTGTTAAGAGCGGATTAACCGTGTTTCAGGCGCAAAACAGGCCATTTCGGCGCGTCCGCGACCGCACCGTTAAGACTTGCGTAACGAATTGAAACAGTCAGCCACCGGACAATTTATCGATCTTGGCGCGCATTGCATCGAGCTCTGCCCGCATCGCCTTTAGTTCCGCGCTGTCCTCGCCGTCGCCGGACGATTCCGGTGCGTCTGAGGCTGCGTTTTCACCGGCCAGATACGGGTTGAACATCTGCATGGCCTGGCCAAACATTTCCATGTTGCGGCGGGTCTGTTCCTCGAAGGCTTCCATCATCGCCTGTGGCGAATGGATCGAGCCGGAAAACCGTTCCCGCATTGCTTCGTGCTGCTGGGCGAAGGCTTCCATGGTTGCCTGCAGATAGCTCGGTACGACCGCTTGCAGGCTGTCGTCGTAATATTGGATCAATTGCCGCAGGAAAGGCAGGGGCAGCAGGTTCTCGCCGCGGGCTTCTTCTTCGAAAATGATCTGGCTAAGGACGCCATGCGTCAGGTCCTCGCCGGATTTCGCATCCACCACGGTAAAATCCGTGCCGTCCTTCACCAGCTTTCGCACGTATTCCAGGGTTACGTACTGGCTGGTGGACGTGTCATAGAGCCGTCGGTTCGCATACTTCTTGATGACGATTGTGTCCGCAGCATTTTCTTTCCTGCTCATGACCGGCGAACTCCTTTAAAAGGCATCCATGCGCTGCTATACGCCGGAGAGGCGAACACGCACGGAGCGATTGCGCGGGGATAATTGCTTTCCTTGGCGATTGCTGCAAGCGCGTGACGCAACTGCAGGAAAACAGACCGCTAGCGGATAGGGCAGGGATATGGGACGCAGAGCTTTGGTAACGGGCGGCACCCGTGGCATCGGTGCGGCGATTGCGATGAAGCTGAAAGACGCCGGATACGACGTCGCCGCCAATTATGCCGGCAATGACGAGAAGGCCAGGGAATTCAGTGACAAAACCGGCATTCCCGCCTTCAAATGGGATGTCGGCGACTATGACGCCTGTGTTGCCGGCCTTGCCGAGGCTGCCGAGGCCCAGGGCGGTCCGCTCGAGGTTTTGGTCAATAATGCCGGCATTACCCGTGACGGCATGTTCCACAAGATGACGCCCGAACAATGGAATGACGTCATCCGGGTCGACCTGACCTCGCTTTTCAACATGACACGGCCGGTGATCGACGCCATGCGCGAGAACGGCTTCGGCCGGATTGTCAATATTTCGTCGATCAACGGCCAGAAGGGCCAGATGGGACAGGTCAACTATTCGGCCGCCAAGGCCGGCGTCATCGGTTTCACCAAGGGTTTGGCGCAGGAAACCGCGCGAAAGGGCATTACGGTGAATTGCGTGGCCCCCGGTTATATCGACACCGACATGGTGGCTGCCGTACCGGAGGCTGTGCTTCAGAACATCATTGGCGGTATTCCGGTGAACCGGCTCGGCAAGGCCGAGGAGATTGGTGCCGCAGTGGTCTATCTGTGCAGCGACGATGCCGGATTCGTCACCGGTGCGACGCTCGCTGCCAATGGCGGCCAGTACGTCTCCGGTTAGCATTTGCGCCCTAATTTCGCCCTTCTGGGCAGGCATTCAGGGATCAATGATAACGCGCAGAATCCTCCTCGCGGCCTTGCTGTCCGGCACGGTCAGCAGCGTTCCGGCTGCCTGGGCAGGCGCTGACAATCCGCTACGTCAGCGGCGCAGCCGCCGCAGCGAAGTGCCGGATGTTGCCGAGTTTCACCGTCAGGACGGCCGTCGCGGTTTTGTCCTCGACCGGTCCAGCGAGAACTGGTTGCTCAAGCCCCTCGACGCTGACGAAGTGCTCGTCCTGGTGCCGCAGCGCGCGCCGAATGGCGGCACCAGCTTCGAGACCGATTGGGGCGAGGAGATTATCCGGGTCTCCTCGATCGGAGCGATCACCTATTATCCCGAAGACCAGCCCAACGGTGTCATTGCCGAGCTCTGGGAGCCGGCGCGCGCGATCGCGTTGCCGTCGGCCGATGTCGATGCCCTGCGCGAACGCTCGGCGCGCGCAGCGCATCAACTTGCCGCGATCATGGGCCGTCCCGTCCAGGTCGAGTACGGAGCGGCGCCACGCGACGGTCTCGGCCTGATGGTTGACGCCATCGACCTCGCCGTGACCGGCATCGAGCGCGCACGTTCAGCCGGTGCCACACTGGATTTTCTCCAGAGGCTGAAAATCGCGCCATCCGACTGGGTGGACATGACCGTCGCCGATGATCTCCTGATGATACGCGTCAATCCGCTATCAGGTTATGCCGGACGCCCGTCCTCGACACGTATTGCGCGTTATCTCGTCGCCTACGAGACGCCGTCCTGAGGCGACCAGCCCGGCACCGCCAGCTCGAAACCGTCGAACTCGAAACCCGGCGCCACGGTGCATCCGACCAGCGTCCACTCGCCGAGACTTTGTGCGCTCTGCCAGGCCTGAGCCGGCACGACCGCTTGCGGCCGTTGACCGGCGCGAAGGTCGGTGCCGAGCGTGTGGATGCGTTCGTGCCCGTCCACCGATATCGAGAGCTGCAGCGGGCCACCGGCATACCAGTGCCAGACTTCGGCCGCGTCGACACGATGCCAGTGTGACCGCTCGCCCTTGTCGAGCAGGAAATAGATCGCGGTCGAAAAGGCGCGGCCGTCACCGGCGTCATCACGGAACATCTCGCGGAACCAACCGCCTTCCGGATGCGGTGAGAGCGAGAGCGTCCGGATGATTTCTTCGACCGTCAAAACCGGTCCTTCCGCGCACGAACCTCGGCAAACACGTCCACCGGTCCGGAGCCTTCAAGCCCGATTGATTGCGCCAGGGTGGGATCATCGGGTCGCAGGAAGGGATTGGCCGCCTTCTCCTTTCCTATGCTGGTCGGCACGGTGGGCAGGCCAATGGCACGCTTCTCGCCGACCTCCCGCGCATAGTCCGCGAGTGCCGGATTGTCGGGATCGACGCTCCGCGCAAAAGCGGCATTGGCCTGCGTATACTCGTGCGCACAATAGATCACGGTATCGTCCGGCCAGGCGCGCAGGCGCGACAGGCTTTGCCACATATCCCCGGGTGAACCCTCGAACAGCCGGCCGCAACCGAGCGCGAACAGCGTGTCGCCGACAAAGGCAACCCGGTCCGCCGCGAAATGGTAGACGACATGGCCGAGCGTGTGCCCCGGCGTATGGATGACGTTGGCGACATGCACGCCGAGCGTTACCCGGTCGCCATCCGCAACCCAGTGGTCGACGTCCGTGATGCGATGGCGGTCATAGATCGGTGCATAAACAGTCGCACCGGTCGCCGCCTTCAGGGCGGCATTGCCACCGGCATGGTCGAAATGATGGTGGGTGTTCCAGATCTGGGTAATGGTCCAGCCCGCTTCGGACGCCGCCTTCAGATAGGCATCGGCGTCGGGTGTATCGATCGCCGCCGTCTCGCCGCTCTCGGAATCATGCACCAGAAAACCGTAATTGTCGGACAGGCAGGGAAACTGCCGGATCTCCAGATTACGCATCAAAACCGTTTCCTTGTTCCAACGGGCTGTTAGCCTAGGACCACCAGATTGACATGTCCGAAGCCTGATTGGAAACCGCCCCCATGCGCACGGATGCGCTTCAGATCGACCAATTCTATCGGACCGAGCAGGGTCGCGCCGCCAGTGCCATGATCGCCCGCCGGCTGAACGCCCTGTGGCCGCAGCTCGACAATTACGATGTCCTGGCGATCGGCTATGGCCCGCCATTGCTTGACGGGTGGGGGCAAAAGGCGCGCCGCCGGCTGGCCTTCATGCCCGCCGAACAGGGAGCGGTTCGCTGGCCCGGCGGTCGACCGTCCCGTACCGTACTCGGCGAGGAAACCCACTTGCCGTTCCGTGACGCCATGTTCGATCGCGTCCTGCTGGTGCACGCCCTCGAGGAATCGCTTTCGCCGGCGCATCTGCTGCGCGAGCTGTGGCGGATAACGGCACCGCAAGGGCGGGTGGCGCTAATCGCACCCAATCGCGCCGGACTGTGGGCACGCGTCGAGGCCACGCCATTCGGTCATGGGCGGCCGTTCTCGCGCGGCCAACTTGCACGTCTCCTCGACGATGCCGCCTTTACCCCGACAGCCTGGTCTCGTGCGCTCTTCGCTCCGCCTTGGAAATGGGCGTGCAAGGGAGATCGCGCGCTCAGCTGGGAACGAGTCGGCGAAAAACTCATGCCGAAACTGGGCGGGCTTATCCTGACCGAGGCGATCAAGAACACCGGTGCACTCACGCCCAGGCGGGTCCGTCCTGCGCGCGTTCGGTTGCCCGGACTTGAAGGCGCCCCCGCCCCCGCGCTATCTCCTCGCCAAACCCGGCGAGAGGAATAATGACATGACGCTGCAACCGCGCCCCGGCATTCTGGACATCAAACCCTACAAGCCGGGGGCCGCGGACGCGCCCGGAATTGCCAATCCGGTGAAGCTGTCGTCCAATGAGAACCCGATGGGCTGCTCGCCGAAGGCGCGCGCGGTCTTTGAGGCGGCATCGCGCAAGCTGAACCTCTATCCGGATGGCGGGGCGACCCGCTTGCGTGAAGCCATTGCCGACGCCAATGGGATTGATGCTGACCGCATCGTTTGCGGCACCGGCTCCGACGAGCTGCTGCAGCTGCTCGGCCGCGCCTACCTGGCGCCGGGCGACAAGGTCGTGCAGTCGCAATACGGCTTCCTGGTCTACCGGCTGGTAGCGATGCAATCGGGTGCCGAACTGGTCAGCGCGCCGGAAAGGGATCTGACTACCGATGTCGACGCAATCATCGAGGCTGCAGGTGACGATGCCCGCATCGTCTTCATCGCCAATCCCAACAATCCGACCGGCACCTATGTTTCGCACGATGATATCCGTAGACTGCGCGAAGCCCTTCCGGAGACGACACTGCTCGTCGTCGACGAGGCCTATGCCGAATATGTCGACGAGCCGGACTACGAAACCGCATTTGATCTTGCGCGCGAGTACGACAACATCGTCGTTACACGCACTTTCTCGAAGATTCACGGTCTCGCCGGTGTCCGTCTGGGCTGGGCTTATGCCGACGCGTCGATCATCGACGTGCTGAACCGGGTGCGCGGACCCTTCAACGTCAATCTGCCGGCTATCGAGGCCGGCATTGCCGCAATCAAGGATGCCGATTTCCAGCAGCGTTCCGCCGAGCACAATCGGCACGGTCTCGCTTTCATGCGGCAGCAACTTGGCGGACTCGGCCTGGAGGTCACGCCGAGCGTCTGCAATTTCGTGCTGGTGCATTTTCCCGAGACGCCCGGGAAGACGGCCGCCGAGGCCGATGCATTTCTCACCAAACGCGGGCTGATCGTGCGGCCGGTCGCGGCATACGGCTTGCCCAATGCGCTTCGCATCACGATCGGCCTTGACGATGAGAACCGCAAGGTCGCCGATGCGCTGGCCGAATTCATGGCCTAGGGCAGGATCGGCCCGGAATCCCCGAGCCTGACCGGCCCGAAATAGACGCCACCATTGCGGAAGGAGAGCGGGATGGATGTCCCGTTGTCGGAGCGCGGGGCCGATTGTGCTACCAGCCGCATCGCGCCCGCGTTTTCCTGCGACACCGCTCCGGATTCTATCATCGCGTCCACGACCGCTTCCGGATCGAGAAGGCTCAGACTGATGCGCCCCGTCGGCCGCAATTGCGGATCCAGCGACAATTGCCCTTCAGCCTCGAGATCGAGCCGGCCCCAATCGATGTTGAACGCACGAAGTGTGTACTCGCCGGACGCTCCCGACCAGGTCGCCAGATTGGCGGATTGCGCCAGGATTGGCCATTCCGACACGCTGAAGTCCGCTTGCAGCAGCGTGATCCGGTCGCCGAACGAACGCGAGAGAATGGGATCGATCCGGTCCGCTGCGAGAGTCACATCTTCGAGCTGTGCCTGCACTGCAAGCTCGCCGCTCTCGCTTGTCGCAGCGCTAAGCCGGACCTGACCCGCCGCTGTCACCGGCGGTCTTCCGCTGCCGATCGCGGCAATTTCAAGCGCATCAATGCTGGCGCCAATGCGTTGCGTGACGCCGCCCCGGCCGGAAAAGCTGAACCGTGCCTCTTCCGCCATGAACGCCAGGCCCTCGCCATTCCGCGAAAACTCCAGGCTGTCGCCCAGCGATACGATCCAGTGCTGGAAATCATAGGGCAGCGCGTTGGCCTCGAACCGGTCGAGCGCCAGCCGCCAGCCGCCTTCGCTTTCCGGCGCGCGGACGATCAAGCCTTCCGTGGAGACCGAAAACCGGTAGGGAAATCCGCCAATACGAACATTGGCGTGCTCGATCTGGAACCCGGCCGCGAGCTGCTCCGCTTCCCACTCTGTCACATATCGCTCGATCTGCCCGCGCGCCACAAACCAGTAGGCAGTGTAGATGAGCAGCACGACCACAATGGTCAGAACGGGAAACGCAAAACGTTTGGGCATGGAAATTCCTGGTTGGACGGCGCTAGGACCGGCTATCGCGCAACTCGCGTGTTCCCTTCTCAATACGCGATTGCAGCGTCTGCATGAAGCTGTCCCGTGACATTCCAGGTGCAATCGGTTCGAGGAATTGGATGACCGCCTTGCCGGGCCGCCGCACAATGCCGCGTCCCGCCCAGAAGTCGCCACTGTCCAAAGCGACCGGTACGCAAGGGACATTCATGGCCCCATAGAGGCCGGCGACGCCGGGCTTGAGGTCCGTGAATTCGCCCGGTGCCATCCGCGTGCCTTCCGGGAAAATGAGGATCTGCCGCCCGTCCTCGGCGCGGCTTCGGGCATCGCGCAGCATCTTGCGCAACGCTTTGGCTGCGGCGCCGCGATCGACGACGATATTGCCCAGCTTGACGGCGAACCAGCCGAAGACAGGCAGCAAGGAAAGCTCCTTCTTCAGAATGATCGCCGGATCATCGAGGATCTGCCAGAAGGCCTGGGTTTCCATCATGCTTTCATGACGCGAGGCAATCAGCGCACCGCCTTCGGGCAGGTTCTCGCGCCCGCGCACTTCATAACTCTGGCCGCAGATCACTTTGAGGCCGCCGAATACCAGCGTCAGCCAGAACCGGAACACCGCGCGCGACCAGCTGCGCGGCAACAACAACAGCCAGATCACTGCAAAGCCGATGATCATCATCGTGCCGTACATCCAGAGCACGAATAGCAGCGACCGCAAAAGCGTGATCGGCCCAGCAGGTTTCATTCCCCGTCTCCCGAGAAGGCGCCGCGCATCATCTCGCGCATGAAGACCGCTGCGAATTTGAGATATTCCAGCACCCAGCGGCGTGCGGCCGTCGCGTTGTGCCAGGGGCGCGGCGAAGCGACCGGAAAGGCGATCAACACGCGATCCGGCATGACCGCCCGCAATTCAAGGATCGACCGTGGAATGTGATAATCCGACGTCACAACGATTATCCGGTCGAATGCGTGAGCCTCGGCCCATTCCAGCGCTTCGCGGGCATTTCCGACGGTGTCGGTGGCTTCGCGACCGAGGTCGATGCAACAGGCAAACAGGGCCGGGTCGATATCGGCCGTGCTGCGCAGAGCCTCGGCCGTGACAGACGGATTGACGCCGGAAACCAGCAGCCGCCGCCCCGCGCCGTCCTCGAGCAGGGATACCGCCCGTTGAAGCCGGCCTTCGCCGCCGGTCAGTGCGATGATTCCGTCGGCTTCGAGCCGGGCAGGCGGATCGAGCGCGGAGACATGCCCGGCATAGCCGGCGAATCCCGCCAGAACGCCAAACACAATGAGAAATGCCAGCCCCGAGAACCAGCTTCCGGTATCCGCACGCCTACGTGCCATTGCGATATCGCCTCTTATTGCTCACCAACGCTTACGCAATTCCTCTTTTACCGCCAGCCGCGCCGACAGTGCGGCGACAAACCCGGCAAGAAACGGGGCGGCGGCGAGCGCCGCGATTTCGAACGGCGCAAAAATCAGCTCCGGAAGGAAATAGAGCGCATCGGCATTACTTCCTCCCACCGCCACCAGAATCGCGATCAGGGCGGCAAATCCGGCTCCCGCCAGCCCGGCCTTGAGACCAAGCGCGAAAAAGCGCCGCTGGAACAGGCCGGCGACATATCCGTCTGTCGCGCCCACAATATGCAGGGCGTCTGCGACATCCTGCCGTGCAGCCAGCGACGCACGCGCAGCAAAGGCAATCACCGCCGCAGCGGCGCCAAGGATCAGCAAAAGCAAGCCGATCGCCAGAAGCCGCGCCAGCTGGCCGGCCCGCGCAACCGCATCACTCCAGCGCCCGTGATCGTCGATGTCTGCTGCGATACCGGCGGCTTCCAGTGTTGCGGCCATGTCCTCGATCGGCAGGATATCGATATCGGCCAACTCGACATCGATCAGCAGCGGGACCGGCAGGTCCGCAGGCAGGCCGCCGGAACCGAACCAGGGTTCGAGCAGCGCTTCGGATGCGGCCCGATCGCGCGGCGTTGCCGAAGCGATTCCGGGCAGGTCCGCGATCAGTGCAGCCGCGCGCGCGGCATCGTCCGCCGCGTCGCGATCGGCCGCCGGCCGGATCTGCACCGTCAGGGATCCCTCCAGATCGCTCATCCAGCGCTCGCTTGATGTCCAGGCCCCGCGGGCACCCAAGGCGGCTAGGCAAGCGAGGAACACCAGGATGGCGGCGACGGCAAACAGCGGACGATCGCGCCCCGAATCCGGAGGCAGCAGGGGTGAATTGCCGCCCGCAGGAGGCGGCGGGACGTGCGGCGTTTCCTCGCTCATGCTGCACGCTCCCGGTAGGTCAGCCGGCCATCGGCCAGCGTCATCACCGGCGCTTCCAGCGCGCGGACCAATGCCAGATCATGCGTTGCGATCAACACGGTCGTACCCAGCCTGTTGAGCTCCACGAACAGTCGTAACAGGCGCCGCGCCATGTCGGGATCGACATTGCCGGTGGGTTCGTCGGCAATCAGCAATTCCGGCTGATTGACCACTGCGCGCGCGATGGCCACACGTTGCTGTTCGCCTCCCGAAAGGGTTGCCGGGCGAGAATCCATGTGGTGGGCGAGCCCCACCCAGCTGATAAGCTCCGCAATGTCTTCGGCGTAGTCCGATCGCTTCTGTCCGGCGACGCGCAATGGCAGGGCGACATTCTCGAATACGCTCAAATGTTCGAGCATCCGGAATTCCTGGAACACGACGCCGATCCGCCGGCGCAAGTCCGGGAGGTCCTTTCGCCGCAACGCGGCAGTGTCGAATCCGAAATGTTCGACAACGCCGCGCGAGGCCTTGTGCGCCATGTAGATCAGCCGCAGCAATGAGGTTTTCCCGGCCCCGGACGGGCCCGTCAGGAAGGTGAAACTGCCACGTTCGAGTTCGAACGAAACGTCTTTCAGGATTTCGGGACCGCGCCCGTAGCGCATGCCAACGGCGTCGAAGCGGACAATCACCTCGGATTCACTTTGTGGAAAGGGGTTCGCGCCAGTTTCGGTCAAAGTATTTCCCGCAGCTGCGGCTGCCTCAAACAGTGAATCGGACCCGCATGATACTGAGCTGTCCGAGTTGTGACACGCGTTATCGCGCAAATCCGTCGGCCATTGGCATCAATGGGCGCCGGGTGAAGTGTGCTGCGTGCGGGCATATCTGGACCGCGCGGAATGAGGACGAGCCGGTTCTTGAAGCGATCGATCCGATCCCGGCCGCGCCGGAACCGGAGCCCGAGCCCGTTCAGGAGATCGAACCGGCGGCGCCGAAAGCCGTCCACCGGGCGTTTCGCGAACGTGCTGAACAGCGCCGACAGCTGCAGATCAAGAAAGCTGCGGCCGGCGCCTGGGGTGGCGTCGGCGTGGCCGTCGCCGGCGCGTTGCTCGTGGGCGTGTTGTTTCGTGCGGACATTGTCAGCGTATGGCCGCAAGCGTCCAGCGCGTATGCGGCCGTCGGTCTTGAGGCGAATGCCTATGGCATGGCCATCGACACGCTGGAAATCGAACGCGGTGAAGAGCATGGCATCCCCACCGTGGTCCTGACCGGAGAAATTCGCAATATCGACCGTCAGGCGCGTCCCGCTCCGCCGCTTCAGGCGCGGCTGCTGTCGGAAACCGGCGCCGCTGTTCTGGAATGGACCGTGATTGTCGAGGGCGAGGCATTGGCGCCCGGCGAACGGCGGGCGTTTACGTCGGTCGTGGCTGATCCGCCCGCGACGGCACGGGAAGTCGAAATCACGCTCGCGGGTCTGACCGCTGCGGAGGGCGATCACCCGGACCCGGTCGCCGAAACGCAACATGCTGAAGCCACAGCTTCGGAAGCGGACAATCACCATTAGGCGTCAGGATCCGAACCGGTCCAGCAGACGTTCGATATAGTCGAGCTCGTCCTGGTCGAGTCCTTGCTCTGCCGCGCGCTCGCGTAATTCCTCCAGGATCTCGCGGGCTCGCAAGCGTTCGGCTTCATCGGGAATTTCAACGCCAGAGCCGTCCGAGAACCCACCGGAATCCCTTGGCCGCCCGAGCGGATCGGTGTCGCCCTCATTGCCGGCCTGTTGCGCGTCCTGAGCCCGTTCGAGCAGATTCTGCGCCAGCCGTTCGGCGCCGTCGCGAAGCGATTGCAGCGCTTGTTCCTGTTGACCGACAGCGCCTTGTGCATCGCCGTTTTCAAGGGCCTCTTCCGCGCGCCGCATGGCGTCGGCCGCATCGCCGAAGCTTTCACCGCTCTCACCGGGAAGCGCCTGCGCCAGCGAGTCCAGCCGCTGCGCCAGATCGCCCTGTGCATCGGCCAGCGCCTGCGTACCCGGCGTATTGGCGCCCGGCTGCGCATTTTGATCGGGGCTCTGGCCCATTTGTGAACCGTCTTCACTGCCCGGTTGACCGGGTTGGCCGGGTTGACCCTGGCTTTGACCTTGCTGCCCGCCCTCTGCCTGCTCGAATGTCTCGTCCTGCAATTGGCGCTGTTCACCGATCACGTCGCCCAGTTCTTCGAGGGCCTCCCGCATCGCTTCGCTGATCTCGTCGGATCTTTCGCCATCTCCCTGGCCCTGTTGCAGCGTCAGCTCCAGGTTTCGCAGCAATTCGCCGAGCGATTGCAGGGCGTCGCGGGCATTCGCGGTATCACCCAGCTCGGCGGCATCGCGAAGCGCTTCGAGCAATTCCTGCAGGCCTTGCGTATCGAGCTGGTTATTGCCGCCCTGGCCTTCGGCCACCCGGCCTTCCTCGGCCGCTTCGCGGGCGAGCGCGGCAAGGTAATTGTCCATCGCCTGCTGATAGGCATCGAACAAGGGTGCCAGCTCGGTTTCGTCGGCACCACGCGCGAGCGCTTCCATCAATGCGCGTTCGGCAGCGCGCAAGGCACGCTCGGCATCGGCGAGCGAGCCCAGTTCGGCCCGCAGCGCGATCTGCCAGAGATTATCCTCGATTGGCCCGACCTCGTCGAAGGAACGCGCCCGCCGAAGCCGGTGCAACTCACTGCGAAGACCGAGAAACACCATCCGGTCCTCGAAGAAATAGGCCGGTGCATCGGTAATCGCATCGAGGGCGCGCGCGACCGATTGCAAGGCTTCCGATGCGCGCTCGATGCGCCGTTCGGGCTCGTCACCCTGGAAGGGCGGCAGCGCCTGCACGTCTTCCATGTCGAGTGACGGTCTTTCGGGCAGCGGCGAATACTGCCGGGGTGCGGCGATCACGATGCGGCGTTGCTCCGATACGGCGCGGGCCAGCGGGTCGAGAAAGACGCGCGCCGGCAGGGTGAGGGCGATACTGGGCGAGCGGCCGGTATTGCCGCCGCCATCCTGCGCCGCGATGCGTAAATCGACGCGCGACCCGGCCAGTTCATGACGCGCCGTTGAGATCACTGCGGTGAAGCCCGCGTCCGATCGCGTGAAATCGGTCGGCTCTACTGTGATCACCGACCAGTCGGCACTGGCGTCACCTTCCGGCCGGAACTCCACCTGGAAATCGGTGGCGCCATAATCATCCTCGACCGTGAATTCGAGGGTCAGCTCGCCATCGACATTCGCTTCGGGGTTGGCAATGATCCTGACGTCGGGCGCCGTGTCGGGAATGGCCTCAATGCGGTAGGCGGCGCGTTCGCGACCCGCCCGCAAGGTCACGACTGCGCTGTCGTCAATCACCAGATGACTTTGCCACACACCATCGCCGATAGACCGGTTCTCGGCACGTTCACGGCCATTTCGCAGGCTCGGCGCGCGGCGGATGCCGGCCGTGCGGACCACGAGTTCCGATCCGGCCGGGGCGCGCGCCTCGGTCTGCCCGTCCAGGAAGAAGATCGGCGCGAGCCCGGTATAGGCGGGCGGGTTCAGCCAGATATCGACCTGTGCGATTTCAACACCGCGATAGACAGGTGCGAGGCCGAAACTCTCGAACAGGCGCCCGCGCGCCAGGTCTCCGGCTGAAATCCAGCCCGCAAAAATCACGACCAGGACAGCTCCGCGCAAGCCCCAGCCATCAGCGCGGGCCCAAGCCGCATGCGGCCGCCGTGCGAAGGCGCCGCGCAGCCGCTCGGCCATGCGCTGCTGGTGCGCCGCCCAGACCGCCTCGTCTTCGGCCGTCGGTTTCGCGGGCCGGTCCGCTAGCGCTTCATGCGGGCGCGCTGAAATTCCGGAATCCGCTTCAACACGCCGCGCTGCAGCCTCGGTATCCGGCCAGTTGATCGTCTGCCACCGACGCCAGCCGATCCAGACCGCGGCGCCGACCACGCCGGCATAGGTGATTGCGCGCCACGGATCGCCCAGCTGGTCCCACAGACCGAAGACCGAAACCGCGGCATACAGGCCAATCAGCAGGACACCCGGCCACAACACCGGTGCCAGCGTCTCCCAGTAAAGCGCGAGTCGCGCTTGTATCAGAGGCCAGAGTCTCATGCGTGCAAGGCTATCACGTCACGCCGCAAGGCATAGCCGGACCTGCATTACATCTTGGTGATCTAGCGATCTTCGCTGGGCTGTTCCGGTCCGCTCCACACGGGTGGCGGACGCTCCAGCTCACCGCGCAATCCGCATCCTGCGACACTCAGCCCGCCGATGATGACAATCAGTGTGACAAGCTTCTTCATTGACCCTGTCTCTCCTTCAGGCGCGCGGACCAGTGCTCGGCCTGTTCTTTTACGCGCACCGGCGCCGTTCCGCCATAGCTGGTGCGGCTTTCCATGGAGGCGCGCGCCGACAGCACCGAAAAAACGTCATCCGTGAGGTCGGGCTCGACCGTTTTCATCTCGTCGAGCGAAAGGCCGGACAACGGCACGTTTCGCGCTTCCGCCAGTTTCACGAGACTTCCGGCGATGTGGTGCGCATCGCGGAACGGCTTGCCGAGTTCGCGGACCACGAAATCGGCAAGATCGGTCGCATCCGAATAGGCTTCACCGGCCGCCTCGGCCATCGCGTCGGTGTTAAACGACAGATCGGCGGCCATGCCCGCCATTGCGGCCAGCGCGAGCTCGAGATCGTCGATCGCCTGGAACACCGGCGCCTTGTCTTCCTGCAGATCTTTGGAATAGGCCAGCGGCAGGCCCTTCACCACGATGATCAGCGTCTGCAGTGCGCCAGCAATCCGGCCGGGCTTTGCGCGTACCAGCTCGGCCGCATCCGGATTGCGTTTCTGCGGCATGATCGACGAACCGGTCGACCACGCATCCGACAGCGCGGCGAAATTGAACCGTTTCGAGGTCCAGAGCACGATCTCCTCGGCGAAGCGCGACAGATTGGTGGCACAGATCGCAGCCGCCGCAAGCACTTCCAGAGCGAAATCGCGGGTGGCCACGGCATCTAGAGAATTCGCCATCGGCCGGTCGAACCCGAGCGCTTCGGCGGTTTGCGCGCGATCAATGGGAAACGCGGTGCCGGCCAGTGCAGCGGCGCCAAGCGGGCATTCATTCAGCCGGCGCCTGGCATCGGCAAACCGGCCGCGATCACGCTCCGCGGCCTCGACCCAGCACAACAGGTGATGGCCAAGGCTGACCGGTTGCGCGGTTTGCAGATGGGTAAAGCCGGGCATCACGGTACCGGCGTGGGACTGTGCCTGGGCGACGAGCGCGGCCTGGTAGGCGGACAGGTGAGCGTCGATGCGGTCGCAGGCGGCGCGCAGCCAGAGCCGGAAATCGGTTGCCACCTGGTCATTGCGCGAACGTGCCGTGTGAAGGCGCCCCGCCGCTTCGCCGACAAGGTCGCGCAGCCGCGCTTCGATATTCATGTGGATGTCTTCCAGCGCCGCGCTCCAGCGGGCTTCGCCGCGCTCGACTTCACCGCTGATCGTCAGCAACCCGCTTTCGATGGCCTCCGCATCCTTGCTTGAAATGATACCCGTTGCGGCCAACATTCGGGCATGGGCAAGGGAGCCGGCAATGTCCTCCAGCGCCATGCGCTGATCGACATCGATCGAGGCATTGATGGTTTCCATGATCTCCGAGGGAGAGCCGCTGAAACGGCCTCCCCACAGCGCATTGGTGTTTTTTCC
Organism: Hyphobacterium sp.; assembly: GCF_965217055.1. Classification (GTDB taxonomy): domain Bacteria; phylum Pseudomonadota; class Alphaproteobacteria; order Caulobacterales; family Maricaulaceae; genus Hyphobacterium. The sequence goes on along the minus strand of NZ_OZ244227.1, from coordinate 871,012 downwards.
GTCCGTCATGGCCGGGTCCAGTCGTGAAAGGGTTCAGCGATGCAGGCATCGCATATCAAGTTCGGCATTATCACTTGCACGGTCATTTTGGTCGCGGCAATCGCCTATGTGCTGTTTTCCGGTATGCAGGGACCGCCGCCCACGGGCCTTGCCAGCTATGCCAGGGGCGAAATGTCGGCGTTCCAGACGCTGGAAAGCCCGCCGCCGCGCCCGGCCCATACTTTCATCGACCCCGCCGGCACCGAGCACACGCTCGCCGATTTCGAGGGCCAGGTTCTGCTGGTCAATTACTGGGCAACCTGGTGCGCGCCCTGCATTGTCGAGATGCCGGCGCTGGACGAGTTACAGGCGCGCTATGGCAGCGAGGATTTCCAGGTGGTGACGATCAGCGCCGACCGCCGGATCGAGGAAGCAGAACGCTTCTTCCAGGAAACCGGGCTGCAGCACCTGCCGATCTATCACGACAATTCCTTTGCCGGTCCCACGGCGGTCGGGGCGAGGGGTCTGCCGATCTCGATCATCTATAATCGCCGCGGCGTGGAGATGGGGCGCATGCCGCGGGATGCGGAATGGAATTCGGAAGACGCCCACGCGCTCGTCGAAGCGGCGATCCAAATGGGAGGCTAGGATCGCCAACGAAAAAGGGCTCCGGCATGCCGGAGCCCTTGATCGTCAGGTGACCGGTGGGACTACAGCCCAACCTTGGTCAATTCTGCTTCCAGTTCCGGCAGCGCCTTGAACAGGTCGGCGACAAGACCGTAATCGGCGACCGAGAAGATCGGCGCTTCCTCGTCCTTGTTGATGGCGACGATGATCTTGGAGTCCTTCATCCCCGCCAGGTGCTGGATCGCGCCGGAAATGCCGACCGCGATGTAAAGCTCGGGCGCGACCACCTTGCCGGTCTGGCCGACCTGGTAATCGTTCGGCACATAGCCCGCATCGACCGCAGCCCGCGAGGCACCGACAGCGGCGTTGAGCTTGTCGGCGATCTTGTCGAGCAGCACGAAATTGTCGCCCGACTGCATGCCGCGGCCGCCGGAAACGACGATCTTTGCGGCAGTGAGCTCCGGACGATCCGACTTGGACAGCTCTTCCGAAACGAATTGCGACTTGAACGGGCCGGCCGGCGCGTCGATGCTTTCGACGCTGGCCGCGCCGCCATCGCCGACCTTCTCGAAAGTGGTCGGACGCACGGTGATGACCTTCTTGGTGTCCGAAGACTGGACGGTCATCATCGCATTGCCGGCATAGATCGGCCGCACGAAAGTGTCGGCACTTTCCACTGCGACGATCTCGGAGATCTGCATCACGTCCAGCTTGGCGGCGATGCGCGGCGCGAAGTTCTTGCCGGTCGTCGAAGCAACGGCCATCAGCACGTCATAATTGTCCATCAGTGGCAGGATCAGCGCCTCCAGCGCCTCCGCCGTCGGCTTGGCGAAGGCATCGCCGTCAGCGTGCAGCACCTTGGCCACACCGTCGAGACCGGCCGCGGCTTTCGCCACATCGCCGGCACCGGACCCGGCCACCAGCACATGGATGTCACCACCGATTGCCTTGGCGGCCGTAACGGCTGCGCGCGTCGCATCGTTGAGCGCGGAATTGTCGTGTTCGGCAACGAGTAGGATGCTCATCTAGATCACCCCTTCCTTGTTCTTCAGCTTGTCGACCAGCTCGGCAACGCTCTCCACCTTGATGCCCGCTTCGCGCTTCGGCGGCTCGGTCACTTTCAGGACGGAAAGGCGCGGCGCGATGTCGACGCCGTAATCGTCCGGCGACTTGGTGTCGATCGGCTTGCGCTTGGCTTTCATGATGTTCGGCAGCGAGGCATAGCGCGGCTCGTTCAGGCGCAGATCAGTGGTGATGATTGCCGGCAGATCGACCGCGATCGTTTGCAGGCCACCGTCAATCTCGCGCGTCACATTGGCCTGGTTATTTGCCACTGCGACTTCCGAGGCGAAAGTCGCCTGCGGCCAGTCGAGCAGGGCACCGAGCATCTGGCCGGTCTGGTTGGAATCATCGTCGATCGCCTGCTTGCCGAGGATCACCAGTTCCGGGCTTTCCTGTTCGACCACCTTGGCCAGCAGCTTGGCCACGGCGAGTGGTTCGACAGCCGCATCGGTCTGGATCAGGATGCCGCGATCGGCGCCCATGGCCAGCGCGGTGCGGATCGTTTCCTGCGCCTGGGTCGGGCCGATGGAGACCACGATGATTTCGTCGACGCCACCCTTTTCCTTCATGCGCACGGCTTCTTCCACCGCGATCTCGCAGAAAGGGTTCATCGACATCTTGACGTTGGCGAGGTCGACACCGGATTGGTCGGGTTTCACCCGGACCTTCACATTGTAGTCGACGACCCGTTTGACGGGCACGAGTATTTTCATGGAGCTTCCCCGGTCTGCGCGGACGGAACGCCGCCCACATCAATCCTTGGTCTAGAAATAGGGCGCGAAACTGCAATCGCCCACCGTGGAAGTCAACGTGTCTGCGGCACTGCACAATGCCGCATGCAGAAAGGCCGGCCCACCGGGCCGGCCTTCCCCAAGACTGACGTAAGCGTCACCTATTCGGCGTCGTCGGGCGCAACGTCCAGCTCGGTATTGATCGTGATGATCACCTCGTCCGAGATCGGACCGGCATAGATGCCGACGGTCGGACCCCAATCGCTCCGCATTACGGTGCCGGTGGCCGTAAAGCCGGCGGTTCCATCTTCACGCAGGCGGTTCAGCGTAACATCGAGCGTCACCGGAACGGTGGTCCCGGCAAGCGTCAGGTCTCCGGTCATGGTGCCGGTCTCGCCATCCTCGGTTTCAAATCCCGTCGCCACAAAGTGGGCGGTCGGGAACTCGGCCGTGTTGAAGATCTCGTCGGAGTTCAGGTGCGCGATGAAGCGGTCATGATGTGCGCCGGGCCAGATACCGTCGATCAGATTGAAGCTTATGTCGATCGTCGAGTTCGAAGGCGTGTCGAAATCGAGCATCAGCGTGCCGTCATAATCGGTGAATTGCATGGACTGCCGAGACAGGCCCTGATGGACCCAGCTTGCGGAGATTTCCGTATGCGACTTGTCGAAAACGTATTCAACGGGATCGGCAAGGGCGGCCGTCGCGGTCAGTGCGGCGATGGCGGTGGCGGTAAAAAACTTCATGGGGAGGCTCCCTGTCACTTATGTGTCGACCGGCGGCACCACGCCGCTGGTGGAAAAAATAGGCCGGCCGTGCCGTAAGTGAACCCAGCCCATAGGATATCATTCGTTCCTGGCAGGAACTAATCGCGGTCCTTGCCGGGCACCCATTTTACGTCCGCGCGGCCCTCATCATTCGCTATGCGCGCCAGCACGAAGAGCAAATCGGACAGCCGGTTGAGATAGCGCACGGTCTCGGCGTTCAGCCGTTCGTCGACCTGCGACAATGCCACTGCCCGTCTTTCCGCGCGCCGGCAGACCGTGCGCGCGAAGTGCAGCCGGGCCGCCGGTTCCGATCCGCCGGGCAGGACGAAACTGTCAAGCGGCTCAAGCCTGGCATTCCATTCGTCGATCGCCGTTTCCAATGCCTCGACCTGAGCTGCTGTTACCCGCAGGGGCTCGAACCCCGGGTCGTCGCCGGTATCGGGCACGCACAAATCCGCGCCGAGGTCGAACAATGTATTTTGGACACCCGCGAGCAGCGTGTCCATCGGCGCGCCGGGCAGGGCGGCCCGCGACAACCCGATTGCGGCGTTAAGCTCGTCGACACTGCCATACGCCTCGACACGGATATCGGTCTTGTCGACTTCGGACATGTCGCCCAGCCGTGTCCGTCCCTTGTCACCGGTCTTCGTGTAAATCCTGGTCAGCCGCACCATGGGATTCCCAACTCGCCTGTTCCGCTTGAACCCCAAACTGGAGCAGGCAGTATAGGCTGGCAAGACAGGGGAAGGTCTCATGCGCCGCACGTTTTTATTGCTGTTCCTGATCATGGCCGCACCGGCCATGGCGCGCCAGGACGTGCAGGCGCTGGCGGACGGTCTTGTCGAGGATGGTTCGCCGGGCGCCGTCGTCATGCTGATCACCGGGAACAGCCAGATGATTTCGGTGGCCGGCTACCGGACGTCGGCACGCGACGCCGCAATCGACTTCGACGATTCCTGGCATATCGGGTCGAATACAAAGGCGATGACCGCCATGCTCGCCGCACGCTTGGTGGAGCGCGATGTGATCAACTGGGACACCACGCTGGGCGAACGGCTCGGCGAGCGCTTCGACGATATCCATCCGGATCTCGCTGCGGCAACCCTCGCCGAATTGTTGCAGCACCGCTCCGGCATCGCCGCCAATGCCGGCCGCCTGACCATGATCGCCCTGTCAGGAACCGGTGACCGTGTGCCGCGCTCCGACCGGCGCACCTATCTGCGCGAAATCCTCCGCGACCCTGCCGGAGACCGCGGCGAATTTCTGTATTCAAATGCCGGCTATGTGGCGGCATCGCTGATGCTCGAAGAAGCGGCCGGCGAAAGCTGGGAAAGGCTCATCCAGCGCGAAGTCTTCGATGAGCTTGGCCTGGAAAACGCCGGCTTTGGGCCACCGCCGGGCGACAATCCGCAGGGTCATCGCTCGAGGTGGGGTCGATTGCAGCCGGTCGGCACCGGGCTCGGATCCGACAATCCGGTCGCCATGAACCCGGCCGGGCGCGTGCACATTTCAATGCCCGACTACGCCCTCTTCCTGCGGCTCGTTCTCGACGGCGCGCGCGGAAACGAGACGGATTATCTGTCGGCTGCGAGCTGGGATATGCTGCTCACGCCGCCGAATGGCGCAGATTACGCCATGGGCTGGGGCGTCAGCGCAGACGGATCACTGCGTCATGCCGGGTCCAACACGATGTGGTTTCTGCAAGCGTCGATCTGGCCGGACGAGCAGCGCATTGCGGTTGCCGGCGTGAATGACGGGCGCATCGACAGGGTCGCCCCGCGTGTTCGCCTCGTGCTGGACGAACTGGCCGAAAACTAGCCGGCGAGCGACTGCCGCACCATGAAGCCGACCACCATCAGCATGACGGCGACAAACTGGATACCGACGCGATAGCGCATCAGCACATTCGAGCGCGCGCCAGAGCCTTCGCCGCCGCGGGCCATGTTCACCATGCCGAGGATCAGCGTTCCCAGAACGGCCACCATCGACAACACGATCAGTATATTCAAGAGCATCAACATGGAGGCACACCTAGTGCGCCCGCGCGCCGCCGTCCAATCACGCTTTGTCGCACCCTAGCTGCGCCAGCGCAGCGTCTTGTTTTCTTTGAGCGGATTGACGAAGTCTGCACCCTCGAGCCGATGCTTTTCCCAGTTTCGCCGGAGGGCGAGATACCATTTCGCCGGAATGTCGCTGTCATGGATGAACATTTGCGGCGGGTCATAGGACAGGCCGATCGCCTGCGAATCCACGGCGGTGGAATCCTGCTTCATGAAGACCCGGATCGCCCGGCGGATCAGCCATTTCGGTACCAGCGAGACGAGGCCGTGATTCCAGTAGAGGATGATCGAGATGATCGTCTTGTTGGCACTGACCGGGGTGACGATCGTCACCGTCGTGACGTGCTTGTCGCCGGCCTTCATGTATTCCGGCCGCAAGCCGGGAAGTTCGAGCTGGATTTCCGTCGTTATGCCGGTGCCGAACAGCTTGTAGATGAAGGAATTCGAGGATGGCTTGTGCGGCAGCATGGAAAAGCCGCGTTCGATCGGCCCGAATGTTTTCTGCTTTTCGTGCATGGTTTCCGGCGTGCGCCACCAGGACTGGTTATGGATGTAGGGAATATGCGCCGGGTCCATCAGGCTGATGACGGCGGCGTCCATGTCGCAATGGAAGTCGCATGCGTCGAACATCCGGACCTCGGAATCCTCGGGGATATCCAGGGTAGGCGGCGGCAGGCACGGTTCTGCGGCCTCGTCATAGCCGAACCAGATCCACACAATCCCGTAGCTTTCATGCACGCGGTAGGTCTTGGCCCGGATCTTGGCAATATCCATCGCTTCGGCCTGGTCGGCGGTCAGCGAGGGGATTGACGCGCACTGCCCGTCGGGCCGGAAACGCCATCCGTGATAGGGGCATTGCACCTCGGTGCCGCTCTCTCCCTTCACCATGCGCCCGCCTGACAGCAGGATGGCGCGGTGTGGACAGATATCCGTCATCGCAAAGGCTTCGCCGTCATGGGTGCGGCCGAACAGGATCAGTTCGCCCAGGCGCTCCTTCTGGATCATTTCGCCGGGTTTGATCTCCTTGCCGACAATCCCGAAATACCAGAGATCGCGCAGGAAAACGTCGTCAAGGGCGGTGTCTTTAGCCATGGCTCTGTCTCTAGCCCTTCGTTGGCGGTTTCGCCAAGCCGGAAGCTGTTGCGGCGGCCCGGGACCGGCGCTGCACCCAGTAGACGCCCGCCAGAACCAGCGCCGCGCCGGCATAGTGCAATGGCGAGAAAGCTTCGCCGAACATCCACCAGCCGGCGATGGACGCCACGACCGGCTGTATCAGGATGACGATCGACGCAACCGGCGTCGGTACCCGGCCGAGCCCGAATGCAACGCCGCCCTGGCCAATGATCTGCACGCCGACGGCAAGCGCAGCGAGCACCAGCCAGTCGGTCGCGCTCGTCGGCCAGATGGTTTCGCCGAACGCCAGCGCCACGATCCCCAGGATCGGCGCCGAAACCGCTGCAGTGAAGAAGATTACCGTGCCGGTCGAGGCGAACCGCCGCGCCTGCCGCACCGCCAGGATATATGCCGCGTACCAGACGGCCGTCGCGATCGACAGAACATCGCCCGGCCAGCGGTCTGGCGCGACGGTGAGATTCCCGGCCGACAACAGCGCGGCGCCAGCGACGGCGAGACCCGCCGCGAGCAGAAATTGCCGGGTGATCGTCTCCTTGAAGATCAGCCACGCCGCCAGCACCACGAAGACCGGCTGCAGATTGGCGAGGAAAGTGGCATTCGCCACACTCGTGATCTTGATGCCCGCGTGCCAGAAAGCGAGGTCGCCGGCAAACATGAGGCCAGGCAGGACAAGGAAGAACCAGCGCTTGGGGCCGGCGGGCGTATCGGGTTTTGCCGGCGGATTGCGGTCCAGCAGCAGCCAGGCAAAGGCAAAGGGTATGGCAAGCGTCATGCGCCAGAAGCCGACGGTTTGCGGGCCCAGCCCCGACAGTTTCACCAACGGCGCGGCCATGCCGGTCGCTACCGCGCCAGCCGTCAGCACGATCAGGCCGATGAGAACGGTTTTGTCGGACGTGTCGCGCATGAAGCCTCCCGACATGCCGCATATACGCCTCACGCAAAAAGGGAAATCACCAATTGAAACCGAGTTGCAGGCGGAGTGATTTCGCATTGGCGCCACCATCGCGGATCGCCTGCAATGACAGGGATTTGTCACGCTTGGTAAAGCGCTTGCCGTCATCCCCAGTCACCAAGCGGTGATGGCGATAGACCGGCACCGGCAGGCCGAGCAGCGCCTGCAATAGCCGATGCACGGCGGTTGCGAAGAACAAATCCTCGCCGCGGATGACATGCGTGATGCCCTGCGTGGCATCATCCATGGTCACCGCCAGGTGATAGCTGGTGCCGACATCCTTGCGGCCGATGATGACATCGCCGATCAGTTCGGGCCGAACGGGAATGGTGCCGGTCTCGCCCATCGGACCGCGTCCGTCTTCCTCGAAGGTCAGCGCGGCAAGATCGCCGAGCTCGGCGCTTGCCGCAGCCAGCGACAGCCGCCAGGCGAACGGCTCTCCAGCGGCCAGCCGCGCGGCTTCCTCGTCTTCGCTCATCTTTGAAGCCGGGCCGGGATAGATCGCCCCGTCCGCTCCTTCGCCGGAGTGATGCGGCGCCCGCGCGATATCCTCGAGGATTTCCCTGCGGGTCTTGAAACAGCGATAGACGAGACCGCGATCGGCGAGGCGGTCGATCGCGCCATGATAACTGCCGAAATGTTCGGATTGCCGCCGCACCGGTGTTTCCCACTCCAGCCCCAGCCAGGCGAGGTCATCGAGAATGGCCTGTTCGAATGCCGGCTTGCACCGAATTGTATCGATGTCCTCGATGCGGATCAGAAAACGCCCACCGGCCTTTTGCGCGGCGGTGAACGCCGTCAGCGCCGAAAAAGCATGCCCCAGGTGCAACCGGCCTGTGGGCGAGGGCGCGAAACGGGTCACGAAATCGCTCATGTCTTTAGTCTTTCGCGCCTGCGCTTGCCGTCTTCAAGTCCCCGCGCGCAGGCCTATAGTCCGCGGCCATGATGATCGACGGACCCCGACTGCCCCCCGCCAACGGCCGGAAGCCGCGCAAACTGGTCATCCTCGTGCATGGCTATGGCGCCAATGGCGAGGATTTGATCGGCCTGGCCGGGCAGTGGGCGCGCGACTTGCCGGACGTGCAATTCGTGGCGCCGAACGCGCCCGAACCCGTGCCCGGCGCTCCGAATGGCTATCAATGGTTCCCGATCACCCGTCTGGACCCGCACGAGGCCAATCGCGGCGTCGTGGCGGCAGCGCCGACACTCGACGCCTTTATCGACCAGGAGCTGACCCGCTACGGCCTGACCGATCAGGATATCGCCCTCGTCGGGTTCTCGCAGGGCACGATGATGTCACTACATGTCGGCCTGCGGCGTTCGCCGGGACCAGTTGCCATTCTCGGCTATTCCGGTGCCATGCCCAGCCGCATCACGCTGAAGGACGAGATCCGCTGCAAACCGGCAATCCAGCTTATCCACGGTGACCGCGACGACGTGTTGCCGCTGGGCATGATGTTCGACGCGGCCGAGGGCCTCTGCGAGGCGGGCGCCTCCTGTCAGTGGCACATCTCGCCGGGTATTCCGCACGGGATCGGCCCGGACGGGTTGGAGATCGGCGGCCGTTTCCTGCGCAAGGCGCTGTCCGGCCAGTACGCAAAGCCGTATCCTTCTTAATCGTTAACAGCGTCGTCATAAGCGTGTTACGCTTTTGCCGGTATAAATTGCCAACACGGAATTCGGCGTGATTCGCTGAGAATCCCGCCGGTTTTCCGGACAGGGAGGTGCGTGTTCAGGGCGCTCTTTAGGTATATGCGCATGGCTGGTCCCACCGTGAGAACGGGAGGGTGCCATGCAAGTGCTCGATAAGGCCCCATCGGGCTGGCCCTGCCTCGTCCTCAATGCTGATTATCAGCCGCTCTCCTATTGGCCGCTCTCGATCTGGAGCTGGCAGGAAGCGATAAAGAACGTCTTTCTCGAACGCGTCACCGTCGTGTCGTCCTATGAGGACATGATACACTCGCCCTCGATGGAGGTGCCGGCACCGTCGGTTGTCGCGCTGCACGAATACGTCACCCACAACCGCACACCGGCCTTTACCCGCTACAATATCTGGCTTCGCGACGGATTTTCCTGCGTCTATTGCGGACGCGACAAGGTCGAGGAACTGACCTTTGACCACGTTGTGCCACGTTCCAGGGGCGGCCGCACATCGTGGGAAAACATCGTCGCCGCCTGCTCGCCCTGTAATCTGAAGAAGGGCGGGCGTACGCCGCGCCAGGCCGGCATGCCCGACCCGCACGCCTTCCGCCCGAACATGCACCAGCTGCAGGCGCAGGGCCGGCGCTTCCCGCCGAAATACCTGCACGCCAGCTGGATGGACTTTCTCTATTGGGATGCCGAGCTGGAACGTTAAAGCGTTTCCGGCGGCCTAGACCTTGCTCGTGACTGCAATCGCTGCGCGGCAGCCCGCCTCGATCACGCGAGACAGCACCGGATAGCCGAACGCGTCTTTCGCGCCTTCCTCGACTGCGAGATCCTTGTGCGCGACTTCTTCGTCGCGGAATTGCGTGAAGCGGGTCGACAACGCGTCTTCGCCGGCGTTTTCCAGCTCGGCGATCTGGTCCGTATAGTGTCCCTCGATCACCGTTTCGACGGCTTCCGTACAGGCATGCGCCGCCTTCTCGCCCATCAGCGCAGTTGCGACACCGAGCGTCCGCCCGGCGATTTTCCACAATGGCATCAGCGCGGTTGGCCGCACGCCGCGCGTCCGGATATAATCGTCGAACGCATCGAGATGCGCCTGCTCGTCCTCGGCCATGTGCCGCAACTGGTTGGCGATATGCGTCTTGGACGGGATTTTGCCGAATACGGCGAGCTGACCCTCATAGATCGCCACGGCACCGTATTCACCGGCATGATCGACGCGGATCATCTCGGCAATGCGGTCCTCGGATAGGCGCTTTCCGGGCAGGGCAGGGCGGTCGCCGCGGCTCATCGTTTTGCCATCCCGACATAGGCGGAAATGCCGGCCAGCCCAGCCGACATCAGGGCATTATAACCGGCCATGGAAATCCCGAGGAAGGTCCAGGCGGCCGCATCGCACAACACGACCGGCCCGCCGCCATCGAGTACGGCGAGGAGATCGTCCGTGGAAATGTTCACCGGACCGGCAGCGGTGCAGCTGGCAGGGCCATCCCACCAGTCATATTCGATCCCGGCATGCCAGAAGGCGAACCCGGCCGAATAGAGGAAGATCGCCGCCAGCGCGAGGCACACCCAGATCGCATAGGCGCGCAGCGCTGGCACAAACATCATGGCCAGCCCGCCAATCAGGCCGACGCCGATCGCCGCCTTGTGTATATGCCGCTGGTCATAGCACAGCGCGCATGGGTCATAGCCCAGCACATATTGGAAGAAATACGCCCCGCCGAGGATCAGGGCCGAGGCCAGCGCAGCCAGCAGCGGCCAGCGTTGCGCGGTGAGCAGAGACGCGATGATGTTCATGCAAAGGACATTAAGGCGCGCATCTGGCTTGGAAAAGCGCGCATTCAGCCGCAGGGATCACAAGTGCGCGAGTCAGCCCAACGCGCCGCGAATCCAGTCGATGACCGTATAGATCAGCGCCGGGCCGCCAATCACCAGAATGGCAATCCAGATCAGCCCCCAGATGACGCCCAGCAACACCAGGATGCCGTCGCGCGAGATCAGACCCAGCGCCGCCACAGCGATCGCCACGCCGGGCGCCGAGTTGGTCAGCGGCAGCGGGGTCAGGATCGACACGCAGAACAGGCAGAACACGCCGCCGACAATTCGCTCGCCGGCGCGCCCCGACAGGAAGAGCAGGCGCGGCCGCGCGATGTTCTCGATCCAGCCGAACCAGCGCTTGGCGATTCGCCCCATCCGAACGAGCCCGGATTTCGACAATTGCCGCGCCGCGAACTTCTGTGGCAGCCACGGCTCGTGACGCCCGGCCGCCATTTGCGTTGCCAGCGCAAGCATGGGCAGCGAGATGATTTGCGGAATGCCGTAGAGGAACGGGATACAGACCGGGATGGCCAGCGCAAACAAGATGACGCCAAAGGCCCGCTCGCCCAGCTTTTCCATGAATTCACCGAGCGTCAGCCCGGTCTCCGGCGCGCCTTCGCCGATGTGGACGAGACGGGCGACCAGGCCTTCCGGGGCATCATTGTCGGGCGGGGAAACGTCGATCATGCGCCTCTCTTAATGCGATTGATCGCGGCTGAACAGCTGCCGGAACGCGCTATTGCAATACGCTGCAGTTGGAGGCAATTTCCGCCTCCCTTTTGCAAGGGCCCCTGTGGCGGAATTGGTAGACGCGCCGGATTCAAAATCCGGTTTCTTCGGAAGTGTCCGTTCGAGTCGGACCAGGGGCACCAGCCTTCGCTCGCTGCGCGAGCTTCGGCTGGAATATCTTTCGTGCTCAAGCCAATCCGGGCTTTCGCTCCTCGCTTTCGGCCGGACATGCCGGCCTTCGCTGCGGACGGGCGGTCGCCCTTGCCGAACCCTGCTGGGTTCGGGGCGACACATCGCCATCGAATGGCAAGCTTGCCACCCTCACACCTCATCCTGAGGTGCTCGTGTAGCGAGCCTCGAAGGATCGGAGGCCAATCGCCCTGCGTGGTTCGAGGCTGGCCTGCGGCCAGCACGTCAACATGAGGTAAGTTGAAATGGGTCGCCCGCCAGGATGACAAAAAAGGGAACAGTACCAACCCCGGTCAAAGCGTCGCGTCGCATCCGCCGTTCGGAACGCCTATATCGCTCACACGTTGCCAATAGGGCGACGGTAGAGACCAAACGATATGACCATCCACCAGCCGGACATCGATATTGACTATCATCGGGCGGCAAAGGGTCCGAGCGACCGCATCGCGCTGGGCTTCGTCAAGGCACTGCGTTTCATCGCCGACCGATTCTTCCGCAAGCGCTATGGCCACCGCGCCGTCGTTCTGGAAACCGTTGCGGCCGTTCCGGGCATGGTCGGCGGCCTTTTGCAGCACCTTAGCTCCCTGCGCCGCATGTGCGACGACAAGGGCTGGATCCGCGATCTGCTCGACGAGGCCGAGAACGAGCGCATGCACCTCATGACCTTCGTCGAGATCGCCCGGCCGAGCCTGTTCGAGCGCATTCTGATCATGATCGTCCAGGCGATTTTCTACAATGTCTACTTCTTCATCTATCTGTTCGCGCCGCGCACCGCGCATCGCATTGTCGGCTATTTCGAGGAAGAAGCGGTCACCAGCTATACCCGCTATCTAGAAGAAATCGATGCGGGCACGCTGGAAAACGTGCCGGCCCCGCAGATCGCCATCGATTACTGGAAATTGCCGAAAGGCGCCCGTCTGCGCGATGTGGTTATCGCCGTACGCGCCGACGAGGCCGGCCATCGCGACAAGAACCACGAGTTTGCCGACGATATCGACGCCGGACGCAATCCCGGACGCCGCTCCGATGACCACACGCGTGCCGACGACCGCTAGATCCGCCAGGAAAAAGGTTGTCGCTCCTGATGGGAAAGGCCGCTCCGTGCTGGCGCTGCGGGCGATTAACAAAGCGAAGCGGACGCGGGCGGGCCCCACCATGCTGCAGGACAGGAGGAGGTCATGGAGGTGTCCAGTCCGGCAGGTCCGCAAGCCGCGACAATGCTTGCGACCTGTGCCGGGTCCATTACCTTCACTTTCACGGATTTCGCCATCAGGTTCCACGACAATGGGGCGCCCGAAACCGGCAGCGAGGCAAGAACATGACCACACCTGACGACATCCTGCGCTTCTGGTTCGAGGAAACCGAGCCCAAGCTGCACTTTGTCTCGACACCGGAATTCGATGCCCGTATCCGGCGCCGGTTCGGGCAGGTGATCGAGAACGAGGCCCGCCGCATGGAAGATGGCGATCATCCCTGGCGCGAGACGGCGGATGGCGGACTGGCACTGCTCATCCTGTTCGACCAGTTCACGCGCAATGTCTGGCGCGGTTCGGGCAAGGCCTTCGCGTTCGACGCGCTGGCACGGCAGATCGCCCGGGCCATGATCGACAATGGCCAGGACCTGGAAGTGCCGGAACACCGCCGGTCCTTTGTCTACATGCCTTTCATGCATTCCGAGGAAAGTGCCGACCAGGATTTCGCCATCGAGCTTTTTTCCAGTCGCATGCCGGACGGCAATAATAACCTCCACCACGCGCGGCTGCATCGCGACGTGATCGCCAAGTTTGGCCGTTTCCCTTATCGCAACGACGCGCTCGGCCGCCAATCCACGCCCGAGGAAGAGGCCTATCTCGCGGGCGGCGGCTATGCGCCCGGATCAAAGAGCCCGGCAGAAAAGACCTGACGGCAAAGCTGGCCCGGCGGCACTTCGCTCGGACTTGGCTAACTCATTGAAATTACTGAACGCGGCAATGGCCGGGACTGGCAAGTCACTTGCTATGTCTCAAGCCAGACCCGTTTCGGAGCCAGATTGAGCCATGATCACATCCGCCCGCATTACACCCGCCGACATGTTGTCGCTCGCCTTCCTTCTCGTTGACCGACACGGCGTCAAGGCACTGGGATATGCAGACCTGGCTGTCGGGGAAATGGAAGAAGCCGGCGATGCCGAACGTGCTGATGCCTGGCGGGCGCTGAAATCGGTCGTCGAGGATGCACTCGCCGGACGGCTTGAGCGCGACATGGACGTGACGCTTCACTAGACCGCATTGCAGTTTTGCCAGCTCCCGCTTAACTGCTGGCCATGGCGACATCTTTCAATTGGTCCGACATCATAACCCGCGCTGGCCTGACCGATCCGTTTGCACCGGGAACGAGCCGCCGCAATGGCCGCGCTGCGCTGCGCAAGCTGGTCCCGTTGATGGAATCTGCGGCGCCCCCGGTGTCCGACGTCAACGATCTGAGCGTGCCGGGCCCTGCCGGCGAGATACCGGCACGCCTCTACACGCCGGACAATCCGCTCGATGCGATGACCGTGTTCTACCATGGCGGCGGCTATGCCTTTGGCGATCTCGACAGCCATCATCGTGTCGCCCAGCGGCTTTGTGCGCAATCCGGCAGCCGCGTCCTGTCGGTCGATTACCGGCTGGCGCCGGAAAACCCGTTTCCAGCCGCCTGGGAAGACGCTGTCGCCGCGCTCGACTGGGCGGTTTCGGAAAGTCCGGCAAGGCTGGCCGTGGCCGGTGATTCGGCGGGTGGCGGGCTCGCCGCAGCGATTGCCCAGGCACGCCGTGACAAGATCGACTTCCAGCTCCTGATCTATCCATTGCTGCAGCTCGCCGAGACCCGCAAGGTCAAACCGAAAATGCTCGAGGGCCACATGCTGTCGGCGCGCGCACTCGACTGGATCCGGCAGCATTATTGCGGCGACTGCGATCCCATGGATGCGCGCGTGTCGCCGCTGTTTGCCGATGATTTGCAGGGCTTGCCACCTGCCTACATCGCAGCCGCCGAGCTCGACCCGCTGTTCGACGAGGGGCAGGCCTATCGCGACCGGCTGCTATCGGCGGGGGTGCCCGTCACCTACCGTCTGGCCAAGGGTCTTCCGCACGGCTTCTTCAATCTGACGCGCGTGGCGATCGGCGCCGAGGCGCAGTGCGAGCTGGCCGCCAACGCCCTGCGCGACGCGCTCTCGGAATGAGCTTCTCGCCGCAATCGGCCTTCGCCCTGCTTGGCCCCGAATTCGCGGATGCGGTGGACCCTGCGGACTTTCCCGCGCCGCAGCTGCGATGGTGGAATCAGCGCTGGGCGGAAGAGATCGGGCTCGACCATTTGTCGGCGGCTGACCGCCAACGCCATTTCGCCGCCTTCGCGCCGCTCGATGGATATCCGCATGTACCGCTCGCCATGCGCTATCACGGTCACCAGTTTCGCCACTACAACCCGCAGATCGGAGACGGGCGCGGCTTCCTCTTCGCGCAGATGCGCGATTCCGCCGGTCGGCTGCTCGACTTCGGCACCAAGGGATCCGGCCAGACACCCTGGTCGCGCAGCGGTGACGGGCGGCTGACGCTCAAGGGCGCGGTCCGCGAGATCCTCGCGGCCGAAATGCTCGAAGCCCTCGGCGTCTACACTTCGAAGGCGTTTTGCGTTTACGAGACCGGCGATCAACTGCACCGCCATGACGAGCCTTCGCCGGCGCGCGGGGCGGTGCTCACCCGCCTGCAGCACTCGCATGTCCGCTTCGGCACCTTCCAGCGTCATGCCCATGAACAGGCGCCGGACAGGCTGACGTCACTTATCGATCATGTTGCGGACATGTATTATCCGGAGCTCGCCGGCCAATCGGGCGTGGACAAGACCACCGCCTTCCTGGAAGCAGTCACGGGTGCCTCTGCCCGGCTTGTCGCGCAATGGATGGCCGCCGGCTTCGTGCACGGCGTCCTCAATACCGACAATCTCAACGTCACCGGCGAGAGCTTCGATTATGGGCCCTGGCGCTTCCTGCCGACCTACAAGCCCGGCTTCACCGCGGCCTATTTCGACGAGACCGGACTCTACGCTTATGCCCGCCAGCCGGAAGCCGTGTTCTGGGCGCTGCAACAGCTCGCCGCGGCGCTCCTGTCCGTGGGTGAGCAGGACGCGTTGGTCGACGTGCTCAACACTTTCCCGGATCGTTATACCGCTGCAATGACAAATGCTTGGTGCTGCCGCCTCGGAGTGGTCGAACAATCCGGTTCCGAGGCCATGGTGCGCGCCTTCATCACTTTCCTGAACGCCAGCCAGTTGCCGTTCGAGGCCGCCATTTTCGATCATTTCTGCGCCGATAATTCACGTATTTCCGCCGCGCCGCGCGCCTATTCCGGACCTGAGTACGAAGCCTTTGCCGACCTCTTCGCCAGCCACCGGGCCGACCGTCCCGAACGGTTGTCGCACGCCTATTTCGACCGCCCCGATCCGGTGCACATGGCAATAGACGTCATGGAAGCGGCATGGGCGCCAATCCATGAATCCGACGACTGGTCGGCGCTTCACGATCTGTTCGCGGAGGTTGCGCAAGCCCGCGCAGGCTATGATCTTGGCCGCAACCGCACTGGTTTCCTGCCGGAGGACACCGCTTGAACCTGCCGCTGATCAAAGCCCCGACCCTCGACCGGCCCGGTCTGTCGCATGGTTTCACGACCCGCGAAGGTGGCGTGTCCCTGGGCGTGTTCGAGAGCCTCAACCTGTCGCGCCGCGACGGCGATCCCGAAGCCAATGTCGTGGAAAACCGCCGCCGCGTCGGCGACGCGCTTGGCCTGCAGCGGCTTGTCTTTGCGCGCCAGGTTCACGGCAACCGCGTGCGCATGATCGACCGCGCGCCCGACGATGGCGTGATCGGCGAATGCGATGCGATGATCACCAATGTTCGCGGTATCGGCCTGGTCGCCCAGACTGCGGATTGCGTACCGCTGCTGCTCCACGATCCGGTACAGAACACCATCGCCGCAATTCATTCCGGCTGGCGGGGAACGGTGCGCGAAATTGCGCGCCAAGCCATCGATGCGCTGATGGTTGCGTACGGCTCGCGGCCCGTTGATCTGCGCGCCGCCATAGGTCCGGCGATCAGCCAGGAGAATTACCGCGTCGGGCCGGAAGTGCTCGAAGCCTTCATAGACCTGTTCGGTTCGCTCGAGGGCCTGGCGGGGCCGGTCGACGGCTCTGGCGGTGCCAGGCTGGACAACACGGCTGCGGTCCATCGCCAGCTGACCGAAGCAGGCGTTGAGCCGGACAACATCTGGATCTCCAGGGATTGCACGTTCGCGGATGAGCGCTTCTTTTCCTGCCGCCGCGCAAAGGGCGGCCCCTTTGGCGGGCAGGCCGGGATAATCGGGCTGATCTAGATCGTCCGACCGTCATTCATCTCCATCAACATTCGGCGCAGCTTGCGCATGCCGCCGACCCAGCGTCCGCGATCAGTGGCCTTCTTGGCGAAATGGTCGGCGACGACAGGATGGGTCAGGATCAGGAATTCATTGTTCTCGACGCCGTCGACGATGGTTTTGGCGGCATCCTCGGCGGTAATCATGCCGTCGACCGAGGTCATCGCATCCGGCAGGTCCTTGGTCATATTGGTCTTGACGTATTGCGGGCAAATGGCGTGTGCCTGAATACCGTCATCGCCATGCGTGATGCCGATGGATTCAGCCATCGAGATCGCAGCGGCCTTGGTGGCCGAATAAGCGGCATCGCCGATCTGTGCCAGCAAGCCGGCCGCCGAGGCAGTGATCATGAAGGCGCCGCCGCCGCGCTTCGCCATCCCGGGGATGACGTGCCGGGCAGCGTAGACGGCTTGCATCACATTGATGGTCCACGCTTTTTTCCAGTTCGCATTCGGCGCTGAAGCGGCGCCGCCCAGCGGTCCGTCGGTATAGCCGACACCGGCATTGGCAAAGAAGATATCGACCGGACCCAGGTCCCGCTCGACTTCCGAGATGAAAACCGCGAGTTCGCCCTCATCGGCGACATTGACGCGTTTGCCGAACCCGCTGCACTCGCGGGCCACTTTGTCGGCAGCGATCCCGTCGAGGTCGCAGCAGGCGACTTTCACGCCGCGCGTATGGAATTCCCGTGCCACGGCGGCTCCGATGCCGCCCGCGCCGCCAGTCACAATCGCGATCTTGCCGTCCAATTCCATATCCGTTCTCCCCGATCCTGACTGCACAATGGCCGTGAACCGCCGTCCTTGTCGAGATGACAGACCGCCCGGAACGGCCGGTTTCTCACGTGAATGTGATGCCCGATAAGCCGAGCCCGGCATATTCTGTGCCCGCTCGGGGAGAAACAACATGACAGGATGGCTTGCTCTTCTACTCACAGCGGTTTTTGCCGCACCGGCTGCGCTCGCCCAGCCGGGCTTGCTCACGCCTGATCCACGCGAGACCTCTGCTTTTTCCGGCTTGTCCGACGGCGCCCGGGATCTCGCGCTCGGTGAGCAGGTCACATTGGCTCTGCCGTCGGGCGCGCGCCATGACATTGTCCTCGACAGAATGGACGATGCGACGTCCCCGTCGCGCGTCTGGGTCGGTCACCTCGCCGAATACGGTCAGCAATACCGGGTATTGATTACCCAAGGTCCGGTTTCCGTGTTCGGTTATGCTGCAACACCTTCCGGCGCCTGGCGGCTGGCACCGGAACGCGCGGGCGGCCCATCCGTCTGGTTGCCCGAAACCGGCGTCATTGATGAGCCCGGCTCCGATGCGCTGTCACCGCCGCAGCCGGCGATCACATTACCGGAATTCGCGTTCGACGGCGAACGCATGGCGCGAGCCGTCGCTGCCGGGTCCAATGGCATGATCGACATCGCGATCGTCTACACGGACGGTATGATCAGTCTTTACGGCCTCGGACTAATGACACGGCTGCAACACCTCGTGAATGTGCTCGATCAGGCCCTGATTGACAGCGATACCGGATTACGCGCCCGTCTTGTCGGCGCAACTCGGGTGCCAGGCACGTGGAACGAATACACGTCAACGCTCGAATCCATTGACGATCTGTTTGCCGGCGCCAGTTTCGGCCACCCCGGTTCCGAGCCGGACGTCGCCGGCGGCGAATGCTCCAACGGTCCCAATGGCTGCGTCAATGATGGCGACCTTTCCAGCCTCCTTGAATGGCGCAACGCCTTGGGTGCCGACATTGTCGTGATGCTTCGTCGCTACTGGCGGGCCCAGCAGACCTATTGCGGTGTTGCATACGTCCCGGGTTTCGGCGGCGAGGGCGAGGTCGATCCTGACGAAGACTGGATTCTCGGAATTGCGGTCAGCGGTGATGGCCCCGATGGAAACGGAACGCCGGCGAATTGCGGCGACCTGACATTCGCCCACGAGGTAGGTCACAATCTGGGGTCCACACACAATGTCGAGAATACCACCAGTCCGGCGGTCTTCGACTTCTCCTATGGTCACCGCGTCGATTGCGACATGCGGACAATCATGGCCTACGATTCCTCGCGGTCGGGTGTGACCTGCTCGGGGTCGTATCCGAACGAGACCTGGCTGGTGCGCTTTTCCAATCCCGAACAGGATAATTGTTTCGGCAAGGCTTGTGGAGTTGGCGCCGGCAGTGTGCAAACACCGGGCTCGCCAAATGATGACATCACCACGCCGACCGACAATGCCCGATCCATGCGCGAAGCAGGATACAATGTTCGCGACTATCGTCCGACGGGTCTGACGGTACGTTCTGCCATCCTGCCCTACAGCCGGACCGTGGCATCCGGATCGCCGGCGACCGCCTTTGTCTCGATTGCCAATCCGGCTTCCACAGGGTCGACGGCCGAGAATTGCGGCCTGGAATTACACGGCGCTGCACTGGGCCAGTTCTCGGTGCGACCGACGGATCCGGCGACCAACGAGCCTGTCGGGGCTGTCGGCGAGCGTGTGGATATCCCGGCCGGAGAGATTCGCACATTCGTTGTGTCTCTGAGGCGCGGCCTCACTGAAAGCTATGACGATCTGCGAATTGACACGGTTTGCTCCAATCGCGCGCCCGCTCCGAGCATCGCTGGCGTGAATACGTTCCGCTTTACCTCGACCTCCCTGTCGCTGCCCGATGTTGTGGCTTTGGCAGCGACCACGGCAAACAACGGTCTTGTCGAACTGCCGGCGGGCGGCGGCGCATCGGCCTTTTCCGTCGCCAGTATAAATCTGCGTTCCATCGGGACCATTGTCGTCACGCCGGAAGCAGCATTTGGCATTGCGGCGCTGGAGACGCTCGAGATCTGCCGCACGAACGCCGAGAGCGGGGCATGCGAGACCGCGAGAGCTGCCAGTCAGTCGCTTTTGCTCGGCACTGACGAAACGGCGACATTCGCGGTGTTCCTGCGCAGCAATAATGACATTGCCAACGATCCGGCGCGAAACCGCGTATTCGTTCACTTCCGCACACCGGGCGGACATTCGGTCGGCGCGACAAGCGTGGCGGTGCGAACAGCGGCGCAATGAGGGTTCAGCGCGGACGCGTCCGGGCAATGATGTCTGCAGCACCTTGCGAGATGAGATCGAGGGCCACACGGCGGCCGAGCGCGCGCGGCGAATCAACAGCGCCCTCGGCTTGCGCGCGCAGCACGTTTTTCCCGGATAGATCCAGGACCTCAGCCGTCAATCGCAGGCCATCCCCCTGGGCCTCGGCATAGGCCGCGATGGGCGAATTGCAGTGGCCGTCCAGAACCCAGAGTAGCTCGCGTTCGGCATCAGCCGCAGTCTGCGCAGCGGGATCGTTGATGGCTGCCAGCCTTTGTCGTGTTTGCCAGTCATCCGCCGCACATTCGACAACGACGATCCCTTGCGTCGCCGCCGGCAGGATCTCGTTGGTCTCGAAAACATGGGAGATCCGGTCCGCCAGCCCTACGCGGCGCAGCCCGGCCGCCGCCATCACCAGCCCGTCAGCGGGCTCGGTCGTTCCACCATCCGGCAGACCCTGGCCGAGTGCCTGGTCGAGCTTGCGGATGCGGCTGTCTGCGGCACCTCGGAAATGGATGATCTCGACATCCGGAAAGCGTCGCCGCAACTGGGCGGCCCGGCGCACGGAATTCGTGCCCAGCCGGAAGCCTCTACCGCCAGCCGCTTCGAACGCCGTGAAATCCAGGCCAGCGCGCAGCACCAGCGCATCGCGAGCGTCCTCGCGCGGCCGGAAGGCACCGATCACGAGACCCGGCGTCTCTTCATTGCCCGGCATGTCCTTCAGGGAATGCATCGCCATCTGGATGTCGCCACGGCGCATCATCGCGCGGATGCCGGCGACGAAAGCGCCGCCCTTGCCGCCGTGGACCAGCAGCTTGCTGGTTTGATCGCGGTCACCTGCGGTATCGTTCTCGGCAATCCCGATGGTCAGGTCCGGATGAGCGGCCGCGAGCGCGGCAATGATCTCCCGCGTTTGCGCCAGCGCCATCTTGCTTTTGCGTGTTCCGATTCTCATGCCGCTGACGATTGCTCCTGAAGCTGGTGACCCCGGCAGGATTCGAACCTGCGACCCTCAGATTAGGAATCTGATGCTCTATCCGACTGAGCTACGGGGCCTTGGTCCGCTCATACCTTCGACCTGTTCAAAGACAAAGCTCCAATGCAAGAAAACGGATGATTCTGTTACCTGTCGGGAAACCTTTTCTTGGGGTGCCCATGGCGGCCGCCGACGGAAATGCCTAGCCTGATGCGTGAAGACATAGTCACATGCACAAGTGCTGGGGGCTGGAAACCGGATGATACAATCAGCGAAACGCCTGCTCGGACTGGCCGCATGTCTTGCGATTTCAGACGCGGCCCTCGCTGGCGATCTCGGTGCGGCGGTCTCCCCGGCTACGCGCGCGGTCGCCCTGCCCGACGGTGGCACCGCGACCGCCACGACTTTCGCAACGGTTGTCAATCGAACCGACAATGCACTCGGCAATTGCGAGGTCGAATTGCCCGGCCGGTTCCGCGATCTCGAGCTCGATTTCGTCTGGACGGATCCGGCAACCAACGCGGTTGTTCCCGGAAGTGAGAACACGCCATTTTCTCTGCCGCCACGAGCGTCGCAATCGCTTGTTCTGGCGGTCACGGCGGATCAGGCTTTCGATGGCATTATCCCGCCGGTTTTTGAGTGCGCAGGCGGAACGCCGGCGGATTCGATCTATGGCGTGAATACATTCGAACTCGTCGTGGCCGAGACAGCGCCGACGGATATCGTGGCGATTGGCATCGCGCTTCCCGACAATGACGGCGTCATCCGAATCGCAAGCGAGGGTGGCCGGCAGGCGATGGCGATTTCAGCGATCAATATCGGTGCCGCCGGCCTCGTGAATGTCCGACCCGTGGGAAGCTATGGTCAGAACGCAGACCTGCCTGCAGAGCTGACCGTTTGCGAGACCGACGCGGACGGCCAATGTCTGGAGACGCCGACATCAGGTGTCTTCCGCTATTTCGGTGCTGACGACATCGCCACTTTCGCGGTGTTCGCGCAAGCGGACGCCGGGAGCGCCATTGCGCTTGCACCCGCGACCAACCGGGTCGAAGTGCAATTCCTCGTCAGCGGCGAACTGACCGCGACGACCAGCGCCGCGATTACAGCGCCCGGTCCCGACTATCAGCTCGGAAGCCGCGACGCGCTGCGGTTGGCACAGCAGGCAAGTTTCGGCGCCCATCAGACGCTGATCGAGGACATCCGCCGCACGGGTGTCGAGGCCTGGGTCGATCGCCAACTTGATCTGGCAACATCCAGCTATGCCGATTTTGCAGCGGAAGCCGTGCCTGTGAATTTCTGCGACAACATGCCGGATTCCTGCTTTCGCGATCATTTCACCGCTATTCGGCTGCAGACACGGTTCTTCCAGAACGCGCTGCGAAATGACGACCAGCTGCGCCAGCGCGTGGCCTGGGCATTGTCGCAGATCCTTGTTGTGTCCGAGCGGGGCGTACCCCTCAACTACGCCCTCGCAGACTACAACGGGATGCTGCTCGACAACGCATTCGGCAATTATCGGGACATTCTCGAAGCGGTCGCGCGTTCACCGGTCATGGGCACCTATCTCGATATGGTGAATTCCCGGGCCATCGCGCCGAACGAGAATTTTCCGCGTGAATTGCTGCAATTATTCTCGCTGGGCGAGGTCCGGCTCAACCGTGATGGTACCACCCAGCTCGACGGGTCCGGCCGTGCCATTCCTGCTTATACGGAAGAAGATGTGCTGGAGCTCTCGCGGGCACTGACCGGCTGGGTCTACCCGTCGGCCGGAAACTTCATTCCCTCCTTCAACAACCCGCCGAATTTCTCGGGCGAGATGGAGCCGGTCCCGGCCGAGCACGACAGCGGCGCCAAGTTTTTCCTGGGCGTTGGCATGGCAGGCGGTCAAAGCCCCGATGCCGATCTCGAACAGGCAATCGACATCATTTTCGCTCACGCCAATCTTCCGCCGTTCATATCTCGTCAGCTGATCCAGCACCTCGTCACATCAAACCCGTCACCGGCCTATGTCGACCGCGTCGCCGCGGTTTTCGAGAATAATGGAGCCGGTGTGCGTGGTGATCTCCGGGCTGTCGTGCGCGCCATTATGCTCGACGCCGAAGCGCGCAATGCCGATCCCGACCCGGCGCGTGCCGGCAAATTGAGAGAACCGGTTCTCCTGATGACATCGCTGATGCGCCTGATCGGTGCGGAATCAGACGGCTATGCATTTATCCTGCGGATGGACGCACTCGGTCAGGTGCCGTTCGAAAGCCCGTCCGTATTCAACTTCTATCCCCCTGATTTTGCGCTCGCCGGCGCCGATGACCTCGTCAGCCCGCCGCAGGGCCTGATGAATATCAGCACGACGGTTGATCGCCATAACCTGATCTATGACTGGACCTTCGGAAACAAGGGTAATCGCTGGGATTGGCGCCCGATCGCCGAAATTCCGGCTTCTACCGGAAGTTCGATCGACTGGTCATCCTGGGGACGTCTGGCCTACGACCCTGACCGGTTGCTCGATACGCTTGATGAGCTCGCGCTGGAGGAAGACCTGAATGCCCAGCAACGCGCAGCGATCATCGACGCCATGAATGCCGAAACATATTGGGGCGATCCATTGCGCGAATCCCAGCTTCGCGCCCAGCTCGCTATCTATCTGATAGCGACCTCGCCGCAATTTCAGATCGATCACTAGGAGACCGCCATGCCTGTCAGTCGCCGCGATGTTCTCCGCCTGGTTGCCGGATCGGGTCTCGCCTCCTTCATGCCCGCCCTGGCGCGCGCCCAGACGATCGGTGGCGGAACCGGTTACAAGGCGATCGTCACGCTCTTCCTTTTCGGCGGCAATGATTCCAACAACATGATCGTGCCGACTGACGAGCGATTTGCCGACTACGAGCAGGCCAGAGGCGGCGCGATCGCCCTTGATCAGAACGCCCTGGTCGGGCTGCCCGGAACGAATTACGGCCTGCATCCCTCGCTCGCGCCATTGCAGAACATCTGGAATGAGGGCGGACTGAACTGGGTGTTCAATACGGGCCCGCTTCTGCAACCGCTGACGCGAGAACAGTTCGAAAGCCGCCCCGACCTTCACCCTGCCAACCTGTTCTCGCATGACGCACAGCAGAATCTCTGGCAGACGGCAGGCGGCACCAGCGAATTGCCGACCGGCTGGATGGGCCGCGTGGGAGACCGGTTTGTCGATGCAGGTTTTCAAGCTCCTTCGATTTCCCTGGCGGGTGCCCAACGCGCCATGATCGGCGAGCGAAACAACCCGCTTCTCTTGTCGGGCGGCAGTCTGCAGCGCTCCGGCTACGACCCGTCGAGCACGACTGCCGACGATATCGCGCGCCGCAACGCGGTCGACGTGATGCTGGCGGCGACGCAGAATTCGGACCTCGGGCAGATCACCCGCGATATCATGCAGGGTGACCTCGATGCAGGCCTTCAGCTCGACGGCATCCTGAACAGTGAAGAATCCGCCGTCACGGCTGCATTTGTCGATCCGGACAACAATGCCGTGACCGGCAGTCTCGCCGACCAGCTCAAGCGGGTTGCCCGCCTGATCGAGGGTCGCGGTGTGCTGAATGCGACCCGCCAGACTTTCATGGTTTCGACCGGTGGTTTCGACAATCACCGGAGCCAGGCCGGAACGCATTCGGGATTGCTCGCCAATGTCGGGCGCTGTGTCTACGCCTTCTACAACACGATGAAGGCCCTGGGAGTCGAAAACGACGTGGCGCTGTTCACCATGTCGGACTTCAATCGTGTGTTCGCCGGCAATGGTTCGGCCGGCTCCGACCATGCCTGGGGATCCCACCATTTTGTGGTATCCGGCGGGCTCGCGCCCAATCAGCTACTTGGCGGCTACCCGGATCTCGCCCTCGCCGGGCCGGACGATTCCCGTGATGACGGACGCTGGATTCCTTCCACCTCGATCGAGGAATATGGCGGCTCACTGGTTCGCTGGCTCGGCGTTTCCGACGCCGACATGCCCTATGTCTTCCCGAACTGGTCGACGTGGAATGGCGGCGGACGCGGGCCTGTGAATCTGTTCGCCTAGGTATTTTGGACTCGACTTTAAGGCGAGTGAGGCGTTAGCTGCTCGCATGATCCGCTTCTTGCTTGTGGTTGGGTTGATACTGGCAGTGCAAGCGCAGGCATCTGCGCAGACCGGCCTTGCCAGGCGTTTCGATGGCTGGGCCGTTATCGCCGTGGAGACCGAAGCCGGTGAAACCATGACCGTGCGCCTTGCGGGAATCGAACTGCCACGTCCCGGTGCACCCGGCCATGCGTTGGCGATGCAGGCCGTCGATGGATTACTGGAAGAATCGGGCCCGGTAACCGTGATTTCGGGCGACGCCGGGGAAGACCGATACGGCCATGTCGTCGCCGATCTCGATCTCGGAGGGCAGACACTGGCGGGATCGCTCGTGCTAAGCGGTTACGCCCTTGCGTATTCGTGGCCGGAAACGCGCGAAGCTGCAGCCGCGCTCCTGGAATTGGAAATCGAGGCCCGGCAATACCAGGGGGGCCTGTGGGGTTCGGGTGTATTTTCGATTCGCTCGCCTGACCCAAATACGCTGGCGTTGTATCTGGAGACGGTCCAGATCGTCGAGGCGCGCGTGATCTCGGTTGGGCAGACCAGAGAACGCACCTATCTCAATTTCGGCTTCGACTACCGCTCCGATTTCACCGTATCGATCGCGCAGGAAGATGTGCAGCACTTCGAAGATGCCGGTGTCGAGCTATCGTCGCTCGAAGGTCGCATCGTGCGCGTCCGCGGCTGGTTGCAAGCCATCAACGGCCCGTCTATCAGCATCGATCATCCCGAGCGGATCGAAATCATCACGCCGCTGGACGACATCGACTAGATCAGGCCGGCGATCTCCGGATCGCCAAAGCGCCTTGAAAGCGTCTTTTTGAGCTTCGTCAGTGCCTGGTGCTCGATCTGGCGGACACGCTCCTTGGAAATGCCGAGGCGCGTTCCGAGCGTCTCGAGTGTGACCACGTCTTCGCCGAGTTTCCGCTCGTGAATGATCAGGCGCTCGCGATCGGTCAGCGATTGCATGGCTTCATGCAGCCACTGGCCCCGCTTTTCCGCATCGTGCGATGTCATCACCGCTTCTTCCGGCGCTGGGCGGTCGTCTTCCAGGAGGTCCTGCCACTCGCCATCACCGTCCTCGGTATAGGGCGCGTTCAGCGACCGATCGGACGCTGCAAGGCGGGACGCCATTTTCTCTACGTCTTTCTCCGGAACCCGCAGGGCCTTGGCGGTCTTGGCACGGTTTTCCGCGTTCATTGCACCGCCATTAATGTCGTTGATCATGGCCCGCACGCGGCGGAGGTTGAAGAACAGCGTCTTCTGCGCCGACGTCGTGCCGGTCCGCACGATCGACCAGTTCCGCAGCACATAGTCCTGGATCGATGAACGGATCCACCAGGCGGCGTAGGTCGAAAAACGCACTTCCCGCTCCGGTTCGAACCGGGCAGCCGCCTGCATCAGGCCGACATTGCCTTCCTGCACCAGGTCCGCGAAAGGCAGTCCGTACTTCCGGAACTTCGAGGCAATTGCGATGACCAGGCGCATATAGGCTTGGGTAAGGTCGTGCAGGGCATTTTCGTCACCATCGTCGCGCCATCGGATGGCCAGCGTTTGTTCCTCTTCTCGCTCAAGCAGGGGAGCGTCCATCGCGTTGCGAAGGAAAGCCCGGTCCGGATCAGCGGAGCGGGAGCGGGCGGTGGACATTTTTGCCTGTGCCATGAACATAAATACGCTCACGCAGCGGGCCTGGTTCACTTTCCAGTCATAAAAAAACACCCGGCGCGATGGCCGGGTGTTTCCTTGCATAGTCAAAAGTGCGTCGGCGCCGTCAGGCTGCCTTCTTCAGAAGCGTCTTCGACAGCATGTCGCGCGCCGCATCGTGCTCGATCTTCTCGACGGCAGCGACTTCCCGCACCATGCGATCGATGGCGGACTCATAAAGCTGGCGCTCGGAGTAGGATTGCTCCGGCTGATCCTCGGCGCGGTGCAGGTCGCGCACGACCTCTGCGATCGAAATCAAATCGCCCGAATTGATCTTGGCTTCGTATTCCTGAGCCCGGCGGCTCCACATTGTCCGCTTGACCTTGGCCTTGCCCTTCAACGTCTTCAGAGCATCTTTCACGATACGGTCCGAGGACAGCGGGCGCATGCCGGATGTTTCGGCTTTGGCCGTCGGTACACGCAGAACCATTTTGTCTTGCTCGAAGGTCACGACATAGACTTCGATATCGAAGCCCGCGACCGAATCTTTCTCCACGCCGACTACGCGGCCGACGCCGTGCGCCGGGTAAACAATATAGTCGCCCTTCTTGTAAGAGCGGTTGTCATTCGCCGTTTTTTTGCTCATGGATACTCTCGTCTGGACAGGGAAAAGGCACACGGCTTCGCTGCCTTTGAAGACCGCTTTTTTCAAGTAAAGTGGCCCCCAAAAGGGTGTGTGTCCTTCTCCCCCGGAAAACGGGCGAGCTTTTCGCTCCGCCCAACGCGCCTATTCTATATCATAATTTTCGGTTAAAAACAATTCGTTGCCGGACGAACAGTTTACGAACCCTTGCCCGGCTTTTCCGAGAAATACTTCTCGTACTTGCCGGTTTCGGTGTCGAACTTCTCGGCATCGGCGGGCGCATCGATCTTCACCGTGATGTTCGGCCAGATCTCCGCGAACTTGGAATTGATCTCCAGCCACTTCCCGTCCGGGTCGTCTTCCGTGTCGGGTTTGATCGCCTCAACCGGGCATTCCGGCTCACAGACGCCGCAATCGATGCACTCGTCCGGATGAATGACCAGGAAGTTCTCGCCCTCGTAGAAGCAATCAACGGGGCACACTTCGACACAGTCCGTATACTTGCAGCGCACGCAGGCGTCCGTGACAATGTATGTCATCGATCTTCCGTTCCGGGGCGTTACTTAGCGACGATGGCGGACATGTGCCGAAGCCGGCAAAATGTCAACTTTGCCGGGCTGCGGCTTCTGCGCGCGACCGCGCCAGCACGCGTTCGCGATCATCTACGGCCAGCAGCGGCGCGATACGGCGGATAAAGGAATCCTCGAAAGGCGATTTCTCGCCATCGGCCATCGCGACCGACCAGAGATGTTCGATCAGCGCGACCCGCTCGCCGGATGGAAGACAGGCTTTCACCACCTTGGTGAACTGGTGGTGATCATGCGCATTATTGGCGAGATCCTCGGCCTTTGCCTGCATGTCGGCGGCCGCGTCGGCGTCGAGACCGAAAGCGGACTCCAAGATCGACCGGATCTGATCGGCTTCCACGTCAGCATAGATGCCGTCGGCGAGCGCGGCCTCGACGAGGAGCGCAGTAGCGGCGACATGCGGATCGAGTTCCGATCGTGGTTCCGCGGCCTGGCCGCCCCGCATCATCTTCTTGATGGCGTCAAACATCGTCTGACTCCTCCTCGCCCTGCAGTTCGTAGAGTTGGCGGGCTTCGCTCGCCGGGCCGCGCCGTTCACCTAACGCCGAGACTGTCAGTCGTACAATCCGGTTTCGCAAGGGGAAGGTCAAGAATTCACCGGGCCTCACCAGGCAGGACGCCTTCTCGATCCGTCTCGGACGCTCGCCAGAACCGATCCGGATACGCCCTTTCCCGACATAGGCTGTTGCCAGCGCCCGGGTCTTGAAGAAACGCGCGCGCCACAGCCATATGTCGATACGGACCGCGTCGCTGCTAGTCATTTCGCGGCTTTCCGGCGCGGCTTGCGCTGCGTCCGCCTTTCGGGCAGGGCCGGCTTGAGTTTCGCCAGGGCAGCGAACGGCGTGTCGGCCACGGGAGCTGGCTGTTGTGCCATTGGTGGCCGGTGCGCACGGCGCCGTGCCCAGCGTTCGCCCTGCGCTTTCTCCGGGTCCAGCCCCTTCTTGATGCGGCGATATCCGAGCGCGCCAAGTACACCGCGCAGATCCTGGACCGAGCAGCCAAGTACGCTCGTCATGGAAGGCGACAGCTCGAACGCGCCTTTTGAATCCTTGTCGCGCGCCTCGCGGATGGTATCGGCCAGCCGTTCCAGCATGTCGATGCGCACAACTCGCGGCCCGCAGGCCTGAAAACCCGAAGCCGCATAATCGGCCGCAGAAAACCGCGCATCGGCCGGTACGCTCATGAGCCCGGCCGCGGGGAGAAACATTTCGCTTGGCGCGCCCGACTTCACTGCCCGCAGGAGCGCCGCCAATCCCGCCGGCTCGGGCTTGATCATGGCCGGCATGAACAACGCGAATTCGCCGATCCGGATGCCCAGTTCGCGCAGCGCGCGTCGCTCCTGCGGTGAAAGATGACGAACCTCGGCATCGACGTCGCGGCGCGGTATTGCACCGCCATTCTCCGCAATCCGGAAAGCCAACCCGCGTGCGAGGCCGGACAGGTCACCCGCACGGTCCTCGTTCAGCAGTGTCACCAGAGGGGACAATTTCCTGGCAATCTTCTCGTGAATCCGCATCTGGACATTCTGGCGCGCGCGCTCGCGGGTTTCTGCGGCTGCAAGTTCGCCGCCTGTCAGCATGACTTCAGGCTTGTGCGTTGCTGGACCGGGCGCCAGTTGTGCCACCCTCCATGCATTCCAGCGGATTTTGCCATCTGGTTCAATGATGAGGTCCCCAGCCGGCGCTTTGGCAAGGCTGCCGAGTCGGCGGCTGATCTCGGGGCGCAGCGCTTTTTCTGCCGCCTGGCGTAAGGCCCGGGCTTCCAGCGCCGAGCCTTCAGTGTCAGCGCGGAACAGGAGGCCTTCGAGATGGCCGACCGTATGACCTTCCACCTTCACCGCACCATCCTCTGCCATATCGGTCTCCAGCGACTTGTCTGCGCGCAAGCCCTTGACCAGCGCCGCGGTTCGCCGGTCGACAAATCTCTGGGTCAGATGATCGTGCAGCGCATCCGATAGGCGGTCCTCGACCTCGCGCGCCCGCTCGCGCCAGACATCGGCCTCCTCGGCCCAGTCGCCGCGATGTGCGACATAGGCCCAGGTCCTGACCTGGGCGAGGCGCTGTGAAAGCACGTGAACATCGCCACCTGTCTTGTCCAGCCGGTCGAACTGGGCCGCCATGGCATCATTGGGGATCCGGCCATTCGGGCTGCGCAAATGGGTCAGGATCTGGTTGACCAGCCGCACATGCGCATCCAGCGACACTTTCCGGAAGTCGGGTATGCGACAGACATCCCAGAGCATTTCAGTCCCGGCCGGACTACGGCCGAGATCCTGTATGGAAGTGTCCCTGGCCAGCTGGGCGAGCGACAATTCATCGATGGTCTCCCGCGTCCGGCGCAGGACCGGGTCGCGCGAGGATCGCGACAGGCTCGTCAACAGCCCGTCGAGCGAACGCAGATCGAGCGCGCTGTTGCGCCACTGCACCTGGTCGATCGGCATGAAGGCATGATTTTCGACGGCCGCGATCAGCTCGCTTTCGAAGGGCCGCACCTGGCCAGTCTCGCCGAACGTCCCGTCTTGCCGGAACCGCCCCGCACGACCGGCAATCTGCCCTATCTCATGCGGGAAAAGGGCGCGCCGTCGACGACCGTCAAACTTCTCGCGCTCGGCAAAGGCGACGTGCTCGACATCCATGTTGAGGCCCATGCCGATCGCATCGGTGGCGATCAGATAATCAACCTCGCCGGACTGGTAGAGCTCGACCTGCGAATTGCGCGTGCGCGGGCTCAAAGCCCCCATCACAACGGCGGCGCCGCCGCGCTGCCGGCGCATCAGCTCGGCCAGAGCGTAGACGCTGTCAGACGAGAAGGCGACGATTGCAGAACGCCGCGGAAGGCGTGCCAGCTTGCTGGGTCCGCCATAGCTCAATGTCGAAAACCGTTCGCGCGTGACGATGTCGGCATCGGGCACCAGGTGTTGTACGACCGGGCGCATGGTTGGCGCGCCCAGCAGCATCGTTTCCTCGGTGCCGCGCGCATGCAGAAGACGGTCGGTAAAGACATGACCGCGTTCCGGGTCGGCCGCAAGCTGGATCTCGTCGACCGCTACGAAAGCCGCCTCGAAACCCAGCGGCATGGCCTCGACAGTACAGATGAAATAGCGCGCGCCGGGCGGCACGATTTTTTCTTCGCCTGTCACCAGCGCGGTGGCGCGATAGCCCTTCTCCTTGACCACCCGGTCATAGATTTCCCGCGCCAGCAGCCGGAGCGGCAGGCCGATCATCCCCGACCGGCGCGCCAGCATGCGCTCGACGGCCAGATGGGTCTTGCCGGTATTGGTCGGGCCAAGAATAGCCGTCAGCGGTTTGTAGGCGGTCATGACCGCGATATAGCGGCGTTTGACCTACTCGGCGACCGGTTCGACAGCAATCGAGCGCGCCTCGATGGTGATCGCTCCGAAGCCCGAATTGGTACGTATCCGCACCGGCAGGTGGATCGATCCGTCGGCAAAGGGCGCCAGCCACAGCACAACCGGCTCGGCAATGTCGCTTTCGCTCGGCATATCTTCCGGGTCATAGCCGGCAATGGGCTCGTAATAGGCATGGCAGCGCGTGGCTTCGCCGCGCCATGCGCGGGTTCGGATATCGTTGGCTCCGGCGACTTCAAGGCGCAGATCATATCGCGCCTTGCCGTCGAACACCGGAATTCGGCCCGAGCACAATTCACCAACATTCGAGGACTGTCGCAGTCCGAGTCGCAAAAGCGCGCTGATCGGATCGACCGCACCATTGCGCTGGGTTTCGTCGGCGGGCGGTTCGCCCATCGAACCGAAGGGTGGCACGACATCCGCCGTGGCGACACCGTCGGGGAAATCGATTCCCACTGTCCGGCCAGAGCCGCTGGAATGGTTGAAATGCTCATAGCGCCAGGGACGCAGTGCGCCATCGGCGTAGCCGGTAATGCCCGCTTCGATGTCAGCATCCGAGAACAGAGCTGCCAGGCCCGCGGTCGTAAAGCGCGCATTGGCGCCATAGGTGTCGTCAGCGATCTGTCCGGTGAGGGAGATGTTCGCGACGCGGAAAATCAGGACTGAACCGGAATAGTTGAGGTTGATCGAGACCGGCGGCGGAGCGGCGGGACTAGCCAGCTCGGCAGCATCAGTGGTCATCGCGGAAGACAGAAGCAGGGCAGAGGCTGCGAGACTCGAAACCAGCATTTCAATAATACTCCATCACAACACATCCCGCCCGCTGAAACGCGTCTTCACCCCTATCGCTGATCCAACATGGCTGCAAGATGAATGAGGATTGCACGCCACAGCGCTTGACGAACGCAGACCGCTTGGGTAAGTCCCGCGGCTCTTCGTCGGCAGAACTGTCCGGCGATCACGGAATTCTATTTGAGCGAAGGTTGTTGCCATGTCCCGGCGCTGTGAACTTTCTGGTGTAGGTCCTGTCGTGGGCAATAATGTCTCCCACGCGAACAACAAGACCAAGCGCCGTTTTCTGCCGAATCTTTGCGACGTGACTCTCGCGTCCGAAACTCTCGGCCAATCCTACAAGCTGCGGATCGCGGCCAAGACGCTGCGCAGCGTCGACCATATCGGCGGTCTCGACGCCTATCTGATGAAGGCCAAGGACGACCACCTCTCGGACCGCGCCATGAAGATCAAGCGCGCTCTGAAGAAGAAGGTCGCAGCGGCCTGAGCCGGATGGCCCGCACCCGCATTCAAGCGCCCGCAGCTCACGCTGCGGGCGTTTTTCGTTGGATTTTCATTTCTCCGATCTCGCCGGGATGCTGCGCTTTGGGATTAGCTCGCCATTGAAACTTAACGTAAACTTCGATCGAAAACTTCTCAGCTAGCCTTGATACCTCTTTCCAAGCATCCGGCGCCGACTGGCCCTGAATCGAAATTCCGAGATCACTGATATATTTATAGCCTTGGTCGGATCTTGGCTTGGTAGTGCTCGGTACCTGTAGTTCCGCAACAATTTGGTCAACGCCGAAGCCGCGCCCTTTCAACTCGCGAATTGTATTCAGGAGCAGCTTTTGCCAATTGGGACGTTCCAGCGCCTGACCACCGACGCTTGCAGCCAACACCCTTGTGAAGGAAAGCCCTGGGGTTTTTACAAAATTCCGTACGAGTGAATTTTCGGAAACTGGTTCAGAAGACTCGTCTATATCTCTCTCCATGCCGAGTTCGTCCATTTTCTCGGCAACTAACCGCTGAATCGTTTCCCCTGGCTTGGAGGTTCCTAGCCAGACGGCCACCGTTTTAAGGTCGACAAAGGTTGCATCGCTAACTCTGATCACAGGCATCTCCAATACTCCCTACTTCAGAATATGTTACATATAGCTCTAGTAGGAGGCAATATGTTACATAGATATTGTGATGCGACAGCGTCACATGGAGAATAAAAGAAATAATAACAGCATGTTAGTTACAATTCCTATCGACATCCAGAAAGGCATCGACGAATACGCGGCCACGGTAGCCGGGCACTCCAACCCGGCTTTCGATGCCAATGTGACACGGCTCTTCGCCGCGGCACGGGCAGCAGGCCACCCGATCTTGCACATCAAGCACAATTCGACCGAGCCCG
The DNA here is from genome assembly GCF_965217055.1 of Hyphobacterium sp. Lineage (GTDB taxonomy): Bacteria > Pseudomonadota > Alphaproteobacteria > Caulobacterales > Maricaulaceae > Hyphobacterium. The sequence continues at coordinate 837,333 of NZ_OZ244227.1, read as the reverse complement.
GCAGCCTGCTGCGGCCGGAAGCGCCGGGCAATGCCTTCAAGGCCGAGGCGCGACCGCGGCCCGGCGAACCGGTGATCGAAAAATCGGTGAATTCCGCGTTCATCGGCACTGGCCTGGAACAGCAACTCCACCAGATGGGTGCCGATCATCTGGTGGTTTTCGGAATGACGACCGAGCATTGTGTGTCCACCACGGTCAGGATGGCGGCCAATCTCGGATTCCGGACAACCCTCGTCGGGGACGCTACGGCCGCCTTTCCGGCGACCACGCTGGATGGTGAAACCATCGACGCCGTCACCCATCACAAGGTCCATCTTGCGGCGCTTCACGATGAGTTCGCCAATGTGATCGACACCGATATGGCGGTTTCCCTTATGGCGGGCGGCGGCTAGTTTCTCGCTCGGAACGGAAGGGAATCCCATGCGCCAGTTCAGCCTTCTCGCCGCGTTCGGTCTAGTCGCCTGTTCGCAGCCCGCACCTGTAGAATCGACCCACACTGGCATCGATGCTGCAGATCGCGTCTTCTCGGGCGGTCCGATCTACACTGCGGACGACGACTGTGAACAGGTCGAGCTGGTCGCGGTGAGAGAAGGCATGATCGTCTTCGCCGGAAATGAAGCCGACCTGCCGGACGGCCTGATCGGCGAGACGACCGACCGCATCGATCTCGAGGGCGCGGCAATGTATCCCGGCTTCACCGACAGCCATGTCCACGTGCTCGGACTTGGTGCGCGCGAGCGCCTGCTGAATTTGGAAGGCACGGATTCGATCGAGGACCTGCAGGCGCGCGTTGCCGAAGCGGCGGAAGACCTGCCCGAGGGCGCCGTGCTGCAGGGAAGGGGGTGGATCGAGACACACTGGCCCGAAGACCGCTTCCCGAATCGCCTGGATCTCGACGCCGCCGCACCCGACATCGCCGTTTTCCTGGTCCGTGCGGATGGCCACGCCCTAGTCGCCAATTCGCGGGCCCTGGAACGCGCCGGTATCAATGCTGAAAGCGTGGCCCCGGAAGGCGGCGACATTCTGCGCGACGAAGACGGTGAACCGACCGGCATGCTGATCGATACGGCGATGGACCCGGTCACCGCGCTGGGCGGCAGCTTCACCGGCGAGGACCGCGCCAATGTCTATCTCGAGGGCGCCTGGTCTGCGGCTCGCTATGGCTGGACCGGGGGGCATGACATGTCCGTACCCTGGGCCGATGTCGCCATGATCCACGAGCTCGCTGAAGAATTGCCGCTGCGCGTCTACATATCCGCCAATCCAGACGGGCTCGCCCCGCTGGCCCAGGACGGCTATGTCGTCAGCGACAATCGACGGGTCATTGCCCGCGCGGTGAAACTTTACATGGACGGCGCGCTAGGGTCGCGCGGTGCAGCCTTGCTCGAGCCCTACAGCGACGATCCCGGCAATTCCGGGCTGATGCTTAGCCAGGAAGACGAGACGCTGTCAGCCATGGTCACGGCCCTGCAGAACGGCGTGCAGCTCAACATCCACGCCATCGGTGACAGGGGAAACCAGCTTCTGCTCGACTGGGTCGAGGATGCACTGACCGCCGTGCCGGCCGAAGCACGCGCCCTGCCGCAACACCGTTGGCGCGACGAACACACGCAGATCGTGGATCCGGCAGACATTCCGCGTTTTTCCGAGCTCGGCGTCATCCCGTCCATGCAGCCCAGTCATGCCATCGGTGATCTTTTCTTCGCCCCGGACCGGCTCGGACCGGACCGGCTCGACGGCGCCTATGCCTGGCGCAATCTGATCGATTCCGGCGTTGTGATCGCCGGTGGATCGGATGCCCCGGTCGAGCGCGGAGATCCGCGTATCGAATTCTACGCCGCCGTGGCGCGGCGCGCGCTGGACGGGACCCAGACCGGGGAATGGCGCCCGGACCAGGCTGTCACCCGCGGTGAAGCGCTGCGCATGTTCACGGCCTGGCCGGCCTATGCGTCTTTCCGTGAAGACGAGCTGGGCCGGATCGCGGAAGGATTGCGTGCCGATTTCACCGTCTTTTCCGACGACATCATGACCATTCCGGAGGCCGAGATCCTGGCCGTCGAGCCGGTAATGACCGTAATCGACGGCGAGATCGTCTGGCAGGCGGAATAGACCATCGGTCGCCATCCCGGGGGCGCGATAGCGCGAACCCGGGACCCATGCCGTGACTTTGACGAGTTCGCGTGGAAGCCCCGTGAACACAGACCGCCTTTCATGCCTTGCCGGGATTTTTTTCGGTGCCGGGTTTTCAGGTCAAGGGCGCGAAAGCGCCGCTTCGCGGTTTCACCCTTGAGCTGAAAACCCGGCACGAAACACTGTCTGGCATGGACGGTAAGGCGAGGCTCAGCATTCCCCTCTCCAAGCAGGGGTGACATGGACGCAAGGAAAACTGACGAGGCTTCCTCTCCCCTTTCAAAGGGGGGGGGAAAGGGGTGAGATCGCGAAGCGATGAGCCCCGCGGGTGAGCGGATGGTGGACCGTTATTCGGTGAACGCAAAACTCAACAGCAGCGTTCGCTGGCCGGGATTGTAATTGTCGTCCGACAGCACAAAGAGCCGCATTTCGCCATGCACCGCGGTGATGGCAATTCCTTCCAGATTGTCGATCGTCATTCCGGGTTCGAGCACGGCCAGCACCTCTGTGAGCGACTGCGCCGTCAGCGAACGATCCCGATTGTCGCGCGGGTCCGTGTCCAGCCGTGTGATCCGGATACGGTTTCCGATGTCCCGGGCGTAAAAGCGCTCGAGCACCAGCAGGAAATCCTCCCCGCCAGCCAACCCGGTGATGCCGAACCCTTCGACAGCGCGATAATCGACCACCTGTGGCTCCTGCCCGTTTGACATTCGCCATAGCGAGTGCGGGCGGCCTTCGACGATTGGATATTCGATGCTCGCCCAATACCCGTTTTCCGCCATCGCCAGCGCTTCGATCCCGCCGTTTTCGCGCAATCTGTCGGTCCCCGGCGGGGCTGGCAGGGGGGTTGGCGTCGCGATTGCAATCCCCGACCAGTCAGGCGAGATATCATAGCGATCAATTCGGTGTTCACGCTCGAAGCTGACGGCGTAGGCGCCGTCGCCGAGCGGGGCGAGCCCCTCGGCATCGGCGGCATCGCCCGTCAGATGAACACCGTCCGTACCGAGCATGGGCGCATAAAATGCCCGTGACAGGCCGATCAGCCAGCCCTCATCGTCAAATTCCAGATGAGCGGTCAGCCAGTAGGCGCTGTCTGAAATCGCCAGAAGCCGCGGGCCCTCGATTTCCATCGCCGAAAGACCGCCGAAAGTCTCGTCATCGGACGACAGGATGAGTCCGCCGCGATATTCAAGGGCGCCAACATCGAGCCGCTCGGGCTCATCGGGATAAAGCGGCACGCTTTCCGTCGCGATCAGGATCGGGCCCGGGCCTGGCTCGCCGGAACAGGCGGCGAGCACGAGGGCGGCGATTCCGATCAGTCGTTTCACACTTTGGCTCCCAGTTCGGCCCAGTCCGCGCGTTTCAGTCCACGCTTACCGCCCGAAGGTGACGATGTCATGGCGGCGCCTGGCGGACCAGCTTCCTTGTCGAACAGTGCGGCGAGCTGTTCGGTCATGGCCCCGCCAAGTTGTTCGACATCGGTGATCGTCACGGCGCGCTTGTAATAGCGGGTCACGTCGTGGCCGATGCCGATGGCCAGCAATTCGACATCCGAACGGTTCTCGATCTGCGCGATCATCTCCCGCAGATGACGTTCCAGATAGGCGCCGGGATTGGCCGATTGGGTGCCATCATCGACCGGCGCGCCGTCAGAGATGACCATCAGGATGCGCCGTTGCTCGGGGCGCATGGCCAGGCGCTTCCACGCCCATTGAAGGGCCTCTCCGTCGATGTTTTCCTTCAGCAGGCCTTCGCGCATCATCAGGCCGAGATTGGCCCGGCTGCGCCGCCAGGGTTCGTCAGCATTCTTGTAGACGATGTGGCGGATGTCATTGAGACGGCCCGGATTGACCGGCTTGCCGGCCTCGATCCAGGCTTCCTTGGCGCGCCCGCCCTTCCACGAGCGCGTGGTGAAGCCGAGCACTTCGGTCTTCACGCCGCAGCGTTCCAGCGTCCGCGCGAGTATGTCTGCACAGGAGGCAGCGGTCATGATCGGTCGGCCGCGCATCGAGCCGGAATTGTCGATCAGCAGAGTGACGATTGTGTCACGGAAATCGGTCTCCTGCTCCTGCTTGAAGGACAGCGGTGAGGTCGGATCGATCACCACGCGCGTCAGCCGTGCCGGGTCGAGCACGCCTTCCTCAAGGTCGAACGCCCAGGCCCGCGTCTGCTGCGCCATCAGGCGCCGCTGAAGCCGGTTTGCAAGGCGTCCGACCGCGCCCTCCACGCCCTTCATGTGCTGGTCGAGATAGCGCCGCAGGCGAGACAGCTCCTCCTCGTCACACAGGTCCTCGGCGCGGATGATCTCGTCATACTTGGTGGTGAAGATGCGATAACTCTCGGCCGGCCGGTCCTCGAAGCGCGCATAGTTCGGCCGTTCGGCCCGCGCCGCCTCTCCCAGCTCGTCCTGGCTGTCGGTCTCCCCCAGCGTCTCGTCGGATTGGAAGTCGATCTCGTCGTCATCCGCGGAACTGCCCTCGGCATCGACATCGTCGCCGTCATCGCCGTCGGGCTCACTGTCACCGTCATCCTCGCCGGTCTGCTGTTCACTATCCATGCCGGCATCGTCGTCGGACTCATTGTCGGATTCTTCCGGGTCACCGCCCAGCTCGTCGGCCAGGTCGAGATCGCGGATGACTTCTTCCAGCGATTTCGCGAAGGCACGCTGATCCCCGGCATTCTCCGCCAACGCGTCAAGCGCCTCGCCGGCAGCGGATTCGATGTCCTCGCGCCACACCCGCATCAATCCGTCCGCGAGCTCGGTCACGGGTTCGCCGGTGATCCGTTCGCGCACCATCAGGCCGATCGCCTCGTGAAGCGGCGCCTGCTGCCGGTCCTCGACCCGGTTCCAGCCCTTGGCCACGGCCTTGGCTTCCAGCGCCGCATTGAGATTGGCCGCCACGCCGCGCATTGCCTTGGCACCCAGCCCCTCGACGCGCGCTTGCTCGGCGGCTTCGAAGATCGCGCGCCCCTGCGAGCCCGGTGGCAGCGTCTCGGCGAAGGTCTGGCGGTTGTGATGCAACAGCTTCAGCGCCAGTGCATCGGCGCGGCCACGCGCCGCCTTGGCGTCTGCAGCGCTGACTTCGCCCGGATTGGGCAGTGTCATCTTGCCCTTGGCATAATTGGCGATCTCGCCGCCAAAGCGCACTTCCAGATCCTTGTCCTGCGCGATCGCCCGCGCCGAAATGGCCAGCGCGCGCTTGAAGGCATCGGCGAGGGGGTTGTCGGTCATCTCACCCTAGGCCGCGCTCGCCGGTTTCGCCGGGCTCGGCTTCAGCGGCGCTTCAGGAAGATCTTCGCCGAAGACGCGCTGGTAGAATTCCGCAATCGTCGGGCGTTCCAGTTCGTCGCACTTGTTGAGGAAAGTCAGCCGGAAGGCATGGCCGATATCGCCGAAGATCTCGGCGTTTTCCGCCCACGTCAGCACGGTGCGCGGGCTCATGACCGTGGAAATATCGCCATTGATGAAGGCATCACGGCTCATGTCCGCGACCTTCACCATGTCGGCGATCGCTTTCTTGCCCTCAGGCCGGGCGGCGAATTCCGGCAGGCGCGAGGCGATGATCTTCTCCTCGGTCTCGGCCGGGAGGTAATTCAGCGTCGCGACAATCGACCAGCGGTCCATCTGGCCCTGGTTTATCTGCTGGGTACCATGATAGAGGCCTGTCGTGTCGCCCAGGCCGACCGTGTTGGTGGTCGCAAAAAGCCGGAAATAGGGGTGCGGGCGGATCACCTTGGTCTGGTCGAGCAAGGTCAGCGAGCCCGCGGCTTCCAGCACGCGCTGGATCACGAACATGACGTCCGGCCGGCCGGCATCATATTCGTCGAACAGGAGCGCGACCGGGCGCTGCAAAGCCCAGGGCAGAATGCCTTCCTGGAATTCGGTGACCTGCTTGCCGTCGCGCAGCACGATGGCGTCCTTGCCAACCATGTCGATGCGGGAGACATGGCTGTCGAGATTGATACGGATCATCGGCCAGTTGAGCCGCGCGGCGACCTGCTCGATATGGGTCGATTTGCCGGTGCCGTGATAGCCTTGGATCATCACCCGGCGATTGCGCGCGAAACCGGCCAGGATCGCCCGGGTCGTGGCCGGATCGAAGACATAAGCCTCGTCAACCGGCGGCGTATGCTCGTCAGGCTGCGAGAAGGCGGGCACTTCGAAACCGGGATCGAAGCCGAACAAGGCTTCGCAGTCGGCTACGATATCGGGCTCGGACAGGGGAAAATGTTCGCTCATGGCACTCATATATCGGGCAGAGCGCGCTGGAGGCCAGCACGCGAGTCAGAAGCTCCCTAGCACGGGCTTCGCAGGTGCGAAAAGCCCGTGCGCGGTCACGGCCTGTTACGCCATTCCCGCATTTTTCAGGATCTGGTAGGCGTGGATCACGCGGCCCAGCTGCTCCTCGCTGGAGCGGTCACCGCCATTCGCATCGGGGTGAAAGCGTTTCACCATCTCGGCATAGCGCTTCTTGACCACGCCCTTGCTCTCGCTGCCGTCAAGATTGAGGGTCTCCAGTGCGGCCGCCTGAAGCTTGCCGTAACGCTTGCGGTGCTGTTCCGGCGCGGGATCGCTTTCGGGCCGGTCGCCGAACAGGCCGAACGGGTCGGTAAATCCGTCGCGGAAATCCTTCGACGCCTTCTGGGCGTGACGTTTTTTGCCGGTGTTGGATCGGAAATTCCAGGTCGGGCGGTGACCATGATGTGCCGAGGCGTTGAACGCAGCGACTGCGTCTTCATCCATGTCCTCGAAGAAATTCCATGACTTGTTGTACTGCGCGGCATGGCTTTTACAGAACCAGTGCACATCGTTGAGATCGGCCGTGCCCTTCGGCGCCTTGCAGTCGCCGTGCGCGCGGCAACCGGGCCATTCGCAGACACGCTGTTCAGGCGCCGCCCGATCGGAGGGGGGCTTGATGCGGATGTCCTTGAACCGCGGCCGGTATGTAAAATCGCCGTCCATGCCACTAAGTATGGGGCTCAAGGCCTTAAGCGGCAACAAACGGGAGGTGCAATTGGCGGGCAAAGTTCACATGCGCATGGAGGAAAAGCTGCGCACGGCCTTCGCGCCGCGCGAACTCGCCATCACCGACGAGAGCGCTCTGCATGCCGGGCACGCCTCGGCACCTGAAGGCGGGGAGAGCCATTTCCATGTCGAGATCAGCGCGGAGGCGCTCGACGGCCTGTCGCGCCTCGAGCGTCAACGCGCGGTCAACAAGGTGCTCGCCGAAGAACTCGCCGGCCCGGTGCATGCGTTGAGGATGACGGTGCGTTGACCCTCTACATCGATGCCGATGCCTGCCCGGTGAAGGACGAGGCGATTCGCGTGGCCGAGCGCCATAGCACCGAGGTGAAACTGGTCTGCGATGGCGGACTGCGGCGGCCCCAGAGCCCGTGGGCGCAGCTCGTCATCGTGCCCGAAGGCGCAGACGCTGCCGATGACTGGATCGCCGAACACATCGGTCCGGGTGATATCTGTGTCACCGCCGATATCCCGCTCGCCGACCGCTGCTTGAAGGCGGGCGCCGCCGCGATCGACCATCGCGGCAAGCGCTTCGACGCCGATAATATTGGATCGGTGCTCGCTACCCGGAACTTGATGGCAGATTTGCGGTCGGCCGGCACGATGGAGGGCGGCGGCGGCCGGCCGTTTTCCGCGCGTGATCGGTCCGGCTTTCTCAACGGGTTGGAAATTCTGTTCCAGGTCGTGAAGCGCTAGGCATCTTCCGGCAGCGCGGCGACGCGCATCAGCGCGATCTGGTTGCGCCGCCGTTCGAGAATTTCGAATCGCACGCCATGAAAGCTGAACACCTGGCCGGTTTCCGGGATGGTCTGGCTTTCATGGATGACGAGCCCGGCCATCGTGACCGCTTCCTCGTCGGGCAGCGCCCAGTCGAGCGCGCGATTGACGTCGCGGATAGGCGTATGACCGTCGATCAGCCAGACCCCGTCATCCTCCATGCGCACACCTTCAACGACGATGTCATGCTCGTCCTCGATCTCGCCGACAATTTCTTCGAGAATGTCTTCCAGGGTCACAAGCCCCATCAACGCACCGTATTCATCGACGACCAGCGCAAAGTGCTCGCGCTTTTCGCGAAAGGCATTGAGCTGGTCCTGCAATTCCGTCGTCTCAGGCACGAACCAGGGCTCGCGCATGACCGTTTTGAGATCGATGGATCCTGCGTCGCCACCGGCATTCAGCAACGCCCGCGCCAGATCGCGCGCGTGCAGGATGCCGATGATGTTCTCCGAATCACCCTGGAAGAGCGGCAGGCGCGTGTGCGGGCTGTTGAGCGCGTTCGCGATAATTTCCGCAACTGACAGATCGGCATCGATCATGGTGATGTTCTTGCGGTGCACCATGACGTCGTCGACGGTCAGCTCGCGCAGATCGAGCACGCCGCCCAGCATGTCGCGATCGTCCTTGACCACACCGCCTTCCTGGTGATGCAGGTCGATATGCCCGCGCAATTCGTCATGGCTCGACAGAACCGGGCCCTCGACGCGCGCGCCGATCAATCGCAGCGCAAACCGGACAATGGCCTGCACCGCCGAAACAACCGGGGCGAAAACGCGCACGAATTGCAGAATCGGCCATGAAACCGTCAGCGCAAACCGGTCCGGATTGGACAGCGCATAGGTCTTCGGCAGCACTTCAGCGAAAATCAGCACCAGCGCCGTCATCACCAGCGTCGCATAGACAACGCCGTGCTCGCCGAACAGCCTGAGGAAAACCGCCGTCGCAATCGCCGACGCCAGAATGTTGACCAGATTGTTGCCCAGCAATATTCCGCCGATCAGTCTTTCCCGATCCTCGGTCAACAGGGTGACGCGATGAGCGGCGTGAACGCCATCCCTTTCCAGCTGCAGCATGCGTGCCCGGGAAACGGCCGTGAGTGAAGTTTCCGAGCCCGAGAAAAATGCGGACATCAGGAGCAGGAGCACAATTCCGCCAAGCGAAATCAGGATCCAAGTCTCGATCATTGTGCTTTGTCTTTCAGGAAGTTGATTAGATCGGCCTCATCGGCCGCATCGTCGATAAAGGCATCACCGATGCCGCGCGCAAGTACCAGGCGGATGGTTCCGCCAGCATTCTTCTTATCATGCCGCATGCGTTCGACCATAGCCTCGGCCGAATAGGGTGCGCCCTGCAGACGGGAGAGGTCGGTCTCAAGGCCGACAAGCGAAAAATATTCGTGCACCCGGTGGGCGTCGTTTTCTCGGCAGTGGCCGAGGCGAACGGAATAATCGAAGGCGAGGGCGCATCCGGCCGCGACGGCCTCGCCATGCAGCAAGGCTCCGCCGGATTCGCTTTCCAGAGCATGCCCGAAAGTGTGTCCCAGATTGAGCAGGGCACGCGTTCCGCTTTCCCGCTCGTCCGCCTCCACGACGCGGGCCTTGAATTCGATCGCAGACTTCAGGTGTGCTTGCAGGTGAAGCGCCGACAGGCTGTCGCGATTGGAATATTCGAGCCGGTCGAAAAAATCGGCATCGCCGATCAGCGCTGCCTTGATGATTTCCGCATAGCCGGCCAGCAATTGCCGCCGCGGCAGGGTTTCGAGGAAAGCGAAATCGGCGACCACCAGCCGCGGTTGGTGAAACGCACCGACCAGATTCTTGCCCTGCGGCATGTTGATGGCTGTCTTGCCGCCGACCGAGGAATCGGCCATCGCCAGCAGCGTCGTCGGCACCTGGATGAAGTCGATGCCGCGCTTGTAGATCGCCGCGGCAAAACCGCCGAGATCGCCCGTCACGCCGCCACCGATCGCCAGGATCGCATCGCGGCGTTCCAGCCCGCGATCAAGCAATTGGCTCAACACGATTTCCAGAAGGCCGAAGGATTTCGCGCTTTCACCTTCCGGTATCTCGATCGGATCGCCGGCAATATCGAGATCGGCGAGACCGTCGCGGATGAAGTCCCGGTGCAGCTGCAGCACCCTGGTGTCCACCATGACCGCATAGCGCCGATCGGGCGTCACGGCGGCCAATCGGCGTGCAATGGTCCAGGCGCCGTCGCCGATCAGCACTTCATAGCCGCGTTCGCCGAGATCGAGGGTGACAAGATCAGTCATCGACGGCCTGTTCGGAAAAACCGTACGATTTCAGCGCATCGAGAATCCGCGCAACAGCTGTTGAATGCGGACCCTGGTCACCATCCACCTGGATGGACGCCTCGGCATAGGCCGCTTCACGCTTGGCCATCAGCTCGGCCATGACAGCGCGTGGATTGTCGGTCTGCAGAAGCGGGCGTGTATCGCGGCGCGACACGCGCTCCATCAGCGTGTCGAGATCGGCTTTCAACCAGATCGAGATCGCTTTCTCACTAACCAGTTTGCGGGTCTCGTCATTGACGAAAGCGCCACCGCCAAGCGCGATGACGGATTGCGGTTGGTCCAGCAACCGGGCGATTACCCGGCGCTCTCCGTCGCGAAAGGCGGCCTCGCCGAAATCGGAGAAGATGTCGGCCACCGGCCGGTCCGCAGCCTTCTCGATTTCCTCGTCCGCATCGACGAATGGCAGGCCGAGCGCGTTCGCCAATCGCCGGCCGACCGTGGTTTTGCCTGCTCCCATCAGGCCGACGAGTACAATCGAGCGCCCGGAGGCCGCGCCAGAGGCAGAGTCTTCATTCATGGCGCTGATTATATGCCTCCGTCATGGTCTGGAAATTGCCGTATTCACCCTTAATGTGACGCCAAGCTTTGGAGCCTGCAATGCGTAACACTTTGATAGCCCTTGCGATCGGATTGGTCGTGCTGATCGGTGGATTTTTCATTCTTGCCGCGATCGGTGGTAATGTGGAGCCGGATCGCGAGGAGGTGCGTGTCGATGTTACCGACGAACTCACTCGCTAGCCTGCTTGCACTGGCCGCGTTGGCGACGGCCCACGCACAGGACATCGAGGTCCGTCAGCTCGGCAGTGTGGATCCGCTTGAAGTTGGAGTCGCAACCAACGGGTTGGGCGATTCGCTTTGGGCCGGCTCGACGGTACAGACCGCGCTGAACGCGCTTGAGAGTCTGCCTGGCAGCGGTAGTGAAGGTTATCGCTCACCGGCCCGCGCCAATTTGGTCGCACTCGCCCTGTTGTCCGGCGGCCGACCGCCGCAGGGCGGTCGCGGCAACATCTCGCTCGCGGGGTTGCGGGCGGATCGCCTGCTCGCGGCATCGGGTGCCGAAGCTGTCTACAGCCTGCTCGAACGGACGCCGGGACTGGATCGGGCGCCGGATCTCGCCCGCCTGCACGCTGAAACCGCTTTTGCGCTTGCGGCCGGCGAAGCCGGTTGCCGCACCGCCAATGGACTCATTGTCGGGCGTGACCAGCCCTACTGGTTGCGTGCACGCGCCTTCTGCCATGCGCTCAATGGCGAAGACGCCGCGGCCGAATTGTCGGCCGACCTGGCGCGCGCCGAAGAGCCGGATGCGAATTTTGACGGCCTCCTTTACGCGATCACGATCGGGAGTTGGACAACCGGTTCGGCCTCGGCCGATACAGGACTGGATTGGGCGTTGGCTGCGGTCTCTCCTTCCGAGGGCCGCCCGGCGATCAATCTGACAGATGCGCCCGGTTGGCTGGTGACGGTTGCAGAAGCTGCTTCGGCGGCACCGGCTCTCGAGGCTGACCCGGCGCTCGCACTGGAAGGCCTCGCGATGCAGGAAGGCATCGAGCGCGAGCAGCGCCTGGCGCAGCTGATCCGTCAGGATTTCGACCGCCAGGTTTCCGCGCAGGCCCTGGCTATCGCGCTTGACGAAGCCGTGCAGGACAATGATTTCATGCGTGTGGCGCGCGAGTTTGGCCACGAGGTGGACACACTTCCCGTCACTTTCGATACGCTCGTTGACGGCGGGCGATTTTCGCTGGCGGCTCTGGCGGTCGGTGACATTGCCGCCGCACAGCGCTGGCGGGATGCCCTCGAGAACGGTCCGCCTGCCCGGCGCTCCTTGCCGGCTTATGACCCTACGAAACCGGATGATCTGATCGGCGCGGTCGCCGAGCCGGACCGTCCCGAATGGGCACCGCCGTCGCCGGCCTTCATGGTCGGGCTCGATCTGGCGCTCCGGGTGGCTCAGAACCAGCTGCGCCGCGCCTCCACCGACGCGTTGATTCAGGCGCGCCTGGAAGCCGGAGACGGCGGACTGGGCGATATTGCTGCGCTGGCCGGCCTGGGGTTTGCCGCCCCGGCAGATTTCCGCCTCGCACTCTACCGGGCCGATCCGTCGACCGTGTCACCGGCGTTGTCTGCGATGGATGCCGCCGCCATGGCAGGCGCGCGTGCGGAAACCGCCTTGCTGGCAGCGCAAGTGCTGGCCGATGGGCCGGTAGCGGCCTCACCCGCGGAGCTCATGCGTATTACGGCGGCGCTTGATCGTGTTGGCTTGCGCGACATGGCGCTGGCACTCGTGCTCGAACGCCTGATCGTGGAGCTGGCGTGAGCGGCGAGCCGCTGATCGATCTGTTTCTCGACATGATGGCGGCCGAGCGCGGCGCCGCGAAGAATACGCTGGATGCCTATCGCCGCGATCTCGATGATGTCGCTATGCGGCTCTCGGTGCGCGATCGCACCTGGCTGACCGCGCAAACTCCCGATCTTGAAGCCTGCCTTGCCGAGATGGCCCGCGAGGGTCTGGCACCGGCTACCACGGCGCGCCGCCTGTCGGCGGTCCGCCGCCTGTTCCGTTTTCTTCTTGCTGAAGGGGAACGCGCGGACGACCCCGCACGGTCAATGGCCGGGCCCAAACGCGGCCGGCCGCTGCCAAAGATCATGTCGGAAGCCGAAGTTGATGCCCTGTTTGCCGCCGCCGAAGCGTTGGAGGGCAACCGCGGCATCCGGACCCGCGCGCTGCTTGAAATCCTTTACGCCGGCGGGTTGCGGGTTTCGGAACTGGTCGCACTGCCGCTCGACGCGGTCGCACGCGCCGGCGGAACGCTCCATGTCACCGGCAAGGGCGGGCGCGAACGTCTGGTACCGCTTACACCGCCCGCATTGGAGGCGATACGCGACTGGTTGCGCGTGCGAGAGGAATCCCTGCCGAAGGGTCGGCCGTCCCGCCTTGCGAAGGCAAAGGCATTCCTTTTTCCTTCGTCCAGCGCCGACAGCGGGCATCTCACACGGGAACAGTTTGCACGTATCCTGAAAGAACTGGCCCGCGCAGCGGCGCTCGATCCCGCAAAGGTCTCGCCGCATGTTTTGCGTCATGCCTTCGCGACCCATCTTCTTGCCAATGGTGCCGATCTGCGCAGCGTGCAGGCGCTTCTCGGTCATGCCGACATATCGACCACCCAGATCTATACCCACGTCCTCGAAGAACGCTTGAAAGCGCTCGTCGAAACCGCCCACCCGCTGGCAAAACGCTGAATTTCACGGCTATTCGCGGCTTGTTCCCTGCAGGTGGGGTGGCTAGGTTGCGCGGCGCTGCTGCAACCGGACGCATGAAAAGACAGGCTAGATGTCAGACCCGACCCGGACCTATCTCGATTTTGAACGCCCCGTTGCCGAACTCGATGCCAAGATCGAGGAACTGGAAACGCTGGCAGCCTCCAATTCGGCGGACGTCCCTGACGTGGCCGACGAGATCGCCAAGCTCCGGCAGAAGTCGGCCGATCAGCTCGCCAGCCTTTATGAAAAACTCGATCCCTGGCGCAAGACCCAGGTGGCGCGCCATCCGGAACGCCCGCATTTCAGGGACTATCGACGCCTGCTGATCGAGGATTTCGAAGAGCTGTGCGGAGACCGCCGCTTTTCCGAGGACCCGGCCATTGTCGGTGGAATCGGCCGTTTCAACGGTCGCTCGGTCGTCGTCATGGGACACGAGAAGGGCCGCGACACCCAATCCCGCCTCAAGCACAATTTCGGCATGGCGCGGCCCGAAGGCTACCGCAAGGCGATCCGCCTGATGGACATGGCAGAGAAGTTCAAGATGCCGGTCCTCACCTTCGTCGATACGGCGGGAGCCTATCCGGGTGTTGGCGCAGAAGAGCGCGGCCAGGCCGAAGCGATAGCCCGGTCAACCGAACGCTGCCTGACGCTGGGCGTGCCGCTGATCTCCGTGATCGCGGGCGAGGGCGGGTCCGGCGGTGCGGTTGCGCTGGCCAGTGGCAACGCCGTGATCATGTTGCAGCACTCGGTCTATTCGGTGATCTCGCCGGAAGGCTGCGCATCAATCCTGTGGAAGGATGCGGCTCGCGCCAGAGATGCCGCTATCGCGATGAAAATCACCGCGCAGGATCTGAAAGAGCTGAAAATCATCGACCACATCATCAAGGAGCCGGTCGGTGGCGCCCATCGTGCGCCGGAAGACACGATCCGCAAGATAGGCGAAAAGGTCGAGTCGGTGCTGTCAGGTCTCGAGGGCCTCAAGCCCGGCGATCTGCGCAAGCGCCGCCGCGAGCGTTTCCTTGCCATCGGTCGGCTCGAGGCGGGCGAAGCCTAGAGCGGATACTCGAGCCAGGGCAACTTGCGCCCTTCGAACACGTCTGACGGCCGGTCTTCGATGAACACAGCGCCCATCTTTTCATAGAAACCCCGGGCGTCAGGATCCGACAGGATTGTCATGACGCTGTCGCCGGCCTCACGCAGTCGGTGGGCGGCTTCCTGGAACAAAACCCGTCCGGCGCCGGTGCCGATCGCCTCGGGTTCGATGAACAGCAGGTCGAGACTGCCATGCAGTGTCTCGCCGGGCGCGATTTGGGCCACCCCGAGAATACGGTCGAGATGGTCGAGAGCCACAAAGCTGCAGCCGGCCGTCGCGCGGTCAGGTGTTACCCGCAAATAGGGCGCGCAAGCCTTCACGAAGGCGGCGTCATAGCCCCAATGCGCCTTCGACCTGAGGCAAAGCGCAGACAGCGCGTCGCACTCCGCCGCCCCCGCATCGCGGATGCGAAGCGGATCAGGTCGCGACGGTGGGGCCGCCGATGGCGCCATGGCAATGCTTGTATTTCTTGCCCGACCCGCAGGGGCACATCGCGTTGCGCTGTACCTTGCCCCAGGTCGCCGGGTCGGACGGATTGCCCGCCATGGAGGTCCGCCGCTGGGTCGGAGCGGTTCGAGCGGCAACCGGCCCCTCGGACGGGTCGGCCATCTCGTTGCGGCCGGTGCGCGGATCGATGTGCGACGGTTTCATGTCCGGCAGCGGCGCCGGTTTCGGCGGCGCGGCCTGGACGCGGACCTTCATCATCACCTTGGTGACGTCTTCGCGCAGCGATGAAAGGAGGTGTTCGAACAGCGAGAAGGCTTCGGTCTTGTATTCGTTCAGCGGGTCACGCTGGCCGTAACCGCGCAGTCCGATCATCGAGCGCAGCGAATCAAGGCGTTGCAGGTGTTCGCGCCAGCCGCGGTCGATGGTTTCCAGCAGGATCTGCTTTTCGACCCGGCGCATCAGGTCGGCGCCGGTTTCCGCAGACTTCGCCGCATAGGCCTTGTCTGCTGCGTCCTTCAGCCGGTCGCAGATTTCCTCGTCCGCAATGCCCTCTTCTGCAGCCCAGTCCTGGACAGGCAGATCGAGATTGAAAATTTCCTTGATCGCCTCGTCGAGCCCTTCGATATCCCACTGATCGGGCAGGGCGCGCGGTGGAATGAATTTGGCAACCGTGTCTTCGGCCGCTTCGTGCCGCATGTCCTGGATGACGTCGGATACGTCCTCGTCGGTCATAAATTCGATACGCTGCTCGAAGATCGCCTTGCGCTGATCGTTCATCACATCATCGTATTTGAGGATGTTCTTGCGGATCTCGAAATTGCGCTGCTCGACTTTCTTCTGCGACGTTTCCAGCGCCTTCGACATCCACGGGTGCTGGATGGCTTCGCCGTCCTTCAGCCCGCCAATGCGCATGATGGCATCGAGACGATCGGCGGCAAAAATCCGCAGCAAATCATCTTCGACCGAAATGTAGAACTTGGTCCGCCCGGGATCACCCTGGCGACCGGAACGCCCGCGCAACTGGTTGTCGATACGGCGGCTTTCATGCCGTTCGGTCGCCAGCACATAAAGACCGCCGGCTTCCAGCGCCTTGGCCTTCAATTCCTTGACCTCGGCCTCGATTTCGCTGCGCTTGGCCCCGATCGCCGCCTCGTCCGGCTCCTGGCCTTTTTCGCGCTGGGCATCGATCCAGTCGGCCAGCCGGAAGTCGACATTGCCGCCCAGCTGGATGTCGGTCCCGCGGCCAGCCATGTTGGTTGCGATCGTGACTGCACCCGGCACGCCGGCCTGCGCGACGATCCGCGCTTCCTGCTCGTGATAGCGGGCGTTCAGTACCTGGTGCTTGATCTTCTTTTTCTTGAGAAACGCCGAAAGGTCTTCGGACTTCTCGATCGAGACCGTGCCGACCAGCACCGGCTGTCCCTTGTCAACGGCCTGCTTGATGTCCGCGACGATAGCTTCGTGCTTCTCGGCAGCTGTGCGGTAGACTTCATCTTCCTCGTCGACACGCATGATCGGCTTGTTGGTCGGAATTTCCGACAATCCCAAACCATAGATCGAAAAGAACTCGTCGGCTTCGGTCGCCGCCGTGCCGGTCATGCCGCCGAGTTTGTCATACAGGCGGAAATAATTCTGGAAGGTGATGGACGCCAGCGTCTGGTTTTCCGGCTGGATCTCGGCGCGTTCCTTGGCTTCGATCGCCTGATGCAGCCCGTCCGACAGCCGGCGACCCGGCATCATCCGGCCGGTAAACTCATCGATCAGGACGACCTTGCGGTCCTTGACGATGTAGTCCTTGTCCTTCTGGTAGATCTTGTGCGCGCGCAGGGCCTGGTTGAGGTGGTGAACAACCATGACATTCTCGGCGTCGTAGAGGTCGCCCTCCTCGAGCAGTTCGCGCTCGCGCAACAACGCCTCGATCTTCTCGTTGCCATCCTCGGTGATCAGGATCGTGCGCGACTTTTCGTCGATCTCGTAATCGTCCTCGTCCAGCAGCGGGATGAGGCTGTCCATCGTCTTGTAGAAATCGGTCTTGTCTTCGGTCCGTCCCGAGATGATCAGCGGGGTGCGAGCCTCGTCGATCAGGATCGAGTCGACCTCGTCGACGATCGCGTAATGGTGCCCGCGCTGGACCATGTCCTTGAGCGAGTACTTCATGTTGTCGCGCAGATAGTCGAAGCCGAGTTCGTTATTCGTGCCGTAAGTGACGTCGCAGGCATAGGCAGCGCGGCGTTCCTCATCGCTCATGCCATGCAGGATGACGCCGGTCGTCAGGCCGAGCTTGGAATAGACCTGGCCCATCCATTCCGCATCCCGCTGCGCGAGATAGTCGTTCACGGTCACGACGTGCACGCCCTTGCCGGTCAGCGCATTGAGATAGACTGGCGCGGTAGCGACAAGCGTCTTGCCCTCGCCGGTCTTCATCTCGGCGATATCGCCTTCATGCAGGACCATGCCGCCAACCAGCTGGACATCATAATGGCGCTGGCCAAGCGAGCGTTTCGCGGCTTCCCGCACGGCAGCAAAGGCTTCGGGCAGGAGAGCGTCGAGTTTCTCGCCATTCTCGAGTCTCTGCTTCAATTCGCCTGTTTTCGCGGCCAGCTGATCGTCCGTCAGGGCTTCGAATTCCGGTTCCAGCGCGTTGATCGCGTCGACTTTCGGCTGGAGTTTCTTGAGCCGGCGATCATTGGGCGAGCCGAAAATCTTGCGAGCGAAGGAAAGCATCAAAATAACCTGTGCATCCGGGCGGGACGGGGCGTTTCGAGAGTGGGAAAACTTGACGTCACCCTGCAAGCGGCCCCATTTGAAAACCGGACTTGACTTAAGGACGCGCGGAAAAGGTGTCAATGAAACGCGGCTGCGACACACACAAGCCTGCCGGCCCGGCCATGGCGCTGGCGATGACGCTGATTCTGGCGGCCTGTGGCCGGCCCGAAACCGTGGAGGAAACGAGCGTCGAGTTGCCGCCGCCCGATAACGCCGTCGCGATTGTCGATCAGACCGTTATCTATAATGCCGGCGTCCAGCGAGAGGCGCTCGCGCAAGGCGTCATCGAAGAGGGCGGACAGCTTGATCCGGCCGATCCCGAATACGAACGCATTGTTGACGAGCTGATCGATCAGCGCCTGCTGGCAATCGAAGCGCGCCGCCGCGGCTTGCAGAATTCACCCGAAGCCCGGCGGCGGATTGCTGCTGCCGAGGAACGCATCCTCGGAAACATCCTTCTCGAGACGGAAATCGCCGCGCAGGTAACGGAGGAAGCCGCGCAGCGCTTGTACAGCGAGCAGACCGAGCTCGCGGCCCCCGGCGAACAGATACGTGCGCGCCACATCCTCGTCGACAGCGAGGAGGCCGCCAATGCGATCATCGCACTTCACGCCAATGGTCGTGATTTTGCCGAGTTGGCGGTGCAATACTCCAGCGATCTCGCCACCCGGGTGCAGGGAGGGGATCTCGGCTATTTTACGCGCGACGGTGTATTGCCGGAGATTGCCGCAGCGGCTTTCGCGACGCCGGAAGGCCAGCTCGCCGGTCCGGTCGAGACCGAAGCCGGTTGGCATGTTCTGCTGATTGTCGACAGGCGCGCCCCGTCCGGACCGTCATTCGAGGAATTAC
The DNA here is from genome assembly GCF_965217055.1 of Hyphobacterium sp. Taxonomy (GTDB): domain Bacteria; phylum Pseudomonadota; class Alphaproteobacteria; order Caulobacterales; family Maricaulaceae; genus Hyphobacterium. Next base: position 818,673 of record NZ_OZ244227.1, on the reverse strand, counting down.
GGCCCTCCCTCGTCCGGTTCCTCACCTTCGAAACGATTTCCCAGCTGGTTGATCAATTGCGCGAGGCCGCCCGGATCGAAATCGTCGACGGGCAGTCGGACGATCCCGACGCAGACGAAATCGATCTCGAAGCATTGAATGCACAGGCCGGGTCGAATCCGCCTGACCACGGAAATTAACCCTGTTTTCTCACCCGATATTAAGGACAGTTTGTCAGCATGAATGACGGTCGCCCGGTCCTGTTGGTAGCAGCCTGTGCACTGTGCGACGCCGACGGGCGTGTGCTCATAGCACGCCGTCCGGAGGGCAAGGAGATGGCGGGCCTCTGGGAATTTCCCGGCGGCAAGGTTGAAACTAATGAAACGCCCGAACAGGCCATCGTTCGGGAATTGCGCGAGGAATTGGGAATCGAGCCATGCGAAACCTGTCTGCAGCCCTTCGCCTTTGCCTCTCATCCCTATGCGCGATTCCACCTCGTCATGCCGCTCTTCATCTGTCGCCGATGGGACGGTTTCGTTGCGCCGCAGGAAGACCAGGAAATCGCTTGGGTCCGCAAGGACCGGCTGGGCAGTTACGAGTTGGCGCCCGCAGACCGTCCGCTGGCCGCGGAATTGCGCGATCGCTTGTAGCACGTTTCGCTTCCGATCGTGCTGGCGCGTCCTCTATCGAGTATTCCCTCATTATCGCAGTGATCGCCTTCCTCACGGTCGCCGCCCTGGCCCTGATCGGGCCGCAAGTGGTGCAAATGCTGACTGACGCCGGGTCGGCTTTCTAGCCGCCGGCTTTTTCACCCGCTGACCGTTCCTTGACGCCGAGTGCATCGGCGAGCCGCGCTGTGGCCGAACCCGGCCGCTTGGGACGCGGCTGGTCGGGATGCGGCGCCCAGCCACCGGCATGGACGATCTCGAAGCTGGCGCGGATTTTTCCATCCGCGTCAGCGAAGCGCTCGGCATAGATCTGCGCCATCCGGACAAAGACGTGCCGCGTCACCGGCCGGCGCGGCCGGTCGGCGAGTACGCTCGTCTCGCCCATCTTCCGCAGATCGTGCATCAGCACGAATGCATTTCCGTAACGCACCGTCACCCGGTCGACATCGGTGACCGGCATGGCAAAGCCAGCACGTTGAAGCAGACCGGCCATGTCCATCGTGTCTGCAAATGGCGAGACCCGCGCCGCGGCGCCGTCCAACAATTCGGCTTCGGCCGCCATCAGAGACTGCCGCAATTCCTTCAGGCTCGCACCGCCAAACAGCGCGGCGGCGAAGAAGCCGTCGCTCTTCAGCGCGCGGTTGATCTGTATCAGCGCGCCGGGCAGGTCGTTGGCCCAGTGCAGTGCCAGCGGTGACAGGATGAGGTCGAACACCTCGTCGGCGAAGGGCAGTCGCTCCTCGTCTACACAGACCGTTGGCGCAAGGCGTTCGGCGAGATCGGTCTCGACGAGTTGGCCGATCTTCCGCGCCGCTTCGGGCCGCTGTGCCAGCATCCGTCCGACCAGCCCGCCGCCGCCCAGAACCAGGGCGCGCGGAAATTCCCGGTTGATGCTCTCGACACGATCGAGCAAATCATCGATCGCCCGTTGCAACAGGAAGTCGTGTTCTGGCAAAGTGCTCGCGACACGGTTGCGGCGCTGGCGCAGCAATGCGCGATCGAATAGGGCAGGCGGAGATGAATTCATGGCTTCGATATGGCGCGGCGAGGACGCTGAGAAAAGCCGGGACTGCTGTCGGCAACCTGATCTGGCCGCCAACATCACCGCTCACTGGCAGCCCAGTAGCGGCCAAGGGCCAGCTTGAAGCCGAATGCTGGACCGGTGTCCATTTCCTCGATTGGCCGTGGTGCGATACTTGCGGTTTGCCCTTTGCCTTTCCTGTTGGCGCCGGTGCCGAATGTGGCGCCTGCTGCGCACGATCTCCGGTGGTCCACAAATCTCGGGCAGCATTGGCATATGCCGATCAGTCGCGCCGGCTGGTGCTCGATTTCAAGCATGGCGGCAGGCTCGATGCGCTCGACCAGATGGCGCGCTGGATGGTACGTGCAGGCGGCGACGTGCTCGCCGGGACCCAGGCACTGATCCCAGTTCCGCTGCATCCTGTCCGACTGCTGGCCCGGCGATATAACCAGTCGCTTCTGCTTGCACGGGCGATCGCCAAGAGGACCGGCCTTCCGGTCGAGACCGGATGGCTGATCCGCCGTCGCCGCACACCCAGCCAGGCGGGTCAGACTGGCCGCGGGCGCCGCCGCAATGTGGCCGGAGCCTTCGCAGTTACCGCAGCAGGCCGGGACAATTTGCCGGGCAAGACGGTGACCTTGGTCGACGATGTGATGACCACCGGCGCGACTTTCGAGGCCTGTGCGAATCCGCTCCTTCGTACCGGCGCGCTGATGGTGAACTCTTTGGCCCTCGCGCGCGTTGTGAAACCGGTTGATCCCACTACATAGGGAAGCGAACAGGACTGGAGATTCGATCATGGCCAAGGTCACGATCTACACACGCGCCATGTGCGGCTACTGCACCCGCGCCGTGAATTTGTTGAAGAAGAAGGGCGTCGATTTCGAGGAAATCGATGCCGGTTTTGATGCCGCCAAGCGGCAGGAAATGGTGCAGCGCTCGAACGGCGGGCGCACTTTCCCACAGGTGTTCATTGGCGATGAACACATCGGCGGAAGTGACGAATTGATGCGGCTTGAACGCAAGGGCCAACTTGACGCGCTGCTTCAGACCTGACCATGCGTGTGGGCCTCGTCCAGATGCGGTCCGGTGTCGAGATCGACGCCAATATCGCCGACGCCGATCGCCTGATCCGGCAGGCAGCGGAGAAGGGGGCGGCCTTCGTTGCCACGCCGGAGACCACACATCTGGTCGAGAAAAATGCGGACCGGCTCTTCGAAAAACTTCGTGCACCGGAGGACGAAAGCGCGATCCCTCATTTTGCCGCGCTCGCCAAGGAGCTTGGCATCACGCTTCTGATCGGGTCGCTGGCGCTGAAAACGGGTGCGCGCCGTGCAGTCAATCGATCGCACCTGTTCGGGCCGGAAGGCGAGCTGATTGCCACTTATGACAAGATCCACATGTTCGATGTCGGTCTTGGTGCAGGCGAAACCTATTCGGAGTCGACGAATTACGACGCTGGTGCAACGGCTGCACTTGCCGATATTCCGGGCGCAAGGCTCGGCCTCACCATCTGCTATGACGTGCGCTTTCCCTATCTGTACCGTGCCCTGGCCCAGGCGGGCGCCGAAATCCTCACGGTTCCGGCGGCTTTCACCCGGCCGACCGGAAAGGCGCACTGGGAAATCCTGTTGCGCGCGCGCGCCATCGAAACAGGCTGTTATGTACTGGCACCGGCACAGGGCGGTCAGCATGAAGACGGGCGCAAGACCTGGGGGCATTCCCTCATTGTCGGCCCTTGGGGGGAAGTCGTGGCCGCGCTCGATCATGACGAGCCGGGGATCTTGCTCGGCGATCTCGACGTCGCAAAGGTGGCAAACGCACGCATCCGTATCCCGGCGCTCCTCCATGATCGGGATTATACTGGTCCGGCCTGACGCCTTCACTTGGCGTTCAACCCAATCGAGCCCATATAAAGCCCATGATCAGATACGCCCTCATCTGTGACAGCGCACACGAGTTCGAGGCCTGGTTTCGCAATTCCGGGGATTTCGATGCCCAGTCGGAGGGCGGCCTCGTCGAGTGTCCGCAATGCAGCTCGCCGAACGTGCGCAAGGGCGTGATGGCACCTGCCGTATCGACCTCGAAAACTGAAAAGGCGCCTGATCCGCAAAAGGCGATGATGGAAATCGCTGGCAAGGTCCGCAGCCATATCGCGAAGAATTTTGCCTATGTCGGCGACAAGTTCGCGACGGAAGCGCGGGCCATGCATGAAGGCGACAAGCCCGAACGCGCCATCTATGGCGAGACAACACCGGCGGAATCGAAAGCCCTGGCCGATGAGGGCGTGCCTTGCGCGCCACTGCCGGCGCCTTTCGTGCCGCCGCAGGCGAAGAAGCTGAACTAGCACGCAATTGACCTGGCGGGGTGTGTGGCGTTCATTCGCACCATGACAACACCATTGGCGCGTTTTGGTCTGTTTTTCCTGCTCTCCATCTTGTTATTGGCTTTGGTGCCGCTGATTGATCTCGCGGCCGGCGGAGGGTTGATGGACTTTGCGGGCCAGGCCCGGCGCGCCTCTGAGGTGACCGGCGTCGCTTGGACATCCAACCTTGTGAATATTGTCAGGTTGGCGTGGGTCGAGCCGGGATTGTGGTTGTTGATCCTGGGCAGTGCCGTCCCGACAATTGCCGGCCTGCTTGTATTGATGCTCGCGCCTTCTCGGGACCGGCGCTGTTTCGTCGCACGCTTCAACCCGCTGGGAGTAAACCCGGTTCCGGTGTCGCGTGCGCTTTTAACCTACGCGCTGGTTTTCGGAGTGATGGTATCCGGGCTGATCGCGGTGTCCGTTTTGAGAAATACTTTGACGCCGGGCGCGTACCCCGCGGGACCGGCGCTGCTCAACCTTTCGATATTGCCGGTTCTGGCATCTGCAGCGTTTCTGGATCAGGGTGCCCTGCTGGAAGAGGCTGGCTGGCGCGGCGTCGGCCAGCCTCTGCTTCTGAATATCGGGCTGTCGCCGCTTGCCGCGGCAATCGGCATCGGTTTGGTCTGGGGGCTATGGCATGTTCCGCGCGACATATTTGCCGACCTTCCCGCCAGCCTGGGGGTCGTCACCTATCTCACCCGGTATTTGCCCGCATTCCTTCTGGGACCGTCACCACATCCATCATTGCCATGTATTTCATGAATCGCGCCGGCGGATCACTCTTGCCGGCCATCATGGTGCACGGACTCGGAAACGACGCGATGGGGTTTTCCGGACGCGCCACGATTGAAACGGCCCTCACACCCGGTCACCAGATCACCAAGGCGCTACCATTCTTGATGGTCGCGCTGATCCTGATTCTGTTATCCGGTTCGCGATTGGGGCGGTCGCAAGCGCTTTAGGCTGCTTTCACCGCGACCATCAGATAGTTGACGCTGGCATCGGGCGTGATCTCGAAGGAGTCCTGCAACGGATTGTAGCTCACCCCGTCGGCCTCGCGCACGGTCAGGCCTTCCGCCGACAATGCAGCGCGGACTTCGGACGGTTTCACAAGCTTTTCAAAACGATGCGTGCCTCTGGGGAGCCAGCCCATTACCCATTCAGCACCGAAAATCGCGAACACGAACGCCTTCGACGTTCGATTGATCGAGCCTACCACCATGATGCCGCCCGGTTTCAGCAGTTTTGCGCAATCCTTCAGGAACTGGCCCGGCTCGGCGACATGCTCGACAACTTCCAGATTGAGCACCACGTCGAACTGCTCTTCGCCATCCTCGAGCAATTGCTCTGCCGTGCCATGGCGATAGTCGATTTCCAATCCCTGCTCCTCGGCGTGGACCGTCGCGGTCTTGATGTTGGCTTCGGCGGCATCGACCGCGGTTACGTCGGCGCCGAGCCGCGCCATCGGCTCGGCAATCAGCCCGCCTCCGCATCCGATATCGAGTAATTTCAATCCCTTGAGAGGTTGATCGCCGCGCTCGCGATCAAAATGCGCGATCACCGCATCGCGGATGTAACGCAGCCGCGACGGGTTGAATTTGTGCAAGGGCTTGAACTTCGACTCGGGATCCCACCATTCTGCCGCAATACGCGAAAACTTCTCGATTTCCTCCGGATCTATGGAGGGCCGGGAAAGGGTTTCGGGCGCTTCTGCCTGGGCCATGAAAATGCTCTTTTCCGCTTTGCCGTTGATGGCAGCCTTATTATGGCCTCGTGAAGTAGCACTTTCGAGCCTGGCGTGAAGCGGTTATACGCCGCACCACAGTATGCGAGGGTTAGGCTTGGCCAGCAAAGTCCTGAAATTCGGCGGAACCTCCGTCGGCTCGCTGGAGCGTATCCGCGCCAGTGCAGCCATTGCCGCCGCCGAATGCAGGCGCGGCGAGGCAGTGGCCGTCGTGGTATCGGCAATGGCGGGCGAAACCGACCGCCTGCTCGGCCTCGCAAACGGGCTTGGCTTCGGTCTGGGCGACGAGGAAACAGACGTCGTCGTCAGCTCTGGCGAGCAGGTCAGTGCGGCACTGATGGCCATGGCGCTTCGCCGCGAAGGACTCGAGGCGCGCTCCTTCCTCGGCTGGCAGGCGCGAATCCGTACAGACGGACCGCCGGGTGCCGCTTTGATAAGCGGGCTCGACGCGACCCCGATCCGCAAGGCGATGGAACAGGGATGTGTTCCCGTCATGGCCGGTTTTCAGGGGGCATCACCAGACGATCGGTTGCGCACGCTGGGCCGCGGCGGCACCGACTTGTCGGCGGTGGCGCTGGCGGCGGCGCTCGACGCACAGTGCGACATCTACACCGACGTTGACGGCGTCTTCACCACCGATCCGCGGATCGAGCCGAATGCGCGGCGGATACAAAAAATCAGCTATGATGAGATGCTGGAACTCGCCGCGCAGGGGGCAAAAGTGCTACAAACGCGGTCAGCGGAATTTGCAAAGGCGCGCAACGTGTCGTTGCGTGTTTTGTCCAGCTTCGCAGAACCCGGACAGTCGGAAGGCACCATGATCATGCAGGCTGAAGACATTGCCGAGCGTCGGATCGTATCGGGTATCGCCTATGCGCGCGATCAGGCGCGCATTGCCCTGCGCGGCCTGTCACAGACACCCGAGGCCGCCGCCGGCGTGTTTTCCGGCCTTGCCGACGCCGATATCGGCATCGACATGATCGTCCAGTCGCCTGCCAGTGAACCGGGCCGCGCGAATCTCGAATTCACGGTCGATCGGCGCGATCTGCGTGATGCGCTCACCCGCATCGGTGAAAGCGACGCCCGCGACGTGCTGAGCGAGACCGGGCTCGCCAAGGTGTCGATCGTCGGGCTCGGCTTAAACCGCCGCGCCGATGTCGCGCGCATTCTTTATCGCGCCCTGGCCGAACAGAAGATCGCCGTGCGTACCGTTGCGACTTCCGAGATCAAGATCAGCGTGCTGATCGAGAATGATGCTGTCGAGCACGCCGTACGCGCACTTCACGCCGCTTACGGTCTGGATGCCGCGGCATGATGGACGATGTTCTCAATACGCCCGAAGCCAAGGATCTGGCACCGGGGCCGCGGCGGCTCTTGTCGCGGCTGCGCAGCCTCATGGCGGCGCAGGACAATGCCCAGAAGCGGCTGGACAATCTGACCAGCATGATTGCGGAGGAGACCGGGGCCGACGTCTCCTCCATTTATCTGGCCCGGCGTTCCGGCGCACTCGAACTCTGCGCGACGCACGGGCTGAATCAGGAAGCGGTCCACAATACCCGCCTGCAGCACGGTGAAGGTCTGGTCGGGCAGGTCGCGCTGACCGCCAAGCCGCTGGCTGCGGCCGACGCGCAATCACATCCGGCCTTTTCCTATCGCCCGGAGACGGGCGAGGAACCGTTCAAGTCCTTCGTGGGCGTGCCGATCCTGCGCGGCGGCCGTCTTGTAGGCGTCCTGACCAGCCAGACCAGTGAAGCGCGCACGCTGGCCGATGGCGAGATCGAGACACTGCAGACCGTTGCCATGATCCTCGCAGAGATCATTGCCTCGGGACAGATTATAGCGCCGGAGGAACTCGCCGGGCTGGATGTCCGCCCTTCAAAATCGGAACGGTTCCAGGGCGGCGCGTTTTCACCCGGCCTTTCGATCGGTGTTGCGGTGGTACACGAGCCGCATGTTTCGCCGGTCCGCCTCATTGCCGACGATCCCGAGGACGAGGAAGCGCGGCTTGATATCGCGATCAACGAATTACGCCTCGCTATCGATGACATGCTGGATGCGGGCCGCCTGCCCTTCGGGGGACCGACACGCGATGTGCTTGAGGCCTATCGCATGTTCGCACACGACCGGGGTTGGCTGCGCCAGCTCCGTGACGCGGTCAAGCAGGGACTGACCGCAGAAGCGGCCGTCGAGCGCGTTCGTAACGAGCACCGCGCTCGCCTGATGCAGGCCAAGGACATGAATTTCCGCGAGCGCCTGCACGATCTCGAAGATCTTGCGAACCGGCTTCTGCGTCATCTCGATGAAAACTCGCAGGATGCCGGCGCGCCGCTCCCCGACAACGCCATCCTGATCGCCCGTTCGATCGGTCCGGCCGAACTGCTGGACTATGATCGCAACAAGCTGAAGGGATTGGCGCTCGAGGAAGGCTCGGCGACCAGCCATGCCGTTATCGTGGCCAAGGCGCTGGGCATTCCGCTGGTCGGCCAGGTCGAAGGCGCACTCGACCGCGTCGAGACCGGCGATCCGGTGATTCTCGATGGCGAGTTCGGCCTGCTGATCATGCGGCCGAGCGAAGACGTGGTCGAAGCCTATGCCGACCGGGCTGCAGCCATGTCCCGGCGGGCCGCGGCGTTCGCCAAGCTGAAAGATGCCCCGTCGGTCACCGCAGACGGCAAACCGTTCGAGCTGTATCTGAATGCCGGTCTGCTGATCGAGCTCAAGCGCCTCGAGGAAACCGGTGCGGCAGGTATCGGCCTGTTCCGAACGGAATTCCAGTTCATGGTTGCCGATACGTTGCCGACCGTCAGCGAGCAAGCCGTGCTCTATTCGGCCGTGATGGATGCTTGTGGTGCGCGCCCGGCGGTATTCCGCACACTCGATCTCGGCGGCGACAAGGTGACGGCGTCGGCCCCCGCCATGCGGGAGCCCAACCCGGCTCTTGGCTGGCGCGCCATCCGCATGGGGCTCGACCGGCCGGGCCTCCTGCGGCTGCAATTGCGCGCCCTGATCCAGGCCGCGGCCGGGCGCAAGCTCGACGTCCTGTTCCCGATGATCGCTGCACCGTGGGAATTCTTTGCCGCCCGCGACATGTTGGAAGCAGAGATCGCGCGCGCGGAAAAATACGGGCATCCGATGCCGAAAAAATGGCGCGCGGGCTTGATGCTGGAAACGCCCGGCATGGCCTTTGCCATCGACGAAGCCTTGCCCCGGGCCGATTTCGTGGCGGTCGGTGCCAATGATCTCATGCAGTATTTCTTCGCGGCCGACCGCCTGAATGCGCGTGTCTCCGACCGGTATGATGTCCTGTCTCCGCCGGCGCTGCGCCTGTTTCGGACTATCCAGCAGGCTTGCGCGCACCACGACGTGCCGGTGTCCGTCTGCGGCGAAACAGCCAGCAAACCGCTGGAAGCGGCAGTGCTTCTGGCACTCGGATATACCAAGCTTTCCATGGCCGCTGGCAGTGTGGCGCCGGTACGGACCCTGCTGAACGGACTCGATGTCGGGCGGCTTGGCGCGTGGCTTGCATCGCGGCTAGACCATTCGGGCCGCTCACTTCGGCCCGAATTGCTGGAGGCTGGGGTTGATGCGGGATTACCGCCAGAAGCTGTTGATAACTCGCGTATCATCTGAAATTATCAATGGATGCGCTCCAGTCAGGCGAGCAGGTCGCGCTTCTGAAATCAAGGGTCGTAAGCGCTCAGGAAAGCAGGGTGAGTGATGTCCCAAGGGACGTCCAATTCGGGGTTTGTACCTGTTGATGCTGTCTATGCCGATGGCGACAGCGCCTATACGCGCCTGTCCGCCGGAGAACGCTTGCGTGAGGCGCGTTCGAAGAAAGGGCTGACGCTCGACAGCGCTGCCGCCCGCACGCGCATCAGGCGGGAATATCTCGAAGCGCTCGAAACCATGGATCCGCGCGGTCTGCCGGCCCAGGCCTATGCAATCGGATATTTGCGTACTTATGCCCGCTTCCTCGAGCTTGATGAAGCAGCGATCGTCGAACAGTTCAAGGCGGAGGCTGACACGCAAACCGGCCGGGCGACACCGACGGCACCGCAACAGCAGCGCGAGATCAAACTGCCGCGCGGCTTGATCGGCGCCATGGCGATACTCGTTCTCGTGGCGTTGATCGGCTGGTGGTATTCCAACGCGATCTCGGGCGAAAGCGTCTTCGACGATATCCCGCCACCGCCGGACGCGGACCTCGCGGAAGGGTCGGGTGAAGGCGTGTTCAATGCAGATCTGCCGCGCATGGCAGCTGCCGAGATCTGGTCGGATCTGCCGTCGCTCAACCCGGCTGATGACGACATCCCGGATGTTGTCTTGCGCGCAAGTGCGCCGGTTTTCCTCGAGGTGCGCGACGCATCTGGCCGTATTCTTTTTTCGCGTGAATTGCGCATCGACGAAGTCTACCGCCCGATCTCCGAAGCCGGCCTGACGGTCACGGCGGAGAATGGCGGGCTGGTGACCATCGAAATCGAGGGCCAGGACCCCCGCCTGTTGGGTGAGGTCGGCCAACCCGTGACGGAAGCGCCGCTGATCCCTGTCGAGGACGCGGACCCGGCCTGACGCCCGGAGCCCCTCGCAACCCGCATCGATCAGGTCTATATCGGCGGTCAGCAGCCTGCTAAGAGCCGATCCATGCACGAACAATATCGCGAAGTCCGTCCCTGGCGCATGATCGAGCGCCGCAAGAGCCGCAAGATTAATGTCGGTAAGGTCGCTGTCGGCGGTGACGCACCGATCAGCGTGCAATCCATGACCAACACGCCGACGCCGGATGCCGATGCGACGATTGGCCAGATTCGCCAGCTCGAAGAGGCTGGCGCCGACATTGTCCGGGTTTCCTGCCCGGACGAAGATTCGACGGCGGCGTTCCGAACCATCGCAAAATCGGTTTCCGTCCCGCTCGTCGCCGATATCCATTTTCACTACAAGCGCGCCATCGAGGCCGCCGAGGCCGGGGCCGCATGCCTGCGGATCAATCCGGGCAATATCGGCAAGATGGAGCGGGTGAAAGAGGTCGTACAGGCCGCCAAGGACCATGGCTGTTCGATCCGCATCGGCGTCAATGGCGGCTCGCTGGAACGTCACCTGCTCGAGAAATATGGCGAGCCCTGTCCGGAAGCGATGGTCGAGAGCGCGCTCGATCATGCAAAGATCCTCGATGACCTCGACTTCCGCGAATACAAGATATCGGTGAAGGCCTCCGACATTTTCCTGACAGTGGCGGCTTACCAGATGCTGGCCGAAGCTACGGACGCCCCGCTTCACCTGGGCGTCACGGAAGCGGGCGGCGCGCGCATCGGGTCGGTGAAATCGGCCATCGGCATGGGAAATCTGCTCTGGTCAGGTATTGGCGACACGATCCGTGTTTCGCTCTCCGCCGATCCGGTCGAGGAAGTGAAAGTCGGCTATGACATGCTCAAATCACTGGGCTTGCGCACCCGTGGCGTGAACATCATTGCCTGCCCGTCCTGCGCGCGTCAGGGCTTCGACGTGATCAAGACCGTGGAAACGCTCGAGGCGCGATTGGCCCACATCTCGGAACCGATCTCGCTCTCGATCATCGGCTGTGTCGTCAACGGGCCGGGCGAGGCCATGTTCACCGATCTCGGCTTCACTGGTGGCGGCAAGGGTGCCGGGAAGATGTATGTCTCCGGCAAGCCCGACCACAATGTCACCAATGAGGAAATGGTCGACCACATCGTCGGCCTCGTCGAAGCCCGCGCGGAACAAATGCGCGCGGCGAAAGACGCAGCGGAGTAGCCGATGAAACTCTACGGGCTGAAGAACTGCGACACCTGCAGGAAGGCGATGAAGGCGCTCGACGCCGCCGGCCGGGAATTCACATTCGTCGACATTCGCGCCGAAGCCGATCTCGGCACACTGGCGCCCAACTGGCTCTCGCGGATTGCTTCCGCCAGGCTGATCAACACCCGGTCGACAACCTGGCGCCAGCTGGATGCGGCAGAGCGCGCCAGGGCAGAGACCGATCCGGCGGGCCTGCTTGCCGAGCATCCCACCCTCGTCAAACGCCCGGTTATCGAGACGGGCGGCGATGTTTTCGTCGGCTGGACGAAGGACGTTCAGGCGGCGCTAGGGGTCTGATGCCTGCCAAAGCACCCGCTGATATGGATTTGCGTGACCGCTGCGACATCCGCATTGGCTTCCCTGCAGATGACGCGGGTTCCTCGGCCAATTGGCTGCGCGAAATCGCAGATTGGCTCGAGGCGGAAGGCATTCATGACGAGATCTATTTGGAGGGTGAACTCGCGGCACGCTTGGAAACCGAGTGTGCCAGCCTGACAGGCAAACCGGCAGCCCTCTGGTTTCCGACCGGCACAATGGCCCAGATGGCCGCTGCCCTCGTGCATGCCGGGGCCACCGGGCGGACCCGCATCGGCTTGCATCCGAACTCCCACTTACTGCTCCACGAAGATGGCAGCATCAAGAAGCTCGCAGGCCTTGAACCGGTGCACATTGGCGAATGGCACCGCGGGATCGATGCCGCCGACCTGAAGGCAGCGGGTGATCTGGCCTGTCTCTTCATCGAGTTGCCGCAACGCCACAATGGCGGGCTGTGTCCGGATTGGGACGTATTGGTGGCAACCGCCGACGCAGCGCGGGGAAGCGGTGCGCGACTGCATATGGATGGCGCGCGTCTCTGGTCAGCGCGCGAGGCCTTTGACGGGCGTTCCTACGTCGAAATCTGCGCGCCTTTCGATAGTGTCTACATGTCTTTTTACAAGGACGTGGGGGCACTCGGCGGCGCTGTGCTCGTCGGTGATGAGGACTTCATCGCGCAAGCAAGACAATGGCGCCACCGCCAGGGCGGCCTGCAGGTAAGGGGCTGGCCCGTCATGGCTGACGCCCTGCGGCGGTTGCCGGACTCGATAGCGGCCATGCCAGGCTGGATCGCGGCCGCGCGCGAGCTTGCCGAACTGGTCCGGTCAACCGGTCTGGCGGTCGAGCCAGCGGCGGTCCGGACCAACATGTTTCATGTTCGGCTCCCGGTCACCAAGGACGATTTTTCGAGGTTTCGGAACCAGATCGCGGAACGGAAGGGTGTCTGGCTGGGCCGGTCGACCTGGGATATCGACGGCCGGCCGGGGATATCATTGGAAATCGCGGTTAACGCACACCTTGCCTCAGCCGACCGTGATCGGCTCCGCGATGCTTTCGGCCTTCTGGCGGACCTCGCGGTTGCCTAGTCCACCAGCCTCACCAGCGGCACGACCACATCGACGGATTCGCCATCCCGCACCCGCGTTACGGTAAGCGAAAGCGGCGTATCGTCCGCATCGGACCGCTGGCAACCCCGGTCTGCGACCGGCCTTCCGTCGAAATGGGTCAGGATATCGCCTTCGGCCAGCCCGGCCTCTCCGGCAAGGCTGCCGGGCAGGATGGCCTGCACGACCAGCGCACCGCCCTCCGGACGAAGGGCGAGACCGTGCGTGGTTTCGGGCGGCAACATGATCGGCCCCTCGCCAATGATGCGTTCGATCCGCACGCGCTCATTCTCGAGATCGAAGGTCCAGTTGAAATGGCGCATGATCATGCCGCCAAGCAACTCGGTTTCGGGGACTTCCTCCATCAGCGGGGCATCGAGTACAAACGGGCCGAAACGGGCTGCGCCATCCAGCCGTCCGCCCTCGCGGTATTCGATGTGAGAGAACCGGATCGAGGCGCCGATCGGCCGCGCCGGTTCGGTCAATGCATAACGGTCCAGCCGGTTTACCGCGAGCGGCGCGCTGGCGGCGCCGGAATCGATCAGGATACGGCGCGTTCGGCCGGCAATATCGACGGTTAGAAAAGGCCGCTTACCCGGTCCGCGCGTCGAGAACACGGAATCGTTGTCGGGCCGCGGCAGGGCGCCTCTCGTCAACCGGAGCGCGCCGTGCTCATAGTCCAGCGTCAGCAGAAAGCCCTGGAAAGCGTCGACCGCCAGGATGCCGTCGATCTCACGCCCCAATCCGACAGTGAGGTGGTCCAGATCAGTAATGCGGGCCGGCATCCGGTTGACGGAAACCGGTCCCATGCGGGCATTGGTAATATTGATCCGGCGTTGGTCGCGGACCCGCATATTGGCGACCCGTTCGATCGAATCGGGATCGACAAATGTCGCTGCAGCCCCGGTATCGTAAAGCATCCACAGCGTGCGACCGCTTTCGTCCTCCGGCCGGCCGGGCTGCGCGCTGACGACAATTGGCACGAAGAAATAGTCCCGGCACATCTCGGTCGGGACTGACCAGGACTCGTTCTGTGCGCGAGCGGTAGGCGCCAGCAGGAACACGATGAATATGGCAGCAATACAACGCATCATGGCGGCAGTATCGGCGAGTGGTTCGAATGCGGAAGAAAAAAATCCGCGGCACTGGTCCCGGCCCCGCCTACGGACTGATTGGCTTCTGCAACGAGTGTCATTAGCGTGAGCGCCAAGCCCCGACCGGAGACGGCAAGATGAAAGCCAACGACAGCCAATTTACAGGATCAATCCCCGATTATTATGATCGCTGTCTTGGCCCCAACATTTTTGTCGACTTTGCCGGCGAGCTGGCCGTTCGCGCCGCCTCGTGCCAACCGACTCGCCTGCTCGAGCTGGCCGCGGGAACCGGAATTGCCAGTCTCGCCTTGCGATCCGCGTTGCCGAATGCGGAATTGACAATCACCGACCTCAATGCGCCCATGCTGAAAATCGCAGCTGCCAAATTCGATGTTGCGTCAGGGCTGACCTTCCAGCCTGCAGATGCCAGCAAACTGCCCTTTGATGACGCGGCATTCGATCTCATTGCTTGTCAATTCGGCGTCATGTTTTTTCCGGACAAGGTCGCGGCCTTCCGAGAAGCCCGCCGCGTCCTCGAACCCGGTGGCCAATATGTATTCAATGTCTGGGATAGCATGGCCAACAACCCATTCTCGCGCATTGCGAGCGAGCTGGTGGTCCGGATGTTCCCCGATAATCCACCTTCCTTTTACAATGTGCCGTTTGGCTATTTCGATACAGACCGCATTGCTGGAGACATGAAACAGGCTGGATTCGCCCGAGTCGATTTCGAAATCCGGCGTCTAGACAAGAAGGTTGCGGATTGGGACATGTTTGCAAGTGGTTTGGTATTCGGAAACCCGCTAATCGAAGAAATTCGAGCGCATGGCGGAATTGATCCTGAGGAGGTTGTCGGCAATCTGACGAGGAATTTCCGCGCAGCATTCGCCGATCGCGACAACACCATGCCGCTGCAGTCGATCCTCTGTGTTGCAAGCTAGGAGAGGGTCATGAAGTCAATCTGCGTCTATTGCGGCTCCAATACCGGCACGAAACCGGAGTATGTTGACGCGGCGCGCGGTCTGGGTGCGTCTCTCGCAAAGCGCGGCATCACGCTGGTTTACGGTGGCGGACGTGTCGGCCTCATGGGCGTGCTCGCCGATGCATGTCTGGCCGCTGGCGGCCAGGTGATTGGAGTCATTCCGGAATTTCTCGCGCTCAAGGAAGTTGCCCACGCCGGATTGACCAATCTGGTCGTGGTCGACTCCATGCACACGCGCAAGGCGGAGATGGAACGCCGCGCCGACGGCTTTATTGCGCTGCCAGGCGGTATCGGCACGATGGAGGAATTGTTCGAGATCTGGACCTGGAGCCAGCTGGGCCAACACAGGAAGCCGTGCGGCCTGCTGGATGCCGGCGGTTATTTCGATCACCTCAACGCCTTTCTTGACCGCATGGCAGATGACGGGTTCGTCAATCCCGAGCACCGTGCCATGCTGCACCGGCACGAAAGCGCCGATGCCTTGCTTGACGCATTCATCGCCTATGAGGCGCCGCCGGCAGACATCCGTATCAAGGTCAAACAGACCTGAGGTCTTTCACAGGCTGACGGTTTTTGCCTAACTTCACGCAAGACAGGGAGGACAAGCCGTGGATTCTATTCTTACACCCGTACTCGTGCTGATTTGCTGGACGTTGATCATGTGGATGTGGATGTACGCCACCCGCATCCCGGCAATGCAGAAAGCCGGCATCAACGCCGCGAAAATGACCGAGAAATCGGAAATGGACGTGTTGCCGAAGGAGGTCCGCCGCATTGCGGACAATTACAACCATCTGCACGAGCAGCCGGTCATTTTCTACGCGCTGATCTTTTATGCGTCGGCCGCCGGCGCTGCGACCCAGACCATGGTCTATGCGGCCTGGGCGTACGTCGCCTTGCGCATCGCGCACAGCCTGATCCAGGCGTTGTGGAATTTCATTCCGGTGCGGTTTCTGGTCTTTGTGCTGTCTTCGCTCGCCCTGATCCTGATGGCCGGGATCTGTGTCGGCCGCCTGCTGGGCAGCAGCTAACCGCTTGATGACGTTTGCAGCGTGCGCGGAGGGTGATAATCAGCCTCCATGCATGCACCCGAAACCCGCCTGGAACAGGTCATTGACCGGTTCGAAGAAGTCGAAGCCCGCCTCGGCGCCGCCGCTGGTGGCGACGAGATCGTCCGCCTGTCGCGCGAGCACGCCGAGCTCAAGCCCGTAGCCGACAAGGCGCGCGAGCTGAAGGCTGCCCGCGCCGAACTCGCCGATCTTGCAGAGATGATGGACGGCGAGGACAAGGACATGGCCGAGATGGCGCGCGAGGAATTCTATGACCTCAAGGAGCGCCTGCCGGAAATGGAACGCGAGGTTTCGCTGCTCCTCCTGCCGAAGGACAAGGACGACGCGGCCAACGCCATGCTCGAGATCCGCGCCGGGACAGGCGGTGACGAGGCAGCGCTGTTCGCCGGTGATCTCTACGAGATGTATCGCCGCTATGCCGAATTGCAGGGCTGGAAGTTCGAGCTCGAATCCGCCAGCGAGGGCGATGCCGGGGGCTTCAAGGAAGTGATTGCCTCGATCTCCGGTTCTGGCGTGTTCGGCCGCCTGAAATTTGAATCGGGCGTGCACCGCGTTCAGCGCGTTCCGGCAACCGAGAGCCAGGGCCGGATCCATACCTCCGCCGCCACGGTTGCCATTCTGCCGGAGCCGGAAGAGATCGATATCGAGTTGAAGGACGAGGACATCCGCGTTGACACGATGCGCGCTTCCGGTGCCGGCGGCCAGCACGTCAACAAGACCGATTCGGCGGTACGCATGACCCACCTTCCCACGGGAATTGTCGTGCTCTGCCAGGAAAAGTCACAGCACCAGAACCGCGCCCGCGCGCTGCAGCTCCTGAAGACGCGGCTCTACGACATGGAACAGCAGGCCAAGGCGGCCGAGCGTGCCGACGCGCGCAAATCCCAGGTCGGCTCCGGCGATCGGTCTGAAAAGATCAGGACCTATAATTTCCCGGAAAACCGGGTTACGGATCACCGCATCAAGCTGACGCTCTACAAGCTGCAGGACATATTGTCCGGCAACGCGCTCGACGAGGTCGTGTCCGCCCTCATTGCCGAAGACGAGGCCGCCCGCCTCGCCGCACTTGAAGAGGCGTGACGGGCGGAGCAATTTCCGGCCGCGTCGCCGCGCTGGCCCGCCACCCGGTAAAAGGCTTCACACCCGAACCTCTCGATCAGGTTGAGTTGCGCGCCGGCGCGCATTTTCCTGGCGACCGGCTCTACGCGGTTGAGGATGGACCATCCGGTTTTGACCCCGACGCGCCGCAACACATCCCGAAAATGGCGTTCACCGTGCTGGCGCGCCTGCCAGACGTCGCGGCCGTCCGAACGAAATGGCGAGACGACGAGGGATTGTTGACGGCCTGGCATCCCCACTTCGGCGAACTCACGGTCGACCTCGACGATGACGGTGGCCGCCTCGCCTTCGCGACCTGGCTCTCCGGCGTTCTGGCGGGGCAGTTGAGAGGACCATTGAAGGTGCTCGCTGCGCCGGATGCCCATCGATTCATGGACAGTCAGAAAGGCTTCGTTTCGATCATTAACCGGCAAAGTCTCCGCGATTTCGAAGCCAAGCTCGGCCGCAAGATCGACCCGTCCCGTTTTCGCGGCAATATCCTGGTCGAGGGCTGGCCGGCCTGGTCTGAACTCGAAATGGAAGGGGCCGAATTGACCATTGGCGAGGCGCGCCTCACAGGGCTCAAACCCATCTCGCGTTGCACTGCGACGCATGTCGATCCGCACAGCGCGCAAGCCGACATCGATGTCGTGCCGTTGATGCGCGAGCATTATGGCCATGTCTTGTGCGGCCTCTATGCCAAAGTGATGGCCGGTGGCACGATCAAGCCCGGCGACAGCGCGCAATTGGCCTAAGGCGCATTTGCGCTTGCCAGTCGCGGTCTCGCAGCGGACCCTGGAGCGGGGCGCAGACAACGGATCAAGGATCATGCCGGGAAAATTCGTGAACAGGGTTTTTGCATTGGCTGTAGGCGCTTTACTGGCGGCTTGCCGCGGCGATGTGGAAGAGCTCGATCCGCTCGTCACATGTCATGCCGGCGCCTATCGTACGCCGGGTGGCGTGGTCATTGACATCTCACCGCTCTCGACGGACGCGCTGCGCTGGAGGGCGAGCGACGGCACGACAGGCACGCTCCGCCAGCAACCGGACGGAGACTGGAGCGGTAATGTGGGCTGGACAGAAACGCCGCACCCGGCGGAATTCAGACTCGGCGCATGCGATGATGGCACGATCGAAATCGCCAACCATCCCGACCTCGAAGGCAATGCCGGGAAATTGAGCTTGCCAGCCATCGAGACCGAACTTGAGAGCGACGGCGTGACGCTCGCCGGTCGATTGGTCCTGCCGCTCGGTGAAGGTCCGTTCCCGCTGGTCGTGCTGGTGCATGGCTCCGAGGACTACAGCGCCCGAGACTTCTATCCTCTGCAGCGGCTTCTGCCGGCGCTCGGAATGGCCGCCTTCGTCTACGACAAGCGCGGTACGGGCGGGTCCAGCGGCGAGTACACGCAGGATTTCCACTTGCTCGCGGCAGATGCCGCGGCCGCCCTTGCTGAGGCGCGACGGCTTGCCGGCGATCAGATCGCGAGCGCCGGATATCTTGGTGCCAGCCAGGGTGGTTGGGTCGCACCGCTTGCCGCTTCGATGAGCGACGCCGACTTCGTGATCGCGACCTTCGGGCTGGCCGAAGGGCCGCTTGCCGAGGATCGCGACGAAGTGCTCTTCAGCATGGTCGAAGCCGGTTATGGCGATGATCCCGAAGCAATGGCGGGCGCGCGTGCCCTGGCTGACGGAGCGGGGCGATTGCTGGCGAGCGGCTGGACCGAGGGCCAGGCTGAAATGGCGGCGCTCAAGGACCGCTATCGCGACGAACCCTGGTATGACGAAATCGAGGGCGAATTCACGCACGAATTCCTGGCCAGGCCGATCTGGCAGCTGCGCTCCGCATGGCCCTTCTTCGACCAGGGCACCAGCTGGGATTATGATCCGCGACCGGTGCTGGAACGCCTGGAGATGCCGGTTCTCTGGGTGCTCGCCGGTAACGACGCCGAAGCTCCTTCCCAGGAGACACAGCGGATTGTCGCCGAATTGCAGGCTCAAGACCTGCCGATCGATTTGGCCGTCTATCCGACAGCGGATCACGGCATCATCGAGTTCGAGATGAACGCCGAAGGCGAACGCGAGTCGATCCGCTATTCGGAGGGATATTTCCGTTTGCTCTCCGACTGGGCGAGGGATCGCGAGTTCCGGTCTGAGTATGGAAATGCGCGCTTGTTTCCGCGCACGGTGACGGCCCCGGCGGACGAGTGAAGCCGGACGGGAATCCATTCGACGCGCTGGTCGAGGAGGCTGCAATTGCGCAGGCCTCGCGGCCCGGTCTGGCCTTGATCAGGTCGTGGCGGGGCAAGGACCTGGCGGGCATCCGAGGGGATTTGCACGACCGCTTCTCTGCCGCAGGTATCGAAGATGCCGAAAGTGATGCGCGCTTCCTGCTCGATCACGTTCTGAAACCCACGCCGCTCGCCGTCGCGCTCGTCGATCCCGCGCGTGTGTCGTGGCAGATGATCGCCGGGCTGGCCGATCTTGCTGCACGCCGCCTGCAGCGGGAACCGCTGTCCCACATACTCGGCGACAAGCCTTTCTGGACACTCGACCTCAAGGTCACGCGGGACGTGCTGACGCCGCGCGCCGATACAGAGACCCTGGTGGCAACCGTTCTCGATCAGATCGCTGATCGGAAATCCGCGCTGCAGATCGCCGATTTCGGCACCGGTTCAGGCGCGATCCTGCTGGCCTTGCTGTCTGAATTGCCGAACGCCACCGGCCTGGGCATCGATATCAGCGAATCGGCACTTGCGGTCGCCGCAGAGAACGCCAATCGCAACCGTCTTGCAGATCGCGCTGCCTTTCGCGTCGGCGACTGGGCAGCCGGTGTGCCGGACGCCGACCTCGATGTGGCGGTCTCGAATCCGCCTTACATCGTCAGCGAGATCATCGACACATTGCAGCCCGAAGTGAAGGATTTCGAACCCCGGTCGGCGCTCGACGGCGGCAAGGACGGGCTCGACGTCTATCGCATTCTTTTGCCCGAACTTCACCGTGTCCTGAAGCCTGGAGGTCTGATGGCCGTGGAAATCGGATTTGATCAGGCCGACAGCGTTACCGCACTCGCGCGCGCTGCCGGCTTCCCGGATGCAGAGCTGGCCCGCGATCTCGCCGGTCAGCCACGCATCGTCTTCTCCACACGACCGGCAGGCTGAGGTGGCAATACCCTCTTGGAAAATGAACCAAGCCGGGCTAGCTTTGCGATCAAGTTGATGGATGCGCCTTGGGACAAGGCTGTCGGGCGCAGGATTATCCAAACAGCTTATCGTCCGTTTTCGTTATCGGTTCCTGATCTTCAACGGATGATGCACGTCGCGAGTACATGGGGGAAAGCGGCCTCAATACAGCCTGACAATTACGAGGATCGACGACGATGAAGCGTCAGCGCGGACGAGGCCGGGGAAAACCCGGCGGTAATCAGGGCAACCGTTCGTTTGAAAGCAATGGTCCGGACGTCAAGATCCGGGGCAATGCGTCCACGGTATATGAGAAATACATGCAACTGGCGCGGGATGCCTCCTCGTCAGGCGATCGCGTAATGGCGGAAAACTATTTCCAGCACGCCGATCATTATTTCCGGATTGCCGCGCTCCAGCAGGCGGAACAGGAACAGCGCCGTCAGGCCCGGCAGCAACATCAGGACGATCAGAACCGCCGCCAGAACCGCAACCAGGGCGGCGATGACGAGACGGCGTCCGACAGCTCCGAGGACAAGCGGGACCAAAACAGCGATCAGGGCGAGAATGATCGCCCGCGCCGCGGCCGCCGCCCCAAGCGGCAATCGGCCGAGGAGAAACGCGACCCGCTCGAAGTCGTAGATCCGGAAAAGGGCGGTCAGCCGGAAATGGCGTCCGACGACAATTCCGATGATCAGCCGCGCCCTCGTCGCGGCCGGCGTTCGCGAAAATCCCCCGACGGTGATTCGGACGGCGGATCGGAAACCGAAGCGGCCTGACGGCCTATGCCAGAGCCCAAAGACAACCCCGGCCTTCGCGCCGGGGTTTTTTGTTGCTCGCACGCACTTGTGTGCTCAAACGGCAACACCTATCTCAGGTCCGAACAGGAGGCCGGGCCTGACCCAGGACGGCATCAAAACTGCAATCTCGCCTGATCGGGAGTTATTTAGAGACATGAATTTCGAAACCTATACGGACCGTGCACGGTCGATTGTACAACGCGCCCAGCAGGACGCGCTGGCGTCCCGTCACCAGCAATTCACGCCCGAGCACGTGCTCAAGGCTCTGATGGAGGACGAAGGCGGGCTGGCCGGCAATCTGATCAAGGCGGCTGGCGGCAATCCACAGGCCGTCGTCGACCTCACCCTGCAGGCGCTTGAACGCCTGCCGAAAGTCGAGGGCAGCGGTGCGGGCCAGATCTACCTCGCGCCGCAGACAGCCGATGTGTTCAAGACCGCGGAAGAGGCCGCCAAGAAGGCCGGTGACCAGTTCGTGTCTGCTGAACGCCTGCTGCAGGCCTTGTCGATCGCCAAAGGCGCACACGCATCGGAAATCCTCAAGAATGGCGGCCTCAATCCGCAATCGCTGAACAATGCGATCAATGAAATGCGGGCCGGCCGCACCGCTGACAGCCAGTCGGCGGAGGACAGCTATGAGGCGTTGAAGAAATATGCCCGCGATCTCACCGAAGCCGCGCGCGAGGGCAAGCTGGACCCGGTCATCGGCCGCGACGAGGAAATCCGCCGCGCCATCCAGGTGCTTTCCCGCCGCACGAAGAACAATCCCGTTCTGATTGGCGAACCGGGTGTCGGCAAGACCGCCATTGCGGAAGGTCTGGCGCTGCGCATCGTCAATGGCGATGTGCCCGAAAGCCTGACCGACAAGAAACTGCTCGCCCTCGACATGGGCTCGCTGATTGCCGGCGCGAAATATCGCGGCGAGTTCGAGGAACGGCTCAAGGCGGTGCTCGGAGAGGTCGAGAGCGCCGGCGGCAATATCATTCTCTTCATCGATGAGATGCACACGCTCGTGGGTGCCGGAAAGACCGACGGCGCGATGGATGCCTCAAACCTTCTCAAACCGGCGCTGGCGCGCGGCGAGCTGCACTGCATTGGCGCCACGACTCTGGATGAGTACCGCAAGCATGTCGAAAAGGACGCCGCCCTTGCCCGTCGTTTTCAGCCGGTCTTCATCGGCGAGCCGACGGTCGAGGACACGATTTCGATCCTGCGCGGCCTGAAGGACAAGTACGAGGTCCATCACGGTGTACGCATATCCGACAGCGCCATCGTCTCCGCGGCGACCCTGTCGAACCGTTACATCACCGACCGTTTCTTGCCGGACAAGGCCATCGACTTGATGGACGAGGCCGCTTCGCGCCTGCGCATGCAGGTCGATTCCAAGCCGGAAGAACTCGACGAGATCGACCGCCGCATCATGCAGCTGAAGATCGAGGCGGAAGCGCTGAAGAAGGAAACCGATGACGCCTCCAAGAATCGCTTGGAGAAACTCGGCAAGGAGATCGCCGAGCTGCAGTCGAAATCCGACGAGATCACCGCGGCCTGGCGCGCCGAGAAGGACAAGCTGGCCTCGGCGACCGAGGTCAAGGACCGGCTCGACCGGGCCCGGGCGGAGCTCGCCGATGCGGAACGCCGGGGCGATCTCGGCAAGGCGTCCGAGCTGAAATATGGCGTCATCCCCGAACTCGAGGCGAAAAACACCGAATCCGATGCCGCAGAG
The DNA here is from genome assembly GCF_965217055.1 of Hyphobacterium sp. Taxonomy (GTDB): domain Bacteria; phylum Pseudomonadota; class Alphaproteobacteria; order Caulobacterales; family Maricaulaceae; genus Hyphobacterium. The sequence continues at coordinate 795,718 of NZ_OZ244227.1, read as the reverse complement.
GACGGTGCCCTGGTCAAGGAAGTCGTCGACGAGGAGCAGATCGCTGCGGTCGTCTCGCGCTGGACCGGCGTGCCGGTCGACAAGATGCTCGAGGGCGAGCGCGAGAAGCTGCTCAAGATGGAAGACGCGCTGCGCGCGCGCGTCGTCGGTCAGGATGAAGCCCTGACCGCCGTTTCGGACGCTGTCCGCCGTGCCCGCGCCGGGCTGAAAGATCCCAATCGGCCGATCGGCTCATTCCTGTTCCTTGGCCCGACCGGCGTCGGCAAGACCGAGCTCACCAAGACGCTCGCCGATTTCCTGTTCGACGACGAACACGCCGTCACCCGCATGGACATGTCGGAATACATGGAAAAGCATTCCGTCGCGCGCCTGATCGGCGCTCCGCCGGGCTATGTCGGTTATGACGAAGGCGGGGCCCTGACCGAATCCGTCCGTCGCCGGCCCTACCAGGTCATCCTGTTCGACGAGATCGAGAAAGCGCATCCGGATGTCTTTAACGTGCTCCTGCAGGTGCTCGATGATGGCCGCCTGACCGACGGCCAGGGTCGCACCGTCGATTTCCGCAACACGCTCATCATCATGACGTCGAATCTCGGTGCCGAATTCCTGATGCAGGCCGAGGATGTGGAGACGGCCAGGGAAGCTGTGATGGGGGCGGTTCGCGCCCATTTCCGCCCTGAATTCCTCAACCGGGTGGACGAGATCATCCTGTTCCGCCGCCTCGCCGAAGAGCATATGGGCGCCATTGTCGATATCCAGATGAAGCGCCTTTCCAAACTCCTGGCTGATCGCCGCATGACGATCGAGCTCGATGCGGCAGCGCGTGGCTGGCTCGCGCAGAAGGGTTTTGATCCGGCCTATGGTGCGCGGCCGCTCAAGCGGGTCATTCAGAAGGAGCTGCAGGACCCGCTCGCGCGGCTCCTGCTGGAGGGCGACCTGAAAGATGGCGACGCGATCAGGGTGTCGGCCGAAGGCGGCCACCTGGTCATAAATGGCCAGGTGATCGCCCGTGAGGCGGCGCCGCTGCCCGATGTCATGGTGAACTAGGCTGCCAGTTCGAGCTGCAGCTGCGGTTCACCGTCCGAGGTGCAAGCCACGGTCCGCCCATCGGAACGTATCGTAGCCTGTACCCGCCGCCTGTAGGCCGAGAAGCTGTCGAATTTCACGACGTCCACCGGCGCGTCGAGCTCGAGCGAGATGCGCAGGAACTTCGCGTCCGCGCCGAGCGGCGACAGGCTGACGATCCGGGCAGAAAACGTCTGGCCGAGATAGCGGCCGCGAACGGTGCCGCCGACGGCAAGCGGCAGCGTCGGACGATTGCCGGCCGCAGCGCGCAACGTGTTCCAGTCGCGATAGCCATGCTGGCGCGCGATCAGTTCGAGCGCCTCGCTGTGCTGGATGAAGTCGCCCTCATCTGCAAGCGCCGCTCGCAAGCGCCGCGCGCTGGACTTCAGTTCCGCCAATGAGGGCAGGGGTACGGGATGAGTCATCGTTTCGATCCTTCGTCAGGATCCCGATAGCACAGAAGGGGTCCGCATTGCCTTCATTTCGGGATCGCGAAAGATTCCGAAACAGGGTGTCGAGGGGCTTTCACCAGAGGAATGATCCCGCGGACGGCCGGCAGCCCGAGCCGGCGCGGTCAATACGCGTGAACGATTTTTTGGTCAAGCTGTTCGTGATCCGGCTGGATTTATTGCGCGCCCGGCGTGCCGTCTGCGGAGACAATTCGCGACGCCGGCGTGTTGCCGACTTCAGCCGCATTGCGGGCCGAGTCCCGGATCGCGATGATGCGATCACGTTCCGTTTCGAACGCCTCGATTTCGTCGTCTTCCAGTGTCCGTCCGGTCGGCAGGTCAAGGGACATCGGGTTCACCGACTGACCGTTGTGGTGCACTTCATAGTGCAGGTGCGGACCGGTCGAGCGGCCTGTCGTCCCGACATAGCCGATCACCTGGCCTTGCTGCACGCGGGAACCACGCGAAACGCCGCGGGCGAAGCCCTGCATGTGCGCATAGGCGGTCTGGAATCCATTGGAATGGCGAATGCGGACATAGTTGCCGAATGAGCCGAAACGGTCGGCCCGCTCGACGACGCCATAGCCGGCTGCAAAGATCGGCGTACCGCGCGGCGCGGCAAAGTCGGTGCCGCGGTGCAGGCGGTTATAGCCGAGTACAGGGTGGCGTCGCATGCCGTAATGCGACGACAGCCGCGCACCGTTGATCGGCGTCATCATCAGCAGGCGGCGGGCGCTTTCGCCATCGGCATTGAAATAGGCGATCTCACCATCATCGCTTTCATAACGGAAATACTCCAGCGGATCGCCGCGGCCGGCGTACATCACGTAGAGAATATCGCCGGTCCGCATGATATTGCCGTCTGAATCGAGGAAGCGTTCGAACACCACATCGAAACGGTCGCCTTCGCGGATGGAGCGCTGGAAATCGACGGCATAGGCGAGCACGCCGGCCAATTCGACAACGATGCGGTCGGTCGCACCGGCGGCCAGAGCATCGACATAGAGACTGGTTGTGATTGACCCGGCGGAACGCACCAGTTCGCGCTCGAATTCTGCTGTCATCTCGCGGGCGCGATAATTGCCGTCTTCGAGCCGCGATACCGTGATGGACCGGTCGACCGCAGGGCGGAAGGAAAAGCCGGCGAGCCGTGGTCCATCTTCGCCGTCGACCGGTCGTCGCGGCGTCTGCAGATAGACGGTGATGTCCTGTCCGGCACGCAGTCGGCGAACCTCGAACACCGGGCCGAGCGCGTTGACGGCACGCGCAACATCACCGCCGGGAGCTCCGGCATCGCCGAGCGTACCGGCGAGCGTACCACCGCTCGGCACGGTGGCCACGATCGTCTGCGTATCGAGCGGGCAGGCGACGCAATCCGTGTAGAAGGCTGCGTGCTCGAGATCACGCAGCTCGTCAGTCGGCGTGATGCGGTATTCCGGCTCGGAGCGTTCTGCTGCCATGGCGATCTGGCCGGGCTCCAGAGCCCGTTCGGCCATCATCGGCGGCTCGACGGCATCGGCGCTCGGTTCGCCCCCCAGCCGGCTCGCGATCAGCGCGATCAGCAGGAAAACGGAAAGCGAGATACTGGCGATGATCGCAGCCGAACGGCGGCGAACTTCATCGAGGGAACGTACATCAAAACCCGACATGTATGGCCTTTAATGGATAGCTAACTTGCTTCGATCAACGATGAGCAAGAACCGCGCCCGTTGCGGTCTGGCTCTAGCTAGTTTCCAGTTCGGGCGAAACAATGACGTGACCAAAGGATATTGCCAAGGGTTTACTGACAGTGCGTTTACGCCGGATCAGGACATCGCCGCAGAATCATGTATCAGGATAAGACATGACCGAGACCAATCCCGCCCTCATGGCCCCCGAACAGCTTGCTGCACTTCTGTGTGCACGCCTTTGCCATGACCTCGTAAGCCCGGTGTCCGCCATGGGCATGGCGTTCAGCGTGCTCGATGATGAAGACGCTGATTCCATGCGCGAGGACGCGATCGAACTGGTGCGCGAGAACGCGCGCCAGGCTGAAGCCAAGCTGGCATTTGCACGGATTGCCTTTGGCGCGGCCGGATCGGCCCCGGGGACCATGGAAAGCCAGGAACTGAAAAGCCTCGCCGAGGACTATTTCTCGACGCTGCGTCCTGACCTGGTCTGGAAAGTTACCGAGCCCGGCCTGGAAAAGACCGCGGCGCGGCTGCTGCTCAATCTCTGCATGGCTGCGGGTTCGGCCGCTGCGCGCGGCGGGACCGTCACGGTGGAAGCGTCCGATGACGGCGCAGGCGGCACCCGCATGCGTCTCGTCGCGGAGGGCCCGCGCGCCGAGTTGAAACCCGACTTCGAAGCTGCGCTTGCCGGCCGCGAGCCTGACGACGGCTTCAATGGCCGTTCGATCCAGCCCTATTACGCCGGTCTGATCGCCCGCTCTGCCGGTGGCCGCGTGACCGCGAGCCAGGGCGAGGACCGTGTCGAGTTTGTATCCCTGATTGTGCCGAAGGCGTCTCTCGCCGCCTGACTTTCAAAGTCCTGTTAACCAAAACGGGTGACGATTCTTCTCCAGACGCGAGCGTCGCGCGAGGAGTGGAAACTGTCATGAAGACCTGTCTTGTCGTGGACGATAGCCGGGTGATCCGAAAGGTCGCCCGCCGGATCATTGAAGGCCTCGGCTTTCAGGTTCAGGAAGCGCCCGACGGCGCCGATGCGCTCGCGCGATGTCGCGGTTCGATGCCGGACGCCATCCTGCTCGATCGCAACATGCCGGTCATGAATGGCATCGATTTCGTGAAAACGCTACGGCAGGAACCTGGCGGAGACACGCCCATCGTTGTCTTTTGCACGACCGAGAATGACATCCCGTCGATCACCGAAGCGCTGCGCGCCGGAGCCGACGAATATATCATGAAGCCGTTCGACGCCGAGATCGTGCAGTCGAAATTCCAGCAGGTCGGACTGATCGGGGAGGAGCGTCGTGCTGGATAGCGGAGTAATAAAATCGATTTCCACTGAAGCGCAGCGGCGCGCCGGCATCGCCATCCCCAAGGGGCAGACCTATCTCGTTGAAGCGCGCCTTGCACCGGTCGCCCGCTCGGAAGGATATGACAGCCAGTCGGAACTCATCCGCGCGCTCGAGAAAGTGCCCGAAGATCGTCTCTGGCGTCGCGTGGTCGAGAGCCTCGCAGATCACGAGACCTGGTTTTTCCGGGATCCGGCCCCGCTGAATCAGTTCACGGCCGATATCCTGCCGGTGCTGGCCCGAGAAAAGGCCGGGAAAACGCCGATCCGGATCTGGAGCGCGGGATGTGGCACCGGACAGGAAGCCTGGTCGATTGCGATTTTGCTCGAGGAGCAGAAGGCGCGTCTGAGCGGAACGGAAATCGAGATTGTCGGCACCGACATCTGCAGCCGTGCGATCGATCGCGCACAATCCGGCGCCTATTCGCAGTTCGAAGTCCAGCGCGGCCTGTCCATCCATCGCCTGATTGAAAATTTCGAATCGTCGGGCAACCAATGGGTGCTGAAGGATTCGATCAAGCGTCACGCGCGTTTTGAACGCGGCAATCTGCTGAAACCAACCGACCGCCTGGGTGAATTCGATATCATTTTCTGCCGCAACGTGCTCGCCGGCATGACGTCGGAAGCGCGCCAGCATACGCTGGCCAAGCTGGCCGGGCAACTCTCACCGGGCGGCTATCTTGTTCTCGGAAAAGGCGAGACCGTCGCCGGTGCCGGGGATCTTTATCGTTCGGTGAGCGGCAAGCGCGGCATCTATGCCAGAACGGTTGAGGCGAGGGTAAAACAGGCGGCCTGAAAGGGTTCGCCGCAAGGTAAAGACTCCAAGACCTGACAAGCCGGCAAGCGCCGCGAATCCGGCCAAAGAAAAAGCCCGGAGCGGGGGCGCCGGGCTTTTCCTGCTCAAGAAGGACAGGGGGGTCTAGGCCACGTCCTTCTGCTCAACTGGATCCCGCAACACATATCCGCGTCCCCACACCGTCTCGATGTGGTGCTGGCCGTTGGTTGCTGCAGCGAGTTTCTTGCGAAGCTTGCAGATGAAGACGTCGATGATCTTCAGCTCCGGCTCGTCCATGCCGCCATAGAGATGGTTCAGGAACATTTCCTTGGTGAGTGTCGTGCCCTTCCGCAAGGAGAGCAGCTCCAGCATCTGGTATTCCTTGCCGGTCAGGTGAACGCGGTGACCGTCCACCTCGACGGTCTTTGCATCCAGATTGACCGCAATGTCGCCGGTCTTGATGATCGACTGCGCATGACCTTTGGAACGCCGCACGATGGCGTGGATGCGTGCCACCATCTCGTCCTTGTGGAACGGCTTCGTCATGTAATCGTCGGCGCCGCAGCCCAGGCCGCGCACCTTGTTGTCGATGTCGGCATTGCCGGTGAGAATCAGGATCGGTGTGTCGATCTTCGACATGCGCAAGGTTTTCAGCACATCGAAGCCCGGCATGTCCGGAAGATTCAGATCGAGGAGAATGATGTCGTAATCATATAGCTTGCCAAGATCGACGCCCTCTTCGCCCAGATCGGTCGTATAGACATTGAAGCCTTCCGACTTCAGCATCAGGTCGATCGACTGCGCCGTCGCGCGATCATCTTCAATCAGCAAAACCCGCATGGAGTATCTCCGCCCCGCTGCACAGCGAATCACTCCGCTGCTAGTTCCATGGTTAACGTGCTTCGAACGGTAGATGCAAAGCGTTAACGAAAGTTAACCGCGAATTGACTCGTGTGGCGGAATCGAGTCCGTCCGCGATTCGTTCCATGCGGTGTTGCAATGGCGGAGGCGGCCGCCCACCAAGAAGCTGCACGCGCTTCCTGCCCGGACTGCTAGACCTCGAACTTTCGCTTTCGCGTTTACGGGCTTCTAACTCCGATCTGTTAGCGTGATCTCTTACGGCGTCCCTTTCGGCGCCAGGGGATCAATAATGCAGGCGCTGATCGACCGAATTGAAAAGCTGGACCCCCGCATCATGACGGGGCGGGTTACCGGTGTGAACGGCCTGCTGGTCGAGGTCGAGGGCCCGGCCTCCGGTCTCGCGCTCGGTTCGCGTGCCACAATCGGCACCTCTGCCGGTCACGCCAGTTGCGAAGTCGTCGGTTTCAAGGGCCAGTCCGCCATCCTCATGCCGTTCGAGCCGGTCGACGGGGTCAAGCCCGGCGCGCCGGCGCGGCTCGACCCGGATGTCGCCACGGTGCGGCCGTCTGCCAGCTGGCTCGGCCGGGTGATCGACAGTTTTGCGCAGCCGCTCGACGGCGGCGAAGCCTTGCCGCAAGGCCATCGCGCCTTTCCCTTGCGCGGTGCACCGCCCTGCGCCCATGGCCGTGGCCGGCTCGGACCGCGCATGGATCTTGGCGTCCGCGCCCTCAATGTGTTCACGCCGATGCGCCGCGGTCAGCGGCTGGGTGTTTTCGCCGGTTCCGGTGTCGGCAAGTCGATCATGATGTCGATGCTGGCGCGCAATGCCGACGCCGATGTTATCGTCATCGGCCTGGTCGGTGAGCGCGGCCGCGAAGCGCGCGAGTTTGTCGAGGACGTGCTCGGCGAGGAAGGCCGCCGCAAATCGGTGGTCATTACCGAGACCTCGGATGCGCCGGCGCTGGCCCGCCGCCAGGCCGCCCAGCTGACCCTCACCGTTGCAGAGTATTTCCGCGACCAGGGCAAGGACGTACTTTGCCTGATGGACAGCGTCACGCGCGTCGCACTGGCACAGCGCGAAATCGGCCTCGCCGCCGGCGAACCGCCGACGACACGCGGTTATACGCCGTCCGTCTTCGCCGAGCTGCCGCGCCTCCTCGAGCGCGCCGGTCCGGGCCCGACGGGAACCGGTTCGATTACCGGCATTTTCACCGTTCTCGTTGATGGCGACGATCACAATGAGCCGGTGGCCGATGCGGTTCGAGGTATTCTCGACGGCCATATCGTGATGAGCCGCGAGATCGCCGAGCGGGGCCGCTATCCGGCGATCGACGTTTTGCGTTCGGTCAGCCGTGTGGCGCCGGATGTCTACGAGAACAATGAAGCCGGGCTGGTGCGCGAGGCGCGCCGCACGCTGTCGGTCTATGCCGACATGGAGGAGTTGATCCGCTTGGGCGCTTATGCCGCCGGATCAAATCCGCAGACGGATCGGGCCATCGCGCTTAACGATCCGCTGGAAACCTTCCTCGCCCAGGGCAAGGACGAAGCCACATCTATTGAAGAGAGCTTCGCCACTCTGGCCGGGATAATGGGTGGTGATGGAGAAATGACATGACACGGTCTCATGAACCGCTGATCCGGCTCGCCCGGTTCAAGGTCGAGGAGCTTCAAAAACAGCTCGCGGACATCGATCGCGTTCGCCAGTCCCTGACCGACCAGATCGAGCGCCTCGAAGCCTCAGTCCCGGAAGAGCAGGCGGCGGCAACGCAGAACAAGGACGGTTTTCTCGCCTATGGCAGCTATGCCCAGGCGGTGATCAAGCGGAAACAGAATATCCGCGCGTCCATGGACGAGGTCGATGAGCAGGCTAACGACATTCGTGAACGACTCGAAGCGGCCTTCCGCGAGCTAAAGAAATACGAGCTGCTCGAAGAACGCCGCGTTGCGCGGATCGAGGAAGCCCTGCGCGCAGAGGAACAGGCCGAGGTCGACGAGATCGCCCAGTCCCGCCGCCGCGCGGCGCACTAGGTTTCCTGCGCCAGGCTTTCGCGAAAAGCCTTCATTGTCTTGATTGACTCGATCAGAGCCTGGTCGGGTAGCGGAGCTACAACCCGCTCGATCAAGTCGTTTTCTGACTGACGAATGGATTCAAACAGCGCGCGGCCCGTGGGCGTCAGCTCGATCAGCATTCGTTTGTCCGCTAATCGGGTTCGCCGCGTGAAGCCGCGTCGCGGTCAATCTCCGACCCGCTATCGTCGCCACCTGCCAATTCGCCATCTGCTCCGACCGGCTCCGCTGGCTGAATTGGGTCAACCGGACCTGGCGACGGACATAGCCGCTCATCGCAGGAGCGAACACTCGCGATCAGTGCTTCCGCGTCAGCGGTCGCGCCATCCTCTGACGGCAGCACCCACATGTGCAGCCAGCGCGGGATGCCGGCGGCGTCCGCCCAGACCCGCTCGATATAGTAATCGATCCGCCCGTTCTCGCCGCTTTGCCAGCGCACGGTTTCCAGCCCCTGGCGGCGTTCGGACCAACGGCCCGGCGCCATTTCAACGGGGTCGCGGCCGACGAATATGTGGGCACGCGAGCCATCGCTCATCAGATAATCGTAGACGACGAAATCGCCGTCCTCGAGATTAACCGTGCGCTCGGCATCCGGCGGCATCGCGACGCAGAACGACCAGCCTGGCTGATTGCACCCGGTCGGCAGGAACGCACTGGCTAGCGCGGAAAGTATCAGCCCCGCCATCAGCTTCGGAAGCGGCCCTTCAGCGTGAAGAGCAGGCCGATCAGCACGAAATAGATGAACAGGGTCGACAGCAGGACCAGCCCGCCGCGGCCGTCGAGCCGGGCCAGCATCAGGTCAAAAGCGAAATCAGGTGTCACGCCCGTTGCGATCCGCAGGAAATACGGCGTGATCGTATCGGCGACAAAGGCGAGCCCGACGACGACGGGCAATTGCGTCATCCGCCGCATGATCAGCGCACCGAAAAGCGACCAGACCAGGATCAGCCACCAGTCCATCGACGTGAATCCGTCGGAAACTCTATCAAGGATCGCGTCCATGGCGTGGAAGTCTACGCTGCTTCGCGGCCGGCGGCGAGCCCGGCAGCGAGACTGTTGATATCCTTCATCGCCGGACAGTCCGGGGCCCGGACACCTAGCGCCGTCTGGGCGCGGATCGCTTGCGGCACATGTTCGTCGCGCCCGACCAGTCCGGCCAGCGCCGGTGCAAAACCGAGAAAGCTCTGGCAGGTCTTGCGGAAGGCAGCATAGGCCTCGCGGCCCTTGTCGGGGGTCGGCGCGTTATTGACGACGACGCAGGGGGCGGCCGATTCATCCCGGATCCGCAAGCGTTTGACGAAAGCATAGGCGTCGGTGAGCGATGTCGGCTCGTCGTTTATCACGATCACCACATCGTCAGCTGCCATGGCGAGGCGCAGGGTGGAGTCATCGGCGCCTGCTGCCAGGTCGAGAATGGCCCGTTCGTAGGACAGGGCGATGGTGGCGCAGGCCGCCGCCAGCCGGTTGACCGCATCGGGTCGAAGACCGGCCAGCCCCCCGGATCCCGACCGGCCCGAGATCACGTCGAAACCGCCCGGCTTGCAGGCACCGCCCAAGACCGGGATGCAGGCGTCTTCCAACAGCACCTGGCCCGACATCACCGCTGCGAGGTCGGCATCCGGCGACAGGCCCAGCTGCACGTCAATGTTTGCCATGCCGAGATCGCCGTCGATCAGCAACAGGCGGTCGCCCTGCGTCGAGAAGGCCTGGGCAAGTCCCGCCGCTATAACCGTCTTGCCGACCCCGCCCTTGCCGGACGCGATCGCGAGAATGCGCCCTGCGGGCGTGGGGCCGACGGATGTCGAGTTCATGAAACGTCTCCATCCGGTAAATCCTGCATATCCAGCAACGTGCGCGAAAACCGCAACGGCGTCGCCGGCGCCAGCCCGGCGCCGATATAGGGGCTTGCCGAGAGGTGAGCGAACGCCATGCCGGCCTCGCCTGCCGCCAGCATCGCTCCCTTGCGGCGGGCACAATCCGCTTTGGTGATCAGCGCCCGGCTCGCTCCGATCGAAACCAGTAGCGATCCGGTTTCGAAAACATCCTCGGGCGCCGTTCCGGCTTCGATGACGGCAATGATTTCGGCTTCCGCTGCCGCCGCGAACGCGGCAGTCATGTCCAGATCGTCAAGATCGAAGGGATTGACCGCCGGAGCATCGATCAAGACCAGCCTGTCGCCGGACTCCTGCACCAGGTGTTCAGCGTCTCGTGGATCGTCGGCCAACGCGAAAGGCAGGTCGAGTTTTTCGGCAAGTTCGGAAATCCGCGCTTCGGCGCCGGCGCGTTCGCAATCGGTCGCGATCAACAGGGCAGGGACGCCGTGCGCCGCGGCTCGTGCCGCGATCCGCGCGAGGGTCGCCGTCTTCCCGGCACCCGGTGCACCGGCAAACAGCAGGACTTCTCCGGCAAGACCTTCGATGGGCGCGAACCGGTAGCGGCTCTCGAGCGCTTGCGCGAGCCGGTGGGCGGGCGGCGCATCTTCCTGCATGTCGCAGAAGCGGGCGAGCGCCTCGATGGCAGTGTCGGGAACGCGGTGGAAGCCGAGCGCACGGATAATCCGGTCGACGCCGTCGGTTTTGTCGCCGCGTTGCTGCACGATCTCGCGGTGAATGCGCTCCGCGCGTTCACGCGGGGCCTCGATCACGTCTCCGCCCAATGGCTTGTCGGACGCGGCACGCACCTGAACGCCGCCGCCCGGCGCATCGCTCGTGGCCACGATGATTGCATCCTCGCCCAGCTCGCGGCGGACATTCGCCATCGCCTCGGAAAGCGAAGGAGCGGAGAACGTCTTGAGCCGCATCGCTTAGATATGCCCCATCGTCTTCAGCCGTGCCGAGGGATGGATCTCGTTCTGACCCATCACGATCGTATTGGCGCGGAAGCGTTCGACGAGCGAACGCACATAGGGGCGCACGCTCGGACTGGTCAGCATCGCCGGTGTTTCGCCCTGGGCGGCGGCCCGCTCGTACGCATCGCGGACGGCCGCGACAAATTCGTGCAGCTTGGACGGGGGCAGGGCGAGTTGCTTGCGTTCGCCATCGCCGATCATCGCTTCGGCAAACGCCTGTTCCCATTGCGGGGAAAGGGCGAGGATCGGGAGTTGCCCGTCCGGTCCGGCATTGGCATGGCAAATCTGCCGGGCAAGACGCGTACGGACATGTTCGGTGATCGCGTCGACATGCTGGGAATGGCTGCTCGCCTCTGCAATGCCCTCGAGGATCGTCGGCAGGTCGCGGATCGAGATCCGCTCCTTCAGGAGGTTTTGCAGAACGCGCTGGATGCCTGCGCGAGATATCTGGGACGGCGAAATGTCGTCGACCAGCTTCTTGTGTTCCTTCGACAGACCGTTGATCAGTTTCTCGACCTCGGCATAGGACAGCAGTTCGGGCATGTGCTCGCGCAGGATCTCGGTCAGGTGCGTGACCAGCACCGCGGACGGATCGACAATCGTGTAGCCGCGGAAGGTGGCTTCCTCGCGGAGGTTTTCATCGATCCAGGTCGCCGGTAGGCCGAAGGCCGGCTCCTTCACATGTTCGCCAGGCAGATCGATCTGATGGCCCTGCGGATCCATGACCAGGAGATGCTTGAGCAGCACCTTGCCGTCGCCGGCCTTCATTTCCTTGACCCGGATCGCGTAGTCATTCGAGCCTAGGCGCATATTGTCGATGATCCGCACTGACGGCGTCACGAAGCCGGTCTCTTCCGCCATGGTCCGCCGCAGCGCGCGAATCTGGTCGGTCAGCTTGCGCCCTTCGACATCGTTGATCAGCGGCAACAGGCCATAGCCAAGTTCGATCTTCAGCTCATCGAGCGCCAGGGTCTCGCCGATCGGCGGCTCCGCGGATTCGGCTTCCGCGGAATCCTCGGCGATCTTTGCAGCCTTCTCGGTTTCGACGTCTTCCGCCTTTTGCCTCGCCGTCAGCGCCAGCCCGACCGCGCCCGCGGACATCAGCGCGAACGGAATGAGGGGCATGCCGGGCAGAAGACCGATCACGCCGGCGGTCGCCGCGACCATGTACAGGCCTTGCGGATTGCCGGCGAGCTGACTGTAGAGCGCCTTGTCGGCCTCGCCTTCGACCCCGGCCTTGGAGACCAGCAAACCGGCGGCAACCGAGATGATCAGTGCCGGGATCTGTGAGACAAGGCCGTCACCGATGGTCAGCGTCGAATAGGTCGAGGCGGCGGTACCGAAATCCATGCCGGATTGCGCAATACCGATGACCATGCCGGCGATGAGATTGATGGCCGTGATCAGCAGGCCGGCGATTGCATCACCGCGCACGAATTTCGAGGCACCGTCCATGGCGCCGAAGAAATTGCTCTCGCCTTCGAGTTCCTTGCGCCTTTCGCGCGCCTGGTCCTCGTTGATGAGTCCGGCGGACAGGTCGGCATCGATCGCCATCTGCTTGCCGGGCATGGCATCCAGCGTAAAGCGTGCCGCGACCTCGGCGATACGACCGGAGCCCTTGGTGATCACGACGAAGTTCACGATCACCAGGATGATGAACACAATGACGCCGATCACCACATTGCCCTGCATCACGAAGGCGCCGAACGCCTCGATGACCTGACCGGCCGCATCCGTTCCGTTCGCGCCATTCGACAGGATCAGCCGCGTCGATGCGATGTTGAGGCCGAGCCGCAGCAGCGTTGCAATTAGCAAGACCGCAGGGAAGGCGGAGAATTCCAGAGGTTTCTTGATGAACAGTGCGGTCATCAGGACCAGAACGGACAGCGAGATGGAAATCGCCAGCGCGACATCCATCAGGATCCGTGGCATGGGCAGGATCAGCATCACAAGGATGCCCATGATGCCGATGCCGAGCGCGATATCGCCCCGTATGCCCTTCTTCAGGAAATTGACGAGGTCGAACCCGCCCGGGCCGGGGCGAGAGGAGGCGGTAACATCAGCCATTCAACTGTCAGGCCGCTCCTGCACGGGTTTCACCGGGTTGCGGTACCGGAACGCCCTGTTCGTTGTAGAGCTTCAGCTTGTTGCGCAGCGTCCGGATCGAGATGCCGAGAATGTTCGCGGCATGGGTGCGGTTGCCCAGGCAATGGTCGAGCGTTTCGAGGATCAGGTTCTGTTCGACTTCCGCCACGGTGCGGCCGACCTGGTTGCGCTGCGCCACATCGGCGGCCTCTGCCGCACGCGAGGCGGTCGATCCGCCCGAGGCAGTAAACAGCGACCCGTCCGGCATGCGAATGGCTTCCGGTCCGATCTCCTGGCCGGAGGCCAGCAGCACGGAACGGTGCATCGTGTTTTCGAGCTCGCGCACATTGCCGGGCCAGTCCCGCGCAATCAGCGCGGTCTTCGCCGTGTCCGAGATCGGCCGATCGCCAAGCCCGTTGGCCGCCGCATATTTGCGAGCGAAATGTTCGGCCAGCGCGATGATGTCATCGGGACGCTCGCGCAGCGGTGGAAGCGCCAGATTGACGACGTTGAGCCGGAACAGGAGATCTTCGCGGAATTGACCCTCGGCGACGGCCTTGCGCAGATCGCGGTTGGAGGTTGCCAGGACGCGGATGTCGATCTTGACCGGGCCGGCGCCGCCGACACGGTCGATCTCGCGCTCCTGCAAGGCGCGCAGCAGCTTGGCCTGTAACCGCGCATCCATCTCAGAGATTTCATCCAATAGCAGCGTGCCGCCATTGGCTTCCTCAAACTTGCCGATGCGACGTGCCACAGCGCCGGTGAAGGCCCCTTTTTCGTGGCCGAACAGCTCGGACTCGAGCAAATTTTCCGGGATCGCCGCGCAGTTCACCGAGATGAAGGGCGCTGCCGCCCGCTTCGACTTGTTGTGAACGTAGCGCGCCATCACCTCCTTGCCCGAGCCGCTCTCCCCGGTGATCAGCACGCTGGCATCGGACGCGGCAATCTGATTGGCGAACTCGATCACTTTCTGCATCGACGCGTCGCGTGCGATCATCGGTTGCTCGTCGTCCGCAACGGCTTCGAGGACGGCGGCAATCAGATCGGCTTCCGGCGGTAGTGGAATGAATTCCTTTGCGCCCGCCCGGATAGCGGAGGCAGCGATGTCGGGCTTGACGTTGACGCCGCAGGCGACCACCGGGACGGTAATCCGCTCGGCTTCATTGGCGGCGATCAGCGCCCCGATATCGAGCGAGGCATCGACCATGAGGAGATCGGCGCCGCGGCCGGCGCGGAGATGGCTTGTCGCCTGGTTGATGGTGTCGACCTGCGCGACTTTCGCGCCGCGATCGATCGCGATCTTCGCCGCCGTATGGAGCTGACCTCCCAGGCTTCCCACTATGAGCAAGCGCATGGCCTAGCCCTCCTTGCCGTTGCTGGACGCAAGCGCGGTCATGCCGCGTCACCGTCCTTGATGATTTCCGTCATTGTCACGCCGAGCCGGTCCTCGACGACGACGACTTCGCCGCGCGCGACCAGACGGTCATTGACGTAGATATCGATGGCTTCACCGACCTTGCGTTCCAGTTCGACGACCGAGCCAGCCTGCAGCTTCAAAAGCGAATGCAGCTCGATATGGGTCTTGCCGAGCACAGCCGAGACATTCACCGGAACATCGAATACCGGCGTCAGATCTGTCGCCGACTTCTCGTCCTCGTCAGCCAGTGTCGCGGGCATTCCGCTCGGTTCGCCCGATGCGGGAGCCGTTGTTGCAGGCAGGTCAGCCGGTGCTTCGGCTGCGTCCCCGTCAAACTCGGGCAGGTCCAGATCACTATCTTCGGACATATTCTTGCTCCTTATCCCGCCGCCAGATCGGCGGACGCGGAATCATCCGCTTCCGCCGCGGCTTGCGGGTCCTCTCCGGCCGCGGCCAGCCATTCGTCGACCAGCGCCTCGATTCTATGTTCGATATCGGCGCGTGACCGCTCGATATCGCCGGAATTCCATTCCAGCCGGCAATCCGCGCCATTTGCTTCGGAGTCCGCCCGCACATCGATTGCGCCGTCAAAGCCGGCTTCGCTGGCTGTTTGTTCGAGAACCGTCGAAACCTCGCCGGCGATAGCTTCGGCGCAGCGAACGCGAAACACGGGCTCTCCGCGCAATTCCGCCATGACGGATTGGGCAAAAGCCGTCACCGTCCCGATCGCATTGCGTTCGAGCGCCTCCCCGGCGATTTTCTGCGCGGCGACCACTGCCGTTGTTGCCGCATCGCGGCGCAGCGCTTCGGATTCCGTTTGCAGGCGCGCCAGTATCAGCTGCATGTGCGAGGCGATGGCGCCCACCGCCTCTGCTTGTTTTTGCGCGGCTCGCGCCAGCTCCGAGGATTGGCCTTCTTCAAAAGCCGCCTTCTTCGCCTGTTCGACTTCCTCTGCCGTCAGAACGCGGCGGACAGTCTCGCCATCGCGCAGGACTTCGCCATCCGCCGAGAAGACGGTGCCGAAATCAAACTTCTGGGCGGTGTCGGGCATCGGTTCTCCTAGTAAATCAGCTCGTCTTCGCCACCGCCTTCGGCGAGCAGGATTTCACCCTTTGCGGCCAAATCCTTGGCAGTGGCGACCATCGCCGTCTGGGCCTGGTCCACATCTTTGAGACGAACAGGGCCCATTGCCGCCATGTCGTCCTTGAGAATTTTCGCGGCGCGCTCCGACATGTTCGAGAAGAACAGGTCGCGCAAACTGTCCGAAGCGCCTTTCAGCGCAAGGCCCATTTGATCCTTGTCGACGGCGCGCAGCAGCGTCTGGATGCCGCCCGGGTCAAGTTTCGACAGGTCTTCGAACACGAACATCAGGGCGCGGATTTTCTCGGCACTGTCGCGATTGCGTTCTTCCAGCGCTGCCAGGAACCGGTTCTCGGTCTGGCGATCGAAATTGTTGAAGATGTCCGCCATCATCTCGTGGCTGTCGCGCTTCGAGGTGCGCGCCAGGTTGGACATGAACTCGGTGCGCAGCGTTTCCTCGATCTTGTCGAGGATCTCGCGCTGAACGGGCTCCATGCGCAGCATCCGCATGACGACTTCCAGCGCGAAATCTTCCGGCAGGGCACCGAGCACGCGGGAAGCATGCTCCCCCTTCACCTTCGACAAGATCACGGCGACGGTTTGTGGATATTCATTCTTCAAATAGTTCGCGAGCACGACCTCGTTCACATTGCCGAGTTTGTCCCACATGGTCCGGCCTGCGGGACCACGCAGCTCCTCCATGATGCCCTCGACCTTCTCGCCGGGCAGGAAGGAATTGAGCAGGCGTTGCGTGGCCTCGAACGAGCCCATCAGCGAACCGCCCTGCGAAATCTGCTCGGCGAAATCGACGATCAGCTTCTCGACCGCTTTGGATGAAACACTGCCCAGGTTGGACATGGCCTGGGAGACTTCCCGGATCTCCTCCTCGTCCATCATTTCCCACAGGGCGTGCTTTTCATCGCCCAGCGCCAGCAGGATAACGGCAGCCCGCTCCGGCCCGACCAGCTTGTTGGGATCTTCGATGACGCGTTTGGCTTCTCTGGCCATCGCTCTACGCCTCGTTCATCCAGCTGCGTATGATCGACATTGATTCATCCGGGTGCGAACTCACAACGCCAGAGATCTTTTTCAGCGAAGAGGCTTTCACCTGGCCGTCGATCTTGGCGATATCGATTCCGTCATCACGCGGCGGCGCACTGGCCGCGGCACTTGGCGCACCTGCTGGGGCAGATGCCATCTGGGCCCCGCTCTGATCCGCAATCGCCGCTGCGGCGCCACCGCCGGCTTCGAGGGCCGGGCCTGCACCAGCGCCGGCGCTGCCACCGCCACCCGAGTGGGCAATCGCCATCGCCGGACCCGCCGAAGCGGCGCTTTTTGCCAACGGCCGGGCGACAAGGAAGATCACCAGCAAAGCCGTGATGAACATCACCCCGATCTCGGCTGCGCGCATGATGTCGTTCTTGTTGATGGAGAAACCGGAGGCCGCAGGCGTGCCAAGCGTTGGATCGGCGCGCGAGAAGCGGATATTGGTCACTTCGAGGCTGTCCTGGCGCCCGCTCTCGACTTGCGTGAAGCCCATTGCCGAGCGCACCAGGGCGGTTATTTGAGCCATTTCCTCCTCGGAGCGCGGCGTGTAGGTCCGCGTTCCGTCTTCCGCGATCTCCACCGAGCCGTCGACGGCCACTGCCACCGACAAGCGTTCGATGCCGCCGGCTTCGATGACCCGTGTGGTTCGGGTGACCGGCGTTTCGTATTCGATCGTTTCATCCGAACGGCTGGTCTCGTTCACCGCTTGCGGCCTGTCGCCAGCGGCCTCCTCGTCTGGGAGGTTCTCCGATGCCGACACGGCGTTTGCGGCGGCGTCGACTTCACGTCCGGTTTCCTCGGAACGCTGACGCCGCAATGTCACCTGGTTCTCGATATCGAACTGCTCGCTGCTCGCGGTCAGCGATTCACGGTTCAGCTCTGCGCTGACCTGGACGCGTGCAGCGCCGGCACCGACGACTCCCTCGACCAGGTTCAAGATGCGCTGGCGATATTGTTCTTCAATTTGCGCCCGGCGGCTTTCCAGCGCGGCGGCGCCAAGCGAATCGCCGGCCTGCGGGCTGGCGAGCAGGCGGCCGGTCGTGTCCGCGATCGTCACATTTCCGGCATTCAGCCCGCTTACGGCGCTGGCGACAATATTCCGGACGATGCCGGAATGCTCGGCGGTGAGTGTGCCGCGCGCGGAAACCACGATCGATGCCGACGGTTCGGCGATGTCGCGTTCGAACAGCCGCCGTTCCGGCAATACCAGATGCACGCGCGCGCTGTCGATGATGTCGAGCGATTGAATGGTCCGGGCGAGTTCGCCCTCAAGTGCCCGCTTGGCATTCATGTTCTGAACGAAGCTGGTAGCCCCGAGTGCGTCGCTTTCGTCGAAAATCTCGTAGCCGACGGACCCGGAATTCAAGGCGCCGCCGCTGGCGACACGGACGCGGGCTTCGTCAACCTGGTTGCGCGCGACATAAATGGACGACCCGCCGCCGCGGAACTCGTAGGGGATGCCCGCAGTATCCAGGGCTTCGCTGACCCGGGCCGAATCCGATGGATCCAGACCGGCATACAAAAGCGCCTGGCTTCCGCCACCCATGTTGAAACTGAAAAATAGAAGGGCTGCCGCCAGTCCGGCACTTAGGCCGAAAATGGCTATCAGGCGCATCGCGCCGAGCGACCGTAATTGATCCAACAAGCTGTTCACGTGGGCTTCCTGCCGATTCGTTTGCGCTGCAGCGAAGCAGCTACCCGGCAACTTTTTCCCACTGACCGTGTAAACGGGTGTTTAATAAGAAAGCGCCCGGTTCACTGAACCGGGCGCAATTTCACCAGATTGTGCAGTTTGACTGCGGAGGAATCAGGCGCCTAGCGGACTTGGCTTCCCGCGATATTGCTGGATGCGCGTTGTGCGCAGGCCGGCGAGGCCATGTTTTTCGATCGCCCGTTGCCAGCCGAGAAATTCCTCGACCGTCAACCGGTAGCGTTCGCAAGCCTCTTCCAGCGACAACAGACCGCCTCGCACCGCTGCCACGACTTCGGCCTTGCGCCGGATCACCCACCGTTTGGTCGAAGGATTGGGAAGATCCGCGAGCGTCAGCGGACTGCCGTCCGGACCAATGACATAGTTTTCCTTGCGAAGCCGAGCTTGCATATCCACCACCCTTGATTTCACCCGTTGGACGCTCTTTGTCGTCCTTAGTTGAGGGGAAGATACGCGAAGGCTCTTAAATTCCGCCTAAACGCCGTGGTAAATTGACTTCTAACTCAATAACTAAAATGCAAAAGACCTCCCGCCGGAGCGGGAGGCCTTTCGCTGCCTCAGAGGCCAAGTGTCAGCCTTAGCGCTTCATGCGGATAGCTTCATCCAGCATTTCGTCGGCTGTCGTGATGATTTTCGACGAGGCGGAATAGGCTCTCTGCGTGGTGATCAGGCTGGTGAATTCGGTTGCCAGGTCGACATTGGAATTTTCCAGCGTGGACGAAGCGATCGTGCCGGCCGCCGCGGTGCCGGGAATGTTGAAGGTGTAGCTGCCCGAATCCGGCGTCACCGAATACGCTCCGCCCGATTCCACGCTCAGCCCGTTGGCATTGACGAAGGTTGCGATCGGAATCTGATAGGTCTTGCGGATAATCCCGTTGGAGAATTTCGCGTAGACAAACCCCTCGTCGTCAACTTCGACACCTGTGAACGTGCCGAAGGCCGAGCCGTTGACCTGCGTCGAGGTCAGCGTTGACGGGCTGTCATACTGGGTCATGCCGCCCGGCTGGGTCGGTGAGCCGATATCGATTGTGACCGACTGGCCGGCGACGCCGGTCCCCGCGGCCCACTGGAACTCGTTGGCGGCCAGCGGACCCGGATTGGTGGAAGACAGGAAGTCCAGCGTCAGTGGCAGCGTCGTGTTTGTCAGGTCGATCTCGCCCTGTGCATCAAAAGCGATCGTGCCGGTCGCGATCTGGCCGTCGATGAGACTGGCGCCTGTAGTGATGTCGCTGGTCGGCGTGACATGCAGTTCGGCGTGCCATTGATTGGCCGTTGCGCTTTTCAGGATCGACAGCGTGACGGTGCGTGCGCCCCCCTGGCTGTCATACATCTGGATCGAGCGCTGGAAGTCCGGCGTCACCGTGCCGGATGCCATGTTCGTGCCGCTGCCGGTTGCGTCATACGTCGCTTCGTCCGCGGAGACCGTCTGGCTAGCCTGCAGATTGCCGTTAATTCCGATGGACGTCGTGGCCTCAGCGGCACCGCCAATGGATGAAAGATTGATCGCTTCCATCGTGGACAGGTCAGACGGGTTCGTCGTGACCGAACCGTCCGCGGCGACCGGCCAGCCATAAAGGAACAAGCCCGCATCGTTTCTCAGATTACCTTGCGAATCCGCGGTAAACGATCCCGACCTCGTGAAAAGGACCGGGTCCGTCGCGTTCACATTCGCCGCGACAGGACGAACCACGAAGAACCCATTGCCGGCAATCGCCAGGTCTGTGGGTGACGAACCCGGCGTGAGCAGACCGCCGGAGGAGATCTGGAAGCGGTTGGTCGTGGTCACACCGCCCGACGAGTAGCGCGAGGTTGCGCCCTGCGATTCATACATCGGCGAAAACACGGCCGCTGCGCGCTTGTAGCCGACCGTGTTCACATTCGCGATATTGTCGGAAACGGCGGCCAGCGCGCTGGAATTCGCCAGCAGCCCGGACGCACCTGCCCAAAGGGCGGAATTGATACTCATTTTATTGCTCCCTGAATTGGCGTTAGGAGCGTTCTGCTTTTTTCTCATCCACCCGGCAGAATTCTTTGCCAAGCGCCAGGCCTTTGAGGCCTGTTATGTCTATATTTCCCGGATGCTGCGGACCGAAGACAGCAGCACCTCGATATCTCCCATCTGAACGACGACCTGTGACCCGGAGAAGTCCACACCGGTGACCCGCGCCGTGGTCTGAACGTCCGCCGTCACGGGCTGACCTTCGCCATTCACAGCAGATACGGTCAGCGTATAGACGCCGTCCTCGAGATCGGTGCCGGAAAGATCCTGCCCGTCCCATTCGAAGCTATGGCGGCCTGCCGTGGCTTCACCTTCGAACGTCGCAACCGTGCGGCCGTTCTCGTCGGTCAGCGTGATCAGCGTTCCCTGCGTATCTTCGGGCAACACATAGGTCCAATCCGCCGATCCGTCCTGCAGCATGCCTTGCGGCGAGCTCACAGTGGCCTCACGCCCGATAAACCCGACCGCTGTGGTCTGGGCGGCAGCGGACTGGATGGTGATCAGGTTTTCGAGATTCTGGTTGGCGCGAATGTCCTGCTCCACGCCCGAGAAATTCACGAGCTGGTTCACGAACTCGGTCGAATCCAGCGGATTCAGTGGGTCCTGCGCCTTCATCTGCTCGGTCAGCAGCGTCAGGAACATCTCGAAATTGTCAGCCAGTGCCGCCTGCGAGTTTTGCGATGCGCCACTTAAGCCGAGACCCTCGATGCCGGTTGTCATGCGCTGCTCCTACAATCTGATATCAACGCCGCCGGACGATGCCAGGCGAAAGCCGTAAAGCTCGCTCGCTGGCAAGGCGGCAACAACGTCACCCGCGCGATCCTCGACCAGCGACAGGTCACTGAAAGCCGACCCGCCGGCGTGTTCGTTCGGCGTATCCTCACGATCCTGCGAAAGCTCGAAGGACAAGCCGTCCTCGCCGAGCTCGAGGCCAGCCTCGTTCAGCGCGCGTTCCAGCTCGCGAACGTGCTGGCGCATGTCCTGAAGCGTTTCCGGCCGGTCCGCGCTCAGCACGGCGTGAACGCGATTGTCATGGCCGACCTGCATGCGGACCGCGACCCGGCCCAGCTCTGGCGGATCCATGCGGATTTCGAACCGCCGTTCGCCATTCTGGAACTTGGCGGCAATCTGGGCCGCGAGCGTGCCGGCATTCGCCGGCGTGAAGCGGGCGCTGCCAGCGGCGGTTCCCGGACGTTCGGCGGCCCGAGCGGTTTCCGCTGATCGCGCCTGGCCCAGCTCGATGCCGTCAGCATCGGTGTCCGCAGGCTGGCTCTGCGTGTCGGTGGAGATGGGCGCCGTGGCGCGGCCATCCGGCAGGGTCTTGCTTGCCGCCGCGTCATCCATCGCGGTTTGTGGCAATACATCCGGCGTCACAGCCTGCTGCGGCAAAGCGGGAGCTGCCTTTGGAAGGCTAACAGAAATTGCAGCACTGCTGCTGGCGGCGGATGCGGCCGGCAAAGCGGCCTTGGCTTGCCCCGGGGTCGCCGTTTTGGGGAGAGGGGGCGTCAGCCCGCCATCCGCGGCGCGCCGCGCCTGCACACCCGCTTCCGGTTGCAGGGCCGGCAGAATTACGGTTTCGTACGGTACCGGCGCACCGGTCAATGAGGGCGGCGTTTGCGGCGCCAGGGCCGACGGCGGTAATTCACCACCAACTGCGGCAGTCTGGACGGCTACGTCCAGTCCCGCAGCGTTCTTGTTGAGCGTGCCGGCCGGCGAACCAGCGGTCGGCGCTGCAGAAATCTTGGCGGCCGACGGCAATGCACTCGGTAGTTTGCTGCCAGAGCTGGTCGCGGCGGACTCGACGCCGTTTGTGCCTTGCGGCAACGCGGCTGCGGCTTGCGCAGCAGGCGCGTTCGGCATGCCCGTGACGGCGAGCGCCAGGTCGGCCGCGCTCGCGGCTGGTTGGCTGCTTGCGGCGAGCTGCGACACGCCTGCATTTGCGGAGCCATCCGCCATGGGGACGGCATTCAGCTGTGCGCCGGGTTGCGCGGTTTGCTGTGTGGGCTGGCCGGATTGAGCCGCCAGTATTTGCGTTTCGATCGCCGGCACGCCCTGTTGCCCGGAAGCCGGCATTCCGCCCGCCGCGGCGAGACCGGATGCCGAAGCTGGCAACCCGTTCGTTCCGATGGCGGTCAGGATTGATTCCGTACCTGCAGATAGGGAACCGGCATTCGGCGCACCGCCACTGCCCGCTATGGCTGGCGCTGCGGAAGACGGGCTGGATTGAGGCCCCTTGGCATGTGGCGTCGGCATCGCGGACCGGCCCGAAACCGGCTGCACGGGAGCAACCGGCATGACCCCGTTCGCGGCGGCCAGGAGGACGTCGAAATCACCGTTCTCCGCCGGGCTGGCGGCCGACTGGCCGTTCCCGGTGGTCGCGGTCTGTCCGGAAAGGATCGCAAACTGTGCGTCCATGCCGGTTTCGCCTCCTCAAAACTCGAGCGAACCCCGATGGCTCGCCCACTCACGCTTGGAGCTGCAAAAGCCGGGCCAGTCCGATAACTATATAATGTGTTGAAAAGAAACAATAAAAAATCTCGTTGCGGAGACGGAAAACGACCTGTGAGCATTATTTTCCTGCCGCGCAGGGGCGATTCTGCCGGGCGCACCCTGACATGCGGTTGCGGCGACCTTTGGCCCGCAGATTGCGCAGCCTGCACTTGAACGTGTTCGCCTGTTTTGCGGATCGGAATCGTGTGATGTCAAAAACCTACGCAATATCAATGCGAAAGAGCAAGGTCGGCGAAAACCGGCAAACACTTGTCACAGGTCGCAGCCCGGCAAGAACTGCCTCTGGCTCGGCAGAAATGCACGTCCGTGCAGGCGCGCGTGAGCGGAGGACGCCATGTCTCTGACCGGAATTCTTGGCAGCGCACTGTCCGGCTTGCAGGCCAGCCAGGTAGGCCTTCGGACCGCGTCGAACAACGTCGCCAATGTCAATACACCCGGCTATGCCCGGGTCGAGACCGGCTTTTCTACGCGTGTCCTGAATGGCGTCGGATTTGGTGTCAGCGTTACCGGCGTGATGCGGGTGTCGGACGCCTACCTGCAGGCCGCATCGGTGCGGGCATCGGCGGCGGCTTCGGAAAACGCCATTGTAGCTGCGGTTCTCGATCGTTTCCAGGCACAGGTCGGCACATTCGACGATTCCGGTTCACTGTTCTCGCGTCTCAACACGGCCTTCAATTCGATCGCGACGGCATCGGTCGATCCAAGCCAGAGCGTGTCGCGCCTCGCGGTATCCGCCGACCTCCAGTCCTTCTTCGACGAGGGCAGGCGCCTGTACGCCGAATTGCGCAATCAGCGTCAGGAAGCAGATGCGCGGATTGGCTCTACCGTGGAGCGGATCAATGAACTCACCGCCGAGATCGATGTGTTGAATCTCGAACTGCAATCCTTGTCGGCGGCCGCTGCGGATACGACCGGTGCGCAGAATCGCCAGTCGGAACTCATCGACGAGTTGAGCAAGTATATAGCGGTGCGCACGGTCGAGCAGGCCGATGGCCGGATTGTCGTCTCGACCATGAATGGCGTCAGCCTGGTTCAGAACGGCGCGTCGACGCTGCAATATCAGGCGGCCGGCACCGGCGCAGCCGGGGCAAGCTATAACCGCATAGCCATCCAGCCGCCCGGCGCGGCTCCCGTCAGCGATTTTCAGGCCCATGTCGAGGGCGGTGAACTGGCCGGCCTTCTGACCCTGCGCGATGATGAGTTGCCGGCGATCATGGAGGCATTGGCCGAGCTGATCGCCGCGACCGCAGATGCGGTCAATGAGGCGCACAATGATTCCACCGCATATCCGGCGGCGTCGACCCTCACCGGACACAATACCGGCCTGCTCGGAACCGACCTCCTGAACTTTACCGGCGCGACGACCATCGCTGTCGCGGACGCTTCAGGCGCGCTGGTCAAACGCATCGATGTCGATTTCACCGCCAATACATACAGCGTTGACGGCGGCGCCGCCGTTTCCTACGGCGCGGGTGCGTCGGTCGACGACTTCGTGACCGCCCTCAACACGGCGCTGGGCGCGGACGGCTCGGCCAGTTTCGCTGACGGACGGCTGACGCTTGCTGCTACAGGGGGCAATGGCGTCGCCACGCTCCAGGATGAGACCACACCCTCGGCAAGAGGCGGGCGCGGCTTCGCTCACTTCTTCGGTCTCAACAATTTGGTAGATTCGCCGCGGCCGGTTCATTTTAACAGCGATTTCGCGAGTACCGACTCACACGGTTATACGCCCGGTCAGCAGATGGTCTTCTCGGTAACGGCGCCGAACGGCGCCGATGTTGGCGATATTTCAGTCACCGTGGCGGGCGCCAGCTTCGGCGACCTGCTGACGGCACTCAACGACCCGACGACCGGACTTGGTCGTTATGCGACGTTCGCGTTCGGCTCCGACGGCAGCCTTGTCCAGACGCCGGTGGCCGGGTTCGAGAATTTCGCGGTCGCGCTGACCTCCGACGATACATCGCGTGGGACGACCGGCATCAGTTTCAGCGAGCAGTTCGGCCTCGGATTGCCGGCGAAAGCCAATCGTCTCGACGCCATCAATGTCGCCGAGCGTATTCGCGCGGACTCTTCATTGATGTCGCTCGCGAAGCTCGATCTTGCCGGAACCCCGGCGGTTGGCGATATCGTGATCGCGGCGGGCGATGCCCGTGGCGGGCAGGCATTGCAATCGGTGATCACATCGCAGCGGAGTTTCAATGCGGCCGGCGGATTTGCCGCCACCAGCGCGACCCTGGAAGCCTTCGCGTCCCGCGTCGCGGGGGACATCGGAACGCGCGCCGCGCGAGCGGAACGCGCGCACCAGTCATCGCAGTCGCTGAAGGCGGCGGCTGATCAGAAGCGCGCCGATGTCGAGGGTGTGAGCCTCGACGAGGAACTCGCGAACATGACGCTCTACCAGCAATCCTACAACGCCTCGGCCCGGCTCCTTCAGACCGCGAAGGAACTGACGGACACGCTGCTCAACCTGATCTGACGGAAACGCCATGACACGTATCTCGACCTCTGCCGCTGCCCAGGCCGCCCTTGTTGATCTCATGCGGTCCCAGCGCAACGTCTTCGAAGCCCAGCAGCAATTGACGACCGGCAAGATCGCACCGGATCTGAAAGGCAGCGGTTTCCGCACAGAATCGCTGGCCGCGGCCTATGGCGCCCGCGACCGTGCGGAGGGATATCGTTTCTCAGCCGAACGTGTCGGGCACAAGATGGAAGTCACCGCGATTGCGCTCGACAAACTGTCGGAAGCCGCGACCGATTTGCGCGTGGCCATGACCGCCGTCGACGGCACCCACATCATGAGCCAGGCCCGGGAAGCGTTTGAAAAAGCCCGCAACGCCCTGTCGACGCAGCACGCCGGTGCCTACATTTTTGGCGGAACCCGGACCGACGCCAACCCGATCACGGCAAATTCGCTCGCCGATCTCGTCGCGGCGCCGACGGCCGGCGATGTATTCGTCAACTCCAGCCGGCGACCGGCTGCCAAACTCGACGACCAGTATACCCAGGAGACCGGTCTTCTCGCCGACGAAGTCGGCACCGATCTGATGGCGGCATTCAAGCGCCTTGCCGAATACGATGCCGGCGTGAACGGTCCGTTCGACGGCCCGCTGACGGACGCCCAATACACCTATCTGCAGGGCGAAATTGCCAATGTAATAGCGGCTTTCGATGGAATCGCTGACAAGGTTGGCGAGAATGGCGCTCTTCAATCGCGCGTCGAGTCGATCGTGAACACGCAGCAGAAGAAGGCGGACTATCTCACCGGCCTGATCGGCGATCTCGAGGATATCGACATGGCGACTGCCGCCACGCGTTTCCAGCAGGCACAGACCGCTGTCGATGTCGCAGCCCAGACCTTCTCGGTCCTGAGCCAGGTATCGCTTTTGCCATTCCTGCGCTAGCCGGTCTTTCAAAACCGGCGCTTATCGCCTATATCCGCGCCTCCTTTAACGACTGCTTCGGGCCTTGACCCCGTGGGAGAGCGTGATGACGACGTTTATGACGCGCGCCGGCGACAGCCGCGCCGACACCCTCATTCGTGAATTCGGCCTGGATGGCGACATCCTTGGCCTCGGCGGCAATCCGGCCGACCACCGCGTCGTGGTGGCGATGTCCGGCGGGGTCGATTCCACCGTGACGGCGACCCTGCTTCACAAGGCCGGCTATGACGTGGTGGGGGTCACCCTCCAGCTTTATGATCATGGCGCCGCGATCAAGAAGAAGGGTGCCTGCTGTGCCGGCCAGGACATTTATGATGCCCGCCGCGCGGCCGAGGAAATGGGCTTCCCGCACTATGTGCTCGACTATGAAAGCCGCTTCCGCGAAGCGGTGATGGACGAGTTCGCCGATACCTATCTGGCGGGCGCGACGCCGATCCCCTGCGTGCGCTGCAACGAGCGGGTGAAGTTCGCGGACCTCTTGGCCCAGGCCAAGCAGCTGGGCGCGGCCTGCATGGCGACCGGTCATTATATACGGCGCGTCGACGGGCCGGACGGGCCGGAATTGCGCCGCGCCGAGGATGCCGGAAAGGACCAGTCCTATTTCCTGTTCGCGACGACGCCGGAACAGCTCGACTATCTGCGCTTCCCGCTGGGCGGTCTGACCAAGGACCAGACCCGGCAGCTGGCCGAAGCCTTCGGCCTCGCCATTGCGGACAAGCCGGACAGCCAGGACATCTGCTTCGTCCCGGACGGAAATTATGCCGACATCGTGGAGAAGCTGCGCCCCGGCGCGGCCGAGCCGGGCGACATCGTCCACATCGATGGCCGGGTCATGGGCCGTCACAATGGCGTGCTGCGCTATACCGTCGGCCAGCGCCGCGGGCTGGGCATCGCCACCGGTGAACCGCTCTATGTCGTGAAGCTCGATCCTGCCAACCGGCAGGTCATTGTCGGTCCGCGCGAAGCGCTTCGCGTCAGGGAAATCCGACTGCACGAGGTGAACTGGATCGGCGCTGGCGATCTCGCCGCGCAGGATGGCGCGCCCATTCTGGTCAAGGTCCGCTCGACGCGCCCGCCAGTGCCCGCTGTGATGCAGGTAACGGACGGCAAGACCAGCGTGCTGCTCGACGAAGGCGAGGAGGGCGTTGCGCCTGGACAGGCGGCGGTCTTCTATTCACCGCAGGACCGCGCCGACCGCGTCCTCGGCGGCGGCTGGATCACCGGGACGGTTTAGTCGGGTATTTTCCGATTGCTAATTGTAGGGGTGATTGTCCCTGCGAAAATCAATCAGTTTTCCGGCGTGCTCGATCAGAATGCGCTCGGCACAAATGCCTTCACGGTCAATCTCGGCAACGATGTCTTTCGCCCGCCATTGAGTTGGAATGATGATCGTATCCACCGGTCTCTCCTTGAGAACATCCCGGCTTTGAATGGGCTGTCCCGTGCCGGGCACATGTGTTCCGACTTTTGACGGATCCGAGTCGACCACGATGGGAAAACGGTCTGCATCGGCCTGGAACTGGTGGATGAAAGCCGCAGCCTTTCCGGTTCCTCCCCAGATCGCAACCGATGTCCCCGCACCAGCGAGCGCGCCTAACTGCTCACGAATATTGTGGCGATTTGACAGCGCGCGCTCTGCGAACGTCAGAGACGAGGCGGCTTGGTTGACCTGGCTTTCAGGCACCTGCAGGCGAACAAGGCCATACACGACCTCGCCGTCATATCCGCGGGATAACTCGACCACCTCACCAGCGCGTTCGAGCAGAGTTCGGAAGGACTCGGTCGTGAAATGGGAGACATGTTCGAAAAAGAAGTCGGCCAGCCTGTCCGTTTCGAATACCCGGTCAATGCAGGGCGTTTCCGCGAAAAGCCAGCATGGCTTGCCTGCCGTCTGTGCACCCCATGCGAGCTGTTCCAGCAGAGCTGCCGGGTCCAGCAGGTGTTCCAGGACATGCCGCACAGTTATGGCGTCGGGCTTGAACTCGCTCATGTCTTCAAGCGGTTTGAAATAGCGGGAATGAAACTCGACGCCTCGACCTGATTCCGAGGCTGTGTTCGGGTCGAATCCGACAAAGCGTCCCTTTTTCTGACGGGCTTCGGCCAGCCCGCGAACGAAGTGACCTTCACCGCAACCAATATCGATAACGGTTGGTTCGTCCGGAAGTGCGTCGAGCAAAAGATCGCGTGTTTCTGCCAGATGGCCTTTCCAGATGCCGCCCGAATTGAACATGCGGTTGGCGTTGTTCTGGTAAGGAACGGCATCGTAGGTGAACGACCGGTTCCAGACATGCGTGCATCGCGGGCACTGAACGAAATCGTGCGCGAAACGTGTCATGTTCCGAGCCTCTTCAGAACTGTCGGGCCAGCCCAGCGTCGCCAATGGCTGCATTCCACCGTCGAAGAAAACGGACGCGACGCTGTAGTGACAGACTGGACAGATCGCTGCGACGAGGCCGGATGTCTCGGTTGATTGTGACGTCATGTATTTTTCATTGCGCTTCGGCTAGGGAACGGACAGGCGCTTCAGGCTACTTGGAAAGCAAATGCCGGAAATAGGCAATTGTCTCACCCAGACCATCCTCGAGTGTGACCTTGGGAGACCAGCCGAGCGCAGTCTCTGCTTTGTCGATTTGAGGTTTTCTGCGCACGGGGTCGTCGATGGGTAGCGGATGCTGGACCAACTCGCTCTTCGAGTCTGTGAGCCGCAAGATCGTCTCGGCGAGCTCGCGGATGGTGCATTCCGCGGGATTGCCGATATTGATCGGGCCAATCTCGGTGTCCTGATCCATCATCCCGACCATTCCATCAATCAGATCATCGACATAACAGAAGGACCGGGTTTGCTGTCCATCACCAAATAGCGTGATTGGCTCGCCTCTCAGGGCCTGAACGATGAAGTTGGACACGACCCGGCCATCATTCCGATGCAACCGGGGACCGTAGGTGTTGAAGATCCTGATGACGCGTATGTCGACATTCCACTGTCGATGATAGTCGAAAAAAAGCGTTTCTGCGCATCGCTTTCCTTCATCATAGCATGCCCGGGCTCCGATCGGATTGACATGACCCCAATAAGTCTCGGGTTGTGGATGCTGTAATGGATCGCCATAGACCTCGCTGGTGGACGCTTGCAGGATGCGCGCCCGTTTGCGGCGCGCGAGGCCGAGCATGTTGATTGCACCCATCACGGACGTTTTCGTCGTACCGACGGGATCAGATTGGTACTGAACAGGGCTGGCGGCACAGGCCAGATTGTAGATTTGATCCACTTCCACATAGAGCGGAAGCACGACGTCGTGACGTATGAGCTCGAAGCACGGATTGTCGAGCAGGTGGCGGATATTGTCCTTGCTGCCTGTGTAGAAATTGTCGACGCACAGAACATCCTGTCCATCGGCCAGCAATCGTTCGCACAGGTGCGAACCGATGAAGCCTGCGCCGCCGGTTACGAGAACGGTCGATTTCATTGCACTTCCTTGGCGCTTGGATCCGGTGACCAGCCGTCGGGCAGTTTTTCTCCACGCCTGGCTGCTGCAACTGCGGCTTCGAAGAAGGCTTCCAGTTCGCGTACTGCGCCATCATCCTCGAACAATTCGCGCTTCGCGGCCGCCTTCAAAGCTTCGCGCAATTCGTGCCGCCGCTTTGCGTCCCGGCCCAGCGCAAGCGCAAGCGGGGCATAGTCCTCAATCGTCGGTGCGATGGGCGCATCGTCTATCCCCATTTGCTTGTAGGCTCCTGCAACAATTCGACCGCGCATGAACTGTCCCGGCCATGTCACGATCGGAGTGCCGAACATCATGGCTTCATACAGCGTGTTGCCGGACCCGAAATGGATGGGATCAAGGAGGACGTCGGCAAGGTTGAGAAGTCCCAGGAACCGCTCGTGGGGTTGGGCCGGCAGAAAGGTCGATCTTTCGTTCAGGATCGGAAACGAACCCGCCCAACGGTTTCGCAGTAGATCGTTCCAGGACGAAACCTGTCCTTCGATCATCACCAGATGGCCGTCAGGATCACCATCCAATATTTCAGCCAGCACGGCATCAAAATCCGGGTGAAACTTGAATAGCGTTTGGGGGCAGCTGTAAATCGTCCCAGATTCCGGCAGGCCGAATTCTGCGCGACTTAGGGGCTTAGATGTCTCATGGGGAAAATAATAACAAGGCAACGTGTTCAGGCGCACACTATGCTCGCTATAATGATCTGCACAATTTTCCGGCTCGATTGCTTTCGCTGTGACAAAGTAGTCGACCGTATCGATCCCGGTGGTGTCCGGATGCCCCCATGAAACGGCTTGAACCGGAGCCAGGCGCGAGAACGCGAGAAAATAGGCATAAGACGACATGCCTATGTCAGGATAGAACAACACATCGAGGCGCTGCGCCGCGACCGCATTGCGTTGCTCCAATAAGCTTTCCGGAAGCTCGATGGCGCCATCGGCGAACTGCTCGAGGAATACGCTGTAATCATCCTGTCTTGCGCCGGGAGTTTTGATCAAAATCACGTCAAATCGATCTTTGTCGATATGCTTCACAAAGCCGCCGAAAAGCCGACCGATCGTGTGATTATACAGATACTGCGAACATATCCCCATCCGTATTTTTTGCTCCGGTTCTCGAACAGGTATTTCATCTGAATCCAAACAGTCGAAATTTAGATCGGGGATCGCGTTGCGCAGGTAACGGCATAATCCAGACGATAATTCCGTATTGCTATAATTGTGATAGGCCAGCATGAAGTTGGGGCAGGTTAGCTGGGATGGATTGAATTCGCCTTCCTGAATGCAGCCGTTTTCTACTTTCCCAACAAACGACATGAGTTGCTTGCGTAGATTAAATATTTGCGCGTTGTTTTCATAGATCCGCGGGAGCGCCAGGCCGGCAGACAAGCGATGATGGTATAAGTGCGGTGCTAGATCTGCGGCTTTGTTGAAGCTCTGCACCGCCTCGTCGTGATGGCCGAGAAAGGACTGCATTTGGCCTTGCCGATGTTGCGCATCGGCAGAATTTGGTGCGATTTCGATCAAGGCGCCAATTTTACTGGCCGCGAGCTCGAATTTTCCGACGATCCCATACAGGGTACCGACTTCCACGTATGGTTCAGGGTCATTCGGCTGCAATTTGATCGCTGCCTCGAGATAATCAATGGCGGCTCGATACTGATGGAGTTGCTTCAAGACGAGCGCCAAATTCTTGAAGGCCGGCGTGTAATCAGGCTGCACTTGCAACGCGTTACGAAGAATTTGCGCAGCAGCCTCCAGGCGTCCCAGTTTTTGCAGGCATACGCCCAAATTGGTCATCGCCGAAAAATTATTTGGATCGGCCTTCAAGCTGCGCTGATAGAATACGAGTGCCTTCTCGTCGTCGTTGGCAGAAGTCGAAATCGCGCCGAGAAGATTGTTTATGTCCGTCCCGTTTGGCGTTCTTTTTAGTAGCGCAAGACCCATTTTATGGGCTTCGGCAAGGCGACCTTGATTGAGGAGTTGCGATAATGCTTCGAGATCTCTGATCGGCGGATCAGCGGGAAGTTGTCGCTGTGCGATCCGGTCAATGTCGGACAGGCCTTTCTTCGCCCTGGGATTCTTTGGAAATTTCCGAAGAATCTGCGCGTACAATTCTCTTGCTTTGCCAAGGTCGCCACGTTTTTGCAGGCTCTCGGCTTTGCGGAGGATCTGGCTTGTCGGCATGTTTGATTGTTGCACTGAAGAAGGTCCTCGCCGAAAGGAGGGCTGATATTCACCGCATGCGGCGAAGAATGCCATTTTATTCATTGCCGACGGTCGGCCTGCTCGTCGAGTCCTTGGCAGCAGCAATCGGGAGTCGCCCTGCAAATGGCTCGGACGACCAATTACCCGTATCCGCCCTAAAGGCGTAGAGTGAATAAACTTGAGTTACGAGGCCGTTTCAATCTGCGGAAGAAGAAAACCCGTTTCGCATAACCGGCACGCCCGGATCGAGGAAAGCCTCGTGGCAGATACGCTAAACCTGCGCGAGGCTGAGCAGGGCGCTCGACCCGCCCGCCAGTGCCCTCTGTGATGCAGGTAACGGACGGCAAGACCAGCGTGCTGCTCGACGAGGGCGAGGAGGGCGTTGCGCCCGGACAGGCGGCGGTCTTCTATTCACCGCAGGACCGCGCCGACCGCGTCCTCGGCGGCGGCTGGATCACCGGGACGGTTTAGGAGGAAATCATGGCAAGATCGGGTTTGATCGCCAGCGCACTGGCTGTCCTCTGCGTCCTGTCCGCTCCGGCACAGGCCCGGCAACCACAAGCGGATCATGAGGCCGTACTGATACCTTTCTTCGAGGCCTTCAATGCGCACGATCCCGAAGCAATGATGGCGTGGGTCAGCGAAGATATTCGCATCGTCTACCTCTCCGACGACGGTAGCCGCAGCGAAGTGCAAGGTGCGGAAAATCTACGCCAGTCGATGATCGATTATTTCGCGGCCCTGCCGACGGTCCGCTCGGAGAGGCTTTCGACCTTGACTGACGGTCGTCATGTTGCCGTGCGCGAGCGCGCCAGCTGGGCGACTGGAAATGGTGAGCTTCGCAGCCAGACAGCGTTGTCGGTTTACCGGATCAATAATGGCCGGATCGAAGCCGTCTGGTACTATCCGGAAACGCGCGCGCAGGAGTGAAGGATTGCCGCTTGCCTCGCTGACGTTATCTTTCCTTCATGACCAAGACACCCGACACTTATTACGCTCAGGTCGAAGAGAGCCTCGCGCCGATCGCGCTGGCGCTGCGCGAAGCGGTGCAGTTGGCCGGACCCGCTTTGACGGAAAAGCTCGCCTGGGGCTTTCCCTGCTATGTCGGCAAAGAGCGCGTCTTTTCGATTGCCGCCCAGACAAGCTGGGTCAATCTCCAGCTCTGGTATGGCGCGGCGCTGGCCCACCGGTTCGACCGGATCGAAGGCACCGGAAAGTCGCTGCGCCACGTGAAGGTACACGCCCTGTCCGAGGTCGATGACGAGCTCGCGGAGATCATCCGCGCGGCGATCGCGCTGGATGCCTCCGATCCGCAGCGGGTGGCCTAATCCACCAGCCTCCGCATCGCCCATTCCACCGGGCCGCGCTTGTGATAGCGCCGCCAGATGGTCGCGAAAATAATGGACGCCAAGAAGAAGACGATCACGATGGCATAGAGCGCCCAGATCGAATCCATCTCTTCCGGCAGGAACCATTCGATCCCGGTCACCCCGATAAAGACGTGGGCCAGATAGAGCGTCAACGCCATCTGCCCGGCGTAGATCACAGGCTTCACCAGCCGCCTTCGTCCATCTGCAGCGCACAACATCAGGGATAATGACAGCACAATCATCCCGACCCCCAGACCGAACATCACATAGAGTGGTGAGGGCGGATACGCCGACGTGCCGAACAGATTGTCGATGTAGGAGAGCGCATAGCCCGGCCCCCAGTCCTCGACCGGCAGAAGTTTGATGTAGTTCAGCCCGATCATGGAGAAGTGTACGGCCTGCGCCATGGCGATGAGGACGATACCGCCGAACAGCAGACGCCAGTGATTGGCGGACATGTGCAGGTCCGCCCGCCCGATGGCCAGTCCGGCAAGAAAGAAGGCGAACCAGGGAAATACCGGGTGGTGTCCCGTGAAAAATACATCCCGGAAGGCGTGAACCGGGTCCTCGAAGCTCGGGCTTTCCCAGTAATCCCACCCCAACAAGGGCGGAAAGGCCAGATATTCCGCCACAAAAAGCAGAGGCGTGACCATCACCAGCACGATCAGCCAGCGGGTGTTCAACGTGAACAATAATGCAGCCAGCGCCAGGTAGACCCCATAGAAATGCAGGATGTCATATGGCCACTGGGCGCGAAATGAGACGCCGGCAATGAACAGGAACAGGCCGCGCTTGAGCAGCGACAGGCGCGCCATGCGCCGGTCGTCTATCGATCGCGTTCGCCGCCAGCGCGCCGTTAGCAGGGCGGTGCCGACGCCGGCAATGAAGACAAAGGTGGCAGCCGCTCGTCCCGAGAAGAGGCTGGCCAGTTCGGTCGCCCAGGCCGGATCGGTCGCGGCATTGTCGATATAGATGTGAAAGTTCACCACCGTCATCCCGAGGAAGGCGATAGCCCGCGCAAAATCGATGCCTTCCAGCCGGGCAGCCGACGGCGCGGTGATTTCCGACAAGACCGGGTCGGATCCGGAAGCGGTAATCGCCATCAGCCGTCCTCACCCGGCTTTTCCGGTTCCTCGACAGGACACGGCCGGTTCGAGGCTTCACGAAGGCGGTCTCCGCCCCGGCCACGTCCGACGGGATCCGATCCAAAACCAACATCGCTATCGTTCATCCGGACCGACCCCGTGCCTCCACCGACGGGATCGGCATGGGCGCCACGATCGGTGTCGGTGTAGGAACGTTCACCGCGGCCATAGCCGGCGCGATCCGCTGTCTCGCCGGTATCCCGGTCTGTGACGCCGGAGCCCTGGCCATTGCCGACCGGATCCGCCTCGGCGCCGCCATCGCTGTCGGTAACGCCGGACGCGCAAGCGGCGTAGCGGGCGCTCCAGCTTCGGTTCTGTGCCGATGCCATTTGTGTCAGGCCGCCGGTGAGCGCAGCCCCGCCGACAATCTGGCGCAGGAATGAGCGCCGGCTAGGCCGGCCTTTACGCTGTCCCATTAAGGTCCCCTGTTCCCTGGGAGCGGTGTAGCTGACGCAGCTGACCAGGAAAAGCCGCTTATTTCCGCTGCTTGCGCCGCCACGGGGATAATCCGCTTGTGTGCGCTGCAGCAAATTCCCGCGCGTCAAGGCTTGACGAAAGCCCGAAGCCGCCGTTCACATGCGCGCCCCACGACCCCACATCCCGCTTCCAGCCAGGAGTGATTGATCATGAGTGCCAAGGAAGATCCGATTGTCATCGTCGGCATGGCCCGTACCCCGATGGGCGGCCTGCTCGGCGAACTTGCCCCGATGTCCGCGAACGAACTCGGCGCGGTAGCCGTCAAGGCGGCACTCGATGAAGCCGGCGTGGCGGGCGATGACGTCGAGATGATTTACATGGGCAATGTTCTGCCGGCCGGTCAGGGCCAGGCACCAGCCCGCCAGTCGGCGATCAAGGCCGGCCTGCCGAAATCGGTGGAAGCGACCACGCTCAACAAGATGTGCGGCTCCGGCATGCAGGCTGCCATCATGGCGCGCGCTTCCCTGACCACGGGCGATGCCAGCGTCATTGTCGCGGGCGGCATGGAGTCGATGACCAATGCGCCGCACATGCTGCCAACGCATCGTGCCGGCTTCAAATACGGTCATGACACGATCAAGGATCACATGGCCCAGGACGGGCTCGAGGATGCCTACGAGAAACAACCGATGGGCGTCTATGCCGACATGATCGCGCAGGAACACCAGTTCACCCGCGAGCAGCAGGACGCCTACGCGCTGGAAACCCTGGCCCGCGCGCAGCGCGCCACGGAAAAGGGCGATTTCAAGCGCGAGATCACCCCGGTCACGATCCAGACCCGCAAGGGCGACATCACGGTCGACACCGACGAGCTGCCGCGCAAGGCGATGCCTGAGAAAATTCCGGGCCTGCGCCCTGCTTTCTCCAAGGACGGAACGGTGACCGCGGCAAACGCCTCGGCGATCTCCGACGGCGCCGCGGCGCTGGTCATGATGAAACTGTCCGAAGCCGAGCGCCGGGGGCTGAAGCCGCTGGCCAAGATCGTTGCCACCGCGGCGCATGCTCACGAGCCGGCCTATTTCACAACTGCACCGGTCCCCGCCATGCGCAAGGTGCTCGACAGGGCCGGTTGGTCGACCGGCGATGTCGATCTCTGGGAAATCAACGAGGCTTTCGCGGTCGTGCCTATGATCGCCATGAAAGAGCTCGGCCTCTCGCACGACATCGTCAATGTGAATGGAGGTGCCTGCGCGCTCGGTCACCCGATCGGCGCCTCCGGCGCCCGGATCATGGTGACCCTGCTCGCAGCGCTTGAAAAACACGGCAAGACCAAAGGTGTTGCCTCGCTCTGCATTGGCGGCGGCGAAGCCACCGCGGTTGCGCTGGAGCGCCTGAACTAGGCCCGGCTCTACGCCGATGAAGAAGCCCCGGATCGGCGGATTCGGGGTTTTCTTTTTCGCGCTAGAAGTCGGGCTCGTCGTGGAGCTTGCCATCCTTCAGCAGATGATCGAGCGGGACGCCGTCACGCGATTTGACCCGCTTCAGGATGACGTGCGAATTGTTCTCGCCGATCACACCTGTATTCAGGAGCCGGTTGCCGATGAAATTGTTGTAGGCGGTCATGTCCGGCGTCATGACGTGCATGACATAGTCGAAATCGCCGGTGATGGTCACGGTGTCGACGATTTCCGGCACGTCCTGCACCCAGTTCATGAATTTCTTGTGGTTTTCGCGCGAGGGCGGCGAGATCTTCACCATGACCAGGGCCTGGAAGTTCAGACCGATTTTCTGATGGTCCAGCATCGCCGTGCGTTTGCGTATAATTCCCGTGTTCTCGAGATTGCGGATCCGGCGCCAGCAAGGTGACGCGGTCAGTCCCACTTTTTCCGCAATATCTGCCACTGACAATCCGGCGTCCTCTTGCAGAGCGGCGAGTATTTTTATGTCAATATCGTCGAGTTTCATGCGGTTCCCGATCTCCAGAGACGAAAAGGCACCATAGCGCTACAGAATTATTCCAACACTGGCAGATTCACGAAGTGCGGCCAAGGATGGACGTTCGCCGCCAGCGCGCCTGGCGCGAGCGCATGAGTGGACAAGCAAGCCCTTTCCGCGCTAATGCCCGCCCGCCGAAGGTGCTAAAGCCTTCCAACCGTCCGACAGTCATTCCAGAGGCAGCGTCCATGGCGACACAAGAACCGCGCTATCGTGTTCCGGCTCCGAAATTCCGTCCCGGCGACGAACCCGATTTCTCCCATATCGAGATCCCGCCGGCCGGAGAAGCGCGGCGCCCCGATGTCGGCATTCCCGGCCCCCAAACGACCGACCTCGCCCTTGGCATGATCCGCGTGCTCGACCACAACCATCAGGCGGTTGGCGAGTGGAACCCCGAGATCAAGTCGGACGTATTGCGCGAAGGGCTGCGCCACATGGTGCTGACGCGTGTTTACGACGAGCGCATGCTCAAGCTCCAGCGCCAGGGCAAGATGAGCTTCTACATGAAGTCGACCGGCGAAGAGGCGGTCGCGGTGGCCGGCGCGATGGCGCTGAAGGACACCGACATGGTGTTCCCGTCCTATCGCCAGCAGGGCATCCTTTTCGCGCGCGGCCGCGATATCGTCGACATGATGTGCCACTGCATCTCGAACAGCCGCGACAATCTGAAAGGCCGTCAGCTGCCGGTGCACTATACGTGGGCCAACGGTCATTTCTTCTCGATTTCCGGCAATCTCGGCACGCAGTTCCCGCAGGCCGTCGGTTGGGCCATGGCCTCGCAATACAAGGGCGACGACCAGGTCACGGCGAGCTGGATCGGTGACGGCACGACCGCCGAGGGCGATTTCCACGGGGCGATGACGCTTGCCTCGACCTACAAGGCGCCGGTCATCCTCAATGTCGTCAACAACCAGTTCGCGATCTCGACGCACCAGAATATGGCGATCGGTGACGCGCCGACCTTCGCGCTCAAGGGGCTGGGTTATGGCATTGCCTCGCTGCGCGTCGACGGCAATGATTTCCTGGCCGTCTATGCCGCCATGCAATGGGCGGCCGAGCGCGCGCGCAAGGGCCACGGTCCGAGCTATATCGAGTATTTCTCGTATCGTGCCGATGCTCACTCAACCTCGGACGACCCGTCCGGCTACCGGCCGAAGACCGAGGCTGCAGCCTGGCCGCTGGGCGATCCGATCGAGCGGCTGAAGAACCATATGATCGGGCTTGGCGAATGGGATGAAAAGCGCCACGAAGCGATGGAGAAAGAGCTCAACGAGCTGGTCGTCAAATCCTACAAGGAGGCGGAGAGCTACGGCACGCTGCATGACGGCCCCTTGTCGCCGATTCCCTCGATTTTCGAGGACGTGTTCGAGGAACAGGACTGGCGCCTTGTCCGCCAGCGCCAGGACCTGGGGGTCTAGACCATGGCAAAAATGAACATGATCCAGGCGCTCAATTCGGCGCTCGATATTGCGATGGAAAACGATCCGAATGTCGTTTCCTTCGGCGAGGATGCCGGCTATTTCGGCGGCGTGTTCCGCGTCACCGCCGGCCTGCAGAGGAAGTACGGGCTCGACCGGTCCTTCGACACGCCGATCAACGAGGCAGCGATTGCTGCCATGGCGATTGGGATGGCAGCCAACGGGCTGCGCCCCGTCGCCGAAGTCCAGTTCTCGGATTACATCTTCCCGGCGATCGACCAGATCGTGAACGAGATGACGCGCCTGCGTTATCGCTCGGCGGGCCAGTACACCCAGCCGATCGTCATCCGCTCGCCCTGGGGCGGCGGCATTCGCGGCGGCCAGACCCATTCGATGAGCCCGGAAGCCTTCTTCACGCATGTGCCGGGCCTGCGTGTCGTGATCCCGTCCAACCCGTATGACGCCAAGGGGTTGTTGCTCGCCTCGATCGAGAACAATGACCCGGTCATCTTCTTCGAACCGAAGCGCATGTATAATGGTCCGTTCGACGGCAAGGCGGACGGCGCGTTACAGAGCTGGGCAAACCATCCCAAGGGTGAGGTGCCGGACGGTCATTACACCGTGCCGCTCGATACCGCCGAAGTGGTCCGCGAGGGCAACGACGTCACAGTGATTGCCTATGGCACGCTGGTCCATGTCGCGCTGGCGGCCGCCGAGAAATCCGGCATCGATGCCGAGGTGATCGATCTCAAGACGCTGACCCCCTATGATATCGACACGATCTCGAAGTCGGTGAAAAAGACCGGCCGTTGTATCGTCAGCCAGGAAGCCCCGCGCACTTCGGGTTTCGCGGCCGAGCTGTCGGCGCAGATCCAGGAAGACTGTTTCTACGCGCTGGAAGCGCCTATCTATCGCGTCACGGGTTGGGATACGCCTTACCCGCACGCCCATGAATGGTCCTACTTCCCGGGGCAGGACCGCTTTATCAATGCGCTGAAATCCGTGATGGAGGCCGACTGATGTCCGAATACCGCTACAAGCTGCCCGATGTCGGCGAAGGTGTGGTCGAGGCGGAGATCGTCGAATGGCGCATCAAGGTCGGAGACACGGTCGAGGAAGACCAGCCGATCCTCGACGTGATGACCGACAAGGCGACGGTGGAAGTGCCGTGCGCCGTCAACGGCACCGTCACCAAGATCGTCGGCGAACCCGGTGACGTGATCCCTGTCGGCACGGAAATCCTCTTCATCGACACGAGCGGCGCCGCGGCATCGGAAGAGAAAGACGCCGAGGTCAAGGACGAGACGCCGAAAGCGGACACCAAACCGGAACCGGCGAAGGAAGAGAAAAAGCCTGAGCCGAAGGCGGAACCAAAGGCCGCGCCGGCACCGGTTGCGCGTTCCGAAGGCGACAAGCCGCTCGCCAGCCCCGCCGTGCGCCAGCGCGCGCGCGAAGCCGACATCGATCTCGCCAGTGTGCCGGGCACCGGTCCGGCGGGACGGATCACGCACCGGGACCTTGATGATTTCATCGCCTCCGGCGGCCGTCTCGCCGCGCGGACAGGTGGCGGCGGATCGGGCCGCTCCAAGCGCACTGGCGTCGAAGAACAGAAGATCATCGGCCTGCGCCGCAAGATCGCGGAGAACATGGTCAAGGCGAAGACCACCATTCCGCACATCGCCTATGTCGAGGAGATTGACCTCACTGCGCTGGAAGAATTGCGCAAGCATCTCAACGCCACGAAGTCGGACGACCAGCCCAAGCTGACCCTGATCCCCTTCCTCGCCGCTGCCCTTTGCCGCGCGCTGCCGGAAACCCCTCAGGCGAATGCGCATTACGACACCGAGGCGGGCGTCCTGACCAAGTATGAGGCGGTCCATCTCGGAATCGCGACAGCCACACCGAACGGGCTCATGGTGCCCACCATCAGGCACGCCGAGGCCATGGACATCTGGGAACTGGCCGCCGAGCTTGGCCGCCTGGCCAAGGCGGCGCGTGACGGCAAGGCGACAAAGGACGAATTGTCCGGCTCGACCATCACCATCACCTCGCTGGGCGCCATTGGTGGCCTGGTGACGACGCCGGTCATCAATCTGCCCGAGACGGCGATCATCGGCGTCAACAAGATGCAGGAATTGCCGCGCTTCGATGCCGGCGGCCGCGTCGTCCCGAAGAAGCTGATGAATCTCTCCTCGAGCTTCGATCACCGCATCGTCGACGGCTATGAGGCCGCGGTCCTGATCCAGAATGTGAAGGCCTATCTCGAGAACCCGGCGACCTTGTTTATGTAGGCGCTGACATTTCCCTCTCCCTTAAGGGAGAGGGAATCACGTTTCACACCATCGTGACCCTGTAGCGCGCCGATCTCCGGCATGATCCAACCCCGAACAGGGGAGATCGCCATGAAACACGCACTTTCCATGCTCGCCGCGCTGGGGCTCGCCGCGACGGCCCACGCCCAGGTGACGGGAGAGGGGACGACGCGCTGCGGCGACTATGGTGCGCCTCATCCGGACGCGCCCGAGGCATTCGCGCAATTCGCTTTCATCATCGGCGATTTCGACGTTGGCTATCGGACATGGGACGCCGAGGCCGAAGCATGGGCCGAACCGCAATTCCAGGCGCGCTGGAACGGCTATTACGGGCTCAACGGCCGGGCCATCATCGATGAATGGTTCGATCCCGGTTACGGCTATCGCGAGCAATCCGGTACCGGCATCAATATTCGCCTGTATGACGCGGACGAAGGCCGCTGGGAAACAGCCTGGCACTACACGGCGAACTTCGAGGTCCGCGAACTGCACCAGGAAATGCGCGAAGATGGCCGGCTCTGGCTCTGGCAGGTCTATCCCGAAGCTTCCGAACGCCGCGTCTGGTTCGAAACGCTGGACAATGGTGAATGGGCCCGCTTCGAACAGCAGCAGAACGAGGCCGGGGACTGGGTCAATGCGGTGATGCTGCATGCCGTGCCGGCAGATTGCGCGACCGATTAGGCATCTTGCCGGCGGGCAGTGCGGAACCTCGTCGCCGACACCGCGTTCCCCTCGAAAGCAGAGGAGGAATTCATGCGTTCATTCTGGATCTATCTCATAGGTACGCTGATGGCAGTCGCGGCGATCGGCTACGGTCTTTACGCCGCAGGCGTTGGCACGACATGGACGGTGATCGCGGTCCTGCTGGTCGCCGGAATCGGCATCGCCAGCGGTGCAGGACTGAGCAAGAAAAAGTCGAGCGATTCCGGTGACGCCGGCTAGCCGGGCGCTACGTTAACGTCAGCCGGTCGCGCGCGAACTGGCGTAACCAGTCGCGACCATCTTCCGCCGTCCGGAATACCTCGATTTCATACCGGCCGGCCACGAAGGGCATGGTCTTCCAAAGTCGCACAATGGGCAGATTGTGCTCGTCCTCGACGACCCACGCCATCTTGAAGTTGGGCCCGCGCAGTCGACGGATGCGGTCGACCTCTTCACGCAATTCGCCGCGCATTGTTTCCAGCGTAATGGCGGAAATGTCGGTGCCTTTTTCAAGGTTACCGAGGCAATTCATGCCGGTGCGCCAATCCGGCGAGAAATAAAGCCCCTGATGCAGGCGGCTGAACGTTGAGAAAGTCAGTACGCCGCGCAGCCGGAATTCCACGATATTTCCCTGTCCCGGGAAGCTGATATCGAATGTCATGACAACCGGCTCCTGCATTCGCCGCGCGCGCGTGTTTTTCTCGAGCGCGCGCCTCTAGGGGGCAATTTCGGCGCAATCAAGGCAGGTTGCCTGGGGCCCGCAGACAAAGCCGCGTGAATACCCGCCATGCATCACCGCCCCTTCCCCTGAAACATCTCCCCGGTTAAACCGGCGCCAATTGTCTGTACGAGGAATTCGGCATGAGCGAACTGACCTGTGATGTTCTGGTAGTCGGCGGCGGCCCGGGCGGATACCCGGCCGCTATTCGCGCCGGTCAGCTGGGCCTCGACACCATCATCGTCGACCGGGATGGCTGGGGCGGAACATGTCTCAACCGTGGTTGCATCCCGTCCAAGGCGTTCATCCACGCGGCCGACAAGTTTGCGGAAATGGTCGAGCATGCCGAGGACGGAAAGCTGGGCATCTCGCTGTCAGCCAAGCCGAAGCTCGACATGAAAAAACTCGTCGCCTGGAAGGACGAGATCGTCGGCAAGCTCACCGGAGGCGTCGAACAGCTCCTGAAGGCAGCGAAGGTCAGGGCGATTTCCGGCTGGGCGGAGTTCGAGAATGCCAAGACCTGCACCATAAAGCTGGAAGACGGATCGACCCAGACGATCACAGCAAAGAACGTCATTCTTGCGACAGGCTCGGTCGAGGTCGAACTGCCCTTCCTCAAATTCGGCGGCAAGGTGATCGGCTCCACCGGTGCACTCGATCTCAAGAAACTGCCGAAGAAGCTGGTGGTCGTCGGCGGCGGCTATATCGGTCTCGAACTGGGCATCGCCTATCGCAAGCTGGGCTCCGAGGTGACCTTCGTCGAGGCGCTCGACCGCATCCTGCCGGTCTATGACAAGGAGCTGACCCGGCCGATTCAACGCTGGCTCAAGGAAAATGACGTTACGGTGCATACCGGGTGCAAGGCCAAGGGCGTCGTCGAGGACGATGGCAAGACCTTCCTCGAATTCGAGACCGCCAAGGGTGAGACAGAACGTCTCGAAGCCGACAACATTCTCGTCTCTGTCGGCCGCAAGCCCAATCTCGGCGGCTGGGGGTTCGACAAGATGGGCATCCCGACCAATGGCAAGTTCATCCAGGTCAATGAGCGCTGCGAGACCGGCATGCGGGGCGTCTACGCGCTGGGCGATCTTACCGGTGAACCATTGCTGGCTCACCGTGCCACCGCCCAGGGCGAGCGCGTCGCCGAGATTATCGCCGGGCACAAGACCGCCTTCGATCCGGTCGCCATCGCAGCGGTCTGCTTCACCGAGCCGGAAGTCGTCGGCGTCGGCCTCACGCCCGACGAGGCGAAAGAGCAGGGCGAGACCGTTATCACTGGCAAGTTTCCGCTGGTCGCAAACGGCCGCTATCTTTCCATGGAAGGCGGTGCCGATGGTGGTTTTGTGCGCATCACGGCGCGCGAGAGCGATCATGTCATTCTCGGCATCCACGCCGTCGGCAAGCATGTTTCCGAACTGTCCGGCGAGTTCGCGCTGGCCATGGAAATGGGCGCCCGTCTCGAGGACATCGCCGGCACGGTGCATGTCCACCCGACGCTGACCGAGGGCTTTGCCGAAGCCGCGCTCGCCGCGCTCGGCCACCCGATCCACATTTCCGCGCCCAGGCGCTAGGCGAAGCGTTGGCGAGCCTCGCAACCACCTACGAAACCGGTTTCGTGCACCGCCAATCAGTGGTCGAAGCCGATATCGACTTCATGGGCCATGTGAACAACCTCATCTATCTGCGCTGGGCGGCCGAAATGGCGGAGCGGCACTGGGAGACGGCGGCCACACCTGAAATGAAGGCTTCGGGCCTGTGGGTCGTACTGCGTCACGAAATCGACTATCTGCGCGAGCTGAAGCTGGGCGATGAGGTCGAGCTGCGCACCTGGGTCGATCCGGTGAAAGGCGTGCGCTGTCCGCGTCATGTCGATATCCGCAAGGCCGGCACCGAGAAGCCTTCAGCGAGAGTGCTGACAACCTGGACCTTCATCGACGCGGCAACCCATCGGCCCAAACGCCTTCCGGCCGACATCAAGGCCCTCTTCGGGATGTAACGCCGCGGCATTCCGCGATGGCGTGCATCGTTATGTTATAACTATCATATTGATATAACTGAATAAACATGATCCAAGGCGTCATGCCTCACGATCATCACGACCACGATCATGCCCGGGGAAACGAAAAGCGTGCCCTCTTTGCGGCGGCGCTGACGGCCAGCTTCATGGGCGTGGAGTTGATTGCCGGAATTCTCACCGGCTCACTCGCCCTGATTGCCGATGCCGGACACATGCTGGCCGATTCCGGTGCGCTGATCTTTGCCTGGCTGGCTTTCCGAATCACCCGTCGACCAGCCGATGCGCGCCGCACATTCGGCTGGGGTCGCTTCCAGGTTCTGGCAGCCTTTGCCAATGGCATAGCCCTGATCATGCTGACGCTGTGGATCTTGCTGGAAGCCATCGAACGCATCGGCGAGCAGCCGGAGATTGCCGGCGCACCCATGGCGATTGTCGCCGTGTTAGGCCTTCTGATAAATCTCGGTGCTTTCGCCGTGCTTCACGGCGGAGACCGCGAA
The DNA here is from genome assembly GCF_965217055.1 of Hyphobacterium sp. Taxonomy (GTDB): domain Bacteria; phylum Pseudomonadota; class Alphaproteobacteria; order Caulobacterales; family Maricaulaceae; genus Hyphobacterium. The sequence goes on along the minus strand of NZ_OZ244227.1, from coordinate 751,053 downwards.
AATCTCAACATGCGCGGCGCCCTGTTGCACGTCGCCGGAGACATTCTCGGATCGATTGCGGCAATTGTCGCTGGCATCGTCATTCTGACCACCGGCTGGACGCCGATCGACCCCATCCTGTCGGTTCTGATCGCCATGTTGCTGTTAAAGGCCGCTGCCGGTCTGGTCATCGAGTCCGGCCGCATCCTGCTGGAAGCCGCGCCGGACCATATCGACCGGAATGCAGTGGCCAACGATCTCAGCGCCAACACGCCGGGCGTGCTGCGCATTCATCACATGCATCTCTGGGCCATCGCGCCTGATCGCCTGGTCGCCACCTTGCACGCCGTTCTTGAGGAAGATGCCTGTGAAATCGCGACGATCAGCGCGATCCGTAAACGCCTTCTGGCGCATCACGGGATCGGCCATGTCACCGTGGAAGTGGAACGGAACTAGCCTTCCAGCGCGTCTTCCAGCCACGCCGTCATTGCCGCGAGGTCGAAGTCCGGATCGTGTTCGCCGCCCTCGGTGCGGACATGCGTGTAGGTGGCACCGGCTTCATCCAGCACGGTCAGCATGTAATCGCCCTGGTCGACGGGCACGACGGGATCATCAACGGCGTCGATCATGTAGAGTGGTGGATCGTTCACATCGACATAGGTCGCAGGTGAAGCCTGGACGGCGATTGGCGGGCTGACCTGGTAGTGATTGTCCATGCCGAAGAAAGGCACGCCCGTATACATGGCAATGGTCTGTGCAGCATAGGACGATGCCGTGCTCGGATCGCCCGCCAGCATGAAGGGCGTGGCGATGCCGACAACCGCCTGGACGGCGGCCGATGTCTGGTCGATCGGATCGGCTCCATCGCCCGGTTCATCGTCCATCAGGGCGGTCATGGTCGCCAGATTGGCGCCGGACGAATGGCCGAGTGTGGCCATGCGCGCAGGATCAATGCCCCATCGCCCGGCTGTGGCCCGGACATAACGCACGGCGCGGCGCGTATCATTCACGGCCGCGGGAAAGCGGTTGCCCGGCGAGGAGCGGTGATTGATGACAAAGGCGGTGAAGCCTTCATCGTTCAAGGCCCCGACCACGGCGCGCATATAGTCATAGCCCACCATGTCCTTCAGTGGCGGGGCGGAATAGATTTCCGGCCGGTACCAGCCCGACCCGGGAATCACGACCACGCCGAGCCCGTTACTCTCTTCCGGTAGATAAACGTCCATCAGCATCGCAGCGCCCGACACCATGCCGTAGACGACATTGCGCTGGTCCGGTGTGACGAGCGGTCCCTCGTCCTGCGCGAATGCCGGTCCGATCAAGAAGGCTGCGCCGAGCGCGGCGGCCAGAAGGCGGTGCATGATGTCTCTCCCCGTTTGGTCGGCGCGCATTGTGAACGCTGTTTACCGCCTAGGGAAGTGGCTAACCCCTCACCCTCGAAAGCCGAGCACTCGCGAGACCGCCTTTCTCTACCCTCTCCCGTTTTGAAGGGGAGAGGGACAGACTGCGAGATCGCGAAGCGTCGAGCAGGCGGGGTGAGGGGTTCAGTCTAGTGACAACTAACCCAACCGCTGCTGGACCCCCACCGCCTTGGCCGCATCGTTCAGCTGTTTCAATGTTTCCGGATCCAGCGGCACGCCTTCCGCTGAACGGCGCTTCTTCAGGGCCCGCTCGGGGTCGCCGGGCGCTACGACCGGGGAATCCCAGTCCGCCGGCGGCGAGGCGAGGGCATAATCCCACATCGCCTCCATTTCGCGTTCCATCGCGGCCGGATCGCCGAACGCGTCGGGTGATAGCAGGATTGCGGTCATATGATTGCGGATCCCGCCGCGGCGCGCATTTCCGGGCTGGATCGTTCCGCCGCCGGACAGAACGCCAGCCAGCAATTCCGCCGCGAACGCCAGGCCGTATCCTTTGTGATTCCCGAACGGCGCGAGCGCGCCGGCCTGTTCGAATCCCTTGAAACCGGACGGGTCGTCGGTCGGCAATCCGTTTTCGTCGAGGATCGAACCGAACGGCACACGCAATCCCTTGTTTGCGGCCACCCGCGCCTTGCCCATCGCGATCCGGCTGGTCGCCATGTCCAGCAGGAAGGACGGCTTGGTGCCCGAGGGCGGCAAGGCGATACAGACCGGATTCGTGCCAAAGCGTGAATCCGTACCGCCATAGGGTGCGACCATCGGATCGTGATCTGTGACATTGACGAAAAAGAGCGCGGCAAACCCTTCATTCACCGCGATCTCGCCATAGGCTCCGATCCGGCCGAGATGGTGTGCATTCGACAGGGTGACGGCGCAGACACCGAGGGCTTCTGCCTTGGGGAAAGCCGCCGCCATGGCCGCTTCTCCGGCGATACGGCCCCAGCAATCCCGGCCATCGAGCTTCACGATCGCGGCGTGGTCATGGACAATTTCCGGCGTCGCTTCGACATCGACCAGTCCCGCCTCCGCATGTTTGAGATAGGCGGGAAGCAGACCGATACCGTGGCTGTCATGGCCGGTCAGATTGGCCGTGACGAGGTGCTCGGCCACTCGCTGTGCGTCAACGCTCCGGGCGCCGGCCTTGACCAGGGTGGCGGCACAGAAAGCGGTCAGCTCTCGCGCCGCAATGCGGATATCGTTCGGGTCCATGTCCCGCATTTTACGCCCCTTGCCCCTCCACGCCAGTGCTGTCGGTCAGGCGCGCTCCCGACTGCTCCGGACTCGCGCATGTGGAAGATTTTGTTTCCGTTTTGCCGATTGGGATGGCAAGTTTCCCCGGGGCCGAGGGGGTATCTCGCGTGGAATTCGGAAATATCAGCGAAGTCGTGACTGCAATCGCGGCAATCGTCACCGCTTTGTCGGTGGTGATCGCCGCCCAGCAATTCAATCTGAGCCGCAAGAATGCCACAGCGGAAACAGCGCGGCAGAAGAAACAGGCCGCAATCGACGCATCGCGCATCTATATCGATAACAAGCGTCCCGAGACGGATCTGATGCTGCAATTCGTCAACAATGCCTGTCACATCAACAGTCGCATCATCCAGGACATCGAGAAATTCCATACGCCTGAACTGCCGGTTGCGCTGCTCGAAGACGTACGCGGCTGCGTCGAATTCTACGATCGCGACGCGCTGGGCGAACTGGGGGAAGATGAAGGACGGATCACCGGACTGTCTCCCAAGCACATCATCCAGCTGCGCTGGCTGATGATCGATTATCTCAACACGCTCGAAGCGGTGCTCATGTTCTGGTGGCAGGGTACTGCCAACAAGACTCTGCTCGAAGAAGAGTTCGGATTCCTGCGCTCGAATGCCGACAGTGCGCGGCCAGTGCGTTACCTCGTCGAAGCTTTCGGCGAAGCGAATTTTCCGGCCATCAGCGCCTTTCTGAAGACAGGCACTCGGAAACAGGCCCCCGAACCCGACCTCGATTGACACCATCAAAACCGGTCAGAACCGCAGTGTGAACGCGCCTGTCACCGGCTTGTATCATCGTCGGCGTTGTCCTCGTCCGGCCGTTCGGCTGGCGGCTGCCAGGCGCGGTCGATGGCATTGTTGTCGGCGCTGCGGTCGCTCCTCATCGTATCCATCATCATCTGGTTCTGCCGCCGCGCAATCGCGACATATTCCTCGTTGTCGAACACGTCGACATTCTCCTTCCAGGCCGTGGCCAGCTCACGCAGCGTGTCGCGGTCGTGCCGAACAAAGAAGCGGACGGCCTTCTCGACCTCGAACGGGTGTTCGCCCAGTGCCTCCAGCGCGCTGCGCCCGGCGCGGACCGCGCTGTCGAAGGTCTCGCGGATGATGTCGTCGGCGCCGGCGGCATAGAGCTGATAAACATGGTGCCGGTCGATGGCGCGCGCGACGATGTGTATGTCCGGCCGCTCCCGGCGCACATGCTTGACGAGCTCCGTCAGCTTTTCCTTGTCATCGATCGCCGCCACGAATTGCCGGGCCTCTTTAAGTCCCGCCGCATGCAGCAGGTCGGGCCGCGTTGCATCGCCATAAAATGTCTTCACGTCGAATTTGCGAACGCCTTCGACCAGATCGCTCCGGTGTTCGAGCACCACGGTTTCATACCCGGACGCGCGCAGCAGTCGGTTGACGATCTGTCCGAAACGGCCGTGCCCGGCGATGATGGTGGTTCCGCGCTCGTCGATCTCGTCGGCCTCCCGGCTCGGCCCGTCATCGCTGAATTTCCGCGCGAATACCTGCTCGTAGAGGATGAACAGGAGCGGCGTGACCAGCATGGACAGGGCCACCAGCAACGACAGGACAGGCTGCAGGTCAGGTGGAATGACATCGTTCTGGATGTTGAAGGACAACAGGACGAAGCCGAATTCGCCCGCCTGGGCAAGCGACAGGGTCATCAGCCAGCGATCCCGCCCGCGGATCCGGAAGATCAGGCCGAGGGCAAACAGGACCAGCGCCTTCACCGCGATCAGCGCGGCGAGCAGGCCGAGGATCAGGGACCAGTCGGCGAGGAAGACATCGAAGCGGATGCCGGCCCCGACCGTGATAAAGAACAGCCCCATCAACAGGCCTCGGAAGGGCTCGATATCGGCTTCCAGCTCGTGCCGGTATTCGGAGTTCGCGAGCACGACGCCGGCCAGGAAAGTGCCCAGCGCGGGCGACAGGCCCACCATTGTCATCAGCAAGGCGATGCCGATCACCATGAACAGCGCAAAAGCTGTGAACATTTCACGTAGGCCGGAGCGGGCGATGAACCGGAACAGGGGCCGGGTGAGGTAATAGCCACCGCCGACGATCAGCCCGATGGCGGCCAGTACGACCGGCGGATAGGCCCAGCCGGGCAATTGATCGACGAGGTTGAGATCGGGGCCGTGCCCGCCTTCACCATGATCATCACCTCCATGTTCGCCCGCCGCCTCTGCGCCGGTGCCATGAACCGCGACGTCCTCGGCGCCGCTTCCCATCAGGTCCGGCATGGCCAGAAGGGGTAGGAAGGCGAGCATCGGGATGACCGCAATGTCCTGAAACAGGAGGACGGAAAACGCGCCGCGTCCGCCTTCGGTCTTGTCGAGCCCTTTCTCGCTGAGCGATTGCATCACGATCGCCGTCGACGACAAGGCGAAGGTAAGGCCGATGGCCACTGCCACGGTCCAGAACACGCCAAGCGCCATCGCTGCCGCCGCGATAAGCGCGGCGGTAATGACGACCTGCAAACCGCCGAGGCCGAGCAATCGCAGCCGCATGTCCCACAGCGCCCGGGGTTCCAGCTCAAGCCCGATCAGGAACAGCATCATGACCACGCCGAACTCGGCGAAATGCTGCAGGTCCTGGGTCTCGGATCCGACCAGGCCGAGCACCGGGCCGATCAGAACACCGGCGATCAGATAGCCGAGCACCGACCCCAGACCGAGCCGTGTGCAGATCGGCACGAGGATGACCGCCGCTGTCAGATAGATCGTCGCGTCGAGTAGAAACCCGCCCATCGGCTAGCCTTTCACCAGAGAATCAAGCCTGCCATTGAGCAGCGGCAGACCGCGCGCCGTCTCGATATCGAGACGGCGGTCGCGCAGCGCGGCAAGCACGCCTTTCCATTCGGCGACGAATTCATTGAGCCGGTTGTCCTCGCGGGCATGGCCGGCGGAAAAGAAGGCGAGCGGCGGCAGATAGACCATGCCGCACAGCTCGGCGGTCTGCTCCAGCGGCGATAACAGGGTCCGCAGCTTGTGGTGATTGTACCCGTCAGGCGCGTAGGCGGATTCGCTGCCGCCCGCGGTCAGTGCCGCGAGAAACAGCTTGCCGCTTAGCGCAGTGCCGCCCGACCCGTAGGCCCAGCCATGTTCGAGCACGATATCCTGCCATTCCTTCAGCAGGGCCGGCGTGGAATACCAGAACAGGGGAAACATGAAGATGATCACATCGTGCTCGGCCAGTCGCGCTTGTTCGCGGTCGGCATCGACATCGGATCGCGGGTATTCGGCGTAGAGATCGGCGAAAGTGACACCGTCGCTGTCTCGCGCGGCCTGGCGTAGCGCACGGCCGGCGAACGACCGCCGCGGTGCCGGATGAGCGGCCAGTACGAGAATGCGCCGCGGCGCCGCGTCTTCGCTCGGAATGCCCATTTCCCCTCCCGGACCGATTCAGGTGATCAACATAGGCGGGCGCGGCTGTCATCGCCATGCCCGCGAGGGCAATGATCTGAATCCGGGTGCTTGCACTGGCCGAATGAGCGAAGTATATCGCCTGTCCTTCCGGTGCGAGCCGCCTGCGGCGCGCACACCGGTGTGGCGGAGTAGCTCAGCTGGTTAGAGCAGCGGAATCATAATCCGCGTGTCGGGAGTTCAAGTCTCTCCTCCGCTACCACCGATTCTCCAGACAAGAATTCAAGTTTGACGCATCAGTCTCGTTGATCCTGCGATGCTTGCCAGGCGCCCATCGAGCCGAGATAGATGTCGAGCTTTTCAAAGCCCTTGGAGGCCAGCCACCCGGCGGCGACGGTCGCGCGCTTGCCGCTGGCGCACATCAGCGTGTAGGCGCGGTCCTTGTCGAGCTCCTGCCATTCTTCGTTCAGATGGCCGAGATAGATGTGGCGGGCAGCGGCGATGCTGGCGTCCTCGACCTCGCCGATCTCGCGGACATCGAGCAATGTCCAGTCATCGCGCCCGTCATCCAGCCGCGCGCGCACCGTTTGCGTGTCGACCATGGGCAGACTGCGAAAGCGTTCGCCCGACGCCACCGCTTCGATCACGCCCGTATAGCCGCCGGCAATATTGTCGAGGCCCATTCGGGTAAGGTGTTCTGCAGCGGTCTGCACCTCGGCGTTCGACGCGGCGATGAGGCCGACACGATCGCCTTCACCGATGAACCAGCCCGCAAAGCCCGGGCCCATGTCCGCTGGAAGCGAGATCGAGCCGGGAAGATGACCGAGGCCGACCTGTACGCAAAGCTGCGCGAGGCGAATGTGCTTGAGATGTCGGCGGTTCGCGCTGCTGTGCTCGAGCAAACCGGCGATGTATCCGTGCTCCACGGCGACACATCGCTGGATAACGCGATTCTCGACGGCGTCAGGTCCGCTCAAGGGGCGAATGCCTGATTGCATGCATAGTCGAACGCTTACTACGGATTGTCACATGCCCCGGTGACACGGCCCGGCAGCAATGTTAACCAGTTGTAATAATCGGAGGAGGGCTCAATGCTCAAGGAATTCAAGGAATTCGCCATGCGTGGCAATGTCGTCGACCTCGCGGTCGGCTTCATTCTCGGTGGCGCGTTTTCGACCATCGTCCGTTCGCTGGTGAACGACATTCTGATGCCGCCGCTGGGCCTGTTGCTCGGTGGTGTCGACTTTGCCAATCTCTTCATCACGCTCGGTGACGCCGAATATGAAAGCCTTGTCGAAGCTCAGGAAGCGGGCGCGGCGACCATCAATTATGGCCTTTTCATCAACAATGTCATTGCCTTCCTTATCCTGGCCTTCGCGCTTTTCCTGATCATCAAGGGGATGAACTCGATGAAGAAGAAGCAAGAAGAGGTTCCCGCCGAAGCGCCGCCGCCGCCGCGCGAGCAGGTCCTGCTTGAGGAAATCCGGGACCTTCTGGCCCGCAAGTGATCGAACGCTCAGTCAGGCCCTGATCGAATCAACCTGTGCGGGTGCGTGCGGGCCCGACAACATTAACCTTCTGGCCACCATGTTCATGGCTTTCTGGACCGAACTGATTCGATATATCCAGTGGCGGGGCCAGGCGTGTTCGGACTCAAGTTCAATTCAAAATCCCAGACCCGACAGCAGGAGCTCGCCCAGAAGGCGCGTGATGTAAACGAGGGTGCGCTCGAGGAGATCGACCGTGCACGCATGGCAATCTACTTTCGCAGCGGCCTGACGGCGGCACCGCTCAACATCATTAATGGTCTCATTCTCGGCGCCATGCTGCTTACAGCCGCCGCCCCCCTGTATGTTGGCATCTGGTTTTCGGCCGGCGTGTGTTTCGCACTCGGCCGGATGTGGCTGGCGCGGATCGCCTTGCAGAAAGGCGGCCGGCTCCCCTGGATTCTGGACCGGCTGTTCCTGTCACTGACGGCCCTGTCGGGCGGTATCTGGGGGGTCGCAATCTTCCTGCTGCCGCAAGACCAGATGACGATCGCGCACTTCGCTGTAGGCTTCATTGTCGCCGGCATGACAGCAGGTGTCGCCCTGTCTTCGGCAACCCGCCCGATTGGCATCATCGTCTATAACGCGCCTGCACTGGCGGCGATAATAGTTTACCTTGTGTCCATCGGGCGCCTCGAATCCTACGGCCTGGCTGCAGTCCTGGGGCTTTATTTCGTGGTGACGCTGCGGATTTCCGCGCAGTATCGGAACACGCTGAAAAGTGCTTTCGAAGCCAATGCATCGCTGGAGGGGGCGCGCACGCGCGTCGAGACCCAGGCCAAGGCGCTGCGGGAGCTGGCGCGCCGCCACGAACAGACCGCAAAGCGCGGCGAACAGGCCATCAGGGAAAAGTCCGCCTTTCTGTCCAGCGTCAGTCACGACATCAAGAATCCGCTATCCGGCATCATGGGCGTCGCTCGCCGGATTTCCGAGGACGAGACACTCGACGACGACACGCGCAAGAAAACCCGCCAGATCTACGACGCCGGCGAAATGCTCATGCGTTTTGTCGCCGACCTCCGCGATGTGTCCATTATCGAGTCCGGACAATTGTCGCTGGTGCCGGGCGAGATCACGATCGAGCGGCTCGTGCGCGACACCTGCATGGTGTGGGAGCCCAAGGCAAGGGACAAGGGGCTTGGTTTCAATATCCGGGTGACCGGGGATGACCGCCTCGTTCTGGCCGCCGATACAGCGCGCCTGAAACAAATGCTGTTCACCTATGTCCGCAACGCCTTGCGCTATACCGCCAGTGGCCAGGTCGACCTGACCATCGATATCGAGAGGCACGACAATCGCGTGAAGCTGACGGTCAAGGTCGACGATACCGGCAAGGGCGTTCCGCGCGAAGCAGAAGGCCGTCTGTTCAAGAGCTTCTTCGAATCAGACGATGACGGCGTCCGCGTCATGGATGGCACGTCGACGGCGCTGACGATCACGCGCCATCTCGCCGAGGCCATGGGTGGCAAAGTCGGATATGAGCGCTGTCGTGAAGGCGGCTCGCATTTCTGGTTCACGATCGAGCTCCCAAGCCTCGAAAGGCATGAAGAGGGCGGCAGTGTCAGCGGCGCAGCGCCCGCAAGCGCAACGGCAATCGAAGACACGCCACCGGTAAAGAACGCACAACCGATGCATGCGGGTCTGCCCAACCGACCACTCCGCGTGCTCGCAGCCGAAGACAACGCCATCAACCGCACCGTCATCGAAGGTTTCCTGGTGGCCAAGGGTTGGTCGGTGGAGTTCGCGGAGAATGGCGAGGATGCCGTGAATGCCGCAACGAATCGCGCATTTGACCTGATACTGATGGATATGCGGATGCCGGTGATGGATGGTTTGCAGGCCACCAAGGCCATCCGCGACCTGCCGACGACGGCCGCGATGACGCCGATCATCGCATTGACCGCGAATGCACGTCGCGAAGACGAGGCTGCCTGCCTCGCGGCCGGCATGGATGGCTTCATATCCAAGCCGATCGACACCCAGCGCCTGTTCGACACCATTGCCGGTGTGCTCGCCGACGAAAGTTCAGGTTCTGTGGCAAAAGCCAGCTAGCCGACCGGGCTGGGGGCGGCTCATCAGGCCTGACGCAGGCCTGTCTCGGACCGCACCCATTCCAGAAAACCGGCAGAGCTTCCTTCCGGTTCTACCAGCCATTCGAGGATCGCGGGTTCTTCGTACGGGTGAAGGCTTTTCACGCGTTTGCAGCAGTCGGCAGCGCGCGATGTCTTCAGGATCATCACCCATTCTTCTTCGCTCTGCATCTCGCCTTTCCAGCGATAGAGCGATGTACCGGCCGGCAGGAGGTTGGCGCAGGCGATGAGCCGCTCTGCCAGAAGCGTGTCGGCGGCTTGCCGCGCACTGTCGGCCTCCGGCCAGGTCGTATAGATGAGACTGACATCTGACATCGCGGCCTGTTTAGCCTTATAAGCGCGCGGCATGAAGACCAATACGCCTTCCTCCGCACTCGTCCTGTTCTCTGGCGGCCAGGATTCCGCAACCGTGCTGGCATGGGCGCTTGCCAGGTTCGCGCGGGTAGAAACCATCGGATTCGATTACGGCCAGAGCCACGAAGTCGAACTTGAAGCGCGGCAGCGCCTGCGTGCCGGTCTCACAGACCTTGATGCCGATTGGGCAGGGCGCCTTGGCCCCGACCATGTTGTTGATCTTTCCGGCTATGGCGCGCTCGCCGAGAGCGCTTTGACGGCCGAGATGGAAATCGCCTGGCGGGAAGACGGTCTGCCGACGACCTTCGTACCGGGACGCAACCTTGTCTTCCTGACCGTCGCATCGGCGCTCGCCTATCGCCGAGGGATGCGGCGATTGGCCGGTGGAATGTGCGAGACCGATTTTTCCGGATATCCTGATTGCCGCAGGGAGACGATCGACGCGACCGAGCAGGTGCTGACCCTGGGCCTGCAGCGGGACATGCCGATCGATACGCCGCTCATGCAGCTGACAAAGGCTCAGACATGGGCCCTCGCCGACGAGCTTGGAGGTCAGGAGCTGGTCGACCTGATCGTCGAGCTTAGCCATACCTGCTATCGCGGTGACCGCGGGCAGCGCCATGATTGGGGCTATGGCTGCGGCGATTGTCCGGCATGCGAACTCCGTCAGCGCGGCTGGCACGACTGGCGGGCAGGCAAATGACCTATGCGGTCAAGGAAATGTTCCTCACTGTGCAGGGCGAAGGCGGCCAGGCCGGTCGGCCGGCGGTCTTCTGCCGCTTCGCCGGCTGCAATCTGTGGAGCGGTCTGGAGCGGGATCGCGCTTCCGCCGTGTGCAATTTCTGCGACACCGAATTCGTCGGTACGGACGGTGTTGGCGGCGGCAAGTTCAAATCGCCCGCCGACCTCGCGCAAGCTGTTGCGAGCTACTGGCCGGGGGGCGGGCGCCCGCTGGTGGTCTGCACTGGTGGCGAGCCATTGCTGCAGCTGGATGCCGAATTGATTGACGCTTTCAAGAAGCAGGGATTCGAGATTGCGGTGGAATCGAACGGTACCATCGCCGCGCCCGACGGAATCGACTGGCTGACGGTCAGCCCGAAAGCCGCTGCCGAACTGGTGCAGACAACGGGCGATGAACTCAAGCTGGTTTACCCGCAACCCGGCGTCGATCCCGCCCGCTTCGAGCATCTCGACTTCAAACGGTTCTCGCTGCAGCCGATGGACGGAACGAACCAGATGAAGAATGCCCAGACAGCGTTTGAATACTGCCTGGCGCATCCCAAATGGTCACTGAGCCTTCAGACCCACAAATGGATCGGCGCGCCCTGAAACCGGCTAGGAACCGGAATTGACCGTGTCTTCAAGACTGTCGGCAAGGCGCGAGGCAAAACGGTCGAATGTCCGGTTCGCATCGGTCCATACGCTGGCATAGCGGGCATCCTGGATGCTCGGTGTGGTCCAGCTGTAATCATAGCTCGCCAGGACGCTACCGTCCGCGTGGCGCAATTGCGCGGTGACATGCGCGCCGCCACGGCCATAGCTCTGCCAGGACAGGCCCGAAACACCCTGCTGGGCAAAAGTCGGCCGGTTGGCGTGGCATCTTCGATGACCACATGAAGCATGGCCGGTGTATCACCTTCCGCCAGCAGCGACACCGAACGCAATTCGCGCTCGAGATCTGCCGTCAGCGTCCTGATCAGGCGATCGAACTCGCGGCGACCATAATCGCTGCCCTTTTCCTCGAGCTCGGTTCCGATCGTGATTTCGGCGATGGCGACCGGTGCGATCGGGCTGCCGGCATAGTCAGCGGTGAAATGCTGGGCAAAAGCGGGCGCTGCCATCGACGCCGCTCCCAGGACAGAAATCAGAACACGCATAAGCGATTCTCCCAAAAGCAAACTGGCCCCTCTGTTACAGTATAACATACCTGTATTCGTCTGTCAGGAGAATTAGTTGTCATCCTCGTCGTCATCGTCGTCGCCATCGCCCGGAATCGCCGTGCGTACGACGGCTTCACCGACATTGCCGGCGGTCTCCAGGGCGGTGCCGGTTGTCCGGATCGCGGTTTCCGCGACCATCGAGGTGGCACCGATGACGAGGCAACCGGAAAGGGCCGGGGCGGAAATAACGAGGCTGAGCAGAACGAGGGCACGCCGGACGGTCATGATAATCTCCAGATCAAAGCTGGATCATGATCGCCCGGCGGCGATTCACAAAGGGTGAAGATGCACTAGCGTGTGTCAGCCAGGACCAGCTCGGCATCCTCGTGCGCCGTGATCGTCAAGGTTTCGACATCGCGTATGGCGGCCCCGTCGCGGGCATGGACGGTTTCGCCATTCACCTCGATCCGGCCGCGTGTCGTCGCGAGGTATTGGTGCCGCCCCTGTGCCGGTACATAGCTGATGCTCTGACCGGCTCTCAATGTCGCCCCCATCACCTTGGCGTCGGCGCGGACCAACAGACCGCCATGCGCTTGCGGATCGTTTGAAGCCAGCACGACAAGCTCGCCGGCGCGATCATCCTTGGGAAAGGCCATCGCGTCCCAGCGCGGGTTTCCACCGCGTTGCTCGGGCTCGATCCAGATCTGGAAGATCCGGGTCAGCGCGTCTTCCTGATTGTACTCCGCATGGCGAATACCCGAACCGGCCGACATCACCTGGACATCGCCGGCGACGGTCCGGCCCTTGTTGCCGAGGCTGTCTTGATGGCTGATCGCCCCGTCGCGGACATAGGTGATGATTTCCATGTCGGCGTGCGGATGTGGCGGAAAGCCGGTCTGGGGCTGGATTTCATCGTCGTTCCAGACGCGCAGTGCGCCCCAGCCCATGCGGGCGGGGTCATGATATTCGCCGAAGCTGAAATGGTGACGGGCATCGAGCCAGTCGATCCGGAACCGGCCCAGGCCGTCGAAAGGGCGTACATCGATCATGAAGATCTCCATCAAACATGTGTCTGATGAGCCAGATAGGGCGCGGTGATTGGTGCAGAAATGGCAGGTTTGGCGGCTTTTTGTTTCCGCCCGGGATATAATCTACTCATCCCTGGCCATGCGGACCTCGATCGGCGTCCCGCCCTTGAAATGGATATCACGCTGCGGGAAGGGGAAGGCGACCTTGTGCTCGGCGAAGGTTTTCCAGATCGCCAGCAAGACCTCGCTCGAGACATTGTTGACGCCCTGGCCGGGGTCGGCGATCCAGAACCGGATTTCGAGGTCGATGGCATTGTCGCCGAAACCGCGGAGCAGGCAACGCGGTGCGGGCGAGCCCAACACGCGCGGCACGGAACCGCAGGCCTCCACCGCCAGTTCCATCGCCTTGGGCACGTCGGTCGAATAATCGACGCCGATGCCGCGTTTGATCCGCACAGCGTGATCCGAAAACGACCAGTTGATCACCTTCGTGGTGATGAACTCCTCGTTCGGTATGAGATGTTCCATGCCGTCGCGCGTGATCACCGAGGCGAAGCGCATGCCCAGCGAATTCACCCGCCCATACGTGTCTTCCAGCGTGATCACATCGCCGGGCTTGATCGAACGGTCGAGCAAGAGGATGACGCCCGACACCAGGTTGGAGAAGATCTTCTGCAGGCCGAAACCGATCCCGAGACCGACGGCACCGGAGAAGATCGCCAGCGCACCGAGCGGAATGCCAAGGCTGGAAATGGCCAGCAGAACCGCCGCAGCCAGGAGCGTGATCTGCACGGACTTGCCGATCAGCAGCCGCGCCGACGGGTTGAGGCTGGGCAGCTTGTTGATCCGCGCCGACAGCACGGCTGCCACGCGTGAGGCGAGCCAGTACAGAACGATCAGCAGGACCAGCGCCTGGATGGCAGACATCACCGAAACACGACCATCGCCGACCTGCATGCCGAGCGAGTCGAGAAAACTCCGTGTTGGGTCGAGCCAGCCGATGATATTCATGGCCGCCAGCGTCCAGCCGAGTATTGCGATCGTGCGCGACCAGAACGGCTCGGTGATAAAGCCGCTGATCGACCGGATAATCGCCCAGGCCCCCACCAAATTGGCGCCGAGCCTCACCCAGAAATGGTCCATCTGCAGCTGCTGCAGGGTGAACAATACGGCCGACAGGAAGACCCAGGCTATGGCCGGGCCAAGGACGGGCGTCAGAAAACGCACGGCCGCACCGCGCACCCGGCGCAGCACGCCAATGCCGAACAGCTGGTCAAGCGTGCGCGAGAACGGCTTGCGCAGCGCGAAGGCAATGATCGCGGCGATGAGGAGTGCGGCGACCTGAACACCGAAATCGACGCTTACGAGCGCCGATTGCAGCCAGTCCCAGAGCTCCAGCATCCGCTCGCGCCAGATCTCCGGATCGGCGAGTTCTTCGAGATCCGGGGTCTCGATTTGCGGCTGCGGTGAATTGCTGACCATGAATCAGGACGATAGGCCAGATTGCCCATACCCGTCGAGCGCCTTATTGGCCCTCGCGACGCCAGCCCCAGCCCAGCGCCGCCACGATCAACAGGAGAACCAGCAAAGCGGGTAGCAACGGCATCCGGTCCGCGCCGCGCACGATGTAACGCTCATTGCGCTGCAGACCATACCAGTTGCGGCCCGACGCATCGGTGCCGGCGCGCGTTCGTCTGATGCCGGGCAGTTCAGGCTGGGCCGTGGCGCCCAGCACATAGGATCCGCCGCCGGTTTCCCGGACCAGCGGGTCGAGCACGTCCGACGTCGGTTGCAGATTGGCATATTCCAGCGGGTTGAGCGGACCAAGCGCGGTGACCGCGGTCAGATCGCCGGAACGCAAACGCACCAGGCCGGCCTGCTCGGTGACATCGGTGGCCGCACCGAACCGGCCCGGCTCGCCGGTCGGCGTCATATCGAGCGTTTCCGTGCGCCCCGAGGGCCATTCCAGTTCCAGCTCCGGTGGCGCGTCCGCCAGCGTTGTGCGCTCGGCGATCAACTCGCCATTGAACGCCGCCGCCGACAGGCGCTCCTCGTCCAGTTCCGGCTCGCCCATCAGCCAGTGTGCGACGCGGCGGAACATCTCGCCGTGCGGGCCGCCGCCCTGATAGCCGCGCGCCCACAGCCAGCTCTGGTCGGACAGGACGACTGCGGCGCGGCCTTCCCCGGCGCGCGCCAGCACCAGAAGCGGGCCGCCATCCGGCGATTCAAGGAGCGTCTCGCCGCCGAGCACGGTGGCATCAATCCGGCGGAACCATTCGCCCCACGGCGCTTCGCTTTCTGTCGGCGCGAGATTGGCCGTAACGGGATGGCGCTGGCCGGCATCGGTCACTTCCGGCCGGAACGCGCCGCTGGCGACAATACCGGTCGGTCGCGCCGGGATCACCGCAGCCAGCGGCGAGCGATAGATGGAGACAGCCTGTCCGAATGGCGGACCGGCGGTGATCAGGAGTGCGCCGCCATTGTCCACATAGCGCGCGATATAATCGAAATAGAGCGGCGGCATGATACCGCGGCGGCGGTAACGGTCGAAAATGACGAGGTCGAATTCCTCAAGCCGTTCCTCGAACAATTCGCGTGTCGGGAACGGGATCAGCGACAATTCGTCGACCGGCGTCGTGTCCGCCCTGTCGAGCGGGCGCAGGATGGTGAAATGCACGAGATCGACCGACGGGTCAGATTTCAGCAGGTCGCGCCAGGTCCGGGCACCATTGTGCGGTTCGCCGGTCACCAGCAGCACGCGCAGCCGGTCCCGCACGCCGGTCACGGATACGGCCGCGCGGTTGTTGATCAGCGACAATTCCTCCGGCCCGGGGTCGACTTCGATCTCGATCACGTTTGGACCGCGATGCTCGACCGGTGCGGTAACCGTGGTGTCCGTGCCGATCGTGATTCTCGCCGTTTGCGGCTGGCCGCCATCAACCCGGAAGGTGAGCGTCGCCGTGCCGGTCATCGCGTCATCCTCGACCCGAATGACGAATTCCGCGGGTTCGTCGACCAGGCCGTAGCGAGGGGCCTCGACGATCACCAGGCGGCGGTCGCCCTGGTCCGGATTGCCGGTCAGCAGATGATGAACCGGTGCGCCGATGTCGAGGGAAGCGACATCGACAGGAACGTCATGAACGCGGCCGTCGGAGGCAACAACGATACCCGCCAGCCGGTCGCGGGGAATGCCGGCGAGCGCCGCCTGAATAGCGTCGATGGCGCGTGTGCCGTCGGCACTGTTCCCGATCTCGGCCTCGACCAGTTCGAGCTCCGGGTCCGCCGCGGCACGGGCGCGGAGGTCGGCAAGCGCGGCATTTGCGGCGTCCGCACGGCCCGGAATTTCCATGGAATCCGACCGGTCGATCACGGCGAGCACAATGTCGGGCAAGGGCTCGCGGTCTTCCTCGACGAGGGACGGGTTCATCAACACAGCCGTGATCAGCACGATCGAAAGGCTGCGCCAGAGCCAGCCATTGAGCCGACGTACGGCACCTGCTGCGGTCATGCCCAGCGCCAGCAGGGTCAGCGCTGTGATTGCCCATACCGGGATCAGGGGCGCGAAGTCGAGTGTGGTAGCCGCCGCACTCATTGGCCGAGCCTTTCCAGCAGGGCGGGAATATGGACCTGGTCGGCCTTGTAGTTCCCGGTCAGCGCGTACATTGCCAGATTGACGCCGAACCGCCGGGCCATCTCGCGCTGCCGGTCGCCGCCTTCGACCGGGTAGAGCGGCTGGCCATTGTCATCCACGGCCCACGCCGACGCCCAGTCATTCGCGCCGATAACCACGCCCGATGTCCCGTCGCGCGAGGCACCGTCAGGATCGGCTTCCACCCAGACCCGGCCACCGCTCACGCGGCCCGGGAAATCCTGCAGCAGATAGAACGACTTGGTCAGCACGTGATCGGGATCGACAGGCGCCAGCGGCGGCACGTCGATCGCTTCGAGGACGCGGGCAAGACCGGGATGCGGTGCGCCGGCACGCGACACCGCGACATCCGCATCCTGTGTATCGAACACGATCAGACCGCCCGACTGGATGTATCGATTCACGCGGGCCGCCGCCGCGTCCGACAAGGCCGGCGCATCATTGGTGATCGGCCAGTAGAGGATCGGGAAGAATACCAATTCATGGGTCTCGACATTCACCGCCATTGGCGATTCCGGCTCCATCGCGCTGCGTCGCCAGATCTGCTGTGAAAGACCTACAAGTCCGGCCCGGCTGCGCGCGTCGATCTCGCGATTGCCGGTCTCGACATAGCCGAAGCGCAGATCGAGCGCGGCGTCGAGTTCGAAACTGTCGAGATATTCCGGCTCCTGGGCCTCGACAGCCGGCATGGCGAAGACCAGCCCGGCGGTCAGCACGAGCGCTGCGACTGCACCACCGCCACGCGGAAACCGCAGGCGTGGGAACCGGCCGGCGAGCGCCAGTGCCAGGATCGCATCGATGGCCAGCAGGATCAGCGCCAGTGCCAGCAACGGGCCGGCAAAACGCCGCTCGGCCGGCGCTTCGAGATTGGCGTAGACAATGCCGGGCAGTGCGCGTGGAAGCGCCTGCAGCGTGTCGCCAGCGCGCAAGACGTTCAGCGCGGCACTCGCGGCGCCGAGCCGGTAAATACCAGGCGGCGTCGTCGGGCTGGCGCTGGCCTGTTCCCAATTCTGCGCAGGAACCGGGCGCGCTGACACCGGCGGATTTGCCAACCGCCCCTGCCCGTCGAGCGCGCGGTCAATGACGTAGGCACCGGCCTGGGTCGGGATTGCGCTACCGCCCTGGGCGAGTGCTGACACGCGGCGCAGCATGCGTGGAAACAGCCCCGTCAGCGGTAGATCCGACCAGTCGGGCCCGGCTGTGACATGGAACAGGACCACCCAGCCTTCGCCCTGCCGCATGGCTGTGACCAGCGGCGTTCCGTCCTCGAGCCGCGCCCAGACACGGTCGGCCGAGGCCGTACCGGGCTCTGCAAGCACTTGCCGCGAGACCGTGGCCTCGGCGGGAATGGCAAGTCCGGCGAAGGGCGAATCCGTGCCGAAAGGCGCCAGTCTCTGCGGGTCTTCCCAGGACAGGGCACTGCCGAACAACCGGCCGCCTTCGCGTAATTGCACGGGCAAAAGCGTATCTGGCCGGGCGGCCAGCCGCGGGCCGGCAAACCGGATCAGCAGACCGCCGCGATTCACGAAATCCGTGACCCGGGGATCGTCTGTCCGCGCGGCATCGACCATGATCAGGGCCGAGACATTCGCGTCGAACAGCGCGTCGAGACCGTCCCGCCGGGCATCTGTAAAGGGCTCGATCGCCCGCATAATGTAATGCAGATCGGACAATAAGGGCTGCCCGTCTTCGCTCGCGGCATCGATCACGCCGACCCGCGGCCGCTGCCAGGCATCATCGGTCAGCTGCGTCCCGCCAGCCGAGCTCTGGCCTTCGATGCGGATCGCCGACACGCGGTTGCGCAAATCCAGCGGCAGTTCGATCTCGGCTCTGGCGCTGGTGACGCTGGCGCCGAGTTCGACTTCGGTGCGCGCCACGGCCCGGCCATCCGCTGCCGTGGCGACCAGCGCGACGGTGCGATCCAGTTCCGAACTGACCCGCTGCACATCAACCGCAAACCCGTTCGGCGTCACGATGGGCGTGCCAAGGGCCAGCGGCGACCGGCCCGGTCCGGGCAACACGGCCGTCACCGGTCCGAGCGGACCCAGTATTCCGGCGAGGTCCTCATCGCCATTGGTTTCGAGACCGTCTGTCAACCAGAACACCCGCATCGAATTCGATAGCCCGCCATCCTCCATGGCCTGCCGGATACGTGCAGCGGCAACCGCGCGGTTCGGCGGCCAGGGTCGGACCTCTTCGCCTTCCAGCTGGCGGCGCGCGGCATCCGGATCGCCGAGTACGAGCTCCGCATCAGGCGTGTCCTCGGCCGTGAACACGATGGCCGCTGTCCGTCCGGCCTCTTCGGCGAGGTCGAGCCGGAAATTCGCTTCTCGGACCATGTCGCGCCATGAACTGGCCGACGCCCATCCATTGTCGATCACCAGCAGCAGCGGGCGCGCGGTCGCAACTTCCGGCTCCGGCTGCCAGACCGGCCGAGCCAGCGCAATGATCACGATCGTTGCGAGCAGCAGGCGAAAGACGATCAGCCACCAGGGCGCATGGTGCGGCGTCTCGGCATCGTCCGGTGCATCCTCGAGCAGACGCAGGGGTGGAAATACGGCGCGCCGGGGCGGCGGCGGCGTTGCGCGTAACAGGCGCCACAGAATCGGCAGGGTCAGCAGACCCAGCAGGGCCAGCGGTGCGGCGAAGGCGAGGGGTCCGATCGCGAACATCGTCAGACTTCCCGGGCCAGGGCGCGATAAAGCGCGAGGACAGCCTGCGTGGCCGGACGATCGGTGCGGTGCGTGACCAGTGTCCAGTCATAGGCGCGAGCCAGGTCGGCAAGCCGGTCGCCATGCTCCTGCCAGCGCGCCCGGTAAGCCTTGCGGGCTTCTTCGGCGCGGCCGAACAGCAGATGATCGCTGTCGTCCACGGCTTCGAACTTGGTGCGGCCCTTGAACGGGAAATCCTCTTCCATCGGATCGATGATGCGCAACAACGCGCCGCCGGCCTGCATCGCCGCATAGCGCGAGAGCCGCGCCCGCCAGGTCTCGATCGGGTCAAGAAAATCGCTTGCCAGCACGACACGGCCATATTGGAAAATCGGCGCGGCCTCGACCGAAGCCAGGCTGCCCGGGCCGGTCGCCAGACGCAGCGCGGTTCGTTCAAGGCCGAGTTCGCCGCTTCGCGCACGGGTGCTTTCGCCGAGCACTGCGACGCGTTCGCCGCCGCGCGAAAGCAAGGCGGACATCGCAATCATGCACACTGCGGCGCGATCCTTTTTCAGCGGGAATTCCCGTGAGGACGCGAAATTCATCGTCGCCGACCCGTCGCGCCACAGCCAAACCGTATTGGCCGATTCCTGCTCGTTCTCGCGGACATAAAGGTCGGCGGACTTTGCCGACATTCGCCAGTCCACGGCGGCTGCACCGTCCTCGGTGCGATGGTGCCGGTATTCCCAGAAGGTTTCCCCGAGCCCGCGCTTGCGCTGCCCGTGCACGCCCATCATCACGCTGGCGGCGATGCGCTCGGCTTCCGCCACCAGTTCGCCAAAAGGTGCCGACGCGGCTTCGCCTGCCTGGCGCAGCTGGGCGGCGCGTTGGGTGTCATCACGGGCAAAGGGCGAGCGCATGGGCGCTGGTTTTCCTTAAGCGGCTTTGGCGGCGAGGCGGGAGATCAGCGATTCCAGGGTCAGGCCATCCGCACGCGCTGCGAAAGAAAGCGCCATGCGGTGTTTCAGCACCGGTTCGGCCAGCGCTGCAACGTCCTCGGTCGACGGTGCAAGACGGCCCTGCAGCAGCGCACGAGCGCGACAGGCGAGCATCAGCGCCTGGCCCGCCCGCGGACCCGGCCCCCAGGAGACGCCACGCTGAACATCCGCATCATCGCTTTCGTCGGGACGCGCCAGGTGCACGAGATCGAGGATGGCTTCGACCACTTTCTCGCCGACCGGCATGCGCCGGACCAGCATCTGCAGGTCGAGAATTTCGTCCGGCGACAGCACGGGCTCGGCCTCGCCTTCGTTCGACCCGGTCGTCGCCAGCAGGATTTCGCGCTCGTCGCCGCGATTCGGATAAGGAATGTCGACGCGCAGCAGGAAACGGTCGAGCTGGGCTTCCGGCAGCGGATAGGTGCCTTCCTGTTCGATCGGGTTCTGCGTTGCCA
Organism: Hyphobacterium sp.; assembly: GCF_965217055.1. Taxonomy (GTDB): domain Bacteria; phylum Pseudomonadota; class Alphaproteobacteria; order Caulobacterales; family Maricaulaceae; genus Hyphobacterium. The sequence goes on along the minus strand of NZ_OZ244227.1, from coordinate 730,371 downwards.
GGACATGGAAGGGGGCCGGCAGGTCGTGGCGTTCGCCGGCCACCGTCACATAGCGCTCCTGCATCGCCTGCAGCAGGGCGGCCTGGGTACGCGGGCTGGCGCGGTTGATCTCGTCCGCCATCAACAGGCGGCAGAAGACCGGCCCCCGAATGAAGCGGAAAGACCGCTTGCCGGCCTTGCTCTCTTCGAGCACTTCCGAGCCGATGATATCGGCCGGCATGAGGTCCGGCGTGAACTGGATGCGCTTGGTATCAAGTCCGGTCGCCACCGCGATCGTGTCCACCAGCCGGGTCTTGGCGAGGCCGGGGGCACCAACCAGCAGGGCATGACCGCCCGACAGGATGGCCGCCAGACACAGTTCGATCTGGTCTTCGAGACCATAAATCACCTTGCCGATCGAGGCCCGCGTGGCCGCCAGCCGTTCGGCAGCCATGTCAGCGGCCTTGACCACATCCATTTCGGCCAGCGAATTCGTTTTCGTGGCGGCAGACCTGGGCGCCCGCGGCGGCTTCGCAGCGGTCGAGGCAGTCTTTTTCGTGGTGCTTGCCGGTTTTCTCGCCAAGGTATTCTCCCTAAATCCCGGTTCCAGGCCGCACGCGCCATTGTCCGGTGCGGGCCGGATGTGGAGAATGACGGTGCAAAAACGGAGTGTCCATGCCTGTCGATGATATGATGCAGTCGCTGTTGAAGGCAGCGGAATCCGCAGGTGACGGCTTGCCCCCGGTCGAGCAGTGGAACCCGGAGCATTGCGGCACCATGGATCTCGTTATCCGCCGCGATGGCAGCTGGTGGCATGAAGGACGTCGCATCACGCGCGACCGTCTTGTAAGGCTGTTTGCGCGCATCTTGCGAAAAGATGACGATGGCGTTCATTATCTCGTCACGCCGGTCGAAAAACAGGCCGTGACGGTCGAGACCGCGCCTTTCGTTGCCATTCGTGTCGATCGTGCCGATGAAGACGGCGAACCCGTCCTTGTCTTCACATCAAATGTTGGTGATGTTGTCGCTGCGGGCCCCGATCATCCGATACGCGTCGAGACCGACCCGGAGACCGGCGAGCCCGAGCCTTTCATCCTGATCCGTGGCCGCCTCGAGGCGTTGATCAACCGGCCGTCATTCTACGAGCTCGTGGAATCCGCGGATATTCGCGAAGAGGACGGCGCCCGGGTGCTTTATGTCCGATCGCGCGGCGTGGATTTCCGGCTGGGCACAGCGGAATGACGCCAGCCGCCATTCTCGCCCTCATGGAAGAGCGGCTCGATCATCCGGAACGTCCTCTCAAGTCCGCGTCGCGCGGCGATGGCGATCTCAACGACCTGCCGTCCCCGACGGGCCGACAGCTGAACCAGGCCGCGGTGCTCGCCCCGTTGATCCTGCATGACGGGCCGCCGCGCTTCCTGTTCACGGTGCGGGCGGAGCATCTCACCCAGCACGCCGGACAGATCAGCTTCCCCGGCGGCCGCCGCGAACCCGGGGAAACACTGCCTGAAACGGCCCTGCGGGAGACCCGGGAGGAAATCGGCATTGCGCCGGAGCATGTCGAAATTCTCGGCTGTTTCGATCCCTACGAGACGGTGACAGCCTTCCAGGTCACCCCTTTTGTCGGCGTGGTGCGGCCCGGATATACCGTGACACCGGACCAACAAGAGGTATCCGACGTCTTCGAAACCCCCTTTGATTTCCTGATGGATGCGGCCAACCATGAACGTCACGAGCGTGAATTCCGTGGCCAGATGCGACGATTCTGGGCCATGCCATGGAAAGACCGCTATATATGGGGCGCTACGGCGGGCATGCTGCGCGCGCTGCACGACCGCCTGTTTGGAGATGATTGATGGTCCGCCTGGCTTTCCTCGAAATGCTGCTCTTCCTGACGCCGTTCATCGCATTTGCGCTGTGGCGCCTGTCGATGCAGGCGACGGTGGAGATCGCCGAGCACCAGCCGGCGCCGGTCTGGATCCTGTCGGCGATCGGCGGATTTCTCGCCGCGGCCGGTTTTGTGTTCCTCGTTTTCATGTCGGACACCGGTGATTCCGAGCATTCGACCTATATCCCGCCGCGGCTGGGCGCTGACGGCATCGAACGCGCTGAATTCAACAATCAGCCCGGCGAGGCTCCGCCGCAGGATTTCCGCAATTTCGGCGAGCCGTCCGATCACACGGTGACGACCGACCTCGACGAGGAAGAGGATGACGGCGATCCGCCTTCACCCCGCTGATCATGCCTGGATGAGCGACCCCGCAACGCTGCGGGTGATGGCGGCACTCGAGGCCGCCGTACCGGGTGGTGCGCGCTTTGTCGGCGGATGCATCCGCAATGCGTTGCTGGGTGAACCGGTCGACGATATCGACATCGCGACCGTGCTCGAACCCGAGGCCGCCAGAACCGCCCTGGAAGCCGCGGACATCGCCGTCCATCCCACCGGCATCGATCATGGCACGCTGACCGCGGTGGCCAATCACAAATCGTTCGAAGTCACCACGCTGCGCCGGGATGTATCGACCGACGGGCGCCGCGCGACTGTCGCCTTTACCACGGACTGGGCCGAGGATGCCGCGCGCCGCGATTTCCGGATCAATGCGCTCTATGCCGATCGCGAAGGCCTGGTCTTCGATCCGGTCGGCGGGTTGGAGGACATACCCGGCCGCCGCATCGTCTTCATCGGCCGGCCTGAAGATCGCATTGCCGAGGATTATCTGCGCATCCTCCGCTTTTTCCGTTTCTACGCCTGGTATGGCGATGGCGATCCTGATCCCGACGGCCTCGCTGCCTGCGCTGCCATGACAGACGGTCTTGCCCGGCTGTCTGCCGAGCGCGTCTGGGTGGAAACCAAGAAGCTGCTCGCTGCATCCGACCCGGCGCCCGCCCTGCGGCTGATGGCGGAAACCGGCGTGGCGCAGGCGCTTTATGCCGCCACACCCGATACAGTGCGCGTGTCACGCCTAGCCGCGCTCGGCGGCGAGGACCCGTTGCTGCGGTTCGCAGCGGTGATGGGGAAAGGTGTGGCGGGTCTCATACGCTCGATGAAAATGTCGAACGCCGAGGCCGGGCGCATCCGCAGGATGACCGACACCGGACTGGCCGCTGATATCTCCGGGAATTGGCCGGTACGCGCCGAGCTGGAGAAGCTGGTTTATCGCCACGGCAATGAAACCGTTGCCGATCAGCTCTTCCTGCTGTTCTCGCAAGACGAAACGCCGCCCGAAGGCTGGGGCGGGGCGATCGCCCATGTCCTATGCTTCAAGGCACCGGACTTTCCGGTGAACGGTGCGGATCTGCAGAAAACCGGCCTCGCGCCGGGTCCCGAAATGGGCGAAACGCTGCGACGCCTCGAAAACGCCTGGGTGAACAGCCGGTTTCGATTGGATCGCGCGACGCTCCTGTCGAAGCTCTAGTCGAGCACACCCAACCGGCCACGCCAGCCGACGATCAGCCCGGTCACACCGCCCGCAAGCGTTGACGCGATTTCCCGCAGGGGCGACGACAATTGTGACGCGACCAACTGATCGGGCAAATGCGGAATCACGAAGCTGATTGCGTAACCGACAGCGAGGCCGAGTATCAGGGTGAGCCAGATTTTCACCATCCCCCACCGGTGAAGCAGCCACCAGGCGAGCAAGCCCAGCGGGACGACAAAGGGCACAATGACGGGCGTCGAGAAGAACAGGTAGAAAAAGACCAGGAAGACATAATCCCACCAGTCCGGAGCCCCCACAGCATCCTGAAATTGCAGCCCGTCAAGGACGGTGGCGGTCACCAGGATGCCGGCATTGATGACGCAGGCCAGCAAGAGGCCGAGAAAAACGCGTCGGAAAGCGGTGGTGGAATCGAGTCCCATTAGACGGTCCGTCGTACAGGCGGAGCCGCATATGCGCTGGCCCGCAAGGTGAGCAAAACCGAGTTTGGACCTTGAGTCTTGGCGAATGATCAAGTGGAACCGCCAGCGCGCGGCCGCACGACCGATGTCAGATATCGAGGTCGAGATACATGGCGGTGAAAGCGAGTGTATCCACGCATCCATGCGCCACGATCAACGGCCAGAGGTTCCGCTTGTAGAGAATGTAGAGCGTGCCGATCGCCAATCCGATCATGCCCGTGACAACGAGGCCGCGCACGCCCTGATAATACATGTGCGCTATGCCGAATCCGACCGCGGCGAGGACGACCGCCACGGGCACCGCCCAGCGTGCATCCGGCATCAACCGTGACAAACGATCGATGACATAGCCGCGGAAGAAGACCTCTTCGCCGAATCCGGCACTGATCCAGGCAATGGCGAGCCATCCCAAATAGACCGGCAGATTGCCGACGATATCGCCCCAGCGATCCTCGACACCTTCCTGGGTGCCTGCGGTGGTCCAGAAACCGAGGGCCTCGCCGAGAAACGCTGTCCCCGCGCCGAGGCCCAGAATGGCAACAATGCCGATCGCGGCTTGCGGCACGACAAGCGGTAGTGACCACCAGCGTTTGAGCCGGATCAGGCCGAAACGGGACCAGGGCTCACCCGTCAACCGGGAAAAGACGAGGATCGTGCTTAGGGCGCACAGAAGTGAGAGCGGTCCGGCGAATTTCCAGACGATCTGATCGAAGACCAGCTTGCTGCCGACGAGTACGCCGAGCACGATGGCAAATTCGAGAAGAATGAAAAGGCGCGAGCGATTGGAGGCGGACAAGGTCATGGTTTTCCTGTGGGCTGAATGAAGCCTTATCCAGCCACAGTTCGCGTTTGCACTATTGAACGATCGTGCGGGCCGCTCTCATCCGGAGCCATGTTCGCGGCGTGACACCGTAAGCCTGCTTGAACTGTCGGGAAAGATGGCTCTGGTCGGCAAATCCCGCGGCATAGGCGGCATCCGCTATGGCCTGTCCTTGGTCCAGACCCGCACAAGCTGCCTCCAGCCGTCGCAACTGTACGAAGCGGTAGGGGCTGGTGCCAAACAGGGCGGAGAAGTCGCGCGACAACTGCCAGCGGTTTTCGCCGGTCGCGGCTTCCAGTTCCGCCAGGCTCACATTCTGGTCCGGATGATCAAGGATGATCTCCCTGGCCTGGCGCGCTGCCCGCCGGTTTCGCGTCGCCAGCACCGGCCTGTATCCGCCGCTTTCCGCGAGCGCATCCGCCAATTCGACCAAGGCGGCTTCATAGCGATCGGCGCAGAGCGGCATGTGACAATCGTCAAGCAGGGCGGCGACCACACCCATCAGGCGCCGATCCCGCGTGACCCCGCCCGATATGAAGGGCAGGGGGCGGTAACCGAGCGCCGGTTGCAGGTCCGCCGGATCGATGGCGATTCCGCGATAACAGAAACCGTCCGGCGTGCCGGCCCGCCCATCGTGCTTTTCATCGGGATGTAGCACCACGAGCTCGCCGCGCTGCGAGACCCGCGACTCACCCCTGTAGTCGAAGCACTGGGCGCCGGACAGCGTCAGGGCGAAGACATAGCTGTCATGACGGTGCGGCGCATAGCACTCCGCGCCGATATGGATTTCGCTCCGCTGCGGCAATCGGCGTTTTGGCGGGTTTCGCGGGATGTACTGTCCGGTCACGTGACTACCTGGCCTTTTGTTTCACAGACCGTGATGACCGGCACCACCGGATCGGATGCAAAACGCGACAGTAGCTAGCGTCCTAGGGCCATTTTGCCTCGGGCGGCATGGACGACAGGATGGAGGTCACATTGCCGCCGGTCTCGAGTCCGAACTTGGTGCCGCGATCGTAGAGCAGGTTGAACTCGGCATAGCGCCCGCGCCGGATGAGTTGCTCCTCGCGGTCGGCCTCGGTCCAGGGCGTTGCCATGCGGCTCCGCACGATCTTCGGATACACTTCGAGGAAGGCGCGGCCGACATCCTGGGTGAACGCAAAATCCGCCGCCCAGTCGCCCGAATCGTGGCGGTCGTAGAAGATGCCGCCCACGCCGCGCGGCTCATTGCGGTGTTTCAGCCAGAAATACTCGTCACACCATTTGTCGAAGCGCTCGTAATAATCCGCTCCATGCTTGTCGCAGGCCGTTTTGCAGGCGGCGTGGAATGTTCGGGCATCTTCGGCCGACTTGTTGCGCTGGTAGTCCTGTGTCGGGTTGAGGTCCAGACCGCCGCCGAACCAGCCCACGGTCGTGGTGATGTAGCGTGTGTTCATGTGCACCGCCGGAACATGCGGGTTGTACATGTGTGCAATCAGCGAAATCCCGGACGCCCAGAATCGCGGGTCTTCCGAGGCGCCGGGAATCTGCTTGGCGAACTCCGGAGAGAATTCGCCATGCACGGTCGAGCAGTGCACGCCGACCTTTTCGAACAGCCGGCCGCGCATCATCGAGGCGACGCCGCCGCCCTGGTCGACCTTGCCGGAACCGCGTGACCACGCCTCGCGTTCGAACCGGCCGGCTGTGCCGGAATAGAGATCGGCGGGCGCCTCGTCCTCGAGTCGTTCGAATTCCGCGCAGATCTCGTCGCGCAGCGCCTCGAACCAGCCCCTGGCGGCGGATTTGCGTGTTTCAAGATTCATGAAAAGTGTCTCCGCACTGTCCAGCATGACGCGGTTTCCTTGGTGACCGAAACAGGCCACGAATAAAACCCCACATCGCTTGGGGTGAAATGAGGCGCGCCGCCGCGCGTCAGCCTGCCGCAGGGCCTAGCGCAATTGCCGCATCGCCTCGGCCAGCGCAATTCCGGCACTCATCGCGACGTTCAGCGAGCGCGCCTCAGGCCGGATCGGGATGAAAATGCGCGCGTCGGCATCGCCATGCACAGCCTCCGGCACGCCGGCTGATTCCCGGCCGAAAACCAGTTGGTCGTCTCGCTGGAATGAAAAATCCCATAAACTTTCAGCGCCTTGCGTCGTGAACAACACCATGCGGCCAGGGCCCCGACTCGCCTGCCAATGGTCGTACGAATCATGCCGCCGGAAATCCGCCAATGGCGCGTAATCCAGCGCTGCGCGGCGCATCGCCCGGTCATTCAGCGGAAAGGCACATGGCTCGATCACGTCAATCCCCGCGTCGAAACAGGCCGCCAGGCGGATCGACGCGCCGAGGTTTTGCGGAATATCTGGTTGAAAAAATACGAGCCGCATTTTAAGCCGCGCTGGACGTGGGTTCGGGGGGCATGCGGCGGTCTGCCGCTTCGCTCTCTGCACCCCATCGGTATAAGTGAGGCGGTGATGCCCTCCCGGGGCAATCTCCGTCAAGCGGGGAAACCGGTTGCGGCCGCAACCGGACAGCCAGGCAACAGACAAGAGGTCGGCCGTGACAGACCATATGACTGAAGAACCGACACGCCGGGACTTCATATACATCGTCGCAGGCGGAGCAGCCGCCATCGGCGGTGCCCTTACCTTGTGGCCTTTCATCGACCAGATGAACCCAGCCGCCGATACGCTGGCGCTGGGATCGATCCGGGTCGATATCTCACCTATTGCAGTGGGTCAGGAAATCACCGTGATGTATCGCGGCGGACCGGTCTTTATCCGCCACCGGACACCCGAACAGATTGCCGAAGCCGCGACCGTCGAGATGGATGACCTGATCGATGACCTGGCGCGCAACGAGAACCTGCCCGAAGACGCGTCCGCGGTAGACGCCAACCGCGTCCTCAACCCGGAATTCCTGATCGTGAAGGGCAATTGCACACACCTCGGTTGTGTGCCGGTCTCGCACCAGGGCGACTACGACTCCTGGTTCTGCCCGTGCCACGGTTCGCACTACGACCAGTCTGCGCGTATCCGCCGCGGCCCGGCGCCTGAGAATCTCCCGGTCCCGGCCTATGTCTTTGAACAGGACGGCGCGGTCGTGAAACTCGGCGCCACGCCGGAAGAAGTCGCTGAAGCCGGATGGAGCGTTGCATGAGCCATCAATCGACCTACGAACCGAAGACCGGTTTTGAGAAATGGCTGGATGCCCGGCTGCCGATCGTTCGCCTCGGATACGACAGCTTCGTCGATTTTCCGACGCCGCGTAACCTGAACTACTGGTACACGTTCGGCGGCATCCTTGCCGTCATTCTCGTCGCCCAGATCCTGACCGGGGTCGTGCTGGCGATGCATTACGTGCCGCACGAGGACATGGCCTTTGCCAGCGTCGAGCGCATCATGCGCGACGTCAATTATGGCTGGCTGATCCGCTACCTGCACTCGAACGGCGCATCGATGTTCTTCCTGGCGGTCTACATCCACATGTTCCGCGGCCTCTATTACGGCTCCTACAAGGCGCCCCGCGAAATGCTGTGGATCATCGGCGTTGTGATCTACATTCTCATGATGGCTGCCGCCTTCATGGGCTATGTGCTGCCCTGGGGCCAGATGTCCTATTGGGGCGCCATGGTGATCACCAATTTGCTGGGGGCGCTGCCGATCGTTGGCGAAGCGATCCGCGAATGGCTGTGGGGCGGGTTCTCGGTCGGCAATGCGACGCTGAACCGCTTCTTCTCGCTGCACTATCTGATCCCGTTCCTGATCGCCGGCCTGGTGATCCTCCATATCTGGGCGTTGCACGTTCCGGGCAATAACAACCCGACCGGTGTCGAAGTGAAGGGCAAGGGCGATACGCTGCCCTTCCACCCCTATTACACAGTGAAGGACGGGTTCGCGATTGTCGTCTTCCTGATGATCTTCATGGGCTTTGTCTTCTACGCACCGAACGTGCTCGGCCATGCCGACAACTATATCGAGGCCAATCCGCTCTCGACGCCGGCGCACATCGTTCCGGAATGGTACTTGCTGCCTTTCTACGCGATCCTGCGGGCCATCACTTTCGACATCGGCCCGATCAGCGCCAAGCTTGGCGGCGTGCTGGCGATGTTCGGCGCGATCGGCGTGCTCTTCGTCCTGCCCTGGCTGGACGGTTCGCCGGTGAAGTCGATGCGCTACCGCCCGGTCGCCAAATGGTTCTTCCTGATCTTCGTGATCGCCTGCTTCGGCCTCGGCTGGTGTGGTGCGGAAAATCCGGACAATCACGTGTTGGGCACGCCGCTGACCTTCCTGGTGATGGCACAGGCCCTGACGGCCTATTATTTCGCCTATTTCCTGGTGATCCTTCCGGTGCTCGGCTTTATCGAGAAACCGAAGGAACGCCCAGTCAGCATCGAAGCCTCCGTGCTCGGCAACCAGCCCGCTGCGGCATCCGCCGAATAGGGACGGGAGAGATAAGATGAAACGTTTTGTCACCGCTCTGGCCGCTCTGGCCGCCGTCTCTGCCCCGGCTCTGGCCGCGGAAGGCGAGGTGCACGCGCCGGAGCCGCACGATTGGTCCTGGGAAGGCCCGTTCGGCAGCTTCGACGACAACGAGCTCCAGCGCGGCTTCCTGGTCTATCAGCAGGTCTGCGCCAGCTGTCATGGCATGGACCTGTTGAGCTTCCGCAATCTGGGTCAGCCTGGCGGTCCGTTCGAGCAGATCCCCGATCCGGCGCATGAAGGCGAATACCTCACCTTTGCCAACCCGAACAACAATCCGGTCGTGATGCAGATCGCATCGGAATACATCATCACAGATGGACCCGACGATGTCGGCGACATGTTCGAGCGTCCGGGCATTCCGGCCGACCGCTTCCCGAACCCGTTCGCCAATCCGCAACAGGCGGCGGCGTCAAATGGCGGCGCTGTCCCGCCCGACTTTTCGGTGATCGTCAAGGCCCGCAATGGCGGCGCGGAATACATTCGCTCCCTACTGCTCGGCTATACGGGCGAAATACCTTACGACGTCGAGCTGCTGCCCGGTCAGCACTACAATGAATACTTCCCGGGTGGCGTCATCGCGATGGCGCCGCCGCTGTCGGACGGCATTGTGTCCTACCCGGATGGATCGCCGGAGACCGTCGAGCAGTACGCTCACGATGTGACGGCGTTCCTGGCCTGGGCATCCGAGCCGCACATGGAACAGCGCAAGCGCATGGGTCTGTCGGTGATGATTTTCCTGCTGATCTTCTCGATCCTGCTCTGGCTCGCCTACCGCCAGGTCTGGTCGAATGTGAAGCACTAGCCGGTTTTGCCGGTAGCGATTTGAAAGGCCGCAGCCCTTGCTGCGGCCTTTTTCTTTTGTCACGGGACGCTACGAATAGGTCATGACACATTGGAAACTCGGCATCATCGGCGGTTCCGGACTCTATGACTTGCCCGGACTTGCAGACATCCGCACCCGGCGTATGGAAACGCCCTGGGGGGAGCCGTCCGGGGAGCTGACCACCGGACGCCTGTCTGGCGTCGAGCTGGTTTTCCTGCCGCGTCATGGTCCCGGGCATGTCATCCCGCCAGACGCCATAAACTTCCGCGCCAACATTGCCGCCCTGAAACTGGCGGGATGCACCGACATCCTCGCCATATCGGCGTGCGGGTCGCTGAACGAGCAATTGCCGCCCGGGCAATTCATTGCTGTCGACCAGTATATCGACCGCACGACGTCACGCGTGAATTCCTTCTTCGAAGCCGGCTGCGCCGCGCATGTCTCGATGGCCGAGCCGGTCTGTGCGCGGCTGTCGGCGCTCGCGGCTGATGCCGCGGAGGCAGCAGGGGCAAACGTCACACGTGGCGGTATCTATCTCGCCATGGAAGGTCCGCAATTTTCCTCCCGCGCAGAAAGCGGGATCTATAGAAGCTGGGGCTGCGATGTCATCGGCATGACCAACATGCCCGAAGCGCGGCTCGCGCGGGAAGCCGAGCTGCCTTATGCCGCGCTCGCAATGGTCACCGACTTTGACAGCTGGCACGAGACCGAGGCGGCGGTCGACGTGCCGGCCGTGCTGGCCGTGATGCGACAGAATTCGGCGCTGGCTCGGGAAAGCATTGCCCGTCTCGCGGAAATGGTGTCCGATATTGATCGGACGCCGTCGCCGCAGGGGATCGAGCGCGTACTGGAGACGGCGATCATCACGCCGGCTGACGCACGCGATGCGAACCTTGTCGCCAGGCTCCGCTCGATCGCGGGGCGCGTTCTGTAAACGGGGGGAAGTGTGTTCGGGTACGGCCTGATTGCATGGATGTTGACGGTGGCGGCTGCGCTCGCAGCCGATGGCGGACCGGTCCCGCGAGCGATCGCGGAGAACGCATCGGCATCGGTGGTCGACGTGATCTGCCGCGTCGGTACGTCCAATCGCGGATCGCGCAGCCGCGGTGTACTGCTTGCCGGTGGCGGCGAGCTGCGCCGCGCCGAGGTGATCCTCACGACGGGTCACGGCGTGCGCTATTACAACTCCTCCCAGCCCCGCCAGTGCTGGATCGTCGACGCGTCCGGCCAGTCCCACGACATCATTTCGGTGATCCGCCCGCAGGGCATGAATTCGTCCTTCGAGGACTGGGCTATCATTCTCACCGCAGACGACTTCGCCCATCCGGAATGGCGTCTGCCGATCGTCTGGTCGACCATGGGCGAATCGGCACCGCGCTCGGTGGCGCTGCTCGGCCGCGATCATCTTTCGACCGGCTGCACGCTGCGCCAGAGCGAGCGCATTTCTGACGGCGGCGAGCGTGTGCGCGTGCATGATTGCGGATCCCGGCATGGCCTTTCCGGCGCGCCCCTGCTGACCCTCGAGGAAGGTCGTCTGTCGGTCATCGGCGTCAATGTCGGTCGCGTCACCGGTTTCGACGGACAGTCCATTGCCGTTGTCTTTGACGAAGGACTGATCGGATCGACTGTGGAAGGCACGCTGCAGCGTGCCGCCGAGATCGCGCCGGACTGACCGGCGGGCAGCAGCGCGTGACAGGTTGCGGCGTTGGGTCATGGACTTGGCGACGTTCGCCGACTAGCGTTCGCCGGACTTCAACAGCCCGAGAAACGCCATGCTTTACCTCCTCGCCGTTATCGCGCTGCAGGGCGCAGAAATGCGCCCGATGATCGAATGCTCCGAGCACATGATGGATGACCGCGCGCTGCGGACCTGTCTCGAGGATCTGCTCGATGCTGCCGAAGACGCCCTAGATGACGCCGAAGCGGCGGCGCGGGCGGAAGCGGCGGAGATTGATCTCGACATGGCTGGCATCGCGGATGCAGGCGGGCAGCTGGACCGGGCTCAGACCGCCTGGATCGTCTATCGCGATGCCGAATGCGAACGCCGTGCCGGCCTGCTGTTGATCGGCGAAGACGGCGAGGCCGTATCGCTCGACTGCCGCATCGCTCTGACCCGCGCCCGCAGCCGCGAGCTCGCCGAGCAATGAGCCTCACCCTGCATATCGGCAACAAGCGCTTTTCGTCCTGGTCGATGCGACCCTGGCTGGCACTGAAAAGGGCGGAGATCGCCTTCCAGGAAAACATCATTCCGCTCGACCAGGAGGAGACCCGCGAAAACCTGTTGGCCTTGTCGCCGGCCGCCACGGTGCCGGTGCTGGAAACACCGGACGGGACAATCTGGGACAGTCTCGCCATTTGCGAGTGGGCGGCGGAAAAAGCGCCCGGCCTGTGGCCGAAAGACCCTGCGGCCCGCGCCCGGGCCCGCGCCATCACCGCCAGCATGCATTCCGGTTTTGCAGCACTTCGCAGCGAATTGCCGATGGACTTGCAGCACCCGCCGTCCGCCATTGACATGAGCGTTGCCTGCTGGCGCGACATCGAAGCCGTGCAGGCCCTCTGGGCCCATGTGAAAGCCGCAGACGGGCCTTTCCTGTTCGGCGATTGGTCGATCGCCGACGCCTTCTTTACGCCGGTGGCGACACGCTTCCAGACTTATGCCGTGCCGCTATCCACAGAAGCCGCATCCTATGTGGAGACATTGCTGTCTGATCCGGATTACAAGGAGTGGAAATCCGCAGCATGCGACGAAAGCTTCGACGCCCCCTTCCGCTAGAGTGACCGCCATGGACTTCATCAAGGACGCAATTCGCACCATTCCGGACTACCCGAAGCCGGGCATCCTGTTCCGGGACGTCACGACATTACTGAAGGATGCACGCGCCTTCCGTGCGGCCATCGATGCGATGGTTCAGCCCTGGGCCGGTGCGAAGATCGACAAGGTCGCCGGCATCGAAGCCCGCGGGTTCATTCTCGGCGGTGCCGTCGCGCACCAGCTTTCGGTCGGCTTCACACCGGTCCGTAAGAAAGGCAAGCTGCCGGCCCGCACGCTGTCGGAGGAATACCAGCTCGAATACGGCACCGATGTCGTGGAAATCCATACCGACGCCGTGGCCGAGACCGAGCGTGTCCTGCTCGTCGATGATCTCATTGCCACCGGGGGCACCGCGGAAGCCTCGATCAAGCTTTTGCGCCGTGCCGGGGCCGACGTCGTTGGCGCCACTTTCGTCATCGACCTGCCGGACCTCGGCGGTGCGAAACGTGTCGAAGCCATGGGCGTGCCCTGCGCCAGCCTGGTGAGTTTCGAGGGCGAGTAGCGGCATATCGCTGCCCAACACCGGAAAGTCTGCTAGCTTCCCGCTCGATCAGGGGAGGGAGACGCCATGTTCGTCGGTCATTATGGGCCCGCACTTGCTGGGCCGCGCTTTGTGAAATCCGTGCCGGTCTGGGCCATGTGTGTGGCGGTTCAGTTTCTCGACTATCTCTGGGGCGTCTTCGTCTATTTCGGCATAGAGAATGTTCGGATCGAGCCCGGATTTACCGCCGTCAGCCCGCTTGATCTCTATGACATGCCGTGGACGCACTCCCTTCTCATGGCACTGGTCTGGTCAGTCGTGCTGGGCTTTGTATGGTCGCTGATTGCGCGCACGCAGAAGCGCGCCGGCGCCATCATCATCGGTCTGGGTGTCTTCTCGCACTGGCTGCTGGACCTCCTGGTCCATGTGCCGGACCTCGCCCTCTGGCCCGGCGGTCCGAAGCTCGGCTTCGGACTTTGGAACAACGAGCCGATCGCTTTGTCACTCGAATTCGGCGTGCTGGCAGCGGGACTGTTGCTCTACATGTCGGCGACCCGTGCCAAGGGCGCTTTCGGGAAAGCCGGTCCGTGGATTTTCGGCGCGCTGCTGGTCGGGCTTTATTCAATCAGCTTTTTTGCCCCGCCACCGGAAACGGCGCAGCAATTCGGTCCGATGGCGATCATGCTCTACACGCTGATCGCCGTGCTCGCCTGGCTTTTGTGCGACCGGATGCGCGAAGCGAAATAGCGCCTACTCGCTCCCGATAAGCTCGCGTACATCCTCGACAAAGGCCTCGAGTGAAGGGTGGTGGATGTACATCATGTGCCCGGCCTCGTAATAGCCGAAGGTCACGCGACCGGGATCGAAGCCCGGCTGGTTGAACATCAGTTCCGCCGCGAAGAAGGGCGTGGCAAGGTCGTAATAGCCCTGCGCCACCAGCACTTCGAGATCGGAGTTCTGGCGCATCGCCGTCGCCACCCAGGGGCCGACATTGATATAGGCTTCGCCCTGACCGTGATCGCGGTTCCAGCCGCCGAAGGTCGGACCGTCGATCACTGAATACTCATCGGTGATGTCGACGCCGAGCGTGTCGGTGAAATAGTGCAACATGGCGGCCGTATATCCACCATCAATGCCATAGGCTGACGGGTCGTATTCCGGACCCTCGCTGACGGCATCGGCTTCCATACCGGTAAAGCGGCTGTCCAGCCGGCCGACGGACAGGCCCTCTTCACGCAGCACTTCGCGCATGAATCGTTGCAGATTAACCCGCAGATTGGCGCGCATCAGATAGCTTTCCGACAGGCCGATATAGCTTGAAAGCTCGGCCGCGACGGCGCTCCGTTCGTCTTCCGGCAGGCTCGCCCCGCGCAGTAGCGCCGGCATGTAGGTGTCATAGGCAAAGTCACGCGCATCGGCGAGAAACGCCTCGAGATCGCCATCCCAGGCGGCGCGGTCGACGCGCTCATGATACCAGGCGGTAGCCGCAAAGCCGGGCATCAACCCTATATAACCGACATCATTGCCTTGGGACGTGTCGTCATAGCGAAAATCCAGCACCGTCGAGATCAGGCCGACCCCATTGAAGGAGACATCCGTCCAGCCGCCCTGCATTTCATTGAGGAGCGCGGCAATCCGCGTCGTGCCATAGCTTTCGCCCAGCAGGTATTTCGGTGAATTCCAGCGCCGGTTTTCGGTCAGCCAGCGCCGGATGAAGGCGCCGAGCACGCGCGCATCCTCGCGAATGCCCCAGAACCGGTCGCCGGTCTCTTCGCCCAGTGGCCGGCTCCACCCGGTTCCGACCGGATCGACGAAAACCAGGTCCGCCTGGTCAATGATCGACAGATCGTTCTCGATGATCGAATAGGGCGCGGCGCCGTCATCACGCGCATCCGACGGCAGGTCGACGCGGTAGGGACCGAACACACCCATGTGCAGCCACAGGCTCGCCGATCCGGGACCGCCATTGAAGATGAAGGCCACCGGCCGGCTCTCGCGGTCATCCACGCCCTGGCGGATATAGGCGGTCGAGAAGATCGATGCGTATGGCTCGCCATCATCGCCGGCCATGAAAGTCTCGCCGGCGAGAACCGAATAGCGCACGCGCTGGCCGTTCGCCGTGATCTGTCCTTCGCTTTCATAAGCGCGGGAGCCATCGTCGCGGGCGTCTTCGCCTTCATCCTGTGCGGCAGCGCTGCAGGCGCCCAGTGCTATGGCGGCGGCGATCGAGATCCAGCGTTTCATGAAATCCTCCCCTGTGTCCCGGCGGAAGATAAAGCCTTCACGCGGTGGAGCAAATTACGATATTGCGAGCAGATGAATTACCGACACGCCTTTCATGCCGGCAATTTTGCCGATGTTCTGAAACACGCCGTTCTGGCGCAATGCCTTGAGCATCTGAAGAAGAAGGACAAGCCGTTCCGCTATATCGATACCCATGCCGGTATCGGTGCCTACGACCTTGCCGCCAGCGAGGCTGAGCGCAATCCGGAATGGCGCCAGGGGATCGCGAAAGTGCTGTCTGCAGACAGGCCATCGGCCGTCCAGGACGCGCTCGCCCCGCTACTCGGTGTCGTCGCAGCGATGAATCCCGAAGCGTTGGCCGCCTATCCGGGCTCGCCGGAAATCGCCGCACGGCTGCTGCGGAAAAGTGACCGGATCCAGCTGTGTGAATTGCATGAGGCAGACGCCAGGACCCTCGACAATCGCTACAAGCGCGATGCCCGCATCAAGGTCGATCGCCGCGATGGCTACAAGGCGCTGCACGGGCAGGTACCGCCGCGCGAGAAACGCGGTGTGGTTCTGGTTGATCCGCCCTTCGAGCATCGAGACGAGATGGCGCACATGGCCGAGGCGGTCCGCAAGGCGATCCCGAAATGGACGGGTGGGACCTATATCTTCTGGCGTCCCCTGAAGGATTTATGGGCGTCTGAACGATTCGATGTCGGCCTGGCCGAATGGTTGTTCGAGGAAAATTACGCCAGCCCGGAAAAGGTATTGCGTGCCGATCTCTGGGTCCGCGATCTCGAAAGCGAGGGCAAGCTCGCCGGCGCCGGCGTAGTGGTGATCAATCCGCCCTATACGCTGGAAGAGCAGTTGCTGGCTCTGCTTCCCTGGCTCGCCGAGACACTTGCGCAAGGCGAGGGCGCCGGCTGGCGGATGGATGGCGCCGCGACAGATGAGAGCCTGACGGTCGAGGAGTTTTGATGACGTTGCTGCATCGTCATGCGAGGGGCGATCAGATTGGCTCTTAATACTCTTCCTCGTCCCAGAACGGATACCAGGGCGGCAAATCCTTGGAGGGTTTGAGCGGGAAGTCAGGTGACCGTTTTTCGAGGAAGCTCATCACCCCCTCGGCTGCATCCGGTCCCATGCCGGCATGCAGTATCGCTTTTGATTCGATACGATGAGCGTCCATCGGGGTATGCGGGCCCAGCATGCGCCAGGCCATCTGCCGCATCACTGCAACCGACACCGGCGCCGTGGTTTCGGCCAGCTCGTGCGCATAGGCCCGGGCCGCGTCCAGCACGCTCTCGGCCTCATCGAAAAGCGCCTTGATGAGGCCGGCCTCGTGCGCCTCCTCGGTCCGGAAGGTTCGTCCCGACAAGGCCCAGTCCATGGCCGTTGAAACGCCGACAATGCGCGGCAGGAACCAGCTCGCAGCGCCGTCCCAGGCAATGCCGCGGCGCGAGAACGGATACGCCATCTTCGCGCCCTTCAGGGCAAAGCGCACATCCATGGGCAGGATCATGGTCGCGCCGATTCCGACCGCCGGGCCATTGATCGCCGCGATGACGGGCTTTTGCGATTTCCAGATCCGCAGATTCATCACACCGCCGCTGTCACGCCAGCGCGGATCGCTGTCGTCGAGTTCGCCGTCGGCTTGCGCCTGGCTGACGGCGTTGAAGGTTTCCGCACCGGTCGAGAGGTCCGCCCCGGCGCAGAATGCCCGCCCCGCGCCGGTAAAGATCACCGCGCGGACGGTATCGTCGGCATCGGTCGCATCCAGCGCCGCGCAGACATCGTCACGCATGTCGTGCGTGAAGGCATTCATGGCGCCCGGCCGGTTCAGCGTGATGGTCGCCACCGGCCCGTCGATATCTAGCAGGATGGTTTCAAATTCCATGGAATGATCCTAATCGTCCGTGCCCTCGCCAAATAATTCACCGCGTTCCGTAACGTAAACAATGATGAACGCCGACAGCCCGGTAAAGGCCTGTCCGGCGATCAGGGGCAGGGTGGAGTCATTGTAGAGCTGTCCGATCACCGCGCCGATAATGGCGCCGATCACGCCGGTGCCGAATCCATAGGCGGCCGACGCCGTGCCCGCGATATGGCCGACCGGTTCCATTGCCAGGGCATTGAAATTGGCGGCGATCAGCCCCATCAGCATCATCGCCAGCGTCAATAACACCATGAAAATCAGCAAGTTCTCGGTGGCGAAAACAATGACGACGACGTGCAGAAGACTGATCACGCCGAACCCGATCAGCGCGCCCTGGGACAGGCGCCTCTGGCCCAGTCGCATCACCAGCCGCGAATTGACGAAATTGGTGATCGCCATACAGGCAGCCATGCCGGCAAAGGCCAGCGTCCATGTCGTGCCGAGCCCGAAATGCTCGGCCATGATCTGCTCGGATGAATTGAGCAGGCCATAGAGCCCGCCAAAGAAAAATGCGCCGGCCAGCATGTAGCCGACCATGGCGCGGTGCCGCAGGCTTTCCCGATAGCCGCGAATGGCGTCGCGAAAGTCCAGCTTGCGCCGGTATTCCGGGCGGAGGGTTTCCGGCAGGCGGATACTCAGCCAGACCGCCAGCCCGGACGCCGCTATCAGCAATACAATAAATATCCAGCGCCACGGTCCGATCAGCAGGACAGCCTGGCCGAGACTGGGAGCGATAACGGGGACCGCCATGAACACCATCATGGCCATCGAGACGATCTGCGCCATGCGTCGCCCGGACGTCAGGTCACGGGCGATGGCGGTGCCGACAACGCGCGCTGCAGCGATGCTCATGCCCTGCAGCAGGCGACCGACAAGCAGAACTTCAAAATCCCAGGCGATGAGGCAGAACACCGTCGCAAGGATATAGAGCCCGAGCGCGCCAAGAAGGACTGGCTTGCGGCCCCAGCTGTCCGACAGCGGGCCATAGATGAGCTGGGCCAGGCCAAATCCGACAAGGAACGCCGTGATGACCAGCTGGCGGTCATTCTCGTTTGCCAGGCCCAGATCTGTTCCGATCGCCGGCAGGGCCGGCAGCATCATGTCAATCGAGAGCGCCGTTATGCCCGTGGACAATACCAGCAGCGTCACCAGCTGCCAGAAGGTCATCAATTCGCGTTCGCCCGCAAAATCCGATCTTGGCATCATCCCACCCCCGATATCCGTTGGTGCGATGATCGCAAGGGGTTGGCAAGCGCAAGTTGCAGGCAGGTTCAGAAGCGCGTTTCGCCGCGGTGGATCGGGTCGACATCCGCAGATCGCTGGCTCTCGCGCTGCCAGCGCAGACCGGGCGATCAATGCATTTGGGCGAACCGCCGCCTACACATTGAACTTGAAGTGCAGGACGTCGCCATCCTGGACGAGATAGTCCTTGCCTTCCTGACGCAGCTTTCCGGCTTCACGCGCCCCGGCTTCACCATTATGGGCGACATAATCGTCATAGGCGATGGTCTCCGCCTTGATGAAGCCCTTCTCGAAATCACCGTGAATGACACCGGCGCAGCGCGGGGCGGTCCAGCCATGCTTGAACGTCCAGGCGCGCGCCTCTTTCGGGCCAACAGTGAAAAAAGTCTGCAACTCCAATAAGTTGTAACCAGCGTGGATGAGGCGATCGAGCCCGGCCTCTTCCAGACCGATGGCGTCGAGATATTCGGCCCGCTCGTCCGCGTCCAGCAGCGCCAGCTCGCTTTCGATCTTGGCCGAGATCACCACGGCGTCAGAGCCCTGCTCCGCCGCATAGTCCACGACGCGTCGGGAATGCGCATTGCCGGTTCCGGCGCTGTCCTCATCGACATTGGCGATATAGAGGACGGGCTTCGACGTCAGCAATTGCAGCATCCGCCAGGCCTTGCGCTGGTCGGCGGGTATCTCGGCCTTTCGTGCCGGGCGGCCCTCGGTCAGCTCCGCCAGGGCAAGATCGATCAGGACGAGGGTTTCCTTGGCTTCCTTGTCACCGGTCTTGGCGCGCTTTTCCAGCCCGGCGCGGCGTTTCTCGAGGCTCTCCATGTCGGCGAGCATGAGCTCGGTCTCGACCGTTTCCAGATCGGCGAGCGGATCGACCCGGTCTTCGACATGGGTGACATCATCATCTTCGAACGCGCGCAGCACATAGGCGATGGCGTCAGTCTCGCGGATATTGGCAAGGAATTGATTGCCCAGACCTTCGCCCTTGGAGGCGCCGCGGACCAGCCCGGCAATATCGACGAAATTCATCCGCGTCGGAATGATCTCCTTTGATCCTGCGATTTTCGCGAGGACATCGAGGCGCGGCTCCGGCATGGCAACGTCGCCGACATTCGGCTCGATCGTGCAAAAGGGATAGTTCGCGGCCTGCGCGGCAGCGGTCTGTGTCAGCGCATTGAAGAGCGTCGACTTGCCTACATTCGGCAGGCCGACAATGCCGCATTTGAAACCCATTACTCGTTTTCCTTGTCGTCTTTTCCCGGCGCAGGCGCCAGGTGCATGACTTTCGTCTGAAACGCGTCGAATTCGCCGGTGGCAAGCAGGTCTGCAGAACGCGCGATGGCGTCCATCAGGTCGCCCGCCCATCCCTGGTCAGCTTTTGGAATGTCGGACAGGACATAACCGGTGACCCGGGATTTATCGCCCGGATGGCCGATGCCGATCCGGCCGCGGCGGAAATCGCCCTGCACGTGCGCCATGATCGAGCGCAGCCCGTTATTGCCGGCATGTCCGCCGCCGAGTTTCAACCGGAACTTGCCGGGCGCCAGGTCCAGCTCGTCATGGAACACAATGATATTGCTGGCGGGGATGTCGTAATAGCGCGCCGCTTCGCCGACCGCCCGGCCGCTTTCATTGTAATAGGTGCCGGGCTTCAAGAGCAGGACCTTCTTGGGTCCCGAGGCGGTCTCCATGACGCCATTGCAAACAGCGCCCTGGAAACCGGCCTTCCACGGGCCCAGCCGCCAGTGCTCGGCGATCGCATCCAGCGTCAGGAAACCGATATTGTGTCGGTTGAATCTGTACTTCGTGTCGGGATTGCCCAGACCGGCGATCAGCAGCATGGAGAGCCCCCTTTGGAGAAAGGGGAGGCGAGGCCCCTAGTCGTTGGAGCTTTCGCCCTCTGCTTCACCTTCAGCACCTTCGGCCTCTGTGCCTTCTTCGCCGTCTTCACCTTCTTCGCCCTCGACGTCCTCGTCTTCAAGCTCGAGCTCGACGCGAGCGCCGGCAATCGTGGCAATCGTGAAGTCGCGGTCGGAGATGGTCGGCGTGACTTTTTCCGGCAGGGAAATGTCCGAAATGTGCACCGAGTCGCCGATCTCGAGACCATCGAGGTCGACCTCGATGAATTCCGGAATCGAGCCGGCCGGGCAGGACAGTTCGACAGTGTGGCGTACCACGTTCAGCGCACCGCCGCGCTTCAGGCCCGGCGCCTTTTCCTCGTTGAGGAAGTGGACGCTGACTTCAACGTCGATGACCGTGTCTTCGTCAACCCGGAACAGGTCGACATGCAGCGGGAAATCGGTGACCGGGTCGAACTGGACGTCTTTCGGGATCACGGTCTGCTTCTCGCCGTCATGCTCGAGCGTCACCATGTTCGACAGGAATTTGCCGGAATGGATCGCCTTGCGCAGCACGTTCTCGCGGATGGCAATGGAAACCGGACCCAGCTTGCCGCCATACAGCGTGCCGGGAACGAAACCTTCGCGGCGGGCAGCGCGCGCCGCACCGGTGCCGGCAGCGTCGCGAACGTCAACGGGAAGAACGATGTCACTCATCGGTCTGATCCTTGAAACAAGAAAGGTCGCGATCCGCGCGACCCAACGGGGCTGAGCCCCTAGCCAGTGGAATTCGAGCCGCGGCGTATAGCCGATCCGTTGGGGGTGCGCAACCGCCTGAACAGGCGGATCGCACCCGCCAGATGCGACTAGTCGAACAGCTTCGACACCGATTCCTCGTTGGCGATCCGGCGGATCGCCTCTCCGAGCAGTGGCGCGATCGAGATCTGCCGGATTTTCTTGGCCTTGAGGGCTTCGTCGCTGACCGAGATCGAATCGGTGATCACCAGTTCGGCAAGCTCGGATTTCGAGATTTTCTCGACCGCGCTGCCCGACAGGACGCCATGCGTCACATAGGCGGCGACATCGGTGGCGCCCTGTTCTTTCAGCTTCGCTGCGGCGTTGCACAAAGTGCCGCCGGAATCGCAGATATCGTCGAAGATGATGCAGCGCCGGCCTTCGACATCGCCGATGATGTTCATCACTTCCGACATGCCCGGCTTGGGCCGGCGCTTGTCGACGATGGCGATGTCCGCCCCGAGACGGCTGGCCAGCGCCCGCGCCCGGACGACGCCGCCGACATCGGGTGACACGACCATCAATTCCGACGTGTTGTAATGGCGCTTGAGATCGTCCTCGAACACCGGCGTGACAAAGAGGTTGTCGGTCGGAATGTCGAAGAAGCCCTGGATCTGGCCGGCATGCAGGTCGAGCGTCAGCACCCGGTCCGCTCCGGCCTCGGATATCAGATTGGCAACGAGCTTGGCGGTAATCGGGGTGCGGCCGCCGGTCTTCCGGTCCTGCCGCGCATAGCCGAAATACGGAATGACCGCGGTGATCCGCTTGGCGCTCGCGCGTTTCAGCGCGTCGATGCAGATCAGCAATTCCATGATGTAGTCATTCGCCGGTTTCGACGTCGACTGGATCAGGAAAATATCCTCGCCGCGAATGTTCTCGGCGATGCGCACGAAAATCTCGCCATCGGCGAAACGCTCAATGTCGCAATCGGTCAGCGGGGCGTCGATATAATCGCCGATCGCGCTCGCCAGGGGTTTGTTGGAAGTGCCTGAAACCAGTTTCAGAGGGGTCCGTCCCGCCATCGGTCCGCCTTTATGTCAGCCGCGCCTGCGGCAGCCCTTAGCAAATGGCTCGCGGATAATGAACCGCTAAATCACGCCTCAGGCGCGAATCCCGGTGCTTTCGGCAAGCCGGGTGTCGAAAATGTCATGACCTTGAACAGTTCGCCCATCTGGTCGGGTTCGGTCAGCCGCATCACCTGGCGTGCAATCACCGACTTCTTTTCTGGCGCCGATCGAATCAGCGCCGCCGCCCGCATTTCCAGTCCCAGTGATTTCAGCCATCGCCCCTGTTCGACGGGCCCGTCAACGTCCAGCCCGCCGGCGCGGGCGAGCGCACCAAGCTGTTCGAAATCCACCCGCGCGGTCAGATCGGCCGTTCCCGGCGCCGCCAGCGGATCGGTTTTCTCATGGCCGCGAAGGGCCTGAAAGGTGTCGCCGGGTTCGCTTTGCGCCGGCCCGTAATCGATGAACAGGGCGCGGCCGGGATGATCCGAAAAGCGGCGGCCCAGAACATCGACGAGCTGGCGGTCGCCCGGCCGGAACTCCACCAGCGTGCCATCGGGGGCATCCTGCAGGCGCGCCGGAACCAGATCGGCATCCATGCCGAGCCGGGGCCCCATCACGAAAGTGAAGTCTTCGTCGTCATCCAGCCCGACCATGCGCTCGTGCCAGTGGCCGTCCTGCTTCACCGCCTGGCGCACGGCGAGGCAGTCGAGGAATTCATTGCCGACAATGATCGCCGGCCCGTCCGGGACATCCTCCAGCCGGTCGAGCCACAACGCCTCAACGCCCATCGGCGTCAAGGTCCGGCCCTGCACCATTTTCAAGGCTGCGCTGGCTTCGATCAGCGTGATCCGGGCGGCGTCGAGAAAGCCGGGCACGGCGCGGCCGGCGCGCACCATGTCGCTCATCATCTGGCCGGTCCCCGGACCCAGCTCGACGAGGTGGAATCGCGCCGGCTGCCCCATGTCCATCCAGACCTGCGCGCACCACAGTCCGATCAGCTCGCCGAACATCTGGCTGACCGAAGGCGCGGTGATGAAATCTTCGCCTGCGCCGATCGGGTTCTTGGTCGCGTAATAGCCCTCGCGCGGATCGAACATGGCTTCCGTCATGAACGCCGCGACCGAGACCGGTCCGCTATGGCGGATGCGATCGGCGATGCGCGCCGCAATACCGGTTGTCATCAGGAATCCACGGCCTTGGTCGGAGCCGTCGCGGGATCCGCCTTGAGGGCGCGATGGACCAGCCATGCGCCGGCGAGAATCATGGGGATCGACAGGATCATGCCCATCGTCACATAGCCCCGCAGCGCATCAGGCATGTGAGCGTCGGGTTCGCGCACGGTTTCGAGGAATGCGCGCGACAGGCCGTAGAGCACCAGGAACAGTCCGGTATTCAGCCCCGGCCGCGCCAGCGAGCGGTGCTTCCAGGTGGCGAAATTGACAACGGCGAAGATCAGCAGGCCTTCCAGCGCCGCCTCGTAGAGCTGGCTGGGATGACGCAGCGCGCACAGCGGATCGCTCTCGAACCGCATCGCCCAGGGCACATCGCTGACACGGCCCCACAACTCGCCATTGATGAAATTGGCCAGCCGCCCGAAGAACAGGCCGATTGGCGCGACGACAGCTGCGGCATCGGCGATGTGCCAAAGATCGAGCTTGCGCGCCCGGGCCACGAAGTAGATCGCGATGGCGACGCCGATCAGCCCGCCATGGAAGGCCATGCCGCCTTCCTGGAAGCCGGTGATGATCCATAGCGGATCGTTCCAGATGACTTGCGGATTGTAGAACAGGACATAGCCCAGCCGTCCGCCGCCAATGACGCCGACCGTGGCCCAGAGCAACAGATCATCGACGTCTTCCACCGTGAATGGCGAGCCCTTGGGCTTGCCATCGCGCGGCACCCAGAGCCGCGGCCGGCGGGCCAGCACCAGCATGTAGCGCCAGCCGAGCAGCAGGCCGGCAATGTAGGCAAGCGCATACCAGCGCACATCGAAGCCCCAGCCCTCGCGAATGAAATCCAGCGGTATGCGGAAGATCACTTCGTTGAGGAGGCTGAAAGTCGGTTCACATGCCTGGATCAAGGATTCCATGGAATAGAGGTCCTGCGCTGGGCTGTCACATTGCAATGCCGCGCCTGAAATCGC
The DNA here is from genome assembly GCF_965217055.1 of Hyphobacterium sp. Lineage (GTDB taxonomy): Bacteria > Pseudomonadota > Alphaproteobacteria > Caulobacterales > Maricaulaceae > Hyphobacterium. The sequence goes on along the minus strand of NZ_OZ244227.1, from coordinate 705,902 downwards.
ATATAGCGGCTGGTAAGGAAAGAAGGCTACGGCATGCAATCGCGTAATCCCATCTTCAACGACATCGCAGATCTGATGACAGACGCGTTCGCGGCAGCCCAGGCTGCTGGTGAGGAAGCGCAGGCTGTTTTCAGGGCGCGCGCCGACAAGATGGCGGCGAACATGGATTTCGTGACGCGCGAGGAATTCGAGGCCGTGAAGGCTGTGGCACAGGCCGCCCGCGAGGAAAACGAAGCGCTGAAACAGCGTATCGAAGCGCTCGAGAAGGCCGCCGCGAAACCGGCGCCGAAGAAGCGGGCATCCACCGGACCGAAGCCCGCGCGGAAATCCACGGCAAAAAAGCCGGCCAGCCGGGCCAAGAAAGACTAATCCACGGATCACCGCTGTCCGGACTATTGCCCCCGTAGAAATTACGGCTCTAGGCTCATGTCCATGCGCCGCTCGATTCGTTGTTTGACGAAGCGGCACAATTTGGGGCAGCCGGCGCGAAAGGATATCAGCGCATGGAACTCGCGACAGAAAATTCAGGCTTTGAAGCCGACCCGCTCGACGCGGTGGAACAGGCCGTCATTGCCGAACAATTGCCCTATGAGCGCGATGAGTCCGGTGAGCTCCACATGTCCGCACCGGGGGCCTGGCGCGATCACCAGATCTGGTTTGCCTGGCGCCCGGATCACGACGCCATCCACATTTGCGCGAGCCTTGAACTGAAAGCGCCGCGCGCGCGATTCCGCGAAGTGTGCGAGCTCGCAACACGGCTCAATGAAAAGCTCTGGTACGGACATTTCGATGTCTGGGAAGAGGATGGCGGTGTCGTCTGGCGGCACGGTATTCCGATTGCGGCGGGTGAAACCCTGTCGCCGGCCCAGGCCGCGATCCTGATCTCGGCTGCGCGCGAAGCCGGTGAACGCTTCTATCCGGCGTTTCAATTCCTCGTCTGGGGCGGCAAGACCGTGGAGGAAGCGGCACAGTCGGCCATGTTCGAAACCATCGGCGAGGCGTGAGGGTTGGCAGGCAAGGATCGCATAGCCCTTATTGGTGCCGGCCGCATGGGTGGTGCACTCGCCACAGGCTGGTTTCGCGGCAAGGGCAAGATAGATCCGCAAGACCTGCTGATTTGTGCGCCGCGTGTGTCCGGCGAAGTTGCCGCCCTGGTCCGCAATCACGGCCTGAAGCGTATTGATGCGCTCGGACCGCGTACCGCGAAGGACATCACCATCGCGCTGATCGCGGTCAAACCGCAGGTTTTCCATGAGATGGCGGCCGACCTGGCCGAAGTCCTGCCGCCGGATTGCATGATTATCTCGGTGATGGCCGGCGTGACCATTCGAACCATGACAGACCTGCTCGGCGATCGACCGGTAATACGGGCCATGCCGAACACGCCGACCGCGATCGGCAAGGGCGTTATCGTCTGCGTCGCCAACGAGGCCGCGGAAACCCGCCGCAAGGACGCCAAACGCCTGCTCAAGGTCGGCGGTAAGGTCGAGTGGATCGAGGATGAGCGCCTGATGGGCGCCGTCACCGGTGTTTCGGGGTCCGGCCCAGCCTATTTTTTCCTGTTGGCGGAATCGCTGGCCGGTGCCGGCGAAAGCCTTGGCCTGCCGCGAAAGCTCGCGGAGAAACTGGCCGCCGAAACCCTGATCGGCGCGGGCGAACTCATGAAGTCATCGGAACTGACACCGCAGGAATTGCGGCGCCAGGTGACCTCTCCGAACGGCACGACCCAGGCCGCGCTCGATGTCATGATGGGCGGCAGTGCATTGCCGGAATTGATGCGTCACGCCGTAGCAGCTGCCGAACGCCGATCACGCCAGCTTGGCGATACGAACCGCTCCTAGCCGCCTTTCGACACGTCGCGCCGGCGGCGCATCAAATGCTCGCCGCCATCCATCAGGATGGTTTCGCCGGTCATGGCCGTACTGGCCAGAATGAACCGGACCGTCCGGACAATGTCCTCCGGCGTCGATCCGCCTTCCATCGGATTGTCCTTGTGTGCGGTCGCGAATTCGGCATCGGTCATCCCCGGCGCCGGCAGCGTCAGGCCCGGCGCGATCGCATTGACCCGCAAACGCGGCGCAAACTGCATGGCCATCATTTCCGTCGCCGTGTGCAGACCGGCCTTGGCCAGCGTGTAGCTGAAATGGTCCGGGTTGAGATTGAACAGCTTCTGGTCCAGCAAATTGATGATGCAGCCGGACTGGGCAGCCTCGTGGCGCTCGGCCATCACCGAGGCCAACAGGGCGGGCGCGACCAGGTTGATATTCAGGATGCGCTGCATTTCGGCGGCATCGAGGGCTTCGGCCGAGTCAAAGTCGAAGACCGAAGCGGAATTGACGAGGACATCGATGCGGCCGAGGCCGCGGACCAGCGGCACCAGTGTTCCGATCCTGGCCAGGTCGAATTGCACGGCTTCCGCCTCGCCGCCGATCGAGCGGATGTGATCGACGGTTTCGCCTGCCTCTGCCGCCGAGCGGTTGAAGTGCACGAAGAGTTTATAGCCGTCTTCGGCGAGTGCTTTTGCGATGGCTGCGCCGAGGCGCTTGCCAGCACCGGTCACCAAAGCGATTTTAGACACCATGAAAGCCTCCCGGCCGAACCGTCCCCCCACCGTCGCGGAAGATGCGGCCGCACCCCCCGAAGAGGGCACGTCCGGCCTGTCCGGACCCGAGGTGATTGCATCTTACGTCAAGCGGCTGCCGGCGAAACCCGGCGTCTACCGCATGTATGGCAAGGATGGTGCGGTTCTTTATGTCGGCAAGGCCAAGAACCTGAAAAACCGCGTTTCGAATTACGCCAAGACGGGCGGCCATACAAACCGTATCGCGATGATGATCGCCCTGACCCGGTCGATGGAATTCGTCGTCACCGAGACAGAGACAGAAGCGCTCCTGCTCGAGGCCAATCTCATCAAGCGGCTGAAGCCACGCTTCAACGTCATCCTGCGGGATGACAAATCTTTTCCCTACATATTGATCCGCACCGATCACGCCGCCCCGCAGATCCGCAAGCATCGCGGCGCGCGCAAGGCCAAGGGCATGTATTTCGGACCGTTCGCCAGCGCCGGCGCGGTCAACGCGACGCTCAACACGCTGCAGAAGGCTTTCCTGCTGCGTACCTGCACGGACAGCGTATACGAGGGGCGCACACGGCCCTGCATGCTCTACCAGATCAAGCGCTGCGCCGGCCCCTGCGTCGGGCTTGTTTCGCAAGACGCCTACAAGGAACTCGTCGACGAGGCGGAAGCCTTCCTGCGCGGTCGCTCGAACGCCTTGCGCGAGGAACTGAGCCGCCAGATGGGCGATGCCTCCGAAGATCTGGACTTCGAACGTGCCGCTCGTTTGCGTGACCGGATCCGGGCAATTGCCGCGGTCACCACCGACCAGGGCATCAATCCCGACGGGGTGGAGGAGGCCGACATCGTAGCGCTGGCGCAGGAAGGGGGCCGTTCCTGTGTTCAGGTCTTCTTCTACCGGGCCGGTCAGAACTGGGGGAACCAGTCCTTTTTCCCCAAGCACGAGGCCGAAGCCGAACCCGCGGAAATCCTCTCCGCCTTTCTGGCGCAATTCTATGACGACCGCCCGGCTCCGGCGCTGATCATGACGTCGCACACTGTCGACGAGGCCGACCTGATCAGCGAGGCGCTGACCCTTCGTGCCGGGCGCAAGGTGCGCATCATGACGCCGCAGCGCGGGCAAAAGCGGAAACTGGTCGACCGTACCCGAACCAATGCACGCGAAGCGCTCGGCCGCCGGCTGTCGGAAAGCGCCACTCAGGCCAGGCTGCTGAAGGGCGTGGCGAAAGTGTTTGGCCTTGATGAAACGCCGGAGCGCATCGAGGTCTATGACAATTCACACATCCAGGGGTCCAATGCGCTGGGTGCAATGATTGTCGCCGGGCCCGAGGGATTCTCGAAAACCCATTATCGCCGCTTCAACATGAAGGGCGACGATGCCGCGACCAATGATGATTACGGCATGATGGCCGCCATGCTGCGCCGCCGCTTCTCGCGCCTGCTGAAGGAAAAGGAGGAGGGCGCTCCGGTGCCCGATCTCGTGCTGATCGACGGCGGCAAGGGCCAGCTTTCGGTCGTGCTCGACGTCATGGAGGAGCTGGGCCTGACCGACATACCGGTCGCCGCCATCGCCAAGGGGCCGGAGCGCGATGCCGGCCGCGAGGCCTTCTACATGCCCGGCAAGCCGCCGTTCAAACTGCCGATGAACGATCCCGTGCTTTATTACCTCCAGCGCCTGCGTGACGAGGCGCACCGCTTCGCCATCGGTGGTCACCGTGCCAAGCGCCAGAAGGCGCTGCGCGACAATCCGCTTGATTCCATCCCCGGTATCGGGCCATCCCGGAAAAAGGCATTGCTCGCGCATTTCGGCTCCGCCAAGGCTGTCGAACGCGCAGCCCTTGCGGATCTCGAAGCCGTGGACGGGGTTTCCGCTGCCATGGCCAAACGCATTCATGACTGGTTCCAGCAATGATCTTCACTCTGCCGACCCTTCTCACTGCCTTCCGACTCGTCGCCGGACCGCTCGGCGCCTTTCTGTTGTGGCAGGGGCTGACCGCCGAAACCGATACTGCGCTTGTCAGCTGGTGGAGCTATTCGCTGGCCTTTTTCGTCGCCGGTGCGCTGACCGACTGGCTCGACGGTTTCCTTGCGCGACGCATGAAGCAGGTGACGGCATTCGGCGCATTGCTCGATCCGATCGCCGACAAGGTCTTCGTCGGCGCCTTCCTGATCGTCTTTGCCATCTGGTCGGGCCTGTGGATTGTCTCGGTCCCGGTCGCGGCCATCCTGTCGCGCGATGTCGTGATCACGCTGATGCGCGTCTCGCGCCTCGGCAAGGAAAGCAATCCGGTCCCGGTCAGCTACGCCGCCAAGGTGAAAACGGCAGCCGAGATGGGGGTCATCGCCTGGTTCTTCGCGCTGATCGTGCTGGCCCGTGGTGGCGGCGACTGGGCATATCTGGTCTGGATCGTGATGATCTGGGTAACGGCCGCCCTAAGCCTCTACACGGCGCTCGGCTATCTCTGGGCGCGGCGAAAGACTTCGACAGGATAAGTGATCCGCCTTTCCTGTGCTAAACGGCTTATATGCCGCCGCAATTTGCGGTGAGGAGACGCATGAACGAGCTTTCGGACATTCACATCCTGGTGGTCGATGACGACAATCGAATTCGCGAACTGATCAAGCGTTTCCTGGCGCAGCGCGGCTTCCGGATCACCACCGCCGCCGATGCCGCCAAGGCCCAGGCCAAGATGCGGGCGATGGATTTCGATCTCATCGTCCTCGACGTGATGATGCCGGGAATGGACGGGTTCGAGCTGACGCAGGCCGTCCGCGAGAACCGCGATACGCCGATCCTGCTGCTCACCGCCCGCGGCGAGGCCGAGGACCGCATCAAGGGATTGTCGCTCGGCGCCGACGATTACCTCGCCAAGCCGTTCGAACCCGAGGAGCTGGTGCTGCGCATCAACAATATCCTGCGCCGCGCGCGCCCGTCCGGCGCGACCCACACGAAGGTCCGCTTTGGCCGCTTCCAGTTCGACATGTCCAACGGAGCGCTCACCGAACAGGGCACACCGGTGCGTCTGACCGGCGGCGAGGAAACCCTGTTGAAAGCGCTCGCGCGGGATGTCGGCGAGACGGTGTCGCGCTACGATCTGTGCGAGCTGACCGGCGGTGGCGAACGCGCCGTTGACGTCCAGATGACCCGCCTGCGCCGCAAGCTTGAGGCCGATCCGCGCCAGCCCGTTCATTTACAGACCATTCGCGGTGAGGGATACAAGCTGATCGCGGACGCGATCTTCGAGGATCGGGGTTAGGCACGCATTGGGACCGCTGAAAAGATATCTGCCGAAGAGCCTGTTTGGCCGGTCCCTGCTGATTTTCGTCGTTCCCGTCGCCGTCATGCAGGGCCTGATTGCCTGGGCCTTCTTCGAACAGCATTGGGAGACGGTTACCAGCCGCCTGTCGGAAGGCGTCGCCGGCGATGTCGCGATCATGACCGAATTGTTCGAGGCGGCGGGCGAGAACGAGACCAGCTTCCAGCCGCTGGCCGATGCGGCCTATCGCAACATGCAGCTCTCCGTCGATTTCCGCGCCGGCGAGCGCCTGCCAACCTCGCGGCGTTCCTCCTTCTTCCGCACGCTCGACCGGACGCTGCGGCGCTCGCTGACGGCCGCTATGGACAATGAGGTCTGGTTCGACACCACGCGCTATCCCGCCTATGTCGACATCCGGGTCCAGACCGGGACCGGCGTGTTACGCTTTATCGCCGTGCGCGAGCGGGTCTTCGCCACGACCGGGCACATCTTCCTGCTCTGGCTGTTTGGCGCCACCGCGCTGTTGAGCCTGGTCTCGGTGATCTTCATCCGCAACCAGGTCAAGCCGATCCGCCGCCTCGCCGAAGCCGCCACCCTGTTCGGACGCGGCCAGGACGCGGCCGGGTTCAAGCCCGCTGGCGCGCGCGAGGTGCGCGAGGCGGCTCATGCCTTTATCGACATGCGCCAGCGCATCACCCGGCATCTCGACCAGCGCACGTCGATGCTGGCGGGTGTCAGCCACGATCTGCGCACCCCGCTGACCCGCCTCAAGCTCCAGCTCGCCCTGATGCCCGAGAGCGAGGAGCGCGAAGACGCCATTCGCGATGTCAGCGAAATGGAACACATGCTCGAGGAATATCTCGCCTTCGCCCGTGGCCAGGTCAGCGAGGAAACGGTGGAAGCGGATGTCTCGGCGCTGGTTGCCGAGACGGTCGAAACAGCACGCCGCGCGGATCCCGGCATCGCCTTGTCGGCGGACGAGGGGCTGATGGCGAATGTCCGGCCGAGCGTGCTGAAACGCGGTATCGCCAACTTGATCTCGAATGCCTGTGCCTACGGCGCCAAATGCGAGATCTCGGTGCGCCGCCGCCGGCGCCATCTCGAGATCATCGTCGATGACGACGGTCCGGGCATTCCGTCAGACCAGCGCGAGGAGGCGTTCAAGCCGTTCGCGCGACTCGACGAGGCGCGCAACATGAATCGCGAAGGTGTCGGTTTGGGGCTGGCGATCGCCCGCGATGTGACCCGGGGACATGGCGGCGAGGTCGAGCTGTCCGACAGCCCGCTGGGCGGGCTTCGCGCGATCATGCGTCTGCCGTTGGCCTGACTTCCACAGCCCCCGGCTTCCTCGACGTTTTCAGGTCTCACGCCCGCCCGCCCGCAGCGTCAGCGAGGAGCGAGGGGACGGATGTCCCCGAGTATCAAGAAAAGAAGTGTGCGCTCCCGGTTCGGATCGCACCGTTTCTTCCGCTTCAAGGAGGGGTGAGAGAAGCTGCGGTGCCCCCGATCCAGACCCCGCCCATGCGAGGGAATTGAGGGATGAGGCCCGGAACCAGAGACACCACAGCCGGGAGCGCACAATCGGGAAACTGCCTTGTCGTGCCTGAATGGCAGCTGACAATAAGAGGCTTGGTTTCGCCTTGCATGCGGCGCGATTGTGACCATGCACCCTTTGGCCCTGCTTTCGCTTATTACGCGAGTGCAGCATAACTCGCTCGCGGCAGAGGGTTTTTATCGCCCTGTTCTCGTGGTTAACTGCGTTCCTGCGCCGGGGGGCCTATGTGTCGCAAAAGGATTTTCACATGAAAAAGTGGGTTTTGACCGCAGCCATTATGGGGCTCGCGGCGAGCGCGCCGGCATTCGCCGACGGTATGGACAATGCCATCGGCAACACCGTTCGTATCATTGTCAACGATGCCGGCGAGGGATTCGACGTCTATTTCGAGGCGGATGGCAGCTATTCCGACAGTCTCGGTCGCAATGGCGCGACCTGGGCTTATGGCGACGAGCTGTGCGTGACGCCTGCAGCAGAATCCGGCGCCGAGACCGCTTGTGGGCCGTGGAATGCCGATCTCGCTGCTGGTGGCAGCTGGGAGACCGATGGCTGGTCCGATGACGGCGGCTCAATCACCATTACCATCCTTGAAGGCCGCGGCCACGAAGCGCCGACCCCTCCGACGCCTCCGGCTGAATAATCCGCACCGATCCGTCTTCAGGGATAATAGAACGGCCAGCCCTCGTGCTGGCCGTTTTTTCTGTCCCGGAAGGAGGCCGACATGCTGCGGCCCGATCGCCTTGCCGTACACGCCGCTATCGTGGCAAAAGGCCATGTCCTGTTCGCCAATCCGGCCGGCTTCGACCTGAACATCATCGCGATCCGCTCGCGTTCCGCGCGCGCCGGCCGCTTTGACGACTGGTTGACCGTTTCCTATGTCGACGCGCCCGACAATGCGTGGGTCTTCCACGCTTTCGCCTGTACCACTGACCCCGGTCTCACCCATCTTGCCACGCCGCGCCATCGCGACGGTACGGCAATCCTCAAGGCCGGCCAGTACAGGGCATCGCACGAGATTGCCCGCCATCGCGGCCGCTATCTTGCGCTCTGCCAGCGCCCGGGCGCCCGCCTGTCCGTCCATCGCGATCGCAATCGGGACCGCCGGCTGGACCGGCGCCCGGACCGGGTGTTCGACAATGCAACGGGTATCAATATTCATCGCGCCAGCGCGACGCGGCGGTCACACAGGGTCGGTCGCTGGTCTGCCGGCTGCATTGTCGTGGCCGATCCGACCGATTTCGCGGTCCTGATGACGCTCGCTCACCGGGCGAAACAGATTTACGGCAATGCTTTCACGCTTACCTTGTTGGACGAAGCCGATCTCTGACGGACAGCGGGGCGGCGATTGTGATAGGCTGCGACCCACACAGGGTGGAAAGGGCAAAACATGTTTCTGCTTGGACGGATCGGCTCGGTCAGCGCAACGCTGTTCATGGCTTTCATTCTCGCAACCGCCATGCTCGTGGCGCTCGGCCTCTATGCGCCCACCATCCTCAATTACATTCTCGACGTCGCCGAGCTTGTGGAGCGGGGGCTGACCCATACCGGCTTGCCGGACAGGTACAATAATTTCGTTCGCCTCTTCCTCGGCGATGAACAGCTGGCATTCCTCTTCTTCACGATCATCGCGCGCATTTTCATCGCGATAATCGGATCGCTCTTCACGCGGGCCGTCACCCCGAAATCGAAGGTCGACCGCGCCTTCGGATAAAGAATAACGCCGCCATGCAGGGCATGGCGGCGCTGATCAGGCAATTCGAACGAGGTTATTGGTCCGGCGAATCGTTTTCGTCGCCGTCATCCTCACCATCGTCATCGGCCGTTTCATGCGCGGCATCCTCGAGCATCTCGCCGGCTTCGTTCGCGGCGTTCCCCATGGCCTCGCCAGCCTCTTCGAGCATGTTCTCGGCGTCGTCGCCGGCAGCTTCCATGTCGTCTTCCGCTTCCTCGGCGGCGTCATTCATGTCGTCCCCCGCCTCATCGGCGGCTTCTTCCATGTCGTCGCCCGCTTCAGCAGCGGCGTTTTCCATGTCTTCGCCAGCCGCTTCCATGTCGGCTTCGGCGTCTTCCATATCGTCGGCCGGTGTACAGGCCATGAGGGCCAGAGCCGGCAAGGCAGCAGTTAGCAAAAGTCGTGTACGCATTGAGTGTCCCTTCCTTGAGTCGCCATAGGTTTTTTCCAGGCGGTCATCTTCATTACCATAAATTCATGGCGTGTGGAGGGGCTATAGCTTGATCCGCGCCGACAGGCGTTCGGCAGCCACGGTTCGTGGCGTCTTGTGAACGGCGGCTTCAACAAGGATCACGTCCGGGAACGCCTTGACGCGTTCCGCGATCGCCAGCGCCAGCGTTTCGATCAGATCGTAATGTTTCAGATCCGCGGTTTCCTGGACCGCCTGCGCGATCTCGTCATAGTGCGCGGTTTCGCTGATTGAATCGTTTTCCGGCACACCGGCCAGCGTCAGCACCAGGTCGACCGTGACGTCCTGCCGCGCCTTGCGCTCGAAATCGTGCACGCCGAGTGAGACCGGCACGCGCAACGAGGTGATTTCGATATCTATTTCGGCCATTAAGGAAATCCGGAGGTCGCTTTGGCCCGCGTGGATAGGCGGGATTTAACACTGGTTCAAGCAATGCCTGTCATGGACAGCTTTCGCAAACACTGTAATTTAGTTTCAATTGTAACCAGTTTGAGGCCGCCGCCATGGTCGAACTCCGCGTCCCGACAACCGATCCGATCGTCCAGCGCCAGGTGGAAGCCGGCGAAGTGCGCGACGATTACACGATCGACCAGTGCTGGGATGAATACACCGAGGAAGAGCACGCCATGTGGGCGAAGCTCTACGATCGGCAGACCGGAATGCTCGGCAATCGCGCGGTGAAGGAATTCTATGACGGGCTCGACGCGCTAGGGCTCGACAACACGAAAATTCCCGATTTCCGCGAACTCAATCCCAAGCTCGAGGCGTTGACGGGCTGGAAGCTCGTGACGGTTCCGGGACTGATCCCGGACGAACCTTTCTTCACGCATCTGGCCAACCGGCAATTCCCGGTCGGGCGCTTCATCCGCAAGCCGGAAGAGATCGATTACCTGCAGGAACCCGATATCTTTCACGACGTTTTCGGCCATTCGCCGCTGCTTGGTCTGCCGGTGTTCGGCGACTACATGGCGGCCTATGGCCGGGGCGGTCTGCGGGCGTTGAAGTTCGATACGCTGGAAAACATCACGCGGCTGTACTGGTACACGGTCGAATTCGGACTGATAAAGCAGGGCGAAGAGTTGAAGATCTACGGCGCCGGCATTGTCTCGTCCTTTGCCGAGAGCGTTTTTTCGCTCGAGGGCCGGTCACCCAACCGCATCGGCTTCGACATCGAACGCATCATGCGCACCCAATACCGTTACGACGATTTCCAGCAGACCTATTTCGCGGTCGAAAGCTTCCAGCAGCTGCTGGACGACACGGCAGGGCAGGATTTCGCGCCGATCTACGAGCGCATCAAGGACATGCCTGACATTCCAGCCCGCGGTATCATTGACGGTGACGAAGTCATCCACGAAGGCACGCAGGAATACGCGGACGCCGGCGGCCGCTGGGAGGATGCGCCGCAGGATTGAGCCAGCCAATACGCGCTGTACCGGTCACCGGGCTCTCGGGGTCTTGCTGACGCGATGAAAGCCTTCAGCAGCAGGCGCCTCGCTGGATCGGCGGACAAGGCACGCTCCCGTAGGAACAGAAGACACAGCAATCGCCATTCAGCGGCTTGATGACATCGCCGCACGCCGGGCAGTCCCAGAAATACTGGCAGGCATCGGTCGGCATCGGAACGCTCGCATGCGTGATGTCGCAGGACGGGCAGGTCAGGCTGGAATGCAGGACGATGTCAGCCACGGCGGCTGTGCCTCTCTTCCCACTGGTCAATAATACCGATCGGACCCGGACAGCGATGATCCCGGGCCGGTCGACCCGCTATCCGGCCCAGCAGGATGGGGATCGAGCGCATTTCGCAGCCCGGTGTGCGGAACGCCGCTGCCAGGAGAAACGAAATGCCCAGATGCCCGTAGACATAACACAGGATCAATTGGGCCGTGCGCCACATCATACCGGTTTCCAGCGATTGCTGAGAGGTCCAGCTCAAGAGACCGGCGCCGGTGACAGCTGCCAGAACAGCCATACGAGGCCACTGGCCCAGGCGAATCCCGAAACCGATATTGACGACATAGGCCGACAAATAGACCGCGAACAGCATATAGACGGCGACGGCCGGATCGAGGACGGCACGCGGATCGTCATTTCCGATCACATTCGCCACGACATACAGGGATCCGATGCCGAGCAGGAGCCGCGCCAGTCGGCCGACATCGCCCGGTGGCGGAAGCGTGCCGCCTTGCAGGAAAGTTGGCGCTGGTTCCCGTTGCGCGGTCATCTTCTGAACCAGTCGAGTAAAGCGCGCTGCAGGTCGGCCTCGAAAAACGGCAGGATCAGCGCCAGCGCCGTGAAGACAGCACCCGCTGTCCATGTGATCCAGAACAGGCGAGACCGGCTGTTGGTTCGCAATCCCAGGAACAGCGCTGTCGCCAGCAGCGCCACGGAAACCGCGAGGAAAACCGGTTGCCATCTGGCAAACCATCCCAGTCTGGCCACGAGCCCGGAGGCTACTCCCATGTGGATCAGGAGTATCGGGATGACGCAGCAGGAGGCACCGACAAAAGCAAACAGGCCGCCAATGGCACTGCCGCCCGAGGCCAGGGATGCGGCTTGCAAGGGTTTGGTTTCCGGCGTGTCCATGTCACTGTGCTACAGTCTGTAGCGGCTACAGACTCAAGAGGCTTCACCATGACCGAGATCACGAATTCGCGACCCTCGATCGGCGTTTCGCGATCGCGCGCCGCGCGGATCGTCAGCAGCCACCCGGAGACTATCAGGTATTATGAGAAGATCGGCCTGATTCCGCCGCCGCAGCGCGATCGGTCGGGCTACCGGCAGTATGACGAAGCCTCCCTGTCGCGGCTGTCCTTTATCGTGAAGCTGCGTGCCCTTGGGTTCACGGTCGAAGATATCAGGATGTTGCTCGATGACGGGCCGGAACGCGGTCTCACTTGCCGCAGTGTGTCAGAAATCGCGACGCGGCATTTGGAATCCGTCCGGCAGAAGATCGGCGAGCTCGCGAAGCTTGAGACAGTGCTGGTGGAGCTACTCTCGGAATGCAGCCGCGAGAATGTCACCGAGTGCCAGTTTGTCGATCGGTTGATTGCGGCAGAAAGGCAGGGGGAAGCAACCCGGTGAGCCGCCAGGGGCTGCCGAACTCGCCAGCCTTGGAGGCCTGCCACAAACTGAACACATTGTCGCGTTAAGAAACGCTCCATCGATTTGGTTTGACGAATACGTTCAATTCGCGGTTCGCCGCGGTCTCGACTTTTCCCCTTCCAGTTTCGACTCGTGGTTTTCGGCCGTCGGCCGGGAACGCAATTATTTTATGACTGATTGAAAGGAAATCGTCATGACCACAGGTACCGTAAAGTTTTTCAATTCCGCCAAGGGCTTTGGTTTCATTCAGCCGGAAGACGGCGCATCGGATGTATTTGTTCACGCAACCGCGCTCGAACGGGCCGGCATCCATTCGCTGACGGAAGGTCAGAAAGTGACCTTCGACGTTGTCCAGGACAGCCGCTCAGGCAAGTCCGCTGCCGACAATGTCGCGATAGCGTAACACAGCTTGCGGCCATGGCCTGTATATCGGGCCGGCCGTGACGCGTGACGGAAAGACCGGGCCAACGCCCGGTTTTTTCTGTTCTATCTCCAGCCGAAAACGGAAGCTTACCATGGCCGCAAAAGAACATGACGGCATATTCTCGCTGACCGACAAGAAGCCCCGCACGAAGGCTGACATCACCGACGCCGCGGTTCGCGAGATCCTTCGCGAGGAATCCGAGGAGCGCGCGGCGCAATCCGACAGGCTCCGCAAGGCTCGGCTGGCCCGCGATGCGGAAACGAAAGCCGATACCGCCAAGCCATCCAAGCCGAAACGGGCGCCGGCCCGCAAGTAAAGCCGTTGGCAATAGCGGCGTCCTGCGCGCCTCTGGCTGATCGCGAAAAGAAACTTTACGGCGCCAAATAACAGGCGCGACCCGCCGCGGCTCGGTTAACCCCGCCGCAGCACTGCCCGCTCGCCACACGACGGGCGGCCGACTTCCACCGCCACGAGGCCCGGCAGTTTCGGCGCCAGCCGGTCGAACAGCCAGGCGCAGATGTTTTCCAGCGACGGCTGGTTAAGTCCCTCGACCTCGTTCAGCAGGTGATGGTCCAGCTTCTCGATCTCGACTTTCACGATCTGCTCGATCTTCCACGTATCCTTGATCCAGCCCTTGTCATTGGGCTCGCCCGCCAGCGTCACCGAGCCGGCAAAGGAATGCCCGTGCACGCGCGCGAACGGATGGTCCTCGGCCTCGTGCGTGAAATAGTGCGCGGCCTCGAAGGTGAAGTCCTTCGTGATTTCCAGGCGGGAGCTTGTCATGTGTCCTGCGGGTCTAGAACGCGATGGGGTTCATCCACCAGAGCGCCGCGATATACGCAACATAGCCGCCGAAGAAAAGCACGCCGGCCAGCCGGCCGACATTGCGGCCCGCAAAGATCCACATTGCGAGCAGCGCGCTGGCCCCCAGCATCACCCAGAAATCAAAGCGCATGAACTGGTCCGGGACCGGCAGCGGCACGTTGGCCGCGCCGGCGACCAGACCCGCCGCGCCGCCGACGGCAAAGACGTTGAAGACATTGGAGCCGAGCACGTTTCCGATCGCCAGATCCGCCTGGCGGCGCGTCACCGCGACCACAACGGTGGCAAACTCCGGCAGCGAGGTTCCGATCGCCAGCGCCGTCAGCCCGATCACCGCGTCTGACACGCCCAGCAGGCCCGCCGCTGCGGTGCCGCCGGTGACGATCATGTGGGCGCCGGCGGGCAAAAGCACGATGCCGACGACCAGCGCCAGCACGGTCATCGGCAAGGAGCCCTTGCCGACGGCCTCTTCCAGCTCGGCCACTTCGGCGAGCAGCGGGTCGTTGTCGCGCGCCCGCATCGCCGAAAAGGCCAGCAGGCCGACAAAGACGAAGATCAGCGCCAACAGCGCGCCGCCTTCGAGCATCGAGATGGCCCCGTCGCGGCTGACGGTCACCAGCGCGATGCCGGCGGCCAGCGCAAACAGCGCATTGCGGCGCACGCCCGGCGCCTGTGCCCCGATCACGCCGACCAGGGCCGGCAGTCCGAGCACGAACAGCACATTGGCAATGTTCGAGCCGACAATATTGCCGAGCGCCAGGCCCGGCGCGCCGGACAGGGCGGCATCGATTGACACCACCAGTTCCGGCGCCGAAGTGCCGAACGCCACGATCGTCAGTCCGACCAGCAGTGGCGGCAGCTTGGCGCGCCGAGCCAGCGCGGCCGCGCCGCGGATCAGCAAATCGCCGCCGAACAGGAGGATGACAATGCCGGCCAGTATGAAACCGGCGGCCAGTGGCAGGGACTCCGCGACACCAAACATCAACAGCACCTTTTTTCCGGCTGCGTCAGGGGACTAGTCGAGGCGATGGAATTCGATGAGATTCAAGAGGCCAAAGATGCCGAAGGCGAGACCGATAGCGATGATGGCGGCCATGAATGTCTCCGTGGAAAAGGTTCGAACTGCCCGGCTTTCTAGCCGGGTTTGGCGCGCGCCGCTAGGGCGCGACTGCGGGGCGGATGATCGCACGCGGAGGCGCGCATGACACGCTGGCGTATGCGCCTCGAACCCGTCCTGCGGCCGCTCATGCAGGCGCATTGGCGGCGCTCGCGCGGCATGACGCTCGGCGTGCGCGGCCTGGCTTTCGATGCCGACGGGAAAATCGCGCTCGTGCGTCACACCTACATGGCCGGCTGGCACCTGCCCGGCGGCGGTGTCGAGCGCGGCGAGACGATCTGGCAGGCGATCGACAAGGAAATGCGCGAGGAAGCCGGTGTCGCGCTCACCGCCCGCCCGCACCTGTTCCACATCTATGCCAATGACCGCAATTTCCGGGGTGACCATATCGCGCTCTTCATCGTCCGCGACTGGGCGCCCTGCCCGTGCGAACCGGGCCAGGAGATCGCCGAGACCGGCTGGTTCGCGCCCGGCGCGATCCCCGCCGACACTTCTCCCGCGACGCGGGAAAGAATTGCGGAAGTGCTTGACACAAGACCCCCTGCTGATCTCTGGTCGCAATAGCACACAGAAGGGGACCCCCTCCGATGGCCGGCGAAGGGGGCCCCGACATGCTCGGTCCTGGAAAAGACCGCGAGCCGGTATTACCCGGTGCGGTCTTCGCCGTTCAGGCCCGAGACATCATAGAGCGACATCGCCGCTCCGCTGTACTCGTTCCAGGTCACGGAGCTGTCGCCATTCCTGTCGAACTCGCCGAAGCGCTCGGCATAGAAGCCGTCATCGGCCTGCCAATCGCCCCATTCCTGGCGCGAAATGGTGCCGTCATCATCGGCGTCGATGGCATGGAAAGCCTGTTCCAGGTGTGAGTTGAACATTTCCTCCCAGGTGATCACCCGGGCTTCGGTCGTCGTCGTGTAGCCGGTCTCGTGAACGCCCGGCTTCGGACCGAGGTCCTGCTGGCCGTCCATGTCGCCATATGTGCCTTCGACCACCGGCTCGTCGCCATAGTCCTCGGTGTGCAGGACGTCGACGGCCTCCTCGGTGGTGGGCGCAACGCTGCCCTCGGCGAGATAGACCGGGTCCTCGCGGCCGACAACGTGTTCGCGGCGGATCGCGGTATCACTGTCCTGTGCGAGGGCAGCGGCGCCGGACATCACCATGGCGCTGGCGGCGGAAAGAAGAAGTGTGCGTTTCATCGGGAGTTCCTCCCTTGTGATTGGGGTTCAAAAGAGCGCGGCGCACCCGTCAGGTTCGGGGGAGGCGGGCGCACCGCGCGAGGTACACCCAAGACAACGACTGACCCGGCCTTGGGTTCCAACGCGCCTGTCGACCGCAAGAAAAAAGCCCTCCCGGCGGGCGGGAGGGCAGGATGTGAGGGAGCAACCGGAAGCCGTTAGCGCCCGGCCGGCGGCTTGCCCGGCAGGTCGCTGCGCTCGGGCAGCGCGGCTTGCTCGTCCGCCTCCGGCTTGTCGCCGGTGGCACTCGCTGTCTCGATGCCGAGTTCCGGCTTGTCGATCGCCGGCGTATCGACCGCCGGTTCCGGATTGCCCTGCGCGTCGGTTGCCACCACCGGTGCGTCCTTGTCCGGCGTTTCGGTATCAGCCATGTCGGCCGCCGCGGCCCCGGCGAGCGCCAGCGAGCTGACAGCGGCGAGCATCAATGAGGGTTTCATCAGGACCTCCCAATGTCTGAACGGTTTCGACACAACAGTCCCGGCGGGCCGCCAGCGAAGGGGAAGGCGCCAGCGGTGATCCACCGGAACGCGCATCGATTTGGGAATTCTCCGCGCACCGTCAAGACCGGCCGGCATGAAAATTTTGAAAGGGGGGAGGGGCAGCCCTGAACCCGCCTTACAATCCATGCCGGCCAGACTTTCGCGCCGGGTTTTCAGGTCAAGGGCGCGCAAGCGCCGCTTCGCGGTTACACCCTTGAGCTGAAAACCCCGGCGCCGAAATAATCCCGGCAAGGCGTGTAAGGCTAATTGTGTGTGCGCCGGGACGAGAAAATCACTTCGTCATCCCGGACAGGCGGAGCCTGATCCGGGACCCATGCCGTGACATGCAGGTTCCGGAATGGGTTCCGGGTTCTCGCTTGTCGCTCGCCCCGGAATGACGAATTCATATTCCACCTCATGGTGAGGTGCTGGCCGCGAGGCCAGCCTCGAACCACGCACGGCGCCCGGCGTCCCGTCTTTCGAGGGCGGCTGCGCCGCCACCTCAAGATGAGGTGGGAATTTGGCCGCTCGGGCGTGAGACCGTGTCTCCACCCACCCGCTCACCATGACAAAGGGCGAACACATGTTTTTCGGCCTGCGAGGCCCCGCTCCGCGGCGTCCATTCCGGATCCCTGGCCCGTTCTGCATCGTGCATTGTCCGGAAGCGCGCAAAGCGGCGCGCCAGCTCGGCGCGGGCCCCGCCCGGCCATTCCTCATGCCGCTCAGGGTGGGACCGGGACCGGGTATCGTCGAGGCGATTGAGCTGCGCCTCGGTGCGCAATATCCGCTCGGCCAGGCGCGCGGCGGCTTCGGCGGCCCGGATCTGCCCCGCCTGACCCAGCCACGCCGCCCGCTGCTGCAACGCCCGCGCGGCCTCGAGCGGGCAGAGGGGCTCGGCGTTATTCTGCCTCTCCCCCTTGGGGGAGAGGATTGAGGTGAGGGGGTCGGCACTGGCGGTGGAACAACCCCTCACCTGGATGGCTTCGCCGCCCATCCTCTCCCCTTGGGAAGGGGAGAGGGAAATTTCCTCAATCTCCGCGATCCGCCAGCCGCCCTGCGCCGCCCAGACATGGATGGTCGAGACGCTGCGCCCGACCGCGCGCGCAATCTCGGCCATCGACGCGCCTTCGCGGCGCATCTGCTCGGCCCGGGTTTTCAACTCATCGAGGGTGGACATCCGGCCCGGAGTTTATCCGGGACCGGGGAGGGCGGGGATTAGTTCGTTGCTGTCTCACCTACCCACCTCATGGTGAGGTGCTGCCGCAGGCAGCCTCGAACCACCCACCAGGCTGGAGGCCTCCTTCGAGGCTCGCTGACGCGAGCACCTCAGGATGAGGTAGTGGTGTGGGCTCTGTTGACACGCTGCGCTGAACCGCGCGCGCAATCTCGGCCATCGACGCGCCGTCTCGGCGCATCTGCGCGGCGCGGGCTTTCAGTTCGTCCAGGGATGACATCCGGCCCGGAGTCTAACCGGGGTGGGGGAGGCGTGGATTAGTTTGTTGCCGTCTCACCTACCCACCTCATGGTGAGGTGCTGCCGCAGGCAGCCTCGAACCACGCACGCCCCTTCACCGTCATCCCCGCGAAAGCGGGGACCCAGAGCCGCGCTGGCGTGGTAAATTCATGCGCGCAATCTCGGCCATCGACGCGCCCTCACGGCGCATCTGCTCGGCCCGGGTTTTCAATTCATCGAGGGTGGACATCCGGCCCGGAGTTTAACCGGGGACGGGGAGGGGTGGATAAGAGCCGCAAGCCTTTTTCTCCCCCCGTTCACGGGGGGAGTGTCCCGAAGGGACGAGGGGGGCAGACACTGCGCCGGCCCCCTCCGCCTCGCATTCGCTCGGCACCTCCCCCGTGAACAGGGGAGGAAAACAAAACCTCGTCATCCCGGACGGGGCGGCTTGTCCCCGCGAAAGCGGGGAAGCGACGATCCGGGACCCATGCCGTGACATCACCTTTCCGGAATGGGTTCCAGGTTCTCACCTCCGACTCGCCCCGGAATGACGAGGCAAAACGCACCTCATGGTGAGGAGCCGCCGCCAGGCGGCCTCGAACCACGCACGCCCCTACACCGTCCGATGAGCCTAGTTTTCCGTCAGCCGGTAACGCCCGCGCCCGACAAACTCCAGCCAGCCCTTGTCGCGCAGGAACTGAAGCTGCTGGCGGATTTTCTCTCGGACATGCTGGTTGTCGGGATAAAGCCGGGTCAGGGCGGGTGCGAAGCCATAGGCATCGTCAATCGTGAAGTCCGGCCTTCCAAGCGCGTCGATCTGCGCCATGGTCTCAACCAGCCACCCGCGGGCTGACGCTTTCTGGTCCCGAAGAAACGCTGTCCGCTGCCATTTGGCGAGCACAGATTCGCGAGGCGTGGGCCAGCTGTCGCGAACGATGTGGATGCGACCGGATGCCGGCACCCGCCCGATAAGGATATTGCAGCCAACCCATCCGGCGCGCCTCGCCGTAGCCGCCAGCGGCTTGCGTTTTTCGATAAGGTCGGGCGTGAAGAAGTGCTTCGGCACCACCATCAGATCGCTAACCGCGGACTGGTTCCGGTCATAGCGCATGACCAGAAGGCTAGGATTAGCCGCAGAAGCGAGGCGCTCCAGCATTGTCGCCCAGGCGCCATCCATCACCTTGTTGCCGATCCGAGTCTTCTGCGACTTCAATTCGAAGTCCTCGTCGCACGCCGCACAAAACAGGTCGGCCACGGGCGCATTGTTCGGATAGGCCTTCAGCCGGTCAGCCCCACAGGCCGGACAATACATTTCCCGTTCGGCCCAGCTCTCGGTCCAGACCCGCGCTGATTGCGACGCGCTGATGAAGGGCGTCTGCGTCTCCGCGAAGCCGAGATGGAGGGGCCGTTCGTCTGCAGTCATGCCGAAACTAACGATGCGTACCTGGTGATTGCTGCACGATTAACCGGCGAAGTTTTCTCCCTAATCCCCCTCCAACCCCTTGATCTCGTCCCTTAACCGCGCAGCCTCCTCAAATTCCAGATTCGCCGCCGCCTCGCGCATCTGCTTTTCCAGATCCGCAATGACGGCCTTGAGATTGTTCGGCTCGAACATCTTCTGATCCTCCGCCACCCGGCCGTCGCGCCGGTTCTTCCGGTCCCGCGCCTTCGCGCTCCGCCCTTTCGCGGTCTTCTCCATCACGCCTTCGAGCACGTCGGAAATGCCGCGCACGATCGTTTTCGGCGTGATGCCGTGCGCCTCATTGTGCGCCACCTGCTTCTCACGCCGGCGGTCGGTCTCCTCCATTGCCCGCTGCATGGAGCCGGTGATGCGGTCGGCATAGAGGATGACCTTTGACTCCGCATTGCGCGCGGCACGGCCGATCGTCTGCACCAGGCTGGTTTCGGAGCGCAAAAAGCCTTCCTTGTCGGCATCAAGGATCGCCACCAGCCCGCATTCCGGGATATCCAGCCCCTCGCGCAAGAGGTTGATCCCGACCAGCACGTCATAGACGCCGAGGCGGAGGTCGCGGATCAGCTCGATCCGCTCCACCGTATCGACATCGGAGTGCATGTAGCGGACCTTGAGGCCCTGCTCGTGCATGTATTCGGTGAGATCCTCGGCCATCCGCTTGGTCAGCGTGGTGACCAGCGTGCGCATCCCGTTTTCCGCAACGCGGCGCGCTTCGTCGATGACATCATCGACCTGGCTCGCCCCGTCTTTCGAGACCGGGCGCACCTCGACCGGCGGATCGATCAGCCCTGTCGGGCGGATCACCTGTTCGGTGAAGACGCCGCCCGTGCGCTCCAGCTCCCAGGCGCCGGGCGTGGCCGAGACACAGATCGTCTGCGGCCGCATGAGGTCCCATTCCTCGAATTTGAGCGGCCGGTTATCGAGCGCGGAGGGCAAGCGGAAGCCATGGTCCGCCAGCGTCTTCTTGCGGTTGAAGTCACCGCGCGCCATGGCGCCGAGCTGCGGGATGGTCTGGTGGCTTTCATCGACGAAGACCAGCGCGTCCTCGGGCAGGTATTCGAACAGGGTCGGCGGCGGCTCGCCCGGCTTGCGGCCGGTGAGATAGCGCGAATAGTTCTCGATGCCGGCGCAGGAGCCGGTGGCTTCCAGCATTTCCAGGTCGAACTCGGTGCGCTGGGCGAGGCGCTGCGCTTCTAAAAGCTTGCCGTTTTCCTCGAGCCATTGAAGGCGCACCTTGAGCTCCTTCTTGATGGAGCTGATGGCCTGGTGCAGCGTCGGGCGCGGCGTCACATAGTGCGAGTTGGCGTACATCTTGACGGAATTGAGCTCGGCCTGCGGCTTGCCGGTCAGCGGGTCGAACTCGGTGATGCGCTCGATCTCATCGCCGAAGAAATCCACGCGCCAGGCCCTGTCGTCATAATGCGCCGGGAAGATTTCGAGGACATCGCCCTTGAGCCGGAAAGTGCCCCTTTGAAAGGCCGCGTCATTGCGCGTGTATTGCAGCGCCACCAGGCGCTTGGCGATCTCGCGCGGGTCCATCGCCTCGCCGGTCTTTATCTCGAACGTCATCGCCGTATAGGTCTCGACCGAGCCGATGCCGTAAATGCACGACACCGAGGCGACGATGATCACGTCATCGCGCTCGAGGATGGACCGCGTCGCCGAGTGGCGCATCCGGTCGATCGCCTCGTTGATGGACGATTCCTTCTCGATGTAGGTGTCGGTCCGCGGCACATAGGCCTCGGGCATGTAGTAGTCGTAGTAGGAGACGAAATACTCGACCGAATTATGGGGAAAGAAGCTCTTGAATTCGCCGTACAACTGGGCCGCCAGCGTCTTGTTCGGAGCAAGGATCAGCGCCGGTCTCTGAACACTTTCAATGATCTTTGCCATGGTGAAGGTCTTGCCGGTACCGGTCGCCCCGAGGAGAACCTGGTCGCGCTCCTCCGAATTGAGACCGTGGACAAGGTCTTCAATCGCCGTCGGCTGGTCACCGGTCGGGGAAAATTCGGACTCGCAGCGGAAACGGATCCCGCCTTCCGATTTGGCGGGGCGGGCCGGCCGGTGCGGCACCCAGGCGGCCGGCGTTTGGGCCACCGGTTCGGCCTTGAAAACGGCCTGGCCCATGTCCTGGACGGCGCTGTCATCTGCAGTGAGTCTTGCCATGTCTCAGGTATAGGGAGTGCGCACCGGAGTTTCCAGTTTGTTCCGCCTAATCCGCAGCGTTTTCCGGCAGACCCTCAGTCGGGGCAGCGTCCCGGCTCTCCCACTGGTCGGGATAGATCAGCCCGTCCGTGTCAAAACCCAGCCCGTGCAGGAAATCGAGCCGCGCCTGGAGGGTGGCGTCATCCATTTGCGGTTCCCGCGAAAGGATCCACAGATAGCGGCCCTGCGGTTCGGACACGACGGCCCAGGAATAATCCTCGGCCACGTCGAGGATCCAGTAATCGCCGAAGAACGGACCGAAGAAACTCACCTTCAGGCGCGCATTCGACAATCGGTCGGCAATCCGCGCCCGGCCTTCCGCGACGTCCAGCTCGCCGTCCAGCCCGTCTTTCCAGCAGCGGTTGATGACCCGGATCATCCCGTCCTCGCGCCGCTCGTAATAGGCCGACACGCCATGGCAGTTCCGCTCGAATCCATGATCCGCCCGCGCAATCTCGAACCAGGTACCAAGGTATTGATCAATATCGATATTTTCTGCGACCGGCGGCGGTTCATCCCCGGCCAGCCGGGGGCGCGGCGAGGAGCATCCCGCCAGCGTCAGGGCGGCGGTCACCAGTCCGAGTATCGAGCGCATCATCCTGTCATTTCCTTATTCATCACCGCGCCCGGCCGGAAGTTACCGTTGGTTAAGGCCAATCAGCGCAATTTGCCCGACGGGGCTAGAAGCAATGTAGAGGCGGGTCCGCAAAAGGAAATGGCGGGCAGTTTTGATCGCATACGCGTCCTCATCGTTGAGGACAATTCGCACATGTCGGCGATTATCCGGACCATCCTGCAGGGGTTCGGCGTTCGCACGATTCATGAATGCCGTGATGCCGAGACTGCGCTGCAGAATATCGGTGTGCTCAATCCCGACATCCTGCTGGTCGACCTTTTTCTCGCCGAAATGGACGGGCTGGAACTCGCGCGGCAGATCCGCAGCGATGACAGCGGCGCCAACAAGTATCTGCCGATTATCATGGTCACCGCCCATTCCGAGCGTGCCCGCGTCATCCAGGCCATCAATGCCGGGATCAACGAATATCTTGCCAAGCCGGTGCGCCCGATCGACCTGTTCGAACGCATTGTCTCCTTGGTCGAACGCCCCCGCCGCTTTGTCCGCGCCCCGGACTATTTCGGCCCCGATCGCCGCCGCCGCCAGGACAGCGCCTACAAGGGGCCCTGGCGCCGTTCGACCGATGAGGATTATGACGATCAGGAGGAAGACCGCGAATTCGGTGCCGCCTAGCGGTTGATCGCGTGCGCCAGTGCGGCCAGCTCGGCCTCGCTGGTTGACCAGCTGGCGACGAAGCGCGCCGAACCGTCGGGCCAGCCATAAAACCCCGCCCCGCCGGCTTTCAACTGGCGCTCCAGTGCCGGGTCGAGGCGGACGAAAACCTCATTGCCGTCAACGGGATGGACAAGTTCGGCGCCGCCGGAAACTGTCAGAAGCCGGGCGATTTCCGCGGCCGCGGCATTTGCCTGGCGCGCTAGGTCGAGCCACAGATCGTCCGTCAGCCAGGCCAGCATCTGCGCCGCGATGAAGCGGATTTTCGGGCCCATATGCCCGGATCGTTTCTGCCGCGCTTGCAGCTCGCCGAGCCGCTCTCTTAGATCGCCGAACAGCACAATGGCTTCCGCCCCGATCGCGCCATTCTTGGTCGCCCCGAGGCACAACACATCGCATCCGGCTTTCCAGCTCAATTCGGCCGGGCGGGCTTTCAGCGAGACCAGCGCATTGGCAAACCGGGCACCGTCGAAATGGATTCCCAGCCCCTTTTCGCGCGCGGGCACCGTGAGCGCGCGCAGCGCTTCGGCGTCATACGCGCATCCGGATTCGTTGAGATTTGAGATCGACACGGCGCGTGGCGGCGTCGTGTGCACGAAATCCTGCGGCCATTCTTCCAGCGCGGCCCTCAGTCTCGCAGGGTCGATTTTCGCATGATCACCGGTCAGCGGCAAAAGCTTGCCCCCGCCAGTAAAGAATTCCGGTGCGCCGCGCTCGTCGCGATGAATGTGCGCCTCGTCATGACACAATATCATGCCGTGCGACGGGCACATTACCGACAGGGCCAACGCATTCGACGCCGTTCCGCTTGTCGTCAGGACCAGCTCGATCTCGGCTTCAAACAATTCCTGCAACAGGTCTTTCAATCGGTGGGTCAGCGGATCGGCGCCATAGCTCGGCGCATATCCGTCATTCGCATCAGCCAGTGCAGCCAGCACCGCGGGGTGAACCGGGGCCGTTGTATCGGAGAGAAAATTCATGCTGCCACATTCCGCAACTGGCGGACGGCGTCAATCGCCGAAGGCCGGGTCGCGCCGGCTCGCCGGCAGCACGTCCCGCATCGAATTCGAATTGGCAAGACCACCGGTCCGGTTTCCATCGCCCAGCGTGGCTTGTCCCGCAAGCGCATGGGGTGCGATGCCGAACGCCGCGCGAATGGCCGCGACATCAATCGTGTAAAAATCGCCCACGGTTTCGCCGGCAGCCGCCATCCGGCTGTTCCGGCGTGCGGCCTGCGGGCAGATGCCGGTTTGCGCGAAGGATTCAGGGTCGCCGGGGCATTGCAGACCCTGCAATACGGATCGGGTACCCGTACTCAACGGATAGGCGTCGGCAGCATTGGACGCCGCGTCGGTTTCGACAGGCGCCGCACGGGCTGAAACGGGCAGGGCATGGGCGGGTTCCGATGTCACCGATTCGACCGGTTCAGGCGCAGCGGTCTCTTCGGCAATGTCAGGCTGAGGGATGTCCTCGACGTCTGGCAGTTCTGGCGCCTGCGGATCCGCCTCCATCGGCGCCGGGATCAGCACGATCTGCGTGATATGCGAAAAGCCATCGAACTCGGACGAGGGGATCGACAAGACCGAAACCGCCAAGCCGCTGTGTACCAGCAGCGCCAATCCGGCCGTTAGCCAGCGCCGATCAAGACTTGCGGCCTGCACAAAGGTGAACGCTCGAAGCTGCAATAGCCTGCCCCGTTTCGCATTTTCACCCCGCTACAATCGCAGATAGCCGGAAATCGCGCAGATTGCGACCCTGCCGCGACAGCAGGCGGCTTAATTCGTGTTCATGTTGTGGTGTCAAACGGTTGATAACTTCGCGCGAACCCTGCGGCGGGGTCAGCCCGAGGCGAAACGCGATGGGATAACCTGTCTGCAAACAGGCGCTGACAAGCAGTCAACGGCCGCGAACCGCCACCTGTCTTGGCGCCGTGTCACCGTATGCGGTCAACGGCGCGTTGTCGGAATCCGCCAAGTGCAGGCTGGCCGGTCGATGGCTGTGATTGAGGTAGATCGTCGTGGCAAGTGCGCTGGCCGCGAGCATCAGCGCGACAAATGTGATTGGATTGTATTCTCTCGACTTCGCCATTGACCAACTCCCCTTGGCAGGCTTGCCCTTCCGGCATGGCGCGCGATGCGGGCGGCTCAAGGGCCAATTCGGGCCAACTTGGCGGCGATTGCGGCGCCCTCGCGGCAATTGCGGCGGAACTGGGACAACGCGCTTGGCGTGCTTAGGCGGCTTGGCTAGGTTCGGTTCCGCCGACCGACCCGGGAGACTCCATGTCATTCAAGCAATCCGATGCTCTCGCACGAGTGCAGCCGTCCGCAACGCTCGCCGTCACGCAAAAAGCTCGCGAATTGCGCGATAAGGGCGTGGATGTGATTTCGCTTGGCGCCGGCGAGCCAGACTTCGATACACCCGATCACATCAAGCAGGCGGCAATCGAGGCGATTGCCGCAGGCAAGACCAAGTACACGCCTGTAGATGGCATTCCAGAACTCAAGCAGGCGATCGTCGACAAGTTCGAACGAGAGAACGGGCTTGAATACACGGCGTCGCAGATCTCCGTCGCGCCAGGCGGCAAGCCGATCATCTACAATGCGTTGGTCGCGACGCTGAATCCCGGCGACGAGGTAATTTTTCCGGCGCCCTATTGGGTGTCCTATCCGGAAATGGTCAGGCTTTGCGGCGGCGAGCCGAAATCAATCCGGGCCGGCATCGAGACAGGCTTCAAGATCACGCCTGAACAGCTCGAGGATGCGATCACGCCGCGCACGAAATGGTTGATCTTCAATTCGCCGTCGAATCCGACGGGCGCCGGCTACTCGCGGCCGGAAATAAAAGCGCTCACCGAAGTCTTGTTGAGCCATCCCCATGTCATGATCATGACCGACGACATGTATGAGCACATTGTCTATGGCGATTTCACCTTCTCGACCGTGGCCCAGGTCGAACCGGCCCTTTACGAGCGCACGCTGACGACCAATGGCGTGTCCAAGGCATTCTCGATGACCGGCTGGCGGATCGGTTATGCGGGTGGACCAAAAGCGCTTATCTCGGCGATGCGCAAGGTTATGTCTCAGACCACATCGAACGCCTGTTCAATCAGCCAGTGGGCCGCCGTGGCCGCGCTCAACGGGCCGCTTGACTTTCTGAAGGAGAGAAACGCGGCCTTCCTGCGCCGCCGCGACCGGATGCTCGGCGACATCGCTGCATGTGCGGGGTTATCGGCACCCGCACCGGAAGGCGCATTCTACATCTTCGCCGAATGCTCGGCCTGGATTGGCAAGACAACAGGCGCGGGCACGAGGCTGGAAACCGATGTCGACGTCTGCAATGCCTTGCTCGAGGAAGCTGCCGTCGCAGCGGTTCCCGGCGCGGCCTTTGGCGGTTCGCCGGGGTTCCGGATATCCTATGCAACCAGTGACGAGGCCTTGTTGGAAGCCGGAAAGCGGTTGCGAAAAATGGCTGACGCAATCACATAAGAATTATCGATAGTATCAACACAAAAGATTTGTTTGATCTATGAATTCTGCAGCGCCAGGTTAGACGACGAATTGAATTCTAGGAGCTCATGAATGACGATGTCGATGGGAATGGACCAACCGAAGCGTGAAACAATGGCCGAGGCCGTGACCCGCGTGCTCGCTGACACCTATGCCCTATATTTCAAAACACACGCCTATCATTGGAATGTGACCGGGCCGCGCTTTCACGATCTGCACATGCTGTTCGAGACCCAGTACAACGAGATGTGGACAGCGACCGACGAGATTGCCGAACGGGTTCGTGCATTAGGCGTGAAAGCACCATCCTCCTACGCCGAGATGGACAAGTTTGCGGAAATCCGGTCGCAGGCGGAAAAAACCGATGCGAATGAAATGATTGCCGATCTCTTGGCAGGCCACGAGCAGGTCGCGGCCACCATCCGCGCCGCTCTCGAGAAGGCGGCTGAACTGGGCGACGACGCGACCGCCGATGTATTGACGCCGCGTTTGACGGTGCACGAAAAAATGGGCTGGATGCTGCGATCCACCCTGGTGTGAATGAAAATTTCGAGGAAACAAAAAAAGAGCCCCGGCCAAATTGGCCGGGGCTTTTCACATGCGTGAAGATAAATGCGCCGGGCCCTAGGGGAGGAGAAGGAACCCGGCGCGATGTGCATACAGTGTCGGGGAGGAGACAGTATGCAAACTCAGAAGGGGAATGCGCAGCTTTGGCTGCGTTCGAGGGGGCATATGGTGGAAAACCGGGCTCACGACCAGAGCCGATCGCGAATAACGGCTATGCAGATTTGCAAGGCACAAATGTTCGCCCAGGCGTAAAGCTAGCCAGCCCAGGTCTTTGCTTCGGAAATCAGGAAGTCCCGGAAGACAATTATTCGGCTCGAGCCTCTGAGCTCTTCTGGATAAACGAAGAACACCTCGAACACGGGGCCCTCGATATCAGGAAGTATCCGAACCAGTTTGTCGTTCTCGCGCGCAACATAGTCCGGAAGGCTCGCGATCCCGAGACCAGCTTCAGCCGCTTTCATCACGGCGTTAATCGTGTTTGCCTCGATCACAGCCTCGCGCGGTGCCGCGCCTTTCGGGCGACCCAAACGCGTTGCCCAGTCGAGATTGGGAATAGGCGCCATGGATGGCGGCCCGTATTGGACGATCGCATGGTCGTCGAGATCTTCGGGCTTTTGCGGCGTGCCGCTCTTCTGCAGATAGGCCCGGCTGGCATAAAGGTGCTGCGGTACCTTCATCAGCTTGCGCTGAATGAGATCATTCTGCGTCGATGGCCAGGGACGGATGGCACACTCGGCCTGCAGGTTTGCAATATCGAT
Source organism: Hyphobacterium sp. (assembly GCF_965217055.1). Classification (GTDB taxonomy): domain Bacteria; phylum Pseudomonadota; class Alphaproteobacteria; order Caulobacterales; family Maricaulaceae; genus Hyphobacterium. Next base: position 677,882 of record NZ_OZ244227.1, on the reverse strand, counting down.
CTCGTGATCGTCCAGAAGCAGGCGAATCCTGATGTCCGGATAGGCTGCGTTGAAGGCGGCCAGTCGCGGTGCCAACCATATCGCGCCAAGCGCCGTCGGCGCCGTGACGCGCAGATCGCCCGACGGCTTGTCACGGGAGTCGGCGACCATCGCTTCTGCCAGTGCCACTTTCGCCGAGATGTCGTGCGCCGCGCGATAAAGAAGTTTTCCGGGTTCCGTTAGCAGCAGGCCGCGTGCATGCCGGTGAAACAGCTTGATGCCGAGCTGTTCCTCCAGCGCGGTGATCTGCCGGCTAAGGGCCGACTGCGACAGGCCGAGCGTGTCTGCCGCCGCAGTCAGCGAACCTGCCTCCGCAGCGGCATGGAATGATTTCAGCTTGTCCCAATCCATGGCTGCGGGTTTACCGGTTCACAGCGGCCATGCCGCTTTCATTGTAGCGCGCCCCTTGCACCCGGTCGGCCAGCGCCTCCAGGCGCGCGATTTCATCGGCAGTCAATGCAATGTCCGCAGCGCCGAGATTGGAATCCAGATTGCGCAGCTTGGTTGTTCCCGGGATCGCAACAATGTTCTTGCCGCGGCCGAGCACCCAGGCGAGGGCGATCTGGCCAGGCGCCGCATCATGGTTCGCGGCGACAGCACCGACCTCCTCGACCAGCGCCAGATTGGCCTCGTACGCACCATCGGCAAAACGCGGTTGCATCGCGGCTTGGCGGTACTCGCCTTCGCCGCCCGGCTTGTTGTCGCGCGTGAGCGCACCCGTGAGCAGGCCGCGACCGAGCGGCGAATAGGCGACGAGCGTGGCGCCGATCTCGTCGAGCGCCGGCAGCACGCCAGCTTCGATATCGCGCGAGAAAATCGAGTACTCGCTTTGCACGGCTGAAATCGGATGCGTTGCGTGCGCGCGGCGAATGGTCTCGGGCGAGGCTTCCGACAAACCCAGCGCACGGACCTTGCCTTCGCGCACCAGCTCGCCCATCGCGCCGACGGTCTCTTCGATCGGAACCTCCGGATCGACGCGGTGCAGGTAATACAGATCAATGATGTCGGTCTGAAGATAGGCCAGCGAGTTTTCGACCGCGCGGCGCATATTCTCCGGTGTGCCGTCAATCGTCGTTCCCGCCGGTTTGCCGGACTCGTCGAACAGGAATTTTGGCCCGAACTTTGTGGCGATCCGCACCTTGTCGCGACGATCGGCGAAGGCTTCACCCAGCAGTTTCTCGTTCGCGCCCATGCCATACATTTCTGCGGTATCGAAGTGGTTGACGCCGCGCTCTATCGCATTGTGCAGCAACTTCACGGCTTCAGCCCGTTCGGTAGGCGGCCCGTAAAAGGCCGAAAGGCCCATGCATCCCAGGCCGATGGGATAGACTGAGAAATCGTTTATACGGCGCTGTTCCATGCGACCCTCCGCTCGTGTGGGTCACACTAGACAGCGCCCGGAGGTTCGCACAAGGCGCGCCCGCAAAAAGGCGGCTCGTCGAGCCGCCTTTTCCAGTGCATCCAGTGCATCTCGATTAGTTCGAGTTGCCGCCTTCGTCATTGGCATCGTCATCGTCATCATCGAGATCAATGACGATATTCCTGTCCGGCAAGTCGCGAATGTAAACGTCGCCCAGAGTCCCGTCGCGGAATTGACGGATGCGGCGGTCGATCACGTATTCCATGAGCACTCTAGCATTGTCGGGCAGGCCGCCACAGAACATCGAGTCGGTCGTCCGTCCATCGCGGCGGGTCACCAGCGTCTGACTGATTGAACCCCCGCAGCGGTTCGACCCGTTGGTCATATCGGCGATGCCCCATTCATCGCTCGTGGCGCGCACCGGTATGTCGCTGTCCAGGAGCTCCATGACATCATCGCCGGCATAGCTGCGAAGATGCACGCGCAAATCGTCCGGCCAGTTGGCAAAATAGCGATCGGCAGCCCGTTCGTAGTGACGTGATACGGCCAGCCGGCGGGGCGAATTGTCAACGCCGCGAAGCGAATTCACGAATTCGCGGCCATTCGATTCGAGTTGTTGCCAGACCCGGTCGGCTTCATAGGCCTCGCGCATGACCCGGGGACTGCCGATCGTCCCATTGAAAAAGCCGTAGATCACCCGCGGATCATCCCAATAGCGGTAGACAATATTGTACTGGATATCGTTCAGGCTCAGCGGTCTGCCGAAAATCGTCACAACGGGTGCTTCGTGCATTTGCAGATCGCTGCCGGCAGCCCGCGCCCGGCGCAGATCAGACTGCGGATAGATCAGCCCCACCTGTTCGATGGTGGCAACGGTGTAGAGATTCAGCCAGAAAGCCAGCTGCTCGTCTGGATGCAGACGCGTCAGGTTCACGCGCTCGGGCAATTGTTCGAGCTCGCGTCGATACTCTGAGATTGCCTCGAGATGAAAATCCTCGACAAGGTGATAGATCACCCGGTTGGCTTCGTAGCGGAAACGGCTGTTATTGCCGGTGCTCACGCGTGTACCAGTCGCGATCGTGTTGCCGCGCGGCGAGCGGCGATCAGAATATCCGACATTGAGGACGATTTCCGACAACATCATCGTCCATGTCGAATAGTCGATCGATGTGCGCCGGAAATCGCCGTCAGTCGGCGCGTAGGCATTAAAGGCGGTTGTCTCGTAATCCTGCGCTTGCACGCTGGCTGAAAGTGCAATCGCCGCAATGACCGCGAGGGCCCGGCTGAAGTTCCGCATGTGTGTCCCCATGTTATCAATACGGCAGGAATTTCGCCCGGCTTGACTAAATCTACCGTTGCAATCGAATTAACTCATTGAAAGGCGGAGACCAGCCTATTCCTGCCCGGCCAGGAAGCGCTCGGCCTCGAGCGCAGCCATGCAGCCCATGCCGGCTGCCGTAACAGCCTGTCGGAAAACATCGTCGGTGACATCGCCCGCGGCAAACACACCGGGTATCGAGGTAGCCGTGGAATCCGGATCCGTGATCAGGTAACCGCCGCTTTTTGTTTCCAGCTGCTTGGAGAACAGCTCGGTCGCCGGCGCGTGACCGATTGCTATGAATACGCCGTCGGCTTTGTGCTCGTTGACATCGCCCGATTTGACATTCTTCAGCCGCACACCGGTGACGCCGGGTGGATTGTCATCGCCGGTAATCTCCTCCAGCACACTGTTCCAGATCACCTCGATCTTCGGGTGCTTGAACAGGCGGTCCTGCATCACTTTTTCGGCGCGCAATTCATCGCGGCGGTGCACCAATGTGACCTTGCTTGCGAAATTCGTAAGGAACAGCGCTTCCTCGACCGCAGTGTTGCCGCCGCCGATCACGAAAACTTCCTTGTCGCGGTAAAAGAAACCGTCGCAGGTCGCGCACGCTGACACACCGAATCCCTGGAATTTCTGTTCGGATTCCAGTCCCAGCCATTTTGCGCTTGCACCCGTCGCAATGATGACGCTGTCGGCTGTGTACACCGTGCCGCCGTCGCCCTTCAGCGTGAACGGCCGCTGCGAGAGGTCAGCCTCAACGATGATGTCCTCGACAATTTCGGTGCCCACATGCTCGGCTTGCGCCCTCATCTGCTCCATCAGCCACGGCCCCTGGATGACATCCGCGAAGCCCGGATAATTTTCCACATCGGTCGTGATGGTCAGTTGTCCGCCAGGCTGCAGGCCGGCGATGAGCATCGGTTTCAACATGGCACGGGCCGCATAAATGGCGGCGGTGTAGCCGGCCGCGCCCGATCCGATGATGATGACTTTGCTGTGACGGGAATCGGCCATACTTATTTCACTGCTCCGCGACTGCTTGGTGATCGGATATAGGCAGGTGCGCCCCAGGCGCAATGTGGAAGGGCATCAGGACGGGAAGAATCGGTCCCGTAACAGCCTCGCCATGCGACCGGTTTCGTCAAGCGGCGCGTAGCTCCAGTCGTCGATGCGGCCGAGATGTGGCCGCAGCGCACCATGCGCCTCGAGTGCCGCGTGCAGCAGGCGGAATTTGCCGGGATTGCCGGCCAGCGGCAGGCTGTAGACCGGCTTTCCGGTGAACGCGGCCTCGGTCAGCATGTTCGTGGATTCCTCGGTCACGAACAGGCGATCTGCCGTCGCCAGAAAAGCGAAATACGGGTTTTCCCCGTCGCCATCATACAGCCAGCAGCCCGGTAACTGGCCGAGCTCATTCAATGCCTCCATCATGGCTTTGGGCGTGCGGCGCGAGGTCGTGATCATCACCGCTTCGCCCCGATCCAGAAGACTGCGGCAAAGCGAAGTGATCGAGGCCATGACGTCCTTGTCCATTCGCAAGCGCTTGTTGGGTCCTCCGATCAACACCGCATTGCGCGGCGACGGCAGGGTGTCGATGCGCTCGGCAAAGGCCTGTCTTGCTTTCGTCAGCCTGTCCGCCGTCAGCCTGTTCGGCGAACCGATCATCGTCACCGCGTATGGCCGCCTCAGCCGGTCATGCTGCGGGGCCACGATGAGATCGAAGAGGTCATATCGCGTGCGCGGATCCTGGATATAAACGAAGCGCGCATCGCGGTAGATGTGCCTGTGGTCGCGCGCCGCGCGAATGGCGGGCCGGCCGCAGCCGATCCACACTGACGGGTTATCTGCATCCGGCAATGTCACAAATCCATCGTCGCGGACGACGGCCCGATGACACCTGCCGCCAACGCAATCGGCCAAGGCTTCGGCGAGCCCCAAGGCCTGATTTTCGATGCCTCTGCGATGATCGGCAACAGCCCAGATTTCGATCGGCGATGACATGACTCACCCATCGCCGATCAAGGCGAGGAGGGCAAGCGCATTGACACGTAACAATAACGTTACATATTAGATCCATGCAGACAGATAACGTTTTCCAGGCGCTGGGCCACCCTGTGCGGCGGGCCATTCTTGCGAAACTTCGGTCAGGCGAAACCAATGCCGGTGCGCTCGCGAGCGAGCATGCGATCTCTCGGCCGGCGGTTTCACGCCACCTTGCCGTGCTGCGACACGCAAAACTGGTCCACGAGCGACGACAGGGCCGGGAACGAATTTACACGCTGAATCCGGCTGCAATTGACGAAGCCCGGGCCTGGCTGAACGCGTTCTGGACGGATCGCCTGGTGAATCTGAAACGGCTTGCGGAGACGAACGATGAGTGACAGCAACAAGCCTCTCGAAGACATTGTTTGCGAGATCGATATCGCCGCGCCGCGCGAGCGGGTCTGGGAGATTCTGACCGGTCGCGAAACCACGCAGTGTTGGCTCGGTTGCCTGCAATACACCGGCAAGACTGGCGCGACCTTCTACATGCAGCCGGATCCGGAGAAGCGCCAGAAAGGCGATCTCGAGGGTGCGACACACTGCGAGATCGAAACCCTGAATGCGCCATCGACTTTCGTGTTTTCCTGGTTTTTCCCCGACACACCAAAGACCTATGTGCGCGTCGACCTCGAGGATGCAGAAGAAAACCTGACGCGGGTTCGCCTAAAGCATTTCGGTTGGGATCAGTTTCCTGCCGATATTATACGCCATGTCCGCGATGGGCTCGCAGGCGGCTGGGAAAGCGCTGTCCTGCCCAACCTCAAGCGGATGGCCGAACGGACATAGCCGCAGCACATTCCCTCTCAAACCGACGGGGCGTTGACGCGGCGCCATTCTCCGCCCATTGTGTTACAAAAGTAGCAAACATGTGACGCTTATGTTATCCACGCCCTCGCAAGCAGAACTGGCCGTACTGAAGCATCTCTGGACATCTGGCGCCCAAAGCGCGCGTGAAGTTCAGGACGCGCTCGCACCGACAACCGGCTGGTCGTATTCGACGACCCGAACACTGTTGTTGCGCATGACGGAAAAGGGATTGGTCAAGCGCGGCGATGCGCACGGTCTGGCGGTGTTCTCGGCGAAAGTTGCCAAAGTCACCCTCATGGGCCGGCTGATCCGCGACTTCGCGGTCGGGACGCTCGACCTTGATGGTCCGATTCCTGCGACCGCCTTTGCGTCGAGCCGTCTATTCACAGAGGAGGAAGCCGAAGAGCTCTCCCGGCTTCTTGCGGAGCAAGACTCCGAGGAACGGACATGAGCGGGCTGCTGGATGCCTTGTTGCTTGGCTCTGCATTGTCACTTTTGGCAGGCGGTCTGATCTGGACGGTATTGAACTGGTTCTCCTTGCAGCCTGGCGACGTTGTCTCATGGCGGATGGCACGCTGGGCGAGCCTCGCGCCGATCCTCCTGTCTCCACTGATCTACTTCATCCCGGAAACATCGATGGTTGCCACGAGTTCCATGCAGGCGGTGCATCCGCCCATGGAGGGCGTCATCCCCTCGTCGCCGGTGCAGGTCGCGACCGCGCCGGCGGGTTTCGCTTTCGACACAGGCTGGGTCGCCGCGCTTTATCTCTGCGGACTTTGCCTCTCATTGCTCGCCGGACTGCGAAAGCATGTGCGCCGCCATTGGCGTGTTCGTGAGAGCCGAATGCCCACGGCGGCCGAACGCCGCCTGCTTTTGGCGCTCGGCAGCGCCGACACGCCGCCGGTCAGGGTGTCGCCGCAGATCGCGAGCCCCGTTCTGACCGGCTGGAATGGCCTGGTGCTTGTCCCGGAGAGCCTATTTGACCAGCCGCGAGCCCTTCGTTTCGCCTTGATTCACGAGCAGGCACATTTTGAGCGCGGCGATGAACGCGACCGACTGGTGGGCGTCGCGCTGAAAGCGATTTTCTGGTTTCATTTGCCCCTGCGATGGATCGAGCGCGAATTGAATGCAGCGCGCGAACTCGCCTGTGACGCAGAAGTTCTCTGCGTGTTCGGCGCCGAACAACGTAAGGCATATGCCGAGACGTTGATCCAGACGATGCGCCAGGCCCTGCCCGCAGCATCGGCATTCGGACCACAGGACAGGAGACACAGATCCATGAGAATTAAAGCCATTGTTCGAGCCGCAAGACCGTCACGCTTTCGCGCGATATGCCGCACCTCGGCGAGTGTCGTTATTCTGGGTCCGCTTGCCGTTGCCCAGACAGCATGGACTGAACGTCAGTCGCCAATGCCGCGCGTCGAACTGGTCGATGCGATTGCGCCGCCACAGCCGGTCACCGAACCGGCACCGCAGCCTGAACCGCAGCTCGCAGAACGGAGTTTTGGCGCACCGGTCGTCACACCTGAACCCAATGCGGTAACATTGCCGGAACCGCAGGAAGCCAGCTTCGGCGCTTCGGATGCGCCGGCACCCTTTGCCGTGGAACCGGTTTCCGGCGGCCGCCTGACCAGTGGTTTCGGACCACGCCCTGAGCGCCCGGCAGAAGCGCCCCGATTCCACAATGGTACCGACATTGCCGCCTCACCCGGAACACCGATCCGCGCGCCTGCGGCCGGTCGAGTCGTGCATGCCGGATATGGCTTTGACGGCAATGAGGCCTGGGGCAACACGGTGGCCATCGATCATGGATACGGCTGGCAGACCATTTTTGGCCACATGCAGGGCGTCGATGTGCAGCTTGGCGATAACATCTCGGTTGGCACACAGATCGGGCGGGTGGGTTCTTCCGGGCGTTCGACCGGGCCACACGTCCATCTCGAAGTCCGCCAGAACGGCGAAGTGGTCGATCCGGCTGACCATATTCCCGGCCTGCGCTAGGCAACATCTTCAAAAACGCAAACAGCCGGCAGATTTGCCGGCCGTTTTTCTATCCGTTGCAACGCGAAGACCTATCGCCATTCGACCTTCAGGATTTCGTAGGATTTCAGTCCGCCCGGCGCGTTGACCTCTATGACATCGCCGACTTCCTTGTTGATCATCGAGCGCGCAATCGGCGACGTGATCGAAATCTTGCCGGCGCGGACATCGGCTTCGTCTTCGCCGACAATCTTGTAGACCGCTTCCGCGTCCGTATCTTCATCGACAACCGTGACGGTCGCACCGAATTTCACGGTTTCGCCATCCAGCTTGGAGACGTCGATAACTTGGGCGCGCGCCAGCTTGTCCTCGATCTCGGCGAGGCGGCCTTCGATCCAGCCCTGACGATCCTTGGCCGCGTGATACTCGGCGTTTTCCGACAAGTCGCCATGCTCGCGTGCTTCGGAAATCGCCTGGATCACGGCCGGGCGCTCGACGGTTTTGAGGTTTTTCATTTCTTCGTCGAGAGCCTTGTAGCCTTCGGCGGTCATCGGGATTTTCGTCATGTTCGGATTCTTCGCAGTTAAGTCTGCAGGCGGGTGATCAACTAGAGTAGGATTGCAAAGCCCGCGGTTCAAGCGCGCCATCATCAATCTTCTCCAGTGATCGCACTGCCGCAATGGCTGCAGACGCTGTCGTATAGCAGGGCACTTTGAGTTCCAGTGCTGTGCGGCGGATGGAATAGCTGTCCTTGTGAGACAAGCGGCCTTCCGTCGTGTTCACAATCAGCTGCACATCACCATTCTTGATATCGTCAACAATGTGAGGTCGGCCTTCATAGACCTTGTTGACCGTTCGCACCGGGATGCCGGCGTTTTCGAAAGTCTTCGCCGTACCTTTGGTAGCGAGAATCTCGAAGCCGAGCTCGGCAAATGCCCTGGCGGGCTCGATCATCAAGGGTTTGTCGGTCTCCTTGAGCGAAATGAAGACGGCACCCTTGCGTGGCAGATTCACGCCGGCCGCGAGCTGCGATTTCGCAAACGCCGACTCGAAACTCGTATCGATCCCCATCACTTCGCCGGTCGACCGCATCTCCGGACCGAGCACGGGATCGACGCCGGGGAAGCGTGCAAACGGCATCACCGCTTCCTTTACCGCAACATGGCTGGGTGCCGGCTTCTTGAGCCCGAAACCCGAAAGTTTGGCGCCGGCCATGACTTTCGCCGCGATCTTGGCAACCGGCACGCCGATCGCCTTGGCCACGAAAGGCACGGTGCGTGAGGCACGCGGATTGACTTCCAGCACGTAGATCGTCCCGTCTTTCACCGCGAACTGGACGTTCATCAGACCCTTCACGCCGATCGCCTTGGCCAGCGAAACGGCCTCGGCTTCGAGCTCTGCGACCATCTCCTTTGACAGCGAGAAGGGTGGCAGCGAGCAGGCGGAATCGCCCGAGTGCACGCCGGCCTCCTCGATGTGTTCCATGATCCCGGCGACGAAAACATCGTCGCCATCGCAGATCACGTCGACATCGACCTCTTCGGCGTTGTCCAGATAACGATCGACCAGCAAGGGCGTGGAGCCCGATACCACCACCGCTTCGCGCAGATAGCGTTCCAGCCCTTCACGATCGCGAACGATTTCCATGGCTCGACCGCCCAGAACGTAAGATGGACGCAGGACCAGCGGAAAGCCCAGATGTTCAAGCGCCGCCATGGCTTCGTCTTCCGAGCGCGCGATCTGGTTCGGCGGTTGCTTCAGGCCGAGCTTGTCGAGCAGCGCCTTGAACCGCTCCCGGTCTTCGGCAAGATCGATCGCATCGGGTGCCGTTCCGAGAATGGGCACGCCCGCGGCTTCCAGATCATTTGCCAGCTTCAGCGGCGTCTGCCCGCCATACTGTACGACCACGCCCAGCAACTCGCCGGATTGGCGCTCGGTTTCGATCAGCTCGAGCACGTCTTCCAGGGTCAGCGGCTCGAAATACAGCCGGTCCGCTGTGTCATAGTCCGTCGAAACGGTTTCCGGGTTGCAGTTCACCATGATCGACTCGATGCCCTCTTCCTTGAAGGCAAACGCCGCATGGCAGCAGCAATAATCGAATTCGATGCCCTGGCCGATCCGGTTCGGCCCGCCACCGAGGATGATGGCCTTCTTTCGGTTCGATGGCTGGGCTTCGTCATCGGCAGGCGCGCCCATCGGTCCGGTTTCATAAGTCGAATACATGTAGGGCGTGACCGCTTCGAACTCGGCCGCGCAGGTGTCCACGCGCTTGTAGACGGGGCGGATTCCAAGCGCATGGCGCTTTTCACGCACATCGGACTCGCTTTGACCGGTCAGTTTGGCCAGTCGGGCATCGGAGAACCCGTCCGCCTTGAGCGCCAGGAATTCGTCGGCTGAGGTCGGCAGGCCGGCTGACCGGATACGGTCCTCCGTCGCCACGATTTCGCCGATCTGGCGCAAGAACCAGGGTTCAAAATCGCACGCCGAATTGATCTCCTCGACCGTCAGACGTTCGCGGAAGGCTTGGGCAATGATCCGCAAGCGGTCGGGGGTCGGACGGGACAGGGCGGCAAAAATGGCTTCACGCCGCGCATAGGCGTCCGGTGCCTCGGCAAGCCCGTCGATCTCGATCTCGTCAAACCCGCACAGACCGGTCTCGAGCGAGCGCAGTGTCTTCTGAACGGATTCCTTGAAGGTCCTGCCCATCGACATGGCCTCGCCGACCGATTTCATCGATGTGGTCAGAATATTCTCGGCACCGGGATATTTCTCAAAGGCGAAACGCGGGATCTTGGTGACGACATAATCGATGGTCGGCTCGAAACTTGCCGGGATCGCCCCGCCGGTGATGTCATTGCCGATTTCGTCCAGCGTGTAACCGACCGCCAGTTTCGCTGCGACGCGGGCAATGGGGAAGCCGGTGGCCTTGGAGGCCAGCGCGGAGGAGCGTGACACGCGCGGATTCATCTCGATGACAACCATGCGCCCGTCTGCCGGGTTCACGGCGAACTGCACGTTCGATCCACCCGTTTCCACGCCGATCTCGCGTAGTACCGAGATCGAAGCGGTCCGCATGCGCTGATATTCCTTGTCGGTCAACGTAAGAGCCGGTGCCACGGTGACACTGTCCCCCGTGTGCACGCCCATCGGGTCAACGTTTTCGATTGCGCAGATGATGATGCAATTGTCCGCACGGTCGCGGACCACTTCCATCTCGTATTCTTTCCAGCCGAGCAGGCTTTCGTCGATCAACACCTGGCCGGTCGGCGAGGCATCGATGCCGGCGCGGACAATGGTCTCGTATTCATCGAGATTGTACGCGACGCCGCCGCCGGTGCCGCCCAGTGTGAAGGCGGGCCGGATAATGGCGGGTAAGCCGATCTGTTCGATGGCTTCCATCGCCTTGATCGCGCCTGCAGCGCGGTCATAGCCAATGATGCGGTCATTTTCGTCGCGGATCTTCGGCGACGAGATGACAAGCGCGCGCGGGTTTTCCAGCCCGATCTTGTCCATCGCCTCGCGGAAGCGTTCGCGATCCTCGGCCTTGTCGATGACGTCGGCCTTTGCGCCGATCATTTCGACCCTGTGCTTTTCGAGAATACCGCGACGATCGAGTTCCAGCGCGCAATTGAGCGCCGTCTGGCCGCCCATGGTCGGCAGCAGGGCGTCCGGCTTCTCGATCGCGATGATCTTCTCGACCATTTCCGGTGTGATTGGCTCGATGTAGGTGGCGTCCGCCAGTTCGGGATCGGTCATGATCGTGGCCGGGTTCGAATTCACCAGGATGACCCGGTAGCCCTCTTCCTTGAGGGCTTTCACGGCCTGAACGCCGGAATAGTCGAATTCGCAGGCCTGACCAATGATGATCGGTCCAGCGCCAATGATCAGTATGCTTTCAATGTCGGTCCGTTTCGGCATGCCGGTCCCGTTTTTCTGTGCGCACAATGGCTGCCGCTGGCGGAACAGCGGCGGCGAGGCGTCTGGTTGTCGTGCTAGGAGGCGGTCTTAGACCGGATTCGGCGGCTTGGCGAGAGGCTTTGACGCTATTCGATTTCGGCAAGTTCGCGTGCCATGTTTTCCCGCGCTTGGTCGCCGTATTTCTGCTCGAAATACGTGGTCAGGAAAACCCGATCCCCGGCCAGCGCCGCGCGCAGGAATTTCGCACGCGCTGCGTCGAATTCCGCCTTGGGGACCCGCCTGTACTCCTTGCGGACATCTGCGACATATCGATCGAAGGTGTCCCTTTGGGCGCCGAGGATCGAAAAATCTGCGTCCAGGAAAAGAGCGTCGTCCCGGTCAGACCCTCCCTCCCGGTGTTCGGACGTGGCGCGGATCAACTGGGCAACGCGCCCGGTCAGATCGCTGCCCACGCCAATGGCTGCCAGACGCTTCTGGGCGAACTCCGCGCTCCTTGCCTCATTATCCTGGCGTAGCGGGTCGTAGATGATGTCGTGGAACCAGACGGTGAGATCTATCCTGACGGGATCTGCCAGTTGGCCGCGGACCGGTTCAAGGGTCTCGAATAACCGAACCAGGTGGTTCAACCCGTGATAATGCCGGTGAGGTTCACCGTACCGTTCTGCGATTTCGTTGAACATGTCATCAGACGCTGCGTCGCCAATAGACAGAGCGTGCGCTGTCCGTTGCCAGAGTGAATAGAGATCCCGGCTCATCCAACGTCCAGCCCAAGCCAGCGCTGCGGCTGTATCCCGTCGGTCAGGCCTGTCACGCGATCCGAAACCAGCCAGTGCGCCTGCTCGTGCAGCAGCGGTATGACGACCTGCTGCTCGAGCAGGCTGTGTTCCGCGAGGCTGTAATAGTGCGATTGCTGGTCAACATCGATTTGGCGGCGAGCGGCGTCGATGAATTCCCGAAAGCGCCGGTTCGGTTCGCTGGGTGTCTCGAACCATCCTGAATCGTCTGCGAAACCGCCTTGCGAAAATGGCTCCATCATGAAGTTGGGATCGGTTTTCAGACCGCGATCGAAATGCGAGAGGGCAACATCGAAATCACCACCATCCACGGCCGAATAGAGATCCACCGGCGCGGTGGCCAGCAATTCGGTCTCAATCCCGGAACGTGTCCAGTCGTCGGCAATGGAAATGGCCAGCCGTTCGCGCTCGCCAGAACTCGTTCTCAGCACGATGCGCGGCGCATCGCGCCCCACCAGACCCGCAGCTTCAAGCAGCTGCCGGGCGGACACCGACGGCGTTACGGCGTTGCGCCCGCCCGGAATGATACGCTCGGTGGGCCGGGCAGTGCCCCCCATGATCTGTGAGGCAAGAAAACGCCGGTCGATGGATATGGAGAGGGCGCGGCGCAGTGGGACACGGTCCAGCGGCGGCCGCAGCAGATTGATCTTCAGATAGGTGAATTTGGGCGCGGGAAAGCTGCGTATGCGATTGCCCAATTGCTCACGCAGCAGAGGCATCTGCATGGCCGGAGGTTGTTCCACGAGGTCGAACTCACCGGCCCGGAACATGCGCACTCGGGTCGATGGCTCGTCGACGACATCGACGCGCACGGCCGGGACGGTCGCGGGCCGGATCGCCTGGTCGTTTCGAACGAGGTCGAAGGAAAGCGCGCCGCGTCGGGCCAGCGAGAAGGGTCCGGATCCGGTAAAATTCTGCGGTCGCACCCAATCATTGCCATGCGCCGCGATGATGTGGCGTGGGAAAGGGTAGAATTCCCGCATCAGGAGGGGAAACAGGCCGAGCGGCTGTGACAGCCGGAACTCGACTATTCCGGGGGCGGGCGACATGACACCGACAGCGCTGACCGGACGCTCGCCGGCCAGGACGGCTTGCGCATTCTCGACAGCGTAGAAATCGCCCAGCTCGCCGCCGGCGGTGGCCGGATCAAGGATCCGCTCTACCGACCAAACGACGTCTTCGGATGTCAGGGGCGCGCCATCGGACCAGCGCAGATCGTCGCGCAAGATGAAGCGCCAGGTGCGGCCAGCATCCGGTGTTTCCCAGCGTTCGGCCAGCCCGGGCGCAAGGCCGAGGTCTGCGTCATAATCCGTTAGCGGCGTGAACAGCTGCTTGTAGAGCAGGGCGGAAGCAGCGAACTGCCCGATCGCCGGATCGAGGGAATCCGGTTGATTTGCAATCGCGACGCGCAGCAGGCTTGTAGGCGGTTCGCGGTGGCCGGAACATCCTGCAAGTGTTGCTGTTGCGAGGCCGGAAGCGAGGGCCGAGCGTCGGGTAAGGATCACCTTCGCCTCCCTGGGATTCAGATCGGTGCGACGACGCGGTCAGGATCGACCTCGCGTTTCGACGGCTCTACGTAATAGAGGCCGCCCGTGTCCCAGCGCTCGACCGCACCGTAATGCTTCATCGCGTCCAGTGCCGTGTAATGGCTGATGATCGCCTTGCGCAGCCGGTCCGGATTTTTCGCCACCGTGCCGCGATGAAGGAGCCGGGCATGCCAGATCAGCAAATCGCCTTTTTCTGCCGTGAATTCGATTGTCTCGAGTTCCTCGCGGGCAATGGTCTCTTCGAAGAAAGGCGTCAGCACGCGCTCGGAATGGATCGGCCAGGTCCGCGCCTCGCGGACTTCCCGCGGTACGAAGTCCAGGATCTTGCTTTTCTTGATGTGCGGCCATTTATGTGTCCCGGGAACGAACTGGAATGGACCTGAATCCGGTGTGATCGTGTCGAGAGCGAACCAGCAGGCGGCATACCGGCCGCGTACTTCGTCGGGATTGAGATAATCGTCCTGGTGCCAGTCGCGCTGGGTGGTCTTCCAGCCAGTGAGGTTGAGGTTCATCACCATTGCCTCGCCGATCAGTGCCGCAAGCTTGTCGACCAGCGGCTTGTAGAGGCAGAGATCAAGAATCTCGGGGACGTCCATGTAAGGTGTCTCGTCGTCCCATCCACCTGGCGCAGAAACTTTCGCCCGCACTTGGCAATAAGCCGCGACGAGATCAGGTGGAATGAAATTGCGTAGGATCAGGTAGCCGTTCTCGCGCCAGTGTCGTTGGTCGGCATCGAGCAGGTTTTCGTCCACCTCTTTCCGGTCGAGGGGCGGCAGCATGTTGTCTGATGGTGCCTCTTCCGCGATGTCGGTCCAGCTGATCGCGGCCTTGAACGGGTTCTGAGCGAAGAACAGCAATTCCTCGTCGCCGCCTTCACCGCCGACAAGCTGGACACGGCAGGCGCCGAAACCTGCACTGCGCGCGGCCTTTTCAAGGCTTTCCGGACCCAGGAACCAACGCCGGACATTGGCGGCAAGTGTCGGCCAGTCCGAACCTTTCTCGAGCCGTGCAACGGAGCCGTAATTCGGTGTCGAGACCATCAAGAGGCCGCCGGGCTTGAGTTTGCTTCGACAGGCTTTCAGGAAAGCCACCGGATCGTCCGAAAAACTGATCACGTCCAGCGCCGTCACCGCCTCGTATGTCGCGTTCGGCAACCCGCTGTCCTCGATACGGACCGGTTCGATCTGGATGTTGAGATGTTTCGTGCCCCAGGCGGCGATCTGCTTCCAGGGATCGACACCCTGCACCTTCCAGCCATGCGCCCGGCTGTGAAAAAGGAAATACCCCGGACCGGATCCGATATCGAGCAGGTGCCTGTCCCATGGGCCTGTCTTCACGATCCATGGCGTCAGCTCGCGCGCGATCTCTACTAGGCGCTCATATTTGAAGGACAGGCCGGACAGGTCCAGCGCCTTCCAGTCATTCATGTAATGCTCTGCGCCCAGATGGGTAAAATCGAATGCTGTGCCCGGCACCCGTTGTGCCAGCCCGCAAGAATCGCAGGCATTGATCCCTGCCTTCTGACCGAGCGGGAGCTCGAATGGCGCGTATTCCGTCTCGAACGTACCGCCGCAGGTCGGGCAGGTGCGCTCGATATCCATCAGGCGGGCGCTTTCGCGAGGGATGCCACGAAGCAGTCAAAGACAGCGAAGCTGTCCTGTGGCCCCGGGCTGGCTTCAGGGTGGTGCTGCACCGACATCACCGGCTTCGACTTCAGGCGGAAGCCGCAATTGGTGCCGTCGAACAACGAGACATGGGTTTCCACGGCATCCGTGGGCAGGCTGCCGGAGTCGACGGCAAATCCGTGGTTCATGGAAACGATTTCGACCTGCCCGGTCTCGTGGTTCTTTACCGGATGGTTGGCGCCGTGATGTCCTTGCGGCATTTTCAGCGTGCGGCCGCCAAGCGCCAGCGCCAGCATCTGGTGGCCAAGACAGATGCCGAGTACCGGAATGCCGGCCTCGATCACGCCGCGAATGGCATCCAGCGCATATGCACCCGTCGCGGCAGGGTCGCCCGGACCGTTGGAGACCACTACCCCGTCCGGCTTCAGTGCCAGTATATCATCCGCCGACGCCTTGCCGGGGACGACTTTGACCCGCGCGCCGGCCGAAACCAGGCGGCGCAAAATGTTGGCCTTCACGCCATAATCCAGAACCGCGACCAGTGGGCCGTCGGCCGGTCCGGTTGAATGCCCCTCGTTCCAGATCCAATCGCCTTCGGACCAATCTGCGTCACCAGACGACATAACGTCGCTCGCCAGCTCGCGACCTTCCATGGCATTGGCGTCGCGTGCCTTGGCTTTCAGCGCGTCGAGATCGAACTGGTCGGTCTGCGAATGTGCAATCACCGCCATCGGCATGCCGCTCTCGCGGATGCGCCGGGTGATCGCCCGCGTATCGACGCCGGAAATCGCAATAATTCCGCGCGCTGCAAGCCAGTCGTCGAAACGCGCAGTTGCGCGATAATTCGCCGGGTCCGTCATCTCTGCGCGCATGACCATACCGGTCGCGGCGCATTGCGCACGCCCGCAGGCCGCCTCTTCGTCGTCCTCATTGGTGCCGACATTCCCTACATGCGGGAAGGTGAAGCAGACGATCTGTCCGGCATAGGACGGGTCGGCGAGGATTTCCTGGTGACCGGTCATCGCCGTATTGAAGCAGAGTTCGCCCAGCGATTCGCCGGTGGCTCCAAGGCCGCGCCCAGAGAAAACCGTTCCATCGGCCAGCACCAGACGGGCGTAACCCATTGGCGTCGGGGCTTGATTTTTTTGCGTCGTCGTCATACGAGCGCGCTCCTTGCAAAAAGAGGGCGGTGATCGCTATCTTTTCAAAACTGATGGCGCGCGAAGCTAGGAGACGCGCCGGGTTGCGTCAAGAAATCGCTTGAGCAGGAAAACAATTCAAAAACAAACGCTTGCATTTACTTGCTGAGCACCGAAGGTTTGGGGCACATGTCCATACGGGAAAGAATTCTGTCCGATCTGAAAACGGCGATGAAGGAAAAGGATGCTGTGCGTCTCTCGACGCTGCGCCTTGTTTCGACGGCGATCAAGGATCGTGACATCGCGGCGCGCGCCGAAGACCGCTGCCAAGGCTGCGAGGAAGGCGAGATTCTCGCAATTCTTCAAAAACTCGCCAAGCAGCGCGATGAAAGCGCCGAGACTTACGAAAAGGCCGGTCGTCTTGACCTCGCCGAGAAAGAGCGGGCGGAGGCCGAAATCGTGCGCGAATACCTGCCCAAGCCCATGGACGAGACCGAGATCGAAGAAGCCGCCCGCGGTGTCGTCGAGGAGCTCGGTGCGACGGGGCTGAAAGATATGGGCAAGTGCATGGGCGCGCTCAAGGAGCGCTATACGGGCCGCATGGACTTCTCCCAGGCCGGTGCAAAGATCAAATCCCTGTTGACGAACGCGGCCTGAGCGTCGCCAAAGCCCGCAGACTCGATTAGGCTGCGCGGTTTCGGCGGCTGGAAGACAAATGCGTCTGACTGACGACTTCAAGGATGAGATACGTGCTCGGATCCGCTTGTCGGATCTGGTTGGCCGCAAGGTCAGTCTGAAACGACAAGGGCGCGAGTTCGCGGGCCTGTCGCCTTTCAAGAAAGAAAAAACGCCGTCTTTTTTTGTAAATGACGACAAGCGTTTCTACCATTGCTTCGCTTCGGGCGAACACGGAGACGCTTTCGATTGGCTGATGAAGATGGAAGGCCTTTCCTTCATGGAAGCAGCCGAACAACTGGCCTCCGCCGCCGGCTTGCCCATGCCCAAGGCGGACCCGGATGCGGCGCGCAAGGCGGAAGCGTCCAAATCGCTCGTTGAATGGATGGAAGCCGCGCAGCGTTTCTTCTCCCAGCAATTGCGCAAGGGCGCCGGTGCCGATGCCCGCGCCTATCTTGAACGGCGTGGCTACGGGCCCGAAGAGTGGGAACGCTACGAGATCGGTTTTGCACCGGATTCGCGTAACGCTCTCAAGGCCGAACTGATTGCGGCCGGTGCCAAGCCTGCAGAGCTTGTGGATTGCGGCCTGTTGATTTCGCCGGATGATGGCAGCGCGCCCTATGACCGTTTCCGCGGCCGCATCATGTTTGCCATACGAGACCCGCGGAATCGCCTCGTGGCTTTTGGTGGCCGTGCCATGTCGGCCACTGCTCGAGCCAAGTATCTCAACTCGCCGGAAACGCCGCTTTTTCACAAGGGCCACAATCTATATCGCTATCCGCAGGCACGCCGCGCGGCGTCCGATCCGAAGTCGGGCGCTCGCGGCCTGATCGTCGCGGAAGGCTATTTCGATGCCATAGCCCTTGACCGTGCAGGTATCGGCCACGCGGTTGCACCGCTTGGCACAGCGCTTGGTGAGGATCAGTTGCGTCTTCTGTGGCGCGCGGGCGGTGAGCCGGTTTTGTGCTTCGATGGCGACAGTGCGGGCCAGATGGCAGCCAATCGAGCAGCGGAACGCGCTTTGCCACTTCTCGAGCCTGGCAACACTTTACGCTTTGCCTTTCTGCCGGACGGCAAGGATCCGGACGACGTGCTGCGCGAAGAGGGGCCGGCCACCCTAAAAGAAGCGGTGAACCGGACCCGCCCGCTGGCTTCCATCCTCTGGGACATGGAATTCGAGAAGGAGCCGCTGGACGATCCCGACCGCCGCGCCGGATTCCGCAAGCGTTTGCGCGCCTTGCTGTTTCGCATCGAGAATCCGGCAGTGCGCGAGGAATACCAGCGTGAATTCGATCAACGACTGGAAAAGTCTTTCGGGTTGGTACGCCAATCCGGCCGCCGCTTCGAGCGGCGCGGTGTAACCCCCGGCGCGCGCATGGAGACCAAGCGCCTGGTCGAGACCGGTCCCGTGCCGACACGGTTGCGGCACCTCATCCTAGCGGTCATCGACTATCCGGAGATAGCGGAGAACCAGGCAGAAATGCTCGCCGGGCTCGAATGCGGCCAACTCGGACGATTGCGTGATGTAATACTTGACCTTATGTCGGATGACCTGGGCAACGGGCCGGAGGGCGTACGAAAGTTGTTGATAAATCTGGGCTTTGAACAAATATTGCGCCGTCTTGACCTGGAGCGTCAACCGATGCGCGCTGCGTTGGGAGGTGACACCGCAACTGCCATTCAACGCGAAGAGGCTTGGACACGCCTCGCCAGCGATTATATGGAACACTCGGGGATTCATAAGAAGCGGCAGGAATTGCGGTCTCGGCTTGCCGAGGAAATTGAGAATGATGACGCCGATACGCTGCGCGGCTTGATGGAAGAGCATCGCCGCGGCCGGGCGAAGCGGCACACGGTAAACGTACCGGAAGACGAACAGGGTTAGCGAGCGGTCAGGCAGCCGCCGGACGGGATAGACAGGTAATGGCAACGAAGACGAAAGCAGCAGCGGCAAATACTTCCGGTGATGCGCAACAGGACGGTCCGCTGCTGGATCTGACCGATCAATCGGTCAAGGCGATGATCAAGGCAGCCAAGAAACGCGGATATGTCACGCACGACGAGATCATAAAGGTCCTTCCCGAAGAGGAATTCACCTCCGAGCAGATCGAGGACGTTCTGGCGCAATTGTCGGAGGTTGGCGTCAACGTCATCGAGAGTGACGAGACGCCCGATGATGAAGAGGGCGACAAGTCGAAGGCCGCCAGCGACGACGACGACAACGAGGATGACAATGAAAGCGACGGCAAGGCCGTAACCGCAAAGTCGTCGACCGCTGTCACCGGGCAGAACACGCCGTCCTCAGCCGACCGCACCGACGACCCTGTGCGCATGTATCTGCGTGAAATGGGCACCGTTGAGCTGTTGTCGCGTGAAGGCGAGATTGCCATCGCGAAACGGATCGAGGCTGGCCGCAATGCCATGATCCGCGGCCTCTGCGAGAGCCCGCTCACATTCGAAGCGATCATGGTCTGGCGCGAGGAAGTGGCCGAGGGCGAAGTGCTTTTGCGCGATGTCATCGACCTCGACGCGACCTATGGCGGCAAGAACCCGCAGCCCGATTATTCCGAAACCGGACGTCCCGACCAACAGCCTGGTGGCAAGCCGGAAGACAAGCCGAAACCGAAAATGCCCGAGGGGCATGAGGAGAAGTCGAAGGACGACCAGACCGAGGGCGAGACCAGCGACGACGATGACGATGATGAGGAAGAGGGCGTCAACCTCTCTCTGTCGGCGATGGAGGCCGAGCTTCGCGAAGAGGTGATGGAAACCCTCGACGCGATTGCAGCCGACTTCACCGCTTTCCGCAAATTGCAGGACAAGCTCGTCACGGCGCGCATCGAGGGCAAGGATCTCACCAAGCAGAGCCGCGAGAAATACGAGGCATTGCAGGCACGCATCGTCAACGAGCTGAACAGCCTGCACCTCAACAATGCGCGGATCGAGGCGCTCGTCGAGCAGCTCTACGCGATCAACAAGGAGTTGATGGCGCTGGAAGGCAAGCTCTTGCGCATGGCAGACGCGCATGGCGTGCCGCGCATGGAATTCATGGAAGCTTATTTCGGAAACGAAACAAATCCGAACTGGCTCGACGAGTACAAGAAAAAATCCAAGTCCTGGACGCGCTTCGTTGATCGTGAGGCCGAAGATGTCGAGAAGGTGCGCGAAGAAATTTCCGACATTGCGCAGCGCTCAGGCGTTCCGGTCGACGATTTCCGCCGCATCGTAAAGGCTGTCCAGAAAGGCGAACGCGAAGCCCGGATCGCCAAGAAGGAAATGGTAGAGGCCAATCTTCGCCTCGTTATTTCGATTGCGAAGAAATATACCAACCGTGGCCTGCAATTCCTTGACCTCATTCAGGAAGGCAATATCGGCCTGATGAAGGCCGTCGATAAATTCGAATATCGTCGCGGTTACAAATTCTCGACCTATGCCACCTGGTGGATACGTCAGGCCATTACGCGCTCGATCGCCGACCAGGCCCGCACCATCCGTATCCCGGTTCACATGATCGAGACGATCAACAAGATCGTGCGGACCTCACGTCAATTCCTGCACGAATTTGGCCGCGAACCGACGCCGGAAGAGCTGGCCGAGAAGCTCGGCATGCCGCTCGAGAAAGTTCGCAAGGTGATGAAGATCGCCAAGGAACCGATCTCGCTGGAAACCCCGATCGGTGACGAGGAAGATTCACACCTCGGCGATTTCATCGAGGACAAGAATGCAGTCCTCCCGATCGACGCTGCCATCCATGCCAATCTGCGCGAAACCACGACGCGTGTGCTCGCTTCGCTCACGCCGCGCGAAGAGCGCGTGCTGCGCATGCGGTTCGGCATAGGCATGAACACCGATCACACGCTCGAAGAGGTCGGTCAGCAATTCTCGGTTACGCGGGAACGGATCCGCCAGATCGAGGCCAAGGCGCTTCGCAAGCTCAAACACCCGAGCCGGTCGCGCAAGCTGCGAAGCTTCCTTGATAACTAGGGGCTTCGTGTCTGTGGCCGAAGCAGGCAGACTGGAAAAAACGGAACATGGGCGGCCCATCGGTGTTACCGGTGGGCCGATCTGCTTTTGGAATTGGAGGTCTTCATGACCGACATCACGATCCGCGCCGCCCGGCCGAAAGATGCCCCGGCCATCGCGGAATTGTCGCGCCAGTTGAACGAGGTGGTCCAGGATTCCACCGAGCACTGCACGCCGGAGAATATCAAGGCAACGCTGTTTTCACACGATGCCAGCTTTCACGTGCTGGTCGCGGAAAAAGATGGCGCGCCTGTGGGTTATGCCGTCTGGCACGCCTATTATGACAGCGGTCACGGCGGCGCAGGCGCCTGGCTCGCCGAAGTCTGTGTCGGACGGGAGGGACGCGGCGAGGGTGCCGGCCGGGCGCTGTTCGAGGCGGTCGTCGAGGATGTCAGGGATAGCCCGGCGACGTTCATGATGTGGACCTCGTCGGAGACGGACGCTGCCGAAAGGCTTTATGAAAGCTCGGGCGGCAAGGCGAAGGCCGTCCGGCGCTGGGAACTCAACGATCTGTAAGCCATGCCGCAGACAGTGCTCCGCCTTTCGACCAATGGTCCTGGCCTCTTCGAGTTCACGGGCGAGGCGGCACGCTTCATCACGGACGCAAGTAACGGCGACGGCCTGCTCACCTGCTTCGTGCGCCACACGTCCTGCTCCCTGGTGATCCAGGAAAACGCCGACCCGGATGTCCGCCGCGACCTCGATGAATTCTTCCGGCGCCTTGTGCCGCACGGCGACGATCGGTCCATGTCCTGGTTGCGTCACACCACGGAAGGTCCGGACGACATGCCGGCGCACATCAAGGCTGCGCTGACCGCGACCTCGCTCTCAATCCCCGTTACCAACGGCCGGCTCGCGCTCGGCACGTGGCAAGGCCTCTATTTGTTCGAGCATCGCGATAGCGCGCATGAACGGCAAATCGTCCTGCACCTCTCTGAATAAAAACGGGCGGTCCGGATGGACCGCCCGAACTCAGCAAATGACGATCCGACAGTCAGCGGTCGCGGTTGCGTCCCAAGCGCAGGTGCATGAACGCATCCCGCGGCTCGGCATCGGCGGCCTGAGCAGGCGCGTCGATCTCGTCCGGCTCTACACCGGCACGGGCTTGCGCGGGCGCATCAATCTCGTCGGGTTCAAGGCCTTCGGTTTCTTGTGCGCCGCCACCTCCGGCAGCCTCATTTATCACGAGAAGCGCATCAAGCGGCGCGGCTTGCCCGTCTCGTGTATCGCGGACATCTTCCACGACCGCGCCGCCACGTCGGCGCGACTGGCCTGGGGCTGCATTGGCACTGCTTGAACGGGACTCACGAACCCGCTGCACCGCCGGCACGATCAGCCCGGCCTGTGGCTCGGCGGGCGCGACCTCTAGCCGATAAGGGTATTGCGTCGAAGTCTGCACGCCGTCGCTATCGGTATCTGTGCCGTCATCGAGTGGATCAGCCGCGCTCGACGCGGCGCCATCTACCGTCGCGCGGCTTCGGGTCCGGCCACGCGCCTGCTGCTGCTTCTCCGTCAGGATGCCGGGTTTTTCACGGCCGTCATTATTGATGTCGCCAACGGCCACCCGCACACCACCGCGCGCCGCACGCTGGTCGTCTTCAGCGCGGGCAGGCCGTGAATTGCGTGCAGGCGGGGTGGATGCGCCACCGCGCGTCCGCGTACTCGCACGCGCACGGTTGGGTGGGGGCGCCGTGATCGTACTGGCACCACCGACCGTGCCGATCACGTCCTGGATGTCCGGATCGCCATGATAGAATATGGTCACCGTCATCGGCACGCCGCGCGCGCCGGCATACTCGCCCGACGTGTTCTGGCTCTCATATTCACACCAACCGACCGCATTGAGCGTAACCTGTAGCTGGAACACATCGTCGACCCGCAGGAAGTCCGCCTCGCTGCCGGCACCGTTCTCGACATATTGTTCGAGCCGCTGCTCGACCGTGCGAACCGGATTGAACGGTGTAAAGTCGACCAGCAGATCGCGGTCATAGCTGTCCGGAAATTCGAAGGCAGCGTCGATCTGGAAATTTTCCAGATTGTGCGTGCCGTTGAAACTGTCGATTTCTGACAGGCTATAGGGCCCCAAAGGGAAGATCTCCGACCCGTTCTGTCCGGCGTGAACGATCACATTGCCGAACATGATCTGCGCTCGCGTCGCATTGGCTTCCGCGTTGTCGTACAGCTTGCACCAGACTTGACCGGACACCGGGATTACCGGCGTTTGTGACACGACGCGTAGATCGCGGTCCTCCGGATCGGTCGAGTTCGATATGTTGCGAACGGCGATATTCACCGTCGGAATGTTCGACGTGACGATGATGTCATGGATGGGAAAGCTGAAATCGGTGCTGTCAGCCAGGGCGGGGGACGTTAGCGCCGACAGCGCCATGCCCCCGATAAGAGTGTATTTCAGATTCATTTTGTTCTCCATTGAGCGGAACCGGCCCGTCCCTCAACGAAGGCACGGCGATAGTGAGCGCCTTATGCCGGCGCTCCCGCCATGCGGGGAGGTGCACGCTTCGACTACAACGCGCACACCGGTTGCAACGGCATGCAACTTTCTTGCATCGCGATGCAACCCATGACAGATTTTCGCCATGCGTCCTTCGCTCTTTGCCGAGAAGCTCCAACTGGTGCTGAAATCTCTGTCGATCAGCCGGGCCGGCCTGGCCGGATCGCTGAATGTCGACAAGTCATTGGTCGGACGATGGGCGTCCGGCGCGGTGATCCCTTCGGAACACAACCTGTCTCTGCTGACACGGTTTATCGCCGAGCGGATCGAAGGCTTCACAATGCTCGACTGGGAGCGTGACCTTCCCGCGTTCACAGCGCGCCTCGGCCTCGCTGCCGGCCCGGTCGACGGGGCGATGCGCGACTGGATCCCCGACGCACTGATTGAAGAGGCGACCCGCGGCGCTCGCCGCCGCGCTTCTGCCTATGAAGGCATTTGGCGTTCGACCCGCTATTCCAGCGATCTTCCGGGGCGGTTTCTCTATGACATCACGCTGATCCGCTGCAATTCCGAGGGCATCATCGAATTCGTCTCGGGGATCGAGGGGGTGCGCTATCGCGGTCGTGCCATGCTGTTGCAACACCAGCTCTTCTCGATCGCTGCAGACGAGGAAGCGGTCACCATGATGTTCGGGATTTTCAACGGTGTTGCCCGGCACAAGGCGGAGGTCCTGGACGGATTGTCTGTCGCTACCTTGCGCGATGCCGGCTGCTCTCCTGCGTGTTCGGCCATCGTGATGCACCGCATCTCGGACCTCACCGGTGATGCCGAGGGCGATAATCAATTGTTCGAATCCGCGGTCGCCGCACAAAACCCCTTGGCGCCGAAAGACGAGGTGCCTGAAGACATCCGCCGTCACCTGGCACAGACGACAACGCCCGACACACCCGGCCTGATGCGCATGTTCTTCCAGACATCCATGGCCCGCGGCCCGCAGCTCGACCCCGCAACCGGCAGCTGAACATATTCGCTGCGCGCGTTACACTCGACGCCATCGATTCGCGTCTGACAGAGAAAAGGCCAACGCCATGTCCACCGACCGCACGCTGGGCTCGAAGTCCAATCCATCCAAATACGATTGCTATCCGGATCTAGCCGACGACGAGCCCTATTTTGTCATTCGTGCTGATGACCCGTTGTCGAACGCGCTGGTCGAGCTGCACGCCTATATTGGCGCGGGCCAGCCTGGCGCGGCCCACAACAAGCTTGCTGAAATCATGGAATTGACGCGCGACAAGCCGCCGCGCCCGTCGGACAGCCCGAAATACCGCGAAACCTTTGCCATCTCCTCCGCGATGGAGAAATGGCGTGAAGGCTAGGGGCGTGTAGGCATCGCTGCACCAGGCATAGCGAAATATCGGATTCACGTTTTTGCGCTGATTGCCGGCTTCAACCACGGCTTCAATTCACCCAGCCAGTCGCGTTGCGCCGCGATCTCTCGACGCGCCGCCAAATCGTAATCAGCGAAGAGGACGGCTTCCTCATCGCCGGCCGCTGCGAGTAAGGCACCATCCGGCCCGGCGATCACCGAGTGTCCGCCATAGTGCGTCTCGCCCTCGACACCGCAACGGTTGGCGAGGATGGAATAGACTGCATTCTGCATCGCGAGCACGCGCATTTCGGCGGCAAACAGGTCCAGCGGTTCGCCCGCCAGATTACAGGTCGGCGTGGCTATGATTTCCGCCCCTTGCAGAGCACAGGCTCGGTAGCTTTCCGGGAAGTGCCGGTCGTAGCAAATAACCACGCCGAGCCGTCCAGCGGCGGTATCATAAACCTCGAAAGCCGAGCCGGAAGCATAATAGTCCTTCTCCCAGAAACGCTCGAACTGGGCGATGTGGACCATTTTCGATATGCCGAGCAGGGTGCCGTCGGTATCGAACACTGGTGATGCGTCATAGCGCTGGCCGTCAGCGTCCTCGAAATAGATGTTGGCAACGGTGACCAGGCCGTACTGCTTTGCCAGGTCGCCCAGCCGGGCCAACGCCCTGTCTCCCGCTTTCATGGCATAGTCGCTTGCATCGCCGTTTCGCCGAACCGGAAAGAAGGGTGACAGCTGAACTTCCGGAAACACGACCAGCTTGGCGCCGGCCTCGGTGGCGTTGCGCATCAAGCGTTCTGCCGTCGCGAGATTGGTCTCGATGTTTTCCGACATGGCATGCTGGAGCGCCGCGAGCTTTGCCATGAAAGCCTCCCTTTCACGAATGCATTACACCCACTATATCCCGGACCGCGCATCGGTTATATGCGCTGCAGCAAACGGAACCCGAGGGCCCCGCCATGCGCCTGAAAATGATGAAAGCCAAACTGCACCGGGCTGCGGTCACCCAGGCCGACCTGCACTATGAAGGCTCGATCTCGATCGACCAGGATTTGCTCGAAGCCTCGAACATCCTGCCTTACGAGCAGGTGGATGTGCTCAACATCAATACCGGTGCGCGGTTCACGACCTACACCATTCCGGCACCGCGCGGGTCTCGCACATTCGGCATCAATGGGGCCGCGGCTCGCCTCGCACAGGTGGGCGACAGGATCATTGTCGTGGCCTATGCCGAGATGGAGGCCGCCGAGGCCGAGCGCCATCAGCCCGACGTGATTGTCCTGGATGAACACAACAGGCCCGTTGAAACCTCGGCCGCGGCCTAGATTTCTATGAAAATTTTGAACTTGGTTTGCGCCCGGGGAAATCCGACCGGGCGCGCGCCATGGCGTTCCTTATCTGCCGATCCATCAAACCGTGGACAGGTTGTGCCCGATCCCTGCGCCGCGCCGGATGGGCGGCGAGGGTCGGGACTGACAGGAGCGAAAGACAGGGCCGGGTGACCTAGTCCTCGATCTCGAACACGCCCATAATGGTGACCGATACGGTCAATTGCCCGGCCGCAACGGGCGTGTCGGCGCTGAAGTTTTCGGCGCGTGCAAACATCACCGGCGGCTGTGGATGGTTGCCGCCGGATTCGGAAAACTCCAGCAGCCCGCCCAGCTCAATATCCAGTGCCTCGGCATATAGGTTGGCCGTTTCGCGCAGTTCGGCGACCGCCCGAAGGCGCGCCTCCCTTCGGGCGTGGTCATCGGCTTCAATCGCGAAATTAATGCCCTGGATCTGGTTGGCGCCAGACGCCACCAGCGCATCAATCGTGCCGCCAAGTTCTTCAAGTTCGGTCACCCGGGCGGTAACTGTGTTGGTCGCCTGATAGCCGGTGATGCGGCGCTGCTCGCCGGCCGAATAGTTCGACCAGACCGGGTTGATCTGCAGGTTTGACGTCTGGATGTCCTCACGCGCGATGCCAGCGTCTGCCAGCGCTTCGAACACAGCGTTCATCCGCTGGGAGTTGGCGTTCAGAGCTTCTGCGGCCGAGCGCGCCTCGGTCACGACCCCCGATCGCACCGTGGCCATGTCCGGCACGACCTGGACTTCGCCGGTGGCCGTCAGCGACAAGCGGCCGGGCTCTTCCTGGGCAATAGCCGTTGCGGCCGGAAGGGTCAGGGCGGTGGCAAGCAGTAAAGCGCGGATCATGAATTATCTCCTGTTTCCGGATTGGAACGGGGTTGTTGTGCAACAGCGCTTTGGCAAGTTTACGGCATGATCATTCATCGAGCAGTCATGGCGGGTTGGCGATTGCCGCGCAGACCATTATGTCTCGTTCGCCAGCTTGGGGGCCTGTAGCTCAACTGGTTAGAGCTGGCGGCTCATAACCGCTAGGTTGGGGGTTCGAGTCCCTCCGGGCCCACCATTCCTCCTGTCAAACCGATCCCGCGCTTATTCGCTGCCATTTCCCCCGATACGCTCGATCAATGGCCGCGCCTTGAGGGACCTGACGGCCTCGGTTGCCATACCCGCGAGATTGCAGCCCAGCTCGTCATAAAGCGCGTCCATGGCGGCTCGGATCTCTCCGAGCATCGCGATCATCCGATTGTATTGATCTTGCCCCTTTTCTGTCAGCACAAGGACTTTTCGCCGGCTGTCCGCCGCGTGCGGTCGTTTCGTCACGAGGCCAAGTTCCATGAGGACACCGATCCGTTGGGTGGCGAGTTGATGCGGCTGATCGAGAGAGCTGGCAATGTTCGCCGCCGTAACATCACCTCGCTCTCCAATCATCAGCATCGTGGATAGGGCGCGCGGCGGAATCACGATGTCGTCTGACGCCAGCAGAACAGCCCCCTGATCCGCGATCGTCTCGACCAGCCGCAACAGCTTGTTCGAGAGGAAGGCGCCAATTTGGCGGGATATCTGGTCCCGGTTTTCTATGTATCGATAGCCTACGGCCTGGTCTGGATTTTCGGGCTTGGGGGAATGGGCGATCTCGAGACCCTCGCAGAATGGCGGATCGAATTGGGGCTTACGGAAGCGTCCGCTTGGGTCGTCATCGCCCTGATGATCGTCCTGATGGCCGTCGTCCAGTTCGTGAAATCGCTGGGCTCTATCGCCGGAGAGGAGATCGGCTGGCGCGGCTTTCTCGTTTGGGAATTGCGCAAGCTCATGTCGTTCGAGGCGACCTGCCTGGTCAGCGGCCTGATATGGGCTGTCTGGCACTACCCCGTCATCATTGCTTACGGAGGTAGCAACACAGCGTTCCAACTGGCCTGCTTCACGGTGATGATCGTCAGCATGTCGGTTATCATGACCTATTACACTTTCCGCGCACGGTCCGTGTGGCCGGCGGTCATGTTCCATGCGGCGCACAACATCCATATCCAGAGAATTTTTACGCCGTTGACACTTGAAACAGCCCAGACCGAATTCTGGATCGACGAATACGGACTGATGGTCCCGTTGGTCGTCACGGTCCTGGCGCTCATCTATTGGCGCCGGTCACGGGCCGCGGGGCTCTAAGCGCCCGCGCCTTTATGGCGACGATCTCAAGAGCACGGCGGACGGCTAGTCAACGCATGGGATGCGAACCGGACGCGCATGGGGGGCAGTTTCGCGGTCGACCTACCAGTCCTGCTGACGCTGATCCATCTCTGACGATTGCCAAGGCCGATTGTGAAAACGGGCGGACCGCGACGGCCCGCCCGTAAGCAATCAACGTTGAAACTGTCGGCTTAGAACTGGTGACGCAGCGTCAGGCGGGCATTGAGCGGTTCGCCGGTCGAGATGTTGTCATTCGAGTGCGCGTCAGGGAAATAGTCCTCGTCGAGCAAATTTTCGATGTTGAGCTGCAGCCGCGTATCGTCTGTCAGATCGTAGAACACCGCCGCATCGAAGCGGACATAGTCCGGTATGAGGACGCTGTTGTCCTCGCGCACAAAGAATTCGTCCTGATAGGTCGCACCGCCGCCGATCGCGAGCCGGTCATTGACCTGGTACTGGGTCCACACCGAGAACATGTTTTCCGGCGTCTGCCGCGGACGGTTGCCGTCGAACGTGCCACCATTGACCTCACCGTCGAGATGGCTGTAGCCGGCGCTGACGAACCAGTCATCGGTCAGATCGCCGATGATCTGAACCTCGAACCCGTCCGTCGTACTGCCCGGCACCGTCGTCACGATCGAGGCATCGTCGGGATCAATGGTGGTGAACAGACCCTGTTCGAGGCGGAAGGCGGCGGCTGTAAAGCTCAGCCGCGGATGGATATCCCATTTCACCCCGATCTCTCGGTTCTCGAAGGATTGTGGCCGGATATCCTCGGTCGTCGTCGACAGTGTCAGGAATTGCTCGCCCGAGCTCGGCAGGAAGGTCTCCGAATAGCTCGCATAAATCGAGATATTGTCGGCAGGCTTGTAGATGACGCCGAAGCGCGGCGAGATCTCGTCGTCCACGCGCCCGCGGCGGCCATTATCCGTCGGCGAGACAGCGCTCAAATCGAGAACCGACACGTCGAACCGATCCAGCCGGGCGCCGATGATGACCTTGAAATTGTCGGTCAGGTCGATCTGGTCCTGGATGTAGAGCGAGGTGAAGGTCACGTCCGATTCCCGGTCGCGCGCCGGTGTCACGAAGCCGAAAGCCGGAATGTTCAGCGGATCGGTGAAGGGAATCACGACCTGGTCGTCATTGCTCACGCCGAAATAGCTGTCGAGACGCGCATTGGCGGTGCTCTGGTCGCCGTATTCCGCACCGATGAGCATTGTATGGCCGATACCGCCGGTCTCGAACTCGGCGATCAAATTGCCCTGCAGGATCAGGTTCTGGCGTGTTGTCGTATCGCGATACCCGTCCAGCGTGACGGTGTTCGCTGCCTGGTCGAATCCTGCCGGATAGAGGTTTTGATAGAGCTTGTCGTAATCGGCGTATTGAAGCGTGACATTGCCGCGCAGCATCGGGTTGAACGTGTGGTCCAGGCGACCGCGCAGGATATGCGCCTCGAGCCGTGTCGCATTGCGATCCGGTGAACCGAAGAAGGTGTCATTGAAACCTTCCAGCGGTACATCGGGACCGCCGGCAACCGAAACCGACGGAACGCCGCGATCAACCGTCCGGTCGTCATTGAGGTATTCGTAGGACAGCACCGCTGAGGTCTGGCGCGAAAACTCGATGCCGAAGGTCGGATTCACGCCGAACCGGGTGCCCTCGTAGGCATTGCGATGATTGCCGAGTTCCTCGACAAAAGCATTGAGGCGGACAGCGGAATTCTCGCCGGCAACAAGATTGGTGTCGCCGCTGAACTGGGCGGCGCCGAACGTATCAATACTGGCAGCCATGCTGGTGAACTGCTCGTCAAGTACCGGCTCTTTCGACACGCGGTTGATGATGCCGCCGCCGCCGCCGCGCCCGAACAGCAACGCATTCGAGCCGCGCAGGATCTCGATCTGCTCGATATTGTAGAGCGGGCGGAAATATTGCACGTCGTCGCGCACACCGTTCAGGAAGAAGTCGGCTGTCGTCTGATTGCCGCGGATGATGATCGCGTCGCGATGGCCTTCGCCCTGGCTGACCGCCAGACCCGGCGTGAAGCGCAGCACGTCGCCAATGCTGGTGAATGCCTGGTTTTCGATCTGCTCCTCGGTGACGATGGACAGGCTTTGCGGCACATCGACGATCGGCGTGGGCGTCTTCACAGCGTTGAGCTGGTCAAGCGAAAGATAGCGGCCGATCACCGTGATCGTGTCAGCCGCAGCAGATGTCTGTGCAGCTGCAGGGCTGGCCGTAAGGCCGCAGGCAAAAATCGTGGATGCAAGCAGCGAAATCTTGAGTTTCATGTCGCGTGGCCCCGTGCGTTCTTGATAATGAGTAGCAGCTGTAACAGGCGCGTGTTCGCAATCAAGAATTATTCGCATTATCAACTGAGGTCGTCTGCGAGTGCGGCTTTCGGGCAACGCGGAGGCGGGCCGCATCGATTCGAATCCCGCTCTGTCCGCGCCGCCTCTCTGGAATTCGACGGGTCGGACTCGCCTCGGGCGCTGACTGCGCTAGTCTCCCCGGGAAACCGCCCGGGAGACTCTTTCATGCGCCATTACTTGTTTGCCGCAATCGCGTTGACACTGCCATCGGCCGCCAAGGCTCAGACGGCACCGCCGGGCGAAGTGCTTGCCATCCATGACATTGTCGCGGACGTCTCGGCCGATCGCATCGAGCGCGACATCCGTGCGCTGGTCGATTTCGGAACACGCCACACCCTGTCGGAAACCGGAAGCGACACGCGCGGCATTGGCGCGGCACGCCGCTGGATTTTCGATGAGTTCGAACGCATTTCCGCGGATTGTGGCGGCTGTCTAGAAGTCATCTACGTTACAGATACGATCTCCGGCGAGACCCGAATTCCCGAGCCGACCGAGGTTGTTTCCGTGCTGGCCATTCAGCGCGGCACGCTTGATCCCGATCGATATGTGATGATGGCGGGTGATATCGACAGCCGCGTTACCGATCCGCTGGACGGCACGTCGGATAGCCCCGGCGCCAATGACAATGCGTCGGGCCTGGCAGGCGTGATCGAAGCCGCGCGCGTGCTTTCGCAACGCGAGTTCGCCGGCTCGATTATCTATGCCGCGCTCTCCGGCGAGGAACAGGGCCTGTTCGGCGGCCAGATCGTTGCCGCCCATGCGCTCGACCAGGGCTGGCGCATCAAGGCGGTGCTCAACAATGACATGATTGGAAATATTGCCGGTATTGACGGGGTGATCGACAATTCCACGGCCCGCATTTTTTCGGAGGGCACGCGCGCGACCGAGACGCCCGAGGAAGCAATCCTGCGCCGCTTCCGCGGCGGCGAAGTCGACAGCCCGTCGCGCAACCTTGCCCGCTTCATTGACCGGGTCGCTGATCAGTACATCCCCAATCTCGATACCATGCTGGTCTACCGCCTCGATCGTTTCCGGCGCGGCGGCCATCACCGCCCGTTCAACGAGGTCGGTATTCCCGGCGTGCGCATCATGGAAGTGCACGAGCACTATGACCGCCAGCATCAGGATCTGCGCGATGAAGACGGCCGCCATTACGGAGATACGTTCGAATTCGTCGATTTTGACTATGCCGCCAAGCTGACCTCGCTGAATGCGGCGGCACTGGCCCTGATGGCGGGTGCGCCGCCTTTCCCGGCAAATGTCGAGATCGAGGGTGCGGTTTCACCGGATACCACTTTGCGCTGGTCAGCGCCCGATCCCGATGCCGCCGCCAATCTCGCCGGCTATCGCGTCTACTGGCGTTATACCGACCAGCCGCAATGGCAGTATTCCCGCTTCGTCGGCGACATCACCGAATACACGCTCGAGAATGTCGTCATCGACAATTATTATTTCGGCGTGGCGTCGGTTGCGCGGGACGGATCTGAAAGCCCGGTTGTCTTCCCCGGCCCGATGGGCAGTTTCGGGGACTAATCTGTTCGGCCGCCCACCGTGTAATCTGCCGTGTGGCTGGCCATCAGCGCATCCATCTCCAGCGGGATGTTGCGCAATTCCATGGCGACGAACTCATCGGCCTGGTCGGCAAAGTGCGGCGAGCTATCATCGAGTACAGCTGCTCCGAACTGGTGGATGGCGCGGCTGCGCAAGATGCCTTCTGCGCTCCATTCGACAGCCATGATGTAAGTGTCGCCGGCCACGCCTTCGAAGCGGCCGTTGTCATTGAGGGTTTCGCAGCCGCAATAGATGGCCCGCAGTATGTCCGGCCCGCCATCCACCGGCGCATCGAACGCGCCGCGCACATGGCGATTGATGTCGCCCCAAAGCGGGTCGAGACGGCCATGATGGTCCATGAGGTCGCGCGCCGATTGCCGCAGTGCTTCGGCCGGATCGCAGGTCCAGGGCCGCCGGTCGTGGCGGTTCACGATGCACTTGATCGATAGCAATACGCCAAGCGCGGCGCTGCGGTTGTTCACATCTGTCGAGAAATCCCAGTCACGCAGAACGCGCTGGGCCTCGATCATCAGCGGATCGTCATCGAGATCCATCGCCAGCACTTCCGCTACCAATCGCGCGGTTGGCGAATCTGGCGCGTACCGCAGGTCGAACTTGTAGGCGAGCAATTCGTCGCCGGATATTGCGGTATCGGCATTGAGCAAGGCAAGCAGGCGCTGGCCGCGATTGGTCATCTCCATCTCGATCCCGAAGCTCGCCGGGTAGGCGTCCGCGCTGACATCCTCGTCCGGTGCCGTTGCCCGGAACGGCGTATTGTTCGAATTGGCGACGAAGCCGGACGCCGGATCGATCACGGCGGGAAGGGCGGACTGCGGTGCGTAATCCGTCCAGATCAGCTCCGAGCGGTCACCGGGCAGGTATGCGCGCCAGTCATGGCCTTCGGCCCGCAGCGGCATGCGCGCATTGTAGAGATAGCCGATATGACCCTCGCGGTCCGCATAGATCGTGTTGAGGCTGGTGATCGCGCGCATATCCATGGCCGCCATCCAGTCACCGAAATTTCCGGCGCGATTCATCCGGTACCATTGTTCTACGGCGCGGATCTCGTCGAAACCGGAATAGCGGATCGCATACGTGCCGTGCGGACGCCGGATCACCGGTCCGTGCGCCGACCACAGCAATTCGCGCTCGAATACCCACGAGAAAGGGCCGAACAGGCGCACACGCAGTTCGGCGGTGTCGGTTTCGAAATCCACCCATTCACCGTCGAGGCGGTATTGGTCCTCGTTCTCCGGATTGACCTCCAGCACGTAGATATCGGCGAGGTCGGGATGGTTCACCGTATGCGCCCAACCGAGATCGCGATTATGGCCGTGAAGGACAAGCGGGGCGCCCGGGAAAGTCCCGCCTGCGGCGTCCCACCCGTCTTCGCTGCGCAAGCGGATCTCGTACCAGGCGACCGGCCCTGTAAAAGGCTGGTGCGAGTTGACGATCAGTCGGGTGGCCCCGTCCGTGGATCGCGACGGCGCGACGGCAATGGCGTTCGAGCCTGATTCCGGGTTGTCGCCGTCGATCAGTTGCCACGCCGTTTCGGTCTCGCCGACCGAGATCGTGCGCTGGCGCTCCTCGCCGAATAGTTCGGCGATATCGGCATCCAGCCCGTACATGAAAGGCGTCCGCAGGACGAAACCAGCAACCACGTCCTCGCCGGTGACCGGCAGCACACCCGGGCGGACCTCGGTTGGATTATCAAGCGCCCAGGCATTGAATCCGGCGGCATAACCATCGAGCAGGGCACGCGTATCGGCAGACAGCTCGGTTGAATAGCGCGAAGCGACCGTCTCGCGGATACGTAGCAGCCGAACGATATAGTCCGTGGCGGCCGCGTCCTGCCCGTCATGTCGCGCAAGCTCGCCGCGCGCAGCGAGCAGGGTTGTCTCGATTGTTTCCCAATCGTCTTCCGCATGCGCCCAGGCCAGGCCGAATGCTGTATCGGCGTCGCGTTCACCGAAAATGTGAGGCACACCGTAGCTGTCCCGTATGATACGTGCCGCGTATTGAGCGGTTGTTGCGCGCAGCGCTTGGCGATCGATTTCCGGGGGGGCAGGTGTCCATGCCAATACAGCCAGTACCAGAAGGCCGAGTAGCAATGTCGCCACCAAACCGAGCAATCCCCATCTGATCATTTTTTTCCCCCGCATGATGGCAGACCGGGTCTACCGCCCTGCCGGACCTGATCGTGCCGCTGGTTACGGTCGAGGGTCAATTCGCAAACAGCCCGTTTAAACCGACGCAGCCAGCCAGACCATGTAGCCAACGTAAAGCGCCAGCAATAGCGCGCCTTCCCGGCGGTCGATCCGCTGGCCGGTAAAGGCAAACAGGATCAGGATCGCCGTCGCCGCGAGCATCACCCAGACGTCTTGCTGGATCATGCGGCCCGGCACTTCCAGCGGTGCAACCAGCGCGGTCGCGCCGAGAATGCCGGCAGCATTGAAAATATTCGAACCGATAACGTTCCCGAAGGCGACATCGCCCTGGCGACGCAGGGCGGCGGCAATGGTCGTAGCAAGCTCGGGCAGCGAGGTGCCGAGGGCGACGAGTGTGAGACCGATGACAGCTTCCGGGACACCCAAAGCAAACGCTGCACCCGTCGCGCCATCAACCAGCATCTTGGCGCCGACAATGACAGCAACCAGACCGCCCGTGAAAAAGCCGGCGGCGAGCCAGAATTGGTCAGGCGCGGCAGCGCTGGCCGCCTTCGCCTCATGCAATGCTCCCGCTTTGTCGCCACGTCGCCGGTCAAGTGCGTAGCTTAGCGCTACATAACCGATCAGCATGGCGATCGGCAAAAGGCTCCAGAACGCTGGAAGGGGAGAATAGAATAGGAAGACAATGGCCCCGACAGTGGCGAGGCTGAGCGCTATGCCGTCCCGCAACAAGGCTTCGCGCACCGCGAGGATCGGCCGCATTACCGCACCCAGGCCAAGGATCAGAAGGATGTTGGCGATGTTGGAACCGACCACATTGCCGACAGCAACGCCCGGGGCGCCGGCATACTGGGCTTGCAGGCTGGTCGCGAGTTCCGGCATGGAGGTGCCAAACCCGACCAGCACCAGACCAACGAACATCGGCGACCAGTTCAGTCGGCCGGCGATACCGACCGCCCCGCGCACCAGGGCATCTCCTCCGAAGGCCAGCAGGACCAGACCGCCGAGGATGAGAAGGGCGCTGATCAAGTCGCGTCCGCCTCGGACTTCTTGTAGAGTTCACTGTTACGCCAGGCCTTGAGGGCGTGCTTGGCGAGCACGCTGCTGACCGCCACCATAGGCAGAGCAAGCAAGGCGCCTAGGAATCCGAACAATGCCCCGCCAATCAGCAGCCCTGCCATGATCCATAGCGGATGCAGCTTGAGCTGGCTGCCGACGAGGCGAGGCGCCAGCCAGACCGTCTCCAGAACTTGCGCGACGCCGTAGACGGCGACGACCGCAAGCATCGGCCATATCGAGTCGTACTGACTGATGGCGACGAGCATCGCCAGCGTAAACATGACGAGGTTTCCGACGACCGGAATGATTGCCGAAAGGCCGGTCAGAATGCCGATCGCGACGGAATAATTGAGCCCGATGATCGCCAGGGCAGCAGCGTGATAGACCGCCTGGACGAGCACGACGAGGCTTTGCCCGCGGACATAACGCGACAGCTGGACATTGGCCTCCTGGCCAATCTCTTTCAGATCGTCGGCGTAACGGCGGGGCGGAAGCTTCTGGATCATTCGCGAAATACCTGGCCAGTCCTTGAGAAAGAAGAAGAGCGCCACCGGTGTCAGGAAGGTCAGCAGCACGCCCGAAAGCGCACCGGTCACGGAGCGCGCAAGACGGCCGCCGATCGCCTGCATTGGATTGCCTTCGCCACTGCTGAGTGACTCCAGAGAAATCTCGGGCAATTCGAGGCCGAATCCAGCTGCCAGCGTGAGGGTCGAGGATAACAGATTGTCGATAAGGCTGGGCAGGCGGGCAATCAGGTCGCGGCCTTCAATGAGTACGATGGGCGTGATCGCCACGATCGGCCCGGCGATCACGAGCACCGCAAGGATGGTCGATGTCAGCGCTGCCATCGAACGTGGCAGACCCCATTCGCACAAACGCATGGTCAGCGGCGCGAGGATGACAGCCAGAAAGCCCGCGATCAGGAACGGCAGCAACACATCGCCCGCCTGCCGCAGCGCCCAGAACAGCGCCAAAAAGAGCAACGCGAACAGGACGAAGCGGGCGTCGAGCGTGAGTTTCATATCCTAGGCGTTAGCGCCCAGAAGCTGTTTCCGCAAGCCGGGCTTGTCGATCTTTTCTGTTCCGACTCGAGGCAGGGGTTCGTTGAAATGCCAGAGATGTTCAGGTCGCTTGAACGCTGCCAGATCGCCTTCGAGGAAATCGTTGAGCTCGTCGAGCGTAATGTCGATGCCTGGCTGGGTGTAGATCGCCGCGCCCACGGCTTC
This sequence comes from Hyphobacterium sp., assembly GCF_965217055.1. Classification (GTDB taxonomy): domain Bacteria; phylum Pseudomonadota; class Alphaproteobacteria; order Caulobacterales; family Maricaulaceae; genus Hyphobacterium. The sequence continues at coordinate 640,874 of NZ_OZ244227.1, read as the reverse complement.
GCCGAGCCGGTTGTCCGGCACGGCGAATACTGCGGCCTCGAATATCCTGGGATGCTTGACAAGTGCGGCTTCAACTTCGAGGCAGGCGACATTCTCGCCGCCGCGCACAATCATGTCCTTGATCCGGTCGACAATTGTCAGGAAGCCGTCTGTGTCCATCGTGCCGACATCGCCGGTCTTGAACCAGCCATCGTCGGTGAGCGTCTTGGCGGTTTCGTCGGGCAGGTTGAGATAACCGGCAAATATGCCCGGCGTCTTGATCCAGACTTCGCCCGGTTTGTCGGTCGGCATTTCCTGCCCATCGGGGCCGACGATGCGGATGTCGGTCAGGGGCGGCACTGCCCGGCCGCAAGAACCCGGCTTGGCCTGGTAGTCGGTGAGCCCGTTATAGGTTCCGAGCGCGCTGGTTTCCGATAGGCCGTAACCGGTCGAAGAATAGGCGCGCTTGAAGCTGTCAGCGAGCCGCTTCACATGGTCCGGCGGGCGTTTGGCACCGCCCGCCGAGAGATCAGTCAGCGTGTCGAGGCTTTCACCCATGGCTTCTGCGGTCAGCATCAGCTCGTGCGACATGGTCGGCACACCAACGAAATTGGTGATGTTTTCTTCCTTTATGAGACGGACTGCCTCTTCCGGCTTCCACGACCGCATCAACACCATTTTCCGGCCAATAATGATCGACATCATGAAAACCGGATGGGTGCCGGTGACGTGGAAGAGCGGCACCGAGACCAGGATGCCCAGCTCGCCCGCGGCTTCCGCCATCGCCGCCCCTTTCGGCGTCTCCTTGGCAGCCGAGAGCACAAAGCCGAATGACAATATGCACGACCATGCGCCGCGATGGGTCAGCATCACGCCCTTTGGATCGCCGGTCGATCCCGACGTATACATGATCGACATCAGATCGTCGGCCTCGACCGTGCCGGCCGGCGGCTCGACGCCGTCTCCGTCGTCGCGGATCGATTGCCAGCTCCGGTCGGCGCCATCGAATGTGCCGGTGCCGGAGATCAATGTCAGCCCCAACCGCTCCTTGAGCGGCAGGAATTTCGGTGCCTGTTCGGCGTCGACCATGACGATTTTCGCGCCGCAATCCTGCAATGCGAATTCCATTTCCGGTTCCGTCCACCAGCCATTGAGCGGGACGATCACAGCGCCTGCCAGCGTGGTTCCGAGATAGGTCGCCATCCATTCCGGTGTGTTGCGTGTCGCGGTGGCGACAAGGTCGCCCTTCTTGACGCCCATCTTCACCAGCCCGGCGGCAAAGGCCCGGGCTTCGCGGGCGAGATCGGCAAATGACCAGCGAACATCGCCCGACACCACGGCGGTCTTGTCTGCGTGCATGTCGCACATGAACAAGAGCCCGTCGGTATTGTTCGGCGCGTTCTTGAAGACCCGGTAGCTGGCACCGTTGATCTCGTCCTCGCCGACTTCGAAGAACGGATTCTCGGCCATCAGCTTCAGGCCGGCGGCCATGATCTCGTCGCGCGTCGGTGCAGGCAGGCGTTCGCTCATCTCGCGGCTCTCCCCTACGCCACTTCAAACAGGCCGGCAGCACCCATGCCGCCGCCCACGCACATCGTGCAGACAACGTATTTCGCGCCGCGGCGCTTGCCCTCGATCAGAGCGTGGCCGACCATGCGGGCGCCGGACATGCCGTAAGGGTGGCCAATCGAGATCGCACCGCCATTGACGTTGAGGTTTTCGTTCGGAATGCCGAGATGATCGCGGCAATAGAGAACCTGTACGGCGAACGCCTCGTTGAGTTCCCAGAGTCCTATATCGTCGATCTTGAGACCGTTGGCCTTCAGCAGTTTCGGCACGGCGTAAATCGGACCGATGCCCATCTCGTCCGGATCAAGGCCGGCGACCGCGATGCCGCGATAGATGCCGAGCGGCTGCAACCCGCGCTTTTCGGCTTCCTTGGCCTCCATGAGGACCGAAGCCGAAGCCCCGTCAGACAGCTGCGACGCATTGCCGGCGGTGATGTACTTGCCTTCCTTGACGACCTGGCCATTGGCCTGGACCGGCTGCAGCGATTGCAGACCTTCCAGCGTTGTCGACGGTCGATTGCCTTCATCTTTTTCCAGGGTCACTTCCTGGATGGTGATTTCCTTGGTCTCCTTGTTGAACACACCCATTTGCGAGGCCAGCGGCACGATCTCGTCGTCGAATTTTCCGGCTTCCTGCGCGGCGGCCGTGCGCTGCTGGCTCTGAAGGGCGTACTCGTCCTGCTTGTCTCGCGGCACGCCATAGCGGTCAGCCACGATCTCTGCGGTCTCCAGCATCGACATGTAAAGCGCGGGCATGTTCTCATTGATCCAGGGGTCGAAGGCACGGTGCAGATTCATGTGCTCGTTCTGGACCAGCGAAATCGATTCCAGCCCGCCACCCACCGTAATCTGCATCCCGTCCGAAATGATCTGCTTGGCTGCGGTGGCGATCGCCATCATGCCGGACGCGCATTGCCGGTCCATGGTCTGGCCGGCCACGCTCGCCGGCAATCCGCCGCGGATCAGGCACTGGCGCGCCGTGTTCTGGAAGGTCGAGCCCTGCTGCATGGCAGCGCCCATGACCACATCGTCGATTTCAGCCGGATCGACGCCGGAACGTTCGACAGCGTGCTTGATTGCATGACCGCCAAGCTCCTGGGCCTGGGTGTTGTTGAATGCGCCGCGATAGGCTTTGCCGATCGGCGTGCGGGCGGTGGATACAATGACAGCTTCGCGCATGATGAACTCCCCGGAATATCGTTGCTCGGCATGCTGGTCGAAACGCCGGGATTGTCCAGTCTGACGTCAACGTCAATTTGCCGCCCGCGGCGCCTCCCGGCGCCGCGAGCCCGCGGACAGTCATTCGGCATCGCGGCGGGCATTGCGGGCGGTCTGGACATTTTTGTAGAGCTTGCCGAGTGCCTTGTCCGACGCCCGCTTCTCAGCCAGCGTCGCATTGTTGCGGTAGATTTCGCGCTGCAGCTTCCGGAAACGCTCCAGGCGACTTTCCGGTAGATTACCCGACCGGATCGCCGCGGAAACCGCACAGCCGGGTTCACTTTCATGCTGGCAATCCCTGAATCGGCAATCGTTCGCCAGATCCACAATGTCCGCAAAGGTTGCATCGACGCCGTCGGAGGTGCCTGCCAGGGCAAGCTCCCGCATGCCGGGCAGATCGATGGCCCACCCGCCTCCGGGAAGCCTGTGCATGGACCGCGCCCGCGTCGTGTGTCGGCCCTTGCTATCATCATTGCGAATACCGGCAACGGCATCCGAGCCCCCGGTCAGCGCGTTCAGAAGCGTGGTCTTGCCGACACCGGAGGAGCCAAGGCAGGCGACGGTCTGGTGCGCACCGATCCAGTCACGCAATCTCCGGGTCTCGTCTGGCTCCAAGGCGTTCAACGCTTCGATCGGGCAATCGGAGGCAATCGCCTGGGCCGCGCCGATAAAGCCGCCCGGCTCATCTGTTTGATCGGCCTTGGTCAGTAGGATGACCGGGTAGGCACCGGCTTCACGCGTGAGTGAAAGATAGCGCTCCAGCCGCGCCGGATTGAAGTCGTGATTGCAAGAAGACACGAGGAAGGCGACATCGACATTGGCAGCAATCAGCTGCCGTTCCGCTAGTGCACCTGGGGCCTTGCGTGCGAACAGGCTGCGACGCGGCAAGACCCGGCAGGGGCGTTCGAGTGCGGCGTCGATGATGATCCAGTCGCCGACCGTTGGCCGCTCGCCCGGCGGCGTCGCAGGAGGCATGGTGCGAAGGCGCAGCCTGCCCATAGCGGTCAGGGCTTCATAGCTGTCGCGATGAACCGCACTGATCCGCGCAACATCGCCGGGTGTTTCCTGGTCGAGGTCGAGTGATTGCATGAGGGCCGGGGTCCACCCCAGCGACTCGAGTGAGTATTCGGTCATCTCAATAGTTCCGTTCGGCCCGCAGGCCACAGATCAACGCGCCGCGGGGTTTCCCGCAGCGTCAGCCGGTAAGAATGAACGGAACGAAGATGAGGGCGCGGCTAGCGTGCCGCCTGACGTCAAAGTGTCAGATCGTTCCGCCATTCTGGCGGATCGCAACAATGGCCATGAAATTTTCCCTCCTGCGCAAGACAGGCGGGCATTAAAGAACAGGCACGGTGAGAACGCAATTACGCTTTCGTCGCCTCGGGCGGAGCCTTGTACCAGACCATTTGCTGGGTCGTCGCGAGCAGTTTGCCGGCGCGCGACCAGATTCGCGTGTGCTGGTCGTAGAATCCACCGCCGCCACGACCGGCATTGGCATCCATCATGATCCAGTCCGGACCCGCCTCTGCCAGATCATCCTTGGATGCATGCAGGTAAACCGTCATCGAAACCGTCGACAGCACCGCAAAATCATGGACGACGAAAAAGACGCGCGGCGTTGGCGTGTCGGCGAGGCAGACCAGTCCGACATCGTCCAGGGGACGCGGCTCGGTGAATTTCACCCACAGCGCATTCCGCGTCGAGCTGGCGTTGAAAATGTCGGTATTCAGACACGGCTTGATCGAAATGTGTTCTGCCCAAGTCCGTGGCGGCTTGAAGGCATCGCAAGCCTCCGGTGCAGGCGCATCCGGCATCGCGCCCTCTGTCCATTCAGCCGTCCTCCTGCGCTCGCCGAAGATCGCAGTGCCACGCAGGGCCGGGCTCGATGTGCCTTCTTGCTGGATGTTTGCCGCCCAGAACTGTGTCGACCGGCCGGACCGGTGGCAGATGGAAGAAAGCGAATAGGGCCCGGCCTGCAGACCGGTCATGAAGTCGGTGGTGATCGACACGAGCTCGAGATCGTCCCGCGCTGACATCTTCATGCCCTGCGCCAGCAGAGCGGCACTGACACCGCCGAAAGGGCCAATCATGTTCTGGTAGGCTTGCGGCGTGGTCCCGGAAAACCGCGCGCGGCGTTCGTCCTTGTCTTCCGGCGACAGCGCCAGGGCATCGTCAAAACTGTGCGCCATGATCAGCCGAGCGAAACGCCGAAATGCTTGGCGGCGGCGCTCACGAACTTGATCGTCTGACCCGACCCGTCAGTCAGCATGTCCTGACCCGCGGGATCGAGTATGCGGTTGAAATTCGCCGCCACGTCTTCTGGCGTCTGCTCTTCCGGGGGCAAATAGACGCCCGGCGTTTCGTAGATGCGCGTGGCTGCATAGCCGCCCGCGCCCGCACACAAGATTGTCCGCTCCGGCGCCTCTTCACTGACCAAAAAGGCAAGGCCGGCCGAGACGCTTTCCACGGTCATCAGGTCGAGCGCCGCAGGCGGCAGCAGGCCCTCGGTCATGCGCGTGGCGGCAGTGGGCGACAGCGTGTTGACGCGGATGCCGTTCTTCTTGCCTTCGAGGCTGAGAACATTCATCAGACCGACCAGTCCCATCTTTGCGGCGCCGTAATTCGACTGACCGAAATTGCCGTAGATGCCAGAGGACGAGCTGGTCATCACGATTCGCCCGTAACCGCGCTCCCTCATATGGTCCCAGACCGCCTTAGTGCAGGTCACGGACCCCATAAGGTGGACGTCCACGACCAGCTTGAAATCAGCGAGAGTCATCTTGGCAAACGATTTGTCACGCAGGATGCCGGCATTGTTGACAAGGATATCGACCGCGCCGAAGGCCTTGATGGCCGCGTCCACCATGTCGGCGACCTCGTCGGCTTTCGTGACATTGGCGCCATGCGCAATCGCGTTGCCGCCCATGCTGGCGATTTCCTGCACCACGGATTCGGCAGCCGCCGACGAGGCGCCCGAACCATCGACCGTTCCGCCAAGGTCGTTCACCACGACATTGGCACCGCGTTCGGCAAGCAGCAGGGCATGGCTCTTGCCAAGCCCGTTTCCGGCTCCGGTCACAATAGCAGTGCGTCCGTCGAAGCGGATCATGGCGGTTTCCTCCCTCGAATTCGAAAGGAAACCTAGCTGCAAGGACGGCCTGCGCCAGCCCCGAATGTCATTCGCTGCAGATCAGCGTTCATAGCGAGGTGCGGGGCGATCTTCGACGCTGAACACCGCGCAGACATTGGCTGTCACACGTTGCGGCTCCCGATCGGCAGCAAGCGAATAGCGATCGAGATCGGCGAGCAATTGCTCCGCCGTCATCGCGCTACCGGGTTGCGGTGCCGGGGGTGGCGGTGGCGGTGGCGGCGGCGGCGGGGGTGCCGACGCATACCGCGCATATTCGTCGTATCCGGTTTCAGTTGATGGCGAGCCGAGGCAGGGCCCTTGTCCTTCTTGCAATGTTACGATCTCACCCAACTGCGAGCCGGCCGCGTCGGCAACGATCTGCGCGCGCTCCGTGGCATCATTGACTGCAGCCGCAAAAGCCAGTCGCTGATCCTCGGCCGTCGGTTCGAGGAAGAAATCGACATTTCCCGAGTTGACGGGGCCGGCGGCCAGCGCGGCGCCCCGCGCTTCACTGGTGCGATCCGGATCGAGCACCACGACATTCATCTGAACCGTGGCGACATACCCCAAGAGCGCGTCGGGATGCCGGTTCTCGATCAGGCGTTCGCCATTGTCGCCATAGCGCTCGGTGACCTGCTCGTAATAGGGTCGCACCGATAAGTTTGACGTAACGCGCACGGAGCCCTCGGTCGCGAGCCGCACTGCTTCCGCAGCAAGATTGGCCCGCATGACCGCTTGCTGCGAGGCTTCGGGGCTGGTCTCGGACCGCCCCTCGAAGCTGACCTGGAATCGTGCCCGGTTGGCCGGAACCTCGACAAAGGCGCGTCCTTGCGCCTCGATGACTGGACCGCGGGCCCAGACCGGCACCGGATTACCTGACAGCGGCTCGCAGGCCCCGAGCGCAAGCGCACTCGTGCCCACGAGGAGAACCCCGAAATACCGCATAACACCCCCTTGTAATCTTCCCCCGTCAAACACATTACACCCGCAGGCCCTTATTCTCAAAAGGCAAAATCGATGACCTCCGAAGATAAACAGGCGCGTTACGAGGAATTACGCAGGGAAGTCGAGGCGGTCGTGGCCGACGAAACCAGCCGGACGGCGCGTTTCGCCACGGCGTCGTGTTTGCTCGCCGAAGCCTTCAGGCCACGCTTTTTCTGGACCGGATTTTACGAGGTCGATCCGCAGAAACCGGACGAACTCGTCGTTGGCCCCTACCAGGGCACAATGGGTTGTTTGCGGATACCGTTCGGCAAGGGCGTATGCGGCACGGCGGCCGCAACGCTGGAGACCCAGATCGTCGACGACGTCCATGCCTTTGCCGGGCATATCGCTTGCGACGCGCGCACGAATTCGGAAATCGTCGTGCCCGTGCTTGATACCGACGGGCGGCTGGCAGCAGTTCTCGATGTCGACAGCGAAGCGCCAAGCGCATTCGATGATATCGATCGTGTCGGGCTGGAAGCCATCGCACGCATGTTGCTGACCGCCTAGCGCACGACGATCTCGACGCGGCGGTTCTGGGTGCGACCGACCTCAGAGGCATTGGTGGCTTCCGGGGCGAGGGGGCCGACGCCTTGGGCGTCAAGACGGCGGGCGTCTATGCCATAGTCTTCCACCAAGGCCGCAATCACCGAGGCGGCCCGGCGCTGTGACAGTCCCAGATTGTAGGCCAGCGATCCCGACATGTCGGTATGCCCGACGACATGGAGATCGAGGTCAGGCCGATCAGTCAGCAGCGTGTTCAATGCGTCCAGGGCTTCCTCGGACTCCGGCAGCAACACATCGGAATCGTGTGCGAACATCAGGCCGTCGACGCGAACATGGCCGTCGGCATCGAGCCCGCTTGCCAGCGCTGCGGCAGAAATCGCAACCATGCCGGTATCCATTTCAGCAGTTTCGATGATATCGATCGAAGTTCCGTGTCGCCCGGTCGCAACCGCAACATAGGCAAGGCGCCCATCATAGCCCAGCGTGCCGATCGCATAATGGGAATTGGGACCGTTTATGGCGCGAATTCCGTTGGCGGCGGAGAAAGCGTTCCGGCTCGAGCCGGTCGTGCAGCTGCCGTCTCCGGCACACGACCAGATCTCCTCGAATCCGGCTTCGTCCAGCGCCGTGCGATAATTGCGAAAGATTTCCAGCTCCGAGCGCTCGTCCGGGCTTTCATAGTAGAGACGCGTGACCTGTCCTTCGATCGGCTCCGTAATCGCTTCACGCGCGTCAAAATCGAAGCCGACGATCATGTCGTAGGCATTGTATTCCCAGTATTCCCCGCCGCCGTCGGAGCCTTCGTAAGGCGTCACGAGCGGATGCCCTTCGATATTTTGCTGGGCAAGCGCTGCTGCGGCGACGAGCGAGCCGTATCCGATTGCGACAACGATCTGTCTCATGAAAGTTCCCCTTTAGTCTGACGCGTCTTCGCAGGCGCTCATGGCTGCGAAACTGTTGGAGGGCGCGTGGTAGCAGTGCACGATTCGGTTATCGCCTTCCGCGGTTTCCAGAACGGCGTGGGTCGCATCCAGCGTGACCTCGATCAGTGCGTGCTCCCAGTCCTCGTCCCATTCACCAACAAGGTCATCGCCGGCGCCCCACAGATTGCCGTTTGCCGATACCGGCTCGGACGCATTGACGGCCACGTCCGGGATGTCAGCAGTGTAGGGAAGCGACCAGGCGTCTTCTCCCTCGCCGCGGTGGCCGGGCCCCTCATTGAGCCGGAAGTGAACTTCTGCAGGACAACGTGGATTGTGGCGGTAATCGCGCGAGCCGGCATTCTCGATACGAATGTGTTGCGTGATGCGGTTCAGCGTCATGTCGCCATTACCCCGCGGCCGGGTTTCGATTCGCAGTGCTTGATCGGCGCTCAGAGGCCCGGGATTTGAAGGCATCTGGCCGAAGCGGAACTCGACTCCTTCGACAAAGGGGGCCTGCAGGATGCCGCAGGGCGAGGGCTCGAAGCGCGGTGTGCCAAGCGGATCGTCGCCATTATGATCGTCGCCGGTGTCATCGCCGTCACCTTCATCATTATCGTCACCATTATCGCCGGGGCGCAGATCAACTGGCGGCTCTGTCAGTCCCGTCACGCTGATGATTCCGCCGCGGCAAGTTTCATCATTGCAGATGACGTCGCCTATCGTGACCGCATGCGTCGGCGCCGGCGTCCGGATGCCGGACATGTCATTCGGGCCGGGCGCCGACCCGGTGTAAACGGTCCGCCATTGATTGCCGGTGTCATAGCCGCGGATCTGGACGCGGAACTGGCGGTTTTGCTGACAGGCAGGGTCCGGGAAGACGATGGCCGACGTCACCGAGAACTGGCCGTTGGCACCAGTATAGGTGGCGGGCCAGTTCGGCGTGTTCCATAGCCCGCCCGGCGTTCGCGCCTGGACCCGGACCTCGAGATTGCCGGCGGGCCACCGGCGTCCGGCGAAAGGCGGATTGTCAGGACGTATGCCCTCAATGGTCGCCGAGACCCGCCATCGACAGACGGCGTCGGCCGCTGGAATCATCGCAAGCCACCCGAGCAAGACCGCCAGGGTCATCGCTGGAATCACGCGGTTTCTGGGTCCCAAGTCTGCCTCCCGGATTGATCTGTCTCACAGAATCGCATTAACTGAATGAACCTTCAATGAATAATAGTTCATCGACATGCCGGGCCAGCGCGAGAAGCAGAAGCAGGAAACACGATCACGGCTGGTTTCGGCCGGCGCGGAGGTTTTTGCGGCGCGCGGGCTCGAAGGCACGCGCATCAGCGATATTGCGCGCGAGGCCGGTGTCGCCATGGGCACGCTGTACACCCATTTTCCGGACAAGGAGGCATTGTTCGAAGAGGTGATGCGTGCCGGGAAGGAAACCATCATTGCCGGTATCGAGGCCACCTACGCGCTCGATGTCGACCACGAGACCCGTGACCGCCTGGCGATGGAAGGTGTGGTCGGGTTCGCTGAAACCCACGGCGCCCTGTTTCGCCTGTTGTTAAGCCGCGGCGGGGGCGACGACCCGCTCCGCCGGGAAGTGGTCGATGCGATCGCAACGCTTCGGGTGAAGGAGTTCGAGGATGGCCGCCACTCCGGACGGATCCGGTCGGGGCTGGATTATGAAGCTGCCGCACGCTGCGAGGTCGGAGCCGTGTTCCATCTCCTCGACTGGTGGCTGGATGATCCTTCGAGAATGGATCGGCAGGATCTGATCCGCGCACTGTCGGACTTCCGGCGTTTCGGGGTTGAGGGAAGCGGCGCTTGATCGCTGCACCTGACGGTTCGAATGTTCGGCGCATGACGCAGACGATTCGACTGGCCGGCCGCGACATCGCCTATCGCGTTGTGCGCTCGCCGCGCCGCCGCACAATTGCATTGCAGATAGACCATGACGGCCTGCAGGTGCGAACGCCCCAACGCGCCAGCGAGCGCCAGATTCGCGGCGTACTCGAAGACAAGGCCGGCTGGGTCGTCACCAAACTTGAAGACTGGGCGAGACGTCCGCAACGTGCGCAGCGCAGGTTCGAGAGTGGCGAAAGCTTTCCGCTGTTCGGACAAACCGTCAGTCTCGAAATAACAGCGCACGCCACGCGCGCCCGCACCCGCGTCGAATTGAAGGACGGCCAGGTCGAGGTTGAGATCGACAGGCACCTTGCCGGCGAAATGCGGACAACGACGATCAGGAAAGGCCTTGAACGGTGGTACCGGCGAGAAGCTGAAGCCGATTTCCCGGAACGGGTTCAACGCTATGCAAACAGGCTCGACCGCCAGGTTGCGAAAGTCGTCGTCCGTGATCAAAAGCGGCGCTGGGGCAGTTGTGATGCAAAGGGCATTATCCGGCTCAACTGGCGACTAATCGGCGCGGATCCGGAGTTGATCGATTATGTCTGCGCCCACGAAGTCGCGCATCTTGCAGTCCCCGACCACTCGCCACGGTTCTGGGCGGTCGTCGGGGACCTGATGCCGGACTGGAAGGTGCGCCGCCGTCGGTTGAATGACAGCGCCGGTGATTTCGTGCCGTTCTGACTAGTTTTCCGGCTGCAGGTGCCAGTCGAAGAAGTCCATGATGGTGCGCAACCGGTGACGCTGGCGCATCTCACCCCGGATCCCGTGGCGCTGTCCGGGATAAGTCATCAGGTCAAAGGATAGATCGCGATTTTGCAATTCGCTGATCAAGCGTGTCGTGTTCTCGAAAACCACATTGTCATCCGCCATGCCGTGCATGATCAGCATCGGTGTCGACCAGCCGTCCAGATGGGCAAATACCGAGGATTGCTCGTACCCGTCCGCATTGTTTTGCGGCGTTCCCATATAGCGCTCTGTGTAGTGGGTATCGTAGAGCGCCCAGTCGGTGACCGGGGCACCGGCGACACCCGCGGCGAATGCGCCGGGGGACTGCAGCGTCGTCATCAGCGTCATGTAGCCGCCATAGGACCAGCCCCAGATACCGATGCGATCAGGATCGACGTAATCAAGCGATTGCAGGAAAGCCAATCCGGCTAGCTGATCCTGCGCCTCTACACCTCCCATCGCGCGGTGGAGCGCAGTCTCGAAGACATGCCCGCGATCCGGCGTGCCGCGATTGTCCAGCATGAAATAGATATAACCCTGTTGAGCGATGTACTGGTTCGTGGCGCCGGTCCAGGACATGCGCGTCCGGCGGCCGACTCCCGGTCCGCCGTAGACGTTGACAATGGCGGGGTAGCGCCGATTGCTGTCAAATTCCGGCGGCAGATACATCAAATAATGCAGCTCCGCACCGTCTTCCGCGATCAGGGTTCCGCGTTCCGGTACGATGTGATCCTCGAGATACGGAAAATACGGGTGCTCGGTATCCAGCGCGTTCTCTTCAATCCAGCGGAGCCGTTCGCCGGAGGCGTCATAGAGCGCCGTATGGCTGGGCGTGGCAGGATCGGAAAAACTCGCGACAAAGGTCTGTGCGCCGGATCCCACGGATATTCCGCTCCACCAGCCCTGTCCCGATGTGACCTTCACAGGTTGAGCGCCTCGCTGGACATAGGACACGGCATAGAGATGGCGCTGCCGCGGATCTATCATCCAGCCCGAGAAATAAACACGGCCGGCATCCGCATCGATGCCCTCAATGGCACTGACCGGCCAATCGCCGCCGGTGATGGCAGCGAGCTCTGTCCCGTCTCCGCCATAGTGATAGATGTGCCGGAAGCCGCTGCGTTCCGACGTCCACAGGAAAGTCCCGTCGTCAAGCAAGGTGAGGTCGTTGGTCAGATTGATCCAGACCGGATCGATTTCTGTCAGGATCACGGTGGTGTCGCCGGATGCCGGATCGACTTGCAAGAGGTCGAGCCGCGTTTGGGCACGGTTCTGACGCTGAATAAAGAGCGTTCCGTCCGGTCCCCAATCCGCGCGCGCCAGGTAAATGTCCGTTTCGCTGCCGAGATCGACCTCGACCCGCTCGCCGGTTTCAATCTCCTCAATGAACAGCCGGATACCGACATTGGCCTCACCGGCATACGGGTAGCGCTGCTCCACAATGGTTGCGCCGTCGCCGTCAATATCGACCCGGTAGGAAACCGGGATTGGGCTTTCGTCGACACGGGTGAACGCCAAGAAGCGGTCATCGCGTGAAAACCAGTAGCCGGTCGACCGGTCCATTTCTTCCTGCGCGACAAATTCAGCCACGCCGTAGGATAGCACGCCGCCGCCCTCGCAGGTGATGGCGCGGGTCTCACCGCTGGCAAGATCGTGGACGTAGAGGTTCTGCTCACGGACAAAGCCGACATAGCGGCCCGAAGGAGAAATCCGGCTGTCGGTCTCGGCTGCGTCCGTTTCCATCAACCGGCGCGCTTCACCGCGCTCCAGCTGGTAATAAAACACATCGCCATCGAGCGGAAAGAGCAACGCATCGCCTAGCGCGTCCCAGTCATAGGTGACGATTCCTGAACCGCTGATCCTCGCGCGCTCGCGCAGCTGAATCTCGGCCTCGGAGAGTGCGCGCTCCTCCGGCACCAGGTCGCGGCTATCGACCAGCAGAAAGGGCTCGCCGCCATCGACGTCGATCGCCCACAAATCATGCACGCTGGCGTCTTCTTCCTTGCCTTGCAGGAAGGTGATAAGTCCGCCATCAGGCGAAAAGCGTGTCGCGCTTGCGACCGGACCATTCAGGCTCGGACTGGCAAACAGGCGTTCCAGGGTCAGCTCGGACGTCGGGGGCGGCTGCGTTATCAGTGCGCCCAGCGCGGCAATCAGCGAAATCATGGTGCACCCCGATCCGTTTTTCTGGCGTGCAAACTAGAGCAGGCCCGCACCGCCGTGAAGCGCTGCGGGCCCGCAAGGCTTTCAGCATGAAAATGTTGCCTACATGGGCGGCAGCACAGCTTCTGGCGTCCACGGCGCCCCGGCTTCGGCGAGCGCTTCCTCGAAAGCCGGCACATCGTCCTCGATCAACGTATCGAGCCGTTCCCGGATATCGCCGAATTCGCTTTCCGCGAGATCGAGTTGCCGGCGATGGGCAGGGTTGGGCCCGTAAGTCGCAAATGCCGTTCCCAGCTGTGCGAATCCCAGGCGCGAGGAGACCGTTGACGGTTCCGAGCCGTATTGCCCGTTGCTCGATTGATTGCCGCCGAGATCTTCTTCGATCTCGAACAGGCGCTGGCGCAGAGCCTCGTACTGGTCATCCAGCTCGCCCGGTGCCGTTCGCGTCCGGAACAAAGCCGATTGTAGACGTTCCAGGCGGAACCTGGTCACATTGATCGCCGCATTGGCCGCCGACACGCTGCGTTGCATGGAGGCCAGGCGTTCCCAGAAGGCAACGACTTCATCATCCGGACTGCCTTCAAGCGCTCCTTCGGAAAGCCGCTCGACCTCGAAACTCTGGTGCTCGCCGATCTCGGTACGTTCACCGTTCATTTCTCGCATCAGCGTCACCGTGTAGGTGCCGGGTCCGACCAGGAAGCCACCGGCCGCGGTGTCAGGCGTTTCCGGTCCCGAGACGGGTGCCGTGCCCGGGAAGGTGAGATCCCACGCCACGCGATGGAAGCCCTCAGTGACCGGTCCTTGCAGGCGGCGCACCACCTGCCCGGCCTCGTCGCGTACGACCAGCCACATCCGCGGTGGTGCTTCGCGGCGTTCCGCCTCGACCGCATCAAAACCCGGGAAGGGCGTATCCGCGCCATCCTCGATCAGTTCGCGCTCGGCTTCCTGGCGCTCTTGCTCGGAAGTCTGAAGCGTCTCGTTGAGATAATATGTGAAGACCGCACCGAAGGGCGGGTTCTCGGCCGTGAAATAGCCATGGCCCTGCCAGGCGCCGCTGTCGAAACTCAGCTCGTGCTGCTCCTGGTACCACCAGGTGCGTCGGACCGGGAACAGGTGCTGTTCCTCTTCAAGCATCTCGACCGTCACGTCGCGTAGCGGCGAAATGTCGTCCAGTATGTAGATGCCGCGGCCGAACGTAGCGACGACCAGGTCGTTCTCGCGTTCATGAATATGCAGATCGCGCGCCGAGATCGTCGGGATTCCGGCTCCGAGCTGCACCCAGTTGTCGCCGCCATTAATGGTGAAATAGACGCCGAACTCGGTCCCGATGAACAGAAGATCCGGGTTCACATGGTCCTGCGCGATGCGCCAGACCTGCTCGTCCTCCGGCAGGCCGTCCGAGATTGATCGCCAGGTACGGCCGCTATTGTCGGAACGCAGGAGATAGGGCGCGAAATCACCCTGCTTGTGATTGTCGAGCGCGACATACACGGTTCCGGCCTCGAAACGGGATGGCTCGAAATCGTTGACATAGGCGAGGTCCGGCACGCCCGGCAGATCGCCGGTTTCCATCCGTCTCCAGGTCTCGCCGCCATCAGTCGTGATCTGGATCAGACCGTCATCGGTGCCGGCATAGAGCACATTTTCGTCGACGGGCGATTCCGCCAACGCGCTGATCGTGTTGTAATTGGACATCGCATAGACGTCCCACGGCGCATCCCAGGACCATTGCCGGCCCATGATCGGCAGCAGCATCCGGTCTTCATTGCGTGTCAGGTCGTCCGACAGCGCAGTCCAGGTGTCGCCGCGATCGTCCGACCGCCAGACGCGCTGCGAGGCATGGTAGACCCGCGTCGGCTGGTGGCTCGAGACTACCAGCGGCGCATCCCAGTTGTAACGCTCCGCCGGTTCGCCCGGCTCGGTCTGCGGCCGGATGTAGACGAGCTCGCCCGTCGTCCGGTCAAAACGCACCAGATTGCCCTGCTGCCAGCTCGAATAGGCGATATCCGGATTGCCCGGTTCGATGTCCGGCTCGTGCCCGTCCCCAAAAAGCGTCACGACCCAATCCGAATTGCGGATGCCGTGACGGCTGTCCGTCCGCGAAGGACCCATTTGGGTGTTGTTGTCTTGGGTGCCACCATAGATGTTGTAGAACGGCTCGGCATCATCCAGCGCAATGTCGTAGAACTGTGTGATCGGCAGGTTCGAGATGAAGCGCCAAGTGCGCTGGTCGTCTACGGATTCGTAGAGCCCGCCATCCGAACCGACGAGAATGTAGTCCGGATCCGTCGGATGAAACGCGATCGCGTGATCGTCGACATGCTTGTTCTCGTTGTTGATGTCACGAAACGTCGCGCCACCATCGTCTGATATCTGCGTCGTATTGCTAACCAGGATGATGCGATCGAAACGGTGGGGGTCGGCATAAAGCTCCATGTAGTAGTGTGGACCGGTGCCGCCGGAGACCGTGTCCGACATCCGCGTCCACCTCTCGCCGCGATTATCCGAACGGTAGATTCCGCCCTCTCGCCGGTCCTGCTCGATCGCCGCATAGACCACGTCCGGATTCTGCGGCGAAATGGCGAGGCCAATCTTGCCGCGATTGCCGGTCGGCAGGCCAGCGGTGACTTCGCGCCAGGTCTCGCCGCCATCATCGGAAACGTGCAGCCCGCTTTCCGGACCGCCGCCCATATAGGCGGCGACCGTGCGGTGGCGCTGCCAGGTCGCGGCCAGCAGCCGGTCGGGATTGCGCGGGTCCATGACGATGTCTGTGACGCCAGTCCATTCGCCGGCCGACAGTACCTGTTCCCAGGTCTCGCCTCCGTCTGTGGACTTGTAGAGGCCGCGCTCGCCGCCCGGCGACCACAAGGGCCCCTGCGCGGCAACCCATATCGTGTTGGGATCCTCGGGGTGGATCAGGATTTCCGAGATGTGCTCGGATTCCTCAAGCCCCATGTGTTCCCACGACTGGCCACCATCGCGCGAGCGGTAAATGCCGTCGCCATAGCCGACATGCCGTCCGCCATGATTTTCGCCCGTGCCGACCCAGATCGTGTGTGGGTTGGACGGGTCGACCGTGATCGTGCCGATCGAGAAAACATCCTGGTCGTCGAAAATCGGCGTCCAGGTCGTGCCGGCGTTCTCCGTACGCCAGACACCGCCGGAGCCGACGCCGACAATCCAGGTCGACGGATCGTCGTGCAAGATTTCGATGTCACCGATGCGGCCGGACATGAATGCCGGTCCGATGCTGCGGAACTCGAGCCCGCTGAACGTGCTTTCCGACAATACATTTTCTTCGGTATCATCGGCGTCCGATTGTGCGCACGCAGCTTGCGGCAGAGCCGCCATGATAACGGCGCAGATAAGGCCTCGCATCCATCCCTCCCAAGACGATTTGGCCGAACCCTATCACCCCGTTCCGGAATGAAAAGACGGTCGTTCGACCATGACCAAAAGATTAGATGTCTGAAAGCTTGACCCGAGGGCTTCGCTGGAGACGATGCCCGCCATGACCGTCAACAAGCTGTTCCGAGACATTCACCATTGGGGCTCGCTGGCCCTGATGATCCCGCTCGGCGTCATGATCGTGGCTGGCATCTTCCTGATGCTGAAAAAAGAACTCGCCTGGATCCAGCCACCCACCCAGCGCAGCGCGGTGGAAGTCGCGGGCGTGCCGGAAACGTCCCTGTTGCAGCTCTACGAGGCGGCTGCTGCCATACCCGAGCTTGAGATCAGCAGCTGGGACCAGTTCGACCGTATCGACATCCGCTCCGATCGCGGCATCGCCAAATTCATTGCGCCCAATCGCTGGGAAGCGCAGATCGACCTCGTCACACTGGACGTGCTGTCGCTGGAATACCGCCGCTCCGACCTGTTCGAGCAGATCCATGACGGCTCCTTCTTCGCCGATTGGGTCAAGCTCTACGTATTCCTTCCGGCTGGCGTTCTACTGCTGGTGCTCTGGCTGACCGGGATCTGGCTGTTCTTTCTTCCGCACGTGAAGCGCTGGCAGCGGCGGAAGAAGCGGCGCGCCAAGACGGCTGCGGCTGACTAGGCGCTCATCGCCCGATTGCCCTGCAACCCGCACTCCGCTATAGGCGGAGCCAATTCGTGACATCCCCGATTTGAGAGGAAAAACGCGCCCCATGGCCGCCTATCAGTACGTTTATCATATGGACAAGCTCTCGAAGACCTATCCGGGTGCGTCCAAGCCGGTTTTCGAGAATATTTCCCTGCACTTCCTGCCCGACGCCAAGATCGGCGTGGTTGGCGTCAACGGCGCTGGCAAGTCGACACTCCTCAAGATCATGGCGGGCATGGACACCGAGTTCACGGGCGAAGCCTGGGCCGAGAAAGGCGTGCGCGTCGGCTATCTGCCACAGGAACCCCAGCTAGATCCGGCCAAGACGGTCTGGGAAAATGTCATCGAGGGGTCAGCACAGAAAAAGCTGGTCGACGACTTCAACGCGGTCTCAATGAAGCTCGCCGAGGATTACTCCGACGAGCTGATGGCCGAGATGACCGAGCTCCAGGAAAAGATCGACGCGGCTGACGCATGGGACATCGATTCGAAGATCGAGATGGCGATGGAAGCGTTGCGCTGTCCGCCGGCGGACTGGGATGTCACTAAACTGTCAGGCGGCGAGATCCGCCGGGTCGCGCTGTGCCGTCTGCTGCTGTCGGAACCGCACATGCTGCTGCTGGATGAGCCGACCAACCACCTCGACGCCGAATCCGTCGACTGGCTGCAGCACCATCTCGAGAATTTCCCGGGCGCCATCCTGGTTGTCACCCACGACCGCTACTTCCTCGATAGCATCACTACCTGGACGCTCGAGCTCGATCGCGGCCGCGGCGTGCCATATGAGGGCAATTATTCGTCGTGGCTGGAGCAGAAGCAGAAGCGTCTGGCCCAGGAAGGCCGCGAGCAGTCCGCCAAGGAAAAGGCGCTCGCCCGCGAACTCGACTGGATCCGGTCCTCGCCCAAGGCGCGCCAGGCCAAGTCCAAGGCGCGGATCAAGTCCTATGAGGATCTTCGCGACCAGGCCGAGAAGCGTGAAATCAACACCGCCCAGATCAATATCCCGCCGGGTCCGCGCTTGGGGGGCGTTGTCGTCGAGGCGGAAAACCTCAAAAAGGGTTTCGAGGACAAGCTGCTGATCGACGGGCTGTCGTTCAAACTGCCGCCGGGTGGCGTGGTCGGCGTCATCGGCCCGAACGGCGCCGGCAAGTCCACCCTGTTCAAGATGATCACGGGTCAGGACACGCCCGATGGCGGGGCTCTGCGGATCGGCGAGACGGTGAAATTGTCCTATGTCGACCAGTCGCGCGACACGCTCGACCCGAACAAGAATGTCTGGGAAGAAATTTCCGGCGGCCACGACATGATCAATCTCGGTGGCAAGGAAGTGCCGAGCCGTGCCTATGTCGGTGCCTTCAACTTCAAGGGTGGCGACCAGCAGAAAAAGGTCGGCCTGTTGTCCGGCGGTGAACGCAACCGCGTCCACCTCGCCAAGACGCTGCAGACCGGCGGCAATCTGTTGCTGCTCGACGAACCGACCAACGATCTCGACGTTGAAACGCTGGCCGCACTGGAACAGGCGCTGGAGAACTATCCCGGCTGCGCCGTGGTGATCTCGCACGATCGCTTCTTCCTTGACCGTCTCGCGACCCACATCCTCGCCTTCGAAGGCGACAGCCATGTCGAATGGTTTGAGGGCAATTTTGCGGACTACATCGAAGACAAGAAGCGCCGCCTCGGCGAGGACGCGGTCACGCCCAAACGGGTCAAGTTCAAGAGATTCAGCCGCTAGGCATGCGCATCAAGCGTCTTGGAAGGGCGGCTCCGCAGGGAGCCGCCATTTTCATATTCGCCGTTGAATCGTGACCAGAATGATATAAACATATCTTTATATCTTTCAGGGACCGGCGATTCATGGACGATCTTGTTGCACAATTGAAGGCTTTGGCCGAGCCGACGCGCCTGCGCATTGCCAGCCTGCTTGCGCGCGGTGAACTGACCGTTTCGGAACTGGTCCAGGTGCTGGGCCAGAGTCAGCCGCGCGTCAGTCGTCACCTCAAGCTGCTAACCGACGCGCACCTAGTCGAGCGTCTGCCGGAAGGCGCCTACGTGTTTTATCGACTTGTAGCAGGAGGGCCGGGACACCGGCTTGCCGGCGTGATCGGCGAACTCGCCCCGCCCGACGATCCGGTATTGAAGCGCGATCTCGACAGGCTCGAAACCGTCAAGACAGCGCGCGCTGCGGCCGCGGAAGCCTATTTCCAGCGCGCCGCCGAGGATTGGGATAGGATCCGCGCGCTTCACTTGTCCGAAGACGAGGTCGAAGCCGCGATGCGCGATGCCGCTGGTAGCGGCCCGTTCGAACTGATGATTGATGTCGGCGTCGGCACCGGCCGAATTCTCGAAGTCTTCGCCGACCGGGTCGGCGAGGGGATCGGCGTCGATGTCAACCATGCCATGCTCAACGTGGCGCGGCTCAATCTCGAGCGTGCCGGACTGACCGGAGCCTCGGTGCGCAAGGCCGACGTGTCCGCCCTTCCATTCGACGACCAGACCGCGGACCTCGTGACTGTGCACCAGGTGCTGCACTATCTCGACGATCCAGCCATCGCGATCGCCGAGTGCGCGCGCGTGCTGAAGCCGGGCGGCGTTCTGCTGATCGCCGATTTTGCGCCGCACCAGCTCGAATTCCTCAAGACCGAGCACGCTCACCGCCGACTTGGTTTTTCCGATCAGGAGATCACTGATTGGGTGGAGAGCGCTGGGCTTGAGCTGCGCCGCCGCGCATCATTGCACCCGGAAAAGCCGGAAAATCATTTGACCGTGAAAATCTGGGCGGCGAGGCGAGCGCCGGCGCACGCGCCTGCGAAACCTACCCGGTCTAGGGAAGAATCCGCATGACAGCCGAACCCGCCCCCTTCGCCTTTGGCCGGACCAAGGCCCCGACCGTCTCGTTCGAGTTTTTTCCGCCGAAAACCGACGCGATGGAAGCCCGTCTCTGGGAAACGGTCCAGCGCCTCGAACCCTATCGCCCGGATTTCGTTTCTGTGACCTACGGCGCGGGTGGCTCGACCCGCGAACGGACCCGCAAGACGGTCAAGCGCATTCTGTCCGATACCGAATTGACCGCGGCTGCGCACCTGACCTGTGTCGGGGCAACGCGGGAGGAGACCCGCGACATCATCCGCGATTACAAGTCTGCGGGTATCGATCATATTGTCGCCCTGCGCGGCGATTCTCCGGATGGCGTCGGCGAGGCCTATTCAACGCATCCTGGCGGTTTCGATTGCACCTCCGAACTTGTCCGCGCAATCCGCGACGAAAACATTTCCGAAGTATCGGTCGGCTGCTATCCGGAAAAGCACCCCGACAGCCCGTCCCCAGAGCACGATCTCGACGTGATGAAACGGAAGATCGACGCCGGCGCGACCCGTGCCGTGACGCAATTCTTCTTCGATCCGGACGTTTTCTTCCGCTTTCGCGACCGTGCCGCGGCGGCCGGAATTGCCATCCCGATCATTCCCGGCCTGATGCTGCAGTCGAATTTCAGCGGTCTGCAACGCATGGCGGGCCTGTGCGGCGCCAGCGTACCCGACAGCCTGCCGCCGCTTTACGCGGGCCTGGAGAACGATCCGGACACACGAGATCTCGTCACCGCCAACATTGTCGCCAAGCTGGCCCGCAAGCTGGAGAAGGGCGGCGCCGAGCATTTCCATTTCTATACGCTCAACAGGGCCAACCTCGCCATTTGTCTCGTCCGCTTGTTGGGCGTCCGCGCGATGGAAGAGGCGGCCTGAACGATGCCGGAGCGATGTACGAGGATAAAGGCGCTGGAAGCCGCCGCACGCGAGCGCATCGTCGTGCTCGACGGGCCGAAGGGCACCGAAATCCAAAAGCGCGGCCTATCGGAGGACGATTTCCGCGGTGAGCGCTTTGCCGGGCATAATCGCGACCTCAAGGGCAATAATGACATCCTCAACCTCACTCGCCCGGACGTGATCCGCGATATCCATCGCGACTATGCCGAGGCGGGCGCGGAAATCATCTCCACCAATTCCTTCAACGCTAATGCGATCAGCCAGGGCGAATACGGGCTGGCGCAGGAAAGCTATGCAATCAACAAGGCGGCCGCTTCCATCGCCCGCGAAGTGGCGGACGCATTCGCGACGCCGGAGCGGCCGCGCTGGGTGGCCGGTGCCGTTGGACCGACCAATGCGACGCTGTCCATCTCGCCCGACGTCAACCGGCCGGAATTCCGCGCCACCGATTTCGACGCGATGGTCGCCGTCTATGCCGAAGCCGCGCGCGGCCTGATCGATGGCGGGGCGGACTATCTCCTGATCGAGACCGTGTTCGACACGCTGAACGCCAAGGCGGCGGTTGCGGCCGTGCGCGATCTCGAGACCGAGCGCGGCGAGCGCGTGCCGACGGCCTTGTCGATGACGGTCGTTGACCGCTCCGGCCGCAATCTGTCGGGCCAGACGGTCGAGGCCTTCTTTGCCTCCATCCGCCATGCCGATCCGGTCAGCGTCGGGATAAATTGCTCGCTCGGGGTTGAACAGCTCCGCCCCTATGTCTTTGTCCTGTCGCGCATCGCCGATACGCTGGTTCACGTCTACCCGAACGCCGGCTTGCCCAATGATCTCGGCGGCTATGATGAACCTCCGCAGGTGACCGCCGAGCATCTTGGCGAATGGGCCGGGTCCGGACTTGTCAACATTGTCGGTGGCTGTTGCGGTACTACGCCGGACCATACGCGCGCGATCGTCGAAGCAGTCGCTGGCTGTCCTGCGCGCGAAATCCCCGATCGCAAGCCCGCCATGCGCCTCTCGGGCCTCGAACCTTTCGAGCTGGCGTCATGACCGCCGCCCAGTCCTTCATCAATATCGGCGAGCGCACCAATGTCACGGGCTCGGCGCGCTTCCGCAAGCTGATTACCAATGGTGATTATAACGAAGCCCTGTCGGTCGCACGCCAGCAGGTCGAGAACGGCGCCCAGATCATCGACATCAACATGGATGAGGGTCTGCTGGATTCGAAAGCGGTGATGCGGACCTTCCTGCGCCTCATTGCTGGCGAACCGGACATTGCCCGCGTTCCGGTCATGATCGATTCGTCCAAATGGGAGGTGATCGAGGAGGGGCTGAAGAACGCCCAGGGCAAGGCCATCGTCAACTCGATCAGTCTGAAGGAAGGCGAAGCCCCCTTCCTCGAACAGGCCCGGCTGGTCCGCCGCTACGGCGCGGCTGTGGTTGTCATGGCTTTCGACGAGGATGGCCAGGCCGAGACCGCCGACCGCAAGTTTGCGATCTGCAAGCGGGCTTACGATCTGCTGACGACAAAGGCCGGCATTGCCCCCGCTGACATTATTTTCGACCCGAACATCTTTGCGGTCGCCACCGGTATTGCCGAGCATGACGATTACGCGGTGGCCTTCATCGAGGCGACCCGCCGCATTCGCGCCGAACTGCCGCACGCCCATGTCTCCGGCGGGGTGTCGAACCTGTCCTTTTCCTTCCGCGGCAACGAGCCGGTGCGCCGCGCCATGCACTCGGTCTTTCTCTATCACGCCATCCGGGCCGGGCTCGACATGGCCATCGTCAATGCCGGCCAGCTCGACATTTACGACCGCATCGAACCGGAACTGCGCGAGGCGGTCGAGGACGTGATCCTCAACCGCAAGCCGGGCGCTGCCGACCGGCTGCTGGAGATCGCCGAGCGTTATCGCGGAACCGACAAGGCGGAGGAAAAGGCGGCCGCCGAATGGCGCAGCTGGCCGGTCGCGAAACGCCTCGAGCACGCGCTTGTGCACGGCATTACCGACCATATCGACGAAGATACCGAAGAAGCCCGCCAGGCCTTCGACAAGCCGCTGGAAGTGATCGAAGGCCCGCTCATGGACGGCATGAATGTCGTCGGCGACCTGTTTGCCGCGGGCAAGATGTTCCTGCCTCAGGTCGTGAAATCCGCCCGCGTCATGAAGAAGGCCGTCGCCTGGCTGCTGCCCTATCTCGAAGAGGAAAAGCGCCGCTCCGGCAATGCCGGCAAGTCGAACGGCAAGATCGTGCTCGCCACGGTAAAGGGCGATGTCCACGATATCGGCAAGAACATCGTCGGCGTCGTCCTGCAGTGCAATGGCTACGAGATTGTCGATCTCGGCGTCATGGTGCCAGGATCCGACATCCTCGAGACGGCAAGGCGCGAAGGCGCCGACATTGTCGGCCTGTCCGGCCTGATCACGCCATCGCTGGACGAAATGGTGGAAGTCGCGCGCGAAATGCAGCGGCTCGATTTCGACCTTCCCTTGCTGATCGGCGGCGCCACCACCAGCCCGGCGCACACCGCGCTGCGCATCGAACCGGCCTACCAGGCCGGACCGGTCGTGCATGTCACGGATGCCAGCCGCGCTGTCGGTGTGGTGTCGAAACTCCTGTCGACGGAAAGTGGCGCCTTCGCGGATGAAAACCGCGTGACGCTGGCGAAAATCCGCGAAGTGCGGGCGCGCACGGATTCTGCGCGCAGCCGGCTGTCCCTCGACGCGGCCCGCGAGAACGCCTTTACCCCGCCTGCCTCACCGGTTGCGCGACCCCGGCAGCCCGGCCTCACCGTGATAGACGACATCACCGTTGCCGATCTCGTCCCCTATATCGACTGGACGCCTTTTTTCATCAGCTGGGACCTCAAGGGCAGCTATCCGAAGATACTCGACGATCCGCGGCGCGGCGAAGCGGCCCGGTCATTGCTGGAAGACGGCAAGGCCATGCTCGACCGGATCGTCGCGGAGAACTGGCTCTCGCCGCGTGGAATTGTCGGCCTCTGGCCAGCCAACCGGTTGGGTGACGACATTATTGTCTGGTCCGACGAAAGCCGGGCCGACGCCCGCGCCATTTTCTTCGGCCTGCGCCAGCAATCGGCCAAGTCGAACGACCGGCCACATCTCTCGCAATCGGACTTCGTAAAGGCCGAAGGCGAGGACTGGGTCGGCGGCTTCTGCGTCACCGCCGGCGAGACCGGTGACCGAACGGAGGCCTTCAAGTCGGAACAGGACGATTATTCGGCGATCATGTTCGCCGCCCTCGCGGATCGCATCGCCGAGGCGTTTGCGGAATATCTGCACGCCCGCGTGCGCCGGGAGATCTGGGGCTATGCACCCGACGAGTCCTTCTCGAATGCCGAACTGATCCAGGAAGCCTATCAGGGCATCCGTCCGGCACCGGGCTATCCCTCACAACCCGACCACACCGAGAAGCTCACCCTGTTCGAGCTGCTTGGTGCGCCGGAACGGATCGGCGTGGAGCTCACCGAGACACTGGCCATGACGCCCGCCTCCTCGGTGTCCGGCCTTTATCTGGCGCATCCGGACAGCGAATATTTTGTCGTCGGCCGCATTGGCGAGGACCAGGTCGCAGACTATGCCCGCCGCAAGGGCTGGACCTTGCGCGAAGCCGAAAAGGCGCTCGCTCCCATCCTCGGCTATGAGCCGGGCCGCGAAACCAGCCAGGATGCAGCCTGAACGCTTTGCCTGAATTTCGTCAACATTCTTCCGAAGGTTGTGTGCCTGTCTTGAGGGGAGGGGGACATGTTCCGGATTATCGGGTTGGTCTTGGTTGCGATGGTGGAGCCTTCGGCGGCGAGCGCGCAATGGACGGCCGAACAGCGCCTGTTGAGTATGTTTGAATGGATCCCGGAGGACCTTGATAGTCTGGATCCTGAAGACATCAGCCTTTATCAAAGACCGATACAGGGGTTTGGTTTTGTCGGCCGCGAAGACATCGCCGAAAGCATGCTCGAAAACGCGCCGAGCCTTACGAGTACCGAAGCCTGTCCCGAACGCGGCACAGTCGCGGATTTTCTCGAACAACTGGAAGCTGAAGCCGCCGACACCCGGATCGTGATGCTGAATGAATCGCATTTCGAACCGCGGCATCGGCTTTTGGTGGTGCAGATCGCGGAGCGACTCGTTGAGCAGGGCTACGAGTTCTTTGCGGCGGAAACATTCAACATTTGGGTTGCCGAGGGCCGGGCTCCGGGATCTGTGCCGTACAACATCGGCGCCTACTCGTATGAACCGGTCTATGCGCGCATGCTGCGCCGGATCGACGAGCTGTATCTGACGACATTAGCGTACGAGCAGACGCCGGAACAGGTTCCGGAAAATCCGGAAACCTGGGAAGAACGGATCAATGCGCGAGAGACCGCGCAGGCTGCCAACATGATGGACGCTTTGTTCGACCATGATCAGGATGCCAAAGTCATTATCTTTGTCGGCGGCGGACATCTTTTCGAGCAACCGGTCAATAATGAAGGCCGCGAGGAAGTCCGCTGGTTCGGCAACCGTCTGGCCGAGGCGACCGGCGTCAATCATGTAACGATTTATCAGACCAAATGTAGCTCCGAGGGAACAACGGTCTGGGCCGATGGCAGCGAAACGAATATTTCGCATCAGGTCGACCACTTCATCGCCCACCCGCCGGTCGAGTTCGAACGCAACCGTCCGACCTGGCGGCGCGAGATCGGCGATATCGATACCGACATCCCGGCCGAGCTCCTCTCCGAAAGCGAGCGGGTTATCGTCGAGGCGCACCCGGCGGGCGGCAGCACCGAGGAAGTCGCGATCGACCGCCTGATGCTGTTCCCCGGAGAAGACATACCGCTCCTCCTCCCGCCGGGCCGCTATGATGTCCGATCCTGGACTGCCGACGGCCTGCTCGGCGGTCCGGTCGAGATCAGTGTCGGCGACTAGGCGTCAGAACCGCCCCGACTGGTAGTCCAGCATCGCCTGGCGGACCTCGCCTTGCGTGTTCATCACGAAGGGCCCGCCGCGCGCCACCGGCTCCCGCAGCGGTTTGGCCGCGATCAGCAATAGCCGAGCGCCTTCGTTTCCGGCTTCCACCCGGGTCAGATCGCCTTCACCCAGCACGCCGAGCTCGCCGGCAGCAACCGCCATTGGCGCTTCACTGCCCGTGCGCGGCAGTAGGATCGCGCCGTCATGCACGGCGACGATTGCGGAATGCTCCGCCGGCAATGCTTCCTCGAATACGGCGTTCGGCTTCATCACGATTTCTGCGAGGAAAGGCTGTACGGTGATGTTCTTCACCGGTCCCTCGACGCCTGTTGATGTCTTGCCGGCCACGATCCTCGCGACCGCACCCTGGCGCGCCTCGACCGGAATGTCGTCCGGTGCGTATTCCTGATATCGCGCCGGTTTCATCTTCTCGGCGCGCGGCAGATTGATCCACAGCTGGAAGCCGGACATCAGCCCGTCCTCCTGCTCCGGCATTTCGGAGTGCACGATCCCGCCGGCGGCAGTCATCCATTGCACACCGCCCGCTTCGATCACGCCTTCATGTCCCTTGTTGTCCTTGTGGCGCATGCGGCCGGCGAACATGTAGGTCACTGTCTCGAAGCCGCGATGCGGGTGAGGCGGAAAGCCGGCGATGTAGTCGTCCGGGTTGTCGGAATGGAAATTGTCGAGCATCAGGAACGGGTCGATCTGCGGCAGGCGCGGCGTGCCGAGCAGCCGGTTCAGCTTGACGCCGGCGCCGTCGGTCGCGGCCATGCCGGGTTCGAGATGCACGAGCGTTCGGATCTGGGTCATGGATGGTCTCCTTTGCCACCGCATATGGGAGATGATCGGCCGGCGGACCAGCGAGCCCGTCGAAAACCCGGTTTTTCCGATCCGGCAGCAATGGACGTGTCTGGGCAATTCGGCTTAGCTTGGCGCCATGGATGACAGGAGGCAGGCCATGTTCCGGATGACCGTTTGTTCCGTTTTCGCCGCGCTGATGGTCGGCGCATGCAGCGGTGCCGAGCCGGGCGCGCAGCCTGCGCCCGGATCGCAGCAGAACGAGGCCGTTACCGAAACCGTGGCGGCAGGACTTCAGGGCCAGAGCTGGTCTTTGTCCAGCGAACTCTTCGGCTATTTCCTGCCGCAGGAAGATGTTAGCATCGGCACCATCCAGCTCGATCACATCTCCCTGTCCATGCAGTGGGAGGCGGAAGCCTACATGAATGGTGAGGCGGATGCCTATCCGCCCATCGGATTGAGTTTTGACGACACGTCCAGCCCCACCGGAACAGGCGAGTTGGGCAATACATATTACGAGGTGACGCACTGGATCCAGCCCGACATGTTTGCGGTGAATGATGAAGGAATGCAGTTCGCCGGCAGCCACGACCTGCTCGGTGAAATCCGCTTTTCCGGCACCTGGAATCGGGCACATATCGACGAGATGATGGCCGGTAATCCGCAGAATGCGCAGCAGGCGTTGACCGGCACGTTGATGGTCGGCGATGTCGTCTTCAGCGACGTCGCGTTTCAGGGATGGTTGGGCGATTGAACGAGAGCCGCAAACGCCGTTCGCAATTCACCATTGGCTGGCGCGAATGGGTCGACCTGCCTGATCTCGGCGGCGCCCGTATCAAAGCCAAGATCGACACAGGTGCGCGCACATCTGCGGTTCATGCTTGGGAGATCGAACCATTCGAACGCGATGGAGCCCCTTGGGTCCGGTTCGATCTGCACCCCAAGCAGAAGAACAATCACCACCGCATCGGCTGCGAGGCACCGGTGTTCGATGAACGGCTGATCCGGTCCTCGAACGGGCAGATCTCCAAGCGCTTCGTCATCCGCACCAGGTTGAAGCTGGGCAGTCGGACCTGGCCGATCGACCTTACACTCAGCCGACGTGACGAGATGGGGTTTCGCATGCTACTAGGTCGCACCGCGCTGCGGAGCCGGACACTCATCGACGCCGCAGCGTCCTATTTGTGTGGTAACTAGACCGCCGCGCACCGCGAAATTCCTAGCTTCAAATTGGTGACCCAATGCGCCTTGCCCTTCTTTGCCGCAATGCAGACCTCTACTCGCACAAGCGACTCGTCGAAGCGGCCGAAGAGCGCGGCCATGAAATCGATATCCTCGATACACTGCGCATCTACATGAATATCACATCGCACCGGCCAGCCCTGCACTATCGGGGTGAACAATTGCCGGAATATGACGCCGTGATACCCCGTATCGGAACGTCCATCACCAGCTACGGCACAGCGGTCGTGCGTCAGTTTGAAATGACCGGTGCCTGGTCGCTGGCGGAATCGGTTGCTATCACACGGTCGCGAGACAAGCTGCGCTCGCTCCAGCTTCTGTCGCGAGCCGGCATAGGATTGCCGGTCACGGCGTTCGCACATGACACGCGACAACTCGACGAATTGCTCGACATGGTGGGCGGAGAGCCGGTCGTCATCAAGCTTCTGGAAGGCACGCAGGGCGTCGGCGTGGTCCTTGCCGAAACACGCCGCTCGGCCAAATCCGTGATTGAAGCCTTTCGCGGCGCCAAGGTGAACATCCTGGTCCAGGAATTCATCAAGGAGGCCGGCGGCGCCGATATCCGGACGATCGTGGTCGGCGGAAAGGTCGTGGCGGCCATGAAACGCCAGGGTGCAGAAGGCGAATTTCGGTCGAATCTCCATCGCGGCGGTGGCGCAACCAAGATCAAGATCACACCCGAGGAGCGCGCGACCGCGGTTCGGGCTGCAAAAATAATGGGCTTGCACGTCTGCGGCGTGGATTTGCTGCGTGCCAACCACGGCCCGGTCGTGATGGAAGTCAATTCCTCGCCCGGCCTCGAAGGCATCGAAGGCGCGACCGGCCTCGATGTTGCTGGCCAAATCATCCAGCTGATCGAAAAAACAGCGAAACACGGCAAGACAAAGACGAAGGGCACGGGGTGACGCGCGAACCGTTTGTGATGGCCGGGAAGACGATCCTGCCCGGCAAAAGCGCCATTGTCGACATCCCGGTCTCGGTGCTTTCCGACCATACCCCGATGTCGATGGCGGCCCATGTGCTGCACGGCAAGCAGCCGGGGCCGACCGTCTTCGTCTCTGGAGCCATCCATGGCGATGAGATCATCGGCGTCGAGATCGTCCGCCGCCTGATCCGGACGCCGCAGCTGAAGCAGCTGAAGGGCACGCTGATCTGCGTGCCGATCGTCAACGGCTATGGTTTCATCAATCACTCGCGCTACCTGCCGGATCGCCGCGACCTCAACCGGTCATTCCCCGGCGCGACAAAAGGTTCGCTCGCTGCGCGGCTGGCCAAGATCTTCATGACCGAGATCGTGTCGCGCTGTGATGTGGGTATCGACCTGCATTCCGCCGCCCAGCACCGGGTCAACCTTCCGCAGATTCGCATCGACGGCGGGTCGAAGCGGGCTATGGAACTGGCTCAGTCGTTCGCGCCGCCCGTGATCATCCTGTCGAAACTGCGCGACGGCTCCTTGCGCCAGGCAGCGCGCGATCTCGGCAAGGACGTCCTCGTCTATGAGTGCGGTGAAGCCCTTCGCTTTGACGAGACGGCATTGCGCATTGGCGTGACCGGCGTGCTGCGCGTCCTGCGAAAGCTCGGCATGCTGAACCAGGACAAGCGTATGCGGACGCCCCTGCAGCCCGATGTCAGCAAGTCCAGTGAATGGATGCGCGCGACCATGGGCGGCGTCTTGCGCGCCTACAAGACCATTGGCGCCTGGGTGGAAGAGGGCGAGGTCGTCGCGGGACTGTCCGATCCGCTGGGCCAGCAGGAGACCGAGGTCAAATCACCGGCGACCGGGCTCATCATCGGACGGACCATGCTGCCCATCGTCAATGAAGGCGATGCGCTGTTTCATATTGCGGAAGTCGTCAAACCCATCACCGAGGACGGCCACACCGAACTGGAACAGGCTTTCGAGGGGCATCCGCTCTTCGACGAAGACGAGATTCTCTGACCCCGAAACGAAGACCGCCCGCAGACAGGGCATTGTCTGCGGGCGGCAATTCAGAGCGGGCCATTGGGACAGGGAAGGGGCGACCCGGCTCCGTCTTTACGTGACCTGCCGACTAGTGGGTGTCGGGCATGATCACTTCATTGATGACGTGAATGACGCCATTGGATGCATCAACATCGGCGGAAACAACAGTGGCGCCGTCAATCATGACCGAACCGTGGGTCGCGTTGATGTCGATTGTGTCGCCCTGGACGGACTCGACGGAAAGTTCCTGACCGGCCAGGTCGGCGGCGAAATACTCGCCGGCAACAACGTGATAGGTCAGGATGGCAACAAGCTGGTCGCGGTTTTCCGGTTGCAGCAGCGAATTGATCGTGTCTTCGCCGAGCGCCGCAAAAGCGTCATCCGTCGGAGCGAAGACCGTGAACGGGCCTTCGCCGCGCAGAGTCTCAACAAGGCCGGCTGCCTGGAGGGCCGCGACCAAGGTGGCGAACGAACCGGCATTGATCGCCGTGTCGACGATGTCATCCTGCATCGTTTGATGGCTGCCATGGCCGTCCATCAGCTTGGCTTTGATGGCAGAGGTATTGGCGTCGTGGGCCAGCGCGGGAGCTGCTAAGGCGGTCGCGGCGGCAAGAGAGATCATGATGTTGCGCATTGAGGTGAACTCCTGAGTCGTTGGGGGACAGGGCAATCTGGGCTGCCCAAGGCCTGCGCTTTTCTGCGGCAGGCAAGAGGTTTTACGACCACCGGATGCGGGTGGATCGGCTGATTAAACATGATTAATTTTGGCGGTTCGGGGTGGGAATCGCGGGGTTACGCTCTATGCGGCGCCATACCCGCCGCCGCCCGGCGTGGCGATTTCGATCGCGTCGCCGGCTTGAACCGCGACCGAGAACAGCCCCGCCAGCTGGACGATCTCGCCGTCTGCGCGGATCAGGCGTTGGACGCCGCATGACGCGTCGCCACCACCGGCCAGCCCGGCCGGTGCTTCGCGCCGGTGCGAGGACAGCAGCGCGACCTCCATCGGTTCGAGGAATTCGAGCCGCCGGATCGACCCATCGCCGCCGCGGAAGGCGCCATCGCCCCCGGAATTTTCGCGGATACGGTGCGCACATACTCTCACCGGATAACGCCGCTCCAGGACTTCGGGATCGGTCATCCGCGAATTGGTCATATGGGTGTGAATTGCATCCGTGCCGGCGAACCCGTTTCCGTCAGCATCGATGCCCGCCCCTGAGCCGCCGCAGATCGTCTCGTAATACTGGAGCCGGTCATTGCCGAAGGTCAGATTGTTCATTGTTCCCTGGGCGGCCGCCATTCGCCCGGTAGCAGCAAACAGCACATCAACCACCATCTGGCTGGTCTCGACATTGCCAGCCACCACGGCCGCCGGCGGCTTCGGATTGAGTAGACAGCCTTCGGGGATGATCAGCTCGATCGGTTTGAGGCAGCCCTCATTGAGAGGGATCTGGTCGCCGACGAGGCAACGGAAGACATAGAGCACGGCAGCGCGTGCCACACTCGATGGCGCATTGAAATTGGACCTCAGCTGAGCGCTTGTCCCGGCGAAATCGACAACAGCAGAACGTGTTTCGCGATCGACCCGGATTGCCACCCGGACTTCTGCGCCATCGTCGAGCCGGATCCGGGCGGACCCGTTCTGCAGAGCGCCGATGACGCGGCGGACGGCGCGCTCGGCATTGTCCTGAACATGTCCCATATAGGCTCGCACAACGTCCAGACCGTGATCGTCCACCAGGCGGTTCAGCTCGGCAGCTCCCTTGGCACAGGCGGCAAGCTGGGCCTTGAGGTCGGCAATGTTCTGGTCCGGATTGCGTGCCGGGAATGGGCCGCTTTCCAGGACACCCCGGACGATTTCGGTCAGGAAATGCCCGTCGCGCATGATGACGTCATTGGCAAAGGATACGCCTTCTTCCTCGATCGAGGTCGAGAAAGGCGGCATCGAGCCCGGCGCGATACCCCCGACATCTGCATGATGACCGCGTGCCGCGACATAGAAAAGCCGCTCGCCGGAGTCGGCATGGACTGGCACCACGACGGTGATGTCGGGCAAATGCGTGCCGCCTTCATAAGGCGCGTTAACGGCGACAGCATCACCGGGCCCGAGCCCTGGATGCGCCGCTACCGCGGACTTCACACTCGCCGACATCGAGCCGAGATGCACCGGCATGTGCGGCGCGTTCGCGACCAGCCCGCCCTCGGCATCAAACACCGCGCAGGAAAAATCCAGGCGCTCCTTCATGTTGACGGAATGCGCCGTGCGCTCCAGCGCCACGCCCATTTGTTCGGCGACCGACATGAACCGCTTGTTGAACAATTCCAGCCGAATCGGATCCAGCGACGTCGATCGTACTTGCGTGACTGCGCGTTTTGCGAGCTCGAGCACGAGCATCCCATCTTCGAGGCGGTGTGCCGTCCAGCCAGGGTCTACGACAATTGTCGAGTTCGGTTCGACGATCAGCGCCGGTCCGCCAAGCCGGGCGCCGGCGCCCAGGCCGGAAAGGTCGTGCACGGGCCAGTCCCGCCAGCCACCGCCATCGAACACTGCGCGGTGCTCGACTGGCTCGAGGTCCGTTTCCCGCGGCAGATCGATTGTCCATCCCGAAGCGCCGGGCGGATTGGCCTCGGCCGCCGCGGCGACCGATTCAATAATGAGATCTCCGTCCGGCACGAAGCCGAAGAGGCGCCGGTGCGCGCTTTCAAAAGCGTCCCGCATCCGGTCGTCATCGCCGATTTCGACCGGGATGGCTGTATCGGAGCCGGCGACCCTCAATCGGACCTCGCCCTGCACTTTGATGGCCTCTGGCGGCGCACCCTGTTCCGCGAGGATTTCGCTGGCGGCAGTGGAGAGTGCTTCCAGCTTGCGTCGCGCCGCGCCGAGATGCGTCTCGAAGCGCGAACCGATGGAGGCCTCGCGGGTTTCCCGCAATTCGGCCAGGCCAATGCCGAGTGCTGATAACAGGCCCGCGTACGGGTGGATGAGTACGGTCTTGATACCGATTGCTTCGGCAACCTTGCAGGCATGCTGACCGCCGGCGCCTCCAAAGGCGGCGAGGGCATAACGACCTGGATCCACACCTTCACCGATTGAAATCTGCTTGATCGCCTGTGCCATGTTCTCGACCGCAACGGCCAGGAATCCGGCGGCAGCAGCTTCGGCGCTGTCGAGGCCCATCTGGCTCGCCAGCCCGGTGAGCGCGTCGCGGCTTGCCCGGGCATCAAGCGGGCTCTGCCCGTCGGATCCGAAACTGTGCGGGAAATGGTCCGGCTGGATGCGCCCCAGAACAATATTGGCATCGGTCACGGCAGCCGGTCCGCCGCGGCCATAGCCGGCCGGGCCGGGCAAGGCGCCGGCGCTGTCGGGGCCGACCCGCGCCCGTTCGCCATCGAAAAACAGGACCGAGCCGCCACCGGCTGCTACCGTATGCACGGCCAACATCGGTGCGCGCAGGCGCTGGCCGGCAATCACCGCCTCGCCGACCCGCGCGTAGCGATCACCGTCAAAGCGCGAGACATCCGTCGATGTGCCGCCCATGTCAAAGCCGATCACGTGTGGGTATCCGGCTCTCTGTGCTGTCCGCGCCATGCCCACAACGCCGCCCGCCGGACCGGACAGCACGGCATCGCGCGCGGCAAAGGTCTGCGCCGAGGTCAGTCCGCCGGAGGACTGCATGAAGTAGAGGGGGGCGCCGTCGAGGCGATCCGCCACTCGTCCGGCATAGTCCTTCAGAACCGGCGTCAGATAGGCATCAAGTACCGTCGTCGAAGCGCGCGGTACCAATTTTACGAGCGGGCTGGCCTCGACGGACGTGATTACCGTCTCGAACCCGATCTCCCGGGCAAGCTGAGCAATATATTTCTCATGCGAACGATCGGCCGTTGAGTGCATCAGCGCGATCGCACAGGTCGTGCACCCGCCGCGTCGCGCCGCTTCCAGGGCCGATGCGACGGCTTTCGCATCGACGGCTGTGATTTCGCGGCCGTCGGCGCTCATCCGGGCGGGCACCTCGACGACACGATGGTGCAGCGGAGCCGGGCGCCTGATCTCCAGAGCGAAAATGTCCGGTCGGGTCTGGTCGCCGATAACGAGCAGATCCGCGAACCCTTTGGTCACGACGAGGCATGTGGCCGCGCCCTTCCGCTCCAGCAGGGCGTTTGTCGCCACCGTCGTGCCCATCTTCACAGCCGTGATCTTCCCCTCGGGGACAGGGTCAGTGTCCGCCAATTCGAGACAACGGCGCACGCCTTGCGATGCGGCGTCCTCGTAGTCGGGGTTCTCCGACAGCAGCTTCATCGCTGTCAGACGGCCGTCGGGTTGCCGCGCAATGATGTCGGTGAAGGTGCCGCCGCGGTCGATCCAGAATTCCCAGGTGCTAGACACGCCTTCTAATCCCCTCGACCCGGCGTTACATGGAGGCGTGGAGACTAGACTCATGGGCTTCTGGCGCAAGCTGACAGACTTCATTACCGGACAGCCGGATCCCTTCGATTGCGAAGGCGAGGACTGCGGTCCCGGGCATCGCGTCGACGATGCCGATTTCGCCATGGCACTGATCGGGCTGGGCGCCAAGATGGCCAAGGCTGACGGGGTCGTGACCCGCGACGAGATCGCTGCATTCCAGCAGGTTTTCCATGCACCGCCCGAAGGGCGTGACGTGATCGCTCGCGCTTTCAACCTGGCAAAGGAAACCACGCTCGGTTTCGATGGATATGCCCGCCGGCTGGCCCGTCGTTTCCGCCAGAATTCCGCCGTGCTGGAAGACGTGATGGACGGGCTTTTCCACATCGCCAAATCAGATGGAGTCGTCACCGATTCGGAGCTCGACTATCTCGAGACCGTCGCCGGGATTTTCGGATTCTCGGCGCTGGAATTCCGCCGCATGCGTATGTCACACGGCCTCATCGACGCGAATGATCCCTACGTCATCCTCGGGATCGACCCGGATGTTTCCGACGCCGAACTGCGCCAGGCTTACCGCCGCATGGCGTCGCGAAATCATCCCGATGCCCTGATTGCGCGCGGTGTTCCTGCAGAATTACAACGGCTTGCGGTCGATAAGATGGCAGCTATCAACGCGGCCTACGCAGAGATAAGGGACGAGCGGGCGCTCAATCCCCCTGAAAATAACGTGACAGGTGATTGACGCGGCGCGCCTCGGCCCCAAGATTATAGGGCGAGCATTGAGTAGTCTCGCGCGTGCTGAAAGGGGCAGACATGACCCAGACACAAACCTTCCGTTTCCCGCACACAGCCGGCAATTGGCTGCGCGCGCTCATCGCTGCCGTTCTTGCGGTGGCGTTTTTCGGCATGGTTCTGATGTTCGCCGCGATTTTCGCGGCGGCAGCGCTCGTCGTGATCGGCGCCGCAATGCTGGCGGGCGGCGCCTGGTGGCTGTGGCGCAAGGTCCGCGGTGGCAAGCGTGATGACGAGGATGACGGCATCACCGTTCTGGTGGCGCGTCATGGCCCGTCAGGCTGGACAGTCGACGGCGACGACCAGAAGCGCGACTGAATTCGTAACACTCTGTCACTTGGTGAATTTCGGGCGTCGGTATAGGCCGCTCGGATGTCATCGCGCGACTTTTTTGCCTTCATGCTGGTCTGCCTCTTCTGGGGGCTGAATTTCGTGGTCGCGAAGTTTGCGGTAACCGGCGCACCGGGCTGGGTGCCTGGCTTTGAGGGCGTACCCCCGATCGGGTTTGCTTTCCTGCGGTTCGCCGTTCTGGCTGTGCTGTTGCTGCCTTTCCTGCGACCCTGGCCCAGACAATGGTTGACCCTCGCTGGCGTGGCGTTGGGCATGGGGGCAGCGCAGTACACATTCATCTTCATCGGACTGCAAACGGCGACACCTTCGGCCATGGCGCTGGTGCTTCAGAGCGGGGTTCCCATGGTCACACTGCTGTCCGTGGTCTGGCTCAAGGAGCGCATTGGCTGGGTTCGGGGCGGCGCCACCGTGCTGGCCATACTCGGCGTCGTGCTGGTCGTCGCAAACCCTGCCGAGCTCACCCTCTCTGTGGGCTTGCTGTTCGGCCTGGCTGCCGCCTTCGTCGCCTCTGTCGCGATGATCCTGATCCGCCGCATCGACATGAAACCCATGCGTTTGCAGGCCTGGATTGGCCTATTGTCGTCGCCGGTCTTGCTGATCGGCACCGCGGCGTTCGAGAGCGGCCAGGTGGAAGCCGTGACCGCCGGCGGTTGGATGTTCCTGGCCGCACTCTTCTTCACCGTCGTGCTGGTCAACATATACGGCCACGGTGTGTTCTATTTCGTGCTTCAGAAATACGAGACCACGCTGGTCGCGCCGCTGACGCTGATGGCGCCCCTGATCGGCGTCGTGTCCGGCGTCATGATCACCGGCGACCGCTTCGGCCCGACTTTGGTCGTGGGCGGATTGATGACGCTGCTCGGGGCCGGTATCGTCGCGTCCCGGCCGAACAAGCAATTGCCGAAGGCCCCGCTGGTGCGCGAGGAATCGCTTTGAACATCATCCAGGCCCGTTCGCCGAATCACAATGCACGTGCCAAGCCGATCAGCCTGATCGTGTTGCATTATACCGGCATGGAAAGCGGCGAGGCAGCGCTTGCGCGGATGTGCGATGCCGAGGCGGGAGTCTCGGCCCATTACATGATTGAGGAAGACGGGCGTGTCTTTCAGTTGGTCGACGAGAGCCGTCGCGCCTGGCATGCCGGTGTCTCGGAATGGGCGGGCGAAACCGATATCAACTCGGTTTCCATCGGCATCGAGATCGTCAATGGCGGTCACGATTTTGGCTTGCCTGATTATCCCCAGGCGCAAATTAACTGCGTTATTTCGCTAGTGAAGGAAATCATGCGCCGTTATGGCATTCCGCCGCACCGGGTCGTCGGCCATTCGGATGTCGCGCCCGGCCGCAAGCAGGATCCGGGCGAGAAATTCCCGTGGGACCAGTTGGCCGAGGCGGGTTGTGGTCTGTTCCCGAAAGCGCCTGGCGAGGCCGGTGACGCCTCGGCACAGTTCGCCGCCATTGGTTACGGGCTGGAGGCGGGCGAACGCGCGGTAGTCAAGGCGTTTCAGCGCCATTATCGCCCTGCGCGGGTTGACGGCGTGCTCGATCCGGAGACTGCGCGCCTGGTCGCGGCGGTGGCTGCTCTGACCCCCATTCCTTGACCTTCGACTGCAAAACCACGACATAAGCGGCGGGTCAGGCGGCCGGGCGGCCGCTCTTGCAGGTCCCGAAAGGGTGCAAGGGAGGAAAGTCCGGGCTCCGGAAAGGCAAGGTGCCGGGTAACGCCCGGCGGGGGTAACCCCAGGGATAGCGCCACAGAGAACAGACCGCCTGCCATCGCTTTCGCGACGGCGGGTAAGGGTGAAACGGTGCGGTAAGAGCGCACCGCCCCGACCGCAAGGAAGGGGGCACGGCAAGCCCCACCTGGAGCAAGACCGAATAGGGATGGACGCGGGTTTCCCGCACGCCCGCCTTACGGCGCCATCCGGGTAGGTCGCGTCAGGCATGCCGCAAGGTGTGTCGCAGAGGAATGGTCGTCGCGTTCTTTCCGTAACGGAAAGAATGGCACAGAACCCGGCTTACAGGCCGCCTGACCCGCCTTTTCCACACTTTTCCACAAAAATGTTCTTGAACTGTTCTTTTTGTGCGCCGCAACAAGCGCCGCGAATACTTGTACGCAGCATTAAAAAGTGCCGTTTTCAGGCCATTCTCCATTGTTTCCCATCAATTCCCATGTTATCCCATTGTTAACCGCACGAGCTGCGGCAGGGGAGGCACTGGTGTTCGTATCGACCGCCACGAATGGGATTGATGCTAAGGGCCGCGTATCGGTTCCGGCAGGATTCCGCTCAAATGTCTCAGGTGGACCTTTCGACGGCATTTACGTCTGGCCCAGCTTCGATGGCCCCTGGCTGGAGGGCGGCGGGCAGGCGTTGATGGACGATTATCTCGACATGATCGAGGACATGGATCCCTATGATGACGCCCGACAGGCACTCGAACAGTCGATTTTCGGCGCAGCTCGCACACTGTCATTCGATGCGAATGGCCGCATTACGTTGCCCCGGGAGCTGGCCGATCATGCAGATCTGAACGGCAAGGCAACATTTGTCGGGCTGGGTCGCCGTTTTGAGATCTGGAACCCGGAAAGCTACGACAAGCGCGCGTCATCGGCCCGCAGCTTCGCCAAGGAAAACAAGCTCAAGCTTCGTCGTCCGCGGCGGCGCGAGGAGGCGGGCACATGAACCATGTTCCCGTCCTGCTTGATGAAGTGCTCCACGCGCTCGAACCCCGCGACGGCGCGCTCTATGTCGACGGCACGTTTGGCGCCGGCGGTTACAGCCGTGCCATCCTGGCAGCGGCCGACTGTCGCGTTCTGGGTATCGACCGCGATCCCAATGTGCGCCCCGTCGGTGAGGACCTGAAGCAGGCATCGGGTGGCCGTTTCGTCCTCGTAGAAGCGCCATTTTCCGAGATGCAGAACGTAGTCGAAGGCGCCGGAGGTCAGACAGTCGACGGTATCGTGCTCGATCTCGGTGTATCCTCGATGCAGCTCGATCAGGCCGAGCGGGGCTTCTCCTTTTCGCGGCCGGGCCCGCTCGACATGCGCATGAGCGGCGCCGGGCCGAGTGCCGCTGACGCCATTGCACAGCTCTCCGAAAGAGAGCTCGCGGATATTCTCTATATCTATGGTGACGAGCGCAAATCCCGCCGCGTCGCTGCAGCAATCGTGCGCCAGCGTGATGCGCAGCCTTTCGAGACGACCGACCAGCTTGCAGAAATCGTCGCCCGCGCGATTGGTGGCAAGCCCGGCAAGACCCATCCGGCAACCCGCGTCTTCCAGGCGCTCCGCATCTTCATCAATGACGAGATGGGTGAACTGGTTCGCGCGCTGCATGCAGCGGAACAGATTCTCGCGCCGCTGGGTCGCATCGTGGTGGTCACTTTCCATTCGCTGGAAGACCGCATCGTCAAGACTTTCTTCCGTGCACGCGCTGGCCTGGGTGCAGGCGGCTCGCGCCATTTGCCGGAAATCGAGCAGGGGCCCGAACCGTCTTTGCGACTCCTTACCCGCAAGGCCATCGAGCCTTCGCGCGAGGAGATTAACGTTAACCCGCGCGCCCGTTCGGCGCGTCTTAGAGCTGCCATACGCACTGATGCCCCGGCATGGCCGGAAGAACACGC
Source organism: Hyphobacterium sp. (assembly GCF_965217055.1). GTDB lineage: Bacteria > Pseudomonadota > Alphaproteobacteria > Caulobacterales > Maricaulaceae > Hyphobacterium. Next base: position 601,784 of record NZ_OZ244227.1, on the reverse strand, counting down.
CCTGTTTCCCACCGCGCCGTCACTCGAACGGCTGGAGGTCTCCTCATGATCCGTGCTCTCAATGTGCTCGCCTTTATCGTGGCTTCCGTGCTTGCGGTCGCGCTCTACATTGCGAAGACAGAAGCGCAGGAAGCCCGCGAGAGGCTTGCGGAGATGCGCTCGGATCTCGCTGAGGAACGCCGCCAGATCAACGTGTTGCGCGTTGACATCGCGCATCTCGAGGATCCTGACCGATTGCGGGCACTGGCCCGGCAGTATCTTGGCTTCGAACCTCTGGACCCGCGTCGCGAGGTCTCGATGTCGGACCTGCCGCTGCTGATTGAGCCAGCCAACCGCACCGTTGCAGTCGCTGGTGATGGTGCGGAAGCCGCCAATGTCCGGCAAACCGGGGGGCGGCAGTGATCCGCTTCTGGCGGCCTCGCAACAAATTGCGCCGGACACTGGAGTCCTACGCGGATATCCGACCCTTGCCGGAAACGGCACCCGACAATCTGACCCGCGTCCTGCGCGTGGAAAATGAAGACGCCTCGATCGTCGAGGACGCGCGCCGGCGCATGGCCGTTATCGGTTTTACCCTGGTCATCGCCTTTGCCGCCCTCGGCTTTCGCGCCCTGGAACTCGCCTTTTCCGGAGGTGAGGCCGTGGCGTCCGTCCCTGTCCAGGCTGAAATTCGCCGCGGCGATCTTGTCGACCGCAATGGCCAGGTGCTGGCGACGACACTGGAGACCTGGTCGCTTTTCGGCGACCCGCAACTGGTCTGGGACGCGCGCGAGACGGCCGAGGCGCTGGTGACGGTTTTGCCCGAACTCGACGTCGACGAACTGACCGCAGATCTCTCTTCGAGGCGCCGGTTTGTCTGGATCCAGCGTAATCTCACCCCGCGTCAACGTCAGGCCGTTTTCGCGCTCGGTATGCCGGGCCTTGAATTCCGCACCGAGCCGCGGCGGGTCTATCCGCGCGGCCGACTCGCCGCGCATGCCATCGGTCATGCCAGTCGCGACCTTGAGGGCCTTGCCGGCGCCGAACAGGCCTTCAACTCGGCCCTCGCTAATGATGGCGGCCGCCCGGTTCCGCTGTCGATCGACATGGGCGTGCAATTCCATGTCGACGAGGTGTTGCGCCGTTACATGGCGGAATTCCAGGCGCTGTCAGCGACCGGTATCGTTATGGATGTCGAGACCGGCGAGATCATGAGCCTGGTGTCCTTGCCGGATTTTGATCCCAATCGCGCCGGCGAAGCGGACGCGGGAGATCGCCTCAACCGGGCGCTCCAGGCACGTTACGAAATGGGGTCCACCTTCAAGGCCTTCACGGTTGCCCTTGCATTGGAGCAAGGTATTGCCGAGCCCGGCGAAACTTTCGATGCGACATCGCCAATCCGCGTCGGCGGGCATACGATCGAGGACTTCCACGCCGAGAACCGTGCGCTGACACTGGAAGAGATTTTCACGCATTCCTCCAATATCGGTTCCTCGCTGATTGCGATGGAAGCCGGCGCCGACGCGCAGCGCGACCTGTTGCAGCGTCTGCGTCTCCTCGAGCGTGCTCCGGTCGAGCTGGCGGAAAGCGCAACTCCGCTGCTGCCGCGCCAATGGGGTCCGACCGAAACAGCCACCATTTCGTATGGGCACGGCATTGCGGTCAGCCCGCTGGCCGTCGCCTCGGCGTTTGCAGCGATTGCAAATGGCGGCGTTTATGTCCGCCCGACCCTGCGCCCTGTGCGTCCCGGCGAGACAGTGGCAGGCGAACAGGTCATTGCCCCGCATGTCGCCCAAGGCGTTCTCGACTTGATGAGGGAAGTCGTCGCCAACGGCACGGGTGGGCGTGCCGACGCACCGGGATTCCGTGTTGCCGGCAAGACTGGCACCGCCGAGCGGCCGGGACGGGGAGGGTATGACGAGGACCGGCTGATATCCTCTTTCTCCGCCGTCTTTCCCTATGATGATCCGCAGTATGTCGTGCTGGTCGTGCTCGAGGAGCCACAAGGCACCAGCGCGACCTATGGCTATGCAACAGGTGGGTGGACGGCGGCCCCCGCAGCAGGCGAAATCATATCCAGGATCGCCTCGATTCTGGGGGTCGAGCAGGAGGACGATCCACTCACGCGCTCGGCGCTCGTGCGCGCGGCCCTGACCCCCGATCCCGAACCCGTGGTGAGACCGGACGAGTGAAACTGTCAGATCTGATATCTCCCGGCGAAGCCGGTGGTCCCGATGTAGAGATTGCCGGACTGACGCTGGACAGCCGGGCCGTGAAGCCCGGTTTCCTTTTTGCGGCGCTGCCCGGGCTGACCGTTGATGGGCGCGATTATATTCCGCAGGCGATCGCGGCGGGCGCGGTCGCGGTTCTGACCGAAGCCGGCGTGACCGTCGACGGTGCGCTGGCCATTCATGACGCTGACCCGGTGCACCGCTTTGCCGAGATCGCAGCGCGGTTCTATCCGTGTCAGCCAGGCGTGATTGCCGCGGTGACCGGGACCAATGGGAAAAGCTCGACAGTGGATTTCCTGCGTCAAATCTGGCGCCGCGCCGGCATCGACGGGGCCAGTCTCGGAACGCTGGGCGTGGCCCGCGGCGAGGGCTGGATCGAGACCGGTTATACAACGCCCGATGCCGCTGCCGTGCACGCGGCGCTCGACAAGCTTGCCACAGACGGTTGCACGCACCTGGCGATGGAAGCCTCGAGCCACGGTCTCAAGCAGAAGCGAATGGACGCGGTCAGGGTCACGCTGACCGGATTCACCAACCTGACGCAGGATCATCTCGACTATCACCCAGATTTTGCGGACTATTTTGCCAGCAAGATGAAATTGTTCCTCGAACTCGCCGAGGACGGTTCGCCGGCGATTATCAATGTCGATTCCGACTGGGGTGGCGAAGTCGCACAGAAATCCGCTGCCCGCGGCCTCGATGTTACCCAGGTCGGCTGGAGCGGTCGTGACTGGCGTATCCGCGAGCTTGCGCCGAAACCCGCGAGCCAGGTTGTGACACTGGAAATCAATGGCAAGACGCACAAGATCGAATTGCCGCTTGTCGGCGAATTCCAGGTGGCCAATGCGGTCGGTGCGGCTGCGATGGCGACGCGGTCGGGTGTTGATCTCGACGCGGCGCTGGCGGGGATCGGTGAACTTGACGGGGTGCCGGGGCGGCTCGAGCTCGCAGCGCGAACATCCGCTGGTGCGCCGGTTCTTGTCGATTTTGCACACACGCCTGACGGTCTCGACAAGCTTATCCGTGCCGCCCGCCCGCATACCCGAGGCCGGATATTCATTGTCTTCGGCTGCGGCGGTGATCGCGACCCCACCAAGCGCCGGCCGATGGGCGAGATCGCGGTAAGGCTCGCAGATCGGGTCATCGTCACCGATGACAATCCGCGTTCCGAAGACCCGGCCACAATTCGGGCGGCCGTCTTGCAGGGTGCAAGGGGTGCCCTGGAGATCGGCGATCGCGCCCAGGCGATCCGCGCCGCCCTCGAGACAATGACAGGTGACGACACTTTGCTGATTGCCGGCAAGGGGCATGAAACCGGTCAAAAGATCGGCGACATCGTTCATCCTTTCGACGACCGCGAGGAAGCCCGCAAGGCTGTTGCCGCGATGGGAGGGGCCAATGGCTGACCCTCTCTGGACAGCCCGCGAAGCCGTGGCGGCGACCGCCGGTGAACTCGTCCCCGAAAATGGCTGGAACGCAACCGGTATTTCGATCGACACGCGGACCCTCAAGCCGGGCGATCTGTTCGTCGCCCTGCAGGATCAGCGCGACGGGCATGATTTCGTGCCCGATGCCATGGCGCGCGGCGCTGCGGCTGCTCTAGTGGCGCGGACCGATTGTGGTCCCGGCAACAAGCTTGTTGTCGGTGAGACGCTGGAAGGCTTGCGCGCTCTGGCGCGATACGCTCGCGATCGCTCACGCGCGATCCGTGTTGCGGTGACCGGCAGTGTCGGAAAGACCAGCGTCAAGGAAGCCCTCGCCACGGTCTTCCGCAGCGTCGGGAGCGCGCATGCATCGCAGAAATCCTACAACAATCACTGGGGCGTGCCTCTGACGGTCGCGATGATGCCGCGCGACACCGATCGAGCGGTCTACGAAATGGGCATGAATCATGCCGGCGAGATCCGCGAACTATCGACGCTTGCGCGGCCGCATGTTGCGCTGATCACGAAAATTGCGCCGGCGCATCTGCAAAATCTGGGTTCCATGGAGGCGATCGCGGATGCGAAGGCGGAGATCTTCGAAGGGCTGCACCCCGACGGCGTCGCGATTTTTCCGGCCGACGATGATCAGAGCGCTCGCTTGCGCGAGCACGCAGCGCATAGCGCAGCAGCTTTCATGCTGGAGTTTGGTCGGGCCGAGGGCGCAGCCGTACGGATCGAGGATTTCGAGACCGGACCCGAAGGTGGACGCGGGCGTGTGTCGGTACTCGGCAAATCCGTTGGATTTCATGTTCCGGCAGCGGGCACCCATTGGGCCTGGAACGCCGCGGCAATTTTCGCGACCGCCGTCGCCGCCGGCGTCGATGCCGAAGCGACCGCAGATGCGTTGGCCACGATTTCGGCCGGTGACGGACGAGGTGCCAGCCGACAGGTCGCGCACGGCGATGGCCATTTCACGCTGATCGACGACAGCTACAATGCCAATCCCGCGTCGATGGCTTCGGGACTGTCGGTGCTCGGCGCAACCCAGCCGCAGGGCGGGCGCCGGATCGCGGTGCTGGGCGAAATGCTCGAACTGGGCCCTGGCGCTCCCGCCATGCATCGTGCCCTGCTTGATCCACTCGACGCCGCGTCGGTCGACGCCGTTTTCCTTGCCGGCGATGGCATGCAGCCGTTGGCTGACGCGCTTTCCGGCGACCGGCTGGTCGCGTTCGAAACCGAAGCTGACGACCTGAAACCTGCACTCGTGAGTTACATTGCGCCGGGTGATGTGGTGTTTGTGAAAGGATCGAACGCATCGGGCGTCCACAGAATTGCCCGAATGCTGGCCGAACACTCATTCGGCGCTCGGGGACAGGGATAAAAACTCGATATGTTGGAATGGCTGCTGCTGCCTTACGCTGAAGACTTCGCACTCTTCAACCTGTTGAATTACATCACTTTCCGGACCGGTGGGGCGTTGATGACAGCGCTCCTGATTGCGATGGTCGGCGGTGCGCCTTTCATTCGCTGGCTCAAGAAAAAACAGCGCGAAGGACAGCCCATTCGCGAAGACGGTCCGGAGCGTCACATCATCGAGAAGGCGGGTACGCCGACTATGGGCGGGTTTCTCATCCTCGTCGGTATCGTGATCGGCACACTGCTCTGGGGCGATCTCTCCAACCAGTATCTCTGGGTCGTGCTGTTCGTCACCACAGGCTACGGAGCGATCGGTTTCATCGACGATTTCCGCAAGGTCACGCAGAAATCGACGGCCGGCCTGTCTGGCCGGATGAAACTCCTGTTGCAGTTTGTAATCGGCGGCATTGCCATTTGGTGGATGACCAGCCTGCTCGGGCAGGCGCCGGACGTGCCGGAAGGCTATGCGACATCGGTCGCCATTCCCTTTTTCAAGGATGTGTTGATACCGCTCGGACCCTTTTTCCTGATCTTCGGAACCCTTGTCATCGCATTCTCGTCGAATGCCGTGAACCTGACGGATGGGCTGGACGGCTTGGCCATCGTGCCGGTGATGATTGCCGCTGCCAGCTTCGGCTTCATCGCCTACATCGTCGGCAACTATGTTTTCGCGGATTACCTGCAGCTCAATTTCACACCGGGCACCGGTGAACTCGCCGTGTTCTGCGGCGCCCTGCTCGGCGCCTCGCTGGGTTTCCTCTGGTACAATGCGCCTCCGGCCATGGTGTTCATGGGCGATACCGGTTCGCTGTCGCTTGGGGGAGCCATCGGCGCCATTGCCGTAGCGGTCAAGCACGAGGTGGTGCTGGCAATCATTGGCGGCCTGTTTGTGCTGGAGGCCGTCTCCGTGATGGTGCAGATCGCGTCATTCAAACTGTTCGGCAAGCGCGTCTTCAAGATGGCACCGATCCATCACCACTTCGAGAAGATGGGCTGGCAGGAGCCGACCATCGTGGTCCGCTTCTGGATCATCGCCGTGATTCTCGCCATGATCGGTCTCTCGACGCTGAAGCTGCGTTAGGCGCCATGATTCCTGTTCCCGGATATGAAGACCAGGCAGTGGCCGTCTTCGGTCTGGGGCGAAGCGGTCGCACGACCTGCAAGGCGCTCAGCGAAGGTGGAGCGCGCATCCTCGCCTGGGACGACAATCCAGACACACGGATCAATGCGCAGTCCGAAGGCTTTGTGCTGACCGACCTCGACCGGGCGGACTGGTCGGCAATCCGTGCGCTGGTCCTGTCTCCGGGCGTGCCGTTGACCCATCCCGAACCGCACCGCCTCGTCGGCAAGGCGCAGGAGAACAACGTCCCGGTCATCGGCGACATCGAACTGTTCACGCAGGCGATGGCCGCCCTGCCGCAAGATCGCAGACCCAAAATCGTCGGCGTCACCGGCACCAACGGCAAATCCACGACAACCGCGCTGATCGGGCACATCCTGAAGAAGGCCGGTCGCGATGTGCGGATTGGCGGAAATATCGGAGACGCGATTCTCGGCCTGGCGCCGCCGCGCTCGTCAACTGTTTTCGTGATCGAATTGTCTTCCTACCAGCTCGACCTGGCGCACACGCTGCGTTGCGATATCGCGATCTGGCTCAACTTGTCGCCGGATCATCTCGATCGCCATGGCGACATGGCGGGCTACAGGGCGGCCAAGTTCCGCATCTTCCGGCACCAGACAGCCGAGGACACGGCTATCGTCGGCGTTGACGATGATCACTCGGCGGGCGTCATGACGCGGCTCAGAGCCGCCAACGGCCAGGCGGTGATTCCGGTGTCATCCGGCCGCTCCTTGAGCCAGGGCGTGTATGCGCTAGGCGGCCGGCTGTTCGATGCGCTCGAGAAAAGTCCCCGACCGGTGCTCGACCTGGCCGAGCTGGCCGGGCTTCCCGGCGACCACAACGCCCAGAATATTGCTGCGGCATACGCTGCAGCTGTCCGTCTTGGCCTCAAGCCCGAGGACATAGCGGCCGCCATTCGCAGTTTCCCCGGCCTGGCACACCGCCTCGAACTCGTCGGCACATACAAGGGCGTTCGTTATGTCAACGATTCAAAGGCAACCAATACTGAAGCGGCCGCGAAGGCGCTTGCCAGCTTCGAGCACATTTACTGGATTGCCGGCGGTCGCAAGAAAGAGGGCGGAATTGGTGCTCTTGCGCCTTTCTTCCCCCGCATCGAGAAGGCTTACCTGATTGGCGAAGCCGCAGAGGAATTCGCCAACACCCTGTCCGGGGCTGTGCCTTGCGAACGTGCCGGAACGCTGGAAACGGCGATTGACCTGGCCGCACGGGATGCGGGAGCCGGCGAGCGTTCAGCGCCGGTCATTCTTCTTTCACCTGCTTGCGCGAGTTTCGACCAATTCAGGGATTTCGAACACCGCGGCGACATGTTTCGCACGCTGGTTCGGGCCCGGATCGGGAACGCGTAAGAGGCAGAAATGGTTGCCATTGAAGCTCGGCAAGTCGGCGACTGGTGGCGGTCGATCGACCGCACCCTACTCTTCGTCGTCCTCGCGCTGATCAGCGTCGGGCTGATCCTGTCCCTGGCCGCCAGCCCCGCCGCGACGGTGCGGGAAAACATCTCCGATCCGTTTCACTTTCTTTACCGGCACAGCTTCTTCGCCGCGTTGAGCCTCGGCGTGCTCCTGTTCGTCTCTTCCCTGTCGTCGCGGAATATCCGCCGGCTGGCTGCGCTGACCCTCGTCGGGTCGCTGGCCCTGATCGGTGTGACGATCGTGATCGGGCACGAAGTGGGCGGTGCGTCGCGCTGGCTGCGATTTGCAGGGTTTTCGCTGCAGCCGTCCGAATTCCTCAAACCGTCGCTGATCGTCATCTGTGCCTGGCTATTTGCTGAAGCGCGGAATGGCGCACCGATCCCGGGGCGGGTGATTGCCTTCGGTCTCTACCTGACCAGTGTCGTTCTCCTGATGCAGCAACCCGATTTCGGCCAGTCCATTCTGATCACCCTGGTGTTCGGCGGTGTGTTCTTCGTCGCGGGTCTCAATTTTCGCTGGATGCTCGGCCTCGCGACCACCGCGACCGCCGGCATTGTCTCTGCCTGGCTGTTCCTGCCCTATGTGGCAACGCGCGTTGAGCGCTTCCTCAATCCCGATGCCGGCGAGACCTACCAGACCGACACGGCGATCGCCGCGATATCCCGCGGTGGCGTCATGGGTGTCGGACCGGGCGAGGGCACGATCAAGCGCTTGCTGCCGGACTCCCATACCGACTTCATCTTCGCGGTCGCCGCCGAAGAGTTCGGCCTCATCGCCTCGCTCGCCATCATCGGCCTGTTCGCCATCCTCGTCGCCCGCGCCTGGATGAATGCGCTCAAGCTCACCGATCATTTTGCGCAACTCGCCGTGTCCGGGCTGGCGCTCCAGTTCGGCCTGCAGGCCGTCATCAATATCGGCGTCAATCTCGACCTTATTCCGCCGAAAGGCATGACCTTGCCTTTCATATCCTATGGGGGGTCTTCCATGTTGGCGCTGGCGCTGGGCGCGGGACTGATGCTGGCATTGACGCGAAGACGGCCGGGCGCCTATCTGCGTTCATGACAGGACCTAAGCGCGCATTGATTGCCGCCGGGGGGACCGGCGGGCACATGTTTCCTGCCCGTGCGGCGGCGCAGGAACTCGTCGATCGTGGCTGGCAGGTTCGCCTGGTCACGGACTCTCGCGGCATGAAACACACGGATGGTTTCCCCGCCGTGGCAATCGACCCGATCCAGGCGGCCAGCCCGGTCACGCGTAACCCCGTCAAGCTCGCTTCGGCGTGGATGCAATTGTGTTTCGGCTGGCAGGCTTGCCGCTACATCCTGAAGACCTGGAAGCCGGACGTCGTCGCCGGTTTCGGCGGCTATCCGGCCTTTCCGGCGCTGCTCGCGGCACGGCAGAAGAACATACCCTTCGCCATTCACGAACAGAATGCCGTGCTTGGCCGGGTCAATCGCGTGTTTGCCGCAGATGCGGCTTTTGTCGCATCGGGATTTGATCGACTCGACAAACTGCCATCTGCCGCACGCCACGAAGTGCTTGGCAATCCGGTTCGCGCGCCGTTCGTCGAAGCCCGCGAACTCCCGTTTCCGGCGCTCGATGGACCTATCCGGCTTTTCGTACTTGGCGGCAGCCTAGGCGCGCGCATCCTGTCCGAGACCGTGCCGCAGGCCGTCGCCGAACTCCCGGAATGGCTACGTTCCCGCCTTGTTGTCGCCCAACAGACCCGCGAGGAATCGTTGGCCATGGCCCGAGATATGTATGCAGACGCCAGCGTGGAAGCCGAATGCGAGCCCTTTTTCAACGATGTTGCAGAGCGGCTTGCCGCCAGCCATCTGGTAATCGCAAGGGCAGGCGCATCGAGCGTATCGGAAATTGCGTGCATCGGCCGGCCGGCGATTTTTGTTCCGCTCGCCATCGCCGCCGATGATCACCAGACCGCGAACGCGGAAAGCCTGGTCGACATTGGTGCAGCGGACGCGATTTCAGAGACCGAGTTCACGTCGTCTGCACTGACGGCGCTGCTTGAAGTTCGCCTCTCCAATTCCGATGATCTTGCCAATCGTGCCGCCAAGGCGAAGACACTGGGCCGTCCCGGCGCGGCCGGAGCCTTTGCCGACGCACTTGTCGCCCTTGCCCGAGGATAGATTTCCGAATGCCTTCCAACGCCCTGCCTATCCGTGTCGGTCCCGTACATTTTGTCGGCATTGGCGGCATTGGCATGAGCGGAATTGCCGAGGTGATGATCAATCTCGGTTACGAGGTTCAGGGGTCGGATATCAAGGAGAACCCCAATGTCGTGCGGCTGCGGCAGAAGGGCGCAAAGATTCTGATCGGCCATGCCGCCGAGAATGTTGAGGGGGCCGGCGCGCTGGTCGTGTCGACTGCCATAAAGCCCGACAATCCGGAATTGAAAGCCGCGCGCGAGAAGAAAGTTCCCGTCGTCCGCCGCGCCGAAATGCTCGCCGAGCTGATGCGCCTCAAATACTCGGTGGCCGTCGCCGGAACGCACGGCAAGACCACAACGACGTCGCTGGTGTCCGCGCTGATGGATGCCGCGGAACTGGACCCGACCGTCATCAATGGCGGCATCATTTCCGCCTATGGGTCAAACGCCAAGATGGGCGAGGGCGACTGGATGGCCGTCGAAGCCGATGAGAGCGACGGATCTTTCCTCAAGCTGCGCGCCACGATCGGCATCGTGACCAATATCGACCCCGAGCACATGGAGCATTACGGCAGTGTCGAACAACTGCACGATGCCTTCTACCGCTTCGTCGAGGGATTGCCCTTCTACGGTTTTGCGGTGCTCTGCACGGATCATCCCGACGTTCAGAATCTGGCTTCGAAAGTCACCGACCGCCGCATCGTCACCTATGGCTTCAATCCGCAGGCCGACGTTCGCGCGGAAAACCTGAAAATGACCCCGGACGGCTCGCGCTTCGATGTCGTTTTCCGCGACAATGGCCATGTCGAGCGCTGGGACGATGTCTTCCTGCCGATGATGGGCGAACACAATGTACTCAACACCCTCTCGGCGATCGCCGTCGCGCGTGAATTGGGCGCCAGCGAAGCGGCCGCAAAATCGGCGCTTGAAGGGTTCGGCGGCGTGAAACGGCGCTTCACCAAGACCGGCGCTTGGAATGGCGCGGAGATCATCGATGATTACGGACACCATCCGGTCGAGATCTTGGCGGTTCTGAAGGCGGCCCGGCAGGCGGCGACAGGCAAGGTCATCGCGATTGCCCAGCCGCACCGCTACACGCGTCTGCACGATTTGTTCGACGATTTTTGCACCTGCTTCAATGTGGCCGATACCGTGCTGGTGGCACCGGTCTACGAGGCGGGCGAACAACCGATCGCGGGCGCGGATTCCGAACACCTAGTCGAGGGATTACGCGCGCACGGCCATCGTGACGCCCACACCACGACGCGCGAAACCGTCGCTGCCGCTGTTCGCGAGCGTGCCGGCGAGGGCGACATCATCGTCTGTCTCGGTGCCGGCGACATCACCGCCTGGGCCTATGCCCTGCCAGGCGAGCTGGAGAAGTTGGGGTGAGTCTGGCCGACCGTCTTCCGTCCGTTCGCGGCAAGCTGATCGAGAACGCCCCGCTCGCCGACATGACCTGGCTGCGCGTCGGTGGCCCGGCTGAAGTGCTGTTCCTGCCGGCTGATGAAGCCGATCTCGCCAATTTTCTCGCCGAGACACCAAACGACATCCCGGTTCACATTCTTGGCGCCGGGTCCAATACGCTGGTCCGCGATGGTGGTGTGCCGGGTGTGGTCGTGCGCCTGACGGCACCTTTCGGAAAAGTCGAACGGATCAGCGAAAATCGATTGCGCGCCGGCGCGGCCGCGCTTGACAAGAAAGTCGCGCAATTTGCGGCCAGGGCAGGCATTGCCGGCCTGGAATTCTTTACCGGCGTCCCCGGCGCAATCGGCGGGGCCATCCGCATGAATGCCGGCTGCTATGGCACCGAGACCTGCGATGTGCTCGTCGAGGCTGCCGCGGTCGACCGGTTGGGCCGGCGCATTGTCGTGACACCGGACGAGCTCGGCTATGCCTATCGTCATTCTGAGGCGCCGGAGGACTGGATCTTCACGCAGGCGGTCTTCGAGGGCAGGGCAGACGACCCCGACGCGATTTCCAGCCGGATGGACGAGATCACCGCACGCCGCGAGCAGACCCAGCCAATTCGCGAAAAGACTTCGGGATCGACGTTCAAGAATCCGGATCCTCCCGGCGCGCCGGACCAGCGCAAGGCCTGGAAATTGATCGACCAGACCGGCTGGCGCGGAAAGCCAATCGGCGGCGCACGGTTTTCCGAGCAGCACGCCAATTTCCTGATCAATGACGGAACCGCCAGCGCTGCCGATCTAGAAGCCGTCGGCGAAGGGGCTCGCGCCGACATCAAGGCGGCGACGGGCATCGACTTGCACTGGGAAGTCCGCCGCATCGGCGTGGAGAACAAGGCATGACGAAGCGTATCGCTGTCCTGCTCGGGGGCATGTCTGCCGAGCGACCGGTGTCTCTGGTTTCGGGCCAGGCCTGCGCCGATGCGCTGCGTCGCAAGGGCTGGGACGTGGTCGAGATCGACCCGACGCGCGAGCTCGCGAAACAATTGGCCGACGCTGCGCCCGACGTAGTTTTCAACGGGCTGCACGGCGAATGGGGTGAGGATGGCAAGGTCCAAGGCATCCTCGAGCACTACGGCGCGCCCTACACGCATTCCGGCGTGCTGGCGTCAGCGCTGGCCATGGACAAGCAGCGCGCCAAGGCCGTGTTGGAGCTCTTCGGTGCCCGCTGTCCGGAGGGCAAGCTGGTCAACCGTTTCGACGCGGCACGCGAGCATGTCTACGAACCGCCCTATGTGATCAAGCCGAACGCTCAAGGCTCTTCCGTGGGCGTCTTCATCGTCCCCGAAGGCTCCAATCGCCCGCCGGCGGAGCTGGCAGCGGCAGAATGGGAGCTCGGCGATGAAATGCTGGCCGAGAAATTCATCCCCGGCCGCGAGCTGACTGTCGCAGTGATGGGCGACAAGGCCCTGGCCGTCACCGAGATCATACCGAAGACGCGCTTCTACGATTATGAAGCGAAATACGCAGCAGGCGGCTCGGTCCACGAGATTCCCGCGAAGGTGCCGGAGGCGGTTGCCCAAGAGGCCAAACGCCTGGCGCGGGTCGCGCATGAAGCCATGGGTTGCCGCGGCCTCACACGGTCTGATTTCCGCTATGATGAATCAGCGGCCGGCGGCCTGTGGTTACTCGAAATTAACACCCAACCGGGCATGACTCCGACTTCCCTCGCCCCAGAACAGGCGGCGTGGAACGGGATCGAATTTGACGATCTCGTTCAGTGGATGGCGGAGGATGCGTCATGTCCAAGGTGAAACGCGCTCCCGCGCGGCGAAAGCCGACGCGGCGCAAATCACCCGGCAAGCAAACCGCCGCAGCGTCCGCGCCGCGGCGTTTTCGCAACTGGGTCGAAGCCCGGTTGCGCGGTGCCCGCTACAGCGCCGCCAATGCCGCTCGTCTGATTGCCGTTCTTGCCGCCGCAGTGATTGCGCTGGTGACAGGCGGCTTGTTCATTTTTGGCGGACTCGACGACGCCGGCGCGTCAATCGTCCGCATGGCCGAGCGCCAGACGGCCTCGCTTGGCATGGCGATTGACGTGATTGACGTCAGCGGCGTGGAATCCGATGAGGCCGTGCTAATCGCCGGCGCTGTTTCCGCCTATCGCGGGCAGCCCATTCTCGCTTTCGATCCGGACACCGCGCGAGTTGAGGTGGAGGCGTTGCCCTGGGTGCGTGAGGCCAGCGTACTGCGCCTGTGGCCGAACCGCATCAGCATTGTCGTTGAGCCGCGCTCGGAATTCGCGCTCTGGCAGGTCGACGGCGATATCCATGTCATCGACCGTGACGGAGCGGTTCTCGGCGAGGCCAGCGCGAGTGACTGGCCGGACCTTCCGCTTGTCGTGGGCTTTGGCGCCAATACCGAAGCCGAGGCGTTGATCGAAACGCTCGAGCATCATGACGAGATTGCCGGACGCGTGAGCGCCATGGTGCGGGTCGGCGACCGGCGCTGGAATCTCCGTTTGGCCAACGGGCTCGACGTGAAGCTGCCAGAATCCGAGATGGGGGCAGCGCTTGCACTGTTGTCGGCCATGCACGCCGAGCGGGGCGTGCTGCGACTGGACGCGGAAAGCATAGACCTGCGCCAGCCCGGCGAGATGATCGTTCGGGCATTGCCCGAACGCGCTCGGGCGGCCGGCATCGGGGAGAGCGACGCGTGAGCCTTCTTCGATTATTCGGCAGTGGTGAAAGCAAGCCGAACATGCCGTCCCGTCCGGGTGTGTGCGCGGCGCTCGATCTCGGCTCGTCCAAGACCGTCTGTTTCATCTCGAAGGCCGAGCAGACCGCAGAAGGTCCGCGGCCGCGCATCATCGGCGTCGGCCACCAGTCGGCTCGCGGCATGAAGGGCGGCGTGATCGTCGACCTCGATCTCGCCCGCAAGAACATCCAGGAGACTGTGCAGCGCGCTGAGAAAATGGCCGGTGTCGCCGTCAGCCAGGTCAGTGTGGCGCTGACGGCTGCCCGGACCCGGGGTGAGGGCGTCACGCTGGAATCCGCTATTGCCCGCAGCGAGATCACCGAGCGCGACATGCGCCGCCTGCAGGATGCGGCGATCGCCGAATTCCAGCGCCCGGACGAAGTCATCCTGCACGCCATCGTTGTTTCCTGGGTCGTCGATGGCCGCGACGAAGTAAGCGATCCGCGCGGCATGTATGGCCGCAAGCTGGCGGTCAACATGCACATTGTGACCGCGCCCGTCGGTCCGCTACGGAACTTGCTCAATTGCATCGAGGGTTGCCATCTCGACCTCCGGACGGTCGTGGCGGCGCCCTATGCCGCCGGCCTCTCCGCCCTGTCCGACGACGAGATCGAGCTCGGCGCGACGCTGATCGACATGGGTGCGGAGACCACATCCGCTGCCGTTTTTGCGAATGGCAGTCTCGCGCGTTTGAGCGCCGCGCCGGTTGGCGGGCGGCATGTCACCAGTGATCTGGCCCGTGGCCTGCAGACGCCCATCGCGTCAGCCGAGCGCATCAAGATCCTCTATGGATCGGCGCTGGAAAGCCCGAGCGATGACCGCCAGATGATCGAAGTGCCGCCGGTGACCGGCGAGGGCGACAGGATGAATTCGGCACCGCGCTCCATGCTGAATTCGATCATCCGGCCGCGTCTGGAAGAGACGTTCGAACTGCTTCGCGACCGGCTCGATATATCCGGGCGGCTCGACCAGAACCACCGCGTCGTGCTGACCGGCGCTGCGGCACAACTGCCTGGCGCAAAGGAACTGGCGGCACGAATCTTTGGACGGCCCGCGCGGCTGGCGATTCCACACGGCCTGTCCGGGCTGGGGGACGCAGTCAGTGGCCCTGGCTTCTCTGTGGTCTCGGGTATCATCTTGCGGGAAACGCGGGGCGCAGCCGAAGCATTTTATGGCCCCCCGAAACTGCAGGCGGGCCGGCCGCGACGCCGATTGCAGACATCGCCTTCGCGGCCAGCGACGGTCTGGCGCTGGCTGGCTGAGAGTTTCTAGCCGATATCCGCAAAGAATTCTGTGGATTTAACCCGCGATTAAGCGCTGTCGACAGAGATTGTCCTCGAATCCCGTGTTAACCTTTAGGCTTCGTATACGGAGCGGCCATGCCCCTGAATATTTCCGTCCCTGAAACGACCGAACTTCGCCCCCGCATCCTCGTCTTCGGGGTGGGAGGTGCTGGTGGCAACGCCGTCAACAACATGATTGAATCGTCGCTCGAAGGCGTCGATTTTGCGGTCGCCAACACCGATGCCCAAGCGCTGACGCGGTCGCAGACCGAAAAGCGCGTGCAGATGGGCGCGGCCATCACAGAAGGCCTGGGTGCAGGCGCACGGCCGGAAATCGGCTCGCAGGCTGCCGAAGACTCCCTCCCGGAAATCATGGAGCATCTCGCTGGTGCCCATATGGTGTTCATCACCGCCGGCATGGGCGGGGGCACGGGAACCGGCGCGGCGCCGGTGATTGCCCGTGCAGCCCGCGAGCAAGGCATTCTGACCGTCGGCGTGGTCACAAAGCCCTTCCATTTCGAAGGCACGCGCCGCATGCGCATTGCCGATAGCGGCATTGAACAGCTGCAGGAGCATGTCGATACGCTGATCGTCATCCCGAACCAGAACCTGTTCCGCATTGCGACCGAGAAGACGACATTCGCCGAAGCCTTCCAGATGGCTGACGACGTGCTGCACTCCGGTGTGCGCGGCATCACCGACCTCATGGTCATGCCGGGCCTGATCAATCTCGATTTCGCTGATGTCCGCGCCGTGATGAACGAGATGGGCAAGGCAATGATGGGCACAGGCGAAGCGTCAGGCGAGAAGCGCGCTACCGAAGCTGCGCACGCCGCGATCGCCAATCCGCTGCTCGACGATGTTTCGCTCGAAGGCGCAACCGGCGTGCTGATCAACATTACCGGCGGCTATGACATGACCCTCTACGAGGTCGACGAAGCAGCCAACGAGATCCGCAACCAGGTGGATCCCGACGCCAACATCATTGTCGGCTCGACCTTCGATGAAGCGCTGGAAGGCACGATCCGCGTGTCGGTCGTTGCGACCGGCATCGATGCCGAGCGCCAGCAGGCCACGGATCCGCGTCGCGCACAGAACCGCACGGCGCCGCCAGCGGTAGACCCGCATGCCGGAATTCTTCCGTGGAAGCGCGATGGTGCCGGTGAACGGCCTGGACGTGGGACAGCGACCGTGACTGAACGCCAGGGGCCGCTCGTCGAGCGCATCCACCAGGAAAAGGCCGAGTTCAAGCCGGCGCCGATCGCTTCGCGCGAGCCCGAACCGGAATTCGAGGCGCAGCCTGACCCGATGGCCGATGGCTCTGGCGATGATCCCTATTTCGACGCCGATGAGCGGCCCCAGGTCGTGCGTGACCAGGAACGCGTCGCGGCCGCTGCCGATCGCATCCGCCGCGATCCCGAAACGCAATACCGCGAGGAACGTGCGGAAATCGAGGACCAGGCAGAAGACGAGCGCAAGTCGGCCTTCTCGCTGTTCGGCCGCCGCAAGCGGCCGATGGCGCCTGTGCCCAAAATGGCACCGCGACGTTCGGAATCCGAACGCGACGCACCACGCCAGGCGACCGGGGACCTGTTCGGAGAGGACGGCGAAGACACCGATCTCGAAATTCCGGCCTTTCTGCGTCGCCAGGCGAACTAGGCCGGCGGGATCTGCCACGTAACAATCCGCAACAATGCTTTAATTGCTGCCTGAAACTCATCCGCTATGGATGGGTTGTGGGTACATGTGCATGGAATGTGCATGTCTTTGGGGCTCGATAAGCAATTATGGGTGTGTGGGCGTGAGCAACCGCAAGACATTGGCAGGCGTATCGGTTTGCGCGGGCATCGGCCTGCACTCCGGAAAGCGCGTCCGCATGGTGCTGAAACCGGCAACGCCGGGGTCTGGCATTCACTTCCTGCGCACTGACCTATCGGGCGACAATCGCATCCCCGCGCACTTCGAGAACGTCACCACTGTTCGTCTCGGGACGACGATCGCCAACGAAGCAGGCGCCAGCGTCGCCACAGTGGAACACCTGATGTCGGCGCTCGCTGGTCTGGGTGTCGATGACGCCGTGATCGAGATCGACGGACCGGAAACGCCGGCCATGGACGGCTCGGCAGCGCCGTTTGTCGAATTGATCCGTCAGGCCGGTCTTAAGGAAACGGCTGCGCCGCTGCGCGTGATCCGCGTGCTCAAACCGGTCTCGCTCGAGATGCAGGGTCGCACCGCGACCTTCCTGCCGTCGCTCAAGCCGGCAATTGATGTCGAGATTTCCTTCCCGCATCCGACCGTCGGCCGTCAACGCTACGCCTTCGATATCTCGGATCAGATCTTCTCCGACGATGTGGCGTCGGCCCGCACATTCGGCTTCCGCAAGGATGTCGAGGCCATGCATGCCGCGGGTCTCGCCTTGGGCGGTTCGATGGAAAATGCCGTTGTCATTGACGATTCCGGTATTGCGAATCCAGAAGGATTGCGTTTCGCCGACGAGTTCGCGCGCCACAAGGCGCTTGACGCCCTCGGCGACCTGTCACTTGCCGGCGCGCCGATATTCGGTCGCTATTTCGCGCATCAACCAGGCCACGCCCTGAATGTCGCTGCCGTGCGTGCGCTGATGGCTGACAAGACCGCCTGGAAAATGGTCGCCTATGCCGATGCAGGCGATACGCTGGAGGCGGCTTCAGTCGAAGGCTGACGCGGCGCTTTCAAGTCCCTATCGCTTGCGTTACAACTCCACCGGATTTTCGAATTACTGGCCGGGTCGGTTGGCCTAGCGCGGAGCTGATATGACCTTTCTGATGCGTTTGATTTTCTTGCTTCTGGCAATGGCAATGCTGGCGGGCTGCCAGTCGCGCCGCATTTCCACCGAGACGGTTTACGTCGAGCGCGAAGTCGAATCCATCTACGCCACAGCGATCGAACGGATGGAAGCCGGAAGCTATGGCGACGCGGCCGACCAGTTCGACGAGGTCGAGCGCCAGCACCCGTATTCGGAATGGGCTCGTCGCGCCATGCTGATGGCTGCCTATTCGAACTATCAGGCCGGCAATTACGAAGAAGCGATTTCCGATGCCGAGCGATTCATCGCACTCCACCCGGGCAATCGCAGCGCGCCTTACGCCTATTATCTCGTCGCGATCAGCCATTTCGAGCAGATCCTTGATGTCGGCCGCGACCAGCAGGCTACCGTCAATGCGCTGAATGCCCTCGAACAGGTGGTGCGCCGCTATCCCGATACGCGCTACGCTCAGGATGCCCGGCTCAAGATCGACATGACCCGCGACCATCTCGCTGGCAAGGAGATGGCGATCGGGCGCTGGTATCTGCGTCGCGGCTTCTATCTCGCGGCGATCAACCGTTTCCGCAATGTGCTGGACGATTTCGAGACGACCACCCACACACCTGAAGCGCTGCACCGGATCGTGGAATCGTATGTCGCGCTGGGCGTCGACCAAGAGGCCACTCAGGTGGCGGCCGTGCTGGGCTACAATTTTCCGGGGAGCATCTGGTACGAGGATACCTACCGTTTGCTGACGGAAGAAGGTATTGCCATTCCCAACCCGGACCTGCAGCCGGAAAACCCGTCCTATTGGCAACGCCTGCGGGACCGGTTGTTCGGCTAGGCGGCCGCCGGATGCTGACAGCCCTATCGGTCAGAAATATCGTTCTCATTGATGCGCTGGACGCAAGTTTCGACGCCGGCCTGTGCGCCCTGACCGGCGAGACCGGCGCAGGTAAATCCATCCTGCTCGGGGCACTTGGGCTGGCCGCCGGCGAACGCGCCGACCGCGCCCAGGTCGGCACTGCAGGAGACGAGGGCCGCGCAGCGGCAACATTCGAGATCTCTGCCGATCACCCGGTTCACGCGCTCATCGCCGGGGCTGGCATCGATGTCGAACCCGGCGAAGCGCTGATCTTGCGCCGCCGGGTGACGGCCGATGGGCGCAGCCAGGGCTGGATCAACGACCAGCCGGCCAGCATCGGGCTAGTCCGCCAGCTCGGTGATTTGCTCGTTGAAGTCCACGGCCAGCACGATGGCCGCGGTCTGCTCGACCCGAAAAGCCATCGCGGATTGCTGGATGCGTATTGCGGCAATGCAAAGGAGCGTGAGGCGACCGGCTCTGCCTGGCGACAATTGGCCGAAGCCCGCGAACGACTTGCGACGCTGCAGGAAATGCAGGCGACGGCGGCCGAACAGGAAGCTTTCCTGCGCCATTCACTCGAGGAACTCGACGCCTTGTCACCGGTGCAGGACGAGGAGGCAGCACTCGCCGAGGAGCGCAAATTCCTGCAGAACGCCGAGCAGGCGTTGACCGAGCTCGATGAAGCTCGCCAGGCGCTGGATACCGATGGAGGGCTTGCGGCCCGGCTTAACGGCGCATTGCGGGGCATGGAAAAAGTTCGCGCTTCGCTCGGTGAGGGCGATTCCGGAATTGCGGGCACTGCGCGCGCCGCGATTGATCGAGCAGCTGGCGCCCTGGATCGCGCGCTGATCGAGTTCACGGAAGCAGAAGACGCACTTGCCGACGCCGCCAGCGCGTTCGAGATCGAACCCGGGCGTCTGAATGAAGTTGAGGAGCGACTGTTCGGATTGCGCGCAGCGGCGCGCAAGCACGATGTCGCGGTGACCGACTTGCCCGAATTGCGGAACGAATTGACCGAGCGTCTTGACGCGATCGAGACAGCCGATGACCGCGTGAAGGAAGCTCGAAAATCCGTCGCCGCCGCCGAAGCGGAATACAATGCGGCCGCAGAGCGCCTCACGCGCTCGCGTGAGAAGGGCGGCAAGGCACTGGCAAAGGCCGTTATGGGAGAATTGCCACCGCTGAAGCTCGAGAAGGCCCAGTTCCGGGTCGATATCGCAACCGATACCGATCGCGCCGGCCCAAATGGCCGCGACCGGGTAGCTTTTCAAGTGATGACCAATCCGGGCACGCCTTTCGGGCCGCTCGACAAGATCGCTTCCGGCGGCGAGCTGTCGCGTTTTGCGCTGGCCATCAAGGTGAGCCTTTCGGGCGGTGAGGACGGCCTGACGCTGATTTTCGACGAAGTCGACCAGGGCGTTGGCGGTGCCGTCGCAGCCGCTGTTGGCAAGCGGCTGAAACGGCTCGCTGAAACGGGCCAGACCCTGGTCGTGACCCATTCGCCGCAAGTTGCGGCGATGGCGGATCATCACTGGAAAATCGAAAAGACGGATGATGGCAAGGACCGCGTTCGCACAACGCTGCGCGCCTTGTCGGGAGAAGAACGGCGTGAGGAGATTGCCCGTATGCTGTCGGGCGAGAACGTCACCGATGCGGCGCGCGCCCAGGCCGATGAACTCATGGGCGGCTAGTCGCTGGCCCAGTCGTCCGCGAGTATCGCGGCATAGAGCTCGATTCCGTCCCAAAGATTGCCGATCCGCAAATTCTCGTTCGGCGCGTGCTGCGAATTGTCCGGATTGACGATCGGCACGATGGCGAAGGGTGTCTGCGTCACCTCCGAGATCGGCGCCAGCGGCAGACTCCCGCCCAGCAGCGGTACGACGCGAACCGGCCGCTCGCTCGCCGCATCAACGAGGTCGACGAGGTGGCCGATCAGGGGATGACCGGCTTCGGTGCTGGCCGCTTCGTAGCCGGCAGACGACCAGTGTAATTCCGCAATCATCGGGTGTTGCAGGCGTTCCTCGTGCGTCGGTTCGCGGTCCAGCACGAGATAGCCTTCCCCCTCTATATGAGCCCGTACGTTGTCCCGCAGACGGTCAAGCGACATGTTCGGCACGACGCGGAAGCCGATCGCCGCGGTCGCGCGGTCGGGTATGGCATTGCGCGTTCCCGCCCCGACGGCCCCGGCATCCAGGCCCAGCACATTGAGGGCCGGAACCATGACCGCCTCGCCATAAAGCCCGCCCGGCCCCCATTCCGTGCGCGCGATGCCCGGCTCGGACAACAGGCTGTCCTCGTCGAACGCGCCGGCGTCGAGATAGCGCCGCGCCGCATCGGAGATTGGCAGGACATCGTCATAGAAGCCATCGATCAGCACCCGCCCCGTTGCGTCGCGCATCGAGCTTATGAGATGTGCCAGCCGCGCTGCCGGATTGGGCGCGACATTGCCGTAATGCCCGCTGTGCAGCACACGCTCGGCACCATGCACGGTCAGCTGCATGGATGTCACACCACGCACGCCAACCAGCACTCGCGGGTCTCCACGCGTGTCGATCGGCCCATCGGCGATCAGCCACAGATCGGACTGCAATAGGTCGCGATGGGTTTCGAGCAGCGCGCGCAAATGCGGTGATCCGGCTTCTTCCTCGCCCTCAAGGAAGAAACGGATGTTGACGTTGGGGCCGATCCCGGCCGCGCGCAGGGCATCAATGGCATGCAGGATGGCGACAAGCGGGGATTTGTCATCGCTCGACGAACGCGCATAGATCCGCCAGTCGGGATCGATCTCGCCCGATAATGGATCCTCGACGATCTCTGCCCCGTCCTCGAGCCGCCCGGCCCGCACGATGGGTTCGTAGGGATCACTCGTCCAGTTTTCCGGCTCGACCGGCTGGCCGTCATAATGCGTGTAGAGCATCAGTGTTCGGGTTGCGCCGGGAACATCGAGTTCGCCGTAAACCGCGGGCGATGCGTCTCCGGCTTCGAGGATCCGCGCCTCGATCCCGCGCGCTTCCATCAGGCCGACAATGTGCCGGGCATTCGCCAGGATATCCTCGCGGTTAGCGGCATTGTTCGGCAACCGGAGGAAGTCCATCGTCTCGGCCAGGATGGCCACCTCATGGGCTTCGCGATAGGCGCGCGCGGCTTCGGTGACGGGCGTCTGGGCGAAGGCGGGTGCGGCGAGCAGGAGCGTGGCGGCGATACGCAACAGCATGGCGGATGTCTCCCCGATGATGATCAACTTGCCCCGAGCCTAGCTGCGCAGCACAATTCCCCAAATGGATTCTTTGTGAGGCCGGTAAATGAGCGCGCTCAAGGATGTCGAGGACTTGTCGGCGGACGAAGCCGCGACCGAGCATGATCGGCTGGCGCGCGAAATCCGCACGCATGACCGCGCCTATTACCAGCACGATGCACCGAAGATTTCCGATGCCGCCTACGATGCTTTGCGCCAGCGCCTGGAGGCGGTTGAGGCGCGCTTCCCGGAACTCGCTACCGAAGACAGCCCGTCCCGCACCGTCGGCGCCGCGCCTTCCGGCAAGTTCGGCGAAGTGCGTCATGCGCGGCCCATGTTGTCGCTCGGCAATGCCTTCAATGACGAGGATGTTGCCGATTTCGTCCAGCGCGTGCGTCGTTTCCTGGGATTGTCGGACGATGATCCCGTGGCTTTCACTGCCGAGCCCAAGATCGACGGCTTGTCTGCCAGCCTGCGCTACGAGAAGGGCGTTCTCGTCCTCGGCGCGACGCGCGGCGATGGCGAGACCGGCGAGAACGTCACCGCCAATCTGAAGACAATTGAAGGCATCCCGCACCGCATCGAGGGCGGCGTCCCCGATGTGCTGGAAGTGCGCGGTGAAGTCTATATGAGCCATGCCGATTTTGCCGCGCTCAATGACCGCCAGCGCGAGATCGGCAAGCCGGAATACAAGAACCCGCGCAATGCCGCCGCCGGGTCATTGCGGCAGATCGATGCAACGGTCACCGCCTCGCGGGCGCTCAAGTTCTTTGCCTATGCCTGGGGCGAGTTGAGTGGGCCGCTCGCCGACACCCAGTATGACGCGGTCCAGCGACTCGGCGCGTTGGGCTTTGACATCAATCCGGACATGGTCCGGTCGGACAATGTGGACGACCTGCTCGAAACCTATCGCGGCATCGAGAAGAAACGGGCCGATCTCGGCTATGACATTGATGGCGTTGTCTACAAGGTCGACCGCCTCGATTTCCAGGAAAGGCTGGGCCAGGTCTCGCGCGCGCCGCGCTGGGCGATCGCCCACAAGTTTCCGGCCGAGCGCGCCACCACCCGCCTCAACGATATCGAGATCCAGGTCGGCCGCACCGGCGCACTGACCCCTGTCGCCAAGCTCGAGCCCGTCACCGTCGGCGGCGTCGTCGTCTCGAATGCCACCCTCCACAATGAGGACGAGATCGCGCGCAAGGACATCCGCATTGGCGACACGGTAGTGATCCAGCGCGCCGGTGACGTCATTCCGCAAATCGTCGAAGTGTTGAAAGAGAAGCGGCCGGCGGATGCGGTCCGGTTCGAACCGCTTTCGGTTTGCCCGTGTCCGCTGAAGACGCCGACCGCGCGAGAGATGAATGAGCGCACCGGCAAGATGGACGCGGTCCGGCGCTGCACCGGCGAGCTCGCCTGTCCGTTCCAGAAGAAGGAACATCTCAAGCATTTCGTCTCGCGCCAGGCTTTTGACATTGAGGGGCTGGGCACCAAGCAGATCGAGGCTTTCTTCGAGGACGGCGAGATCGGCGAACCGGCGGACATTTTCACGCTCGCCGCGCGCAATGCGGAAGGGCAATTAACGCCGCCCTTGCAGGAGCGAGAGGGTTGGGGCGAGACCTCGGTACGCAACCTCTTCGCCGCCATCGAGGAGCGCCGCACCATCGGCCTCGCCCGCTTTCTCAATGCGCTCGGCATCCGCCATGTCGGGGAGGGAACAGCTCGCCTGCTGGCGCGCGCCTATTCCAGCTGGGATGCCTTCAAGGCCGCGGCGATGGCGGCGTCAGGCGATGGCGAGGCGCGCGACAGCCTGCTTGCGATCGACGGCGTTGGTGAGACCGCGACCGATGCCATCGGTCGTTACTTCGCCGAGCCGCACAATCTCGAACTTCTTCAGCACCTCGAAGATCAGATCACGATCGAGGACGCTGAGGTCGTTGCCAATGACAGCCGGGTCGCCGGTAAGACCATCGTGTTTACCGGCTCGCTCGAACGCATGACGCGCGATGAAGCCAAGGCGCGCGCTCAATCCTTGGGCGCCAAGGTGTCGGGCTCGGTCTCGGGCAAGACCGACATTCTCGTCGCCGGTCCGGGCGCGGGGTCGAAACTGAAAAAGGCGACCGAACTGGGCGTTCAGACGCTGAGCGAGGACGAATGGTTCGAGCTGATCGGGGGGTAGCGCGGCCGACGCCTCTCGCCGTGGGGTAAACGGTTGAATTCAACGTCATCGCCGCGAAAGCGGGGACCCAGAGCGGCGGTGACGATATGCGAACAGGCGCGCGATCGGCGCGGCGACGACGCCGGCGGCTGGTGGGCTCAGGGCGTGCCTGACGCAAGGGCGCAACTGGGTCCCTGCTTTCGCAGGGATGACGAGAGAAAGATGACCCTCTCCCCCTGAAAGAGCAGGGGAATTACTCGCCGGGCTGGGCCTGATCCACCCGCCGGTAAATACCGTCAATGCGCATGTCCTCGCCCTCGAATTGCGCAAGGTAGGCGCTCATTGCAGATTCCAGCGTGCCGAGATCGTCGATATGGCACAGGCCTTCCTCGTCCGGCGCGAGACCAAGCCCGGTGCGGGCAGCTTCGGCCAGCCCGGTGCAATCCGGGATGTGATAGGCGATGACATCGCCCTCATAGACCCACAAAAGGCCATAGGAATAGGCTTCCGGCCCGTCGCGCGCCGGCACCTGTGCGAGCCAGACCGTGCCGCCCATCGACCGGAAGCGGGCATTGTTGTGCGGAAAATCGTCGACGCGCGAATAGTATCGCCGTTGCCGGCCCTTGCGGATCTCGCCCTCCCAGGTCGCCCCGCCCCATTCTTCACCGGTCTCCGGATCGACCGGGGCGTGGAGATAATAGCCGGTTTCGAACGGCTCTCCGGCCAGCCGCCGCGAGATCAGCTCGTCTTCCGAATAGAAGCAGCCAGCCGCCATCGCGGCGAGGGCAATGATGCCGACGAGCCGCATCAGGGCGTTGAGCCTGAAACCGGCTCGCAGGCCTTGATCAGCCAGCTGGCCACCTCGCCGTCAACAAGCGGCAGGACGTGTTCGCGTACGCCGGCATGATAATCGTCCAGCCAGGCGACTTCCGTGGGGGTCAGCAAGTGAATGTCGACCAGCGATTTGTGGATCGGTGCCCAGGTCAGGTTCTCAAAACCCATCATGTCGATGTCGCCATTCTCGATCGGTTCGGGATCAGTGACATAGATCAGGTTCTCGATGCGGATGCCGTACTCGTTTTCCTTGTAATAGCCCGGCTCGTTCGAGCAGATCATGCCGGGTTGCAGGGGCTCGTCGGAGCCAGCCTTGGCGATCCGCTGCGGCCCCTCATGCACGCCGAGGAAGCTGCCGACGCCATGACCGGTGCCGTGCCCGTAATCGAGCCCGCGCAGGTAGAGCGGAAGCCGTGCGAGAATGTCGAGCTGGCCGCCCGTCGTTCCCTGCGGAAAGCGCGCCAGCGCCAGCGCGATATGGCCCTTCAGGACGAGCGTGAATCGTTCGCGCATTTCCGCCGTCGGTTCGCCGATCGGCACGGTCCGGGTCACATCCGTCGTCCCGTCCGGATACTGGCCGCCGGAATCCACCAGGTAGAGCGAGCCGGGCGTCAGTTTCAAATTCGACGCTTCCGAGACTCGGTAATGGGGCAGGGCACCATTGGCGCCGTAGCCGGAAATCGTGTCGAACGAAAAGTCGCGGAGTTCGGGAATCTGGTCGCGCAGGCTGGCCAGTTTCTGTGCTGCCGTGATCTCGTCGACTTCGCCGGACTGGGCCTCGGTGTCGAGCCAGTGCAGGAAGCGCACCAGCGCCGCACCGTCGCGCACATGCGCGGCGGCCGCGCCCTTCAGCTCGGTTTCGTTCTTCATCGCCTTGGGCAGCGCGACCGGATCGCGGCGGCGCACGACCGTGGCATCGGCGGCTTCAAGCGTATCGAACACCCAGGCCGAGGCGGTCGCGGGATCGGCGCTGACCTTCTTTCCCGTCATGTCCTTCAGACCCGCTTCAAACTCGTCTTCGGGGCGGATCGCGACCTCGTTCCCGAGATGCGAACGAACCTCATCCGAGATCTTGTCTGGTTCAACGAATAGCGTCGCGGTTCCATCCTTGTGGATGATCGCTGCGCCCAGTGGCAGCGGCGAGCGCATCACGTCGCCGCCACGCAGATTGAACAACCATGCGAGTGAGGCCGGCGCCGTGATCGCCGCGGCATCGGCGCCGTCCTCGGCAATCGCTTCGCCGATCCGGCTGCGCTTGGAGGCGTGGTCTTCGCCGGCGAATTCGACCGGGTGCGGCACCAGCGGCGCCATCGGCGGTTCCGGCTGGTTCTCCCAGGCAGCATCGATCGGATTGGTATCGACCCTTACCAGTTCCGCCCCGGCTTTCCGGGCGCCGCGCGTCAGCTTGTCGAGCGCGTCCGGGCTGTGCAGTTTCGGATCATAGCCGATGCGTCCACCCGACGGGGCGTTGTCGGCGAGCCAGCCGGCGACGCCGGCCCCGGTCAGGTCTTCGAGGCTGAACAATTCGGGATCGATTTGCGCGCGGCCCTGGACGGTGTAGCGGCCATCGACAAAGACGGCGGCCTTGTTCTTGAGCACCACTGCCGCGCCGGCCGAACCGGTGAAACCGGTCGCCCAGGCGAGGCGTTCCGCCCTGTCGGGCAGATATTCGTTATTATATTCGTCCTCGTGCGGGATCAGGAAGCCATCGAGCCCGGCCTCGGCCAGTTTCGCACGGAGCAGCGGCAGGTGGTCCCGGCCCCATTGCGGGCCGCCCTTCACCTCGAAAGATTGGGGTCTGTAATGGGTCATGGCGCGGAAACTACGCCGCGCCGCTTCGCCTTTCAATGCGCCTGTCTGCTATGCAAAAGCGGAAAGCAGGATTGAATTTTCCGCACTTCAAAACCGGATCGTTCAGGCGCATCTCCACGCCAACAAAGGAGCCCGCCCATGTCTTCCACCAACTGGCTTTTCGCACTCAATGGCGGCGATGCCATGAGTCATCATCTCGACCGCACCCGCAGCCGTGCCGGCATTCGCCGCCGCGCTGCGACCACCGACGTCAACGCCTTCCTCGACGCCTCCGGCATCAAGGGCCGCAAGCGGTAGTTCCTCAAGCCTTCATTCCCCCTCTCCCCGCTGGCGGAGAGGGGAAAGCCAAGCAATTCCTGCCTTACATGTCCTGCCGGCCAGTCTTTCGCGCCGGATTTTCAGCTCAAAGGTGAAACCGCGAAGCGGCGCGTACGCGCCCTTGACCTGACGATACGGCGTCGAAAAAATCCCGGCAAGGCATGAAAGGCCTTTTGTGTTCGCAGGGTCCCGTCGCCATTTTCCCTCTCCCCCTGAAGGGGGCGAGGGAACGAACCGGTTCGGTTGAAATTGTTCACCCGCAACATCGTTCTGAAGCCGCCGGCGTCTCGGCGAAGTGCGCGCGTTCCGGCGTGATGCCGTCGCCGTAATTCGTGGTCTGCCCCTTGGTGTGGAACGTTTCCCAGGCGACGCCATCCGGATCGCGGATCCAGGCCTTCTTCGAATCCGCATAGCAGCAATTGACGGCCTCCTGGTCGAAGATCGGGCTGTCGGCCTTCACCAGGCGCTCGCGGATCACGGCGAGGTCGTCATCGCTGTCCGCTTCAATCCCGACATGATCAATGCCGGCGATCGTCCCCTTGGTCGAGATCGAGAAATTGACGAAGGGATCGTCCAGCATCCACTTGGCGTAATCGTCCTTGCGGATCACCGGCTGGGCCGCAAACAACTCATTGTAGAAGGCGATCGACTTGTCGATGTCCTTGACGGTCAGATTGACGTGAAAGCGTTTCATCGCGGCCTCCTTCAGGCGTTTGAAAAATCCTCGGCGAGCGGCCGGACAATCTCCGGAACGCCGCCGCAGCAATCGCTCATCAGATATCGGATCAGCCCGCGCATGCCTTGAAAGTCTGCGGCATAGCGGATGGTGCGGCCCTCGCGACGGCGCTGGATCAGGCCAGCGCGGGTAAGGATCGCGAGCTGCGTCGACATCGTGTTCTGGCGCACGCCGAGATGCATGGCGATATCGCCCGCCGGCAGCCCGTCATCACCAGCCTTTA
Source organism: Hyphobacterium sp. (assembly GCF_965217055.1). Classification (GTDB taxonomy): domain Bacteria; phylum Pseudomonadota; class Alphaproteobacteria; order Caulobacterales; family Maricaulaceae; genus Hyphobacterium. The sequence goes on along the minus strand of NZ_OZ244227.1, from coordinate 573,605 downwards.
CCAGCAGGCGGAACACGTCGAGCCGCGATTCCTGCGAAAGGGCCGAGAGGGCATCGAGAGCGGTTGGTTTATCCATATATCGAGAAATATCGAAATAAAAGAATTGAGTCAAGTTGCGTGGACTGGGTTGAAGGTCTGGCGTCACCGGAGCGGAAACGCCGAGAGGCGCGCGGGAGGCAGGTTCGCGAACCGTATATTCAGGGCGTGTCTGTTCTTGGGGGCTCGCAAAAGCCTCCCGCGCGGGATGTTTTGACCAGCTGTCCGGGCCGTCTTTAGGCACACCGGCATTTTGTCCAACCTGCCGGACTGTCGGGCGGGGCCCGGTACGCTGCCGGTTTTCCGGACGTCAAAGACAGCAATGGGGTCTCCATCCGGAACCTGTCTGCGCATCAATCCTGCAGGCGTTGCCCGGCCGGGACCGTTACCAGCCCCGTCGCACCACCAGCCGCTCTTTCATGGTCCGGATCGTTAGCCCGTCCCACTCGAGGCATCCCCCTCATCCCCGAGGGTCACAGACGGCTGCAGCCCGCCTCTCTGCTGGGGAAAAGGAATGGCGAGTATAGGGGCGCTGGCCGCGGCGTGGATAAGTGACGAACTAGTGAGCCCGCCGCACGACCAAGGTCGACCAGTCGTCAATCGGATCGCGGCGTTCGACGATCATGCCGAGCCCGAGATAGGCAGCGGTTACGGAATCGGCCTGATGCTCCATCAGCCCGGACAGGATGGCGACGCTGTTCTCGTCCATCGCCTGGACGATGCGAGGCGCCAGATCGATCAGCGGCCGGGCGAGGATGTTGGCGAAGACGAGATCGAACGTCCGCGCCGTCAGCTTGATGTGCTCGAACCCGTCCGCGACGAAGAAATCAATGTCGTCCGCCCCGTTCTTCGCGGCATTCTTCTCGCTTTCCGCGACCGCATCCGGGTCGATGTCGGTAGCAAGGATATCCGCCATCGGCAGTGCCTTGCGCGCCGCGATGGCCAGCGCGCCGGTCCCGGTACCGAGGTCGAGCACGCTCTCCGGTTCGAAACCGCTTTCGAGCAATTGGTCAAACGCTTCAAGACAGCCGCGCGTCGTGCCGTGATGACCGGTCCCGAAGGCCGGCCCGGCTTCGATCAGGAGCGCGATCTTGCCCTCTGGGGCCTCGTCATGGCTGCCATGCAGGGCAAAGCGCCCGGCAATGACAGGCGGCAAGCCCTTTTGCGACAGCGTCACCCAGTCTTCCTCGGGCAGGGGCTCGCAGTTCGCTTCGTGATCATTGTCGAGCCCGGCCGCCTCGCGGACCGCCTCCGCATCCGGCTCGCGCTCGTAGAGGGCTTCCAGCCAGCCCCGCGTTTCATCCGCATCGTCCTCGAACACGGTGACCGAGAGCGCATCATCGCTGGCATTGCCCAGCCGCTCGGCGGCGCCATAGAGCGGCGCCATCGGCCCGGTGAAGACGAGTTTCCAGAGGGTCACGGCTCTGCCCTCACAAAGCTCTCGACCACTTTCTTCTCGCCGGCCTTGTCGAAAGAGACGGTCAGCTTGGCGCCATCCGCGCGGCTGATCGTGCCATAGCCGAACTTGTCATGGAAACAGCGATCGCCCGGTTTCCACTTGCCGGAACCGGCCGAGCTGGTCTCGACGAAATTCGCCTTGCCCTCGATCACCGCCGCACTGCCCTTGCGGCCTGCGCCGGATGCCTGCTGATAGCGCTTCCAGCCGGGCGAGGTGTAGCTCGAGACGAACGGGTCCGGCGTCTCCTTCACGCCTTCGAAACCCGGCCCTGAATCGTAATAGCCCGTGTCCGAAACCGCCTCGGCATGGTCGGCCGGCAATTCATCGACAAAGCGCGACGGGATGACCGCCTGCCAGCGCCCGAAGATCATGCGGTTGGCGGTAAAGGAAATGATCGCCCGCTCGCGCGCCCGTGTCAGGCCGACATAGGCCAGGCGGCGTTCCTCTTCCAGGCTCGCCGTGCCGCCCTCGTCGAGCGAGCGCTGGGAGGGAAAGACCGTTTCTTCCCAGCCGGGCAGGAAGACCAGCGGAAATTCCAGCCCCTTGGCGGCGTGCAGCGTCATCAGCGAGACCTCGTCCCCGTCCGAGGCGGTGTCGATATCCGCCACCAGCGAGACATGTTCGAGATAGGCTTCCAGCGTGTCGAACTCGCCCATCGAGCGCACGAGTTCCTTGAGGTTGTCGAGCCGGCCGGCAGCCTGGGGCGACTTGTCCTCGCGCCACATCGCCGTGTAGCCGCTCTCATCGAGAATGATCTCGGCGAGCTCGTCATGGCGCATACTTCCGGCCATTTCGTGCCAGCGCGCGATATCGCGCAGGAAGGTCTTCAAGCCGGTCTTGGCGCTGCCGCGGATCTCGTCGGTCTCGGTCATCAGCCGCGCGGCTTCGGCCATCGACACCCCGGCCGCGCGGGCAGCCTGCTGCACTTTCTGCACGCTGGTCGCGCCGATCCCGCGCTTCGGCGTGTTGACCACGCGCTCGAAGGCGAGATCGTCATCGATCGAGCGCACCAGCCGGAAATAGGCGTGCGCATCGCGGATCTCGGCGCGTTCGAAGAAGCGTGGTCCGCCGATCACCTTGTAGGGAAGGCCCAACATCAAGAAACGGTCTTCGAAGGCCCGCATCTGCCAGGAGGCGCGTACCAGGACCGCGCAATCGCGGTGGCGGCGGCCGTCCTTGACCCAGGCCTCGATCTCGTCGGCTACAAAGCGGGCCTCCGCTTCCCCGTCCCAGATGCCGCGCACCTGGACCTTCTCGCCGGGATCGTCCTCGGTCCACAGCGTCTTGCCGAGCCGCGACCGGTTGGCCGTGATCAGGCCCGACGCTGCGCCGAGAATATGCCCGGTCGAGCGGTAATTGCGCTCCAGCCGGACGACCTTGGCGCCGGGGAAATCGGTCTCGAAGCGGAGGATGTTGTCGACCTCCGCGCCCCGCCAGCCATAGATCGACTGGTCGTCATCGCCGACACAGCACAGATTCTGCGAGCCCTGGGCGAGCAGGCGCAGCCACAGATACTGGCAGACATTCGTGTCCTGGTATTCGTCGACGAGGAGGTAGCGGAACTTCCGGTGATACTCCTTGAGCACGTCCGGATGGTTCATGAAGATCGTCAGATTGTGCAGCAGGAGGTCGCCGAAATCGCAGGCATTGAGGATCTGCAGCCGCGCCTGGTACGCCTCGTAGAGTTTCTGGCCCGCCCCGTCCGCGAACTGGTATTTCGCATCCTCCGGCAGCTTGTCCGGCGTCAGGCCGCGATTCTTCCAGCCATCGATCAGCAACGCCAGATAGCGCGGCGTCCAGCGCTTCTCGTCGATCCCTTCGGCCTGGATCAGTTGCTTCATCAAGCGCTGTTGGTCGTCCGTATCGAGAATGGTGAACGACGATTTCAGATCCACCAGCTCGGCATGGCGGCGCAATATCTGGGCGGCAATGGAGTGGAAAGTGCCCAGCCAGGGCAGGCCTTCGACCGCTTCGCCAATCAGCTTGCCGACACGCTCCTTCATTTCGCGCGCTGCCTTGTTGGTAAAGGTCACCGACAGGATTTCCCAGGGCCGCGCATGACCGGTCGCCAGAATGTGCGCCAGCCGCGTCGTCAGCACGCGCGTCTTGCCGGTGCCGGCGCCGGCCAGCACAAGTACCGGCCCTTCGATGGCCTCGACGGCGGCCCGCTGCTCCGGATTGAGACCGTCGAGATAGTTGGCCTCGCGCTTCGGCGGCTGCGGACGGGCTTGCTGGGAAATCGGGACTGAACTCATGCAGACGCTCTAGCACGGCGAGTCGGGCGATGAGAACAAATATGGCACATCCTGCCGCAGCGCTCAGCCGGATTTGAACCCGTCTTCGCCAGGGCTGCCGAACCAGATTGGTTTCTTATTAGGGTGTCCGCAGCGGCACATCGCGCCAACGGGACTGCGCGATGTCCCGCGCCTATCGAGGACTGCGCTCGTCAACCGGAGCTGCGATTGAGAAAATAACTCATAATAGACAGGAAAATCAAAGCGATACCGGCGAGTAGACTGATCGTTCCCATAATAGCCCTCCCCTCACGAGCGCGAGCATTCTGCACAGCCGATACATGTATTGCCAGCATTTTCGCCTATAAATAGAACAAGAGTTAAGCAACTAGCCGGACGCCCGAAGGCTCATCGTCATGAGTCTCGCATGCGGCCGCAGTTTCGCGTGTATGGGCTGTAGGCAGCGGCAAAGCACCAAGCATAGGCCCGCTTGTCATGCAGGATCCCGGGAACGCCAGCCACAGTTCGCGGCCGCCGCCTCACATTTTCGCGAGCCATCTATAAAAGCGTACGAAAGCGTATTAAAAAAATCGAGCGGTGGTTATCGCCGCTTGGATGACAATTGGTATCAGTCGGGGATTTGAATGAAGAGATTGAATTTATTTGCGGCGTCAGTCGCAGCCACAGTTAGCGTAGCGCCCGCAATGGCGCAGGATGGCGGGGTCATCGAGTTGAGCCGGGACTGCGAGGTCGAGCTCGCTTATTCGGCCGGCACCGATCATTTGCGCGAGAATGCGGGGGTCTACGCTTTCGGCGAAGACGGATACGAGCTCGTCACGCCCGGCAGCAATGGCTATGTCTGCATGGCCGTGCGCGAAGCCCCGAATGCCGTGGTGCCGCAATGCTTCGACGAGTTGGCCCAGGGAACCCATGTCCGCGTCTTCCTGGATGAGGGAGAGGCGCTGCGCGCCGGCGAGGCGTTTGCCGACATCCGGGCACGCCGCGCAGAAAGGTTCGAGAGCGGACATTATCATCCGGTCGATGGTCATGGCGTCGTCTACATGATGTCCGACTTCAACCTGGTGAATGCCAGCGGGAACCTGTTGCGCGTCGCACCGCACGTCATGTTTCATGCACCGGGCGTCAGCCTCGACGATGTCGGCACCACAACAGAAGTGTCGCTGCAAAACCGCGGCATGCCGATTGTCGCTTCGCCCGGGCCGATGGGCTATCTGGTCTCCTTCGTTGATCATGGCACCGGCACGGACCGGGTGATGGCCGCCTGCGAAGGCGAGTTGCCGGATCTCTCGACCTACGCCCCGTTTCCGCCGGCCGGCGCCGGCGAATAGGGCATTCGCTGTAATTGCAGGCTTGCGGGACGAGCCCTCCAATGGCGCAGTGTGCGGCCAGAGGAGGGCAGGGAATGCACAAGGATTTTGCACCCGAGGCACCGATTGCCGGCGAGATCTCGTTTGATGACTTCCTGAAGGTCGACATCAGGGTGGGACGGATTGTCCGCGCCGAGACCTTTCCCGAAGCCCGCAAACCGGCCTACCGCCTGTGGATCGATTTCGGTCCCGCCATCGGCGAGAAAAAGAGCGCGGCGCAGATCACCGTGCATTACGCGACCGACGACCTCGTGGGGCGCCGGGTGATGGCCGTCGTCAACTTCCCGCCACGCCAGATCGGCCCGGTCCGGTCCGAGGTCCTGGTCCTTGGATTTGCGGATGAAGACGGGGCCATCCGGCTGGCCGCGCCCGATGGCGACGTGCCACTGGGCGCAAGGATGGCTTGAGCCCCATACCCTGCAGCAGTCCTAGCGGTGCTCTTCCTCATGCGCTTCCGCCAGGGCCTGGGCATAGGCGGCGTGTGCTTCGGTGCGGCTGATATAGCCGACAATGGGTTGATCGCCGGTCCGGGATCGCACGACCGTGCCGTCCAGCGCTTCTGCCGAGAGAAAGCCGATGGCCTTGCCGAGATAATCATCCTCGAACAGGCATGGCGCGTCCTTGTCGAAATCGGCGCCGGCTTCGTCAGGCCGCATCGGGGTCATCACCTCGCGTACGCGTATCGTCTGCAACAGGACGCGTGCCTGCCCGCGTGACAGGTCATAGCCGCGCCGCAGGATCTGCTTGTGGAAGACGCTGCCGCCGGCCAGCGCCTGGCTCAGCACGGTTGCCAGCGAGACCGCAATCAGCACCGCGACAGAGGCTTCATAGCTGGCGGTCAGTTCGAACACGATCAACGTGGTTGAAAGTGGCGCACCCAGCGCCGCCCCGGCGACCGCTCCCATGCCGACCACCGCATAGAAGGGCACACCGGCTGTTTCCGCTCCGGTCAGCGCCAGCACCCCGCCGAACGCCGCGCCGAGCATGGCACCGAGATAGAGCGAGGGTGAAAATACACCGCCGCCAAAGCGGAAGCCGAGCGTGATGGCTGTGGCCAGCAGCTTCATGCCGACCAGAAGGATCAGGATCGGAATGGCATAGCCGCCGGCCAGCGCCGTAGCGGTCGCTTCATATCCGACGCCCAGGATTTCCGGTGAGATCAGGGCCAGCCCGCCGATCAGGATGCCGCCGACGGGCGGCAGCGCCCAAATGGGCAGACCGATCTGTTTTGCTGTCTGACCGATCACGCGCGGCGCATGGATGACGCTAAGCACAAATGCGCTGGCAACCAGCGCACTCATCAGGCCGAGCCCGATAACGCCGGGCAGATCGAGGAGGCCGGCAGGCGACAGCTCCGGCATCGAAAAGGCCGGTGTCGCACCGAGATGTGCGCGCGAAATCAGCGCGCCGGTGACGCTGGCAATGGCGACCGGTGCGATCGAGCGCAGCGCGTAATGACCCAGCACGATTTCGAAGGCGAACAGAGCGCCGGCGACAGGCGCATTGAAACTGGCCGCGACGGCGGCCGCCGCGCCGCAGGCCAGGAGGATACGGATTGCGCGCGGCGGCAAACGCAGGATCCGGGCGATCAGGGACGCCACCGCCGCGCCCAGATGAACGGCCGGCCCTTCGCGACCGGCTGATCCGCCCGATCCCAGCGACACGGCCGAAATGGCGGCCGACAGGAGGCCGTCGGCGAGCGTGATTTGCCCGCCACGCGCGGCGCGCGCTTCCATGACGTCCGCAACCGCGCCCGTGCGGTTTTCGACCAACCAGCCGCGCGAAAAGCCGACATACAGAATTGCCGAAACGATGACGCCGCCGGCGACCGGCGCCAGCATGATCTGCCATACCGGCAGACCGGATACGCCGGAGACCAGCAATTCGTGGTCGGCGCCGAACATCAGATAGCTGGTCACTTCGATGGCCAGGATGAAGCCGAGCGCTGCATAGCCCGCGACCACGCCGATCACGGCGCCGACCAGCCAGAGGGCAGCAGACCGGCCTTCGGTCCATTGCCGCACAATCCATCGGACGGGCGAAAAGCGGGGCGACTCGGTCACCCCCTGTTTGAACGCCGCGCCGGCTGGGGCGTCAAGGCCGGCCGTCGAGATGGCGGGCCTTGCGGAGTTCCGGAAACAGCCTGGCCCAGACGGCCGCAATGGCGATCGTCCCGACGCCTCCGGCAATGACGGTCGCTTTGGCCCCGATGAGGAAGGCGGTGAGACCGGCCCGGAATTCACCGAGCTCGTTCGACGCTCCGATAAACAGCATGTTCACCGCATTGACGCGGCCGCGCAGCCGGTCCGGGGTCCAAAGCTGGATCAGGGTTTCGCGGATATAGACGCTGATCATGTCCGCACCGCCGGCGATAATCAGCGCGGCCACCGACAACCAGACCAGCTCGGAAATGCCGAACACGACAATGGCACCGCCGAACACCCCGACGAAGGCAAACAGGAACAGGCCCGCATGATCGCGGATAGGATTGACGGCGAGGTAGAGCGCCACTGCCACTGCGCCAATGCCCTGGCTGGACCGGAGCAGTCCGAGCCCGACCGGGCCAACTTCTAGAATATCGCGCGCATAGACGGGCAATAGCGCCACGGCACCGCCGACCAGCACCGCAAACAGGTCGAGCGAGAGCGCGCCGAGCACGATCTTCTCTTTCCAGATATAGCGGAAGCCGGCCAGAATCGTGTCCCAGCTTCGCGGCTCGGTCTCCGAATGCTGGTCCGGTTTCGGAATGCGCGTGGCTAGCAGGGCGGCAAGGCAGAGCAGGGCCGTGGCGCTGCCATAGGCGGCGACAGGCGAAATCCCATACAGCAGGCCGCCGGCGACCGGACCGACGATCGTGGTGAGCTGCCAGGCCGAGGAGTTCAGAGCAATCGCGCGCGAGAGGAGGGCCGGCGGCACAATATTCGGCAGCAGCGCCTGCACGGCGGGGCCGCGGAAAGCGCGGGCGATGCCGAATACGACCAGCAGGACATAGATCAGCGCGACCTGACGGCTGCCGGCAATCGTGAACGTCAGAAGGGCGGCCGATACCGCGGCTGAAACCAGCAGGGTCGCGATCATGATCGCGCGGCGTGGCAGGCGGTCGGCCGCCGCACCGGTGACCAGGACCAGCAGAAGCGCCGGTGCGAATTGTGACAGCCCGATCAGGCCAAGATCGAGCGGGTTGCGGGTAATGTCGTAGACCTGCCAGCCGAGGGCCACGACCTGGATCTGAACGGCAAACGAGGTCAGCGACCGCGCCAGCCAGTAGATCAGATAGGGCGTGTGCCGGAAGACCGCCCATTGCGGCTGGACCGAGTCGGGTGAGCGCATAGGCGCTTAGACCGCGCGGCCGGACACGGGTCAAGCCACGACTTGACATGAAACCAAATGGTTGCATTAATATGAAACCAATCGGTTTTATGAGGGCGGTATGCAAAACGTATTCAGAGCCATTTCGGATCCGACGCGGCGCGAAATCCTCGGTCTTCTGGCAGAGCGCGAAATGTCGATCGGTGAAGTGTCCGAACGCTTCGCGATCAGCCGCCCCGCGATAGCCAAACACCTCGCCATATTGCGCGACGGCAATCTCATCCGGGTCGAAGCGAGGGGCCGCGAGCGGATGAACCGGCTCAATGCTGCCCCCCTCAAGGACGTGGCAGCCTGGCTCTCTGTCTTCGACCGGTTCTGGGACGACAGGCTGGACAAGTTGAAATCAACATTGGAGCAAGACGATGACGGCAAGTATTGAGAAGACCGTATTCCTGCGGGCCAGCCCAGAAAAAGTCTGGGCCTTCCTGACCCAGCCCGACGAGCTGGCCAGATGGTTCCACCGCAGCGACGTGCCATTGCAGGCCGGCCAACCCTACAAGCTGCTGGGCGATGACGGGGACGGTCTGTGCTGGGGGCGGGTGCTCACCGCCGAGGCGCCACGAACGCTCGTCTACACCTTCACCCACAACCATCTGAAGGAACACGAAACACGTGTTGAATGGACGCTCGAGCCGGTGGAGGGCGGAACGCGCCTTCACCTCGTGCATGACGGATTCGAAGGCGCGCCGGTGTCGGAGTTCGACATGCTGTGTGCTCATGATGGCGGTTGGGACGATCATTTCGGGCGCCTGCGCGAACGAGCAAAGGACGTGCAATTGACTCAAGTGTAAGCAACGGCTAACGTAAGTGATGGCTTACGAAAAATGCCTGGCTGTTCTGTCTGACCCCACCCGCCGCGCCGTGTTTGAGCACCTGCGCAGCGGACCGGCGGCGGCGGGCGATCTGGCCCGGCATTTTCCCGTAAGCCGTCCGGCAATCTCGCAACATCTCAATACATTGCTTGATGCCGGCCTGGTGGAGGTGGAAAGGCGAGGCACGCAGCGGATCTATTCGATCCGGCTGGCCGGACTCGAAGCGCTGCGAAGCTGGCTCGACGGGTTCTGGGAAACAGCGCTCGCCAACTACAAGGAGGCGCTGGAGCGCGATGAACACGGTGATCAATGAGACAATCGCCCCGGTCGAGAAATCGGTCACGGTCGACAAGGATGCGGCCACGGCATTCCGCTTTTTCACGGAAAAATTTGATGCCTGGTGGCCGAAAGAGACGCATTCCCTCGGCGCCGACCGCGAAGGGGTCACGCCGGCGCGCGTTGTCATGGAAAGCGGTATCGGGGGGCGTCTGTTTGAAGTCGCACAGGATGGCACCGAACACTATTGGGGAACGATCGGCACCTGGCAGCCCGGCGAGCGCCTGATCTTTTCCTGGGGGTTCGACAAGCCCGAGGCCCAGCGCACCGAGGTCGAAGTGGTGTTCACGGATCTGGGTGGCGGCCGGACGCGGATCGACCTGACCCACCGCAATTGGGAGAAAGATCCCAAGGGCGCGGAATTGCGCAAGGGCTACAACAATGGCTGGGAACCGGTCATGGCCAGCCTGCTGGAGCGCTGCAACGCAATCGGCTGACCCCTTTTTCCTTGGCGGATGACGGTGTTCGCGCCATCATCCGCCGAAACAGGGGGAAGTCATGCGTTACCTATGGATCGTCGCCGGCATGGTCGGCCTGTCGGGCATGGCGGCTGCGCAGGATGCCGCAACCGACCGCAGCGTATTTACCGAGTTCGAGAATTGCGAGGACCGCGATCCCGGCGACCTCGCCCCCTATCTCCAGGTTTGCGAAGGCCCCGATGGCCGCGAGATCTGGCTGCCGTACAGCGAGCATTCAGGGGCCATGGCCATCGGACCCAACGGGATCGAAACCCAGCTCGACGAACGCCCTGAAATCGGCGGCCTCGACATGCTGATCGGCCCGGTGATCGACTGGCGCTATGCCGACGGCGCACCAACCCCTTATGCCGCGATTGTCCGGTATCGGGGAATGACCCCCAATTATGACGCCGACGCCGCGGAGTTTACCGGCGGGGCCGTCACCAATTCGAATGTCCTTGTTGTCATTGCCCTGCGCGAGCAGGGGCCCGTCAGCGCCTGCCATGTCGGTTATGTCGACGCCATGCAGGTCCCGAATGCCAATGAGCGTGCCCATGCCCTGGCCGCTGAGTTGGCGCCGGACTTCCATTGCGGCGCGGACCGGATCCGCTATGTCGGCGACGGCAAGCCGGGCGCGGACTGAACCTCCCGCAGTGCAAACACGCGGCAAGCCGAGGAGAGCGGCTGGTCGGCATCGCTCGCGGCGCGCGCTTCGTCGATCTCGCGGATCAGCGCAGCGAACGGCAGACTACGACGCTCGGCGGATGCGTCCAGCACAGCCCAGAATTCCGGCTCCAGCGCCAGGCTGGTCCGGTGGCCGGCAATCGAGATCGAGCGTTTCACGAGCATGTGGCTTGCCTTTCGGGTCACAAGATCATCCGATATCGGCCTCACGGGCAAGGAGGCCGAACATGCGTCCATTCGCGAAAATCGAAGCCTTGGCGATCCAGCATCATGGCAGCCGAGAAGCGGTCGAGGAAAAGCTCGCCAAGCCGAAATCAGCCGACGAGCTCGCCGCCATTCCGGACGATCGCTGGTTGTCCGGCATGACGCAGGCAGTGTTTTCCGCCGGTTTCGTCTGGAAAGTGATCGAGGCCAAGTGGGACGGGTTTGAAGCCGCCTTCGACGGCTTCGATCCGGGAAAGGTCGCGCTGTATTCCGACGATGACATTGCCCGCCTCGTTTCCGACGAGCGGATTGTGCGCAACGGCCAGAAGATCACTGCGACGGTGAAGAACGCGCAATTCGTGCAGGAGATCGCTGCAGAGCACGGCGGCTTCGGCGCCTTTCTCGCCAATTGGCCGCCATCGGATCAGGTCGGTTTGCTGGAACATTTCGGCAAACATGCCTCACGCCTGGGCGGCAGCACCGGCCAGTATTTCCTGCGCTTCTCGGGTTGGGACGCGTTCATTGCCTCGGGCGATGTCGTGAAAGCCCTGATCCGCGAAGGCGTGATCGACAAGCCACCGACCTCGAAAGGCGCGATGAAAAAGGTGCAGGCAGCGTTCAATTCCTGGACGGAAGAAAGCGGGCGTTCGCAGACCGAGGTGAGCCGTATGCTGGCGCTGAGCGTGGGGTAGGGGACCCCTCACCCTTCGCGCTGACGCGCTCTTCCCTCTCCCTCGAGGGAGAGGGAAAGAAGGCGAGCCCTGAAAGGGCGAGGATTCGAGGGTGAGGGGCCTATTTCGGCTTAATCATGTCGGCCGGGATGACCACCCGGTCGAATTCTTCCGCCGTCACAAAGCCCAGCTTCACCGCCTCTTCCTTCAGCGTCGTGCCATTCTTGTGCGCGGTCTTGGCGACGGTGGTGGCGTTGTCATAGCCGATCGTCGGCGCCAGCGCGGTCACCAGCATCAGGGATTTTTCCATCAGGTCGGTGATCCGGTCCTCATTCGCCTTGATGCCGACCACGCACCTGTCGGTGAAGGACAGGCAGGCATCCGCCATGATGCGGATCGATTGCAGCATGTTGTAGGCCATCATCGGCTTGAACACGTTGAGCTCGAAATGCCCCTGCGCGCCGCCGACCGTGATGGCGACCTGGTTGCCCATCACCTGGGCGCACACCATCGTCATCGCCTCGCACTGGGTCGGGTTGACCTTGCCCGGCATGATGGACGAGCCCGGCTCGTTCTCCGGCAGCGAGATCTCGGCCAGCCCGCAGCGCGGACCGGAGCCCAAGAGGCGGATATCATTGGCGATCTTGTTCAAAGAGGCGGCCAGAGTGTTGAGCGCACCATGCGCCGAGACATAGGCATCATGTGCGGCAAGCGCCTCGAACTTGTTCGGCGCGGTCTTGAACGGCAGGCCGGTATAATTCGCCACGTCTTCGGCGAAGGCGACATCGAAGCCCGGCTTGGCGTTGATGCCGGTGCCGACGGCGGTGCCGCCCTGGGCAAGATAGAACAGGTATTCCAGGCCCTCGCGAACGCGCTGCATGCCGAGATCGAGCTGCGCGACATAGCCGGAAAATTCCTGGCCCAGCGTCAGCGGCGTGGCGTCCTGCAGGTGGGTGCGGCCGATCTTGATGATGTCCTTGAAGCTTTCTGCCTTGTCGTTGAGCGCATTGCGCAAAGTCTGCAGAGCCGGCAGCAGGCGGTGATGCATTTCCTCGGCGGCGGCGATATGCATTGCCGTCGGGAAGGTGTCGTTCGAGGATTGCGAGCGATTGACGTGATCGTTCGGGTGGACCGGATCTTTCGAGCCGACCTCGCCGCCGAGGATCTGGATCGCCCGGTTGGAGACCACTTCATTGGTGTTCATGTTCGACTGGGTGCCGGACCCGGTCTGCCAGACCGACAGCGGAAAATGATCGTTCCACTTTCCTTCCGCGACTTCTCCGGCGGCCTGCGCGATGGCGTCCGCAAGTTCCGGCTCGAGATTGCCGAGTGACTTGTTCACCCGCGCTGCCGAGCGCTTGATGATGCCGAGCGCACGGACCATCGGCGCCGGCATGGTCTCTTCGCCGATCGGGAAATTGATCAGGGAACGGGCCGACTGCGCGCCATAGAGCTTGTCGGCGGGAACCTCGAGCGGGCCAAAGCTGTCGGTTTCGGTGCGGGTTTCGCTCATCGCGGGAGGCTCCTTGCGCAATGGCCGGGATCGGCAGAAGGTTACTGACAATTCGATTCGGACGTGTATCACCCGTACACCATGGATCAAGACGACACACTGGATTGGATCGGGAAAGGACGGGTTCAGGCCGCGATGTCAGGAGACAGCCTCCATCTGCGCGTTGACGCGCTGACCTCGCAATCGAAGCGTTTCAAGACGCTGATCGGCGAGTTTTTCCGTACCGAATTCAAGCGTGTGCGCCCGAAATACGGCCCCTATGAAGTCGAGATCCGCATCGAGCGGACCGATCACAGTCCTGTGCACGACGTCGACAATGTCGCGAAAGCCGTCTTGGATGCGCTCACCGGTTGCGTCTTTCACGATGACAGCCAGGTCGAGAAACTGATGGTCGAAAAGGTCCTGGCGGATCGCGCCCGCGTCAAGGTCAGGGCCCGGCCCCTGAACCGGGAGGCGGAGACATGCGAAACCTGATCCAACTGTCTTTTCTTTCACCGCTCAAAGACTTTGCAATCGCTTTCCTGCGCGTCCTGACCGGTGGCTTCCTAGTGTATGGTGTCTGGGACAACATCACCAGCGCGGCACGGATGGACGAGTTCGAGGCCTTCCTCGCGCAGTTTGGCTTTCCGATGGTCGAGCTGATGGCGCCCCTGTCGGTCTATACCCAGCTGATCGCCGGCCTCGGCCTGGTCTTCGGCTTGCTGACGCGCTGGGCCGGCGTGCTGGTCACAGCGAACTTCGTTGTCGCCATGCTGATGGTGCACATCAATGACGATTTCCGCGCCATGTGGCCGGCCTTTGTCCTGGTGGCGATCGGCGCCTATTTCGCCACAGCCGGTGGCGGCGCCTTTGCGCTCGACCGGCTTCTCATCCGCAAGGCCTAGCGCCGGCCAGCATCACCGCACCCGTCCTAGAGCCCCCGCTCTTCCTTGATGCGTTTCACCTCGCTGTGCGGCTTGTGAAAACAGGTTGCGCTGGCCTTGGCCAGCAGCCGGTCCTCGGCATCCCAGAGCCAGCCCTCGGTGAAAAAGAATTGCTTGCCCTTCTTGATCACCTGGCCCTTGGACTTGAGCGGCCCCGGCCATACAGGCGAGATGAAGCTGGTCTTCATCTCCAGGGTCGGCACCACCCCGTCAAAACCGGCCACGGTGATCGCCGCGAGTGACATCACATCGTCGAGCATGGCCGTCACCATGCCGCCCTGGACGGCGCCGGTGGGGCTGGACACGCGCGCGTCGGGCTCCCAGCCGGCCTCGAACCACATTTCTTCGCAGTTCAGCTCGATGAATCTGAAGCCGAGCAGTTCGGAATAGAAAAGCTGGTTTGGGGACTCGGTGAAGAAACGCCTGATCGTCGCCTCGTCCCAGGGCGGTTTTGGAAATTTCATTTCTTCCGGAAGCTGTCGAGACTGACCACTTCAGCGCCGTCGCCCGACGCTTTGGCAGATGTTTTGGCCGCCGCCTTGGCCTTCTTCGTCTTCTTCGGCGCCGGGTCCGGGGCCTCGAGCTTTGCCGGCTCGCTGTTCGCGCCGCTTTGATCTTCCTCGGCGATCGCCTGCATCATCGGTTCGAATTGCAGATGAAATCCGACCGACGGATCATGGAAACGGTTGACGGCCGAGTAGGGCACTTTGAGGTATTTCGGAACGCCACCGAATTTCAGCGTGACCTCGAAGAAATCGTCCTGCGGATTGAGGTCCCAGAACTGGTGCTCCAGAACGATGGTCATTTCCTCGGGATATTTCGACTTCAGGCTGTCATCGATGTCCACGCCAAGGGCTTCGGTCTTGAAGCTGATGTAGAAATGGTGCGCACCCGGCAGACCGTCGGGGCCTGCCGCGCGAATCAACGCTTCACGAATGACGCCGCGCAAGGCTTCCTGCGCCAGCAGATCGTAGCGCATAAGGTCAGTCGCCACGATGAACTCCCCCAATTAGTCCGTAACTCAAGCGTAGTCATGCCGCCTGTGGCGTCAACGAAGACTCGATTGTCGCACTGTAATTTTCTCTGAATGCCCTAGATTGCAGAATCCCGTGAAGAACGAACGGCCGACGCCGATGACAACTCAAGCCTTCATTCCGCCCATGCCGCGGCGCCAGACGCGCCCGCTCGGATTGTGGCGGACGGCAAAGGTCCTGCGCCATTCGCCGGTCGAGATCCTGCCGCTGGAAGCCTTTCAGTTCACGCGGATCTCGGCCCCCTTCATCGGTCGCACTGTGCACACTCTTTCCGGGCCCGACGAATTGAAGGCCGTTCTCGCCGACGACCCGGATGCCTGGCGCAAATCGCCACTGATCCAGCGCATGCTGCGTCCCATTCTCGGCGAGGCGATCCTGACCGCGCACGGCGATTGGTGGAAAGTCC
Source organism: Hyphobacterium sp. (assembly GCF_965217055.1). Classification (GTDB taxonomy): domain Bacteria; phylum Pseudomonadota; class Alphaproteobacteria; order Caulobacterales; family Maricaulaceae; genus Hyphobacterium. Next base: position 558,078 of record NZ_OZ244227.1, on the reverse strand, counting down.
AGCGCAAGGCGATGCAGCCGGGATTTGTCCGCCAGCGCATCCAGGCGCTCGTTCCGCACATGGCGGCGGCCGCAGAAACCGCCGCGGGAAGCCTCGGTGCAACAGCGGGTCCCGCAGACATAACGCCGTCACTTAACCAGGCCGCGCTAAGCGTGATCGAGGCCGCGCTCTTTACGAAACCTGACGACTTCGACCGTGCCACTATCCGTGCCGCTATCGAGCAGGTGTTCGAGGAAACCGGGCGCACCCGGTTTTCCGATCTGCTGCCCTTGCCCGAGACCGCGCCCCGCATTCTCGGTCCGAAAGCCCTGAAAGCCCGCAAGATCCTGCGCAACGCCGTCATGCGCGAGATCGCCAAGCGCAAGACAGGCGCTGCGAAACGCGACGATCTCCTGCAATTGCTGCTCGATGCGCAGGCCGAGGACGGCACCGGCCTGAGCGAAATCGATGTCCGCGACAATGTGCTGAGCCTGGTCATCGCCGGCCACGAGACAACCGCCATCGCAATCGGCTGGGCGCTCTATGTGCTGGCCAGCCGTCCCGAATGGCAGGACCGGGTCCGGTCAGAAGTGAATGAGGCAGCCGGCGGTGCGCCGCTCGAGGCGGCACACCTGGCGAGCCTCGTCTTCACGCGCCAGATCATCGACGAGACGCTGCGATTGTATCCGCCGGCCCCGCTGGTCGGGCGCCAGGCGGTGCGCGACACACAGATCTGCGAGCGCGCGGTCAAAAAGGGCGATGTCGCGATCCTCGCCTTCTATGCGCTGCATCGGCATCACCGCTTCTGGCCGGATCCGGACCGTTTTGATCCAGACCGTTTCTCGGTCGGGAACCGGCCCACTAATCCCTGGCAGTTCAAGCCTTTTGGCGGCGGGCCGCGGGCCTGCGTCGGCTCGGGCTTCGCGCTGACGGAAGCCGTCATCATCCTGGCCGCCCTGGTGCGTCGCCTGCGCTTCTCGGTGCCGGAAGGATACAAACCCTATCCGGTGATGACGGTGACATTGCGGCCCGAGGGCGGCCTGCCATTGTGTGTGCAAGGCGTGTGACAGCTGGAGCGGGTCAGGACCGCTCGAGGCTCTCGGGATCGATCCCGATCCCTTCCATGCGTTTCCGCCAACGTTCCCGGGCGAGCGCCTGCATATCCTCAACGCGGTCCATTTCGTCGGTGATTTCCAGGCCGATCAGCGTCTCCAGCACGTCTTCGAGCGTGACCAGGCCTTGGGTGGTGCCGAATTCATCGACCACGAGGGCGATATGGCTTTTCTCGTGCATCAGCCGATCAAAAACGCCGGACGCCGATGTCTTGTCGGGCAAGGCCAGGAAATCACGCCGGAAGTCTTCGAGTGGCCGGTCGAACTCGTCCCGGGCTTGCGCCATCAGGAGATCGTCCTTCAGCACATAGCCCGTGATGTCGTCGAAACCGTCACCATAAACCGGGATTCTGGAAAACGGCTTGCTGCCGAATTCCGCAAAGTAATCCTGCACGCTCATGCTGGCATCGACCGCGAAGACGACCGGCCGCGGTGTCATGATGTCACGCACCGACAATCGGCGAAGCCGCAGCAAATTCTTGACGATCGTCAATTCCTTGGTTTCCAGCGCGCCTTCTTCGGCCCCGATCTCGGCCATGGCGGAGAGTTCGTCGCGGCTGAACGTCTGGCCATGCGCACCGGACTTGGACATCAGGCGCGTCAGCTTCTCCGACATCCAGACCAGCGGGAAAAGGAGGCGCGTCAGGGCAAGGATCATCACCGCCAGCGTGGGCGCGAGCGTTTTCCAATGGGTGGCCCCGAGCGTCTTCGGAATAATCTCGGAGAACACCAGGATCAGCAGCGTCAGGATCGCCGACGTCAGGCCGAGGAATTGGTTGCCGAACACCGCCGCGGCCTGCGCGCCGACGCCGGCGGCGCCGACGGTGTGGGCGATCGTGTTGGCCGTCAGGATGGCGGCGAGGGGGCGGTCGAGATTGTTGCGAATATCGGACAGGGCCCGTGCCCCGGGGCGTCCTTTCTGCTCGAGAGCGGCCACATAGGAGGGTCGAACCGATAACAGCACGGCTTCCGCGAGCGAACAGAAGAACGATACGACAAGAGCTAACAGCAGGTAGAAAACGAGAAGGGTCATGCAAGGTGCCTTGATCCGCGGCTCAGGCTGCATCCGGGGTCGAAAGCCTGATGTCGGCCCTGTATATCCACGACTCGCCGGGCTGTCTGCACGGCGGGGCGCTGGGTGAGGATCTGTCCGGGAATAAGTGGGGGCTTCTGTTGCCAGGCGCCCCCGGACCCCGCCTGAACTTGCTATGGGCTCAGGACTTTAAAGCGAGATACTCGCACCGCATTACGCAGCGAGAGCAACCTCTTCAGCATAGTTGTCATTTGCAACTACTAAGATGGGCATTTAACGGTACCCATGCGGACGAAAGTTACGCCTTTAGCCGTCTGTCGATCCTGATCAGCCCCGTAAGAACCGCCTTGCAGGCGCAAGGGCGGGAAATTGGTGGAGCTGCCGGGAATCGCACCCGGGTCCAGTCCGGTTATTACACGCACCGTTTATCGTCATAGCTGGCAAGCCAGCGAATCCAATATAGGCATGGCGGGCGTGAATTTGAAGTGAAGACATGTGGATTTACAGCGCGGTGATCGCAATCAGCCCGATGGCGGCGAGGGTTGCACCGAGGATATAGCCGAGCAACAGTGGCAAGGCGCGCAAGCTGGCGCCGATCCAGCTCGAAGCATAAAAGCCCCGGTCAAACAAAACCATGCCCGTCCCGAGCGCCAGGATACTCGCAATCGCAATGCCGATTGCTGCCTCCAGGGGCATGGGAAGGTGGATTCCCATAATGATCACGGCCGCGAAGGGCAGGAGTAGCGCAGCGTGAAAATAGAGCGCGTGCACGACATGCTCGATCAGCTTGCGGCGCGGATGCAGTAAGCCGCTCAGCGCCGCAAATACGATCACCATCAGGATCATCGCCTGGCTTGCGGCCGCGCCTGCGCGCTCCTCCACGATATCGGGATTGTTCATCGCGAGCGCGGTTAGGTCGCGCAGGCGCTGGGGGACGCCTTCTTCTTCCGCAAGCCTGAGCATCTCTGCCTGAGCCTCGGCATCCGGCACAACCGGCGGTGCGTCGCGCGGCGGCTGGAACATGGTGATGAATACGCCGGCTTCACCCTCAGCATCCTGGGTGATGGTAACAGCAATAACCCGGACACCCGAGAGCTCCATCGCCGCAAAGAAAAGCAGGCTGACAATGAGATAGAGTCGGATCGGCGGGGTGAAGGCCCGCCGATGTCCGTCCATGAAGTCACGCGCTACACGGCCGGGCCGCCGGAATAGGCCGCGATAGGTGCGCGCCAGCCGCCCGTCCCAGGTCAGCAAGCCGTCCATAGCGTCCGTCACGAGACCGACGATCGGCCGCTTCAGCTCGGTGCGCGACTGGCCGCAGGCCGGGCAATACTCACCGCTGAAGCCTGTACCACAATTGGCGCAGCTTCCTTCTTCGCCCATCCCGGTTGCGGGCCGTGTGTCTGTCCCTGATTCCGTCATCCCGGCTTCAGGCTAGCCTTTCGCCGCGCGCGACGCGAGCCGCGATCCGCCCGGCCAGACCCGGAACCCGGTCAACGCCGGTCAGGCGGCACGATCTCGCTGGCATCGATCCCGTCGCCCGAGCCGGCGAGGGCGATCCAGCGATCCAGTGCCAGAAGGCTGTAGACATCTGCTTGCACGGCCGGGTCCCGAGCCATGATCTCGTACGCGTGTTCAAGACTGTTGGCGCGGATCACGCCCATCGCATGGCTGCCATCGCCGCGATCGAGCGGACCGCCATGAACCAGTACGCCTTCGCCGACCAATTGGCCCATATAGGCGAAATGACCGGCCAGATCCTGTTCGAACGGATCCACCCCGTCGATCCAGTTTTCGCCCGGGCCGAACTGGAAGACGTAATAGGGGCTATCAAAGCCGGCGAAGGGCGTTTCCTCGCCTTGCGCGTCCGTTTCCTGCGTCTCGCCCTGCTGCGAAGACGCCAATACAGGCGCGCTCGTGCAAAGGCTCAGCAACACGCCGGCTGTCAGACTTATCAGCTGCGGTATCCGCGCTGTCATGGAGCACTCCTGTCAACCACATCGGTTAGCACGGAGCCAACATCCGGAGCGCGGCGCAATCAATGCGGCATTCGGTATCAATTGAAAAATGGCAATGAGCCGAGCCTGGCGACCAAGGGGCGGTGAAACCTCACCACCCCTCGATCTCTGTCAGCATGTCCTATCCGCCGAACGGGCCGGTCATGCAGAAGGCATTCAGCTTGTTGCCGTCCGGGTCGCGGAAATAGCCGGCGTAGAAATTGCCGCCGCGATCACCGGCCGGACCTTCATCCTTGGCGCCCAGCGAGATGGCGAGATTGTAGACCTTGTCGACCTGTTCGGGGCTTTCGCACTGGAAGGCCGCCATTACGCCATTACCGACCGTGGCGGGTTCGCCATTGAAGGGCTTGGTCAGGCCGATCCCGGCGCCGCCGTCCGGCTTGCCCCAGGCGATGAAGTTCTCGTCGCCCATCATCCGGCTGACGCCGAACTCCGCGCAGATCTTGTCGTAGAAGGCGGCGGCCTTCTCGAGATCATTGGTTCCAAGTGTCACATAACCCAGCATTTGAATGTTCCCTCTATGTTCTGATTAGGTGACACTACACAAATGGCGGGGATTGGCGAGTCACATTTTGATGAAAATTCGGTCAGGCAGACCGGTCAGGCGGCCCGCCTGTCCGCCTGAAAGCGCGCGACGATCGAAATCAGCACCACCGGGACGGCATGCCCGGCCAGACCGACCGTCCACCACAGGGCCGGCCATTTCATGATGAAATAGCCCGAGCCGATACTGATGGCGGCAAATACGATCATGCCCATCACATAACCGACAAGATGGATGAAAAAGGACAGCCGCAAAGCGGCCGCCGCTTCCGTGCTGCGCCGGTCGGCAATCTCCGCCGCCTCGACCTCCGGATCGATGCACAGCGCCATGGCATCGACATTGAAGGCTGCCGCCAGCGCGGTCAGCGTCTCGCGCGAAGCGGGTTCGCCATTCTCGATGCGCTGGATCGTCCGGATTCCCAGCCCGGCCAGCTCGGCCAGGTGTTCCTGCGACCAGTGCCGCTCTTCGCGCCAGCGTTTGATCTTTGCGGCATCTGTCTTGAAAGCCATGAGGTGCTCCTTGGGTTCGGGTTGTAATCAGACCCGGCCGAAAAGCCAGAACCGGTTGGTAACCGCCACGTCAGCACGGCGCCAGCGACACGCCAGAAGCCCGCCAGTGAGCCGCCAGCCGTCCGCCATTTGACGCGTACACGATCGCCGCCAACGCCCAAAGACATAGAGGGTGTCGTGGATGACCACGCGGCATCGGATCAGTTCGCCGGCCTTACTCGCCGGCCCAGACCGCCCCGAGATTGCTGCCCTCTGGCTGCCCGGCGAGACGCGAAATCTCCCCGTCAGCCAGCCGGATCTCGAACAGCGCGGAACGGCCTTCGCCGGCGTCCGCATCATCAGCGCCAATCACGATGCGCTCCCCAGACGGATGCCATGACGGATACATCGCATTGGTTTGACGCGCACCATCGGTCAGTTGCTGTGCGTCGCGTCCGTCCGATCGCATCAGACACAATTGCGAGCGCGCTTCGTCATCAACGCATGAATAGGCGATCCAGTGTCCGTCCGGCGAAAACCGTCCGGAACCGATGCCGCCATAACCGCGGCTGCCGAGCGGCCTTCGATTGTCGGTCAGGCGGATGGTTTCGCCGCTTGCGATATGCTCGCGCCACAGATTGATGCGGCCGTCGCGATCCGAGCGATAGATCCAGTACTGGCCATCCGGCGACCAGTCCGGGTCGGAATTCAGTGCACCCGGCCGGTCGAGCACGCTCATCGTTTCAGCACCCGGATCAATGAGCACGAGGGCAATCGTGTCGTCATCCTGCCGGGCGGCCGTCAGCACCCGCCCGTTCGGCCCCAGTCCGGCATGCGAATCGTAGACCGCAATACCGGTCAGTGGCGTGACACTTCCGACGGCCAGGTCGCAGATCTGCGGATGGTATCCGCGCGCGCCGTCCTCGCGCGCAATGACCGTGTAAATTCGCGACCCGCGACCAGCATAGACCCAAATCGCTTCGCAATCGGCAACTGGCGTCTCGCCCGCAATGTGAATGGCATAGCGTTCGCCATCATTATTGTTGATGACAAGAAGATGTGTCGGGGCCGCGTCGATCTGTGCCGCGGCGGCCGACCCTCCCAGACATGCCAGCACGGCGGCAATCAGAATTCAGCTTTTGGTCACGTTCCATCCCCTCGGCGCGCCCGGAAGCGGGCACGTTAGACCTTTTATCACCCGATCGCGCCAAGGTCGTCGTCCGCTCCATGAATCTGTGGATTGGCGGCAGCGCGCGGTTCTGGGGGCGCAGTCGAATCACTAGAGTGTACGCTTGGAAGGACAGCGTCATGGCGAATGCAGAACAAATCACCGATTTCCGGCCTGACCGCTCCGGCGGATCGGATGTCGAGGCGGCCTATCTCGATCTGCTCGAGGACATCTTGCGCAATGGCGACCGCCAGGACGATCGCACCGGCGTCGGCACGCTGTCGGTCTTCGGCCGCCAGCTGCGCTGTGATCTCTCGAAGGGCTTCCCGCTCCTGACGACCAAGAAGGTGCATTTCAAGTCGATCGCCATCGAGCTGTTCTGGTTCCTGCGCGGCGAGACCAATGTGCGCTGGCTGCAGGATCGCGGCGTGTCGATCTGGGATGAATGGGCGGACGAAAACGGCGATCTCGGCCCCGTCTACGGCAAGCAGTGGCGCCGCTGGGAAGGTCCGGACGGCACCGAGATCGACCAGCTGACCAATATCATCGAGCAGATCCGCAACAACCCCGCCTCGCGCCGGCTGATCGTTTCGGGCTGGAACCCCGCCGATGTCCCCAACATGGCGCTGCCGCCCTGTCACACGCTCTACCAGTTCAATGTCGCCAACGGGAAACTCTCCTGCCAGCTCTATCAGCGCTCGGCAGACATGTTCCTCGGCGTGCCGTTCAACATCGCCTCCTATGCGCTGCTGACCCATCTCATGGCGCAGGTCTGCGAGCTCGAAGTCGGCGAGTACATCCACACATTCGGCGACGCGCACATCTACACCAATCACATGGATCAGGTGAGCGAGCAGCTCTCGCGCACGCCGCGCGCGCTGCCGAAGCTGGTCATCAATCCGGACAAGACCGACCTCTTTGCCTTCGAATACGAGGACGTCACGCTGGAGGGGTATGACCCGCTTCCGCGGATAGCGGCCCCGGTGGCCGTGTGACACGCACGGCCCTCGTCGTCGCCGCCGCGAAGAACGGCGTCATCGGCCGGGGCGGCGATCTGCCCTGGCGGCTGAAATCGGACCTCCAGCTCTTCAAGAAGAACACGCTGGGCAAGCCGGTCATCATGGGCCGCAAGACCTGGGAAAGCCTGCCGGTCAAGCCCTTGCCGGGGCGCACCAACATCGTTGTGACACGCACGGACGGCTATCACGCCGAAAAAGCCATCGTCGTCGGCGATCTCGGTGCGGCCTTCGATGAAGCGCATATCCGGGCCGACATGGATGGCGTCGAAGAGGTCTGCGTCATTGGCGGTGCGCAGATCTATGCCGACACGCGGCAAGTCGCCGATCGCATCTATCTGACCGAGGTCGAGGCCGAGCCGGAAGGCGATGCCTTCCTCGAACCGTTTGCGCCGGATATCTGGAAAGAAATCCACCGCGAAGCCTTCCCAGCCGGGCCCGATGACGACCATCCCTTCGTGTTTCGCGTTCTCGAGCGGCGCTGAGGGGGAAACACGACGCACCCGTTCCGCTTGAATCCGGACCGGAACGCGTCCAGATAGTGCCCCAATATCCATTTAGCGGAGGAAAACTCCCACATGCCCTGGAATGATAATGCAGGTGGAGGCGGCGGCGGCCCTTGGGGCTCTGGCGGCAATGGCGGTCGTGACCGCAACAATCCTTGGGGACAGAATGGCGGCGGCGGTGGTGGCCGTGGCGGTCAGGAACCCCCGGATCTCGACGAGCTGGTCGGCAAGCTGCAGGACGGCTTGCGCGGAATGTTCGGCGGTGGCGGTTCCGGCCGCTCTGGAAAGTCCGGCGGCAGCGGTGGCGGCATATTCGGCGCTATCATCATTGCGCTGGTCATCGGTTTCGGTGTCATCATCTGGCCGGGCCGCGCGGTCTACCAGGTCCAGCCCGAACAGGTGGGCGTGGTCCTGCGCTTCGGCGATTACGTGCGCACGGCACCGCCGGGCCTGAATCTGAAACTGCCCTGGCCGATCGAGACGGTCGAGCTGCCGAATGTCACCGAGACGCGAACCATCTCCATCGGGGCCAACAATATCGCGGAAAGCCAGATGCTGACCCGCGACGAGAACATTGTCGACATCGCCTTCGAAGTGCAGTGGCGCGTCGATACGGCGAATATCGATGATTTCGTCTTCAATGTCCGCGATCCGGAATCGGCGGTTCGCGCGGTGGCCGAGAGCGCCATGCGCGAAGTGGTCGGTACCTCGGATCTCGTGCCGATCATCACGACGGCGCGTGCCGAAGTCTCGCAGCGCACCCGCGAAGTGATGCAGGAGACGCTGAACGAGTACCAGGCCGGCATCCAGATCCTGCAGGTCAACCTCGAGCGCTCGCAGGCGCCGCAATCGGTGATCGACGCCTTCCGCGACGTCGACTCAGCAGCCCAGGACGCCGAGCGCGCCCGCCTGAATGCGACCGCGCACGCCAACCGGGTCATCCCGCAGGCCCGCGGTGAAGCGGCCCAGATCACACAGCAGGCGCAGGCCTACCGTGACTCGGTGATCGCCGAAGCCCAGGGTGACGCCGACCGCTTTGTGGCGATTTACGACGAGTATGCGCTGGCGCCGGATGTCACACGGCGGCGCATGTATCTCGAAACAATGGAACAGGTACTCGGCAATTCCGAGTTGATCATCCTCGACCAGGAAGGAAATGCGGTGCCTTATCTTCCGCTTGACCAGCTCGGCCGCAACCGCACGCAGGGAGGTCAGTAATGGGACGCCTGTTTTCGACCGTTGTGGTCATTATCCTTGTCGGCGGCGCGATCGTGCTGTCACAGAGTGTCTTCACCGTGGATGAGCGCCGCAGCGCGCTTTTGCTGCAATTCGGTAATCCGGTCGATGTCGTGAACGCAATCGGCAATGACGAGGCCGGCCTGCACTTCAAGGCGCCATTCATCACCCAGGTCACCTATTTCGATCGCCGCAATATCGAGTTCGACATGCTGCCGGAGGAAATCCAGGCCGCCGACCAGGAACGCCTCGTCGTCGACGCCTTCCTGCGCTATCGCATCTCGAACCCGTTGCGTTTCTACCAGACGGTCCGCAACGAGCAGGGTGCCCGTGGCCGCCTGCGTTCGATCATGAATGACAGCCTGCGCGGCGTGATCGCCTCGATTCCGTCGCATGACGTGATTTCCGGCCAACGCTCGGCGCTGATGGACCGAGTCCAGACCGCAGTGGAAACCCAGGTCGATGCCCAGGATCTCGGCATCGAGGTAATCGACGTCCGCATCCTGCGCGCCGATCTGCCAACCACCATTGCCGAACGCGTCTTCCAGCGCATGCGTTCTGAACGTGAGCAGGAAGCCGCCGGTATTCGCGCCGAGGGCGAACAGGTGGCACAGGAAATCCGCGCCGAAGCGGATCGCGACGCGACGATCATCCGCGCCGAAGCGCGCGCGGACGCCCAGCGGCTGCGCGGTGAGGGCGATGCCCGCCGGAATGCGATCTATGCCGAGGCATACAATCGCGATCCGGAGTTCTTTGCCTTCTATCGCTCGATGCTCGCCTATGAGGCGGCCATCCAGAGCGGCACGCCGATCGTGATCCCGCCGGACTCGGAGTTCTTCGAGTATTTCGGCGCTGAACGCGGGGACCAGTAGGCCGCCGCATGTTGGGCTACATCCTGCTTGGTATCGGACTGGCGTTGGTGTTCGAAGGCATAGCCTACGCCGCAGCGCCGGGTGCGATGAAGCGTATGATGGCGGAAGTCCTGAACAGCCCGGCCGGCGCTTTGCGTCTGGCCGGGTTGTTCGCACTCACCCTGGGCGTCGCAATGGTCGCACTCGCGCAGCGGATGCTCTAGCGCGGCGGCTGCCCACATTTATGACGAATTCGTCAGCCAGCTTGCCCTCCCGTGCGCTTCGCGGCATGACGATGATGACGAATTTGCGGAGATCCTGATGCGCGTACTCGCTGTGTTCCTGCTTATCCCTTTCATCGCTGCCGAGGCGGTGGCGCAGCGGTTTCCCGTGGAAGGGTTCGCGGATCTCAACGAGCGCTTGTCGCCGGCAGTCGTGAATATCTCTACCGCCCAGCGCATGGGCGACGATCAGGGCGAACTGCCGGATTTCCCGGAAGGCTCGCCGCTCGAACGCTTCAACGAATTCTTCGGTGACGCACCCCGTATCGCCAATTCGCTGGGGTCGGGGTTCATCATTGATCCCGCCGGAATCGTCGTCACCAACAATCACGTCATCGAAAGCGCCGACGAGATCGAGGTCACGCTCGTCGACGGGCGAACCCTGCCGGCCGACCTTGTTGGCCGCGACCCGGTCACCGATCTTGCCGTCCTGCAGATCGTTTCCACGGAAGAGAATTTTCCGGCCGTCGCATTTGGCGATTCCGATGCAGCGCGTGTCGGCGACTGGGTCTTCGCGATCGGCAACCCGTTCGGCTTCGGCGGCTCGCTGACCGCCGGCGTGATCTCCGCTCGCGGTCGCGATATCGGCGGCGAGTACGACGATTACATCCAGACCGATGTGGCCATCAATACCGGCAATTCCGGCGGCCCGCTGTTCGATCTCGACGGCGATGTCATCGGTGTGAACACGCTGATCTACTCGCCGACGGGAACCAGTGTCGGGATCAGCTTCTCTATCCCCTCGACCATCGCCGAACGCGTGGTCGGCCAGCTGATCGAGTATGGCGAGACCCGGCGCGGTTATCTTGGTCTGAGCGCCCAGCGCGTGACGTCGGAGATTGCCGAGAGCATCGGCCTGGATCGTCCGCGCGGCGCGCTGGTGCGCAATCTGGCGGCGGACGGCCCGGCCGCCGCGGCCGGGATCGAGATCGGCGACATTGTCCTGCGTTTTGATGGCTTCGAGATCGCCGATGACCGTGTGCTTTCCCGCTTGGCGGCCGAGGCCGAGATTGGCCGGAATGTCGAGATCGAAGTGCTGCGCCGCGGTGATACCCGCACGATCGGCGTGACCATTGCGCGTCTTGCTGAAACACGCCCCGAGGCCACCGGCACCACGACCACGCAGAATGATGAAACGGTCACCGACCAGATTTTCGGCCTTACCCTGGCCGAGCTGAACCAGGCCTCGCGGCGGCGCTATCGCGTCCATCCCGATGCGGAAGGCGTGCTCATTGTCGCGGTTGACCCGTTGAGCGATGCGGCCGGCAAGGCGCGTGCCGGCGACGTCATCGAGGAGATTGCCTACACCCGCGTGGAAACGCTGGCAGACGCCACCGCCCTGCTCGAGGAGTATGATGACGGCGATGTCGCGCTCTTCCAGCTCAATCGCGGCGGCCAGTTCGTCTTTCACTCGATCCGCCGGTGAACGGGGCGCATCCACCCGTCATTCTTCTGGCCGGCCCTACCGCGTCGGGCAAGACCAGCCTCTCGATAGCGCTGGCTAAGACGGTCGACGGCGAGATCATCAACGCGGATTCCATGCAGCTCTATGCCGATCTGCAGATCGTGTCGGCGCGCCCGGATGCCGGTGAACAGGCCGGTATTCCCCATCATCTCTTCGGCGTTTGCGACGCCGCCGAACGATCATCGACCGGCTGGTGGGTGCGCGAAGCCCTCGACAGGATCAGCGAGATCCGCGCGCGCGGCCGCCGTCCGATTCTGGTGGGCGGGACCGGCCTCTACTTCGAGGCGCTGACGCAGGGCCTCGCTGCAATGCCGGAAATATCCAGCGAGACAAGAGCGCGCGCCGACGCCATTGCCGCCGCAGGCGACGAAAAGCTGCGCGAAACAGCCCGCCGCTTTGACCCGGATGCCACCGCCCGCGTTGAAGCCAACGATCTTCAGCGCATCCGCAGGATCGTCGAGATCGGCCTTCAGACAGGCCAGCCGATTTCCGCCTTTCAGGCGAAGACGACGCCCTTGCTGTCGCCGGGTGACTGGACAGGATTCGTAGTAGATATCGACCGCGCCGAGCTGTACCGGCGCATCGAGCAGCGTTTTGATCGCATGATCGATGCGGGGGCGATCGACGAAGTGCGAGCCCTGGCGGCCCGCAAGCTCGATTCAGCCTTGCCGGCGATGAAGGCCATTGGTGTGCCGCCGCTTGTCGCTGCTATCAGCGGCGAGTTGTCGACGGATGACGCCATTGCCCAAGCCAAGCAGGACAGCCGCCGCTATGCCAAGCGCCAGCTCACCTGGTTCCGCAACCGCATGACGGGCCGGCCACGCCTGACCTTTCAGGACGGACAGATTGATATCGACATCGTGATTTCCCGGCTCGGCGACGGCAGCTGATACTGGCGTTCGACAAGTTGGGGAGAACACCATGAACATGTCTTTGATTGGCGCCGGGCTGCTTGCAATGTCTGGAATGCAGGACGCGGAAACCGCGATCGAGGCCGCCCTGCAAGCCGACCGCGAATTCGCCGCCTATGCCGCGGAACACGGAATCGCGGCCGGGTTTCTCCTCTACGCGATGGAAGATGCGCGACTGATCCAGCCGAACCGCGACGACATCGTCGGCCGCGATGCGATATTCGCGTCGCGCGAGAACGCCACCGGCTTGCTGCACTGGGCGCCGCGAGGCGGATATGCCGGCGAGGCCGGGGATTTCGCGGTGACCTATGGTGACTGGAGTTTCCACCCTGACGGCGAGCGCACCAGTGATCCTGTGGCCACCGGCGATTACGTCTCCGTATGGCGTCTGACCGACACGGGCTGGCGTTATGTGCTCGACACCGGAACGGTGAACACGCCGCCGGACGCAGACGCAGCCGAGTAGCACCGCCTGCTTGCGACTTCGCGCGTTTTGACTAGGTTTGCCGCAGTGCAAAACGGACGGGAGCGCGAGTCGAATGGCTTTCAAGCCAGTCAAGGAACGGCCTTATGGTGACCCGAAATCCGTGGTCGCCGCCCTGTTCGAGGAAGCCGGGGGTGTTCCTGCCGTAATGGAGTTGCTCGAACTGTCGCGCACGCGGGTCTATGCGTTGGCCGACCCGGATTCGAGCAACGAGATATCCTTTGCCCGTGTGGCACGGCTGACAGAGGCGACCGGCGCGACGGCGGCAGCCAAGGATTTGGCCTACCTTGCGGGCGGCATTTTCATGCCCCTGGACCAATCCGATGACGATAACTGGCTGACCCTCGCCGGCGAGGCCAGCCGCCGTCATGCCCGCAATATCGCGGCTTTGATGGATTCCTTGAGCGAGACCGAGCGTTCGCCCGGCGAGATCGACGAACAGGAAGCGCGCGAAATCCTGAAAGTGCTCGACCAGCAATTGACGATTCTGGCGCGTCAGCGCTCCAAACTGGCGCGGATTGCGGCAGGCGAGCGCGATCCCGAGGCTCGCCCGCGTGGAGCAGACGATTGATCGCAGCCGCCGGCATGATATTGGGGCGGCTTGAAACGCCCTCGGCCTAACTCATGAACCGCTTTGTGAATTTCATCCTGAACATGGACGCGCGGGCCCAGCGCGCCGCCATGGTCTCGCTGATGCTGCTGGCCTCGGTGGGCATGGTCTTTGTCTTTGGCAAGGTCTTCTTAGATGCCAGTGCCGACGATCTCGGCCAGGTCTTCGCCGCGACGGCCAGCAAATGGTATGCGCTGCCACTGACCATTCTCGTCTATGTTCTCATGTCGCTGTTCGGCGCTCCGCAATTCGTGCTGATGGCGGCAACAATGGTTGCCTTCGGACCGGTTTACGGTTTCGCCTATGCGTGGATCGCGACGCTGTGTTCGGCTTCGGCCAATTTCTGGATGGGCCGCGGTTTCGGCGCGGACCTGCTCAAGCGTTTTGGCGGCGACTGGATGAATCGGGCCGCCGAATTTGTTGGCCGCAACGGCCTGTTCGCGAGTGCTTTCGTTCGCATTGTCCCGTCCGGTCCCTTCATTGTCGTCAACATGGCGTTCGGCGCGTCGCGAACGCCGTTCTGGGCCTTCCTCGCCGGGGCGGCGCTTGGCACAGCGCCGAAAATCCTCGTGGTCGGGCTCACCGGGCAGAGCCTGCTGACATTGTTGTCGGGTCAAAACCTCCTGCTCGCAGGCGGTTTGCTGGTCGCCGCACTGGCGGTCTGGATCGGTATCATGCTGGTCGCGCGACGCCGTTTGCCACACCCGGAGGAAACCCCGGAGGCAACCGAAGAAGAGACTTGACGCGTGGCTGCAAAGCCGCGCTTGCAATCCGGGCGGCACCGTCGCACAAGGGAAGCTCACGACAACAGGGTCGCCATTCCGGCGGCCGCAGAAACAACGCGCGCTCATGTTCAACAGTGTCTTCGGACTCCTATCGGCCGACATCGCCATCGACCTCGGAACGGCCAATACGCTGGTCTATGTCAAAGGCCGCGGCGTCGTTTTGAACGAACCGTCGGTCGTCGCCTACAAGATCGAAAAAGGGCGCAAGCACGTCCAGGCTGTCGGCGCCGAGGCAAAGATGATGCTGGGCAAGACGCCGGGCAATGTCGAGGCAATCCGGCCGATGCGCGACGGCGTGATTGCCGACTTTGACGTCGCCGAAGAAATGATCCGCTATTTCGTGCGCAAGGTTCACAACCGGCAGAGCTTCGTGTCGCCGCAGGTGGTGATCTGCGTGCCGTCGGGTGCCACGGCAGTCGAGCGCCGCGCGATTCACGAATCTGCCCGCCTTGCCGGCGCCCGCAAGGTCTATCTGATCGACGAACCGATGGCGGCGGCCGTCGGCGCCGGTCTGCCGATCGACGAGCCGACCGGGTCGATGATCGTCGATATTGGGGGTGGCACCACCGAAGTGGCCGTGATGTCGTTGTCGGGCATCGTCTATTCCCGGTCCGTCCGCGTTGGCGGCGACAAGATGGACGAAGCCATCATCAACTATATCCGCCGCTCCGCGAACCTCCTGATCGGCGAGACTTCGGCTGAACGGATCAAGAAGGAAATCGGCTCCGCCATGCCGCCGCCGAAAGGCGAGGGGCTGTCGCTCGAGATCAAGGGCCGCGACCTGATGAATGGCGTTCCGCGGGAGATCGCGGTGACCGAGGCGATGATTGCCGACGCGCTGTCCGAGCCGGTCGAGCAGATTGTCGAAGCCGTCAAGCAGGCGTTGGAAGCGACGCCGCCGGAACTGGCCGCCGACATCGTCGACAAGGGTATCGTTCTGACGGGCGGTGGCGCGTTGTTGCGCAATCTGGATACCGAACTGCGTGAGCGCACCGGCTTGCCTGTCAGCCTCGCAGACGAGCCGCTGTCCTGCGTCGTCATGGGATGCGGCAAGGCGGTAGAAAACCTTAGGACTTGGCGGCCTATCCTGTCCGAGGCAGTCTAATCCTCGAACTTTTCACAAAGGAGTATCGCCTTGGCGATCGGCGGATCCTCCAGGCGAAATGACGACGGCGATGTCCGCTTTTCGCGGACATTGACGGTCGCGCTCTTTATCCTGACCGTCATTCTGATCGCTTTCGACCGGCCGCAATCGCGTCCGCCGGTTCTGGCCGCAATCCGGTCCACCGTCACCGATCTTTCTGCGCCATTGCTGGATCTGGCGGCCGCGCCGGTCCGGGGCATCAGCAATATCGGTCCGTATTGGCGCCACCAGGCCCGCCTCGCGGACGAGAACGCCGAATTGCGCCGGCGGCTCGACGAGACCCGCTACTGGCGCGATCTTGCCATGCAGTTGCGCGATCAGCTCGAGCTTTACGAACAGGCCCTGAATGTCGACACGCCCGCAACCAGCGCGCGGGTCGGTGCCTGGACGCTGGGCGATACGGATGGCCCCTTTGTTCAGTCCCGCTTGATCGGTGCAGGGGCCCGGCGCGGCGTCGAGGACGGTGATCCCGTGCTCAACGTCTACGGCATGATCGGCCGGGTCGTGGAGACCGGTGAGGTCTCGTCGCGGGTCCTCATGCTGACGGATCTCAACAGCCGGATTCCTGTGATGGCCGACCGGTCGAACGCCCGTGCAGTCCTGATCGGAGACAACTCGCCTTTTCCGAGGCTGGAATTTCTCGCACGCGATGCCGATCTGGAAGACGGCGACCGCATCGTGACCTCCGGCGATGACGGCGGCATGCCGCGTGGTCTGCCGATCGGCCTGGCACAGCGCGACCGGCAGGGCCGCTGGCGCGTCCGCCTGTTTTCCGACCAGGCGCCGATCGACTTCGTCTGGGTCTTCCCATACGAGCCCGTCGGAGCGCCGGAAATTCCCTTGCCGAGCATTCCGGAAGAAAATGAGGTCGGTCCTGAAGCGGCCGGATCGGCAGGCGAGGAAGAAAGCCAGACTGTGGAGGCCGGGCAATGAGGCCGTCCATGGAGTCGCGGCCGCCCTACGGGTTGATGATCTGGGCGGTGATCAGCCTGATGCTGTCGCTGGCCTTCTACGCCGCCCCGTTGCGGATCGCCGGCGGCCCCGACCTGATGCCGATGCTGCCGCTGATCACCCTGTTTATCTGGTCGACCATCCGGCCGCGCTTCATTCCGCCGATCGTGATCTTCATCATCGGCATATTGCAGGACGTACTGTCCGGCGGCGTGATGGGCGTCTGGGCGCTGGCATACCTGGTTTCCATGACGATCACGCGGAACCGCGACGAGGACGGCCCAACACGCGAGATCGGCCCGGTCTGGATCCGATTCCTGGTGACCCTGGTGATCGCCGTTCCGGTCGCCTGGGCGGCCGGCAGCTTTGCCATCGGACAGATGGCACCGGTGCGGCCGCTCTTGATCGAGTCGGTCGCATCTGGCCTGATGTTTCCACTGATAGCCCTCTTGTTCATTCGCCGCCGCAATCTGCGCGGCGCATTCGGGTCGTGACGCGATGAAATCCGATCGCCAGGAACAGCAGCTCAAATTTACCCGGCGTGCCTTGATGATGGGCGCAGGCGGTGCCTTTTCCTTCGCGGCGCTTGGCGCGCGGCTGCACCAGTTGCAGGTGGTCGAGACCGAGCGTTACCGACTGCTGTCCGAAGACAACCAGTTCAATTTCCTGCTGACTCCGCCGTCGCGCGGCCGAATTCTCGACCGTTTCGGCGTGCCCGTCGCCGACAATCGCGACAGTTATCGGGTTGTCATGATCCCCGAACAGGCTGGTGATGTCGAAGCCGCCCTCGACCGTTTGGGACAGATCATCGAGATCACGCCTGCACAGCGTGAGCGCATCCTCACCAATATCCGCCGGTCGGTCAGCTTCCGCCCGGTGACCATTCGCGACGATCTCGACTGGCGCAGCTTTGCCGCCATCAATCTGCACTCTCCCGACCTGCCTGGCATCATTCCGGAAGTCGTCGAGGTCCGTAATTATCCCAATGGCACCGCGTTCGCTCACATTCTCGGCTATGTGCAGCCGGCGCCTGAATCCGAAGCCGGCAATGATCCGCTCCTGCGCCATCCCGGTTTTAGGGTCGGCCGCACCGGCGTCGAGCGCGCCCGCGAGGACACGCTGCGCGGCGAGCGCGGTTCGCTCAAGGTCGAAGTCAATGCGTTCGGTCGGGTGATCCGCGAACTGCCGGACCAGTCGATACCGGCCACACCGGGCGAGGATGTTTCGCTGACCATCGATGCGGACGTGCAGCGCTTTGCGCATGAGCGGCTCGAAGGCGAAAGCGCGGCGGCCGTCGCCATGGATGTCGAGAACGGGGACTTGCTGGCGCTCGTTTCCACACCCGGCTTCGACCCCAACGCGTTCGTGACCGGCATTTCCCAGGCCGATTTCAACGCTTTGAACCAGAACCAGTACCGGCCGCTCTACAACAAGGCCCTGCAAGGCACCTATCCGCCGGCCTCGACCTTCAAGGCCGTGGTCGCGCTCGCCGCGCTCGACGCCGGCATCGTGCGGCCGAGCGATCGCTTCACCTGTACTGGCAGCATCCCGTTTGGAGACCGCGAGTTTCACTGCTGGCGCCGCCAGGGGCATGGCCGCGTCAATCTCCGCGACGCGGTGAAAACGTCTTGCGACGTCTATTTCTACGAGATCGCGCAGAGGCTCGGCATAGAGCGTATTGCCGAAGCCGCGCGTCGCTTCGGCCTCGGCAGCGCGCCGGACATCGGCTTGGCGGGCGTGTCGCGCGGCATCGTGCCGGACCCGCAATGGAAACTCTCGCGCTATGGCCAGCCCTGGACGCAGGGTGAAACACTGATTACGGCCATCGGGCAGGGCTTCATGCTGACCTCGCCCTTGCAGATGGCGCTTATGACCGCACGGCTGGCCTCCGGCCGGTCGGTTTCGCCTCGGCTCTATCGCGACCAGCCGATCGATCGCGGCGAACCCTTGTCAGTCAATGCCGACAATCTAGCGCTGGTACGCGACGGGTTGCGTGCCGTGGTGCACGAGCCCGGCGGCACCTCTCACTACTCGCTGGGCGGACTCGGAATTCCGGGTGTCGAGATGGCCGGCAAGACCGGTACCGCACAGGTCTATTCGATCTCTACCGAAGAACGTGAAGCGGGCGTCCGGACACAGGACGAGCTGCCCTGGCGGCTGCGCGATCACGGCATGTTCGTCTGTTATGCGCCGGCCGACCGCCCGCGCTACGCCGTGGCGACCGTTGTCGAGCATGGCGGTGGCGGATCACGCGCGGCGGCCCGCCCGGCGCGCGACATCCTGCGCCTGTTGATCGAGCGCGACCCGGCCGCTGCCGGTCCCTTTGTATCGATGGATAGCGGACGGGAGCCGACCTGATGGCTGTCTTCCGCGAAACCGTCCCTCGCACCTTTCAGGAAAAGCTGTTCGAGCTGAACTGGAGCGTGGTGTTGCTCCTGCTTTTGCTCGGCGGTGTCGGTGTGGCGATGCTGTATTCGGCGGCGGAAGGACAGTGGGATCCCTGGGCCAGCCGCCATTTTGCGCGTTTCAGCGTCGGTATCGCGGTGATGCTGGCCGTGGCCCTGTTCCCGCCGCGATTCTGGATGGGGATGGCCTATCCGATCTATTTCGGCGCGCTGGCGCTTCTCGTCGGCGTGGAAGTGGTCGGCGTCACGATCAATGGCGCCCAACGCTGGCTCGATCTCGGCCCGGTCCGGATGCAGCCATCCGAGATCATGAAAATCGCGCAGGTTTTGGCGCTCGCGCGCTTTTATCACGATCTGCCGCCGGACAAGGTCAATTCGCCCTACGGACTGCTCGTGCCGGCCCTGCTGATAGGAGCGCCGGTGGCGCTCATCCTCAACCAGCCGGACCTCGGTACAGCCGTGCTCGTCGCCGTAACCGGCGGCGCGCTCGTCTTTCTCGCCGGTTTGAGCTGGCGCATCATTATTGGCGGAGCGATTGCAGCCGCGATTGCGATTCCTGCCTTCCTGCGGTTTGGCCTCGAGGACTATCAGAGACAGCGCATCCTGACTTTCCTCAATCCGGAAGCCGACCCGCAAGGTGCCGGCTATCACATCATTCAGTCCAAGATCGCGCTGGGGTCAGGCGGCCTGACCGGGCGCGGCTTTGTGGAAGGAACGCAGACGCAGCTGAACTTCCTGCCGGAAAAGCAGACCGATTTCATCTTCACCATTCTGGGGGAGGAATTCGGCCTTGTTGGCGGGCTCGCCGTGTTGGCGGTCTATGCGCTCGTTCTGGCCAATGCCGTGGCTATCGCCGCATCCTGCAAATCGGTATTCCTGCGGCTGACCGTGATGGGCATCGTCACCACGTTCGCGCTCTACATCTTCATCAATGTCGGCATGGTGACAGGCATGTTGCCCGTGGTCGGCGTACCGCTGCCGCTGATTTCCTATGGCGGCACGGTGATGATGGCCGTGCTTTTCGGTTTCGGGCTGATTCTCGGCGCGCACATTCACCGCAATGCCGATCCGCCGCGCGGTGCCGGCCTGTTCGGCTAACGGCTAGAGAATGTTGACCCTGATTGAAGGATGGGGAAGGCTCCGCGCCAACACGGGCGGGGGAGTCCGCCTGATAACATGGGGAGAATGAATATGGCTGGAGCTGTGGGTCACGCCCAGTGGTCTTCGCGATTTGCCTTTATCATGGCTGCGGTCGGTTCGGCCGTCGGTCTGGGTAATCTCTGGCGATTTCCGTTTCAGACGGGCGCCAATGGCGGATCTGCCTTTGTCATCATCTATATCGCCTGCGTGGCATTTATCGCGCTGCCGGTCCTGATGTCGGAATTCGCGATCGGCCGTCATGCGCAAAAATCCGCGGTCTCCTCGACCCGGAAAATGGCACAGGACGCCGGCCGGTCGGCGAACTGGTCCTTTGTCGGCTGGGTCTGCATGGCCGGTGGTTTCCTCGTTCTGACCACCTATTCCGTCATCGCCGGCCAGGTGATGGCTTTCTCAGCGGCCGGGTTTGCCGGCGGGTTCGGCCAGGAAAGCATGCCGTTTTCAGGCTCCAATTGGTGGGGTTTGGGCTGGCACGCCCTGTTCATGCTGATCACCGTTCTGATCGTCTCGCAGGGGCTCAAGGGCGGCATCGAACGCGTCGTTACCATTCTCATGCCGATTTTCTTCCTGACGCTCATCGGCCTGACCATCTACGCCGTCATCACCGGGCTGGAGAGCGGTGCGACCGGTGAGGCCTTTGCCTATCTGTTCCGCCCGGACTTCTCGCAGGTCGATGGCGGGACCTTTGTCTCCGCGCTGGGACAGGCCTTCTTCTCGGTTGGCGTCGCCTCGGCCATCATGATCACCTACGGCTCCTATCTGACGCGTGATACCAACATCGCCTCTTCCGGGATCATCATTTCCAGCGCCGACACGCTGGTGGCGCTGATCGCCGGCATGATGATCTTCCCGATCGTCTTCGCCTTCGGTGTCGACCCGGCCGCTGGCATGGGGCTGATTTTTGAAGCGCTTCCGAACGTGTTTGCCGGCATGCCGGGCGGCAATTTCATCGGCGGTGCCTTCTTCTTCCTCGCCTTCATTGCGGCGCTGACCTCCTCGATCTCATTGCTCGAGGCGACCGTCGCCTTCATCGACGAGCATTCCGATTTCGGGCGGCCGCAGATTGCCTGGTTGCTCGGCGGCTTCGCGTTCATGATCGGGGCAGGTGCCGTCTGGTCGTCGGATTTTGCCGGCCAGTTTGTCGACGTGCTGTCGGGCGAGATACTGCTGCCCTTCGGCGGCTTCCTGATCGCTGTCTTCGTCGGCTGGGTGGTTCCGAAGAAATTGCTCCGCGGGGAGATGCAACACGCCTCCAACGGCATGTTCGCCTTCTTCCATATCATGATGCGCTACATCGTGCCGTTCGCGGTCGGCATCGTGCTTCTGCTCGGCCTCGATGCACGCTTCACCGGCGGCTATCTCAACAGCCTGCTCGGCCTCGGCTAGCCGAAACGCTCGGCGACCTCGTCCGTGAACCGGACGAGGGCGTCGATCGTGCCGGGCTCGCCGGCGGAATGCCCGGAATCGGAGATCAGTTCGAGCCGGGCATTGCCGTTCCAGGCTTTCGCCAGCTCCCAGGCGCAGTGCGGCGGCGTGATCACATCATACCGCCCCTGCGCGATATATCCGGGAATGTGCGCAATACGGGACATGTTCTCCAGCAGCTGGTTGTCGCTCTCGAAGAAACCCTTGTTGACGAAGTAGTGGGTCTCGATCCGGGCAATCGCGTCGGCGCGTTCCGGATGCTTGGCCGCCGGCGGTTCCGACGTGGCGAACGAGATCAGCGAGGTCTCCCAGTCCGCCCAGGCGATCGCGTCATCGCGGCGTGCCCTGACATCGGACTGCATGAGCCGGTCATGATAGCTTTGCAGCACGTCATGGCGCTCCGCTTCCGTCAAGCGCGAGACCAGCTTGTCCCAGGCGTCGGGGAAAAGGCGGTTGGCGCCATCCCGGTAAAACCAGTCGAGCTCGGCCTGGGTGTTGAGAAAAATGCCCCTTAGGACCAGCGCAAGGGCGCGATCCGGATGGCTCTGGGCATAGGCCAGCGACAAGGTCGAGCCCCAGGAACCACCGAACACCACCCAGTTATCGATGCCCAGCTCGTTGCGGATCGCCTCGATATCGCCAACCAGATCCCACGTCGAATTGTTGTCCAGCGATGCATGGGGCCTGGAACGGCCGCAGCCGCGCTGGTCAAACAGCACGATCCGGTACTTCTCGGGATCAAAAAAACGACGCATCTGCGCGCTGGCACCGCCACCGGGTCCGCCATGCAGGGCGACGACGGGAAGCCCATCCTTGCGTCCGCATTCCTCGACATACAGGTCGTGCCCGTTTCCAACTTTAAGGCGAAACGTCCGGTAAGGTTCTATCGGAGGGTAGTATTCGCGACGGTTTTCACGCTTCTGCAATAGACAATCCACCCTGATTGGCCTTGCAAAACAAGGCTTTCTCGTCGCACAGTAGCAATGGGGCAAGTGCTGGCAATACGTTGTTGGCAAAACGGTTGCATAAAAGCCGTATCTGTTTGGGTTGGAGACGTGATGGTTCGTATCGGATTAATCTGTGCCTGCATGGCCGGGCTGTCTGCCTGCGTGGCGACGCCGATGGGATCCAGCGGATTTGTTTCCGGCGCTTCCAGTCTCCCGATGGCGCAACAATCGCTGCGCCGCGAGGCCGAAGCCTTCGACGAACATTTTCATGAAGCCGGCTGGGTCGCCGAGGAACACGGCGCGGCCGTACAGCGCCTGACGGGCATGCTGTTCACGGGTCGCCGCGACGAAGAGCGGCCGCATCGGATCGACGTCTATTATGCCGCAGCCGGATTGGAAGGCGCGGACAGCAGCACCATTCTGGAGCAGGCGCGGTCCGATCTGGCCGAGGCAGCGGCCATGGTCATTGCGCTGGTCGGCACCAGCGAAGACGTTCTCGCCGAGACCGGCCTTACCGAGTCGGCGCTGGGCGGCGACATTGCTGCATTGGAACGCGCCATCGGCGACACGCGCCAGGCGATCACGCTATTTCATGCGGTGGCCGGGACGCTGGAAATCGATGACAGTCTATTTGCGGAGATCGGCACACTCGAACTCGCGGCCGGCCGCTTGAGCGAAGCAGCCGATGCGCTGGCCGCACGCCGCCGCGCCCTTCGCGACACCGCCGCCAGCTAGGCCATTGACCGACCCACAGTCGATCAAGGGGTTTCTCGATCCCGAGGAAGGTACTGCACTCGCCCGATATGCGGTTGCAACGGCCCACCTTGGCCCATTTCTCGAAATCGGCGGTTATTGCGGCAAGTCAGCGCTCTATCTCGGAACGGCGGCAAAAGAGGCGGGCACGCGCCTGTTTTCAATCGACCACCATCGCGGCTCGGAAGAACACCAGAAAGGCGAGGAGTATTTCGATCCCGACCTCTATGACGAGGTTGCCTGCGCCGTCGACACGCTGCCGTCTTTCCGCCGAAACGTCCTCGCCGCCGGGCTCGAGCCCTGGGTCATCGCCATGGTCGGCGGATCAGCGGACATTGCGCGCTACTGGTCGACGCCGCTCGGCTTCGTCTTCATTGATGGTGGGCATTCCATGCCGGCCGCACAGGCCGATTATGACGGTTGGGCGATGAAGATTGCGCCGGGGGGCATTCTCGCCATCCATGACGTGTTTCCAAATCCCGAGGATGGCGGTCGGCCACCCTATGAAATGTGGAAACAGGCCGTCGCGTCCGACGCGTTTGAGCCGGTCGAGCGGATCAGGACGCTTGAGGTGCTGCGCCGTCTCTAAGCCCGGAGTGCCGCGCGAGCGCGGTGACCAGCAGATCGCTTCCCGGAGCCAGCTGTTCAATGGCATCTGCGGCCAGGACAACGGCGGCGGATGTCCACGACGGGCGTTCTTGCGGCCACAGGATGCTTTCCTCGAACTGCCAGCCCATCCAGTAGCCGCCCGTGCGCGCCGAGAGCGGTTCCAGGTCGGTAATCAGCTTGCGCGCTTTGGCGGTCCAGCCGACGGCCCGGCAGGCAATTGCCAGCTCCGCGGTTTCCGCCGCCGTGACCCACGGCTCGTCAGCGACGCAGCGGCAGCCCAGCCCGTCAACGACATACCGCTTCCAGCCGGCCTCCAGCCGCAAACGCGATTCCTCGAGCGTGTGAACACCGCACAGGACCGGGTAGTACCAGTCCATCGCATAGCGGCGGCGGTCGGTGGTTTTCCGGTCGAAGCGCCAGTCCTTGTCGTGCAGCGCCTGCGCCAGCCGGCTGCGCGCCGCAGCCAGATCGCCGGTTTTCCCGCCCAGCAGGCGCTCGATCCGGATGGCGCACTCGAGACTCTTGTAAAGACAGGCATTGCCGGCGCGAAGGGAATCAACGCCATCGAGGCTTTCGCCAGCGTCCGGCTGTCGCCAGACAATATCGCCTTCGCTGGTCTGACAGGACAACACGGCGCTGATCGCACGCCGCACCGGCTCGCCAAAGCGCGTCAGCCAGTCCGGCCGGTCCAGTGCCAGCGCACAGCGCAACACCGAAACCGCTGCATAGCCGATGAAATTCGTGTCGCGCGCCGTCGCCGGGGCGTTGACGACGAGGTGCCGGTTGGTGTCGTCGAGTGGCACGCCTGCGCCCAGCTCGCCAATCCAGCCGCCATCCACTTCCTGCCGGTCAAACAGCGCTGTCAGGGCGCGTTCGCTAGCCGTCTCGCGGCCGGCGATCGCGAGCGCCATGGCACTCTCGCCATGATTCCACGGATCCCACAGGCCGCTCTCGATCCAGGGGATTGCGCCGTCGTCCTGTTGCAGCTTTTCGATACGGTCGGCCGCTGCCGCGATGTCGATCAGGGTGCTCATACCGGTTTCACGAAATACATGACGACACTCTTTCCCATCAATGGATTGAGCAGTGTCTCGAGGCCGCGTGTCAGCGCCGGCGCTTTCAGCAGGTCCCATTCGAGGAAGCGCCGGTAGGCGCGGACAAGCCCGTGCTCCTCGCGAATGTCCCATACCGCACATTGCAGCCACCAGTACGGGCTGTGCAGCGCATGCGCCCAATGATGGCCGGTCTGGCGCAATCCTGCGCGCCGCGCAGCCGCATGCAGCTGGTCGTGCCGGAAGATGCGGACGTGACCGCCCGGCGTGTTGCGGTAGCCGTGCGACAGCTTCCAGCAGATCCATTCCGGCCAGTAACGCGGCACGGAGAGCGCCACCTTTCCGCCGGGCTTTGTAATCCGGTCGATTTCGCGCAGCACCCCGTCCGGATCGCCGACATGCTCGAGAACTTCCGAACAGATCACGGCATCAAAGGCATCGTTGCGAAACGGCAGGCGATGGGCGTCGCCCGCCGTCAGCGTACCGGAACGCTGTTCGGACTGCGGCGGCGGGGGCAGATCAAAGAACCCGTTGGCCGTCGCCATCACGTCAGATTCCGACAGATCGAGCCCGGTGACATGCACCGGCCTGTCCTGCCAGTAGAGCGCATGCGTATGGCGGCCCCGCCCGCAGCCGAGATCTAGCACCCGGTCGCCTGGCGCCAGGTGCAGCCGGTCCAGATCGATCGTCAGCACGCGGCAATCGCCTTTTCATACAGCGCGCTTGCGGCAAGCGCATGGTTGCGCCAGCTGAACAGTTCGCGCGCGCGGATCGCGCCGGCATGGGACATGTCAGCGGCCAATTGCCGATCTGCAAGAACCGCCAGCAAGGCGTGCTCGAGCGCGGCGGCATTGCCGGCCGGGACGATCCGCCCGGCTTCGCCGACGACTTCGGGCAGCGCACCGCCATCGCTGGCAACGACCGGCGCCCCGCAGGCCATGGCCTCCGCCGCGGGAAAGCCGAAGCCTTCGAACCGGGCCGGGCAGGCCACCACGCTGGCCCGGCGATAAAGGTCGGCGATCGCCTCGCGGCTCACCCCCGAACGCATCGTCACGCGGTCAAGCAGTCCCGCTTCGGTGAGAAGCGACCTGGCCGCCCCGTCGCGAAGCTGGCCGATCAGTTCCAGTCGCACAGCCGGATCGCGCTTCGCCAGCGAGATGAAGGCGGTCATCAGAACGTCCAGACCTTTGATCGGCACATCGGCGCTGGCGGTCGCGGCAATCAGCCCGGTTTCGCGCGGCGTTCCGGCGTCCGGATGGAACACGTCGTGGTCAATGCCGTTGAACGCCACGACGGTTTTGTCAGGTGCCATCCCATAATGCGTCGCATGGCTGGCGCGTGCGGCATCGGAAACCGCCAGCAGATGAGGCAATTCCCTGACCGTGCGGGCCTGCATCGCTGTGAAACCGTACCAGCGCCGCGTCAGCCATTTGTCGATCCGCTTCCGGGCCCCCGCGACGGCGAATTCGCGATCGATCGCAACCGGGTGATGGATCGTTGCCACCACCGGTATGCGGCGATTGATCGTCAGAAACGGCGTGGCCAGTGTCTGGTTGTCGTGCACCACGTCAAATCTGTCGGCGTGGTCCGCCAGCCAGTCTTCGAGACGCTGGGCGAATGCTTTGAGCTCGCCAAAGGCACCCGTATTGTGCGCCAGCCATTCCGACCGATCGGCGCGGGAAAACAGGTGCTTCCAGCGCAGCGCCAGCAGTGCATTGTCTTCTTCGAACAGGTTGAGTGACGGAAACTCGATGGCTTCGACACCGTCCGGAATATCCGGATAGGGCGGTCCCGAGGCAATGGTCACCTTGTGCCCGAGATCGCGCAAACCGATCGCAAGCTCTCGCAGGTACACCCCCTGTCCGCCGACATGCGGATGCGAACGGTATCCGGTCAGCAAGACCCGTCGCCGGTGCAGGCTTCGCGTCTCGCCTTCCGGCGCGAGCATTGCATCCGGATTGCGTGAAATATCGGCGAGTGCGCGGTCCATGAACAGTGTTCACCTTTTTGATCCGCGGCGAACCTAGCGGCGCGGAACCGCACTGCAAAGCCGTGATTACAACAGGCTTCCCATTTGACGCGGAACCGGCTATCGCGGCGGGAATGGACGGGCGGATCATTCATCCTGCGGGCCTCCGCTTTGCCGCGCAATACGGCGCTTTCTATCTCGCATTCGGGGCTTTCCTTCCATATTTTCCGGTCTGGCTGGAGACCCGCGGCCTGTCGGCCGAGCTGATCGGCCTGGCACTGGCCGGCGGCATGATCGGGCGTACGATCCTGGCACCGGTCGGCGCGGCCTGGATGGACACGGCCGGCCGCCGCCGGGATGCCGTCATCGGTTTCGCCTGGGCCGGCCTGGCCGGATTTCTGCTCATGGCGCCGTTTCGCGATGCGATCCTGTTGACAGTTCTGGCCGCGGTCGCCGGCGCATTGTTCAGCGGCCAGATTCCGCTCATGGATGCGTTTGCCGCTTGGTCCTCGCGCAAGGAAGGATTTGCCTTCGGGCCGCAGCGTGCGGTCGGATCTGCAACATTCATCATCGGCAATATCGGTGCGGGAGCGCTGATCGGCCGCTTTGGCGGCGAGGCCGCCCTTGTCTGGATGACCGTTGGCGCGGCTCTGGCCATTGCCACCAGCTATTTTCTTCCGCCCGGCCAACATGCGAGGTCGAAGGCCGGGCCCGAACCGATCCCGTTCAAGCTCCTGTTGACCCGGCCGTTTCTGCTGGCGCTGGCGGCGTCGGCCCTGATCCAGTCCAGTCACGGTTTCTATTACGGATTTTCAGCGCTCAGCTGGCAGGCGCAAGGGATCGCGCCGGAAACCGTCGGCTTGCTCTGGTCGACCGGCGTGATTGCCGAGATTGTCTTCCTCGCAGCGACCGCCCGGTTTCTGCGGCGTCTTGAGCCCGGTCATCTTATGCAGATCGCGGCCGTCGCCGCCATCCTGCGCTGGGGGTTGACGGCACTGGCACCGCCGCTGGGCGTCCTGTTCGCCCTGCAGCTGGCGCATGCCTTGACGTTTTCCTCCGCCTATCTCGGCATTTTGCGATTTGCAGCCGATAACGCACCCGATCGCCTGCAGGCCAGCACCCAGGCCGCCAATTCGGCCTTGTCGGGCGGTATCGCGCTGGCAGCGGCCAGCGCGCTGTCGGGCCCGCTTTATCATGTCTTCGGAACCGGCGGCTTTGCGTTCATGGCCATTCCGGCGGCGGCCGGCGGGCTTTGCGCAATGTTAATGTTGCGTGTGCGTACTCCGTGAATCCGACCGATTCGCTTTTTAGGACGGAGAGGGGGAGTGACCATGGCGTCTGACAGCGCTGCCGACATCAACGTCCGCGAGGAAGGACGTCAGATTATCGTCACCCCGCACGGCGATTGGGTGATCAGCAATGTCACGCCTGTCTACCGCGAGATCGAGCGGATCGAATCCAGCTATGATGCGGGTCTCGTCGTGATCGATGTGTCGCAGGTCGGACGGATCGATACCGCAGGCGCATTCCTGCTCGGACGAACGATCCAGCAATGCGCAAGCCCTGCTGCCGATTGGCATTTCCGCGGCCAACATCCGACCGCGAAGCGGCTGATCATAGAATTGATCGAGCGCGCCATCGATTGCGAACCCGACGCGCCGGAAGAACGCTATGGCTTCGTTCGCGCTTTCGAGCGCATCGGTGCCGGCCTGGAAGCTTTCTACCAGGAAGCCGTCGACACGTTCGGCTTTTTCGGCCGCACCATCACCACTTTCGCTTCACTGCTGGTCCGCCCGCACCGATTCCGCTGGACGCCTGCCTTCTACGTCATGGAAGAGGCCGGCGTGAACGCGCTACCGATCATCGCGGTTCTGACCTTTTTCATCGGTGCCGTGGTGGCCTTCATGGGCGCCAACCTGCTCGAGACGTTTGGCGCGGCCGTATTCACGGTCGAACTCGTCGGCATATCCGTCTTGCGGGAATTCGGCGTGCTGATCACCGCGATCATGCTCGCCGGGCGGTCAGATTCCGCGTTCACCGCGGCGATCGGCTCAATGAAGATGCAGCAGGAAATCGACGCCATGCGGGTGCTCGGCCTCGACCCCTATGAAGCGCTCGTCATCCCGCGCGTCGTCGCCTGTGTCGTGATGGCTCCCCTTTTGACCTTCGGCGCCATGATGGCCGGCATCTTCGGCGGCATGATGGTCAGCTGGGCAACACTCGACATCTCGCCGGGTTTCTTCATTTCGCGCATGAATGACGCCATCACCGCAAGCCATTTCTGGGTCGGCATGTCGAAGGCACCCGTCTTCGGTCTCATCATCGCCATCATCGGCTGCAAGCAGGGCATGCAGGTTGGCGGCGACGTGGAATCCCTCGGCCGGCGCGTCACGGCGTCCGTGGTGCAGTCCATTTTCATGGTCATCGTGGTCGATGCCATTTTTGCCATGATGTATCTGGAGCTCGACATATGAGCGATGACGTCATCATCGAAGTTCGCGGTCTGCGCACCGCCTTCGGATCGCATGTCGTTCATGACGGGCTCGATCTCAAGGTCCGTCGGGGCGAGGTTCTGGGCCTCGTCGGCGGGTCAGGCAGCGGCAAGTCGGTCCTGCTGAACACGATCATCGGCCTCAAGCGTCCCGATGCCGGCGAAATTTTCTTCAACGGCCAGCGGCTGAACGCCATGGCATCGGCTGACCGCCGCGATCTCGAATCCAGCTGGGGTGTTCTGTTCCAGGCCGGCGCGTTGTTCTCCTCGCTCACGGTCCGCGAAAACGTGATGGCGCCGCTGCGCGAGCATCTGAAAATGCCGCACAGGCTGATGGTGGAAATCGCCGATATGAAAATCGCCTTGTCGGGCTTGGGGCCGGAGGCGGGACCGAAATTCCCGGCCGAATTGTCCGGTGGTATGCGCAAGCGCGCGGGCCTGGCCAGGGCGCTCGCGCTCGATCCCGAAATCCTGTTTCTCGACGAGCCGACGGCCGGGCTCGATCCGATCGGTGCGGCTGCATTCGACATGCTGATTCGGGATTTGAAGGAAACGCTCGGCCTCACCGTTTTCATGGTGACACACGATCTCGACACCCTGTATTCAATTTGCGACCGCGTTGCCGTTCTGGCTGACAAGCGCGTGGCCGCTGTTGCGCCGATCAAGGAACTGGAACAGCATTCCCATCCTTGGATTCAGCAGTATTTTCACGGACCGCGCGGCCGGGCCGCGGCAAGCGTTCAAGGAGGCTAGGTCATGGAAACCAAAGCCCATCATGCCCTCGTAGGCTTCTTCGTCGTTTTCCTCGTTCTTGCGGGCGGATTTTTCGTGCTGTGGCTTGGTCAGCAGACCTTCCAGCAGGACTATTCCTATTACGACGTCGTGTTCGACGGCCCGGTCCGCGGACTGCGGGAAGCCGGAGAGGTCCGATTTAACGGCATCCAGGTCGGCGAAGTGTCGCAAATCTCGCTGGACCCGCAGAATCCCAACCGCGTCATTGCCAGGATACGCCTGCAATCCGAGACGCCGGTGCGGGTCGATTCCAGCGCCCAGCTGGAACCGCAGGGGCTGACAGGGTTGTCCTACATCCAGATATCCGGCGGCACGGCGGAGGCGCAGCGATTGTTGTCGACCAGCCGCGGCGATCCGCCCCGCATCTATGCCGAGCAGGCGCAGATCGAATCCCTGTTTGCGAGCGGTGAAGACGCACTGGAAGCGGTGCAGACTGCGCTTATCCAGATCAGCGCGTTGCTCAGTGATGAGAACCTGACCAACATTTCCGAGACGATCAGCAATGTGGAGCAAATCTCCGAACGGCTGGCGGGCGAGGATGCATTGGTCGAGGAAATTCGCGCCGCGGTTCGCCAGCTCGAAACAACCGCAGTGGATGTTGGTGCGGCGGCACGCTCGCTGGAAGTTTTCGGCCGCGACGCATCAGCCCTCGCGACCAACGAATTGCAGCGGGCATCCATTGATGTCTCGCTCGCTGCGGAGCAGATCGATATCGCCGGGCGCGATGCGCAGGCGCTGATGGCCACCTTGCAGCCCGCCATCGAACGCCTGTCGACGGAAGGCGCCGACGAGTTCACCCGGACGCTGGAAGACCTGCGCCGGCTGATCGCGACGCTGGACCGCATAGCGATGGACATAGAGGACAATCCGACCGGCTTCATTTCGGGTGAGCCGCGACGCACTGTGGAGGTGCCCCAATGATCCGCAAGACCCTGACCGCCGGCCTGATGGGCGCGGCGCTTTTGTTGAGTGGCTGCATCAGCCTGCTGCCCGAGAATGCGCCGGCCACCGTCTATCGTCTGTCGACGCCTGAACCGTCCGGCGTGGTGCGCGTCGAAGCCGTGATCGTCGGCGTGCAACGTCCACTGACGCCGCGCGCCCTGTCGAACAACATGATCGCCATGTCGCAACAGCGCGGGCAGCTGGTCTTTATCGACGGCGCGGAATGGATCACGCCGGTGCCGCGTCTCGTCCAGGACCTGATCGTTGAATCGATGGATGCATTCGAGCCGTCACTGATTGCGGCACGCCCGGAAGACGGTGTCCGTTCGGAATTCGAGCTGGCGACCGAGATCCGGTCGTTTGAGGCAAACTATCTTGCTGGACCGGACTCGCCACCGACGGTCATCGTTCGCTTGCGCGCGCGGCTGATACGATCAACCGACCGGCGCCTTGTCGCGGTCGATGCCATCGGAGCGCAATCCCTATCCAGCGGCAATACGATCGGTGAAATCGTGGCCGCTTTCGATGCAGCTTCGCAGGAAGCCATGGCATCGGTCGCGCAATGGACCGCCGAGCAGGTCGCCGAGCACCACGACCCCGTCCACGTCCACTAGGCCGGATCGCGGATTTCCTAGAGATCGAGCTCCTGGCGTGAGGCCCGTGCCAGGTCGGCCGCCAGTGCGTCCGGCATCGGCTTCCTGGGCGAGAAGGTGACGCCGGTCTTGGTGGCTTTCAGCCCGGCCGCAGCGATGGCATCCGCATTCGCCACGATCGCCCCGGGCGAAACGTAGAGACCGCACTGTTTGGAAAAAGCGGCGTATCCCGCAATTATCGATTTTCCGAAACCGAAACCCGGCATGTCATAGGCGATGACTTCCTCGGCATCGGGCAGGGCGCTGGCCAGGGCCGCGCGCAACTGGACGAGCAACGGACGCAGCGGTTCGGCCGCGTCGGCGATATAGGCGTCATGATCACGATATTTGGCCATGCCATATCGTGCGCGAGGGCATAGGTTAAGGCAATGGCGATGTGATCGGCAAACGCCCGGGTCTAGTCGCGCTCGTCTTCGTCGCGCTTTCGCGCAGGCTCTTCACCGTCGGGCATGCTCGAAAGCAAATCCTTCCAGCGCCAGCCCGGCTCGGCCGACCGGCCGCGTTCCGGAAACGCGATCGTGTCCCGCTTGGCGGCGTCGCCGGATTGATCGGGCGCGTCTTCGCCGGCTTCCGGCTTCTTCTTCCCGGACAGCGGATTGGGGAGCTCATTGCCCGGCAGATCCAGCGCACGCCGGCCGCCGGCAACGGACCCCATTTTCAGCATGAAGTCGCTTAGCAGCTCGTAATTCTGGCGAATTCGGGCCTGGAAGGCGGCATCGATCTCCTGCGCTTCCTCGGCAGCGGCCAAAGCGGCGGCATTGAGACCTTCCAGTCCGTTGCGCAAGGCGTCCGAGGCTTCCTTTGCCCGCATCTGGGCGGAGGCAGGCAGTTCAGCCAGCTTGTCCGTCAGCTTCTCGATCTCGCGCTCAATCGCACCCGATTCCTCGCGCGCCGTGATCAGGACGGTTTCCAGCCTGCGCTTCACCGATTCCGCGGCTTCGTCAGCAGCGAGCGCGGCGCGCGACGTCAGCTTCTCGGCGTCCTTCAGGCGTGCCGCAAAGGATTCGTCAGCCTTGCGCGCGGCATCGAAGGACTTCTCGTTGATGTCCTCGATCCGGGCGGCGACCAGACGGCTTTGTTCTTCCAGCGCTTCACCCGCTGCCTGCGACGCTTTGCGCGCATTTTCCGAGGCGAGTGTCAGATCATCCAGCGCCTTGCGATGCGCCTCGCTGGCCCTGTCGGCTTCCGCCCGGACATCTGCCGCCATCTGCCGAGCCCGCTGCAGCGCCGCTTCGACCGTTTCGCTGAAAGTGCCGGCGCCTTGCTTGGCGGCATCGTTCAGCACATCGGCGCCTTCGCGCGCCGTTTTCGACATGATCTCAAGCTCGGCGCGATGGAAATCCAGCGCCGCCGCAATTTTTTCCTGTTCCTCGCGAAGCGATTCGCCGGCCTCGCCCAGTCGCACCTGATGCCGCTGGTAAGCGTCTTCGAGTTGCTCGGTCCGGGTATCCAGCTGGGTCGACAGTTCGCGCAGTTCGGCGACGCGGGCCTCGACTTTTCCGGCTGCCGATTGGGCGCTGTCGGAAATCAACTGTCCGGCACCGGTCAGCGCATCGGCGCTGTCGCGAACGCGCCGCTCGGCATCATTCGCGGTTTCTCCGGCCAGTTCCGCCGCGGCTGCAATCATCCGCGATTGTTCAGAAATCGCTGTCGCGATGAGGGCCGCCTTGTCGTCCATGGAATCCGAGACTTCCTGCAGGCGCTCGCGTTCGCCGCGCAGGGATTGCAGGAGATCTTCCGCACGCTGCCGCGCATCCCCCGCCGACTGCTCGAGCGTATCGGCATGGTGGCGGATCACTTCCTCCATGGCGGCCAGCCGCGCCAGCGCGCTTTCCAGCGAGGAATTGATGCGGTCGATCTCGCCTGATATCGCGCCGGAAAGGCTGCGCACTTCGGCTTCGGCCGCTTCCGCAGGTGCGGCCAGCCGCGCCAGGGCGACCTGTACACCGCGCGTGCGGTCGACCGTCTGCCGCAATTCGCGGATGATCAATGCCGCCATGATGAAGAGAATGGCCGGGCCCAGCGCGAATATCGCCAGGCCGGCAAGCTGCGCCGGCGTGTGGCTCGCCAGCGGGTCCATAACGTCCACGCCCGCATAGGCCATCAGATAGGCCACCGTGCCGGCGGTCCAGATCAGCGCCGCGGTGAATCCGAAGAACACGTACCAGCCATGACTGCGGGGCGGCGGCAGGTCGGGCGCCGCCTTTACCGGGCGCCGCGCGTCAAGCGGCCGGTCATTGTCGGAATCCGAGAAAACTGCCAGCAAGGCTTCACTTGAAGTCTCGCGGTCACGTGTTTCGCTTTCGGCCATATGTCGCCCGGTCCTTGCCTGTCGCTGATTATATCAGCCCGCGATGTATCGCGGGACAAGTGTCTTAGCTCAAAACACCGGTCATTCGAAGCGTGCGATTCGGTAGGGCCGCTCTTAGATGCGGAAAACTTCGGCAGGCTCGGGTACGAATTCAAAAATCGAGGCGCAATCCGATGCGGCTGTTTCGCCGGATTCCTCGACAATGAAGTACTCGACCGAAACAACCTGCACGTCGATGGCGCAGTCGCTGGCATCCCTTGTGTAGGCCAGTCCGAGCGAAATCATCGCGAATCCCGCGAGCAGGTCAAATACGAAAAGCAAAAACTGAATCATCGGCCCCTCGCGCCGAAAAAAATATCTATCGCTTCGATAGTTGAAGTCTATGCCTTGATCGAGGGGGATCATTCAACCCACAATCCCGTTGGGCCGCGTGAATTCTTCGTAAGAGTGTAGCGCATCCAAGGGGAGATAATGATGACCACAATAGCGCCCAAGGCAGAGCGGTTCACATCGATCGACACGCTCCGCGGCTTCGCCGTGCTCGGCATATTGATGATGAATGTCCAGGCTTTCGCCATGGTGTTTCCAGCCTATGTCTGGCCACCGGCGCACATGGACATCACCGGCGCCAATCTTGACGTCTGGTTCTACAGCCACGTCTTTTTTGCCATGAAGGCCATGACGACCTTCTCCGCCCTGTTCGGCGCAGGCATTGTGCTGATGCTTGGCGAGGAGAAGAACGCAAACCTAGGCCTGCATTACAGGCGCATGATCTGGCTCCTCGTGATCGGCCTCGTGCATGGCTGGATTTTCTGGTCAGGCGACATCCTTGTCCCTTATGCCGTCATGGGCATGCTGGTCGTGTTTGCCCGGCGCATGAGCGTGACCGGGCTGATGATTTTCGGCTCCATCCTGATCGTGCTGGGTGGCGCGCTCATGGCCATGATCTTCGTTTTCATCCCTTACATGCCGGAAGACCAGATCCAGCTGGCCTTCACGCCGACGCCTGAAATGGTGGCGGAATCCGTGGCGCTCTATCATGAAGGCTTTCTCGCCCGCTTACCGGCGAATATGGCTCTGACGATGCAGAATGAAATCGGTCAGGTGACCTTTTTCGCTCCGCGTCTCGCCGGCGCGATGCTGGTTGGCATGGCCCTCTACAAATCCGGTTTTCTGACGCTGAAATGGTCTGCGGGAAAATATTTGATAGCAGGCGTGATTGCGCTGGGCGTCGGATTGCCGGCGACCTGGATGGCCACTGAACACCATGTTGAAACCGGATTTGCCGTGGACGAGCTCTGGCTTGGCGAAACCGCAAACTACTTCCTTAGCCCGATCGTCGCCTTCGGTTATGCGGCCGTGATCATGCTGCTCTGCAAGATCGGCCTGTTCAGATGGATTCTCTACCCGTTCACGGCAGCGGGGCGGATGGCTTTCACCAATTACCTCAGCCAGACGCTGATCATGACCTTCCTGTTCGTCGGACCGCCGGGACTGGGATGGTTCGGCACGATGGAACGCGTGGAGCAGGCCCAGCTGGTATTCATCGTCTGGATCGCGCAGCTGATCATCTCGCCGATCTGGCTGCACTTCTTCCGCTTCGGTCCGTTGGAATGGGTCTGGCGCTCTCTGTCTTACTGGCGGTTACAGCCGATGCGGAAAAACGCGACTTCCGAGCCGCTTCCGCCAACGCCGGCCTGATGGCCTAGTGACCGTCTTCGGGCGCGTCCGGCTGGTTCTCCGGCCGGGCGTCCTCGAAGGCCGGATGCGCCCGCGCGGCTTCGTCCGCTGCCGCGAGCCGGGGGAAGGCCCCCATGTCCACGCCGAACCGGCGCGCATTGTACAATTGCGGCACCAGATAAACGTCCGCCATTGTCGGCGTGTCGCCCCAGAGATAGGGGCCGGACCGGTTGTCGGCCTCTGCCATCTTTTCGAGCGCGGCAAGCCCGTCTGAAATCCAGCGTTGGCACCATGCCGTGACACCGTCGGCGTCCTGGCCAAGTTCTTTCCGGAGATATTGCAAGATCCGCAGATTCTGCACCGGATGAATGTCGCAACCGATCACCGCCGCATAGGCGCGCAGGCGTGAGCGCTCGGCGGCAGAACCCGGAAGCAATGGCGGTTCCGGCCGAATCTCTTCGAGATATTCAAGGATGGCCGGCGACTGGATGAGCTGTTCGCCGTCAATGTTGAGAACCGGCACGAAGCCCTGCGGATGCAGCGCCTTGTGTGCTTCTTCGCGCTGGTGGCCATCCTTCAGATTGACGGACGACTGGTCGAACTCGATACCCTTGAGATTGAGCGCAATCCGCAGCCTGTAGGCGGCGCTGGATCGCCAGTATCCGTGCAGCAAGGTCATGGTTCAGGCCTTTCGATCTATCATCCGGAAGGAAAGCGGCGGCAGTCCGTCTATCGACGCCTCGATGGTGTCGCCCGGCAGCAGCGGCCCGACGCCCGAAGGCGTGCCGGTATAAACAAGATCGCCGGCGGCGAGCGGGAAATACTTTCCGATCAGGGCCAGCAATTCCGGCAGCGTGCGGATCATCTGTTCCAGCCTTCCGTCCTGCCGGACCGCGCCGTTCACGGATAGCCGAATGCCGCCCTCAGACGGCGGCGGTCCCGGTTTCAGCGTGCCCAGCACGGCTCCGTTGTCGAACGCCTTGCCGATTTCCCATGGTCCGCCGCGCTGCTTGGCACCGGCCTGCAGATCGCGCCGCGTCAGATCGATGCCGACACCGGAAGCGATCACGCCGCCCGGGCCGATCGCAGCGACCAGCTCGACCTCGTGATGCAGATCCGTGGTGGCCGGCGGGTAGGGCACATCAGGTCCGAGCGCAACCGCGCGGGCCGGCTTCATGAACAGGACGGGCTCTTCGCCGGTATCCTCCCCGCCCATCTCCCGAATGTGCTCTGCATAATTGCGGCCGACGCAGATTATACGGCCGACGGGGAAGTCGCCTTCGTCGCGGACCGGCACCCGGACATGCGCCGGAGGTTCAAACAGATAACCCATGGGCGGCGGCTTAGCGCCCCTTGATTGCTCCGTCGAGCCGACAATTTAGTTGCAAATGTAACTAAATTCGGTCATGAGGAGGCGAGTTTCGAGGTGCGGGCAATTTGCCCCCTCGCTGTCCGTTGAAATTGAAGGAGCAAGGCGATGGCCGATCTGTTTGAAAATCCGTTGGGAACCGACGGTTTCGAGTTTGTCGAATACACCGGACCGGATGCGGACGCGCTCGAACAGCTTTTCCGCAAGCTCGGCTTCGCCGCTGTTGCCAAGCACAAGTCCAGGGACATCACCCGCTTCAAGCAGGGCGATATCACCTTCCTGCTGAACCGCGAAAAGACCGGCCAGGCCGCCGAGTTCGCCAAGGCGCATGGTCAGTCGGCCAACGCCATGGCGTTCCGCGTCAAGGATGCGAAGAAGGCCTATGAAATGGCGCTCGAGCGCGGAGCCGAACCCTTCGGCGACGGTGTCTGGACCGACACCGGCCAGGTGCCGGCCATCAAGGGCATTGGCGGCTCTGTTCTCTATCTCGTCGACCAGTATGGCGACAATGGCGACATCTACGGCGATTTCGAGCCGACCGGCGAAGAAGACACGGGCGGTGTCGGCCTCGAGTTTCTCGACCACCTGACGCACAATGTGGAACAGGGCCAGATGAAGGTTTGGGCCGATTTCTACGAGAAGGTCTTCAACTTCCGCGAAATCCGCTATTTCGACATCAAGGGCAAACAGACCGGTCTCTTCTCCAAGGCGATGACCGGCCCTTGCGGCAAGTTGCGCATCCCCTTGAACGAGAGCCAGGACGACAAGTCCCAGATCGCGGAATTCCTCCGTGATTACAACGGCGAAGGCATTCAGCACATCGCCCTGACGACGCAGAACATCTACGAGACCGTCGACAAGCTGCGCGAGAATGGCGTCATCTTCCAGGACACGCCGGACACGTATTACGAGCTGATCGATGCGCGCGTCCCTGACCATGGCGAACCGGTCAAGGAGCTGGAGAAGCGCCGCATTCTCCTCGACGGCGATGTCGAGAACGAGCAGGGCCTGCTGTTGCAGATCTTCACCCAGACGGTCATCGGCCCGGTCTTCTTCGAGATCATCCAGCGCAAGGGCAATGAGGGCTTCGGCGAGGGCAATTTCAAGGCGCTCTTCGAATCCATCGAGCTCGACCAGCAGCGCCGCGGCGTGCTGGCCTAGGCCGAAACATGCCGAGGGACGCTGCGCTCCGGCTCGAGGCCTATTTGCCTTACCGCCTGTCTGTGGCGTCCAATCGCGCCAGCCGCTGGGTGGCGCGCTCTTATGAAGACCGCTTTTCGCTGTCGATCTGGCAGTGGCGGGTGATCGCGGTCCTGGGCGGCGCCGACCGGCTGACCGCGCAGGATCTCGCGACCGCCACGGCGATGGACAAGGTCACGGTGTCGCGCGCCGTTGGTGCGCTCATCGAACGCGGCTTTGTCAGCCGTGAAAAACATGAAAGCGACCGCCGCTCGGCACTGCTACAGCTGACTGACGCCGGACGCCGCGTCTATGACGAGGTGGCGCCGGTGGCCTTGAAGCATGAGGCCGATCTGCTCGACGGGTTCTCGCCAGCGGAAATCGACCAGCTGACCGACCTGCTGGTCCGGCTGGAAAAGCGTGCCGAGGATTTGGCGGGGGGCTGAAGTACCGCTTCTAATCTGACGTGAGCCCCGGCGTAGCAACGAAGTTGCCGGGCGTGCGGTTGACGAGTTGGCGCAGGATGGTGAGCCCGGGCACGGTTCCGGCCAGCAGAACTGTTTCGTCATGCTGCAGGGCGACCGAAGTGATGTTGGCATTGCCGATTTCACCGGAGGCGCTGCCGAGCGCCGCCGAGTTGAAGGTGATCGTCGCCCCCTGCACGCGGAAGCCGGAGCTGGCGTCGCCCGGCAGGAGTGTCACCGTGCCGGCAGACGTGCCATTGCCGGCAATAATTGTGACCCG
This sequence comes from Hyphobacterium sp., assembly GCF_965217055.1. GTDB lineage: Bacteria > Pseudomonadota > Alphaproteobacteria > Caulobacterales > Maricaulaceae > Hyphobacterium. The sequence continues at coordinate 519,017 of NZ_OZ244227.1, read as the reverse complement.
CACCTGCGTGACGGCCTGGGCCTCCGCCTCGGAGGGCAGGGAGATGCGGAAATTGCTTTCCGTGCCGCCCGATCCGAAGCGCACCCAGGCGAAGTTGGAATTGGTAATGGCGGTGACATCCAGCCCGTCATCCAACTCGATCACGGCCAGATCGCCGGACGCACCCGACACGGTGTTGTTCGGATTGCCGGTGACGGTGAATACAGCATCTGGGACCTGTGCGGTCACGAAAGTCGCGGCGTTTCCGTCATCATCGACCGTTATGGGAATGGGGCCGATGCCGGGCATAATGTCGAGTTCTAAACCGGTTAGCGCACAGGTGAAGACATTGTCGGCCGGCGCTGCGCCTTGGGCACATATGAGGCCGCCAAAATCGACATTGGATTCGTCGATCCCAACCGCGCCGCTTGGGAAGGTGAGAACCAGTTCGGCAGACATTGCAATATCGCTCGAATCGGCGAGCGCCGCGCCGATATCGTATTCGATACCGGCCGGGAAAGCGGCCAGCTCCACCGATCCTAGGATACCCGACCCCAGGAGATCATCCCCATTGGCATCGAACTCGCCGGCCCCGGCCGCGCCGGCGTGACCGAGAAATCGAAAGCCGCAGCAAAGGCGAGAAGGTCAATATCCGTGCTGGAACCGGCATAGGCCCCCGCATCCGCCGTCGGCGTGAAGCTGACATTGACGCTCACTGGGTCGCCATTGTTTGTCACCTCGATCGGCAGGGTCAGCGTGCCGTCATTGGCGCCCCCGCCACTGCACTGGTTCAATTGCCCGGTGTTCTCGAAGCGCACCACATTGCCGCCAAATCCGCCGCCAAAAATGGGCGAGCCGAAATCGCAATCGAGATCGCTCGCCGCTGTCCAGCTGCCCGCAGAAAGCGGGCCGTCAAACGTCGCATTGGTCAGCGTAAACTCGGCTTCGACGACCCCGGCGGCGCCCATCGATATGAATGCGTCGGACAGGCCGAATTCGATGATGAGGTCGCCATCGAGCACGCCGCCAACTTCGCTCGCCACGGTCTGGTTCTGGAAATCGCTGGTCAGGAGGCTTATGCCCGATCCGTCAGCGATGGCCACAAAGTCGAGGGCCGGGACGGTCAATCGCTGACCGCGTATGGCAGTGCCGGAAAGATCGCCGCCACTGACACTGTAATCCTGCCAAACTACGACGAGGCCGCCACCGGTTAGCCCGGCAATGGCGGACTGGTTCTGATTGAGATTCGACGTCGTGTTGATGAGGTGTTCGACCCCGTCCGCCCCGCCGCCCTCGGAATAGCGTTGGGCGAGGATCGATGAGCCGGACCCATCGCCGCCAGCATTGAACTGTGTCCATGTGACAACAAATCCGCCACCGGCCAAAGCGGAAAGCGCTGGCAGGGCTTGGTTGCTGGTCGTTGACGTATTTACAAGGAACTCGGTGCCGGAGGCCGCGCCGGCAGCGCTGTATCGCTGGGCCCGTATGGCGCCGCTGGACGGGTCGTCCGCGCTGCCGCTGAAATCCTGCCAGGCGATGACGAAACCGCCGCCGGTCAATGACGCAATGGCGGGCAAATTCTGTGCACCCGTCGTGATCGTGTTGACCAGAAATTCGGTGCCGTCCTTGGCGCCGGCCGACGTGAAACGCTGCGCCCGGATGGCACTGCTGGTATCGTCGGGACTATTGCTGGAATCTCGCCAGGTGATCACGAAACCGCCATTTGTCAGGCCAGCAGCTGCGGACGAGTTCTGGCTGCCGGTGGTGATGGTATTGACGAGAAACTCCGCCCCGTCGGTCGCCCCGGCCGACGTGTAGCGCTGCGCGCGGATGGCCTGTCCGGACACATCGCCGCCCGTCGCACTGGCGTCGGTCCAGGAAATGACAAAGCCTCCGTTCGACAATGCCGCAACGCTGGGTTCGAACTGGTTGCCGGAGGTTGTCGCATTGACCCTGAATTCTACGCCGTCCGCAACGCCGCCCGCCGTGTATCGCTGGGCGCGAACCGCCGTTCCGGATGAATCATCGACGCTGGAACTGTCATCACGCCAAGTGACCACAAAACCGCCCCCCGCAAGGCCAGCAACATCCGGCTCGTGTTGATCGCTGGTTGTAATGGAGTTCACCAGAAACTCGCTTCCGACTGTTGCGCCGCTAGCGTTGTAACGTTGCCCACGAATCGCCGATCCTGATGTATCGCCACCGCTTGCGCTATCGTCAGTCCAGACAATGACGAAACCACCATCTGACAGGTCGGCCACGCTGACCTCAGACTGATCATTTGTCGTGGTCGTATTGACGAGAAACTCCGCTCCATCTGCTGTTGGCGTCTGGGCGTGACTCGCGGATACAATTGTAAACCATGCGACCAATGTGATGGCCGTCAAGACAATACGCACGATCTCTTCCCCCGCCGCGCATTCCCCAATCGGAACACGCCAATCGCCGTTACGTTAATTGATAATAATCATTTGACAGATCTTTTTTCAAGAGTAATCGCGCGCTGCGGTTGGTTTTATTCGATCCGCCCCACGCGGCACAGCCAGGCGCAATAGGGAGTTCGCGCGCCGGCAAAGACCGGCATCTCAATATAGATTGCTGGGTTTTTTGAAACTGGCGAAACACGGTATCGCTGCGGGTGGCGTTACCCTGCTACAATAAACAGGGTCAGCCAATGGGCGCGGATCGCCGGCGCTTCCTGGTCCTCCACCTCGACCGTCACATCCCAGTGCGACAGCCATTGGCCTGGCTTGCGTTCCTCGATTTTCGCCAGCTTGAAGTGCGCCCGGATACGCTTGCCCACCGGCACCGGCGCGGAAAACCGCAGCTTCTCGAAGCCGTAATTCATCGGGATCGCATCCGGCGGCATGCCCGGCAGGCAGGTCTCGCCCAGATGGGCCAGCATGGACAGGGTGAAATAGCCATGCGCGATCGTGCCGCCGAACGGCGTTTCGGCCTTCGAGCGCTCGACATCGACATGGATGAAATTGTGGTCCTGCGTGAGATCGGCGAACTGGTTCACGCGCTCCTGTGTCATCTCGAACCAGTCCGAGGTGAAGGTCTGGCCTTCTTTGGAAAGATAGTCGTCAACTGTCATGTTTCGCTCCCTATATCCGGTGCAGCCAGTTGCGTGTGTCAGCTGTCTTGCCGGTGAACAGACCGAAGAAGGCATCCTGCACGGCGCGTGTGACCGGATAATCGCCGGTCCCGACATCGATGTGGTCGACCCGCTTGATCGGCGTGATCTCGGCCGCCGTGCCGGTAAAGAACACTTCATCGGCCGTGTAGAGCGCTTCGCGCGGCAGCGGTTGCTCGATCACGACATGGCCCATATCGGCGAGCAGCTTGATGGCCGTATCGCGGGTTATACCTTTCAGGATCGAGGCCGCACCGGGCGGTGTGCGGATGACGCCATCCTCGACAAGGAACAGATTTTCGCCGGAGCCTTCCGAGAGTAGGCCGTCATGACCGAGGCCGATGCCTTCGGCGACGCCGCGATCCTTGGCTTCATACCCGATCAGCATCGACGACAGGTAATTGCCGCCGGCCTTCATGCCGGGGGGCACCGTGTTCGGGGCCAGGCGGTTCCAGCTGGAGACTGCGACATCGACGCCTTTCTCCAGCGCTTCCGGGCCCAGATATGTCCCCCACGGAAACGCCGCAATGATCAGATGGATCGGCATGTCGCGTGCCGTGACGCCGACCGAGCCGGCGCCGCGAAACGCCAGCGGGCGAATGTAACCGGCCGTCAGCTTGTTCTCACGCACGGCAGCCACGCAGGCCCGGCAAACGGTGTCGACGTCATACGGGATTTCGATCCGGTACATGCGCGCTGAGCGATAGAGCCGCTCGATGTGGTCTTCCAGCCGGAAGATCGCCGGACCGTCCGGCGTCTCATAGGCGCGAATTCCTTCAAATACCGACGAGCCATAATGCAGCGCATGGCTCATCACATGGACCGTGCAATCCTCCCAGCGGCGCATTTCGCCGTCCATCCAGATGTAATCGGCTTTTGGCAATACGCGTCCTCCCGCTGAATGAAGCTCGGGGAGGGATACGACATTATTGCATCAAGGGGGAGGGCCTAGCTGGCCTTCGCCGCGTCGATCGCCTTGGCGATCAGATTGCGGGCCGTATCGGCGCCTTCCCAGCCCTTCACCTCCACCCATTTATTGGGCTCGAGGTCCTTGTAGTGCTCGAAGAAATGGGTGATCCGCGCGAGCTGTGCCGGAAGGATGTCGGAATAGTCCGTCACCTCGTCATAATACGGCGTCAGCTTGGGATGCGGTGCGGCCAGGATTTTCTCGTCCAGCCCGCTCTCGTCTTCCATCAGCAGAACGCCGATCGGGCGCGAACGCACGACACTGCCCGGCATCAGCGTGGTCGAGCCGAGGCACAAGACGTCGATCGGATCGCCATCGTCGGACAGGGTGTGCGGGATGAAACCGTAATTGCACGGATAACGCATCGGCGTATGCAGGAAGCGGTCGACGAAAACCGCGCCCGACGCCTTGTCCATCTCGTATTTCACCGGATCGCCGCCCAGCGGGACTTCCACGATCATGTTGAAATCGTCGGGCGGATTCTCGCCGATGGAGATGGCATCGATATTCATGTCGGTTACCTGCGTAATCAAGGACGCGCGGCATACAGCCGGAAGCGCGTCAGGGCAAGCTTTCGAAGGTATTCAGAAGCACGCGGTCGCCATACGAGCTGGCATCGCCATTGGCATCCATGACGGCCAGCCAGAAGCGGACGGGTTCGTGCGCATCATCCGCGATCCAGACGATCGGCCACGCGCCGCCCGGCACAATCGAACGGACGGAAGTACCTTGCGCCTCGCTGCCTGCCGAACCCGGCTCGAACCGGCCATGGCTGGCGACGAGCTGAAACCCGTTGACCGCGCCGGCATCAGCGAGGCGGACAATCAGTGAATAGCGCTCCCCGGCCACAAAACGCCCAGGCAGGCCGTCGAGCGAGATGCGCGCAGACCCGGTTTCGGGGTCATTGTCCCAGTGGCAACTGGCGCAGCTGGCGGTCTGCGGTGCACCGGCATGGCCCCAGGGCGCGCCGTCCGGATAGCTGCCAGCCGCCAGTAACAGGGCCAGCGCCGCGATCATTCTGCCGGCATCACCATGGCGCGGCCGATCGTATTCGTGTCGGCGCCGAACCAGATCTCGCCCGTCGGTTCGAAAAACTGCATGTGACGCAGCGTGCCGCCGCCGGACGGGACATCGGTCTGCGAAAAGAAGGTTTCGGTCGCCGGATCGAAGCCGACGAAATTGTTCGGCTCGACCCCGGTTTCGACAAACCAGATGCGGTTTTGCGCGTCCACGGCCATGGCATAGGGCCGGCTGTTTTCCGCCGACGGGGCGCGCCATTCCTGCACGCCGCTGGTCGACGGATCGAGCGCGCCGAGATAACCGCCGGCATAATCGACATACCAGATCAGCCCGTCATCGGTGATGCCGATCCGCCGCGGCCGCGCGTCCTCGCGCGGCAGGGTGATCTCGACCAGTTGCAGGGTCGCCGGGTTGACGGCCGCGATCTTGTTGGTGCCGAGCAGCACCACCCAGACCGTGCCATTTGCATCGATCTCGATCCCGTAGGGCCGCGCATTCTCCGTCGGAATATCGATCACGTCGAGATCATTGGCCGCGACATTCAGCCGGCCGATCCGGTTGGCACCTTGCGCGGTGAACCAGAGATACTGCCCGCCTGCATCCATGATCAGCGTGTGCGGATCGCGCGGAATGCCATTGGGCATGTCGATGCGCATGAACTGGTTGGTCTGCGGGTTGTAGCGACCGATGAAGGCGTCGCGGTTTCCGGCGATCCAGACATTCCCGTCCGCATCGACGATCTGGTTGTGCGGGCCCGTGCCGGCGGGCAGGTCGAGGCGGCCGATCTCGCCGGTCTCCGGGTAGAGCCAGCCGAGATAATCGTCGCGCTGTCCGACAAACCAGATGCGCTCGCCATCGGCGGTATAGGGATCGCGCGGACGCGAATTTCCGTAGGGGATTGTCCATTCTTCGATCAGCACCTGACCGTCGGACAATGTCCCGGCATTGGTAAAGTCCTGGGCGAGGGAGGGCGCCGCAATGGACACCGACATTGCAGCGAGAACAAGGAATCGCATGACGTATCTCTCCGGAAAATTTGCCTCGCCGACAGCATGATATGAGAGGCTGGCCGGCGTCAATCAGAACGGCGCCGAGCTTTCGTAACTGACCCGCTCGCCGGTGTCCGGGTGGGTGAAAGCCAGCTTTTCAGCGTGCAGACAGAGCCGGTCACGCATCGTGCGCGCCGCTTCCGGGGCATAGAATTTGTCGCCGAGAATGGGATGGCCGATATGCGCCATGTGAACGCGCAATTGGTGCGACCGCCCGGTCAGCGGCGTCAGGGCGACGCGTGTAAGACCGTCGCCGCGCTCCAGCACCTCCCAGTCCGTGATCGCCTGTCGGCCATTGACCGCATCGATGTGCTGTTTCGGCCGGTTCGGCCAGTCCGTGATGATCGGCGCATCGACACGCCCGGCGTCTTCCGCCGTTTCGCCCAGCACCAGCGCGATATAGCGCTTTTGCGTTTCGCGTTTCTCGAACTGCCGGCTGATGGCCGCGTGCGCTCTTGGCGTCAGGCCCAGTACGATCACCCCGGACGTGTCCATGTCCAGCCTGTGAATGATGCGTGCCCGGCGGTAATTCTCTCGCGCTCTCGCTTCCAGGCAATCGGCGCGCTCGGGCGCATTGCCGGGCACAGTCAGCAAGCCGGAAGGCTTGTCCAGGACCAGGATATGCCGGTCGGCAAACAACACAGGCAACGGCCCTTTTTCGGGCGGCCGGTAGACGAATTCCCCGGGGATGGCAGGTGAGGATGAAGCGATGGGATTAATCCCCTGACGGTAAAACAGCCCGGCTTTTAACCCCATTGACGGCGCGCGCCAATGAGGGCGGCAGCGCCTCCGCTATACGACTTCCTCAATCTCCGCTAGCGTCCGCTTCGACAAAAACCGAGATGCGGGGAGCAGCATGAAAGCCTTGTTTGTCAGCCTGTTGATGATGTCGATTTCCGGCGTCGCGATCGCCCAGGATGCGTCGGCCAGCTACAGCGATACGATTTCCGGTCTCGACCTGCGCGAAGGGTTTGTCCCGCTCTATGTCGACGACAGCGATGGCCGTATCCTCGCCCGGCTGACCGCTGGAAGCGACGGCGATTACGGCCGCATGATCTACACGGCGCGGATGACGTCCGGGCTCGGCTCCAACCCGGTCGGGATCGATCGCGGTCTCGGCAGTTCGTCGGAAATCCTCCGCTTCTTCCGCGTCAATAACCGCATCTTCGCAGAGTTTGAAAATACCCGCTATCGCGCCATCGGGGCGCCCGAAAACGAAGCCGATGCCACGCGGCAATCCTTCGCCAGGTCCGTGATCTGGAGCACGGAGATTGTCGCCGAGGACGGCGACACTGTGCTCATCGATCTCTCGTCTTTCCTGATCCGCGACCCCGTCGACACGATCGGCACGCTCTCCGATGCCGGGGAAGGCAGCTATTCCATCGACAGTGACCGCTCTGCCCCGCTGACCGATGCCGCGCTGGTCTTTCCGGACAATGTCGAGATCGACGCGCTGATCACGCTATCCGGCACGCCGGAAGGCGGCGAAGTGCCGGCTGTTGCGCCGGATGCCGACGCCATCACCCTGACGGTTCACCATTCCTTTGTGGCCCTGCCGGATGCAGGCTATGGGGTGCGCGAGGCCGACGAGCGCTCCGGCGCGATCCCGCTCGAAGTCTATGACATGGCGGCACCGCTCGATCAGCCGATCCGGCGTCAGCTGGCCCTGCGCCACCGGCTCGAGCGCGTCGATCCGTCCGCACCGTCCGGCCCTGTCGTGGAGCCCATCGTCTATTATGTCGACCGCGGCACGCCGCCGGTTATCCGCGACGCCCTTATCGAGGGCGGAAACTGGTGGGCCGAAGCGTTCGAGGCGGCCGGGTTCGAGGACGCTTTCCGGGTCGAACTCCTGCCCGAAGGCGCGCATCCGCTCGACGTTCGGTACAACGCCATTCAATGGGTGCACCGCCAGACACGCGGCTGGTCGATGGGCGGCTCGGTTCTTGATCCGCGTACCGGCGAGATCATCAAGGGCCATGTCCGGCTGGGTAGCCAGCGCGTGCGCCAGGACCGGATGATCTTCGAGGGCCTGCTCGGCCGGGCCGGCACCGGAACGGGCACGGATGACGATCCGCTCGAGCTCGCGCTCGATCGCGTGCGTCAGCTTTCTGCACACGAGATCGGCCATACAATCGGCCTCATGCACAATTTCACCGCCAGTGTGAATGATCGCGCCTCGGTGATGGATTATCCCGCCCCGCTGGTGACCGTCGCCGCCGACGGGTCGCTGGACGTGTCCGCGGCCTATGACACCGACATTGGCGAATGGGACATCGCCGCTGTGCGTTGGCTCTATGCCCAGTTCGCGGATCCGGCCGACGAGGCGGCCGGGCTCGACGCCCTGCTGGCGGAACAGCGTGATCAGGGGCTTTTGTATATTTCCGACCGCCATGCGCGCGGCAATAATTCCGGCCATCCGCTCGCCAATCTCTGGGACAATGGCGCAAATCCGACAGACGCGCTCAACGACACCATGGCCGTAAGGCGCATAGCGCTAGACAGTTTCGGTCCGCGCGTCATGGAAGCCGGATGGCCATTGCCGGCGATCCGCGATGCCTTCCCGCCGATCTATCTCTATCACCGCTACCAGGTGGAGGCCGCGGCTTCGGCACTGGGCGGGGTCTTGTTTGCTTACGAGAACAACGGTCCGGGCGTGAGCGGGGTCCGGCCCTATGCCGCCGATGAACAGCGCCGGGCGCTCCGCGCGCTGCTGGCCACGCTCGATCCGGCAGCGCTCGATATTGATGACAGCACGCTCGCCTTGCTCGCCCCGTCGCCTTATGCGGATTATGACACCATCGCCCAGCGCGAGCATTTCGAGAGCGATCAGTATCCCGCCTTCAGCCGCCGCAACGCGGCCTCAGCCGCGGCCCGCATCTCGCTGGCCGCCATGTTGTCGCCGGCGCGGCTCGCGCGCATGGCCGAGCAGAGTGCGCGCGATGATGGCCAATTGTCGGCGGACGAAGTCTTCGCCGCGCTTGACGCGGCCATCGTCAGCGCGCCGCGCAGGGAAACGGCGCGCCTGGCGGTTCTGCGCGAAGCTATACTGACACAATACGTGCTCCAGCTCCTGCGGGTGGCAGCGTCGGATACGCCGGCGGCCGCCGCGCCGGCCCGAGCCCGGCTCGAAGCCTTCGCCGGACCGTGGTCGCGGTCGACCGGGAATCCGCACCGCTTCTGGCTCGCCCGTCAGATCGAGGCCGGCCTGCAGCGCATCGATGCCGGCGAGGACCTCGACGTGCCGGATACCGACATCCCGCCCGGCAGCCCGATCGGCGCCGCCGCCTGCTGGCATTGCGACAGCGGTTTGATGCTGGGGGTAGGGGAGTAGGCAGAACGTCCACTCGACCTCGCTCGCTGACGCGCGCCGTCAAAGGTCACGGCGTCCGCGCAGGCTCTGTTCGACGCTAGCGGTGAATTATTGTAGCTTCACGCCGCGCGACCGGTATGGCTCGAAGCCTGCCGGTACGGGGGGAGGCAATGATGACCGAGACGGACAGGGAAGCCAGCGTCGCGAAGTTCACGGGCCGCCTGTCGGAACTGAACCCCTTCCGCAAGATTGATGGCCCGGAAGACGCGCGCAAAGCCGCGAATCTGATCGGCTTCGTCGGTGGCTGGCTCACCTTCCAATACCTGCTCATGGCCGTTCTGGCCTATTTCGGCGCCGACCTGCTGGGCAGCGGCAAGGCCGGCGCTGACGCGAGCGGATTTCTGGCCGGAGCCGGCATCAACGTCGCGTTTGCGTTGGTCGCGGCCCTTTTTGGCCTCGCTGCCAGGTTTCGGCGCTGGATCTGGGCGGTCGTCCTGTTGGCGATCTGGGGCCTTGTCGAGGGCCTGTTCAAGTTCGCTTTCCTCGTGACGGCGAGCATGGAAGGCGGCGGTTCCATCATGTTGATTGTGATCGGCGCACTGCTCATCATCAGCGCGATCGCGGGTGTCCGCGGGCGCCTGGCGATGAACCGGACGGCAACAACGCCCGAGGCTTGATCCTGTTCCATGTAGGCGGTGGCGAAATCGCCGTCGCTGTACCGGCCGGGCCGGCTGGCCGGGCAATCCGGTCGGGCATCGCTTGCCGAAGCTCGCGCAGCAAGTGAGGATTGGTGCGCCCACAAGGATTCGAACCTTGGACCCGCTGATTAAGAGTCAGCTGCTCTACCAACTGAGCTATAGGCGCCCCGGTGCGGACCGCATCGGACCCGCTGGAAGGGCGCGGAACATACGCGCGAAAGTGACGAAATCAAGACAAAACGGCAAGCCGGCAACGAATTCATAACAGCTTGGCCGCAGCCTTGGCCGTCCTGCCTGTTGAAGGGTTTCGCCATGATTTTCGATCGCGACCATCTCGCCCGCTACACGTCCGGTGATGCCGCTCTGGAGGCCGAGCTCTTCGGCTTGCTGCGCGACCAGACCCAGCGCTGCGTTGCGGCGATGGAAGCGGCGGCCGATCCCGATGCCTGGAAAGCGGCCGCGCATACCCTCAAGGGCGCCGCACGCGGGGTTGGCGCGTTCGCATTGGGTGAGGCCTGCCAGCGCGCAGAAGAAGCACCACAAGCGGCCTGGCCGGTCGCCGTTATCGAGGTCCGGCGCGCTGCTGATGCGGCCGTGGCCGAGATCGAGACCATTCTTTCCCGCTAGGACCGCGTCGCGTCCCAGACCTCGAATTCATAGGCAATCGAGGCCTCCACCAGCGTCTCCCAGACCGGCTCGGCAATCCGCAAGGACAGGCCGGCCGCTTCGGATGCCGCTTTCACCTTGTTGAGCACATCCTGCTTGCGCCATTCATCGCGCACCGCTGAACGATCGGGTTTGATCCGCGCCGCGGCTTCCATGTAACCGGTCCGGGTCCGGATCAGGCGGACGAGTTCGCGATCGATAGCGTCGACGCCGGCGCGCACCTCGCACATGTCGCTGCAATCTTCGGGCGGTTTGATTTCAGGGTCGTTCACGGCAATGTGGCTCGCTTCTGGCGGGTCTTCCTTCTATGGCCTCGACACCCGCCCGCCAAGCCTGTGGCATGCGGCCGGGTGCCGCGCTAGTATCGGCGCAATGCGAAGGAGACCGGCATGGCCCGCATCACGCTCTATGGTGATTGTTCCAGTGGTAACTGCCTGAAAACGCGCTGGGTCGCCGATCATCTCGGCGTCGACTATGAATGGCGCGAGGTGGATGTCTGGTCCGGTTACACGCGGACCGAGGAATTTCTCGCCATCAACCCGGCCGGCCAGGTGCCCTGCATGGTTCGCGAGGATGGCCGCGTTCTCGCCCAGTCCAACGCCATATTGCTGTATCTTGCACAAGGCTCTGACCTCATTCCGGCCGATCCGTTCGACCATGCGAAAATGATGGAATGGATGTTCTGGGAGCAATACAGCCACGAACCTGCGATCGCCGTGCGTCGCGCGCAGAAGAAATTCATGAAAGTGCCGGAAGAGGACATCGACCCGATGCTGATGCAGAAGGGCCGGCGCGCGCTGGGCGTGATGGAAATGCAGTTGATGGCACGCGAATTCCTCGTTGGTGAGACGATGACGCTCGCCGATGTCGCGCTGGTGGCCTACACCCGTGTGGCACATGAAGGCGGTTTCGACCTCGAGGATTTCCCCGCCGTACGCGCCTGGATCCACCGCGTGGAACGCGAGCTCGGTATCGACCCGGCGATCCAGGACGCGATGGAACTCGCCTAGCGCGCCTTGCTTGCCGGTTTCAACGGACCGGAAATGAGTTGACTCCCCACAGCATGGCTTGTCGGCTGCTGCCGCACTTTCGGGGAGCGGGACGATGATGAGTTTGCGGATAATGGCAATCGGGCTTCTGGCGATAATGCCGGCCGCTTTCGCGCAGGACATGCAAATTGAATTCGATCCCGGGCGCTTCGCTTCGGATGACGCTGCCCGCGCCTATATCGAGGCGTCCGCCATGGGCAGCGCGATCGAGATCCACGCGCTCGATATCACGGCCGGAACAGCGCAGCTTGAAGGCGCGCCGGCGCACCTCATCCGGTCCAATCCCGCTTATCTGCGTGTGATCGAAAACGCCCCGGCCGGGCGCGCGCGCGTCCACGAAATCCATCTGGGAGGGTCTGCCGTCTTCGCCAGTCGCGGCGCGCCAGCCGTCTTTCATCCCGGCCGCCGCACCGGCTGGCCGGGCGAACAATTGCGGGTCGTTGCCTATGGCGCCGATGGGCGCGAAATCGCCGAGACTTTCGCCCCCGATCCGCGCTTTGTCCGGCATGAGGGCTGGTCCGGGACCGGCGATCACATTACCGGATCGAACCGCAGCCACATCCAGGATGCCCCGCTGCCACCGCTCTCTGTAAGTCTGCCGGAGGATACCGCGCAAATTGCCGTGTTCGACCGGGCCGGATCGCGTCATGCGCCGGAAGCCGGCCGGAGGATCGGCCTCATCGAAGCGCATCAGATCGTGGAGGCCGGCCAATGATCCGCGCGCTCCTGATCGGCGTCTTCAGCCTGGTCGGCTTCGGCGCAACAGCCTTCGCGCAAATTGCGCCGCACACATTGGTGCCGGTTTTCGTCACCGGTGATCCCGACACGCGCATCAATTATGTCATCATGGCGGACGGTTTCACCGCCGCCGAACAGGAGGCTTTCCGCGCCCAGGCCGACAATTTTCGGGACTTTCTGCTCGGCGGCTCGCCCTATGTCCGTTACGCTGATCATTTCAACGTTTACCGGCTCGAGACCATCAGCAATGAATCCGGCGTCAGCCGGCCCGGCGCCAGCGTCGATACCGCCCTGAATTCTGAGCATGGCTGCTTCGACATCGACCGGCTCATCTGCGCCGACAGCGCCCGCGCCGGCGCCATTCTTGCGGCCGCCGCCCCGGACATCAATTTCCACATCCGCCTGATTGTCGTGAACACTGAAACCTATGGCGGCGGCGGCGGGTATTACGCGACGACGTCATTGCACAGCGCCGCGCCCTCGGTTTTCCAGCACGAGATCGGCCACAGCTTCGTATCGCTCGATGATGAGTATGAGGACGATTCGATCTGTGCCCAGCAGCCGGGCCTTTACGGTCCGCCCAACGAATTGAATGTGACGGTGCAGACCACACGTGCGGCCAGCCCCTGGCAGCCCTGGATCGATGACGCTACGGCGATCCCGACGACCGGCACGGCCGACGCTACGCCGGGCATGTATGAGGGCGGGCATTATTGTCCGACGGGGGTTTACCGACCGACCTACAATTCACTGATGTGCACGCTCAACCGGCCAATGGAGCAGATCAACACGGAGGAGTTTGTTCGCGCGTTCAACCGCACGGCCACGGCGCTCGATGCCGTCAGCCCAGCGGCTGGAAACCTGACCGTCACCCGCAATTCCCGCACCCGTCTGTCGGTCGTCCCGAAGATCATTGACGATCTGGCATTCAATGTTGTCTGGCGCGTCAATGGCGCGGTGGCAAACGATGCACCTGCGGCCGGGCTCGGTCCGGCTGCCGCTGACGGGATCGGCTTTGCGGCCGATGGCACGCGCTTTGTGTTCGATGCCGCGCAACACGGGGTCGGCCAGCATACAGTGACCGCCACGGTACGCGACGAAACTGCGCTCGTGCGCACCGATATCAACGGCGATACCGCGCATGAAGCTAGCTGGACCATCACGGTCGAAAACCGCGACACGCCGGATGCTCGCCTGGTGACAGCTGTTCTGCCCTATGCGCGGTCCATGTCGGCCTTCACCCCCGCCACCGGCTTTGTCACCGTCATCAACAGCGGAAGCGTGGAGGCGACGAGTTGCACGCTGACGCTCCAGACAGCGGCTGGCGGTGTGGCCACGCCGGTCTTTTCCTACCGCCAGACCGATGCGGGAACCAATGCACCGACCGGACCCGAGAATCCGACCTTCAATATCGGCGCTGGCGTTGCCTCGAGCTTTGTCTTCTCCGCGACCTACGCGGCTACAGCTTCGAATGACGAGGTCTTCGTGGTCGCCGATTGCGGCAATTCGGACCCGTCCGATCGCGGCGCCGGTGTCAACTCGGCGCTGATTTCGGCGGCAGCCGGAAATTCGCCCGACATCGTCTCAGTGGCAGCGACAGTCGGCACTCCCGGTGTCGCGGATTTGCCGAGTGATGGCCGGCAAGCCGCCGTGGCGCTGTCAGCGGTCAATATCGGCACGGCGGGAAATGTGACCTTGCGCGGCGATCTGGGGCCGGTCAGCCTGCCCCTGGAAATCGAGTTCTGCGAGACCGACCCGGCGACCGGCGCCTGTCTCGGCGCGCGCGCCACCTGGCTGGACGTGAGCTTCGCCCAGAATGAGGTCAAGACATTCGCCATGTTCATCCGCGCGCACGGACCGGTCCGGTTCGTTCCCGAGCGCTTCCGCGCCTTCGCGATTTTTGAGCAGGACCGTCAGGATTCTCGCGGCGGCACCAGCGTTGCGGTCCGCACGGTCGAGTAGGCCTGGCCTAGCGCCCGAGCTCTTTCATCGCATTGTCAACGCCTTCCAGCGTCAGCGGGAACATGCGGTGCGGGCCGATAATGTCCTGCACCAGCCGGATCGAATAGGCGTGCTGCCACCATTTCTCGGGCTCGGGATTGAGCCAGACGAGGTCGGGATAGTGCTCGACTAGCCGGTTCAGCCACACCGCGCCGGCTTCCTCGTTCCAGCCCTCGACCGAGCCGCCGGCATGGGTGATCTCATAGGGCGCCATGGAGGCATCCCCGACGACCACGATCTTCCAGTCGCGCCCGTATTTGTGCAGTACATCCATCGTCGGCACGGTCTCTGACCGCCGCCGCAGATTGGACTTCCAAACCCCGTCATAGATGCAGTTGTGGAAGTAGAAATATTCGAGATTCTTGAAAGTCGAGCGCGCCGCCGAGAATAATTCCTCGCAGGACTTCACGTACGGGTCCATTGACCCGCCGACATCGAACAGGGCGAGCACCTTGATCGCATTGCGCCGTTCCGGGCGCATCCTCACGTCGAGCCAGCCCTGCCGCGCGGTGGCGTCGATCGTGTTGGCGAGGTCAAACTCCTCGCGCGCCGAGTCTCGCGAGAATTTCCGCAAGCGACGCAGCGCGACCTTCAGATTGCGCGTGCCGAGCTCCCGGTCCCCGTCGAGATCCTTGTAGCGCCGCTGCTCCCAGACCTTGGCGCCTTTCTTGTGGCGCGACTTGCCGCCGATGCGCACGCCGGAGGGGTTGTAGCCGCCATGGCCGAAAGGCGACGTGCCGCCCGTGCCGATCCATTTCGAGCCGCCCTCATGGCGCTCGTCCTGTTCCTCGAGTCGTTGTTTCAGCGTCCCCATCAACTCCTCGAAGGAGAGGGCTTCCAACGCCTCCATCTCCTCGGGCGTGAGCAGTTTCTCCATCGCCTGGCGCAGCCATTCGGCCGGGATGTCCTCGGTCTGGAACAGGATGTTGAGCGCTTCCACGCCCTTGAAGACATGACCGAAGACGGCGTCGAACTTGTCGTAATTGCGCTCGTCCTTGACCAGCGCGGCGCGGCTCACCGAGTAGAAATGATCGATGTCGGCGCTCACTGCGCCCTTGTCGAGCGCTTCGAGCAAGGTCAGGTACTCCCGCGTCGTGACGGGTATCTTCGCAGCACGCAAATGGGTGAAGAACTGGTGGAGCATCACGCCCTTTCGAGGTTCTGCCCGAAGGTAGCCAGAACCCCGAACGGATCAAGCGCGGCAAACTCGCGATACCCCCAGGGCTTGGTCTCGATATCGCCATTCGGATGTATGCAATCGCCCGCTTTTGCCATCTGGTAGAAGGCGTCCACGTCGTCGACATCGAGGCGGCAGGACGTCCAGTCGCAGACCTCCTTGCGGTCGGTGTAAAAGTAGTAGAGCTCGATCGCATCGCGTTGTGCACCACCAAATTCACCGCCTTCATAAATCCAGGTTTCGCACCCGAACGTGTCCTTCCAGAAGGCCAGGCTGGCAGTAACGTCCAGCGACGGAAGCACAGGTTTGGCGTGAAGGATCCGGGGCATGGCGGCTCCGACTGTGACGGAGTGTCAGCTTAGCGCGCCGGTCGGACGCGTCATGTGAATTCCGGGACAGATCACCCGGCGAACGCTTCCAGCGCCGGAACATCCTGCTTCATCAACGCGTCCGCCGCGGCCGCGATCCGCTCGACCGGCCAATCCCACCAGGCGAGATCGAGCAGGCGTTCGATATCGTCTTCCGGCAGGCGGTATTTGACGATTTTCGCGGGATTGCCCGCAACAATGGCATAGGGCGGCACGTCGGAAGCGACCACCGCCTTGGCCGCGATGATCGCGCCATGCCCGACCGTCACGCCTGGCAGGAGGGTCGCATCCCAGCCGATCCACACATCATGGCCGATCTCGATCCCGCCCTTGTTGGGCCAGGCGCCCGGATCGGGGTTGCCGAAAGCCTCGCCGAAGATCGGAAAGGGATAGGTCGAAAGCCGGTCGGCGAAATGGTTGCCGCCATTCAGGACGAAGCTGGCCCCATGCGCGATCGAGCAGAATTTCCCGATCACCAGCCGGTCGTCGATGAAGTCGAACGCGTATTTGATGTTGTCCGCAAACGCTTCCGGATCGTCGAAGGAATGGAAATAGGAATAATCGCCGGACTCAGCCTTTGGATGATCCTTCAGGAGCGATTTCAGGAAAACGATGGAAGGCGCGGCTTCAATGGGCCGTAGAAGGTCGGGCGAGAGGGGCATGGCTGGCCTCAACAACAGGTGCCCGGCGAGATCCCGGCGCGCGAGCGATGTAGGTGATTCAGCCTTTTCTGTCATGAAAAAGTGGCGGTATCGCAGGAGAGGTCGCCATTGTTACCGCGCATCCACGAGCGCCGCGCAATGCGCAGCGTTCTGCCCGTTTTCTGCAGCAAGCCGGGTATGGCGGGCGCGACAGGCCCGACTCGCCGGGGGCGGACGAAGGGCCTGGGGGCGAACACGCAGGGTGTCGCGCAAGAACGGTCAAGAATGTCGCACAGGAATCCGCTAGGATACCTTCATGGGGATGACGCCGGGCCTTCTGCCACTGCTGCAATCGATCTCGGCGAACCGGGACGACAAGCGCTCGCTTGCAGATTTTTCAGCCTCCGCCGGGATGCCGAAATACACCCTGCACCGCCGGTTCAAACGCCTCCTGGGTGAAACGCCGAAGCAGTATGATTTGCGTCTGCGGCTGGAACACGCCGCCATGTTGCTCGCAACAACCGCCCGGCCGGTTCTGGCGATCGCCCTGGAGGTCGGGTTCGAGAGCCATGAAGGGTTCACGCGGGCTTTTCGCCGAATGTTCGATTGCCCGCCTGCACATTTCCGCGCCAGGCTGAAAACGCAGGTGAATGAGGATAGCAGAAGGCGAGGTGCCGGCTTGGAACACTCGGTCGGTCCGTGCCTCCGGCTTTACGGAATTCGACCCCGGTCAGGTCAGGAAAGGTCAGAAATGCCGACTTCGGAAATCACGCTTCGCAAAGTGGAGCGCCAGCCCATACTCTTTGTCCGGCGACGGGTTTCCCGCACCCAATTGCAGCCGCTCTTCGCCGAATGTTTTCCAAAGATATTCCAGCACTGTATCGCGTCAGGCATTGCCATCGCCGGCCAGCCGATGGCTCGTTACGTTGAGACCGGTCATGGCCTCTGGACTATCGATAGCGCCATCCCGGTCGCCGTCGATGCTCCGTCTGCCGGGGAGATCGAAGCCGGTGAGATACAGCCAGGCCCCGTGGCCCTCGCGGTTCACCATGGCGCATATGAAACATTGGGCGAGACCCATGCCGCCATCGAGCTGTGGATCGAGGACAGCGACCATCGCGCCGAGGGTGCGCCCTGGGAAAGCTATGTGACTTCGCCGGCCGAATATCCGGATATCGCGGACTGGCGAACCGAGGTGTTCTGGCCTCTGGTCGATGAAACGGGACGCGGAGTGGCGCCATGAACAATCGACGCAATCGTTCTCCGCTGATGTGGATCCTGTTTGCCGCGCTGTTTGTCCTGAACGTGCTGGTGGCGATCCGGTTCCTGACGAATTGAGCTCGCCGGTTACCGGATTCAAAGGCCGCGGCTAGGCCACCGGCCCGGTCGGACCGCCGCCCGGACCTTGCGGCCCGCGCTGCTGGCGCCGGTGCATGAAGGCGAGCTTTTCAAACAGCATCACGTCCTGCTCGTTCTTCAGGAGCGCGCCGTGCAAGGGCGGGATCAGCTTGTTCGGGTCCTTCTCCGCGAGGAGGTCCGGATCGATATCCTCGACCAGCAACAATTTCAGCCAGTCCAGCAATTCCGAGGTCGACGGTTTCTTTTTCAGGCCCGGCACCTCGCGGATCTCGAAGAAGGTCTTCAATGCCTGCGACAGGAGCCGGCTTTTCAGATCGGGAAAGTGCACGCCGACAATCGCCCGCATCGTCTCTTCATCCGGGAAGGCGATGTAGTGGAAGAAGCAGCGGCGCAGGAAAGCGTCCGGCAATTCCTTCTCATTGTTCGAAGTGATGATCACGATCGGGCGCTGCTTCGCGCGGATCGTTTCGCCGGTCTCGTAGACATGGAATTCCATCCGGTCGAGCTCCAGCAGGAGATCGTTCGGAAACTCGATATCCGCCTTGTCGATCTCGTCGATCAGGAGGACCGGGCGCTCGTCGGCGGTAAACGCCTCCCACAGCTTGCCCTTCCGGATGTAGTTCGAGATGTTGTTGAAGCGCTCATCGCCGAGCTGGCTGTCGCGCAGGCGGGAGACAGCGTCGTACTCGTATAGTCCCTGCTGCGCCTTGGTCGTTGATTTCACATGCCATTCGATGAGGTTGGCGCCGGTCGCCTGCGCGACCTGACGCGCCAGCTCGGTCTTGCCGGTGCCCGGCTCGCCCTTGACCAGCAGCGGCCGTTCCAGCGCGATCGCGGCATTCACCGCAGCCTGTAGCTCGCTGTCCGCGACATACTGGTCTGTGCCTTCAAAGCGCATGGTCACTGGCTCCCTTTGTCAGCCCGGGAGCATAGGGCGGTCAGGGCGAGCGTAAAGCGCGCGGGGCGTTGACGTTCACGGCAAGTTGCGCAGGCCTAGTGCAGTGGCATGATGGCGACCCAGCGGCCGGTGGGCGTCCCAAAAGCCAGCTGTGCATCGGTATCCACCCCGGAGACGGCGTGCGGGAGATCGTAGCGAAAGGCCGTATCCGAGCCGACTGCCTGCCAGGCATCGAGGTCCAGTCGCCTGTCGCGTTCATCCCAGAACAGGGTCGATCCGGTATCGAAATGCGTGCCGCTCGCGGTCAGCGCGACGATCAACCCTATTTTTTGCGGTTGGAACGGGTGCACATGGCGCCCGAAATATCCGCCGCCGCGGGGGTAGTGAATAAACTGCGGATGCAGCCGCGCCCCATCGAGCGGCGTGTCGAGCCGGGCCGGCACGATCCGCACTTGCATGGCACTATGCGGCTTTCTGTTGCGCGATGCGCGCTTCCAGCGCGCGCGCCAGCTTGCCGATCGCTGTCGACCAGTCGCGGAATTCATCCCCGATGAACAGGCTGAGCGACGGGTACCAGGGAAGATGGTCCGTTCCCAGGGACGACCAGCCATGACGCGTATTGGACGCAACGAAGGCTTCGCCGCCAACCGCGCAGGTCAGATTGATGGTCGCATTCATCGGCCCGACTGCGAGATCCAGTGCCTTGCCCAGCGCCGCGACATCATCGAGATCCTGCTTGAGATCAATCCCCGGCGGCTGGTGGATGGTAACGCCGAAATCACGTTCGGCGCGGGCCAGCTCGTCCGCGGTCTCGCCATATTGCAGATTGACCAGCACAAGCCCCGGCAGGTCGAGTACCGGTTTCCAGGTTTCGAAGGGCGAGAAATATTTTTGCCGCTTCGCCGTCATCTTCAGCGACTTCCAGAGCAGGCCCGCCTTGAGGCCCGGGCCGAGGCTGGCCAGCCAGTTCTGCCAATGCGCAACACGCTCAGGATCGGCCACGAGGAAGCCGGGCTCTTTCGGGAAGGCATCGAGCGACGCCCGGAAGGCGCGGCAGGCATTGCCCATAGGGAACCAGAAATCCGGCTTTCCGTGTTCGGCAATCACGCTTTCCGCGATGCGCCAGTCGCGGCCTTCCAACCGTGCCGAGGCATGGGCATCGATCATCAGGTCGGGGAAGGTGCGCTGGAAGAGCGGACGCAGTCTGTGTTCGCAGGCAATGCGCAGCTCGCCGTCAGGTCCGATAGCCTCGAGCACGTCACGGGCGGCGTTCATGAACATGACCTCGTCGCCGAGGCCCTGTTCGCCGACCATGACGACGGTCTTGCCCTTCAATTCCCCCGGATTTTCGCCATCCCAGCGCGGCGCGTCGATCTGGAACAGGGTCGCGTCCTTGTAGTCCTCATCCAGGCGCACCTGGTATTCTGCCCAGCCGCGTTCGAGATCGCCGGCACCGAGATAGGAGAGTGAGCGGCCATGACGCATGATTGTCCGGTCGCGCTTGTTGGCCGCGTGGTCGAGCGCCTTGTCGAAGGCCTCGATGGAACCTTGGATATCGCCGACAAGATCGTGCGCGTAGGCGAGATTGTTCCAGGCGCGGCCGAATTCCGGATTCAGGCGCAGGCTCTCCTGGTAGAATGTCGCGGCCTGGACCGGGTCGCCGGATTCGATCAGCACCGTCCCCAGCGCATTCCAGAGATCGGAATGATCGGGATTGGCGTAGATCGTCGCACGTAACAGGTCGACGGCATCGTCGAAGCGCCCCTGATCGCGCAACACGCCCGCCAGATTGATCGTCCCGTCTGGATGTCCGGGGATCATCTGCAGGAAGATGCGCAGGAATTTCTCCGCAGCCGGCAGCATGTCCAGCTTCCACGCCACCATCGCCAGCGATTGGTAGATGTCAGGTGACTTGGGATCCTTTTCAAAGGAGCGCTGATAAAATTCGAGAGCCAGCGACAACCGGCCGAGCTCTTCCAGTGTCACGCCCATCACATGGTTTGCGAGCGCGCTCTCCGGGTCGGCGTCGAGCGCCTTCATCGCCAGCCTGGCCGCCTGCGGTCCGTGCCCGGAATGCGCCAGCTTGACGGCGCGCCGCAACAGGTCGGCGATCTTGCGCAGCTTGCGGCGCTCGGCCGGCGAGGCGTTATCGATGGCTGACTTGAAGTCCGGCCCGCTCTCGAACGGGGCGGCATCCGTCAGGTCCCGCTTGGCCGCTTCTTCAGGCTGGGCCAGCAGATCGTCGAGTTTCAAAGCGCTCATTCTTGCGAACTCCGGACGTGGAATCAGCGGCCAGCAAGCGATGCTTCGCTTGATGTCGCGTTAACGCGCGCTAGCTCGCCTTCATAGCAAGATAACGGTCGACCCATGCTGGAAAACCTACCTGCCAACTATACAGCGGCCGTATTCGGCGCGAGCGGCGGCATTGGCCGCGTGATCACCCGGGCGCTATCCGAAGATCCGCGGTGCGCGAAGATATTTGCCGGCGCGCGCAGCGCCATCCCGGCGACGCGAAAAATCACCGGTTTCGCCTTCGATCTGATGGATGAGGACAGTATCGCCAGTGCAGCCACGGACATCGGCGTCAAAGGGCCGGTGCATCTGGTCTTTGTCGCGACCGGCATCCTGCATTCCGACGATTTCGGCCCGGAACGGAGCTGGCGCGAGCTCGATCCGGCGGACATGCAGACCGTGTTCGCGCTCAACACGATCGGCCCGGCGCTTATTGCCAAGCACATGCTGGAAAGCCTGCCACGCGACGAGACCGGTATTTTCGCGATGCTCTCGGCGCGTGTCGGTTCGATCGGCGACAATCGTCTTGGCGGCTGGCACAGCTATCGGGCGTCCAAGGCGGCGCTCAACATGCTGATCCGCAACTTCTCTATTGAGCTCGGCCGCAAGCGAAAGAAGGCGATCTGTGTTGGCCTGCACCCGGGGACGGTCGAGACCGGCCTGTCCGCGCCTTTCCAGCGCAACGTGCCCGAAGGAAAGCTGTTTGCCCCCGAAAAATCAGCCGGTTGCATGTTGCAGCTGCTCGGCCGGCTGGGGGTCGAAGACACTGGTTACTGCTATGCGTGGGACGGCCAGCGCATCGACTGGTAGTTGTTGCAACGCTTTATTCATCCGCCTCTGCTTGGATGCCCTTGAACGGCCCGCAGCCGATGTGTCCGGGGAAGGCGTATGCCACTCAAATTGTCGCTCAAGCCTGGCGAGAAATTCGTGCTCAACGGCGCTGTCATGCAGAACGGCGAGCGCCGGGCGACGCTGGTTCTCCAGAACAAGGCGTCGGTGCTGCGTGAAAAGGACATCATGCACGAGCATGAGGTCACCACGCCGGCGCGGCGTGTCTATTTTCCGATCATGCTGATGTATCTGTCCGACAAGACGGATGACGATGCCTATGACGAATTCGTTCTGCGCATGACCGAATTCATGAACGCGATCTCGGCGCCTGACGTGCTTCAGAACTGCGTCGCGATTTCCCGCGATGTCATGGCCGGCGAGCATTACAAGGCATTGATCCGCTGCCGCAAACTGATCGCCTATGAAGACGAGAGGCTGAAGAGTGTCTCTTAACGCTTACCAGAACGCCGCAACGCGGGCCGAAGATCCGCGAAACACGGAATACCGTCTGTTCGCTCAGGTGACGCGCGCACTGATCGAGGCGAATGAGGCAGACGCGCTGGAAATCCAGAAGCGCTCGGCCGCGCTGGACTGGAACCGCCGCGTCTGGAGTGCCTTCGCGCTCGATTGCGCCGATGCCGGCAATCGCCTGCCGGAAGGACTGCGCGCCTCGATCATCTCGCTTTCCATCTTCGTCTCCAAGCAGTCTTCTGAAGTCCTGCGCGAGGGCGGCGACATGGGCATTCTGATCGAGATCAACCGCACCATCATGCAGGGGCTGCAACCCCAGACCCAGGCCGCGCCGGAGCCGGTAGCAGGCTAGGCGAATTACGCCCACCCGGCAGAGTTTACCGGGGACGCGAGCCGCCAGCGACCGAGGCGGTCGCGCTGTTGTTTAGAAAAAACACATTGAATCAATACCTTGATAGCGTTGCCTCCAACGCTCCCCATGGCGCGTTTCTTGCGCCTCCGTTCGCAGGACAAAACGTCCTGGAGGCCCCCCAGAACGGGTGGGGCCATGTCACTTCCAGAACGGAGGAACCCCAATAATGACACTCTCTGTCAACACCAATGCAGGGGCGATGATCGCCCTGCAGAATCTGAACAAGACCAATATGCAGCTTGAGCAGACCCAGTCGCGGATCAACACCGGCCTCGAAGTTGCCGGTGCCAAGGACAATGGCGGCATCTACGCCATTGCCCAGCGGATGCGGTCTGAGGTGAGCGGCTACGGCGCCGTCACCGATTCGATCAACCGCCTCATCTCCACAGTGGATGTGGCGCTGGCGGCCGGCGAGGCGATTTCCGACCTTCTCATCGAGATGAAGGAAAAAGCGCTCGCAGCGGCGGACACTTCGCTTGATACGGCATCCCGGACGGCCCTGAACGCTGACTTCACGGCCTTGCGGGACCAGATCAAGACCATCGTGTCCAATGCCGAATTCAACGGATCGAACCTGCTCAACAATTCAACGGCGCAGATGACCGCGCTGGCGAATGCAGACGGGTCGAACACGATCACGGTGGCAGACGAAAACCTCGTTCTGGGGGCAACAGGTGCGCTGATCACGATCGCGTCCAATGCGTCATATTCAACGGCGACGCAGGCCGACAACATCGCCAGCCAGCTGGGGACCTCGCTCGACAACGTCAATGCCGCTCTGGCGCGTCTCGGCACGGAATCGAAGGCCCTGGGTATTCACCAGACCTTCGTGACCAAGCTGACCGACGCTCTGGAAACCGGGATCGGAAATCTTGTTGACGCCGATCTGGCAAAAGAAAGCGCCCGACTCCAGTCGCTGCAGGTCAAGCAGCAGCTGGGCATACAGGCGCTGGGCATCGCCAATCAGCGTCCGCAAGCGATTCTGTCCTTCTTCCAGTAGAGGAATAGGGGCCGCCTTCCACCACGGGGCGGCCCCATTTTTTTCGAGTCTTTTGAATCGGTTGCATGGCCGGTAATTTTGACCGCCCGGCAGATCTTGCCGCGCCGATCCGGATTTGCCCGGCACTTCTTGCCCAGCGGAAAATTGATTCGTTTGGACGCAAGAAAAATCTTTCAAGCAAAAACAACAAGTTAGAGCTCCCGCCCTGTGCCGCCCGCGGCAACTGGCCCCCGCCTTGCGAGTCCACACACGGGACAGAAGTCCCTGCGGGCAAAAAGCCGGCGACATGACCAGAAAGGGAAGGGCCAAGAAATGGCTACGATTAACACCAATGCGGGCGCGATGATCGCCCTGCAGAACCTGAACAAGACCAATCGGGAGCTTGAGCAGGTACAAACGCGGATCAACACCGGTCTCGCGGTTTCCTCGGCAAAAGATAATGGCGGTATCTATGCGATTGCGCAGTCTATGCGGGCTGACGTCGCCGGCTATCGTGCTGTTGGCAATTCCATTGATCTCGCCCAGTCGACAGTTGATGTCGCGCTGGCCGCCGGCGAAGCGATCTCCGACATTCTTGTCGAGATGAAGGAAAAGGCGCTCGCGGGAGCAGACACATCGCTCGACGCAGCCTCACGGACCGCATTGAACGAAGACTTCAAGGCGCTGCGCGACCAGATCGGCACGATCGTCGCGAACGCCGAGTTCAACGGCACCAATCTCATCTCGAACGGCGCCGGAAATATCACTGCGCTGGCTAACGCCGATGGCTCCAACACTATCACCGTACAAGCCGAAGACCTGTCGCTGACAGGCACCCGTCTGACGATCTCCGCCACCTCGTCTTTCACAACGGCCACTCAGGCTGACACGATTGCCAGTCAGATCGGCACGTCGCTGGATAACCTGAACACGTCGCTGGCCCGCTTGGGGACCGGCTCGAAGTCTCTGGAAATCCACAACACCTTCATCAGCAAGCTGTCGGACGCCCTGGAACGGGGCATCGGCAATCTTGTCGACGCGGATCTCGCGAAAGAAAGCGCCCGTCTTCAGTCGCTGCAGGTCAAGCAGCAGCTGGGCATCCAGGCGCTCTCGATCGCGAACTCCGCGCCGAGCTCGATACTCGGATACTTCCGCTAATTCAGCGGGATAGCAGAATTCGGTGAGCGGCATTCTCCGCTTGCCGGAAAACCAGGCCGGCAAAACGCCAGCCTAAAGACCAGAAAGGGAAGGGCCAAGAAATGGCTACTATCAACACAAATGCGGGCGCAATGATTGCCCTGCAGAACCTCAACAAGACCAACATGGAACTTGAGCAGGTTCAAACTCGCATCAACACTGGCCTGGCGGTTTCGTCGGCCAAGGACAATGGCGGCCTGTTCGCCATCGCCCAGTCGATGCGGGCGGATGTTGCCGGCTATCGCGCCGTCAGCAATTCCATCGATCTGGCGGTCTCCACCGTGGATGTTGCCCTGGCAGCAGGTGAGGCCATTTCCGACATTCTCGTCGAGATGAAGGAAAAGGCGCTCGCGGGCTCCGACACCTCGCTGGATACCGCATCGCGGACTGCCTTGAATGAAGACTTCAAGGCGCTGCGCGATCAAATCTCCACCATCGTTTCGAATGCCGAGTTCAACGGCACCAACCTGATCAACAACTCTGTCGCCAGCATCTCGGCCCTGGCCAATGCTGACGGCTCCAACACGATCACCGTGCTGGACGAGAACCTGTCGCTTGGCGGCGGTGTTGTGACGGTTGCGGCCACGGCGTCGTTCTCCACGGCGGCGGCTGCTTCAACGCAGGCGACCGCGATCGCGACCTCGCTGAACAATCTGAACTCTTCGCTGGCACGTCTGGGTACGGGTTCGAAATCGCTCGAAATCCACAAGACGTTTGTCGGCAAGCTTTCCGACGCTCTCGAAAAGGGCATCGGCAATCTCGTCGACGCGGATCTGGCGAAAGAAAGCGCACGTCTCCAGTCGCTGCAGGTCAAGCAGCAGCTGGGCATCCAGGCGCTCTCGATCGCGAACTCCGCGCCGTCGTCAATACTGGGATACTTCCGGTAATCCGGAAGGGTGGGAATTCGGCGGCAGCAAAACTAGTCGCCGAATAATGGCCGGCAAAAAGCCGGCGACATAACCAGAAAGGGAAAGGCCAGAAAAATGGCTACGATCAATACGAATGCAGGCGCAATGATCGCCTTGCAAAACCTGAACCGGACCAACCAGGAGTTGGAACAGGTTCAAAGCCGGATCAACACGGGACTTGCCGTGGCATCGGCCAAGGACAATGGCGGCGTGTTCGCTATTGCCCAGTCGATGCGCGCTGACGTCGCGGGTTACAAGGCTGTCACCAACTCCATCGACCTCGCGGTTTCGACGGTCGATGTTGCGCTCGCCGGCGGTGAAGCTCTTTCCGACATGCTTATCGAGATGAAGGAAAAGGCATTGGCCGGAGCGGACTCGTCGCTGGATGCTGCTTCGCGCACGGCGTTGAATGCTGATTTCACCGCAATGCGGGATCAGCTGAAGACGATCATCGCGAATGCCGAGTTTAACGGCACCAATCTGATTGATGGTTCGACCACCGGCATTTCGGCCCTGGCCAATGCTGACGGCTCGAACAACATCTCGGTGGCGGATGAAGATCTGTCGCTTGCGGGTTCCATTATCACGATTGCGACCAATGCGTCGTTCTCGACGGCAACCCAGGCTGACAATATTGCCAGCCAGATTGGCACGTCTCTGGACAATCTGAGCGCATCGCTGGCCCGTCTGGGAACCGGCTCCAGCGCTCTTGAAATCCACAAGACGTTCGTCGGCAAGCTGTCCGACGCCCTGGAACGGGGCATCGGCAATCTGGTCGACGCGGATCTCGCCAAGGAAAGTGCCCGTCTCCAGTCGCTGCAGGTCAAGCAGCAGCTGGGCATCCAGGCGCTTTCGATCGCGAACTCCGCGCCGAGCTCGATTCTCGGATACTTCCGCTAATCGTGGGAGTTCGGGTGGCCGGGATTGAAGGGGTTCCGTTCCGGCCACCCACTCCGCGATAGCGCGTATCCGACCAATCATGGAGGTGTTGGCGGAGAACCCGCCGACAGTTTGAAATGAACGAGTTGGTACAAAAAATCAGTGCAGCATCGACTGCATCGACAGTTGGATTCAGGGCGGCTCCCGCTCCGGTCCCGGCGTCGCATACCAGGAATGACACCGATGCCAAGGACAAGGGCAAGTCGGTTCCGGTGAGCTTTGAAGAAATGAAAGCGTCCATCGACCGATTGGCCGAGCAGGCTTTCGCGGGCTCCAAGCTCGCGATCGAGAAGCACGAAGGCGCCGGCGTATTCGTCTACCGTCTCGTCGACAGCCAGAACGGAAGCGTTGTACGTCAGTGGCCCAGCGAGGACTTCCTGTCCTTGCGGGAATACCTGCGTACGAAACAGGGTGGCCTGATCGACCAGCAAGCCTGAGCCGGCAAGCCCGGCAAAGGCGAACCACTGGACGCGTAACAGCCCGGCAATTTTCGCCGGTTGGCTGAACCGTCGAGTTTTGGCAAATCTAACCTATTGATATTGTGCATTATATAGCGGTGCCGATTCGGCATGCGCCTTGCGACCCGTTGCGCTGAACACCGGACGATAACCGTTCCGGGCCGTCCGAAGGACACAGCCAAGGGGACCCGCATGACCCTCTCAATCCATACCAATGCCGCGGCCATGGTCGCGCTGCAGAACCTGAACAAGACCAATGACGAGCTGGCCGACGTCCAGACCAAGCTGAATACCGGCCTGCGCGTCGGAGGCGCCAAAGACAATGCCGCCGTTTTCGCTGTCGCCCAGAGCATGCGATCGGACATTCGCGGGCTGTCGGCCGTCCAGTCCAGCCTCGACCGTTCCGTCTCGATCGCCGATGTCGCCCTCGCTGCCGGCGAAGCGATCTCCGATCTGCTCGTGCAGATGCGCGAAAAGGCAACGGCTGCGATGGACCCGTCGATCGACACGTTCTCGCGGCAGGCATATGACGCCGATTTCAAGGCATTGATCGATCAGGTCTCGGTGATCCTTCAGAATGCCGAGTTCGATGGTGCGAACATCCTCAATGGTTCGATCACCAATGGCATTGCTTTCCTCGCGGACGCCGACGCGTCGCGCTCGATCACATTGCGGTCGCAGGATCTCAGCCTCGGTGGCTCCGTGATCACGCTCGCGGCCACTGCCAGCCTCGGCACCGTGACCATGGCGTCCAATGCGATGTCCGCGATTCAGACCAGCCTCGACAATGTCAATCAGTCGCTGGCCAATCTCGGCTCGGACGCCAAGAAAATGGACGCACACCGCACCTTCGTCGGCCGGTTGATGGATTCGCTCACCGAGGGTGTGGGCAATCTGGTCGATGCCGATCTCGCCAAGGAGAGCGCGCGGCTCCAGGCCTTGCAGGTCAAGCAGCAATTGGGCGTGCAATCGCTGTCGATTGCCAACTCGCAGCCGCAGATCATCCTGTCTCTGCTCAACGGCGGCTAGCGATAACCCCACCACCATGCGGATCGGAGCGGCGGGCCTCGGCTCGCCGCTTTTTCTTTTCCCCGACTCCCGGCACACATGACCGATGACCGAGCGTTTCCTGCCCTATGGCCGACAATGCATTGACGAGGCCGACATCGAAGCGGTCACGCGTGCTCTGAAGTCCGATTACCTGACCTGCGGCCCGGAGATCGACGCCTTCGAGCGCGAATTCGAACAGGTCACCGGGGCCGCGCACGCCATCGCCTGTTCCAACGGCACGGCGGCCCTGCACCTGGCGCTGGCCGGTCTCGGCGTGGGCGCCGGTGATATCTGCATCGTTCCAACCATCACCTTTGTCGCAACAGCCAATGCCGTACGCTATTGCGGCGGCGAGGTCGTCTTCGCTGACGTCGATCCGGCAACCGGGCTGATGACCCGGGCAACCCTCGCCGATGCGATGGCCCGAGCCGGCGGTCCGGTTCGCGCCATCCTCCCTGTTCACCTCGGCGGGCAAAGCTGTGACATGGCGGCGATCGCCGATCTGGCGCGCGAAAGCGGTGCCGCCATCGTCGAGGATTCCTGTCATGCCATCGGCACACGCCGCGCTGGCGGCCAGGTCGGGGACGGCAAGTTCTGCGATGCCGCGACCTTTTCCTTCCACCCGGTCAAGACGATCGCGGCCGGAGAGGGCGGCGCAATCACCACGAATGATGGCGATCTCGCCGAGCGCCTTCGGCGATTGCGCAGCCATGGCATCACGCGCGACACGTCCGAATTCATCGGCGACCCCGATGAACCCTGGCGCCAGGAATTGCACGCGCTCGGCTGGAATTATCGTCTGCCGGACATCAATGCCGCTTTGTTGCGGTCACAATTGTCGAAGCTCGAACGCTTCGCGGCGCGTCGGCGAGAACTGGCAGCGATCTACGACCGCGGCTTTTCCCGCTTCGACGAACATGTGCGGCCCGTCACCCGCCTGCCGGATCAGGACCCGTGCTGGCATCTCTACGTCCTGCGGATCGATTTCGAGGCGCTCGGCACGACACGCATCGCCGTCATGAACGCGCTTCGCGAGCGCGGTATCGGCACCCAGGTTCACTATATCCCGGTGCACACTCAGAAATACTACGACGATCCGGCCACGCTCCCCGGCGCCGCGGAATACTATCGCACCTGCCTGGCGATCCCGCTTTTCGTCGGCATGTCGGACGATGAGGCGCACCGCGTGATCCGTGCCGTCGGCGACGTCACCGGCCTCAAGGCGCTATGATCTGGCTGCGGTGCCGGCTCGGACAGGAGATCGGCTGGGGCCATGCCGTTCGCTGCCTCGCCCTCGCGGGCGCAATGGTTCGGGCCGGAAGCGACGCCGGGTTGATACTCGACCGCGGGGAAGCCGCCCTTGCCGCGCGAGCCGCGAGCGAAGGTCTGCGCCATGTCGAAATCGATCCTGGCGCGCCCTTGTCGGCTGAAGCCGGCCGCTACCCGGAAGGATCTGTCGCGCTGGACCTCTCCAATGCGGTGCTCCGCGATGCGATTCCCGGCCTCGTCGCCGCCCTGAAAGCGCAGCGCCGGAAGGTCGCGGTGATCGAGGGGCTGGGCGAAGACCGCTATTTCGGTGATGCGAGCCCCGACCTCGTTGTGGCGCCCTATCTCGGCGCGCTGCAAAGCGCCGCCGCAACAGGCGGCGTCCGATTGGCCGGCGGTGAATATGCCGTGCTCGGCTCGGAATACGCGGCGCCACCGGCCGACCTTGAAAGCCGGAGCAAGATCCTTGTCATGATGTCCGGCGCCGATCCCTGGCAGCTCACCGAAACCGTCCTGGCAGCAGCAAGCGCCTTCGGGCCGCGCCTGATCGTCGTTATCGGCGGCAGCGTTCCGCCGAACCGCGCCGACGCCATCGCCGCCGAGGCCGCCCGCATCGGCGCCCGTGTCGAAATCGCGCCGCCGACACTGCATCCGCTTTTCAGGCAATCGCGCGCTGCGCTGATCGGGCCGGGGCTGGTGAAGTACGAAGCGGTCGCAACGCGCACGCCGGCGGTCATTCTCAGCCCGGGCAAGGAATACGACGGCGCCCAGTCGGCCTTCGTCAAGGCAGGGCTGGCCACCCTGCTGCGCGCCGATCAGCCGGATTTGCCGGCTGCGCTCGCCACCGCCCTGAACGATGCGCTCGCACAAATGCCCGACTGGCCGGCCGTGATCGACGGCTGCGGCGCCGGCCGTCTCGCCCAAGCATTTCGCCAACATCTTGGCGAGTAATCGTTAAGGCGAATCGCGAGATGCTGCGCGCAAGCCTTGGACGCATCCGATGACGAACCACGCCCAGCCTCCCAGAGCCGCCTTCCAGATCGCCGGACGAGAGATCGGCGACGGCCATGCGCCCTACATCATTGCGGAAGTTTCCGGCAATCATAACAAGGATTTGGGCAAGGCGCTGGCGATGATCGATGTCGCCGCGGAATGCGGCGCGGATGCCGTCAAGTTCCAGACCTATACAGCCGACAGCCTGACCCTGCCGAGCGACAAGCCGGATTTCCAGATCACGTCCGGCACCTGGGCGGGCTGGAGTTTGCACCGGCTCTACCAGGAAGCTGCAACGCCCTATGACTGGTTTCCGGCGCTCTTCGACCATGGCCGGGCACGCGGCATCACCGTGTTTTCCTCGCCCTTCGACAATGACGCGGTCGACCTGCTGGAAGGGCTCGAAACGCCCGCACACAAGATCGCCTCGAACGAGTTCACAGACTGGCCGTTGATCCGCCACGCCGCGGCAACCGGCAAGCCGCTCATCCTGTCGACCGGCACCGCCACCCTGGAGGAAATTGACGACACGGTGGCGTTTCTCGAAGGCGAGGGCGCGCGCAATTACGCGCTCTTGCATTGCGTCAGCGCCTATCCCGCCCCGATCGACAGCGCGCACATGCGCAACATCACCGCGCTGCGCGAGCGCTTTCCGGTCCCGATCGGTTTCTCCGATCATACGCTGGACATCACGGCGCCGATTGTTGCCGCCTGTCTCGGCGCGGCGATCATCGAGAAGCATTTCGTGCTCGACCGCGCTGATGGCGGACCGGATTCCTCCTTCGCCATCGAGCCACACGAGTTGAAACGCCTGTGCGAGACGGTCCGCGATGCCCATGCCGCACTCGGTGGCCCGCAATTCGGAATGAAGGATGCGGAGACCAAATCTCCCATCTATCGCCGGCATTTCTACACCATTCGCGACATTGCCGCCGGCGAGACGATCGGCCCGCACAATGTGAAGGCGATCCGCGCCCGCAGGGGCATCGCCGCGCGCGAGTTCGAACGCCTGTTCGGCACCACGGCCAGGGCCGCCATTCCTGCGCATGAACCCGTCACCTGGGAGGCAGTCAATGAGCGCTAGCCGCGAACTGGTGATCTTCGGCTCGGCGGAAGTCGCCGAGCTTGCGCACTATTATTTCACCGAGGACAGCGAATACGACGTTGTCGCCTTTACCGTGGATGACGAATTCGTGGAGGGCGACACGTTCAGGGGGCTTCCGATGATCCCCTGGTCGGAAACCGTGAAGCGCTTTCCGCCGGACCGCTATGCCATGCATGTCGCGCTCTCCTATAAAAAGCTGAACCGCCTGCGGCAGGCCAAGTTCGAGCAGGCCAAGGCGGCGGGCTATACGCTGGCCAGCTATGTCTGCTCGCGCTCGGCGACCTGGCCCGACCTCGAAATGGGCGAGAACTGCTTCATCCTGGAAAACCAGACCATCCAGCCAACCGTGAAGCTCGGCGACAATGTCATGCTCTGGTCGGGCAATCATATCGGCCATGGCAGCCATATCGGCAGCCACACCTATTTCGCCTCGCACATCGTTGTTTCCGGCCATTGCCGCATCGGCGAACGCTGCTTCTTCGGGGTCAACGCGACGCTGCGCGACTTCCTGAAAGTCGGCGACGAAGCCTTCATCGCGATGGATGCCAGCCTGACAAGGGATGTCGAGGCAGGCTCGGTCGTGCTCGGCGCGCCGGCGACGGTCTTTGGTCCTGACGACCCCAAGGGCCGCAAGATCCGCAACAATTATTTCGGCCTCGATGACTAGTTGGACGAAGCTCGGAACCGTGATCCGGCCTGATCCGGACACCTGGTGGGGGCGGACCCACGCCATGCTGCCGACGCCCGAGCATGTCGAGAACTCGCTGTGGCGGATCTGGTGGGGCGGCCGCAATACCGACAACCAGTCGCACATCGGCTGGTCGCTGATCGATCTCGACCAGCCCGATGTCGAGATCGAGCGCGTGAAAGAACCTGAACTCGCGCCCGGCGCGCTGGGCACGTTCGATGACAATGGCGTCCTGCCATCCTGCATCATCAACACCGGCGGCGAGACCCGGCTCTATTATATCGGCTTCAAGCCGGGCGGCACGACGCGCATGGACCTGTTCGGCGGTCTCGCCATCCGCACGGCGAGCGAAACGCGCTTCGAGCGCTGGTCCCGTGCGCCGATCATTGAACGCTGCCGGGTGAACCCGTTCATCAACACCGCGCCCTGGGTCGTCAGGATCCCCATCGGCTGGCGCATGTATTACGTCGCCGGCGTCGAATGGGTGCACAAGGACCTGCCGCGTTACAATATCCAGGTGGCAACCTCCAAAGACGGCCTGCACTGGCAGCGTGACGGGCGCGTCGCCATCGACTTCGAACCCGGTGAGAGCGCGCTCGCGCGCCCCTTTGTCTGGCATGATGGCGAGCACTGGCGCATGTGGTTCGCCTCGAAGGGCGACGTTTATCGCCTGCAGCAGGCGGTCTCGTCCGACGGCCTCAACTGGACGCGCACCGATCCGCCGGGCCTCGAACCCGGCGCGGGCGAGGACAGCGACATGGTCGAATACGCTATCGTGCTGAGCCACAAGGGCCAGCGCATCGTTTTCTACAATGGCAATGATTACGGGAAGGGCGGCGTCCTCGCCGCCATCGAGGCATGACCCACCCCGCCACTGCTCCCGCGCCGAAGCGCGCCGCCATCATGCAGCCGACCTTCCTGCCCTGGTGCGGTTATTTCGCGCTTATGGCGTCGGTCGATCTCTTCGTCTTCCTCGACGATGTCCAGTTCGACAAGCGCTCCTGGCAACAGCGCAATCGCATCAAGACGCCGAACGGAATTGTCTGGCTCACCGTACCGGTGCTCACCAAGGGCCTGCGCGGTCAGACGATTGCAGAAGCCCGCATCCAGCCTGACGCGAAATTTCCGGACGTAATGTGGCGCACCATTGAAATGAGCTTTGCGAAAGCGCCTTTCGCCAATCGCTACCTGCCGGAACTGAACAACATCATGACCGGGCACACCGGTCAGATCTGCGACCTCAACATAGCGATCATCACCTGGATGGCGCAGGAGTTCGGCATCACAACGCCGACCGTGCGCGCGTCGGCGACACCGGTTTCCGCCCGCAAGGCCGACCGGCTGGTCGCCCTGTGCCGTGCGCATGGCGTGCAGAAATATCTCTCACCGCCCGGTTCCCGCGCCTATCTGAAAGACAGCGATGCCTTTGTAGAGGCCGGCCTTTCGCTGGCCTATTTCGACTATACGCATCCCGAGCACGCCCAGCTGCACGGGCCGTTCGAACCCTTCATGTCTGCGCTCGACCTGCTTGTGAACGAAGGCCCGCGGGCCGGCGATATATTGCGTGCCGGGATCGCGCCATGAAACGCATCGCGATCATTCCCGCGCGCGGCGGATCGAAGCGCATTCCACGCAAGAATGTGCGGCCGTTCGCCGGCAAGCCGGCGCTGACGCACATCCTCGCGGCCGCCGAAGCCAGCGGCCTGTTCGACGTGATCCATGTCTCGACCGATGATCCGGATATCGCCGCGATTGCAGGCGCCGCCGGACATCCACCGGAATTCCTGCGCGCTCCTCAAATTGCCGATGATTTTGCACCGATCCGCGCCGTCGTCAGCTGGACGCTGCGTGAATACGAACGCCGGGGCCAGGCTTTCGAGACCGCCGCGCTGCTCTATGCGACGGCCTTCTTTGTCGAACCTCGCGACATTTCGGCCGCGATCACGGATTTCGAAGCGCACCGCACGCACCCGGTTCTCGCGGTGGCGGAAGTTGGCTCGCCGATCGAGAAGCTGTTCATCGAGAAGGATGGCTATCTGCAGACCGCCGACGAGGCGCAGTTTGGCAAGCGCACCCAGGACTTGACCCCTGCCTATCGTGATGCCGGGGCATTCTCGATTTTTGCCGCCCCCAGCCTGCTGGCCGAAACCGACGGCAGCGCACCGCTTCATTTCCGGCCCTTCCTGCTCGATCGCTTGAAGGCCATCGACATCGACACCGAAGATGACTGGGCGTTCGCCGAACGCCTTCACGCCGCAAGGATTATGACATGAGCTACAAGACCGAACAGGAAGCCTTCTGGGCCGGCCAGTTTGGCGATGAATATCGCGACCGCTGTGCGCTGGAACCGGGCCTCGTCGCGGCCCGCACCGCCTGCATGGCGCGTATGTTGCGCAAGGCGGCGCCGGTCGGATCGGCCTTCGAGATCGGCTGCAATATCGGCCTCAACCTGGTCGCCCTGAAAAATGTTTCACCGTCGACAGAGCTTGCCGCCATCGAGATCAATGAGCAATCGGCGCGCCAGGCAAATGAGCTCGGCATCGCGAGGGTCGATACTGCCTCGGTGCTCGATTACGAACCCGGGCGCAGCTATGATCTCACCATGATCTGCGGCGTGCTGATCCACCTCAATCCGGAGGTTCTGCCGCAGGTTTATGATGTGCTGTTCAATGCCTCTGACCGCCACATCCTGTTGTTCGAATACTACAATCCGACGCCGGTCGAGGTGAATTATCGCGGCCATGAGGGCCGCCTGTTCAAGCGCGACTGGGCCGGCGAAATGCTTGACCGTTTCAAGGACCGACTGGAGCTCAAGGATTACGGCTTCTTCTATCACCGTGACCCGATTTCCTGGTCTGATGACGGGACGTGGTTCCTTCTGGAGAAGCGCTGATCGGATCAACCCCTCACCCTCGAAAGCCGACCATAGCATGGCCGCCTTCCTCTACCCCCTCCCCTTTGGAAGGGGAGAGGGAGGGGCGCGAAATCGCCTTGCGATGAGCGACCGGGTGAGGGGTTCTCAAAATCGCACCCCCGTCACCGCATCAAGGCAATCAAATCCCTGTTATCCCCCAACCTGTTCGGGGAATCTTGGGGACCGGCAGATCGCCCGGATAAACCGGATAATGAAGGGTTGGAATTTCCGGCGCGGCCCGACCTGTACGGGATGCTGATGTTTCTCTGGGGTCGAGATCTAGAGGCGCAAAGAAAAAGGGCCGCCCGAACAGGCGGCCCGATAGTTTGCATTCGACGAAGCTTAATTGAACGTATAGCGGAACTTGACGTAGAAAGACCCGCCGTTGAAGCCGGACGGCGAGGCTTCCGGGTAAAGCTGACCCAGAGATCTCGCATTCGGATTTTCGTCCGGATAGCTGTCGAACAGGTTGGTCGCACCCAGAATAAGCTCCAGGTCGTCGTTGACGGAGTATCCGACTTCGGCGTCGAACACGACTTCAGCACCGACCTCACCGGTGCCATTGCCGGTATCTTCCCATTCGCCATAGTACACAGCGCGTGCCAGGAAGCGCCAATCACCCTCGACGTGGGTCAGGGTCACATTGCCTTTCAACTCCGGCAGCAGCTCTTCGAGCGCCGCCACACGGCTCGCACTGATCGGGTTGATGGTCCCGCGATTGTCAACTTCGGTGTCGATCCAAGCGAACGAGACCGACAGGTCCGTATCCCCACCACTGGTCAGCTCGATCGGGATCGTGCCGACCACTTCCACACCGGTTGTCGTGGTGTCGAAACTGTTGGTGAAGTAACGGAACTGAGTGAGATCTTCGAATCCGACAAAGTCGTTCCGGTTGATCACGCCAGCATTCGACAATTCCGTGATGCCCGTGGACACATCGGCGAACGTCGGCAGGCCAGCCTGACCGCCGAAATAGTTCAGGGCCGCCAGAAAGTCGACGTTGGCAGAGAGGGCGATCCGGTCGTCCACATCGATATTGAAGTAATCAATCGTCCAGGTGGATGGACCCAAGTTGAAGCCGGCACCGAGCGTCCAGTTCTGGGCTTCTTCAGTGCCCAAGGTGGGGCGGGCGCCATCCCGGGCCAAAATGAAGTCCGCGGCCAACTGGCCTGCAGCGGATGACAGCGGCAGCGTGCCTTGGTCGATCAGGTTGCCATTGACGTTTTGGGTCGTGACGTTGGTCACATTCGCCTGACCGGCGGTTGGCGCGTGGAAGCCGGTCGACACCGTGGCGCGGAAGCGCAGGTTTTCATTGACTTGATACAGACCCGCTAACTTG
The DNA here is from genome assembly GCF_965217055.1 of Hyphobacterium sp. Lineage (GTDB taxonomy): Bacteria > Pseudomonadota > Alphaproteobacteria > Caulobacterales > Maricaulaceae > Hyphobacterium. The sequence goes on along the minus strand of NZ_OZ244227.1, from coordinate 482,119 downwards.
TAGTCGGTCGTGTTTCCGAACTGGTCATAATCTTCAAAACGCACAGCGCCCTGAAGGGTCAGATTGTCAGTGACGTCGGCTTCGAGATCGACGTACAGACCATAGCTCGACTGTTCGCTCGTGGAGGAGGCGGTGAACCCGCCGAACCCGTTCGAGCTTGAAGAAAAGCCCTGATCCGCCAGAGGGCCGAGCGCGAAAGACGCTGCATCCCCTTGGGTGATTTCAAACTCTTCCTCGCGATATTCCGCCCCGAACGCAATGTTCAGATCAGAGGCAAAGTCGCCAAAGGGAACAGCATAGCTGAAGTCCAGATTGTAAATGGTTTCAGTCTGCTGGTACGCGCCCGGATCAAAATCGCGCGGCGTGTTGGGACCCAGTGACGCGTTGATGGTATTGTTGATGAAGAAGTCGGACTTGCTCGAACCGTGCACGACGCTGGCGTCGTATTGCAGTCCGGAACCCAGATCGATGGTGCCCCTCACACCCAGGGCGAAGGAGTAATCGGTATTGTCGCCGCCAAAACGCGGGACGAATCCGCTCGGGATTGTCTCGACGAACGAGAAGCAGTTTGGGTCTGCAATCACGGCAGCCAGAATAGCCGGGTCAGCGATCAGGCCGCCCCCTTGGGTCAGCGGAATCCCTGCCGGGCACGAGCCCCCGATTCCGAGACCGTCAAGGTCGCCAACACGAATGGACGGGACGCCGTTCGGATCTGCGACGCCGGTGACGGGATCAACCAACGGACCTCTGTAAACCCCGCCACGATTGGTTGGGTTGCGGTAGAAGAAGCCGCCTTCAACCGTCCGTTCCGCGTAGTTCCCGAACGAATAGAGCTCGGTGTCGGCATTCAGGTCGATACCGGCATTGTAGAACAGCTTGTAGTTATCGCTGACATCGGGTTGACCCCAGTATTGGGGCACTTCATCGGTGTACGAGTTGATGGTCCGGAAATCGGCAACGTCGGTGTTTCCGGCTGCGATCAGGTCCAGAACGTCCTGGCGGACTACAGAGCGAACCGTGCCTTCAACATCCGAAAACTCGGCCGTGAGGTTCAGGAAGCCGTTCTCGGTGAGGGGCAATCCGATATTGCCGGCGACGCGGTAATTAACGCCGTCGCCCTCATACGTGGAGCCATAAACGGCTTCCAATGTACCACCGCTATCGTCGTTTCTCAGCTGGAAGTTTATCACGCCTGCGATCGCATCTGAACCATACTGTGACGACGCACCATCGCGCAGGACTTCAACCTGCCTGAGTGCGAGGGCCGGAATCACGCTGACGTCAGCCCCTTGGGCACCATCAGCAATTCCGCCGCCCAGAAACGAGATGACAGAGCCGCGATGGCGCCGCTTGCCGTTGAGCAGGATCAATACATTGTCCGGCGACAGCGAACGAACATTCGCGGGGCGAATGATGGTCGCGGCATCTGAAATCGGTTGAGTGTTCACATTATAGGACGGAACCGATGTTCGCAGCAGATCCGCGACATCATTGGTCCCCTGGTTGACGAATTCGCTTCCCGGGAAAACGTCGATTGGAGACGTGGAATCAACATTCGATCTTTGCGCACGGCGCGTACCGATCGTGATGACAACATCGTCCGCCTCACTGGCCTGCGAACCGGACGGGTTCTGCGCAAAAGCGGGTCCCCCGACCACCGTGGCAGCCAAGAACATGGAAGTACTGCATAACAGTCTGAAGTTGATATTTTTCATGCTGAATAGTCCAATCTGGATATTGAATTGATCGACAGATGCCAACACCTTACTTTATGTTAATGTTCGCGTTTGGGGGTGATATTTTTGTGACACTTCCTTTTTTTGGGCCGGGCGCCGCACCGTGCAGCGGGGCGGTCGTCCGGGGTTGATGGCGGCGGTTCTGGTATCCGGCCCCTGACGGCAATAGTGATGAATATCCGAACATCAGAGCGCGCGGATGGCCCCGGCAGTCGGTGCGGAAACCAGCGATCGGGATCTACAATTGCTTAGGCGGCAATGCGCTCCAACGCACCTCGAAACGCCTTTTCAGCGCTGGGGCATTCATGACTGCCGGGTTGCCGTCCCAGGTATGCCAGACGTCTTCCGTCGCGTTCGGAACCGCCTCCGTGCTCGATTACACGCCGTCGAAAACCTTCGATCTGACGATGATCTGCGGCGTGCTCATCCACCTCAATCCGGAGGTTCTGCCGCAGGTTTATGATGTGCTGTTCAACGCCTCTGACCGCCACATCCTGTTGTTCGAATACTACAATCCGACGCCGGTCGAGGTGAATTATCGCGGCCATGAGGGCCGCCTGTTCAAGCGCGACTGGGCCGGCGAAATGCTTGACCGTTTCAAGGACCGGTTGGAGCTCAAGGATTACGGCTTCTTCTATCACCGTGACCCGATTTCCTGGTCCGATGACGGGACGTGGTTTCTGTTGGAAAAGCGCTAGCTGCCTATCGCCTTCAGCCGCTGCTCGACAAGGCCTTGCAGCGCGCGCGCATCCATGATTTCCGGATTGCTGTCAGAAGCATAGGCGAAGTCTTCCGGCATCGCCTTCGCGCCCTCGGCGAGATAGCGCGCCCGCATTTCGGCCTCCATCGCAGGCAGGATCGCATAGCGGTCTTCAAGTTCGACCGTCTGGCGCGCATCATCCTCGGGCACCATGACCTCGTGCAGTTTCTCGCCGGGGCGGATGCCGATGATCTTGTGGGGCAGATCAGGTGCGACGGCATGCGCCAGCTCGGTGATCGACATTGACGCGATCTTCGGTACGAAGACTTCGCCGCCCTTTGCCATGGCCAGGCTCGACAGGACGAAGTTCACGCCCTGGTCCAGCGTGATCCAGAACCGCGTCATGCGCGCATCGGTGATCGGCAATTCCGTGGCGCCCTCGGCGATCAGCTTCTTGAAGAAGGGAACAACAGAGCCGCGTGAACCGATGACATTGCCATAGCGCACGACACAGAAAACGGGGCCATTGCGTCCGCCCATGTGCTGGGCGGCGGTGAAGATCTTGTCGGATGCCAGTTTGGACGCACCGTAGAGATTGATCGGGCTCGCTGCCTTGTCGGTGGACAGGGCGACGACGCGCTTGACCCCGCGCTTGATCGCGGCCCGCACCACGTTTTCCGCGCCCATCACATTCGTCTTGATGCACTCGAACGGATTGTATTCGGCAATCGGCACGTGTTTGAGCGCGGCGGCATGAACGACGATGTCGACGTCGCGCATCGCCATGTCGAGCCGCGTCTCGTCGCGCACATCGCCGATGAAATAGCGCAGGCAGGGATGGTCCGCCGGAGAAAATTCCTGCGCCATCTCGTACTGTTTCAATTCGTCGCGCGAAAACACGATCAGCTTTCGCGGCTTGAATTCCTCCAGCACGTTTTTCACGAAGCGCTTGCCGAAGGAGCCGGTGCCGCCGGTGATCAGTATGGTCTTGCCGTCCAGATCAATGCGCGGCTCGCGGAAGTCCCGCCCTGAAAACAGGCCCTCGATATCAGCGGATGAAAGTGTTGCGAGCGTGGCCATGGCGCACCTGACGAATCAATTTCGTTAAGTTTTTGAGTGCGCCGGTTAACGCGCCGTTAGGCCGAAGACGCGATCCTTCATGTGACAAATAGGGGAGATGGCCATGACACTGGCAGTCATCGTGCAGGCTCGCGCCGCGTCCTCCCGTATTCCGTTGAAAGTTCTCGAAGCCCTGGGCGAGCGCAGCGCACTGCTGCGCTGCATGGACCGGTGCCGTCAGATCGACGGCGCGGAGATTGTCCTCGCGGCCGTTCCGGACGGCGCCGAGAACGATGAAATCGCCGAAGAGGCGACCGATGCCGGCTACATGGTAACGCGCGGTCCGGAAGAGGATGTGCTGGCCCGTATCGCGCGTGCCGTTCGCGAATCCGGGGCCGAAACCATCGTTCGCGTCTCCGGGCACCATCCTTTCATTGATCCGCAGATCTGCAGCCGCGTGGTCAATCTCCTGGATGACACCTATGCGGATTTCGCCTGCAACAACATGCCGATGCGTTTCCCCGACGGCCTCCAGTGCGAAGCCTTCCCGGCGCACGTCCTCCAGGAAGCCGACCGCAATGCGACGCGGCCCTTCGACCGTCAGTCCGTTACCGGCTGGATCCGCACCCATCCGCGCATGCGGCGTGTCGCGCTGACCGGGCCGGGCAACGGGCTCGACAATCTCCGCTGGACGCTGGAGGAACCGGCCGATCTCGATTTCTGTGCCGCTGTCTATGCCGAGCTCGGCGAAAAGGCCGCGACCATAACATCCGCCGAGTTGGCCGCCCTGTGCCTGCGCAGGCCCGACATATCGCGACTCAACGCGGCCCTCGCGCAAGCAGAAGAGCCGCTCGGCGAGGCGGAATTCTCGACCCCGCCACTGGCGTTGAGCATCGCGGCCTAGACCGCGTGTTTACCTTCAAAATAAACGAAATCCCAATGTCTCGGCGCGATCATGAGCGGTCAACTCGAAGGAGTGCACCCGCGTGGAAATCACGCCGTTCGACTTCACCGCCCTGACCGGCTGGTACCAGGCCAAGACGGCGACCCGTCTGGCCAGCCTGACGCCGCAGCTTTCGGGCGCGTCGGCGGGCGCGAACGCGGCGGCGCAACAGGGCAAGGACGTCTTGCCGCCCTGGGATGTGCGCGGCGATATCACCGGGCTCGACGAGGTCAGCCGCAAGGTGCTGGCCAGCGGCAAGTTCTTCGATTCAAAGCTTTCGGAGTTTTCCAATACCGGTGCCTCGACCGACATCAAAACGCTGTTCGCGATGCACCAGGGCCTGCGCCGCATGTATGCGCTCGCCGAGGAAGCCGCCGACAAGACGACGATCGATTCACGCCGTGACTTTCTCAACCGCCGCTTTCTCGAAGGCGCCGGCCAGCTCGACGCGTTCTTCCAGGACACCGATCTTGAAGGCGTTACCGTCCTCAAGGGCGAGGAATTGTCCAAGGCCGAGGCCGGTGTCGCAATTTCGCGCGGGCTGTCGGAATACACGACCGGGGTCATCCACACCGGCGATTTCGACGCCGAGGTCGCCAGCCTGACGGGCGATGTCCAGTTCACGATCTCGGTGAAGAAATCCGGCGTCACCACGCCGATCAATATCGACCTCGCCGACATGGGCGCGACGACGCGCAATCTCGACAACATCGCTGCCCACATCAACACCGCGCTCGAAAATGCCGGCATGATCTCCACCTTCGAACGCGTGAAGATCGGCGAGGAAGACGAGAACGGCGTGATCGCGGGCAATGATTTCGGTTTCAAGATCCAGGGCGCCTCGACCGAGGTGATCACCTTCTCCGCGGCAACCGCCGCGCCCGCTGTCTATCTCACCGGCACATCGGGTATCGGCGACAGTGCCGGCGGACAGATCGTCAAGCTGACCGACCTGGCGTCAGGCACACCGGTCACCGAGTTCACCCGCCGGCTGGAAGCCAGCCCCGACGAGCTCACCACGGTCGACGATGACGGCAAGGAGACGACCTCCACGACCACCAACCCGCTCGAGCTCAAGGCGTCGGCCTTGGGCGCGGACGGCGCGCTTTACGTGCTCGGCGAGACCAGTGCGGACATCGCCGGCCGCGTGGTGAAGGGCGACACGGATCTCGTCCTGCAGAAGATTGATTCCACCGGCAAGACGGTCTGGACCCGCACGCTCGGCGCCGCCAGCGACGCGGCCGGCGCCTCGATCACCGTGGATCCCGATGGCGATATTGTCGTTGCCGGCACGGTCACTGGCGCGCTCGGTGATACCACCAGCATCGGCGGCAGTGACAGCTTCGTCGCCAAGTTCGACTCCGCCGGCGTGGAACAATGGCTCAAGCGTTTCGGCGGCACCGAGGACGACAGCCCGACCGCGGTTACCGTGGCCGCCGATGGCGCGATCTATGTCGCCGGACAGGCCGGCTCGGCCTTTGGCGGCAAGAGCCATGGCGGCGGCGAAAGCGATGGCTATGTCCGCGCCTATGCCAGCGACGGCACCCTGTCCTGGACGCGCCGCACCGGCAGCACGCGCGACGAGCGCGCCGAGGCCGTGGCCATTGCCTCCGATGGCGGCCTGCTGGTCGCCAGCAATGAGGATGGCCGCGCGCTCCTGCGTAAATACGATACCGCTGACGGCGACAGTGCTGCGATCTGGGAGGTCGATCTCGGTGATCTGGAGGACGGCGCGATCGGCGGGCTGACGGTTGATGGCGATGATATCTATTTCGCGGGCTCGGCCGGATCGTCCTTTGCGCCATCCGCGCCGCTGACGGCGCATTCCGGCGGCCGAGACGCGGTTGTGGTGAAGCTCACCGACGGTGTCAGCCCGACCACGCAATGGACGCAGTTTGTCGGCTCCGACGCCGATGACAGCGCCGCGTCCGTTCAGGTCTCGGCCGGCACGGTCTACCTCGCCGGCAAGACCACGGGCGAGCTGGCCGGCGCCACCCAGAACGGCACCCGTAATGCGTTCGCCGCCTCGCTCGATGCGACGACCGGCGCCACCCATTTCACGACCCAGATTTCCGGCCGTGGCGGCATCTCGCAGGCCAATGGCCTGGTTGTCGATCCGGCAGGCGACAGCATTCTCGATGATCTCGGCCTGCCGGCGGGCACGCTCGCCTATGCCGACACGCGCGTCGTCACCGACCGCACCTCGGTCCGCGATGGCGATCATTTCTACATCTCGGTCGATGGCGGTCGCCGCAAGAAGATCACCGTCGATGCCGACGATTCGCTGCGCGCCCTGACCTTCAAGATCAATGCCGCCCTGGTGCTCGACGGCGCTTCCGATGTACGCCGCTCGACGGCGGGCGATGTTTTGCGCATCACCCCCAATCCGAACGTCACCATCGAATTGTTCGCCGGGTCCGACGGCCGCGATGCGCTCAAAGGGCTTGGCCTGGTGGCCGGTGCTGTCACCGGCAAGGAGAGCTTTCTCGATCGCGACAAGACATCGGCAGCGCCGAAAGTCTTCGCGCTCGAGCTCGGCAATGACATCTCCCTCGCCACCAAGGACCGCGCAGCCGCTGCCGCCAAGGCGCTCGAGGAAGCGATGAACATTGTCCAGCGCGCCTATCGCGACCTGACCACGCCGCAGGCGCTGAAGGACCTTCTCAACGGAGAGGGCAAGGGCAACAGGGGCGGCACGGTTCCCGCCTACATGACCGCACAATATGCAAATTATTCCGCCGGTCTCGCCCGCCTGCAGGCCGGTAGCGGCACCAACGCCACGGCGTATTTCTGATTTGATCCGGTGATTCCGTGATTCCGGGACCCGGGCATTCCGGAATGGGTTCCGGATCAGACCGTCGCCTGTCCGGGATGACGTGTGGGAGATAGGTGACAGGAATCGGTGACCACAAATGGCCCTTCATGCCTTGCCGGGATTTTTCGGCGCCGGGTTTTCAGGTCAAGGGCGCGAAAGCGCCGCTTCGCGGTTTCACCCTTGAGCTGAAATCCCGGCGCGAAAGACTGGCCAGCATGGAATGAAAGGCGAGGACGGCCTGGCTTTCCCCTCCCAGCGAGGGGGCGACAACGTAACTTCAGAAAACCATTGTCATCCCTGCGAAAGCAGGGACCCAGTTGCGTCCTTGAAACGGTCACGCCCGGAGCCAACCAGCCGAAAGCGTCGTCGCCGAGCAAACTGCGCGCAGGGCGAAAGCGCGTCACCGCTGCTCTGGGTCCCCGCTTCTGCGGGGATGACATTATTGGGCATTTGGCAGAGCGGCAGGTCTAGGCCCGCTGGTTCACCGCGATTGCGGGCGCAGAGGACGGCGGGCGCGCCGAACCCGGGCCATAACCGGCATCCTGGTCGCGCAGGCGCGCGGCTTCGTCAGCGACCGAGCGGACAATGCCTTCGGTCAGCACCCGCAAGCTGTCCACCGCGCGGCCATTGGCGTGCAGCGCCTCGGTGAAGGCCGCGGTCACGGTTTTCAGCTGCTGCTTCAGGGCCAATGGGGCCGCCTCGAGCCGGTCGGGCTCACTCTTCACCGCGGCGATCTCGCGCCGGTAGATCGTCGCCAGCTTCGATTTCTCGTCCTGGAAAGGCTTGGCCTCGAGCGGCCGGTGCGCCTCGAACAGCGCGGTTTCCGTCTCGATCAGCTCGGTCAGCCGCGAGGTGAGGAGGATCAGCGCCTCGGCGCGTTCAGCAGGGGAATTGGCAGCCAGCATGGTCAGACCTCTCCGGATTCCTGGTAGCGCAGGATTTCGGCGGTCAGATTGTCGGCCAGGCCGAGCCCGCCCGTGCCCGCCATGACGCGCGCATATTCCTCGTGCAACAGGCCGGAGAATGCGGCTTCGCCCGGTCCGCCGCCGAAAGGATTGTTCTCGCCGACGCCCTTGAACATCGCCTCGATCATTTGCGACAGGAAGAAGGCCTCGAACTCCTCGGCAACCTGGCGCGCCTGTTCCTCGTTCTCGACGCGGCGCAGCTGCGGCTCGCGGCCGGCCGATGCGCCGCTTAACGCCTGCGCCAGCTGGGCATCTGGATTCATCAGCCCGTCCATCGCTACAGCACCTCGATCTCGGCCTGCAGCGCGCCGGAGGCGGCGACCGCCTGCAATATGGCAATCATGTCGCGCGGCGAAACGCCAAGCGCGTTGAGCCCGTCGACCAGGTCGGACAGCGAGACGCCATCATCCAGCACGCCGAGCTGCGAGAGGTCTTCTTCCACGCTGACATTGGTACGCGGCAGGACAACGGTCTCGCCGGTTTCGGAGAACGGTGCCGGCTGGCTGGCGATCGGCGTCTCGGACACCGAGATCGTCAGATTGCCCTGTGCAATGGCGACGGTGGAGACGCGCACATTCTCGCCCATCACGATCGTTCCGGTCGCCTCGTCGATGATTACCCTTGCCGGAAGGTCGGGCTCGACGCGCAGCAATTCGACCTCGGACAGGAGCGCGACCATGTCGCCCTCATAATAATCCGGCCGGCTCAGGACGATGGTGGCAGGATCGGAAGCGCGGGCCGCATCTGAGCCGAGATAGGCATTGATCGCTTCGGCCGTGCGCCGCGCCGTGGTGAAATCCGGATTGCGCAGTGCCAGGCGGATCGCCGAGCGGTTGGCGAGGTCGAAGCGCAGCTCGCGTTCGACCAGGCCGCCATTGGCGATGCGGCCGGCCGTCGGCACGCCGCGCGTGACCGAGGCGCCATCACCCTGGGCGGCAAATCCGCCAACGGCAAGCTGGCCCTGGCCGACGGCATAGACCTGACCGTCCGCGCCGATCAGCGGTGTCGCGATCAGCGTGCCGCCCTGCAGCGAGGAGGCATCGCCGATCGCCGAGACGGTGATGTCGACCCGCGTGCCCTGTGTCGCGAACGGGCGCAGATGCGCGGTGACGATGACGGCAGCGGTGTTGCGCGTGTTCAGCGTCGCATCCCGCGTGTTGACGTCGAAGCGTTCCAGCATCGCCGACAGGGATTGCCGCGTGAAAGCGGCATTGCGCAAGCTGTCGCCGGTGCCGTCGAGCCCGACCACCAGGCCGTAACCGACCAGCTGGTTGTCGCGCACGCCTTCGACATCGGCAATGTCCTTGATGCGCGAATTGGCGTGGGCCGGCGTGGTCAGCACGGCGAGGCCGACGAGGAAGGTGAGGGCGGCAAAGAGATAGGTGGCGCGGCGCATGATCCGGGGTGTCCCCTGTTTTTGTCTCGCACACGGAGGTGCGAAATCCGTGCCATGTGAGGCTGCGCGTAAGTTATTGAAAACAAAGTCGGTATTGGAAGTGCGCCCGGCGCCTTGATCGGCAAATCGCCCCGCTACGGCAAGATTTGCCGGGCCGCCGGCAGGCCTTAAACGCTTGTTAAGCCGAAGCAGAAGACTTTCATGGCCAACAGGAAATGCCACATCGGGGACGTCCACACGATGAAAGTCACCGGACCAGGGTCCACCTCTTCCGTGTCTTCCAAACGCCGCGCCGGCAAGGCCGGGGGCGAGGGATTTTCCGTCGATACGGCGAAGGCCGGCGGACAGCCGGGTGTCGCCGCCGCGTCCGGCGCCAGCGCGCTGACCTCGGTCGATGCCATCCTGGCGTTGCAATCGGTCGGCGATTTCGCCGGCGCCAGGAAGCGTGCCACCGAACGCGCCTTTTCCATGCTCGACGTGCTTGACGATCTGAAGCTCGCCCTTCTGGAAGGCGGCATTCCGCGTACCAAGCTGGTGGCGTTGATGGACCTGCTGCAATCGCGCCGCGAGGCCACGCAGGACGCCCGCCTCGAGCAGATGCTGGACGAGGTCGAGACGAGGGCCGCCGTCGAACTGGCTAAGCTGGAAGCCTAAGTCTGCGATTATACTCGCCTATTTCCTGTGGATTCTAACAGGAAATTTACCCGGTCTGACAGCTTTTCCGAATTGACTTGGCACGCCGCTTGCGTCATTTCGGGCCCGCCTGTGGGGGGCAGTGAGTAAACGGGAGTTGGCGTAATGGCGAAGAAGAACGACGCTTCATCCTCTTCCATAGAACTTCCAGCCGGTTACAAGCCGACGACCAAGGAGCCGTTCATGAATGAGCGGCAGCAGGAATATTTCCGGCGCAAGCTGGAAGCCTGGAAGGAAGAGATCATCCGCGAAAGCCGGACCACGATCGAGGCTTTGCAGGAAGACGTCGGCACCATGCCGGATCTCGCCGACCGCGCCTCGACGGAAACCGACCGCTCGCTGGAACTGCGCGCCCGCGACCGCCAGCGCAAGCTGATCTCCAAGATCGACTCGGCGCTTCGCCGCATCGACGAAGGCACGTATGGCTATTGCGAGGAAACCGGCGAACCGATCAGCCTGAAACGCCTCGACGCGCGCCCCGTCGCGACCCTGTCGCTGGAAGCCCAGGAACGCCATGAGCGGTCTGAACGGGTGCACCGGGACGATTAAATTCGTCTGAATTTACAACCCATATTTTGCCGACCTGGCACCTCATCCCGAGGTGCTCGCATAGCGAGCCTCAAGGGACCGGAGGCCGGGCGCTTTGCGTGGTTCGAGGCCGCCTTCGGCGGCTCCTCACCATGAGGTAGGTGAGAGCTTCGTCACCCTCGCATTCGCTAAGCCCTCTGCCACCTTCTCAGCTCATCCCGAGGTGCTCGCATAGCGAGCCTCGAAGGATCGGAGGCCAACTGCCCTCGCGTGGTTCGAGGCTTTCCTGGCGGAAAGCACCTCAACATGAGGTGGATTGTGGGAATTTCAGGACGCTGGTTTGCCGCCGCGCCGTTTTGAAAGCCGTTTTAGAGCCTGCCAATCCCCCGCAATGAAGGCTTCTTTCTTGGCGCGTGACCAGCCCTTGATCTGGCGCTCGAAAGCCACCGCATCGGCAAGCTGGAAACTCCAGTCCGCCCACACCAGTTCGATCGGTCGGCGGGCCGCAGTGTATCCACCGAATGTGCCGGCCTGGTGCTCGGCGACGCGTTGCTCCATGTCCTCGCCCCGGTGCGTGCCCGTATAATAGGAGCCGTCTGCGCAGCGCAGGATGTAGACCCAGATCATCTTGGGTGGCTGGCGCATGGTTTAATGTACCACAATCAAAGATTGAATCCAGGTGTCTTCGCTGTGCGTGGTTCGAGGCCCGCCTGCGCCGGGCACCTCACCATGAGGTGGGTTTGTGCTTCGACACCCTCGTATTCGCTAAGCTCTCTGCCACCCTTTCACCTCATCCTGAGGTACTCGCGTAGCGAGCCTCGAAGGATCGGAGGCCACCCGCCTTGCATGGTTCGAGGCTGGCCTACGGCCAGCACCTCACCATGAAGTAGGTGGGAGGTTAATTCAGGCGCTTCCCAGACGTCAAAGCCACCCGCCCACCTCATCTTGAGGTGGCGGCGTAGCCGCCCTCGAAAGATCGGAGCCCAAGCAAAAATAACCCCTGTCGCCGGAGCGACAGGGGCCAAGGTGCGCCACTGGGTGGTGGAGCGGAGCTCCGGCCGGTCAGGGCCGGAGAAAACCTAGAACGGCCAGAGAATGTCGAAGACCTCCTGGCCGACGCGCGGGCGCTGAACATCCGAGATATGGCCGCGGCCGCCATAGGAGATGCGGGCTTCGGCGATCTGGGTGTGGCGGATCGTATTGTCCGAGGCGATGTCCTGCGGGCGCACCACGCCCGAGACCAGGAGCTCGCGGACCTCGTTGTTGATGCGCACTTCCTGGCGTCCGGCGATCGCCAGATTGCCGTTCGGCATGCGGTCGGTGACGATGGCGGCGACCGAAAGGCTGATCGATTCCGAGCGGCTGACACCGCCCGTGCCAGTGTGCGAGCCATTGGAGCCGAAACTGGCGATCGAGGTCGGATCGATCGCATCGTTGAAGAATTGCGAGAGCGCCGCCTCGCCGCCCAGGAAATTGGTGAGATTGCTGTTCTCGGCGCTGGTGCGCGAGCGATTGGTGGAGTTCTGCACGCTGGCACTGTCGGCGATATTGATGGCGACGGTGAGAATGTCGCCCGGATTGGCCGCCCGCGGATCGCCGAAGAAGGTCTGGCGGCCGGGCGTCCACAGGGAATTGGTCGGCGAGGCGTCATAGCTCGCCGGGATGGCGCCGGCGTGGGCGTGGTGTTGCGACTGATGAGGTTGCGGTGCGGCGGCGTGCGCTTGCGGCGCCCGGATTGGCGCTTGTCCGCCGTAGGAGTGCTGCGGGCTATACTGGCCGGTATAGCGGCCCTGGCGGTCGTGATGCGGCGAGCCGGAATTCGGACCCGTCGCATAGAGCGCCGGGTTCTCGATCGGCGACAGGGCGGGGACGGCGCCGACCTCGGTCAGCCGTTCGGCCGTGGCGCACGCGCCGAGCGAAGCGGCGGCGGAGATGACAAGCAGTTTGCGGATCATGGCTCTTTTCCCAGTGTTGAATTGGCGGGTATTGTTTTTGTTGGTCTTTTTCGTTGTCGTAGTCGTAGTAGTAGGAGGTGGTTCACCGAAAACTGTAGGAGTCTCCGGATTCGGCTCAGGACGGTCCGGCGGTGACGACACGGGCGCGGCCCGGGCCTTCCACCATCGCGTCTACCGTGCGGTTGGACTGCAGATTGACGAAGCGCGCGATCTCGTTCGCGCCAGCATCCTCCAGCGCCCGGGCGCGGGCGGTCAGCGACAGGCCCGGCACGGTGAACACCAGGCTCACAATCTCTCCACGGGCGATGATGACCGGGGCCTGCAGATCGTAGGCGCGGACCGCTTCCCCGGGACGCAGCGCGCGGCGGGCTTCCTGGCCGATCATCTGGTCGGGATGCATCACCGCATCGTTGCGCAGACGGTCGGCCCGCACCGCCTGCCAGTCGAGGTCGGCAGGCTCGATCACATGACCCGCGGGGATGGCCCGGCCCAGCACCGGCACTTCGATGGTCGCGAAAGCGCGGCCATTGATGCGCACCGGATCCGCACCGTCATAAGGGATCAACTCGGCCTGGAAGACACCACTCGAGGCGGCATGATCGAAGGCGACGATCTCCGGCAGGCCGGCACTGTCGAGCGGCGCATGGATAGCCTGCGCGCCGGACAGGGCGACATCGTATTCATTGCCGTCGCGGCCATAGAGCTCGCCGGCAATCATCTCAGCCAGGATGTCGGTATCGATGACCCGGCTGGCGCGCTCCACCGTGATGCGGCGCAGGCGGTTGGGATTGCCCCAGGCCAGCCCGTGCTCGCGCGCCTGGCTGCGGATATAATCCGGGTCCAGCGAGGTGCGGCGGCCGGGTTGCGGTGCGCGCGCCACGACGATTCCGGCGGCCTCGCCCTCGATGGCGAACAGATCGCCCAGCGTGATGACGGCGCCTTCGACACGCAGCCGGTCGCGCAGCATGACGGGATCGTCGGCGAAGGCCAGCTGCGGCGGCGGCAGCAGCACCAGGGCGAGGGCGAAGAGCAGGGTTTTCATCTATCCGTCCTCACCGAAGGTTCGAGCTGGCAGCCATCATCTCGTCGGAGGCCGAGATGACGCGGGCATTCATTTCATACGCCCGCTGGGCCTGGATCAGGGCGGTGATCTCCGAGACCGCATTGACGTTCGCGGTTTCGACGAAGCCCTGTCGGACCACGCCGAAACCGGTCGAGCCGGGTGTGCCCGTGGTGGGGGCGCCGGAGGCAGCGGTCTCGGTGAACAGATTGTCGCCGCGCGCTTCCAGCCCGGCTTCGTTGAAGAAAGTCGACAATTCCAGCTGGCCGACAACCTGCGCGTCGGGCTGGCCATCAATGATCGCCTGCACCTGTCCCTGCTGGTTGATCGCGACATCGCGTGCGCCCTGCGGAATGGCGATGCCGGGGGCGACAGTGTAGCCGTCCGTGGTCACGATCTGGCCGTCCGGGCTGACCGCGAAATTGCCGGCGCGAGTATAGGCATCCTCGCCGGACGGCAGCTGGATGCGGAAATATCCGCGGCCGGAAATGGCGAGATCGTAGCGGTTGCCGGTCTGGGTCAGGCTGCCCTGTTCGGTAATCCGGTAGACCGAGGCGGCCTGCACGCCGAGCCCGACCTGGACGCCCGTCGGGACGATCGTCCCGGCGTCCGAGGACGAGGCGCCCATGCGCTCGACGCTCTGGTAGATCAGGTCCTGGAATTCGGCCCGCTGGCGGTGGAAGGCCGTCGTGTTCATGTTGGCGATGTTGTTCGAGATGACCTCGACATTCATCTGCTGGGCCTGCATGCCCGTCGCGGCGGTGGTGAGGGATCGCATGGCTTAACTCCCTTAAGCTCGGCCGAGGCGTTCGATCGCCTTGCGGCTCAGTTCCTCGCCCTGCGAGAGGAAGCGGGAAACGGATTCATAGGCGCGCATCGTCTCGATCATGCGGGTGAGTTCGAGGATGGGCTGGACATTGGAGGCCTCGACATAGCCCTGGCGGATAACCGCATCGGCGGCGATGTCGGCTTGCGCCTCGCCGGCCGCATACCGGCCATTGCCCGATTTCTCGAGCAGCGACCGGTCCTCGAAGCGGTACACCGCGAGACGCGCGACCTCGGCATTGTTCTGGACCAGCGCACCGTCCTCGGTGATCATGACCTCGCCCTGGGCGGCATCGATCAGGATGGGAGCGCCGAGATCGTCGAGCACCGGAGCGCCATCGGCGACGGTCAGCCGACCTTCGCTGTCGAGGCGGAAGCGGCCGTCGCGCGTGTAGAGTGCTTCGCCGTCGCGGCCCTCGATCTGGAAGAAGCCGTCGCCTTCCAGCGCGACATCCAGCGTCCGGCCGGTGAAATCCAGCGAGCCTTCGCGGAAATCGCGGCCCATTCCCCAGGCATCGACATATTGCAGGTCGCGCGGACCGTCCTGCGAACTGGCGGTCTCGGCGGCCTCGTTTCGCATCAGCAGGGATTCGACGTGAAAGCCCGGCGTGTTGGCGTTTGCGATGTTGTTTGCGGTAATTTCCATTTCGCGGCGTAGCGTCAGCTGTCGCGAAAGCCCGATCATCAAGGCGTTATCCATGGCGCGTTCCGTCCGTTCTGGAGCGTTATGTTTTCGAGCACCGTCTTTTGCAGCGCTTGGCCCCCGCCTTGCAGCCCGCGTGCCATGGTTAATAAGTAGCAAATACAACAGTTTACGTAAATGTCACGCCGCTATGTGCCCGGCATTCCGGCAGATTGCACCCCTCCGCTGGGCAGGAATTGCCGGTTGGCCTGCAAATGCAAACGCCTCGTTAACCGGAGCGAGCGTTAATCGCCTTGATCTGCAAGGGAATCGGAGCCGAGCGATGGCCGACGAAAACGAAGAGGTCGAAACCGAGGACGCCGAAGGCGAGGAAGAGGGCGAGGGCAAGAAGAAAAAGCCTGGAATCATGAAGCTGGCGCTGTTTATCGGCTTGCCGGTCGTGATCCTGCTCCTCGGCGGCACTGCCGCTTTCCTTCTGTTGTCCGGTGGCGGCGAGGATGAACACGCCGTCGCTGAAGCGGGCGAACATGGCGAGACTGGCGCTGACAGCCATGATGGTGGCCACGGCGATAGCAGCCACGGCGAGGATATCCATATTGCCTCCTTCCCCGATATCACCGTGTCGATTGTCGATGCGCGCGGCGGCAATTCGATTTTGACCCTGTCGCTAAGCTTCGAGACACCGGAAGAAGATCTCGGCCACGTTCTGCTCGAATCGGATGGCGAGACGCTCACCCTCGAAGGCCGCAGGCTGGTCGATCAATACATGGGCTTTCTGCGCGAGCTTCGGCCGGAAGACCTTGCCGGCAGCGCCGGCATGCAGCGCATCCGGATCGAACTCCTGCGCCGCGCGCAGCTCGTCCTCGGCGAGGAACGCGTGCAAAGCGTGCTGATCACGAATTTGTTGATCGTTTAGGGTGGTAGATGGCTGACGCAGCAGAAACCGAAGCGCCGGAGCCGGAAGTTCCGGAGAATGCCGAAGGTGAGACCGCGGAAGGCGATGAGCTTTCCGAGGAATGGAATTCCATGGTCGGTGAGGACGGTGGCGATTCGCCCGCGTCCGCAGCGCCCGAGCGTATCCTCAACCAGGACGAAATCGACAGCCTGCTGGGCTTTTCGATGTCGGATGACGAGGGCGCCGACAAGTCCGGCATTCGCGCGATCATCAATTCCGCCCTGGTCTCGTATGAACGACTGCCAATGCTGGAGATCGTGTTCGACCGCCTCGTGCGACTGATGACGACCTCTCTACGGAACTTCACGTCGGACAATGTCGAGGTCAGCCTCGACAACATCTCCTCGATGCGCTTTGGCGATTATCTCAATTCGATCCCGCTGCCGGCCATCCTTTCGGTCTTCCGCGCGAAACAACTTGATAATTATGGTCTGCTGACGGTCGATTCCAACCTGATCTATTCGATCGTCGACGTCCTGCTTGGCGGGCGCCGTGGCACCAGCGCGATGCGCATTGAGGGGCGTCCCTACACGACGATCGAACGGACCCTCGTGCAACGCATGATCGAGGTCGTGCTGCAGGATGCCAAGGCGGCCTTCGAGCCGCTGACAGAAGTCGACTTCGCGCTCGAGCGGATCGAAACCAATCCGCGCTTTGCGGCAATCGCCCGGCCCGCCAACGCCGCCATTCTTGTGCGGCTTCGCGTCGACATGGAAGACCGCGGCGGTCGCGTCGAATTGCTTCTGCCCTATGCGACGCTCGAACCAATCCGGAAAATGCTGCTCCAGCAATTCATGGGTGAGAAGTTTGGGCGCGATAATATCTGGGAAAGCCACCTCGCGACCGAGCTTTGGTCGACCCGCATGGAAGTCTCTGCAGTGTTGGATGAAATCCGGATGCCATTGGGCAAGGTCATGAACATGAAGGTCGGAGACACGATCTATCTCGATGCTGGCCCGGAAAGCCCCGTAGAGCTGCGATGCGGGGCCGTCCCGCTGACCAAGGGCCGTATGGGCCGCCTAGGCTACAATGTGGCCGTTCGGCTTGGCTCGCCGCTCTCCACTCGCACCAAGAAAGCCCTGATGAGGTCCGTATGACGCTTGCATCGCTGGTATTCGAAGGCGCCGTGGCGCTGCTTGTCCTTCTCGCCGCAATCATGCTCTGGCGGGTGGATGCCAAGCTTCGGGCCCTGCGCTCGGGACAAGATGGCATCCGCGCGTCCATTATCGCCCTCGACGAGGCGTCGGAACGGGCGCGCGCCAGCCTGGCAGCGCTGCAACGCGCAGCCAAGGACAGTGGTGAAAGGCTGGAAGCCAATGTCCAGCGCGCCCAGTCGCTTTCAGATGAGTTGCGCCTGCTGGTCGATGCCGGCGACCGCCAGGCCGAGGCGATTGCTTCCCGCCCGCGGCGCAAATCGATCGCGGATCATTTTCCTGAAGGTGGCCGCAAGACCGCTTTCTCTGACCTGAAAGACGTGCGTTAGTCATGCGTCCGGTCCGCCTCCTTGCTACGGCATCGGTACTGGCTGTCGGCCTGTTCACGCTGAAAGCCATCGAGTTCGGCGTCGACGCGGCCGACGCCTGGTCAGCGCGCGCCGAGGATCCGCCGGCGGAATCGATGGACACTGATGCGAGTGCACCGGATGAGACCGTGTCTCCGTTGGTGGAGAACAGCCTTGCGGCGCCGGTTTGTGAGACGCCGGATGCTGCCGAAACGGCGCAGGGCAGCCTGTCGCTGCGCCTCGCCAATCGCGGCTTGAGTCCGTCGGAGCAGCGCATCCTGCGATCGCTCACAGACCGAAGGAATGAGCTCGACCAGCGTGAACGCGAGCTGGATACGCGAGAACAATTGTTGCAGGCGGCCGAATTGCGTATCGACGAGCGCATCACCGAACTGCGCGCGCTGCGGGACGATATCAACTCGTTGCTGGGCACGCTGTCCGAGCAGGAGGCGGCCGAGCTTGATCGGCTGGTGGCCATATTCAACCAGATGGAGCCGGATTCGGCGGCCGAGCGGATTGCTGCGCTCGACGGGGCGACCCAGGTCCAGATCATTTCGCGGATGACGCCGCGGCAGGCCGGTCCGATCATGGCGGAGATGAATATCCGCGATGCGGCCAGCCTCTCGGCGCGGCTGGCAGCGCGGCGCGACGTTCCGGAGACCGCAGCTGAACTGGAGGCACGGCTTGAGCCTGAGGGCTAGCCTCCTTGCCGGCCTGACCGGATTGGCGGTTTGCGCCAGCGCTTACGCCGCCGAGCCGGTGACGTTTTCCGTCGAGCGGATCGGCAATACTGCGCGGATCGTCTTGGCGTACCCGGAAGCCTTCGCGAACGAACAGCCGACCGCGACAGCGGAAGTTGCGGGAGGACAGGTCGTTGTCGTGCGCATGAGCGACGCGATCGAGGGCAGCCCGACGAATATTACCGGCGAACTGGAAGACCTGATTGCCCTCGCGCGCATTGATCCGGATGGCACGGCATTGCGCCTGGCGTTGCGAAGCGGTGCTTTCGAACCGCGTGTGAGCGCATCCTACAACATGGTCGCGATCGATCTGGTTCCGGCAGGGGAGACGCCGCCAGCGCGAATCGTCTCACCGCGTGAACAGGCCGAGATCGAAGCGGCAGAAGCGGCTGCAAATGCACCGCCGCCACCCCCGCCACCAGCCTTGCCGGTCACCGTCTCCTCGGGGCAGGCCGCGGAATACACGCGGCTTGAATTCGTCTGGCCGGAGGCCGTCAGCTACGAGATCGAGCAGGACGGCGATGCCGCGCAGATTACCTTTTCAGAGCCCGCGGAAATGGATCTCTCCCAGCTTCGCGCGTCGCCGCCGCGCCTCATGGAATCGATCGCAGGTGCGCGCACCGATACTGAATTCATACTCGACATTGCCGTGGAGCCGGGCGTCAGCGTCAGGGTCTGGGACGAGGGCGCACGCATCGTCGTGGATCTGCTCGAACCGGGGGTGGGCAATCCTACAGATGTGCTTTCCGCACTGACGGCAATGGTGGAGGCCAACACAGAACGCAACGATGCAGCCGATTCCGAGGACAGCAGCGATATTGTCGAGGCGGCAACACCCGACCTTCCACCGGAAACCGAGGCGCCGGCTGACGCGCCTTTTGCCGAGGTCGAAAGTGCAGCGGTCCGGATCCCTGAGCCGGAGGCCGACGACGGCGCCCTGACGTTCAGCTTGGCCGAACGCGCCGATCCTGTACCGCCGAACGGTATCGTTCACGCCTCGGTCAGCGAGACCGAAGGCGAGTTGCAAGCGGACTTCGAATGGGCTGGCCCGGTCGGCGCTGCCGTGTTTCGCCGGGGATCAGCAATCTGGGTCGTATTTGATGCAGAAGCCGATCTCGATCTGGACGAAATCGCGCACGGTCGGCGTGGCCATGTCATTGGCTATACGGCGACGCGCGGGCGTGGCTATACGGCCGCGCGGATTGTCGTGCCAGAATCGACGCAGGCTGAGGTCTTCGCAATGGGCGCCCGCTGGCGCCTTGTATTGTCGGAACGAGTGGAATCGCCGCCTCGGCCGATTTCCGTGGAACGTGATGCCCGTCGCGGTGCCAGCGCGCGGATCCTGGTTCGGCTTGACGACATTGGTGAAACGCTCTGGGTCGACGACCCGGCCGTCGAAGACACGTTGGCGGTCATCACCTCGCGCGGATCCATCCAGGGGGCGCCGTCGCGCCGTGATTTTGTCGGCATGGCGCTCTTGCCGTCCAGTCACGGTGCCGCGATGGAAATCCTTGCCGACGATGTCGTGATGTCGGAGCAAGATGGCGTCGTGGTTTTCGCGCGACCTGACGGGCTTGTTCTGTCGCCGACATCCGACAGCGTGCTTGCATCGGGGCGGCCAAGTCTCGATTCGCCGGCCTATATGGACTTTGCCCGCTGGAGGGGAGAGGGCCGGTTCTGGTCTGAATACACGCACCTTTACCGCCAGGCGGCGAACGGAAACTCGACGGACCGGATCGCGCTGACGCGGTTTCTCCTCGGAAACGGTCTCGGGGCAGAAGCGCTCGGCATGATCGACGTTGCCATGGACCGTGATCCGGCTGTGCAGGGCGATCCACATGCCCTCGCGCTCGCCGGCGTCGCCAGTTTGACCATGGGCCGTATCGACGATGCCCACGCCGCCTTCAGCGCGCCTGAATTGCGCAATGACCCCGGGTCGGCCCCCTGGCTTGCCATGATCGCCGCGCATCGCGAGGAGTGGGAAGAAGCCAGCCGCCGCTTTGCCGCCAGCCGCGAATTTCTGTTCGACTATTCTCCCGAATGGCGTGCGCGATTCCGCGTCAAGCATGCCGAGACCGCACTGGAACTGAACGATATCGCCGCGGCGACGGAATTGCTGCGTCTTGTCGGGCAAGACAATCCCGACGAGATCACCGCGGCGCGCGCCGAATGGCTGCGCGCAAGACTGGCCGTCGCCAATGGAAATGTCGCCGATGCGATGCGGCAGCTGGAACAGCTCTCTCATTCCGGCCTGCCCCAGATCGAGGCGCTGGCGCTACTTGAGCTTTATCAGATCCAGATCGCCAACGAACTGATTGTGCCGGACGAGGCGGTCGAGGCACTGGAAATGCTGCGGTTGCGCTGGCGCGGCGACACCACGGAACTCGATACAATGACGCTTCTCGGTCAGCTTTATGTCCGCGAAGGACAATACAGCGAAGGTCTGGAGATCATGCGGACCGCAAGGGCGCAGTTTCCGGACACCCGGGCCGCGCGCCGTACCGGCCAGGAAATGGCGGAAATTTTCAACGACCTCTTTCTCGAAGGCGCTGCCGATCGGATGGATCCGATCGAGGCGGTCGCCCTGTTCTACGAGCATTCCTACCTGACCCCGATCGGCAGTGATGGTGACCGCATGATCCGGCGGCTAGCTGACCGGCTGGTCGCATTCGACTTGCTGGAACCGGCCGCGCAATTGTTGGCGCACCAGGTCAATGAGCGGCTGCGCGAGCCGGCAGCCCGCGCGCGTGTCGGTACCGATCTCGCCGTCATCTACCTCATGGACCACCGCCCGAGCGAGGCATTGACGGTCATCCGCTCGACGCGCGTCGCCGGCCTGCGCTCCGAGCTCGTTGACGAGCGCCGCATACTCGAAGCGCGGGCCTTGTCCGAACTGGGCCGCCATGACCATGCCCTGGAATTGATCGAGCGCGATACGAGCGAACGCGCCCGCCGGTTGCGTGCCGACGTTGCCTGGGCGCGCCGCGACTGGCCGGATGCTGGCCGCCGCATCGAGGCAGCGCTCGCCGATCGCTGGAATCAGGGTGGGAATCTGACGATGGACGAGCAAGCGGATGTCTTGCGGGCGGCCATCGCCTATAATCTGGCCGGCGACCGGGATGCCCTTGCACGGCTGACTGGCCGCTATGGCGCGATGATGGCGGAAACCGACGAAGCCGATTCCTTTTCCGTGCTGACCAGCCGAAATGCAACGTCGGGCGATACGCGGATCGGCGATCTGGCACGGCAGATTGCGGGCGTCGATACGCTGGACGCTTTCATGGGCCGTTTCCGGGAAAGGTTCGCTGAAGACCCGGCGGCCGACCCTGCCTGATCAGCCCGGCGGCGTGACCGTTGCAAAACTCTGAACCAGAGAGCCGGTCACCAGCCGCCAGCCATCCACCAGTACGAAGAAAATCAGCTTGAACGGCAGCGAGATGACGATCGGTGGCAGCATCATCATGCCCATCGACATCAGGATCGAAGCCACGACCAGGTCAATGATCAAGAAGGGTATGAACAACAGGAAACCGATCTCGAAAGCCCGTCGCAGCTCGGAGATCATGAAGGCCGGCGCGACCACATGAAATGGCGTTTCCTGTGCGCTGGCCGGCGGTTCTCCGTCCATGAAGCCGATAAACAGCCCCAGATCGTCTTCGCGCGTATGTGCCAGCATGAAGGTTTTTACCGGACCGCTTGAGGCCTCGAAGGCTTCCGTCAGCTCCAGTTCGCCATCCAGCAATGGACGGATCCCGTCCTCGTAGGACTGGCTGAAAACGGGTGCCATGATGAAGCCGGTCAGAAAGATCGCCAGCGAGATCAAAACCGCGTTCGGCGGGCTCTGCTGCAGCCCGACCGCCGTGCGCAAGAGTGACAGGACCACCACGATCCGCACAAAGGATGTGGTCATGATGACGATGGACGGCGCCAGCGACAGCACCGTCAACAGCGCCATCAGCTGCAGGACACGTTCCGTCAGCGTGCCTTCATCGCCGAGATCGAGCGATATGCCGGGCCCACCCGGCGCCGCGGCCCAGGCGCCGCCCGCGACCAATACGAAAGCGCTCGCGAGCGCGGCGAGTCCTGCCCACTGCCGCGCGGTCATTTAGAGACCTCCGGCGTCCCATGCAGCACTTGCTCTCCGGACGCGCCAAGCAGCAGCACCTGCTCATGACCGTCGATCTCGACAATGACAATGCGCCGGCGCGGATCCAGCACCAGGGTCTCGACAACCTTCATTCGCCGATCGCGCTTGACGCCAGGCATCTGTCCGCGAGCCAACCCGGCGATGATGCCGGTCAGCCAGCCCTGCCGTGTGCCCAAGGCGAACAGGCCGAGCAGGCCGAGAACGACCGCAAGCGCGGCGATGTATCGGGCGGAATCCATAACGTCCAAACCGGCAATTCCTTCCTGCTTAACGCGGCGTTAAGCGGCGCAGCCCAGCTTCTTCTCCAACAGGCCGGAGTAGAAAATGAGTCTGGACAACGCGCCAACACTGGCAATCTTGCGTGAGTCGATGGCTTTTCACAGCCAGCGGCATGACTTGCTCACACGCAATATCGCCAATGCAAATACGCCGGGTTACACGCCGCAGGACTTGTCGCGGGCGGACTTCCACCGTGCACTGCAAGCCGAATTGCGCGGTTCCACGAGCGAATCCGTCGGCGCACGGCAATACGAATCCCATAACGCACCCGACAGCGAGACCACGATCAACGGCAATTCCGTCGTGCTCGAGGAACAGTTGGTCAGGGCCCAGGAAAACCGGATTCAGTACGAGACCGCCTTGTCCCTTTACGAGAAGAGTCTTGGCCTGATGCGCATGGCAGCGCGCCCGGCCGGACGCTAGGAACGACTAGATGAGTGATCCCTCTGATGCCCTTTCGGTTGCTGCGGCCGGCTTGCGCGCCCAGTCAGCGAGAATGCGGATCATCGCCGAGAACCTGGCCAACGCGGAATCCACCGCGCAGACACCCGGCGGCGAACCCTATCGCCGACAGCTCCCGGTCTTCGAGGCCGAGCTGGATCGCGCGACCGGACTGGAGACGGTTCGGATGGCCCGCGCCACCCAGGACATGTCGGATTTCAGGATCGTGCACGAACCGGGGCATCCTGCCGCCGATGCGGACGGCTACGTGCTCTATCCGAACGTCAACTCGCTCATCGAGATGATGGACATGCGCGAAGCTCAGCGCTCCTACGAGGCCAATCTCAACATGGTGGAATCCAGTCGGCGCATGATGGAACGCGCGCTGGATCTGCTGCGCCGATAGGGGGCTAGAAGATGGCCATGGAACTGGCAGGAATACGCGCTTACCAGCAGGCAGCTCAGGCCGCCGGCCAGGCGGCCGCTGGACAGCAGCCGGCGACCGAGACCGCCGGCCAGAAATTCACCGAAATGGTGCAGGGCGCACTCGAGTCGACGAACGCCTCCCTGGTCCAGGCCGAGCAGATGACCGCCAGCGCGGCTGTTGGCGAAGCCGAGCTTGTCGATGTCGTCACTGCCGTTGCAGCCGCCGAAGTTCAGCTCGAGACTGTCATGGCGGTCCGCGACGAGGTCATCCGCGCCTATAACGACATTCTGAAAATGCCGATCTAGCGACTGGCGCCACACGGCGACACGAAGCTGGACACTCCTTCGTTGCGGAAACGGGACCGGCTATTCTTCTTCCGCCTGTGTCTGCGCGATCCACGCCTCGACGCGCTCTTCCAGCATGGACAGCGGCATCGCGCCCTGGGTCAGCACGACATCGTGGAACCCGCCCATGGTGAAGTTGTCGCCGAGCGTTTCCTGCGCCTCCGAACGCAGACGCAGGATCTCGTTCATGCCGATTTTGTAGGCCGTCGCCTGACCCGGAATGACGATATAGCGGTCGATCGCGTTCTGGATGTCACCTTGTGGATTTGGCGTGTTCTCGGTGAGGTAGTCGACCGCCTCCTCGCGCGTCCAGCGATAATGGTGCAGCCCGGTATCGACCACCAGCCGGCAGGCCCGCCACAGCTCCATCGCGAGCCGGCCGAAATTCGAGTAGGGGTCCTCGTAGAAGCCCATTTCCAGCGGCAGATATTCGGAGTAGAGCCCCCAGCCTTCGGTGTAGGCCGTCACGCCGCCAAAACGCCGGAAGGACGGGATGCCCTCGAGTTCCTGCATGATGGCCAGCTGCATGTGGTGGCCGGGAATGCCCTCGTGATACGCCAGCGCCTCCATCTGGTAGGTCGGCATGTCCGCCATATCGCGCAGATTGGCGTAATAGCGTCCTGGACGGGAGCCATCCTCGGCCGGCCGGTTATAGAACGCCTTGCCGGCAGAGGCCTCGCGGAAAGGCTCTACCCGCACGACTTCCAGGTCGGCTTCCGGGAAAGTGTTGAAATAGGCCGGTAAGGATTCCCGCATCTCGTCGATGATGCGCGTCGCTTCAGCGAGATAATCCGCGCGGCCCTCATCCGTATTGGGATAATAGAATTGCGCATCGGTGCGCATGAATTCGAAGAATTCCTGGAGCGTACCCTCGAAGCCGACTTCAGCCATGATGTCGCGCATCTCGCCATGGATACGCTCGACTTCTGCCAGCCCGAGTTCGTGAATCTCCTGCGGCGTCATGTCGGTGGTCGTATAGCCTTCCAGCATGAAGGCGTAATAGTCGCCGCCATCCGGCATCGTCCACGCACCGTCATTTTCGGACGCTTCGGCTTCCATCGCCTCGAACATGGATATCATCCGTTCGTAGGCCGGTTGCACGACGCCTGTGAGGGCGGCTTCGGCTTCGCCGATCAGCCGTGCTTCTTCATCATCAGAGATTTCGAGCCCCCCGACCTTGCGCCGGAAGTCGGCCATCAGCGGCGAATCTGGACCGTCATCGAAAGGGTGGCCGCTGATGATATTGCGCGCCGTCGCGATCATCGGGGCATAAGTCCAGCGCGCCGTGCGTACGCCCATGTCATAAGCACGCTGGGCATTCGCCATGGACTGATCGAGAAAATCGCCGGTGCCGTTCAGGCGGCCGATATAGGCTTCGGCATCCGACAGCGAACTGACACGGTGCTGGCCGATCAGGAAGGACGCGACAAAACTGTGCGGACCCGCGCGCGGCGTGAAAATGTAGCCATGGTCCTGCCAGCGTTCGCCTTCGACCTGGCGCTCGACATTGCGCTCGAACATGTGCCACGAGATCTGTGCCGATTCATCGAGCTGATCGAAATCGAACTGCGACCGCATCTCGGCGAGATTGGCTTGCGCAATGCGTATCGTTTCCGCCTGGAATTCCGGCGAGACATCGTTCCACTGATCGTAATCGGTGCGCCGGCCGAGAAAGGTCTGGGAGACCGGAAAGCGATCGAGATTAGCCTCGAACACGTCCTCAAACCAGGCGTTCAGCCGCGCCGATTCCGTGCCGTCCGTATCGTCATTATCGACGGCGTTCGGACTGGCATTGTCGTTGGCAGCTGATTCTTGGGAATCCGCCGGCCGCGGATCGTTGGCGGCCGGTTCGGGAGCCGGATTGCAGGCGGCCACAAGGGTCGCGAGCGATACCGATGCGAGAAATGCAGATAACCGCGTCATGGCTGTCTACTCCGCAGCTTGCGCATCAGCGATGTAGGCATCGACGAGCTCGCTGAGCAGCGTCAGTGGCACTGCGCCATTGCTGAGCACGACATCGTGGAACTCGCCATAGTCGAAGGCCTCGCCCAGGGCATCCATCGCCCGCTGGCGCAATTCGAGAATCGTCAACATGCCGGTCTTGTAGGAGATCGCCTGACCCGGCCAGACAATATAGCGCCGGACCTCATTGCGGATATCGCCTTCGGTCATCGGCGTGTTCTCCAGCATGTAGTCCATCGCTTCCTGTTCGCTCCAGTCATAGTGATGGATGCCGGTATCGACGACCATGCGCGCGGCCCGGAACACCTCATAGCTCAGCCGGCCGAAATCCTGGTACGGATCCGTGAAGAAGCCCATGTCCTTGCCGAGATTTTCCGAGTAGAGCGCCCAGCCTTCACCATAGGCCGAAAACCAGGTGACGCGCTGGAACATCGGCACATTCTCGAGTTCCTGGCTGATCGCGACCTGCATGTGGTGTCCGGGATTGCCCTCGTGATAGGCGAGCGTCTCCATCTGGTAGACGGGCAATTCCTGCATCTGCGAGAGGTTGACGTAGTAAGCCCCCGGCGCGGAGCCATCGAGTGGGCCGGGCTCGTAGAAGGCGCCGGTCGCGGTCTCGATCCGGTAGTCTTCAACCGCACGGACCTCGAGTTCGGCCTGCGGCAGCCGGCCGAAATAGTCGGGGAGCTCTTCGGTGATCGCGTCGATCATCGCCGTGGCTTCATCCAGATAGCGTTGGCGTCCCTCCTCGGTGTTGTCGTAATAGAACTGGTCGTCAGTGCGCATGAATTCGAAGAATTCCTGCAACGTGCCCTCGAAGCCGACCTCCACCATGATATCGCGCATCTCGCCGTGAATGCGATCGACTTCTGCGAGGCCGGTATTGTGGACCCATTCCGCATCGAGGTCATCGCGTGTCGTGAAATTCGCGACCTGTGCAGCATAAAAGGCTTCGCCGCGCGGCAGTCGAGAAACACCGTCGACTTCCAGAGACTCCGCCATCTCCGCATGCTCGCCCATCACGGCGATGAGCCGTTCATAAGCGGGACCCACGCTGTCGGTCAGAGCAGTTCGGGCGCGCTCGCGCAGCGCATCGGCTTCTGCGTCGTCGAGTTCAAGACCATCCAGCTTGGTATTGAAGTCGGCCCACAACGGCGAATCTGCACCGCTGTCGTCAAAGGGGGCGCCGGTGATCATGCCGCGGGCCGTGTTGATGACCGTCGGGTAGGCGAAGGCTGGCGGAAGTATGCCTCGCTGTGCACGTTCGTCCGCCTGGTCGATGATCGTGTTCATCGCCGGCCCGAATCCATCAAGCCGCCGCACATACGCGTCGGCGTCGTCGGCATCGCTGATGCGGTGATACCCGATCAGCATAGACGGCGCATTGCTGTGCGGGCCGAAGAACTGGGTGAAAATGTAATTGTGATCCCAGAACTCGCCTTGCGCGAGCTGGTTCTCCTGCACGAATTCGAAGAAGCGATAACTGACCTGTGCTTCCGGCGTTAGCGCGTCAAAATCGAAATCGCTGCGCAGCGTGTCGAGATAGCCGCGAGCTCGTTCCTGACCGGCTTCGAACGCCTCGCGTGATGGATCATCCCATTGGCCGTAGGCTTCCGTGTTGTCGGTAAGCCCCAGGAATGTCTGGGTCTGCGGGCTGAAAGCCAATTCGGCCTGGAAGACTTCGTCGAAAAACGCCATCAGGCGTTCGCTCTCCGACTGGGTTTCGACTTCGCTGGCACCCGTTTCCGCTGCGGTTTCGCCGGCGGGCGCGGTGTTGTTGGCCTCGATTTCGTCAGTCGTGGATTGCGAACAGGCGGCCAGCAGCGCGAATGCGCTGACGCCGATCAAAAACTCTTTCATGTATTCCTCCCCAGGAAGCGGGCGTTTACTTTCGTTGACTCTTTCTTAACGCGAACGGCGGGAGCGTAAACTCACGAAACTGTAACCCTAGCTATGCGGAGAAGCCGCATGACCGGACCGGAAGTCCTCGACATTGCGCGCGATTCAATCTGGCTGATGCTCGCCATGGCCGCGCCGATCATGCTGATTGGCCTCGCCGTTGGTGTTGTCATCGCGTTGTTTCAGGCGCTGACCCAGGTTCAGGAAATGACGCTGGTCTTCGTGCCCAAGATTATCGCGATATTTGTCGCCCTGTTGATCTTCTTGCCGATGATGGGCGCCTTGATGTCAGCCTTCATGAACAGCATTTTCGACCGGATTGTCGGCGTATGATCGCAGACCCGCTGCTCCTGGTTTTTGCCGGTGCACTGATCTTCGCCCGGCTCGGTGCCATTCTCATGCTTTTGCCCGGCTTTGGCGAAGGCAGCATCCCGCCGCGCATCCGCTTGTCCTTTGCCCTGCTGTTTGCTTTGGCGCTCGGACCCATTCTGGCCAGCGAGCTTCCTGCGGTGCCCGAACAGCCGATGCGGATTGCCGGCCTGATCATCACCGAGGTCGCTATCGGGCTGATGATCGGTGCGGTCGCGCGCATGTTCATGGCGTCAGCGTCTGTCGCGGGTCAGGTCATCGGTCAGCAAAGCGGCCTGGCGATGGCGCAGTTCTTCGACCCGTCCCAGGGTCAGCAAGGCGCCCTGATGTCGACCTTCCTGAACCTCACCTTCCTGGTCCTGCTGATGGTGACGAACACACATCACCTTCTGCTGCAGGCGGCCCAGGGCTCCTACATGCTGTTTCCGATCGGCGAATTGCCGATGATCGAGGATGCCGCGCAATGGGCGCTCGGCGCATTCGCCGACGCCTTCACGATCGGCGTCCAGATGGCGTCACCGCTCATCGTGTTCGGTCTCGTTTTCTATTTCGGTCTCGGAATCCTGTCGCGACTGATGCCGCAGGCGCAGATCTTCTTCATTGCCATGCCGTCCAACATCATGGCCGGCCTGTTCATTACATCGATCGCGCTGGGCGCGATGGCCACGCTTTGGCTCTCGCGCATCGAGCGGTTTGCCGTGGAGTTCAACTAAGCCATGGCTGAAGACCAGGACGAAAGCCAGAAGACCGAGGAACCGACCCAGCGGCGCCTGCAGGACGCGCGCAAGAAAGGCGATGTTCCCAAATCGCAGGAAATTCCCGGCTGGTTCGTGCTCGCCTCGGGCCTGGTCGTGATAGGCCTTATGGCGCCGCCGGCAGCGCGGTCCTTGTCAGGAGATCTCAGCCTGTTCCTTGGCAATGCCCATGCCCTGAGCCTTGAGCCGGCAGCCCTGCGCGCCGAGAGCCTCGCTTTGGCCTGGCGTGTCGTCGCTGCCACCGGGCTGGCATTCGGCGTTATCGCCATTGCAGGTCTCGCAGGACATCTGATGCAGACCGGGTTGATGTTCACGACCGAGAAAATGCAGCCCAAGCTCTCCAAGCTGAATCCCGCCGAAGGCGTGAAGCGCATGTTTGGTCCCCAAGGCTTTGCCAATTTCCTCAAGGGTGTCGGCAAGCTGGGCATCGTGTCCGCGGCGGTCTTCGTTGTGATCTGGCCGAAGCGCACAGAGCTTGCGGGCATGCCGATGCTCGACTTGTCGGCCTTGCTCGACGTCATCCTGACCAACGTGTTGCTGGTTCTGATAGCCGCGCTGGTGGCCTATGCCTTCATTGCGGCTGCTGACTTCGTTTTCCAGCGACAGAGCTTCATGAAGCGCAACCGGATGTCGCGGCGCGAGATCAAGGACGAACTCAAGCAGAGTGAGGGCGACCCGCAAGTGCGCGCACGGTTGCGTCAGATTCGTCAGGAGCGGGCCAACAAGCGCATGATGGCTGCGGTGCCCGACGCCACCGTCGTCATCACCAATCCGACTCACTTCGCCGTCGCACTCAAATACGAACAGGGGGAAACCCCTGCGCCGGTCTGTCTCGCCAAGGGCGTCGACCAGGTGGCCCTCAACATTCGCGAACTGGCCGAGGAAAACGATGTGCCGATTGTCGAGGACCCACCCCTCGCACGCGCCCTGTTTGCCAGTGTGGAAGTCGACGAAACCATACCGGCAGAGCATTTCCAGGCCGTCGCCAAGGTCATCGGCTACGTGCTGACACTCTCCGGAAAACGCGCACAAAAACCGCAACCGGGTTAGACTTGAGGAAGCGGGCGATGATTCGCACAAGGACAAGCAAATGGCCGATCTGACAGAACCCGTTGAAACCATGAAACCGGCATTTCTATCGCCCGGTCTGAGACGCGGATTGCAATGGGTCATCGGGCTCGGCGTGTTGAGCGTTTCGGCCGTTGCGCTGTTTGCGGCTTCGGCCATGGTCTGGAACGGTTTCATTCTGCTTTGCGGCATCGCGATCGCGGCGTTCGGCATGCTGTACGCGCTCGCCGCCGGCGAGGCTGCCGGGCGGTCGATGAAGGAAAAGGCCGAACGCTACAAGGAACCAGGTCCCGCCGGTCTCGCGCTCGAAGCGCTGGAGACGCTGGAGGATCCGATGCTGGTGACCGACCGCCGTGGTGCCGTGCGCTGGGGCAATGCCGCCTATCGGGACCTGGCAATGCGATTCTCGTCGACCGGGCAGGCGCAGACCCTGCCGGCTCTGGAACGCATCTGGGCTGCCAGTGGCGATGGCGCGATCTACCGCCTCGCACGTGCCGCGCGGAAGGGCGAGGTCGCGCGCGAGCGACTGCCCGATCTGCCGGGCGAAAGCGGCCAGCTGCGTTACTGCATCGAGGCGAGGCCTTCCGGCAAGGAGCATATTTCCTGGCGCCTGATGCCGGTCTTTGAGGAGACGAGTGCCGCCGGCTCGGTTCCGACCGCCGACTGGAGCGACCTTTCGCCAGTAGGACTGTTTTCGCTATCCGCGAAGGCGGAACTGGTGGCGGCCAATGCGACATTCCGCAATTGGCTCGGACTGGCACCGGAGGATCCGTTGCCGAAACTGTCGGATATCATACCGAAAGACACGGTACGGACGCTCGAGAATTCCCGCGATGACGAAGATGTATGCCGGTTTGATGTGCGGCTCTCGGGACGCGACGGCATCGAGACCGATGCCGTCATCACCCTGCGCTGGGACGATGCGAAAAAGGGCGGCGCCCGGGGCGTCATTTATGGTCTGACCGCGACCGGAACGCCTGCAGGTGTTGCCCAGGCGATTTCCGGCGCCACCGGCGGAAAGGCCGGCAGGACGCTGGACGACATGTTCGCAGCCGCGCCGTTCGGCGTTGCCCGCCTTTCGGGATCGAATCCCGCCAGCGCCGTGATCGAGGACGTCAATTCTGCGCTCGTGCAGATGTCGGGAGGCAAGGCCAAGTCCGGCATAGTATTTGCCGATCTGTTCGACTGGAGCGGCGGCCGTCAGGCAGCAGAAATATTCGAGACCGCTTCACGCAAGGGCGAGCCGGCAGAAGCCGTGCTCAGGACCGACCCGCCGGTTGATATCCGGCTGGTTTTCTCTCCGGCCAAGGGTGGCAAGCGCGCGGCCTACATGATCGACGTCACACACTGGAAAGAGCTCGAGCAACAGCTCAGCCAGGGCAACAAGATGCAGGCCGTTGGCCAGCTCGCGGGCGGTGTCGCGCATGACTTCAACAATCTGCTGACGGCGATCCGCCTCAATGTCGACGAACTGCTCGGCCGCCACCCGGTTGGCGATCCGTCCTACGGTGAGCTGCAGGTCATCAACCAGACGGTCGCCCGCGCCGCGGGACTGGTGAAGAAACTGCTCGCTTTCTCGCGCAAGCAAACCTTCCGCATGGAAGCGCTGGACGTCGCCGACGTGTTGTCTGATTTCACAGTGCTCCTGCGCCAGATCCTTGAGGAAACCGTCAAGCTCGACATCGTTCATGGCCGCGACGTGCCGCCCATACGCGCCGATAAGGGACAACTCGAAACCGCGATCATGAACCTCGCTGCCAATGCCCGCGACGCCATGCGGGAGAGCGGTGGAGGGACACTGACCATCCGCACTTCGGCGGTCACTGCCGATGACGTGCTGGCGGCTGGCGCTCCAGACGTCGAGCCGGGCGAGTGGGTCCAGATCGAGGTGATCGACGAAGGCACCGGCATGGACGAAGCCACCCAGCAGAAGATTTTCGAGCCCTTCTTTACCACCAAGGCCGTAGGGCAGGGGACCGGTCTCGGTCTGGCCACCGTTTACGGTATCGTCAAGCAATCGGGCGGATTCCTTTATGTGGACTCCGAACTGGGCAAGGGATCGACTTTCCGCATCTTCCTGCCGGCGCACAGCGGCGTTGCGGAGACCGCACCCGCAGCGATCGAGAAGCCGAAGGGCGACGTCAAACCCGCCGATCTTGCCGGAAAGGGCCGCATTCTGCTGGTCGAGGACGAAAGCGCGGTCCGCACCATTGCTGCCAAGACGCTGGCTAAACGCGGTTATGAAGTCGTCGAAGCGGCGGATGGCGAAGAGGCGTACGACATTCTCACTGATGACGAGGACGGGTTCGATTTGCTGGTCTCCGATGTCGTGATGCCGGGGCTCGACGGGCCGGGCTTGCTGGAGAAGGCAGCCGACCTGCTTGGGGACACCCGCGTCATTTTCATTTCCGGCTACGCCGAGGAACAGTTCTCTGACACGCTGTCGCGCGACCGCGATATCTCCTTCCTGCCTAAGCCATTCACGCTCACACAGCTGGCAGAACGGGTGAAGGCGGTATTGAATGGCGACATGCAGAACGCCGCTTGAAGCTCTTTACCCGGCAAAATGTTCCCCTTGCGTTCCGCGAACAAAACCGGTACATATCGCTTCATTGCTCCCCGGTCGGGGACATGAAATAAGGGGATTAGGCATGGCCAAAGCAGCGATTCGACTGGTGAGCAACGTGGACACGAACAAGAAAAAGGCGCTGGACGCCGCACTGTCACAAATTGACCGCGCATTCGGCAAGGGCTCGGTCATGAAGCTGGGCGAGCGCCCGGACATGGATATCGAGGCCGTCCCCACCGGATCGCTCGGCCTGGATATCGCGCTTGGCGTCGGCGGTTTGCCGAAGGGCCGCATCATCGAGATTTACGGTCCCGAATCCTCGGGCAAGACGACACTCGCCCTGCATTGCGTGGCCGAGTGCCAGAAGCGTGGCGGCGTCGCCGCTTTCGTGGATGCCGAACACGCGCTTGACCCGGTCTATGCCGGCAAGCTCGGGGTCGATGTCGGTGAATTGCTGGTCTCGCAACCCGATGCCGGCGAACAGGCCCTCGAGATTGCCGACACGCTGGTCCGTTCCGGCGCTGTTGACGTGCTGGTGATCGATTCGGTTGCGGCCCTGACCCCGCGTGCCGAGCTTGAGGGCGAGATGGGCGACAGCTTGCCCGGTCTGCAAGCCCGGCTGATGAGCCAGGCTCTGCGCAAGCTCACCGGCTCGATCTCGAAATCGCATTGCATGGTCATCTTCATCAATCAGATCCGCATGAAGATCGGCGTGATGTTCGGGTCGCCGGAAACCACGACCGGCGGCAATGCGCTGAAATTCTATTCATCGGTCCGCCTCGACATCCGGCGTATCGGACAGATCAAGAACCGCGACGAGGTGATCGGCAACCAGACCCGCGTCAAGGTCGTCAAGAACAAGGTCGCGCCGCCTTTCCGCGAGGTCGAGTTTGACATCCTCTATGGCGAGGGCATTTCCAAGATGGGTGAGATCCTCGATCTCGGCGTGAAGGGCAATGTCATCGAGAAGTCCGGGTCCTGGTATTCCTATGACTCCGAGCGGATCGGCCAGGGCCGCGAGAATGCGCGCAAATTCCTGCTCGACAATCCCGACATTGCCAGTGCGATCGAATCCAAGGTCCGCGCCAATGCCGGACTGATCGCCGAGGAGATGCTGGTCGGCCCGTCCGAAGAGGACGGCGCGGAAGACATCGCCGACGCTGGCTAGCGCGCCGAACGAAACTTTCTTCCGTCATTATTTTCTGCATTGCAGCAACGGGTGCTTGGCGAGACCGGGCACCCGTTTCTATATGGGGGCAGAATAAATGACCGGACGATCATCATGACCAGCCTGCGCGACATCCGCAAAAATTTCCTCGGATTCTTCGAAGACCGCGATCACGCTGTGCTGCCTTCGAGTTCATTGGTACCGAAGGACGATCCGACCCTGCTGTTTACAAATGCGGGCATGGTCCAGTTCAAGAATGTTTTCACCGGCCAAGAACGACGCGACCCGCCTCGGGCCGCCACATCGCAGAAATGCGTCCGCGCCGGCGGCAAGCACAACGACCTGGACAATGTCGGCTATACGGCACGCCACCACACCTTCTTTGAAATGCTGGGCAATTTCTCGTTCGGGGATTACTTCAAGGAAGCCGCTATTGACTATGCATGGTCACTGGTCACGCGTGAGTTTGGCCTGGCCAGCGATCGTTTGCTCGTGACCATATTCGCAGAGGACGACGAAGCTCACGATTTGTGGAAGAAGATCGCCGGCCTGCCGGATGATCGCATCATTCGCATCGCCACTTCGGACAATTTCTGGATGATGGGCGATACCGGTCCGTGCGGTCCGTGCTCGGAAATTTTCTACGATCATGGCGCCGATATCCCCGGCGGTCCGCCGGGCACGCCGGAAGAGGATGGTGACCGCTTCATCGAGATCTGGAACCTCGTTTTCATGCAGTTCGAGCAGCAGGCTGGCGGCAAGCGGACCGAACTGCCCAAACCGTCGATCGATACCGGCATGGGTCTCGAACGGATCGCTGCTGTGCTGCAGGGTGTTCACAACAATTACGAGATCGACCTGTTCCAGGCATTGATCTCCAATTCCGAGGACGTCCTGTCCTCGAAGGCTGAAGGCGACGCGCTCGCCAGCCACCGTGTGATCGCCGACCATCTGCGCTCGAGCGCCTTTCTGATGGCCGACGGCGTCACCCCGTCCAATGAGGGCCGTGGCTATGTCCTGCGGCGCATCATGCGCCGCGCCATGCGTCACGCCCACCTGCTCGGCGCGGGCGAGCCGGTGATGCATCGCCTCGTCGGTGAACTCGTCAACCAGATGGGCGATGCCTTTCCTGAACTGGCGCGCGCGCAATCGGCGATCGAATCTACATTGGCAGCCGAGGAGGAACGCTTCCAGCGCACGCTTGGCCGCGGTCTGGCTCTACTCGATGAAGCGTCCATCGACATGAAGGAAGGCGATGCGCTGCCAGGCGAAACCGCGTTCAAGCTTTATGATACGTACGGCTTTCCGCTCGATCTCACCCAGGATGCGCTGCGCGCGCGTGGCATGCTGGTCGACGAGGACGGTTTTAACGCCGCAATGGACAGGCAGCGCGAGAAAGCCCGCGCGGCCGGTTTCCAGTCCGGCGAAGCGGCCCCGGACACGGTCTGGTTCGCAGTTCGCGACAAGGCCGGTGACAGCGCTTTCCTCGGCTATACGGCGTCATCGGGCAAAGGCACGCTCCAGGCCATCGTGTCTGGCGGCGATGTCGCCGACAATCTGGACGAGGGCCAAAGTGCCGAGCTCGTTTTCGACCGGACGCCCTTTTATGGCGAATCCGGCGGCCAGATAGGCGATTCGGGCGTGATCGAATTTGCCAATGGCGCGCGTTTTGTCGTGCACGATACGCAAAAACGCGCCGGCGAGGTGTTCGCGCACGCCGGGGTGCTCGAAAACGGCTCGATCACGGCCGGTGAAACCGCACAGCTCTCTGTCGACGCTGTGCGCCGCAACCGAACGCGTTCCAACCACTCGGCCACACACCTGATGCACCGGGCACTGCGCGACGTTCTGGGCGACCATGTGTCCCAGAAAGGCTCCTATGTCGGGCCTGACCGTCTGCGTTTCGATTTTTCTCATAATGGAGCGGTGACACCTGACGAGATCGCCCGCATCGAGGCGGACGTGAATGCGGTAATTCGTCAGAATGTGGCTGTAACGACCGAGGAGATGGCACCCGAGGCGGCGATCGAGGCCGGTGCGCTCGCCTTGTTCGGTGAAAAATACGGCGACAAGGTTCGCGTGCTGAAAATGGGCGACGATCTCGCGTTGACGGGAAAACCCTATTCGGTCGAATTGTGCGGCGGTACGCATGTCACCCGCACCGGCGACATCGCCCTGTTCAAGATTGTCGGCGAAAGCGCCGTCTCGGCGGGCGTCCGCCGGATCGAGGCGCTGACAGGCGAGGCCGCGCGCCAGTATCTCGAAACCCAGGCCGGACTGGCCAAGGCATCAGCCGATACGCTGAAAGTGCCAGCCGCCGACGTGCCCGTCCGGATCAAGTCATTGCTTGACGAGCGTAAACAGCTCGAGCGCCAGCTCGCGGAAGCCAAGAAACAGCTTGCCATGGGCGGCGGTGGCGGCGCCGCGCCGGCAGGACCGGAAAAGATCGGGGATATCAGCTTCATCGGCCGGGTCGCCGAGGGCGTCGGCGGCAAGGACCTGCGCGGTCTTATCGACGAAGCCAAGCAGCAAATGGGGTCCGGCATTGCGGTCTTCATTGGCGTCAATGACGGCAAGGCCGCACTTGCCGTGGGCGTCACGGATGATTTGAAGGATCGCTACAACGCGGTGGATCTGGTGCGAGCAGGTGCCGGAGAAGTCGGTGGCAAGGGCGGCGGCGGCCGGCCCGATTTTGCCCAGGCGGGCGGCCCCGACGGCAACAATGCGCAGCAGGCAATCGATGCAATAAAGGCGTCATTGGCCGCCTGACGCACGCGGAATCATGTAGTCTGGCGCCGGAAACGGAGGGCTCGACTGCATGGAATACGAACCGGCGCTGAAAGACCTTGTGGTGTTTCTCATGGCTGCGGGAATAGCGGCGCCGCTTTTCCGCGCGTTGCGCCAGAGTGCCGTGCTCGCCTTTCTGCTGGCCGGCGTCCTGCTCGGCCCATTCGGGCTGGGCCGTTACACCGACGTCCAGCCGCTCCTTCATTTTGTGACGATCAGCGACCCCCATGCTGCCGAGCCCTTTGCCGAAGCGGGCGTATTATTCCTGCTGTTCCTGCTCGGCCTCGAACTGTCTTTCGGCCGGCTCTGGGCCCTGCGTAAGGAGGTGTTCGGCCTCGGGGCCGTTCAGGTGCTGGCATCGGCTGTGATAATCGGCGCCGTTATCACCGGCTTCGGGGTCGATACCAGCGCTGCAGTGATCATCGCGCTGGCCCTGGCGTTGTCCTCGACGGCCATCGTCATGCAGATCCTGATCGAGGAGCGCCAGGCCGCGACGACGACAGGACGTACCGCCTTTTCGGTCCTCTTGTTCCAGGATTTGATGGTCGCTCCCATCCTGATTCTCGTCGGCTTTCTATCGCTCGGCGGCGGCGGACTTCTCCCCGCCATGGGACAAGCCGTGATTGGCGGTGTTGTTGCAGTCGCCTTCATCGCGCTTGTGGGCCGCTTCGTATTGAGACCCGCCTTCCAGCTGGCAGCCGGCGAAGGCGGGCGCGAGATGATGTTGGCGCTCACCCTGCTGGCGGTGATCGGAGCCTCGGTGGCAACCGCATCGGCCGGATTGTCGCTCGCACTCGGCGCCTTTCTCGCGGGACTGCTGATGGGCGAGACCGAGTTCAAGACCCAGATCGAGGTGGATCTCGAACCGTTCAAGGGCTTGTTGATCGGCCTGTTCTTCATGACCGTTGGCATGAGCATCGACCCGGTGGCAGTGCTGCAACAATGGCCGCTGATCCTCGGCGCCGCCGCGTCCTTGATCACGGGCAAGGCCGCGATCGCGTTTCTGGGCGCGCGCATGTTCGGGCGCAAGCGCGCCAGCGCCTTGCGGGTTGCGACCTTGCTGGGACCCGCCGGTGAATTCGCTTTCGTGGTCTTGGGAGCCGCAACGGTATCCGGTGTCGTCGACAGTCAGACCGCCGGCGTGGTCACGGCGATCGCCGGCGTCACCATGCTGGTTGCGCCGCTGGTTGCGCGCTCGGGAGCGGCGGTCGCGAAGCGGGTCGAAACCTTTGATGAAAGCGTCAAGCAGGTACCCGAGGACACGCCGGAGGACGGGCATGTCATCATCGCGGGCTATGGCCGGGTCGGGCGAATGCTCGGCGAATTGCTGTCCGAAGAAAACGCCACGATCCTGGCAATCGACTCCGACCCCAAGCGTGTCGCCAAATTTCGCAAGCAGGGCATCCAGATTTTCTTCGGCGACGCTGGCCGCCCGGAAGTTCTGTCGAAGGCCGGCCTGGAAAGAGCAGCGCAGATTGTCGTCACCGTCGACAATCCTGCAAAAGCCGAACGTGTCGTCAAAGCGGTCCGGTCGAGCCGAAGCAATGTCCCGATCACGGCACGGGCAATCGACCGCGAACATGCCGACACGCTGATCGCCGCCGGCGCCGACTTCGTCATCCACGAAGCCGCCGAGGCCGCCCTTCAGCTGGCTGTGCGGGCCCTGCAGGATTTCGGCATTTCAGGGGATGCCGCACGGGCACGCATCACCCGCGCCCGCGAGGAGATCTATGGCGACCCCGAAAAGGAAGAAACCGCCGCGGACGGCTGATTCTGGTGATCGGATTCAGCGCCTTGACGAGGCGACCGGCAATGGAAGCGAGAAACCCGGATACCGGGATGGTATTGCCTAGCCCTTCATCGCTTCGGCAAAGCGCTCGCTGACCTTTTCAAGGAAGCCCTCGGTCGACAGCCAGCCCTGCTGGTCGCCGACGAGCAGCGCCAGGTCCTTGGTCATGTACCCGGCCTCGACGGTCTTGATCACCGTGTCCTCGAGCTTGGCGGCGAACGCCATCAATTCCTTGTTGCCATCCTGGCGGCCACGATGCTCCAGGCCGCGTGTCCAGGCGAAGATCGATGCGATCGAGTTGGTCGAGGTCTTCTCGCCCTTCTGGTGCTGGCGGTAGTGACGTGTCACCGTGCCATGCGCGGCCTCGGCCTCGACGGTCTTGCCGTCCGGGCTCATCAGAACGGACGTCATCAGGCCGAGCGAGCCGAAGCCCTGGGCTACGGTATCAGACTGCACATCGCCATCATAGTTCTTGCAGGCCCAGACAAAGCCGCCGGACCATTTCATCGCCGCTGCGACCATGTCGTCGATCAGGCGGTGTTCGTAGGAAATGCCCTTGGCTTCGAAGGCCGATTTGAATTCCTCGTCGAAGACTTCCTGGAACAGGTCCTTGAAGCGGCCGTCATAGGCTTTCAGGATCGTGTTCTTGGTCGACAAATAGACCGGCCATCCGCGCTGCAGACCGTAATTCAGGCTGGCGCGGGCAAAGTCGCGGATCGACTCGTCGAGATTGTACATGCCCATGGCAACACCCGAGCTCGGGAATTCGAATATCTCGAACTCCTGCGCCTCGCCGCCATCGGCCGGCTCGAACTTCATCGTCAGCTTGCCCGGACCCGGCACCTTGAAATCGGTCGCACGATACTGGTCGCCAAAAGCGTGCCGGCCGACAACCATCGGCTTGGTCCAGCCCGGCACCAGGCGTGGCACATTGGAAATAACGATCGGCTCGCGGAACACGACACCGCCAAGGATGTTGCGGATCGTGCCGTTCGGCGAACGCCACATTTTCTTCAGACCGAATTCCTCGACCCGCGCCTCGTCCGGCGTGATCGTCGCGCATTTGACGCCGACGCCGTAATGCTTGATCGCCTCGGCCGCCTCGACCGTGATCTTGTCGTCGGTCTCGTCGCGCTTCTCGATCGACAAATCATAATATTTGAGATCAATGTCGAGATAGGGATAAATCAGATGGTCCTTGATCATCTGCCAGATGATGCGGGTCATCTCGTCGCCATCGAGCTCGACAACCGGGGTATCGACTTTGATCTTTGCCATGTCGCTCATTATCCAATGCTGCTGAATGTCTGTGGAAACCGGACGCGTCCGGGAGAGTTGCGGGCTAGTTATCACCGTCGAGCGAATATCGGAAGAGGCTGACTGATGCAGAGCCCCGCCTTCATCCTCCACCAGCCCCAGATGGGCGAAAATATTGGTGCCGCCGCGCGCGTCATGGGAAATTTCGGCTTGCGCGATCTGCGCCTGATCGATCCGCGCGATGGCTGGCCCAACCAGAAGGCGGAAAGCGTGGCCGTCGGCTCACCGGTTCTTGACGCCGTCAAGGTCGAGTTCGAGCCGGTCGCCGCAATGGCGGGACTGACGCGCATCTATGCAACAACCGCGCGGCCGCGCGGCATGGAGAAGCGTGTGCTGACCCCGCGCCAGGCGATGGCGGAGATCCGCGCAGCGCACGCTACCGGCGAGCGGGCAGGCGTGTTGTTCGGTGCGGAAAAGTCCGGTCTGCCGAATGAATTGGTTGCCGATGCCGATGCCATTATCACTCTGCCGGTCGATCGTGAGTTCTGGTCGCTCAACCTCGCCCAGACGGTGGCCTGCTGCGCCTATGAATGGCGCGCCGGCGAAGACGTTGCCGACGATTTCGATGCGATCAGCGATCCCGCCGGCAAGGAAGATATGGACCGGCTCTTTGTGCATTTCGAACGCGAGCTGGAGCGCGCCGGCTTCTTTCACCCCCCGGAAAAGACGCCGCTGATGGTGAACAATCTGCGCTCGGCGTTGGTCCGTGCCCGCTTCACCGAGCAGGAAGCCCGAACATTCCGCGGCGCCATCAAGGCACTGGCGCTCGGCCGCGGCAAGGCGCGTGTGATGCGGGATGAGTGAGGGCATTGAAGGCGTCCGTAATCTCGGCCCGAAAACAGCGGCGGCGCTTGCCGATGTCGGCATCCGGACACGCGCCGATCTCGAAGCCGCGGGCGCCGTGGAGGCCTATCTACGTCTCAGGGCGCGCGGCGGGAATGTATCCCTGAATGCGCTCTACGCCATGCAGGCCGGCTTGATGGAAACGGACTGGCGGCATCTGCCGGACGAAATGAAAACCGCGCTGCGCGAGGCCGTGGCGCGCGCATGACGCCCGGCAGCTTGCTCTCCGCGCTTCACATCGCCGCCGCGACCAATGGCCTGCTGGTGGCCGCCATCCTCATTTTCAGCGGAAAGCGAAGTTCGGCGCGGGCGCGCTGGACACTGGGCGGGTTTCTGGCAGCGGGCTCAACCCTCCTCGCAATCTTCGTTCTGCTCGATACCGGGATATTGGTCTTTGACCGCGCCATCGGCGTTGTCATGGAAGCACTCGCGGCAATTCTCCCGGCGCTCTATCTCGACTACGTCCTGACGGCCACTGGCCACAGGGGCCGCCGCGCCTGGCTCTATCTGCCGGTGCCGGTCTTCACAGTCATCGCCGCCATCCATGTCGATTTCCTAAGCTCGGGGACGGATTTTGCCGGGGCGATCCTGCTCCTCGCACTCGCCGTCGCCGTCTCTGCCATTGTTTATGCCCGCCGCCGCACGAGCCTGCCGCGCGACCGCCTCGCCTGGCTGATTGCCTTCATGATCGTCTTCCAGCTGGCCCAGATGGCGCGTCTAGCCTGGCCGCAAAGCGAAGTTCTCTTCGACCTCGTCCCGCTGATAGGCACGCTGGGCGTCACGATTTTCGTGGTCTTCACGCTGATTGGCTCACGCACATTGACCACGCTGGTAACGCCGCCCGTTGACGGCCGCATCGATCCCGACATTGAAGCGGCCCTGGCAGGCGTGTCGGGCGACCGGGTGCGCCTCGCGCAGCTCGACCTGTCGCTGGAAACGCTGGCAGCCCAAATCGGCGTTTCAGGGCGCAAATTGTCAGCCTATCTGGCCGCGACCCGCGGCTATGGGTTCCGCGACTGGTTGAAGGCGGAGCGGATCGCGCTCGCCGCCGGCTTGCTCGCCGATCCGGCGGAACGGCGCACCTCGATCGAGGCGATCGGCCTGATGTCGGGCTTTGCTTCGCGCTCGGCCTTCTATGTGGCTTTTCGCGACTTGCACGGTGTCACGCCGGCGCAATTCCGCCAGCGTCAACTCACGGAATAATGTCCTGATTCCGGAAACCGGACAGGGTTTCGCTGGCATGCAGGCGGACTGCCCGCCTAGGACCGGAGCCGGACAGGGATCACCCGATCAGGAGATCCGACATGAAATTGACGCCAATCACTATCGCCGCCGCGCTGGCAGGCGTAGCGCTCTCGCCCTCCGACGCGCAGGTGCCAGACGCTGACGCCCTGCTGGAAGAGATCCGCGAGACCGACCGCATCCCGGGCGTCATGGCCGCCGTGGTTCGCGATGGCGAGCTCTTGTGGAGCGACGCCGCCGGCTTCGCCGATCTGGAATCCCGCACCGCGCTAACCACGCGCACGCGGATGCGGATCGGCAGCGTGTCAAAGC
Source organism: Hyphobacterium sp. (assembly GCF_965217055.1). Lineage (GTDB taxonomy): Bacteria > Pseudomonadota > Alphaproteobacteria > Caulobacterales > Maricaulaceae > Hyphobacterium. Next base: position 439,887 of record NZ_OZ244227.1, on the reverse strand, counting down.
CGCTCACCGCGGCCATGGTCCTGCGCCTCGTCCAAACCGATCAGCTTGATATCGACGCGGATATCCGGACGCTCGTGCCGGAACTCGTTGCGCCGGTGGCAGCAGAGATCACGGCGCGCCATCTTGCCGGTCATGTGTCCGGTATCCGCCAGTACGATTTCACCAGTATGGAAGATGCGAATAATTTCCTTTTCTATCCGACGCTGGAAAGCGCTGTCGCGCGCGTTGCTGGCGACCCGCTGGAAAGCCAGCCCGGCGAAGCCTTTCACTATTCCAGTATTGCCTACAATGTCCTCGGCCTGGCGGCGGAGCGGGCTGCAGGCCAGGCTTACGGCACGGCCATCGCAGAATTGGTGACGCGCCCGCTCGGGCTCGACGACACGATGATCGACCATCCGCTGGAGATCATCGATCGCCGCACGCGTTTCTACACGCTGTTCCCTGATGGAGTCGTCCGCAACACCATCTGGCGCGATTCCAGCGATTACTATCCGTCGGGGGGCATGCTCTCGACGGCCGAGGATCTGGCCCACTTCGCTTTTGCCGTGTTCGCAGGCGGTTTTCTGACCGCCCCGATGCAGGACGTGCTGCGCACGGAAATCCGGACGAATTCGGGGGAGGGCACAGGATATTCCTTTGGTTGGCAGGTCGTGCGCGACGAAAACGGTGACATCGCCCATTATGAACACGGCGGCGAGACCAACGGCGCATACGCCTATATTCGCTTCGATCCGGCTACGGATACGGCTTACGCATTGATTGGCAATGCCAATCATGCGGTGGGAGAACCGGTCTTCTTCGAGTATGCCCGTCAACGCTTGCCGGCACTGTTTGACTAGCACCACCTCGCCGTTGACATCCCGCCGGTAATCCGTAAAAGCCGCGCTTCGCCTGTTTTTGCAGGCGTCATGACGGGTGGTGCGGTACCGCCGTTGAAATCGCAGTCTTCAGACAGGTGAAGGCTGCCGGGCCGCGTCGTAAAAGAGAAGAGCATGTCGAAGCGTCATTCGCAGAAGTACAAGATCGACCGCCGCATGGGTGAAAACCTCTGGGGCCGTCCCAAATCCCCGGTCAATTCGCGTTCCTACGGTCCCGGCCAGCATGGCCAGCGACGCAAGGGCAAATTGTCCGATTTCGGCCTCCAGCTGCGCGCCAAGCAGAAGCTGAAGGGCTATTACGGCAACATCACCGAAAAGCAGTTCCGCCGCATTTACACCGAGGCCCAGCGCCTTCGCGGCAACACCGCTGAGCAATTGATCGGCCTCCTTGAAAGCCGGCTGGATGCGCTCGTCTATCGCGCCAAATTCGTGCCGACCGTATTCGCCGCGCGCCAGTTCGTGAACCACGGCCACGTCAAGGTGAACGGCCAGCGCGTTAACATCCCGTCCTACCGGGTCAAGCCGGGCGACACCATCGAGGTCCGCGAGAAGTCGCGCTCCATGGCACTGGTGCTGGAAGCGCTGGAAAGCCCGGAACGGGACATTCCCGAATACATCGAGGTCGACGGCAAAGGCATGAAAGCCACCTATGTGCGGATCCCTGAATTCGCCGAAGTGCCTTATGCGGCGCAAATGGAACCGAACCTCGTCGTCGAGTATTACTCCTCGTAATCATTGACGAAAAGCAGTTCAAAGGCCGCTTTGGTGTTGCACCAGGGCGGCCTTTATTTATTCTTGGGCCAGTAGACGCGGCATCGTCGCGAAGGCTGATTCAAGTTTTCGGTCCAATCCATTGGAATAGAATCGGAATTGCTACCGGCTTCAGAGATTGAATCCGGTTTCGCCTGTAACGCGAATCATGGCGCCGGAAATTCAACTGGGCCGGGATTTTTGACTGGTCCGAGCTTTGCAAGCCGCACAAAACAAGCTTATCAGATTGATTCAGGAAATTGCCGGAGTCCCCAGATGTCGTCACGCCTTTTCGCGATCGCCGCTTTGCCTCTGGCCTTGGCTGCCTGTTCAACGGTCCGAAGCCTGCCACTCGTCCCCGACGGCAATAATGCCGTAGTCGAGGTCAGCAATGACCGGATTGCACTGCACAGCTGGCGAATTGTCGGCAACGACATCCTCGTCGTGCGCGTACCGTCGAATGGCTGCACGCAGAAAACCGACCTGTCGGTTAATGTGCGCCGCCGCGGCGGCGAATACCGCGTGACAATCGGGCGGGTACGCGAGGATTATTGTCGCGCCATCGATCCCGACGGCGTTGAAATCCCGTTTGGTTTTGAAGAACTCGGTGCACGCCCGGGCGCGACGGTGGTCGTGACCAATCCGATCGTTGCCGACTGATCAGGCGTCGGCCTTCAGCACGCCCTTGTCCTGCAGGAAGGGCCGCAGCTCGCCTTCCTCGAACATTTCCTTGACGATGTCGCAGCCGCCGACGAACTCGCCCTTCACGTAAAGCTGGGGAATGGTCGGCCAGTCGGAATATTCCTTGATGCCCTGGCGAATTTCCATGTCTTCGAGCACGTTCACTGACGCGTATTCGACGCCGAGATGGTTGAGCACACCGGCCACCACGGACGAAAACCCGCATTGCGGGAAGACCGGGGTTCCTTTCATGAAGACCAGGACGTCATTGTCCTCGACCATCGACTTGATCTCGTCATTCACATTGCGGGTCATTGCGGGCGCTCCTTGCCGTGTGGTGTGGAGCTAGGCACCGCGAGGCGCGCCGTCAAGACTGGTGATGAGTAGCTGGTTCGCCTGCAGATGTGCACGAGAGGTCGTGGACGTCACGATCGTGTCCATTCCGAAATCAATGATGGCCCGCCGGGCCGCATCTTCGCGCGATTCAGGCGACGGCGCGGCAGCCGAACCGACGGGCCTGCCAAACGTGTTCCGTGCCGCATACCAGAGGGCTGCGCCGGGATGCCGCAGGGATCTGTTGCGTGTTGCGTTCCGCGCGGTCGCGAAGACTTCGATGCCGAAAGTGCGGAATCGGCCGCGCGCCCGGCGTATGCGATCGGCTTGTGTCGTGGATATATTGCCGCCGGCTGGCATCATCAGCGCGTCGATCACGGGCAAATCGAACGCGGCCTCTACTTCGTCATCGCGCCCCGACAGGCCGAAATGGGCGACCTTGTCGCCTTTCAATCGGTCGAGGCATTCCAGCAAATCGGATTCCAGCCAGATCGATGCCGGTGCGCCCTGGATGAAGAGATAATCAATATAGTCGGTTTCAAGCCGCCGCAGGCTGTTTTCGACCGAGGCCTCAATCGCTGATGGCGAGAATTCCAGCAAGTCGAACCGTTTCTCGCCGACCTTCGTAGTCAACGTAATCCGGCTGCGGTCATGCCCCTTGATCCCGGCGGCCAGCCGCCGTTCACCGACCCCCTGTGGCAAGCGGGGATCACGATAGAAAGGCGCCGTATCAAAAACCGTTATGCCCAGGTCCAGGGCTTCACGCACCAGCCGCACGACGTGGCCGTGGTCGACCAGCAGACTGGTAAGGGGTCCGGACACACCGAAGCCCAGGCGCGACATCGACGCGGATCCGGATGTCACGGCGCTTGCGTCTTTAGCTTGAGCGCGTGCAATTCGCCGCCCATGCGGCCGCCGAGCGCATTGTAGACCAGCTGGTGCTGTTTCACGCGGGGCAGGCCGCGGAAAGCTTCGGCGGTGACGATCGCCTCATAGTGATCGCCGTCGCCGGCAAGGTCGATAATTTCGACCTCGGCCCCTTCAATCCCGTCTTTGATCAGGCGGGCAATGTCTTCGGCAATCATTGGCATGACAGAATCGTATGTGGCGGCTTTCCCGTGCTTTGTATAGACCACGTTTCACAATTGCGCCCGGTTTGAGGAGTCCTTCATGCATCGCTTGTTTGTTGCCGGCCTGCTGGCTGCCGCTCTCCATGGCTCACCGGCCATGGCGCAAGGCGTTCTCGCCGATGGCGAAGGCGCGCTCGCCCATTTGCGTGCGCTGTCTGATGACGACATGGATGGCCGCCGGACGGGCACCGAAGGCGCTGCCGCAGCGCGGGCCTACATTTCCGAGCAATTCTTCCTCGCGGGCTTGCTAGCCTTCGGCGAGAACTGGGAACACGACTTTTCCTACGCGCCACGCCGGTCGGATGACACGCTGACCGGAATCAATCTTGTCGGCTACCACGCAGGCATCGATGGCAGTGACACCACGCCGGTCCTGGTGATCACGGCCCATTACGATCACCTTGGCAATTGCGGCGGTCAGATCTGCAATGGTGCGGACGACAACGCTTCGGGCGTTGCCGCCCTGCTCGCCATCGCCGAGGCGCTGCGCGACAATCCGCCGGATCACACCATCATTTTCGCGGCGCTCGACGCCGAGGAGAACGGGCTTAACGGCGCCCGTGCGCTGGTGGCCGACTTGCCGGTCAACCCGGAACGTGTGGTGCTCAACATCAATCTCGACATGCTGGCGATCAATGCAGACAACGAATTGCCGGCGGCGGGCGCTTTCCACTTCCCTTTCCTGCGCGAGCATATCGACGCGATTGCTGTCGCCGAACCGACCCAGCTCATCCAGGGCTATGACAGCCCGGAATGGGGACCCAATGGCGACTGGACTTATTCATCCGACCACGCCGCATTCCATGATGCCGGCATTCCGTGGATCTATTACGGCGTCGACTTCCACGAGCACTACCACCAGCCGACCGACGAGTTTGAGGTCGTGCAGCAGGATTTTTTCCTGTCGAACACCCAGACGGTTCTCAACGCGGTCGTCTATTTCGACGAGAACCTCGAGACCATTGCCGAGGAATTGGCGGCCCATCGCGGCGCCGAGCCCGCGCAGGACGCGGCCTATACGGCAGAAGACGGGCGTTTCATCAAGCCAGGCATGGAAAATTGAGCGCCCAATTAACTTTTCAGGTTGGCGAAGCCTGCCCGCGCGATAGCCAAATACGAATTAAATAATTCTTCGTTTTCCTCGTCGCTGACGATGTTCCTTAGCGCGAAAAGATAGCGTTTTCCATTTTGCAGAATTGGCCACCGCAATTCAGCTGCATTCACACGTTCACGATCGTCAAGATGCGTCACGTACATGTCTCTGATTGCGAATATGTTTTGGCAGTAAGTATCAAACTCTGCTCTTAATCTCGCCTCCTCAAGGTAAGCAGGGAATCGGTCTGCAAACGGCTGAACAACCCAAATGCGATGCCTTTCGCCTTTTCTATTGAGAAAAAGAAGACTCCATTTCACTACGAACATTTCCATCAGCGAGTTCTGCAATACTCGCCTGGCCTCTTCGGCATTGTCATCCGCCGAGCGGCATTCACCCAAAATACTGTGAAAAGCGATAATGCGAAGAAGGTCATGAATTACTTCAAGTACCTTCTCGCTCTTAGTCATTGCGGCTTACTCCGCCTCGCCCATCAAGGTCGGCATGAAGCTTTCATTGACGGCCTTGAGATCGTCAATCGACACATCAATGACACCGTTGATCGTCAACCCGTCGCCGCCGGCCACGCCAATCACGTGGATCGGCACCCCGGCGTCCCTGGCGGCCTTGCGCACGGCTTTTGCCTGGCTTTCGTCCACCGCCAGCAGATAGCGCGCCTGGTCTTCGCCGAAGAGCCAGCCATGCAGTGGCAGATCCGTGTCATGCACCAGATTGAGCCCGGTGCCCGATGCCATCGCCATTTCCGACGCGGCCGCGGCAAGCCCGCCATCCGACAAGTCATGGCAGGCCTTGATCGCGCCGGCACGGATCTGGCCGCGCACGAAATCGCCATTGCGCTTCTCGACCGCGAGATCGACCGGTGGCGGGGCACCGTCCTCGCGGCCTTCGATTTCGCGGAGATAGAGCGAGGCACCGAGATGACCTTCGGTATCGCCAACCACCATCAGCATGTCACCGGCTCTGACATTGCCGTAACCCATGCGCTTTGACAGGTCGGGAATGAGGCCGACACCGCCGACGGCAGGCGTGGGCGGTATCGCCTTGCCATTGGTCTCGTTGTAGAGCGAGACATTGCCCGACACGACCGGGAAATCGAGCACCCGGCAGGCTTCCGACATGCCTTCCACGCATTCAGCGAACTGGCCCATGATCCGTTCTTTTTCCGGATTGCCGAAATTCATGCAATCGGTGATGGCGATCGGTTCGGCGCCGACGGCGGTCAGATTGCGCCAGGCTTCGGCGACCGCCTGCCTGCCACCCTCGACGGGCAGATTCTCGCAATAGCGCGGCGTGCAATCCGTGGTGATCGCAATGCCCTTGTTGGTGCCGTGCACGCGCACGATCGCCGCATCGGCCGGATCTTCTGAAGACGCAGCCGTGTCGGCCATGACATGGCGGTCATACTGGCGCCAGATCCAGCGCTTGGAGGAAAGGTCGGGCGACACCATCAGGGTCAGGATCGCCTCGGCATAATCCTTGGGCTGGGCCAGTTCATCGGCCATCACCGAGGGTTCAGCCTCATGGCGCGTCCATGGCCGCTCATACATCGGCGCGTCTTCGGCCAGCGGATCAAGCGGAATGTTACAGACGGTCTCGCCCTTGTGGGTCAGAACCATGCGGCCGGTATCCGTCGTTTCACCGATGGTCGCGACGTCGAGCTCCCACTTGTTGAAGATATCGAAGGCGATCTGTTCCTTGCCCGGCTTCAGGATGAACAACATCCGCTCCTGGCTTTCGGAGAGCATCATCTCGTAGGCGGTCATGTCCGTTTCGCGCTGCGGCACCTTGTCGAGATCCATCAACAGGCCGACCTGACCCTTGCCCGCCATCTCGACAGAGGACGAGGTCAGCCCGGCGGCGCCCATGTCCTGCACCGCGGCAATCGCATCGGTCGCCATCAGTTCGAGACACGCCTCGATCAGCTTTTTCTCGACGAATGGGTCGCCGACCTGGACGGTCGGCCGCTTTTCCTCGCTCTCATCGTCGAACTCGGCCGATGCCATGGTGGCGCCGTGAATGCCGTCGCGGCCCGTCTTCGAGCCGACATAGACGATGGGTTGGCCCGGCTCGGCGCCGCGCGCATAGAAGATCTTGTCGGCATCGGCGAGGCCGACCGCCATGGCATTGACCAGGATGTTGCCATTGTAGCCGGCATGGAAATTCGTTTCGCCGCCGACGGTCGGCACGCCGACACAATTACCATAACCGCCGATACCGGCCACTACGCCGGAGACCAGCTGGCGCGTCTTGGGATGGTCGGGCGCGCCGAAGCGCAGCGCATTCATCAGCGCCACCGGTCGTGCGCCCATGGTGAACACATCCCGCAAAATGCCACCCACGCCGGTCGCTGCGCCCTGATAGGGCTCGATGAAGGACGGGTGGTTGTGGCTTTCCATCTTGAAGATGCAGGCCTGCCCGTCGCCAATATCGACGACGCCGGCATTTTCACCGGGGCCCTGGATCACCTTGTCGCCCGAGACCGGGAAATTCTTCAGATGCACGCGGCTAGACTTGTAGGAGCAGTGCTCGGACCACATCACCGAGAAGATGCCCAGCTCGACCAGGTTTGGCGCGCGGCCGAGAATTTCGACGGCCTTTTCGTATTCGTCTTCTGGCAGGTGGGTGGCCGCAATTTCCGGGGTGATGCCTTCAGCGTATTTGCTCATTTCTACGCACTCCCCAGAAGGCTCTCGAACAGGGCGAGCCCGTCCGTGCCGCCATGATCGGCATCAATGGCGCGTTCCGGGTGGGGCATCATGCCCATCACATTGCCGCGCTCGTTCGAAATGCCGGCAATATCGCGCGCCGACCCGTTCGGATTGTTGCCATAGCGGAACAGCACGCGGCCATCGCCTTCCAACGCGTCCAGTGTCGCCTCGTCGGCAAAGTAATTGCCGTCATGGTGCGCCACGGGAATGACGATTTCGCGGTTGGTCGCGTAGCCGCTGGTGAATTGCGTGTTCGCATTCTCGACCCGCAGCGGCGCCTTCTCGCAGACGAAATGCAGACTCGCATTACGCATCAGAGCCCCCGGCAGGAGGCCGGTCTCGATCAGGATCTGGAAGCCGTTGCACACGCCCAGAAGCGGCTTGCCCGCTGCGGCATGCGTCTTGATGGCGGGAATGATGCGCGAAACGCCGGCCATCGCCCCGCAGCGCAGATAATCGCCATAGGAAAAACCGCCCGGAAGCATGACGAAGTCGGTATCTTCGGGCAGCTCGCTGTCCTGGTGCCAGACTATGGCCGGTGCGGTGCCGGTGACTTTCTCGATCGCCATCGCGGCATCGCGATCGCAATTCGAACCGGGGAAAACGATTACAGCGGATTTCATGGTTCGGCGTGCTCCACGGCCCAGTCCAGTGCGTCGGCCAAGCGGTCGCCGCCCCAGAAAATTTCCGTTCCAACTCTAAATGTCGGCGCTCCGAATATCCCGGCAGACATGGCTTCGTCCACCTGCGCCCGCAGAGCGTCCTTGGTTTCGCGGCGCCGGCTTTCCGCAATGACGCGATCAGCATCGGTCACACCATCCAGCGCCTGGCGCAACGTGGCCTCCTTCGAAATATCGAAATTGTCGCCGAATTCCAGGCGGTAGAGGCGCTTCGTGAAACTTTCGATCCAGCCTTCGCGTGCGCCGATCAGTCCAATTCGCGCCGCCGCGACGCTGAATTGCGGCCAGTCATACGCCTCGCCGAGCTTGAATGGCAGGCCGGCTTTACCGCAAATCCGCTCGAGGTCGCGGATCATGTATCGGCCCTTTGCGGGAAAAAGGTTGAAAGGCGATGTGTTCCAGCCCTGGCTGGCGAAGATCGGTCCGAGGAGAAAGGGTTTCCAGACAAGTTCGACACCCGCAGCGCGGCAGGCATCGCCCACAGCGTAAGCCGCCGGATAGGAATAACTCGACGCATACTCGAACCAGAATTCGAGCTTCGAGGTCACCCCATTTCGATCGAGAAGTTCTCGATCACCGGATTGGCGAGCAGCTTCTTGCACATTTCCTCGACGCGCGTCTTCGCAGCGCCGGCATCGTCACCGGACAGATCCAGCTCGATGAGCTTGCCCTGACGCGCGTTCTCGACCTCATTGAAGCCCAGATTCTTGAGGGCACCTGCGACCGCGGCGCCCTGCGGGTCGAGGACGCCGGGTTTCAGATAGACGTGGATACGGGCTTTCATTGCTTGTCCTCATCGTTCGCGACGACCTGGCCGGATTCGCGGATCACGCCGAGACGCCGCGCCACTTCCGTATAGGCTTCGGTAACATTGCCGAGATCGCGCCGGAACCGGTCCTTGTCCATTTTCTCCTGCGTCTCGATATCCCAAAGGCGGCAACTGTCCGGGCTGATTTCGTCGGCCAGCACAAGACGCATCATGTCGCCTTCATACAGGCGGCCGAACTCCAGCTTGAAATCGACCAGCTGAATGCCGACCGCGGCGAACATTCCGGTCAGGAAGTCGTTGATGCGCACGGTCAACGCGATCATGTCGTCGAGATCCTGCGGGCTCGCCCAGTTGAACGCGGTAATGTGATCCTCGGTCACCAGCGGATCGCCGAGATCATCGTTCTTGTAGCAGAACTCGATCAGCGACCGGGGCAGGGCGGTGCCTTCTTCGAGGCCGAGCCTCTGGCACAGCGATCCGGCGGCGACATTGCGGCAGATCACTTCCAGCGGAATGATCTCGACCTGGCGCACCAATTGCTCGCGCATGTTCAGTCGGCGGATGAAGTGCGTCGGGATGCCGGCCCGCATCAGCCCGATCATGATGAATTCGCTGATCCGGTTGTTGAGGACACCCTTGCCCTCAAGCGTTGCCTTCTTCTGATTGTTGAAGGCGGTCGCATCGTCCTTGAAATACTGCACGATCGTACCCGGCTCGGGACCCTCATACAGGATCTTCGCCTTGCCTTCGTAGATCATCTTGCGGCGCGCCATCGCCTTGCTCCGTTCGGAAACCAGAGGTCCAAAAAATCAAGCGGCCCCGAATCGCTCGCTGGGGCCGCCCATAGAGCGCGGCAACTTACTCGCTGTCGCGGCTTGCTGCAATGCAGTGATGTGCGTCCTCAAGTGATTGATTTACGCGCGGTCCCAAGCTAACGGAGAGGCTCGAGCTTACTTTCGGCGAGGGAGAATTGCATGGGCGGAATGGACGATCGCGAAAAAGGGTTTGAAGGCCGGTTCGCACACGATCAGGAACTCGATTTCAAGGCGACCGTCCGGCGCAACAAGCTCCTTGGGCTTTGGGCCGCCGAACTGCTCGACAAGACCGGAGACGACGCCGACGCGTATGCGAAAGAGGTCGTGAAGTCTGACTTCGAAGAGGCCGGCCACGAGGACGTCTACCGCAAGGTGAAGGGCGATCTCGATGCCGCAGGCGTCGAGATTTCCGAACACGTGGTTCGCACCAAGATGGACCAGCTGCTCGCCGAGGCCCGCCAGCAGATCATGGCGGAAGGCTGATCAGTCGAATATCGCGCAATTAGCTGCGGTTCCTGAAAAAGCAAGCGCGGCAAGGCCGATCGCGCTGCATGATAAAAGCGCGTGTTGACGTCGTTTCATGACAGGCTCTCCTTGAATGGCATCACTTGCCATAAACAATTCGGCACCCGCCTGCTTGTTCCGCGAAAATGCAGTAACTGCTTGAATCAATACATGGAATTTCGTGCGTTCTCACGCGTTCACGTGCGCATCCGGGCGTGCATCCCTACTGGGCCGCCGCCCGGCTTCACTTGTGTTTTGTCCGCCTAGTTGAAAGCGCCTTCCGGTTTCAACCCCAGCGCCTTGAAGATCTTCGCTGCTGGGCAAAAGCCGGTGAAGCTGGATTGGACGAGGTTCGCGCCAACGAAGACGGCGAGCGCGATCCAGTAGGGATGGACCAGCCAGGCCAGCAGGATGGATACCAGAACCATCGTTCCGGCGAGCAGTGTGACAGCGCGTCCAATAGTCATGTCAGTCTCCTTGAGTTGCCGAGGCCGCGGGGGCGGTCTTCGGCGAGTAGGGCGCATCGGCATCCTTGAAGATCACGTAGATCGCAGGGATGACGAGCACGGTGAGGAGGGTGGAGGAGGCCAGGCCGAACAGCAGCGAGATTGCCAGTCCCTGGAAGATCGGGTCGGTCAGGATAACCGATGCGCCGATCATCGCCGCGAGGGCAGTCAGCAGGATCGGCTTGAAGCGGATCGCGCCGGCTCGCAACAGCGTGTCGCGCAGCGATTCGTCCGCCTCCGCGCCATGGCGGATGAAATCCACCAGCAGTATCGAATTGCGGACGATGATCCCGGCTAGCGCGATGAAGCCGATCATGGAGGTCGCGGTGAATGCCGCACCGAACATCCAGTGACCGAAAATGATGCCGATGAAGGTCAACGGGATCGGCGTCAGGATGATCAGCGGCACGCGGAACGAGCCAAACTGGCCAACGACCAGAACGTAAATCCCCAGAAGGGCGACCATAAAGGCCGCGCCCATGTCGCGGAAGGTCACATAGGTGATCTCCCATTCACCGTCCCACAAAAGCGTCACGTCGCGATCGCTCTCCGGCTGTCCGTAGAGCCTGATGACCGGTTGCGGTATGTCCGCCGACCAGTCACGCGTATTGAGCGCATCGGCGACTGCCATCATGCCGTAAATCGGCGCTTCGAACTCGCCAGCTAGTTCACCCATTATCATTTCCGCATGGCGCCCATTGCGCCGGAAAATCGGATACGAGCCGATTTCCTCGCTCACCGTGACGACATCGCCGAGTTCGACGATCTCGCGCGATCCGGGCAGCGTGTTGGCGGGCACCGGTGTCGAAGCCAACCGTTCGTTCCAGCTCAGTCCGCTATCGGGCAGCTGGACCGCGATCTCGACCGGGTTGCGGCCTTCGCCGCGGTGTGAATAGCCCACGGGCAAGCCGTCAAACAGGGCGCTGATCGTGTCATAGACATCGCTCTGCTGAACCTGGAAGAACTCCAGGCTTTCCTGATCGATGGCGATCCGCAAGCGCGGCCGTGGCTCACCGAAACTGTCATCGACATCAACGATGTAGGGAATTGTTTCAAAGGCGGCACGCACTTCGCGAGCGACGGCCCGGCGCGTGTCTGCATCGGGACCGTAGATCTCGGCGAGCAGCGTTGCCAGCACCGGCGGTCCGGGCGGAATTTCCGCGACCCGGATGACCGTGCCGTCCGGCATATCAAGCCCCGCGAGCAATTCGCGCGCTTCCAGTGCAATCTCGTGTGATGAGCGATCACGATGGTGCTTGGCTTCCAGATTGACCTGCAGATCACCCAGCTCGGGACGTTCGCGCAGGTAATAGTGCCGCACTAGCCCGTTGAAATTGAATGGCGCCGAAGTGCCGGCATAAAGCTGGATCGAGGTCGCTTCAGGCAGCGCTGCCAGCCGGTCAGCAGCATCCATGAGCACGCGCTCTGTCCGCTCCAGTGTCGCGCCTTCGGGCAGATCGACGACGACCTGGAATTCCGACTTGTTGTCGAACGGCAGCAGCTTGACGGTAACGGTCTGCGTGAAGAACAGCATCATCGAGCCGGCTGTAAGCACGCCGACAACGATCAGCAGTGTCCAGGCGCGCTTGCGGTCGCGGATGACCGGCGTGGCCAGTCGCCGATACCAGCGTCCGAGAATGCCTTCGCTCTCATGACCGCCGTGCCCGCCACCATGCTTGCGGCGTCCGGCGATCACCTTCATCAGCCACGGCGTCAGGATCACGGCCACAAAGAAGGAAAAGATCATGGCCGCCGAGGCATTGATCGGGATCGGCGCCATGTAGGGGCCCATCAGGCCGGACACGAACAGCATCGGCAGCAGAGCCGCGACCACGGTCAGCGTGGCGACGATCGTCGGATTGCCGACTTCGGCGACAGCCTCGATCGCCGACTGGACCCGCGTCTTGCCCGTGTCCATGGCCCAGTGCCGCGCTATGTTCTCGATCACCACGATCGCGTCGTCGACCAGAATGCCGATTGAGAAGATCAGCGCGAATAAGGAGACCCGGTTGATGGTGAATCCCATCAGATTGGACGCGAACAGCGTCAGAAGGATCGTGGTCGGGATCACCACCAGCACGACCAGCCCTTCGCGCCAGCCGATCACGAACGTGACCAGCAGCACGATCGAGATCGTCGCCAGGCCGAGATGGAACAGGAGTTCATTCGCTTTCTCGTCGGCGGTTTCGCCGTAATTTCGGGTGATGGCGACAGCAATACCTTCGGGAATCAGATCGCCTTCCAGCAGTTCGAGGCGTTCCAGAATGTGTTCGGAGACCACGACGGCATTCGCGCCTTCGCGTTTGGCCACCGCCAGCGTAACAGCCGGCGTGCGCGTCCATCCGTCATGATGGTCGTCGCGCGTCAGATTCCAGGCGCGCGCATCGGCGGGTTCAGCACCAATGACGACATCTGCAACATCGCGGACATAGACTGGCCGCCCGTCGCGTGTCGTGAGCAGCAGCAGTCCGATATCCGGCCCGCCCTGCAGGGTCTGGCCGGCAGTAACTGTGCGCGTCTGGTCAAGCGAGGTGACGCTGCCGGCGGGGAAGGAGCGGTTGGCTTCGGCGAGGCGACCGGCGAGTTGCTGCAACGTCACGCCATACTGTGACAGGCGTTCGGGGTCGGGCTCGATCCGGATCTGGTCGGCGCGCCCGCCGACGATGTACGTCATGCCGACATCCTCGACATTCATCAGTGCGGAGCGCAATTCCTCGGCGATATTGTAGAGCGCGTTGTCGGTCCAGCGTTCACCGGCATCAGGCCCCGGCGACAGGGTGATCGAGACAATTGCCACATCGCTGATCCCGCGACCCGCGATCAACGGCTCCGGCACACCGATCGGTATCTGGTTGTAATTGGCACGGATCTCCTCGTGAACACGGAGGATGGCATCGTCGAAATCGGTGCCGACCTCGAAGCGGGCCGTTACCATGACCTGATCGTCTTCGGTCTGCGAATAGACGTGTTCGACCGCCTGGATCGACCCGATAATTGCTTCCAGCGGCTCGGTAATCAGTTCGACGGCATCGGGCGCGCGCAGCCCGTCGGCGCGGACCATGACATCGACCATGGGAACCGAGATCTGCGGCTCTTCCTCGCGCGGAATGGTGAACAGCGCGATCAGACCGACGGCGAGCGATGCCAGCAGGATCAGCGGCGACAGCGGTGAAGAGATGAAAGCCCGCGTCAGGTTACCCGATATGCCGAGCTTCATGGCCGCACCAGAACGTCACCGGCGGCGAGACCCGCCAGTATCTCGATCATGTCGCCGTCCGCCTCTCCGATCTGGACCACGACGTCTTGGGTCCCGTTTTCGCCTTCACGGACGCGGACATAGTCGACGCCATACCGGGTTTCGAGAAAGGCGATCGGTATCCGGTAGGCGAGTCGTTGCTCAACACCGACCAGGACACGAACGCGTTCGCCGACGAAATAGTCGCCGAGGCCATCCACAACGGCATCGGCGATCACCCGGCCATCCTCGATCCGGGGATAAACCTGACGGATGAAGCCAGTCGGAGCCACATTGCCGGTCAGTGCCGACCCATCCACGCGGATCGCGTCGCCTTCGGAGATCGAACGTGCATGCCGTTCGGGCAACATAAGGCGCAGAACAAAGAGGTCGGACGCGACCGCAGCGATGCTTTCGCCGGGCAGTACCACCGATCCGGCCGTCACCGGCACCTCCAGGATGCGGCCCGCCGTGGGCGCCAGCACGTCGCCTTCGCGGGATTGCTGGACGAGTACGGCCCGTTCCTGCCGTGCCGAAGCGATCTGGTTTTCGAGGACATCCACCGCCGTCTGCGCTTCGTCCAGACGGGCCTGGGCAAAGATGCCCCGGTCGAACAGGTTCTGGGCCCGCGCAAGGTCTGACTGCGCCTGCTCCAGCTGGGCGTTCAGCGCAGCCGTCGTGGAGTTCGCCGCCCCGATTTGTGGTGCCAGTCGATCGTCGACCACGACCGCGATGATGTCGCCGGCGGCGACCAGATCACCCTCGTCGACACGCAGTTCGCCGATCACGCCGCCGATCCGCGCCCGAGCGCTCACCACATCGACGCTTTCAACCGTCGCAAAGACGGCCTTTTCGTCGATCACGGTCTCGGCTTCGACTGTGAAGGTCGCTGTCGCGGATACCTGGAGGAGGGCGGAGGCGAGGGCGGTCAACATAGGATCAGCCTCGCTGCGGATCGATGATCTTGCCGGTGGACGGATCCACCGCAACGGTCGGCAATCCCGCTGATTTCCATTCCATGATGCCGCCGGACATGTGCCGCGAGATCGGAACGCCGGCCGCGGCGCATTTCTCGAGCGCCATGCCCGACCGCTTGGCTGAGCCGCAGTGCAGGATCACTTCGCGCGACTTGTCGATCGGCAGGGCGGCTGCATCGAAGGTCGACAGCGGGTGCAGCAGCGCACCATGGATACGCTCGGCGGCGAATTCATGCGGTTCGCGCACGTCGATGAGAATGGCTTTCCCGTTCTGCAGCGCGTCGGCAGTGTCTTGCGGGCTGATTTCCGATTGGCTCATGTGCCGCTCCGTTAGAAATAACTAATTAATTGACATCTAATTTAGTGATAACTATTTTAGTGTCAACTAATACGGAGTCACAGATGTCAGAAATCGCCGATCCCGCCATTCGGGACCTTCAGGAACAGGCCGGAGAGGCCGCCGCTTTCCTGAAGCTGATTGCCAATGAAAAACGCCTGCTGATCCTGTGCCGGCTGGCATCCGGCGAAGCCACGGTTGCGGAGCTCACGGCAATAGCGGACCTGTCCCAATCGGCGATGTCCCAGCATCTCGCCAAAATGCGCCAGGACGGCCTCGTCCGCGGCCGCAAGGACGGACTCCAGGTCTTCTATTCGATCGCCGACAATCGCTGCCTCGGCCTGCTGGAGCACCTCAAATCGGAATTCTGCACGGCCGCGGACACGATGGCGGCCAGCTAGCCCGGTCTCTCCATTGCGGGCGGCAAGTATATCCCCCCGCGCTCATTGTCCCAGATCATGGAAATGATGCGCCACTTGCCGCCCGCATCCTTGTACAACTGGATAGAATTAATACCGCGCCGTTCCGGCACCGGCGCGTCGAGATCCGTACGCGCCTCATAGCTCGACCAGGCATGGGCGATATTGCCAAACACCCGTACCTCGCAATTCAGCTCGATTTCGTAGAACGCCGACGTGTCAAAAAACGGCGTGACATTGGCACGGTATTCTTCGGGCGACAGCATTGTCGCCCATGGCTTGCCGTTCTCGTCCACACCGGTCCGGATCTGCCGGCAGTCCGGATGGAAATAGCCGGAATGCCGCGACCAATCGCGCGGTCCTGCGGGGCCGGAAATCATCGCGTAGATCGCTAGAACCACTTCACGGATTTCGGATTCGTCGCTCACGGTTTGACGAGACCGGGCAGCCCGTCGATCGATTCCGCATTCGAGGCGTAGCGTCGTTCGCGCCATTCCTCGTTGCTGCGGTGCGCATTGGTTCGTACCAGCTGGTCGCGTTCGCCCTTGAACGCGTAAAACGGCACGCCCCAGCCGCAGGAATCCTGGATCCGGCTAATGTCGGCGGTGATGACAGCCCGCGCCTTCGGGAAGTCCGGAAACAGCGCCAGCGCGTCATCGAAACCCGGCTCGTCGAAACACACGGCCTCGCCCTTGCCGTACAGGCGAAGGATGTTGGGCCGGCCCTCGAAAGCGCAGAACATGAAGGTGATGCGGCCGTTTTCACGCAGATGCGCGACGGTCTCGATGCCGGAGCCGCCAAGATCGAGATAGGCGACCTTGTTGGGGCCCAGGATCCGGAAACTGTCATAGCCCTTGGGCGACATGTTCACATGGCCGTCCGGCGAGGCCGGGGCCGTCGCCACAAAGAACATCTTCTGGGCTTTTATGAAGTCAGCGATGCGGGCGTCGATTTCGGAATAGGTCTTCGCCATCGCTGTTATCCTTGTCTACTCGCCGAACACTCTCGCAAAGATCGTGTCGACATGTTTGAGGTGATAGCCCTCGTCGAAACAAGTTTCGATTTGCTCATCTGACAGAAAGCCCCGGACATCCTCGTCGGCTTTCAGATGGTCGACCAGACGCCCGCCCTCATCCCAGGTCTTCATCCCGTTGCGCTGCACGAGGCGATATCCGTCCTCGCGGGAGGCCCCTGCCTGTGTCAGGGCCAGCAGCACACGCTGGGAATTGTGGATGCCGCCATAGGCTTCCAGATTCTCGCGGCAACGGTCTTCATGCACGATCAGCTTCTCGATCATGCCGGCCGTGCGGTGCAGGGCGAAATCGAGGTGCACGGTTGAATCCGGTCCGATTCCGCGCTCCACCGACGAATGCGAGATGTCCCGCTCATGCCAGAGCGCGATATTCTCCATCGCCGGTACGACCGCCATGCGCACCAGCCGCGCCTGGCCTGTGAGATTCTCGGTCAGGATCGGATTGCGCTTGTGCGGCATCGCCGAAGAGCCCTTCTGGCCCTTCGAGAAATATTCCTGCGCCTCGCGCACTTCCGAGCGCTGCAGATGGCGCACTTCAATGGCGATATTCTCGATCGCCGAGGCGATCAGTCCCAACACAGCGAAATAATTTGCATGCCGGTCGCGCGGAATGACCTGGGTCGAGATCGGCTCGATGCTGAGCCCCATCTTCTCCGCGACATGCGCTTCGACGGACGGATCGACATTGGCGAAGGTGCCGATCGCGCCGGAGATTGCACAGGTCGCAACCTCGTCGCGGGCGCGTACCAGCCGGTCGCGATTGCGCGCAAATTCGGCGTAGAAGCGCGCGAACTTCAGCCCCATCGTCGTCGGCTCGGCATGGATGCCGTGCGAGCGCCCTATGCAGGCCGTGTATTTGTGCTCCAACGCGCGGGTCTTCAGCGCCGCCAGCACCCGGTCCATGGCTTCCAGAAGGAGATCGGCCGCATCGCGCATTTGCACGGCAAGGCAGGTATCCAGCACGTCCGACGAGGTCAGCCCCTGGTGCACGAAGCGCGCCTCCTCGCCAACCAGTTCGGACAAATGGGTCAGGAAGGCGATGACGTCGTGTTTGACCTCGGCCTCGATCTCGTCGATCCGGGCCACGTCGAACGTTTTGTCCTTGGCTTTCCAGACGGCTTTGGCCGCTGCAGCCGGGACAACGCCCAGCTCGGCCAGCTTGTCAGTGGCGTGCGCTTCGATCTCGAACCAGATGCGGTACTTGTTTTCCGGCGACCAGATCGTCGCCATTTCCGGCCTCGTATATCGGGGAATCATGTGCGCCTGGCTCCGCTCTTTTGAGTGAAGGCGGCTTCATGCTCCCGGGGTGGGACGAGGTCAAGGGGAGGCCGGATGGCGTTCCTTTCCTCCCCCGCCTGCGGGGGAGGGGGACCACGAAGTGGTGCAGGGGGCAATTGCCCCCTCGCCCCTCCGGGACACTCCCCCCGTAACCGGGGGAAGAAAACGTTCTGGAATGTTATCCCCCAAACACTTCCGTCGCCCGCTCGGTCAGGGCCCGCATCGCCTCTCGGTAAGGACCCGGCCCATGGCTGATCCGCGCCACGCCGAGCTTCGCCATTTCGGCTATCGAAGGCGCGCCTTTTTTCATGTAGGCGTTTACCGGCAGCTTCGTGTGCTCGCACATTTGCGCGATGAGATCCGGATCGGTCAGCCCCGGCACGAAGTACCCGCTCGCGCCGGCCTCGGCATAGACATCGCACCGGTCGGTCGCTTCCTTCATGAGCCCGGCATGCTGCGGCGAATCCGATTTAAGGAACACATCCGTGCGCGCATTGATGAACAACGGAATGCCGGCCTCGTCGGCGGTTGCGCGGATCGCGGCGATCCGGTGCGCTTGGTCTTCCTGCGAATAGAGCCCGTCACCCCCGACGATCTGGTCCTCGAAATTGCACCCGATCGCACCGGCCGCAATCAGTTTTGCGGCGTTGTCGGCGAGGAATTCCGGTTCCCTGGCATAACCGCCCTCGAAATCGATCGTCACCGGCAGGTCGACCGCACTGGTGATCTGCTTGGCGGTGCGCAGTAGCCGGTCGAGCGGCAGCTTCTCGCCATCCGGATAGCCCTGCGCCGCTGCGACCGACCAGCTGCCGGTCGCGATGGCCTTGGCTCCGGCCTCGGCGACCGCCTGCGCGCTGCCGGCATCCCAGATATTATAAAGAACCAGCGGCTCGCCGGATCTGTGGAGCGCGTGGAAGGCCTGGGCTTTTTCTGCCTGCGTCATGTTGCGTGTCCTTTTACGAATTGCTGTTCGAGCGCGATCAGCTTCTGTTTCCGCCACAGCCCGCCGCCATAGCCGGTCAGCGAGCCGTCAGAGCCGATCACGCGGTGACAGGGAATGACGATGGCGATCTGGTTAGCGCCATTGGCGCGCGCCACGGCACGAGTCGCGTTCGGATTTCCTACCGCGTGGGCAAGGTCGAGATAGCTGCGCGTCTCGCCGGCCGGAATCTCGGTCAGGCGGCGCCACACATCCTGCGTAAACGCACTGCCATGCAGTTTCAGCGGCGTCTCGAAGCGTGCCGACCGGCCGGAGAAGAAGGCGTCGAGCTCAGCGGCGATCTGCTGCGTGATTCTTGTCTCGCCAATGCCGATCCCGCCTGCCGCCTGTTCCAGCTTTTTCAATTCGCCGGGAAGCGCCTTGCGGTCGGCAAATTCCAGCAAATGGAGGTGGGTCTGATCGGCGACGGCAATCATTGGCCCGAGCGGTGTATCGAACCAGTGCGCCTTGAGGATTTCATTGCCGGTAAAAGCGGATGGTGCCTTGCCGGCAAGTTTCGCGAACGCATTCCGGAAACCGCTGCCGGACTCGAAGCCGGCGCTCAATTGCGCATCGATCACGCGCTCGCCGTCCGCCAGCGCCTCGAATCCGTCGCGCAGCCGGTAAAGGCGCGCAATCTCCAGAAAGGTCATGCCGAAATGCCGCTTGAAGGCGCGGCGCACGGTCGACGGATCATGGCCGAGGCGGATGATGTCGCCCTCACGCCAGCGCCGGCCGGTGTCCGCATTTAGGCGCGCCATCAAATCGAGAATGACCGGATCGTTTTCCGCCGCGGTCTTCATGGGATGACACCGCTTGCAGGCTCGGTAGCCGGCTTCCAGGCATTGCGCGACGGTCTCGAAGAACTGGCAGTGTTCGCGCTTTGGCTTGCGTGCCGGACAGGTCAGCCGGCAGAAAATTCCCGTCGAGGTCACGCCCACGAAGGCGCGCCCGTCGAACGCGTCATCGCGGCGCACCAGCGCGTCATAGAGCTCGTCGGGGGAGGGCGTGAATAACATGCCTCGTGTCTAGCAGAGCGCGTCGCGCCCGTCCGCCGAAAATCGGGCGTTTATTCCAGCGATGTCCAGTCGATCTCCTGATGCCGATCGAGCGTTCTCGAGAAGTCCGGCATCGCGTATTTCAGGCCCGACCCGCAATTGAACAGCACCGCTTCTGCATCGCGTTCGATCAGCCCGTCTTCCAACGCTTTGCCATAAGAGGCGAGTGTCGCCGCGCCCTCCGGACAGAGCAACAGTCCGTCTTCGCGCCCGCAAACCGCCCGCGCGGTCTCGATCTGCTCTTCGGAAACGGCAATCGCGGCGCCGCCGCTGTCGCGCACCGCGCGCAAAATGAGAAAGTCGCCGATCGCCTTGGGCACGCGAATGCCCATCGCCGCCGTCTCGGCCTCGATCCATTCCTCGGCGTGCTCGGCGCCCGCGTCAAAGGCTTTCACGATCGGCGCGCAGCCCTCGGCCTGCACGGCGAACATTTTCGGCCGTTCGGAACCGATCCAGCCCAAGCGCTCCATCTCGTCGAACGCCTTCCACATGCCAATGAGGCCGGTGCCGCCGCCGGTCGGATAGAAGATCGCATCCGGCAGGCGCCAGCCGAGCTGGGCAGCGAGCTCCAGCCCCATCGTTTTCTTGCCCTCGATCCGGTAGGGCTCTTTCAGCGTCGACACGTCGAACCAGCCCATCTCGTCCTTGCCGGCCCCGACCAGCGCCCCGCACTGGTGGATGTAACCGTTGACCCGGAACACCTTGCCGCCCTGCAGCGCGATCTCGCGGATATTGACCTCGGGCGTGTCGTCCGGCGCAAAGCACCAGCTTTCGATCCCGGCGCGCGTCGCATAGGCCGACAGCGCCGCCCCGGCATTGCCATTGGTCGGCATCGCCATTTTCCTGATGCCGTAGGATTTCGCCATCGCCACGGCGAGCGCCAGTCCCCGCGCCTTGAAACTGCCGGTCGGCAGCCGGCCTTCATCCTTGGCGATCAGCCGGCCTTTGCCGCCATACCTTGCCATCGTCGCCGGGCAATCGATCAGCGGCGTGTCCACTTCGCCGAGCGCCACCACGTCTTCGTCGCGTTTGACCGGCAGCAATTCCCGCCATTTCCAGAACCCGCCAATCCGCGCCCAGATCGCATCGCGATCGAGCCGGCCGCGCACCGCCTCGAAGTCATAGCGCGCCAGCAGCGGCTTTCCAGCTGACGACAGATTGTGCGGCTGGTCGATCTCGTAGCGCGCGCCGGTCGCGGAGCATTCGAGATGGGTAAAGACATTGGGATAGGACATGCGCGGAGTGTTAGGCGGGCTTCGGGATTCCCTCAAGCGTCGCTTTTGGCATTTTGCGTGGTTCGAGGCTGGCCTGCCGGCCAGCACCTCACCATGAGGTGACCGGTTGCTTCCGAACCACCACCTCATCTTGAGGTGCGACCCCGGACTTGGTCCGGGGGAGCCTCGAAAGATGGGGTGGATACTTCGCCCCTAGATCAGCCCCATCGTCTTGAAGCTCGCCGTTGTCTCGCGGCCGATGATGAGATGGTCATGGACCACGATGTTGAACGGCGCCGAAGCGGCGACAATCGTCTTGGTAATCTCGATATCCGCGGTAGACGGCGTGACATCTCCGGACGGGTGATTGTGCACCAGGATGATTGCGCTGGCTTCATGGGCGAGGGCGCGTTTCACCACTTCGCGCGGGTAGACCGGCGCCTGGTCGACTGTGCCCTTGGAGATCACTTCATCGGCCATCAGCCGGTTTTTCTTGTCGAGGAAGAGCACGCGGAACTGCTCGACCAACTCATGCTGCATCGCCGTGCGGCAATAGGAAATCAGCGCCTGCCAGGACGAAATGACCGGCTTGTCGAGTGCGCCTTCGCGCGCCATCCGCGCCGAAACCGCCTGAAGCAACCGCAGATCAACCGCAGTCTTCTCCGAAACGCCTTTCACTTCGGTGAGAGCGGAGATCGGGGCCGCGGCAACCCCGCCAATATCGCCGAAGCGGGCGATCAGGTCCTTGGCCAGTGGCTTGACGTCGCGCCGGGGGATTGAACGGAACAGGAAGAGCTCCAGCAACTCGTAATCCGCGAGCGATTCACCGCCAGAAGTTGCAAAGCGGGACCTGAGACGGTCGCGATGACCCGCATGATGCGGTGGCGCCGTCTTGTCGGGCATGTGTCAGACGGAATAGGGCGGACAATCCTGTCCGTCGGGCGATCGGGTGAAGATCTCGACACCGTCCTCGGTCACACCGACCGTGTGCTCGAACTGCGCCGACAGCGACTTGTCGCGGGTGACGGCGGTCCAGCCATCATTGAGCACCTTGGCGTCCGGCCGGCCGAGATTGAGCATCGGCTCGATGGTAAAGAACATTCCGGGCTTCAGCTCCAGCCCCTGGCCGCGTTCGCCATAGTGCAGCACATTCGGGCTATCGTGGAACAGGCGTCCGATGCCGTGGCCGCAGAAATCCTGCACAACGGAACAGCGATTGGCTTCGGCGATCTCCTGGATCGCGGCGCCGATATCGCCCAGCGTGGCGCCCGGTTTCACTTCAGCGATTCCGGCCATCAGCGCTTCATAGGTGACCTTCACCAGGCGCTCGGCCTTGCGGCGCGGCTCGCCGACAATGAACATGCGCGAAGTGTCGCCATGCCAGCCATCGAGAAGGATGGTGACGTCGATATTGACGATATCACCGTCTTTCAGGGGTTTCGGTCCGGGAATGCCATGGCAGATCACGTGATTGATCGAGGTGCAGGAGGATTTCATGTAGCCGCGATAACCGAGCGTGGCGGGCACACCGCCCTGCTCGAACATGAATTTGCGCACGGCGTCATCGATTTCCTGCGTGGTTATGCCTGGCTGCACCATCGAGATGATGTGATCGAGCGTCGCCGCCGCGGCACGTCCCGCCTTGCGCATGCCGGCGAAGCCTTCCTCGCCGTGCAACTTGATGCGGCCGTCACGCGATACGTCTTGCGCGCCTTCCGATTGAACGTCGTAAGCGAGATTCATGTCCTGTCCTGTGCCCTTGCCAGACTCATATATCAAAACGCGCGGCGTTTGAAACGCCGCGCGCCTGATTGTCAATGGAGTCGGCGGCGGGGCTAGCGCGCGTTGCCGAAATACTCGCCGAAATAATCGCCGTCATTCCAGACTGGTGCGTCGTCATTATTTGCAATTTCGCGGGCGATCAGGAAATTGATATTGGCGAATTTGGCGCCCTGATCGTAGAGGATTTCCATTTCCTCGTCGCTGTCCGGCTCGTCAGACTGGCGGTGATAATGGGTGTTGAGGAACCCCATGAATCCTTCGCCTTCATCCCAACGCGGATCCGGAGAGGAAAATCCGGTCATCAGGAAAACCGACGGGATGCCCCGGCGCACGAAATTGTAGTGGTCGGACCGAACAAACAGATTCTGTTCCGGCAGCGGGTCCGGGCTGACCGCCACGCCCATGCGGGCTGCAGCCCGTTCGGTAATTGGGCCGAGGCTCGAACGCTCGGCGCCAAATGCGATCACGTCCGAGAAATCATAGACAATGACCGGCATGTCGAGATTGACGTTTGCCACCATGGCATCGACCGGGACGGTCGGGTTGAAGGCAAAATATTCAGAGCCCAGCAGCCCCTGTTCCTCGGCGGCCAGCGCCACGAATAACAGCGATCGGCGCGGTGCCTCGGATTGCATGAAGGTGCGTGCGGTCTCCAGCATGATCGCCGATCCCGACGCATTGTCGACCGCTCCGTTGCAAATCCGGTCTTCCTCATTGTTGGAGCGGCAGCCGGTCGTCGATACACCGTCCGCATCGGTCACGCCGACATGGTCGAGATGGGCGGTCAGCACGACGATCTCGTCGGCCAGCTCCGGGTCCGAACCGCGGATCATGCCGACGACATTATGGTCCGTGAACAAATCGCGGGTGGTCTGCTGTTCCAGCGTCACCGTGACATTTAGCGGCATCGACGCGGTTTGCTGGGCATCAAGTTGCTCCAACGCCGCTTCAAGCGTCATGTCGGCATTGGCAAACAGCGCCTGGGCCCCCTCCAGCGATACGCCGGAAGCCACCTGCAACTGGCGGTAGGCGGGCTCATTGGCATCCGGACCCAGCGCGATGTCGCTTCGCTCCGTGGCAGCGGCCGCAAACGGCGCATAGTTTTCCGTCGGCGTCGTGGAAATCAGGATATAGCCGACAGCGCCTCGCGCCGCAGCGTTTTCGCGCTTGGTCGAGGAGCGGCGCTGATGGGAGCGCTCGTCCGATGGCATGATGTCGGGCGCGCCGCCGAGATAGGCAACAATGCGCCCGTCGACATCGATGCCCGCGTAATCGTCATATCCGTGGTGCGGCAATGACAAACCGTAACCCACGAAGACCACTTCCGCCGTGACCGAGCTCTCGTCGTATACCGGGTGTGCGCTGATGATCAGGTTGGAACCGTTCACCAGCTCCGTCGCATCTTCGCCTTCGCCAATCACCATCCGGCCGCCTTCGGCAATAGGTTGCATGACCTGCATCGGCACTTCGGCGAAATATCCGCCATGGTCGCCAGCGGGTTCGAGGCCGATCAATCGGTATTGAGACGCGACATAATTGGCCGCGATGTCATACCCGTCGGAACCGGCCGCCCGTCCACCCATAGCGTCATGCGCGAGAAAGCGGATATGCGCTTCTATATTTTCTGAAGGGATGTCCGGGACGAACGAGTCATCATCGGACTGGGCGCAAGCGCTGGCTGGCAGCAAGGCCAGGATGCTGGCCGAGGCCAGGCGGGCAAAGATGTTCACAAGACAACCCCTATTTCATTCTGGCACGCACTATAGATTTCCGCATTCGCGCATCAATCGTGACGGCCTAAACTTTCAGTCATCAGCGTAGCTGCAATGTCCGGCAGCACGCTGTAATGCTTCACCAGTGCGGGCGACATTCGCGTCGGCCGGCCTGTTCGCAGCTTGAAACAGACAAGGTCCATGCGCGCCCGGAAAATCGTCTGACCTGTATCAGCCCGACGGAACTGGAATCGCCGCTCTGCGCGAAGCCGCCCATCCGATTTCGTGATCCAGACCGCACAGTCCAGCGCATCACCGGCGTGGGCGTGTCCGAGATAATCGCATTCCGATCGCATGATCGCCATGCCGTGCTCATAGCGCACGAATTCGGTTCTTGGATGCTCGGGGATGTCGTGGTCCCAGTGCGCCCATGCAGTTTCATCCGCCCAGGTCAGATAACGCGCATTGTTGACATGGCCGAACTCGTCCTCATCGGCTTCGCTGGCGATGATGCGGTGGATATAGGGCGAGGGAAGATCCCAGCCGTCAAATGTCTTGGCCTTGTCCATGGGCTCTGCCTATATCCGCCGCAGGCGCGAGACGAAAGGGCAACAGATGGCGACGGCGAAGCGAGTGACTGCAGGCGTGCTGCTGATCGGTGACGAGCTTCTGTCTGGCCGCACCCGCGACATTAACCTGTCGGAAATCGCGAAGTTTCTCGCACCCATTGGCGTGTCTGTTGTCGAATGTCGTATCGTCCCCGATGAGCAGGAGGAGATCGTCGCTGCCGTCAATCACCTCCGCACAAAATGCGATTACGTTTTCACGACGGGCGGCATCGGACCGACCCATGACGACATCACCGCCGATGCGATCGGCGCGGCTTTCGGCCAGATTGTCGACGTCCGCGACGATGCCCTGGCGATCATCGAGGAATGGTACGCAAAAACAAAGACACCACTGACCGAAAGCCGGAAACGCATGGCGCGCGTGCCGGCAGAAGCGGTCCTGATAGACAATCCGGTCACCGGAGCACCCGGCTTCCAGACCGGCAATGTCTTTACGCTCGCCGGCGTGCCGAAAATCGCCCGTGGCATGCTCGAGGACATCGCCGACCGCATCGAGGGCGGCGCGGTGACCCTTTCGCGCACGGTGGCGACGGGCGGACTGCGCGAGGGCGATCTGGCGGACGGGCTGCGAGAGCTCGCAGACGCTTATTCCGACGTCTCGATTGGCTCCTACCCGTATTTCTTCGAGAATGAGGCCGGCGAGATCGTGCGCGGCACCAATCTGGTCGCCCGTTCCACGGACGAGGCGCGGCTAGATCACGTCATTGGAAAACTGGCGGATTTGTCGCGCTCGGTCGGCGGCCAGCCGGTCATCGATCCGGCCGACGCCAAATAAAAAGGCGCGACATCGCCGGGTTCTAGTCCGCGTCCGTGAGCAGCTGGCGCGCCATGCAAAGCTGGAGGCTCTGGCCCTCCAGCGTGTTCCCGCAATCCTGCGGCAGAAAGGGTCAAATCATTTGCCCTGCGGCCTGCCCCCTAATCGCCCCAATCCGGTTCGAAAATGATTCGCCTGCGAGGGAATTTTTTCATCGACCGGGCGGGGGACAAGGGAAGACAGATGACCAGGAAATTCCTACTGACGGGCGCCGTGTGCGCCTTTGCGTTCGCTGCCGTTCAGTCGGCGCCTGTTGCCGCTGTGACGGTTCAGGACAATGAGCAGCGCCGACCGGACATATTTGAACAATGTCCGACGCTAGTGGCGAATGAATTCGCGGCCAACCGTGGATCCCGCATGCCGATGCGCCAGTATCAGGCCGCGCCGCAACCCACTTACGCACCGCCACCTGCACCGCCACCTCCGCCTCCCCGGGCCGCCGCAGAAGAGGCGGAAGCCGACGCCGTCGCTGTGACCGGCGGGCGGATCGCCGCCATGCCGCAAACAGGCCTGACCGGTGCGCAAGCCCAGCCGCAGCCCATACCGGGCGACATCGATCGCGAGCGCTATGAGGATGTCGAACTCAATGACGTCGTGCTCACCGCCGAGGATCCGGTCTCGACTTTTTCGGTCGACGTCGACACGGCCAGTTATTCCGTCGTCCGCGACTATCTTGCCGACGGCAATCTGCCACCGCGCGATGCCGTGCGCATCGAGGAGATGGTCAACTATTTCGACTATGACTACCCGCTGCCGGACAGCCGCGACGCGCCGTTCGAGGCCAGCGTCACGGTCCTGCCCAATCCGTGGAATGCCGATACGCAGCTGATGCATATCGGTGTGCAGGGCTATGACATCCCGCGCGCCGAGCGGCCGCGTGCCAACCTCGTTTTCCTCGTCGACGTGTCCGGCTCGATGGGCTCGCCGGACAAGTTGCCGCTGGCCATTTCCGGTCTGCAGATGCTGGTCGAACAACTCGACGATGACGATACCGTTTCGATCGTCGTTTATGCCGGTGCGGCGGGCGCCATCCTGCAGCCGACACGCGGGTCGGACCGCCACTGCATCGATGCCGCGCTGGGAATGCTGGAAGCGGGTGGATCGACCGCGGGCGGCGAAGGTTTGCGCCTCGCCTACAATTTCGCGCGCGAGCATTTCGATGACGACGCGGTCAATCGTGTCATGTTGCTCACCGATGGCGATTTCAATGTCGGCATCACTTCGGACGAACGCCTTGAGGATTTCGTGACCCGCGAGCGCGAAAGCGGCGTCTATCTCTCGGTAATGGGATTTGGCCGCGGCAATTATAATGACGCGCTGATGCAGACGCTGGCACAGAACGGCAATGGCATCGCCGCCTATATCGACACTGAAGCCGAGGCGCGGCGCTTCTTCGTTGAGGAGGCCTCGTCTGCGCTGTTCCCGATCGCCAACGACGTCAAGCTGCAGATCGAGTTCAATCCGGACCGCGTCGCCGAATACCGGCTCATCGGTTACGAGACACGCCTGCTCAACCGCGAGGATTTCAACAATGATGCGGTCGATGCCGGCGAGATTGGTTCCGGTCATTCGGTGACCGCGATCTACGAGATCACGCCACCGGACAGTCCGGCACTGTTGAACGAGCCGCTGCGCTATGGCGAGCCGGATGCGACGGAAACCGAGTTCTCAAATGAGTACGGTTTCTTCAGGGTCCGCTACAAGCGTCCCGGCGAAGCAGATAGCCGGCTGATCGAGTTTCCGGTCACCACCGCCAACGAAGTGGATAGCCTGTCAGCGGCGGGCGACGACATCGCCTTTTCGATCGCGGTGGCGGGCTTTGCCCAGATCCTTCGCGGTGATGACTACATCGCAGCCGACGCGTTCGACCTGCGGCAGGCCGCGGCTCTGGCCGAGACCCATATCGGTGAGGACACTTACGGCTATCGCGCCGAATTCGTCCGTCTGGCACGAATGGCGGACCGCGCTGACAGCCAGGAACCTCTGAAGCCCGGCCTGCAGGGGCAGGGCCGGTAGAAATGCAGCCCGGGGCGGCCGGCCGGCCGCCCCGGATTTGCAGGACTATTGCGAGGCATCTGCGCGCATCTCGTCACGCATCGCCAGCCACGGTGTACCCGGCGTGAAATTCGGCCAGCGGTTCGAACTGGCGAGCCGCCAGCCCAGTTCGAAATAAATCCGGGCGTCGTCCGTCAGCCCGCCTACACGCCAGGTATAGGGCCGGTCGACCTCGTCGGCGGCATGGTGATAGCCATTGGCCATGTACCAGCCGAAGCCTTCGCCGATCGTCGGATCTGCCTCCGCCTGTTCTGCCGAGGGCGCACCGACGGCATAGAGACCGGGAACGCCTGCAGCGATAAACGGATAATGGTCGGACCGGTAGAATCCACCGGCCTGCGGGTTGGAATCATCGACCAGAACCCGGCCGAACCGGGCCGCGACCGGCTCCAGCTCCGCCATCAGCTCGTTCGTCCCCAATCCCGGCACCACCATCGCGGCATACTGGTCGGCATAGGGAAAATGCGCGTCCATATTGAGCGCGCCGACAATCTGCGGCAGCGGGCAGGGCGGGTTCTGGACGAAATATTTCGCACCGAAGAGGCCGCGTTCCTCGGCAGCCGTGGCAAAGAAGTAGACCGAGCGTCGCGGCGCGCTTTCCAGCGCGCCGAAAGCGCGGGCGATGTTGATGAGCATCGCCGTGCCGGTCGCATTGTCGAGCGCACCATTGAATATGTGATCTTCGGTCGGTGCGTCGGGATTGACGCCCATATGGTCCCAGTGCGCGGTGTAGACGAGGCATTCATCAGCGGCCTCGCGCCCCTCGATCATGCCGATCACATTGCGGGTCGTGGTCGTGCTTACCGATCCGGCATGCGCGCCCGAGGCGTCGAGCGAGGTTTCGATCGCGGTGAAGCCGGGCGCTGCCGCGGCGGCATAAACGGTGTCATAATCCAGCCCTGCTGCGGCCAGAAGACGCCGCGCCGCCGGCTCGCTGACGTGCGCGAACAGGGTCAGTGAGGCGTCATCATCTGCTTCCAGGAAATATTGCGTTCCCGAAGCACCGCCGCTCGACAGCGACTCCCATGGATACCCGGCGCTTTCGTCAGTGTGCACGAGCAAGACAGCCTCGGCGCCGAGCCCGGCGGCAAGATCATTCTTGGTGTCGACCAGCCCGTGCACGGAAAGCGCCTGGCCCCCGAACAGCGTCTCGTCGCCGGTCGCCGTGCCCGGATCGCCGCGGAACAGGATCACCGTTGCGTCGCTCAAATCCACCTCCCCGTAGTCGTCCCAGCCCTCCTCTTCGGCCCGGATGCCAAAACCGCCGACGATAATCCGGGAATCGGCGAGCGACAGTTCGGCATCTGGCTGGCCGGCATAGAGGACGTAATCGTCGGCCGCGGTGAACGGGATCGGCCCGTCCGGACCGTCAATACCGAATTCGCCTTGCCCCGCCGGTGCGAAAGCGGTCAGCTCGAAGGCCTGGTAGAAGGACCCGTCCATGCCCGGGCGGATGCCGGCTTCAGCGAACTGCCCGGCAATGAAGCTCACTGTCATTTCTTCGCCGATGCCGCCTGGTGCCCGGCCCTCGAAAGCGGAGGATGACAGTGTCTCGATATCGGCACGGATTTCCTCGGCTGACATCCGCAGCTGGATGGTGCGCATATCGGCTTCGGCGGCCTCCTGCGCCAGCGTGGGCGCGGTCGCCAATGTCGCCACACAGGCGAGGGATAGAACGGTCTTCATCGAAGCGTGCCTTCCTTGCTTTTCGGATTGGTATCGTCGGAAACCGGCGCCATCGCCCAGCTCAGCGCGATCGGTCGCCCGTCCTGGTCATCGGGCTGCCACAGCAATTCGTGGATCGCCGCGAGATGGGCATTGATTTTTTCCAGTTTTTCGAGGTTCGGGCGTCCGATCAGGTGCAGAAAGCCGTGATTGCGATACGGCCCGTCATGGATCGGATCGAAGCTGAAGCCTTCGGCGAAATCGCGGTCGGCCTGTCGAAGGACGGCGCCGGCACAGCGCACAACGCCATGGCGCAATTCGTTGCGCCCGAGAGCTGCGGCCATGCGCATGCGTGGGGCCGGCGTAGCATATAGGATCTGCGGCTTGCGGGCGCCGGGCAGGAGCCGCCTTTCGCTCGCTCGCACCAGACCCACCGCCACCAGCTTGTGGATGTGATGATAAACAGCGGTCTGTTTCATCCCGATCACCCGGGCCAGGTCGTCGACCGACATTGGCCCGTCCGCCGCCAGCCGGTCGACAATCGTCATGCGGGGCGCAGAAGCAAGGCACTGGACCTCTTCGGGATCGAGGATCCAGTATTCATCATCGGTGCGCGTCATCAACGTCATGCCCCTCTATAATTCGAAAAAGTATGATAAATTAAATTAAAAGCCTGTCAGCCGTTGAATTTATTGGAAATGGAGATGCCCGCGATGACGCAAGCGCTTCCCCTGCGGGCGCAAGCCTCTAAAAAGGACGGCAATGCGGACGTGGCGGAACTGGTATACGCAACAGACTTAAAATCTGTCGCCCGAAAGGGATTGAGGGTTCAAATCCCTCCGTCCGCACCATTCACCGACGCCCGCCAAAGGCGGGAAATTCGGTCCGGGGGACCGAATTTGGTCGGTGAATGTGACTCCTGCTTTGTTTCCGTTGTGCGCGGCCCGGACGCCAAGAACCAACGCAGTTGCGGCGGGCCGTGCTCACATGAAACGCGCTCAAGGCTGGAGTGTTGGAGGATGCCAGCATCTGTCAGTTGCACGCGAGCTTCGGCTGGCAAGTCCGTCGGAAATCGCGAGCGAGGGCAGAGGGTGACGCCGCGCCCAGCACCGGATAACAATCGGCCATGCGCGCCATCCACACCCGCTTCATCGAGACCGCCAGCGAGCTGAGCCCGGAGCTCGCCGCGGCGATCACGGCCGTTGGTCCGCGCGAAATGCATTCGCGTTCCGATCTGCCTTTCGCTGTTGCCCTGAGCCGATCGATCACCGGTCAGCAGCTCTCCGTGGCGGCGGCGAAGACCATCTGGGGCCGCGTCGAGGCCAGTGCAGGCAACACGCCCCTGGTCGAGCATTTCTGTCATTCCCGCGCGGACCTGCTCCGCAGCTGCGGCCTTTCAGGCGCCAAGACGAAGGCGATCTGCGAGATTGGCGCCCTGGCACGCGAAGGTGGCCTCGATGACGAGATGCTGCGCGGCTTGCCGGCGACAGAGCGCGCCGAACACATCACCGCCATTTGGGGCGTCGGCCAATGGACCGCAGACATGATGAACATGTTCTATTTCGGCGAGCCGGACATCTGGCCGGACGGCGATGTCGCCGCCCGCAAGACGCTGGAGCGCCTGACCTCGAAACGCCGCAAGACGGTGCGCACGGCGCAGCGCTTTGCGCCGTACCGCTCCTATCTCGCGCTTTACATGTGGGCGCATGTCGATGCGAAGCCGGTGTAAGGCCCGGGGTGGCTGAAAGTTGACGCCAACGCCAACTGGACCGCCTGGAACAACCCGCCTACCTTTCCCGCAAGTTGAACAACGTTCACCCGGCGAGATGCCGGGGAGGGGCCGGGAGCAGACATGTCGAACCAGCAGAAGATCGCGCCGAATATGCGGATACCCGTCATCGGCGCGCCGCTTTTCATCATCTCCAATCCGAAACTGGTGATCGCCCAGTGCAAGGCGGGCATTGTCGGGTCCTTCCCGGCACTCAATGCGCGGCCACAAAGCCAGCTCGACGAATGGCTCGACGAAATCACCTCCGAGCTCGACAGCCATAACAAGGCCAATCCCGACAACCCTGCTGCGCCCTATGCGGTGAACCAGATTGTTCACCGCTCCAATGACCGGCTCGAAGCCGATCTCGCGACCTGCGAGAAATACAAGGTGCCGCTGGTCATTACCTCGCTGGGCGCGCGCGTCGAACTCAATGACGCGGTCCACGCATGGGGTGGCCAGACCCTGCACGATATCATCAATGTCACCTTCGCCAGGAAGGCGCTGGAAAAGGGCGCGGATGGTCTGATAGCGGTGTGTGCGGGAGCTGGCGGCCATGCCGGCGTCAAGTCGCCCTTCGCGCTGATTCAGGAGATCCGCGATTTCTTCGACGGCCCGCTCGCGCTGTCCGGCTCAATTGCCAATGGTGCTGCGGTCCTCGCTGCCGAAGCGATGGGCGCGGATTTCGCCTATATCGGCTCGACCTTCATCGCCACCGAAGAGGCGCGCGCTACCGAGGAATACAAGCGGGGCATTGTCGAGGGCACGTCCGACGACATCGTCTATTCCAGCCTGTTTACAGGCGTGCACGGCAATTACCTCAAGGGCTCGATCCGCAATGCCGGCCTCGACCCGGACAATCTGCCGGAAAGCGACCCGTCAGCGATGAATTTCGGATCGTCCTCGACCAAGGCCTGGAAGGATATCTGGGGCTCGGGCCAGGGCATTGGCGCGATGAAAGAGGTGATGGGCGCGGCCGAATATATCGACAAGCTGGCCGCCGAGTATGAAACGGCCAAGGCCCGCATCTGCGGCTAGTCGGAACTCAGCCCCCCGATCATCCGTTCCATGTCTTGAAACGGCTGCCAATCCCGCAGCCATCAGTCATGGAGTCGGCTAATGCCAATCCCAGCATCAAGGATGAAGACACCTACCAATCCCTTCGCGAGGACGGCGCCAGCAAGGAAAAGGCGGCGCGAATCGCCAATGCCCTGGCGAACGATCGCCAAAACCCCGGCAAGAAGGGCGGAAAGCAGCCACCCCATGAATACTGGTCGAAAGACGAGCTCTATGAACGCGCGCAGGAACTGGGCATCGACGGACGCTCCGACATGGACAAGTCCGAGCTCATCAAGGCGTTGCGCAATCACTGACCTCGACAGGGGCGGACCTAGATCGACGTCAGCCAGTCCGGCTTGACGTAAGGCACATCCAGATCCCTGGCGACAGGCTCATAGGTGATCTCGCCGTGCGCGACGTTGAGACCGCGTGCCAGATGCGGGTCGTCATTGAGCGCCTTTTTCACGCCCTTGTTCGCCAGCGCCATCATGAAGGGCAGGGTGGCGTTGGTTAGGCCCAGCGTCGAAGTCCGCGCGACCGCGCCCGGCATGTTCGCCACGCAATAGTGCACGACACCGTCGACGATGAAGATCGGATCGTCGTGCGTCGTCGCTTTCGAGGTCTCGAAACAACCGCCCTGGTCGATCGCGATATCCACGAGGACCGCCCCGTCCTTCATGCCCTTGAGCATGTCGCGGGTAACGAGTTTCGGCGCAGCGGCGCCCGGGATCAGCACTGCGCCGATGATTAGATCGGCCTGCTGGCAGGCGGCTTCCACAGCGGCCGGAGTGGAAAACGCCGTTTTCGCCGTTCCGCCGAATTGCGTGTCGAGCTCGGCCAGCCGTTTCATCGAGCGGTCGAAGATCGTCACATCGGCGCGCGCGCCCACGGCCATCTCCGCCGCATGGGTGCCGGCGACGCCGCCGCCGAGAATGACGACTTTCGCGGGCGTGACGCCGGGAATGCCGCCGAGCAGCATGCCACGCCCGCCCTGGCGCATTTCCAGGCAGTGCGCCCCGACCTGGATCGACATCCGCCCCGCCACTTCCGACATCGGCTTCAGCAGTGGCAGGCGGTTGTCGGCATCGGTCACGGTTTCATAGGCGATCGCGATGCAGCCCGACTTGCGCAGGCCTTCCGTCTGGACCGGATCCGGCGCCAGGTGCAGATAGGTGAAGAGGACATGGTTCTCGGTCAGCATCGCGGTTTCCGACGGCTGCGGTTCCTTCACCTTGACGATCATCTCGGCCGCTTCGAACACCGCGGCGGCGTCAGGCAGGATTTTCGCGCCGCTCTTCTCGTACATTGCGTCGGTGAAGCCGATATTCGCCCCGGCATTGGTCTCGACGACGACCTCGTGACCGGCGCGGACCAGCTCGGCGGCGCCATCCGGGGTCAGTCCGACCCTGTTTTCACGAACCTTGATTTCCTTGGGTGCACCAATGCGCATCAGACAGCTCCCGAAAATGTTGCCCGCAACTGCTGGCGGGTTCGATGAAATTTTCGCCCTCATACATGGCAATAACCGCTCTGACCATGCCCGACATGCGCTGCTTGCAATAATGTGAAGCGGCACATAGGGAAACGGTCATGAGCGACAAACGATACGATAGGCTGGAGATGCTCGGCGGCGAGGGTGCGATCGCAACGTCTCCGGAAGAGGCCGCGCTGGAGCGGGTCGAGAACCCGGCCGCGGCGGATTACGTCATACGCTTCACCTGCCCGGAATTCACATCGATCTGTCCGGTCACCGGGCAACCGGATTTCGCGCATCTGGTGATCGATTATGTGCCGGCGGACTGGATCGTCGAATCGAAATCCCTGAAGCTCTATTTGGCCAGCTTCCGCAATCACGGTGCCTTCCATGAAGCTTGCACCATGATGATCGCTCAGCGCCTGGTCGACGAATTGTCGCCGAAATGGCTGCGCATCGGCGGATACTGGTATCCGCGTGGCGGCATCCCCATCGACATTTTCTACCAGACCGGCCAGGCGCCTAAAGGCGTCTGGGTGCCTGACCAGGGCGTGCCGCCCTATCGCGGCCGCGGCTAACCCCGCCAGATGCCGATTTCGGGAGACGGCCGGACCCGTTCGACAGGCTCTTCATCGGTCGAACCGATATAGATAAACCCGGCCACCCGTTCGCCGGAGCGCAGGCCCAGCGTGTCTTTCACCTGCGGGTGGTAGGCATACCACTCGGTCAGCCATTGCGATCCATATCCCATGGCCTGTGCGGCAATCAGCAAATTCTGGCAGGCGGCGCCGGCGGATAGGATCTGCTCCCATTCCGGGATATTGTGCTTTTCCAGCACCCGCGAGATCACGCCGATGACGAGTGGCGCGCGCAGGAAGCGTTGCGTCTCGAGTTCCAGGCGTGCTTCGTCCGACTCGTTCTCCGAGGCCCAGATCTTGGCCAGAACCTCCCCGAAATACGCGCGGTCCTCGCCTTGGAACAGCACGAAGCGCCAGGGCGCCATCTTGCCGTGATCGGGGACACGCGCCGCGATCTGCAGGAGGCAATCTAGCTCCTCTGCAGTAGGGCCCGGGTCACGCAGGCAGATCGCCGCGGTCGAACGCCGGCGCGCTAACAGCGACAGTGTTTCCGGATTCTTGTGATGCGCCGCAAGACGCTCACCTTGTCCGGGAAATTCGGGCGTAAATTCGGGCGTTTCGCTCGGCTTCATTAATACGCGTCCTGTTGCGGGATTTTGACGTTTTCGAAATTGGAACCTTATATGGAGGTGTGAAGCGGCACCAGAACCGCGAAGCAGATAGCTCTTGGAATCCGTATGAACGCTGAAGTCACCATTGATAGCCTTACGCCAGCCGAGCGCCGCCGACTGAAAGTCCGCGACGCCATTATCGAGGCCGCGGAATCGCTGTTCACCAAGGAAGGCGAACAGGGCATATCCATGCGCCGCCTGGCGGAAGCCATCGATTACTCGCCGGCGGCGATCTACAAATATTTCGATTCCAAGGAAGCGCTGTTTTCCGAGATGCGCGAGCTGTTCTTCGAACGGCTGATCCGCCGCATGGGCGAAGCCACCGAGGAAGGTGGCGACGAACACGTGCTGTGCGCGCGCTGCGGAAAGGTCTATATCGAGACCGCGCTCGAAGAGCCGAACCATTACATCATGGCCTTTTCCTTCTGGAACAAGGACGAGGAAGTCCATGAGGGCTCTTTCGCATTTCATGCCGAGAAGATGCTGTGCGACATGATCCGCTCCGGCATCGGGAAGGGTATTTTCCGCGATATGGACCCGCTGGTCGCGTCCAAGAGCGTCTGGGCCAGTGTTCACGGTCTGGCCACGCTTATGGCCTCTATCGATGATTTCCCGGCCTCGATGCCGGGCTCGGAACATGTGACACGCCAGCAAGTCATCGACTTCCACACAGACATGATTATCCGCGGCCTCAAAACCTGACGCATAGGCGATATGCAAAAAAGTGAACACTGTTCACTTTTCAAACGCGCGACATTGCTCTATACAGCGAGCCGAAATTCCCGGCACGAAGGGCAATCTCATGTCAGCATTGAAAGACCGGCTTCAATCAATTGGCGCAGGAATGGCTGTCCT
This sequence comes from Hyphobacterium sp., assembly GCF_965217055.1. GTDB lineage: Bacteria > Pseudomonadota > Alphaproteobacteria > Caulobacterales > Maricaulaceae > Hyphobacterium. Next base: position 403,427 of record NZ_OZ244227.1, on the reverse strand, counting down.
CCTGGCGGCGCTGGGCGTTGCCGCGATCGTAGTGCTCGTATCCGCATCCCGGGCCGCTCAGGCCGACGTTCAACAAGGCGAGGCCGGCGCGATGCCGGTCCGCGTGCTCACCGTCGATTACCGCGACGACGCAGCGATCAGTGAAGCCTATCCGGGCTTGATCGCCGCCCGGCGCGAAAGCGAGTTGGGATTTGAAAGCGGCGGCCGGATTGCCGAAATTGCCGTCGACATCGGCGACCGGGTCGAAGCCGGTGACACGCTGGCACGGCTCGATACCAGCACGCTCACCGCGCAGATTGCCGCCGCCGACGCGCAAACCAACGAAGCCCAGGCTCAGGTCGAAATCGCCCGCGCGACCGAACAGCGCCAACGTACCCTTCTGGAACGCGGTCACATTTCACAACAGCGATTCGACGAGGTGGCCACCAATACGCGGGCGGCCGAAGCGCGCCGTGCTGCCGCAGCGGCTCAGGCAAACGCCTTGCGGGCGCAACTCGTCCTGTCGCGCATTACCGCACCGTTCAGCGGCGTCGTGACGGCCCGCATGGCCGACGAAGGGGCGATTGCTGCGCCCGGTTCGCCGGTTCTGCGCCTGGTCGAAGACACCGCGCTGGAAATTCGCATCGGATTGCCGGCAATGGCGGCGGCGACGCTGGTCGAGGGACAATCCTACCCGTTTACCACCGGTGCCGGACCGATTACCGCGACCTTCCGCACCGCGACTGGCGTGGTCGACGTCCGCACTCGCACCGTGACCGCGATCTTCGACGTGGATGCCGGACAGGCACGCTCCGGTGAGGTCGCGCGGCTGCAGCTCGAGACCGGAATTGAGAGCAGGGGCTTCTGGGTTCCGACCAGTGCCCTGACCGAGGCGCGTCGCGGATTATGGTCGGTGCAGACGCTCGTGCGCGACGACAGCGGCTGGTGGACGCTTGAACCGCGGGCTGTCGAGACCTTGCGCGTTGAGGTCGACCGCGCCTTCGTGCGCGGTGCGGTCAGCGACGGGGAGATGATCGTCTCTTCTGGCCTGCAGCGTGTGACGCCCGGCCAGCGTGTCATTCCGGTCGAGGAATAAATCCGATGGCCACACTATTCTACCGGCTTTCGCGCCTCTCCATACTGGCCGTTTTCCTGCTGACCATTGCTGGGCTTGGCGCGCTGTTCACGCTGGGCCGGCAGGAAGACCCCAGCCTGACCGAGCGCTTTGGTGTCGTTGTCATACCGTTTCCGGGCGCCTCTGCCGAACGCGTAGAAGCCCTGATTACCGATCCGATCGAGGATTCGATCCGCGAACTGGCTGAGATCGACGAGGTGATCTCGACCTCGCGCTCCGGCATCTCGCTGATCAATATCAATATCCGAGAGGATCTCAGCGCCACGGAAGTCGACCAGACCTGGACGCAGATCCGCGAACAGGTCGATGCGGTTCGCCCCTTTTTGCCACCCGAAGCCGGCGATCCCGATGTGCAACGCCAGTATATCGGCGCTGCAACCATGATCATTGCGCTCGGCTGGACCGCAGGCAGCGAGCCCAACCTCGCCATCCTGTCGCGCCTTGCAAGCGATCTCGAGGACCGGATATTGAACATACCGGGCACCGAAGAAACAGAAATCTACGGCATTGCGAACGAGGAAATTCGTGTGCTCGCCGATCCCGACGCACTGGCCGCACTAGGCCTGACTGTCGGTGATCTCGCCGGGTTAATCTCGCAGGCCGATGCCAAGACACCCGCTGGCGAGCTGCGCTCAAACGACGTTAATCTGAATGTCGAGATCGGCGGAGAGTTTGAGACGCTTGACCGCATCCGCACCGTTCCCGTGATCGAATCCCAGAATGGCGATTTCGTCCGTCTTGGAGATATCGCAGAGATTGAGCGCGGCATTCGTACACCGGCTTCGTCCATGGCCTATTTCAACGGTGATCGGGTGATCTACGTCGCCGGATTCCTGCAGCCCGAACTGCGTGTCGATGTCTGGTCGGATCGCGCGCGGGACGTGGTTGCCGCCTTTGCCGACGAGAACCCCGGCATTTCCGTCGATATCGTTTTCGCTCAGTCCGATTACGTGGAATCGCGGCTCAACGGCCTGTCGGTCAATCTCGGATATTCGGCGCTGATCGTGTTCGCAGTCTTGTTCCTGTTGATGGGGTGGCGGGCTGCACTGATCGTCGGCTCGGCGCTGCCGCTGACGGTTTTGTTCGTGCTTTTCCTGGTGCGGGTCTTCGATGAACCTTTGCACCAGATGTCGGTGACCGGCCTGGTCGTCGCTCTTGGCCTCCTGATCGACAATGCCATTGTCGTGGTTGATGAATACCAGCTCAAGCGCGCCAAGGGCCTGCCGCCGCTCGATGCCATCGACCAGTCGCTGAAACACCTGTTCGGTCCGCTGCTCGCCTCGACGCTGACCACCATTTTTGCCTTTGCCCCGATTGCGCTGATGCCGGGGGCAGCAGGCGAGTTCATCGGCATGATCGGTGTCTCGGTGATCTTTGCCGTGGCGGCGAGCTTCATCCTGGCCATGACGATTGTGCCGGCCTTTGCCGGCTGGTTCGACCATGACAATTATGCCGAGGGCCGGCATTCCTTCTTGCGCGATGGACTGCGGTTCAAGCCGCTCGAGTATTTCTATCGCGGAATCCTTCAGGCCGTGACATCCCGCCCCTGGGTCGGCCTGGTGGGCGGGGTGATCCTCCCCGTGGCGGGCTTCGCCGCCGCCACCACCCTGCCCATGCAATTCTTCCCGCCGACCGACCGCGACATGTTCCAGGTCGAGATGGTGTTGCCCAGCAATACGTCGATCGGCGAGACGCGCCGCCAGGTGTTGCGAGCCACCGAGCTGATCGAATCCTATGACGGCGTCATTGATGTTGGCTGGACCCTCGGCGAGAGCCCGCCGCGCACCTATTACAATGTCATCGGCAATGAAAGCGCAGCGCCCTATCTCGCCGCCGGCTGGGTCCGGACCGAATCGGCTGAAGTCACCGAATCCCTGCTGCCGCAATTGCAGCAGGACATGATCGCTGCCTTCCCGCAGGCGCGTTTTCTCACCCTGCCGTTCGAACAGGGACCGCCCACCGCCGCGCCGATCGAGCTCAAGATCTTCGGACCCGACCTCGCCACGCTGGATGCGCTGGGCGACCAGATCCGGCAGATCCTGGCGACCACGCCGGGGGTCACCACCACAGTGGCCGGCATGCGCATGGGCGAACCGGTGGCGCGGGTCAATATCGACGAGGCTGCCGCCGAGCTGGCCGGCATAAGGCTGGACAATCTCGCCAGCCGGTTGCGCGCCGATTTCGACGGCGTCCCCGGCGGATCCATTCTCGAGGGCGTCGAGGAAATGCCGGTGCGCGTGATCGCCGCAGAAAACCGCCGCGCCAGCGTCAGTGATCTGGCGTCTGCGCCCCTGCTAACGGCGCCGGAGAGCGGCATCCTGTCGGCTCCGGTTTCTGCGCTCGGCGAGGTTGGCCTGTCGCCTGAAGTCGCCAGCATTCGACGCCAGGATGGCGACCGGATGAACCCGGTCTATGCCTATCTCGAACCCTTCAGCCTGCCGGCGCCGGTGCTTGAGGATTTCCTTGCACGCCTCGATGCCGCGGGTGTCGAGCTGCCGCCCGGCTATTCGCTACAGATCGGCGGCGAGGCCGAAGCGCGCGGAGATGCGCTCGGAAACCTGTTCGGAACCGCTGGCCCGTTGCTGATCCTGATGATCGGCTCGGTCGTGCTGGCCTTCAATTCCTTCCGCTTCGCCGGTGTCGTCTTCGTCGTCGGCTTCCTGTCGGTCGGGCTCGCCATGTTCGGCGTCTGGATGTTCGGCACGCCGCTGGGCTTCAATGCCATCGTCGGTTCGATGGGCCTGGTCGGCCTGTCGATCAACGGCACCATCGTGGTGCTCTCGGCCCTGCGCGCCAGCCCGGCTTCCAATTCGCTCGACTTGCTTGCCATCGAGGACACGGTGGTCGATGCCACGCGGCACATCATCTCCACCACGCTGACCACGATTGGCGGCTTCACCCCGCTCATCCTGTCGGGTGACAGCTTCTGGCTTCCCTTTGCCGCGGCCGTGGCCGGCGGCGTGGCGGGCTCAGCCCTGTTGGCCTTGATCTTCGCCCCGGCCGCTTTTGTCGTGCTGACCAAGGCGCGCCAGAAACGCCGCGACTTCGAGGCCCGGCTTAAAAAGCGCGTGAAACGGGGTGCGTTTATGCAGGCCGTGGATTAAGCCAAGCCCTGCATGGCAAGCAGGAGACGGCATGATCAGGCGTGGCGGATGGACGGTGGACGCGAAGACGACGGTCTTCGACAATCCCTGGCTGGAGCTCAATACCTATGACGGCACGCGCCCGGACGGAAAGCCCGGCACCTACGCCGTCATGTCGCCGAAGAATTTCGCCATCCTCATCCTGCCGCTGTTTGCCGACGGCACGACCATGCTCGTCGGCCAGCCACGCTTCGCGCTCGACAATTACAGCTGGGAGATTCCGGAAGGAGGCGGGCCGAAATCACAGGCCCCGCTCGACAGCGCCAAGCGCGAACTGAAAGAGGAAACCGGGCTAACCGCAGACCACTGGCAGGAAATCCTGCAGGCGGAAGTCTCCAACTCGATCAGCGACGAATTGGCCTTCGGCTTCATCGCGACCGGGCTGACGCAAGGCGAGGCCGAACCGGATGGCACCGAGGAGCTCACACCGCGCCGATTGGCTTTTCGCGCGGCGCTGGATGCCGTCATGTCCGGCGAGATCCGCGATCTGTGCTCGGTGGCAATGATCCTCAAGGCACACTACATGGCGCAAACCGGCCGGCTCGCCCCCGCGCTTGCGCAGGCCATGCTGAACCGGGAGTAAGACATGCCCGCAGAAACGCTCAAACTCGCAGACGGGCCGGATTCGGTCTGGTCCAATTTGCGCATTGCCGCCGCCCAGGCCTCGGCCGAGGAGCCGATCCTCGCCAGCTTCCTCAATGCCGCCATTCTGCGTCACGACCGTTTCCAGGACGCGCTCGCCTACCGGCTCGCCTCGAAGCTCGCCGACGCCCAGCTCGATGCCATGCTGGCGCGCGATGTCGTCGAGCAGGCCATCGCGGCTGACCCGGAGATCGCCCGCCGTGCGGCTGCCGACATGGTCGCCATCGAGGAGCGCGACCCGGCCTGCCAGTCCTTCCTGCAGCCTTTCCTCTACTTCAAGGGATTCCTTGCGCTGCAGGCCCATCGTGTTGCGCACTGGTTGTGGTCGGAAGGACGCGACATCTTCGCCTTCCATCTGCAGAGCCGGATTTCCGAGCGCTTTGGCGTCGACATCCACCCCGCAGCCCGGATCGGGCAGGGTATCATGATCGACCACGCCACCGGCGTCGTCATCGGCGAGACGGCGGTGGTCGGCGACAATGTCTCGCTGCTGCACGGCGTCACGCTCGGCGGCACCGGCAAGACCGACACCGACCGCCATCCCAAGATCGCAAACGGTGTCCTGATCGGCGCCGGCGCGAAAGTGCTCGGCGACATTGCGGTGGGCGAGGAAGCGCGTATCGCCGCAGGTTCCGTCGTGTTGAAGGACGTGCCCGCGCACTGCACCGTGGCCGGTGTGCCCGCTGAACCCGTCGGCGGTCGCTGCCATGAACCGGCGCGCACCATGGATCAGAGGCTCGACCCGTCCGACTGACCCGGCTCTTGCCTTGAAGGGCGCCGGGGCTATGGTCCGGGACGGAATCAGACATTGAGGAATCTACGCACGTGTCCAACTTCGTGACCGCCGAGGAAGCCGCCAAGCTGCAGGCTTTCCTTCAAAAGAAGCTCAACCCGGAAATGCTCGTCCAGCGCCGGCAGCGCGCGGATGAATGCGCCGAGATCCATATCGCCGATGAATGCCTCGGGGTTGTCCAGAAGATCGTGGACGAGGGCGAGACCAGCTATTCCTTCGAGATCACCATTCTCGACATCGACCTGGAAGAGGCTTGAGCGCAGCCGGCAACGGCAATGATGTCCTTCGGGTCGAAGGACTGACCAAGCGCTATCCCGGCGGCGTAATCGCCGCCGACGCGGTCTCCCTGTCGGTCGCTGCAGGCGAGCTGGTCGCCATTGTCGGCGAATCCGGCTCCGGCAAGACCACCACGCTCAAGGCGATCAACCGCCTGATCGAGCCCTCGGACGGTACAATCTGTTTCCAGGGCCGGGACGTCATGGCCATCGACGCCCATGATCTGCGCCGCGAGATCGGCTGGGTAATGCAGGGCGACGGCCTGTTCCCGCATTTCACGGCTTCGCAGAATATTGCGGTGACACCGCGCCTCCTCGGCTGGGACAAGCCGCGCATCGCCGCGCGCGTCGACGAATTGCTGGAATTGGTCCGTCTCGACCCCGACGATTTCAGAGACCGCTTCCCGCACCAGGTGTCCGGCGGCCAGCGCCAGCGCATTGCGATCGCTCGCGCGCTCGCCGTCGAGCCGCCGCTGCTTCTCCTCGACGAAGCCTTTTCCGCGCTCGACCCGGTCACCCGCGCCGGCCTGCAGGAAGATTTCGTTGCGCTCCAGCACCGCCTGCAATTTGCCGCCGTCATGGTCACCCACGACATGGCCGAGGCGCTGCTGCTCGCCGACAGGATCATGGTCATGAAAGACGGGCGCGCCGTGCAGACCGGCACCCCGTCCGATCTCGTCAATCGCCCTGCCGATCCGTATGTCACCGAATTGCTGGCCGCACCGGCCAGACAGGCGAGAGCCGTCGCCGCGCTGGAGCGCGCGCCATGAGCCCGCAGCTCGCCGAGGCCTTCGCGGTTCTGCCGGACTATCTCGGCGGCCATATGCGCCTGTCCATGGCGGCCATCGCGACCGCGATCCTGGTCAGCCTGCCGCTCGGCATTCTCGCCGCGCGCCGCGACTGGCTGGCCGGTCCCGCACTCGGCATTGCCTCGACCCTGCAGACCATTCCCGGCCTCGCCTTGCTGGCCCTGATGGTGCCGGTGCTGGGCGGCACGATCGGCTTTGCGCCGGCCTTTGTCGCGCTGACGCTCTATGGCGTCCTGCCGATCCTGCGCAATACGATTGTCGGCCTGCAGGCGGTGGACCCGGTGGTTCGTGAAGCCGCGCGCGGGGTCGGCATGACGCGAAAGCAGGCGCTTCTCGATGTCGAACTGCCACTCGCCCTGCCGACCATTGTCGCCGGCATCCGGACCGCCGTCGTCTGGGTGGTCGGGGCCGCTGTGCTCGCCACCCCGGTTGGTGCCGCCAGCCTCGGCAATTACATCTTCGCCGGCCTGCAGACGCGCAACTGGACGGCCGTCCTGTTCGGCTGTGTCGTTTCGGCCCTTCTCGCCATCCTCTTGGACCAGATCGTGCGCAGCTACGAGATCGCGGCGCGCCGCCGCGACCGGATGATCGCCGGACTGGCGACGTTCGCCGCTGTCGTCCTGATCGGCGCCGCGCTGGCGCCGGGCTGGCTCGATACCGGTTCGCGGCAGACCGGCGAGACCGTCCTCGCCGAAGCGGTCGGGCTCGAGGGCCGCCGCGTCGCGGTCGCGTCCAAGCCCTTCACCGAGCAATACATTCTCGCCGCCCTGATCGAACGCGTGCTGGAAGCGGAGGGGGCGATCGTCGAGCGCCGCGACGGGCTGGGAACGGCGGTCATTTTCGACGCGCTCGCCAATAGCGAGATCGATGTCTCGGTCGACTATTCCGGCACGCTCTGGACCAACACGCTACGCCGCGAGGACATGGTCGGCCGCTATCGCATGATAGCGGAGGTCAACGCATTCCTGCTCGCGCAATACGGCATCTACTCGCCCGGCTCGCTCGGCTTTGAAAACGCCTATGGCTTTGCCATGAGCCGCGACGGCGCCGACCGGCTCGGCGTCGAAACGATTGCCGACCTGGCCGGGCAGGGGGTGACGATCGGCGCCGACACCGTCTTTTTCAACCGGCCGGAATGGACCGGCACGCGGGACGCTTACGGCTTGCAGGACGCGACGCCGCGGCCGATGGATTCGACCTTCATGTATGGCGCGGTGCGCGACGGCCAGGTCGATGTCATCACCGCCTATACGACGGACGGGCGGATCGCCGCCTATGATCTCGTCGTGCTCGACGACCCGCGCGCCATCCTGCCGCCCTATGACGCGATGATCCTGCTGTCACCGGACGCCGCCGCAGACGATGCGGTCGCCGCAGCGCTCGCCCCGCTGGTCAATGCGATCACGCCGGAGATGATGCGCGAGGCCAATCGCCGGGTCGATCTCGACGGCGAGACGCCGGAACAGGCCGCGGAGTGGCTGTGGGAGGAGATCCGATAAAAAAACCGGCGGAGCGCTCTCCCACCCCGCCGGCTTCATTCGAGCTAGCTCAAGAACCCGCTACAGCACGTCCAGCATGGACGCGACCAGCGGATGACGGACAATGTCCTCTGCCTGCAGGCGGATGACGCCGATATCCGGCACATCTTCGAGCCGCTCGGCAATCCCGGCGAGCCCGCTCATCTCCGGCAGGAGGTCGGTCTGCGCCGGATCGCCGGTCACCACCATGGTCGAGTGCCAGCCAAGCCGTGTGAGCAGCATTTTGAGCTGGCCATAGGTGCAGTTCTGCGCCTCGTCCACGACGACGAAGGCATTGTTGAGCGTGCGCCCGCGCATGTAGCCGATGGGCGCGATCTCGATCAGGCCTTCCGCCATCAGCGCCTTGAGGCGCTTCGGCGACAAGCGGTCCGACAGCGCGTCGTAAAGCGGGCGCAGGTAAGGGGCGAGTTTTTCTTCCATCGCGCCGGGCAGGAAGCCGATCGATTCGCCGGCTTCCACCGCCGGGCGCGACAGGACTATGCGCGAGACATCGCCTTTCTCGAGCTGTTCCACGGCTTTCGCGACCGCGAGATAGGTCTTGCCGGTGCCGGCCGGACCGAGCGCCATCACCATGGAGTGCTCGTCGATGGCGGCCATCAGCCTGGCCTGGCCCTCGGAGCGCGGTTTGACGTTTTTCATGTATCTCTGGTCGCGCATCGGTTCCTTGTTGTCCGGTGACCAGCTGGTCCCCGGAAAGAGCGCGCGTACTTTGGTCTGTTCGTCCTGGTAGTGGCCGGAATTGAACTCGCCAGAGGATTGACGGCGCTTAGCGGAACGTTTCGCCATGGAAGGGCTCTCCTGAAACTGAAAAACCCCCGCCGGAAGGCGAGGGTCGTGAACAAACAAGGCATGAGAGATGCGCGGAAGGGGATGCGGAGTCAGGACGGTCGGGACCCCGGTTGTCAGGCCTGTGGGTGCGTCGAATTCGCACTGGCCGCTCGCCTCCTCTTCGAAGCGTCTGCCATTCGACGACGTGTCGAATCGCATGAACAGTGTCACTCTAGTATGGTGAACAAACCTTAAGCGCGCCCGTCGCAGCACTTTCACATCGAGATTTCATCCACCGTGTCCGGAGAGCCACATGACGCTGTACGCCCTTGATGATCACACGCCGAAAACCCCGGAGAGCGGGAATTTCTGGGTCGCCCCCGGCGCCCATGTGATCGGCCGTGTAACGCTGAAGGAAAATGCCAGCGTCTGGTACAATTCGGTTGTGCGCGGCGATGTCGACGACATCACGATCGGCGAGGACACCAACATTCAGGACAACTCGGTGCTTCATACCGATCACGGCTATCCGATGGTCATCGGCAAGGGCGTGACGGTCGGCCACCGGGTCATGCTGCATGGCTGCACGGTCGGCGATTACTCGCTGATCGGCATTGGCGCGACCCTGCTCAACGGGGTGAAGATCGGGACCAATTGCATCATCGGCGCCCACACGCTTCTGCCGGAAGGCAAGGAGATTCCGGACAATTCCCTGGTTGTCGGGTCGCCGGGCAAGGTGATCCGCACGCTCGAAGCCGACATGTACGAGATACTGAAGGCCTCTGCCGATCATTATGTCGAGAACTGGAAACGTCACGAGGCAGAACTGAAACCCGTCAAGGTCTGACCGGTCAGGAACGGGACAGGGTGGCTTGTCGCCAGTCGCGGCCTGCAGATCATCCAGCGATCAGGTTAAGTTCACGGTCAGTCCGACCGCTCTCCACGCCACAATTCACGCACCCGGGCGTCGATATCCGTGGAGAAATTGAACCAGGCCGAGCGATCGCGGCTGGCATCGATGACCATCAGCTTGTCTTCGCGATCCAAAAGGTGCGAGAGGTCGTTGCGCAGGGCCGAAGCCGTGGTTCGGGCGCGCACCAGCCAGACACCCGGCACGATGCTCGCCGTTTCGCCATAGCGCTTGAGGACGGAGGAAACGGCGTCATCTACGCCGGATTTCACCTCGGTGACCACAAGCAAATTAGCGGGGTCTTCCGTCGACGCTGCGGCCATCGCGACCTCGCGGTTTTCGTCGATCCAGCTTTGCAGGATTTCAACGTCGCCGGCGGGTTTCCAGTCGCCGTCGCGCGCCACGCTGACCAGCGTGTAATCTGCTACGCGGCCCTCGGTGATATATCCGCGCATTTGCGGTGATGTGTACGGGCCGTAAACCCGTCCATCCACCTTCACAAACCACGTTCTCGGTTGGCCGTTTTCCATACTCATTACATGCGTCACTTTGAGACGAATTCCTCTTCTAGAACCGTCACGCGGCAAGAATGAGGCCAGTTGTTACAGCTTAGGCAGCGCTTGCAGATGAGGAGCTGGGCGGCATGAAGGAGACGGCGAAACCGCCCTCCCAGACCCGGGCCACATGGCCACGCATTTCGCCAACGCGCACTTCCTCGCCGATCCGCGGCCGCTCGATGGCGGCGAAAGCGGCACCCGAGATCGAGACATCGACGACATCTGCATCGATCTTGACCCCGTCATTGAAGTGAATGACGGCGCGGCCCTGGCTCGATTTGCGCGGTGCAGCGCGGTCCTCGGACAGGCCCAGCCGCTCCATGTTGAAGCGCCAGGTAATGGCGTCCGCCAGCCGGTCGCGCTTGCGTGCATGGGCGGCGAACTGAAGCGAGAACCAGTTATCGCCCTTGCGCAGGACACGGCCGTCGAGCCGTCCAAGCCCGTCGACCAGCAGCACGACGAAATCGCCCGGCATGGGCGGATTTCGGGTGGCGACCTTGGCGCCGCCGGGCGAGATGTCGATCAGCCGGCACTTCTGTTCCTGGCCTCGGGAGTCGAGATAACGGCCCTGCAAGTGCAGCGGCAAGCGCCTGTGCAGGCGCCTTTCTTCTGCGCCCCGGGCGGCGACACGGATCTTGCGACGATCCAGACGGGTAAAGGTTCCGCTCATCTTGCTGACCTCAATTTGAAGGCCAGTGTATGGCGAGGGCGTTAAAAAGACTTTGCCGGATCAGATGTCATTTGCAGCTTTGGGCACCGGCGGCGGCGGCGTGGCGGGCAGCGCCCAGTTTTTGGTGACGGGCAGGGTCATGCGGGTCAGGTCATGGCGGATCACCGGACGGCGACCGAACCGGTCGGGCGATTGTAAGGGCTGGTAGAGGCCCAGCACGCGGTCCACATCGCCGCCCTTGGAGGCCAGCGGCGTGAACACCAGTTCGACCTCGATCTTGTCCCCGCCGAGGGTTTCGGCAATAGCATAGGCATTGGCCGGAGCCCGGTTGGCGAGGACAGATTCCAGGAGCAGCTTCATCTGTGCCCGGTCATATCCACGCCAAAGCGACAGGAAATTCTGTTCCCGCAATTCCCGGTTCTGGATCTCGCAGAGCCGGGTGCCGGCAAGGCGGAAGACATGGTGCGAGGAGTCATGTCTTTGTAACATAAAAAGATTTCCAAGAATTTCCTTCAGTTCGCTGGCCGAGATGTCGGCGCGGGCAGGGACAGCGTCATCGCGCCGTCTCGCATCCCAATAGGAAACCAGGGTTCTCGAATGCGCGTGCATCATATTCTTGTCGCCTTCATTAACCAGCGGCTGTGCCGGGATTGGTCATTTTGGCAACGTATTTTCAATCCTTGGGCCATACGCTTGCGGCGAGAGTGAGGGCTCGCCTGCGCGGGGAACGCGCAGGTGCGGCTGATCTCGCAATAGAAATGGGAGGACCGCCATGCGCGCGTCGCCAGTCTATTTCATCGCTGCTCTCGCCACGCTGGCCGTGGCCGCACCCGCGATCGCAGGGGGTGGCGGCGGAGATGGCGGTCATCATGGCGGCGGCGGCAGTTGCGGCGGCGGCTATGGTGGCGGTTGCGGGGGCGGTCACCGCGTCCGCACACCCGACATCCGCATCAACGGACCGCGCATCAATGTCGGCGTCAACGTCAACACCAATGTCAACGTCACAACCAATGTGAATGCCGATGCCAATGCAAACGCCGGTGCCAACGCGAATTCCGGCTCCGGTGCTGGCGGCCGCGCGGGCGCTGGTGGGGGCACGACCGTAATCTCGCTGGGCGGCGGCGGCGGCAGTTTTGGCGCGCCTCCACCAGCAACCGCGATCAACGGTCTGAACGTGTCCGGCCTGATCGTCACCGAACTCGTGGAGGAAGAACGCACGCGCGTGCTCGAGGAATGGCGGGTTATCCGCGCTGTTTGCCTCGATGATCGCGGCACCCCGCATCCGGCATCCCGCCCGGATCCGGAGGAAGCCGTTGCCGAGGATTTCACTGGCGAGCTGTTTCGGTGCATGTCCGGCACCTACATGCAGGTAACCATCGGCTGGCGCGTCGACGGCGCCGACATTTTCGACGATGCCTTCACCCTGGTTTGCGAGCAGGGCGAAGCGCTGCGCCACGAAGCCGGCGGCCGCGTCGTCTGTGCCCCGCAGGAACCGCGCCGGAATTGCAATGAACGCTCGCTACTGCGGCTCTACGGTCCGGGGGTGAAACTGGTCTATGTGCGCCGTGAAGAGCGTTATACCGAGATGGTTGAGCACCGCCGCGAACTCGTCAATACGTCCAACATGACGCTCATGCTCGACGGCGGTGTCGGCGGATATCGCTGAAATATCAATAAGTTAGAAGAGGGCTCCGGTGTCGTCCGGGGCTTTTTCTATTGCCCGTCCTGAATGACGAATGTCGCCGAATTGCCAACGGCGGTGGCCGTCCCCGTCGTGCCCCAACCCGTCAGATATTGCGTCTGGAAGGTCGCATCCACAGCACCCGTATTGATCTGGTTGATCACGCCTTCGGTTGTTGTGTCGGGACAAGCCTGACATCCCCAGCTCGTCGCAGCATTGCCGAAGGCCGCCGCCGAGCCGAGAACCTCACCACCGTAATCTCCGTCAAAGCGCGTCGTCGACCGGACCCCGCCGGTATTGATTTGATCGAGACCCAGGAAGGTGTCGGTTCCGAGATTGGTCAGAATTGCCGAGTTTCCGAGGCTTTCGGACGAGGCGAGAATGCTATCATTGTCGAAATTGCCGATATTGATGTTCGCTTCGGCATCCGTATTGCCGCTGTTGACCTGGCTGCCGCGGGCTTCGCCATAAGCCCATTCCGTCGCAATCTCGAGACCATTGCCCTGGGCTTGCGCTGCCACTGTCGTGAACACGCCGCCGCCGCCGGCATTGACCCGCGCCGAAGCCCGGACAGTGCCGCGATTAGCCTGGTCGGTGGCCAGGATCACAGCGGATTCATCGCCTTGAGACCGGATGGCATTGCCGGACGCTGTTGCGGCTGTGACCGAGAACTCGCCCAGCCCGCCGGTGCGGGCCTCGACGGTCGAGCGCGCCTCTACAGCGGCTCCCGAATCCTGCTGGATCGCCCCGGTGACGCCGCCATACTCGCCAATTGTCTCGACCGCGTTTGCCGCCGCCGTAGCCGCCGTGATGTTGCTGTAGGCGTAGCCATCGACATTGAGCGTGGCGCCCGCGAACACGCTGGAACCGTCGGCTGCGGACTGGGTAAGGGCGATATCGCTGTCACCGCGCAGCTCGAGCACCGCGGAATTGCCATAGGCGCTGGAAATCGTTGTTGCTGTCCCGTCGACCGCGCCAACGGACGTTGTGGCCGTCGCTGTGGCAAAGCCGCCGAATTGCTGGTCGCTCGTGACGTCGTGGCTCGACTGCGTCTCGACATCGAGCGAATTGCCCATGCCGACCGCCGTCAGATTGATATTGCCGGCCTGACCGGCAATGACCTGACCCTGGGCATTCACCTGCGCTTGCAGATTGATCTGCCCGTTGAGGACTTCAGTCGTATCGTCCGCGTAGCCCGTGGCGCACAGCAGGGTCACGGCGCTCGTGCCCGCGGTCAACGCTTTGGCGAATCTGGACATTGGATGCTCCTGTACGGGCGACATAGGAGGTATGCGGGTTGATACCGCCTGCGTCATTGGTCAGGCCTAACGGGTCGTCGAATGCACAGACTTCCCGTGCCTCGATGCCATAAAGTGTCGACGAAAATTCCAGCACGGCCCGTTCGACAAGCGATCTTACCGCCAGCTGGATCGGCTCCAGCGACCGGCCGCCGGTCGAAATATCGATCACGGCATCGCCCCAGAATGAGAATACGCCGGCACTCACCTCGCGGCCGATGATCTGTTTCTGGTAGGAGATGACATCGACGACTTCGAGCGTTTCGGAATTCACGAGACGCAGATCGATCGCGGCATTCATGACGTAAAGCCGGCCATTGAAAACGCCCGTTGGGTCAGAATCAATGCGGTCGCCGCCAAGAAAATCGAGCCCCTGGGATCGAATGTTGAAGTTCAGTTCGGTGATTCCGCCGACGAGGTGATAGTCGGAGCCGGGAATGCTGCCGGCGTGGATCTGTCGGAATCCGTCTTCCTCGGCATGGTCCCCGATCAGCCGGTTGTTCGCATAACGAAGTTCAAGCTCGGCAACGGAAGTATCGAAACGTTCGACCAGGTTCACACCTGCCTTGGCGAAGGCCGACATGGCCATCAGCGAAGCGCCCTGCGTGATTGCTGGTCCTCCACCTTCTGGATTTCCAGCGCCCGTGTAGTCAGATATGCGCCCAACAGCAATGCGCGGCGAGGGGCGTCCTTGCGACCGTGCGGAATTCGCGAGACAGATAAGGGCTTCGGAATATGGCGTCGGGTTCGGCGTGACCGGCGCATTGCCGATAGGTTCGGCATAGCGTCCGTCGAAGCCCGAATTGGGCGTGACTGCACAGCCTGCCAGCAGCAGGGCGCCAAATCCGGCGATAGCGAAACGCTTAATTGCCATTCTCGTCATCGTCGCTGCCCGTGCTCGATGTAGCTGTTACGGTGCCAGTATTGGTCTGCGTCGAGTTGACGATGACCGTGTTGTAATTGCCCTGCACCACGACATTCAGCTGATTGCCGACGGCCAGAGCGCTGGAATTCCGCCCTGTCGCGCTCATTCCCGTTTGACCATTGCCCTGGCCAGATTGCGTGGGCGTATTGCCGACACCGCCGGTTCCGGCCATCTGCGCCTGTACGCCGACACCGGTTTGCAACACGCCATTGAGCACAACCCGATTGCCGTCCGCGTCACGCGTTCCAGCACGGTAGGGCTGATTGTTCTGACTGGTGCTGGTTCCCCAGGGGCGCTGGAAGTCACTGGCCGTCTGGGAGAATGCGGTGGCGCTGGATGCGAGCGCAAGCGCGCTGGCTGCAAGACAGATCGGGCGGCACATGGCGTATTTCTCCTGTGCAGTCTGCCGACCGCACACTTGTTTTGACCGGGACAAGACGCCAACTTCGAAAATGCTTCGACGGCCCATCCTGAACGTTCAGCAAAAAACGTAGGCAGAACGGGCAAACAAGAGATTAAGGATAACGAGAAATGTACCGGGGCCGTCAGCCGATCTTCAACAATATTCCACGCCTGCCGCTTGGCTTCGCGATCAGCTTCGTCGTGGTGTTCGTGATCGGCGCGCTGATCCCCCAGCTCAACTATCTGTTCCTGACAGTCGGAGCGATTGTCCCGGCCTATGGCTTGGGCCAGGCGAGCCCGCTCGGTTTCTGGTCGCCCTACCTGCTCCACGTCTTCCTGCATGGCGGATTGATGCACCTGGTTTTCAATTCGATGGCGATGCTTGCTTTCGGTGCGGCGACCTACCGGCCATTCGGCGCGTCGACAAAGGGCGCGGTCGGTTTCCTGCTTTTCTTTTTCTTTTGCTCGGTTTCCGGCGCACTGTTCCAGATTGTCGTGGCACCAAACCTCTTGGCACCGGTTATCGGTGCCTCGACCGGACTGTCCGGCTGTCTCGCCGCGGCGGGTTGGGCCGATGGTGGTGCACGCGGCATGCTGCGCTATGCGCTGCCATGGGCCGGTTTCAACATTCTGCTGGCGGTGCTGGGGTCCTTTTCGCCGATTCCGATTTCCTGGGCCGGACATATTGGTGGGTTGCTGGCGGGCGCGCTGACCTATCCGCTGTTCCTTGCGGCTTTCAGCCGTCGGCATTCTTAAAGCAACGGCGCGATTTCACGCTCGCCGTCAATCTCGAGACCTCGAATCAGCGCGCGGCCGTCAGCGCCGACCGATACGATCAGTCGCAGACTGTCCCTGTCTTCGCGCCGCCGGGCTTCCAGCGCCTGCGCTGTCGCTTCGTTGGCGTAGTAGCGTTCGATATTGAAATCGGCGTTCAATGCATCACCGCCGACAGACTGCACCTTGCCGCGTAGAAAGACGCCGGCCACCGGTCGTTCGCGGTGGATCGAAACTGGCGCCCAGCTGCCATTGGGATTTGCCGCAACGGCCACGAACACATCGTCGTGCAGCGCGAAATCCGTATCGCCCCCCACTGCCTCGTACCGGATCCTGTGCACCGGCGTCGAGATGATGACGTAATAGCCGGCGAGAAGGTCACGCGGATCCACCGGTTCGAGATCGAGAATCACCTCTGTGCCGGACATCCGCCTGACCTGATGGTCGCCTATTATAACAATGAGGAACGCGGACATCGCTGCGGCGATGGCAATGAGACGCATCATGACGCTCATGTTCCGGCCTCCTGGTTGGGGCCGATCCGGTTCTGAAGGCGGATGACGGCGATGGAGAGCCCGAACAGCAGCAATCCGCCGATCAGGAAGAAGAGGGACGTATCAAGCAGGTCGCCGAAGGTCTCGCCATAGACATAAAGCGCTTCGGCAATGAAGAGGGCGATGCCGAGTCCGCCGGTAAAGCGTCGGCCCTCGCGCGAACCGTAGAGAATGAGCGCAATCGCCAGCGCGAACAGGGCGAGTCCAACTATGATGCGCAGGGCCAGGATCGAGGAGCCGCCGAACGCCGCGGCGAGGCTAGGCAGAAAGAAGGCGGCGAAGGCGGCGCCAAGCGCCGGTAGCGCGAGCATGCGTGCTGCGGCGGTGTTCCGGAAGCGCCAGACCAGAGCCCCAGCGAGCACCGCGAGCAGGCCGCCGGCGAGGCTCCAATAGTCGCTGCTGGAAACACCGGCAATCTCGATCCAGCGTTCCGAATCCATCCTGTCGCCCCCCCCCGTTGACCAGCTCTCGAAACGATCGAGCGGGAATTGCACGAAGTATCCGGCAGTCAGGGCCAGTGTTGCCCCCCAGCTCGTCAGCGCGCCGAAGCCGAACCAGCCCTGATCGCGGAGGGCGGCGAACACCATGGCCGTCGCACCGCAGGCGAGTATCAATACTGACGTGGCCTGCAGCTCGCTTAACCGATCGTCACTTGCATAATCCCAGACCAGGAAGGCAATCCAGACATAGAGGCCGATCCCCAGAAGGTTTGCGCTGACCAGAGAGCGCAGACGGGACGCCGCGATCATGGTGACGGTCCAGAGCGGCAGGTATCCCCAGATGATATCTGGCGCATAGGGATTGGCGCTTTCCGATCCAACCCAAGCCGCGCCCAGCAATGCGGCGAGAATCAGTACTGGTCGCGAAGGAATGGCGACAGCGACTATGATCGCGCCGATGGCCCAGATGACCAGCACCGTGTAACGCCACGAGCTCATGTTGAATATCTGCGCAACGAGGACGATCGCGACGCCGAACAGGGCGGCACCGAGAAGGGCAAGGCCGTGACCGATGGCGGGGTGATCGCGACCAAAGGCATGGCCCGACGACAGGAAGCACGCCCACAGCGTTGCGAAGATCAATACCAGCCGGACCAGGTTGCCAAGATGTGTCCAGTTCGCGGCAACGAAGCTGATGGCGGCCAGCGCCAGCAAAACCGCGCCGAGAATGGCCAGTGCACCCGGCGCCGACCATCCCGGTTGGGCATCCGCGATATCTTCCAATATCGAGTCGCGCTGTTCAGCCGGCACCAGCCCTTTGCCAATCCAGCGATCGAGATCGTTTTCCAGCCGGCGCCTGTAGCGCGAATTAGCCATGGCCAACTACCTCCTGACAGGGGAAAGACTAGAAGGGCGAATCGGGGGCGGCTACGAAAATCGGATTCACGTTAAGTTCTGTGCAGTGCACACCGCCTTCCGGCGGGCGAGTTTGCCTTGTAAGGCAGGGTAATACGCAAGAAGCAGATTTTTTCCGAAACGTGGTTGCGCGAAGGGGCAAAATACATATAATCGCGCCTCCTCCGCTGATCCGGAGACTTGCCCAAACGGCGCTGTAGCAACCCTGCGCCGACAGACACTCTTGTCCGTCGGCACATAATTCTGCGGTCGCTGCAAGTTTCTTGAGAAAGGCGGTTGACGTCAGATAGCGGGGCGCATAGATAGCGCTCCCTCGCGTCGGACGAGACTTGATAAACGGCCCCCTGGCTGCCGCGCCCAACCGCATTAACGTGTTGATTGGGCAAGCAAAAAGAGGCCGCTGCAAGTTTCTGAAAAACGCGGTTGACACTTTGGGGCGCGGCCCATAAACACCGCGCTCCTCGCCGGGACGGGCTCTTACGAAGGGCGCTAGCGGCGGACCAGGACGGACGGCGGAAGCCAACCTTCTTGTTTGTTTGACATCGTGAATATTGGAAAGAGAGACGCAGGCGGCGGTGTCTAGCGGATGGCTTCGGCCATCAAATGATACCGACACGCGAAAGCGTTTCTCTAGAAGTACAGACAATTGCCAATCATGGCCGGCTTGCCGGTCATTGAATTGGCTCCTGTCTTTCTTGAGATTTAATGCCAAGCGCAGTCGGGATCCAACTCAACCTGAGAGTTTGATTCTGGCTCAGAACGAACGCTGGCGGCAGGCTTAACACATGCAAGTCGAACGATCCCTTCGGGGAGAGTGGCAGACGGGTGAGTAACGCGTGGGAACGTGCCCATCGGTACGGAATAGCTCCGGGAAACTGGAATTAATACCGTATACGTCCTTCGGGAGAAAGATTTATCGCCGATGGATCGGCCCGCGTTAGATTAGGTAGTTGGTAGGGTAATGGCCTACCAAGCCTACGATCTATAGCTGGTCTGAGAGGATGATCAGCCACACTGGGACTGAGACACGGCCCAGACTCCTACGGGAGGCAGCAGTGGGGAATCTTGGACAATGGGCGAAAGCCTGATCCAGCCATGCCGCGTGAATGATGAAGGCCCTAGGGTTGTAAAATTCTTTCAGCAGGGAAGATAATGACGGTACCTGCAGAAGAAGCCCCGGCTAACTCCGTGCCAGCAGCCGCGGTAATACGGAGGGGGCTAGCGTTGTTCGGAATTACTGGGCGTAAAGCGCGCGTAGGCGGGTCGTTAAGTTAGAGGTGAAAGCCCGGAGCTCAACTCCGGAACTGCCTTTGATACTGGCGGCCTAGAGTCCGGGAGAGGTGAGCGGAATTCCGAGTGTAGAGGTGAAATTCGTAGATATTCGGAGGAACACCAGAGGCGAAGGCGGCTCACTGGACCGGTACTGACGCTGAGGCGCGAAAGCGTGGGGAGCAAACAGGATTAGATACCCTGGTAGTCCACGCCGTAAACGATGGATGCTAGTTGTCGGGCAGCATGCTGTTCGGTGACGCAGCTAACGCATTAAGCATCCCGCCTGGGGAGTACGGCCGCAAGGTTAAAACTCAAAGAAATTGACGGGGGCCCGCACAAGCGGTGGAGCATGTGGTTTAATTCGAAGCAACGCGCAGAACCTTACCTACCCTTGACATACCAATCGCGGATTACAGAGATGTTTTCCTTCAGTTAGGCTGGATTGGATACAGGTGCTGCATGGCTGTCGTCAGCTCGTGTCGTGAGATGTTGGGTTAAGTCCCGCAACGAGCGCAACCCTCGCCGTTAGTTGCCAGCAGGTTTGGCTGGGCACTCTAACGGGACCGCCGGTGTCAAGCCGGAGGAAGGTGGGGATGACGTCAAGTCCTCATGGCCCTTACGGGTAGGGCTACACACGTGCTACAATGGCGGTGACAGTGAGTTAATCTCTAAAAACCGTCTCAGTTCGGATTGTTCTCTGCAACTCGAGAGCATGAAGTTGGAATCGCTAGTAATCGTGGATCAGCATGCCACGGTGAATACGTTCCCGGGCCTTGTACACACCGCCCGTCACACCATGGGAGTTGGTTCTACCCGAAGATGGTGCGCCAATCTGGCAGCCAGCCACGGTAGGGTCAGCGACTGGGGTGAAGTCGTAACAAGGTAGCCGTAGGGGAACCTGCGGCTGGATCACCTCCTTTCTAAGGATTTCCGATCGACCAGGTCTTTGACCTTCCTTCGGATCCGATAGACAAGCCGATCGCCTTCGGGCGTGAAGCAAAAACTGGCGGATGCCGCCGTCTTCGTTTCTCTTTCCAAGCGCTCCGACCATCGGGTCGGAGACGCCGCGTTCCTCATCCGCTGGCTGGCGTATGTCCTCTTTCGGGCCTGTAGCTCAGGTGGTTAGAGCGTACGCCTGATAAGCGTAAGGTCGGTAGTTCGAGTCTACCCAGGCCCACCATTGCTATTGAGGTGAGGAGACGGCGACACGCGTTCTCAAGGGGCTGTAGCTCAGTTGGGAGAGCGGTAGCTTTGCAAGCTTCAGGTCGTCGGTTCGATCCCGTCCAGCTCCACCAGAACGCGGTTAAGAAACAGGTTTCGTCTATGTGCGCTGCGGCGCGCAAAGGCGGATATTTGACATTGTAAAGATTAGGGTTTGCCCGGCCATTTAAGGGCAAATCATTGAGACATCCTGACCGACGCTCATGTGCGTTGTCTTGTTGACGTTTGTGGCCCTGCACGAGCTGCAAATGGACGAGGCATTCACCGTGCATGAGCTTCAATGAGATCAAGCGTCAAAAGGGCATTTGGTGAATGCCTTGGCGATAAGAGGCGATGAAAGACGTGGCACGCTGCGAAAAGCTGTGGTGAGGTGCGAGCAACCTTTGACCCGCAGATTTCTGAATGGGGAAACCCACCCTTCGGGGTATTCTGCACTGAATACATAGGTGCAGGAGGCAAACCCGGGGAACTGAAACATCTCAGTACCCGGAGGAAAGGACATCAATTGAGACTCCGTTAGTAGTGGCGAGCGAACGCGGACCAGGCCAGTGCTCTCTTTTAGATTATCAGAACCGTCTGGAAAGTCGGGCCGTAGCGGGTGATAGCCCCGTATGAAGCGTCAACGAGAGAGACTCGAGTAGGGCGGGACACGTGAAATCCTGTCTGAACATGGGAGGACCATCTTCCAAGCCTAAGTACTCCTTATCGACCGATAGTGAACAAGTACCGTGAGGGAAAGGTGAAAAGCACCCCGACGAGGGGAGTGAAACAGACCCTGAAACCGGATGCCTACAAGCAGTCGGAGGGCGCAAGCCTGACGGCGTACCTTTTGTATAATGGGTCAGCGACTTTGTCTCTCGAGCAAGCTTAAGCCGGTAGGTGTAGGCGCAGCGAAAGCGAGTCTGAATAGGGCGATTAAGTTCGAGGGATAAGACCCGAAAGCAGGTGATCTAGCCATGTCCAGGCTGAAGGTGAGGTAACACTCACTGGAGGGCCGAACCCACTTCTGTTGAAAAAGAACGGGATGAGGTGTGGCTAGGGGTGAAAGGCCAATCAAACCTGCAGATAGCTGGTTCTCCGCGAAATCTATTTAGGTAGAGCGTCTCATGAATACCATCGGGGGTAGAGCACTGGATGGGCTAGGGGGTCCTACCGACTTACCAAACCTAACCAAACTCCGAATACCGATGAGTACTATGAGGCAGACACACTGCGGGTGCTAAGGTCCGTAGTGGAGAGGGAAACAGCCCTGACCGCCAGCTAAGGTCCCTAAGTTATCACTAAGTGGGAAACGATGTGGGAGTGCTTAGACAACCAGGAGGTTGGCTTAGAAGCAGCCATCCTTTAAAGAAAGCGTAACAGCTCACTGGTCAAGCGCTCCTGCGCGGAAAATGTAACGGGGCTTAAGTGATACACCGAAGCTGCGGGCTCGAAAGAGCGGTAGCGGAGCGTTCTGTAAGCCGTTGAAGGGAGACCCGCGAGGGCTCCTGGAGGTATCAGAAGTGAGAATGCTGACATGAGTAGCGATAAAGAGTGTGAGAGACACTCTCGCCGAAAGTCCAAGGGTTCCTGCGCAATGCTAATCAGCGCAGGGTTAGCCGGCCCCTAAGGCGAGGCCGAAAGGCGTAGTCGATGGGAACCAGGTCAATATTCCTGGGCCAGCGGGTAGTGACGGATAGTGGAAGTTGTTCACCCTTATTGGATTGGGTGGGCAGCCAAGCCGTCCCTGGAAATAGCTCCCGCATTAGACCGTACCCTAAACCGACACAGGTGGACAGGTAGAGTATACCAAGGCGCTTGAGAGAACTATGCTGAAGGAACTCGGCAAATTACTCCCGTAAGTTCGCGAGAAGGGAGCCTGGCTTTGCGCAAGCAATGTCCAGGGGCACAGACCAGGGGGTGGCGACTGTTTACTAAAAACACAGGGCTCTGCGAAGTCGCAAGACGACGTATAGGGTCTGACGCCTGCCCGGTGCCGGAAGGTTAAAAGGAGGAGTGCAAGCTCCGAATTGAAGCCCCGGTAAACGGCGGCCGTAACTATAACGGTCCTAAGGTAGCGAAATTCCTTGTCGGGTAAGTTCCGACCTGCACGAATGGCGTAACGACTTCCCCGCTGTCTCCAGCATAGGCTCAGCGAAATTGAATTCTCCGTGAAGATGCGGAGTTCCCGCGGTCAGACGGAAAGACCCCGTGCACCTTTACTACAGCTTCGCAGTGGCGTTAGCGACGATTTGTGTAGGATAGGCGGGAGACTTTGAAGCCATGGCGCCAGTCATGGTGGAGTCATCCTTGAAATACCGCCCTGATCCTTGTTGACGTCTAACCGCGATCCGTGAACCCGGATCCGGGACCCTGCGTGGTGGGTAGTTTGACTGGGGCGGTCGCCTCCCAAAGAGTAACGGAGGCGCGCGATGGTGGGCTCAGAGCGGTCGGAAATCGCTCGTTGAGTGCAATGGCATAAGCCCGCCTGACTGTGAGACTGACAGGTCGAACAGAGTCGAAAGACGGCCATAGTGATCCGGTGGTCCCGCATGGAAGGGCCATCGCTCAACGGATAAAAGGTACGCCGGGGATAACAGGCTGATGATGCCCAAGAGTCCATATCGACGGCATTGTTTGGCACCTCGATGTCGGCTCATCGCATCCTGGGGCTGGAGCAGGTCCCAAGGGTTTGGCTGTTCGCCAATTAAAGCGGTACGTGAGCTGGGTTTAGAACGTCGTGAGACAGTTCGGTCCCTATCTGCCGTGGGTGTTGAATACTTGAGAGGAGCTGCCCCTAGTACGAGAGGACCGGGGTGGACGTATCTCTGGTGGACCTGTTGTCGCGCCAGCGGCATAGCAGGGTAGCTATATACGGAAGGGATAACCGCTGAATGCATCTAAGCGGGAAGCCCCCCTCGAAACCAGGTATTCCTTGAGAGTCGTGGAAGACCACCACGTTGATAGGCCAGGTGTGGAAGTGTGGCGACACATGAAGCTGACTGGTACTAATAGCTCGATTGGCTTGATCTCTAAGTTCATGCACGGCGAACGCCTCGTTCGCGTGCAAAACAAGAGCGACGGTTACAGAATGTCTCAATGTTACGGATCAAACGCGCCGACCGGGTGGTAATTGCGAGGGGACCCCACCCGTTCCCATTTCGAACACGGCCGTTAAGACCCTCTGCGCCGATGGTACTATGTCTTAAGGCATGGGAGAGTAGGTCGCTGCCCGGTCTGCCCGTTTGATCCGACCCTGATCTTTATCGATGACACAAAAAGCCCCGACGGTTCGCCGCGGGGCTTTTTTCGTGTCTGGATTCCAGTGCCGATTTGACGCCAGTCCGCAGCCTCACGAAATCGTTTCTTGCCCGCGTTCATCGATTGGGCACGCTCGACTGGCAATCAGGGGAGATTGGCTGTGATGCTGGAATTGATGGCTGCCGCACTTCTCGTCCAGGACGCACCGCGCGACTGGGACGAGTTATTCGACACTCAGATCGAGGCACAATGGGAGGATCCCAACCACCGTCAGTATGACTTCTGGATTGGCGAATGGAATGCCAATTGGCGGCCGCGCGATGCGGACGGTCTCGGCCATGCACCGGAAGGAACGCGCACGCACCAGTACGTGGTGCCCATTCTGGGCGGCAAAGCGATCATGGAGCTTGCCATGCCCTGGGAGATCACACCTGGCGTCGCCCAAGGCCGCGGCTTCTCGTTGCGCTATTATGACGAGGCGAACCAGCGCTGGATCATGGCCCAGCACTGGCCCAATCCGCAGTTCGATGGCGTTGCCTTTCTTGATCAGCTGACCGGTGCGGACGATTTCGGCCGCATCATGGTCTACAGCGCCTCGATCCGCCCGCGTCAGCCCGACGATCCGCAACAGCACCGCCGCTACACTTTTTCTGACATCCGGGAAGACGCTTTCCGTTGGGAGGGCGCTAACACGGCCGATGGCGGCCAGACCTGGACGACATGGAATGTCGTCGAATTCCGTGAGCTCGACCCGATGGTCGACCTTCCCGGCGCCGATCAGCCCCTGCCGGGCTATCATGAGGGCCTCCTTTGCACGGATGACGCCCACCGCGCCATGGACCCGGTGGTCGGGGAATGGTCGGGCACTGCTGTCGCGGACGATGGCAGCGAACAGCCGGCGCACCTTACCGCTGGCCGCATGCTCGATGGCTGCGCCATCGCCGCGGTCTTCGAACGCCCCGAAGCAGACTATCGCGCCGCGACCTTCTGGTCATGGAGCCCAGTTGTCGGCCGCTGGTACGGCCTCTATCTCAACAATCAGCCGGGCGATGGGCATCGCTATTATGTCAGCGAGACGGCAGGCGAGGGCGCGGAATTCCGCCTCAATCCGGCGGCTGCGATTCCCGACGGTGAGGCTCCCTTCATTTCCGGCTGGCGTGCCGATACATCGGGCAGTCTGCAGCGAGTCGAATGGGTAGAAATCGCCGCCGATCGGCTCGTCTTCCGGATCGAGACACGGCCCGATGCGGACAGTGTTTGGGCGCTGGCGCGGGAATACCGGCTCGACCGGGTTGACTAGGCCGCGCGGTCGCGCAGCCACAGACTGACAAGCGCCTTCCAGCCCGATTGTACGGGTTGGCCCTGGTGCAGGGATAGCGGCTCGATCTCACCGTCAGCACGCACATTTCGGAAGGATAACCCGTCGCCGGTCGAGCCTGCCCATGCCGTCTCGAAGCGCGGAAATTGCGTCGCTCCGCCTCTCTCGGCGGGATGCAGGCAGATCAGGCTGGTCGCCACGCGTTGTCCGCCGCGTTCGATCTCGCGCGCAGCTCCTGCGTCGTCGGGAGCGAAATAATCAACATGCGGTTTGTATTGCTCGCCTGGCCGGTAGAAGAGCAGGTTGAGGCGCTCCGAATGCGCAGGCGGACAGTCGGCCATTCGCGCCATCAGGCCCTCCACGGCGACATGGACAAGATCCTGCAAATGCGGCGCAAACGTCATCGAGAGTGATTGACGGTGCGGATCGCGCACGCGCTGGCCGCTCGTGTCATCGACGATCGTCGAGGGCTGCAGCGCTTTCAGGCCTGACGTCAGCACATGATCGCCCACCGCTGCCGGCAGGACGTCCGGATGCAACTTTGCGGACAGATCGTGGATCAGTATCGAGGCCTCGCCCTTGGGCAGGTCTCCGGACAGCCGCGTCCGCAAATCGTTCCAGTCAAACCGGTCCGGAGCGGCCAGGCGATCGCCGCTCTCCGCCTCCTTGGCCAGTTCATCTGCCAGCGGATGGCGGGAACGCTTCAGCCGGTCGCGTGCCGAGTTCAGCCAGGCTTGTCCTGAAGCGCGGCCCAGGCGCATCACCGCCATGGCCGCCGACATGTCGCCGGTCGCGGCGGCAGTGCCGAGCAGAGCCAGTGCCTCATTCTCGCAGCGATACATCAGAGCCAAGAGGCCCGTTTCGCGCTGGGTTGCTGGATCGCCGGCTTCGGCCTGGTCGATCAGGTCGGCTACCGCAGCGGCCCAGCCGCCCGTGCCGGGCCAGTTCTGTGCAAGCGCATAGCGATGAAACATCCGGGCAGCCGGCAGGGCGTCGCGGATCGCCGCGAGCTGCGCAGCAGCTCCAACAAGATCGACTTCGCCGCCCTGGCCGTAGGCGAGGGCGACCGCCAGCGAATAGCCGGCCACGGCCTCGCCATCTTTCGCCGCCTGGCGCAGCAGGTCTCGTCCCTCTTCGGCGCGGCCTTGCGCGAATGCTGTTTCGGCCTGTTGAAGGGCGGGGGAGCGCATCATCTGCATCCCGAGCGTTCAAGGATGACATTGCGGCCGAGATCGCGGACGATCTCGTAACCCTTCGACAAGGCCAGCTGCACCGGGTCTTTTTCCGGCGTCGCCAGCAATTGCTCGACGATCAGGATGCGCGGCCAGACGGTCTCAGGCGCTCTGTCAAGGAAGGGGGCCAGGATCCGGTGTTCCTGACCTTCGACATCGATTTTCAGCGCATCAATGCGTGTCACATTGCGCTCGGCAAGATAGTCGGCCAGCGGAAGCGCCGGCACGCTGATCTCCTCGCCGACGCCTTCGAGCCCGCTTTCGCCGCGATTATGGTGATTGATGGTGAAGCGGATTTCGCCGCGCGTATCGGAAATCGCCAGCTCGTCGAGCTGGACGGCTGCTGCAAAACGATTGGCCGCCAGGTTGAAAGCGAAGCGGCGCGCCATTTCGGGCTGCGCCTCGATCGCGAAAAAGCGCGTGCCGGCTTCAGCTTGCGCTGCAAGATGCAGCGTATAGCTGCCGCAATTGGCGCCGACGTCGATGAACACGAATTCCGGCGTCAGCGCATGGGAAAGATGCGCCAGCTCCTGCGGATCGAAGCGTCCGGGCGTATAGAGCACGCGCTTTTCCGATAGATTGTCCTTCGGATGCAGACGCGCCCGGAAGCCCAGTGTCTCAATGTCGACGGCGTCAGGCGCGAACCAGCTCCCAAGCCGCGTCCAGACCTTGCTGTCACTGCGCCGCGCGCGCGCCAGCAGCGCCGCAAAAAGCCCGCTAGGCATCTTGGCGCCCCAAGCTGGATTGTCATGGTCTTCCATGCGGTTTGCATAGGCGAGAGAAATCGCTGCGCCAAGCTGTCATGATCAGGCGGCGGGGCTTGCATCCCCGCCGGGCATGGCCTAGATACGCCGTCCCGCCAGCGATGGCAGGGCTGTCGCAAGGCAGGTTGGCCGCAAGGTCGACACACTGACGCGGGGTGGAGCAGCCCGGTAGCTCGTCAGGCTCATAACCTGAAGGTCGTAGGTTCAAATCCTACCCCCGCACCCATCTTTACTACACCTCTCCCGCTCTCCTGGACTTCCAGGAGGGCGGCGAGGTCGCCTTCGATCTCGACGGTGACGTGTTCAGCCGCGCCGCCCGGTGAGACGCGGATGGCGGTGATCAGGTCGCGAATCGCTGTTACGGCGTCGCGGCGGGCCGACATCGTGTCCGGCCGCAGCAGGGCGTCATTCAATTCCTCGACATAGCGGCGGTACTGCCGCGCCGCCTGCGGGTGGATCCGGACGACCTGGGGGTCGTCGATCGTTTCCAGTTCGGCCTCGAGTCGGGCGATCTCCTGTTCGGCCTCGGTCGCCCCGTCGAACAGCCAGGCCGGAGGTGTTTCGCCGCGGCGCAGATAGTCGCGCGCCATGGTCACCGTGTTGCGGTGACGGGTGAGCTGCCGCTCGATCGCGGTGCGCCGCTTGACCTTGCCGGCTTCCAATTCCTCCATGCGTTCGTGATAGCAGGCCACCGCATACTCAATGGCGGCCGGTGCCAGCAAATTGTCGCGTAGGCCAGCGAAGACGCGTTCCTCGAGCGCCTCGGCCAGTATGGTGCGGCTGTTCGAGCAGGTGCCCTTGTCGCGCCTGTTGGCGCAGCCATAGCGGTGCTTCTGGGCGACGGTGCGATAGGGGCCGCCGCAGCAGCCGCATTTCACAAGCCCTGCGAGGACGCGCGACGGCCGGCGGCTGTAGGCGGGCTTGACCCCACCGGCGTTGCGCCGCCGGATCTGGACGGCCTCCCAGAGCTCGGCCGGGACGATGCGCAGATGTTCCATCGGCTTCCGGATCCATTCGCTTTCCGGATTCGGGACCATCCGGCACTTCCCGGTTTCGGGATTTTTCACCTTGTGCTGCCGGTTGAAGACCAGCTCGCCGTTGTAAAGCGGGTTGCAGAGAATGCCGTTGAGGCGCTTGGGATTGCCAAGAATCGCGGTGACGCCCCACTGGCTGCCGCGCGGGCCCGACACGCCCTCCCGGTTCAGGGCCTTGGCGATCGCACGAGGCGAATCGCCGGCGGCGTAGCTTTCATAGATCCGGCGCACGACGTCCGCCTGGTCGGGATCGATTTCGCGCAGCCCGCGCTGTTCCCCCTCCACCACCCGGTAGCCATAGCATTGCCCGCCGGGGATCCGCCCCGATCGGGCGACGCCCAGCTGGCCGCGCCGCGTCTTGTCAGCGAGGTCGGCGAGATATATCGCGCCGAACATGCCGCGCATCCCGATCTGGAGGATGCCCTGGGCGCCGTCGCCGATCTCACCGTCATTGGCGGTGATCAGGCGGACGCGGTGCATCTTGCACTGGCGGTGGATCAGGGCGAGGTCGGCCTGGTCCCGCGATAGCCGGTCGAGAGACTCGGTGACGATGACAGCGATTCGGCCGGCGGCGACGGCAGCCATGAGGTTCTGGACGCCGGGCCGGTTGGCGGTCGATGCACCGGACAGGGCGTGATCGGAGAATACTTCGGCGACCTGATAGCCTTGGGCCCGCGCGATTTCACGGCAGCGCGCGACCTGGTCCTCGATCGACTTCTCGGTCTGCAGGTCCGAAGAAAACCTTGCATAAATTGCGGCGCCCATATCACTGCCCCGGTCAGGATTCGGTGGCATGATTCCGCTCCGCGGCGGCACGCGCAAGTGCCCGCACGACCGCGGCGACCTTCGGATCGAGATCCTTGGGCGGCTTGACGGCCTTTCTGGGCAGGGGGCGCGGCTCTGTCTTCACGTCTATTCGCGTTCCAGCTGGTCGATGTTCCGGGCCTGAACCGAAAAGGCGATGGCCACGACCCAGGGGTTCGCTTCCCAGCCAAATCCGCGCTTTGCGTTCAGGCTGTCCCACAGGGCGTGGAATTGCGACTTGTGGCAGGCCGCGCCGCGGCAGTCCGAGCGCTCGACGCCCTCCGCCCGCGAGTCCGCTTCGCTGATATCCTGGATCCGCTCGACGCGAACGTCGGTGACGATCAGCGTGATCCGGCTGGCCCATCTCGGCATGAAGATCGAGGGTTTCCACTTCACGTCACTTTCCGGCGGATGATTATCGAAGCTATGGCGCTCGCATTCGGCCTCGAAACCGCTGGCCCGGTAGAGAATCCAGCCGGGGTCGACATGGCCGACAATGGCGTGGGTTTCCTTCACCCAGAGCCGGTCGCCGGGGGAGTAGTTCAGCCTCGGATAGGGTGACAGACAGTGTTTGGGATACGGATAGGCGTTAAACGGTTTGCCGTCGTAGCAGCGTGCCTCGTAGAGCGGGATGCCGGTCGCCTTTTCCGTGCCGACCAGCTGATGCGATACGCACCGCTCATCCGGCTGCGGGTTCAAAACCCGCCGCGTCTGGGTCTTGCGGCCGTCGAGCAGGGCGCGGATCATCGGGGCGGAGAACAGGATCGGGCGGTCAGTCATCGCTTCTCTCCGGGCGGACCAAACCGAGCTTGTCAGTCAACTTCCCGCCATTGGCGATGTGTCGATCGACGGCGGCCTTGGCCGTCTCGCGCGTGTAGGCAACGGGCTCACCATTCTCGATCCGGTAGCAGTGCTCCGGCTCGGTCAGCAGAATTTCCCAAGTCGGTGTGCATGCCTCGCAGAATGTCAGCCCGTTTTCGGCGTCGTGGCTGTATGGCTCGTCGTCGAATACCGGTTCGAGGCAGCCTTCGCAGGTCGACACAATGTCCGAAAGAGTATCGGCCACCTCGTCGAGATGGAGCGCTGCGGCGTTGTATGCCTGCCATTCCGGCGTCGCCTTCATGGCGGTTTCGGCAGCGGAAACCGCGCCTTTTGCGGTGCGATAATCTTCTTTGCTGTAGGTGACTTCACTCATGGTGCTTCTCCGTCAGGACATAGAGGTGGGCATTGGCGAGGTGGGCGCGGGCCTGGCCCATGCTGCGCAGCGCCTTGCCGCAGATCAGGCAGGTCCGGTGGATCACATGCCGGCTGCTGAAATTCGCCGGGTTCGGCACGATCGCCGGCGTTACAGGGGTTGGCGTGTCGGTCATGCCGGATCCTACAGGGCGTCGACAGCAACGATCAGAGCGGCCCGGGCTTCCTGCAGCTCTGACAGGCGCTCGACGGTGCGGTGCTTCTGGTATCGCTGCTGGCAGCCCGCAAAGTATCGCGCCGCGGCGACGACATCGGCGCCGTCCAGGGCGGCCAGAACCGTCTCGGCGTAGGCGCCGACCTCGCAGACGGGGCGCGGCGGTTGATGCTGGGTGTCCCAGATGATGTAGCCGAGATCCGGGTTCTTCGTTCGGCGCTTGTCGTCGATCGTGTATCTGCGGGGCATCAGCGGCGCCTCCGGGCTAGGTGTTCCAGTGCCCATGACGCCACGCCGGCGAGGACGACGATCGCGCTGAAATAGACCAGCAGGACGGTGGCGGGGTCGATCGGAGTCATGCTGCCTCCAGCTTGCGCTCGACTAGGAAGTCACAATTGGCGGCGACGACCGCCGCGGCGACGTCCGGGCAAACCGAGTTCCCGACGCAGCGGGTCTGTGTTGTCTTCGTGATCGGTGTGCCGTCGGCGCGCTCGCAGATCTGATAGCTGTCGGCGAAGCCCTGGGCGCGGAAAAGCTCGCGCGGCGTGAGCATGCGCATGCCGATATCGACAATCACATAGGCTTCGCCGCCTATCTCGAGTGTGACTAGGCCGAAGCGATCTTTCGTGGTGATGGTGTGCAGCGGCTCTGACAGGCGCGGGTCCTGGTCGGTGCCGTAGTATTTGAACAGGAAGGCGGAGATCAGCCCGGCATGGTTTCCGCCGGCGCAGATGGTCGAAAGCGGCGCGTCGATCGAGCGCGATCGGCGATCGGCTCCTTTCATATTTACGAGGTGTGCTGCGACGACGCCCTGCTGGGTGCCGCGTTGCGTAATAGTCGAGACGGGCTTGCGGGCGTCATGGCCGGCATTGCCGACTTCGCCTCGGCGCCCGCCGCCGGGCCCGTTGTGCTGGGCGAGGAAGGCTGCGACCAGCTGGGCGCCGTTTCCGGTCGGGACAACTGTGGGGATCGGATCTTGTACCGATCGGATGCGCGGCGCCTGGCCGGCGCGCTCGCCATAGCGCGGCACCAGAACCGGTGCGATCACGGCATTCTGGTCTTTCGTTGACGCGGTGATGGTGTGCAGCGGATCTTTTATGTCCCGGCACGCGCCGCCATGTTGGGCGCGCGTGATCATCGGCGTGATCAGTGCGTGCGCGTCTCGAGCGGCTGTGACGGTCTTGAAGGGTTCCTTCAGCGACCAGCCGCGCTGCCAATCGCCGCCATGATTGAGGGTGACGATAAACGGGTCAGCGGCCTCGAGGACGTAGCGCACCACGCCGCGGGCTATCCGGCGCATAGTGGGGTCTTTCAGAGGTCGATTGACGCGCTGGCCAGTGGCCTCATACCAGCGTCTGGCGCCGTCCCGGTCGAGAAAAATTGACGGGCAGGGCTGTGACCAATCAATGATCTCAGCGGCGGTGCGATAAGGCATGCGGTCGCCGCTGGCCACTGCCGGGCTATCTGCTGGCGCGTGAGTCGGCTCTGGCCAAACTATCGGTTGGCCGTCGCGCCGGGCGACCAGAAAGAGGCGTTTGCGAATAGTCGGTGCGCCGTAGTCACAGGCGCGGAGTTCCTTCCATTCGACCGCATAGCCTAGCCGTTCAAGTTCGCCGACCCACTCATCGAAGGTCTGGCCTTTGCGTTCCGGGCAGGGCCGGCCGTCTCGATTGACCGGTCCCCAGTCCCTAAATTCCTCGACATTCTCCAGGCAGATAACGATTGGCCGCGCGCGGCGGGCCCACAGCACGACCGTCCAAGCAAGGTCGCGTATGGTGCGCTTGACCGGGCGTCCACCTTTGGCTTTCGAGAAGTGTTTGCAATCCGGCGAGGCCCAGAGAAGGCCGACCGGACCATGATCGCGGACAATCTCGTCAGGATCCACATTCCATATGCTGGTGGTAAGGTGCAGCGTTTCTGGGTGATTTGCCCTGTGCAGCGCGATGGCGTCAGGGTCGTGATTGATAGCGACGGTCGGCGCTCGGCCGAGTGCGCGCTCGATACCGTTTGAGGCACCACCACCGCCGGCGAAGCAGTCGACAATAGCCAAGCGTTCCATTCTCACTCCGCTCCTTTCAGGATGGCGCGGTTGCCTCCGGTGGCGATGGTGACGGCGCCGTCCTCGGCGCACGCCTCGATCCGCGCGAGGAGTTCTGCAGCTACGGAACGCGCCAGCGGGTCCGCGTCGATCGAGATCCGGATTGCGCCGGCGGTGACGGCCCGCGCGACTTCGTGCAGGACTTGGCGATCGGTCACACTGGCGGCCTCTGTGTCGCGCCTCCAGTTGCCGGACACGCCGTTGCCGGCGCCGTCCGCGCCGGGCGCCGAACCGGGAATTCCCGGTTCTTGTCCCGGTTGCGCCGATGTTTCAGGCGGGATTTCCCGGTTCGGTGCGGCGGCTTTGCCGCCGTTCGACGCAGGCCCTGCGCTGAAATTGCGGTCCATCACCGGCGTCTCCGGATCTGGCGCGGCGGCCTCGGCCTCGGCGGACCGCGCTGCCGGCAACTGTTCCGGCGCCCTGCGCATGGCATCGCACGCATTCTTCCGGGCCCGGATATCCTCGATCGTGCGCCAGCCATCGGCGTAGGCCAGGATCTGGCCCAGGGCGTGGCTTTGTTCGTTTGCGGCAAAACTGGCCAGCTCCGTTGCGAGAGTGACGTTCAGCTGCCCGCTGCGTACCGAATCCTTGGCGGATCCGATCAGGTCCCGCGCCAGCCGGATCCTCTGCTGCACGAAGCGCACAGACTGCCCGGTGGCGCGCGCCAGGGTTTCGACCGTCTCGGCCTGCACCCGGCGTTTCTCGCCGTCGGGTGCAGCTGTGACGCGCGGCGCATAGATGGACAGCAGGCCCTCGCCCTCGTCCATGGGGTTCATGGACTTGCGGGCCATGTTCTCGGTGAGCGCAGCGATCATCGCCTGTTCTTCGGTCATCGGCCGCACTTCGGCCTTGACCGGCCCGTCGTCGGGGAAGCGGTCCTCCATGGCCAGCAGTGCCATGGCGCGCCAGCGGCGCTCTCCCGCGACGATCTCGTAAAATCCGTCGGCGACCGGGCGAACCAGAATGGATTGGCGCTGGCCTTCATCGGCGAGGCTGTCGGCCAGGGCGCCCAGTTCGGCGAGCTCGGGGGAGCCCTCGGTCAGCGTCATCCGGCGCGGATTGTGTTCGCTCGGCACGATCCGGCTGTGCGGCAGAATGACCGGCGCCGCGGCGTCGAGCAGGGCGCGCCCCGTCCTGGTCAGTGCCAGCGGGTCACGGGTGATCCAGCCATCGGCGGCAAATCGTTTCAGCGCCCGCGAGGTGTTGCTGTCGTCAAGACCGAGGGCGCGCGCCATGGCGCCGGGTCCGAGCGGTTCGCCATCTATCTCCTGCCGACCGATCTCGGCGAGCAGGAGGGTCTGGGTCGGGAGAAGCGCGGCGGCGTTCATGACGCGGTTTCCACGCGTGTGTCGCGGCCGGTATCGACGATATGAAAGTCGGTGCTGGGCCGCGCCACCGTCCAGCCCTTGTGCGGGCCGTCCGTCATCATCACGGAGGCGAGCCCATCGCGCGGGTTGAGGTGGATGATGACGCCTTCGGTGACCTGGCCGCGACCGCGGTCAAATATCACCTTATCGCCGATGGTGAGGAGTCGAGGCTGGCGCGTGCCGCCCACCGCGTCCGAAGGGAGGTTCGGCGCGGCGGGCGGCTGGGCCACCGCCGGGGGGGATAGGTCCGGCGGTTCGGGGGAGGGGTTGCCTGGCCGGAATTCGGCGAGGTTGAAAATGGTGGCGGTCATGGGCGGCTCCCGTGATTTGGTCGAGAGCATCAAAACCGTCAAAAATTACGGATGTCAATAAAAACCGTCAAAAATTATCAATCGGCATAACGCAGGTGGCACGAAAATCAACGAGGATCCCGCGCGCGTCTGGGCGTCTTGAAAGGTTTAAGTTGATCGCGTTAACTGTAGCGTAGGCATTAGAAGTAGAGCGTAGAAACGCAGACAGGGGAGATACTTATGAGCGAGGGCACACCTACCAAACCGCCGGCGCGGCCGGATGCTCCGGGGTCCGGCTACGCCTATTTCGGCTGGATTCTTTTGATCGGTGGCGCGGCGCTGATAGTCTGGGGTGGTTTCGCCAGTGGCACGGTATCTGATTGGTCTAGCGCCTCAGGGCGCTTTCAATCGACCTACAATATCGGTCTGCTGAATGCCAAGCTCATCAAGGTATTGGCCGGTGGCGCACTGTTCGTCGCCGGCTCGGTCTTCGTCGCGATATCTGCCATAGTTGATGGATACAACCGCGTGTCCCACGCCGCTAGAACACTGAATTGATCACCTGCACCACGACGAAGGCGATTCTGACCGAGTCGGTGTCGCCGTTCTCATTCAGGGTAACAACGTCCTGGTGGCGCGGATTGTCCGAGACCGGCCGCAACTCGAACCCGTCATCTGTGCGGTGCAGTGCCTTGATCGTGTACTCGAAACTGCCACCGCGTTGCCGCTCGAACACCACCAGTGGTGGATCCGGGCGCATGGCGAGGGCATCGAGTCCGCCAGGCACGTTTTCATAGGGCACAACGATGGCCGTTCCGCCGTCCTGGACGACGCGATTGCAGCTCTCGCCGGAGATCCGCATGGCAAACTGCTGATCCGCTCGAAAAGCGGGGTGAGGCACAAACCGGATGTTTCCCAAGTCTTCGTCCAGTGACACAGCTTCTCTCCACGCGCCGGCTTCTACCACCCCAACAATTTTAGCTGTAGGCAATTCACCTATTGATTGTGGCGGTGAGATGGCTTGCGCGCCGTAGAGTTCGGGAACGGTGAGGGACACGGCGCGGGCAAGCTTCTCCTCGGTTATCCCACGCATGGAGTGGACGCGGCCATTCAAAAAGGCTCGGAGGGTCGGTTCGGGAACGCCGGCCAAGGTCGCCCACCGATTAGGGTTCAACCCCAAGCGTTTCATTGTTGCCTTGAAGGCTTCGCGGCGTTGTTGGATTTCGTCCATGCGCAAAGGCTTAGCAGCGTGTGATATGACGAGCATTGGAAAAGAATTGCGGAAACAATATTGACAAGTCCGTCAAAAATGACGAATGCTCGGAGCTATGCATACGTCCGCTCCTTCCTCGCTGCCGCCAACCGCCATTGAGCGGCACCTCGAGGCTACCCGCCGCCGATTCCGAAACCACCGCTCGTTTGTGAGTGAGCTGGCAGAGGCCAGCGGCGTTCCGGAACCGACTGTACGCCGCATGGTGCGCGGCGACTGGAAGCCGCGGTCGATTGAAAACCTGATCAAGGTGGAGCGCGCCCTCGACAAGCTGGAGTCCGCGCCAGAACCGGTCGGTGCTGACGGGGAGGTCACATGACCCGGTCAAAACGCGCCGCTCGTGCCCGCATCGGGCTGACCGCTCGCGATTTTCGCGTCGGCTGGTTTGGCGGAGTCGTCGCCACCGGCCGTTTCAGTGTGGGCGGCGGATTGGCGATCGACGGCGTCGTCGTGGAGGTCATGGCGAAGCCACTCGGCGACGGTCTTGTCCCGGTCTTCATCGACGGGAAGTCCCATGGCCCTGGCCAGTCCGGATATCGTTTTGTGCGTTGTCATCGCAGGCATGCTCGCCGATTGGCGCTGCGATGTCAGTTGGGAAGCGCGCGCGGTGGCCAAACATGCCCGGCGTAGCGCAGAGTCCGTCCCGCCGCGTCCATGCCGGCCATGTCTATTCCAGCCTGAAGGCTGCGACGTCGCGCCTTCTGCGATCGGCCGGAGGCGCCGAGGCCGTGGCCCCGGTCACCCGCGGGTGCGCCGAGACGATGAGGAATTATCAGCGTCCGGCCCATGACAGCTTCATGCCCGCCGACGTCATTGCCGATGCCGAGCTGGATGCGGAGCGCCCCTTCGTAACCGAACAGCTGGCGCGCATCGCCGGCTATCAGCTCGTCCCATTGCCGGATGCCGTGCCGGGCGAGACGCAGATCCACACGGCCATGCGCGAGGCCGCCGAAATGATTGCCGCGGCCAGCGCGGCGATGGCTGACGGTCGCGTCGACCATGTCGAGGCAGGCCAGGTCTACGCCGAAATCGGCGACGCGATCCGCGCGCTGCACGCCGCGCAGACCTGGTTGGCCGATCAGTTTCCACACCTGAAAGAAGGGGAGGGGTGAAGTGGCTGTTACAACAGCGCATCTCCGACCCGCCGCGATCCAGCCGCCGGCGAATGTAGCCGACTGTCGGCCGGCTGAGATTGGCAACCGGTCGGACCGTTACTTTGCCACGGACCTAGCGCGGAAATATCGACGACTCGAGCGCTTGCGGCGGCCGGATTATTCAGGGTGGGCGCTGCTTATGCTGTGTCTAGCCGTGTTCGGCTCGGCGGTGATATTCTGATGGCCGCATCGTCCCATATCGAATGGACGGATGCGACCTGGAATCCGGTCACCGGCTGCACGCTGGTCTCGGAGGGGTGCCGCAATTGCTATGCCGCCGAGCTGGCGGCGGGCCGCTTGCAGAACCACCCCAGCCGCAAGGGGCTGGCCGTTCGCAACGCGGATGGTATCGCCAAGTTCACCGGCGAGGTCCGGTTCAACGAACAATGGCTTGATCAGCCGCTGCGCTGGCGCAAGCCACGACGGATCTTCGTCTGCGCGCATGGCGATCTGTTTCACGAGTCCGTGCCGGACGAATGGATCGACCGCGTCTTCGCGGTGATGGCGCTGGCGCCGCAGCACGTCTTCCAGGTCCTCACGAAACGCCCGGAACGTATGCGGGAGTATATGCTTGAGCGCGGTCATGCCGCCTACAATGCGCCGCGCCTGGATCCGAATGTCTGGCCGGCGCCGAACGTATGGCTGGGCGTCTCGGTAGAGGACCAGGCCACTTCCGATGAGCGCATTCCGCCGCTACTCGCCACGCCGGCGTCGCTGCGTTTTCTCTCCGCCGAGCCATTACTGGGCTTGGTGGATCTGAACCGGGTTGCGTCGCCCTTCTACGAGGTCGGATTCTACGACGCTCTGAACGGGCTACATCGGGCCGGTCCGATGGATGATGGCGAACGGGTTAGCGGCGTCGACTGGGTTATCGCCGGCGGCGAGTCCGGTGCCCGCGCCCGGCCGTGCCATCCGATGTGGATCCGGTCGCTTCGCGATCAATGCGCCGCAGCGGGCGTGCCTTTTTTCTTCAAGCAATGGGGGGGATGGGCGCCGTATCGCCTTCTGTCGCGGGAGGGCGTCGATGTCATGGGCGTGTATCTCAACGGCGATGTCTACGACAGCCACGTCCCCGAGCGGCTTCCATTCGCTGCGCCGGGTGTCGCAACAATGCTCCGCGTCGGCAAAGCCACCGCCGGCAGCACGCTCGACGGCGAGGTCATTCAGCAAATGCCTTGCGATTCAGCGCAGGCCCTGCGTTCAAAGGACGCGGCCGCGCCATGAGCAACGGCTATCGCCATACCCAGCACGTAACACCGCGCCTGGTCGTCACGTTTTCCGAGCGAACCAGCGGTCCGGCACCGAAGGCGGCCGATTTCGAGCGGGCGGCGAAATTCCTGGCCGTGCGCGCCTGCTATTTCCGCTGCGGTGCGGCGTTGAGTGAAGGGTTCTATCGCATCGCCGATCGGCTGTCGGCAGGCGACGCCGTGTTTGTTGATTGCGGCGGCCGCTTTTCGTGGCGGAGCGGTGCGCCTGATACCGAGATCCTGGAGCTTCTCAATGCTCCCGATGCCGGGCCGGAGCCAGCGCCTGTTCGCAAGGCACGGTCCGTCCCGCCGCTGACCTTCTGGGCGGGCGCCCTGGCGGCGTGCGCGGCTTTCTGCGTGGTCCAGCTGGCCGCTGCAGTCTGGGGGGCGTTATGACGCCGCCGTTCTACGTCATCTGGTTTGGTATGTGCGCCGGCGCTTTCGTGTGCGTCTGGACCGGGCTGCGCTGGATCGCGGCGGTTCGCAGCGATCCACACCTTTCGCCCTGGCGGCGCAAGCGAGACCGCGAGCTGGCCGGCCTGGTCGTAGTCGCGGGCGGTTTGCTGGCGCTCGCCGCATTCATTTCCAGCGCCTTCGTCGCTGTTCCGATCTGGGGGTGGCTGTGAGCGGAATCGCGAAGCCTTCCGAGCCCTGGATGCAGACCGCTAATGAAGTCGCGCAACGCCGGGAGCTTTCCTACGGGTGGGCGGCCGAGTCCGAATTGATTTTGCGTACTGCGATTGAGGCGTTTCTCCGCGAGCGCATGCCGACCGCCAGGCTTTGCCATGAGATGGTTATGGGGGCCCAGACCGTCCGCGCCGATGTCGTTGCTATCGCACCGGAACATATGGCGGCGGTTGAGGTGAAGGGGGCCGGCGATAACACGACGCGACTTCTACACCAGGTGGGCATGTTCCAGCTGTGTGTGCCGGAGGTCTGGGTGATCACTTCGCAGCGGCACCGCGCGGATGCCAGCCTGATCCGCCACTTGTTGCCGAGCGTCGGGCTGATCGTCGCGACGAACATGGATCGCGACTGGCTGCGGCGGCGGTACGGCCCGCTTGCGCCTCTGGAATTCGAGATTGTTGCAGAGCCGGAACCGCGCGAGCCGGTGCTGCGCATGGCGCTGGAAATGCTCTGGCGGGACGAGCTGGAAGCCGTTTGCCACATTCTGCGTGTCGGTGCGAATACCCGCTCGACGCGAGCGGCCATGATCCGGGACATTCAAGCCCTGGTGGAGCGAGAGGCGATCTTTCCAGCAATCTATGCTGCGTTGCGATCGCGGGACGCGCAATGGCGGGCCGACAAGCCAATTCCGCTGGACGTGCCGCGTCTCTCAAAAGTTCTGCAGAACGAGCTTCCTGGTCTTGGGGCAGCGTCATGACCGCCGACCTAGAGATCCGCACGCCGCCGGTTGGGCATGAGGGCCGGTGGTGCCATGTCCGCGGCTGCGGCGCGGAGCCGCGTCACGGCTTCAATGTGTTTCGGGGCGGCAATCCCGGCGACGAGCTGCACGCCTGTCAAGATCGAGAGCACTACCAGGTCGTGGCGGCCGAGGCGGCGCGGCGCATGGGCGTCAAGCGCCGCCTGCCGGATCCGGACCGCGTTACGCCGGACAGGCAGGTCGGCCCAGAGGATCTGTTCGGAGGTGAGAATTGACCCACCTTCGCGAGGTCCCGATCCGATATGCTGATTGCGTGTTTCGCGCCGAGGTCCGCTTTATCGAGGGCGATCCGGCCCGGATAGAAGGGATCTGGCTGATCTCGCAGCGCCGGGATCTCGGCGCGGCCGGGCTCGGCGCGCTGCGCGAGGCGATCGAGCCCGTCAACGCCCTGATCTGTGCTGCGCCCGGCACCGCATTCTCATTCGAGGATTTCGCGCTCTGCGACGCCCTGGTCGGTTCGGCCAGCGGCGTGTTGGCGCGGGCGATTTTTGACGAGTGGAAACACTCTGAAACACCCAAGGAGGGCCGCCATGCAAAGGCATGACATGGATCTGCGCGCGGCGCGGACCGACGTAACCGGTAGCGAATTGCCGGGTTATCGAATGGCAGCGCAGGGGGAGGTCGAGAAGGCGAGACCGACTTCGCGTTTGCCCGCTTTCTTGCGCGGTTGGGGCCTGTCCGGCCTTGCGCGCCGATTGCGCGGAGTTTCGCCGTCATGACGCCGCGCAGAGACTATATTTTCGTTGCAGCCGCCCGCGGCCGCGAACCGGCGGAGATCCTCGAGGAGGTGGCGGCACGCCACGGCGTGACCGTCCGGCAGCTGACCGGTCAACAGCGGCAGAAGTCGATCGTCATGGCCCGGCGCGACGCAATCCGGTGCCTGGCTTCCGAGCCGACGCCGGCGGGCAGATATCGCTCGCTTCCGCAGATCGGCCGGCTGATGAACCGGGATCACACGACCATCGTCCATCACGTCAAAAGCCTGACGGGCGGCGGGATCGGCGCTTTGCGCAGGGATCCGGGCGATTCGTGGGGTGCGCTGATCACCGAGGTTGCAGCATGACGCTGCGCTCCGCCCCCCTGATTAGCCGGCGCCGTGCGGTCAGCGAGTTCAACGGTGCGGCCGCCCGCGACCTTGTCGCGCCGGATCCGGACGTCGAGGCCGGGCAGTTCCTGGCCGATGCAGCCGCAGATAATGGCGACGCTGCTGATCGTGGAGCGGCCGCTGCGCTAGGGCTCCGCCACGGTGAGTGCAAATGGCCTTGCGGCCAGCCGGGTACAGCCGATTTCCATTTTTGCAAGGCTACGGCGATGCCTGGCCATTCCTATTGCGAGGCGCATCGCGAGATCGCTGTCGATCGAGTCCTGGAGCCTCTACAGGACCTGGCTGGAGCGCCGACCTTCCATAACTTCACGAAGGGAAGGCCACGGTGATTCCCGATTTAAAGCCCGCCCAGATCGTCCAACGCGGCAGCCGCGGCCAGATCGGCCTTGGCGCTAAGCTCGTGCCCGGCAGGCCGGGCCAGTGCAAAGCTGGTCACCGGGGTGACGCCGATCGCGGTGACCGCCTCGGCCAGCGAGTCCGATTGGACCGGCGTGTCAGGGTCGAGAAGACGCGCGGCGTGTTTGCGGTCCTTTTCGAGCAGTCGGGCCAGCTCGGTCTGGGCGCCGCGGCCGTACGCCGCCGCCCATCGCGTCAGCAGGCCGCGCATCGCCGCATAAGGGGTGAGGGCCAGCAGCACCTGGTCTCCGCCGGTCGGCCGAGCGGCGGGCGGCCATGGCTCGCCATGCGCGAGCGCACCGAGGGCCAATTCCTCGAGGGCACCGCGCGCGTCTTCCAGCGCCTCGGCCAGCGTGGCGCCGCCAGCGACAAGGCCGGGCCATGCCGCGCAGGTGATGACGTGTTCTCCGTCGTCAAAGATCGCGATCTCGGCCGGCCATGCCCAGCCTGGCGACGCCTTGACATGGCGTGCACGGGCGACGTCCTCGATGGCGCCCTTAAGGGATTGCCCAACGGAGGCGGAGATCTCGTCAACCGCCCGCTCAAGGATTCTAGCCTCATCGGCGAGCGGCGCGCGGCCGAAGCCGGTGGCTCCCTTGGCTGTGCCTGCCCATCCGATCGTGGTTCCGGCGCGCGTTCTGCCGGGCTTAAGGAACCGGCCGCTCCTGGCGTCGCGACCGGCCTTGTCGATGCTTTTTCCTTTTGCCATTCCGTCCTCCTAGAAGTCTTTCTTCGGTATCTCGATCTGCTTGAGCATCGCGTCGAGCAGGCCCTTGCCGATCTCGCCGGTCTTGACGACCGTGTAGGGTCCATCGGCGCGGCGCACCGTCTGGTGGCCGCCCTTGCCGCGCGAGGGTTCGACCGTGATCCCGATACCGTTGGCCCGGCCCCATTGCTTCGCGCGCTTGATGAATTCCTTGCCTTTCATGACCACTATATAGGACAGTATTGTCCCGAAGTAAAACCGGGATTGGGGACGTTGATGTCCCGCTTCGAGCGGGGGACGCGGCGATGAGCGGGCCTCGCCTTTCCGTCATTCCGGCCGGCGCCCTGGACGATATGACACGCGGCGACATGAAGCCGATGGATTTGCGCGTGCTGTGCGCGCTCGGGACGTTCACGAACGATGCGGGCTGGGCGCGGGTGCGACAGGACACCCTGGCCGATCGGGCCGGCACGACGCGCGAGACAGCCAATCGCTGTATCGGGCGCCTGGTCAAGCTGGGCTGGGTCGAAAAGCACGCCGGTCGGACCGCCGCTTCTGCGTCATCCTATCGTGTGAAACTGGATGTCGATCGGCCTCCGGTAGCCACGGAATCGGATGCTGATGAGGACGCCCATTGTGATCGTGCGGTCACAACGCGTTGTGACGACAGCGGTCACATCCGTTGTGACGACTCAGATCACAACATGAACGAGTCTCTTAACGAATCCCCCCTTTCCCCCCAGTCCGGCGATAAGGCGAAAACCGAAGGCGATCCGGAAACCGGCACGCCCGCTCCGGTTGGGAGCGGGCGGGCGGCCGGTTCCGGTCAGTCGAAGTCAAGGCGGCGGAGGCGTCGCGGCCAGACCGACGAGGCCGCCGCACCTGTCGCGCCGGTCGTGACACTCGCCGATATCCAACCGGATCTCGAGCAGCTGGGCCTGGCCGAGCGCGCTGTCCTGACCGCAGCGCTGAATGGCCGTCAGCCCCCGGCCTCGGTGCGGGCCATGGCGGGCGGCTTCCAGGTGATCGAGGTAACCGACGAGGAGATCTCCGACGGCCATCGCTGGCGGCTCGCCGCGGCAGATCACGTCAATCACGACCGGATGCGCAGCGTCCTGACCGGGGCAATGCTGTTTCTTGGAATTCATAAATCGATCTGGCGTCGATCGCTTGCCGAAAAGCAGGTGGCGAAAGGCCGGGCGCGTTGGGTGGAGGAAGATCCGTGGGGCGTGGAACTGAAACCGGAAATCAAGGAGCCTACCTGTGACGCAGCCTGATCCCAAGCCCAAGGGCCACAGCATGTCAGCCGCCGAACGGGAGGCGCTGGCGCCCAGCTATCTGCATGGCGAAGGTCGGGGCAAGCTTTCGTCCAGCCCCGCAATGCGCTCGGCCTGGGAGGCCCGGTCCGAGCCTATCGAATCTGTAGATCCGGCTACGCAGGAAAGCTGGACGGGCCATGGCAGGCCGCGCGGTGTCGCCCGCAAGGCGCCGGACGGCAAGGGCGGTACGGTGCTGACCGATGTCCAGCGGGAAGAGCGGGACCGAGCTCGCGAACGTCTTGCCGCCCTGCGCGTCATCGCCGATGACTTCGCCAAGGCGAGCGGCGTCGAACGTGTGCAGGCGTTCACCGTCTATGCACGCGGCGAGATCCGGCGCGGCCATTTCCTGCGTGCGCTGGCGCCGACCCGCCAGATCGCCGAGTGGGCGCAGGGACGGGGGCGCAACAGGGCCTGGCTGACGATCGACCAGCTGGTCGCTCTTTCGCTCTACCGTGGCCTGCATGACGCACGCATCGTCGGACGGGCCGTCAGCGATATGGAAGCGCCTCGCGTCGACGGGGGAGGGGCCGGCGATACCCTGCTGGCCATTATCCGTGCATCGGATGCCGGTCGCCGCTTCGAGCGGGCTCGCCGATCAATCGTTTCCCCGTTCTCCCGCCGGGTAGTCGATGCGGTTGTCATTTCCGATCTGCAGCTTGATGCAGTGAGCCTCGGCGCTGAATTTCCGTTTCAGAAGCAAGGCTATATCGAGGGAGCCCGCCGTCTCGCTGTTCTGCAGGGTGCCAACGATCTCGCGAGGCACTTCGGAAATTAGTCAACCGGGGGGTTGACGCCGAAGTCCTCGGGAGCCTATGGACTCGGTCATGGTGCAGATTTGCGCTTGGGAACGCCCGCTTCGGACCGCCGCAGCGGGCGCTTCCATATCCGCAATCCACCCAAATCATTGAAATATCGCGCAAAACGGTGTGGCCACGGGTCCTTCCTGGCGCCGCCGCGTATACGGGGCGGCTGAGCGCGGAATTTTTCTACACACAGGGTTCGGAAACATCGTTGACCGGTTGACCGTCAGCGGTAGACCAACCCGTTGACTGATGGACCTCCAATGACAGAACCGGCAGAACCGCCGCGCCTGGCAGATGGGCGTCCGGCCTACTATCCCACGCCAACCGCGTATGCGCGGGATCTCGGCTTCT
This sequence comes from Hyphobacterium sp., assembly GCF_965217055.1. GTDB lineage: Bacteria > Pseudomonadota > Alphaproteobacteria > Caulobacterales > Maricaulaceae > Hyphobacterium. The sequence goes on along the minus strand of NZ_OZ244227.1, from coordinate 359,376 downwards.
CAAAACAAACCGCGACGAACTGGAAGCGCGACGGGCTTATCGTTCTGGTCGACGATCCATCGCGGCCCGGTAAGCAGCGGGTCGACACGGCCGCCAGCGACAAGGCGCGGAACGACCACCAGAATCCGCTGAAGCGCCAAGGCAAGGTCGCCAGCGACGAGCCGACCGCAGCGAAAGCCGCAGCAGGCCACGACAGTTCGGATTTGCAGCTGGCCGCCGCGCCGGCAGCCGATCCGTACAAGCAAAGCGCGGCGGCGTCGGTGGCCCGGGAGAAGGAGCTCAAGGTTCGGAACGCCGAACTGGACCTGAAGATCCGGCTCGGCGAACTATGCCGCACCGAGGACGCCCGGGCCATGGTGTTCAAGGCTCTGCGGCTGATGCGGGACACGATGCAGCGCCTGGCGATGGATGCAGGCGAATCCGCCAATCCGGACGATCCGGCGCGGGCGATCAAGGCTATCGACGAGGAGGTGCAGCGAAAACTGTCGGCGCTAGCTGTTCAGATCGAGACGTTGGCCGGCGGCTCCGACGTAGATCCCGACGTCGATGAGGCCGCGCCATCCGCAGCCGAGCTGGAGGCGTCGGATGCTGGATAGCGCCACGCGATCCTGCGCAGGTGATGGTGGATATGGTTCCTGGCCCGAGCTGGACCAGTGCCTCGACGCAGCCGTTACGGATCTGCGATCGGCTGCCGTTGAGGCCGTGACGCCGGATCCGCCATTCGATCTGTTGGAGTGGACGAAGGAAAACCGGGTCTTCGACGACGGATCCGCATACCCCGGCGCCTACGATCCCGATACCGCGCCATATCTGAACGAGATATTTCAGCTGGCGTCGCCGCAGTCTGGTAAGAAGGAAATCACCGTCATCAAGTGCGCCCAGTCCGGCGGCACGGTGGTCTTGGAGAGTTTTTTCGCAGCAGTCCCGGCCCTGATACCCGGACCTGGCATGCTTGTTCACCCGACGGTGAAGGCGTTCAAGGATTGGTGCGAGGAGAAATGGTGGCCGATGGTGCATGCCACGGCTTGCCTCGACCCGTTCCGAGGCGGCGAAGTCCTTGGCCGCACAGACAAGGCGTCCGGTGGGTCTACCGCAGACCGGCTGAAATTCCGCAAGGGCGGTTGGATCGCAGGGGCTGGTGCCAATTCAGCCGCGACGCTGCGGCAGAAATCGATCCGGTATATGGGCCTGGACGATCTCGACGGATTCGATGACGACGCTGACGGCGAAGGCGACCCGGAAAACCTGGCACACCAACGGACAAAGACTTACCGCCGCCGCGGCCTGGCCATCACCTTGCGCGTATCGACGCCCCTCCTAGAGGGATCGTCGCGGATCATGAAGCATTATCAGCGATCGGATCGTCGGCGATTCTATCATGCCTGCCTTGATCCTGATTGCGGCGCGCTAACCGATTTCGACTGGGAGGATATCCGCCGCGAGGACACTCGCCCGTGGCGGTCCTACGTGGTTTGCCCGGAATGCGGCACACCGCACAGTCATGCTGATAAGCGCGAAATGCAGCAGCGCGGTGTCTGGATCCCGACGGTCGCCATTCCGGATCAGGTAGATCCTGACGGGAAAAAGCCGGTCGAAGGCCAAGGCCTGGAACCAGGTAAAACAGTGTTGCCGGAGCATGTAGAGTTCTGGCGGTCCCGGCCGCTCGGCAGGTATGAAGATCATGCCGGTGTCTGGATCACCGGAGTCATGAATTTCGCTGAAACATGGGACTCAATTGCCGATGCCGAGGAACAGGCTGGCGAGGATCCCGATGCCCTGAAAGTGTTCAACAACACGACGCTGGGGCGCACGTACAAGATCGATTCAAAGACACCCGAATGGGAGGCGCTTTCCGCCGCGCGATGTGAGGATTTCCATCGGGGTTCCGGCGCACACGGCCCGCGGGTCTTTACATTGAGCTGCGACGTCCAGGGCTTCGGCATCTACTGGCTGATCAAGGGTTGGAACGCTCGAGAGGAGGCTTGGTATCTGGACTGGGGCCTGGCGCCCGGTGAGACCGATACGGCTGGTGAGGGCGCATGGAAAGAGCTGACGCGGATCGCCGATCGCGGCGCGCCGCTACCCGGCGGGGCGCGCTTCCCGTTCGACAAGATCCTCGTCGATGCAAAATACAATGCCGAGGCCGTTAAGGACTGGGTGAAGCGCCGTCCGGCAGCATTGGCGATCAATGGGGCGCCTGGCTGGAACAAACCGATCATCTTCCGGACCCACCAGGAAGAGCTGACGAAGAGCGGCAAGAAAAAGAAATTCGGGCTGCGGGTCTGGCACATCGGGACTTGGCCGGCCAAGAACATCGTGGTGACGCGGCTGGCCCGAACGGTCAGCCGGCGGGCGTTGACTGAAGAAGGTCCGCCAGAGGGGTATTGCTGGTTTCCGATCGAGGCGGATGAAGCGTTTTTCCGCCAGTTGACCAGCGAGTACCTGCTGGAAAAGCCGAACAAGCAAACGCAGCGCATAGAGCGCAAATGGGTGGTTCGCACGGGGCAGGAAAACCACCTGTTCGACTGCGACGTCTATTCCATCGCCGGCCTGCACTTTATCGGCGCTCGGGCGAAGGGGCGTGGGACCTGGACGGCTGAAATGTGGGCCGATCGAGATGCGGCAATTTTCGCTGAGATCAAGGCCGCCGGCGGACAGGCTGACCTGTTCGACGCGGCGTTCGTTCGGCCGGACGCAGGCGCGCCGTCCGGGCCCGTTGAAAAGCAGACACCCGAACTGCCGCCGGCTTTGGCGGCAATGGCCCGCAAGAACAAGGGAAGCTGATGACGACGCGAACCGTTGAACAGATCGACGCCGACATTGCGACCTACCAGGCGCGCCTCGACAAGGCATTGGATCCCGATCGCGCAGAGAGCATCAGACATGGCGACCGGGAGTTGAAGCGAGGCGCGGGTGGTGCGGCAATGGTCAATGAGATCCGCCGCCGCCTGGCCGAACTTCGTGCCGAGCGGGCGCGTGTTGCCGGTGGTCACAATCCTGCGCGTCCGGTGAGGATCTAGATCATGGGTTTTTCCAAGTCGTCTCGCATTCGCGCCAAGGCTCGTGCGCGCGCTATCGGTGCTGTCGCAAAGCCAACGGCTGATGGTTCGACCCTGATGGTGCCCTATCGCTCGCGCACCGCGACACGCGCGGGCGATCCCATGGAGCCAGTGTTTGCCAAGCACCACGCGTCGAGGGGCTCGGCCGATCGCGACTGGCTGCGCGATCGCCTGACAGCAGTGCCAAGAATCCGCCGCCTGGTCATGGACGAACCGCTGGCGGCGTCGGCCGTAGAGCAGAAGTTGGCCCTGATGTTCGGCGGCCAATACCGTTTCGCATCGTCGCCGGACGCCAGCGCGTTTGGCCTGGAGCCCGGCGACAAAGCGATCCGGAACCTGTCCCGCTCGATCGAGGCGGCTCTGGCCAAGGCGAACAACGACCCGGAATTCCGCGTGGACTGGGAACAGGAATTGCCGCCGGATCTGATCATCGAGCTGGCGCAGCGCCACCATGAGGTGGACGGCGAAGCCGTGGTCATGTTCAACGCGCTGTCGGAAGAGGAGGCGTGGCCGTTTCAGACCGCCTTGCAGGTTATCGATCCGGACCGGCTGGCCAACCCGCTTGGCGCGATCAATACCGATACGCTTCGCGACGGTGTGCAGTTTGATGAGCGCGGCCGGGTCGACGCCTATCACATCCTGAATGGTCACCCGTACGATGTCGGGTTGGCCCAGCTCAAGGCCATGACCGGAGAATGGTTTCCGCGTTGGGATCCGGATGTGCCGGGCCGCCCTCGCGTCGTGCATCTGTTCAAGAAACGTCGCGCCGGCCAGAGCCGCGGGATTTCGCAATTCGTCTCGGTGTTGTCGCGGCTGCAATCGCTGTCGGACTTCAATGAGGCCGAGCTGCGCAGCCGCGTCCTGAACGCCCTGATCTTCGCGTCGATCTCGTCAAATATGGACGGCGAGTACATATCCGAGATGTTCTCCAACGCGGGCGATTCCGAACAATTGCTGGCGACACGCAACAGGTTCTACGAGGAATCAGACATCCGGGTCGGCGGCCACAACGTGATACGGACATTCCCCGGCGATGAAGTCCAGATCAACCAGGCGCAGCGTGACACGAATGCCTATGCCGATACGATCTGGGCGATCGCCAGCCAGTCGGGCGCCGGTCTTGACCTGGCCGCCGAGCTGTTGAGCCGCGATTACACGCGCACGACCTTCCTGTCGGGCCGCATGTCGCAGATCGACGCCCGGCGCACGATTGCGCGCAGCAAGCGCATCACGAATTACAAGCTGCGCAATCCGCTGAATTATTGCCTGATCATGGAAGCCTTTTACGCCGGCGAGCTGGACCTGCCGCGCGGGGCGCCCGACTTCTTCGAGAATCCGGCGGCGTACACGGCCGGCAAGCATCTCGACGGCCGGCATGAGTATGTCGATCCGGTCAAGGAGGCGATGGGTGACCGCCTCCGGTTGGAGAACGGCACTATCGCCCCGTCCGACCTGGCTGCCGAACATGGGCAGGACTTCCAGGAATTGGTCGGCCGGATTGCCCGCGACCAGAAGTTTCTCGAGGAAAATGGCGTCTCGCTCGGCGACGTCGCCGACATGGCGCGCGCCGCTCGCGACATCGCCGCTGACGATCCCAAAACCTAGCAAGGAAATGCGATGAGCCGTTTTGTGACGAGCCAGGGCCGCAGCCTGCTGGCCATGATGCCCCATGCCGATCTTGAAAAGCGCCTGGCTTCGGCGCTGGCGCTCAACCCGTCAGTTCAGCGCATGCGCTGCGCTGAACCGGGGTTGCTCGAACGTGGCGGCGAACTGGCCTCGGCTCTGGTTTCGCCAGAATCCATTCTATTCGGCGGCGGCGAACGTCCGCCGGCGCCGAAGGGGTCGCCCGCGCGTATACCGGACTGGGCCGAGGACGAAGGGCCGGAACGGACCGAGTTTTACACATTGATCGGCAACATCGCCCTGATCGGGATCGAGGACGTGCTGACACCGCGCGGCTGGTACGATTGGTGGGACGAGTGCTGGATCGGCGGCTATCGCCAGATCATCAATTCTTGCCGCGCCGCCGCCGAGGATGATCGCGTCGACGGCGTTCTGTTCTGCATCGACTCGCCGGGTGGCCTCGTCCAGGGCAATGACGAAGCAGCCGCTGCGATCCGCGACCTTGCTGCGGCGAAGCCATGTGCAGGTCACGCCACGCTGATGGCCTCGGCGGCGATGCTGCTGGGGTCTTTTGTGCCCAACCTCTATGCCGACAAGGTCGCCTCGATCGGCTCGATCGGCGTGCGGATCAGTTTCTGGGACATCGAAGGTGCGCTCGAGCGGTTCGGTGAGCGGGTTCATTCCTACAAATCCGGCGCGCTGAAGGACATGGGCGCGTATTTCCGCGCCCCGACCCAAGATGAGGCGGCACTGTTCCAGGCGGAAGTCGACCACTGGGCGGACCAGTTCTACGAGGCCGTCGCGGCAGGGCGCGGCATTGATCTGGGCGAGCTGCGCGAGACCCATGGTTTTGAAGCCAAAGTCTTTACCGCCGGCGGCCCGCCGGATCTCGATCCGGAGGCTGTGGGCCTGATCGATAGCGTCCTGACCCAGCAACAAGCTTTCAACGCACTGACCGCCCTCGTAGGGGCGGCCGGTCCCGGTTCCAGCGCTGTGGCCACAGGCCGCGCCACTGCGCACACGGACATCGAAGCGGCCGATGTCGATGACGAGGAGACAGTGATGTCACTGCAAGCGAAACTGGCCGCGCTGCAAGCCAAGGCCAAGAGCGGCGATGCCGATGCACAAGCCGAACTCGAGGCGCTCCAGGCCCAGCTCGGTGGAGCGCCATCTGCCGAAACCGATGAGCCGGAAGGCGAGGACGGCGTCGACGATCCGGAAGGTGAGTCTGACGGAGAAGATCCCGAAGGCGAGGACGGCGACGACGACCCGGAAGGTGAAGCCGACGGCGACGACCCGGAAGGCGAGGGCGATGATGACGACGACGAACCGTCGGCACGCTCCGACGCCGGCCGGAAGATCGCCGCCATCGCGGCCCGCGAAGGCAAGGCCAAGCTCGGCGGCCAGCTCGCTGCCGATGTCGGGTCTGGCGAGATGACCTACAAGGCAGCGCTCCGCACGCTGAAGGCGGCGGCCCGCGAAGAAAACCCTGTTCGCAAGGCGCTTGCGAAAGGGCGAAACGGAGCCCGCCCTGCCGCGGCGTCCGAAGATGCCGGGAAGGGTGAGGCGCGCGCCCTCCTTTCTGCGGCGATGAAGCGCCGCGCCCGCTGACGCTTCGCCAACCCCGTCCGGTCCGCACCGGGCGTCTCTGACCCCCAGTAACAAGGAGATTGACCATGTCTCTCATGGTTTCCACGGCGACCGAACCGACGCGGCTTTCGGACGTCATCAAATATGAACTCGAGCCATCCTACTGCCGCAGCAAACGCGTGCTTCTGGCCGGATCCGGTGCGATTCGCACCGTAACTATCGGCTTGATCGTCGGCGCGGATGCCAGCCTGTCGGTGGCTTCGGCCGCTGGCGGCGGCAATACCGGTGACGGCACCATTTCAGGTGTTGCGCTCGGCGAGGACGCAGTGCCGGGCATTTACACCCTGGAATGCATCGCTGCGGCTACTGACGGCGGCACGTTCGCCGTTATCAACCCGGACAATGAGGCCCAGGCCGATGCCATTGTCGGCACGGCCTACGACAATGACGAGATCGCGTTCACCATCAATGATGGCGCGGCCGACTTCGTGGTTGGCGACACCTTCACGATCACCGTGACTGAAACGGCCGGCAAGGTTGCCGCGCTGGATCTCACCGCGGCCGATGGCCTCAACAATGTCGCGGGTATTGTGATGCAGAACGCCCAGGCGCCGGATGGTGCCGACAGCAATGTTCTCATCCTCGAGCGTGGTCCGGCGATCGTGAGCCGCGACGGCCTGACCTATCCGTCGGGCGCAACCAGCGACCAGAAGGCGGCGATCGATGCCGCCCTCGAAGCCAAGGGTATCTTGGTCCGCGACGCCTACTAACCCTCCACCCAGCCTGGCGGGCGGCTTCGGCGGCCCGCCAATTTTCCCTGACAACGCCGGGGACCTCCCGGTCACATCTCAATTCCAGGAGAGGCAGAAATGCTGACTTTCAACTTTCCCTTTACCGCCCGGGAGATGACGGAGGAGGTTCGCCTCCACCCCAAACGCTACGGCCTTGTGTCGGCTCTGGGCGTCTTTCCCCTTGAAGCCATCCCGACGACCTTCGTCCAGATCACCGAGGACAATGGCGTGATCAACGTGCTGCCGGCCGGTGAGCGCGGCGGTCCCGGCGAGCAGGTCGAACGCGGGCGGCAGAACCTGAAGATCTTCCAGATCCCGCACTTCCCGGTCGAGGACGTGATCCGCGCCCTGGACCTGCAGGACCGGAAGGTCGTGATGAACGGCCAGGAAGTCGCGGCCAATCTGCCGGACGAATTATCCAAGGTGCTGGTCGAGTTTGGCCGGCGTTTCGCCATCTCGGCGGAATATCTGCGCATGTCCGCGCTCAAGGGTGTCATCAAGGATGGTGCCGGCAACACACTGACCAACCTGTTCACCGATTTCGGCGTCTCCCAAACGGAAGTGGACTTCGTGCTGGGCACGTCGACCACCGACGTCCAGGCCAAGGACGAAGAGCTGCGCGGCCACATCGAGGACAATCTGCTCGGCGACACCATGGACGGTGTGATCTGCCTGGTTTCGCCGGAATTCTTCGGCAAGCTGATCCAGCACGACAAGATCACCGACTTGTTCAAGTACACCCAGGACGAAACGCGCGAGCTGCGTAGCCTTCTGGCCAAGAAGACCGGTGGACTGATCGGGCGGGTGTTCAATCCGTTCGGCGGTGTGACCTATGTCGAATACCGGGCGTCGGCCCCGATGAAGGGCGGCAATGAGCGGTTCATCGCTGCGAATGATGGCTATGCCTATCCGACCGGCACGCAATCGACCTTTGCCACATTCGGCGGTCCGGCCGACACGCTCGAGGAGGTTAACGACCTTCCGTTCGTGACGGAAATGGATCTGCAGGACGGGACCGAGAGCTTCGCATTGCCGAGCTTTATCTCGGCCGAGCTGAAGAAGCACGGCAAGGGCGTCGATCTGTGGGGCGAGATGAACATTCTCCCGCTCTGCAAGCAGCCGAAGGTGTTGGTGAAAGCCACCACGTCGAACTAGGCGGTTCCGCCGCTGAACTGAAGCCACGTCGGGCCGTCAAAGCGCGGCCCGACGTGTTTTTCCCTGCCGATTGCGATCGGCAGCGATGAACACGTCAACGGGCTCAAACAGGAGACAGTCATGAGCGAGAACGATCTGTTGCAAAGCGGCGAAGCCGCAAAAACACCCGACCCCGTCAAGCCGGCGGACGCCCCTGCGGAGAAAGAGGCGACACCGCCAACGGTCGCGGCGCCGAGCGGTTCCGCCGAGCCGGGATCTGCCGCGAAGCCGGCGGCCGAGCAGACCAAGAAGGCGCCAGCCAAGGAGGCCAAGAAGGCGTCCGGCAAGAAGGTCAAGAAGGCGTCCGGCAAGAAGGTCAAGGCGTCCGGCGTGGTTCGCGTCCGTCTTCTGGAGGCGATCGAGGGTTTACCCGGCCACGTCGCAGGCGACGTCGTGACCCTTTCGCGCCGCAAGGCCGATGAGCTCGGCCTGGTTATCGGCAACTGCCAGGAGGTCTAGGCAGCAACCATGTCTCAGTTCTCCGATGCCTTTGGCGGCGCGCTCGATACCATCTATGCAACGATGGGCGATGCCGCAAAGTATCGCACACCGGGCGGGGCCGCTGATGGCTCGGAGGACCTGGACTGCGTCGTGATCGTCGATCGCGAAAGCGAGCGTTACGATCTCGGCGATATGGGGCCGACGCGCGCCGATGGTGTGTCCGCTCGGATCCGGAAGTCGGACCTGGCCGCGCCGATGCGGACCGGGACGATCAGGCCCTCGGCTGGCGAGTACTCTGGCAGGGTCCTGACCGTGATGGCAGACCCGGACGTCATCGCAAACGATGAGTGGCGCCTGACCGTCAAGCTGTCAGCCTGACGCCATGCCCCGGTCCCGTGTCGATCGGTTCCTGTCTGGCGATGGCCTTGGCCTCGCGCTGGACGCCGAATACATAGATGCGGCCGATGAAGCGCTGGCCTTTTTCGAGACCGCAGCCATGGCCGCGGCTGATGAGCTCGCCGACTATGGCAAGCGGGCATTCCGTTCCGATATCGAGGCGGCGCTCGGACCTCGCATTGCGAAAACCCTGCGGGCACGGGTCTTTCCGGAACGGGGCAAGCAGTCTCTGGGCCCGGCTGTCGAGTGGCGCAGCAAGGCACCGCGGATCCTTGCGGCGTTCTCGGAAGCCCAGACCCTCCGGTCGCCGCGCGGCCGTTTCCTGGCGATACCGTCCGAGGCGGCCCGGGCGATCCGTGCACCGCGCGTCGTCGGCTCGGACGGCAATGTCCGTCGCGGCCGCGCCGCTCTTATCGGCGCGGTGGAACGGCGCTACGGCAAGCTCCGGCACGTTTTCCTGCCGGGCAAGAAATACTCGCTGCTGGTCGCAGATAATGTCCGGATCACCAAGACCGGGCGCGTTTCGTCAAATATCACTCGCCGGCGTGACGGCACGTCCTATTCGCGGCTTCAGGGCCGCACCACGGTCGTGATGTTCATTCTGGTCCCGCAGGTCCGAACCCGAAAACTGCTGAACCTGGACAGCGTTTCCAGTGTTATCGCTGGCCGGGCATCACAGATCTTCGTGCGCGCTTTCGCCGATATCGCACAACGCCATTTCCCTGGCGAAGGATAGGCCGACATGACGCAACCTCTTACCACGCTGGCGGCCGTGCGGACGCGTCTTGTGACCTATATCGAGGACGCCATCTCCGGGGTCGGTGAGGCGCCGGCGCTTGAACGCGATGATCCGCTTCTCGCTGAAGGGGGTGAGGCTCGACTTGGTCTTGTAACGCGCCGGGTACAGATCACCGACTACCAGCTGGGCGGCTCGCAACCGGTCTATCACCTGGCGGCGGATTTCACCGTCGCGATACAGGATTTCGACATGTCCGCTGATGAACGCGAAGCCATGCCCGACGCGTTGCGCGCCGCGATCGGCGCGGCGATCGGCGCGGCGCCCTGGCTGGCAGACTATCACGGCTATGTCGAGGCCGGCGACGTCGATCTCGACACCGATCAGGTCGGCGATGCCGAGCCTGAACATCAGCAGATCATTTCCCTGACCGTCGCCTTCCTGTCCGCCAGCCCGGTGGGTTGACGGGATTTTTCGCTTTTCAATCTGTTCCATCCCGCTCCCCCGCCCAGACCACCCAACAGGGTACCGTTTCCGGGTGGCTGGGCCGGGGGCGCGGGACGGCTTTGCGACCAACAAAAATGGAGATCCTCATGGCCAAGGCCAATGCCAAGCCGAAAACCGAAACCGAGAATGCGCCTGCGATCGCGGAAAAGCCGGCGCCCTACGTGTTGACCAAGCCGGTCGACGGTGTCGGTCCCAAGGGCCGGCTGATCTGGCGCACTGCTGACGCAGCCAAGGATCTGCCTGTCCGCAAAGCCACCGATTCCGATATCGCCCTGGCGGCTGGTTAGGCCGCCGTCCAGCCGCTTATAGAGAAGGACCTTTCCCATGGCACAACATCCCACCGGCCGTCAGGCCGTCATGCACCGCCTTGGCCAACTGGCCATGGGCACTCTGGCGTCCGGCGACTATGTGCCGGTCTCCTATTTCACGCCGTTTACGCCGCAGCGCAGCCAGCCGCTGGAGGACAATCCGCAAATCGGTGTCGAGGCCGACAACGTGCTGGATGCCCAGCCCCCGGCGCCAGGGCTGGTCGATGCGCGGATCTCGGCGCTGGCTATTCCGCTGTGCTTCAACAATCTCGGCTTCTGGCTCCGCGACATCTTCGGTGACCCTGCCGCGGCGACGGGTGCAGACCCCTATACCCATGTCTGGACGTCAGGAAAGGAGGCCCTGGCGTCGACGCTGGCGTGGGCGGAAGGTGCGAAACACCGGGTCGCAAACAGTTTCGTCGGCGAACGGATCGAGATCCCGTTCGGCCAGCAGGCCGGCTTCCGGCAGGTACGCTTGTCTGGTCCCTGCATCGATATCCAGAACGAAGCCTCGTTCGACCTCGGCACACCGCCCTCGGCGTTGGCTGCTGTACAGGCGCCCGGTGCGGTCTGCGGGATCCGCAAGAATGGCAGCGAGGTAGCCCGGATCCTGTCCGGATCGCTGACGTATCAGCGCGAGTTGACCAATCTGCGCTACGCCAAGGCCGACACGCAATTGTCGTCCGGCTTTGCCGCCGAGGGGGCTTCGCTGACCGGCGAGTTCGAGCTTCGAGCTATTGACGACACGTTCTACGATTATGCGCGGTCGGCGCATACCGCATCCGGTGTCGATGATTGGGAATTCGAGTGGCGTTTTGATCCGGCGTCGTCGTCGAACAACACGTTCACAATCGCGGTTCCGGCGCTGCGCTTCGAGCCGATGGAGCGCTCGATCGACACGCCGCACGGCAGGACGGAGCGTTTTCGGTTCCGTGGCGAGCAAACCGCTGCAGCACCGCTGGTCACCGCTACGCTGGTCAACAGCCAGGCCGCCTATACCGCCGGTGTGGAGAGCGCGTGATGAGCGTTTTGCGTCTCGACGGCAGCGACGACCCGTTCTGGGTGGACCTGCCGGTTCCACATGTCGACGACCCGAAGAAGCCGGCGCGGGTCAAGACGCTGTCGCGCTGCGAGGCGGTGGATGCCGCCGCGCAGGCCGCCGCTTATGCGCCGATGCCGGTGCGGCTGCGGGACGAGGCGGAGGAGGACTGGCGCGAGCGCTGTGCCGCTGTCCTCAACGGCCTCGGCTACGGTCATCTCGTTAAAAAGATGGCGCCCGCCGCTGCGGTGACCGGCGCGCTTACGGATCTGACCGACAAGGCGTTGGCGCGTGCCCTGATTTGCGAGTTCGACGGGCTGTGCGCCGGTGACAAAGGCACGCCGCTTGACGCCGAAGACGAAACGCATCTCGGCGCGTTCATGCGGTCGCGTCCGCTGCGCCGCGCCTGGCTGCGGGCCATAAACGCCCGCGCGGCGGGGCTGGCCGATGAGGGAAACGGATCCGGGCCGTCATCGGTTGGCGCGCCTCCGGTGGCGGCCGGATCTGTGAAGACTGCCGGCTCCGCGGCGACGGATGCCGAGAGCCCGGAGGGCTAGGGCCGGAACACAAGCCCTGTCCTGAAAAAACTGCCGCGCCGCGCACTGTCGAGGGCGCGGCACTGGCCGTCGCCGCCATGCAGCCGGGCTGCTGGCGGTTTTCATTTGGCGGGGTTGCCGGTCTCGACGGCGAGGCCGTTCTTGCTCGCCTGCCGGCCCGCGCGTGTCACGGCACCGCACGCGCCCTTCTACCTTACGCCGAGGCCGGTCTCCTGGATGGCCTGCCTCGGGACACTTCAGCGGAGTAACGCCTGATGGCCCGAAATTCGGTCAATACAGCCATTCTCCGGTGGTCGGTCCGCGACGAGGAGAAGTGGCGCCGCCAGTTCCAGGCTGTGGGGCCGGAAGCCGAGCAGATGTTCGACCGGATGTCGCGGAGCGCCCGGCCGGCGAATGATAATCTGAAAGCGCTGGATCGGACGTCCTCCGAATTGCGCGACGGATTCGAAGATCTCGCCAGTCGTGCCGGTCCGCTCGGCAACATACTACGGGCCTTGGGGCCGGCCGGACTTGCCGCTGCGGCAGGAATCGGTGCGGCGGTAGCGGCCGGCGGACTGTTTCTGCGTTGGCTGGACCAGGCGCGGGACACCACACGTTTCGCAGGCGATCTCGAATCGGTCTCGCTGTCAGCCGGTGTAGCTGCTGCCGACATTCTGGATCTTCGCACCGCGCTGCAATTGGCCGGCGCTGCCGGCGAGAACGCTGACGCAGCGATCGAGGAATTCAATAAGCGGCTCGGTGAATTCCGTGCTTTCGGAACAGGCGAGCTACGCGACGCCGTCGAACAGCTGGGCCTGGGCGACGCGCTGCGCGACGGCCGACTACCAGTCGAGGCCGCCCTGGATCGCGTCCTGGACGCGCTCGAGGACATCGAGGATCCCTCGCGCCGGCTGTCGCTGGCCGACAAGCTCGGTCTGCGCGACGCAGCGCCGCTGCTGCAACGCAGCGCCGACGAGATCGCGCGGATCCGCGATTTGACTTCGGAGATCAATGCGGGGTTCAGCGCAGCGCAGCAAGCCGAGCTGGCCCTGGCCGAGGCCCGTTTCCGGGAAATCGAGCTGCGGTTTGAACGCAACCGCCAGGTTCGGTCGTTTGCGGTCCTGGACGAGGCGGTCACCCGGCAGGAGGCACTGCTCGGCCTTGACGAGTTGAGAACCGCCGCTGTGCTGCAACGGCGCGATCTCGAGGATCTGTCGATCGCCCAGCTTGAAGATCAATTGGCGGTCCAGAACCGGCTTCTGGCGATGCGTGGCATGAACAATGCCCAGATCGCAGCGACGGGATCCGCGCTTTCTCTGGTCCTCAACTTGCTGAACGACGAGGTCGACGCGACCGAACGAATTCGCAATCTGACCTTCGAAATCGCACAGCGGCGAATTGAAGCCTACCTGATCGAGGCCAATTCCGGTCGCCCGCGCGACGATGATGACGGGTCGCCTGGCGAGGATTCGCCGTCCGTTAGCCTCGAGGAGCGTCGCCAGGCCGAGGCGCGGCTCGCCGCACAGATGGAGCGGGCGCGTAGCCCGGCGGAGCGCTACGCCGCTGCGGTGCGCCAGATCCGCGACGATTATGCGGCGTTGACCGACGAGCAGCGCGCTGCCCTGGGTGTTACCGAGGACTGGGTCGATCGCATGATCCTGGCCGAGCGCATCGCCAACGGGCTGGCCGATGCCACGGCCCTGTTGAGCCGCGCCGAACGCGAGAAGGTCTGGCTGACCGAAGACATGGCCGCCGTCCAAGAGGCATGGAACCGGATCGCCGGGGATTCGATAACCGCTGAACAGCGTGCCGAGACAGCCATCAAGGAGATCAATGAGGCGCTGGCCTGGCGCCTGTCGCAGATTCCGGATCTGGTCGAGGGCGAGATCGGCTATGCCGAAGCGATGGCGCAACGCGCCGAGGCTGAATCGATTGCTGCCGAGGCCATCAAGCGGGTCAATCGCGCCGAGATCGAGCGAGCGGCGGCTTTCGCGGCCGGATCCGTCGAGCAGGAGCGTTTGAACGCACTGGATGCGCTGAAACTGGAGCTTCTGGGTGAAGTGGCTGACCCCGAGGCCGCCATGATCGAGCGTCGGCGCGAGCTCAACACGTTGGTCGAGGCAGGCACGATCAGCCAGGAGCGGGCTAACCGCGAACTGGCCCTCTACCGCGCCGAGTTGGCCCAGTTGGAGGCCGAGATGGCCGGATTTACCGGCCTGGGCAAACTGATTGCGGATGGTGCGGATCTGCGTGAGGGGCTGGACGGCGTCGCCACCGATTCCCTGACCGCCTTGTCGCGCGGCCTGGTCGATGTAATGCGTGATTTTGACAATGCCGGTGAGGCGGCTGGCCGGTTTTTCGACACGATCGTCGAAGGGCTGATGGAACTGGCCGTTCAGCGATACATAATCGGACCGTTGGCCGATGCGCTGTTCGGGTTCCTGGACGGTGTGATGCCCGGTGCGGCCTCTGCAGGGCTCTCCGCGGTGACGGCACCCAAGGCAGGCGCGATGTCGGGTGCTTCCGTTGCCTCTGTCGCTGCTGCCGCCGCTGCGGCGCAACGTCCGGCTCTGGCCGGCGGGCAAATTGAAACCGTAACGGTTCACGGCGCGCCGGAAGGCAGTGAAGCGCGTTCCGCCGCGCGTCCGGGCAGAGACGGCGGCATCGATCTCGACGTCTGGATCGAAGGCAAGATCGCCCGGTCGGCCGAGCGCGGCCAGCTCGGCCGCATCCTGAAACAGCGGGGCCTGGGGCCTGTTCCCGTGGCCCGCAGCCGGTAGGAGGCGTCATGCCGTCCTGGCCGTCTCTGCCCGGCGCCATGGAGCGTGCCGGCTATACCGTCTCACCGCCCGTACTTGTCCGAGAGGCGCCGCGCAGTCGCGGGAAGTCCCGACTGCGCCGCATCTTCCGGCGCGGCGCTTGGAAAGTGTCAGGTGCGTTCCGGTTCGACGACACCGACCTGGCCACGTTCGAGGCGTTTTTTGCAGAAACGCTGCGCAGCGGCGAATTGAGCTTCGACGGACTGGCCCGGCCCCATGACGGGGCGGTCGGTCGCGCCCGGTTTAACGCCGAGAACGGATACGAGCTGGCGAGGGCGGCTGGCGAGACCCGGGTCAGCGTCGAGGACATGGAATTCTGGGCGGAGCCCACAGATCCAGGTGGTCTTGGCAAGGCGTGGCCATCGATCAATCCGGCAATGCTGGCGGAAGGCTATGCGATCGGCGCGGCACCGGGCGCGATACGCGGAGCGATGGCTGGTTTCCAGGGTCAGCGCGGCGTCAGCCGCGCCGTGCCGCAACGCGTTACCGGTGTGTTCCGCTTTACCGATGCCGAGTACGCGCTGTTTGAACAATGGTTCGTTCATGGGCTGGGCTACGGCGCCCTGGCGGTGACCGGCTGGCCCCGCCCGCATGACGGCGCGTCCGGCCAGGCCCGGTTTGATGCCGCGGAGCCCTGGACGGCTCTGCGCACCGCCGGCGGCTGGCGTGTCGCGGCCAATATCGATTTCATCGAGGACTAGGCGTCATGGCGAGCCAGACCCATCTGGAAAACGAAGCCGCCGAGGAAACGGCGGACGTCTATGCATGGCTGATCACGATCGATCATGCCGGACTCTCCGATCCGATATATGCGGTTTATCACGAGGTGGATCCGGCCAGTTTCGATCCCGAGGATCCGGCCGCAAATGCCGTGACCTCGAACGGGCAAGACTACACCTTTTACCCCTTTGAATTCGTGCGTCCGCCGAAGAACGACGATCTCGCCGCCGCGACCACGCTGCGAATTGAGAATGTCGATCGGCGCATCGTTGAGGCGTTGCGTGACGCCCGCCAAGTCTCCGCCGACCCCGGCACGGTTCGCGCCGCCTACATCCGGCTCGACGCGCCCGATGTCGAAGAGGAGGCGTATGAGGGTTATGAGCTGACGCAGGTCGATTATGACGAGCGGGTTCTGACTGGCGCGTTGTCGGTGCCGGACCTGGCGCGCGAGCCTTATCCCGCGCAGCGCTTCTCGCCGCAGCAATTTCCGGGGCTGGCGTGATGATCGACTGTCCTGGCGCGCTGGACTGGACGCAGCGCTACATGCGGATCCCGTTCGTCGATGAGGGGCGCGGCTTTGACGGCGCCGATTGCTACGGGTTGTGCTGGCTGGCCTGGCGTGAAGAGCGCGGCGTCACGCTGCCCGATGCCCTGATTTACGGCTCGACCGATGTCGAGAATACCGAGGCGCTTAACGCGGCGATTGCGTCACGTCGGCCGGACTTCGTCGCGGTTGAAGATCCAGAGCCGTTCGCCCTGGTGCTGTTCCGGTGTGAGGGGCGGCCTGTCCATATCGGGCTGTGTGTCGGGCAGGGCTATTTCTTGCACACCGATTCCGGGACCGGTGTGATGCTGGATGAGCTGACGGCGCGGCGCTGGTCCCGCCGGATCGAGGGTTTCTATGCGCCGCGATAATCTGGGCGAGGTCCGTGTCAAGGGCCTTCGCAACACCTATCTGGTTTCGGTCTGCGAGCGGCCGATCATCGGTGCCGCGCGGACGTTACGCGTCCCTGCCGGCCGCTCACTGGCCGATGAGGTCGCCGCGCATGTCGCGGATCCCGTGCTGCGCAGTCACGTCGTGGTGCGGATCAACGGCGTCGAGATCGACCGGGTCGCCTGGGCGGCGACGGTGCCGCGGCCCGGCACTCTGGTCGAGATCGGTGTCCGCCCGCACAGGGGCGGTGGATCCAATCCGCTGCGCCTGATCCTGCAGATCGCCCTGGTCGCCGCGACCGCGTGGATCGGTGGCGGTGGACTTGTCGGTCTGTTCGGGACGTGGGCTGGATCGAGTATCGGTGCCGCCGTTCTTGCCGGCGCAGCGGGTGTGCTGGGCAGTTACGCGATTAACGCGATCGCACCGCCACCGCAGGCCGGATTTGCGCAGCGCGGTGCCGGCGAGGCGATTTCGCCGACCTATTTCCTGCAAGGCGCTCGCAACCAGAACCGGCTGGGCCAGGTCGTCCCGAAAGTGCTGGGCCGGCACCGCATGGTCCCGCCGCTCGGCGCCAAATTCTACACCGAATCAGCGGGCGGCGAGATCTATCTCCGAGGTCTGTTGTGCTGGGGCGTCGGCCCGGTTCAGATCTCCGACCTGAAAACCGGCGACACGCCGTTCGCGGATCTGAACCCGGAAATCGAACACGCGCTCGGATTTGCCGACGACGAGCCGCTGACGCTGTATCCGCGCGCGGTCGATGAAATCGAGGGCGGTGGCGAACTCGATGCTGCGGCCGGATATGTGCGGCGCACCACCTCGGACGACGCGGTCGAGATCTCGATCGATATCGACTTTCCCCAGGGGTTGACCCAGATCGATGCGCAGACCGGGGCGAAACAAGAGCGCTCGGTGCAGCTGGATATCCGATATGCGCCGGCCGACGACGCAGGTGAGCCTGTCGGCAGCTGGAGTTATGAGCGTGTCGACGTCGCCGGTGCCAACGCCTCGGCTACGGCCCAGGGCGGCAACCGCCTGGCTTTGCCGGATTTCGGTATCACTTACGAGGACTGGTATGGCGGTCTGCCTGGCGGCGGGGGCGGCACGGCCTTTGGCGCCTGGACTATCTCGCGGGCGACGCGACAGCCCTTCCGGGTCAATACCAGCTGGGCTGTGCCGAAATCCGAATATGGCTATGTCGTTGAGGTCAGGCGGGTCACCGCCAACAGCGCCGACGACCTGGTCCTCGATGTCTGTAACTGGTCGGTGTTGCGATCGATCAGCGCCAACCCGCCCGTCCTGGCGGAAGGCGTCGCGCTGACGGCTTTCCGGGTTCGCGCGACCGGCCAATTCAATGGGGTTCTCGACAACATCAATGCCACGGTCGAGTCCGTCGTCGACACCTACCAGGCCGGCGAGGGATGGACCGGCGGCAATCCGGCCTTCTCAAACAACAATGCGGACCTTTTA
The DNA here is from genome assembly GCF_965217055.1 of Hyphobacterium sp. GTDB lineage: Bacteria > Pseudomonadota > Alphaproteobacteria > Caulobacterales > Maricaulaceae > Hyphobacterium. Next base: position 341,213 of record NZ_OZ244227.1, on the reverse strand, counting down.
AATGAGGTCCTGGCCGGCGCGGCGAACGCCCGGCCGATCGGCTCCGCGCGAACGGGCTGGGCGTCGTTGGAAAAATTCTGGCAGCACTGCGACGACAACGCGTTCACCTTCAATCATGTCGTCGATTATGACGCGTCGGTTGAATCCGTGGTGCAGGCGATCTGTGCGGCCGGCCGGGCGCGCGCCTTCTGGAACGGCCCGAGGCTCGATGTCGCGATCGACGCGGTCAAGCCTGTCCGCCAGGCCCTGTCCGGGCGATCAGTCCGGTCCTATCGCGGCCGCATTTCCTTTCCGGGTGCCCTGCACGGCGTGCGGATCCCGTTCAACAATGAGGACCAGGGCTGGCACCTCGACGAGCGCGTTGTCTATGCGCCCGGTTATGACGCTTCGAACGCGACGCGGATTGAAACGCTGGAACTGGTCGGCAAGACGGATCCGGCGGAGATCTTCAAGGAGGGCGAGTTTCACATCGCCTCGGCGATCGCCCAGGCCGGCGAAGCGCACGAGATCATCGTTGATGCCGATATGCCCGGCATCACACTGGGTGAGCGCTTTCTGTTCAGCCATGACGTGCCGCTGTCTGCGGCCGTGGCTGGCCGGGTTACCGCATTGGCGACGGATGGTGCGGGTGATGTCACCGCCATCACACTCGACGAGTATGTCGAGTCCGAGGCCGGCAAGAGCTACGGCTTGCGCTGGAAATATGCCGTCGAGGATCCTGACGCGACGGGCGGCGGATCCTACGTCTATGAGGTCTCCGACACTCTGGCCGTGACGCCGGCGGCGCAGCGCAGCCGGGTCCTGGACCTGTCATCCCCGGTCGATCCGGCCGACGCGCCCCAGATCGGCGACGAGGTCCTGTTCGGTCTGGCCGGCGAAGAGACGCTGGATCTCCTGGTCCTGGACATCGACAATTCCGGCGACGACGCCGTGCGGATCACCGGCATCCCCTATGCGCCGACGCGCCACACCGGCACTGTCCCGCCCAGCTTTTCCACCAAGGTCACGCAAGGCTACACGCCTCGCCCGCCCAAGCCGGTGCTGACCGGTATTGTGCCTCTGCCAGAAGGGCTGGCGATCGACTTCCGACATCCGTCCGGATCGCAGAACCCGGCCGTGCAAACCGAGGTGCGCTGGCGCGAGACGCCGGCCGAGGGTGTCACGGCCGATTATGACGTTCTCCCGGCCCTGGCTGCCGAAAGCTCGCGCCTGGTCACGCCTGCAGTCGATCATGCGTTGACCTATGATATCGAGCTGACCGCCGTCGCCAGCGATGGCAAGCGATCGGAACCGCTGGTCATCGCAGCGGTGCCTGGGGCGCTGTCCCTGCCGGATCCGGAGAATGTAACGGCAACCGGCGTCACGCTGGACGCACCAAGCGGTGCGAAGATCCCGGCGCTGCGGGTCACTGCCGATGGTGTGACAGACAGCCGTGCCGCCGACTTTGTGATCGAAACCAAGCCCGCCGGCGCCGATGCCAGCGAGTATCGTGTCGTCGGGACCGCACCGGCCGGCCTGCCGTCCCGCGATATTCGCGCTGTGACCGGCGGCCAGGACCTGGACGTGAAAGTCTATTTCCGAGGTCACCGACCGTTCGGCACGACCAGCGCGAATCCGGTCGAGGTTCTGGGCGTCGAAATTCCTGATGAGCTCGTCGCGACCAACTCTACCAAGCTGGGCGGCGTCGATGCCGATCTGCTTAAAGGCAAGATCGAACTAGGCGCCCAACTCTCGCTCCTGAACTGGCTGGCCGACCCGCTTTTCGAGACGGGTGTGCAGGGCTGGGAAACGACTGGCGGCGGCATGGTGATGCCGATTGCCGGCAACCCGCGCGCCATTCAGACGATGTGGGATTTTGACAATAGCGGACGTCCTGCGGACACGCATATTACGTGGCCAGAGCGTCGGAAAGTGTCGGAAGGACAGGCCGTACAGGTCGGTGTTGAAACCGGCATGTTGAGCGATTGCGCGTCGGCAGTCGTCGAAGTCGTATGGCTTGATGAGGATGGCGCGGAGCTGTCGGCCAGTGAGGTGGCCAGTGGTAGCTCGGGCCGGCTCACTGGAATCGTCACGGCGCCCCAAGACGCGGTGCAGGCTTTTGTCCGAATGGCGCCGGTGGCCTCCGCTGCGGGGAAGGGCGGCTTTATCATTCGCCGCCCCCTGGTGGCCTATGCGCTTCCTGGTCAGGAAGATGTCGACACGTTCGCCGCGCCCGAGAACGAACTGGTCGCCCGGATTGCCTATCTCGAACGAATTGTCGGCGGCGTGGCGCAGACCGAGCGCAATCTCGCTGTCGAAACGCGTCGAGGCCGGGCCGGCTATCGCGAGAACCAGCAAGCGATAGTTGATGAGACCGGTGCACGGGTCTCGGCCATTGCGGCGCTCGAAGCAAGCTACCAGGCGGCGGACGCTTCCCTTCAAAGCTCGATCAACGCGCGCGCAACGATCACCTATGTCGATCAGGTCATTGCGACCGAGAGTTCCGCCCGCGCCACGGCGATCAGTCAAATCGAGGCGAACTTCGAAGCCGCCGACGCAGCCCTTCAAACCGCGATCGATGCTCGCGCGACGATTACTTATGTGAACGACGCGATCGCGACAGAGCAAGGCGCCCGCGCCACGGCGATCAGTCAAATCGAGGCGGCATATCAGTCGGCCGACGCAGGGCTTCAAACCGACATCGATGCTCGCGCGACGATCGTATATGTGAACGACGCGATCGCGACAGAGCAAGGTGCCCGTGCCTCCGCGATCAGTACGCTCGAAGCAAACTACCAGGCGGCAGACGCATCCCTTCAAAGCTCGATCAACGCGCGCGCAACGATCACCTATGTCGATCAGGCCGTCGCAGATGAATCGTCGGCGCGCGCCACCGCAATCAGCGATCTGACCGCCGACTTCAACGGGCTTGAGGCTTCGGTGATAACGAACGCGTCGGCCATTGCGAATCTCGAAGGTGCATCGGCCATCTACGAAATCCTTGTCGCCGCTGGTGGCGGCGTCCCCGCCATTGCCCGGCTTCTTGCCGGCGTCGGCGGATCTGAAGTGCTTCTTGCCGCATCGAGAGTGATGCTCGCCAATCTCGGCGCCGGGGAGGACGAATACGAGGCCGTCCTCGAGGCGGTCGGTGGCGAAGCTTTCTTCTCACGTGCGATCCATATCGACGACGGGAACGGAACGCCGGTCAAGCGCCTGATCATCGGCCCGAACACCAACTGGGTGATGTGGCTCGGCGCCGCCAACAAGACGGCCGCAACGGCGACACTTGGTAATTGCGACTTCGCCCTGACCACTGGTGGCGAAATCTATCTCGGCGGCGAGCTGGCAACGGCCGGTGGGAAGATCCTCGGCACGGCAATCCAGCAGGCCAACCAGTCTGACCAGCTCTCGGCTGACCTGTCTTTCGGTACGTCCTGGACGCAGGCTGCGAAGATTTCCTTCGACGATGTGATCCTGGCGCACGCCTTTCTGTTCGAAGGGACGCGGATCACGACACGCTCGACGTCGAGAGGGACGGGCGCTGCGAACGACGAAGGGACGATCAACTGGGAGATACGCCTGCACACCGACGGCAATGAGGACATCTACGCGAATGGACTCACCGTCGAGTCCGGCGCGATCCCCATTACCGAGATCGGCGGTGGAACGAACCTCTATTGGTCGAACGGCGGCGATATCGGCCTCTGGACCGGTTTTGACAGCTTCTACAAGACGATCACCGGCACCTGGGACACTTACCCGAAAACCCACTGGTACGTCCTGTGGGTGAGAATCGGGAGCGGCCCAGCAACGACCGGCTATCTCGATGGCGTCGATATTCCAACCCGCCTCGAAGCAACCGCCCTTGCGCCACAGATGGCGAAGAACCCGAGTTAACAGGAGACACCCATGTCCAAATCGCCCCGCACCGCTGCCGAAATCGCTGCCGACAAACAACGTCTCGCCGAGGAAGAAGCTGCGCTCGCCGCACCGCTGATCGCGGCTGTTGAGAAGGCGCTTTCGTCGAAGGCGTTCGAGGGCGCCGAGAATGCCTGCAGCGAGGCCGAAGACGGGCTGCTGGACGGCCCGGTGAAGCTGCAGGTCTCCAACTGGCTTCGCGTCACACAGAACCTCAAGGCGACGATCGAGCGCGCCACCGCAAAAGGCTAAACCGTCATGGCGAATGTCTTCATCTATATCCCGAACAACAAACCCTACACGGACACGCCGACCGGCGAACCGTTCGAAGCGGGCAGCTTCAACCTGTTCGACAGCAGTGATCAGGACGAACTCGATCAAGCCAACCGGATCATCGCGGCCGGCGGCGGCTTCGACGTTTCGGAACTTGTGTCTGCGCTGATCCAGATTTCCTGGGCGAACATCACCGGTAAACCGTCGACATTCACGCCTTCAGCACACACGCATTCGGCCGATGACGTGGACTCCGGCACATTCCACGACGACCGGATCTCCGAGAGCAATGTCACCCAGCACCAGGCTGCGCTCGCGCTGGCAATTGCTCAGGTTTCCGGACTGCAGGCGGCATTGGATGCGAAACTCGAAACCGCGCTGAAAGGCGCGGCCAATGGACTGGCTGAACTCGATGCCAATTCGCTCGTGCCACTGGCGCAGATCCCGGCGCTACCCGCGAGCCAGACGACTTCCGGCACATTTCACGCCGACCGCATCCCCGATCTCGACTGGTCGAAGATCCTTTCGACGCCGACCACGCTTTCCGGTTACGGCATCACCGATGCACTGACCTCGACTCAGGTCGGCGCGCAGATCCAGGCCGCGATCGATGCCCTGGTCGACGGGGCGCCCGGTGCGATCGACACGCTCAACGAACTGGCTGCGGCCCTGGGCGATGATCCCGACTTCGCAACAACCATCACGAACTCGATCGCCGCAAAGCTCGATGCTTCGGTCTGGCAGGCCGCGACGGACGCGATCGACGGCTACATGTCCAAAGAGGACAAGGCGAAGCTCGACGGTATCGAAAGCGGCGCCACGGCCGACCAGACGCCCGCAGAGATCCGTGACGCCTATGAAAGCAACACAGACGTCAATCGCTTCACCGACGACGACCATAACAAGCTCGATGGAATTGAGACGGCCGCTACGGCGAATTCGCCGGACGCCACATTGCTCGATCGCGCCAATCACACGGGGACGCAAGCACAGTCGACCGTTGATGGCCTCGAGGACGATCTCGCCGCGAAAGTGGGTCTCGACGACTTGCCGTATGCCTCCTTGATCAAATACTCGTCGACGGATACGACGACCGACCTGGCGGATGCCGGCGGAGCCACAGTCCAGTGGAATTCAGCGCTCATCACCGACAGCGCGATCTCGATCGGCGGCACCAACGACACCGAAATCAGTTTTGCCGAGAATGGCAAATACCGCGTGGCCGTTCGGCTCGCCTACGAGGACATCAGCACCGAAGGCATCGACGTCGACAACTCGGTCGGTTTGTTCTTCAAGCTCAACGGCGTCGGCACAGGGCCGCAGGGCATCGGTTCGGTGGTCAAGAACACGGCCGGTGCAAACGAAGGGCAGGTCTGGCTCGAGGACGTGATCGACATCACGGACTACGCCAATCAGAAGGTCACTGTTCACACCCAACGGCTTTCAGGCGCCGACGAACTGCGGCTGCGCAGCGGTGAAAGCTCGCTGATCGTCGAAAGGGTCGGCGGCAAGAGCGCCCTGCTCGCCGCACAGCAGATTTCCGATATCGTGGGTCTGCAGGACGCGCTCGACGACAAGCTCGACGACAGCCAGAAGGGCGTTGCGAACGGCCTTGCCGAACTGGATTCGGGCGGTCACATCCCGACATCACAGATCCCGGCCAGTGTGCTGGGCGCCCCTTTGATTCAAGGGACCTGGAACGCAGCGACGAATACGCCGACGATTCCCGCCGCCGCATCCGGCAACAAAGGCCATTACTACAAGGTCGCGGTTGCCGGTACGACCGAAATCGACGGTGTTAGTGATTGGGGCGTCAATGACTGGATCATCTCGAACGGTTCGACCTGGGAGAAGATAGACAACAGCGAAAGCGTCACCAGTGTTGCCGGAAAGTCCGGCGAAGTGACCCTGGTCAAAGCTGATGTTGGACTGGGGAATGTCGACAACACTTCGGACGCCGACAAGCCGGTTTCTACGGCACAGCAGACGGCTCTCGACGCGAAGCAGGCGACCGGTGAAAAGGGCGCTGCCAACGGCTATGCCTCACTGGATGGCGACGGGAAGGTGCCGCTGGACGAACTGCCGGACGCCCTGAATTCGGCAGAAGTGCTGATCTCGGCTGATGCCACCCTGAACGATGCCACCGCGCCTCCCGGCCGATTGATTCGGGTGAAGGCGGGTGCGGCACCGGGATCACGGATCACGCTCACCATTCCGGATGACCGGCCGCAGGGCTGGCGGCGCACCATCCTGGTGAGCGATGGCACCGCCGAATTCGCGCTAGGGAACAACGCGCTTGAAGACCTACCAGGCGGCGATACGGCCGTCATAACGGCAGGCAATCGCGCAACGATTATCGCCGACACGGCGAACAATTTGGAGGCTTTCTAGATGTCTGACTTTGAAATCGGATCGGGCGCGAGCGGCGGTGGTGGTGACGGCCTCTCAAACCCGGAATATGCGCTGCTGGATCGGCAAGAATTCACCGCGTCCGGCACCTGGACAAAGCCCGCCGATGGCGCCGGCAATATCGCGGCGGGCACGGGCATTTTCCTTTTTGTGCAAGTGCGCGGCGGTGGCGGCGGCGGCGGCGGTTGTGGCGACCGGCAATACTACGCTGGCGGCGGTGGCGGCGGCGGTCACGACGAAGGTGTGCTGCCTATCGCCGACGCTGGTGCGACGGAAACCGTAACCGTTGGCGCAGGCGGGGCGGGCGGCGCCGGAAACAGCTCAAATGGCAATGATGGCTCGGCGGGTGGCGATAGCTCATTCGGCACGCATTTTACCGCGACGGGCGGCGGTTATGGCGACACGCAATATAGAACCCAAACGGCTAATCAGGCAGCGGGCGGTTCGCCGGGAGGCGGCGCGGGTGGCAGAAGCAATGGTGATTACACGTCGCAAGGCATGAGTGAGAGTTATGACGGGGAGCCGGGCCAGCCGGGCGGCATCGATGCGCCTTTGGCCATGGGCGCAGGCGGTGGTGGCGGCGGTGGCGGCGCGACTTACTGGGTGAGCGCAAACCGCGACGGCGGAACAAAAGGATCAGCCGCTAATGTTCCGCCCGGATTTGGGCCTCGTTCTTATGGCCCCGGCTCCGCCGCTGTGAATGACCTTGGTGGTGACGGGGGCAAGGGCGGTAATTCTAGCGGCACGAGCGGCGGTTGGGACGGTGCCAATGGCGAGAATTACGGCGGCGGCGGTGGCGGCGGCGGTTCTGCCGGATCAAGCCAAAGCGGCGGTGACGGCGGCGACGGTGCGCCTGGCAAGGTGATTGTGGAAGTATGGGGAGCGGCGACATGAGCAGGCTGGCAATAGTCGAAAACGGCGTGGTTACGAATGTCGTCCTGGCCGGGCCGGATTATACTCCGCCCGCAGGGGCGGTCGCTTGTCCTGATCGTATAGGTAAAGGCTGGACCTATGACGAGGAATCCGGTGAGTTTTCCGCGCCGGTTAGGCCCGAGCCGAAGAGACAAAAACCGAAAGGCGTCTCGCAGCTCGATTTCAGTCGGAAATTCCTTCGCCGTGAACAGGCGAAGCGCTGGATGGCGACGGTCCTGCGAGCCCGCCGTGCTGTCGAGGCCGATACGGCAACGGCGGTGCAGGAGGAAATCGCGCTCGCCTATGAGCACTTCACGCAAACCGACGGGATCGATTTCAATTCGCCCGACGTGCAGGCCGCGATTTATGTGATGTATATCGAGGGTGCTTTCGGCCCGGTCTATGACCCGGCGACCGGCGTGCCGCCGACTACGGACGAGCAGTTCGCCATCGACGAGGCGGCGCGCATGGCTGCGGGTATTCCGTATGAAGAAGTCGACGCCCCCGCCTGAATACCTTGATGGCTGCACCCTGGCTCCGGACTGCCTGGGCAGGGTCAGCCACAAGGACATCTGCAACGATCACGATCTGGATTATTGGTCCAAGCGGACCCTGCTAGACAAGGTCGTGGCGGATGCCCGGTGGGCCGGCCGTATCATGTGGCGGCACCGCGCAAACTTCCCCTGGCAACCCGTAGCGATCGTCCTGGCGATCGTCGGCTGGCTGGGCGTCACCCTGGTCGGCGGGTGGATGTGGAAGTTCCGACACAGGTGGGACTAGCCAACCTCACGTTATTCGACCCGCTATGGCGGGTGTTTTCATGCCTTAAGGGGGCGACATGGAACGATTCTCAATCCTGGAATGGGCATGGCTGTCGCTTCTCGGGCTGGCCGGCGCGGGGCTTTATGCTTTGCATATCAGGGCGACACGGCCCATTGAGATCATCACGATCACGCTGACCGGCATCACGGTTGCGGCGTTCTTCGGGCCGGCACTGCATGACGCGATCCTGCCGGCATTCGCCAAGGGCGAGTCCAGCCTGACGGCCGTAGGGTTCGGATCCGGATATCTCGGCATGCTGATTGTCCGTTTTATGCAAAAGGCGTTCACACTGATCGCGCCGCAAGCGATGGCCCGCATGGGATTGGACGTGCAGCCCAGGGAGCGCCGCGATGACCTGGACTAGCCGACTTTGCCGGGCGGCCGAGCGGCCGATGCTGTGGTCCGTGTTGCTGGCCGCCGCCTTCGTGATGCTGTCGTGGAAGGCCGGTTTTGAGCCCGGCGTGCGGATTATCCCGGGCGCGGCACCGATGCAGTTCAACACGGCCCTGTGCTTCGGGCTGTTGGCCATCGCCGGGCTGCGGCGTCACCAGCCGGATATGAAATGGTGGGCGGTGGCCGCACTGCTTCTCGCCGCTTTGACGTTGGTGCAGGACTACTCACGCGTAAATGCCGGCATCGATCAGGCGTTTCAGCGCGCCTGGTATTTCGAGAACACACCTGAGCCCGGCCGCATGGCGCCGTTTACGGCGGTCGGCTTCATCTTGATCGCCGCCGTCCGGCTGACCAATCGCGCGCCGGTTGCGATTCTGCTGCTCGGCGTCGTTGTGCTCCGTGCCGGCGCGGCCCTGATCGGCTATGGGATCGAGACCGCCGAGCTCTACCAGATCGCCGAAGACAAGACCGCAATGGCCGTCCATACAGCAGCGCTGTTCGCAGCCTACTCAACCGTCGAAATCTGCCGACTGCACGCGCGCTGGCGGCGACGAACAGGAAAGGAATCGACATGACATCGACCGTCAATCAATCCACGGCCGCGCCGTCCCGCAAGGTCACTGCGGCGATGATCGCCGGCGCGATCGCCACTGTCCTGGCATGGGGTATTTCCGCCATTGCCGGCGTCGACGTGCCGCCCGGCGTGGAAAGCGCCTTCGCGGTGATCCTGACGGCCGGTGCGGCCTACTGGATCCGGGAGCGCGCCTAGGCCGTCACCTTTCCAGGTTTGCACAAATTCCTGACCCGCTTCGTGCGGGTTTTTTCATGCTCGAAGGAACCGACCATGACTTACGATCTCCCGCCCGCCTATGCGTTCCTCGCCGACGAACCGGCGCCACGCATGCTGCTCGAGGCGCTGCGCCTATACGGCACGCTGGAAGCGCCGGGCAAGCGCGACAACCCCGTGATACTCGCCTGGGCCGATGAGCTGGCGAAAGTACCGGGTCTCGCTTGGCTGGGATCCTGGTACGAAGAGGATTCGATTCCGTGGTGTGGCCTGTTCATGGGTATCGTCGCGCACCGCGCCGGCAAGCCCGTCCAGGGCGATCTGCTGGCGGCGCGCGGATGGCTGGACTGGGGCAATGCGGTCGACGGCGAGCCCGTCCTTGGCGATGTCCTGGTGTTCTGGCGCGGCAGCCGCCACGGGCGCTCTGGCCATGTCGGCCTCTATGTCGGCGAAGATGCGGAACACTACCACGTCCTGGGCGGCAACCAGAGCGACGCGGTCACGATCACGCGGATCTCGAAGGCGCGCCTCCTGGCGGCGCGGAACCTCTATCGCTACGCCCAGCCCGACAATTGCCGGCGGATCGAGATCGCTGCGGATGGCGATGTCTCGGAGAATGAGGCGTGACGATTCCCGGCCTGTCACTGCTGACGAGCTGGAAGGCAATGGCGGGCGTGGCTGTGCTATCGTCGGTGCTGTCGGCCTGGGCGACCCAGAAGATCGTCAACAACGCCTGGGAGGCGCGCCAGCTCAACGCCGTGGTCGCCTATGCCGAGCACCGCGACAAGCAGGTCCAGACGCTGCTGGCCAATCAGGGCCGGCTGAGCGATCGCAATGTTGCGCTCGAGGCCAGCCTGGCCGAGGAGCAGCGCGCCGACGACGGCCTGTTCGAAACCTTGCGCCGTGAAAGGGAAGCCGATGACAATCCGGTTCTTGATATGCCTCTGCCTGACTCCAGTGTTGACCGGGTGCGCTGCGCTTGGCGACCTTCAGATGCCGTTTGCCGGCGACGATCCGATTCCGGAACAAACGCTCGAGGTTCCGCCGCGCCTCCTGATTGAACGCGAGGTCGAGCCGGAGCCGCCGCTGTTCAGGGGCGACGACGTCGAGCGCCTCGAGGCGACAGCGACTTGGGCGGCGGGCCAATACCGGCCGTTGGCGCGCGATTACAACGCGCTGGTCTGCATCGTCCGCGATTATCTCGACGGCCCGGAGACGGTGGCGGTCTGTCTGGGCGGGGCTGTCGCCGAATAACGCAAAATTTCTCGGGAATTTTCCGATAATGTTTAGTCGTATCGTTCGCGACTAGAAACCGCGGCGATTCCCAAAGGCATTCGATCGAGATCTCGGTGCGCGTCGGACAGTCGCTGCACCGGGCGTTTCGGCGTAGCCGGGCCGTCTCCCGGACCTCCCATTCCGACCGAGTGCCTTCCCATGCCGCCGTCGGGGCCGGAACGCGTCGATCGACGGTGCGGCCGCAGCGCCGGCACGACAGCCGGTGTGCAATCATCGTCACCGGAATGGCGGCAAGTTCAGCGCGAACGCCACGGTCAGATAGATCCACGCCGCAACGGCTGCGGCGAGGCCGATCGCACAGCCCGACCAGGCATTGTTGGGATCCGAGCGGTTCATGGCCGCCGAAGCTAGACCGTGGCGATAACCGGCATCAAGTTGCAGGATCGACCAAATCCAGCCCCCGCACCCAAAAAAGCCCCGGTCATTGGCCGGGGCTTTTCCTATTCCCGCCACATTGCGCTAGCATGATCACCGAGCGGACAGGGAGGATTTCATGACTTTTGAAGCCATCGACTGGCGCCGCTGGTGGCGCGTACCGGCGCTTCTGGGCGCCGCGACGGTCCTGCTCGTACCGCTGATCGCCATGCAGTTTACCGACGAGGTGGTATGGGACAGCACCGATTTCGCCGTCATGGGCGCGATGCTGCTGGCATTACTCCTCGCCGTCGAGGCGATTACCCGCCTGATGCGCGGAAAATGGGCGCTGGCCGCCGGTGGGCTGGCCGTGCTGGCCTTCCTCGCGGTCTGGGCCGAGCTCGCGGTCGGGATTTTCGACTAGCCGGGGACTATTCCCGTCGGGAGCGTGCCTACTCGGTGTCGCCGTCGAACAGCGCGTTGAAATAAGCTGCCATCCGCACCCCGCCCTGGGACAGGCGCTGGCGCATCGTCGCGCGGTGCTCGAATACATAGCCCCATTGCAGTTCGGCATCATCCGGGTAGAGCGAGGGGCGGATCGCGACGCTCTCCGCGATCCAGACCTGCGGATCCGGCTCCATCCATTCCTGCGCCTGCGCCGGCGTGATGCGGCGTGTCAGCCAGTCCGTCATCTCCGTGTAGGAGAGCTGCTCGTAATCGACCATATTCTCGTCCCAGGCGAGATGCAGCGTCGTGACATCGTCGAAGAAGACAACGGTGACGTCATTGCCGCCGCGATCGGTCCCGTTGCCGGCATGGAAGGGCTGGTGCAGATCGCCGATGATGTGGACGATGAAGCGCAGCGCGCGCTGGCGTTCCGCCAGCGGCAGGCTCTCATCGGTCACGATTTGCGAGAAACGTTGCAGCGCGGTGTAGGCATCGCCTTCTTCCGGCGCATTGGCCGGATCGTACACCGTGCCCTCGGGCACTGTCACATAGTGATAGGGACCGGCTTCGCGCCAGAATTCCTCGCTGCTGGAGCGCATGAAGTCCGGCCAGTTCGAGGCCTCGGCGAGATCCTCGACACCGAGAATGTCCTCGATTGCGGCGCGCGCTTCCTCGCTCAGGTATTGCTCGGCGATTGCGCCGGTGACGCGGTGTCCGGTCTTGCCCCAGCCGAAGGCGGGGGCGGTAACGGCGAGGAGAGCGGAAGCGGCTGCGAGGATTTTTCTCATGGGTCGACTTCTAGGCGATCTCTGTGAGCGTTGTATGACAAGTGGAAACCGCCGCGCAGTCGATGAGACCGAACGACGATTGTCTCCGATGCATCGGCGGGCTGCTATTCGGCGACGGCGACGCGGATATCGTTGAGGCGCGGCGCTGCAGCGCGAACGTAAGGTGCAACATGGTCCTCGAACTTGGCAAAATTCGTGATGAACATATCAGCGAGCTTGGACGCCTGCGCATCATAGGCTGCCGGGTTGGACCAGGTGGCACGCGGATCAAGGATATTCGCATCCACGCCCGGCACGGCGGTCGGAACCATGAAACCGAAATTGGGGTCTTCGCGGAAGGTCGCGTTGTTAAGCGTGCCGTCCAGCGCCGCGTTCAAGAGACTGCGTGTTGCCTTGATAGGCATGCGGCGGCCTTCGCCATAAGCGCCGCCGGTCCAGCCGGTATTGACCAGCCAGCAATCGACTCCGTGTTCGGCAATCAATTCGCGAAGTAGCGCGCCATATTCGGCGGGGTGGCGCGGCATGAAGGGCGCGCCGAAACAGGCGGAGAAAGTCGCCGTCGGCTCGGTCACACCCTTTTCAGTGCCGGCAACCTTGGCGGTATAGCCGGACAGGAAGTGGTACATGGCCTGGGCCGGGGTCAGCTTGGCGATCGGCGGCATGATGCCGAACGCGTCGCAGGTCAGCATGATCAAGTTCTTGGGCTGCCCACACCGACCAGTATCGGACGCGTTCGGGATCGCGTCGATCGGATAGGCGCCGCGGCTGTTTTCCGCTAGCGACGCGTCGTCAAGATCGAGCTCTCGCGTCACCGGGTCCATCACGACGTTTTCCAGCACCGTGCCCCAGCGTTGCGTGGTGGCATGGATCTCCGGCTCGGCCTCCGGGCACAGCCGGATCATCTTGGCATAACAGCCGCCCTCGAAATTGAAGAGCCCGTTCTCTGACCAGCCATGCTCGTCATCGCCGACCAGCGTGCGGTTGGCATCGGCCGACAGCGTTGTCTTTCCCGTGCCTGACAGGCCGAAGAAGATCGCTGCGTTCTCGCCATCCGTATTGACCGAGCAGTGCATCGGCATGATGCCCTTGGCCGGAAGCAGATAATTGAGAATAGTGAACACCGACTTCTTGGTTTCGCCGGCATATGAGGTGCCGCCGATCAGCACCATCTTACGCGCGAAATCGACCGCAATGACGGTTTCGCTGCGACAGCCATGGCGGGCCGGATCGGCCTTGAAGCTGGGCAAGTTGACGATCGTGAATTCCGGATTGAATCCTGCCAGCTCGCTGATTTCCGGACGGCGAAGCAAGTGCCGGATGAAGAGCGAATGCCAAGCATATTCAGTAACTACGCGGACGGGCAGGCGGTGATCAAGATCGGCGCCGCCGAATAGGTCCTGCACAAACAATTCCTTGTCCGCCATGTGGGCCCGGAAATCGTCCCAAATTGCAGCGAACTGATCAGACGTGATCGACGCATTGGTTTCCCACCAGACCGTGTCCTCGGTGGTTTCGTCGCGGACCGTGAACTTGTCCTTGGCAGACCTGCCGGTGTGTTGCCCGGTCTTCACGACTAGGGCGCCGCCTTTTGCGACTTCCCCCTCTCCGCGACGGATGGCTTCCTCGTAAAGGGCGGCCTCATTCCAATTGTGTTGCAGTGTGCCGGTCTGGGTCACGCCCAGATAGTTCAGGACACCCGTGCTACGGTCATTCGCCTGTTCGAACATGAACCCCCCGGTTGAAGGAACCCGCATATTTGCGTGATTCTTTCCGATCTGTTGCGCGTGGTAGCCGGTTAGGTGTCCTCACTACGGGACCCGGGCGCCGGCATCAAGTCTATTCTCCCGGTGCAACTGCAGGGCCAAATCAAGTTTTATTACGACGGTAGCGGTATGTGCTCGGACTCGTCTGGCGGCAAAGCAAAAACGCTGGTTTTGAAGCCCGCGTCAGCGGAACTCTGCCAATCCTGTTTGGCCTTCTCGATCCTGTCCCGGCGGCTCGATACGAAATTCCAGAAAATGTGCCGGTCTCCAGCGAGAGGCGTGCCGCCGCACATCATAAGGCGTGCTGCCTTGACCGTGCGGACCCCGATGGACGCTTCGTTGTCGAGTACAATCATCTCTCCTTCACCGAACAACAGACCGTCAATCTCGATCTCGCCGCTGACCACATAAACAGCGCGTTCTTCGTGTTCGTCTGTGAGCTTGAAAATCGAGCCGGCTTCGGTTTCGGCATGCAGATAGAAAATGGGTGAGAAAACCTGGACCGGGGAGGTTTCGCCATAGGCGTTCCCGAGAACCAATCGCATCCACACACCATCGCGCTCGATCACCGGCAAATCGTCGGATCTGTGATGATGAAACGAGGGGGGCGATTCTTCGTCCTCTACCGGCAAGGCGACCCAGGTCTGGATGCCGTGAAGGTCATGGCCCGCAGCCCGCGCGGCATCGCCGGTCCGCTCGGAATGCACGATCCCCCTGCCAGCGGTCATCCAGTTTACATCGCCGGGCAGGATCGTCTGGTGAACACCCAGAGAGTCGCGATGATCCATTTCACCGTCGAACAGATAGGTAACTGTCGCCAGGCCGATATGCGGGTGAGGGCGGACATCAACGCCGTGGCCGGGCGCAAACGTCGACGGACCCATGTGGTCAAAAAAGATGAACGGGCCGACGAGCCGTTTTTTAGCCACCGGAATGAGGCGTCGAACAGAAAATCCGCCAAGCTCTTTTTCCCGGCCGGAAATCGTCATTTCGATCATGTCATCGTGCTCCTCTCACCTCGGTCCGATATAAGCCGTTTTTCGCCAGAATGAACATGTCGGTACAACTTGAGGCGGGTAAGGGCGCAGGCTAGCTTCCGCGGCGACAACGTTTTCGGGGAGTTCCGGCATGTTCTTTCGTATCGCATCTGCAATCGCACTCATGGCGTCGGTCCCGGCGTTCGCATTCCAGAACGACCTAATCAGTGACGGCGAAGCAGGAACCGCGCGCCAGCTGATGGAGATGGCTGCCGAGTCCGATACTGGGTACGAAATCGTGCGGTCGTTGACGACCGAAGTCGGGCCACGGCTCGGCGGCTCGCAGCAGGAGGCGCGGGCACGGGACTGGGCCGTGCAGATGTTCACCGAACTCGGCTTCTCGAATGTCCGCATCGAATCTTTCGAAATGCCGTTCTGGAATCGTGGTCCGATCAGCGCGGCGATTGTCGCGCCTTTCCCGCAACCCATGTTGGCGTCCGCGCTCGGTGGCTCGGCGGCGACACCCCAAGGCGGTCTCAATGCCGAAATCGTCTTTTTCGACAGCTACACCGCACTGCGTGATTTCGACGGTTCGCTCGAGGGACGGATCGCTTTTGTCAATGACCGCATGATCAGAGCCCAGACCGGCGCCGGTTACGGTCCGGCCAATGACAAGCGTCGCTACGCTTGGCTCGAGGCCGAGGCCCGCGGCGCCAGCGGTGTCATGATCCGCTCGGTCGGCACCGATTCGCATCGCTTTCCGCACACTGGCATGATCAGTACGCCACGTACCGATACCGTTGCCGGAGGTGCGCATTCGCAGATCGCTGTCGACTACCTAGAGCAGGAACACCCGGATTTCACCGAGCGCCGTGTCTGGTCTTCCATTCCGGCCGTCGCGCTGTCAGCGCCGGACGCCGACCAGATTGAACGTATTCACCAGTCCGGCGAGACCGTTCGGGTCAGCCTGTCGGTTGTTGCGGGATGGCGTGGCAACCGCCAGTCAGGCAATGTCGTGGCCGAAATTCCTGGCCGCGAGCAACCCGAGGAAATCGTGCTCATCGGCGCGCATCTCGATAGCTGGGACGAAGCCACCGGTGCCGTTGATGACGGCGCGGGCGTCGGCATCGTGACTGCGGCAGCGCACATGATTGACCGATTGCCGCGCGCGCCGAGACGCACCATTCGCGTCGTATTGTTCGGCGCCGAAGAGGTCGGATTGCTGGGTGCTTTTGCCTATGCCCGCGAGAATGCCGAAGAGGTCGGCAATATTGTGATGGCATCGGAATCCGATTTCGGCGCCGGGCGGGTTTGGTCGCTCACCTCCGGTACCAGCGAGGACGGCACGCAATTCCTGGATCAGGCGCAGCAGATCATTGCGCCGCTCGGTATTATTCGCGGCAGCCGCGCATCGCGCGGGGGCGGCCCGGACATCATACCGCTGGCAGCTCAGGACGTTCCGGTTTTTCGCCTGTCTCAGGATGGCACCGACTATTTCGACCTGCACCACACGCCCGACGACACTTTCGACAAGATCGACCCGGAAGCGTTGGCGCAGAATGTTGCAGCTTGGGCGGCCATCACCTGGTTGATTGCCGAGACCGATGTCGAATTCCGGACGTTGCCGGAAGATAACGAGTAGACGGGTTTGCTCGTCAGGACAGCGCGCTGGTGGGCAATGATCGCCAGCTGACTGCGACGCCGAGCTGGTTGAATATCTGTGTCCAGTAGGTCCTGAGCGGGCCGTTCTGGTCAGCTTCCCAGCCCGCACGCTCGATCAGGTGAATTTCAAGCGAAACACCGGCAAGGGCACTGCCGTATTGATTGCGGATCGCCTGAACAGTCGAATCCGCCCGCGGCAGCCGGTCAAGCAGCGCCCCTTCGCTACGCCCGTACACAGAAAAGACGTCGGAATTCTGCAGCATGTCGCTGACCAGAACGATCCGCCGACCAGGCACCGTAGCCGACATGGAGGTTTCCTGCGTCAGTTCGGCGAGCGCCTCGAGTATCGGGCTTTGCGGCGCATCTTTCGGTTCCACCAGATCAGACAGGGCCTGCTGCAGCGGCGCATCGAAAAGTGACTCATAACGCGTCTGAATCCGCTCTGGATTGCGATACAAGGGATTGACCTGTTCGCCGCTCCCAGGATTGCAAAGGGAGAACTCATTCGTATCGGCAAGCCGTCCGGTCTCATCGAGTTCAAACAGCGACAGGCGTTCGCCAACAGTGAGATTGTCACGTTCCGAAAGGATGATCCGTCGGATCGCAGCGGTCTGTTGCTGGGAATAAAGGTCGGTTTTGTCGATAATCACCACGCGATGCGGTGGAATGATGCCGGCGATGCAAAGCGTATCGGCATCATATTCTGCAGGTCGCAAGGTGAGGGCGAAATAACTCACCGCCGCGATCACGCCTGCTACGATGATCAGATTGAATACGCCAAGAAGATCGCGGCCGCTCATGCTTCACCCCCCTGCCGGATCAACGCGGCTGCGCTGATCCGAAATCTTCCGCCATCTCCATCAAGAGGAGCTGCGCTTCCGCAATCTGCTCTTCAGGAGAGTTGCGGCCGCCAGCCGCCTTCTTGACCACGCGGTTGAGTTCGCGTGCCGAGCGTTCGGCGCGGCGTTGAACAACGCCAAAACCCGGAATGGCATCGTCGAATGTGCGCCCCTTGTAGGCGGCGATAATGGCAAAGGTCAGTCCCAGTGTCAGTAACAGATACGCTTCCAGTGTCTGGAAGGCGAAGGGATCGGCAAACAGATGTTGTATCGGCGCGATCAATTCACCCGTTACTTCGGTTCCACCGAGCGCCAGCGTGGCGGCATGGATTTCCAGCAGATCCCGGTAGTGCGCCGCCGCGAGATTGAGCACGACGATGAAGGCGATCGCCAATGGCAGGCCTGCGGCCGCGGCAAAGAATGACCAGCGTTTTTGAGGGTTCGTCAGATGGCGCAGACAAAGGAAACCGATCACGAAGAATGCCGTGATGACATTCACGAATGAAACCGTGATCGCCTGCAGCCAGCCGCCCAGCAGGCCCAGATCCGAGCTGCCGGCGAAGAAGTAGGCATTGGCCAGGCCTTCGAACAGCACCAGCGCCGCTAGCACCGAAAATGTGAGAATGTGGGAATCCGGATAGATCGCCGAGCGCTCAATCGCCTTGCCGGAATCCTCGGCCTTCTCCTTGGAGATGGGATCGTCGAATGCCCAGCCGCAAGTTCTGCGAAAGGCTTTCAGATTCTCGAAATCACGCCGCGCCCGCGACAGCGAAAACTGCAGATCGAAATCCTGAATGTGCGCACCGCTCGCGAAGGTGTCGCCATTCAGCGCCTGCACGCGGTCGCTCTTCTCGCTCTGCGGGTTGTAGAACTGGCGACTCGCCACCGGATTGATATTGTTTGCAGCCATGATTTCCCCCAAGGAATTCGAATTGGACAGCCCGCGCCGAAACCGGCGGATGAACGTCGTTAACCATGAAATGTGGCAGATTGCGGCGGCAATGCGGGCTGAATTGGGGTCATTTGATGGGCAGCAGGCATGAACTGTTTATGCTGGGTTCATGAAGGAGCGGGCCATGAAGACGACGAGACGCAATGTACTGGGGGGATTGGCATTGGCCGGTGGCGCGCTGGCCACCGCCGGGAAGGCTTCGGCCCAGGACCGCCTGACCGCCGAACAGCTGGCCTGCGCCGACGATCTGTTGGGAGTCGACTACAGCGCGGACGAGATCGAGCAGATGGCGATCGGCCTCGACGATTGGGCCGCGAACATGGCGCGCCTGCGTGCCATCGAGCAGCCGAATACGCTGCAACCTGCATCGGTGTTCGATCCCCGGCAGCCCGGCGTAACGTATGACATTCCGGACGGCGGTGTGAGCTTGCCGCCTGCGGCCTTGCCTCCGCTGCCTCGTTCCGCCGTCGATATCGCCTTTGCACCCTGCTGGCAGCAGGCAGGCTGGTTGCGCGCGGGAACCCTGAGCTCGCGCCAGCTGACCGAGATTTATCTATCCCGCATCGAGGCCCATGCCGGTCGCCTTGAATGCTTCATCACGGTTACGGCGGACCGCGCGCTGCAGGACGCCGAACGTGCCGATGCCGCCTTTGTGCGCGGCGAGATCGTCAGCGTGCTGCAGGGTCTGCCCTACGCCATGAAGGACATCATCGATGTCGCCGGCATTCCCAGCACCTGGGGCGCCACGCCGTATCGCGACCGCGTCGCCAGCGAAAATGCACATATTGCCAATGCTTTGGGCCAGGCGGGCGCGGTTCTGCTCGGAAAGTCGACCAATGGGGCGATCGCCTACAATGATCTCTGGTTCGACGGGCTCACGCGCAATCCTTGGAATCCGTCGGAAGGTTCCTCCGGGTCGAGCGCTGGATCAGCCGCGGCAGTTGCGGCGGGCCTTGCAAGCTTTGCGATCGGTACGGAAACTCTCGGCTCGATCGTCTCGCCATCGCATCGCTGCGGCACCACGGGCTTGCGGCCGACCTTCGGCCGCGTTTCGCGTTCCGGCGCGATGGCATTGTGCTGGTCGCTCGACAAGATCGGGCCGATTACCCGGGCGGTTGCTGACACAGCACTCGTTCTCGACGTGATCAATGGGCCCGATGTGCGGGATGCGTCTTCGCTGGACGCGGCGCTGGGGGTCGATTGGTCTGCAGATCCGTCGCAGCTGCGAGTCGGATATCTGCCGGCCGCAATGGAAAATGCCTCTGCGCCGGATCGCGCCATGCTGGAAGCTGTCAGGGCAATCGGTTGCGAGACCGTGCCACTGGCATTGCCCGATTGGCCCTATGGCGCGCTGGGCGCAGTGGTCGAAGTCGAGGCTGCCGCGGCATTCGAGGAATTGACGCTGTCCGGGCGCGACGATGAGCTGCGATGGCAGGAGGCGCGCGCTTGGCCCAATACCTGGCGGCGCGCCCGTTTTCGGTCCGCCGTCGACTACATTAATGTCGATCGTTTCCGGCGTGAGGTCTGCGGGGCCATGCACGACCTCTTCGATCAGTGTGACGTGATCGTCGGACCGAATTTTGCCGCGGGCATGCTGTTGATCTCGAATTTCACGGGCCATCCCAGTCTTGTCTTGCGCACCGGATTTACGGAGCGCGCCCTCAACCCGCTGACCGCGAGCGGCCAGCAGGCCGGGGATGAGCAATTCCGAATGCCCTATGCGTCCAGCCTGTGGGCACCTCTCTTTCGCGAGGACCGCCTTGTCCTTCTTGGCCGCGCACTCGAATCCCGCCTCGATGTTGCAAGCGAACGACCGGAGCTTTTTTCATGATGCAGGACCATGTCTTTTACGATTGCACGACGGCGCCGAGCCCGCGGCGCGCGCGTATGTTCCTGGTCGAAAAGGGCCTGACTGTTCCGACCGAACAGATCGATCTGCGCAAGGGTGAACAACTCGGCGACGCATTTCGGGCAATCAATCCGCGCTGCACCGTGCCAGCGCTCAAACTGCCCGATGGCACTGTCCTCGGCGACAATGCCTCAATCGCTCGGTATCTGGAGGAAATCCGGCCCGATCCGCCGCTCATGGGCCGAACACCGGTCGAAAAGGCGATCATCGCGGAGTGGAATGCAATTGCGGAGAGCGAAGGGCTTCTGGCCATTGCCGAAGTGGTGCGTAACAGCCTACCCGGTCTCAAGGGGCGGGCTTTGACGGGGCCGCGCAGTTACGACCAGATTCCCGAATTGGCCGAGCGCGGCCGCACCCGGATCGAGCAGTTTTTCGACACCCTTGATCGCCGACTCGCGAGCACGGCCTATCTCGGCGGCGAGGCGTTCTCTGTCGCGGATATCACCGCCTTCGTTGCGGTCGATTTTGCCGGTTGGGTGAAGCTGGCGCCAAATAAGAATCAGCGCGCACTCATCGCCTGGCGAAACGCCTTGGCCGAGAGGCCGAGCGCCCGCGCCTGACGCCGCGTTGATGTGACATTGCTGCAACGATGGCAGCGAAAATGCCGCGTTTTGCGGCTAGGCCCGCAATTTGCAACCGCTCCCAATCAAACACCATCTTTTGCAGCCGCGGGAAATGGGACAAACTTGCGTTATCAAAAGCGGCAAACGTCCGCAGACAGAACTGGCTTCGCCAGGACCGGGAGGAATACCTATGAAGATCACGAGCCGTGCAGTCCTTATGGCTGCCGTAGCCGCCGGGGCATTGACCGCGCCGGCTTTCGCCCAGGAGCGTCAGACCGTCGACGTTATCACCGTGACCGCGCAGAAGCGGGAACAGGGCATTCAGGACGTGCCCGTGGCCGTGACGGCGTACACTGCCGAACTGCTGCAAAATTCAGGCGTTCGGGACATCCGCGATCTCGCGGTTATTGCCCCCGGTCTGAACGTGACCTCGACGTCGAGCGAATATTCGACGACGGCCCGGATCCGCGGCGTCGGTACCGTGGGTGACAACCCCGGCCTCGAATCGTCAGTCGGGATCGTGATAGATGGCGTGCCGCGTGCCCGGAATGGCGTCAGTTTTGGCGACCTCGGCGAGATCGAGCGCATCGAAGTGCTGCGCGGTCCGCAGGGAACGCTGTTCGGCGCCAACACCTCGGCCGGTATCATCAATATCGTGACCGCACCGCCTGAGTTCGAATTCGGCGCATCTCTGGAAGCAACCTATCTGACCGATGGTGCTGACGGATACCGGATTGCCGGCAGCGTGACGGGACCGATTGTCGAAGATCAGGCCGCGTTTCGCCTGTATGCTGCATCGGGCGATCGCGACGGTTTCCAGACGGTCCAGACATTTGGCGGACCGCGCACCGAAACCGAGGACAATGATCAGGACTTCTGGACCATCCGCGGTTCAATCCTGTTCGATCTCGGCGGTCGTGGCGACTTGACGATTCAAGGCGATTTCACCAGCCGTGACGAGAATTGCTGTGGTGCGCCGAGCATCGTCTCCGGCCCGACAGCAGGCGCTATCAACTTCCTGCAACCGGGCGGACGTCCGTTGCCGGGTGCCGAAGACCCGTTCAGCCGGGTCATCCAGTCCAACCGCCCGACAACGCAGGATATCGAGGATGGCGGATTCCAGTTTGAATATGTCTATGAATTCGACAATTTCGAACTGACAGCCATCGGCTCAACCCGCGACTACGAAATCGTTTCGGGCCAAGATACCGATTTCACCGGTGCCGACATCGTATTCCGGGACCCGGCGCTGAACTCGTTCGAGTTCGGCAATTCGACCTTCGAATTGCGGGCCCAGGGTGAAACCGACCGCCTCGACTGGCTCGTGGGTGTGTTCTTCTCGAACGAAGAGCTCGTTCGCCGTGATGCCATTCAGTACGGCTCTGACTTCGAAGCCTATCTCGGTCTGATTGGCGGCGGTAACCCGGTATTGGTGACGACACTTGCCAACGGTCTGGGTGGCGCTTTCATTCCCGGCTACACACCGCTGGCTCCGGGGCAGGGCTTCCCGGCCGGCAGTGCGAACTCCGGCGGCGACCGGTATGAGCAGGATGGCCAGAACTTTGGCATCTTTACGCACAATACCTTCGCCATTGGCGAGAACACCGACCTGACCTTTGGTCTGCGCTGGAACAGCACGGAGAAGGACGCCACGGCGAACTTCTCGCCGTCCAATGCGCCCGCCTGTGACGTCTGGGAGGCGGTCTTCGGCGAAGCACTCGACTTCTCGACGGCGCAGAACCAGGCCATCCTCGCCGGATTCTCGGCAGGAAGCGGCGTTCCTGTTCCCAGCCTGATCCAGTTCGGCACGTTTACCTGCCTGCCGAGCGCACGGGATGCCTATTCTAACATCAATTTCAATGAGTCGCTTTCCGAAGACGAGCTGACTGGCCTGATCTCGCTGTCGCACCGCTTCAACGACGACTTCCTGATGTACGGAACCTACTCGCGCGGCTACAAGGCCGGCGGCTTCAATCTCGATCGTTTCACGCAGGCTGGCTCGACGGCCGTTGATTTTACCGCCGTTTTGGCGGGAACCAGCCCGTATCCGGCGCAGTTCGATCCGGAGATCGTGAATTCGTATGAAATCGGCTTCAAGACCGAAGCCCTGAATGACACGCTTCTGGCCAACCTCTACCTCTTCTATTCGGATTTCGAGAGCTTCCAGTTGAACACCTTCAACGGTCTGGCGTTCTTCGTGACATCTCTGAACAATGGCGCGGTCACGCAAGGTGCCGAATTCGAGCTGTTGTGGTTCCCGGAGAACGTTCCGGGCCTGACCCTTCAGGGTGGCGTGACCTATGCCGACGCGACCTATAACAGCTTTGCCGCGACCGGCACGCCCGATGTCGACCGCTTGTCCGGCCAGAACTTCTCGCTGGCTCCGGAATGGTATACGTCCGGCTCGATCAGTTACGTGCGGCCGTTCGGCGACAACATGCAATGGCTGGCTCATCTGAGCGGCCGTTACCTGTCGGAGCAGAATACCGGTTCCGACCTCGATCCCGAGAAAGTCCAGGACGGCTATGCGGTGTTCAATGCCCGCGTTGGCATCGGTGCCGAGGACGAAAGCTGGTCGCTTGAGCTCTTCGCCAACAATCTGTTCGACGAAGACTATGTCCAGGTTGCGTTCGACGGGCCGTTCCAGCCGGGGTCCTTCAACGCCTTCCTCGGACAACCGCGGATGGTCGGGCTGACACTGCGCGCGCGCCGCTAGCCCGGTCTACATGCAAATAAAAGGGCCGGAGTTTCGCTCCGGCCCTTTTTCTTTGCCGCCGAATCGTCATCTTGGATAGGATAAGATTTGCGATAGCGTGTCGCGCAAGATCGAGTGTGCCATGACCCCAACCCGCCGGACATTTATGATCGGACTGGCCGTATTCCTGCTCTTCGCAGTTTTCGTCACGGCGTGGAGTCCCGTCGCGCCGCACATGCTGCAGCGCCGGTTGCAGGATGCCGTGGATGTCGCTTTGAATGACCAGTCGTTCAACTGGGCAAGAGCCTCGGTGGACGGTCAGGTGGCAACGTTGCGTGGTCGTTGGCCCGATGAAGGCGTCCACGAGGCGGCAATCGAAGCGATCTACAATGCCGAATGGACGGGCGGCCGGCTGGCCGGCGGCATTACCCGGGTAATTGACGAGTCCGTCGCTCAGGAGGGAGAGGCGCCGAGCCAGCTGATTGCGGTTCTGACCGGCGGTTCGCTGGAATTGTCGGGCATCGCACCAAGCGAGACTGCGCGCGACGATATTAGCGGTCTCGCGAATGTCCTGTTTCCGGCCCGCGCCGCCGTGCGCATGTCGGTGCGCGAGAATGACGGCGAAGGCGCCGGATGGAGCGAAGCAGCCTCGCAACTCCTGTCGGCGCTATCGCGTCTCGATCAAAGTGCCGGTCGGCTGAATGGCGACACCATCGTGATTTATGGACTGACCGGAAATCATCAGCAGGCCGAAAGTGCGATGTCGGCGATCCAGGCCGCGCCCGCCGACTACCACACGATCGCCTGGATCAGAACGGATTCCGGAACCGTGGGCGAGATAGCAACGATTGGTGATTGCGCGCATCTATTCGAGACCGCTGCCATGCTGGGCCGCTTGCGTTTCAATCCCGGCAGTGCAGGTCTTGCGGCCAGTGCCGAACAGACCCTTTCTCACCTCGCTTCGATCGCGCAGGCTTGTCCGGCCAGCGGCGTGACGGTTTCCGTCCGCCCCGTCGTAGCCGGAGATGCCGACGCCGAGGCACTGGCGATGGCGCGTGGTGTATCCATCCGCAGCGTGCTTGAATCCCAATCCATCGACCCGGCGGACGTGGAAATTGTGGTGAATGCAGATCAGGACCGGCTGGTGATCATATCGCCGCGAACTCGAGGAGACCGCTAGATGCTTTGGTTGATCTGGCAGATATGGATATTCCTGTTTATCGCCTTTGGATTGGGCTTGGGCCTGGGATGGCGCCTGTGGTCGGCGTCCGGTGAGACCGGGAAGGCCTTGCAGGATGCGCAGGAACAGATCGGACGCTTGCAACGCGAGAATGACAGCCTGACGCGGCTGGTCGCGCAGCGCCAGGCTGACAGCGAAACTGCTGGCCGGGCGAAGCCTGCGGTCGCAGCGCGGTCGTCGTCTGCGAAAGCCGCATCGGAACCTGTGAAGACGGGAGCCGTCAGGAAGGCGTCCGCAGCAAAACCGAAACCGGCGGCAAAGGCCAAGCCGGCCAAGCCGGACGATTTGACCGAGCTCAAGGGGCTGGGACCGAAAGCCGCGGAAGCATTGAAAGCCGGTGGGGTCACCACATTCGCCCAGATCGCAGCCTGGTCGAAAAAGGACATTGCCGCCTGGGACGAAAAACTGACCGCTCGCGGCCGGATCACGCGCGACGATTGGGTCGGTCAGGCCAAGGCAAAAACCGGCTAGTCCTGCCAGCGCAAGACCTCGCGCGCATCATAACTTTGGGGATTATCCGGCCGCGGGCCGCGGCCGATAACAATTTCCAGGAAGACGGTCTTGTCGCCGGCGCCGGGATTGAGCCGCACGCCAAGTCCCACGCTCGACCCGGAAAACCGGCTATTGCCAAAGGTCTGACCCACTGACCCACCCACGGAGACGGGCCGCTGGTCATCGCCATCGTTTGCGCGTGACACAACCAGGAACCAGTCGCCACCGCGTTCAAGGGTTAAATCGGCGGCCCGGCGAAAAGCCAGATCTTCCAGCTCACGGAGGGAGACATCTGCGCCGCCATCAAAACGGATCCGAAACCGGTTTTCTTCGATCTGCTGATCTGAGTAGCCGCGATTGCCGCCATTGGCGGGCGCATAGAGTGTGGGTCCGCCGGCACAGGCGCCGACAAGCAGGGCAGTGCAGATGATCAATATTCGCATTCTCAGGCCTCCTGGCTGGTGATTGCGACCTCCATCCGGTTCAATAAGTCCAACGCGCTGTCGGCGATCACGGTTCCCGGCGGAAAAACGGCCGCGGCCCCCATTTGCCGAAGAACAGCGACATCGTCCGGCGGTACGACGCCGCCGACAATCACCAGCATGTCTTCGCGTCCGCGGTCACGCAAGGCATTGCGCAATTCGGGCAGGAGGGTGAGGTGGCCGGCCGCCAGCGAGGACATGGCTGCGGCGTGGACATTCTCGGCGTCCGCGAGTTCGGCCGCTTCTTCCGGCGTCTGGAAAAGCGGACCGATGACCACGTCCCAGCCCATGTCGGCAAAGGCGGTCGCCACAACCTTCTGGCCCCGGTCGTGCCCATCCTGTCCCAGCTTGGCGATCAGGATCTTGGGTTTCTTGCCGGTTCGTGTAACGAACGCTTCGGCGGCGGCCTTGGCGGAAGCGATCTTCTCGTCTGCGCCCGCCTCGTCGGCATAGACGCCCTTGATCACCCGGATCTCGGCCTTGTGCCGGTTGAAGACCTTTTCCAGCGCTGACGAAATCTCGCCCACCGTCGCCTTGGCGCGGGCGGCATCGATTGCCAGGGCCAGCAAATTGCCGCCATTCTGAGCGCCTTCAGTCAGCGCGTCTAGGCGCGCTTCGACTTCGCTTGCATCGCGTTCGCGGCGCAGCCGGATGAGCTTGTCTTCCTGCTCCTTGCGGACCTGGTAATTGTCGACCTTGAGGACCGGCACGTCTTCGTCTTCGTCGAGACCGAACTTGTTGACGCCGGCAATTGTCTGCTGGCCGGAATCGATCCGCGCCTGGGTGCGGGCTGCCGCTTCCTCGATCCGCAGCTTGGGCGTGCCTTCGGAAATTGCTTTCGCCATACCACCGAGCGCGTCCACCTCGCGAATGTGGTCGAGCGCCCGCGCAGCGAGATCCTGGGTCAGGCTTTCAACGAAATATGAGCCGCCCCACGGGTCTATGGCATCGATCAGCCGGCTTTCCTCGGCCAGCACGAGCTGGGTGTTGCGCGCAATCCGTGCCGAGAAATCGGTCGGCAGCGCCAGCGCCTCATCCAGCGAATTGGTGTGCAGGGACTGGGTGTGGCCGTCGATCGCCGCGATCGCCTCGAGCGTCGTGCGCCCGACATTGTTGAACACGTCCTGCGCGGTCAGCGACCAGCCCGAGGTCTGGCAGTGTGTCCGCAGGCAGATCGACTTGTCGGATTTCGGCGCGAACCGGTCCTTCACCAGTCCTGCCCACAGCAGCCGCGCTGCGCGCAGCTTGGCGATCTCCATGAAAACATTCATGCCGATGCCGAAAAAGAATGAGAGGCGCGGCGCGAACGCGTCGACATCAAGCCCTGCCGCGACCCCGGTGCGGATATATTCGAGCCCGTCGGCGATCGTGTAGGCGAGCTCCAGATCGGCCGGCGCCCCGGCTTCCTGCATGTGATAGCCGGAGATCGAGATCGAATTGAAACGCGGCATGTTCTCCGCCGTATAGGCGAAGATGTCGGCGATGATCCGCATCGACGGCTTGGGCGGGTAGATATAGGTGTTGCGGACCATGAACTCCTTCAGGATGTCGTTCTGGATCGTCCCGGTCAGCTTCTCCGGCGAAACACCCTGTTCCTCGGCGGCGACGATGTAGAGCGCCATCACCGGCAACACTGCGCCGTTCATGGTCATCGACACGCTCATCTCGTCGAGCGGAATGCCATCGAACAATTCGCGCATGTCGTAGATCGAATCGATGGCCACGCCGGCCATGCCGACATCGCCGGCGACGCGCGGATGATCGCTGTCATAGCCGCGGTGGGTCGCCAGATCGAATGCGACCGATAGGCCTTTCTGCCCGGCCGCCAGATTGCGCCGGTAGAAGGCATTGGAATCGCGCGCCGTCGAGAAGCCGGCATATTGCCGGATCGTCCACGGACGCTGCAGGAACATGGTCGGGTAGGGACCGCGAACAAACGGTGCAGCGCCGGGAAGGGTGCCGGCCAGTTGGTCGGATCGGTTCTCTGGCCCGTACTGTTGACGGATGGCAATACCTTCCGGGGATTGCCAGGCTGGCTCGCCGGTCACCGCAGCATCAGCGTCGAAGTCCAGTGCGGTCTTCGAGAAATCGATACGCTGACTCATGCCGGCTCTCCCGTATCGCAAGCGTCTTCCAATCGTACCGGCTTGAAACGGGTATCGCTCTGCGGCGGCGCCTCGCCCGGCGCAAAGCGCATGTCCCGCAGATCGGGCGCGGCGTAGCGGCTGACGCCAATGAGGGCGCGTGTTCCCTTCGCATAAATGTCGAGCAATTCACAGCGCGCGTCCGCGATATCGCAGACAAAGCCTGATCCCGGCACCATCGCGGAAAAGCCGCCATCCGCCTCGATCTGCTGGAAACATTGCCAGGCTTTCCGGGCCAGCTCCGCGGTCAGTGTCTCGTGTAGGTAAGAGCCGGCGGCGACATCGCTGACCACTCCGGTATGCGATTCTTCCTGCAGCAGAACGTGCAGATTGCGCGCCACGCGCCGGGCAAGCCGATCGGGTCGGCCCAGCACCTGGGTCGCCGGCAAAATCGTCATGACATCGGCGCCGCCTACCGCCCCGGCAAAGCCGGCAGCCGACAGCCGTATCAGATTGGTCCACGGGTCCTTGCGCGTCATCATTCTGCCGCTTGTGATTGCCCGCATCCTCACGTCCGCATCGACATCATAGGCCCTGGCGATCTGGCCCAGGACGACACGGGCCGCGCGCAACTTGCAGATCGAAAGGTGAATATCGGCATCGACCGCGAACAGGACCTCGCTTTGTGCGACGGCCGACGCGGCACTGCCGCCTTGCTCGACGAACTGGCCGATGATTTCCGCGAACCCCGCGGCGGCATAGGCGATTTCCTGCACCTCGCTCCCGCCGCTTTCGTGAATGCAGCGCGCATCGACAGAGGTCACGGTCCATCCGGAATAGTCATTGGCTAGCGGCACCGCGTCGGGATGATCCGGCGCGAGGCCCAGTCCGCCGCTGTCAGCGCCGAAATCGCTCAGCTTCGCAGCCAGTGCAGCGCGGTCGGCGACACTGGCGGGTTCGATATGAACCGGTGCAATGGACAAATCGACACCGGCGAGTGCGGCGCCAAGTTCGTCAGCTGATGTGATCGCGGCCCCCCATTTGCCGTCCGGATCAATCAGCATTCCGATCTCCGAAACACCGCCCATCAAGTCCGTCAGGATGGCCGTGTTCGCGTCTTTGGTGTCCGCCTCGGCAAAAACCTGCCGGATTTGCCAGGGGAGGTGGTGATTGCGAGGACCCGACGCGGCCGATGCCTTTTCTGGCGCGTCGAAGAACACCGGACCGCGTGGAATCCCGTCAGCCGTGCGACGCACCAGAACTTCATCGAAGTCAGCCCCGCGCAGCGCCTTTTCGGCGAGCTGCCGCCAGGCCGCTTCATCACCAAAGGTCATGTCCTCGATCAACGCGTGGAGATCGTCATGCATCCTTGCGATTCCTGTTTCCTCGATGGTGCGCGAGAAAAGGCATCCCGCTGCCACAGGTCAAGAGCCAGATACGAGGATAGGCCGTTCCCGCGTCCACGCACACCCGCCTGCGCATAGGCTGTTGCGGTGCAAGGAGAACAGCATGTCGACGCAATCCACGCCCCGGCTCGGTCTCGACTATGTGCTCGCCGCGCAGGCGCAAAAACATGTGACGGTAAACGAGAGCCTTCGGCGGCTCGACGCGCTGGTGCAAACGACGGTCATTAGCCGGTCAACCGACGCCCAACCCGGCTCGCCAGCCGACGGCGATGCTTACATTCTCACGGCGCAGGCGGCCGGAGCGGAATGGGAGCTGATGGCCGCAGACGGGCTGACCATCTATCGCGATGCGGAGTGGTCGGAAATCACACCTCGATCCGGCTGGCGCGTTTGGGTCGAGGACGAGCAGGTGCTCATGGTGTTTGCCGAAGGGGACTGGGTACGGTTCACGGACAGCATCGATGAATTGCAGGATCTGCAATCGCTCGGGCTCGGAACGTCAGCGGATGCAGCCAATCCCTTTTCCGCCAAGTTGAATGGGGCTTTGTGGACGGCCCTGACGAGCGGCGAGGGCGGCAATGGCGACCTGCGATGCAGCCTGAACAAGGAAGCCGCTGGCAAGGTGCTCTCCCTCATTTTCCAGTCTGCTTATTCCGGCCGCGCCGAAATGGGCCTCCTTGGCGATGACGATTTTTGTCTCAAGTTGAGCAGCGACGGGTCCGCCTGGCAGGAAGTGCTGCGCGCTCGCCCGGACCGGTTTCTGATCCAGAGTAGCGCCGGACTTGCGGTGAGCGCCATCAACGGCACGGCACCATCAGTGCGGCGCAACCGCATCATCAATGGCGACTTTGGTATAGCGCAGCGAGGCGACAGTTTTGTTGCCGCCTCATCTGGGGACCGCCTTCTGGATTTGTGGAAACTGGCGAGCGCCGGCGGAATGACCGTCGATGTCGCACGGAGAGCATTCGCGCCAGGGCAGAATGATGTGCCCGGCTCACCGAGCAATTACCTCGAATGGGCACTGGACGGCACAGCGGCCGGCTATCCGGCGATCGAACAACGCATCGAGGGGGTGGATTGCTTGCCCGAAGGGACGGCTATCTTGTCCCTATACGCGTCGGCCTCGCGCCCGGTATCGATGACGGCGACGTTCCGACGGCATTTTGGCGCGGGTGGGTCGTCGAGTGATGTGTTGGTGCAGCAGACGCTCTCGCTGACCACATCCTGGTCGCGCCAAACTGTCGTTGTTCCGGTCGCGAGCCTCGACGGAAAGACGCTGGGCGACAATCACAGCCTCGCGCTGGAATTCAATCTTCAGAATGGCGAGGCGGCGGTCGACATCGCGCTCGCGGATATCCAGCTTGAACCCGGAGATGTCGCATCGCCCTTCGAGCGCCTGTCGCATGCCGAGAACCTGCAGCGATGCCAGCGTTATTTCGCGAAAACCTATTTCCACGACACGGCACCCGGGAGCACGACGATGACCGGCGCCCTGCGATCTGCAACCAGTGGCCCGGGCGACACGGCGATATTCGATTGGCGACTGCCGGTCGCAATGCGCGCAGCGCCGACGGTGACGGTCTATTCGCCACAGACCGGCGCCGCAGGGGTGATCGATGCAGCGGGTACCGATCTCGCGGCGAACGTCCTGTCGGGTTCGGAGGTTGCGGTGGCGATCCAGAGCGTCGCGCATTCCGGTCTCGACCTTGCCGCGGCCCACATCGCGGCGAGTGCCGAATTCTGAAGACTACGAAAAGGAACCAACGCCATGGACTTCATCGATATCGGTGCATCAGCCGTATCTGGCGGATTGCTGGGTACGCTTGGAACCGCGCTGGGTCGTGTCACGGGCTATTTCGAGCGCCGCGCCGAAAATACGCAGGAGCGGCAGCGCTGGGCCCACGAATTGCGGCTCGAGCAAGTCCGCGGTCAGCAATCCCGCGAGGCGGCCAGTACCGAACACAGGGCCGAAATTGAAGCCGCGCGCTACGCCGCGCTCGAGGAAAGCCTGCGCAGCGATGCCGGCCTTGAAGCTGGTTTCGGGTGGGTGTCGGCGGTGCGCGCACTGGTACGCCCGGTCCTGACGCCGTTCCTCTGGCTGCTCTATCTCGTCGTTTTCTTCACAGTCATGTCCGGTGCTGCCGACGAGTTTCTTGTTGCGGGCGCGGAAAGCGAATTCGTTTCGTACTTCATCGCCAACATCGCGTTCACCGCCAGCGCAGCAACGCTGTGGTGGTTTGGCGATCGTGCCCGCCCGCGTTTGCCGCGCCTCTAGGCCGGTTCAGCCAAACGGGCGACAGCCGTCCGGAAAGCCGGATGGACCGCTTCAGTCATGGCGTGACCATTGTGCGCGACAAGTGACAGGCGCGCGTGCGGGCAGGTCGCATGCAGGCGAAACGCCGCTTGCGGCGGACAGACGACATCGTAACGGCTCTGCACGATTTCCAGCGGGATAGCGTCAAGCCGGCCGGCATTACGAATCAGCTGATCCGCTTCCAGAAAGCACCGGTTCGCAAAATAGTGCGCCTCGATCAGCGAGTGGCACGCCACGAATGCCGCACCGCGCGCCGCCAGTGACTGGCGCACGCCATCGGGCGTGGATTCCAGCCAGG
This sequence comes from Hyphobacterium sp., assembly GCF_965217055.1. GTDB lineage: Bacteria > Pseudomonadota > Alphaproteobacteria > Caulobacterales > Maricaulaceae > Hyphobacterium. The sequence continues at coordinate 309,159 of NZ_OZ244227.1, read as the reverse complement.
AGATGCGTTCTTCGTATTCCGTCCAGCGATAAAGCAGGGATTGGCGCAGGCCATCCAGCGTACCGGTGGGCGCTTCCAGCAGTTTCAGCCCGTCCAGGCCGCGGTCGATCTCCGTCTGCATCTCGGCGAGGCAGTGTTCTAAGAACCCATGAAGACCGCTCGTCTCCGGCGCCGTGGTACCATTCAGGAAGGTCTCGAATGCATCCGGAAAGAGGTTCGGCGCACCGGGATGGCAGTGCCACCAGGCAATTTCCTCGTCAGTTGAAAGAAAAACCGCTGTGACCAGGACGCCGGTAACCGATTCCGGATGTGTTTCGGCATAGGCGAGGGCAAGCGTAGAGCCCCAGGATGCTCCGGCGACAATCCAGCGCTCCATTTCACACATCTGCCGCAAGCGTTCGATGTCGGCTATCAGGTGCTGGGTCGAATTGTTCTCGAGCGAGAATTTCGGCGTCGACCGGCCGCATCCGCGCTGGTCGAACAGCAGCACGTCGAACCGCTCCGGATCAAAAAAGCACCGGTGCGCCGCCGTACAGCCCGATCCCGGACCGCCATGCAGCCAGACCAGCGGTATGCCGCCGCGCTTACCGCAGCGCTCCCAATAGATTTGATGACCGTCACCGGTCTCGAGCGTACCGCTCGCATAGGGTTCGATGTCCGGGAAGATCGTCATGAAGGGCTGGTGCCGCAGGGGAGAGTTGAACTCCCGACCTCATCATTACCAATGATGCGCTCTACCACTGAGCTACTGCGGCCCAAATCCATGAAGCGCGGCGTATAACCCAAGCCGCTGCGCTCGCCAAGCCTGCCTTGACGCAAAGGCGCAGCATGGGCACACGGAAGACATGCCGGGAAACGATTCAGACCAGTCATCGCGCGATAAGACACCGAAACAAACCGAGCGTGAAGCCCGGCTCGCCGCTGCGTTGCGCCGCAATCTGAGGCGGAGAAAAGCACCCGGAAAGGCTGACAAGACGCCTTGAAATGGCCATTTGGCAAGCTTGAATAATGAACAGGCGACGGGTGAAGGCGGATCTCCATGGACTCAATCAAGATACGCGGCGGAAACAAGCTGAACGGATCGGTTCCGATTTCCGGCGCCAAGAATTCGGCGCTCAAGCTGATGGTCGCGACCATCCTGACCGATGAACCGCTTGTGCTGACGCGGATGCCGGACCTCGCCGACACGCGGTTTCTGACAACTTTGCTGCAACATTTCGGGGCCGCGATCAGCCGTGACAGCAGCCGCATGCAATTGCACACGCCGAGACTCGAGAAGTCCGAGGCACCCTATGATCTGGTGCGGAAAATGCGCGCCAGCTTCAACGTGCTCGGACCATTGCTGGCTCGCAATGGCGAGGCACGCGTTTCGCTGCCGGGCGGATGCGCTATCGGCGCACGCCCCGTGGATTTGCATCTTAAGGCTTTGGAAGCGCTGGGTGCCGATATCGAGCTCAGTGAAGGCTATGTCGAGGCCAGGGCCCCCCATGGATTGCAGGGCGGACAGATAACCTTTCCTTTTGTCTCGGTCGGCGCCACGGAACACGCGATACTGGCAGCGGTCCTGGCCAAGGGCGAAACAACGCTGGAGAACGCCGCGCGGGAACCGGAGATCGTCGATCTCGCGGATTGCCTGACGTCTATGGGCGCAAAGATCGAGGGGGCAGGGAGCTCGACCATTACCATTACTGGCGTCGACCGCCTGAAGGGTACCACCCATGCCGTGGTGCCGGACCGCATCGAGACCGGGACCTACGCGCTGGCCGTGGCGACCGCCGGTGGCGACGTGCTGCTCGAGGACGCCGTCTGGAAGCACAACGAGGCCCTGTGGGACCGTCTCGCAGCGGCGGGTGTCAACGCCGCCCGTGCGGACGGCGGGATCCGCATCCGCTCTGAAAACGGCCGCCTTGCCGCGACCGACATCGAAACCCGGCCCTATCCCGGCTTCCCGACTGACGAGCAGGCGCAATTCATGGCCGCGATGTGCGTGGCTGATGGACGTTCGGTCATTCGGGAAACGATTTTCGAGAACCGCTTCATGCATGCCCCCGAGCTTATGCGCATGGGCGCGCAGATCGATCTGCGCGGCAATGAGGCCATCGTCACCGGCGTTGAGAGTCTGCGCGGCGCGCCCGTCATGGCGACGGATTTGCGCGCTTCGGTCTCGCTGGTCATTGCCGGACTGGTTGCCGCAGGTGAAACCACGATCGGTCGGGTCTATCATCTCGACAGGGGATTCGAGGGGCTCGAAGCGAAGCTCGCCGCGTGCGGAGCCGATATCGAGCGCGTCAAGGAATAGGACCGGGATTGTGGCACGACGTGAACCGCTGAAGCTTGCCGCGCAGGACGCCGAGGACCTCGCCGTCATCTCCGCTGCGCTCCAGGACGCCGTCGCACAGCTCGGCGACATCCAGTATGACCGCCGCCGGCGCCGCTTCACGGCGGTGTTCAACCGGTTCCGCTGGGAAGACCGCGGAATGGGCCAGGCTTGGCGAACCCGGTCTGCCCTTGATTTCTCGGATGTGCTGCAGGTCAGCTCGAAAAACCTGAAGCGCGATGCACCCGGCGCGATCGTGTCGCTGCTGGCGGTCTCGTTCGAACCTGGCGAAGCGCCGGGCGGGCATATCCTGCTGGCGTTTTCCGGCGGCGGCGAATTGCGGCTGGAGGTCGAATGCATCGACGCATTGCTCGCCGATGTATCCGAGCCCTGGCCGGCAAAGGCCAGGCCCTCGCACGAGGGCATGGAATGAGCGAAAGCGAGTATATCGCCGCAATCGACCTCGTCGGCCTGAAAACCGGCGATACCACCACCGACCGCGAGCGCCGCGTTGCGATCTCCGATCTCCTTGAATCGAATCGCTTTTCGCCCGGAGGCGATGCGGCCGGTCCGTATCGGGTGCAGCTCTCGATTGATGATGGTCGGCTGACCATCGACATCCGCACCGAGGCGGACGAGCCGGTCCACGCTTTCCTGTTTTCGCTCGGACCGTTCCGCGGCATTTTCAAGGACTATTTCATGATCTGCGAGAGCTATCATGAGGCGGTCCGCGACTCATCGCTTGCCCAGATCGAGGCGATCGACATGGGTCGCCGTGGCGTTCACAACGAAGGCGCCGAACTGCTGCGCGAACGGTTCTCCGGCAAGATCGACGTCGATTTCGAGACCGCGCGCCGCCTGTTCACTCTGATCGGCGCCTTGCATCATCGCGGCGGGGCCTGACTTTCGCGCACGTTCGGGCTCGACTTTTACCGGCTCACAAGACTATATACCGCGCCGCACGCGCATTCATGCTATGCTTGCGCGTCGATTCACCGCCATCAAGAGGAGCTCATGGCGAAAGAAGAATTGTTGGAATTTCCGGGTGAAGTCACCGAATTGCTGCCAAATGCAACATTTCGCGTGAAGCTGGAAAACGACCATGAGATTATTGCCCATACGGCGGGCAAGATGCGCAAGAACCGTATTCGCGTTCTGGCGGGCGACAAGGTGCTTGTCGAAATGACGCCGTACGATCTGACCAAGGGCCGGATCACCTATCGCTTCAAGTAAAACCGAAGAGCGGCCGGCATGACCACGCCCATGCAACTGGTGCTGGCCAGCGCCTCGCCTCGGCGCCTCGAGCTGCTGCGCCGGATCGGCGTCGAACCGGATGCCGTGCGTCCGGCTGATATCGATGAAAGCGAGATACCCGGCGAAACACCGCGACAGGTGGCCGAACGCCTGGCACGCTCAAAAGCGATGGCGATCCCTGACGACAACGCGCTGGTGCTGGGCTCCGACACCGTTGTCGCGGTTGGTCGCCGCATTCTTCCCAAGACCGAGACCGAAGATGAAGCTCGCCGCTGCCTCGAGCTCTTGTCCGGGCGCAATCACCGCGTCTGGACCGGAGTGGCACTGGCGCATCCTGACGGCCGGCTCGCCTCTCGCGTCGTCGAAACGCGCGTTTCGATGAAGCGGCTTACCGCGGACGAGATCGGTGCCTATCTCGGCTGCGGCGAATGGAAGGGCAAGGCCGGGGGCTATGCCATCCAGGGCCGCGCCGAGGCTTTCGTGACCCGGCTCGTCGGCTCCTATTCCGGCGTCATGGGCCTGCCGCTGCATGAGACCGCAAATCTGCTCACCGGCTTTGGCTACCCGGTGCTCAAGCCATGAACCGGCTGATCGCCGTCGAGGACTGGGTGGGCGAGACGCGCGCTGCCATCGTCGAGAATGGCCGCGTTGTGGAATTGCATTTCAACCGCTGGAGTGAGCGGGGCACGCGCGCGCATGGCGCCGAACTCTATGCCGGTCGCATCACGCGGATTGACGGGTCGCTGAACGCCGCCTTTGTCGATCTCGGCCGCGGTGAGCCGGGCTTCCTGCCTTTCGGCAAGGCAGGCCGTGCCAAGGGGCTGCACGATGGCGCCTTGATTGGTGTCCGCGTGACGCGAGAAGCATTCGCCGAGAAGGGGCCAACGCTCGCCCTGGCGGACCTGGATGAGCTCCCGGGCGCGCCGGAGCTGATCGAGACGGACGCCAATCTCGCCGAACGCCTTTTGCGCCGTTATCCCGACGCGGATGTGAAATGGGCTGACGAGGCCCGGATCGATATCGAAGCCGCGATCGAAGCGGCACAGTCCATCGACGTCCCGCTGAAGGGCGGCGGCGCGCTCCGCATCGAGGCGACGGCGGCGCTGACCGCGATTGATATCGACAGCGCCGGCCGCACAAGTAACGCCGGCCGCAAGCTGGCACTGGACGTCAATCTTGCCGCCATGCCGGAGATCGCGCGCCAGATCCGGCTCCGCGGCATTGGCGGCAACATCGTCATCGACTGTTTGCACCTGCGCAGCCAGCCTGACCGCAAGGCCGTGGAAGGCGCACTCAAGAAGGCACTGAAACCCGATCCGGCGAGAATTGATGTCCTGCCCCTTTCGCGTTTCGGCCTGATCGAGATGGCGCGCCAGCGCACCGGTCGCTCGGTCGCGGAAGTCCTGACCGACGGGGCAGGAACGCCGAGCATCGAGACCCGTGCGCTCACTGCGCTCCGCCGCCTGCTGTTGGAAGCCGTCGCCAACCGGTCCGCGCAACTGAACCTTGCCGTCTCTCCGGCGCTTCACGACTGGCTGGAACCCGACCGGATCGATTGGCGCGGCGCAATGACCGACCGCATCGGCCCTCGGTTCACCCTGACGGCTGCAACCGGTGAACACCGCAAGGACTTCGAGGTGACGACGACATGATCAAACGCCTGGCCTGCCCGATCTGCAAGAAACCGGCGCACGAAAAGTATCTGCCTTTCTGCTCGAAACGCTGCGCCGATGCCGATCTCGGGCACTGGCTGGCAGACGATTATGCGATCCCCGGAGAGCCGGTACCGGTAGAGCCCGACGACCCGTCTGCACAAGACTAACGGGAAGGCGCATCTCGGCGTGGACAGGTCCCGCGGGCTTGCCTATAAACCCGCCTCTCCAACGGTTCCGCTGCGGCGGGACGACCCGGCGCCCGGGTAGCTCAGTTGGTAGAGCAGCGGATTGAAAATCCGCGTGTCGGTGGTTCGAATCCGCCCCCGGGCACCATCTCAATCCGAACGATCCCGTTAGTGACGCGTAAACCATTGCGTCGATTAAGGATTGGGCAACCATCTTCCTTAGTTCGAATTTGAATAAAATGCCCGAAAACGTCCCCCATCACGGGCAATCCTCAATGGGGACCGACATGAAGAAGTATCTCAAGGCAACGGTAGCGTTTTCGGCGCTGGTCTGCGCAACGACGGCGCTGGCAGCGGCACCGGCCTGGGCCGGCAAGAACAAGGGTGGCGGCAACGGAAATGGTGGCGGCGGCCAGCAGGAAGAGACGGGCGGTGGCAATAACGGCGCCGACGACCAGTATCTCTTTTCCTTCCGCGGCGACATTGACCCCTTCCGCGGCGACATCAATCCCTTCCATGGCGACATCAATCCCTTCCGCGGGGACATCAACCCGTTCTACGGGGATATCTCGCCGTTCTGGGGCGACATCTCGCCCTTCTGGGGAGACATCAACCCCTTCCATGGCGACATCAATCCCTTCCATGGCGATATCAGCCCGTTCTGGGGCGACATCTCGCCCTGGCGTGGCGACATCGATCCCTTCTATGGCGACATCAACCCGTTCTGGGGGGATATCGGCCCGTTCTGGGGGGATATCGGTCCGTTCTGGGGCGATCTGAATGCGCAATGGGGCGATATCGATCCGTTCTCGGATGCCGCCGGTGACCAGTATGAGCGCGTGGCCGACAGTTTGCGCGGGATGCTGCGCCGCGCCGGCGATGTTTTTGGGGCGGCGGTCGAGCACGAGACCGGGCAATCGATCGAGGATGCGGTCTTTGCCGAGCTCCTGGCGCGTTATGGCGTCAATCTCGACGATCCGCGTTCCTTGGAAAACATGGATGCGGCCGAGCGCTCGCGCTTCTTCCTGGACTTCTATGACAGCCTGATGGGCTATACCGGCCTCGACCGGGTCGATCACTGGATGGCCTCGGTCAACTGGACGCCGGCCCTGTCGCAGGCGGCCGGAGGCGGTACAGGCGTCTATGTGGGCCTGCTGGACTTCAACTTTTCCTCATCCGAGGCGCTCAATGTCCGCCGCAAGCGGGGCAATGAGCTCTTCTACGACTTCGCACACGGGGCCGCGGTGGCCAGCCTGATCAATGCGCCGATGGATGGCGAGGGCGTGATGGGCGTGGCGCCGAATGCGCTCCTGCAGACCTACAACCCGTTCGACGACTCGCTGACCACGAACTGGCGCGATGTCCGCAACGGGGTCGTCCGCCTCTTGAGGGACCACTCGCAGGTCATCAACATCTCGCTGGGCCTTCCAGGGACCACCTTCGCGCAGCAATGGCGCGACGACGTCTTCTCGAGCAAGCATGTGCGTCAATTTGCGGATCGTACGGTCTTCGTCTTCGCCGCCGGCAATGACGGCTATACGCAGGACTTCGACGTCGAATGGCGAAAGGACATGGACGTCAGCAATCTGATCATTGTCGGTTCGGTCGATCCGAACAACAATATCTCGAGCTTCTCGAACCGTCCGGGCGAGGCCTGCTTTACCGTCCGCGGACGCTGCAATGAGGGTTTCCGCCTGATGGACCGCTTCCTGGTCGCACCGGGCGAGCTGATCCTGGTTTCCGACGGCAATGGCGGCGTGATCCGCCAGTCGGGCACGTCCTTCGCGGCCCCGCTGGTCTCCGGTGCCGCGGCGCTGGTACGCGGCCGCTGGGGCTGGATCGGCGCCCGCGACACGGCCGATGTGCTGTTGCGCTCGGCGCGGGATCTCGGCGCGCCCGGCACCGACCCGGTCTATGGCCGCGGCCTGCTGGACGTGCAGGCGGCGATGTCGCCGCTCGATCCGGACAGCCTCTACATCATGACCGCCGGTCTTGGCCGCCATGATGTCGGTGCCGTCAAGTATGCCAGCGACCGCCTGACCTTCCACTCGGCGGACGAAAACAGCGTGGTGCTGTTCGAGGATCTCAACGATACCTTCCGCGACTTCGTCGTCTCGCTGGACGAGCTGAACGGCCGCTTCACCCAGGAAGAGCTGGATTCCGCGATCAATGCCGAACAATACCTGGCAGAGCGGGAAGCGGCGGAGGACGCTGCGAGCAGCTTCCGCGACACGGGCGAATATGCCGTGACGATGACCGGCCGTGGCAATCTGCGGGTCTCCGCGGTGGCCTCGCGCCTCGACCCGCGTGACCGTGCTTCGGAGGCCGAACTGGGCTTCCAGGTCGGGGTACGTATCGCCGACGATGAGGACGGGCGCGAAGTGCGCTTCGGCCTCGGCGAAGGCGCTCTGGCGCTGACTTCGCAATCGGGCTTCGGCCTGTTTTCCGACCATCGTCCGGAAACCGGCGGTGTGAACCCGGTGCTGGGCTTTGCCTCCGGCGGGCTCTACGGCGTGGCCGGGCTCGAGGTCTCGGAAAATACGCGCCTGTCCTTCGGTCTGACCATCAATCGCGAGGAAGACCTGGCCGTGATGCCGCATTCCGGCGAGGAGCGGAGCATCACCGGGCTCGACGCCTACGAGGCGGCGGCGTTCAACATCACCGCAGAGCACGATGTCCGCGAGGGCCTCGAACTCAGCGTCTCTTACACGCTGCTGCGCGAGGACACCGGTTTCCTCGGTGCCCAGGGCACGGGTCCGCTGGACCTGTCGGGCGGGGCGATGACCGATGCGGCGACCTTCGGCGTCTCCATGGCGATGCCGATGCAGGTCAATCTGGACGCTTCGGCGACCCTGGCCCGCTCACGCACCGGCGGATTCGGCAATGTCGCGCTGAACCTCTCAGAGGCGGCGATCTCGACCGCCTTCCAGGTGACGGCATCCCGCCAGGGCGTGATGTCCGATCGCGACGCTGTCCGCGTCAGCCTGATCCAGCCGCTGCATGTCGAAAGCGGCGCGATGGAATACTCCACCGCCCGCGTCACCGACCGCGAGACCGGCACGATGGAAGGTACAACGGAAACCTGGCGCCTGGGTGGCGAGCGTCCGCTCTTCGCGGAAGCCATGTACGCCACCTCGCTGATCGGTGGATCGACCCAGTTCAGTGTCTATACCCGGGCGCAATTGGCCGGCGATGCCCAGGCCGAAGACGTTCGCGGCATCACCGCCGGCGGCCGGATCCGCTTCACGTTCTAAGTAATCAACCCCGACTGAAAACTGGCCGCCTCTCTGAACAGGAGAGGCGGCCTTTTTCTGTAATGGTCGGAATATTTGAATTCTCGAATTATTAAGGCGCATCGCGCTTTAGTGGCCTGAACGAAGTTTCTGTCGGCGGATATTCAACCATGACCCTTCGCCAGTACGCCCTCTTGCTGATGGTTTTTCTCCTGACCTTGCCGGTGTCAGGAGCCTGGGCGCAATCCGAAAACGCGATCATCCAGCCATTTGCAGCGGCGGTTGAGGAATCGCGTTCCAGCATGATGCGGGATCCGGCCGCAGCTCTTGCGCAAGCCCAGCGTGCCGAGCGCATGGTCCCCGTATCACTGGATGGATCATTAGAAGCCACGGCGCTGGCGACGACCAGCTGGCTGCAGGCAGAAGCGCTGACGCGTCTTGGCCGGCCAGACGAAGCACGCCCGATCGCTGAGCGCGCGCTGGAGCTGCTCGGTGAGGATCCGGCGCCGACCAAACTCTATGCCGATATCCTGCTCTCCGTAGGCCGCACCCTGAAACTGGGGGGTGAACATGGCCGGGCTTTGGATTTTTTCCAGTCGGCGTATGACGTCTACGTCGAAATTGATGAACCCCGCAGCCAGGCCATCGTGCTTCAATCGATCGGCTCGATTTACAATGATGCCCGCCAGTATCAGCGCGCCATCGAGTATTTCGAGGACGCGACCGAGCGGTATCACGACACCAGCCTCGATCTCGCGGCATTCAACAACCTTGGCAATGCCTACACAGCGCTCAGTGAATTCGAGCCTGCCCTGAGCAATTACGAGTTGGCGCTGGAAATTGCTGCTGAAATGCAGAGCCCGATGCTGGAGGCTCGCATCCTGAACAATATCGCCTCCATGCACATTGCAGCAGAAGAATGGACGGCTGCCGATAACGCGATAACGCGGGCATTTAATGTTGCCGGCAATCCCGACGGCGCGGAATGGGCGCGATTTCTCTATGGTGTACGCGCGCAAGCCGCGCTGGGGCGCGGCGAATTCCAGGCGGCACGCAGCCATATCGAACGGGTGTTCGATGGTGTTCCGATTACGGAAACCAATCACCATTTTACTGACTTCCACGAGACGGCCGCGCAGCTATATCGCGCCATCGGCCAACCCGGACTGGCACTCGAACATTTTGAAGCCTACAAGCGTCTTGACGATGACGGCCGCGAATTCGCGGCGTCGGCTAACTCCGCCCTGGTCGGGGCCCAGTTCGATTTTGCGGCCCAGGAACTCGAGATCGAGCAATTGCGCGCGGTTGGTCTGGAACGCGATCTGGCGCTTGCGCAGAGCGAATCGCGTCAGCGCACGATTATCGCAATCGGGGTGGGCGCGATCACACTTGTGTTGTTGTTCGGTGCGATCCTGGTGATCCGCGGGTTCCGTCTGCGCAACCAGATGATGAAAGACATGTTGTTCGTGGATGCCGAGACTGGCCTGCCCACGCGCCATTCATTGGTGAAGGCACGTAATCGTTCGATTGAATTCGGTGGTTCTGAAGTCTTTTTCGCCGCCATACGGCTGGATCGCGCGTCTAGCTTCGAGACGCTGCTCGGTTTTGCGACATTCGTGAAAGTCCAGTCAAAGCTCGGCGAAAGGCTCGCGACGGCTGAAGGAATCACCGAAGTCGGCCTGATCGGCCCTGGCGTGTTCGGCGTCATTCTCGATACCGACGATAGCCTCCTACTTGAGCACGATATCAAGGACCTCGTCGATCTCGTTTCACGGCCCATGACAATCGACGGCGTTGAACTGGATATCGGTCTTACGGTCGGTCTGGCGAATGATCGGCAAAGCGAGATCGCGGTGCGTAACGCAATCATTGCGCTCAGCCAGGCCGACGAGAACCAGGCTATGATGGCCACTTTCAATGAACGGCAGCTGGGCGACCCGACCGAGAACCTGAGCTTGATGACCCGCATGCGGTCGGCGATGGCTTCTGGCGATATCGAGCTCCACTTCCAGCCCAAGCTGGATCTGCGGTCCGGCGGGATCAATAGCGCTGAGGCATTGTGCCGGTGGAACGATCCCGAGCGTGGGTATATCCCGCCCGATGCCTTCATCCCGCAGGCCGAGGAGACGGGAAAGATCCGCGAGCTGACGGAATGGTCGATCCGCGAGGCGATAAAGCAGAAAGCGTATCTCGCCGAGCACGGCCACGATATCGAGATTGCCGTCAATATTTCCGGCCGGCTGATCACTGATGCAAGCTTCGGCGCCCGCGTGCTCGACATTCTCGGCTATGGCGGGACCGGGCTGACGTTCGAAATCACCGAAACCGCGATGATGCACAAGCCCGAAACGGCCATGCACAATCTCGACCGCTGGGTCGATGCCGGCTGCAAGATTGCGATTGACGATTATGGGACCGGTTTTTCCTCGCTCGCCTATCTCAAGCGCCTGCCGTGCCACGAGCTGAAGCTCGACAAGACCTTCATCAGCGGCGCACAGACATCGAGCAAGGATCGCACCTTGATCAAGTCGACCGTCGACCTCGCACACAATCTCGGCATGACGCTGACCGCCGAAGGCGTCGAAGACGAAGTCGTCCTCGCCGCACTCAAGGCCATGGGGTGCGATCATGCCCAGGGCTACGTGATTTCCCGCGCCACCAATCGTGATGAATTGCTGCGCTATCTCGGATCCCTGGAAGCCGAGGATATCGGTGGCGCATCGGCTGGCTGGAATGCCAGAGGCTCGACCGGCAGCTAAAGCCGCTTGTCAGCGCCGCTGCCGTCGCAGCGTCAAGATCAGGATCATGAACATGATGAGGGTGAAAAGGCCCGATACGATAAGTGTATCACTTCCGGCGCCGGAAACCCCGCCGGAATTCACGCCGGCATCGACATCGAACCCGTCAGCCGAATAGCTGCGCGCCGCAACCGCCGGGTCCGGCGCGCCGAACACGGCAATCGTCACGCGATCGACCTGGAAGCCGAACCAGGCATAGAGGTCGGAGAACAGCGCCGGCAGATTGCGAAGCCACTGATCGACCGGCACGCCGAAACGTTCAAGCAGGTCAAGACCGCCGGTCACGAAACCGAAGAGCGATCCGATCGTGATCAGGAAACGGAACAACATGGTCAGAGCCTCCCCGTGAGTGGTGGTCACACTGTGCGGGAAGCCTCGCCGAGGCAAGCTGAATGGCGGCTGACAGGCGATGCCCGAAGGCATTCATCCAGCTGTCAGCCGGCGGCGTCATAGGCCCGGCGCACGATTTCAATCATGTCGTCATCAATCTCGTCCACGGCATGGAGGGAGATGATGTACTGGCACATTCCGCCCGGCTTCACGGGCTTCATCAATGGATGCAAGGCGTCGTCCTTGAGGTTGATGCCGAGTTCGAAACGGTCATTGGTCTTGGGGCCGAGCATCGCGAACTGTTTCTTTCGCCGCAGTGAGATGTAGCCCTTCTTGTGCGCCTGCTCGAATGCGCCGAATTCGCTGATGCGATCCATCAAGGCGCTGTGGATCGGGCGCTGGTGCGCCTTCGCGCCGGTATAGATATCGTCCAGCGGATCGCCGGAATTCTGCACCGCCGGTTCGGCCGCCTTGCGCGCCACATGCACCAGGGTGTTGGCGTCGCCATGTCCCAGACCGAGTTCGGTCTTGGCCCATCTGACCATCTCGCCATGTTTTGACGTGTCCTGGCCCAGCACCAGTGCTTTCAGTTCGTCCAGCGGTTTGCCGGTCTTTGCTTCGATGTTCGCAAGCTGCGTGGCCAAGGCCTTGTCTACGGCGCTCATCGCGGCCTCCCTGTTTTCCGGAATGCTGTCTTGCGGCGTCAGGAATGGCAAGTTGTCAGCGCCCATTCCCGGCCTGCCCCCCTCAATTGACCGGGCCGGTGAAACACCGTCTATTTGGCTCGCGCGCGGGGCGGGGCATGCTGTTCAACTCATTCGAATTCCTGTTTGTGTTTCTCCCGGCGACGCTAGGTGTGTACTACATCCTGAGGCGCTGGGTGGCGCACAATGCGGCGCTGGTCGCACTGACGATCGCCTCCTTCATCTTCTACGCCTGGTGGGACATTCGCTACCTGCCGCTGCTGCTCGGCTCGATCATCGTCAATCATGTGCTCGGCCTTGTGATCGAGCGACGCGGCGCCCAGCCCTGGCTGGCGATCGGCATTGTTCTCAATCTCGCCAGTATCGGCCTGTTCAAATATGCCGATTTTTTCCTGCGCAACATCAACTGGGTGGCCGACACCGATATTCCGCTGCCAGGCTTTGCCCTGCCGTTGGCGATCTCCTTTTTCACCTTCCAGCAGATCAGCTTCCTCGTCGATGTCGCCCGGCGCGAGACCAAGCCTGCCGGCTGGCTCGGCCATGGCCTGTTCGTTTCCTTCTTTCCGCAGCTGATCGCCGGACCGATCGTTCGCCACGACCAGATTGCGCCGCAATACGAGGACCAGGACCGGAAGGACGATTGGTCTGAGAACATCGGCGTCGGCCTGTCGATTTTCTCGATCGGCATGTCCAAGAAGGTCCTGCTCGCCGACAATTTCGAACCCTATGCCGCCAGCGCCTTCAATGCCGCCGCGCGCGGCGACGAGGTCGGCTTGCTCGAGGCCTGGACCGGCGCACTCTGCTACAGCTTCCAGATATTCTTCGACTTCTCCGGCTATTCTGACATGGCAATCGGGCTGGCACGCATGTTCGGCTATCGCCTCCCGATCAATTTCAACGCGCCGTACAGGGCCCGCTCCATCATCGATTTCTGGCGTCGCTGGCACATCACCCTGTCGCAATTCCTGCGTGATTACCTTTACATACCGCTCGGCGGCAACCGGAAAGGACCAGCCCGACGCGCCATCAATCTGGCTATCGTCATGCTCCTGGGCGGCTTGTGGCATGGCGCCGCCTGGACCTTTGTCTTCTGGGGCGCGTTGCACGGTCTGGCGCTCGCCTGGTGCAACATGCTCAACCGTTGGCGGCCGAACGGCCTGTTTCCGTCGGCGCCCTGGGTATCGGTCGCTTTCACCTTCCTTTTTGTCGTCTTCGCCTGGGTCTTCTTCCGCGCCACGTCCTTCGGGGCAGCCATCGAAATGCTCGAAGGCATGGCCGGCCTCAACGGCATCGGGCCGGGCGTCAGCGACGAACCCTTCATAGCCATCGCCATCGGCCTGGCGATTGTCTGGGGCCTTCCGGATACAGCGTCGATTTTTATCAAATGGTTTGACGACGTCACGCTGAAAACCGCCGGCCTGGTGCCGCAGAAGGGTTTGCGCTTCACGCCGCGGCCATGGATCTCCGGCACGCTGGCATTCCTGCTCTTCTTGTCGATCGTGAATGCCTGGAACACAGCGGAGTTTATCTATTACAACTTCTGACCGGAAACCGCCGCTCACACTGAAGGGCTATGCCATCCGCCTGGTGCTGACGTTGGCGGCGTGGCTGATCCTGTTTGGTGGCTTTACCTTCGTCGTCGACCCCTATCACGTCTCGGAATGGAGCGAGATTCCCGGCGTCAACGAGCGCAGAACGCGGGCTCATGCCGATGGCTATCGCGTCGCGGTCGGCCACGGCCTGATCGAGACAGAGGCTTCGACCGTGCTCTTCGGCTCCTCGCGTTCGCATGACGGCTTTCCCGATGAAATCGCTGACTGGCCCGGGGGCTTCGAGAACATGGCAATGGGCGGCACCAACGCCTTCGAAATCGCCAATGCGGTTGCCCTCGCGGCGGAAAACGACGCGATCGACTGCGCCGTGATCGGCCTCGATCTGCGCGAGTTTGGTGATTATCCGCGCGCCGATGCCACCTACTGGATTACCCCGCTCGCAGGCGGGTCGCGGATTCAGGCCCATATCCAGACCTCGCTGTCGCTCGACGCCTTTGCGCGTGCGCTCCAGACCGTGATCGACAATGTGTCGGGCGGATCGGACACCGATTGGGAATCCGCCTATGCGCCGGAAAATTCCCGCGAACGCTTCGATACCGAACTGCAGAAGCGTTATCGCTCCTATCTCGGCTATGCCTACGACCCGCAACGCACGGCGTATGTGTTCCGCGGCATTGATGCCTTGCTCGCGCGCGGCGTCCAGGTCCGCATTTTCATCCACCCGATACATTCACGCATCGAGGAGGCGCGCTGGCGCGCCGGTATCGACGAGCTCGACCTTCAGATGCGGCGCGACTTGGTGCACCTTGCCGCGCAGCGCCACCCGCTCCCGTCGCGAGCTTCGTGTTTCCCCGGCGAAGCGCTCGAGGTCTGGGACTTCGCCGGCTTCCCCGAAGTGGCTCAGACCGGCCCGCCATCGCTCTCGGGCGACGTGATCAATCCGTGGTATTACGAGCCCTCCCATTATCGGCCGGCCCTCGGCCTTGCCATTCTGGCACGGATGAAGGGAGAGGCGCTCGAGCCCCCAGTGGCTGCCGACCAATTCGGTGTCCGCCTGACCCCCGAAAACGTCGAGGCTCACTGGCAGGCCGTGAGAGCCCGGCGCTCTGAATGGCTCGAAAACGATGCGTGGGCACAATGGGTAACCGAACAATATGACCGCATGGAAGCCGCCCCACCGCCGATCGAGGAACGCCCGCGCTTTTTCCTCAACCGCGACGATTTCAATTCGCTGGAACGGCGCGTGTCACGTATAGAGGCACGCGCGGCCGCTACGTTCGGCGAAAGGGACCCTGAGTGAACCAGGGCATCACGTTTTCGTCTGGGCGGACGACGCCTCGGCAATATGAATAATTCAGGAGGAAACACACTATGCGTGCCGTGATCTGCAAGGAATTCGCGCCATACAAGAATTTGACCGTGGAAGAGGTCGCTGATCCGCAGGCAGGACAGGGCCAGGTGGTCATCGATGTGAAGGCAGCGGGCGTCAATTTCCCCGACATCCTGCTGGTCGAAGGCAAATACCAGATGAAGCCGCGGCTTCCTTTCACGCCGGGAGGCGAGGTGTCGGGTACGATCGCCGCCGTCGGCGACGGCGTCGAGGGGTTCAAGGAGGGTGACCGCGTTGTCGCCGCGACCCTGCTCGACGGGTTCGCAGAGAAAGTGGTCACCGCCGCCAATCAGGTCGCTCCGATCCCTGAAAACATGCCGTTCGACGAGGCGGCTGCGCTGATCACCACCTATGCCACAACCATCCATGCGCTGAAGCAGCGCGCCGAACTCAAATCGGGTGAGACACTCGTGGTCCTCGGGGCTGGCGGCGGCGTCGGCACGGCGGCTTGCCAGCTTGGCAAGGCTTATGGCGCGCGCGTCATTGGCTGCGCGCGCGGCGAGGAGAAGCTGGCGGCCGCCAAGCAGGCGGGCGCGGATGAATTGGTCGACTATGACAGCGAAGACCTGAAGGCACGGCTCAAGGAACTGACCGGCGGCAAGGGGGCTGACGTCGTCTATGACGCGGTCGGCGGTGGTTATTCCGAACAGGCGATGCGCGCGCTGGGCTGGGGCGGTCGCTTCCTGGTCATCGGTTTCGCTGCCGGTGACATACCGAAAATGCCGCTGAATCTGGCATTGCTGAACAGTCGGGATATCCGGGGCGTGTTCTGGGGAGCCTGGGCTGGTCAGTTCCCGCAGGAGAACGGCAGGAACATGGCCGAGCTCTTCGAGCTCTATGTGGCAGGCAGGATCAAGCCCATGGTGTCTGCCAGCTACCCGCTCGAGGAGGTGACGAATGCCTTCGACGATTTGGTGCAGCGGCGCGTCAAGGGCAAGGTGGTTTTGACCACCTAGCCGGATTGGACGCCATCGCGGCTGAATGACCGGCTTGCGGGCAGCTGGTGGTGTTCGACACGAAAGAGCGCGGTTCGGCTACGCCGGCGAACGGGGGAGCAATGATGCGCAACATTGTCGGAAGCCACGTCAAAACGGGGAAGGGCATATGAAAGCAATCGCGGCAGTATTGATCACGACGGTATTCGCGGTCCCGGCGCTGGCACAGGACGACAACCGATGGGCGATCGTCATCCATGGCGGCGCCGGTGTCATCGAACGGGAATCCATGGACGCTGAAACCGAGGCGGCATACCGAGCAGCGCTGGATGCGGCGCTCGACCGGGGCGGCGAGATCCTCAGCTCGGGCGGTGACGCAATCGATGCCGTTGAGCAGATCATCCGCGCGATGGAGGACGATCCGCTGTTCAATGCCGGGCGCGGCGCGGTGTTCACGGCGGAGGGCCGCAACGAACTGGATGCCTCCATCATGGTTGGCGACACGCTCGAAGCCGGCGCAGTCGCGGGCGTAACGGGAATCCGGTACCCCATCACGGCAGCCCGCGCCGTCATGGAAGCCAGTCGCCACGTCATGCTGACCGGTGAGGGCGCAGAATCCTTTGCCCGCGATCAGGAGCTCGAATTCGTGGAGCCTGCCTTTTACTTCACCGAACGCCGCTGGCGCTCGATGGAACGCGCGGTCGGCGAGATGGGCTTGCCCTTGCCGGATCGGCCGGACGGCGCGCCAGAGCCCGAGGAAGTCGAGGAAGGCCATCTCGATCTGCTTGAACGCGAACATCGCTTCGGCACGGTCGGCGTCGTCGCGCTAGACCAGGCCGGGACCATTGCCGCCGGCACATCGACCGGCGGCACGACGGCGAAGCGCTGGGGCCGGGTCGGCGACAGCCCGGTCATCGGCGCCGGCACCTACGCCAACGCGCTGTGCGGCGTCTCGGCGACCGGCACCGGTGAATATTTCATCCGCCTCAACGTGGCGGCACGCATTTGTCATGAGCTGGACGTCATCGATCGCGGCGCGGAAGACCATCCCTATGCCGCCCAGGATGCCGCTGACACGGTGATCCAGGGCGCGCTGACCGATCTCGACGGCGATGGCGGTGTCATCGTCCTGTCGATCACCGGCGAAACCGCCTGGAGCTTCAACACGCCGGGCATGTACCGCGCGTCCTGGGGGTCTGACCGCGACCGGATCGTGGCGATCTATGGCGACGAGGAATAACGCGGCTTCCATTTAGTTTCATTTGTAACTAAATTGCCCGCGAACAGCTGGCAGGAGTCCCGCAATGGCCAATCGTAAATGGATTTACGCATCCCGCGTCGAAGGCAACGCCTCCCGCCAGGCGCATGCCGACATGCCCGAGGGCACGTTCGAGCGCGAAATGTCCAAGGAAGGCTTCTTTGGCCCGGCCGCCTTCCTGCATCACCGGAATCCACCCACGGGCTGGGTCAAATTCGAGGGCCCGCTGCAGCCACGCGCCTTCGACCTCAATGCGCTCAATGGCGCCGAGAACTCGCCCTGGGAATCACGATCGGTCCTGCACAACAAGTCGACCGATATCCGTTTCTGGAAGCTGGCCGAGCCGATGACGGGGCTCGCTCGCAATGGCGATGGCGATCAACTCCTTTTCATCCATGAGGGTCAGGCGGATTTGTTCTGCGATTTCGGCCATATCGAAGTGGTGAAGGGCGATTACGTTTATCTGCCGCGCGGTACGATGTGGCGGCTGTCGCAGAGCGAGCCGCTGTCGATCCTGATGATCGAGGCGACCAACACGCATTACACCCTGCCGGACAAGGGCTTGGTCGGCCCGCACGCCGTCTTCGATCCGGCGATCCTCGATGCGCCGAAGATCGATGATGCCTTCAAGGCCCAGCAGGCCGACGAGAACCATGAATGGACGGTTTCGGTGAAGAAGCGCGGGGAGGTCAGCCGCATAACCTATCCGTTCAACCCGCTGGACGCGGTCGGCTGGCATGGCGAGCTGGCGCCGGTACGCCTCAATGTGAAGGATATCCGGCCGCTGATGAGCCATCGCTATCATCTGCCGCCGAGCGCCCACACCACCTTCCTGTCGGACCGCTTTGTGGTCTGCACCTTTGCGCCGCGTCCGTTCGAGACCGATCCGGGGGCGCTCAAAGTGCCGTTTTTCCACAATAATGACGATTACGACGAAGTGCTGTTCTACCATGCCGGCGATTTCTTCAGCCGCGACAATATCGATGCCGGCATGATGACTTTCCATCCGTCCGGATTCACGCACGGCCCGCATCCCAAGGCGCTCAAGAACATGCTTGTGCAAACAAAAGCCGCGACCGACGAATACGCCGTCATGATCGATACCCGAGATCCGCTGGATGTCGGTGACGATGCGGGCAGCGTCGAGAACCGTGACTATGTCAATTCCTGGAGACTGCCGGAGACTGCGGAATGACGATTCCTCCCCAGCTGGCCGCGGGATTTTCCCGTTTTCGTGCCGATCTGTATCCCCGCCAGAAACAGCTTTACGAGGACTTGGCGGACAAGGGTCAGAAGCCGCACACACTGGTTATAGGCTGTAGTGACAGCCGCGTTGATCCCTCGCAGATATTCGATGCGTCGCCAGGCGAATTGTTCGTCGTTCGAAATGTCGCCAACCTGGTGCCGCCCTACGAAACGGACGGCGGATATCATGGCGTGTCCGCCGCGCTGGAATTTGCGGTGACCGTCCTGAAAGTGTCGAATATTCTGGTGCTTGGGCACAAGCAGTGCGGCGGCGTGCATGCGTGCGCTGGCGGTCATTCGGAATCAGACAGCATCTTTCTCGGACACTGGATCAGCGCGTTGCAGCCGGCGCTGGCCGAGGTACGCAAGAATTTGGATGCCGGCGCGGATGTCGATACACATGCCGAGCACCTCGAGCTGAACGGAATCCGGCATTCGATTGAACGGTTGAAGACCTACCCATTCGTGAAATCCGCGCTGGACAGTTCTGATCTCATCATCCATGGCGCGCGCTTCGGCGTCGCCGATGGTGAGCTTGAATGGATGAACGACGACGGCCATTTCCAGCCCGTACCGTCCTGAACAATCGACGCTCTTGAACAAGAACGGATACTGCCATGAAACTTGCCTCGCTTCGCAATGGTCACCCGGACGGCCGCCTTGTCGTGGTCTCACGCGATCTTAGCCGGTTTGCCGACGCTGCGGATATCGCCCCGACAATGCAGGCCGCGCTCGATGATTGGGATCGCGCCGAACCGGCGCTGAAGGCGCTGTCGGACAAGGTCAATGAAGGTTCGGCGGACACCGAGATCTTCGATCCGGCCGACGCGCTCTCGCCCTTGCCGCGCAGTTTCCAGTGGGCGGACGGTTCGGCCTATGTCAATCACGTCGAATTGGTCCGCAAGGCACGCGGCGCGGAAATGCCGGAGACGTTCTGGACCGACCCGCTGATGTATCAGGGCGGGTCCGATGCTTTCCTCGCACCGACCCAGGATATTCCGCTTGGAGATGACAGCTGGGGCTGCGACTTCGAGGGCGAGGTCGCGGTTGTGACCGGCAGCGGACCGATGGGTCTGACAGCAGACGAGGCAGCAAGGCAGATTCGGCTGGTCATGATCGTCAATGACGTCTCGCTGCGCGGCTTGATCCCGGGCGAACTGGCGAAGGGATTCGGCTTTTTCCAGTCCAAGCCGCCGACGGCGTTTGCACCTGTCGCGGTGACGCCTGACGAACTCGGCGAGGCCTGGGACGGTCGCAAGCTCCACCTGCCGCTGGTCAGCCATCTCAATGGCGAGAAATTCGGCGAGCCGGAATGCGGTGTCGACATGACTTTCGATTTCGGCGACCTGGTTGCCCACCTTGCCAAGACGCGGCCTTTGACCGCCGGCACGATCGTCGGCTCGGGCACGATTTCGAACAAGCTCGATGACGGGC
Source organism: Hyphobacterium sp. (assembly GCF_965217055.1). Taxonomy (GTDB): domain Bacteria; phylum Pseudomonadota; class Alphaproteobacteria; order Caulobacterales; family Maricaulaceae; genus Hyphobacterium. The sequence continues at coordinate 288,868 of NZ_OZ244227.1, read as the reverse complement.
CCGGCAAGCCCGTCTCGGAAGGCGGGAAGGGCTATTCCTGTATTGCAGAGATACGCATGATCGAGACGATTTACGACGGCGCGCCGAAAACCGATTTCATGACGCCCGGCGACACCATCCGGATCGAGATGTTCGACAGGAATGGCGACAGCATCTTTGGCGCCATCGACCAGAAAGTGGTGCGTTATGCGCGCTAGTTCGGCCTGAGGTCCGCCGTTTTCATCCGGTAGCGTTCACCGTCAAAACCTTCAAAGAATTCAAGCGCTTGCGGATGCCGCACCGGGCCGGCCTCGGCGTCGGCCACCAGATTCTGCTCCGACACATAGGCGGTGTAGAAGCTGTCCTCGTTCTCGGCCAGCACATGGTAGAAGGGCTGTGCCTTGTGCGGCCGGATCGCGGCCGGGATGGCCTGCCACCATTCCTCGGTGTTGGCGAATTCCGGATCGACATCGAAAATCACGCCGCGAAACGGGAAAAGGCGGTGACGCACCACATCTCCGATTCCAAATCTGGCATCCCGTTCGATCGTCATTGCGCTCGCTTCCGTCTCAACTGTGTCGCGGCGGTCCGGTTTCGCTTGAAGCGCCGCAACTTCTCCGTATGCTGCCTGATGAAGGCAAAGTTCAGGCCGAAACGCGGCGTGCCCTTTTGGAGCAGCGCGCGAGACGGCGAGAGGTAGGGATAAAATGGCGCAGGACAAGCCTGCTGCCGCGCAATCGCGATTCACCGGTGCAAAGCGTCCGGGCCGTGGCAGGAACGGGCCGGGCCCGGCCTTCGCCGCGATTGATCTCGGCACCAATAATTGCCGCATGCTGGTGGCGCGCCGGGCCGGGCGAAGCTTTCGAATCATCGATGCCTTCTCGCGTATCGTCCGCCTTGGCGGGGGGCTTACCGAGACCGGCCGACTCAACGCCGAGGCGATGGATCGCGTCGTCGAGGCCCTTGAGGTCTGCGCCGAGAAGATGCAGCGCCGCGGCGTCATCAAGTACCGGGCGGTTGCGACCCAGGCCTGCCGCCTGGCGGAAAACGGCGACGAGTTGATGCAGCGCATCAAGGCCCGGACCGATATCGATTTTGACATCATCTCCCCGGAAGAAGAGGCGCGTCTTGCCGTGCTGGGCTGTCTCGACCTGATGGACGAGGAATATGATGTGGCGCTCGTGGTCGATATCGGCGGCGGGTCGACGGAATTGTCCTGGGTCGATCTGGCACAATGGCGCGAGCGCGGTGGGTTCGAGAATGGCGGGCGTCCGCCCGTCCGCACCTGGGCGAGCGCGCCGGTCGGTGTCGTCACCCTGTCGGAACGGATTCCCGAAACAGAGCATCCCGATGACTGGTACGCGGCGATGAAGGCGTATGCGATGACGGCGCTCAAGACGCCGCGCGGCGCACGAAAACTGAAACCGCTGTTCACCGCGGGCCGGGCGCACATGATCGGAACGTCAGGCACGATTACCTCGGTCGCCGGCGTGCACATGCAATTGCCGCGGTATGAGCGCTCGATCGTCGATGGCAGCTGGATGACGGCAGCCGATGCGCGTGCCGCCTGCCTGGATCTCGCCTCGAAGGATCTTGACGGCCGCGCGGCAAACCCGGTGATCGGCCGCGACCGCGCCGACCTCGTGCTGGCCGGCTGCGCCATTCTCGAAGCGGTGATGGATAAATGGCCCATCGAGCGGATTCGCGTTGGTGATCGTGGTCTGCGCGAGGGGCTGCTGCTGAACCTGATGCGCCGGCCGAAGCGTCGCCGCCGCGGTGGCCGCAACAAGCCGGCCGGCGTTGAACCGAAGGCTGCCGAATGAGTGACGACGACACGCCCCCGGAAACGCCAGATGGCGAGCGCCGCCGCCGGCGCCGCCGCTCCGGACCGGTCACCAAGGGCGGCGATGCCCGCGCCGCCAAATCCTTGCACGAGAAGGTGAAATCGGCGCGTGGCCGCAAGCTTTCCTCGACCCGCTGGCTGCAGCGCCAGTTGAACGACCCTTATGTCCAGATGGCCAAACAGGATGGTTATCGCTCGCGCGCAGCTTACAAGCTGAAAGAGCTCGACGAGCGTTTCCACCTGCTGAAAAAGGGTGACCGCGTCGTCGATCTCGGCGCGGCGCCAGGCGGCTGGGTTCAGGTCGCGCTGGAAAAAGGCGCTGCGGAAGTGGTCGGCGTCGACCTGCTCGAAATTGACCCCATTCCCGGCGCCAAGCTGATGCAGCTCGACTTTTCCGAGGACGATGCCCCGGACAAGGTCAAGGCCGAGCTCGGCGGGCCGGCGGACGCCGTGATCTCCGACCTCGCGCCCTGGACCACGGGACACAAGTCGACCGACCATCTGCGCATCATCGCGCTCGTCGAACTTGCGGCGGAGTTTGCGCTCGAAACCCTCAAGCCCGGCGGCGTTTTCGTCGCCAAGGTCTTCCAGGGTGGCACCGAGGACGATCTGCTGGCGAAACTCAAACCGCGTTTCGAGACCATCCGTCATGCCAAGCCACCGGCCAGCCGTTCCGAAAGCGCCGAGACCTATCTGATTGCCAAGGGATTTAGGGGCTGAAGCCACAGGTCTGGCGAGCGTGGATAGGACTCCAGTTTTTTTGATTTCGCCTCCTACTACGACTACTACTACGACTGCCATCCGGCTCGTCGGAGCGGCCGTCGTCAGGGTCATGATGAGGGCAGCAAATTCGGCCATCCCGGCAGTTTACGGGCTGTGACGCCGGCGGGGATTGACGATTAATGCTCGTCATCCCGGATCGGGCCGCCGTCTGTCCGGGATGACGAAATGTGATTGCGATCAGCTTGTTCTCGATAGCTGGATCGTGGAAGGGTGCCACCCCTCGACGCCGCAGCGCCGCCATGCCAGCCTCCGAGAAAGGAGGCCACCGCATGACCCGTGACGAGACCATCGCCATTTTCGACCGCGTCGTGGCGCGATGCGAGGGCATTGAACGCAAGGGCAAGACCATGCCTTACACGTCGGACAACGGGCACATGTTCTCGCAGGTCAACAAGGATGGCGAGCTCGGCATCCGCCTGCCGCCCGCCGAGGGCAAGGCCTTCATGGCCGAACACGACGCCGGGCCTTTTCTCTCCTATGGCGCAAGGATGCGCGACTATGTCTTTATCCCGGAAGCGCTGATGGGCGATGAGGATTTGCTGGCCAAACTGCTGCAGCAGGGGCACGCATACGTATTGAGCCTGCCGCCGAAATGACGCGCTTGACGTTTTGGTAAACACTGTTCACTTTTATGGCCTCAAAGAGGTTAGATGCGATGCCCGACAGCCAGCATGTCGATCCTGGAAAGGAAATGGGAGCCGAGACGCGGACCGTGGTGGAAGCCACGCCGCGCGGCGATTTTCCTTCCTATCCGATTGATTTGTGGGCGGCCTGGAAGGCGTTTCGCGGCCTGGTCCGCGACAAGGAGGATACGCGTTTCGTGTTCGCCTTCTTTCATGCGGTGAACGGGCGCTCCTACCAGCGATTTTTCGAGGAATTTGCCGGCAGCGAATATGGCCAGCGCATCATCGCCGACCATGAGCAACTCGGCCGGGTCCTGACCGATCGCGCCGCGCTGGAAGCCCATGGCCCCGGCACGTTTGCCGCGGCCTATCTGCATTATCTGGATACCGAAAACCTGTCGCCACTGGGCGTTTATGAGGCCAATCTGGCCAATGCGCCCGAGGAAATGGCGGCCTACAAGCGTGACTGGCCGCATCTCTATTCCGTGTCCTACATGATGAATCTGACACACGATCTCTATCATGTGCTCACCGGCTATGGCCGCGATCCGCTGGGCGAAGCGCTGCTCTTGATGTGGACAGGTACCCAGACCAATGGCCGTGGCCCGAAATGGCTGGGGGCGATGGCGGGCATGCAAATTCGGTCCGAGATTTTCTCCTGGCCCGTGGGCCGGATGATGAAAGAGGCGAAACGCCTGGCCCGCGAGGCAGACAAGTTCCACACCGTGGATCTGACGGCGCTTTTCCCGTTGCCGCTGGAGGAAGCGCGTGCCCGGCTGAAGGTTCGCCTGCCGGAGCTCTACCGCGAAACGCTGGCCAGCTGGGACGGCGACATGCCTGTGGCGGTGCGGGCCTAGTTTTCCTGCGTGGTTCGAGGCCCACCTGCGGTGGGCACCTCACCATGAGGTAGGCTTGTACAAAACTGCCCATTCACCTCACCCTGAGGTGCGACCCCGGACTTGTTCCGGGGGAGCCTCGAAGGGCGAGGTGAACATCACCCCCTTGCACACATCGCGATTCCCCGTTAATCCGCCCCCGCAAGCAGCAAGGAGGATCTCCAATGGAGATTCGCGAAGGCCTCACCTTCGACGATGTGCTCTTGCAACCCGGCGCATCAGAAGTTCTTCCCGGCGACGCGGACCCGCGCACCGTCATCGCCGACGGCGTCAATCTGAACATCCCGATCCTGTCGGCGGCGATGGATACGGTGACCGAGGCGCCGATGGCGATCGCCATGGCGCAATCCGGTGGTCTCGGCGTTCTCCACCGCAATCTGACGATCGACCAGCAGGCCGAGGAAGTGCGCCGCGTGAAGCGCTTCGAGAGTGGCATGGTGGTCAATCCGGTCACGATCGGTCCCGGTGCAACCCTTGCCGAGCTGCAGTCTCTGATGGCGCATCACCGGGTTTCCGGCATTCCCGTTGTCGAGAACGGCGATGGCGGGCCGGGCAAGCTGATCGGCATCATCACCAATCGCGATGTCCGTTTTGCCGACGATCCCAACGAGAAAGTCGCCAACATGATGACGCGCGACGTCGTCACCGTGCGGGAAGGGGCTGGCGAGGACGAGGCGCGGCGTCTTCTGCACAAGCACCGCATCGAACGGCTGCTTGTCGTCGACGAGGATTACCGCTGTATCGGCCTGATCACCGTCAAGGACATGGACAAGGCGCAGACCCACCCGCTGGCCTCCAAGGACCGGCACGGGCGCTTGCGTTGCGCGGCGGCAACGACGGTCGGCGACAGCGGTTACGAGCGCGCCATGGCGCTCGTCGATGCCGGCGTCGACATTGTCGTTATCGACACGGCGCACGGCATGTCGGCCTCAGTGCTCGAACAGGTGCGCCGCATCAAACGCGAATCCAACCGTACCCGTATCGTCGCCGGAAACGTCGCCACTTATGACGGCACCAAAGCCCTGATCGATGCCGGCGCAGACTGCGTCAAGATTGGCATCGGGCCGGGCTCGATCTGCACCACGCGGGTTGTCGCCGGCGTCGGCGTGCCGCAGCTGACAGCGATCATCGATGCCGCAAAGGCCCGCGAAGGCACCGATGCGAAGATTATCGCCGATGGCGGCATCAAGTATTCCGGCGATTTCGCCAAGGCGCTGGCGGCCGGCGCGGATGCCGTGATGATGGGCTCGGCCCTGGCTGGTACGGAAGAAGCCCCGGGCGAGGTTTTCCTCTACCAGGGGCGGTCCTACAAATCCTATCGCGGCATGGGCTCGGTCGCGGCGATGGCGCGCGGCTCGGCCGATCGCTATTTCCAGAAAGATGTCGGCGACCAGATGAAGCTGGTGCCAGAAGGTGTTGAAGGCCAGGTGCCCTACAAGGGGCCGATCGGGCCGTTGCTGCACCAGATGATGGGCGGTCTGCGCGCTGCAATGGGCTATACCGGCGCCAGAACGCTGGAAGATTTCCGCGAGCGGGCGCAATTCGTGCGCATCACCAATGCGGGCCTGAAGGAAAGCCACGCCCACGACGTCACGATCACGCGCGAAGCGCCGAACTATCCGACGCCGAGCTAGGCGGAATGTCAGCCCTGGTTCGAGGCTCGCTGCGCTCGCACCTCACCATGAGGTGAGAAAGGCGAACCCGGATAACCGGGTCAAAATTGGCGCATCCGCCTACACCTCATCCTGAGGTGGCGGCGAAGCCGCCCTCGAAGGAGGGATCATCGGGAGCAATACCATGAGATTGGGCGGACGCATCGCAGCCGCGATCGAAATCCTCGAGACGATCGACACCCAGCGCCGGCCCGTGAAGCTGGCCTTGAAGGAATGGGGCGCTGCGCACCGCTTTGCTGGATCAGGCGACCGGGCCTTCATTTCCGGCCTGGTGATGGATGCGCTGCGCCACAAGCTGTCGCTTGCTCATGCCATGCAGGATGACAGCGCCCGGGCGCTGGCATTGGGCGTAGTCGCCCGGGTCTGGGGCCATGATGCCGATGCGCTCTCCGCGGCTTTCGCAGAGGATCCGCATTCGCCGGAACCGCCGACGCCGGACGAGCTCGCCGGATTTGCCCGCGATATCCATGATGCACCGGTGAATGTGCGCGGCGATTTCCCCGAATGGCTTGAAGAATCGATGCTGCGCATTTTCGCCGAGCACGCGGCCGAGGAGGGCGCTGCCATGGCCGGCCGGGCTCCGGTCGATTTACGCGTCAACGAATTGAAATCCGATCCGGAGAAAGCCCTGGCCGCGGTCGCCGCAAAAATCCCGACCGCCCATGCCGGCCATCTGGCGCGCTCTTCCATCCGCATTCCGCAGACCGACCCGACCGGCAAGTCGGCGCCGGCCGATTCCATTCCTGCCTATGGCAAGGGCTGGGTCGAGGTTCAGGACGAAGGCAGCCAGATTGCCGGCCTCGCCGCCGGCGTGAAGCCGGGCGACCAGGTACTCGATCTGTGCGCCGGGGCAGGTGGCAAGACGCTCGAGCTTGCCGCCATGACCGGCAATACGGGGCAGATCCATGCCTGGGATATCGACTGGCGGCGGCTGCGGGCGATCTGGCCGCGCCTGCAACGCGCCGGGGTGCGCAATGTCCAGGTCCATGACGGACCGGAGACCGATCTCGCCGAATTCGAAAGCAGGATGGACGTCGTCTTCGTCGATGCGCCCTGCACCGGCACCGGGACCTGGCGCCGGCGTCCCGACGCCAAGTGGCGCGTCAACGAAAAAGCGCTGAATCAACGCATCAAGGAACAGGATGAAGTTCTTGATACGGCAGCGAAATACGTGAAACCGGGCGGACGCCTGGTCTACGTCACCTGCTCCATTCTGCCGGAAGAAAACAGCGACCGCATCGAAGCCTTCCTCGCCCGCGACCGGGCGTTCACGCAGCGCGATACACTGGACGACCTGGCCGCATCCGGCGGGTTGGTCGCGGGGGCGGCCGAGACGCTGGAAGCTTGCCGGCTGGCCGGCGGCGCGCTCCAACTGTCACCACGCCGCAGTTCCACGGACGGCTTTTTCATCGCGGTGATGGAACGCAAACGCGCCTGACGGTCCGATGACCGACCGGGCGCCCGGCGCTCCATCTGGCCTGCCAATTGCGACCAATTCTCCTTAAAACGGAGATGCGTCCCGGCGCGACGCAGATATGGCCAGACAACGAAATCAGGGCATCGATACGCTGCGCGGGCTTGCCTGCCTGCTTCTGGTCGCGCTGCATGTCATCGGCGAGGCGCCGGGGCATGGATTGCGGATCGCGGACGATCATCCGCTGGCGCTGTTCGCCGAGCTGTTTTTCCACCTGCGCATGCCGCTCTTCGCGATGCTGTCCGGTTTTGTCTACGGCTACCGGCCGGTTGAGCCAGGCGGGCGGTCTCGCTTCCTGCGCGGCAAGCTGGGACGGCTGGGCCTGCCCTATCTCTTTGCCGCGACCGCCTTCCTCTTCGTCAATATCGTGCTGGCAGGGCCTTATGCGCTGCCCGCCGGAGAGATCCATCTGGCCTATCTTCTTCCCTATGCGCAATTCTGGTTCCTGCAGGCCCTGTTGCTGATCTTCGTGGTCATGGCCGCCGCTGACACGATGTTCCCCCGCGCGCCTCTCGCGGTTGCCGCTTGCGTGTTCATCGTGTCAGCGTTGGCCTTCCTTTCGCCGATCGGGCAGGGCATCGAGCTACTGTCCTTCGACCGCATGCTCTACCTGCTGCCTTTCTTTGCCTTCGGCCTGGTATTGCACCGCATGCAGCCGGAAATCCCGCGCACGCTGATCGCCGTCCTGCTGGGCGGCATGATCATCCTGTTCACGCTGAATGCGCTCGACGTGTTTGCGGGTCCCGCGCGGGACATTTCGCGCCGCACCGCGATGGGCCTGGCGCTGGGCGTCGTGTTCAGCGGTTTCCTGCTGGTGCTGCGGCCGCGCTTCGAACCGCTGGCCTGGATCGGCCGCTTCTCCTTCACCATCTTCCTCTACCATCTGTTCGCAGTGGAAGCGCTGCAATGGCTCTATTCCTCGGCCGGGCGGCCGCCGGCCTATCTCGGGCTCGCCATGGGCGTGACCGCCGGCATCGCCTGCCCGATCGTCTTTCATCTTGTTGTCCTGCGGATGGGACGCTGGCCGGCCCGTATCATGCTCGGCATGAACACGCAGCCCGCGCGTCCGGAATCGGTCACGGCCGCGCCTTGGCCGTCTGCGCCGTTGCGCTAGAAGGTTCCACCACCGACTCGCCTTGCGGGAAAATTCGCGCAAACTGCGGCGATGACGAACCATCTGTCCTATGCCGCGCTGGAAAACTCGGCCGGGTCCGCCTGTCACCGAACTTCTTCTTCCGCGAATTTCTCTATTCGGAGATCGCGAACTATCACGCCATCCCGAATTTGCCGCACTACCCCGATGTGGCAATCGAGGCGGCGCGCGGCCTGTGCGTGCACTTGCTGGAGCCGCTGACCGCCGCTTTCGGGAAAATTTCCATCCGCTCGGCCTACCGCTCGCCCGAGGTCAACGCCTTCGGCAATGCGCACGGGCTCAATTGCGCCAGCAATGAAAGCAATCATGGCAGCCATATCTTCGATTATCGCCATCCCGAGCGCGGCCTGGGCGCCATGGCCACGATTGTCGTCAATGCCTGGGCGGACGCGGTCGAGGCTGGCGCCGATTGGCGCGCCATGGCCTGGTTCATCCATGATCACCTGGCATATTCCCGCATGTGGTTTTACCCGAAGCTGGGCGCTTTCAATCTCGGCTGGTCGGAAACACCGGAGCGCCGCATCGAGAGCTATGTCGCGCCCAAGGGCTGCCTCACAAAGCCCGGCATGGCCAATCATGACGCGGTTCATTCCGCGGCCTACGACACGCCGTTTTTCGCCGGCGCGGCCGAGCGGGTGCGGGCGGTTTTTGATGGCTAGCCCCCTCACCCTGAACGCTCATCGCTTCGCGATTTCGCGCTCCTCCCTCACCCTCGAGGGAGAGGGAAAGGATGCGAGCCCTGCAAGGGCGAGTGGCCGAGGGTGAAGCGAAGACAAAAGAATGAATCTCCAGACTCGCGTTTCGGATTAAACCGCGCTATCCGCTCGCCATGACAGACCTCTCCAAACATCATGAACGCGTCCTGGTCGTCGATTTCGGCTCCCAGGTGACCCAGCTCATCGCCCGGCGCCTGCGCGAAAGCGGCGTCTATTGCGAGGTCCATCCCTACAATCGCGCGGACGGTGACTTCATCCGCGATTTCGGACCGAAGGCGGTCATACTTTCCGGCTCGCCGCACTCCACGCACTGGGACGACGCGCCGCGCGCCGACGACGCGGTCTTCGAACTCGGCGTGCCCGTGCTCGGCATCTGCTATGGCGAGCAGACCATGGTCGCCCAGCTCGGCGGCTCGGTCGAGGAAAGCGATGAGCGCGAGTTCGGCCGCGCCGACATCCAGCTCGTCGCGGAGAGCCCGTTGTTCGAGGGCTTTGGCGATATCGGCCATGAGGAACGCGTCTGGATGAGCCATGGCGACCGCGTCGCCAGCCTGCCGCCCGGCTTCCATGTCATTGCGACGTCCGGGAATGCCCCTTTCGCGGCGATCGCCGACGAGGGACGGCAATTCTACGGCGTGCAATTCCACCCGGAAGTCGTACACACGCCGCGCGGCGCGCTCCTCCTGCGCAATTTCACTCACAATATTGCCGGGCTGAAGGGCGACTGGACAATGGCCGCCTTCCGCGAGGAGGCGATGGCCAAGATCCGCGACCAGGTCGGCGGCGGCAAGGTCATTTGCGGCCTGTCCGGCGGCGTCGACAGTGCGGTGGCGGCCAAGCTGATCCACGAGGCGATCGGCGACCAGCTCACCTGTGTCTTCGTCGATACCGGCCTGATGCGCCACAAGGAGGCGGAAGAGGTCGTCGGCCTGTTCCGCGATACCTTCAACATTCCGCTCGTCCATGCTGACGAGGCCAATCTCTTCCTCGGTGAGCTGGACGGCGTCACCGACCCGGAAAAGAAGCGCAAGATCATCGGCAAGCTCTTCATCGATGTCTTTGAAAAGCACGCGAAAGAGGCTGGCGGCGCCGACTTCCTCGCCCAGGGCACGCTCTATCCCGACGTCATCGAGAGCGTTTCCTTCGATGGCGGACCGTCCGTGACGATCAAGTCGCACCACAATGTCGGCGGTCTGCCCGCGCGCATGAACATGAAGCTGGTCGAACCCTTGCGCGAATTGTTCAAGGACGAGGTGAGGGCGCTTGGCCGCGAATTGGGCCTGCCCGACGGCTTTGTCGGCCGCCATCCCTTCCCGGGACCGGGCCTCGGCATCCGCATTCCCGGTGCCGTGACGAAGGAAAAGGCGGACATTCTGCGCAAGGCGGATGCGATCTATATCGACGAGATCCGCAAGGCGGGCTTGTACGATACGATCTGGCAGGCTTTCGCGGTGTTATTGCCGGTACAGACCGTTGGCGTGATGGGCGATGCCCGCACCTATGACAACGTGCTGGCGCTGCGTGCGGTGACCTCGGTGGACGGCATGACGGCGGACTATTTTCCCTTCGATCACGATTTCCTCGGCCGCACCGCAACCCGCATCATCAACGAAGTGCGCGGCGTTAACCGCGTCGTCTATGACGTGACGTCGAAGCCGCCCGGCACCATCGAGTGGGAGTAGGCGTGTGACCACCTCCCGCCTCGACGCCCTGGAAATGCTCGCCGCCGAACAGCAGCGCATGCTCGACGAGCTTTCCGACGTGATGACCCACCAGCAGCGCGAGATCGAGCGGCTGAAGAAACGGCTCGAAGCCTCCGATGACCGCATCGCCGAACTGGAATCCGGCCTGCCCGCGCCGGGCAACGAAAAACCACCGCATTATTGAGGCTCTGCGTGGTTCGAGGCCCGGCTCCGCCGGGCACCTCACCATGAGGCCTGAATAACCACGTCATCCCTGCGAAAGCAGGGACCCAGTTGCGCCATTTCCACGGGCACACCCTGCGCCAACCCGCCGCTTTCTTCACCGCTGCGCAGATTGCGCGCCGGTTTCCACAGCGTCACCGTGGCTCTGGGTTCCCGCTTTCGCAGGGATGACGCGGATAAGCTGCCCCTTGCCGCCACTCGCCACCGGTCAGATACTCCCCGCCGAAAAGAGGAGGACATCATCATGAACCCGATTGCGCCCTGCCTGTGGTTCAACGGCCAGGCCGAAGAGGCGGCGAGCTTCTATACCCGCCTGTTCCCCGACAGCGAGATCCTTCGCATCGTGCGTGCCCCGGTGGAAAACCCGGGCGCCGAGGCAGGCGCCGTGATGGTCGTCGAATTCACCCTCAACGGCCAGGCGTTTTCCGGCCTCAATGGCGGCATGGACAATCCGTTCACCGAGGCCGTGTCCTTCACGCTGGCCACAGACACCCAGGACGAGGCCGACCGCTACTGGGACGCGCTGACAAGCGAGAGCGGGGAGCCGATCGAATGCGGCTGGTGCAAGGACCGGTTTGGCTTGCGCTGGCAGATCTATCCAAAGCGGATGATGGAGCTATTGGCGCACGAGGACCACGCCGTTGCCGCACGCGCCATGCAGGCGATGATGACCATGAAAAAGATCGAGATCGCCGACGTCGAAAAGGCGGCGTTCGGCGAATAGCTCGGAAAGGGAGGATAGCATGCCTTATGTCGACGGATTCGTGATCGCGGTCCCGACCGCGAACAAGGACGCCTACCGCGAGGTGGCGGAGAAGATGGCACCGGTTTTCCGGGATTTCGGCGCTACGCAAATCGTCGAGTGCTGGGGCGATGACGTGCCGGACGGGGAGGTCACCTCCTTCCCGATGGCGGTGAAGGCGAAGGACGACGAGACCGTTGTTTTCTCCTGGATCGTCTGGCCCGACAAGGCGACGCGCGATGCGGCGTATCCGGCCTTCATGGAAGACGAACGCATGAAAGACTTCGCTCCGGAAAAGATGCCGTTCGACGGCAAGCGCATGATTCTCGGCGGCTTTGACATGATCATCGACGCCTAGTCGGCCTCTGCGAGCTCGGCCGTCGCCTGACAGGCGCCGGCGTCGGATGGGTCGACTTTCAGCGTGGCCAGCAAGGCGGCTGCCGGGCTAAGGGCCGCACCGAGCACCACGCCGCCCAGACCGATCGCCGGATCGCGCAATGTGCCGCCGACAGTCACCGGGCCGCCAATGGTGCCCGGATTGGGGCCGTCATCATTGGCCTCGCCGGACGCGTCCTGATGCAAGCGCAGTGATGACCCTTCGGCACGCACATCGTTCAACCGCAACCGGCCGAACAGAAGCGGCCAGATCGCGACATCGGCGGCCAGCCGGTCAATGTGTGCAAGCGGTTCGCTTGTGCTCTCCCAACCGGCCGGCCCGGCATGAATGTCACCGAGGACGAGGCGCGGGCTCAAATCCCAGTCCCAGCGCACATCGAACGCACCGTCGATCATCTCCGTGCGGTTCAGCGCGGCGGAGGCGCGGTTTTCCACCGGCCCGCGCAGCCACTCCCAGCCGATCAGCCAGGCAGCGAGCGCCACCAGCGCCATGAGGCCGGCGACGGTGGCAAGGAGGATCACGATGAGGCGCGTTGCGGTTTTCATCTATCGGCTTGTCTGGCGATGTGGAACACAACGCGCCAGCGCGGATCAGGTTCATTTTTCCTGGCGGCGCTGGGCGCGGTCGCCGGTCAAAAAGTTGAAGTTCACTCAGAACGTGAAGCTGAATCGATACATGAAGTCGGCGCCTGCCAGGCGCAAAGACACGGCATCCGGCCGGCGCCCGCGATCTGTGATAGGAATCCAAAATCAAGGTGTTGGAGGACAGACATGATTCGATTTGTTTGCGCCGCGATGCTGCTCGCCGCGTCACCGGGTTTCGCACAGACGCCGTATGAAACAGATTATTTCAATGTGACCGGCGTTGCGCCGGACGACATGCTGAACATCCGCGCCGAACCGGATGCCGCCGCCGAGATCATCGGTACGCTGGCGCACGATGCGCAGTTCGTGGAGGTGACTGACGTGTCAGGCAACTGGGCACAGGTCAGTAGTGACGAACGCGCCGGCTGGGCCGCGATCGCCTATCTCGAACGCGCCGACCCACCATGGCTGGAGACCGGCCTCCCGGTCGGCCTGTCCTGCGGCGGAACGGAGCCCTTCTGGAGCGCCGCGGTTAATGAAGAATCGTTTGAATTCAATGCGTACTGGCAAGAACCGGAATCCGTTTCTTACCCGATCGAAGCTGCACCGAGGGCGCGCTCGATCGGCTATCCGGTTTTTCTCATGCTTGACGGTGGCGGCGTCGCCGTGGCCGAACCACGCCATTGCTCCGACGGGATGAGCGATCTGCCCTACGGCTGGACTTTGCACATCGTGTTGCCGGGTCAGTATGATCGCGCACTCGACGGGTGCTGCACGCTGCGGCGGGAATGATTTTTTTCGGCGGCCTGCCTCCAAACCGGCTGCGCGTGGCCACTAGATAACTGCAGGGCCATGAGGCCGGTCGATTGGAGGATTTCGAAATGGAAATGTTTGGCGATCTTTTTTCGCGGTTCTGGTGGCTTTTGTTTCCGCTCGGATTTTTCGTGATCGCGGGATGGAACAGCTATATGAGTTACAAGCGGACCCAGGTGAAAGTCGAATTGCTGAAGACCTATGCGCAATCGGGCAATACGCCGCCGCCGGAATTGATTGCAGCGCTCGACAAGGATTCCGACAACGCGAAAGAGTTTCTCGATGACCAGAGCCGGCATGGGTCGGGTCATGGCGGTGGCTCGACCGCCTTCCTCGTCATTCTGTTCAGCGGTCTCGCCGGTGTGTTCACCTATGTCGGCTACACAGGCTGGCTCGGCGACACGACATCGATGTATTTCGTCGCCATGATCCTTGCCGTGCTGGCGGTGGCCTTCCTGTTTGGCGGCCTGTTCGGACGCAAGCGCCGCGGATAACGGCTCATGGCTTTCAGCGATGCTGATCTGGTGGCCGCAGCGCGGCGAGGGCGCGATTCTGCCTTTGAACAGCTGGCGGTGCGTCACAGTCAGGCGCTGCGGAGCTTTCTGCGCAGGATCTGCCGTGATCATGCGCAAGCCGACGACACCGCCCAGGACGCGCTGATCCGCGCCTGGCAGCGTTTGGATCAGCTAAAGGATCCGTCGGCGTTCAGGAGCTGGCTGTTCGGCATAGCCTGGCGCCTGGCGTCGGAAACCCGGCGCGCGGCCGGCCGGCGACAACAGCGCGAAAGCGACTGGTCGGATGCCCAGGCGCAGGCGCGTCCCGAAGGTATCTCGCCGGAAGAGGCGATGGCGCTCGAGCGGGCAATAACAGAGCTGACGGCCGATCAGCGGGCCTGCATCGCCCTCTGTCTGGCCGGCAGCTGGTCCCATGCCGAGGCAGCGGAAGTTCTGGACATGCCGGTTGGAACGATCAAATCTCATATCAAGCGCGGCCGCGCGAAATTGCTGGCAGCGCTGGGAGGTGACGCATGACAGCCAATGACAAGCTGACCGCCTTTCTGGCCGCAGACCAGGCGCCGGCCTTCGACCCGGCCTTCATCGCGCGGTTGGACGAGCGCATGGCCAGGGTCCGCCTGTTCGAGCGTCTGCGCCGGACCGCCGCCGGGGCAATGGCGGCGACGGCGATCGGCTATGGCTTGTATGCCGCTTCCGGGCCGTCCCTGCTTGCGGAAGCGTTCGGCTTTGCCGGTGAATTGGTGCGCACGCCGGGGCTGATGCTGGCGGCGGTGACCGTCATTGCGGGAATGTGGCTTCCACGTTGGTTGCCGCGGCGCCTGGTGCGCTAGCCAAACGATCTCGCCAACGCGCCAAGACTCGGCCTAGGGTGCCCTCGAACAAGCGGGGGCAATCAATGGCATTACTGATCGTCGGACTGGTCATGTTCCTTGGCATTCATTCCGTGCGCCTTGTACCGGGGGCGCGCGCCGCCCTGGTTTCCGGTTTCGGAGCGGGTGGCTTCAAGGTCCTCTACACGCTGATTTCGCTGATCGGCTTCGGCCTGATCATTTTCGGCAAGATCCAGGCGCACCCGACCGAGAACCTTTACTTTCCGCCCGAATGGGGCCGCTCACTGGCGCTCATCGCGGTGCCGGTCGCACTCATCCTGATCGCCGCGGCCTACACGCCCAGTCATATCCGCCGCTTCGTGCAGCACCCGATGTTGCTGGCGGTCGCGCTTTGGTCCGGCGCACATCTTGCCGCAAATGGCGAGCGGGCGGCGGTCTATCTTTTCGGCGGCTTCTTCGTCTGGTCGCTGGTGACGATGATCGCGGCCTTCATCCGCGGCGATCATCCACCGAAGCCGCCGCATGGCTGGGGCGGTGATGTCGTCGCCGTCGTGATCGGCGCGCTGTTGGCAGCCATTCTGGCGCGCTTCCACATCTATCTCTTCGGGGTTGGAATTATCGGCTAGGCCTGCATCCAAATTCGCGCCGCGACGCATCACTGTTCTGAAAGCGCAAGGGTGCGCTGGTCGAGACATGAAAGGAATTGCCATGGGACCCGAAATTCTCGCTCCCTTCACCGTATTCGGGGCGGTCGTACTGATCGTCTGGATCGTTTTTCACTTCGGATCGAAGAACCGCCGCGAAGTGCTGGAGACCGTCCGCGTTGCAGCGCAATCGGGCACCCAGCTGACGCCGGAAACGATCCGGGCACTGGGTATGCCGCAGAAAAGACGGGGCGGTGATATTCGCGCAGGCATCATTCTGCTCGCCATTGCCGCGGCATTCATGGTGCTGGGCGCGGCAATCGCCGGTGCCGAAAATGAACGCGAAGCGCTCTGGATCATGGCCGGCGTGGCTTCGTTCCCGGGCTTTGTAGGCGCCGCGCTGATACTGATGGGCGTCCTGTTCCGCGAAAAAGCAGACGATCCCCGGTAATTCTCCGCGGGCAGGACAGGGGAGCACGCTGTGTCTCGGGGTGCATCGGACGAGGAATTGATTGCGCTGGTGGTGGCGGCCAGGGACGGGATTGCCTTTGGCGAACTCGTCCGTCGCCACCAGGGCGTCGTCCGCGGTCTGATGACGCGGATGTGCGGTAATCATGCCCTCGCGGACGATCTGGCGCAGGAAGCCTTCATCAAGGCTTTCAACAAGATCGGCAGTTTTACCGGCAAGGGATCGTTCCGCGCCTGGCTCTGCCGCATCGCCTACAACGAGTTTCTGATGTCAGCGCGCAAGCGCAAGGCAACGGAGAAAGCCATGGAACGCTTCAAGCAGGACAGCGATGATGTCGAAGCGCCGCGTGACATGGGGTCTGTGGTCGATCTCGACCGCGGATTGAAAATACTGAAGGACGACGAGCGGGTCTGTGTGGTCCTGTGCTATGCTGGCGGCATGTCGCATTCCGAAGCCGCCGAGGCGACGGGAATGCCGCTGGGAACCGTAAAGTCACATGTGAACCGGGGACGGGAGAAGCTGAAGGCCTGGTTTGAGGCCGAGGAGGCAATGGCGTCATGACGATGAATGACCCCTTTGACGATCGCCTGCGGGCGGCCTTAGCAGCCGCCGAGCCGGATCACGGCGATTCCGAGGATTTCGTGCGCCGCGTTCAATCGCGCCTCAAGCGTCCGGACCGCCGCCGCGCGCTCATCCTCGGCGGTGCCGGATCCACCGGATCGGCTGTCGCCGGTACCCAGCTCGAGGGTTTTTTCACAAATCCGGATCTGTTGCCGACTGACGGCGTGATGGGACAGGTCTTTGCCGTGACCTCCCCGGAAACGCTGGCCGCGGGTGTACTGGCACTGATGATCGCCGGCTTTGCCATCATCCTGCGTCGCACGATCTAGACGGCAGACGCTTTCGCTGCACTGCAACATGCGCTAGGAAGGCGCAATGTCTGCCCAGAACCAGAACAGGATAAAGCGCGTCAGCGTTCCCGATGTCCGGGCCCGCAAGGGCGGTGAACCCCTCGTTTGCCTCACGGCCTATGACGCTCCGATGGCGCGCCTTCTTGATCCGCACTGCGACCTCCTGCTGGTCGGCGACAGTGTCGGCATGGTGGTGCACGGTCTGGATTCCACGATCGGCGTGACGCTGGACATGATGATCCTCCACGGCCAGGCCGTCATGCGCGCAGCGAAACAGGCACTGGTGGTGATCGACCTGCCGTTCGGCAGCTATGAGCAATCGCCCCAGCAGGCTTTCGAAAGCGCGTCCCGCGCGCTTGCGGAAACCGGCGCCCAGGCCGTGAAGATCGAGAGCGGCACCTATGCCGCCGACACGATCCGCTTTCTTTCGGAACGCGGCATTCCGGTGATGGGCCATGTCGGGCTTCGCCCGCAGGCGGCGCTGAACGAGGGCGGGTTCAAGGCCAAGGGCCGCGACGACATGGAGCGCACGCGCGTGTTCCACGAGGCCCGGGAGGCGGACGCCGCCGGTGCCTTCGCGATCGTGATCGAGGGCGTCGCCGAAGACCTCGCGGCAGAGATCACGAAGGCGGTCCATGTTCCGACGATTGGCATAGGCGCATCAGCCAGTTGTGACGGCCAGATCCTGGTCACCCAGGACATGCTTGGCCTGTTCGACTGGACGCCGAAATTCGTCCGCCGCTACGCGCAACTCGCCGAAGCCGTGCAGGACGCGGTGAAGGCGTATGCCGGCGACGTGAAAAGCCGCGCATTTCCGGCCGCTGCGGAAACCTATTCCTTCAAGCCGAAGAACGGTTAAGCGCGGTTGCCGCTGCGCATCGGCGCGGTTAGTGTCCGGCACCAATTGACCAGAGAAATCAGGGCGTTTTTCCGTGGCCGATATCTTCCACGAAGTCGAAGAAGAACTTCGCAAGGACAAATACAACGAACTCCTGCGCAAATGGGGCCCCTGGGCGCTGGGCGCAGCATTGGCCATCGTGCTTGCGGCGGCCAGCTGGCAGGGCTGGGTCTATCTTCAGCGGCAATCGGCCTGGAACGAGTCTGATCGCTATTTCGCGGCGCTCGATCTCGTCGAGGCGGAACGCTATGAAGACGCCGATCTCGCGCTCCAGCAACTGGCCGAGGATGGCTCGCCCGGTTATGCCGGTCTCGCGCTGATGCAGCGTGGCGAGCTGTTGCTGCAGAGCGGCGATACGGCGGGCGCCGGCTACATGTTCGAGCAGGCCGCCGACCGCTTCAATGTGCAGGCGTTTGCCGATCTTGCCCGTGTGAAAGCCGCCATGGCCCTGTTCGACGAATTGTCGATCGACGATCTCGACAACCGGCTCGGCGAAACCATGCAACCGGAACGGCCTTACCGCCTGTTGGCCATGGAAGTCGTGGCCGCGAAGGCCTTCGACATCGGCAATCTCGAGCGCGCCCGCATGGAATATGATGCCATCGCGAATGATCTCGACGCGCTGACCATGCCCATTTCACAACGCGCCCAGGCGGCGCTGGCGCTCATTGATCGCATCCAGGCGACCGACAGAAGCGCGACCGAAACCGATCAGCCGGAGGCGGAAGCGGCTGCGGATACGACGTCCGAAGACGCCGAGCCGCAGTTCAATCTAAATGCAGCGGCCAACGCGGATTCCGAGGCGCAACTGACGGTCGACGCGCCCGCCGCGCCGGATGCCGCAGATCTTCTGGACACAGAAACCGACGACGACGGACAGGACTGAGCCGATGACATTCAACACTTTCGCCCGCCTCCTGTTGCTGGTCGCGCTGGTTGGCCTCGCAGGCTGTTCCTCGGTGCCCGACTCGGTTTCCCGGCTCAACCCGTTCCAGGCGCCGGAAACGGATGACCCCAACGCGCCCGCCATCGACGATCGCGTGTCGATCCTGTCGTTTGAACAATCCCTGCAGGCTGACCCGGACGCTGCAATGCTGCCGGTCGAGCTGCCGACAGCCTATGCCAACACGATCTGGGCCCAGCCGGACGGCTATCCGACGCACGCCATGCAGCACACCCAGGCGAGCGGCAATCTCGACATCCTGTTCCGCCGCCGATTCGGGGAAGCCTCGGACCGGTCCAGCCGCATCAATTCGCGGCCGATCTATGCCGATGGCCGGATCTACGTTCTGGACGCGGCTGACCGGGTCTACGCTCTCGATCCGGAAACCGGTTCCGAGATCTGGGAACAGCGGGTGCGGTCCGACAATCGGCGCGACCGCATCGGCTTCGGCGGCGGCCTGGCCTACGACAATGGCCGGTTGTTCGTTCACACCGGCCGGCGCTTCCTGGCCGCCCTCGACGCGACCAATGGCGCTGAAATCTGGCGCACATCCGCGCTGACGCCCTTCCACTCGGCGCCGACGGCGGTGAACGGCAATGTGTTTGTGTCCACTGACGACAACGAACTCTACGCCATCGACCAGGACAATGGCGAGATCATCTGGAACCATCAGGGTATCGCCGAACCGGCCCGGCTCATCACAGCGCCGAGTGCGGCGGTCTACGGTGAAACCATCGTTGCGCCTTACGCGTCCGGCGAACTGACCGCGCTGCGCCTGCAGAATGGCAACCCGATCTGGAACGACGCGCTGACGCGGCAGGGCGGGCTGACACCGATTTCCGCGATCAATGATGTGGCCGGCAGCCCGGTCATTGTCGACGACCATGTCTATGCCATGAACCATTCGGGCATTCTTGCCGCGTTCGATTTGCGGACCGGTGAGCGCATCTGGACCCAGCCTGCCGGCGGCTTGCATGCTCCCTGGGTGGCCGGTGATTTCCTCTTCATCGTCACGACCGACGGCGAAGTGGTCTGTATCCAGCGCGACGACGGCACGATCCGCTGGATAACCCAGCTGCAAACCTATCAGCGCGAGCAAAACCGCCGCGAGCGCCTGGCCTGGGCCGGCCCTGTACTGGCCGGCGGCCGCCTGTTTCTGGCGGCGTCGAATGGCCGCGCGGTCGTGCTGTCCGCAAGCGACGGATCGCTTATCCGCGAGATGAATCTGCGCGATCCGATCTATGTTGCGCCCATCATCGTCAACGAAACGATCTATGTCGTGACCGATGAAGCGCGCCTGATCGCACTGCGCTAGCGCTCATGGCTGTCCCCACAATTGCGGTGGTGGGCCGCCCCAATGTCGGCAAGTCGACCCTCTTCAACCGGTTGGCGGGCAAGCCGCTGGCCATCGTCGATGACCGCCCCGGCGTCACCCGTGACCGCCGCGAAGCGAGGGGGCGACTTGGCGACATTCCGCTGCGCCTCATCGATACCGCGGGATTTGACGACGCCGATGCCACCAAGCTCGGCACCGACATGCGCGCCCAGACCGATGCGGCATTGCGTGAGGCCGATGTCTGCCTGCTCGTGATCGACGCCCGCGAAGGCATCACGGCGCTGGACCAGGCATTTGGCGACGTGGTCCGCCGGTCCGGCAGGCCGGTCATCGTGGTCGCCAACAAGGCCGAAGGCCGCGCGGGATCCGAGGGAATCACGGAAAGCTATGCCCTCGGTTTCGGCGAGCCGGTCGCGATCTCGGCCTCGCACGGCGAGGGCATGAGCGATCTCCACGTGCGCCTCGTCGAGGAGCTTGGCGATTTCGACCGGCTTGACGACGACCGCAGCGACGAGCCGCCCCTGCGCATCGCCGTGATCGGACGGCCGAATGCCGGCAAGTCCACCCTCATCAACGCCCTGATCGGCGAAGAGCGTCTGATCACCGGCCCGGAAGCCGGTGTCACGCGTGACGCCATCGCGGTCGACTGGTTATGGGATGGCCGCCGCGTGCGGCTGCACGACACCGCCGGATTGCGCAAGAAGGGCAAGGTCAATGACCGGCTCGAACGGATGAGTGCCGCCGACACGCTGCGTGCCATCAAGTTCGCCGAAGTCGTGCTGCTCCTCGTCGATGCCGAACACCCGTTCGAGAAGCAGGACCTGACGCTCGCAGACCTCGTCCTTCGCGAGGGCCGGGCGCTGGTCATGGTGTTGGCAAAATGGGACCTCGTGCCGAACCGCAGTGCTGCGCTCAAGGAGCTGCAGTACGAGTTTGAACGATTGCTGCCGCAGGCCAAGGGAGCGCCCTTGATCCCGGTATCTGCGCTCAAGCAGAAGGGCCTTGAGGATATCATGCCGGCGGTGACCCGCCTGCATCGCGACTGGTCGGCCAAGATCAAGACCCGCGATCTCAATGACTGGCTGCAGGAAATGATCTCGCGCCACCCGCCGCCGGCGGTACAGGGCAAGCGCATCAAGCCGCGCTATCTGTCGCAGACCAAGTCGCGCCCGCCGACTTTCGTGTTGATGTGCTCGCGCGCCGGCGATTTGCCGGAAAGCTACAAGCGCTATCTGGTCAACGGGATCCGCGAGGCATTCGAAATGCCCGGCGTGCCGATCCGGCTGATCGTGAAAGCCGGCAAGAACCCTTATGCGAAGGGGCGGGACTAGAAGTTCGGTCGCAGCCGCATCATGACTGCGGCAGGAACAAGACCGACAGGATGCGGCCGTCGCTCAACACCGTTTCGAAACGGGTTTCCTCATTCAGCGACAGGGCAATCCCCTGATCGGTAGCAATGACGTCCTGTCCCTCATGCGACTCCCAGAGGCTGAGAACGACCATTGTCGTTCCCTCTGCACAAGAAACATTGTCGGCCGCGTCGCAAGCCTGCGCCGTGAATGCGTAGCGGACACCTTCACCGAGTCCGTCAGCGATAACCGACGGATCATCGTCGTTCTCGTCGATTACTGTTTGTCCCTGCGACACGATCTGCCCAATCCCGTCATCGACGATGACCTGATAGGTCAGTCGGACATCTGCGGCCGCCAAGGGGGCGATTATCAGGCTGACGGCAAGGCTGGCGGCCATGGCGGAAGCGGCCAAAGCGGAACTTAGCAGGCGGCGGAAAAATCGGTTGATCATGGAAAACATCTTTTGTCTGAGGTTTCGAATAGCCACGAAAATCCCCATCAGACGGCGCAGCACTGCGCTGGCCGGCTGATCCGCCGCGCGGCAAGCATCCCAGAAGGCTTGCTTGTCTTCCTCGCTGACGCGAACCTCGATTGAGACGGTCTTTTTTGGATCACGCGGTTTTAAATGGTCGTTTTTCATGGCCCGGACTAATTGGTGTTTCCCAGGCGGCAACGTAACAAAAACCGTGTCCAGAAAAACAAATATCGTGTCCGGACACGATGAATTCTCGTAATATCAAGGGTTTCCGATACGCGGTGCGCCGATGAGGTTGATCGTGGAGTCAGCGGAAATCCCTGACACATAGGAATGATGTGGTTCGAGGCCGGCCTTTGGCCGGCACCTCACCATGAGGTGACTCCCGGAAGCCGGCTTTTCCACCTCACCCTGAGGTGCGAGCGCAGCGAACCTCGAAGGGCGAGGTGAAATTCAACTCTCTTTCGGAAAATCGATCCACTCGCCATGGCGGGTCGTGTCATCCCCAACCAGCGACAGGATCAGCGGCAGGATGTCCTCGGGCCGCGCGAGCTGGTTCTCATCTTCCTGCGGGAACGCCTTCTTGCGCATCGCGGTTTTCATCGGCCCCGGATTGACCAGATTGATCCGCAGCGCGGAATTGCCGTGCTCGTCGGCCCAGGAGGTCACCAGAGCATCCAGCGCGGCCTTGCTGGCAGCATAGGGCGCCCAGTAGGCGCGGCAGGATTTGGCAGCGCCCGAAGTCAGGAAAACCGCCCGGCCGGCGTCTGATTTCAATAGCAGCGGTTCAAACGCACGGATCAGCCGCGCCGGCGCGATCACATTGACACCGAACACCTCGTTCCAGGTCTTCGCCGAGACTTGCGACGCCGGTGTCAACTCACCCAGTTGTCCGGCGGCCGCGACCAGAATGTCGAGCTTGCCCCAGCGTTCTGCGACAATCTCCGCCAGCTTCTCGATGCCTTCCGGATCCATCTGGTCCAGCGGGACCAGTGTGCATTTTCCGCCATTGGCCTTGATCTCGTCATCGAGATCTTCAAGCCCGCCCTGGGTGCGCGCCGTGACGATGACGTGTGCGCCTTGCGCCGCCAGTCCCGTGGCGATAGCCCGGCCGATGCCGCGCGATGCGCCAGTGACCAGCGCCAGTTTGTCATTCAACATCATTGATCTCATGCATCGACCAGCAGCGAGAGCTGCCGGTCCTTGTCGGAAGCGGCCCGCTCGTGATCGAGCAGCCGCGTCGTGTATTCACCGGTGAAGTAATGATCGGCGAGCTGCGGAGCAGCATTATTTCGGGTCTCACCGAGCACCGCCTGGTACAGCCCGTCGAGCGACAGGAAGCCGAGACTGTCGGCCTTGAGCGCCCGGGCCATTTCCTCGCACTCCTGCGAGGCGGCCATCAGCTCGGTCCGGCTTGGCATGTCGATCCCGTAGAAATCGGGAAACTTGATCGGCGGACAGGCAGACCGGAAATGCACTTCGGTCGCGCCCGCTTCACGCATCATCTCCACGATCTTGCGGGACGTTGTGCCGCGCACGATGGAATCGTCGACCAGCAATACGCGCTTGCCATTCACGACCGGCGGGTTGGCTGAGTGCTTCCGGCGAACGCCGAGGTCCCGCTTGGCCTGCGTCGGCTGGATGAAGGTGCGGCCGACATAGTGGCCGCGAATAATGCCCATTTCATACGGCACGCCGGCGGCTTGCGCATAGCCGAGCGCCGCGGGCACGCCGCTGTCGGGCACGGGGATGACGACGTCGATACCGGCCGGCGCATCCTTGTAGAGCTGGGCCCCCATGCGCTTGCGCGCTTCATAGACGCTGATGCCGGCAATCACGGAATCCGGCCGTGCGAAATAGATGTATTCGAATGCGCAGGTGCGTGCCGGCTTGGCCGGTGCAAAACGCTCGGATTTCATGCCGTCGTCGCTGACGATAATGGCCTCTCCTGGCTCGACATCGCGCACATAGTCCGCGCCGATAACATCGAGCGCACAGGTCTCGGACGCGACGATAGTGGCACCCGCGAGTTCGCCGAGCACCAGGGGCCGGATCCCGAACGGATCTCGCGCCACCACCAGATTGCCATTGACCAGGGCGACCAGGGCGAAGGCGCCCTCGATCTGTTTCAGCGCCGACAGGAATCGTTTCGTGGGACTGGTGCGGCTGGACCGGGCAGCGATCTGCAGGACCACCTCGGTGTCGCTGGTCGACTGAAAGATCGCGCCTGTGGCCACCAGCTCGTCGCGCAGCGTCCGGGCGTTGGTCAGATGGCCGTTGTGGGCCACTGCGATGCCGCCGCCCCGCACATCCGCATACAGCGGCTGGATATTGCGGGCCACCGTCGCCCCCGACGTCGAATAGCGCACATGGCCGATGCCGATACGGCCCGGCAGGCGCTTGTGCGTGTCGCCATCGGCGAAGTGCTCGCCGACAAGGCCCATATGGCGTTCCGCATAAACCCGCGATCCGTCATGGGTGACGATGCCGCAGCTTTCCTGGCCGCGATGCTGGAGGGCGTGCAGGCCGAGTGCGATCATCAGCGCCGAGTCGACGGCGCCATGAACGGCAAATACGCCGCATTCTTCCCTTAAATGATCCGAGTTCGGATCATAGGGAAGCGGGGGGGCAGGATATCTCATCCGTCATCATCCTCGCTGGCGTCGCCGATCAGATCATCTAGCCGATTGCGGTCCCGATCATCATAGGACTCCTCGTCCCTGCGCGAACGGGAGTCGGCGGGAGATATAGGGTCAGTCTGCCCAATACGCGAATCTCCAGGTGCCAGCGATTGCAGCAGCCGGGCGGACGTGTTCACCAGCGGGTAGAGCCGGGCCTCGGTCAGCTGTCGTGGCGGCTGTCCGGAATTGGCCAGGCTCGACAGGATAAGAAAGAAACCGAGCGCCAAAAGTGCGCGGACGATCCCGAAGAAAAAGCCGAGCGTGCGGTCGAGGAACCCGACCTCGTCGCCGCGCTTCACATTGGCCCGCATCGGTGCCGTCAGGAAGCTGACAGCGAGGAAGACCAGCGTGAAGACAATGCCGAGGGTGACGATGTTCGCGATCCAGCCGGTGGGAACGAAATCATCGGTCAGGGTCACGAATAGCGGACGGCTCCAAAGCGCCGCGATCGCGGCCACGATGGCGGCCGTCATCGACAAGGCTTCGCTGACAAAGCCCCGGACCAGAGCGTGATAGGCCGACGCCGCGATGAACAGCAGGATGGCACCATCCATTGGAGTCAGCCCGCCCATCGCTTATTCCTCCTGCCGCCAGGCGCTGATGCAGGTGACCAGATCGGTCACGCCCGCCAGGCCCCGCACCTTGACCGGCGACGCGCCTTCGCTCGCCGACATCGGTGCCAGCGCCTGCGCGAAGCCCAGCTTGGCCGCTTCCTTCAGACGCGCCTCGTTACGGCCGACGGCGCGGATATCGCCGGACAGGCTGATTTCGCCGAACACCACGGCGTCGGCGGGAATGGGCGCGTCGAGCGCTGAAGACACAATTGCTGCTGCCACTGCCAGATCCGCGGCCGGTTCACCGATTTTCAAGCCGCCTGCCACGTTCAAATAAACGTCACGGCCGCCGAAGGAAAGCCCGCATCTTGCTTCGAGCACGGCGAGCACCATGGAAAGCCGGCCGGAATCCCAGCCGACGACGGTGCGCCGGGGCGTGCCCAGCGGCGAGGCAGCGACCAGCGCCTGGATCTCGGTGAGGACCGGGCGTGTCCCTTCCATGCCGGCAAAAACGGCGGAACCGGGCGTCGGATCGCCGCGATCGTCGAGGAACAGAGCAGAGGGGTTCTCGACTTCGCGCAAACCGGCATCGCCCATTTCGAACACGCCGATCTCGTCGGTCGGTCCGAACCGGTTCTTGACCGCGCGCAGTATGCGGAATTGATGACTGCGATCGCCCTCGAAATAAAGGACCGCGTCGACCATGTGCTCGACCACGCGCGGCCCGGCGATCTGGCCGTCCTTGGTCACATGGCCGACAAGGACAATGGCACAGCCGGATTTCTTGGCGAACCGAACCAGCTCCTGCGCACAGGCGCGAACCTGCGCCACCGTGCCGGGCGCCGCGGCCAGCTGGTCGGTCCACAGGGTCTGCACGGAATCGATCACCGCGATATCCGGCTTTTCCGATTTCAATCCGTCGAGAATGTTTTCAACCGAGGTTTCCGAGGCCAGCGCGACCGGCCGGTCCGACAGGCCGAGGCGGCGGGCGCGGCTGCGCACCTGGTCGATCGCTTCCTCACCCGACACGTAAACGGTCTTGGCCCCCGACCCGGCCAGCTGGGCGACTGCCTGCAGCAGCAGGGTCGACTTGCCGATCCCGGGATCGCCGCCGACCAGCAGCGCCGAACCCGGCACCACGCCGCCGCCGCACACCCGGTCGAACTCGGCGACGCCGCTTTGATGACGCGGCGGCTCGCCACTTTCACCGGCCAGCGGCAGTAATTCCAGCCCGCCTCTTCGCCCCGCCTTGCGGGGTTTGGCCTGTGTGCCCAGGGGAGCTGCGGCGACTTCCTCGACCAGCGTGTTCCAGCTGCCGCAATCGCTGCACTGGCCGGCCCATTTGGCATGGACCGCCCCGCAGGACTGGCAAACGAACTGGCTGTCTCCACGCGCCATGACGAATCACTTCTCCGCTTTGACCGGCAGTGTCTGGCGGTCGGCGCAGGGCATCAAGGCGCTAATGCGCGATGCCCTCATAGCGATCGTCACGCGTCAGGTCGGAGAATTTCGTGCGCGCCGCGTCGAAGGCGAGATCGACGGTGCCGATCGGGCCGTGACGCTGCTTGCCGATGATCACTTCGGCGCGCCGCTCGATCTGGCGGAATTCCTCTTCCCAGGCGAGGTATTCCGGCGTGCCTTCCTTCGGCTTCTCGCGTTCCTTGTAATAGCTTTCGCGGTACACGAACATGACGACGTCGGCGTCCTGCTCGATGGAGCCGGATTCGCGGAGGTCGGAGAGCTGTGGCTTCTTGTCGTCGCGCTGCTCGACCTGCCGCGAGAGCTGCGACAGCGCGATCACCGGGACCGACAATTCCTTGGCGAGCGCCTTCAGCGCCTGGGTGACTTCGGAAACTTCCTGCACCCGGCCCTGGCCCATCTTCGACGCGGATGCGGTGACCAGTTGCAGGTAATCGACCACGATCAGGTCGAGCCCGTGCAGGCGCTTCAATCGCCGCGCCCGCGCGCACAAGGCGCCGATCGAGAGACCACCGGTATCGTCGATGTAAAGCGGCAGGCCCTGGATCTCGAGCACCGCATCGCGGATTTCCTCGTACTGGGCCGGATCGATGTCACCGCGCCGGATCTGGTAGCCGGGAATACCGGTGTAATCCGCAATCAGACGCGTCGCCAGCTGTTCGGCGCTCATCTCCAGCGAGAAGAAACCGACCACGCCGCCCTTTTCGGTTCTGCGTGCGCCGTCGGGCAGGGTGGAATACTGGTAGGCGCGGGCGATCGCGAAAGCGATATTGGTGGCCAGCGCGGTCTTCCCCATCGACGGGCGGCCGGCGAGGATGATCAGATCCGACGGGTGCAGCCCACCGAGCTTCTCATCCATCGCGTTCAGTCCGGAGGAGACACCGGACAGCCCGCCTTCACGCTCATAGGCCGCTGCGGCCATCTCGACCGATTCAGTGAGCGCTTCCTTGAAGCTCACAAACCCGCGCTGATTTCCGCCGGTCTCTGCAAGCTCGAACAGCTTGCGCTCGGCGCTCTCGATCAGCAGCCGGGCATGGGTTTCCGGTGTCGCCTCGGTCGCCTCGTGCGACAGCTCGGCGCTGACCCGGATCAAAGCGCGCCGCAGTGCCAGATCATAGATCAGCTGGGCGTACTCGATCGCTGCGACGGAATCCGCAGCGCTCTCCAGCAACAACGCCAGATAGGCCGCCCCGCCGATCTCTTTCAGGCCGCCATCGCGTTCGAAATCAGTTTTAAGAACAATGGCATCGGCCAAAGCGCCGCGCTGGATCCGGTCAGCGGTTGCCTGGTAGATCCGGCCATGAACCGGGTCATAGAAATGATCGGCCTTCAGCCAGTCACTGACCCTGTGCAGCACCTCATTGTCATACAGAAGCGCGCCGAGAAAGGCCTGCTCAGCCTCGATATTGTGCGGTGCCGTCTCGGTATTGGTGTCTTCGGGATGGGGGAGGTCATGCAAGGCCATGGGAGGGTTCTTAACGAAGTCCTAATGCGCCACAAGCGGGTCTTTTCAATTGACATTGGGGTTTTTCAGTTCGCCAACAGAAAATTGCCGAACTGTGGATAACTCGAGTCGCGCCGCAAAGAAAAAAGGCGGGCCAGGGCGGCCCGCCTTTTTGGTCCAGGTGGAAGCAGGAAAGCCTAGGCTTTCTCGGCCTCTTCCGTGCCGTCATCATCAGCTTCAGCAGCTGCCTCGGCTTCGATCTCGGCATTCTCATCGGCTGCGGCCAGTTCGTCCGGCTCGGCGCCGGCTTCGAACAATTCCGCTGCCTGGGCTTCGGCAATCGCACGATCTTCGTCGTGCTGCGACGCGATGACGTCTTCGCCGGCAGCCTGACGCTCGGCTTCCTCTTCGGAGCGGGCGACATTGATCGTGACGGTGATGGTCACCTCGGCGTGCAGCTTGATCTCGATCTCGTGCAGACCCAGCGTCTTGATGGGATCGTTGAGCACGACCATGGAGCGGCCGATTTTCAGCGTGTCCGTGGAAACGGCTTCCGCAATGTCGCGCGTGTTGACCGAACCGTAGAGATGGCCGGTTTCACCCGCCTGGCGGATAATGATGAAGGTCTCGCCATCGACCCCTTCAGCGGACTTGGCAGCCGCATCGCGGCGCTCGGCATTGCGCTTTTCGAGCGCGTCACGTTGCGCTTCGAAACGCTTGCGGTTGGCTTCAGTCGCGCGAAGCGCCTTTTCCTGCGGCAGCAGGAAATTGCGAGCATAGCCCGGCTTCACGGTGACCTCTTCACCCATGGCGCCCAGATTGTCGACGCGTTCAAGAAGAATAACTTGCATTGGTTTTCTCCTTAATCGACTGCGTAGGGCAGGATGGCGAGCTGGCGGGCACGCTTGATGGCGCGGGCCAGTTCACGTTGTTTCTTGGCCGAAACCGCGGTGATCCTGGCCGGGACGATCTTGCCCTTTTCGGACATGTAACGCTGCAGCAGCTTGGGATCCTTGTAATCGATCTTCGGCGCATGCTCGCCGGAGAACGGACACACTTTCCGGCGGCGCTGGAACGGGCGGCGGGCCGGAATATTCGAGATATTCAGATCAGACATTGGGGTGTCTCCTTCGGCCTAGTTGCGATGATCGCGGCGGCGCCGGTCATCTTTTTTCGACAGAATGGCGGACTGGCCTTCCTGATGCTCGTCCACGCGGACCGTCATGTGACGGATGACGTCGTCCGACAGGCGCTGACGCCGGTCGAGTTCATTGACGATGTCGGCCGAAGCGTTGACGTCCAAAAGGCCGTAATGCCCCTTGCGGTGCTTGTTGACACGATAGGCGAGGTTGCGAAGACCCCAGTATTCGGTCTTGCCGACCTTGCCGCCCTTTTCCTCGACGAGGCTGCGGATCTCTTCGGTCAGCGATTCCATTTGCGCCGGCGAAATGTCCGGGCGCGCAATAAAGACATGCTCGTAAAGAGCCATGAGGATACTCCCTTCTCTCATGGATGCGGCGCCGATCAACCGAAGGGTCGGGATG
Organism: Hyphobacterium sp.; assembly: GCF_965217055.1. Classification (GTDB taxonomy): domain Bacteria; phylum Pseudomonadota; class Alphaproteobacteria; order Caulobacterales; family Maricaulaceae; genus Hyphobacterium. The sequence goes on along the minus strand of NZ_OZ244227.1, from coordinate 259,192 downwards.
ATCTGCGGTGGCTCCTTTTCCCATACGCCCTGTGCGCACGTTACAACGGGAGAAAGGACCGCATCCGTTCGAAGCGCGGGTCGTTACAGGAAAAGCGGCGGGGAGGCAAGTGGGGGCAGGTTATGCGGCGTCGGGGTCGAAACACTCGAATTCATCGCCGTCGAGAGGGCGGCAGAAATCCGGCCAGCCGGCAACCCGCCAATACGGCGGAAGCTGCATGCGCTCGACAATCCGGTTGAACTTGGGGTCTGACCGCAAGCGGGCAAATGGCGGCTGCCATATGAAGGCTGAAGGAAAAGCTTCGTTTTCCGGCGGCGTAAGAGCATCGAGTATCTCGTCATCCATGCCGAGCTCCATGCCCAGTGCTGCAGAGATGTTGATGGGAAAATTGGGCTGCCCATCGACAATATCCGCTCGGATGGCCGCAATGGCTTCGGCGTCCGCATCCGGGCCGACAGCCGCCAGCGCTTCCTCGAGCTTGCTCAGCGTGAATTGCAGAAGGGCTTGCTGCTGCTCGTTATCGGCAGCTTCAAGACGGTCTGCTGTCAACTGCCGAAACAGGGTCAGAACATCGATCATGCCCTCGACGCCGTCCTGCATGTAGCGCGCGAAAAACAGGCGCATGGCGAGGACGAGATCCTGATGGCCGCGATAGCCGATGATCTCGAGTGCCGTGTCATAATCGCCGGTGGTGATCAGGGCTTCGACATAGCTCCGCAGCAGCGGCATCATGAACGGATCCAGCTCGTGGCCTCGCCGCGCGATAGTCCGGGCCCGATCCGCATAGCCGGCAAAAAGAAGAAACTCGGCATAGTCCTCGGCCAGCTCCGAAGAATCAGGGTCGATCGCATACGCTTGTCGATAAATCCGGTCAGCTTCGAGCCAGTTCAGCTGATCCCTGTGGATGCTGGCGAGCGCGGTCAGCGCATCGACATTGTTTTCATCGAGCGCAAGGGCGCGATTGGCCGCCGCTTCCGCTTCCTCGAAATTGTTGAATATCTCATGCACAATCGCGAGCGTAGCCCACGCAGGCGCGAAATCCGGATCGGCCTCCAAGGCTTGTTCAAGGTCGGACTGTGCCGTGCTTAGATGTCGTTCGCGTAAGGCGGCGGCCCCACGCAGATAGTGATCATAAGCGTCGATGCTTGCAGTTCGGTTCGGCACCGGGTTGGCGCTACTCAAATCCGATGTCAGCCGGGCGGCAATTTCATTGGCGATGGTTTCCTGGACAACGAAAATGTTCTCGTCGGGCCGATCATAGGTTTCCGACCAGAGATGAAAGCCGGTGGTCACATTGATCAACTGCGCGGTGATCCGGAACTGGCCATCTGTGCTGCGCACACTTCCCTCCAGCACGTGGGTGACACCGAGCGCACTTCCGATTGTCTGGATGTCATCGGTCGAATTCTTGAATGCGAAGACCGAGGTTCGCGCGGCAACCGGCAAATGGGGAATACGAACCAGGGCGTTTATGATCTCTTCGGTTATGCCATCGGAGAAATACTCCTGATCCGTCGATCCGCTCATGTTTACAAAGGGGAGGACCGCGATGGAGGAGAAAGACGATTCATCAGTGTCCGTTTCAACAACCGGCATGGCTCCGGGCGCCAAACCGGCATGGCTTCCACCGCGTGTCGCAATTTGATACCCGGTCGCGCCCAGAACGATCACAAGAACGCCAAACATCAGATAATCTGCAGGAACCAGCGGTCGCGTTCCGCTGTTGGGATCCCCGCTGGATGTTTTTTGGACGCCCTCCGGTGTCAGTTCGAACGCCCACGCCAAGATCAGTGCAATCGGAAACCCGATCACCAGAAAGGAAATGATCGCGGCGTCAAACCAAAGCGGCAATCCCAAGCTGTTTTCCAGCAATGCAGCCAGTTGTATGAGCACCCATGCAATTACCAGATAGGCAGCGGCGACGCGAAACACGCTACGTCGGCGCAACTCATTGAGCAGTCTTGTCATTTAATCTGTCCCCGACCCGGTTTGCGGTATATCGCGGATTGGACAGACCGACCAGCGAAACCGGGTCACGACCGCACGGCCTCTTCGCACCAGCGACCGTCCCAGTGCCAACGGCCGCCGCGCTCCACACAGCGTTCCGGAGGATTGAGCCATTCTGCGACTGCCAAGAGTATCGCGATACCGATGACGAATATCAGGCCGCCCATGCGGAGGCGGTGTGAAAGCGGACGTTGTTTGCGGATCGGAATTGTCTCCCCCAACGGGCTCGAACTGCAATCGGGCTGTGTTCTCGGGTGGCCCCTTTAAGAAAGAATAGAATACACCCTTACCAAATATCAAAAACCGACGTACATATCTAAGCGTGAATATCGGCTCGTTTATCGCTGGGGCTGAATTTGCGGCACTTGATGAACCGACCGGAAAGATCAATGCCCTACACGATCCGATATCTGGCCGATGTCAACGTCTTCGAGATGCGAACGCACGGCAAGATGACGGTCGAGGAAATCGCCGCCTACATCCCTGAATGCATGTCGCGCCCGGAATTCAACGACACCACGCAAATACTCGGCATTGCGGCGGTGGATGCCGATTTCAGTGAATTCACTTTCGACGGATACAAGGACGTGCTGATCCCGGCGATGAAGGAAGCGCGTTCCGGTGCCCAGTCGGGCTTGAAGGAAGCGATACTGGTCGAGAAGGATCTCGACCTTGGTATCATCAAGCTGTTTGAAATGCTCGCGACCTCTGGGCCGGGGCTGAATTCCCGCGTCTTTCGAAATCGCGCCGAGGCCATCGACTGGCTGACCTCCGACGATTGATTAAAAGCGCTGCGCTGTTTATCGAAGCCTCCCAGCTTGCAAGGGAGAAGCGACGCGATGGCGCTGGCATTTGTATTTCCGGGGCAGGGCTCACAGGCCGTTGGAATGGGAACCGAGCTGGCCGGAGCGTTTCCGGCGGCCCAGGCGGTGCTCGACGAGGTCGATGATGCGCTTGGTCAGAAGCTATCCCATCTGATGGCGGACGGGCCGCTGGAAGACCTCACCCTGACCGAGAACGCACAGCCGGCCATCATGGCGGCATCGCTCGCGGTAATGCGTGTGCTAGAGGAACAGTTCGGAATCGACGTCACCGCCGCGAAATTCGTGGCCGGTCACTCCCTCGGTGAATATTCCGCGCTGGCAGCCGCCGGTTCGCTCTCGCTCAGTGATGCAGCCAGGCTCCTGAAACTGCGGGGCAAGTCGATGCAGGCCGCTGTGCCGGTCGGCGAAGGCGCCATGGCCGCCCTGATCGGCGCGGACATGGAGACGGCGCAGGCAGCAGCCGATGCCGGCGCGCAACACGGTGTTTGCCAGTTTGCGAATGATAATGCGCCGGGTCAGATCGTGATCTCCGGCGCTTCCGCCGCCGTCGATGCCGCAATCGAATTTGCCAAGACCAAGGGCGTGAAGCGTGCGATGACACTGCCGGTCTCCGCGCCTTTCCATTGCACCCTCATGCAGCCCGCGGCCGATGCCATGGCAGAAGCTCTTTCGGCGGCCGAGATCAACCCACCGAAAGTGCCGGTCGTCGTCAATGTGCGCGCCCGTCCCGAGAGTGATCCGGTCGCGATCCGCAAACTGCTGGTCGAACAGGTCACCGGTCGCGTGCGCTGGCGCGAAAGCGTGGAATGGATGGCCGGTGAGGGCGGGATCTCCGAATTCGCCGAAGCCGGCGGCAAGGTGCTGACGGGCATGCTGCGCCGGACCGCGCCGGACGCCACCGGGACCGCGCTTATCACCCCCGAAAACATTGAAGCCTTCGCCGCTTCGCTGAAAGGATAGACCCATGTTCTCACTGGATGGAAAAACCGCGCTGGTCACCGGCGCAACAGGCGGAATTGGCGGCGCGATTGCCCGCGCGCTGCATGCACAGGGCGCGATAGTCACGATTTCCGGAACGCGGCAGGAGAAGCTGGACGCGCTCAAGGCCGAGCTCGGCGATCGCGTACACGCGATAGCGTGCAATCTGTCCGACGGCGAAGCGGTGGATGCCCTACCCAAGCAGGCCAATGAAGCGATGGGCGGGCTGGACATCCTTGTCGCCAATGCCGGCATCACCAAGGACGGCCTTTTGATGCGCATGAAGGACGAGGACTGGGACCAGGTCCTGAAGATCAATCTCGAAAGCTATTTCCGGCTGTCGCGCGCAGCCCTTCGCGGCATGATGAAGGCACGCCATGGCCGGATCATAGGGATCACCTCGGTTGTCGGTGTCATGGGCAATCCCGGCCAGGCGAATTACTGCGCCTCGAAGGCCGGCATGATCGGTTTCACCAAATCGCTGGCCCAGGAAGTCGCGGCACGCGGCGTCACCGCCAATTGCGTCGCGCCCGGATTTATCGCATCGCCGATGACCGACGCGCTGAACGACGATCAGCGCACAGCCATCCTTTCGAAAATTCCGGCCAATGATCTCGGATCCGGTGACGATATCGCTGCGGCGGTGGTTTATCTTGCCAGCGCTGAAGCCCGCTACGTGACGGGGCAGACCTTGCACGTCAATGGCGGTATGGCCATGATCTAGAAGGGATAAGACGGAAAGCGGATGCGGCTGGCCAAGCTCAAAGGAGCGTGCTAGTTGCCGCTCTCCGGTCTTGAGGGGACGAAGTGCATGTCATCAGCGCTTCACGGATTATCCAGCCCCGCATAAGGTTTTGCGAAGGATTGCAGAAGGGAATCGCTTATGTCCGACGTTCTTGCCCGTGTAAAAAAAATCGTGGTCGAGCATCTCGACGTTGAAGAAGAGAAGGTCACGGAAAATGCCTCCTTCATCGACGATCTCGGCGCTGACTCGCTCGACAATGTCGAACTTGTCATGGCGTTCGAGGAAGAGTTCGACATTGAAATTCCGGACGACGCCGCCGAGCACATCCAGACGGTTGGCGATGCTGTGAAGTTCATCAGCGAGAAAACCAGCTAAGCACGGATTGTCATGCGCCGCGTCGTCGTTACCGGGCTGGGCATCGTATCGCCGCTGGGATGCGGGGTAGAGCCTGTCTGGGAACGGTTGATTTCCGGCGCGTCTGGAATCCGTCCGATCGAACATTTTGATGCCAGCGATCTGGGAAGCCGGATTGCTGGCATTGTTCCAAGAAAAGACGGTCGCGGCGGTGGCGCTGACGATCCGCACGCCTTCGATGCCGACGCGGTCATGTCGCCGCGCGAGCAGAAACGCATCGACGAATTCATTCTCTATGGCATCGCGGCTGCCGATCAGGCGCTCGAACACTCCGGCTGGAAGGCCGAGAGCGAGGCGCAGGCCGAGCGCGCCGGTGTCCTCATCGGATCCGGCACGGGCGGGCTGGGCACCATTTACGAGACCTCGATCCTTTTGAAGGAGAAGGGGCCGCGTCGTATTTCGCCCTTCGTCATTCCCGGCATTATCATCAATCTCATCTCGGGCCAGGTCTCGATCCGGCACGGTCTGAAAGGGCCGAACCATGCTGTGGTGACCGCCTGTTCGACCGGCGCCCACGCAATCGGCGATGCCGCCAGGATGATCCGGTATGGCGATGCGGACATGATGGTCGCCGGGGGCGCCGAAGCCGCGATCTGCCGCCTCGGCGTGGCCAGCTTTGTCGCCGCCCGCGCCATGTCGACCGGCTTCAATGACACGCCGGAGAAAGCCTCCCGGCCATATGACAAGGACCGCGACGGGTTCGTCATGGGCGAGGGGGCGGGGGTCCTCGTGCTCGAGGAATACGAGAGCGCAAAGGCACGCGGCGCCACGATCTATGCCGAAGTGGCAGGCTATGGCTTGTCCGGCGACGCCTTCCACATCACCGCACCGGCCGAAGACGGCAATGGCGGCTTCCGCTCGATGCAGGCAGCATTGAAGGACGCCGGCATGTCGCCGTCCGATATCGACTATGTGAATGCCCACGGCACGTCGACGCCGAAGGGCGACGAGATCGAACTCGGCGCGGTCGAGCGGCTGTTTGGTGACGCCGCCGGCGACATCGTCATGTCGGCGACCAAGTCCTCGATCGGACACCTGCTCGGCGCAGCCGGGGCTGTGGAGGCGATATTCTCTATTCTGGCGATCCGCGACGGAATCTGCCCGCCGACGCTGAATCTCGACAATCCGTCCATCGAAACGCCGATCAATCTCGCGCCGCATACCGCCGTCAGAAAACCGGTGCAGGCGGCCTTGTCCAACTCCTTCGGCTTTGGCGGCACCAATGCGTCCGTCATCTTCCGGGCAGTGGACTGATCGCCGTCATGAGCGAGACGAAATCTAAGAAGAAAAAAGGGCTTCTAGGCAGGCTGCTGGCCTGGTTGCTGATCCTGATCGTCAGCGGCGTGATACTGGCCGGCGCGGCGCTCTGGCTGTCCTGGACCTGGCTGCAGAACGAGGTCGCCGAGCCCGGCCCGGCAGCAGAGGAGACCGTCGTTCTCCTGCCGCGCGGTTCCGGACTGATCGCCATTGCCAATCAGCTGGAAGCGGCAGGCGTGGTTTCCGACGCGCGGGTCTTTCGCATCTGGGTCACGATTGATGGCGGCGACCGCGAATTGCAGGCCGGCGAATATGCCATCCCGGCCGGGGCCAGCATGCTAGACATCTACGAGCAGCTGCGCGAAGGCGACACGATCCAGTATCTTGTGACCGCACCCGAAGGCCGCACAAGCGCCCAGATCGTCCGCATTCTCAACGCCAATCCGGTACTGACCGGCGAGATTACGGACGTTCCGGCCGAAGGCACGCTGCTGCCGGAAACCTACAGCTTTCACCGTGGGGACTCGCGCCAGGATATCCTCGATCGCATGCGCGCCGACCAGCAGGCACTGATTGACGCGCTCTGGCCGGACCGTGCGGACGACTTGCCCTTCGACACACCGGAAGAGGCGATCATCCTGGCGTCCATCGTCGAGAAGGAGACTGGCGTGGCCTCCGAGCGTCCGCTCGTGGCGTCTGTCTTCGTCAATCGCCTGCGCCGCGGCATACGCCTCGAAAGCGACCCGACCATCATTTACGGAATTACGGGCGGCGAGCCGCTCGGCCGCGGCATTCGCCGGTCGGAACTGGACAATGCCAGCAATCCCTACAACACTTATTTTGTTGACGGATTGCCGCCGACACCGATCGCCAATCCCGGCCGCGACGCCATCGCCGCAGTGCTCAATCCACCGGACACGGATTACCTGTTCTTCGTGGCAGACGGGACAGGCGGGCACGCTTTCGCGGAAACCTATCGCGAGCATCAGCGCAATGTTGCAAACTGGCGCCGCGTTGAGCGGGAACGGAGATAATGACAGCACTGTCCGGCATGACAGGATTTGCGCGCGCCTCCGCGACGCTCGACGGCTGGTCGATCAGCTGGGAAATCAAGAGTGTGAACGGGAAGGGGCTCGAAGTCCGGTTCCGCACACCTCCGGGTTTCGACGCGCTGGAACTGGCCGCGCGCGAGCGCACCAAGGCCGCGCTGCATCGCGGCTCATTGCAGGCCAGCTTGACCTTGGTACGCGACGTCACCGCCGCCGGACCGTCAGTCGATCATGATCTGCTCAACGCCCTGATCGAAGCCGGTGAGCCGTTTGTCGCCGAGGGGCGTGTCGAGAAACCGACATTCGACGGGCTCCTCAATATCCGCGGCGTGCTGATCAGTGAGGAAGATACCGGTGAAGACGGCCGGGAGGCGCTGGAAGGCGCGATCCTGAAAGCCTTCGACCAAGCCCTGGCCGGATTGAAATCGGCGCGGCAGGAAGAAGGCGCTGCATTGTCGGGAATGTTGCTTGCCGTCCTCGATGAAATTTCCGGAATGCGCTCCGCCGCGGCCCGTCTTGCCGCCGACCGGCCCGAACAGATGCTGGACCGGTTCCGGGCCAAGCTGACAGATTTGCTTGGCCGCGAACTCCCGGAAGAGAGACTGGCGCAGGAAGCCGCCATCCTCGCCGTGAAAGCCGATATCCGCGAGGAGCTGGACCGGCTCGAAGCCCATATCGCAAGCGCTCGCGATCTGATCGCCGGCGGTTCGCCGGTTGGTCGCAAGCTGGACTTTCTGTCTCAGGAGTTCAATCGCGAGGTCAACACGCTATGCTCCAAGTCCGGTGATTCCGAGTTGACCCATATCGGGTTGTCTCTGAAAGCCGCGGTCGATCAGTTCCGGGAGCAGGTGCAGAATGTCGAATGAGCGCCCCAAGGCACCCCGCTACCGGGGCGGCCGCCGCGGCATGATGCTGGTGTTTTCCAGCCCGTCCGGGGCTGGAAAGACAACCTTGTCCAAGCGCTTGATCATGCACCATCCGGACGTCGTGCTGTCGGTATCTACGACCACGCGTCCGCCGCGCCCCGGTGAAAGCGATGGCGAGGATTATTTCTTCGTCGATCACGAGGCGTTCGAGCGCCAGCTCGCGGCCGACGAATTCTATGAGTACGCGAAGGTTTTCGACCATTATTACGGCACACCCAAGGGCCCGGTCGAAGACGCCATGTCCGAAGGCCGCGACGTTGTGTTCGATATCGACTGGCAAGGCGCCAAGCAGCTGGCCGAGAAGGCACCGCGCGATGTCGTGCGCGTCTTCATCCTGCCGCCCTCGATGAAACTGCTCGAGGACCGGCTGCGCAAGCGCGGCCAGGATTCCGATACCGTCATCGACGGCCGCATGGCGCGCGCCGAAGCCGAGATCTCGCACTGGGAAGAGTATGACTACGTCATCGTCAACGAGGATTTTTCGGGCGCGCTCGAGGAAATCGAGCTGATCCTCAAGGCCGAACGCCTCAAGCGTGCGCGCCGGCCGTGGCTGCGCGGCTTTGTCGACGAGCTGATGAAAGAGCGGCGCTAGCCTTTCGCCGCGCGCCAGGCCCGGGCGAGGGCAAAGAACCCGTCTGGAGCAATCGTCTCGGCCCGTGCGCCTGGATCGATGCCGGCCGCTGTCAGCAGGACTTCAGATGATGTACTGGCCTTGCCGGCTGCCATGCCGAGGCTCTTGCGCAATGTCTTGCGGCGCTGACCGAAGGCGCTTTCCGTGATCACTTCCAGAGCGGCCAGGTCCGCAAAGCGCCGGTTCTCCGGCAGGGGTTCGAACACGACGACGGCGCTGTCGACCTTGGGCGGTGGCGTAAACGCGCGGGCAGGGGCTTTCAGTGCGATCCGGGCCGAAGCGACGGCTGCCGTCAGGATCGCCAGCCGGCCATAGGCCTTGCTGCCCGTGGGAGCGACCATGCGCTCTGCGACCTCCTTCTGGAACATCAGGACCAGGCGCCGCCAGATAAGCGGCTCGGCCTTCAGCCATTTGATCAACAGCGCGGTCCCGACATTATAGGGCAGGTTCGACGCGATCACGCAGGGTTTGCCGCCGGCCAGCGCCGCCTCGTCGACCTTCAGCGCATCGCCTTCGACGATTTCGAACGGCGTATTGAAAGCGTCACCCGTGGCAACTAGCGCGGGAATGAAACGCGCATCCATTTCAATGGCAATCATTTGCTTTGGCGACAGCGCCAGCAAGGGCCGTGTCAACCCGCCCGGACCAGGTCCGACCTCGATCAATGCAGCGTCAGACACGTCGCCACAGAGGCTGGCGATCTTGGCAGTCAGGTTGAGGTCGAGCAGGAAGTGCTGGCCGAACGACTTGTCGGCTCGCAGGCCATGATCTGCGATCATCTCGCGCAGGGGCGGGAGCTCCGTCATGCAGTTCTCGTTTCCGCCATGTCGGCGGCCATCCGGATTGCAGCAATCAGGCTGTCGGGCCTGGCAACACCCTTGCCCGCAATATCGAACCCGGTGCCGTGATCGGGCGAGGTGCGCACGATCGGAAGGCCCAGCGTCACATTCACCCCACCCCAGAAATCCAGCGCCTTGAACGGGATCAGCCCCTGGTCGTGATACAGGCAGATGGCCGCATCGTATTTCGCGCGGGCCTCGGCATGGAACATGGCGTCAGGCGGCATCGGATCGCTGATATCAATTCCGCGCCCCCGTATTTGCACGGCAGCGGGCTGCACGATATCGATCTCCTCGCGCCCCAGAGCGCCGTCCTCTCCGGCATGCGGGTTCAGCCCCGCCAATGCCAGCCGCGGCGCCTCGATACCGAAATCGCGTTTCAGCGCGGCGTCGGTCACGGCAGCGGTCTCGACGATGGCGTCCACCGATAATTCATCGATCATTGCGCGCAGCGGCTTGTGGATTGATACCAGCGCGACACGAACATGCTCGCCCGCCAGCATCATAACTGGCCCGCGCGGGCCTTTGTGCGCCATGTCACGTGTCAGCTCGGCGATGAATTCTGTATGGCCGGGATGCCGGAAACCGGCCGAATAGAGCACTGATTTGGCAATCGGATTGGTGACAATGCCAGCCGCCTTGCCAGTGCGGACCAGTGCGACCGCCTGTTCGATCGATGACAGGATCGCGGCCGCATTTGCGGAATCGGGTTTTCCGGGAATCGCGGGAAATGCCAGTGACATCGGCAATACGGGAAGGGCGTCAGCGAATACGTCTGCGGTCTCTGCCGGGTCGGAAATCGGTTGCGCCGTCGACCCGTAAAGGGCCGGATCGCCAAGAATGCAGAAGGCCGGACCGTCGGTTTTCAACGCTTGCCAGGCCGCCAGCGTGATGTCCGGCCCGATCCCTGCCGGGTCGCCCATCGTCACCGCAAGCGGCGGCACCATTAGCGGATTTCGATGGTGGCGTCGCGTTGCAAATCGCGCAACCAGCGACGCGCAAACATCGACAATTGCTGGTTTCGAAGCTGGCGTTCGATTTCATCGGGCGTCGGCACGCCGGGTCCGCCAATTGCGCGATCGCAGACGAAATAGACCTGCTGGCCGGCGGACGTGTCGAGCACGCCGGTGTTTTCTCCCGGGCCGAGCGCACGGAGCCGGTCGGCGATTTCCGGCAGCAAGGCGTCGAGCGATATCTGGCCGAGCCGCGAGGCAAAGGCGCCCTCGACCGGCTCGAGCGCAGCGTCGATCCCGTCACAGGAGCGGACGCGGTCAATGGCACTTGCGAACGACGAGCGCGTCTCGTCGGTCAGCCGGCTGGACGGCAGCGTGGCCTGCACCAGCTCGTATTGAACGGTTGCCGAGCTTTCGCGGCGGTCGATCAACGCAATAATCATCAGCCCGCCGGGAACCCGGAACGGGCGCGACAATTGGCCGGGCTCGAGAATGCGCGCGATCTGCGCCACTTCGGGGCGCATCTGGCCTTCCAGCAGCCATCCAATATCGCCGCCATTGGCGGCCGATGGCGCATCGGAAAATTGCTGGGCGACCGCCTGGAAAGCCGCGCCCTGGGACAGCTGGGTCATCACCGCGACGGCCCGCTGCTGGGCCACGGAATCATCCGCCGACAGCGGGATCTCGATAAAGATCTCGGCGATCCGGTATTGCGGCTGCGCGGCGCTGGCGGCGACGCGTTCGAGCGTCTGCTCGATATGCTGGTTGGAGATGCGGATGCGATTGTTGTAAACGCCGCTGACGATGATCTGCCAGGCGATCTCGGCTTCGAGCTGGCGCCGCAGGGTGGCGATATCGACGCCGCTGGCGGCCAGTTCGCTCGCAATCTGTGACGGATCGGCATTGTTCTGGACGGCGATATTGGCGATCGCAGCATCGATCTCCGCCGGCTCGACTTCGACTTCGTATTCCAGCGCCGCCTGGATTTGCAGGGTTTCCTCGATCAGCGAACGCAGGGCTTCCTGCTGAATACGCAGCAGGGCCTCTTCCGTCGGCTGAATGCCCGACGACACGATGATCAGGCGCATGCGGTTTCGCACGTCGACCGTGGTGATCGGATAGTCATTGACCAGCGCGGCGATGCCTTCGACCTGCTGGGCATGGGCGGCACCGCCGAAGGTGGTCATCACCAAGGCAAGGAATGCGGTGAGGCTGCGTTTCATTGTTTCGCCGATACGTCTCTGTTCGCGCTCGAAAATACCTATAGTCGCGCGCGACGCAACGGCGCGTCGCGGCGGCGGGCTGCTATTCGGAGCCTACGCCTCCGAGTGTGAACAGGGTGACACGGATCTGAATCGATTCCGAGGGGCCAAGATCACCTACGTTCGTGTTCTCACGCTGATAGAGCACTTCCAGGTCCGTGCAGAAATCACGATAGCGGAATCCGATCTGTTCGCGGCGGTCGACCTGTGCGTCGATATCGCGTCGCAGATTGTAAACCAGGCTCCAATTGTTGGTGATATGAAATTGCGAGGTCAGATAGAGCTCTTCGCTTGTGCCGGATCGCCGGAGCGAGTCCGCGAATCCGAAATACCGGACCGTCGCGGTGACGCGCCGGCTTGTATAGGCAGCAGATAGATCGACACGGTTCAGCGTGCCGTCACCGGAGTCGATGCGCGTGCGCGCCCCCACGGAAAAACTGCCGAGATCAATCTCGCCGGCCACGATGACGTCGGATTCATCCTCGAACAGTCCGCTGTTCTGCGCGAACACGGCGTCACCGTCGAGCCGCCGGCTCTGCCCGACAAAGGTCCGCAGGCGGTTCTCTTCACCCCAGAACGTCGTCGTCCGCAGCCCGTAAGTCAGGCGCGTCCCGTCCTCCCAGAGATCGTACCCGGTCGCCCGGTTGTGATCGAACAGCAAGGTCTCGTCGAGTTCGGCGGTCTGGCTGTCTTCATTGATCACACGGCCGGCTTCGCTGGCGTCGCTGGCGATCAGCCCCTGCAACATGGGTTCCAGAATGGTGTCGGTTCCGCCCGCCGAACCGATGAAAGGCCAGCTGAGTTCGGCACCGGCATAACCGAGGAAACGGCCGAAGGAGTCTTCAGTCGTCGGGTCCGTTGACAGATTGCCAGGCACATCCTCGAAACTGAAATAGTCCGCGCGCCCGGCCGCAAACGGTTCGAGCACGATGCCCGCTGGCGCGATAAACTGGGCCTGCCAGTCCACCGAGGCGGAAGCGCGCTGATAATCCACCCCGTCATTCCGGGTCAGAACGGCTGTCGATGCGATCGTCCGCAAACGGCCCAGGGCCTCGCCGGCCGGGTAGGTGATACGCATCTCGCCGAGCGGAGCCATGATCGGCAGCTGATCATCGTTTTCCGTTTCACGCAGGCTCTGCACGCCAGCGCTGATGACTTCCGCATAGTATTGGTCGCCGCGGCCCTGAACATAGAGCTGGTTCATCAATCGCCGCGGTGCCGGTTCCAGCAGGCCCGGATAATCCTCGTAGACTTCGCTGATATCGTAGGTCCGGAGGTGGAAATCGCCGGAAGCGAGCTGCACGCCGAAGCCCCAGACCCAGTCTTCCGAAAGGCTGAATTCACCACCGCCAAACACATGCCAGCGGTGTTCCGCGTCGTTGAGCAGCTCACCGTCGCTGTCGATGTCGCGTTCGCGCGTGTAGCTGGTTTCGAAGCCGAGATCGCCTGACCAGAACCGTTTGCGGTAATCGAGGCCGAGCAGCGGATTGGCATTGCCCATGACGCGCGGCGTGATGGTCAGGTCCTGATACGGCGAAATCGCCCAGTAATAGGGCTGTCCATAGAATGCGCCGAGCCGCGACGACACGCCGAATGCGGGGAACAGCAAGCCCGAGCGGCGGTCAGAGGACGGGTCGGCATGCGCAAAAGTAGGAGAATAAGCGACCGGAACGCCCAGCACTTCGAGGCGGACATCGCGGTAATAGATCATCTCCGATTCTGTATCCTGGACGGCGCGCCCGGCCCGCAAGCGCCAGGTCGGCCGGTCATCATCGGTCTCGATCCGGCAGGCCGTGTAATAGGCGTTGGTGAGCTCCAGTGATCCGTCCGCGCGCCGCGCGGCAAAGGACGCGGCAGCCCGCCCATTATTCTCCAGCAGCGTCGAGAAACCGACAGCAAGACCTTCGCCGAGCGCGTTGTCGAGCTCGATCTCGTCGGCGAATTGCGGCGGCGCATTATCCGAATAAATGGCGACATTGCCGCGCGCGATCACGCGATTGTCAGCGGGGCGGTATTCGAGTTCGTCAGCTTCCACCGTGCGGCCATTCTGCCGGGCCACAACATTGCCGCGCGCGATATAGCTGCCACGATCCCGGTTCTCGATCAGCGTGTCGGCCTCGATATAGACGGGTTCGTCGGAATTTCCGGTCGACAACAGACCCGTGTCGGCATCCTGGGACAGGGCACAGGTCGCCGCGACCGAGACACCCGGCGCTACAACGCTCAAGCAAACAGCAGACAGAAGCAGTGACCGCATCAAAAACTCCCCAAGGCATTCACTGCCCAGACGCACGGCTTAGCCGCTTCGGTTCAGGCCGTCCACGCCGCGCTGCTAACCATCTTCCGTGGAGGCGATATAGGCAAGAGCGAGCAGTGTTGTGATCAGCGGCGCCGCCCAGGCCGCCGTCAGCGGCGGCAATGTGCCATTCTCCCCGAGCGTGTAGAGAACTTCCTGCACGAAATAGACGAGAAATCCTGCCGCACCGCCGGTCAGCGCGAAAGCCGCCGCTCCGCCTAACCGGTATAGTCGCAGGGTCGCAGCGGCAGCGATCAGGCTGGCCGCGATCAGCGTCAGCGGCAGCGTCAGCAAGCCTTGCCAGCGCAGTTCGAACCGTTCGACGGCCAGGCCGGCAGCCTCGGCGGAGGCAATCAGTCCCGGCAGGTCCCAGAACGACACCCCGCGCGGCGAACGGATGCGTTCGAACAGCGATTGCCGGTCAATCGATGTCGGCAGCGATATGTCGCCAAGGACAACGGGTTCAGCCCCGGGCGCCAGCTCCACGGCGTTCTCGAGCGCCCAGAAACCGGCCGTCAGCCGCGCCGCCTCTGCCGACACGCGCCGGTCGAGGTCCGGCGTGCCGGACGCATTGGTGTTGTAGAAGTGGAATGCGGGCTGCAGCAATTCGCGGGCATTCTCTTCCAGCTGCCCCGCGGAGATCACGATAAATCCGTCCGCGGTGGTCTCGCGCAACCAGACCTGCTCCGCTTGCGGTTGCGCGCTTTCGACACTGGTGAGCGCGTCGCGGCGGGCCTCGAATTCCGCATTCAATGCCGAACCGACGGGATTGAGCAGCATTGCGCCAAGGAGGCCGAACAGCAGCGAGATGACAATGGCAGGATTGACGATCCGCCAGGCCGAATATCCGGATGCGCGCATCACGACGAGCTCGCTGCGCCGGTTCAGACGGAACAGGGCAAACAGCACGCCGAACAGGAAAATGAAGGGCAGCGTCTCTTCCAGCAATAACGGCGTACGCATGAGGGTCAGCAGGAGGATGTCGAAGGCCGAGATATCGACGCGCGTGCCGATGGAACGCGATTGCTCGACGAAATCGACCAGGATGATGATGGTCGCAACGATGCCGCCGGAGACCAGCAGTCCGAACAGAATCTGCCGCGCCAGATAGCGGCTGAGCCGGCTGATCTTGAAATTCATGCTGCCGCTCCCGGTGCGGGCTCTGGCTGCTCGGCGGGCCGCGGCTTGCGCCACCAGATCAGGGTGATCGACGCCAGTATTGCGAGTATCGGGATCGCGTACTGGACGTAGTTGAAGGCGACATCGTCGGTCGCGGCAGCCTGTGCGGCAAATCCCAGCAGGCGCACGGTGAGCGCCGCGGCAACCGCGATCACGACCTTGCGGCTATTTCCCAGTCGCGAGTGCGATCCGGCCATGTAGGCCGCGGCGGCGATAAGCGCGAGTGCGATATTGTAGAGCGGACCGGACAACCGGTAGTGCGCCTCTGCCTGCAATCGTTCCACGCCGCGCGCGCGCGCCAGCGAAGCGGCGCTCGGGAAAAACAGCTCCTGCAGGAACAGATCGGATTCCTTGAAGAAGAAGATCAGCTGGGGATCGACGAAATCGCCCAGGTCGAACTCGTAGCGGTCGAACGTCAGGAAGTTGAGTGCCCCGGTCTCGTCGATCTGCTGAACATTGCCGTCGATGAGCACCATGGAGGGGCGCTCTTCGCCGCGCACGATGACGCCTTCCCTGGCGGCATAGGTCGAGACCTCGTCGGGATCACGCGTATCGTGGATGAAAATGTCCGACATCCGGCCGCTGCCATCCGATTCGCGGGCATAGAGCGTCACGCCGGCCGCGAGATTGGCAAACTCGCCGGGCCGCACGAGGCTCGCCGCAATGTCGGTCCGCAATTCGAAAACGCTGCGGCGCATTTCCTGATAGGCGAGCGGCTGGATGAACAGGTTCACCACCAGATTGAGCATTGCGGCCAGGAAGGCGAGGCGCATGACCGGCGACAGAAGGCCCCAGCGCGACAGGCCAGATGCCGAAGCGACAGTGGCCTCGGAATCCGAATAGAGTCGCGACAGACCGGCCAGAACGGCAATGAACAGCGCGAAGGGTGACAGCAGCGCGATCAGCTGTGGCAGGGCAAGAAACGTCACCTTGATAAAGGTGAAGGCGGTCTCGCGGTAATTCGAGATGAAATCGATGTTCGACAGGGATTGCGTGAGCAGCGCCAGCCCCGCGAAGGCGACGGCGGCGGTGACGAACGGCATCAGCAATTGCCGGAACATGTATCGCTGAACGAGAATCATTCGACCTGCAGACTCTTGCGGTTTCGGCCTTCTATAACACCCTTCGATCGGATACCACTTCGCCGACACAGCTTGCGGGACAATTTTTGTCTCGCGCCAAAACAGACCGAAGGTGAGGCATGAAAATCAAGTTTGCGAGTGCACCCGCAAAGGGATCGATCGCGGTCGCCGCGTTCGACAAGGCCGAATTGTCGAAAGCCGCCAAGGACGCCGACAAGGCCAGCGGCGGTGCCATCAGCCGCGCCATCAGCGCGTCTCGCTTCAAGGGCGGTGCGGGCGACACGCTGGTGATCACGGCTCCGTCGGGCATCGATGGCGACCGGCTGGTCGTTTTCGGCGTTGGCAAGAAGAAGCCGGACGGCAACGCGCTGGAACAGGCCGGTGCGGCCCTCACCAAGGCCGTGCTGACCTCCGGCGAAACGGCGCTCGCTGTTGATCTCGAAGGCATTGGCGACGCCGACGGCGCGGGACGCTTCGGCCTTGGCGCGATGATGGCTGCCTACCGGTTCGACCAATACCGGACCAGGCTCAGCGACGACAAGAAACCGTCTCTCAAGACACTGACCATCGCCACCGGTGACGATTCCGCAGCCAAGGACGCCTGGAAGATTTACGGCGCAGTCGCGGATGGCGTCTACCTCGCACGCGATCTGGTCAACGAGCCGTCCAATTTCCTGCGGCCGCCGGAATATGCCAAGCGCATCGAGAAACTCGCCGATCTCGGTCTCGAGATCGAAATCCTCGGTGAGAAGGAAATGACAAAGCTCGGCATGCATTCGCTGCTGGGTGTGGGGCAGGGCTCTGTCGCCGAAAGCAAGATCGCCATCATGAAATGGAATGGCGGCAAGAAGGGCGACAAGCCGCTTGGTTTCATTGGCAAGGGCGTGACCTTCGACACCGGCGGCATCTCGCTGAAACCGGGCCAGGGCATGGACGAGATGAAGGGCGATATGGGCGGTTCTGCCGCCGTCGTTGGCCTGATGGCGACGCTTGCCAAGCGCAAGGCCAAGGTCAATGCGGTCGGCCTTGTCGGCCTGGTTGAAAACATGCCGGACGGCGACGCGCAGCGTCCGGGCGACGTCGTCACCTCGATGTCGGGGCAGACCATCGAAGTCCTCAATACGGATGCCGAAGGCCGTCTCGTTCTGGCGGATGTGCTCTGGTATGCGCAGAAAACCTATGACCCGGAATTCATGATCGATCTCGCCACGCTCACGGGGGCGATCCTGATCGCGCTCGGACACGAGCATGCCGGTATCTTCACCAATGACGACAAGCTGGCTGAAGGCCTCTCCAAGGCAGGCCAGGCGACCGACGAGAAAGTCTGGCGCCTGCCGATCGGTCCGGAATACGACCGTCAGATCGATTCACCGATCGCCGACATGAAGAATATCGGCGAGGGCCGGCTGGCGGGCTCGATCACAGCGGCGCAATTCCTCCAGCGCTTCGTCAACGACAAGCCCTGGGTGCATATCGACATTGCCGGCACCGGCATGTGGTCGGGCTCCAAAGATGCCCGCCTGCCGACCTTTGGTACCGGCTATGGCGTGCGCCTGCTCGACCGCTTCGTGCGGGACAATTACGAGAGCTAGGTCAGATGCCCGGCGAGCTGTGGTTCTATCATCTCGAGCGGACCACGCTCGCCGACGCCCTGCCGGAACTGCTGGAAAAAACCCTGGAGAAAGGTTGGCGCGCGCTGGTGCGAACCGCGTCGACGGATCGACTCAAGGAGCTTGAGGAGCGTCTGTGGACGATCCGCGATGACAGCTTTCTGGCGCACGGCCGGGCAGACGCACCCGATCCCGACCGCCAACCCATCCTGTTGTCGCTCGACGAGGACAATCTCAACCAGGCGCAGATCCTGTTCGTGCTCGATGGCGTGCCGCCCGCAAATCCCGACGGGTTCGAGCGCTGTTGCGTGATGTTCGACGCAGCGGACGAGGCCGCGATAACGGCGTCCCGCGCCCTTTGGAAAAAGGCCAAGGATGAAGGCCGGTCCATTGCCTATTGGCAGCAATCGGTCGAGGGACGCTGGGAAAAGAAAGCATAGTGATGTGTCCGGGGCGGGCCGGTGGATGCGAATTCCGGTCGGGCGTGTTAAAAACAGTTTTGCGCAGGAGTTCCCGCTCATGAAACGTCAATTCGTCCTTCTTCCGATGCTCGCGGTCGCAGCCTGCGCAACGCCGCAACCCGCCACGCCGATCGAAACACCGACGTTGGGCGAGGGCGGATGCGATGCCGACACGCTGGGCTATCTGGTCGGCCAGGATATTGGCGAGATCGACACGGCCACGCTGCCGCGCCCCCATCGCATCATCCGTCCCGGCATGGCGGTCACAATGGATTACCGCGAAGACCGCACAAATCTCGAACTCGACGAGACGGGGCAGGTCGTGCGGGTTTTTTGCGGCTGAGCGAATCGCCAATTGCGGAACCCGGCGGGTAACCGGGCGTTAACTTCCTGCAAGCTGCAGAGAAGGAGCGTCCCTCATGTCCCCCCGTTCAAACATCGCCATGTTGTTCGCAGCCACCATCGTCAGCGTTGGCGCGTTCTGGGCGGTGGCATCCGCTGCCGGAACTCAGGAAGAGCTGTTCGGCTCCGATCTCCCCATGGGCAATCTTCAGCCTGTCGCCTGCCCGTCCGAACCGATGAATGTGCTGTTGGGCCAACCGGTCGCCGAAGTCGATCTCGACACGCTGCCGCGCCCTTACGAACTCTATGCCCATGACGGCGAACCCCGCGGCGAGTACCAGGCCCAGCGCCTGCTGATCCGCTTCGATGCCAATGGCACCGTCACTAATGTGGATTGCGGCTAGGCGCCGATATTCTCCAGCTTCTCCAGCGCCTCGAGCCATTTCGCCTCGGCCGCATCGATCAGCTCCTCGGCCTTGGCCCGCTTGATCTGTAACTCGGTCGCCGCCTTCGGATCCTTTTCGTAGAGACCGGGGGCGGCGAGCCCTTTATCGATTGTCGCCAGCACGCCGCGCAGGCGCTCGGCTTCTTTTTCCCACTTTGCTGCTTCGCGTTTCAGCGGCTTGATGTCTTCGCGCCGCTGGGCGGCTTCGCGGCGGCGCTCGGATTTTTCGTCGGTCGCCGTGCGATTGCGACCACGCTCGCTCTTCGGCGTCTTGCCGGTCACGTAGAGCCGGTAATCCTCCATGTCGCCCTCATACGGCGCGATGCTGCCATCCGCGCATAGCCACAGCCGATCGGCACAGCTCTCGATCAGATGACGGTCGTGAGCGATCAGGATCACTGCGCCCTCATACGCGTTGACTGCGTCAATAAGAGCAGCACGGCTGTCCATGTCGAGATGATTGGTCGGTTCGTCGAGGATCAGCAGGTGAGGGCCGTCGAAGACGATGAGGTTGAGCAAAAGCCGCGCCTTCTCGCCGCCGGACAGATTCCTCGCCGGTGTTTCCTGCAGGTGGATCGGCAGGCCGAAACTCGCCAGCCTTGCGCGGCGTTGCGCTTCGGTCGCGTCTTCCATGCGCTCGAGCACATGATCGTAAGCCGATTTCTCGGGCGGCAGCACGTCGAGCTGGTGCTGCGCGAAAAAGGCGGTCTGTATCTTCTTGTGATAGCGGAAATGCCCGTCCATCGGCGCCAGGCGCCCGGCCAGCATTTTCGCGAAGGTCGACTTGCCCGAACCATTCTTGCCGAGCAGGGCAATCCGGTCGTCCGGATCGATCCGCAGATTGAGATCGCGCAATACCGCCTTGCCCGGCTCGTAGCCCAGCACGGCATTCTCGATGCGCATCAGCGGCGGCGCCATGTCGCGCTGCGGGGCCGGGAAGACGAACGGAGAAACCGGGTCTTCCACGATGGTCGCCACCGGCTGCATCTTTTCCAGTCGCTTGATCCGGCTCTGCGCCTGCTTGGCCTTGCTGGCCTTTGCCCGGAACCGGTCGACGAAGCTCTGCAGGTGACGGCGTTCATCGTCCTGCTTGGCCTTCAGCTTCATCTGCAGGCGCTGGCGTTCGGCCAGCGTCCGCTCGAAGCGGTCATAGCCGCCCTCGTAGATGGTGATTTTCTTCGCGCGGAGATGGGCGATCTTGTCCATCGCGTTGAGCAGGTCGCGGTCATGGCTGATCACCAGTGCCGCGCCCGGGAATGACTTGAGATAGGTCTCCAGCCAGATCGCGCCTTCGAGGTCGAGATAGTTGGTCGGCTCATCCAGCAACAGCAGATCCGGCCGCGCAAACAGCGTCGCAGCGAGTGCGACCCGCATCCTCCAGCCGCCGGAAAATTCCGAACAGGGTCGGCGCTGCTCTGCGGCGGTAAAACCGAGACCCGACAGGATCGTGCCGGCGCGCGCTTCAGCGGAGTGCGCTTCGATATCCGCGAGCCGCGTCTGGATTTCGGCAATGCGGTGCGGATCCGTCGCCGTCTCGGCCTCTTCCAGCAGGCTGGCCCGCTCGGTATCCGCCGCGAGCACGACATCCATCAAACTGTCCGGTCCGCCAGGTACTTCCTGCTCGACCGATCCCATGCGCGCGCCCTTGCGGATCGAGACGTCGCCAGTCTCGGCGCCGAACGCGCCCTTGATCACCCGGAACAGGGTCGACTTGCCGGACCCGTTGCGACCGACCAGCCCCATCCGGGTCTTGGGTGGCAGGTGAAAGGTCGCCTGTTCGATCAGGACGCGGCCTTCCATCCGGCAGGTGAGGTCGTTGACGTGCAGCATGGGGCCATGCCGCTAGCTCGCCTGTCCTCAACAGGCAAGAGAGCAATCCAGCACGCGGGCCGCATTCTCGCCGCAAAACCTTGTTCCCCTCCCGGCCGCGAGAGGGAGGGCGCGATGCATTTTGTCTGTCGAAGTCTGGTTGCCGGATGGCTGCTGATATCAGGCGAGCTTTCGGCACAGGACCCACTCGAGGCAGATCAGCGCGACTTCATCGAACGCTTCCAGAGTGACACATCACCCGCGCGAAGCACCGCCGCGGAACGCGCAAATGCAGCCGATGTCCTGTTGTCGGAATTGGCCCGGCGCGGGCTCGACGGCGAACGCCGCGCCTATCGCGCGCCAAATGTTCATCCCTTGCTCGACCTCGTCATGCCGCCTTTTTCGGGCGTCAACATCACCGCGATGATACCGGCGACGCGCGCAAACGCGCCCGTCATCGTCATTGGCGGCCATTATGATTCCGAGGCCGGCAGTCCGGGCGCCGACGACAATGCCAGTGGCATTGCCGCAGTGCTTTCCATCGCCGAGGCGATCGCGGCGCAGGACGAGCGCCACTACGCCGTCATGATCGCCTTTTTCGACCAGGAAGAGGAGGGCAAGGTGGGCAGTGCCGCGCTTGTCCGGCAATTGCTCGGTGCAGGCATAGACATTCACTCCATGCAATCGATCGACATGGCGGGCTGGGGCAGTGACAATGATGGCGCGATCGAGATCGACGCGCCCGACGACTGGTTCCAACGCTATGAAACGGTCGCATCGGGCATGGGAATACCGGTTGGCCGGGCGCGGTATGATTCCACCGACCATGTCTCCTTTCGCGAATATGGCATCGACGCGATCTGCCTGTCCGAGGCCTTCCGCGAGCGCGACTCCTGACCGCACCGCCACCGCGCCACCGATACCGCCGACACGCTCAATCACGCTTATCTTGCCCGCAATACCCGCTTGATGCAGGCGGTGCTGTTGGCCACCATCCGGGGAGAGAGCCAATGACGCGCCATCTTCCCAGCCTCGTGCTCGCCCTGGTGCTGATCGCTTTCCTTGCGCGCGGAGTGATCTACGCAGCCGCCGGATCCTGGTTGCCATTGGCGGTCGTCCTGGTGGTGATGGCGCTCTTGCTGGTCGCCCGGATTGCCGGCCGAAAGACTGCCCAGTTCGCGGTTCGCGCATGGGGCGTCATCCTCGCGCTGTACGGCGTATTTCGCCTCGCCCTGGCCGGGCTGCTCTATGTCGCGCCAATCAATTCGCCGCACGCCATGGAGAATACGGGCTGGGTTTTCATGCTGGTGTCGGCGCTGTATGCGGCCGCGGGAGTCTATCTCTTCTTTACGTGGCGGGATCGTTTCTCGCTGAAACCGGCCGGATAACACCCTTCCGCTTTTCAAGCCTCCTGCCGCCGTCTATAAGCCCGCGCGACTCTTTCAATCCTCCCCCTGAACCGGAGCATATCTCATGGCTATCCAGCGCACTTTCTCCATCATCAAGCCCGACGCCACCGCCCGTAACCTGACCGGCAAGATCAACGCCAAGATCGAGGACGCCGGCCTGCGCATCATCGCCCAGAAGCGCATCCAGCTGACCAGGGACCAGGCCGAAGGCTTCTACGCCGTTCACAAGGAGCGCCCGTTCTACAATGACCTGGTCAGCTTCATGATCTCCGGTCCGGTTGTCGTCCAGGTGCTGGAAGGCGAAGACGCCATCGCGAAGTACCGCGAAGTCATGGGCGCCACCAATCCGGAAGATGCCGTCGACGGCACCATCCGCAAGGAATTCGCCGAGTCGATCGAAGCCAATTCCGTGCACGGGTCCGATGCACCGGAAACCGCGGCCCAGGAAATCCCCTTCTTCTTCTCCGACGACGAGATCGTGGGCTAAAGCTCTGCTTGGGGCGGTCTGACCGCGACGCCTTGTGTGTTGCCGAGCCGCCCCGAACCTTGCCGTCCCACGCCCCCTCCCAATCCACCCGCAAGGGTAGCCTCATCGGTGGCTTGGGAGGGGGCGTGGGGTGGAACAGCCCGCCAAGAAAGAAAGCCCGGCCACCGTGCCTGGCTTTTTTTTGTTTGCAGACTGCCGATTTCAGCGGGAAATGTGCTGCTGGCCGGTCCGCCCTTCGCGGGCGGCTTGGCATGCAAATGTTCAGCCGGTGATCCGCAATTCCGGTACGGCAATGATAAACTTGCCTCCCCGGCGACGGTACTCGGATTGCTGCTCGATAATTTCGTCAGCAAAGTTCCAGGCCAGGATCAGAACGTAGTCCGGCTGATCGGCGAGCAATTTCTCCGTCGGGAAGATCTCCAGCCGATTGCCGGGCATGAATTTTCCATGTTTTGCGGGGCTCATGTCGACGATGTAGTCGAGATGGTCCTTCCCGATTCCGCAAAAGGACATCATCGTCGTGCCTTTGGCCGCCGCGGCATATCCCGCTATTCTCGCACCATCGGCCTTGAGCTTCGTCAGCAAGTTGACCAGATCATCCCGGATGCGGGCTGACGAGGACTGCAGCTCTGAGTAGATCGCGGGTTCACGGATTTTCCGGTCGGTTTCCCGGGCGAGATAGGCAAAAACAGAGCCATCTCCGTTTGCACTCGACGGCGATGCGAGAACGCGTATCGAACCGCCATGGATGTCGATCGGTACGATCCGGTTTATGTGCAGACCGTGGCGGGAGAACAGGGGCACAAGGGCCGTCACCGAATAATAAAAGACGTGCTGGTGGTAGATCGTGTCAAATTCGGCATTGTCGATCAGGTCGAGAAGATAGGGCGTCTCGATCACCGCGACGCCATCCTCCTTCAAGATCGTTGCAATTCCTGCAACAAAATCATTGATATCCGGGACGTGCGCGAGAACATTATTGGCAAGAAACACGTCCGCGGCAAGGCCATCTTCTTTACGGAGCTTCGCCGCGAGTTGCGAATTAAAAAATGCCGAATGGGTTTGAATGCCGATCGCGCGGGCCCGTTCGGCCTGGCCATGCGCCGGATCGATCCCGAGGACGGGAATGCCGGCTTCCCGAAAGTGTTTCAGGAGATAGCCGTCATTGCTCGCCGCTTCGACGACCATTGATTCAGAATTGAGTTGCCGGGACCGGATGATCGAGCGCGCACTGCGCGCGAAATGCTCCATGAGCCGCGGCGAGACAGATGAATAATAGGGATAGTCGTCCGGGAACAGAATATGCGGCGAAATTGTCCCGGAAAGCTGTACCAGGCCGCAATCGGCACACGTTACAAGCGCCAGCGGTGCGGTTGGATCGGCGGCGTCAGAATCTGTTGGGCTGACAAGTCTGTCGGCCAGCGGCGTAGTGCCCAGCACGAGTGCCGGGAACACCGCCTCGTTGTGACAGGAGCGGCAATGGGAGACCGGTTCGAACACTGGTCTAGGCGCTAACGCAGCGAAACTTCGCCGCATCGTGCCAGTACAGGTCCGGATCCAACGCTCCGGCGCGCATCAGATCTGTGATCTTGGCGACCCGGCTGTAGCGCATGCCCTCGAAATCTTCGACCTTCAGACCGGCTCCCAAAAAGGCGTTTACCAGCTGATCGATCCCGCGCTGCACGGACCATTGCGGTTCGTAACCCGGCAGGCGGGTCTCGGCTTTCGAGAAGTCCACGTGATAGGTGCGTTCGTCTGGGCAAGCCCGGTCCGCGTATTTGATGCGGGATCCCGATACCGATTTCACAATCATTTCGGCTATTTCGAAGATCCGGTAATTGTCTGCGGTACGGCCGATATTGAACACTTCATTGCGCACGGCATCCGCGTCGGCAGTGGCCGCTGCAATGCAGGCCCGGCAAACGTCTTCGATATGAACGAGCGGCCGCCATGCTTGCCCATCGCTTTTCATGAAGACTTCACCGGTTGCAACCGCGTAGGCGACCAGATTATTGATCACCAGATCAAAGCGTAGCATTGGAGCCAGACCGTAGACGGTGGCATGGCGCAAGAAAACAGGACAGAAATCGGTCTCCGCAAGCGCGGCTATGTCCAGTTCGGCCAAGGTCTTCGAGCGCCCGTAGGGCGTAACGGGATTCAGTGGCGATTCCTCTGAAATCATCCGCCCGCTCGCCTTGCCGTACGTGCTGCAGCTGGACGACATCACGAACCGTGTCACGCCGGCCGCCTTCGCCAGCTGTGCCAGCCGCACCGAGGCCTGGTGATTGATAGCAAGTGTGAGATCCGGATTGATATCGCCCAAAGGATCGTTCGACAGTGCAGCGAGGTGGATAACCGTGTCGAAACCGCACAAATCGTCCGGTGCGAGGTCGCGAATGTCTTTTTGAAGAGACTTCGCTGCAGGCTGGTATGAGCCGAAGGCACAATCTGCATAGTAACGCTGGTCGACACCGCGGACGTCGTGTCCCAAGCCGATAAGCATTGGCACGAGAACACTGCCGAAATACCCGCGATCGCCTGTGACTAGAATGCTCTGCTTTTTCATGGATCAATCATTCCCGGGAGCTGCTTGTCCTGCGCCAGCTGATCCAGCGCGGCGATGTCGGCTTGTGTATCCATGCAATTCCAGCGCCCTTCATGCTTGTAAGCCATCAATTGCTGGTCCTGTGCCAGCGCTTGCAACGGCCCGCGTTCGAATGCGGTGTCATCGTCGTCGATATAATCCAGCACCGCCGGTTCGAGCACGAAGAAGGCTCCATTGATCCAACCTTCCCGGGCGGTGGGTTTTTCCTCGAATGCCGAGACCCGATCATCCTCAATGGCCAGATGGCCGAATCTGGGAGGCGGACGTACCGCTGTTACGGTCGCGAGCTTGCGGTGGCGATGATGGAATCTCAACAATTGATCGACATCCAGATCTGCCACCCCGTCCGTCCAGGTCAACATGAAGGGTGCGTTCGCCAGATAAGGTGCCAGACGCTTGATCCGACCGCCGGTCGCCGTCAGCGCGCCGGTGTCGATGCATGCGGCTGTCCAATCTGGCTGCCAGCCGCCGGCAACGGCGGATCCTTTGCGACGTTGCTCGAAATGCGCAGCGATCAGATCCGCCTTGTATCCGGTTGCGACGATAAAATCCGTGTGACCAAAACCGGCATAGATCGCCATGACGCGCTCGATGATCGGCACGCCTGCAATCTCCACGAGCGCCTTAGGTTTGCCGCTGCCGCAGTCACCCAGCCGTGCGCCCTGGCCGCCCGCTAGAATAACAACTCTCACTCTTACCACCCACCGGTTTTAGCCGCTTGTCGAATGAAGCGATCTCCGCAGAAAAATCAATCAACCTAAGCGCAGTAGGCGCGCGATAACTGCGTCCGAACGTCCATCAATCCCGGATCGCGCTTCAAAAACAGACATTGGTCAATTTTTCGCAGAGCGTGATGGGCCATCATGCGTGTGAGCACGTCATTCGACGTCACGGCATCAGCGATTTGCTGCGCGATGGGCGTGAAGCGTTTCAGGTCACCATCGATCCCGCCGCCGAACCGGTTCAGGAAAGATTGCGTGCCGGCATTGACCAGTCTGGCGCGATCATCATGTGGAAGATCGGCCAGCCGGAACATCCCCAGATAGCCATGAAACATGTCCACGATCGGCGTGATCCGGTCGAAGGCGCCCATTTTCGAATTACCCGGCAATCCGCGCTGTTGGTCGAGAGAAAACAGATCGATCAGATGTTGAGCGCGCTTTTCGGGCGATTGCGCACCTGGTGGAGGGCTGCGTCCGACATTGGTCGCTTGGCTGCACGCGACCTTACCGTAAAGGGCGGCTTCGCAGGCGAATATGTGATCACCGCCATAACAGAAGGGTTGCGGCTGCATCCTGTCGAGCACGCTCTTGCGATAGAGCGCGAAAAAATTGGTCGCTTGGCAGTATTTCTCAATGGACCCGCAAGCCCGCGCGATCGGATCGTCGTCAAGCAACGAGAAAAATTCCCAATTGGTCGGTTGGTTCGGGAAGGGCACACCGGAATCATCGACGTAAGTTGCGTGACTGTAGGCGCTGCCAAGCTCCGGCTCGCGGCTGAATTCAGCCAGCAATTCTTCCAGATAATTCTCCGCTACGATGTCGTTCGCACTCAGCAACGCCACGAATTCCGCCATCGAGTGTGCGTACATCCGATTCATGTTGGCGGTTTGCCCGACATTCTTGGTGCGCCGGTAGATCTTGATTTCGATGTCGCGCTGATACGATTGGCACGATTCAATCGTGTCATCGTCCGACGCGTTGTCGAACAGACTGATCCTGAAGTCACGGAAGGTCTGATTATTCAACGCTGTAAGCGTTGCACCGATATTCGCGGATTCATTCCACATCGGTATGCAGACTTCGATCTTTTCACTCATGAATTCATATTCCAGTGCAAATGGCGAAAGCAGCGCATCATGCAGTGCCGAGTTCGAGAATGCTGGCCTCGATTTGCAACTCGTCCAGTTGCTTGCGAATTTCGCCGGTGTAGATCGGGTTCATGATAACAATGCAATCCGGTTCAATGGATCGAAGTTTTTCCGGCGCAATCACGCGATGGGCAGACAGGGGAAGATATGTCCCGTCCTTGTGCGGGTTAATGTCGACAACCGCGGTGACCGAATTCGCTTCCCGGCATGTCGTCAGCAGGGCGACAGCTTTCGACCCTCCGCCCCACAGGACAGTGGATGTCGCACCGGAAGAACTTTGTATGAACCGTGCAGACCAAAGTGCGACCTGTTCACGCAAGGCGTCACTGGTATTCGCGCAGGACGGCGTATCGGTTTTTGTGCCCCGCGGCTCCAGCGCGTCGGTTTTGGCGGGGCGCGCGAGCAGTGTCAGATACTGATCGCCGAAACTTCGTTCGCATGACAGCACGTCAAATCCGTTGCAGGCGAACAGCAAGCGCAGCGATTCCACCGTGAAATAGGAACAGTGCTCATAATAGACATCCCAGAACGCGCCTTCATCGGCAATCCGTTCCCACGAAGGCACCTGGAAGAAGACCATCGGATGCGCATCATGTCCGATTGCTGTTCTAAGGGATTTGACGAAAGCGCCGATGTCAGGAATGTGTTCAAGCGTGTTGCGACAGCAGATCAAGTCGGCTTTCGGCAGTTGCGTGTTCGCATCGAAGGCATCTGCAAGAACGCGAAAAGATCCGCGATTTATCCTGGGGGCGCGATCCGCAGAAAAAGCCGGATCATATCCCAGGCCGGTATTGTCTCCGGCCTCGCACAAGGCGGCAAGAAACTCGCCATGACCACAGCCAATCTCGACGACTGTTTTCCGGCGCAGATCGTGCGTTTCGACAAAATCGTCCGCTTGGTCGCGCAGGAAGCGTGTATACGTTTCCGAGTAGGCCTGCGTCGCTTCGTAATCGGAAGAATACTCGACCAGCGCAGGATCGAACGTGGCATTCCAGATGAAGCCGCACGACGCGCATCCGGCGAGGTCGATGTCGCCTGTCGGAACCATTCTCGCTTCCGATTCCGAGTTGTGAATTCGCACGCTGTTGGTTGGCACATTTTCGACTGTGTAACCGAACAGGCTTGGTTCACCCGAACAGGCAGGACATCCAGTCTGGGAATGGGGAGGCGACGGTTGGTCCATGGGAAACAAAAGCTCGCGACTGATCAGGGCGTCCGTAGGGCCGACTTCTAGGACATTTTCTGCGGTGGCAATCCAAATGGTTTTCTCATTTGGCGGAATTGACGCCGCAGTCTATGGGATATGGACTGAACTGTGTGAAATCAAACGATAATTATGATAATGAAAACGCGTACAAACATAGATTTCAAATTCAAGCTGAACGATGATAATCCTGACGTAATTGCAATTATGGATTGCGGCCGGAGCAAAGCCCTGCAGCAAGCCGAGGAAATTGCAAATTCGAGCGCTCAGAAAGGTGATGGATTCGCCGAATCCTTGACGGCACTGGCTGCCGCACAAGCGATGTCAGGCGATTTGAAATCAGCCAGCAAGAATTGCAAGCGCGTGCTCCAGATCAATGCGCGGAATGCCGACTACCATGCGCACCTCGGATATATTCAGTTCGCGCTGGGCAACTATGCCGATGCGAAACGTCCATTGGAAATGGCGCGCCGATGGGGGCGCCATGATGAGGCGGATTCTTATATATACTGCCTCTGTTTGAAGCAGTCGGGTGACCGCGCGGCAGCACTCGAGAATACCCGGCGCTTGGTGGAGGTCTGGCCTTCCAGCGCACGAAATGTCGGACTCTATGCAGAAACGCTGAAAAAGTTTGGCGTGCCACGTGCAGACGTCGTAGCGCTGAAGGCTGCAGCGGCCTCATGTATTTCCGTCGAGAACACAGCACGCGCGCTGGAATGGCTGGGACATGCACAGAAGCTGGCACCGCGTGACGGAAGCTTGTGGTCGCTATTTGCGGCAGCACATCGTGTAGCCTGCGCCTATGACAAGGCCGAGCAATGCATTCGAAATGCGATCGAGTTGGGCGAAACAAGTTGGCGAACTCGCAATATTCTTGGCCTGATTTTGCAGGAAACCTGTCGGCCCGCCGAAGCCTTTCGCGAGTTCAAGAAAGCGTCGGGGCTGGGCTCCACCGATCCCATTTTGATCGGAAACGCCATCATGGCGATGCATTACACACCGGAAACAAGAGTCGACCTAATCCGCGCGGAAATTGACAGGTATGCCAATGCCATATCGCGGGGAATTAGGCCGTCAAAGCACCGAAATCGGCGATATTCCGGAAAAGCCTTGCGGGTCGGTATTTTGTCCGGGACAATTCATCGGCACCCTGCTTTTTATCTGTCGCTGTCCGCTCTCGAAAACCTCGACAAGCAGAAGGTTCAGTTCTTCGCCTACTGCAATGGCGGAATGCAAGACGACTACACGCAGCGTCTGAAAAACGTCTGCCATGCTTGGCGCGACATCGCCGCTGATTCTGATCACGAAGTCGCCGAAATCATTCGCGCCGATGATCTTGACATTCTCATCGACATGGCGGGCTCGACCCAGGGGCGCCCAGGGGTGATCGCGCGAAAGCCGGCGCCGGTACAGGTCAAATGGGTGGGCGGTCTCTACAATACGACCGGCATGCCGGCAGTGGATTGGCTCCTGGCGGATGCCGCCGAAGTGCCGGAATCTGACGAACAGCACTACTCCGAGAACATCTACCGCATGCCGGATGGCTATGTTGTGTACGGGCCGCCTGACTATGCGCCGCGCGTGAATGAGGCTCCCTGCGTCTCCAACGGGCATGTGACGTTCTGCAGCTTCAACAATCCTGCCAAGGTGAATGAGGTGATCGCCGGCGTCTGGTCGCGGATTCTTGGCGAGACACCGGACAGCCGCCTCATTCTGAAAGGCCGCGGTTATACCTCGTCTGCAGCAAGAAACCTGGTTCACGGCTGGTTCGGCAAGCATGGAATCGACAAAGGTCGGGTTGTGATGGAACCGGCCGCCGCTCACCGCGAACTCCTTGATACCTATAACCGTTCCGACATAGCGCTCGATACCTGGCCCTATTCCGGCGGCCTCACGACCTGCGAAGCGCTGTGGATGGGCAATCCCGTAGTAACGCTTCCCGGGCCGACTTTCGCCGGACGACATTCGGCCAGCCATTTGACGAATGTCGGGCGAACCGAATGGATAGCAGACTCCGAGGACGCCTATGTCGACATAGCCGTTTCATTGGTACGGGACCAAGAAGCGCTGCGCGAAACCCGGCAATCCCTTCGCCGGGAAGTGGCCGCGTCGCCATTGTGTGATGCGGAAAAATTTGCCCGGAATTTCGAAACGGCCTTGCTGGAAATGTTCGAGGCATCTTGAGCCGTGGTGCGAGCCCGGACGGCGATCCGACATTTATGCTCTGGCGACTGAATGCTCGCCTCAATCCTCCCGCGCCGGCTTCTGGCGCAGAGCCTTTTTCTGCGCATGCTGGGCCTTGGCGGCTTTCACCTTGCGGATGGAAGACCGCGACGGTCGGCTTTTCTCACGTGGCTTTGGCGTGTGCGTGGCCTTCACGATCAGCGCTTTCAAACGCTCGCGGGCGGCGGCCCGATTACGCTCCTGCGACCGCGATTCGCTGGCTTCGATAACCAGTTCGCCATCCTTGGTGAGACGGCGCCCGGCGAGCCGTTTCAGGCGCTGCTTGACGGCGTCGGGCAGGGCGGCGGTTGCCGCCACGTTGAACCGCAGCTGCACGGCGCTTTCCGTCTTGTTGACATGCTGGCCGCCCGGACCCGAGGCGCGGATGAAGCGCTCGTCCAGCTCGCTCTCGTCGATGAAGATGGTCTCGGTGATTTGCATGGAACCTGGCCGGTAAAAACGAAATTTGGCCCCATTTACGCGCTAGCCAACCCGATCTTGCAAGTACGGACCGGAGGTCGTGATGGATTACGCCCGGCATTTCAGCGCCCGCAAATTCCAGCACAAGCTGAAGAATATCAGCGGCGTCGGACAGATCGTCGACCAGGCGGGCGCGCTCTACGGCCTGATGCGGGATCCGGAAACCCCGCGCTGGGTCAAGGCGACGTGCGTCGGCGCGCTGGGATATTTGGTTCTGCCGACCGATGCGGTGGCGGATTTCATCCCGGTGGCCGGTTATCTCGATGATGCCGGCATGATCACCGCAGCCATCGCCTCGCTCGGCAGCCAGTGGCAGCGCAAGCAGGATCAGTCCGGCGAGGACTGACCCACCAGTTTCCGCAGGCATGCCGGGTAGAGCGCGTGCTCGGCCTCGCGCACCCGTGTCTCCAGCATCTCCGCCGTATCACCTTGCCGTATCGGCACGCGCGCCTGACCGATGATCTCCCCGGCATCCATTTCCGGGACCACATGATGCACTGTGCATCCCGTCTCGGTGTCGCCGGCGTGCAGCGCGCGTTGATACGTGTTGAGGCCGGGATATTTCGGCAGCAATGAGGGGTGGATATTGACGAGCTTGCCCGTCCATTTTTCCACGAATCCTGGTGTCAGCAAGCGCATGAAACCGGCGAGGCAGATGATATCGGGTTGCGCCGGCATCAAGGCGTGATGCAGCGCCGCATCGAAGGCGGCGCGGCTTTCGAACCCGGTATGATCGACGACCGCGAACGGCAGACCTTCGGCCTTCGCGTATTCCAGTCCGCCTGCGCCCGGGCGATTGGACAGGATCAACACCGGTTTTGCCGGAAAATCGTCCGCCTTCATCGCTTCGCACAGGGCGCTCATGTTGGAGCCGCGCCCGGAAATCAGGATCGCGACACGCGCGCTCACTTGGCGACAATTTCCCCGCAGATGAAGGCGTCTTCGCCCGCATCATTGAGCGCGACCATGATCGCTTCGGCATCTTCCGCGGCGACGGCCAGCAGCATTCCGACGCCGCCATTGAAGGCGCGGCGCATTTCCGCTTCCTCGATGCCGCCGGTTGCCGCCAGCCAGTCAAACACGGCCGGGCGTTGCCACGCCGAATGATCGAGGGTGAAGCCGAGATGATCCGGCAACATGCGCGGCGGGTTCTCGATCAGCCCGCCACCGGTAATGTGTGCCAGTCCCTTGATCAGGCCTTCGCGGATCAGGGGGACGCAGGATTTGATGTAGAGCCGTGTCGGCGCCAACAAGGCTTCGCCAACGCTCTGGCCGGGCGCAAACGGCGCATCGTCGGTCCATGTCAGGCCGGCCATATCCACCACTTTGCGGATCAGCGAATAGCCGTTCGAATGCGGTCCGGACGAAGCCAGGCCGATCAGCACATCGCCGGCCTGCATGTCGTCGCAGCGTGGCAGCAGCGTGCCGCGCTCGGCGGCCCCGACGACAAATCCGGCGAGGTCGAAATCGTCGCCGGCATACATGCCGGGCATTTCCGCGGTTTCGCCACCAATGAGAGCGCAACCGGCCTGGCGGCAGCCTTCGGCAATGCCGGCCACGATCGCCTCGCCGCGCGCAGGGTCGAGCTTTCCGGTGGCAAAATAATCAAGGAAAAACAGGGGCTCGGCGCCTTGTGCCAGAACATCATTGGCACACATCGCCACGAGGTCGATACCGATAGTGCCGCAAATTCCGGTCTCGATCGCGATCCGAAGCTTGGTGCCGACACCATCGGTGCCCGAGACGAGGACAGGATCACTAAAGCCCGCAGCCTTGAGGTCGAATGCACCGCCAAAGCCGCCAAGCGCGACCTCGGCTCCGGGCCGGGCGGTGGATTTCGCCAGTGGCTTGATGCGGTCGACCAGCGCGTCCCCGGCATCAATGTCGACGCCGGCATCGGCATAGGTCAGGCTGTTTCGGCGATCATCGGTCATGGCGGCGCTTCCAGATTCGGCGGTGGGGGACTGTCCCTCAAAACTCAGCCACCGCGCAAGACGCGGGCTTCACCGCACGCCTCAGGCGGGTATAACGGGGCGTATAGCTCAAAGCGAAGGGAAGCGCGCCATGATGCGTCAGTTTTTTGCAGCCATCGCCGCGGTCACGGTCTGGGCCGGTCTGGCCGCGGCCGATACGCCGTATACAGTCGTTGGCGTGCCGATCGATGCCACGGCCTCCAATGCGCTCGAAGCACAATCGATCGCCATGCAGCGCGGCCAGGTCGATGCGGTGCGCGTCTTGGTCGAACGTCTGACGCTGCCCGAGGATCGGCTGCAGATCCCGGAGATTACCAATGACGATGCGGCCAGCATGATCAGCGGCCTGCAGGTGCGCAACGAACAGCGCAGTGCGACGCGCTATCTCGGCGAGCTGACCGTCAGTTTTTCACCCAGCGCAGTGCGCCGCTGGCTCAACGGGTTCGGCGTTCCCTTCGTTGAAGGCCAGGCCCGCGAAATCCTCGTCCTGCCGGTGCTGCAGACCGGGTCTGGCAGTTACTGGCTCTGGGAGAGCAGTGATGAGGCGACCGGTGAGGTCAATGAACAGCCTTGGCTCGCCGAGTGGCGAACCGGCGGCTATCAGCATGCGTTGGCGCCGGTGAGCGCGCCGGCGGGTGATGCTGGGCGGATGCTGATCGATGGCGCCAGTGCGGTCCAGATGAACGAGGACCAGTTGCGTTCTGTCGCCCAGGCCTACGGCGTGTCGCGCGTCGCGGTTCTGATTGCGCGCCAGGGCGGCGGCGTGAGGGTCGATGGCCGCCTGTTCTCGTTTGATGGCGCCGGCCAGGTCAGCAGCCAGCAGGTGCCGACCATTGCCACGGGCAGCTTCCGGACCGCCGCGAGCCGCTTTGTCAGCGATCTCGAGAACGCCTGGAAAGCCGAGGCCATCGTGCGTGGCGGTGGCGCCGAAACCCTGAATGTATCCGTTGTCTACAATTCGCTCGCCGAATGGCGCCGCTTGCAGAATGCGATCACCGGCACGTCGCTGATCCGATCCGCGCAGCTCGACGCGATTGCGCCGACCGGCGCCATGATGACGTTGGAATTCCGCGGCCAACTGCACCAATTGCAGCGCGAACTGGATGCGCGCGGCGCGCGGTTGGAAGAAGATGCGGATCTCGGACTGGTGGTCCGGTCGCGATAGAAAGAGACCTTTATGGGTGAGCAGCTCGCGCTTGGCCTTCCTCCGCGAGAGGATTTCAGCGCTGCCAGCTTCGTCGACGGCGAGGCCAATGCGGCCGCGCGATGGGCGCTGGCCGGCTGGCGCGCCTGGCCAGGCCGGGTACTTGTCCTTTACGGTCCTCCGGGCACCGGCAAGACGCATCTTGCGCATATGTGGGCGGCCGAGAGCGGCGCCCTGATCTTGCCCGGCGATGAGCTTTCCAGCCGTCTGGACAACCTGCCGGCCGAGCGGGCCATCGTCGTTGAAAATGCCGATCGCAGCGCAGACCGGACAGCGCTTTTTCATCTTCTCAATCGGACGCAGAGCGAGGCATTGCCTGCACTGCTCATGACGGGGAGGGAGGCGCCGGCGCGCTGGCAGACTGATATTCCGGATTTGCGCTCAAGGCTCCTCGCGATACCCACCGCAGCGCTGGAAGAGCCCGACGACGCCTTGTTGGCGCGATTGCTGACCAAGCTGTTTGCCGATCGGCAATCGCCGCTCGTGGACGGCCTCATCGCCTATCTGTTGCCGCGGATGGAGCGGTCGGTCGAAGGCGCGCGGCGGTTGGTAGAGGCGCTTGATCGCGAAGCGCTGGCGCGGCGCACGCCCATCAATCGGGGGGTGGCGCGACGGGTGTTGGGCGAGCAGGATAGCGGTGAGGAGACCTGATGGAGGATGTTTCCGGAAACAGCCGGCCACAATCAGGCGACGGAATGGATGCCGACCAACCTGGCCTGATGGAATTGCCCGAGCGCTTTTTGAACCGGGAATTGTCCTGGCTGCAATTCAACACGCGTGTGCTGGAAGAAGCGGCCAACAAGGACCATCCGGTCCTCGAACGCCTGCGATTCCTGTCGATTTCGGCCAGCAATTTGGACGAGTTCTACATGGTCCGCGTCGCGGGACTGCGTGCCCAGGTCCGCAATGGCGTCACGACACCGTCGATCGACGGGCTCACCCCGGCCGAGCAATTGCGCCGCATCAACCAGTTTGCGGGCGAACTCCTGCACGAGCAGCAGATGCGCTGGCGTCAGCTGAAGCGCGAGATGACCCGCGAAGGCGTCAAGCTGTTGAGCGAGGAAGAAGTCTCGAACCAGGATCGCGACTGGCTTGCCGAGGATTTCCTGCAGCACATTCTGCCGGTGATCACACCGCTGGCCATCGATCCGGCCCATCCATTCCCCTTCATCCCGAATCTCGGCTTTTCACTCGTCTTCAAGCTGCGCCGCAAGAAGAACGGCAAGCCGATGACGGCGCTGATCCCGATGCCCTCGGGCGTCGGCCGCTTCATTCAGCTGCCCGATCGCCGGCGCAACAAGGCCGGCCATCCGATCCGCCGCTTCGTGGCGTTGGAAACCGTTTTCTCGATGTTCCTCCATCAGCTTTTCCCCGGCCACAAGCTGGAAGGATCAGGCGGTTTCAGGATCATACGCGACAGCGATATCGAGATCGAGGAAGAAGCCGAGGACCTGGTTCGCGAATTCGAGGAGCTGTTGAAGGAACGCCGCCGCGGCGTGCTGGTCCGGCTCAAGATCGAGGCCAGCATGCCGGCCGACCTCAAGGCCTTCATCATCGAACACCTCAAGGCGGAACCGGAAGACGTCATCGAGGTCGATGGCATTCTCGGCATGGCGCAGCTCGCTCAGCTCATTCCTGACGAGCGTCCGGATCTGGTTTTCAAACCCTATGAGCCGCGCTTTCCTGAACGGATCAAGGATTATGGCGGGGATTGTTTCGCTGCGATCAAGGCCAAGGACATTCTTGTCCACCATCCCTATGAGAGTTTCGATGTCGTGGTGCAGTTCCTGCGCCAGGCGGCGCTCGATCCCGAAGTGGTCGCGATCAAGCAGACGCTCTACCGGACCTCGAAGAATTCCCCCATCGTCGCGGCGCTGATCGAGGCGGCGGAGAGCGGCAAGAACGTGACCGCTTTGGTCGAGCTGAAAGCCCGGTTCGACGAGGAAGCAAATCTCAAATGGGCGCGCGATCTCGAGCGCGCCGGCGTCCAGGTTGTGTACGGCTTCACCGAGTACAAGACCCATGCGAAGGTCAGCCTTGTGGTTCGCCGGGAAGCGGGCACCCTGCAGACCTATGCCCATTTCGGCACCGGAAATTACCACCCGATCACAGCCAAGATCTACACCGACCTGGCCTTGTTCACGGCAGATCCGGCCTTTGGCCGCGATGCCGGCAGGATTTTCAATTACGTCACCGGTTACGCTCGCCCCAAGGATATGGAAAGGCTGGCGATTTCGCCGGTCAGCATGAAAAAGAACCTGCTCAAGCTGATCGACAGGGAAATTGCCAATGTGCAGGCCGGCAAGCCGGCTGGCATCTGGGCCAAGCTCAATTCGATTACTCATCCCGAAATCATCGACGCCCTCTACCGCGCCAACCAGGCGGGCGTGCGCTGCGAACTCGTCGTGCGCGGTATTTGCTGTCTGCGCCCCGGCGTGCCGGGTCTCTCGGAGAATATCAGGGTCAAGTCGATCGTCGGCCGGTTCCTGGAACATTCGCGCATAGTGTGCTTCGCCAATGGCGAGGAGATGCCGAGCCCGTCGGCCAAGGTGTTCATGTCCTCGGCGGACTGGATGCCGCGCAATCTCGACCGTCGCGTCGAAACCCTGTGTCCGATCCAGAATCCGACCGTGCACCGCCAGATCCTCGACCAGATCATGGTCGCCAATCTGAATGACGAGGAGCAGAGTTGGTACATGAGCGCCAATGGCGAGTATGAGCGTGTCGATGTCAGCGATGTCGCCGTTCCGTTCAGCGCGCACGAATACTTCATGACCAATCCCAGTCTTTCGGGGCGGGGTCAGGCGCTCAAGAACGATCAGCCGCTCACCCTGCCTTATGCCGGGCCGCGCCTTTGAGCCGGCCGCCGGAATCGCTCGAGGCCGAGAACGCTATGGAGCGCGATATCGCCGTCATCGATGTCGGCTCCAATTCGGTGCGGCTTGTGCATTTCCGCATGGTCGGGCGCGCGCTGTGGCCGGTCTTCAACGAGAAGACCAGTGCCGAGCTCGGCAAGGGTCTGGGTGAGACCGGAAAACTCAATCCGGACGGCGTTCAAGGCACGCTTCGCGCGCTCCGCCGTTTCAGCATTCTCCTCGACGCCAAGGGGGTCACCGAGCGCATCGTTTTCGCGACCGCTGCAGTCCGCGACGCCGCGGATGGCAAGGCGTTCATCAAGCGCGCGAAAAAGGAAGCCGGGGTCAAGATCGCCACGCTATCCGGCAAGGAAGAGGCGCGCCTCGCCGCGCTCGGCGTGGTCGCCGGCATACCCTATGCGACCGGCGCCGCGGCGGACCTCGGGGGTTCAAGCCTCGAAATCATCCCGGTGGCGCTCGCCAGGCCGGGCGATGGCATCACGCTGCGTCTCGGGCCGCTCGCCGCGCCTGATGATCTCATGAAAAGCCGCAAGGCCGCGAAGGCCTGGATCGACGACCGCCTGAAACCCGCGACTCCGGTGTTGAAGCAATGCGGCGACACCCTTTATGCGGTCGGCGGCGCCTGGCGCGCGCTCGCCCAGCTGGCCATCGCCGAAGCCGATTACCCCTTGCGCGTCATTCATCAATTCCAGCTGAGCCGGGGCGCTGCCAAGCAGATCGCCGATTTTGCCGCCCGTTTGACGGTCGCGTCTCTCGCCGGAACGCCAGGCGTCAGCGCCCGGCGGGCGGCGATGCTGCCTTATGCCGGCCTGCTGCTGAAACGGTTGATGAAGAAGGGCAAGTTCAACCGT
Organism: Hyphobacterium sp.; assembly: GCF_965217055.1. Taxonomy (GTDB): domain Bacteria; phylum Pseudomonadota; class Alphaproteobacteria; order Caulobacterales; family Maricaulaceae; genus Hyphobacterium. Next base: position 220,901 of record NZ_OZ244227.1, on the reverse strand, counting down.
GTCGTCTTCTCCGCCTACGGCCTGCGGGAAGGTGCGGTCTATGATCGCTTGCCGGAAACGGTTCAGATGCTCGACCCCTTGCTGGCCGGCACCGAGGCGGTGGCGCGACCGGCTGCGCCGAGCCCCAGCTTCGGGCGCGCCATCGCGGCCTGGCTGGAACCGGTATTTGCCGCACGCGATACCCATTTCGGAAATCGCAGCGCGCTGATCCGCGCCGCGGCTGCTCGGCTGTGCGATGTCGGTGCCCGTCACCATCCCGATCACCGCGCTGCGCTGGCACGCGAACTGGCCTTGTTCGCGCCCTTCGCTGGCGTCGCCCATGCCGAGCGCGCTTACATGGGATTGGTCATGCACCACCGGTATGACGGCAAGCGCACGCCGGCCGACAGCCGCGTCTTTCACCATCTGCTGGACGAGGAGACCCGCCAGCACGCACTGGCTTATGGGCTTGGTCTGCGGTTTGCCGCCGCGCTTTCCGGGCGCTCGGAAGCGTTGCTGAGCCGGTTTTTACTGACGGTCAACGAGGCCGACCTCGTCCTGTGTGCGCCTGAATCCGATACCGACCTCGTCGTCGAGCGAGCGCGGCACCGTTTCGAGCAAATGGCCGAAGCGCTGGAGCTAAACCCGGTTCTGAACAGCGTCTAGAGCGGCTTGGCGACGACCCGTCCGTTTTCCAGCACCAGGGCGATCTTGCCCTGTTTCAGGGCGAGAGCCGTGTCGCCGAACACCTTGCGGCGCCAGCCGCGCATGGCCGGCACATCGGCCTCATCGCTGGTGGCAATCGCTTCAAGATCGGGCACCGTCGCAATCAGGCGAGCCGCAACCGTTTTTTCCTCGGCCACGAGTTTGAGCAGGACTTTGAGCAATTCCACTGTGGCGCTGGCGCCTTCCGGCCGGCGCGGCGGGGGCGGAACGGCGGGCGCATAGGCCTTCGGGTCAGCGAGTGCCGGCTTCAGTTTCTCGATCAGGCGCTCAGCAGGTCGGGAGCGCTCGAAACCGCGCGGCAGGGCCCGCATGCCCGCAAGGTCTTCGGGTTTTTCCGGGGCCGCATGAGCGATCTCGTAGAGCCCTTCATCCTTGACGATCCGCTGGCGCGGAATGTCACGCGTTTGCGCTTCTTCCTCGCGCCAGGCGGCTGCAGCGCGCAGCGCGGCCAGCCATTTCGGGCTGTTCTTGCGGATTTTCAGGCGCTGCCACGCATTCTCGGGATGCTGTTCATACGTCGCGGGATCGGTCAGGATCGCCATTTCCTCGGCAACCCAGCTCATCCGTTCGGCTTTCTGCAGCCGTTCGCGGATGATGGGATAGAGATCCCGCAAGTGAGTGACGTCTGCGAGCGCATAACCGGATTGTGCCTTGGTCAGCGGCCGGCGCGACCAGTCGGTAAACCGCGAACCCTTGTCGATCGGACGCTTCAGCACGGCCTGGACCAGCTTGTCATAGGCAATCGAATCGCCGAGCCCGAGCGCCATGGCCGCGACCTGGCTGTCGAAGATCGGGTGCGGGATCAGCCCGTCCGCCATGTGGTAGAAGATTTCCAGATCCTGGCGCGGTGCATGGAATACCTTCATGATCCGCTCGTCAGCGAGCACATCGTAGAACGGTTCCAGATCGATTCCGTCAGCCAACGGATCGATCAGCACCTCGGTCTCGCCGCCGGCGGCCTGGATCAGGCAAAGCTGCGGCCAGAACGTGCTTTCGCGGATGAATTCGGTGTCGACTGCAATGAAGTCACACTGCACCAGCGCGTCGCACGCAGCCTCGAGTTCTCGTGTCGTTGTAATCAATTCCATCGCGCTCGCGTTTAACGGGCTTCTAGCCGCTTGGCGAGGGGCTTTGACCGCGCAGTTTCAGCATCCGCACAAATGCGACGATGGCGACGATCAGGCTGATCCCGGCAATGTAGAGGAACGCTGATTGCAGCGGCAGGGCGAGGAAGGCGATCGCGGCCAGTGTGAACTGCCCCAGCGTCGCGGTGAAAGCGTTCAACAGCCCGCCGGCTGCAAGCAATCTTCCGCGCAATTCCGCAGGTGACCGCTTCTGCGCCATGGCCTGCAACGGAACGACGAAGAGCCCGGCCGACACGGCAGCCAGGACGAGATCGATCAGCAGCCGCCGATTGGCCGGATCGCGCACGAAGTCCATTCCGGGCACGAGTTCGGCACCGGCCGGGACGGGCGGATTGTTCCAGGTGATCAACGCCACATCGACATTGAACACGACGAGGCCGATCGCGCCGACGACGGAAAAGGGCAGGGCATCGCCCTTGCCCGACAACGCCCCACACAGAATGGCGCCGACCGCCGCACCGATGGTGAACAGCGCGCTGAACAGAAGAACGGCGGTCTCATCCGTGCCGAGCACGCCGCGCGCGAAATTCGGGATCAGCGTGACGATGGAAGCTGCCAGCATCCAGAACCAGGCGGTGCCGAGAAGCGGACGCAGGACCGCCGGATGCTCGAACGCGCGGCGCAAGACGCGGACAATTTCCCAGACGAAATTGATCGGAACCTTCATGTCGGGATTGCTCGATGGCGCCGGCGGCAACTGGCGCATCGAGATCCAGCCGATAATAGCGACGAAGACCAGGACCGAGCCGACGATGACGGGCCCGCTTTCCCGTGTGATCAGCACGGTACCGAAACCGATTCCGACCAGCACGGATATGTTCAGCAGGCCCGAGATCATCGCATTGCCGGCGACCAGCTCGTGCGGCTGCAGGAGGGTTGGCAGTGCGGAATTCTTCGCCGGTGCAAAGAAGGCGGACTGCACGCCCATGAAGAACAGGGTGATGATGAGCAAGAGCGGCTCGCGCAGGATGAAACCCGAGGCGGCGATCAGCATCAGCCAGATCTCCGCGAACTTCGCGAACCGCATGATGCGGGTCCGGTCGAACTTGTCGGCGATGCGTCCGGCGATAGCGGAAAACAGGAAGATCGGCAGGGTGAAGGCCGATGCCGCAATCGGCACCAGCATTTCCGAGTTCAGGCCGAACAGGGTCACGCCCTGGAAGGCGACGATGGTTACCAGCGCGTAGCGGAAAAAATTGTCGTTGAAGGCGCCCAGCGACTGGGCAACGAGCATCGGCCAGTATCGGCGTTGGCCGATCAGCGATACGGCGATCTTGGCACTCATGACTGCGCCTCCTGTTCCAGGCGACGCGAGTGCGCCTCGACCGTGGTTTCCAGCGTGGCCATGAAAGTGACCGCGTCAAGCTTGGGCGAAATGGGCTCGAGGAATTCGATGACCGCCTTGCCGGGATGTTTCTCCCATTTCTGCTGCGGCCAGAAGCAGCCCAGATTGGTCGCCACCGGCACGACCTTGCGGTCAAGCTGGGTGGCCAGCCGGTAAACGCCCTTGCGATAGGGCTTGCCGGTACCGACTTCGGTCAGATGACCTTCTGGATAGATCAGGATGGGTCGAGCTTCACCATGTGAACGGTTGATGCCGTCTTTCAGCGATTCCAGTGCTTTGCGGCCACCCTGATTGTTCACCACGATGGCTCCGGCGCGGGTCAGCACCCAGCCGATCAACGGGAATTTCAGCATGTGGTCGCCGACCACGAAATTCACATTGCCGGTTTTTGCCACCAGCACGATGCCATCGCCCCAGGACTGGTGCTTGGCCGCGATGATGACGGCCTGGTTTTTCGGTTTCCGGCCGCGTACCTCGACCTTGATGCCGCAGATTATGCGCATGAGCAGCACGGTAAGACGGCAATAGGACCGCATGCCGTGCATCAGGAAGAACTTGCCCGGGATCAGTGCCAGCAGGGCGCAAAGCACCGCGTAGAACGCGGATATCGTCCAGTAGAGCAGGTTGAAGACCGTCGCGCGCATCGGCTTATTCCTCGCTCTTCAGGACAGCCATGATCGCCGCCGTGAAACTGTCGGCCAGATCGGTGAGTGGGGTCCTGATCCGCCCGTAGAGACGATATTCTGCAGATTGGATCACGACGCCCAGCGCCATGGCTGATTTCAGCTCCGGATCCGCTTTCGGGACATCGCCGGCGGCCATCGCCTTTTCCAGCCGTCCGGCCAGCAGCGCGGAGGGGTCGGCCCCGCCATCGCCGGCGCGCGCTAGCACGGTGTTGCGGGCCGTAAGGTGATAGGCGAAGGCGGCGGGGTCGGCCTCGGCGAGCTCGCAATAGGCGGTGACGAAAGCCCGCACCGTGGCCGCCAGGCTGTCGCCCGGTTTGATCCTCGAACGAAGCACGTCGAGCAAATTGGCATGGAACGCCTGGAAGAGGGTGTGTGCCAGCGATTCCTTGCTTTTGAAATGCCGGTACATGGCACCGTCGGAAATCCCGCAGGCCATTGCGATTTCCTTGATCGACACACCGTCCACGCCCTTCGCTGCAAACAATTTCAGCGCATTGCGTTCAATCCGCGCCTTGGTCGATCCCGGCTTGCCGGTGATGCCGCGATCCCTTGGTCCGCGCTCGAGCAAGTCCTTGTCGAGATAGGTCTCCATATCGCCCGTCCTTCAACATAAGTGAGCATTCATTCACATACTGTGTACAGCAAGCTCAAACGCATAGCAAGTGAATGATTACTTACAACGCAAGAATCGGGTGGAAACTGCGCCAGGGCCTGGAGATCATGGCATCGCCAGTGAGGAATATCCCATGACGTTTCAAATTCACGCCCTGCCGGTCGATGTGATCTCCGGGCTCAAGGACTTGACGGAAGCCGAACTCGAAGCGCGCTCGATCCGGCGGGTTACGGCGATCGCAAGGCCCGGGTTTCCCTGCCGCGTCAGCCTGCAGGATGCCGCGATCGGGGAGACGCTATATTTGCTCAATTACACACATCAGCCTGCCGATACGCCGTATCGGGCAGCGCACGCCATTTTCGTTCGCGAGGCGGCGAGACAGGCCTTTCCCGCAGCAGGTGAGATAGCTGATGTTCTTAAAGCCAGGCCGCTCTCGCTACGCGGTTACGACAAGCATCACATGATGATCCAAACCGAACTCGCGGAAGGCGAGGATGTCGCGCGCAAGCTGGACGCCATGTTCGCGGATACGGAAGTGGAATACATTCACCAGCACAATTCGAGCCCTGGGTGCTACGCAGCCAGAGCTACCCGGTCGGTCTAGGCGACTTTCCCGACGCTCATCATCGTGATGCGGCGGACCGTTTCGAGCAGGACTTCAAATGCGGCGTTCGTATCCGGCTTCACGATGGAACAGCTGACAAACGGGAATTTGCGGCTGTCGGCGACGCCGTCCGGGTCTCCGGAGACGACAATGGTCGGGGGCACGTTGATCTGATCCATCTCGGATAGACGGTCGAGCAGCCACAGACCGTCGCCATTGGCCATCATCAAGTCCAGCAGCACACACTGGACACTCGGTGCACCGGCGTACGGACCCGACTGCGACAGGAATTGCAGGGCATCCTGGCCACCGGTCACCCGATGCAGTTCAATCCCTGTATCCATCGATCGGAAAGCGCGTGCCGTCAGGAAGGCATCGCCATCGTCATCCTCAACGTGGAGGATATGGATTTTCCGATCTATATTGACCAGTCCCGTCATGCAGACCCCCTTGTTTTCTTGCCTATTCGGCCGACTCGTCGAACCATCCAGATATGGCAATGACAGTTATATCAGCGATACCGCCAAAGCCTTTAGCAATCCTTCACATCGAGGATGATCACGGCGATGCATTGCTGGTTTCCAAAGCGTTGGCATCAAGCGGATTAGATGTCGCCAGTTACACGCATCGCGACCGACTCAGTGACGGCTTGGCCTTCCTGCGTTCCAGTCGCGTCGATCTAATTTTACTGGACGTCAATTTGCCGGATGCGGCGGTACTCCGTTTCGATGTGGTCGCTGTTCGCCGCTGCAGCTCGGCCCCGATCCTGTTCGTCACCGGACTTGAGGCCGCAGCCATCGCAGACACGCTGCAACGCGGCCGCACTTTTGCACATCTGCCCAAGTCAGAACTTTCCGCCGAGACAATCGAAGCAAAAATCGCTGATCTGGTGATGGCGCCGCCAGCAAGGGAAAAGCAGCCGGCCAATGGCGCCGATCATCGGTTCGAAGCTGTGCTGGAAGCGATGTCGGATCCCGTCCTTGTGCTGGATTCGCATGGTCAGGTCTTCTGGGCCAACGAGGCCGGGGAAGGTCTCATCCAGGATAATCCGCACCAGACCTGGTCGGATTTTTTTGACCATGGTCGAACCGTTGCAACAAGCGTGACCTGCGCTCTGATGCGCGAGGGGCAGCGCCGCAAGTTTGATGCGCGGATCAGCGAACTGGCGGATCGGTCGGTCGGCAGCGATTTGTTTGTTGCCGTTCTTCGCCACGAGCTTCGCTAGACATCTTCCCGCCTGGGAAATGTTGCCGTGAAGGTGGCACCGTTGCCGGATTGTCCGTCAGCCCTGATCGTCCCGCCATGCAGGTGCATGACCCGTTCGCACAAGGCGAGCCCGAGCCCCGTCCCCGGATAATCTTCCTTGCGATGAAGGCGATTGAAGATCGCGAAAATGGTCTCGGCATGCCGCGGATCAAATCCGATGCCGTTGTCCGCAATGGACAGCACGTCACCATTGCTCGCTGCCTCGACACGAATGCGGACCTCCAGCGGCCGGTCCGGTGAACGGTATTTGATGCAATTGCCGATCAAATTGAACAACAAGCGGTAGAGGAGCTCCCGGTCGGCGCAAAGGCGGCCCGCTCCAGACACGTCCAGCGTCGCTGCAACGCCCGAAAGCGATTCTGAATAATCCTCCCAGGCGTTGCGTGCCGTCGCTTCGACATCGACCGGCTCGATCGATACCGCTGCGCGGCCCGCCCGGGAATACTCCAGCAGATCGCGAATTTGCATTTGCATCCGTTCCGACGCATCCATCAGGAAATCGAGATAGACCTGCCCGTTGCCATCCAGCACAGAGGCGAACTCGCTCTGCAGCAGGGCGGAAAACTGGTTGATCTTGCGCAAGGGCTCCTGGAGGTCGTGCGAGGCGATGTAGGCGAAACGCTCAAGCTCCTGATTGGTCTCCAGCAGTTTCTCCTCGGCGGTTTTCTGGTCGTGAATGTCCTGTATCGAGCCCACCATGCGCAATGGTTTGCCATCCTTGCCAAAAAACGCCTGGCCGGCACCCAGGAACCAGCGATAGCCCTTTGTCTTGTGCCGTAGCCTGTACTCGACGCGGAAGGGTTCCCGCCGGGTGAAATGCGCGTCTACCGCCGCGAAAGTCGCCTCCCGATCGTCGGGATGCAGAAGGTCGCTGAAATTGGAGAGATTGGCGGGCAATTCTTCGCGTTCATAGTCAATCAGCTGATAGAAGATGTCCGACCAGATTTCGTCTTCACCATTCGTATCGACCCAGTCCCAAATTCCTACCGAAGCACCGCTTGCCGCCAGCTTGAACCGGCGATCGCTTTCACGCAGCGCCTGTTCGGCATCGCGCAATGCCGTGATGTCCGTGGAGACAACGAGTATCCGGTCAGCGGCGCCGCCCGTGCTGCTCATCGGGATCTTGTCGGTCAGCACCCAGCCGGCCTCGCCGCCGGCGGGAGTATAGGCCTCGATCATGCCGGTGACCGGTTCTCCGGCCCGGATCACGGCGAGATCGTCCTCATGGTATTTCTTCGCCATGTCGCCGAACAATTCATAAGTGTCGGCGCCTTCGAAATCCTCGACCGAGCCACCCATCGTTTCAGCGGCGCGGCGGTTCAATCGCAGGATCCGGTTCTTGTCGTCTTTCAGCCAGATCATTGACGGAACGCTGTCGAAAATCGTCCGCTGTTCGGATTCGCTGTGCCGCAAGCCGGTAATATCTTCCGACCAGCCGACCATGCGAACGGGTAATCCGTGATCATCGAATTCGGCCTGGCCCCGCGAGCGCAGCCAGATAGTCCTGCCATCCCGGGCATTTGCGGTGTGCTCGACCAGATAGGGCGTGCCGTCCTCGACATGTGCGGCGAGTTTCTGGCGTATATCTGCCTGTACGTCCGCGGACATGCCCGACAGGAATTCCGTCAGCGACAGATCGATATCCGCAGCAGGCAGTCCCAGTATTTCGGCCAGCTTGCGCGATGCCCAGACACGGTCTTTCTGCAGGTCCCATTCCCAGATGCCGATGCCCGACTGCACCAGCAGATCGAATCGGGACCTGTGGGTCTTGAGGTCGGTATTGCGGGCGACCTCGTCAGTGACATCCCGAAACACACCGGAAATGCGCACCGGTTGGCCATCGGCGCCATTGGTGACCTCGCCGTGCGAAAAAACGTGTCGAATCTCTCCATCTTTCCCGACAATGCGCGCGCCGTAGAACTGAAACGGCTTGCCGTCGGCCGAAGCCGCATCAACCGCCGCCTGAACCATGGGCACATCATCGGGATGATAGAAATTGATCGCGTCTTCGAGCGCCGGCTCACCGTCTTTCGGATCGATCCCGTGAATGCGGAAGACTTCGCGCGACCAGAAAACGGATCCGTTGGCAATATCAACCTGCCAATAGCCGACGCCGCCATATGATTCGGTCAACTCCAGTATGCGGGCGTCGTCCGCGGGCAGGTCAGGCATATCGGCTGCGGCTGACCGTCTTCGCTGTCCGCAACCAGAACGCCTTGATATCCCGCATGGATTCGCGGAATTGCCCGAGGTTGCCGGGTTTCTGCACGAAGGCATTCGCGCGATTCTGGTACGCCAGAATGACATCGCGACGCGCAGATGAGGTCGTGAACACCACAACCGGCGTCATTTCCTGGTCGGGCATTTGCCGAATGGCCTTGAGTGCGGCATGACCGTCAACGCCCGGCATGTTGAGATCGAGCAGCACGAGGTCCGGCGGTTCGTTCTCAGCCTCAAGAATGGCCAGCGCATCTCCCCCGTCATAGGCACGCAGCACTTCGATCTTGTTGTCATTGTCGTGAAGACAATTCTGCATGATGAGGACATCGCCGTCATCGTCGTCTACTATCAATACCCGCATCATCGCCCCCTGCATTGGGTTTTGTCCCTCGCTCAACCAAGCTATCCAGCATGTCGTTACGAATCCTTAACCTGATTCTCCCGGACGTGATGCTCCGGGGCGGCGTTTGAAACACACCGCAATTCTTGACAATCACCCTTCATCTCCGCCATGTCGCGCCGGTCTCATTCAACCTGTTTCCGGAACGGAATTTTCGCCATGCACGCCTATCGCACACATACCTGTGCCCAGCTTCGCGCCAGCGATGTCGACACCACCGCCCGCATCTCCGGCTGGATTCACCGCAAGCGTGACCATGGTGGACTTCTGTTTGTTGATCTGCGCGACCATTACGGCCTCACGCAATGCGTGCTCGAGCCGGAGAGCCCGCATTTCGAAAAGCTGGAGCGCGCACGCGTCGAAAGCGTCGTGACGATCACGGGTAAGGTCGTGGCGCGGTCGGCTGAGACCGTGAACCCGAACCTGCCCACCGGCGAGATCGAGCTGCGCGTCGAGGACTTCGATGTGCTGTCCGCCGCAGAAGAATTGCCGATGCCGGTGTTCGGCGAGCCGGAATGGTCGGAAGAAGTGCGCCTGAAGCACCGCTTCCTCGACCTGCGCCGCGAAACTCTGCACGCCAACATCATGCGCCGCGTCGAAGTCATCCGCGCCATGCGCGACAAGATGGCAGGCGCCGGCTTCTTCGAGTTCGCGACACCGATCCTGACGGCGTCCTCGCCCGAAGGTGCGCGCGATTTCCTGGTGCCGAGCCGCCTGCATCCGGGCCAGTTCTACGCGCTGCCTCAGGCTCCGCAGCAATACAAACAGCTGGTCATGGTCTCCGGTTTTGACCGGTATTTCCAGATCGCGCCCTGTTTCCGTGACGAGGATCCGCGCGCGGACCGTCTTCCCGGCGAGTTCTATCAGCTCGACGTCGAAATGAGTTTCGTGGAAGAGGAAGACGTCTACACGACGATGGAGCCGATCATCCGCGAGATCTTCGAGGATTTCGCCGAAGGCAAGCCTGTGACCGCCGAGTTTCCGCGTATCCCTTATGACGAGGCGATGGCGAAATACGGCACCGACAAGCCGGATTTGCGCAATCCGATCGAGATGCAGGATGTCACCGAACATTTCGCCGGGTCGGGATTCAAGATTTTCGCGGGCATGATCGAAAAGAACCCGAAGGTCCGCGTCTGGGCCGTGCCCGCTCCGTCGGGTGGCAGCCGCGCCTTTTGTGACCGCATGAACTCCTGGGCACAGAAGGAAGGCCAGCCGGGGCTTGGCTATATCTTTTTCCGTGACGGGGAGGGCGCAGGCCCGATCGCCAAGAATATTGGTGAAGACCGCACCAATGCGGTTCGCCAGCAGCTCGACCTGAATGACGGCGACGCCGTGTTCTTCGTTGCCGGCGTGCCTTCGGAATTCGCGTCCTTTGCCGGCAAGGCGCGAGATCGCGTCGGGTCCGAGCTGAACCTCGTCGACGCGGACCGGTTTGCGCTGGCCTGGATCGTCGATTTCCCGATGTATGAATGGGACGAGGACAACAAGAAGATCGACTTCTCGCACAACCCGTTCTCCATGCCGCGTGGCGGTCTGGCCGCGCTCGAGGCTGCAGAGGCCGAAGGCACCGACGCCCTGCTGGCACTGAAGGCCCAGCAATACGATCTGGTCTGCAACGGGTTCGAGATTGCGTCTGGCTCGATCCGGAACCACATCCCGGAAACCATGATCAAGGCGTTCGGCATCACCGGTCTTGGACCTGAAGTGGTCAAGGATCGCTTCGGTGCGCTTTATCGTGCCTTCCAGTACGGCGCCCCGCCGCACGGTGGCATGGCCGCCGGCGTCGACCGCATCGTAATGTTGCTGGTTGGAGCGAAAAACCTGCGCGAAGTCAGCCTGTTCCCGATGAATCAGCAAGCAGCCGATTTGCTGATGAATTCGCCGGCAGAGGCCGATGCAGCGCAGTTACGCGAGCTGAATCTGCGGGTCGTCATGCCGGACGCGAAGAAGGCCTGATCAGTTCTCGCCGACAGGCTCGGGCGGTGCCTCGGGTGCCCCCGGCCCCTTGGGGCCGAGCGGGTCGTCCATGGAAAGATCATAGACCCATTCATAGCGGCCGTTGAGCCGGTACCGATTGCCATCGACGATAATTGTCGGATCGCCGTCAACCGCCGCGCGGTGACCGGGATACTCGGTGAAAATCAGGCGTTCTCCGAAGCGCTGGACGCGGCGCAAGCGTTCCGGATTGCCGCGCACCTCTTCGATCAGCTCTGCTTCCTGTTCCAGCAATTCGGATTCGATTTCCTCGACGTCGCGAAGTTCTTCGGCGATTTCCGCTTCCAGCTCCCGGAGCTGTTCGCGGCTGACACGCGGATCCCGCAAACGGCTTTCGGCTTCTGCGACCGCGCGGCGTGATTCTGCCAGCGTTTCTCTCATCGCCCCGAACTCGGCGATGGCGCGCCGTTGTTCGTCCCGGATTTCCTCGACCAGAACAGGCCGGCTGCCATGCGGCAGTATGGTGACGCCATCCTCGTCGCCAGTCGTCACCCACACGCGAAAGGAAGGGCGGTCGATACTGACCTGGCGATCGCGTGGCACGTTGCGACAATCGCTCAAGTCGATTCCCTCGGGCAATTGGCTGTCTGACGTCCGGCAAGCGCCCCGAAGAGCCTCGGCGGTCAGGCCTTCGACTTCGATCATCACGGTACCCGCAAGGCGCGCGCCGTGGAGAATGGCATCGGTAAAATCAGCGCGGACAAACCGTGCGCCGGTCATATCGGCGCCGCGCAAATCTGCCCCTGTGAACACGGGATCGCGCCCTTCGATTCCACGCAAAATCACGCCGGGCATGCTGGCGGCGGCAAAATCGGTCTCGTCCAGCGTTGCACCGTCGAACCGCGAATTGAACAGGCGCGCATTGGTGAAACGCGCGTCGGTGAGGTCCGTCTCCATGAAATTCGCGAGGATCATCAACGCACCGGACAGATCGGCGCGGGCAAGATTGGATCCGTCAAATCGCAGGCGTTCGCCATGCATGTTGGCGAATACAGTGTCCTGCATGTCCGATTCCTGGAACATCACGCCCGACAGCCGCGCCGTGGTAAAATCGGTACGCATCAGGCTTGAGGCGATGAAACGCGATTCGACGATCACAGCCTGGTTGAGGTTGGTATCGTCGAGATTGCCTTCGATCAGCGACGCCCCGATGATCTGCGAGCCGTAGAGGTTCTCGCGAGCGAGGTCGCAACTGTGGCACTGGCCGGAAATCGTGATCGTACGATGGGGGTAATCGTCGCCCGCTTGAGCCGCGCCGGAAACCATCGCGAGGCAGAGGCCCGCAAGGATATGATGGGTAATCTGTTTCACGCCACTAGCAGATAGGCAAAAATCATGGCGTTGACGACTTAAATCGCTGTAACTCCGCCGACATTCTGATCAGCATTGCGGAATGCGCAAGCCCTGTGGCAATCGTGTCTCGATGTTGCCGCACGCACCATCGAGCTGGCCTTGGGTCAGCCCCCGCACACGCTCCATCTCGGCACCGGACAGGATCGCTCCCGACAGCCGCGCACCGGCCAGGTCGGCGCGGCCAAAATAGACGCCGACAAGGTTGGCGTTCTCCAGGTTGGCGTTGCGAAAACTTGCGCCTGTAAAGCGTCCGCCGAACATGTAGGCGATCGACAGGTCGGCACCGCTGAAATTTGCGCCATTCATGGTGGCGAGCGCCAGGCTGGCCTGACGCAGCCGGGCGCCGGACAGGTCGATATTCGGGAGATCGCGATACGACAGATCGGCCTGGAAGAGGTTGCAGCCTGGACAGGACTGACCGTTCTGGACAAGCGAGATCTGGCTGCTGTCCTGCGCATGAGCGGGCAGGGCAAGGGCGATCATCAGTGCGGCAAGGCTGGCAAGGCGTGTCATGCTGGAGCGCTCCTGAACATTCCACCCCCAGGCTGCAACATGCAGGCCGGGCGCGTTTATTTGCGCCTTTTAGCGGATTTCATTGAGTTATTTCTTAATACATGCGATGGCGGGACGCAGGGGAGAGAAGATGGGCCAGCTATTCCGCGAACTGCAACGCAGGAATGTGATCCGGGTCGCCGCAGCCTATCTCGTGGTCGGCTGGATCGTCATGCAGGTCGTCGATGTTATCGGCGATGCCGCGCACATGCCGGAATGGGCCAACAGCTTCGCCCTGATCATTCTGATTGTCGGTTTTCCGGTTGTCCTTTTCGTAGCCTGGGCGTTCGAACTCACACCGGAGGGGGTGAAGAAAACGTCGGCTGTTCCGGCAGAGGATAGCCGGACAGCCCAGACGGGCCAGGTCTTGAACATCGCCATCCTGGCCGCTGTTTTTTTGCTGGTCGTGATCATGGCCTGGCGCGGACTGGCACCGGGTTCAGCTGCGCCGCAATTGGCAGAAGCCAATGTTCAGGAGCAGGCTGTGGGGGCCGGCGATGCAAGCCGGCCGACGCCAGTCGAGCCCTCGACAACCGTGCCCGACCAGTCGATTGCCGTCCTGCCCTTTGCGGCTTTTTCCAGCGAGGAACGCGACCAGTTCTTCGCCGACGGGCTGACCGAGGAAATTCTCAATGCGCTGGCCGCAGTGCAGGAGATGCGGGTGACCTCGCGCACCTCGTCCTTCCAGTTCCGCGGCGAGGATATTCCCTCGATCCCGGAAATCGCCGGCCTGCTCGGCGTGGCCCACATTCTTGAAGGGTCGGTGCGCAGTAGCGAAGACCGCATCCGCGTCACCGCCCAGCTGATCCGTGCCTCCGATGATGCGCATTTGTGGTCGCAGACCTATGACCGCGTATTGGATGATGTCTTCGCCATCCAAGAAGAGATCGCCGTCGCCGTCGCCGAAGTGCTGGAAGTCGCCATGGATGAAGACGCGCGCACCCGCATGCGCAATTCCGGAGCCGGCAATCTGGAGGCCTTCATCGCATTTCGCGAGGGCCAGCGGATCTGGCGTGAATATCATGCGACCCGCCGGGCCTTGGAGCTGGACGCCGCCGCCCCTTATTTCCAGCGGGCTATCGAACTCGACCCGGAATTCACGGAAGCCTACATTCTCCTGAGCGACCAGTTCGCCCACGAAATGATTTCGCTGGCCGCCACTGCTGCGCCTTCATCGCTAGGCGGATCTACCGTCAACCAATTCGATGACGCCGCCTTCGAGGCCGCGCGGGCCGAACACGCACGATTGCTGGCGCTGGCCGAAGAGACGGCGCAGGACAATGTGCGGGCGGCGGTCGCGCGAGCCAACCGCATACTGTTTTCCGAAGACTGGTCGCAGGCGCCAGCGGTGCTCGACCTGATCGTCCGCCAGGGAAATTGCATCGAAGACAATTATGTCGACACCTTTCTGACGATGTCGGCCGCGTCCCAGGCCATCATCGATTTCCGGGCGCGGCAATTGGCATGCGATCCGTTGAATTTTGTGGCCTGGAACTCCTATGAGGATGCACTGTTCAGCATGGGGCGATATGAGGAATTGGCTGACGCCCGCAATCGCCGCCGCGAGCTGGGACTGATAGATCCGGACATCAGCCGGAACATCTATGACGATGTTAACCTGTTGATTGCCCAAGGCGATTACGAAGAGGCCGAGCAGCGGATCGGGGAGCCCGGATTGAATGCGCCGAGCCGCACCTTCTTGCGGCTGAAGCTGGCCGCCTTGCGTGGCGATCGCGAAGAAGCCGAGTTTCTCGGAGCGGAAATGCTGGCTCTACCGGAATTACCGGACATTTTTCGGCCAATCATCTTTGCGTTCACGGGCGATCGCGAGGCGGCCAATGAAGCCGCGGCGCGGGCCGATACGCGCCCCATGTCGGCCCTGCGTTTCCAGCAAATCTACGAAGCCTGCACATGCGGGGCACCCTTTGACCTTGAGGCCACACCGAACCTCGCAGCGCGATATCGCGAGGCCGGTTTTCCATGGCCTCCGCCTGGTGATCTCCATTTTCCGCTGAAGGATTGGTGATCAGTGGGAGGGTTAGTAAACGAGCTTCGCAGGCGCAAAGTGTTCCGGTTCGTTGCCGGCTATCTTGCCGCGGCGTGGATAAGTTTCGAGGTGGTCGCCGGTATCGAGGGTGCGGCCGGACTGCCCGGCTGGTCCGACAGTGTCGCCCTGATCATCCTCGTCGCCCTGTTTCCAGTCATTGTCTTCGGGGCCTGGACCTTCGAGTTAACGCCGGAGGGTCTGCGCCGCACACCGAGCAGGGATTGGGACGAGGCCGAGGCACCTCCGCCCGTCCGGCCGCTCGATTTTGCGGTCATGGGATTGATCGTCGTGTTCGCCGGATTGCTGGCCTGGCAACCGGTCAGCCGCACCATCCGCACTGGCGCACCGCCGCTGGCGTCCGGCGACGCTGTGAATATTGTCAGCCCCGCTGACGCGGAACCCGAGCCTCCGGCCAATGCCGAACCGCCGGAATTGACCGTTGCCGTACTGCCGTTTCTTACCATGAGTGACAGCGAGCAGGACGGCTATTTTGCAGACGGGCTGACAGAGGAAATTCTCAATTCGCTGGCCGCGGTACCGGAGCTGCGCGTGACCTCGCGGACGTCCGCTTTCCAGTTTCGCGGCGAGGACCTGCCGCCGATTCCCGAAATCGCCGCCAGCCTCGGCGTCGCCCATGTCCTGGAAGGCTCGGTGCGCCGCGCCGGCGACCGCGTCCGCGTCACAGCCCAGCTCATCCGAGCGGCGGATGACACCCATCTCTGGTCAGAAACCTATGACCGGGATTTCGAGGATGTATTTGCCATCCAGGAAGAGATTGCAACCAGCGTCGCCGAGATCCTGGAAGTCGTTCTGAGTGAAACCAGCCGCCGCCGCATGCGCAATTCCGGCACCCGCAATGTCGAAGCCTACATCGCCTTCCAGCAGGGAAAGGAATTGTGGGACCGCAGCCATCAGGGCGAGGACGAGCGCGGGCTGCTGGAGCGTGCCGATGCCTATTTCGAGACGGCCATTTCGCTGGCACCGGATTATTCCGAGGCCTATCTTCTGCAGAGCGACTGGTATGCCCACCAGATCAGCGAGCCGGAACTGACCGGCGATGACGCCGTCGATGCGGAGCGCCGCGAGACCGCGCGGGCGCGCCAGGCCGAACTGCTCGAACGCGCATGGGAGACCTCGGCGACCGATACGCGGCGTGCCATTGTCGAGGCCAACCAGATCTTGTTTTCCGATGACTGGACCGACGCGCGCGGCGCCATCGAGGACGCCATCACCTCGCGCGAGTGCGCACATGACAACTGGCTGCAGGATTTCGTGACGATCTACGACAATCCGCAGCACAGGCTGGCCTACACCCAGCGTCAGGTCGACTGCGACCCGCTCAATCCGGAAGCCCGATTGATGCATGGCCAGGCGCTGATCGTCGCAGGTGATTACGAGGCTGCGCTGGACTGGGCGGACGATCTCGCGGCTCGCGAGCTCGATTACGAAGCCGAAGTCATACGCTTCGACGCGCTGCTCGGACTCGGCCGGCTCGACGAAGCCGAAGCTTTTCTGCAGCCTCACTGGGAATATGAGCGCCTGCGGCTGGCGGCAATGCGGGGTAGTGACGCCGCCGAAACCGTGATCCGGCCGTTTGCGACCGAGGAAAATGCGGGGTGGTTCGAATTGATGATGTTCGCTTACCTCGGAGAGCGGGACACCGCGAATGCCATCGCCGCACAAATCGATGCCAGGCCCTACGGCTATCTGGACCTGATCACCGTTATCGAGTCCTGCCGCTGCGGAGCCCCCTTCGACCTGGAAGCGGTCGAGGATTTCGCGGCCCGTTTCACGCAATCGACCTTCGCCTGGCCGCCGCAAGGCGATCTCGGCTTTCCTTTGGTCGCGGAGGCTAGCCCATGAACCAGTTGATACGCGAGCTTCAGCGCCGGAATGTGATCCGCGTGGCCGCTGCCTATCTGGTTGTTGGTTGGATCGTGATGCAGATTGTTGATGTCATCGGCGGCGCTGCGCGGCTGCCGGACTGGGCGGACGCTTTCGCCCTGATCGTGCTGATCGTCGCATTCCCGGTCATCATCTTCATCGCCTGGGCCTTCGAGTTGACACCGGAAGGCATGAAGAGAACCGACGACGTCCCGGAACATGAGAGCCAGACTGCGCGCACCGGTGCCTCGCTCAATATTGCGATCATCGCAGGCCTGGCCATTGTCGTCGCCCTGCTGGCCTGGCAACAATTTGCGCCCGGCGCCGGGGATGACGACGCGCCGTTGCGGGCTGCGGTCAGTACGACTGATGAAACCACCACACCTCGGACGGAGCCCGGTGAGTCGGCTGTCGAGACTCCCGCGCGGTCGGTCGCCGTACTGCCGTTTCTGGCCTTCAGCGCGGAGGACGAGCATCGCTACTTTGCCGACGGGCTGACCGAGGAAATCCTTAATTCGCTGGCCTACATTCCGGACCTGATCGTGACCTCGCGCACGTCGTCCTTCCAGTTCAGGGGCGAAAACATGCCGTCCGTGCCGGAGATCGCGGCACAGCTTGGTGTGGCCCATATCCTTGAAGGCTCTGTCCGCCAGTCCGGCGGTCAGTACCGGGTCACGGCGCAGCTCATTCGTGCCGCCGACGACGCGCATCTCTGGTCCCAGACCTATGACCGGTCGATGGAAGATGTCTTCGCGATCCAGGAAGAGATCGCCGAGAGTATTGCGGAAGTGCTGGGCGTGGCGCTCGATGGTGATGCGCGAGAGCGCATGGCGCAATCGGGTACCACGAACATGGAAGCCTTTGTCGCTTATCAACACGGCCGGGAATTGTTCCAACAGGCACACGGCGTCGAATTGAGGGATGCCACGCTGGAACAGGCCAATGAGAAATTTACGGAAGCCATCGCTCACGATCCCGGATTTGCCGCCGCCTATTACAGTTCCAGTGATCGCTTCGGCTATATTCTGTTGGACCAGTCGGACATCGGGAGTGAGTGGGATCAGGAGGCGCATGGTGAGGCCTTGACCGAGTATGCGCGGCTTCTTGATCTGGCCGAGTCCAATTCCAGCGATCCGGATTTCCGAAATTTTGCGCAGATCGATCGGCAGTATCTTTCCGAGGACTGGACAGGGGCCGGCATACTGCTTGACCGGGTTGATCTCGATGGCACGTGTCAGACGTCGATGTGGTTGCCGGAAATGGCAATCCTGTCGGACCGCGCAGCACAGATCGCGGACTTGCTGGAGAGATGGACGGCCTGTGATCCGCTAAGCGACACCACATGGACCACGGCGATGCGAACTCATATTGCCGCCGGCAATTATCAGGAAGCGTTGGAATTGGCAGAAATACTGGCAACACGCGCAACCCAGGCCGACGCTTTGGCGCTCGAGAGACTGAACCTGATGCTGGTGCTTGGCCGCGACGATGAGGTTCGGCAAATGCTGAACGCATTCAGCGCCCCGCCGGAGGCTATCGTGGCGGTGGAAGCGGTGATCTCTGCGCAGAATGGAGACACTGGAGGCGCGGAAGCCATATTGGAACAGCTTCTCGCCGCCGGCGGCGAGAACGTGAATCAAGGTGACCTGCTGATGTTCGCGGTCGCTTCGGGACAGCGGCATCTCAACAACGAATTCGCTGCGCGCATGGATGAGCGCCCATTCGGACACCACGATCTGCTGAGTTTGACACTGGTTTGCATGTGCGGAGCGCCCTGGGACCTCGAGGCGACCCCGAATTTCGCCGAGCGCATTGAAGAAGCCAATTTCAACTGGCCGCCGGCGGGTTCAGACCGCTTTCCCGCCAATCGCGACCTCGACTGACGGGATCAAGCTGAAATCGATGCCTGAAGACATGCCCCGGATGAAAATCCGATGAGCGCGATTGAACAGGCCATGGCGGCCTGCTAGCTGCCGGTGGTTTCGCGCTTCGCCCAGCCGCACGCCTGGCAGTCCAGCGAACCGTCGTTCAGGCGCGCCACGGTGAAATGGCCGCAATCCGGGCAGGGATCGCCGTCATAGCTCTCGGGCGGCAAGACGTCGGTGGCCGCTTCCGGACTGGCCTCGTCGGCCTCCGTTTTCGCCTTGCGCATGTCTGCCGTCAGCATGACGACATTGTCGGGCAGTTGTCCGCGCGAAAAGCCCTTTGACATGAATTTCACCGGGTCGTCCTGCAGGAATTTCTCGTGGGCGACGCCGCGCCCGATCCCGCCACTTGTGTCCGGTGTGACCTCGGACAGATCATCGCGGCCCAGATAGGATACCGCGAGTTCGCGGAACAGATAGTCCAGGATCGAAGTCGCATGCCGGATCGAGTCATTGCCGTCGACCTCGCCCGCCGGTTCGAACCGCGTGAACACGAAGGCATCGACGAATTCTTCCAGCGGCACGCCGTACTGCAGGGCGATCGAGATCGCGATCGCAAAATTGTTCATGAGTGACCGGAAGGCAGCACCTTCCTTGTGCATGTCGAGGAAGATCTCGCCGAGCTCGCCATTGTCGAATTCGCCGGTGTGAAGATAGATCTTGTGGCCGCCGACCGTGGCCTTCTGGATATAGCCCTTGCGCCGGTCGGGCAGCTTGCGCCGGGCGATCGGCTTTTCGACCACTTTTTCGATGATTTTCTCGACAATGCGCTCTTCGCCGGGCTCGATATCATCTCCGATCGTGTCGAGCAGGGCGGTCACGCCGGAAGCCGGCCTCATGATCCGCAGCTCGGGCAGTGCGGCCCTTCCGGCCTCGCGCATGAGACGCGCCACCTGGTCGGGCCCGGCATCGGCCGGCAGCGTCAGCGCGACGGAAACAGGTCCATCGATCACGGCGAGCAGGTCGGCGGCGAGGGCAATCACGGCTTCTGGGGCCGGTCGCGCAAACGCCGTCATCGCGCGCTTGTCGGACAAGCCGAGACCGAGCTTCTTGAGGCCGTCGATGACGCAATTCCGCATCTGACGCCCGGTCGCGGTTTCGATCAGAATGTCGTTGAGCGGCGCCAGGCCCGCGGAATCGGCTTCCATCAGGCGCGTCAGCACGCCCTCCGGCTCCAGACAGCCGACCTTGACGCGCTCGCCTGCCGCTTCACGCGCGGCTTCGGCCATGTCCCTGGCCAGCCGCCGCGCTTCGTCACTGTCATAGGCCAGCCCGCATTGCGCCAGGAGCGCTGCAAATCCGGTCAGCGAAAGCGTACCGGCGGGATCGGCTTTTCTTACCCGGCCGCGCAGCGCATGGCCCCACCGCGCTGCGAGCTGGCGAATAGCGGTCAGGTCGGCCCCGATGGCCGGCAGGTTGAGATGGATCACCGGCCCCGGCGCTTCGCGGGCGTCACCGAAGCGCAGGTCAGGTGCACCGAAGCTCCAGATCGACTGCGCAATGTCCTGCCACCATTGCCGGGCGTCAGCCTCCGTGCCGTCGTGGAACGCCCAGACGGCATCGTCCGCTTCGGCGGCAATCAGATCGGGCGAAACAACCAGTACCGGCGATTCGCCCGGCGACGAGACCTGTCGGCCGATCTCCGGTTCGTCGAACTCTCCCTGCCGCGCCAGCGCCAGCGCGTGCTCGATCGCTTCGTCGGGCGCGCCGTCCCGCCGGGCCGCCTGAAGGGCTTTCCTCAGGGCCGGGTTGAGTGCCGGATCGAGGCAATCCTCGGTTTCTCCGGCGCAATTCGCCACCGCGTCGCCAATGGCTTTCAACCGGTCGCGCAGCACCCGCGCGCCAACGTCTCCGATCGCGGCTTCCATGCGCGCAGTGCTGATATCATGCGCCAATGATCGCGCTTCGCCCGTGTCGGCGGGTACAACGCGCGGCGCGGGGTCATTTATCGGCGAGGGGAGGGCGTCACCATAGGCGATATCGGCACCGGCATGTGCCCACAAATGGGCATCGGGGAGCGCGGTCCGGGCGGCGAGATCAACCTGCAGCTCGGCCATAAGCCCATCGTTCTTGAGCGGCCGCGCAAAATGCAATGCGATCCGATGGATGATCTTTTCTGCATCGTGCTCTGGTGCGCGCGCCTCGCCTTTTACGATACGCGGGCGGAACACCGATGGGCCCTTGCTGCCCGGTTTCGCGCGCGTTTCGAGCGGCCGCGGCGTTGCGCAGATTTCAGCCAGCGCCATCACCGCACCAACATCCCATCGATCCGGCGCCCGGAAGCAGGTGGAATCGCCGCCATCGGGATCATCGAGCGTGAACGTCGCATACTTCATGGAAATGGGCTTCGCCATCTGTTCGCTCCCGCCGCGAGAATCACTTCGCACAGGCAAAATCATACGCCTCCGGGCATCACTGCCCAACGCAGGCAGAGCGCACTGGACCAAACACATGTGGATAGGCATATTCCGCGCGAGTCTGCCCCGTTCGAAGGACCTCGCCATGCTCGGAAAATTGTTCGCCTGGTGGAATGACGCCACGCCCGGAACCTTCTTGACGCTTGCCATGAAAGGCGCGTCGAAGGTCGGCGAAGACGAATATGGCAACAAGTATTTTGAAGAAAAGAAAGCGACCGCGTCCGACGGTCGCAAGCGCCGCTATGTCATCTACAAGGGCTATGCCGACGCCAGCCGCGTTCCGATGGCCTGGCATGGCTGGCTGCATCATACCTATGCCGAGCCGCCCACTGGCGGGGAACCGCGCCATGTCTGGGAAAAGGAACACCAGCCGAACCTCACCGGCACAGTGCACGCCTACAAGCCGTCCGGCTCGCTGTCTCGCGGCGGCCACCGGCAATCGGCCAGCGGCGATTATGAAAGCTGGACACCCGAGGGTTGATCGCTCTCGACGGAACCGATGCAGCGCGGCATCATGAGGTCATGACTTTGATCCGGCGTTTTCTTCTTTGCGTTCTGATGGCTATGCCGCTTGCCACCGCGTCGGCGCAGGATGGGAGCCTTTCCAGTCGTCCGGGCAATGTCCTGGTGATGCGCGGCCTAGACAAGGTGACAGCCCGCACCGAGGACTTTGAAATCCGCATCGGTGAGGAATTCCGTTTCGGTTCGCTGACGATATTGCCGCGCTATTGCCGCAGGCGGCCGCCTGAAGAAACACCAGAAGTCTTTGTTTTCGTCGAGATATTCGATCATCGCCAGGACGATAACGGAGTGATCGAGGAAGGCGGCACCCGCGTCTTCTCAGGCTGGATGTTTGCGTCAAACCCGGCGCTCAATCCGCTTGAACACGCCGTCTACGACGTCTGGCCGATTGACTGCAGAACGTAGGCGCCGTCCGCCTCTTCCGGCAGTTTGTGGAAATCAGCCTCTAGCACGACCGCTTGCGCCAGCCGTGCATGATAGATTTCGGCCGGCACTTCCTCGGCACCGAACTGGCTGAGATGATCGGTCATGAACTGGGCATCGAGCAGCGTGAAGCCGCCGGTTTTCAGGCGCGCGACGAGATGTACAAGTGCCACTTTTGACGCATCCGTCGCGCGCGAGAACATGCTCTCGCCGAAGAAAGCCCCGCCGAGCGACACACCATACAGGCCGCCGACCAGATCATCCCCGTTCCGGCATTCGATCGAATGCGCATGTCCCATCTCGAACAGCTCGCCATACAGCCAGCGGATCGGCCGGTTGATCCAGGTGTTCTCGCGATCCGGGGCTGGCGCGGCGCAGAGTTCGACGACCTGATGGAAATCCCGGTTGATCGTGATGGTGAACCGGTCCTGGCGCACCGTCCGGCGCAGCCGCCGCGGCACGTGGAATCCTTCCAACGGAATGTTCGCCCGGACCGGCGGGTCGACGAGGTAAAGAGACGGATCGTCCGCCGAATCCGCCATCGGAAAGACACCGCTGCGGTAGCAATCGAGGAGATCGGCCGGCCCAAAGCCCGGCATCGCCTAGTCCTTCGCGCGGTCAGCCAGCCAGCTTTCCAGCCAGCGGATGTGATAGTCGCCGGAAAGAAAGGCTTCCTCCTCCAGCAGCGCAAGGTGGAGCGGGATGGTCGTCTTGATGCCGCCGATCACCATTTCCTGCAACGAGCGCTTGAGCCGCAGCAGCGTCTCCTCGCGCGTCTTGCCGGACACGATCAGCTTGCCGATGAGACTGTCATAATAGGGCGGGATGGAATAACCGGCATAGAGCCCGCTATCGAGCCGCACGCCGAGGCCGCCGGGGGCGTGGAACTCGGTCACCTTGCCCGGCGAAGGCGCGAAGGTTTCCGGGTCTTCGGCATTGATACGGCACTCAATCGCCCAGCCTTCGAAGGAGATGTCGTCCTGCGTGTAGCCGAGCTTCTCGCCGGCCGCGATGCGGATCTGCTCGCGCACCAGGTCGAGCCCGGTGATTGCTTCGGTGACCGGGTGCTCGACCTGCAAGCGTGTATTCATTTCGATGAAGTAAAATTCACCGTTCTCATAGAGATATTCAACGGTTCCGGCGCCGCGATAGCCGATCGCCGAGACCGCATCGCGGGTGATCCGGCCGATCTTCTCACGCGCCTCCGCATCGAGCGCAGGCGAGGGGGCTTCCTCGAGCACTTTCTGGTGCCGCCGCTGCAACGAGCAATCACGCTCGCCCAGGTGCACCACATTGCCGTGCTGGTCGGCCAGTACCTGGATCTCGATATGGCGCGGCTGACCCAAATATTTTTCGAGATAGACCGCGCCGTCACCGAATGCGGCCTCGGCTTCGCGCGAGGCGGTCTCGACGGCTTCACGGAAATCTTCCGGGGTATCCGCGACTTTCATGCCGCGGCCACCACCGCCGGCGGCAGCTTTCACGAGCACCGGAAAGCCGATCTCGGCAGCAATCTTGGCAGCTTCGTCGATATCGGAAATGCCGCCGTCAGAGCCGGGAACCACCGGAATGCCGGCATCTTTCACCGCCTGTTTGGCTGTGATCTTGTCGCCCATCAGCCGGATATGATCCGCGGTCGGGCCGATGAAGACGAGGTCGTGTGCCTCGACGATTTCCGCGAAGCGGGCGTTTTCCGACAGGAAGCCGTATCCCGGATGGATCGCCTGTGCGCCGGTGATCTCGCACGCTGCGATGATCTGCGGGATTTTCAGATAGGATTGATTGGCCGGGTTCGGCCCCACGCAAACGCTCTCATCGGCGAGCTTGACGTGCATGGCGTCGCGGTCGGCTTCCGAATGGATGGCGACTGTCTTGATGCCCATCTCGCGGCAGGCGCGGTGAACCCGGAGCGCAATTTCGCCGCGATTGGCGATGAGGATTTTGTCAAACATCTCGTTGTGCCGGTCAGTCGATGACAAACAGCGGTTCGCCGAATTCCACCGGCTGGCCGTCTTCGACCAGCATGGCAGACAGCTTTCCGGATTTCGGGGCCGTGATCGGGTTGAAGGTCTTCATCGCTTCGACAAGCAGAATGGTGTCGCCTTCCTTCACCGGTCCACCGACCTTGGCGAACGCATCGGCGTCCGGATTGGGCCGCAAATAGACCGTCCCGACCATCGGTGAAGGCGTTGCATTTGCCGGGGCATCATTGCCGGCCGTGGCTGGAGCAGCGGTTGTTGCGGCCGGAGCGGGCGCGGCAGCCGCCGCAGGGGCAGCCGCCGGCATTGCGGCCACTTGTTGAACCGGTGCGGCCTGTATGGTGCGCGCCACGCGCAAGCGGAGTTCACCGCGTTCGACCTCGATTTCGGTCAATTCCGTTTCGCGGAGGATCTCGGCGAGTTCGCGCACGAGCTTCGGATCGAAAGCGGATTCTTTCCTTGCACCGGACTTCGATGACGTGGCCATTCTTGTATTGCCCCTTTGATCGCGGATTCGAGCGTGTTCTAGATCAGCTTGGCGGCAATCGCCACCGCTTCGGCATATCCCGCGGCCCCTTTGCCGGAGATGGTTTGCGTCGCAACGAGGCCGACATAGGATTCATGCCGAAAAGCCTCTCTCGACTTGGGATCACTGATATGCACTTCGATGACAGGTATGGAAACCGTCTTTAAAGCGTCATGTAAAGCGATGGATGTATGCGTATACGCAGCCGGATTGATGATGATCGCCGCAAAGCCGTTGCGCGCTTCCTGGACCCAGTCGATCAGCGCGCCCTCGTGATTGGACTGACGAAAATCGATGGTCAGCCCGTGAGCGCTGGCCGCCTTCGCGCACAGCGCCTCGATATCGGCCAGGGTTTCATGGCCGTAGATTTCCGGCTCACGGGTCCCGAGCAGGTTGAGATTGGGTCCGTTGAGGATCATCAGCGTGGATGCCATGTGCGCCTTGCCCCTTGACGTGAAGGCCGGGTTCTACGACCTCCAGACAGGACATTACAAGCAGGCGAGGCCGCTGGCGTGAAACTGACGATCAATGGCGAGATGCGGGAATACGCTGATGGTCTGACCATATCCGGCCTTGTGACGGCGCTCGGCCTGCATCCCAGGAAGGTCGCGGTCGAGCGCAATCTGGAAGTCGTGCCGAAATCCCTGCATCCGGAAACGGTGCTCGCCGACGGCGACAAAATCGAGATCGTGCAGTTCGTGGGCGGAGGATAGATCATGCAGGATAAACCGCTTGTAGTCGCCGGCCGCGAGCTCAATTCGCGCCTCATCATCGGCACCGGCAAGTATGAAACATACGAGCAGAACGCGCGCGCGCTGGAAGCTTCTGGTGCCGAGATGATCACCGTCGCCGTGCGGCGCGTGAACCTCACCGATCCAGACCAGCCACGCCTCGTTGATTTCATCGACCCGGAGAAATACGTCTTCCTGCCCAACACGGCGGGATGCTTCACCGGCGAAGACGCGGTGCGCACATTGCGCCTGGCGCGCGAGGCGGGTGGCTGGGACCTGGTGAAGCTCGAAGTCCTGTCGGATCCCAAGCATCTCTATCCCGACATGGAAGAAACGCTGCGCGCGGCGGAAATGCTGATCGGCGACGGTTTTCAGGTCATGGTCTATTGCTCGGACGACCCGGTCTACGCCAAGAAGCTGGAAGCGGCCGGATGTTGCGCCATCATGCCGCTTGGCGCGCCCATCGGCTCCGGGCTCGGAATCCAGAACCCGGTGAACATTCGTCTCATCATCGAGGAGGCCAATGTGCCGGTCATTGTCGATGCCGGGGTCGGCACGGCGTCCGATGCCGCCGAGGCCATGGAACTGGGCTGTGATGGCGTGCTGATGAACACGGCGATCGCCGAGGCCAGGGATCCGGTGCGCATGGCAAGCGCCATGAAGCATGCGGTCATTGCCGGACGTGAGGCCTATCTCGCCGGGCGCATGCCCAAGAAGCGCTATGCCGATCCCTCAAGCCCGCTAAGCGGATTGATCTAGGCTTTCCTGCCGCCGAAATGAGGTTGAGCCTATCCGCGATTGGCGGCAGGCCATTTGCGGTGAATGGTGAGAAACCTACTCGCCGCTGCCCGATTGGGCTTCGTAGACACGGGCCAGCGCATTCGCCAGCGTCTGGTCCAGCGCGTCACGGTTGGCGCCCGAAATCGGCCGGCCATTGATGATGAAGAAGGGCGTGCCGTCGGCACCGATGGCGCGACCCAGCGCGTAGACCTGCTCGATGTGCGCCTGGATCTCCGGATCTTCCATGTCCGCCTGCATCTCGTCGACATCCGCCCCGGCCAGCCGTGCGAAATTCTCGATCCGGCCGGCAGGCAGCGGGCCGCTCGACTGGATCATCGCCGTGTGGAAACGCCAGTAGACGTCGTCGCCCTGGCGCAGCACAGCCAGTGCAGCGCGCGCGGCCTCACGCGATTCCGGTCCGAGGATTGGATACTCCTTGAATACGAAGCGGATATGCTCGCCATAGGCTTCGCGGGCCTCATTGACCCATTCCGAGGCGATCCGGCAATAGCCGCACTTGTAGTCCATGAATTCGACGATCACGATTGGCGCATCGTCATCACCGAATGACGGGTCGCGCTCATCGTTATAGATGAGGTCGCCGTTTGACTGGATGGCGCTTATCATGGCGGCGCTTTCGCGCTGACGGGCGCGGCGCTGCAATTCGATCAGCGCTTCCTCGATGATTTCGGGGTTTTCGAGAATGTAATCGCCGACCAGTTCGCGAATTTCATCACGCTGAGCCGGGGTGAGGACATCGTCATCAGCGTGTGCCGACGCGGACAAAAAGACCAGCACGGCAAAAAAACCGGTCAGAGCGGCAAAAAACGCTTTCATGGACAAGCCCCTTAGAATTTCCGCTCTCATTTAACGGCTGCGATCACAACTGCCAATGACATTGCTGTTACTGCACCCGCTCGCGGCGCGGACGCCGGGCTTCGTCGGGACTCATGCTGGCCTGGGCAACCGCCATCAGCTCACCGGCACGAAACCAGTCGACCGAACCAGCTTCCAGCTGTGGCCGGGCGCGAGCGGCAAACTGCATGGCGCGGCCATTGTCACCCAGCGAGAAAGCCTGTTCGGCGATTGCGAGTTGCGCGCGCGGCGTATCGCCATTGCGTTCATGGACGATCGACAGCTGATACCAGGCGAAACTGTTGTCGGGCTCGATATCGAGCGCGACCCGCAAATGCTGGCCCGCGGCGTCGAGGTGTTGCGGATCTTCCGAGGCGATCATCGACATCGCAAGATTGACGCGGAGCAGCGGCGCCTGAGGCATCAGATCGACCGACCGTTGGTGATAGTCGATCGATTCATCGGCAAAGCCGCTTTCAAACAGCATCTGGCCGTAGAGCTCCTGGAAGAAGGGATTGTCGGGCTCCTCTTCGATCAGCGATTCGATTTCGCGCCGCGCCTGCGGCATCTGCGCATCGCGATAATAGGCCACGGCCCGCGCATAGCGCGCTGGCAGGCTCTGGTCGGTAACGGGGTAGCGGTAGAAAACGTGGCCGGGCTCCGCCATGAAGCCGTAAATCTTGGCCTGCAGGCGTTCCAGGCGTTCGACTTCCTCGGCGTCCGGCTCGGCGTC
Organism: Hyphobacterium sp.; assembly: GCF_965217055.1. GTDB lineage: Bacteria > Pseudomonadota > Alphaproteobacteria > Caulobacterales > Maricaulaceae > Hyphobacterium. Next base: position 193,192 of record NZ_OZ244227.1, on the reverse strand, counting down.
GATAAATGGCGAGGTCGCGACGCTTTCGCGCAGCGAGGTGACACGAGCCGACGATAGCGGGTGAGTCTGGAAATACGGGAAGCGCCGTGCCGGGCTGAACGCTTCCTGGTAGCGGAAGCGTTCGAAAAACTGCATCAGGCCGGCCGGCGAGGTTTCCGTCGCCTCCAGGAAACGCAGCGCCGCCTGATCGGCGGACGATTCCTGGGTGCGCGTATAAGTGAAGAATTGCAGCGCGCCGAATTGCTGGCTTGACGCCATCAGTGCAGCCCCGGCCTGTCCTTCGCCGGCCAGCGCGGCGATCACGCCGAGGCCGAGCGTGGCAAACATCGGGATCGCAGCCTGGTTCATCGCCTCGCCGGTGCGCGCGAGGTGGGCCCCGGCTATGTGACCGGTCTCGTGGGCGAGCACGCCTTGCACCTGCAGCGGGTTTTCCGCTTCGAGCAACATTCCCGTGTGAATGAAGATGTTCTGCCCGTTGGTGACGAACGCATTGATCGACGGATCAGCGACGATGTAGAGGCCGACATCGCTCGGCACCAATCCCGCGGCTTCAAGGAACGGGTCGGTGTAGTCGCGAAGCATGATCTCGATCTCGGTATCCCGGATCAGCGATTGCGCAGCGGCGGGCGCTGCCGTGATCAGCATCGAGACGGAAAGCGAAATCAGAGCGAAAAGGGCACGCATGAACTATTCCTTCGACCAGCCCCCGCTGAAGTTTAGCCTATCACAGCAAACGGGCGGGCCAAGCCCGACCCGTTGCTGCAATCTGCAGGACGGCTAGTTGCCAAACAGTTTCGACCCGCGTTGCCACCAGCCGGTGCGCTTCTGCTTGTCGTCGGTTTTTTTGTCCGTGTCGGACGACGTTGGCGCTGCCGCGTCGCTTTTCTCGGCCCGTTTGCGCGGGGCGCGCTTGGGCTTGGGTTTCTCTTCGGCATCGGCAGGCGTTTCCGCCTCGGCTGTATCAGCGTTCTCCGGCGCGTCCGCTTTGGTCGCCTTCTTGCGCGGCGTGCGCTTGCGTTTCGGCTTTTCGTCTGCCGCCGGTGATGCCGCCTCGTCGGTTGCCGCCTTCTTGCGTGGCGCGCGTTTCCGCTTCGGTTTTTCCTCGGACGGAGCTTCGGAATCCGAACCGTCGGCTTGAACCTCGGCGATGTCCTCGGCCGGGCTTTGAACTTCGGCCTGGGGTTCCGCTTTCTTACGGCGGGTGCGGCGTTTGGGTTTGACCGGTTCGGTATCGGCGACGGGCAGGTCTTCCGCGATGTCCGCCGGATCGATAACCTTCAGCACGTCGGCAGCCGTATCGGCTTCGTCGGACGCGCCAACACCAGACGTATCGTCCTGGCTCTCAGCGTTATTGGCGTTTTCGGCTGTTTCCGTTGACCGGTTGCGGCGGCGACCCCGGCCGCCCCTGCGGCCGCGCCGGCGGCGCTTGCGCGGCGCGCCATCCTCGTCCTCGGAGTCAGCGGTGGTCTCGGGTTTGCTTTCTCCGGCTTCTTGCGTGGCGGTTTCGTCAGCCGATTCCTCGGTCGAGTTCTCGGTCTCGTCATCCGTCTTGCGGCGACGCCGGCGCCGGCGCCGGCTTGAGCCACCACCCTCGTCAGACACGGGTTTCCCTTCGGTCGGAGCCGGAGCGGCGGGCGCAACGCCCTTGCTGTCATTTCCGTCCGCATCCTTGCGCGTTTCGATCACCTCGACGCGGAGATCGGGCGGAATGAGATCGGCATCCGCCGAAACCAGGATCCGGAAATCGTATCTCTGTTCAAGCGACAAGACGTGGTCGCGTTTTTCATTGAGCAGGTAGAGTGCCACATCGGTCGGCAAATCGATCCGCACCCTGGCCGCACGCTTGCGCGCGCCTTCCTCTTCCAGCGCCCGCAAGGCGACAAGGGCACTCGATTGCGCGGTGCGAAGATACCCTTTGCCCCCGCAATGCGGGCAGGTCTTGGTCGATCCCTCCAGGATCGAGGTCCGGCGGCGCTGACGCGAGATTTCCATCAGGCCGAACTGCGAGATGCGGCCCATCTGCAGACGCGCGCGATCCTTCTTCAATGCGTCCTTCATCCGCTTCTCGACCGCGCGGATATTGCGGTTCTCTTCCATGTCGATGAAATCGATCACCAGCAGGCCGGCGAGATCGCGCAGCCGCATCTGGCGCGCGGCTTCATCGGCCGCTTCCAGGTTTGTCTTCAGCGCCGTGTCCTCGATATTCCGTTCGCGTGTCGAACGGCCCGAATTGACATCGATCGCGACCAGCGCCTCGGTCTGGTGAATGACGAGGTAACCACCCGATTTCAGAGGTGTTTCAGCGTTGTAGGCGGCTTCGAGCTGATCCTCGACATGATGCCGGACAAAGAGCGGCATCGGTTCCTTGTATTGCTGGACCTTCGAGGCGTGCGACGGCATCAGCAATTTCATGAAAGTCTTGGCGTCCTTGTAGCCCGTCTCGCCTTCGACAAGCACGACCTCGACATCGCGGTCATACATGTCGCGGATGGCGCGGCGGACAAGGTCGCCCTCTTCATAGACGAGGCTCGGTGCGACGGATTCCAGCGTCTTGGCACGGATATCGTCCCAGACGCGGCGCAAATAATCATGGTCGCGGCGGATTTCCGCCTTGGTGCGGGTTGCACCGGCGGTCCGGACGATCAGCCCCATGCCGGTCGGCAGGTCGAGGTCGGAGACGATTTCCTTGAGGCGCTTGCGGTCGGCACCATTGGCGATCTTGCGGGAGATCCCGCCACCGCGCGGCGTATTGGGCATCAGCACGCAATAACGACCGGCGAGCGAGAGATAGGTTGTCAGCGCCGCGCCCTTGTTGCCACGTTCTTCCTTGGCGACCTGCACCAGCAGGACCTGGCGGCGCTTGATGACTTCCTGGATCTTGTATTTGCGGAAGAATTGGCGGCGCTTTCGGGCAACGGCCTCGACTTCGGCATCGGTATCATCGTCGTCGTTTTCACCATCCTCGTCACTGTCCGATTCCTCGGATTCGACGACAGCTTCCTCGACGGCCTTTTCTTCCTCGGCTTGCAGCGCGAGGCGATCCTCATGCGGGATTTGATAATAGTCGGGGTGGATTTCGTTGAAGGCGAGAAAGCCGTGGCGGTTACCGCCATACTCGACGAACGCCGCTTGCAGCGACGGTTCGACCCGGGTGACTTTCGCCAGATAGATGTTTCCGCGTATTGGTTTTTTCGACGCGGATTCGAAATCAAACTCCTCGACGCGGCTTCCTTCGACGATGGCGACACGAGTCTCTTCCGAGTGACTCGCATCGATCAGCATTTTCCTGGACATGCAAATTGGCTCCTGCGCGCGTCCATATGGGACGCAGCGGCGCGGCGCGGCAGACAGGCCCGTCTGTGATTCTATTCTGGGACTGGAAATATGGCGCGACGCGCATGTTAAACTTTCCTGGTGCGAGATTGGTCAAATGGACCAAATCGCGGCGGTTCGGGTCGCGGGCCGGCACGGGGGCGCGGGCTCGCTGATGAGATGCGTTTTGGCGGCAAACCGCCTCGGCGCGCTCCGGACCAAGGACCTCGGCCGGGCGGCGCATGCGCCTCGCCCTCCGGAACGCTTGGCAACATGCCCCAAAGCGTGTCGATTTGAAAGTGCTTGTTCAGCAAGCGGGAATTCGGCTGGGCGTCAACCAAACGTCAATGCAAAGCAGGTAAGAATGAAAAAAAGCCGTGCACCGAATCACGGCGTACGCGATGGTGGGATTATGGGCAGAATGGCCGCATTCCTGATTTCAGCACTGATTGCGGGGCTGGCCGCTGCAGCGCCAGCCTTGGCGCTGGATGCATCGGAAATCCGGCAGGTCCGGTTTGGCGGCGGCGAGGACGAGACGCGTGTCGTCATTGAAGTCTCCAGCGATCTCGAATTTCGCGCCTTCACGGTTTCGGATCCGACCATGCGCCTGGTCCTCGATATTCCGCGCGCGGCTTGGTCGGTCGAAGGGCTGGATATGGGCGAAGGGCTAGGTTTCGGTCTGGTTGACGAATTTCGCTTTTTCGACCGCTCTGCCGATGCTTCCCGGCTCGTCTTCGAGCTCGAGAACCCGGCAGTCATTGTCAGCCAGTTCGGCATTCCGGCCAATGCCGACAATCCGCACCATCGCCTTGTAATCGACCTGCGTCGGGTGGAAACATCTGAATTCGAACAAGAATCCGGGTTTCCCGAACCCTCTGACCTCGGCCAGCTTATCGCCGAGCGGGGTGATGCCACCTTCGCCGAACCCGAGCGCGCACGCCGCATCATCGTCATCGATGCCGGTCATGGCGGGCACGATCCGGGCGCTTCGGCGAATGGCGTCACCGAAGAGAGCGTCAATCTTGCGGCCGCACTCGAATTGCGTCGCCGCCTGCTCGCCACGGGGCGCTATGACGTGATCATGACCCGCGAGAATGACAGCTATCTCACGCTGCAGCAGCGGGTGAATGTTGCCCGTGAAGCCAATGCCGACCTGTTCCTTTCGCTGCATGCCGACAGCGCCGGCGCCGGCTCTACAGCGCGCGGTGCCGCCGTCTACACATTGTCTGACAGTGGTGCCGGACGTGCCCAGCGCCTGCCGGAGAATGCCAGCGACTGGACACATGTATCCGGTGGTGCGCAGCCTCCTGTGGTGCGCAACATCCTGCTGTCTCTGTCATTGCGCGAAAAGCGCAACCGCTCGGCCGTTTTTGCGGAAATGGCACTGGAATCGATGTCGAGCGTCGGCCCGATCCTGAGCAATGGCCATCGTCAGCGCGGATTCTATGTGCTGCTCGATTCACAGGTGCCGGCCGTGCTCGTCGAGATGGGCTTCCTGACGAATCGCCAGGATGCGACCAATTTGAATTCAGCAGCTTTCCGCGGCCGCCTGATGCAATCGCTGGCCAACGCCATTGATGCCTATTTCGAGCGCGATGACGTGGCCGACGACAATCCGGTGCGCTCTGCGCAACTGACGCCCATACCGTGATGCGCGTGACGCGATAAACGGCTTTCGCTCGCGTCGCAGCTTCGCCATAATACCGCCCTTCGGCAAAGCCATGACACGGCGTCAAACGGAACCGGCATGAGAATTCTGACCTGGCGTAATTTCTTCCGGACAGTGATCTGGGGCGGCGGCACACTGATGGCCATCGGGCTGATCGGCCTGATCGTGCTGCTCGTCTATCTCGGCCGCTTGTCGCAGGACCTGCCGAGCATTGACGAACTGGCCGAATACGAGCCGCCGATCACCAGCCGTGTGCATGCCGGTGATGGCCGGCTGATCGCCGAATTCGCGCGTGAGCGCCGCGTTTTCGTGCCGATCGACCGCATCCAGCCCGATCTGGTCAATGCCTTCCTCGCCGCCGAGGACGCCAATTTCTACGAGCATGGCGGGCTGGATTTCGTCGGCATCATCCGCGCCACCATCAACAATGTCGGAAATGTGCTGCGTGATGACCGCCTCGAAGGCGCCTCGACCATCACCCAGCAGGTGGCGAAGAACTTTCTCCTGTCGTCGGAACAGCGCCTCGAGCGCAAGCTGCGCGAAATGCTGCTGGCCCGCCGCATCGAACGCGCTTTCGAGAAGAACGATATTCTCGAACTGTATCTCAACGAGATCTACTTTGGCCGGCGCTCCTACGGCGTTGCCGCGGCGGCAATGAATTATTTCGGCAAATCGCTCGCTGAACTCACCCTGTCGGAAAGCGCGTTCCTGGCGGCGGTGGTCAATGGCCCTGCGCGTTTCCATCCGATCCGCCACCCCGAACGCACGCTGAATCGCCGCAACTGGGTCCTGTCGCGCATGGCGGAAGAGGGCTTCATCACGCAGGAGGAAGCCGAGGCAGCTGCCGACGAGCCCCTGCGCGTGATTGATCGATTCCAGGGCGAGGAATATCTCGCCGCAGAGTATTTCGTCGAGGAGGCGCGCAGACAGCTCTTTGATACCTATGGCGAAGAGCAGCTCTACAATGGCGGCCTTTCAATTCGCACCACGCTCGATACGCAGCTCCAGCTCGCCGCCCGCGATGCCTTGCGGAACGGACTGGAAGCCTATGACCGGCGTCACGGCTATCGCGGCCCGCTCGGTGAAATCGAGGCGGGCGAGGACTGGCCTGAACGGCTGGCAGCTTTTGAGGGCGTGCCGGCCGACATCGATGCCGAATGGTTCCCTGCTGTCGTCCTCGAGGTGACCGCGGAGCATGTCCGCATCGGTTATCTGATTGAGCCAGAGGACGAACCCGGCGAAATCATCGATGTCCAACGCCAGGAGGAGATCGAGGAGGAGGTCGTCTCGGACCCGGCAGAGGGCCAGATCGCCCTGAGCGAGGTGGAATGGGCCCGCCAGGCACTGGAAGACGGTCTGATGGGGCCAGTTGTCGACACCCCGTCCGACGTCTTGTCGGTCGGCGATGTGATCCTCGCCGAAGCGCTGGTTGACGAAGACGGTGAAGCAGCGGGCTTTGGCTTGCGCCAGGTGCCTGCGGTCAATGGGGCATTGCTCGCTCTCGACCCGCACACCGGACGCGTCCTGGCCATGGCCGGCGGCTATTCCTTCCAGCAGAGCCAGTTCAACCGCGCTACCCAGGCCCGGCGTCAGCCCGGCTCGTCCTTCAAACCGTTCGTCTATGCAGCGGCGCTCGACAATGGCTACACACCGATCTCGATGATCCTCGATGCGCCTTTTGTGGCGTCCGGCGGTCCCGACCTGCGGTTCTACCGGCCACAGAACTATTCCGAACGATTCTACGGCATGTCGACCCTGCGTCTCGGCCTCGAATTGTCGCGCAACGTCATGACCGTCCGCCTTGCCCAGGAAATGGGCATGGAACCGATCGCCGACTATGGCGAGCGCTTCGGTATATATGATGACCTGGAACCTGTGCTGGCGATGTCGCTTGGCGCAGGAGAAACCACGCTTTGGCGCCTCGTCACGGCCTATGGCGCCCTGGTCAATGGCGGCGCGCGGATCGAGCCGACCATTCTCGACCGCGTTCAGGATCGCCACGGCGAAACGATCTATGTGCACGATCCGCGGGCGAGCGGGGACTATGATATCGAGGAATGGTCGCCATTACTGCCCGAGCCCGAAGTTCCCGAACTGGGCGAAGAAGTCGTGTCGCCGGTGACGGCCTACCAGATCGTGCACATCCTCGAAGGCGCAGTTCAGCGCGGTACGGGAACGGCGCTGCGCTCGCTCGGCCGCCCGCTCGCCGGCAAGACCGGCACGACGAATGATTTCCGCGATGCCTGGTTTGTCGGTTTCGGCCCTGACATCGTTGTGGGCGCCTATGTCGGTTTCGATACGCCCTATCAGATGGGTTCCGGCGAAGCCGGTGGCCGCGTCGCTGCACCGATCGTCCGCGATTTTCTCGAGGTCGCGCTGGACAATTATCCCGTTGCCCCTTTCCGCGTCCCGGAAGGCGTCAGCCTGGTTCCGATTGATGCCCGCACCGGCGAACCGTCAGTCCTCGGTCGACCCGGCACCATTCTCGAAGCATTCCAACCGGGATCCGAGCCCAGCCAGTCGTCGAGCAATGGTGAAACCGGACTGTCCTTCACCGGCGGCTCGGTCACCGGCAATGACGAGGGTGATACCGACGAGGATCTCGGCGGCATTTACTGACCCGTTCACCGGTGTTGCAGTGCCCGGCTTGATAGGCCGGCCGGGCGCGGCTATCCGGTGAGCCTTCACAAAGAGGCTTCGACATGCGCGCAGACATTCAGGCTCTGTCAGACGAAATCCAGCGGTCGGTCGGACTGCTGAGGAGGCGTCTTTGACTGGGATACAGCCGAAAAGAGATTTGATGAGCTGACGGCGCGGACGGAAGAGCCGTCCTTTTGGGACAATCCCCAGAAAGCCCAGTCCCTGATGCGCGAACGGAACCGGCTGGAATCTGCCATGAAGGCAATCCAGGAGCTGGATTCCGAGCTGGCCGACAATCTGGAGCTCGCCGAGCTGGCCGATGCCGACGACGACGAGGACCTTTTCGAAGAAGCCGTCAATGCGCTGAAACGCGCACGTGACAAGGCCGCTCGCGCCGAGCTGGAGGCGCTCCTGTCAGGGGAGGCCGACGGCAATGACAGCTATCTCGAGATTCACCCCGGGGCCGGCGGCACGGAGGCGGCCGACTGGGCCGCAATGCTGCAGCGCATGTATTCCCGATGGGCCAATGATCATCACTACAAGGTCGAGATCATCGAGGAACAGGCCGGCGATGAGGCCGGGATCAAGTCCTGCACGCTGCTGATCAAGGGCGAAAACGCCTATGGTTGGCTGAAGACAGAAGCCGGCGTCCATCGCCTGGTGCGCATTTCGCCTTTCGATTCCTCGGCCCGCCGCCACACCAGCTTTGCCAGCGTCTGGGCCTATCCGCTGGTCGACGACACGATCGAGGTCGATATTCCCGAGAGCGATGTTCGCGTCGACACCTATCGCGCGTCCGGGGCGGGCGGCCAGCACGTCAACAAGACGGACAGCGCCATTCGCCTGACCTACACGCCGCCGGGGGAGAGCGAAGCCATTGTCGTGCAGTGTCAGAATGACCGCTCCCAGCACAAGAACCGGGCTACGGCCTGGAACATGCTGCGCGCCCGGGTCTATGAGCTGGAGCTGCAAAAGCGTGAAGCCGCGGCCCAGGCCCAGGCGGATTCCAAGACGGAGATCGGCTGGGGCCGCCAGATCCGCTCCTACGTGTTGCAGCCCTACCAGATGGTCAAGGATCTGCGGACCAATGTGGAAACGTCCAACACGCAGGGCGTGCTTGACGGTGATCTGGACGAGTTCATGGCGGCAGCCCTTGCAGCACAGCTCGGCGAAGACACTAATGAAAACGCCGCCGACTAGGTGTCGACGGCGCTTCCCTTAAATCTATCGGCGGGTCGTTCAGGCCGAGGATTTGGCTTTCGGTAGATCCAGCGACGGGTTGCTGCTCGAACCGGTCGAGCTTGAACTGCTCGAACTCGCGCCGGTGTCGCTCTTGGGCGATGCCGGAGCGGACGACGCAGACGGGCTGCTCGCCGGCTTGGACGACTTGCCCGACGATGAGCTGTCGGCGACGGGATCGGACGAATGGCGGCAATGACCGTCGAAGAAGGCACCGCTTTCCATGGAAAGCGAGGAATGCACGATATCGCCTTCGATGCGGGCCGTCGCGGCGAGCTGCACCTGACGCGCGCGAATCGAGCCTTTGACGCGACCACGGACAATCACGTTCTCGGCGATCACTTCGCCTTCGACGGAAGCTTCTTCGCCGATGGTCAGCGAACCGGCACGGAGGTCGCCCTCGACCGTGCCATCCAGCTGGACTTCACCATCGGTAATGACCGAACCTTGCAGCACCACGTCTGCGCTGATGATGGAGGGGGCTTTGGATTTCATGGCGGACCTTTTGGCGGGTGGCGGGGGGGGAGCGCTGCTGGCGCTGTCGGGGGCGGTGTCTTTAGTTCTGTTGAACATACTGTCCGGCTCTCATAAAGCGTTCGGGGTCAAGCGTCTGACGATTGTTCCAGACCTCGTAGTGCAGGTGGGTGCTCGTGCTCCTGCCTGTGGAGCCCATACCGCCGATACGCTCGCCAGCATAGACCGTATCACCACGTCTGACATCAATCGAGTTGAGGTGACCATACCGGGTCATGAACCCGTATCCATGGTCGATCTCCACTGTACGACCATACCCTGCGCGCCAGCCGGCGTAAACGACGCGTCCCGGTCCTGCCGCCTGGATGGGAGCATTCCGGAAGGCTACGAAATCCTGGCCCGAATGATACGCCGGACGTCCCGTAAAGGGATCGATACGGGCCCCGTAATCGCTTGTTTCGCGGTGTTCCACGCCGATCGGGACATGCAGCGGCAGTGCCTGGACCGCGGCTTCGATTTCCCGTGCTTCAATCATCCGAGTGGCGATGCGAGCGACCCGCGCCGAAAACGCGTCATCCATGTCGAGCTCGGCACCGAATGCCGAACTGGCAATTGACAGGAACGGCCCGCCGCTTTCTTCGTTCTCGCGGTTCTCGGCCAGCACGTCATCCGGACGCAGCCCGGTGAGGCGCAACACAGCACGCAAATTCTCGAGCCGCGCTTCGGCGGCATCTTCGGCCTCGGCGAGAACGACGTCCTGTTGCTCGATCAAGGAGCTGACGCGGTCCGTCGGGGCGTTGGGATCGCCAAGGCTGAGCATGACATCGTCGCGAGCGCGGCGCGGTGTTGGATCCGCAGGCGCCGCCGCCATCAGCAAACGGCCATTCTCCAGTGCCGGAGACGGATCATAGTCATCGCCGTCAATGTCCTCGACCAATGCGATCAGCTGGCGCAACGTGTCGTGACGCGTACGGAACTCCTCGGCCGTGGATTCGAAATTCTCGACTTGTGACTCGAACAGCGCCTGCGTGGCGGCTTCATTTGCCATCGCCTCGTTCACCATGCGCGAGGATTCACGGCGCACGCGTTCCATTTCCGCTGTCTGCTGGGACATCTGGTATCCGTGCAGCGCCACGGAAATGGTGGTGAAGCACAGCCAGCCGGTCAACGCGATGGCTCCGCCCAGCGAACCGACCTGCAACGTTGTGGTCAGCTCGAAATAACGCACCTGACCTTCACTGCGATGGTAGATTTGCCGGTTGGGGAACCATTGCTCGGCAATGTCCCAAACCTTTTGAAAGACGCCAGAAATCATTCCGTCGGTCCGCACCCTGCACTGTTTCCGCCCAAACCGTCGGGCATAGGACACGAAACAGCCCGACTTATCAACATTTCGTTATGCAATGCGCGGGCCAGATAACAGATGAAAAATCAGCAAGAAAACTCACGCGCGGCGGCGAGGACTTCATCGGCATGACCCTTGATTTTGACCTTTGGCCAGATTTTCCGGATGACGCCCGCCGAATCAATCAGGAATGTGGCGCGCTGAATGCCCATGAATTCGCGGCCATACATCTTCTTCTCGACCCAAACACCATAGCCCTCTGTAACGGTGCCATCGACGTCGGCGCCAAGCGTCACGTTCAGATCGTGCTTGGCTTTGAAGTTGTCATGTTTCTTGACGCTGTCGCGGGAGATCCCGATCACCACGGCGCCGGCCTCTTCGAACGCGTCGGCACGGGACGAGAAATCGATCGCTTCGGTCGTACAACCGGGCGTATTGTCCTTCGGGTAGAAGTAGACCACGACGGTTTTGCCCTTGAGATCGGACAGCCGGACGGTCGCCCCGCCATCGGTCGGCAATTCGAATTGCGGAGCGGCCTGGCCTTCCGTCAATGTGGTCATGTTCGATCTCCCTGTAGCCATCGGGTGCAATAAGCTGGTGACTGTCTTACAAGATTTCCGGGTGAACACAGCCCGCCCATCTGCACGAGTTGAGCCCAAATGATCAGACGTTCGCTTCGGGTCGTTGTCATTTACGCGCTTGAAGCGATCGCGGTTCTGTTCGCGCTCACCCTTTTTGCTGGCGGCGCGCTTCTCTGGCGCCTGGCGCAAGGCCCGCTCGAGCTCGACTTCATGCTGGCGGACGCTCAACAGCGCCTGGGGGAGGCCTTCGAAGGCGATCTGGTGTCACTCAGTGCGCTGGAAGCACGTTTCGATCCGGATACCGGCCTGCTGTTCTTCACGGCGCGCGACGTCACCGTGGCCGAAGTCGGCGGCGAGGTCGTAACACGCGCGCCTCTGATCGAAGCGGGTTTCGGGCTCGATAGCCTGTTCACGGGGCGGCTGGCTCCCTCGCGCGTCACGCTCGAGGGCGGGGCGGTATCGATCGTCCGCCGCCCGGATGGCGCGGTAGGTGCCGGTCTCGGTTCGCCGGACCGCGTGGCCGAGACGGCCCGCCCGCCAGGTTCCGGACGCGATGTGGACGCCATCCTCGAATTGTTGCGCAATCCGGACGACGGCGCTGCTCTGGGGCGATTGACCGATGTTTCGATCCGGTCCGCCTCGATCCGTGTGATAGATGCCATCAACGGGCTTGACTGGTATGTCGACCGGGCCGAGTTGCGGCTCGAACGAAATGCCGAGCGATTGCAGGCCGAACTGGCCGGTCGCTTTGTGACGACGGCCGGTTTTGCGCCGGTCGCGATGCGGATCGAGGCGGCCGCCGATCTCGACAGCTTTTTGATCGAAGCCAGCGCCGAGAATTTGTCACCGCGCGCGATCGCGCCACTCGCAGGTCCGTTCGCGGCAGCGGGCGAGATCAGTGCGCCCATCAGCCTGGAGGCCTTCGCCAGCGCATCCCGCCGTGACGGCATCCGCTCCGCCAGTGTGAATCTCGCTGTTGGCGCCGGACTGATTGGCCGCGGCGAGGCCGCACAGCAGCTGCGCAGCATGACGGCGATCATCGAGTATGAGCCGATCGACGGCGCGATCCGGATACGTCAGCTCGACATCGATACGGACCGGCTGGCGACCAGCCTGACGGGACGCATCTTCGATCTGCGCGAGTTCGACGATGCCTTCCCGCGGCGCTGGAATTACGAGCTGGCGGTCGGTGCGGGCCGCCTCGATCTGGGCGGCGTCTTTGAAGCACCACCGGAATGGCAGGCCATCGATCTGTCCGGCGAAATGAACGCCCGCGACTTCGAGATCGGGTTTGACCGGTTGATTGCCGAGATAGGGCCGATCACCACCGACCTCACCGGCGCTGCCAGACTGCGTCAGGTGGAGGATGGCCGCTGGCTGCCTGATGTCCGGTTGGTGGGGCCGATCGAGGGCGATGTTTCGCCGGAGCTCGTTTTGCTGTTCTGGCCCGTCGAACTCGCCGACGGAGCACGTGACTGGATTGAAGGCGCTGTCATTGGCGGGCGGTTGTTTGACGCCCATATCGATCTCGACCTCGACGCGGAATCGCTGGTCGCGCAACGCCTGCCGAATGAGCGCATGACGCTGACCTTCGCCTTCGAGGATGCTGCTTTTCGCTACATCTCGACCATGACGCCTGTGACGGGTGCGCGAGGCCGCGCAACGCTGTTCGGTAATGCCTTTGCAGTCACGATGACGGAGGGCTTCATCGGCGATACGCCGGTTCGCAACGGCTTTGTCGATATCCCGCGGCTCAATCCGCGCGGCGCGCTCGCCCGTTTCGGCGGAGAGGCGACAGCGCAGGCCGAGGATGTCCTTGCGCTGATCGACGAACCGCCGCTCAATCTCGTTTCTGATTACGGGCTCGATCCGGACAGCATCACCGGAAGCGGCGAGATTCAGTTCGAGATACAGCGCCCGATGCGCCGCGAGGTCGCGGCCGACAATGTCGGTTACAACATTCGCGCCGAATTTTCCGATGTGACCCTCGATACCGGATTCCGGTCAGCCGTGCTGACGGATGGTGATGTCGTCCTGACGGCAACACCGGAGGCACTGGAAGCCGTTGGCGAGGCGCGATTGGGCGAGACCGAAACGCGGATCAGGTGGGTCGAGACCTTCGGCCTGGAAGATGACGCAGCTTCGACACGCATGGAGATCGATGCCCGCCTGCAGGCCGGAAGTCTTGACCAGTTCGGAATCCCGTTGCGCCGTTTTGTCGACGGTGAGGTCGGGCTTCGCCTGGCAGCGCTCGGCAATGCCTTCGACTTCGACCGGGTATCTCTGACCGCTGATCTCACCGCGGCGCGGGTCGAGTGGCCGGACAGCCAGTTCGCGAAAGCCGCCGGCGACGTGGCCCTCGCAACGGCTGAAGTCAGCTTTGCGGATGGCGGCGATGTGCTCGTCGAACAGTTCGCGCTTGAATCGCAGAGGATGGGCGTGGAAGCCATGGCAGCTTTCGCGGGTGACGGCCGGCTGCTGTCAGCCGAAGTGGCACGCCTGTTTGTTGAAGGCGTGGTCGACGCATCCGGCACCGCAGCGCGCCCGGCCGGCCGCGATAGTCCGCTTATTTTCGACGTCGCCGGCCCCTTCTTCAACGCATCGGGACTGGTTTCCGGCCTGGCGGATTTTTCTGGTTCCGGCGAAACGCCGCCGCCCCTGGCGCTTACCGTGTCGTTTGACGAAGTCCGGGTCGCGCCGGAGACCACATACGAGTCGGTTCGCGTTGACTGGCGGTCGAATGAATCCGTGGGTGAAATGATGACGGTGCGGGCCGATACGGCGTCCGGCCCTTTGGCCTTCGATCTTGCGGCCGAACCTGGTGAGCGGCGGCAAGTGGCGCTCGAGGCACCGGATTTCGGTGAATTGCTGCGTCTGCTTGACCTGTACCAGAACGTGCGCGGCGGCAGCCTGTCGATCACCGGTTCGACACCGCCCGCCGGTGAAACCGGTTTTTCGGATTTTGTCATCGAAAGCGAAGCATTCACCCTTGTCCGCATGCCGGTGTTGGCGCGGGTCCTGGCAGCGGGTTCTCTGCCTGGCCTTGCCGCGCTGCTGAGCGGAGACAGCGGCATTGCCTTCGACCGGCTCGAAGCAGGTGTCGCGATCGGAAACGACGCGATTTCCATCACTGAAGCCCGCGCCAGCGGTCCTTCCCTGGGCGTGACGACGGAAGGCGAGATCAATCTGGGTGCCGAACGCCTGGCGCTCGACGGAGTCCTGGCGCCGTCCTACGGGCTCAATTCCTTCGTCGGCAACTTGCCCGTCGTTGGCGAGGCTTTGATCTCGCGACCGGGGGAGGGAATCATCGGCATCACCTTCTCGATCGAGGGACCGTTTGATCAGCCAACGGTGGCGGCGAATCCACTGTCGGTCCTGGCGCCGGGCGTGCTGCGCCGCCTGTTCGAGGGCACGGCAGCGGAACGTGAACGGGCACGCCAGGACGCCGCAATCGGGAATGCAGAAAACGCGGCACCGCCGGAACCGGATGTTCCGGCACCGGAGCCGGAGTCCAGCGAAGACGATGGTCAGGACCGCTAGCTAGCCCGGTTTGGCGAGCGCGTGCCGTTTCTTGCCGGCGGAGATCTTTATCGCCCCGTCCTGCAGGTCGGCGTCACTTACCATTGCCTGCGGATCTTTCACGACCTCGCCATTCACGCGCACACCGCCGCCCTTCACCAGCCGCTTGGCCTCGCCATTGGAATGGGCGAAACCGGCCCCGGTGAGCAGTGCCAGCACGGGCAGGCCCGACGCCAATTGCCTGGTATCGATCTCGAAACTCGGCAAGGCGCCGCCGGTTCCGCCAGCGGCGAAAGTCGCCCGAGCCGTCTGCTCGGCCGCCTTGGCCGCTTCAGCGCCATGCAGCATGGTTGTGGCCTCGTTGGCGAGGACGATCTTGGCGTCATTCAGTTCGGCGCCTTCAAGCGCTTCGAGGCGGGCGATTTCGTCGAGCGGCAAATCAGTGAACAGCTTCAGGAATCTGCCGACATCGGCATCCTCGGTATTTCGCCAGAACTGCCAGTACTCGTAAGCGCTCAGGAGGTCCTCATTGAGCCAGACGGCACCATCGGCAGTCTTGCCCATCTTGGCGCCTGACGCGGTGGTAATCAGCGGCGTGGTGAAACCGAATACCGGCCGCTGGTCGATCCGTCGGCACAATTCCACCCCGTTGATGATATTGCCCCACTGATCGCCGCCACCGAGCTGCAGCGTGCAGTCATAGCGGCGCGACAATTCAAGAAAATCGACGGCCTGCAAAAGCATGTAGTTGAACTCGAGGAAGGTGAGGGGCTGTTCGCGCTCCAGCCGCAGCTTCACCGATTCGAAGGTCAGCATGCGGTTGATCGTGAAATGCGGTCCGTAGGTGCGCAGGAATTCGAGATAACCGAATTTCGACAGCCATTCGTCATTGTTCACGACAATCGCGTCCGTCGGACCTTCGCCAATCGTCATTAGCCGCTCGAACGGTTTCAGGATGCCGGCCAGATTCTCCTGGATCCGTTCGTCGGTCATCATCTGGCGCGACTGGTCCTTGCCGGACGGATCGCCGATCTTGGTCGTGCCGCCGCCGATGAGAATGATCGGGCGATGTCCGGCCTGCTGCATCCGGCGCAACATCATGATCTGGACAAGCGAGCCGACATGCAGCGAGCTGGCCGTGATATCGAAGCCGATATAACCGGTGAGCGGTCCTGCATTTGCGGCGGTATCCAGCGCCTCGATATCCGTGGCCTGGTTCAGATATCCGCGTGAAACCAGCGTCTGGATGAGATCGGACTTGTAATCGGTCATGGCTTCGGCCTGATTAGGGGTTGGCCGCGTCTTTTAGCGGTGGTTGCCAGGCGCCGGAAGGGGGCAGCATGCATCGCGTGATCGGATTGATGAGCGGAACGTCGCTCGACGGTGTCGACGCCGCACTGATCGAGACCGATGGTGACGCCAGCGTCCAGTTCGGACCCGGCGCGGAACACGCCTATGACGCCGGTCAGCGCCAGGTCCTGCAGCAGGCGGTCAATGCCGCGTTGGATTGGCGCTTCGACGGACCTGAGCCCGCCGAATTTCTCGCTGCCGAAACCGCTCTAGGCGACGCGCATGTCGCGGCTGTCGCGAATGTCCTTGCGATGGCGGGGCTGGAGCCTTCGGATATCGATCTGATCGGATTTCATGGTCAGACGGTGTTGCACCGCGCGCCGGCCGGGGGCCGGCTCGGCGCAACCCGGCAAATCGGTGATGGCGCCGCGCTTGCGCAAGCGGCAGGCATTGATGTCGTCTACGATTTTCGCAGCGCCGATGTCGCCGCTGGCGGTCATGGTGCGCCGCTGGCAACTCTTTATCATGACGCGCTGTTCCGGCGGGACGTATTGCCCGGGCCGATCGCCGTTCTCAATCTCGGTGGCGTAGCAAATGTCTCCTGGCTGGGCGAAGGCGAGCCATGTGCCTTCGACACCGGCCCGGCCAGCGGGCTTCTCGATGCCTGGTGCGAGCGCACGATCGGTCGTGCCTGCGATCTCAACGGCGAACTTGCCGGGCGCGGCCAGACAGACGCGGACGCGCTGGCGCGCTTGCTTGATCATCCTTTTTTCGACCTGCCACCGCCGAAGTCGCTGGACCGCTGGGACTTCTCGCTGGATCCGGTAACCGATTTGTCGCCCGAGGATGGCGCCGCGACCCTGACCGCCTTTAGCGCGCGCACGGTTGCCGATGCGATCCGGAAAATGGGTTTGCCGCAAAGGGTTTTGGTAACCGGTGGCGGCCGCAAGAACCCGGTCATGATGGCCGCGATCGCGGCCGATCTCGAACGTCCCGTGGAGCCGGTCGAGACCGTTGGATGGAATGGCGATCTGATGGAGGCTCAGGCCTTTGCCTGGCTCGCCGTGCGGTCCGTTGAAGGCCTGCCCCTAAGCCTGCCGTCAACCACCGGCGTGCCGCGAGCGACCACCGGTGGCGTGCTGGCAAAGGCCGGTTAGCGGCGTGGGCGCTGGTTCTTGCGCTCTTCCATGACGATCGGCAGGCGCTGGTCGAGATAGGAATCGATGCGTTTTTCGAGCTCGTCGAGATGGGTCGAGAACATGTGGCCGGCTCCCGGCACTTCCTCGCGCTCGATCTCTATGCCTTTTTGAACCCGCCCCTTGCTCATCATCCGTTCCATGTCGTCATACGGCACGATCTTGTCTTCCGAACCGTGGAGGATGATGCCTGACGCCGGGCAGGGCGCCAGGAAGTTGAAGTCGTACATGTTGGTCGGCGGCGCGACCGAGATGAAGCCGGCGACTTCCGGGCGGCGCATCAGCAATTGCATGCCGACCCAGGCGCCGAAGGAATGTCCGGCCACCCACGAGAAGGGCGCATTGTTGTTGTAGGCTTGGATCCAGTCGAGCGCCGTGGCGGCGTCGGAAAGCTCGCCCAGCCCCTGATCATAGCTGCCCTGGCTGCGGCCGACGCCCCGGAAATTGAAGCGCAGCGTGGCAAAGCCGCGCTTGCGGAAGATGTCATACATCATCACCGACGTATGGTTTTCCATGTTTCCGCCGCCGAGCGGGTGCGCATGGCAAATCAGGGCAATCGGAGAATTGTCGGCCTCGCCTGGAGCATAGCGGCCTTCCAGGCGCCCTTCCGGGCCGGGGATAATCACGTCGGGCATAACAATCTCGTCTCTTTTTTATTTCCCGAACGGCTTGTCGGGTCTTTTGACTGCGACAAACCGTCCGACATGTGTTTCCGGGCAGCAAAAAGTTGACTACAACACTCGGAGATACATCTCACTGCATGTATTGGTCCAACCACCCAGACAAGGCTCGGCGGGTGATAGCACACACCGACGGAAAATTGCGAGGGTTTTGGGGAGTGAAGACATGAAGTTAAGCACCAAGGGAAGATACGCAGTGATGGCGATGGCCGATCTGGCGCGTCGTTCGGTCAACCAGCCGGTGACGCTCGCCGACATTGCCTCGCGGCAATCGATCTCGCTGTCGTATCTCGAGCAGCTGTTCGCGCGGCTGCGCAAAGCGGGTCTCGTTGAATCCGTGCGCGGTCCCGGTGGCGGCTACACGCCGGCCCGCGCGGCAGAGGATATCCGCGTTTTCGATATCATGGCGGCTGTCGATGAGAGCGTGGACATCACGCGCTGTGAACATGAAACCAAGGGCTGTCTGGACGACGGCCGGCGCTGTATCACCCATGATCTGTGGGATGAACTGAGTCGCCACATCTATCTCTTCCTCGGTTCGATCACGCTGGAAGACGTGATCGCCGGGCGGGTCATGGGGGCAGCTCGCGGCGCCAACGAAATGGCCAGCGAGGCCATGGCGGCGGAATAGGACGAAGGACGGGAATGAGGGTCAATGCCGGTTTATCTGGATCATAATGCGACGACGCCGATGCGTCCGGAAGCGCGCCAGGCTCTGCTCGACGCGCTCGACCGGTGCGGCAATGCCTCCGCTGTGCACAGTGTCGGCCGCGGTGCGCGCTCCATTCTGGAGCAGGCGCGCCTGTTGATCGCCAAGGGCGTCTGTGCCCAGCCGAACGACATCATTTTCACGTCCGGCGGCACCGAGGCCGACAATCTGGCCATAGAGGGTGCGGTTCGCGGTGGCGGGATTACGCGCATCATCCACACGGTGAGCGAACACGAAGCCGTGGCGCGATGCGCGGAATGCACGGGACTTCCGGTTGAGCTCCTGCCGATCAACCGCGACGGCATTGCCGATCTCGATTGGCTGAAGAACCGGCTGGCGGAACTGGACGAGACCGAGCGGGTGCTTGTCTGCCTGCACGCGGCGAACAATGAGACCGGTGTGATCCAGCCGATCGCCGATGCCGGACGGATCATCCGCGACGCTGGCGGCCTGTTCCACATCGACGCGGTCCAGGCGCTCGGCAAGATCCCTTTCGATTTCGCGGCGTCCGGAGCCCATTACGCTGCCGTCTCCGCGCACAAGGTTGGCGGACCGCAGGGCATAGGCGCACTGATGCTGTCCTGCGATGCGCCGTTCGATGTGCCCAAGCGGGGCGGCGGGCAGGAAAGGGGGCGCCGTTCGGGGACAGAAAATGTGGCCGGCGCCTGGGCCTTTGCCAAGGCACTGGAAGCCTGTCTCGTCGATGGTGACAAGTGGACCCAGATCGCCGCGTGGCGCGATCACATCGAAGAAGCGCTTTTGAAGCTCGATCCGGACATCTGCATTCTGGGCAGAAATGCACCGCGCACGCCGAATACAACGGCGCTGTGCAAATTGGGCTGGGAAGGCGGCATGCAGGTCATCGCGCTCGATCTCGCCGGCGTCTGTGTCAGCTCCGGCTCGGCCTGTTCTTCTGGCAAGGCCGGCGTGTCGAAGACCTGGGCCTCGATGATGTGTGAGAAATCGGCCGGCTGCACCATTCGGGTGAGCCTCGGCTGGAACACGACCGAGGCCGATGTCGATGCCTTCATCCGTGCATGGTCGAACGAGTTTGCGCGGGTCAAGCCGCGCCTGAAGGAGATCGCCTAGCGCGATCGTAGATAAATGCCTGCTGTCAAGGAAACCATCGAAGACGTGAAGCGTCTGGAAGCCGGGAAGTACAAGTACGGCTTCACCACCGACGTGGAACAGGAGCGCGCGCCGAAGGGCTTGTCGGAAGACACGATCCGCTACATCTCGGCCAAGAAGGACGAGCCGCAATGGATGCTCGACTGGCGGCTGGAGGCCTTCAAGCGCTGGCTGGAGATGCGGGAGCCGGACTGGGCGAAGGTCGATTATCCCAAGATCGACTATCAGGACATCTATTACTATGCCGAGCCGGCGTCCGGCGCGAAATACGAATCGATCGACGACGTGCCGCCGGAAATCCTCGCCGATTTCGAGAAGCTCGGCATTCCGCTGAAGGAACAGGAAGTTCTGCTTGGCGTGAAAGGTGCGGCGGAAACCGCTGCCGAGGCACGCGAGACACCGCGCGTCGCCGTCGATGCCGTTTTCGACAGCGTATCCGTGGCGACGACGTTCAAGGCAGAGCTCGCCAAGGCTGGCGTGATCTTCATGTCGATTTCCGAAGCCATTCGCGAGCACCCTGAACTGGTGAGGAAATACCTCGCCTCGGTGGTGCCGACATCGGACAATTATTTCGCGACGCTCAACAGCGCGGTCTTTTCCGACGGAACCTTCGTCTATGTGCCCAAAGGCGTGCGCTGCCCAATGGAGCTCTCCACCTATTTCCGCATGAATGCGGAAGGCACCGGCCAGTTCGAGCGTACGCTGATCATCGCGGACGAGGGCGCTTACGTTTCCTATCTGGAAGGCTGCACAGCGCCGATGCGGGATGAAAACCAGCTGCACGCTGCGGTCGTCGAACTGGTCGCGCTCGACGATGCCGAGATCAAGTATTCCACCGTTCAGAACTGGTGGCCGGGCGATGAAACCGGCAAAGGCGGCGTCTACAATTTCGTCACCAAGCGCGCCGATTGCCGTGGCATCAATTCCAAGGTCTCCTGGACCCAGGTCGAGACCGGTTCCGCGATCACCTGGAAATATCCGTCGTGCATATTGCGCGGCGACAATTCGGTCGGCGAGTTCTATTCGGTCGCCGTCACCAATGGCGCACAGCAGGCCGATACCGGCACCAAGATGATCCATCTGGGAAAAAACACGCGCTCGCGCATCATTTCCAAGGGGATTTCTGCGGGCCGGTCCGACAACACATATCGCGGCCTGGTGTCCGTCCACGCCAAGGCATCCGGCTCGCGCAATTTCACCCAGTGCGACAGCTTGCTGATCGGCAATGAATGCGGCGCCCACACCGTGCCCTATATCGAGTGCAAGACGCCAATGGCACAGCTCGAGCACGAGGCGACAACCACCAAGCTGTCCGAAGACCAGCTCTTCTATGCGCGCCAGCGCGGCCTTGATGCGGAAACAGCTACTGCGCTGCTCGTCAACGGTTTCGCCCGTGAAGTGCTGCAGGAATTACCGATGGAATTCGCCGTCGAAGCCCAGCAGCTGCTCAAGGTCTCGCTTGAAGGGAGTGTGGGGTGATGAAGAAATTTCCGGGAGCGACAGGATGATCGAATTCGCACTCGCCGCCGCGCTGATGGCGCAGGATTATTCCGAGCCGGATTTCTCGCACGAGGAAGGCTTGCCCTGGTGCGACCAGCTTGAAGCCAATGACCGGCATGAAGATTGTGCGCTTCAGCCGACCGATGGCCGCGAACTGATGGCGGTCTTCACCTTCACCGACGGGGAATGGGCCCAGGATGGCCGCTTGGAGGTGAATAGCTTTGAAGGCCGCTTGCTGCAGGCGTTCGATTTCGAAACGGAAAGTTTCTTCTATCCCTCGCTTGAGGACATCAACGGTGATGGCCGCGAGGACATTCTCGTCCCGCTGATCACCGGCAATGTGAATACGGAATATGCGATCTTCATGGGCCATGATGAGGGTTTCCTGACCGATCCGTTCCAGACCAATGGCCATACAATTGAGCCGGCGCCGCACGGCATGTTCGTCGTCCATTCGCGGTCGAGCGCAGCGGAATACGGCGCCGATTTCTATGCCTTCGAGGACGGCACGGTGAATTCCGTCGCGTCGGTATCAATCTCCTACGTAAATGCGGGCGACGGCGAGGGCCCGGAGTGCAGCCTGGTCCATGGCGGAGAGGATCTTGGCGAGGACTTCTATTGCAGAGCGGTGATGACCGAATGATCCGCCTTCTGTCTCTCCTGGCCCTGGCGATGGTCGCTGCATCTGCAGCTGCGCAGGACGGCGTTGAGGCGTATCGCGTCGACGGATTGCCGGACTGGGCACCCTTCAGCTCGGCCGTGCGTGCCGGCGACATGTTGTATGTGTCGGGCCATCTCGGCCGAGCACCGGGCACCACAGACATTGTGCCGGGCGGCGCGGGGCCGGAAACCACCCAGACCCTGGCCAATATCGCGACCACGCTCGCCCTCGCAGGCGCTACGCTGCAGGACCTCGTCTCCTGCACGGTCTATCTGACCGATATGGCAGACTATGAGGCCATGAACGAAGCCTATGCCGCGGCGCTGGATGGGCATCAGCCGGCGCGCGTCACTGCCGGTGTGCAGGCGCTGGCGCTCGGCGCCCGCGTTGAGATCGCCTGTGTCGCTTATGTGCCGGAGGAGGGAATATGAGCGATGCCCCGGTAATTCATATCGATGACCTCGACTTGGACGACCTTTCGCATGGTGACAGGTTCGAGGCGGCGCTTGGCCGGATCGGTCCGCATATCGGCATGCAGCAGCTCGGCTGCATGTTGACGGTCGTGCCACCGGGAAAGCGGGCCTTTCCGTTTCACAATCATCACGTGATTGAAGAAGCGATGGTGATCCTCGCAGGCGAAGGGACCTACCGCTTCGGCAGCGAAACCTACCCGGTCCGCGCCGGTAGCGTGATCTCGGCGCCGGCCGGCGGTCGCGACACGGCGCACCAGCTGATCAACACCGGCGAGCAAGAACTGAAATACATTTGTTTTTCGACCGCGCAGAAAACCGATGTCGTCGAGTATCCCGATTCCAACAAGGTCGGGGCCGTGACCTGGGACGACAAGACGGGCGCCGCGACATTCCGACATCGGGCCCATGCGCAAGAAGTCGATTACTGGGAAGGTGAAAGCTAGGCATGCTTGAAATCAAGAATCTCCACGCTTCGGTTGGCGAAGACGACAAGCCGATCCTGAAAGGTCTCGACCTGACAGTGCCGGCCGGCGAGGTGCACGCCATCATGGGGCCGAACGGTTCTGGCAAGTCGACCCTGTCCTACGTGCTGACCGGCCGTGAAGGATATGAGATCACGGACGGCGAAATCGTATATGAAGGCGCTGATCTTTCGGTGATGGAGCCGGATGAACGCGCCGCAAAAGGCCTGTTCCTGTCCTTCCAGTATCCGGTCGAAATCCCGGGCGTGCCGACGCTGACCTTCCTCAAGGAAGCCCTCAATGCCCAGCGCAAGGCGCGCGGCGAGGACGAGATGTCGGCTCCTGAATTCATGAAGCTGGTTAGGGAAAAGGCAAAGCTTCTGAATGTTTCCCCGGAAATGTTGAAGCGACCCTTGAATGTTGGATTCTCCGGTGGCGAGAAGAAGCGGCTGGAGATCCTGCAGGCGGCCGTTCTCGAACCGCGATTCCTGATCCTTGATGAAACCGACAGCGGACTCGACATCGATGCCCTGAAAGTCGTGTCCGATGGCGTCAACGCGCTGCGCTCGCCCGAGCGCGGCATGCTGGTGATCACCCACTATCAGCGCCTGCTCGATCACATCACGCCGCACAAGGTACATGTGATGAGCGATGGCCGTGTCGTCGCAACCGGCGGCCCCGAGCTTGCGAAAGAGCTCGAGGCGGAGGGCTACGACAAGTATGTGAAGGCCGCCTGATGGGCGCCCACTTCAAACCCAATGGCGCAGAATCGGCCATTCTCAACGCGTTGACAGGTGATGCGGCCTGGCAGGCCAATGTGCGCACCATGTTCGAGGCGCACGGTCTCCCGACGCGCCGCGACGAGGACTGGAAGTGGAGCGATGTCCGCAAGGCCAGCCGTGATATTTTCGGAAATGGCGAATTGCTGCTTCGCGCGACGACCCGGCCGCGCTGGGCGCGGCTCGAAGCCGAGGTCGGCGAAAACTTTGCGCTCAACGCCCTCGCTCACGCTGGCGCCGGTCGGACAGCGCTGTTCGATGTGCACACGCGCCAGACGCTGGACATCGATTTTTCCGCGGGCAAGGGCGTGTCTTTCGCTTCCGTCCTGGTGAACATCAAGCCGAAATCGAATGTGACCGTGGTCGAGCGCTACCAGACCGCGTCGCAGGCCATGGCGATGGTTGCGGTAGAGTATACGATCGGCCGCGGTGCCGCGCTCGAACGCCTGATCCTGATCGATGAAAACCCGGATGCGATAATCCTTACGACTTCGGGCGTCACGCTGGCCGAAGGGGCGAAGCTGCACCAGACGGCGTTCACCTTCGGTGGCAAGCTTTTTCGCCAGCAGACAAATCTGCGCCATGGAGGGCATGACGCCTATGCCTCGCTTAACGCCGTCTACTTGCTGGACGAGGGCCGCCATGCGGATTTCACTTCATCGGCGACTTTGTCGGAGCCCGATGGCCGGCTCGAGCAGACTGCGAAGGGCGCGGTCGCCAAGGGCGGACATGGGGTTTTCCAAGGCAAGATCCTGGTCAATCGCGACGCCCAGAAGACCGATGCGCGAATGAACCATCGCGGGCTCCTGCTCGAAGAGGGCGCCGAGATCGACGCCAAGCCGGAGCTGGAAATCTATGCCGACGATGTGGCGTGCGCACACGGTAACGCGATCGGCGCGATCGACGAACTCGCCCTGTTCTACATGCGCCAGCGCGGCCTGCCCGAGGACAAGGCGCGCAGCCTCCTGATCGAGAGCCTCCTGGCCGAACCGCTCGAAGCGATCCGTCACGAGAAGGCGCGCGGTGTTTTCCTCGATTTGTTGACGAAGAAGCTGGAGCGGATGTCATGAACCATCATGCACCGAACCCGAAACTTGATCTCGCGGCGATCCGCGCTCAATTCCCGATTCTGTCACGCGAGATCAACGGCAATCCGTTGATATACATCGACAACGCGGCTTCAGCGCAAAAGCCTGAAGCAGTGATTGACGCCGTCGCCAACGTCTACCGCCAGTCCTATGCCAACGTGCATCGGGGGCTGCACACCCTGGCCAACGAGGCAACGGAAGCCTTCGAAGGCGCGCGCGGGAAGATTGCGAATTTTCTCGGAGCTGAACGCGCTGACCAGATCGTGCTGGCCCGCGGCGCGACCGAGGCCATCAATCTCGTGGCCAATACGTTCGGCCAGGACCTGAAGCCGGGCGACGAGATCGTCATCAGCCAGATGGAACACCATTCCAACATCATTCCCTGGCAATTGCTCGCGGAACGCTCTGGCGCCGTCGTCAAATGGTGCCCGGTCACCGAGACCGGCGAGCTCGACTATGACGCGCTGACCGCACTGATGAGCGCAAAGACGCGACTGATTGCCATTGCCCACATGTCCAACGTGCTGGGGACGGTGAACAATGCCCAGCGCATCGTCCAGCTCGGTCATGACAATCGCGCAGCGGTGCTGCTCGACGGCTCCCAGTCCGCGGTTCATCTGCCGGTCGACGTGACCGAACTCGGCTGCGATTTCTTCGTCTTCACCGGCCATAAGCTCTACGGGCCCTCGGGCGCCGGCGCGCTTTATGCCGCAGGTGATTGGCTCGACCGTCTGTCGCCTTGGCAGGGGGGAGGCGAAATGATTGCCGACGTGTTCGAGGACAGCTCGACCTGGGCCGATGTCCCGCACAAATTCGAGGCCGGCACCCCGGCGATTGCCGATGTCATCGGCCTGGGTGCGGCGATCGATTGGGTAATGCAGTTCGACCGCGCCAGCGTGGTTGAACACGAACTTGCGCTGCTGGACCGCGCGACGCGTGGCGTGGCCGAAATCGACGGTCTCAAGTTGATCGGTAATGCGCAGGACAAGGGAGCTATCCTGTCCTTCGCCATCGATGGCGCGCATGCGCACGATCTGGCGCAGCTCATGGACAAGTACGGCGTGGCGGTGCGCGCCGGACATCATTGTGCCCAACCATTGATGCGCCGCTTCGGCGTCGACTCGACCGTGCGAGCCAGTTTCGCAATCTACAACACCGAGGCTGATGTCGATGTTTTCATCGAGGCATTGAATAAAGCGAAGAGCTTTCTCATCTAGGATGGACATGACCGATTCGACCCGCGATATGATCGATCTTTCCGATCGCACCGACGCCCAGCCGGCGGAGCCTGCACCCGTGCCTGCCACGAACATCCCGCAGGACGAGCTGGATCGCATCACGGAGGACGTGGTCACAGCGCTCAAAACCGTGTTCGACCCGGAAATCCCGGTCGATATTTACGAGCTGGGCCTGATCTACAAGGTCGATCTCGACGATGACCGGACAATGCATATCCAGATGACGCTGACCGCGCCGGGTTGCCCGGTCGCGGGCGAAATGCCGATGTGGGTGCACGATGCAGCGGCGACGGTGGACGGCGTCGAGAAGGTCAAGGTCGACCTCGTCTTCGAGCCGCCATGGACGCCGGACCGCATGTCCGACGAGGCGCGTCTTGCGCTCAACATGTTCTAGGACACCGGTGATGACCCAGAAACAGGCCCTGACGATTTCCGAACGCGCGGCGGCACGCGTCAAGGACATCATGGCAAGCCGTGATGCCGGTTTCCTTCGCGTTGGCGTCAAGAAGGGCGGTTGCGCAGGCATGGAATACGTCATGGACTATGTCGCCGAGCCCGATCCGCTCGACGAGATCGTCAAGGACCGCGACGTCACTATCGTCATCGATGCAACCTCGCTGCTCTTCCTTCTCGGTTGCGAGATCGACTGGGAAGTGACGCCAATTTCCTCGCGCTTTGTGTTCCGCAATCCCAACGAGACCGATGCTTGTGGCTGCGGCGAAAGCGTGACCCTTGTACCGGCTCAGCCATCATGAACGGCGACTGCGCGGCAACTGCCAATTTCCATTCGCAGCAGGGCCCACGGCGCACTATGTTTGCTGTCAGCGGTGCGTGAAAATCACGAGCCGCTAGACAAGGGATCAGCGCGTTGCAGCTCTTCATGACCGAAACTTCTCCCTATGCGCGGAAATGCCGGGTTCTGATCCGTGAGCAGGGGCTTTCCCACCGCATCGCTGAAATCGAGGCCATGCCGTTGGACGATCCGGCCGCCCTGCTCGACATCAACCCGCTCGGCAAAGTGCCGGCATTGATCCGCGATGATGCCGCGCCGCTCTTCGACAGCCCGTTGATCTGTGAATACATCGACAGTCTGGATGAAGATCGCTGGATCCCGAAGTCAGGCACCGCACGCTGGCGAGTGTTGCGCTTCCAGGCTCTGGCCGATGGCATTCTGGACCTCGCTGTCGGCCGGCGCATCGAACTGACGCGCCCGGAAGACAAGCGCCACACGTATTGGGTCGAGCGTCAGGAAAGCGGGATCCTTCGCTCGCTCGACCTGCTGGAACAGGAAGCCGACAAATTCGTCGGCGCCTTCGACGTTGGTGCGATGTCGATCGCCGTCGCGCTCGGCTATCTCGATTTCCGTTATCCGGAAAGCGCCTGGCGCGAGGGCCGCAGGCGGCTGGCAGCCTTCTATGAAAAGTGGGCGGAACGCCCGTCCTTCCAGTCGACTCAGCCGCCTGCCAGCGCCTGAGCCGCGTCGGCCTGCTTGCGGGCACGCCGCGACAGGATCGTCATGACCGGCCCCATCAGGAAATAGACGCTGCCGCCGAACGGAGCGAAGCCGTAGGGCATGAGCAGGGCGACGATGGCGGCGAGGGCGGAGATCACGATCGACGCGACACCTTGCTGGACTTCCAGCCGTGTCATTATGATTTCAGCGGGGCTCAACTTGAGATCAGCAGCCCGCTTGAGCGCGTGCGCATAGAGCAGGGCGAAAACTCCGAAGACCGCAGCATAGCCGGCGGCATAGATCACGATGAACGCGGCGACCTGGTCGAGCGGCATGACGGCATGGATTTGCGCACCGGTCGTGTAATAGCCGGTGAAGAAATTGACCAGGAAGAGCGACAGAAACTTGAGGGGGTAGGCGAAAATCATAATCAGGAAGAGGACGATCGAATTGAGAAAGACCGTCACCCCGTCATCCAGCCCGTAGCGGCGATGGAATGCGTGGTGTTTCGACCAGATCAGCAGGATCAGCGCGAAGCACATGGCCAGCGCAATCGCCTCCCGCCAGAGCGCCAGCAAGGCATCGAAACTGTCGGGAACGGATGACGCGACGATCAGTGTCAGGGACAGCGCAAAGACGATGTCAGACAGGTTTTCGACACGCGTCACATCGCGCCCGCGCCAGATGAAATACCGTTCTGACGAAGTGTGTTCGGTCATGAAAACGCCCCGGATCCTGCCCGGGGCCCAATCTATTTGGAATTGGCTTGCGCGGCTAGGCGGCCGAACGCGCGCCCGCACGATCGTCAGAGGTGATGCGGTTCCGGCCCGCTTTCTTCGACTTGTAGAGATTGGCATCCGCGCGCTCGATCAGGTCTTCAATCGCCTCGCCATGCGCATATTCGGCAACACCGAGCGATATCGTGATATTTCCGAGATCCTCACTGGTCGACTTGCGCAACAACCGTTTGCCCTCAACCGTCACGCGGACCTTTTCCGCCAGAACAGCGGCTTCGCTCAGGGAGGTTTTTGGCATGACGACGGCAAATTCCTCGCCGCCATAGCGTGCCACCGTATGATGTTCGGCTGCGATGCGTGACATGCAGCCGGCCACGAAACGGATGATCTGGTCGCCGGTCTGATGGCCCCACGTGTCATTGAACCGCTTGAAATGGTCGATGTCACACAGGATCAGGCACATTGACCCATGATTGGCATCGGATGAGCGCCGGCCCTTGCGCAGCATCTCGTCGAACCGCTTGCGATTGGCGATGCCGGTGAGGGCGTCGGTCATGGCTTCTTCGCGGACCCGTTCCAGATTCGACCGCAGCTTGACGACTTCGCTCGATGTTTCATGCAGGCGGCGCTCGAGATCACGGGATCGCACCTGCATATTTGTCGTCGCGGAAACCAGTGAACGGATCACATCGCGCATTTGACCGGGGTCGGCCTTTTCGTCGAACGCGTCTTCGGCTCCGGCCAACGTTTCACCATAGGCTGCGGTGTGCTGTTCGGCGACTTTCAATGTCTCGCGGACCTGGATCAGCTCCTTCGCCATGGCCCCGGAACTTGCCATGACGGCTTCCTGGATCTTGGCGATGGCGAAATGCTCATTGTAGAGCGCATCGCAGAATGTCTGATCGAAAGCCTCTCCCGCAGATATCCGGTTAGCTACTGCCTCGCAGAGCTCAGGTATTGAATCCGAAGTGTAGGAAGAGAATACGGCATAATTCTCGGGCGTCGGGGCAATTTGGTACTGCTCCATCAAGTCGAGCGTCTCTTTGGCGAGAGTGCGACCCTCAGGCCCCTGCAAGCGTCCGTTCACGGCCAACCCCTTCAACTACCACTCGATCGCAACGGCGATTCGACTTAGTCCAAAACGTCGCCTGCAAAGGAAAAGAAGCGGTAAACGATCGCGAAAAAGCGATCAGCTAAGCTTGAAAAAGTCAGGCACATCGTCACCGAAACCTGTCACCGATCCGCCATCACTACGAGGGTTTCGACGATCATTGCGGCCGGACGCCTTTGCCGGGGGCTTATTCCGCGGAGCCTTTTCGACCGTCTCGGGCTTGGCGGAAGGCGGCGTCTCGACTTCCGCTTTCGCCGCGTTCGACTTTCTGGGTGCGCCCTTGGCCGGCTTTGGCTCGCGCGTCTCAGTCTTTGCCGGCCGGGGCTCCGCTGGCTTGTTGCCGGTTTTGAAATCGACGGCTTCAATCTTGTTGCCGATCATTTTCTCGACGGCGGCAAGATTCTTTTCGTCACCCGGCGCGAAAATGCTGACCGCTTCGCCTTCCAGGCCCGCCCGGCCAGTCCGCCCGATTCGGTGCACATAGTCTTCCGAATTGTGCGGAATGTCATAGTTGAAGACGTGGCTGACGGCCGGAATGTCCAGGCCACGCGCGGCGACATCGCTCGCGACCAGGAAACGCAACTCGCCGCTCTTGAAGGCGTCGAGCGTCTTGGTGCGGACCGACTGGTCAAGATCGCCATGAATGGGGGCCGCCGACAGGCCGTGCTTGGCCAGTGACCGCGCGACGATGTCGACATCGCGCTTGCGATTGCAGAAAATGATCCCGTTCTTCACCCCATCACGATCAATGGCCTTGCGAAGCATTTCGCGCTTCGATTTTGGCGTCTTGTCGCTGGCCCGTACAAGCAATTGCTTGATTGTTGTCGCTGTCGAGGCTGGGCGCGAAACCTCGATCCGTTCCGGGTCGCTCATGAAGCGATCCACCAGAGACTGGATTTCCGGCGGCATCGTCGCCGAGAAGAACAGCGTTTGCCGCTTTGCCGGCAGCGTCTTGAGGATACGCTCAATGTCGGGAATGAACCCCATGTCGAGCATGCGGTCGGCTTCGTCGATCACCAGCACCTGGACGCCATTGAGCAGGACCTTGCCACGCTCGAACTGATCGAGCAGACGTCCCGGCGTGGCGATCACCACGTCGGCGCCGCGATTAAGGATATCCTCTTGCGGTCCGAACGCAACGCCGCCGATCAGCAACACTTTCGTGAGCTTCGTGTTCTTGGCGTAATTGTCGAAATTCTCGGCGATCTGCGCCGCGAGTTCACGCGTCGGCGACAGAATCAGCGAGCGCGGCATGCGTGCCTTGGCACGGCCCTTGGACAGCTTCTCGATCAGCGGCAGGGTGAAGGCCGCCGTCTTGCCGGTCCCGGTCTGGGCAATGCCGAGAACGTCGCGGCCGCTCAGTGCCGGTGGAATGGAACCAGCCTGAATAGGCGTCGGTTCCTTGTAACCGGCGGTATCGAGTGCATCGAGGAGTTTCTGGCCAAGACCGAGGTCGGCAAATGTTGTCATACAAAGGGCGCTTTCGACCTGACAGGACAACGGTCGCGTTTCCCTCAAAACGCGACCGTCTCAAACTTTGCGGCACCATACGAACGGCATCCGCCCTGTCAATTACGACACACGCCTAGTGGCGATATCCGAACGGCATTGTGTCCTCTATGTCAGCATAGCGATCGCGCAACCGAGTCTGGCGGGATTCCAGATCGGTCAGTTGGCCGTCCACGATCACATGCGTGGGTGCCGACATGACCTCGAGCGGGTCGCCGTCCCAGACAACCACATCGGCGGCAAAACCGGCGGTCAAGGCACCGTACTGATCGCCAACGCCGTAGATTTCCGCTGGCGTCAAGGTAATGGCGCGAAATGCGGCATCCCAGGGCACACCATTCGTCACCGCATTGCCGGCATGTTGTGGCAACAGCCTGGCATTGAAATAACCGTCTGCTGTTTGTGTCGTATACGCGACGGTCACGCCGGCATAATTGAGCCGTGCTGCCGACTCCAATGTGGTGCCCAGGGCATCAAATGACACCGGCAGATTGCCGATCGGGTCCATCAGTACCGGGATCCTCGCTGCGGCGAGCTCGTCGGCGACCATCCAGGCTTCTGCAGCGCCATAAATCACGATCTGCACCGGGGCGTTCTCTGCGGCGAAACGGATGGCGCGGCGGATATCGCTGGCCCGATCGATCTCGAGAATGAGCGGCATTCGTCCGCGGACCACATCGACCAGCGCCGCTGCGTCGTACCGGTTGAGCGCATCACCGTCACTGCCGGCAAAGCGGCCGGGGTAGGCGCGGGCGTCTCCGAAAGCCGCTTCGAGGAACGCCCAGGCCGCCGCGCGGGATCCCCCGGCCGCTGCAGCGCCGGACTGGCTCAAGTCCGCGAACACGAAGCTTTGCGTGGCAAACAGCGAATCCATGCCACCGCCCGTGTGTCCGAGCGCACCCTGACCAGCGAACAAATTCTGGCCGGTCGACGGGAAGACGGCAAACCGCGTGATTCCCTCCAACCGGGTTGTCGCGAGATAGCTGCCATTCGGATTGTAGCTGTCAGCCACATCGAGCGCCGCCGAGAAATCGCTTTCGGCCGCGGCTGCATCATTGGACGAATCCTCGAGTGCGACTTCGATGAGGCCAAGCTGGGAATAGGCTGCGAAAATGCCCGGAGTGATCCAGCCGCCCTCGGCATCGATGGTTGTCGCACCGTCAGGTACGGAGATGTTCGCGCCGACCTCGACGATAAGACCGTCACGGATCAGCACGCCGCCGGATTCGATCTGGCCCTGGGCAGTGTTGGTGATGACCCGGCCATTGATGACCGCAAGGTCCTGGGCGAGGGCGGTGCCGGCCAGCATCAGGCTGCCGGCAATGAGCGTGACAAGATGTTTCATCAGTCGTCTCCCTCACCGATCTGGCCGAGTTCGAAATCGCTGACCGGTTGTTGCCCGGTCGCGCGATCGTAGAGCAGGGCGCCGTCGATATAGACCTGATCGGCCTGTGCATAGGTCGAGAACGGATGCGCCGACCA
This sequence comes from Hyphobacterium sp., assembly GCF_965217055.1. Lineage (GTDB taxonomy): Bacteria > Pseudomonadota > Alphaproteobacteria > Caulobacterales > Maricaulaceae > Hyphobacterium. The sequence goes on along the minus strand of NZ_OZ244227.1, from coordinate 160,918 downwards.
GATCACGATGTCCGCGCGCTTGCCCTCTTCGAGCGAACCGGTTTCGTCAAGAATGCCCAGCCCGCGGGCCGGGTTCGAGGTAAACCAGGCGACCGCTTCGGCATCGCTGATCTCCAGCCCCATGCGGCGGCCGTCGGCCAGCGCCTTGGCGACCTCCTGGTTGAGACGCTGAATGCCTTGCGCGTCGTCAGAATGGATCATCGCGCAACCGCCATTGGCATGCACCAGGGCAAGATTTTCGCGGATCGTGTCATAGGCTTCCATCTTGAACCCGCCCCAATCGGCCCAGACCGCAGCGCAAATTTCGGCGTCGGCGAGCAGGTCGGGAATCTTGTAGGCCTCGACGGCGTGATGGAAGGTTGTCACCTGGTAACCGAACTCCTGGCTCAAATCGATGATTTGCGCCATCTGGTCGGCCCGGTAGCAATGCATCTGGACCAGGATTTCGCCTTCCAGAACGCCCATCAGCGTGTCGAGTTCAAGATCGCGCGTCGGAGCCGAATTCGCATCCGGATCGTCCTGATAGTCCGCCCAGCTGTCGCGATAATCCACCGCGCGCGCCCAGTTGGCGCGATAGCCGGCCATGTTACCCATGTCGGTCGCTGGTGATGATCCGCGGCCGCCATAAACGCGTGACGGGTTTTCGCCGCAAGCCATTTTCAGAGTGTAGGGCGCGTCGGGAAATTTCATGCCTTGCACGGTGCGCGAAGGTACATTGCGCAGCGTGATTCCGCGCCCGCCGAACAGATTGCCCGAGCCGGGCAGCACGTGCAGCGTGGTCACGCCGCCTGCCAGCGCCCGGGCAAAACCGGGATCCTGCGGCCACACCGAATGCTCGGCCCAGACTTCGGCGGTATTCGGCTGCGTCAGCTCATTGCCGTCGGAATGCGCATCCACATAGGGCGTCGGATAATCGCCCAGATGAGAATGTATATCGATGACGCCAGGCGTAATGTAGCGGCCTGACGCATCAACGATGACGGCACCTTCTGGCGCCTCCAGCCCCTGGCCGATGGCAGCGATGCGGCCATTCTCGATCAGCACGTCACCATTTTCGATCTCGCCACCAACGCCGTCGAAAATCGTGGCGCCGGTCAGCAGCGTCGTTTCGCTCGGCAAGGGCGAATAGGTCGACGAATAGGGATCGAGATTGATCTCCAACGCTTCGCCATCGCCATTCGCGGCGGTGGTTTCGGCTCCGTCTTCGCTGGTCTCGCCGCCCGAACAGGCGGTCAGCAAGCCGGCAGCCAGCAAGGCGGCCCAGCCTTTCAAGTCCAATGACATGTTGTACAACCCCATGAATCCGCGTGGATACGAATGGCGGTATTCAATCCGCTAGAGGGTAGGACGTCAAACGTCGAGCGACGCTTTGCCGAATTGCGGCGCATGATCCTGGATATACTGGAACCGCAACTCGGCTTTCTTGCCCATCAGGGTTTCGACCAGCGCTTCGAAGGACGGCCGGGCTGCGGCATCAAACGTCACCCGTGCCAGCTGTCGGACGGCTGGATTCATCGTTGTCGACTTGAGCTGCGGCGGCGTCATCTCGCCGAGACCCTTGAAGCGACCAACATCGACCTTGCTGCCGGTCTTGAACTCCGATTTGAGCAATTCCTCCCGATGCGCGTCGTCCCGGGCATAAACGGTCTTCGAGCCTTGCGTCAGCCGGTAGAGCGGCGGTTGTGCAAGATAGAGCCGGCCGGCCTCGATCAGGCGCGGCATGGCCTTGTAGAAGAAGGTGATCAGGAGTGCCGCGATATGCGCACCGTCGACATCGGCATCGGTCATGATGATGACGCGCTCATAGCGCAGATCGTCTGGATTGAACTTCGCGCCTGTCTGGACGCCGAGAGCGAGCAACAGGTCGCTGATTTCCTGATTGGCGGCCATCTTGTCGGCGGTCGCAGAAGCGACGTTCAGGATCTTGCCGCGCAGTGGCAGGATCGCCTGGGTTTCCCGGTTGCGTGCCTGTTTGGCGGATCCGCCGGCGGAATCGCCCTCGACCAGGAAAAGTTCGGTATCGTCGGACCCCGCCCGCGAACAGTCCGCAAGCTTTCCCGGAAGCCGCAATCGCCGCGACGCGGTCTGCCGCTTGACCTGTTTCTCCTTGCGACGGCGCATCCGGTCCTCGGCGCGCTCGATTACCCATTGCAACAGGACGTCGGCTTCCTTCGGCGATCCGCCTAGCCAGTGGTCGAAGCGGTCGCGAACCGAGCCCTCGACAATGCGGGTCGCTTCCGGCGTCGCCAGCCGGTCCTTGGTCTGCCCCTGGAATTCCGGATCGTGGATGAACACCGAGACCAGAGCGCCGGCACCGCCCATCACGTCTTCCGGCGTTATCAGATTGCCTTTCTTGACGCCCGCCAGCTCGGCATAGGCACGCAGCCCTTTGGTCAGCGCATTGCGCAATCCCTGTTCGTGGCTGCCGCCCTGCGGTGTCGGTACGGTGTTGCAGAAAGAATCGACGAAACCGTCGGCATCGCCGAAACCAACCAGCGACCAGCTGACGGCCCATTCAACCGCGCCGTGACCCTCGTCTTTCTCGAGCCGTCCGGCGAACTGGGTTTGCGTGACCTGGCTCCGGGTACCGATGATCTCGGCCAGCCGGTCGGACAGGCCGCCGGGGAAATTCAGGACAGCCTGGTCGGGCGTGTCGCTGCCCTCGACCAGTGACGGATCGCAGGTCCAGCGAATCTCGACGCCGCGGCGCAGAAAGGCTTTTGATTTCGCCATTGCGAAGAGACGCGCCGGTTTCAATTGCGCGCGGCCGCGGAAAATTTCCTCGTCCGGCCGGAACCGGACGGTCGTGCCGCGTCGGTTTGGGGCCGCTCCGACTTTTTCCAGCCGGCCTACCGGCAGGCCGCGCTCAAAGACTTGCCGCCACAGCGTTTTTTCGCGCGCGACCTCGACTTCCAGGCGTTCGGAAAGCGCGTTGACAACAGCGGCACCCACGCCGTGCAGGCCACCGGCCGTCTTGTAGGACTTGTCCGAGAACTTGCCGCCCGCATGCAGCGTCGTGAACACCACCTCCAGTGCAGACTTGTCCTTGAACTTGGGATGCGGACCGGTGGGAATGCCGCGGCCATTGTCGGAGACGGTTACGAAACCGTCGGCATCCAGGCGCACATCGATCCGATCCGCCCAGCCGGCGACGACTTCGTCCATGGAATTGTCGAGCACCTCGGCAAACAGATGATGCAATGCGCGCTCGTCCGTACCGCCGATATACATGCCCGGGCGGCGGCGTACCGCCTCCAGTCCTTCAAGCACCTCGATCGAGGCGGCGTCATAGCCGCTTCCGCCGGTGGAACCGGTTTCAGCCCCCGGCTTGGGGGTTGGGGCAGGGGACGAAAACAGATCGTCCTGGTCGGGTTTTGCGCTCATCCGGGGATATTGCCCGAGTCGGGCCGTGTTGGGGAGTTCAGAACACGCCTAAAAAGCGGCGATCCAGCCGCCGTCTGCACTGGCTGATCTGGCGATCATAGCGCTCGGCATCGGTCGCCACCTGGCCTGCGGCCCGGTTGAGCCAGGCAATGCCACGATAGGTTCCGCGATTATATCCCGTATGTCCCTGATGATAGGCAAGATAGAGGGAGCGCGCATCCGTCGGCGCAATATTCGAGAGCTCGCCGCTCTTGTGACTATACCAGCCGATGAAGTCGGTAGCGTCTCCGAAATCGTCGCGATCGGCCCACCGCCGACCCGTGTCCTCGCGATACCAGTCCCAGGTCGAATCGAGCGCTTGCGCATAGCCATAGGCAGAGGAGGGGCGCCGTCCGGGAATGAAGCCGAGCAGACGCCGGCGTGCCGGACGAGCATTGGCATCAAAGGATGATTCGCGCTTCAGGATGGCGAGCTGAATGCCCGGCGAGATGCCCCAGCGCTCCTCGCTGCGCCGGAGGTCGCGCCACCAGGCGCGGTTGTCCTCGAGGATCAGGCAGGCGTCATGCGTCTGCTCGGGTGGCGCATGACCGCAAGCAGCGGCCAGCCCGGCGGCAAGGACAGCAAAAAGGGCATGCCGGATAGACATGCCCTCTCATTGCGGGATTCCGGTTAATTACGGGTTTCCTAGAACACCAGGCGGACGACGAGCCGTGCGGTGTGGCGGATGAAGCCGTCGCGCATGTCCGCGTCATAGTCGAGCGAGAAGGTCGAATAGTTGGAACCGGCCTGAAGCGCGAGACCAAGAATGATTCCGCTTCCAGGCAGATTCTCCGAACGGAAAGAGAATTCGTTCTGGTATCCCGAGAACCGTGCCGTCGTGATCGCATCCTCGCTGCCGAAATCATTGCGGTAGCCGAGACGCACTTGCGGTGACCACCAGCTGGCATTTGTGCCGAAACGGGCGCCCGCTGTCAGGCTGGCCGTCGACGAGAAGGTCGAGCTTTCGCGGTCGTCGATGATCAGGTCGATGCCCTGGCCGCCGCCGGATTCAGAGAACGCGCTTTCGAACAGGCGCAGATAGTCGACCGAAACGGAAGGACGCAGATACCAGCGGCCCATCTCGAAATCGCGCGAAAGGCGGGCGGCACCGGCATAATGATAGCCGGTCCATTCCGCTGTCGAGGTCCGGTCGAAAGCGCCAATCAGCACCCGGCGTTCGGTCTCGAAGCTGTCGACCCCGCCGCCGAGATAGAATTCACCCGACAGGACGCCGCCGAAATCGGCGCCGCCATAGACACCGACCTGGGCGGTCAGCGCGGTCATCGGCTCATCGACGCCGTTCGATTCCTCGATATCGCTGGCGGCCCCCACGAAGTTGATGCCGAGCGCATAGAGCGGACCGAACGGGCGGTCGATACCGCCGGCCAGGCCCACGCCCTGGCCGCGATAGCCCGGCCCGAATGACGATTGTTCGCGGTCCGCGAAATAGCCGAACTCCTGAAGCCAGATTCCGCCCGTATTGTCCGGGCTGCGCCGCGCAGCATCGAGCCGGTTCGAAAGGGCGCCGATCGCGCTGTCATTGCTGGCCACCGCAAACTGGATGGCGCTGGCCGCGTACTCCGGCAGCAATTGGTCATAGGCCTCGAAGAAGTCGGCGGAATTGTTCAGCGAAGCGAACGCATTGCCGAGATCATCGTTCTCCGTCCAGGCCGTGAAGGCGGCTTCATAGGCGGCGGCGCGGTTCTCGTGCATGCCGAGTTGTTCGGACGTCTTCCGCCTCAGCGTAAGGACCAGCTGATTATTGTTGCCCGGATCGCGCACGATCTGCGTGTCGTAGAGATAGGGCGCATCCGTGTCCTGCAGCGATTCAATGGCGGAATTTATCACCAGATCATTCGCCGTCAGCACGATGAATTCCGCGCCTTCCCCGATCAGGCCGTCGAGAGAGGCGGTGATGGTCGCGCCCTCATTGAACGTGACCGTGCCGCTCGCATTGATGAACCGGGAATCTGCGTCGAGGCGGCCGACTTCGAAGATCAGCCGCGATCCGTCGTTGAAAGTGGCTTCGGTGAGCTGAACAGCTTCATCATTGCGCAGTTCCAGCTGGCCATCATTGACCGTGATGGCGAGCTGCCCGTCACTGTCATGGAGCGATCCGATAATCGCCCCCCCGCCGGAAACGGTCAGCGTATCGGCGCCATCGCCGAAATAGATGTCGCCATCGATGAAACCGCCCTGGATGTCGGCAGTGTCATTGCCGGACCCGAAGCGGATGTCGCCGCGCACAACGCTGGCGCTGTTGTTGGAATCCTCGCCCGGCGGCGTCTGGCGGTAGGTCACATCAATGGTCGACGCCGAAACGTCGATCGCCGTGCGGTTGACGGAACCGCTTTCGGCGCCGGACGACGTCTCGCTGGCGTAATCCGTCGGGAAAGTGGTCGAACCGCCGCTGATGGTCGCGAAGATGACGCCGCTATTCTCGATCAGTGCAAGCGTGTTCGATTCGTCGATGATGCCTGTCGAGCTGTTCAGCCCATTGGTCGTGACATTGATGAAATCGGTATTGCGCAGGATCGGGACATTGGCACCGGCCTGGATGTAGATGCCCACGCTGTTGGAGCTATCACCGATTGTTATCGCGGAAATCGTGCCGGCATTTTCAAGCAGCGGAACGATCGCACCGTTTCCGAGAATGATGGCGATGGCTTCGGCTTCGCGTGCCTGCGCGAGAATAGTGCCCGAATTGTATAGGCCGCCGTTTAACGTGGTCGTGCGCAACTGGCCGCCAACCATCGAGCCCTCGATACGAAGCGCAAGCGCGTCGAATTCACGCAGGATCGACTGGCCCGAGATCAGCCCGTCATTCACAAAGCCGAAATTGAAGCTGGTTTCCGTGCTGTTGGTATCAACCGGATCGGCCGGAATGAAGACATTGCCCAATACGATGTTTTCGCCCGTGCCGAGCGATGGCGCGATCCAGACGGCAGGCGCCGTCGATCGCGAAATGATTTGTGAGCCCAGGCCACCACCGTTGAAGTCCGCCCCGGTGATGAACATGCCTCGGCCAAGCGAACCGCCAACCTGGACGGTCGAACTGGACAGCAGCGTGTCATCGTCATCGATCTTGAACTCGTCGCTGGTGGCGGGTGTCGCCGTGTAGCGGAAGCCCGTGGTCTGCAGATCGCCGGTCAGCAGGAAAATGCCGTCGATATTGCTGCCGACCCGTACGGCCGAACTGTTCTCTCCGGTGCCGAGGATCCGGCCGCCGACAGTCAGGTCGCCGGTCAGGCCGTTCTGGATATCAATACCGTAGGAATTATCGCCGAGAATGCTGATCACACCGGAATTCGTGATCGAGCCGTCGACAAGCACGATGGTACGGATGCCGGCGGAATTGTTGCCGGCGACATCTATGAAACCGTCGACGCCATTAGTGATCGTGCCGGTAAAGGTGCCGCTTCCGCCTACCAGGATACCGACCCTGTTCTCGCCGGTGGTGAACGGGCCGTCATTGTCGCCGTCACCGTCCGTGTCGGTTCCCAGTGTTGTCCCGGAAACTTCAATCAGGCCTGTATTGGTCACGGTCGAGGTGGTGCCGCCATTGACCATGACCGCAACGACATCGTCATTGCCGGTCGTGTCCTCGACCGTGCCCTCGTTTGTGAATTCGTCGTCGCTGTCGACCGTCACGGCCGGCCCGGTGCTGCCGTCCGCTGTCGTGATCGACACGCGGCCGCTCGTGGTGATGAGCAGGCTGCCGGGCTGACCATCGTCGATCGTCGAGGTCCGGATGCCGGTCGTGCGCGTATCCGTTACCTCGATCTGCGCCAGGGCAGGGGCGGACAGAAACGCGGCACAAAAGGCGGTCGAAATCAGGAAGCGGTTCCGCATGGCGACTCTCAACTGGTAACTCACGGGCGTGTATGGGCACACTGGCGGGAAGGTTTAGCCGACACAGAGCGCGGCGTCGACCACCCATGACCGTTGCTCCAGGCAAAACGGCCGGAGCCTTGGGGGCTCCAGCCGTCCTGTGTGCATCGGAAAGGGCCTAGACCTTGTAATACATGTCGAATTCGACCGGGTGGGGGTGCATCTCGTAGCGCAGCACTTCCTCCATTTTGAGATCGATGTAGGAATCGATCTGGTCGTCATCCATGACATTGCCCTTCTTCAGGAAATCGCGGTCGCCGTCGAGCGATTCCAGCGCTTCGCGCAGCGACCGGCAGACGGTCGGGATGTCCTTCAACTCCTCGGGCGGCAAGTCGTAGAGGTCCTTGTCCATCGCATCGCCGGGATGGATCTGGTTCTCGATGCCATCAATGCCGGCCATCATCAGAGCCGCAAAGGTGAGGTAGGGGTTGCCGGCCGGATCCGGGAAGCGGGTCTCGATGCGCTTGCCTTTCGGTGAGGTCGAATACGGAATCCGGATCGACGCCGAACGGTTGCGGGCCGAATACGCCAGCAGGACCGGGGCTTCGAAACCGGGCACCAGGCGCTTGTAGCTGTTGGTCGTCGGATTGGCGAAGGCATTGATCGCGCGGGCATGTTTGATGATGCCGCCGATATAGTGGAGGCAGGTCTCGGACAGGTCGGCATACTTGTCGCCGGCGAACAGCGGATTGCCGTCTTTCCAGATCGACTGGTGAACGTGCATGCCGGTGCCATTATCGTTCCACACCGGTTTCGGCATGAAGGTCGCGGTGCGGCCATAGGCATGCGCGACATTGTGCACGATGTATTTGTAGAGCTGCATGCGGTCGGCCATCGTCGTCAGCGTCGAGAATTTCATGCCCAGCTCGTGCTGCGACGGTGCGACCTCGTGGTGGTGTTTTTCGGGTTCCAGGCCCAGCTCGGTCATCACCGCCAGCATCTCGGACCGCATGTCCTGCCCGGAATCGATGGGTGGAACCGGGAAATAGCCGCCCTTGGGTCCGGGCCGGTGACCCATATTGCCGCCATCCATCTGGCGACCGGAATTATACGGGCCTTCCTCGGAATCGATGGCATAGCCGGTATTCTGTTGGTCGGTGGACCAGCGAATATCGTCAAACACGAAGAATTCCGCTTCCGGACCCACATAGACGGTGTCGCCGATGCCCGACGATTTCAGATAGGCTTCAGCCTTCTTGGCCGTCGTACGCGGGTCGCGATTGTAGGCAGCGCCTGTGCCCGGCTCGAGAATGTCGCAGAACATCGACAGCGTCTTGTTCTGGAAGAAAGGGTCGACGGTCGCATCGCTGGCATCCGGCATCATTGTCATGTCGGACTCGTTGATCGCCTTCCAGCCATTGATCGAGGATCCGTCAAACATCACGCCGTCTTCGAAGAAATCGTCGTCAACCATCGACACATCGAAGGTGACATGCTGCAGTTTTCCGCGCGGGTCGGTGAAGCGCAGATCGACGAACTCGATATCTTCGTCTTTGATTTTCTTGAGAATGTCGTTTGACATCGCGGGAAGGCTCCCTTTCTGGGATTTACGGGAAGATGCGGTGGGGGCGGACCTTAAAGGGCATTTTCGTCGGCTTCGCCGGTCCGGATGCGGATCGCCTGATCAATCGGGGAAACAAAGATCTTGCCATCACCGATCCGGCCGGTGCGGGCGGCAGACTGAATGGCTTCTATGATGGCTTCGACACGCGCTTCAGGAGCCACGATCTCGAGTTTGACCTTCGGCAGGAAGTCGATGACATATTCCGCGCCACGGTAGAGTTCCGAATGGCCCTTCTGGCGGCCAAACCCCTTGGCTTCGGTAATGGTCATGCCCTGGACGCCGATATCCTGCAGCGCGTCGCGTACATCGTCGAGCTTGAACGGCTTTATGACGGCTTCGATCTTTTTCATGACCCCCGCTCGCGTTTGACGAGTTATATCAACGCGAGCGACATTCAACACCGATCGCGGATTACGCAAGTGCAGCATAAACAGAGTCGGATCAAATATGCAGCCCCTGGCTAACAAAATTCTCTCTGTAGACGGCCATCGGGCCGCAGATGCTTTCGCAGTCGCGAACGGCGTGGACGGAGTCGCCCTCATGGAAGCTGCCGGAAGGGCGGTTGCCGATGCGATTGAACGCCGCTGGAATCCGCGAGCCACGCTCATTCTTTGCGGTCCGGGAAACAATGGCGGGGATGGCTTTGTGGTGGCCAGGCACCTCGCGGCAAAGGGTTGGCCCATCGAGATCGCGACACTTGGCGCGACCGATCACTACAAAAGCGATGCCGCTGAAATGTGCGCCCGATGGACGGGCAGGGTCCGGCGCCTGGACGATATTGATGCTGGGCAATTCGACCTGTTTGTCGACGCGCTTTTCGGCGCCGGGTTGAGCCGTCCGCTCGAGGGGTCACCGCGCTTGCTGGCCACCGCGTTGGCGGAAGCGGGCAGGCCGGTCATTGCGGTCGATATTCCATCCGGCATTCATGGTGATCTCGGACGCCCGCTCGATACTGCATTCAAGGCGGATCTGACTGTCACATTTCATCGTCTCAAGCCCGCCCACCTGTTGCAGCCGGGGCGCGCGATGTGTGGCGAGATCGTGCTGGCCGACATCGGCATTCCGGACGGCTGGGAAAGCGATGCGCCACCGATCGGCAATTTGAACGCGCCAACCGCCTGGTTGCGCCAGCCATTCGACGTGTCGCCGACCGTGCACAAGCACGGCAAGGGCCGGCTTTGTGTCGTCTCCGGCGGTCCGTCAGCGACCGGCGCGGCACGTCTTGCCGCCGGAGCCGGGCTGCGATCAGGCGCCGGCCTTGTCACGCTGTTGAGCCCGCCGGCAGCAATGCAGGTCAATGCCATGCATGAGACTGCGGTCATGTTGCACCGCTTTGATGACGATGAGGGATTGCTTGCTGCGCTCGATGATCGACGCGCCACTGCGGTCGTCATCGGGCCCGGCAATGGCGTCGGATCCGCAACCCGTGACCGCGTCATTGCGGCGTCTGCTCGTGAAGCTGCCATGGTCCTGGATGCCGACGCCCTGACCAGTTTCTCGGAGCAGGCCGACCATCTGTTCGACCATTTGCGCGCCGATGATGTGCTGACACCGCATGACGGCGAGTTCGCGCGCCTGTTCCCGGACCTCGCGTGCGATGAGGTCCTGTCCAAGATCGACCGCGGCCGGCGCGCTGCCGAACGGGCCGGCTGCACGATTGTCTTGAAAGGCGCCGACACGGTGATTGCAGGGCCTGATGGCGCTGTTCGCGTAAACGTCCGCGCTGCACCTTCGCTCGCGACGGCAGGCACGGGTGACGTGCTGGCCGGCCTGATCGGGGGACTTTTGGCGCAGGGGCATGGCGGCTTCGAAGCGGCCTCGATGGCCGTCTGGCTGCACGGAGAAGCCGGGCTGCGGCTGGGCGACGGACTTGTCGCCGAGGACCTTCCGGCCATCCTTCCAGCTGTGTTTTTGGACCTGCGTCGCCGGATGAAGACTATCGCCGCACGCCGCGCTTTAAACGCGGGCGCGAACAGCGCATAAAGACCGTAATTCGCTTCAGGGACGAGTCATGCCCGACACTTCGAAACGCTCCGATCTGTCCGCCTTCGACCGCGAAGCGCTGGATTTTCACAGCAAGCCGACCCCCGGTAAGCTGGCACTGCAGCCGACCAAGCCGATGAGCACGCAGCGCGATCTATCGCTCGCCTATTCGCCGGGTGTCGCCGTGCCGGTGAAGGAAATTGCGGCCGATCCCGACACCGCCTACGATTACACCTCCAAGGGCAACATGGTTGCCGTCGTGTCCAACGGAACTGCCATTCTCGGCCTCGGCAATCTGGGCGCCATGGCGTCGAAGCCGGTGATGGAAGGCAAAGCTGTGCTGTTCAAGCGCTTTGCCGATATCGATGCCTTCGACATCGAGGTCGACTACACTGACCCCGATCAATTCGTGGAATGCGTGGCCGGATTCGGCAACAGCTTCGGCGGCATCAATCTGGAAGATATTCGCAGCCCGGAATGCTTTGATATCGAGCGCCGCCTGCGCGAACGGCTCGATGTGCCGGTTTTTCACGACGACCAGCACGGCACGGCCATCATCGCTGCGGCTGGCCTGATCAACGCTTGCGAACTCTCGGGCAAGAAGCTGAAGGACCTCAATGTCGTGCTCGTCGGCGCCGGCGCGGCGGGCCTGTCTGTGATCGAGCTTCTGCAATCGATGGGCGTCGACAAGGACAAGACGATCGTCGTCGATATTGACGGTGTTGTTTACGACGGCCGGGAAGGGCTGCATCCGCGGCTCGCGAGCCAGGCCGTGAAAACCAGACTCCGCACACTGGAAGACGTCGTGAAAGGCGCCGACTGCCTGATCGGCCTCTCAGCAGCAGGTGTTGTCACGCCGGCCATGGTCAAGTCGATGGCCAAGAAGCCGATAATTTTCGCCATGGCCAATCCGGAACCGGAAATCCGCCCGGAAGTGGTCAAGGACGTACGCAAGGATGCGATCATTGCCACCGGCCGCTCGGATTTCCCCAACCAGGTCAATAATGTCCTCGGCTTTCCCTATATCTTCCGCGGGGCACTCGATGTGCGTGCGCGCACCATCAATGAAGAGATGAAGATAGCTTGTGCGCAGGCGCTCGCGGCGCTGGCACGAGAGGATGTCCCTGACGAGGTTGCAGCCGCTTACAAGAAAGGCCGCATGCAATTTGGTCCGGACTACATCATCCCCACGCCTTTCGATCCCCGCCTGATCTCGCATATCCCGCCTTGCGTGGCGCGCGCGGCGGTGGATTCCGGCGTCGCCCGTATCGAGGCGCGCGCCGACGACGAATACCGCCAGTCGCTGGCGCGCCGCGCCGATCCGACTGCCGGATTGCAGCAGCGCGTTTCGGCGGCGATCCGCGCCGAACCGAAAACCATTGTCTTTGCAGAAGGCGAGGCGCCTAGCGTGATCCGCGCCGCGCACGCCTTTCAGTCGCAGGGGCTGGGCAAGGCAATCCTCGTCGCCCGCGAGGAAATCGCCAAGGCCAATATGCGAGAGGTTGGCGTACCGGACGATGCGCTCGAGATCTGCAATGCGCGATTGTCGGATCACAATTATGATTACGCGCAATTCCTCTACAAGCGCCTGCAGCGCAAGGGATTCCTGAAACGCGATGTACAGCGCCTGGTGAACACCAACCGCAATGTCTTCTCTGCCTGCATGGTGAAGATGGGGCAGGCCGACGGCATGGTGACCGGCGTCACCCGGCATACCAACATGGTGATGGACGATATCCGTCTGGTGCTCGACCCGGTGCCGGGGGGGCGCATTGTCGGCATCAATGCCGCGATTTCACGTGGCCGCAACCTGCTGATCGGTGACGTGCTCGAGACGGAATTCCCGTCCTCCGAGGAACTCGCCGACATTGCCGTGGAGATGGCCGCGACAGCACGCCGATTCGGTCTGACGCCGCGCGTTGCCTTCCTGTCCTATTCCTCCTTCGGCAACCCGCCGGGCGAGCGCACAGAGAAAATGTCCGGCGCGGTGAAACTGCTCGATCAACGCGACGTGGATTTCGAATATGAAGGCGAAATGGCGGCCGATGTCGCGCTCGATCCGGACCATCACGATCTCTACCCGTTCTCGCGCCTGACGGAGCCGGCGAACGTGCTGGTCATGCCCGCCGTGCATTCGGCCTCGATCGCCACGCGCCTCCTGAAGGCGGCGGGTGCCGCCACCGTGATCGGTCCGATCCTGGTGGGCCTGGAATGCTCGGTTCAGGTGGCGCGGCTCGGGGCCCGTGTCTCCGACATCGTCAATCTGGCTGGCCTGGCGGCGTATGATCCGTCGAGGGCAGCGCTGTAGGGAAAGAACGCGACCTCAGCTCACCCCTCATCACACAAACGCATATCAGCCATCAGCTTTTCGTGACGTGCAATCACGGGCAAACGCCCGTATATCCGCGGGGATTGTTGAGGGGCATTGAATGGCTGGACGCGCATCCCGGGACATGACCGAAGGGCCTGTCTTCGGTCACATTCTCCGCATGATTATTCCCATGAGTTTCGGCATCGTCGCCATGATGCTGACCGGGGTCATCGATACCTATTGGGTCGGTACGCTCGGTACCAGCCAGCAGGCCGCCGTGCAGCTCTCATTTCCCGTCACCATGCTGGTGATGAGCATTTCGATCGGGCTCGGTGCGGGGGCCGTGTCGGTGGTCTCCCGCGCTGCAGGCGAGAAAGACGACACCATCGTGCGCCGCACCGCCACGGACGCGCTCTCGCTTTCAATCCTCGCCGTCGGACTGGTTTCCATTCTCGGCGTCATCTTCGTCGAACCGCTGTTCCGGCTGATCGGCGCGTCGGATACCATGATCCCGCACGTCATCGACTACATGACGGTGTGGTTCGGCGGTATCGTTCTGATCGTCGGTCCGATGGTCGCCAGCAACATCCTGCGCGCCCTCGGAAATGCCGTCCTGCCCTCGATGATGATGATCGCCGCTGCGGTGGTGAACATGATCCTCGACCCGATCTTCATCCTCGACGAAATCTCGCTCGGATGGGCCGGAATTGACTGGAGCATGGCGGCCCTTGGCTGGGGTGTCTCGGGAGCAGCGCTTGCTACCGTTGCCGCCAATGCCGTGACGTTTCTGATGATCGGCAGCTATCTTGTTTTCCGCGAGAAACTGATCGATTTTACCTGGCACGGGTTTGACGAATTGCTTCACAATTGGGGCGAGATCGGCCGCGTCGGCCTGCCGGCCGCAGCCTCGAACACTTTCAATCCCTTTGCCCTCACCATCGTCATGGGCGGGCTTGGCATGGCGCAGTTCGGCGATGCCGCTGTGGGCGGTGTCGGCGTGGCTGCGCGCCTCGAAGCGTTCGCCATCGTGCCGCTGTTTGCGCTATCGGCCTCGATCGGTCCGGTCACCGGCCAGAACGGCGGCGCCGGCATCACCGCCCGTGTGCGCGAAGCCTTCGCCAAGAGCTTCCTGTTCTGCCTCGTCTGGTCGCTGGCCATGGCGGTGATCATTCTCTTGCTGTCACGCTGGCTGGCGCCGGCCTTCCTGCCCAGTGAAATGGGCCAGGAAGTCGCGCGCACCTATTGGGGTCTCGTGACGCTGACCATTGCCGGCTACGGCATCTCGATGGCCGCCAGCGCCGGTTTCAACGGGCTCGGTCGGCCGAGTTTTGGGGTGATGATCACGTCCAGCCGCGCCATCATGATGGCTGTCTTCGCGGTGATTGGCGGCATCGTCATGTCAGCGCCCGTCGGTGTGATCGCGGGGATCGCCCTGGCCAATATCCTTTCCGGTGCCGGAACGGCGTACTGGGTACTGTTCCGCGGCCCGATGGAGGCCAGCAGGCGCCGCAAGCGCAAACAGGCCGCGCCGGCAGACGCTGAGCCCGTCACCGACGCGTCAGAATGACAGCCAGCTCCGGTTTCCCGTTCAGTGAAGGGTGCGGGTAGGGCGTGTAGTCACCCTCCGGCCAGTCCCAGCGCTCGACGGGGAAGAGTTCGCGCATCGCCGGGATCGAACAGCCATAGGGCGGTCCGCCCATTTCCGCTTTCTGCATGAAGAGTGCGAACAGCTTGCCGCCCGGTTTCAGCCAGGCGTGAACAGCCGCTTCGTACTCCTCGCGCAGCTTCGGCGGAATCGCGCACAGAAAGGTCTGTTCGTAGACGCCGTCCAGCGGTGTGTCCGGCCGCCAGAGCAGGATGTCCGCCTCGATCAGGTCGGCGGTCAGATCCGCGGCGTCCAGCTGTTGCTGCTGGCAGGCCAGCGCCGTCGCAGAAAGGTCCGCGCCGATCGCCGACTTGTCCAACGCGGCAAAGGCTTTCAGCTCCGGGGCCCGGCCGCAGCCGGGAACGATAATCCTGTCGACGCTGTCGAAATCGCCGGCGTCCCGCCAGGCCTTGAAGGCCGGGTGCAGGCCCGGCCGCTCCCATGGCGTGGTCTCGTCGCGGAAGCGCTGCTCCCAGTCCATGGGCGAACGGTCGGTCATGGCGGCTTCCTCGCGGCCTGCGGTGGACGCGCAGCTAGCAGCGGCTAGATTGGCAGCTCAACGGGGGATCGCAGCTCATGAAACGCAAAGCCTACAAGGACGCCTTGCTCAAGGCCCAGATTGATCTGGTCGACCTCCAGCGCCATGTGATCGCGGAATACAAGCGGCTGCTGGTCATTTTCGAAGGGCGCGACGCCTCGGGCAAGGACGGAACGATCAAGCGGATCGTGGCTCATCAAAGCCCGCGCGAGACCCGTGTGGTGGCGCTTGGAAAGCCGACGGAGCGTGATCGTTCGTCTTGGTATTTTCAGCGCTATGTCGAGCACCTTCCGGCAAATTCCGAGATCGCGCTGTTCAACAGGTCCTGGTACAACCGCGCGGGCGTCGAAAAGGTGATGGGCTACTGCACGGACCGTCAGTACGAGGCCTTCCTCGCCGATGTCGGTCCATTCGAGCAAATTGTCGTCGATGACGGGTTGATCCTCCTCAAATACTATCTCGATGTTACAAAGTCGGAGCAGGCGGCCCGCCTCGAGGATCGTCGCCAGAACCCGTTGAAGACCTGGAAAATCAGCCCGATCGATGCCGTCGCCCTGGAAAAGTGGGATGATTATTCCGTCGCTCGCAACCGCATGCTCGCCGCCACGGGCGATCAACAGACCTGGCGGGTGGTTCGCGCCGACAACAAGCGCGAACTTCGACTCGCCGTAATCTGGGATATCCTGCGCTCGATCGATTGCGGCGGCTACACTCATGCTGTGCCGGACCGCGATCCCGACATGTTGCGCCATTGGTCGGGCAGCGAAGCGGATCAAAGCTTCCTGGCATCCTAGGCCGAAGACTGTTGCGCCCCGGCGCGACTTCCCCTTATGAAGCGGC
The DNA here is from genome assembly GCF_965217055.1 of Hyphobacterium sp. Taxonomy (GTDB): domain Bacteria; phylum Pseudomonadota; class Alphaproteobacteria; order Caulobacterales; family Maricaulaceae; genus Hyphobacterium. The sequence goes on along the minus strand of NZ_OZ244227.1, from coordinate 144,723 downwards.
ACCGGTGCACATGCGGATGTGGCGGAACTGGTAGACGCGCTGGATTTAGGTTCCAGTGTCTTACGACGTGGAGGTTCGAGTCCTCTCATCCGCACCATTCCAAGTCGGTCTGCCGCGGCAGAAAATTTGATCCGGTGGATCAAGTTGATTCGGTGAATATAGCGCCTTCATTGTTTCCGCTGCGCTCGGTCCGGGCGGCAGGCGGCGCCGTTGCCTTTGCGGGTCGTGCTCGCATGAAACGGTCTCAAGTCTGGTGCATGAGCGGATGCAATCCGGCATTGTGTCGGCGCGAGCTTCGGCCGGCTAGCCAGTCTGTGATGAGAACGAAGCCTGTCGCGACGAAAGCGTCCCGAAGGCCGGCGAACGCAGGGGTGTCCCTTGTGTCACACTTCAGCGGGAATTGGCCACGAAGAGGCGAATCTCCAGAATCCGGTTCGATCCCATACAATTTTCGGGTTAGAAACCCCTTCTCATTTCCATGCGAACGACGTTCGCGAATTGAACGCGGTTATCAAACGTGTCGATCGGGTAGGGGCCCTATTGGTATGCGCGATGCGATTTATACGGGGATCGCCCTGGTTCTTGCTGTCATTGCTGTTGCTCTGACGGTGACCTTCGCGCTGGCCTATGCACGCGGCGAGGGCTGGTTTGATCTCGAGAGCCGGAACTCGCTTTACCAGGAATCCGGCAGCGCGGAAGGCGAAGACGCGGAACACAACTAGTCACCGCACGCATCGAAGTGATCGAATGGCCTGTCACGGACCCTGCCGGGACGCCCCGAGACCCATGGCCGAAACAGCCTCGACGAATACGGCGTCGCCGCGCAGCCTGTCGAACGCCGGATCGAGGCGCTCAATGGCCGCGTCGATTTCGCACACGGCAACGGCCCCGGAAAAGGCCTGCACGGCTTCGTCATCTTGCCCGAGTTCCGCCAGCAATACCGCCTGGGTCGACGACACGACGATCGTTTTCGACGGCCATGTCGACTATGCGGGCGGCCGCATCGTCATGCGGGATTTTTTCCGCATCACCGACCGCGGCCAGGGCGGCGAACAAGTGCTCAGCAGCACGACGACCTATCGCCGTATCCATCCCCTAAATGATCAGGAGTAAGAATATGAACCGCATTCTGAAGGTTTTCGCCGTGGCAATGGTCATTGCGGCAGCGGCCCCGGCCCATGCCCAGCACGATGATCGCAGTGCGCTCGCCATTCATATGGCGCACATGCTGGAAGGCAGTGCGCAATGGCGTGCCCCGAACCCGGATCACGAGCCGGGCAATGATAACCGGCCCGAATTCTTTGGCGTGAACTGGGCGTGGGGCGCCAATGACCAACATCTGATCGGCGAAGTCACCGGATCTATGCTGACGGACGCGTGGCTCGTTACCATTCGCTTTATGCGTTTTTCAACCCGGTGACCCAACGTGTGGTGATGCAGCAGGTTGATTGGGATGGTACCTTTTCACAGGGTGATCAGGACGTTCGCACGGAGCCACTCGGCCCTGGCGATATCGAGACTGTGGAGATGCTGGCGTATGCGTCCGACGGAAGTGTCAGCTTCACGCGTCATCAGGGTGCGATCATCGACCGGGCGAGCCGCAGCATGAACCTCTATAGCCGCAATGCCGACGGCGACTGGGAGCTCGTCCGCGAATGGGTGTGGCGCTTGCACGAGCCCGAATGACGTAATCCTGGCAGGCGATCGAGCCTCACTGCATTGCTTCCCGCTCACGCCCGTTGCATAGGGCAGGGCGCCGTGACATAACCCGCGGCTTCACGGCGCGGAGTCGCATTGCTCGGCGCATCGATCAATCATGCCAGGACTGACATAATGCAAGTCAATGAAAAAGCCGCCGAAGGCTTGAGCCGCACGCTGGAAGTCGTGATCCCCTCCAAGGATCTGCAGGCTCGCCTCGACGCCAAAATCGAAGAAATCCGCCCGCAGGTTCGCCTCAAGGGCTTCCGCCCCGGTAAAGTCCCGGCGAACCACATCCGCAAGGTGTTTGGCGAATCCATTCTCGGCGATCTGCTGAACGACGAATTGCTGCCGCAATCCATCGATTCGGCGCTCAGGGAGCGCTCGATGGAGCCGGCTTCCCAGCCGCAGATCGAGCTCAAGAGCGAGCCGAAAGAGCTGATCGGCGGCGCCGATTTCGCTTTCGAGATTCGCGTTGACGTGATGCCGGCATTCACCCCGCCGGAGCCCAAGGACCTCAAGATCCAGCGCCCGGTGGCGGATATCGAAGACCAGCAGATCGACGATGCGCTCGCCGAGCTCGCCAAGGAAAGCCGCGCCTTCGAAGCGAAGAAGGGCAAGACCGCCAAGGCCGAGGACGGCGATGCGGTCGTGGTTGATTTCGTCGGCAAGATCGACGGCGAGGCATTCGAAGGTGGTTCCGCAGAAGATGCGCGTGTGGTGATCGGCGATGGCGCCTTCATTCCGGGCTTCGAGGAACAGCTCAAGGGCGTCAAGAAGGGCGACGAGATCGAGCTCAAGGTAACCTTCCCGGAAGAATACCAGGCCCAGCACCTGGCCGGCAAGGAAGCCGTGTTCGAAACCAAGGTGAAGGCCATCGAGGCCCCGGCCGAGTCAAAGATTGACGACGAACTGGCAAAGCGCCTCGGGCTCGAGAGCCTCGACCAGCTCAAGGACGCGCTGAAACAGCGTTTTGAACGTGAGCATGCTGGCCAGTCGCGCATGCGCGCCAAGCGGGCCTTGCTGGACGCACTCGACGACGGTCAGAAATTCGATCTGCCGCCGACCATGGTCGATCAGGAATTCGAGAATATCTGGCGCGAAGTCAGCCATGCCTTGGAACACGGGCATCTCGACGACGAGGACAAGGACAAGTCCGAGGACGAGCTGAAGGCAGAATACCGCGCGATTGCAGAACGCCGCGTACGTCTTGGCCTGGTGCTGGCGAAGATCGGCCAAGGCTCCAATGTCGAGGTAACGCAGGAAGAACTCGCGCGCGCCATCAACCAGGAAGCCCAGCGCTATCCCGGTCAGGAACAGCAGGTCGTCGAATTCTACCAGAAGAATCCGAATGCCGTCGCCCAGATCCGCGCCCCGCTCTACGAAGAGAAGGTCGTCGATTACGTGCTTGAGCTGGCGACCGTCGAAGATGTGCCGGTGAGCCGCGAGGCGCTGTTCTCGGAAGAGGACGACATTCTCTCCGGCGCCAAGAAGCCGGCGAAGAAGGCTACCAAGAAGGCTCCGGCCAAGAAAGCGTCAGCCAAAAAAGCCCCGGCCAAGAAAGCCGCTGCCAAGTCTGACGCAAAAAAGCCCGCCGCCAAGAAGGCGCCGGCCAAGAAAGCCGCTGCCAAGAAACCGGCTGCGAAAAAAGCGCCTGCAAAGAAGGCGGCTGCCAAGAAAAGCTGACTCGAAACACGCAAAGCTGTCATCCAGTAGACGCCCCGCCTTGCGCGGGGCGTTTTGCCTCGCGATATTCATCTCCAGCTGATCGATCCGAATCGGACAGGCGTCCTGCCTGCCCGCCTTGCTAGCTGGAGTGCGCGATGAGAGATCCCGAAGACGTCATGATGAATCTCGTTCCCATGGTGGTGGAGCAATCCAGCCGCGGGGAACGGGCCTACGATATCTATTCGCGGCTCCTGAAGGAGCGCATCATTTTCGTGACCGGTCCGGTCGAAGACAATATGGCGAGCCTCATCGTGGCCCAGCTCCTGTTCCTTGAGTCGGAAAACCCGAAAAAGGAAATCGCCATGTACATCAACTCGCCGGGCGGTGTGGTCACCTCCGGCATGGCGATCTACGACACCATGCAATACATCCGCAGCCCCGTGGCGACGGCCTGTATCGGCATGGCTGCTTCCATGGGCTCGCTGCTCCTTTGCGGCGGTGCCGAGAACATGCGCTCCGCAACCCCGAATGCCCGCATCATGGTGCACCAGCCCTCAGGCGGTTTCCGCGGCCAGGCTTCGGACATCGAGCGTCATGCCGAGGACATCATCAAGACCAAGCGCCGGCTGAACGAAATCTACGTCAAGCACACTGGGCGAACGTATGAAGAAGTTGAGCAGAAGCTTGATCGCGACACCTTCATGTCGTCGGAAGAGGCGCGCGACTGGGGCCTGATCGACCATGTCTATGCGTCGCGGGAAGAGCAGGCAGGCAGCAAGGAATAGGCGTTGCACCGCTGATCAACACTTGCTCAACACGGTTGGCATATGATCGAAAAGGGTGTGTGATTACGTTTCGCTAAGCTTCGGCCCCGATCTTGCTACACCAGAAGGGGCGGACACGAAGCATTGGTGTGACGTGCCAGAGAGACAGGCGGGCAGAGTATGAGCAAATCATCGAACAATGGCGGCGAGGCCAAGAACACGCTGTATTGCTCCTTCTGCGGCAAGAGCCAGCACGAGGTGCGCAAGCTGATCGCCGGCCCGACCGTGTTCATCTGCGATGAATGCGTCGAGCTCTGCATGGATATCATCCGCGAGGAGAACAAGACCTCGCTGGTGAAGTCCAAGGAAGGCGTGCCGACACCGGGCGAAATCTACAAGGTCCTCAATGATTACGTGATCGGGCAGGATCAGGCCAAGCGAGTCCTCTCGGTCGCCGTGCACAACCACTACAAGCGCCTCAACCACGCCACGCAGAACCAGGATGTCGAGCTCGCCAAGTCCAACATCCTGCTGATCGGTCCGACCGGTTGCGGCAAGACGCTGCTGGCACAGACGCTGGCGCGCATCATCGATGTACCGTTCACCATGGCCGATGCGACGACGCTCACCGAGGCCGGCTATGTCGGCGAAGACGTCGAGAACATCGTCCTGAAGCTGCTGCAGGCCGCCGACTACAATGTCGAGCGCGCCCAGCGCGGCATCGTCTATATCGATGAGATCGACAAGATTTCCCGCAAGTCCGACAATCCTTCGATCACGCGCGACGTTTCGGGTGAGGGCGTGCAGCAAGCCTTGCTGAAAATCATGGAAGGCACTGTCGCCTCGGTACCGCCGCAGGGCGGCCGCAAGCATCCGCAACAGGAATTCCTGCAGGTCGACACGACCAATATCCTGTTCATCGTGGGTGGCGCGTTCGCCGGGCTCGAGAAAGTCATTTCCCAGCGCGGCAAGGGGTCGTCCATCGGCTTCGGCGCAGATGTGAAGGATGCCGACGAACGCCGCACGGGCGAGATTCTGCGCGAAGTCGAACCTGACGATCTGCAGCGCTTCGGCCTGATCCCGGAATTCATCGGCCGCCTGCCGGTAATCGCGACGCTCGAAGACCTTGACGAGGGCGCGCTGATTCAGATTCTGACAGAACCGAAAAACGCTCTGGTCAAGCAGTATCAGCGCCTGTTCGAGATGGAAGGCTCCAGCCTGACCTTTACCGACGACGCGCTCGTGGCGATCGCCAAGAAGGCGATTCTGCGCAAGACCGGTGCCCGTGGACTGCGCTCCATCATGGAGGGCATCCTTCTAGAAACCATGTTCGATCTGCCGGGCATGGAAGGCGTCGACGAGGTCGTCGTCAATGGCGATGCCGTGGATGGTGGCGCCAAGCCGCTCTTCATATATGCCGAGAAGGAAGCGGATGAGAAGGCCGACAAACGGCCGACCGCTTCCTGACGAACGGCGCACGCGGACGGTTGAAATCCGCCGCGCCAACAACCAATTGGGTGATGAAGCTGGGAAAGCTGTGCAAGACGCGACGTCGTCGCGCTTGCCGGTCCGCGAATCATATCAGCATAAGGCTGTCGCGGCCCGATCGTCAGGAGAGTATCGTTAATGACCGAAACCAAAATTCTTCCATTGCTGCCACTGCGCGACATCGTCGTGTTTCCGCACATGATCGTTCCGCTCTTTGTGGGACGGGACAAGTCGGTCGCGGCGCTGGAAGAGGTCATGCGGGCCGACAAGCAGATTTTGCTCGCGACCCAGAAGAATGCCGGAGATGATGATCCCGATGTCAACAACATCCATTCCATGGGTGTCGTGGCGTCGGTTCTGCAATTGCTGAAACTGCCTGACGGCACAGTGAAAGTGCTGGTTGAAGGCGGTTCACGCATCCGGATCGAGCGTTTCCTCGACAATGCGGCCTATTTCGAGGCCGAGGCCGAGATCCTGCCGGAAGAGAGCGGCGAGGCGGCCGAGATCGAAGCGTTGATGCGTACCGCATCACAGAAGTTCGACGACTACGTCAAGCTCAACAAAAAAGTGCCGCCGGATGCGCTGGCTTCGATCAAGGAAGTTACTGACCCGGCGAAACTCGCGGATGCTATCGCCGCACATCTGGCCGTAAAGATTTCCGAAAAGCAGGGTTTGCTTGAGGAGCGCAGCGTTTCGCGCCGTCTGGAGATGGTGATGGGCCTGATGGAAGGCGAGATTTCCGTCCTCCAAGTCGAGAAAAAAATCCGCAGCCGCGTCAAGCGCCAGATGGAAAAGACGCAGCGCGAATATTATCTCAACGAGCAGATGAAGGCGATCCAGCGTGAACTAGGCGAGCCGGATGACAGCCGCGAGGAACTCGCCGAGATCGAGGAAAAAATCGAGAAGGCGAAGCTTTCCAAGGAAGCCCGCGAAAAGGCCGAAGCCGAGTTCCGCAAGCTCAAGCAGATGAGCCCGATGTCGGCGGAAGCGACGGTCGTGCGAAACTATCTCGACTGGATGACGTCGCTGCCCTGGGGCAAGCGCAAGCGCCTGAAGCACGATCTGAAAAAAGCCGAGGCGACGCTCGACGGCGATCATTACGGGCTCGAGAAGGTCAAGGAGCGCATCCTTGAACATTTGGCCGTGCAGGCGCGTGCAAGAAAGCTCAAGGGGCCGATCCTCTGCCTCGTTGGACCGCCCGGCGTCGGCAAGACCTCGCTCGGCAAGTCGATCGCCAGGGCAACCGGGCGCGAATTCGTGCGCATGTCACTGGGTGGCGTTCGCGACGAGGCCGAGATTCGCGGTCATCGCCGGACCTATATCGGCTCCATGCCGGGCCGGATCATCCAGGCGCTGAAAAAGAAGAAATCGACCAATCCGCTCTTCCTGCTGGACGAGATCGACAAGCTCGGCGCGGACTATCGCGGCGACCCTTCGGCCGCGCTTCTCGAAGTGCTCGATCCGGAGCAGAACTCGACGTTCGCCGATCACTATCTAGAAGTCGATTACGATCTGTCCGACATCATGTTCGTCACCACGGCGAACTCGCTGAACATGCCGCAGCCGCTCCTCGACCGGATGGAGATCATCCGCATCGCGGGTTACACCGAGGATGAAAAGGTCGAGATTGCGACGCGGCACCTCTTGCCCAAGCAGATCAAGAATCACGCCCTCAAGGAAGGCGAATTCGAGATCGAGGAAGAAGCGATCCGCGACCTCATCCGTTACTACACGCGCGAGGCCGGTGTTCGGAATCTTGAGCGTGAGCTTGCCAATCTGGCGCGCAAATCGGTTCGCAGGATCGAGAGCGGCGAGACCAAATCGGTCGTTATTTCCTCGAAAAATCTCGGTGATTTCGCTGGCGTGCGGAAGCATCGCTTCGGCGAGACCGAAGGCGAGGACAAGATCGGCGTCGTCACCGGCCTTGCCTGGACCGAAGTCGGCGGAGATCTCCTGACCATCGAGGCCGTGAAGATGGCTGGCCGCGGAAAAATGACCGTCACCGGCAATCTCCGCGATGTGATGAAGGAGTCGATTTCCGCCGCGAATTCCTTCGTGCAGGCGAGGGCGCCCAAGCTCGGCGTCAAGCCGACCGTGTTCCGTGCAACGGACATCCATGTCCACGTGCCGGAAGGCGCTACGCCCAAGGACGGGCCGTCAGCCGGTATTGCCATGATGACGGCGATCGTCTCGGTGCTGAACCAGATACCGGTGCGCAAGGACATTGCCATGACAGGTGAGATCACCCTGCGTGGCCGGGTCCTGCCGATCGGTGGATTGAAGGAAAAGCTGCTGGCCGCGTTGCGGGGTGGCGTGAAGACCGTCCTCATTCCGATCGACAATGAAAAGGACCTCGCCGAGATCCCGGACAATGTGAAATCGGGTCTCGAGATCATTCCGGTCTCGACGGTCGAGGAAGTGCTCGAGAACGCGCTGGTCACACCGATCACGCCGGCCGAATGGACGGAAGCCGACGAGGCCGCTCTCGCAGCCCTGTCGACCACTCCGCCCGCAGGCTCGCCCGGCAGCCAGGTCGCGCACTAGGCACCGGATAATTCACGAAGGCGCCGCTCCTCGATCGAGGGGCGGCGTTTTTGTTTGACCGCGGGCGCAGCCTACCGGCCTTTCCATTTTTGCTGCAGCTGCTAACGGTAAATGGACCGGGACGGGAATTGGGCATGAGCAAGAATCAACTCGACACTTTGCGTCACGATATCGACGAGACCGATCGCGATATCCTCCGCCTTTGCGCGCGGCGCGCTTCGCTAGGTGTGCAGATCGCACGCGCCAAGGCCGCGGCGGGCGAATCGGTGCGCGACCCCGCCCGCGAGCGCGAAGTGCTGCGCGCGGCTGTGGAAAACGGCGAGGCGCTCGGCCTTGATGCCGCAGCGGTTGAACGCCTTTACCAGACGCTGATCGAGCTGTCCCTGTCCGGCCAGCGCGCAGAGCTGGATGCCCGCGCCGTCGAAAAGGACAGCGAAGCGCGCGTCGCCTATCTTGGCGGACCCGGCACCTATTCGCATTTCGCCGCCCTGGCGCATTTCGCGGGGCGGCATGCCGCGATGGCACCGGTCGTGCGCCGCGATTTTGCTTCCATCGTTCGCGCCGCCGAAGACGGCGAGGCGGACTATGCCTTCCTGCCGATCGAGAACACGACGACGGGCAGTATCAACGAGGTTTACGACCTGCTGCTCGACACCCAGCTGAAGATTGCTGGCGAGCATCATTACCGCGTCAAGCATTGCGTGGTTGGGCGCGGCAAGTCGCTCGGCGGGATTTCGACCATCTATGGTCACCCGCAGGCGCTCGCCCAGTGCCGGCGCTTCCTGTCGGGACTCGAAGGCGTCACCCAACGCTTTGCAACCTCATCGACCCGCGCGCTCGAGCACGCCATGGAGGAGGGGCCGCAGACCGCGGCCATTGCCGGCGCCGATGCAGCGCGCCTGTTCGGGCTCAATGTAATCGACGACCAGGCCAGCGATGCCGGCGAGAATTACACGCGTTTTGTTGCCTTGGCGAAAGATCCGACGCCGCCCGCGTCCGGCCTGCCGTGCAAGACGACCATCGTCTTCAAGACCGCGCACACGCCGGGCGCTCTGGTTGATGGGCTCGCCGCCTTCCGCGACGAAGGGATCAACTTGGCGCGGCTTGAAAGCCGGCCGGTACCCGGGGTGGCGTGGGAAGAGCTGTTTTTCCTCGACTTCGAGGCCAACATGGCAGACGCCGCATGCCGCCGCGCGATCGAAGGCCTTGAAAAGCATGCTTCCAGCCTGCGTGTGCTGGGCTGCTATGGCGCCGATCGGCTGGCACCGTCATCCGTGCTTCACGAGCGCGAATAAAGGCGCTATCTAGCGCGGCAACGGGCGGTTAGCTCAGCTGGGAGAGCATCTCGTTTACACCGAGAGGGTCGGGGGTTCGAACCCCTCACCGCCCACCATTAACCGACGCCCGCCAAAGGCGGGAAATTCGGTCCGGGGGACCGAATTTGGTCGGTGAATTTGACTCCTTGATTGTTTCCGTTGCGCGCGGCCCGGGCACTAGGGCGGACCGGCAGTGTTGCGGGCCGTGCTCACATGAAACGTGCTCAAGGCTGGGGCGTAAGCGGGCATGATGGCTTTGTGAAGTTTAGGTTGACGCTGCGGACTAGACTTGCCGCTAACACCCATCCGAATCCGCTCCTGCCACCGCCTCCGGAAAAACTGCACCCGAGGCCTGCACAACGCCGCCAATTGCGCTTGACCCACCGCGCGGGCTTGCGTAAACGTCGCGGCCTCCCGAGAGGGAAGGAATGGCCACGCGGGTGTAGCTCAGTTGGTTAGAGCGCCGGCCTGTCACGCCGGAGGCCGCGGGTTCGAGTCCCGTCACTCGCGCCATTTCCTGGCATAAAGAAAGCCGCCTTCCGGGGCGGCTTTTTTCGTTTCTGGTGCGCCATCCCGCATCTGCATGACGGCCACCCGCCGTACGCGGTTCCCATGTCGGCCATTGCCTGATAGACGCGCGGCTCTTTTCCGCCGCGCTTGGCGCGGCGTTGCGATTTTCCGGACCTTGTTTCATGCAGCTTCCCCGTATCGACCGTTTCGACTGGTCCCCTGACTGGACCACCATCCGCCGCGACTGGATCGGCAATGTGCGCGGCGATCTGCTCGCCGGGCTCGTGGTCGCGCTCGCCCTGATTCCCGAAGCGATCGCCTTTTCGATCATCGCCGGGGTCGATCCCAAGATCGGGCTCTACGCCTCCTTTTCGATCGCCGTGATCATCGCCTTCACCGGCGGCCGGCCCGGCATGATTTCGGCGGCCACGGCGGCCACGGCGGTGCTGATGGTCACCCTGGTGCGCGATCACGGCCTGCAATACCTGCTCGCAGCGACGGTGCTCGCCGGTATTTTGCAGATCGGCGCGGGCGCGCTGAAGCTCGGCAATCTGATGCGCTTTGTTTCGCGCTCGGTCTTGACCGGTTTTGTCAATGCGCTCGCCATCCTGATCTTCATGGCGCAGCTGCCCGAACTGATCGGCGTGACCTGGCTGACCTATGTGCTGGTCGCGGCGGGGCTGGCGATCATCTACATATTCCCGCGGCTGACAAAAGCGATCCCGTCGCCGCTGGTCTGCATCGTCGTGCTCACCGGGCTGACCCTGTATTTCGGCTGGGATGTCCGCACCGTAGGCGATATGGGCGATCTGCCCGACACGCTGCCGGCCTTCCTGATCCCGGACATCCCGTTCAATTTCGAAACGCTGATGATCATCCTGCCGTATTCTGCCGCCGTGGCGGCGGTCGGCCTGCTTGAATCGCTCTTGACCCAGCAGATCGTCGACGATCTCACGGACACGCCGTCGGACCGCAATCGCGAATGTATCGGGCAGGGGACCGCCAACATAGTCACCGGTTTCCTCGGCGGCATGGCCGGCTGTGCCATGATCGGCCAGTCGATGATCAATGTGAAATCCGGCGGCCGCGGCCGGCTGTCGACCTTTGCCGCCGGCGTCTTTCTCCTGTTCATGATACTCGTGCTCGGCGACTGGATCGCCGCGATCCCGATGCCTGCACTCGTCGCGATCATGATTATGGTCTCGATCGGTACCTTCTCCTGGTCGTCCGTGACCTCGCTGCGTTCGCACCCGCTCTCGTCCAGCATCGTCATGATCGCGACGGTGGCCGGGGTGATCATCACCCACAATCTCGCCATCGGCGTGATGATCGGCGTCTTTCTGTCGGGCGTATTCTTCGCCTGGAAAATCTCGCGTATATTCGAGGTCGGCTCGGCGCTTTCGGATGACGGGCGCACCCGCACCTACACCGTGACCGGCCAGCTTTTCTTCGCCTCGACTGAAGCCTTCACCAAGGCGTTCGACTTCAAGGAAGCGCTCGATGCCGTGACGATCGACCTTTCGGCCGCGCATATCTGGGACATTTCCAGCGTGCAGGCGATCGATCTCATCGTCTTGAAATTCCGCCGCGAGGGGGTGACGGTCGAACTGGTCGGCATGAACCGCGCCAGCGAAACCCTCGTCGACCGCCTCGGCGAACATGACAAACCCGGCGCGCCTTCCAGCGCTGCCGGTCATTAGGAGTCGCCACATGGACCGCATCATCACCCTGATCGACGGCTCGGCCTATACCGAGAGCGTCTGCGATCATGCCGCCTGGGTCGCCGGGAAGACCGGATTCGGTATCGATCTCCTCCACGTCATCGACCACCGTCCGGGCCGCGCCGGTCCCATGAATTTGTCTGGCAATCTGACGCTCGGCGCGCGTTCGGAATTGCTAGAAAAGCTGACCGAGCATGACGAGCAGGGCGCCAGGCTGGCGCGCGAGCGAGGGCGCCTGGTCGCCGAAGCGGCGAAAAGCCACCTCGAATCCAAGGGGACGTCCGACGTCAAGATTCGCCTGCGCAATGGCGATCTCCTCGAAGCCGTGCAGGAAGTCGAGGGCGATGCGCGCGTGATCGTCATCGGCAAGCGCGGCGAACATGCCGATTTCGCCAAGCTGCACCTGGGGTCCAACCTCGAACGCGTCGTGCGGTCGGCGCACCGCCCGGTCCTCGTGACCTCGCGCGCATTCAGGACGCCGAAAAGCGCCACCATAGCCTTCGATACAGGCCCCAGTGTTGCCAAGGCTGTCGATCATATCGCCAAAGGCAAACTGTTTGCAGGCATGGAATTGCGCCTGCTGCATGTCGGCGCTGCGAAGCCGGACATGGTCAATGCGCTCGAGGCCGCTGCTGCGAAATTGCGTGACGCCGGCTACACGGCTGCGTTCGAGATTGTCGATGGCGAACCGGAAGCCGTCTTCACTGCGAAAACCGACGCCGGAGAGATCGAATTCCTGGTCATGGGTGCTTATGGCCATTCGCGGCTGCGCAATCTGATCATTGGCAGCACGACGACGCAGATGATCCGGGCCTGTCCGGTCCCGGTTCTGCTCTTCCGGCCTGATACGGTCCATTAGGGCGCCGGTTATCGCCCGCGCGAACCGCCAGCAGGGGCAAGCGCCTCGTCACAAGTCGCCGCCATCGCCGACATGCGCTAACCTTGCGCCTCGCAAGGGTGATTCCGTCGACCGGGGCAGGGGATGAAGGCGATCGTGAAATTCCTGGGATGGCTGGCCAGCTTCTGGAAGTGGGGCGTGTTCATCCTGCTTGTCGGGGTGCTGGTTGCCATTCTCACCGGCCGTCTGGCCAATGTTGAAGCGGTGCTGGACCAGGATTCCTTCGCTTTCTCCGTCGGCGACAACCGGATCAGCGCCTATGACGTGATGACAGCCTTCATTGCGCTCGCCACCGTATTCTGGATTGTCGGCGTCATTGCCGCCTATATCGAGCGCCGGATCCGGTCGCTGGAAAAGGTGCGGTCCAGCACCCGCATCCTGATCGCCAATGTCATCCGCATCGTCCTTTATGTCCTGGCGTTCATTGTCGGACTTGATATTGCGGGCGTCGATCTGACGGCGCTCACGGTTTTCAGCGGCGCCGTCGGCATTGGTTTGGGTTTCGGCCTGCAGAAAATCGCCTCGAATTTCATCAGCGGATTGATCCTGCTTGCGGAAAACGCCATCGAGGAGGGCGACCTCATCGAACTGGCGGATGGCACGGCCGGATTCCTGCGCAAGACCAGCGCCCGCTACATCCTGATGGAGACGTTCGACGGCAAGGAGATCCTCGTTCCCAACGAAGACATGATCACCGGACGCGTGATCAACTGGACCTTGTCGAGCAATAAGGGGCGCATCCAGGTCGATGTCGGCGTTGCTTATGGCAGCGATCTCCACAAGGCGCGCGATCTGATGCTGGAGGCGGCACGAAGCCATCCGATGGCCATAGAAGATCCGAAACCGATGTGCGTGCTGCGTACCTTCGGCGAGAGCTCGATCGATTTCATGCTGTTGTTCTGGGTGGCGGACGTCACCGCCGGCCGCATGGAGCCCCAAAGCGAGGTCATGTTCGCGATCAATGATGCGTTCAAGGCCAACGGCATCACGATTCCGTTCCCGCAGCGCGATGTGCACATGATTCATCAGGGGTCGAATGAGGCCGGATCATGACGCTGAACCCGATCCATGCCTTCGATATCCTGGCCGATGGCACGGCACGTCGGCTTGACGCTATCACGGCGCCAAAGCCCGCCAATCTCGCCTATCGCTGGATCCATTTCGACCTGGCCGATCCTGGCGTGCGCGAGTGGATAGCAGAGCGCGTCGATCCGGTCGTGGCCCTGGCGCTGACGCGCCAGGACACGCGGCCCTCCGTAAATCCGCTGGGTGAGGGCCATATTCTCATCCTGCGCGGCGTCAATCTCAAGCCGGAGAGCGACCCCGAGGACCTGGTCTCGATCCGGCTCTGGCTGGCGGGCGATCTGATCATCTCGACGCGGATCCACCGGCTGATGGCCATCGTCACGATCCGCGAACAGATTGAAGCCGGCAATCCACCGCCCAGCGCCGGCGCTTTCATCGCCAAGCTGGCCGCCGCATTGACGGAGCGCATGGACCCGGTTGTGTCGGAACTGGCCGATCGTGTCGATGACCTCGAGGAAGAAAGCGTTGACCGGGCCGCCGGCCTGCGCAGTCAACTCGCCGAAATCCGGCGCTCGACGATTGCCCTGCGCCGCTATATCGCCCCGCAGCGCGACGCGCTGGCTAAGCTCGCCGCCGATCCGTCGGGCGTGTTCGAGCGGCCGGTGCAGAATCAACTACGCGAGACCGCCGACCAGGTCACACGCCTCATTGAAGACCTTGACGCGGTGCGCGAGCGCAGCGCCATCCTCAATGACCAGCTGGTCGATCGCCGCGCCGAGGAAATGAATACCAACATGATGGTGCTGTCGGTGGTCGCGGCGATTTTCCTGCCGCTCGGCTTCCTGACCGGCCTGCTGGGCATCAATGTCGGCGGCATGCCCGGCGCGGATTACCCTTGGGCCTTCTACATTGTTTGCGCGGTGTGTTTCGTCATCGCCATCGGACTGACGGCCTATTTCCGGCTGAAGCGGTGGTTCTAGCGCTTGCGCACGGGTACGTGACCGAGCGCGTGGTTTAATCGCGCCCGGCAGTCCCCATATGCCGTTCCATACCGCATCGCGCCGCGACGAAACTGAAGGAACCGAAGATGAGCAAGACCTGGACGCCGCCGAAAGTCTGGACCTGGAATAAGGACGACAATAATCGCTTTGCGCCGATCAACCGGCCGGTTTCGGGCGCCAAGCATGACAAGGAATTGCCGGTCGGCAAACATCCGCTGCAGCTTTATTCGCTGGCGACGCCCAACGGCGTGAAGGTCACCATTCTCCTCGAGGAGCTGCTCGCCAAGGGCCATGAAGGCGCGGAATACGATGCCTGGCTGATCGACATCAATGAAGGCGAGCAGTTCGGCTCCGGCTTCGTTGCGATCAATCCGAATTCCAAGATCCCGGCGCTCGTCGACCGCTCCGGCGACACGCCGCGCCGGGTCTTCGAATCGGGTTCCATCCTGGTCTACCTGGCCGAGAAGTTCGGTGACTTTCTGCCGACCGATCCGGATGCCCGCACGGAGACCTTCAACTGGCTGATGTGGCAGATGGGATCAGCGCCGATCCTCGGCGGCGGTTTCGGCCATTTCTATTCCTATGCGAACGACAAGCAGAAATATCCGATCGATCGCTATGCGATGGAGGTGAAGCGTCAGCTCGATGTTCTCGACAAGACATTGGCACACCGCGAGTTTATCGCTGGCGACCAGTACACGATTGCCGACATGGCTATCATGCCCTGGTATGGGGCGCTGGCCAGAGGCCTGCTTTATGATGCAGGCGAATTCCTCTCGGTGCAGGACTACAAGCACGTCATCCGCTGGACGGACCAGATTTATGCCCGTCCGGCGGTGCAGCGCGGCCGCATGGTCAATCGCGGCTGGGGCGATCCGGCTTCTCAATTGCGCGAGCGCCATGACGCTGCCGATTTCGAAACGAAGACGCAGGACAAGATCGAGGGGGTTGCGTAGCGAGCTCGGCGGTCGCTCCGGCACCTGCTACCATTCGGATTGGAGCAGGCCGGGGAGAGTGCCGTGTTCAGGTGTATTGCGGGATTGCTGGCGACCGGATTTCTTTCGGCCTGTGATGGGCAACAGGAGGAACCGGGCATCGTGCCGGATCCAACCGAACTGATCATTCTCGCGGCGCCGCTCAGCGGCGATGCATATTATGCCGATGTCCACGACGACATCATCGATTTCCAGATCGGGTTCGGCCGGCGGATACTCCGGGCAGGCGACGATGTCATCGTGCTCGCGGACGAGACAATCGCGCCGCAATTTGGGGCGGCACTCGGTGATCGACACGTGGCGGTCTATCCGGTTGAGGATATCTGGGCGCGCGACTTTGGTTCATCCAATGCAGAAGAACCCGTCTTTTTCCGTTACACGGCGGCCGGGCAAGGCGGCGGTCAGCGCGATGCCGATGCAGTCCAGTCCGCATTTCTGGAGCTCGCCGCGGAAGCGGGACTCGATATCGAGGTCGCCGCCGCTCTGAACGATGGCGGAAACCTGGTCGACGACTATTCCGGATCATTGGTCGTCAGCCGCAAATTCCTGCGCGACAACAATCGCGGCGAGGCTGCTGGCCGCCGGCTCCTGCAGCGCCTGACCGGTGCCAATCACATCGCCTTTATCGAGGCAGACGAGCAGGGTGGGCTGGAACACGCCGATGGTGTCGTTTCATTCATCGGCCCGAATACGCTTGTCATCAATTCCTATCCGGAAGATCCCGATTACGCCGCCAGTTTGCGAGCGGCAATTGAAGACGGCTTGCCAGGCGTTGAAATCCACCAGATTGCTACACCGTATGACGGCAATGATATCTATGACGCGCGCTTCGGTTCCGCTTGCGGGCTCTACACCAATTCACTGGTCACACCTCACCGCATTTATCTGCCGCAATTCGGCATCGCCGAGGACGAGGTGGTCCTCGCACACGTCCGGTCGCTGACGGACCGCGACGTGGTTCCCGTTCCGTCGGCCGGCGTATGCCATATGGGTGGCGGGGTGCGCTGCATGAGCTGGCAATTGCGGGGCGAAACAGCGCGCGCGCTCGCGGCCCATCTGCGCGACTTGCCCTGATCAGCGCCCTCCAATTGCAAATCATTCGCATGTAGTGAAAATTCAATCACTTGGATGACATTCCGGCGCAGAAAAAGCGGCCATTTCGCCTTGCGGGTGAAGACGGCTCGCACTAGCTTCCGCCTCGACCGTGCGGGGGCATGTTGTCGGCCCATTTCGCTGTTCAGCGACGGCCATGCCCCGCAATAGAAAGCCAAACGGGGCGATCCGTCATGAATGCGCTTCTGCTTGAATACCTTCCGATCCTGATTTTCCTCGGCATTGCTGCCGCGCTCGGCATCATTTTCATGCTGGCGGCCTTTGTCCTGGCGCCGTCGAATCCGGATACGGAAAAAGTGTCGACCTATGAATGCGGTTTCGAGGCGTTCGACGACGCCCGGATGAAATTTGACGTGCGTTTCTATCTCGTCGCCATCCTTTTCATCATCTTTGACCTCGAAGTGGCCTTCCTCTTTCCCTGGGCGGTGACGCTCGGCGAGACCGGTATTTTTGCCTTCTGGTCGATGATGATCTTCCTCGGCGTGCTGACGGTCGGATTCATCTATGAGTGGAAAAAAGGCGCGCTGGAGTGGGAGTAGACCATGGCTGACAATACGCTGACCCCCGCGGGCGCTGCCGGCCGCGCCGCCACCCCGCATTACGATCCGAAAAAGCATGATCCGTTCTTCGACGGCGTCTCCGACGCGCTGGCCGACAAGGGCTTCGTCGTGGCCGCGGCCGACGACCTCATCACCTGGGCACGTACCGGATCGCTGATGTGGATGACATTTGGTTTGGCGTGCTGCGCCGTCGAAATGATGCAGGCCTCGATGCCGCGCTATGATCTCGAACGCTTCGGCTTCGCCCCGCGGGCCTCTCCGCGCCAGTCCGACGTGATGATCGTCGCCGGCACCTTGACCAACAAGATGGCGCCCGCCCTGCGCAAGGTCTACGACCAGATGCCCGAGCCGCGCTACGTGATCTCCATGGGCTCATGTGCCAATGGCGGCGGTTATTATCACTATTCCTATGCTGTCGTGCGCGGCTGTGACCGGATTGTTCCGGTTGACGTCTATGTGCCGGGCTGTCCGCCGACTGCCGAGGCACTGGTCTACGGCATCCTGCAGCTTCAGAAGAAAATCCGCCGCGAAGGATCGATCGAACGATGAGCGAGCGATTGAACGAACTTGGCGCGCACATTGCCGCGCAACTCGATTCGGCGATCCGCGAATGGTCGGTCGAACACGGCGAATTGACGCTCAATATCTATCGAGACCGCGTCGAGGAGGTGATCCGTCACCTGCGCGACGATCGCGCCTGCCGTTTCACGACGCTGATTGACATTTGCGGCGTCGACCATCCCGGCCGTACCGAGCGCTTCGACGTCGTCTACCATCTCCTGTCGATGCAGATGAACCACCGCATACGGGTGAAGACCTCCACCGACGAAGAGGCGCCCATCGCCTCGATTTCAGAAATTTTCCCGGTGGCCAACTGGTTCGAACGCGAAGCCTTCGACATGTACGGCATCGTCTTTGACAACCACCCTGATCTGCGGCGCATTCTGACCGATTACGGCTTCAATGGTTTCCCGCTTCGCAAGGACTTCCCGCTCAGCGGCTACGTCGAAGTCCGCTGGGACGAGGAAGAAAAGCGCGTCGTCTACGAACCGGTCGAATTGGTCCAGGAATATCGGGACTTCGACTTCCTCTCTCCCTGGGAAGGCGCGAAATACGTGCTGCCGGGCGATGAAAAGGTCAAAGGGGAGGGTGTGTAATGAACGAGATCATCAATCCCGAAAACATCGAGCAGGAAGACGAGCGCAAGTTTACGATCAATTTCGGCCCGCAGCACCCGGCGGCACACGGCGTGCTCCGCCTCGTGCTCGAGCTGGACGGCGAGATCGTCGACCGCGTCGACCCGCATATCGGGCTCTTGCACCGCGGTACGGAAAAGCTGCTCGAGCACAAGACCTATCTCCAGGGCATCGGATATTTCGACCGGCTCGACTACGTCGCGCCGATGAACCAGGAGCATGCCTTCTGCATGGCCGTGGAGCGGTTGGCGGGCATTCCGGTGCCGAAACGCGGCTCCTACATTCGCGTCCTTTATTGCGAGATTGGCCGCATCCTGTCGCACATGCTGAACGTCACTACGCAGGCGCTTGATGTCGGCGCGCTCACGCCGCCGGTCTGGGGGTTTGAAGAGCGCGAGAAGCTGATGGTGTTCTACGAGCGCGCTTCCGGTTCGCGCATGCACGCGCATTATTTCCGCCCCGGTGGTGTTCACCAGGATTTGCCCCCGGACCTGATCGAGGACATTGGCGAGTGGTGCGAGCAATTCCCTGGGAAGCTCAAGGACATCGACACGTTGCTGACCGAGAACCGGATCTTCAAGCAGCGCAATGTCGATATCGGCGTGGTTTCGAAGGAAGACGCGCTCGCCTGGGGATTCTCCGGCGTCATGGTGCGCGGGTCCGGCATGGCCTGGGATCTGCGCCGCGCGCAGCCCTACGAGGTTTATGACGAGCTCGAATTCGACATTCCTGTCGGTAAGAACGGTGATTGCTGGGACCGTTATCTCATCCGCATGGACGAAATGCTCGAGTCCGTGAAGATCATGAAGCAATGCGTCGAATGGCTCTCGCGCGCGGAGAATGCCGGCGAGGTGCTGCCCACCGACACCAAGTTCGCGCCGCCGCGCCGCGGCGAGATGAAACAGTCGATGGAAGCGCTGATTCATCACTTCAAGCTGTACACCGAAGGCGTCCATGTGCCGGCCGGTGAAGCCTATGTCGCCGTCGAGGCTCCGAAAGGTGAGTTCGGCGTCTATCTCGTC
Organism: Hyphobacterium sp.; assembly: GCF_965217055.1. Classification (GTDB taxonomy): domain Bacteria; phylum Pseudomonadota; class Alphaproteobacteria; order Caulobacterales; family Maricaulaceae; genus Hyphobacterium. The sequence goes on along the minus strand of NZ_OZ244227.1, from coordinate 125,203 downwards.
GCCGACGGCACCAACAAGCCGTATCGCGTCAAGATCCGGGCGCCGGGATTCGCCCATCTCGCGGCCATGGATCATCTCAATCGCGGCCACTTGCTGGCGGATGTCTCCGCCATTCTTGGCTCGCTCGATATCGTGTTCGGAGAAATCGACCGATGAGCGCTCGAAAAATAGCACTCGAACAACCGGAAAGTTTCTCGTTTTCAAAGGAAAGCGAGAAAGAGATAAAGTTCTGGTTGAACAAGTATCCTGAAGACAAGAAAGCCTCCGCCGTGATCCCCATGCTGTGGATCGCGCAAAAGCAGGGTGGCTGGGTTTCCGAGCCGGCGATGCGTGAAATCGCTGACCGGCTGGACATGCCGAAAATCCGGGTGATGGAGGTCGCGACCTTCTACACCATGTTCAATCTCGAGCCGGCGGGCGAACACCTGATCCAGGTTTGCGGCACCACACCTTGCTGGCTGCGCGGAGCGGAAGATATCAAGCAGGTTTGCGCCGAGAAGATCGGACCGAAAGGCTCGGTTTCAGCTGACGGCAGGTTCTCCTGGATGGAAGTCGAATGCCTCGGGGCCTGTGCCAACGCGCCTATGGTCCAGATTTCAAATGCAAAATCCGACCATTATTACGAAGACCTGACCGCCGACAGCATGGCCGCGATCCTCGACAATTTGGCAGCTGGCAACACGCCGAGGCCGGGCTCGCAGATCGGTCGGTCCTGCTCTGAAACCGAGGGCGGCTCGATGACGCTGACCGACGGCTCACTCTATGACGGCTCGCTGGCCGAACCGGTGAGCCTGCCCAATGCCGCAAATGATACCGGCGAGAAACCGAACCTGCCGACCGAGAAGGCGCGTCCCAAGGATACCGGGCGGACCGGTGCCAAGGCCGACGGCAAGAAGGGGAGCGAATAATGGTTCAGCTTCTCCAGGACAAGGACCGGATTTTCCTCAACCTTTTCGGTCGCGAGGATCCCGGGCTCGACGCCGCGAAACAGCGCGGCGCATGGAATTCGACCCGGGACATGATCGACCAGGGCCAGGATTGGATCATCGACCAGATCAAGGCGTCCGGCTTGCGAGGTCGCGGCGGGGCCGGTTTCCCGACCGGTTTGAAATGGTCCTTCATGCCCAAGGAAGTCGGCGCTCGCCCGCACTACCTTGTTGTCAACGCAGATGAATCCGAACCGGGCACCTGCAAGGACCGCGAGATCATGCGCAATGATCCGCACCTCCTGATCGAGGGCTGCCTAGTGGCGTCCTTCGCGATGCGTGCGCACGCCTGTTACATTTATATCCGCGGGGAATATGTCGACGAGCGACTGGCGCTCGAGAAAGCCATCAAGGAAGCCTATGAGGCCAAGCTGATTGGCAAGGACAACATTCATGGTTGGGATTTCGACTGTTACGTCCACCATGGCGCTGGCGCCTATATCTGCGGTGAAGAAACCGCGCTCCTCGAAAGCCTCGAGGGCAAGAAGGGTCAGCCGCGCCTGAAGCCGCCATTCCCGGCCAATGCCGGCCTCTATGGTTGCCCCACCACGGTCAACAATGTCGAATCCATTGCGGTCGCACCCACGATCCTGCGGCGCGGCGCGGAATGGTTTGCGGGCTTCGGCCGCCAGGGCAATACCGGTACCAAGGTGTTCTCGATATCCGGCCATGTGAACAAGCCGTGCAATATCGAGGAAACCATGTCCATCCCGCTGAAAACGCTGATCGAAACCCATGCGGGTGGCGTCCGCGGCGGGTGGGACAATCTCAAAGCGGTCATCCCGGGCGGCTCGTCCGTACCGTGTATCCCGGCCGACACCTGCACGGATGTTCTGATGGATTTCGACGCGCTCAAGGACGAAAAGTCCGGTCTCGGAACAGCTGCCGTGATCGTGATGGACAAGTCCACCGACATCATCAAGGCGATCGCGCGGATCTCCTATTTCTACAAGCATGAAAGCTGCGGCCAGTGCACGCCGTGTCGCGAAGGCACGGGCTGGATGTGGCGCGTGCTGGAGCGGATGGCGCGCGGCGAGAGTTCAACCCATGAGATCGACAAGCTCCTGGACGTTGCCGGCCAGGTGGAAGGTCACACGATCTGCGCGCTCGGCGACGCTGCGGCGTGGCCGGTGCAGGGTTTGATCCGGCATTTCCGCCATGAGATCGAGGACCGCATCAATGCGTACCGTGCCGGCAAGCCGGTAGCGGTCTCGGCGGTTGCAGCGGAGTAGGGAAGAACAATGTCAGACAATCTCCGCACCATCATCGTTGACGGCGAGGAAATCGACGTCCCGAACCATTACACGCTGCTGCAGGCAGCTGAGGCGGCGGGCAAGGAAATCCCGCGCTTTTGTTATCACGAGCGCCTGTCCGTGGCGGGCAATTGCCGCATGTGCCTGGTCGAGCTGGTCGGCGCGCCGAAACCGGCCGCCTCCTGCGCCATGAATGTCTCCGACATGCGCGGCGGGCCGAATGGCGAGCCGCCTGCGATGAACACCGCTTCGCCCATGGTGAAGAAGGCGCGCGAAGGCGTAATGGAATTCCTGCTGATCAACCATCCGCTGGATTGCCCGATCTGCGATCAGGGCGGCGAATGCGATCTGCAGGACCAGGCCATGGCCTACGGCCGGTCAGACACGCGCTATCTCGAGAACAAGCGCGCGGTCGAGGACAAGTATATGGGTCCGTTGATCCGGACCTTCATGAACCGCTGCATTCAGTGCACTCGCTGCGTGCGTTTTGTCACCGAGGTCGCTGGTTCGCCGGAAATTGGCATGCTCAATCGCGGCGAGGATGCCGAGATCACGACCTATCTGGAAAGCGCGGTCCATTCCGAACTGTCGGGCAACGTCATCGACCTCTGTCCGGTGGGTGCGCTGACGTCGAAACCCTATGCCTTCAATGCTCGGCCCTGGGAATTGAAGAAGACCGAAACCATCGATGTCATGGACGCGATGGGTGCCTGGATCCGCGTCGACAGCCGCGGCCCCGGCGTTCTGCGCATCTTGCCGCGCGTCAATGACGAGCTGAACGAGGAGTGGATATCCGACAAGACGCGCTTTGTCTGGGACGGGTTGCAGCGCCAACGCCTCGACAAGCCCTATGCGCGCAAGGACGGCAAGCTGACGGCAGTCTCGTGGGATGAAGCGCTCGGCACGGCTGCGGCGAAACTCTCCGGCGATGCCTCGAAAATTGGCGTCATTGCTGGCGATCTCAATTCCGTCGAGGAACTGAAGGCCGCCAAGGATTTGTTCGACAGCCTCGGCGTGACGTCGATCGATGGCCGTCAGGACGGCGCGCCGCTCGGCAAGGGACCGCGCGAGAGCTGGCTGTTCAACTCGACCATTGCCGGCATCGACCAAGCCGATGCGATCCTGCTCGTCGGCACCGATCCGCGCCTCGAGGCGCCGGTTCTGAATGCCCGTATCCGCCGTGCTTGGTTGGAGCGGGACGTAAAGGTCGGCGTAATCGGCGAAGTCGGTGATCTGTCCTATCCGTTCGAAAAGGCCGGAAGCGGGCCGACGGAATTGAAGGGCTTCGCCGGCAAACGTTCGGGATTCACCAAGGTCCTGAAGAACGCCGAGAAGCCGATGATCATCGTCGGCATGGGCGCGCTGGCCCGGAAAGACGGGGCGCAGATCCTCAGCGCCGTGGGCGATCTCGCCAGCAAGGTGGGTGCGGTCAAGGACGACTGGAACGGGTTCAACGTGCTGCACACGGCAGCGTCGCGTGTCGGGGCGCTCGATCTCGGTTTCGTGCCGGGTGAGGGCGGCAAGTCGGCAGCGGAGCTCCAGGCCGGTGGCATGGACACGGTCGTCTTGCTCGGCGCAGACGAGATCGACGCCGATTTCGGCGACGCCTTCGTCATCTATGTCGGCCATCACGGCGACCGCGGAGCGCACCGAGCGGACCTGATCCTGCCGGGTGCCGCGTATATCGAGAAGCGCGGCATGTGGGCCAATATGGAAGGCCGCGTACAAATGAATGCGCGTGCCGTCTTCCCGAAAGGCGAAGCAAAAGAGGACTGGGCGATCTTCCGTGCTCTTTCCGAACGCCTGGGCAAGACGCTGCCCTATGACACGCTGGAAGCCTTGCGTGAAAAGTTGATCGCCGATCACCCCGTATTTGGCGGCATCGATCACGCGCCGGGTCATGCGACGGCGGCTGAATTTGATGTGGCATCGATCGGCGAAGCGGGCGATATGGGCGCCGAACCTTTCCGGTCACCGGTCACGGATTTCTATCTGACGAACGCAATCGCACGGGCCTCGAAAACGATGGCGGAATGTTCGGCACTGAAAACGGCGCCATCGGCGCTGGCGGCGGAGTAAGGCGCATGGCGAGATCTCTGCCATTGACCATTGGTCTCGGTGTCGCCCTTGGCGCGGGGCTTGGAACCGCATTTGGTGCGGCTGTCGGCGCGGTCATGGGCGATGTTGCAATGGGCGTTGTATTCGGCCCGTCGATCGGCGCCGGAGTCGGCGTGATCATTGCCATCGTGATGTCGCCGGCAGGCGACTCGGCAGCGAGGGATGAGGGCTAATGGGTCATTTCATCGAGCAATACGGCGTCTGGGGCGGAACAGCTCTCGCCGTAGTACAGATCCTGGCCTTCATGATCGTGCTGCTGATTGCGCTGGCCTTCCTCTTGCTGATGGATCGGAAGGTCTGGGCTGCCGTGCAGATGCGCAAGGGTCCGAACGTTGTCGGCGCTTTCGGCTTGCTCCAGTCTTTCGCAGACTTCTTCAAATTCGTGCTCAAGGAAATCGTCGTGCCGGCAGGCGCAGACCGGGTCCTTTTCCTGCTCGCGCCGCTGATCACGCTGGTCTTGGCCTTTGTGGGCTGGGCCGTGGTTCCGGTCGCGCCGGGCTGGGTGATTGCCGACCTCAATGTCGGCATCCTGTATCTGTTCGCGATTTCCTCGCTCGGCGTCTACGGCGTCATCATTGGTGGCTGGGCATCGAACTCGAAATATCCCTTCCTCGGCGCGCTTCGCTCGGCAGCGCAGATGATTTCCTACGAGGTCTCGATCGGTTTCATCATCGTGACCGTGCTGCTGTTTGCCGGCTCGATGAATCTCTCCGTCATTGTCGAAGAACAGGCTGGTGGTTTCTGGAACTGGAACATGCTGGCGCTGCACACTCTGCCGGTGCCGATGTTTATCGTCATGTTCCCGATGATGGTGATCTTCTTCATCTCAGCCCTGGCGGAAACCAACCGCCCGCCCTTCGATTTGCCGGAAGCCGAATCCGAACTCGTCGCAGGCTATCAGGTGGAATATTCCTCCACACCCTATCTGCTCTTCATGATCGGCGAATATCTCAACATCGTCCTGATGTGCGCGCTGACCACCATACTCTTCTTCGGCGGATGGCATGCGCCATTCCCCTTCCTGGACTTCCTGCCGCCCTTCTTCTGGTTCGCGGCGAAGATCGTGTTCTTCTTCTTCATGTTCGCCATGGTGAAAGCCATCGTGCCGCGATACCGCTATGACCAGCTGATGCGACTGGGCTGGAAGATATTCCTGCCGACTTCGCTCGGCGCGGTCGCCTTGGTCGGCGGCTATATCGCTTACTTCGGAGGCCAGTCATGAGCCGGATTGCGCAAACCATTCGCGGCGCCTTCCTCATGGACTTTGTGGGAGCCTTCATCCTGGCGATGAAGTATTTCTTCCGCCCGAAGGCGACAGTGAATTACCCCTTCGAGAAAGGCCCGCTGAGCCCGCGCTTCCGCGGCCAGCACGCGCTGCGCCGCTATCCCAACGGCGAAGAGCGCTGCATTGCCTGCAAGCTGTGCGAAGCGGTCTGTCCGGCGCAGGCGATCACGATCGAGGCGGAACCGCGCGAGGATGGCTCCCGCCGGACGACGCGCTACGACATCGACATGGTGAAGTGTATCTATTGCGGCTACTGCCAGGAAGCCTGCCCGGTGGATGCCATTGTCGAGGGCCCGAATTTCGAGTTCGCAACGGAGACCCGTGAAGAACTCTACTATGACAAGGAAAAACTTCTGGCGAATGGCGATCGGTGGGAACGCGAGATCGCGCGCAATCTGGAAATCGACGCGCCTTACCGCTAGGGCGCAAGAGAGGGACGGGGCGGCTGATGCTGCAGGCAATTACATTCTGGGTACTGGCGAGCGTGACGATCTTGTCCGCCTTCTTCGTCGTGGCAGCCCGAAACCCGGTGCGATCAGTGCTCTGGTTGATCCTGGCCTTTTTCTCTGCGGCCGGACTGTTCGTGCTGCTGGGCGCGGAATTCCTCGCCATGCTGCTGGTCGTTGTCTATGTCGGTGCCGTCGCCGTGCTCTTCCTTTTCGTCGTCATGATGCTCGATGTCGATTTCGCCGAGCTCAAGGAGGGATTTTTGAGCTACCTGCCGTTCGGCGGCCTGATCGCGGTGATCCTTGCCGCTGAACTGATCCTCGTCGGTCGCGCCTGGAGCGGGGCCAATGTCGTGGCAGCCAATGCCGCGAGCGCAACGCCGGCCGACATCTCGAATGTCGAAGCGCTCGGCCTGCTGCTCTATGACGATTACGCCTACTTCTTCCAGGCAGCTGGCCTGATCCTGCTGGTCGCGATGATCGGTGCCATCGTGCTGACGCTGCAGCACAAGCCGCACGTCAAGCGTCAGAATATTGCCGAGCAGGTTGGCCGCGACCGCAAGACGGCAGTCACAATGCATGACGTCAAATCCGGAGAGGGGCTGGGAGAATGATGGACATCGGCCTTTCACACTATCTCGCTGTTTCCGCTATCCTTTTCACGATTGGCGTGTTCGGCATTTTCGTGAACCGCAAGAACGTGATCATCTTGTTGATGTCGGTCGAGCTGTTGCTGCTCGCCGTCAACATCAATCTGGTGGCGTTTTCATCCTATCTCGGCGATCTCGCCGGTCAGGTCTTCGCCATGTTCGTGCTGACCGTGGCCGCCGCCGAAGCTGCGATCGGCCTCGCCATTCTTGTCGTTTTCTTCCGCAACCGGGGTGATATCTCGGTTGAGGGCGTCAATCTGATGAAGGGCTAGACGATATGGCTCCGATAATCATCGTCTTCGGCCCGCTTCTGGGCTCCGTCATCGCCGGCCTGTTCCAGCGCTTCATCGGCGATCGCGCCGCAATGACGCTGACCACGGGCTTCCTGATCCTGTCCGCACTGCTGTCGGCCTGGGTCTTTTACGATGTCATTTTTGCAGAGAATGTCCGCACCATCCCGCTCGCCACATGGATGCAGATTGGCGATTTCTCGGCGACCTGGTCGCTGCGCCTTGATGCCCTGTCGGCGGTGATGCTGGTCGTCGTGACGTTCGTTTCCTCGCTCGTCCACGTCTATTCCTGGGGGTATATGAGCGACGACCCGCACCGTGCCCGTTTCTTCAGCTATCTCTCGCTCTTCACCTTCGCGATGTTGATGCTGGTGACAGCGGACGATTTCCTGCAGCTCTTCTTCGGCTGGGAAGGCGTCGGGCTCGCCTCCTACCTGCTGATCGGCTTCTGGTACAAGAAGAAGTCGGCCAACGACGCAGCCATCAAGGCCTTCGTGACCAACCGCGTTGGCGATTTCGGCTTTGCGCTCGGTATCATGGCGGTGTTCGCCGTGTTCGGTTCGGTGAGCTTCGACTCGGTCTTCAACGATGTCGAAGGCATGGCCTCGCTGACCTGGAATTTCCTCGGGTTCGAGTTCAATGCGATCGAGCTGATCGCCTTCCTTCTCTTCATCGGCGCGATGGGCAAGTCGGCGCAGTTCTTCCTTCATGTCTGGTTGCCGGACGCGATGGAGGGCCCGACGCCTGTGTCTGCGCTGATCCACGCTGCGACCATGGTGACAGCCGGCGTCTTCCTCGTTTGCCGTTGCTTCCCGCTATACGAGGCGGCCCCGAATGCCTCGGCCTTCGTCACGCTGATCGGGGCGACGACGGCGCTGTTCGCGGCCACGGTCGGGCTCGCGCAGAACGACATCAAGCGCGTCATTGCCTATTCGACCTGTTCGCAGCTCGGATACATGTTCTTTGCCGCGGGCCTCGGTCTTTATTCCGCGGCGATGTTCCACCTGTTCACCCACGCCTTTTTCAAGGCGCTGCTTTTCCTCGGCGCGGGTTCGGTCATTCACGGCCTGCACCACGAGCAGGACATGCGGAAAATGGGCGGGGTCTTCAAATACCTGCCGTTCACGGCCATCCTCATGTATATCGGTACGCTCGCCCTGACCGGCGTCGGCCTGCCTGTCTTGGGCTGGGGTTTTGCCGGCTTCTTCTCGAAGGACATGATCATCGAGGAAGCCTTCATGATGGGCGAAGAGGGCATCCCGTTCGGCATGCTGGCCTTCTGGGTCGGCGTGATCGCGGCCGGTCTCACCAGCTTCTATTCCTGGCGCCTCATCTTCATGACCTTCCACGGCAAATTCCGTGGCGAGAAAGAGGTTATCGATCACGCCCATGAAAGCCCGCCGGTGATGATGGTTCCGCTGATCCTGCTGGCAGTTGGAGCGGTGTTTGCCGGTGCCGCCTTCAAGGACCAGTTCGTCGGCCGCCATGCCTTTACCTTCTGGGAGGACGCGCTGCCGGCCGGACCGTATGCCGAGGGCAATTACGGCGATTATTATGCGGCGTCCCAAGCCGCCGAAATTCTCGAGGATCACTCCGAGCTGGAAGCGGACTCCTATGAAGCCGCCGTCGGTGCCGGAGATGCCGAGGCCCCGTCAGAGGCGGCCGTCCATGCCGATGATCACGGCGCCGAGGACGATCACGGCGGGGGAGAGCATGGCGGGCACCATCCGCCGACCTGGGTGCTGTTCACGCCGCTGGCGGTGACCATTCTCGGCTTCATTCTGGCCTGGATCTTCTACATCCGCTTTGCCGGCTTCGGCGCACGCCTCGCCTCGCGCGAGGGACCGCTGCACAGCTTCCTTTTGAACAAATGGTATTTCGACGAAATCTATAATTTCGTCTTTGTTCGTGGCGCGCGCGCCCTCGGTGATCTGTTCTGGAAGGTCGGCGACGCAAGGATTATCGACGGATTGGGCCCGAACGGCTTTGCCGCTTCGGCTCTGGCCGCAGCCCGGCGCCTGTCAAAGGCCCAGTCGGGATATCTCTACCATTATGCCTTCGTCATGCTGATCGGGGTGGTTGCACTCACCCTGTGGGCCATGGCCGGCGCGGGAGGCGAATAGATGTTGTTGTCCGCCGTCACTTTCGCGCCGCTTGCCGGCGCTCTCGTGATCACGCTGTTCAAGATGTTCTCGCGTGCCGAGGACTCGGCCTTCATCGAGAAGAATGCGCGCGGCGTCGCGTTGCTGACCACGCTCGTCACTTTTGCGTTGTCGATCGTCGTCATGATCCGCTTCGACGCATCCAACCCCGGCTTCCAGCTGGTCGAGGAAGTCAGCTGGTTCTCCGAATTTGGCATGGCCTACCGCATGGGTGTTGACGGTCTGTCCGTCCTCTTCGTCCTTTTGACCGCCTTCCTGATGCCGATCTCGATCCTCGCCAGCTGGAAGATCGAGAAGCGCGTCGCCGATTACATGATTGCCTTCCTGGTGCTGGAATCGCTGATGATCGGCGTGTTCTGTGCGCTCGACATGGTGCTCTTCTACGTCTTCTTCGAAGGCGGCCTCATTCCGATGTTCCTGATCATCGGCGTCTGGGGCGGCGCCAATCGGGTCTATGCGGCGTTCAAATTCTTTCTCTACACCCTGCTTGGCTCGGTACTGATGCTGGTCGCCTTGGTGTTCATGTTCCTGCAGGCAGGAACCACCGACATTACCGTCTTGCTGGAGACGCCTTTCGCGGCCGAGATACAGACCTGGCTATGGCTCGCCTTCTTCGCCTCATTTGCGGTGAAAATGCCGATGTGGCCGGTCCACACCTGGTTGCCGGACGCCCACGTCGAGGCGCCGACCGCCGGGTCGGTCATCCTGGCCGGTATTCTCCTGAAAATGGGTGGCTATGGCTTCCTTCGGTTCTCGCTGCCCATGTTCCCGGATGCGAGCGCCTATTTCACACCACTGGTATTTGCGCTGTCGGTGATCGCGATCATTTACACATCGCTGGTCGCGTTTCGCCAGACCGACATCAAGAAGCTGATCGCCTATTCCTCCGTCGCTCATATGGGCCTGGTGACGATGGGCCTGTTCGCGATGACCGAGCTTGGCGTACAGGGCGCGATTTTCCAGATGATCTCGCACGGCGTGATTTCCGGCGCGCTCTTTCTCGCCGTCGGTGTCATCTATGATCGCATGCACACGCGGGAGATTGCCTTTTACGGGGGACTTGTACACCGCATGCCGGTCTATGCCGCCGTGCTCGCCCTGTTCACCATGGCGAATGTCGGCCTGCCGGGCACATCCGGTTTTGTTGGTGAAATCATGGCAATGATCGGTACGTTCCAGGTCTCGACCTGGGCTGCTGCCGGCGCCGCGATCGGGGTCATCCTGTCAGCGGTCTACATGCTCACCGCCTATCGCAACCTGGTGCTGGGTGATCTCACCAATCCGAAGCTGGAAGCCATCAACGACATGAATGTCCGCGAATGGGCGATCTTCATGCCGCTGATCATCGCAACCCTTGTTCTCGGCTTTTTCTCGACGCTGATCACCGATGTCACGGCGGCATCGGTCGAGCAGCTGATCTCGAATTACCAGGCGGCGATAGCCGCCAGCGCGCAGTAGGGGCCGACTGATCATGGATCTCGCCACACTCACCGCGGAATATCTGCTCTACGCTCCCGAAGTCATCCTGGCCCTCGGGGCCATGGCGCTGTTGATGCTCGGCGTCTACATCAAGGATCACGGACGGGCTGCCGCCCTTGTCGCACCGCTGACCGCAGGGCTTCTCTTTGTGGCAGCCTTGACGGCGGCCTTCCTGGTGCCGGGCGAGGGCGGCCAGGCATTTGGCGGCGCGTTTGTGTTCGACCCGTTGGCCCTGTTCTCGAAAATTGCGATCTTCGGTGCAGCAGCGATCGCGCTGCTGTTCGCAGTGCCATATCTGAAGGCCGAACGCCTCGCCCGGTTCGAGTACTTCATACTGATCGCACTGGCCGCGCTCGGCATGTCGATGATGGTTTCGGCCAATGATCTGATCGCCATGTATATGGGCGTCGAATTGCAATCACTGGCGCTTTACGTGCTGGCGGCCTTCAACCGGGATTCGCTGCGTGCCTCGGAAGCCGGACTGAAATATTTCGTGCTGGGGGCCCTGTCTTCCGGACTGCTTCTGTATGGTGCTTCCCTGGTTTACGGCTTCTCCGGCGCGACCGGTTTCAATGAAATTGCTGTGGCAGCAGCCTCGGGCGACGTGTCGATCGGCCTTCTGTTCGGTCTGGTCTTCGTGATCTGCGGATTGGCCTTCAAGGTCTCGGCGGCGCCGTTCCACATGTGGACGCCGGATGTCTATGAAGGCTCGCCGACGCCGGTGACAGCGTTCTTCGCGACCGCCCCCAAATTCGCGGCCATCGTGCTGCTCGCGCGCATCTTGCTCGAGCCCTTCGGTGCGATGACGGACCAGTGGCAGCAGGTGATCACGGCGATCGCCATTGCCTCCATGGCGGTTGGCGCGTTCGGTGCGCTGACGCAACAGAACATCAAGCGGCTGATGGCCTATTCTTCGATCGGCAATATGGGTTATGCGCTGGTCGCGATCGCCGCGGGCACCGAGACCGGATTGTGGGCGCTGCTCGCCTTCATGGTGCTCTACATTATTGGCCTCATCGCCGCCTTCGGCGTCGTGCTCTCGATGCGCACTAATGAAGGCATGGTCGAGCAGGTCGACGATCTGGCCGGCCTGGCCCAATCGCGCCCCGGCCTTGCCTGGACGATGACCGGTGCCATGTTCTCGATCGGCGGCCTGCCTTTCCTGGTTGGATTTTTCGGCAAGCTTTTCATCCTCTACGCCGCCCTGCAGGCCGGTCTCGTCATCCTGCCGGTTGCGCTCGTCCTGTTCTCGGTTGTAGCCGCGGCCTACTATCTGCGCATTGTCCGCGTGATGTGGTTCTCCGAACCGGTGGTCAACTTCATCGGCCCGCCCGCTACGACCGGCGTCATCACCAATGTGGCGGGCATCGCCACTGCAGCGCTGATCGTCATCGTTCCGGTTCTCTTCCTGCTCGCACGGAATGCAGGCCTGGGCCCGATCTAGATGATCAACGGCGTCCGGATTGAATGGCTGGACGAGATTGATTCCACGAATGAAGAGGTGCGCCGCCGCTTCAAGGCGGGCGAGATCGGCCCGCTCTGGATCGCCGCGCGCCGCCAGACCGCAGGTCGGGGCCGCCGAGGCCGCAATTGGGCCGATCTTGACGGCAATCTCTACTGCTCCGGGATGTATTCGCTGAAATGTTCGCCCGGCGAAGCAGCGCAATTGTCCTTTGCCGCAGCGCTCGCCGCGTCGGATGTCTGCCGTTTGGCGTTGAAGAATCGCCGTCCCCGCGTGAAATGGCCCAATGACGTGCTCGTCGATGGTCAGAAGATCTGCGGCGTGCTGCTGGAATCGGCAGATGCGCCAGGCAATGTCATTCAGCTCGTCATTGGGGTCGGACTTAACCTTGCTGCCGCGCCCGACATTCCGGAATATCCGGCCACGAGCCTTGCACGGCTGGGTGCGGATATCGGTCCTTCAACCGCGCTGGAATCACTCGTCACGCGTTTCGAGCATTGGCGATCGGTCTGGGCCACAGAAGGATTCGGTCCGATCCGCGAAGCCTGGCTCGCGCGGGCCCACGGTATTGGTCAACGGTGTGTCGTCCGGCTTTCGGACGAAACGCTGGAGGGGATCTTCACCGACCTCGCCGAGGATGGTTCGCTGCGGTTGGAAATGGCGAAGCGCGAGACCCGCCTTATTTCAGCTGGGGACGTATTTTTTCCGGGTGCTTTGGAGTAAACCGCCTGCATGTTTCTTGCGATCGACTGCGGCAATACCAATACGCTGTTCGCTGTCCACGACGGCGACGGCTGGCGTGCAGAGTGGCGAACAGCGACCCATTCCACCCGAACGGCTGACGAACATGCTGTCTGGCTCTCCCAGATCATGGCGATGCACGGGCTCGCCTTCAGCGATATCTCAGCCTGTGTCATCTCGACCGTCGTGCCGCAGGCGCTCTTCAATCTCCGCAATCTGTCCCGTCGCTATCTCGGGGCCGAACCGCTGATTATTGGCGAAGCGGGCGTCGAGCTCGGCGTGGAAGTCCGCATTCCGCGACCGCAGGAAGCCGGTGCCGACCGGCTGGTCAACGCGCTCGGTGCCAAGGCGAAATATGAGGGGGCGCTGTTGCTCATCGACTCGGGCACGGCGACGACATTCGACGTGGTTTCGGCCGACGGCGCATTCGAGGGCGGCGTCATCGCGCCAGGCATCAACCTCTCCGTGAAGGCGCTGCACGAGGCGGCGGCGCGTCTGCCACGGATCGAGATTCGTCAGCCGGAAAAGGCGATCGGCAAGGATACCGTCGCGGCCATGCAATCGGGCATCTTCTGGGGCTATGTCGAGCTCATTGACGGGCTTACCGAGCGCATCAAGGCTGAATACGACTCACCTATGACAGTCATCGCAACCGGCGGCGTCGCCTCGCTCTTCGACGGCGCCTCGCGAAGCATCGATCATTTCGATCCCGATATCACCATCCGGGGCCTGTACGAGGTCTGGAAGCTCAATAGCGGCGGAGTTCGCTGATGGGCAAGCATGGTGGGCTTTACTTCCTGCCGCTCGGTGGGAGCGGCGAGATCGGGATGAATCTCAATCTCTACGGTTACGGGCCGGAAGAGAACCGCAAATGGATCATGGTCGATTGCGGCGTCACGTTCGGAGACCTGACGTCGCCTGGCGTCGATGTGATCATGCCAGACCCCGACTTCATTGAGGAGCGCGCGCACGATCTTCTCGGCATCGTGCTGACCCATGCCCATGAAGACCATATGGGTGCCGTGGCACATCTCTGGGAACGCTTCCGCGTGCCGATCTTTGCGACCCCGTTCACCGCCTGGTTGATGGTCGACCGGCTTAAGGAAAAGGGGCTCGAAAATCAGGCTATCGTCAATGTCGTGCCACTCGACGGGCACATTGCGCTTGGCCCGTTCGACATCAGCTTCGTCACACTGACCCATTCCATTCCGGAACCCAACGGTCTCGCCATTCGTACGCCCGAAGGCCTGATCCTGCACACGGGTGACTGGAAAATCGATCCGGAGCCATTGATCGGCGGCAGCACCGACATCAGCGCGCTCACCGACCTTGCCGACGAAGGCGTGCTCGCCATGGTGTGCGATTCCACCAATGTTTTCACCGAGGGTGAGTCGGGATCTGAAGCAGGCGTCCGCCGGAATCTGATCGAACTGGTCGGCGAGCTGAAGGGACGTGTCGCGATTGCTTCTTTCGCCTCGAACGTGGCGCGCATGGAATCCGCGATCGTCGCGGCCGAGGCGAATAATCGCCAGGTCTGCCTGGTCGGACGATCAATGCACCGCATGGCCGCCGCCGCAAAATCGGTCGGACTGCTGCAAGACGCGAGGCCCTTCATCGACGAGGACGATGCCGCGCACTTCCCGCCGGACAAGGTCCTTTATCTCTGCACAGGCAGCCAGGGCGAACCCAGAGCAGCGCTCTCGCGTATCGCGCGCGGGGATCATCGCTCTGTAAACCTGACTAGCGGAGACACGGTTATTTTCTCCAGCCGCGTCATTCCCGGCAACGAGACCGGGATTTTCGAGTTGCAGAACCTCTTGTCCCAGCGCGGCGTCGACATCGTCACCGAGCGCGACCGGCACGTCCATGTTTCCGGCCACCCCTGCCGCGACGAACTGAAACAGATGTATGAATGGGTGCGACCCCAGATCTCCATTCCGGTACACGGAGAACACCGTCACCTCGCCGAACATGCCGCCTTCGCGCGGTCATTGCAGATCCCGCAAGCATTGGCGCCGCGAAATGGTGATCTCATCCGGATCTCGAAGGACGGCGCCAGTGTCGTCGACGAAGTCAAGTCCGGCCGGCTATATCTTGACGGACAAATCCTGACTGAAGCCGAAGGCCCAGCGATGCGGGAACGCCGGTCGATGGCCTATGCCGGTCATATTACCGTTGCGATGGTGATCGACGGGCAGGGCAGTCTGATTTCCGGCCCTGATGTGCGTGTGCTCGGACTGCCGCAGAGCCGCGAGATAACCGAAGATCATCTTCTCGATCGGATCAGCCAGGTTGCCGAAGCTGCCTTCGATCGCCTCAAGCGCCGCGCGAGATGTGACGAAGCGGAGGTCGAAGAAGCCGCGCGTCGCGCCGTGCGTCGCGAAATCAACATGATGTGGGGCAAGAAACCCCAGGTCGATATCATGGTGCTCACCGCGTGAAGGAGTTGAAATGAACGTCGGACGTCTCAATCACATCGGGATCGCCACGCCGGACATCGCTGCAACCCGGGATACCTATGCGGCGCTTTATGGCCTCGATAATTCAACCGCGATAAAGGATTTTCCGGAGCTTGGCGTGAAAGTCTGCTTCATCAACACCGGCAACACCGAACTCGAATTGCTTGAGCCGCTCGGTCCGGAAAGCCCGGTCAACAAATTCCTCGAAAAGAATCCCAAGGGTGGTCAGCATCATCTCTGTTTCGAGGTGCCCGACATCGTCGCGGCGCGAGATGACATGCGCGTCAAGGGTGCCACTGTCCTGGGGACAGGCGAACCCTATATCGGCGCCCATGGCGTGCCGGTGATTTTCGTTCACCCCAAGAACACGCACGGCGTGCTGATCGAGCTGATGCAGGAGCCGGGATGACCCTTGCCCGCTTGGCCCAGACCGCAATTGTCGCGCTTTTTGCGCTAGCCTCGCTGGCGCAGCTCTTCCTGCCTGCCGGCGGCATCAATTTCGTAACCGGGATTGCCATCTATCTGACCGCCTGGTGGATCGTCTTGTTCACCATCCTGCCATTGGGTGTGACCGGCCAGGCAGAAAGCGGTGAAGTCGTGCAGGGCACTGAATCGGGGGCGCCCCTCGATCCCGGCCTCAAGCACAAGGCCTGGCTCACAACGGTCGCGGCCGCAGCGATCTGGCTGATCCTGTTCGTGATATTCGAGTTCGGGCTGATCTCGCTAGATGACATCCCTTTTATACCGGGACCCGATGCCTGGGACGCCTAGGGGCGAACGAGGAAAGTCTTGAGCCTCTGACCCCAGCTGCGTTCATAGAATGGCTCGGCCTGTTCACGGAAATACCGCGAGGGGTCATCGTCACCATTCCCGAGAATCAACACGTCGACAGGCAGTTCGTCGGGGGCGTATTCAGCCGTGACATGACTCATGCCGATGGCTTGCAGGTCGATCTCCCCGTCGAGGTCGAGCCCAAGCAACAGACTGAAGGGCTGATCGGACGAGGAATCTTTCATCAAAGCGATATAGGCACGGCGCACCGCAGCCTGGCGCGCGAACAGCCGGGTCAATCCTTCAACCAGGGCGGCCGGATAATCGCGCGGTTGGCCGATCTCCACTGGCGGCGCGGCGTCATGCACATACGACCGGTCAAACGCCCCGCTGCCGCGATCGAGCAGGAGGCCGATCTCGTTTGGCTGGAAGTCCCAGCTCCACGCGCTGCCGGGATTGAGCACCAGCCGGCGTCCACGCGTCGAATCAAACAATTCCCGGCCCTTGATAGAGAGATAACCAATTTTGCGGTCGACGGACTGCCGAAGCGCGTCTAGCGACGTGAAAAACGGCACGTAGGATTGGCCGTCTTGACCGGTCCAGTGCTCGATTGACAGCGTGTCGCCGGCCGCGATTGCAATGCTTTCGTTGACCCGCGCGCCCGGAACATGGCCGATCACATAGATTCGCGAATCCAGCAGCTTAGCGAGAAATTCCGCCTGGGCCGCCGGATCGCTCGCGGCCGCTTGCAGCGCATGTTCGATATCGTTTCTGGGAAATTCGTCCATCACGCGCTCCGCATGGTGGCAGCACAGCCTGAACGCGGTTCGGGATCAAGCCGCTCGGCGCATCTACTCGGACATTTTGGCATGTTCGCGCGCCATTAAGAGGACGCTGGCGAGCACGATGGCAAAGCCTGCGATATGCGCCCAGCGGAAAGGCTCATCCAGCAGCAGGTAAGAGAGGACCAGGGCAGAGCA
Organism: Hyphobacterium sp.; assembly: GCF_965217055.1. Classification (GTDB taxonomy): domain Bacteria; phylum Pseudomonadota; class Alphaproteobacteria; order Caulobacterales; family Maricaulaceae; genus Hyphobacterium. The sequence continues at coordinate 108,121 of NZ_OZ244227.1, read as the reverse complement.
GGGCATGACGGCCATGAAACCGGCGGCGGTCGACCCGCTGGCCCGGGCAACGCCCGCATACCAGAGCCAGCTTCCGGCCGCCAGGGTACCGATTCCGTACCAAGCCAGGCTCATCCAGCCTGCCATTGATGTCTCGCTCAACGTCCAGCTGGTCGCCTGCCAGATTGCAAAGGGAGCAAATAACGGGATCGACAGGGCTGCCGCGAGAAAGGCGATCAGCACCGGCGAAACCGTTTGCGTCGTGCGCCGCCCCATCAGCGTGTAGACCGCCTCGCAGCACACGGCCGCCAGCACCAGCAGGCTGCCTGCGATCAACCAGTTGCCGCCTTCGCCTGCGCTCAAAAAGTTGAGCGCAAGAACGCCGATGACCGCCAGCACGATTGCAGCGGTCTTGGTTTTGGTCAGGCTCTCACCCAGGAAAACAATGGCGCCGACAGCGGTCAAAGCCGGTGCCGTGCTCATGACGACTGCTCCGGCCGCCCCCGGAATCAGCCGCATGCCGTAAAGCATCAGTACGGTGAAGCCGAACATGCCGAACAGGGCGATCACGCCGATTCGAATCCAGTCAGCCTTCGATACCCTCGCGATTTCGCCAAAATGGACGGCCGCTACCGGCAACAGGGCCAGCGTGCCCAGGATCACCCTGAATTCGGCAGCCAGCAGCACTGGAAATTCCTGTCCTACTAGCCGACTGACGGGGGTGGCCGACCCGAATATGGCCATGCCGGAAACCAGCAGGCCGATGGTCAGCGCGTTAGTACGCCCGGTCGCTTTCGAGTCGCCGTGAGACATGCTGTCCAACATTGCCGGTGGTGTCGCTGTGTCAATGATCGGGCCGATTCGCAAGGCTTGGCTTGCGGCGCGGAGGCGGTCAGTTTAAGCCCGCAATCGACCACCATTGTTGAAGAATTCGAACCATGCGTCTTTCCCGATATTTCATTCCCGTCCTGAAGGAAGCGCCTTCAGACGCCCAGATTGTTTCGCACCAGCTGATGTTGCGCGCCGGACTCGTCCGGCAGGAAGCCGCCGGCATTTATGCCTGGTTGCCGCTTGGCCATCGGGTCCTGCGCAAGATCGAGCAGATCGTGCGCGAGGAACAGGACAGGGCAGGCGCGATCGAGCTCCTGATGCCGACCCTGCAACTCGCCGATCTTTGGCGCGAGAGCGGGCGCTATGACGATTATGGCGAGGAGATGCTGCGCATCGTCGACCGGCACGAGCGCGATTTGCTCTACGGCCCGACCAATGAAGAGATGATCACCGAGATCTTCCGGGCTTCCTGCAAGTCTTACAAGGACTTGCCGAAGCTTCTTTATCATATTCAGTGGAAGTTCCGAGATGAGCGCCGGCCGCGGTTTGGCGTCATGCGGGGCCGCGAATTCCTGATGAAGGATGCCTATTCCTTCGATCTCGACGAGACCGAGGCGCGCAAGGCGTACAACCGGATGTTCGTCGCCTATCTCAACACGTTCGCGCGGATGGGTCTGAAATCCGTGCCGATGCGCGCCGATACCGGGCCGATCGGCGGTGACCTCAGCCATGAATTTATCGTGCTCGCCGAGACCGGTGAGAGTGAAGTTTTCTGCCATGCCGACCTGGTCTCCATGGGCGCTCCGGGTGCCAATGTCGATTTCGATGGCGATCTGCAGCCCATCGTCGATCAGCGCACGGCGCTCTACGCCGCCACCGAGGAAATGCACGAAGCCGAGCGTTTCGCGGCCGAAGTGCCCGCGGACAAGCGCCTCTCGGCCCGCGGGATCGAGGTCGGGCACATCTTCTATTTCGGAACCAAGTATTCCGAGCCGATGAAGGCTTTCGTCACGCATCCCGACGGCAAGGAACGGCCGGTGCACATGGGCAGTTACGGCGTCGGGGTCTCGCGCCTGATGGGCGCCATCATCGAGGCCAGCCATGATGCAAACGGCATCATCTGGCCTGAAAGCGTTGCGCCTTATGGCGTCGGCATCATCAATATGCGCGCCGATGACGAGGCGACATCGGCCGCTTGCGAGCGTGCTTATGGCGCGCTGACGAAGGCGGGCAAGGAACCGCTGCTGGATGATACCGGTGATCGTGCCGGCGCAAAGTTCGCGACCATGGACCTGATCGGCCTGCCTTACCAATTGGTCATTGGCCCGCGCGGCCTGAAAGAAGGCAAGGTGGAGCTGAAAGTGCGGCGCTCGGGTGAAAAGCACGAGCTGTCGCTTGAGGATGCCGTGAATCGCCTTGCGGAAGGACAATTTGCTGATGGCTGAAGCTCGGCTGGGCGGTGCTCGCCCGTTTTCGCCGTTCGAATTCGTGATCGCGATGCGCTATCTCCGCGCGCGTCGCAAGGAAGGTGGTATCGCGCTGATCGCGATCATTTCCTTTCTTGGTATCACGCTCGGCGTCGCCGCGCTGATCATCGTCTTGTCGATCATGAACGGATTTCGCTACGAGCTGTTAAGCCAGCTCCTCGGCGCGCAAAGCCATGTCTATGTCGATGTCCGCGGTCTGACCGAACCGGAAATCGACGAGATACAGAACCGGATGATCTCCACGCCCGGCGTCATGAATGCCGGCCCGCGTTATGAAGGCCAGGCCCTGTTTACCGCCAACGGCCAGACCGTCGGTGCCCAGGTCATCGGCATAGAACCAAGCGATCTGGCCAATATCGAGCGGATCTCCAGAATTCCCGAAGCGGACGAACGCTACGGGCTGATCGGCGGCACATTCGATACCTTCGGCGTCGGCGACAATGGCGGCGACAATATCCTGATCGGCGCTGCGCTGGCCCGCCGGCTGGGCGTGCAGGCCGGCGACGAGATTACGCTGCTCGCCCCGAATGGCGCGAGCGGCCCATTCGGAACGGTGCCGCGGCGCAAGGCCTATACGGTCGGTGGCGTCTTCACCGTCGGCGTACACCAGTTCGACCAGGTTGTGACGTTCATGCCGCTCGAACAGGCGCTGTTGTTCTTTTCGCAGGACGGCCCGTTGACGCTCGAGGCGCGCGTCGAGAACCCGGTCGAGATCGCCGAAACCATGGCGCACGTCCGCCGTGCCGTTCCGGCCGGTACGATCCTCTTCGACTGGCGCGACCAGAGCCTCGCCTTTTACCAGGCGCTGCAGGTCGAGCGCTTCGCCATGCGGCTCATTCTCTCGGTGGTCATCCTGATTGCGGCGCTCAACATTATCACCGGCCTTGTCATGCTGGTGAAGAACAAGGGCCGCGACATTGCAATTCTGCGTACCATGGGGGCGACCCGCGGAGCGGTGATGCGGGTTTTCCTGTTGATCGGCACAATGATCGGCATGGTCGGCGCGCTCGGCGGCGCGGCGCTCGGCTTCCTGTTCGTGCTCAACATCGAGAGCATACAGGGCTTCATCGAATTGCTCACCGGCGTCGATCCATTCAACCCGGAAGTCTATTTCCTGACGCGACTGCCGGCACGCATCGATCCCGGCGAGGTGACGTTCGCCATACTGTTCGGACTGTTTTCGGCCTTCCTTGCCGCCCTGCCGCCAGCCTGGCGCGCCGCGCGGCTCGATCCGGTGGAGGCACTTCGCTATGAGTAAGGCCGTGCTTTCCCTGCGCGACATCACCCGCACTTATCAGTCGGGCGACGAGGAGCTTCGCGTTCTGCGAGGGGCTGACCTCGATCTGCGGCCGGGAGAGATCGTCGGCCTGATCGGACCGTCAGGGTCGGGAAAATCGACCCTGCTGCACATTGCTGGTTTGCTGGAGCCGCCGGATTCAGGGTCCGTCGAAATTGCCGGAATTGACGCCGTGAATGCCAGCGACGATGTCCGGACAGGCCTGCGCCGCAACTTCATCGGCTTCGTCTACCAGTTTCATCATCTGCTGCCGGAATTCGATGCCCTCGAAAACGTGACGTTGCCCCGGCTCATTCACGGCGAATTGCGCAACAAGGCGATCCCGGAAGCCACGAGATTGCTGACGGCGCTCGGCCTGGGTGAACGATTGACCCACCGTCCGGCCGAATTGTCCGGCGGCGAACAGCAGCGCGTCGCAATTGCCCGTGCCTTCGCCAACAATCCGAAGATCATTCTTGCCGATGAACCGACCGGTAATCTCGATCCGAAGACATCTGACGCCGTGTTTGACAGTTTTCGCAACGCGGCGCGGGAAGAGGGCGTGTCGGCGCTGGTCGCCACGCACAATATTGCGCTGTCAGAACGCATGGACCGGCTTCTGACCGTCAAGCATGGCAAGCTCGTATCATTCCAACACGCTGAATAAACGTACGATTCTGCGTTAACTAAAAAATTCTTGGCAATGAGAACAAAACGTGAAAGAACATAACCAGAACGAACCGACATGTGAGGGAGAAGATCATGAAACGGCTTCTGGCGGATGCGACTTCAGCGGCAGCAATCCTGGGCTTTGGCTGGATGATATTGATGTGGACATCCATCCTGTTGGCCTGATCTTTTTCGTCCGGCTCTGCTAGGACTGAGTCGCGATCGACGGAGCAGTTTTCATGAGCGAGGCGAGGGATGGTTCGGACAGGGGATTTGTCCATCTGCGAACCCGCTCTCCATACTCGGTTCTGGAAGGCGCCATTCCGATCGCGAAGATGGCAGAGCTGGCCAAGGCCGACGGGATGCCGGCAGTCGCGCTGACAGACACCAACAATCTCTTCGGCGCATTGGAATTCTCAGAACTGCTCTCCGGGGCGGGCTTGCAGCCGATCACCGGTTGCACCCTGTCGATACGCCTGACCGACCCCCGCCCCGGAGATGCAGCCCAGCCGGACGGTACGATAGCACTGCTCGTCGCCAACGAGACCGGCTATCGCAATCTCCTGAAGCTGACCAGCGCGGCCTTTCTCGAGGTCGGGGCAACCGAACTGCCCCACATCACGGCCGACAGGCTGCTGGCCCACACTGATGGCCTGATTGCGCTGACCGGCGGTCCGGACAGCGTGCTCAACCGCTCGATTGTTGATGGTCGCAAGGCGGACGCTGCACAATGGCTGTCGCGGCTGTCGGAAGCGTTCGGAGACCGGCTCTATGTCGAACTCCAGCGGCACGGGCGGCGCGAGGAGCTGATCGCCGAGGACTGGCTGGTCGAGGCCGCCTATGAGCGCCGCCTGCCATTGGTTGCGACCAATGAATGCTTCTTCCCTGATCGTGACATGCATTCCGCGCACGATGCGCTGCTCTGTATTGCCGAAAGCGAGTATCTGACCGTTGAAAACCGGCGCCGCGTGACGCCCGACCATTTCTTTGCCAGCGCGGAGGAAATGCGCGCCCGGTTCGAGGATTTGCCGGAAGCCATTGCCAACACTGTCGAGATCGCACGGCGTTGCGCCTACCGTCCGCGGACGCATGATCCCATCCTGCCGAGTTTTCCGACCGAAGATGGCCGTGACGAGCTGGCCGAGCTTCGCGCCCAGGCCGAGGCGGGGTTGCGTGAACGCCTTGAGGCGAATGAACCGGCCGAACCGGAAAGCGCATATTGGGAGCGCCTCGAGATCGAGCTCGACATTATCGGGAAAATGGGATTTCCCGGCTATTTCCTGATCGTTGCCGATTTCATCAAATGGGCAAAGGCGCATGAAATCCCGGTTGGTCCGGGCCGGGGCTCCGGCGCCGGTTCGCTGGTCGCCTGGTCGCTGACCATTACAGACCTCGACCCACTCCGTTTCGGCCTTCTGTTCGAGCGCTTCCTCAATCCCGAGCGCGTCTCGATGCCGGACTTCGACGTCGATTTCTGCCAGGAGCGGCGCGGCGAGGTCATTCGCTACGTGCAGGAGCGCTATGGCGCAGATCATGTTGCCCAGATCATCACATTCGGCACGCTGCAGGCCCGCGCGGTCGTGCGTGATGTCGGCCGCGTCCTGCAATTGCCGCTCGGGCTCGTCGACAAGATCGCGAAGCTGGTACCCGCCAACCCTGCCAATCCGGTGACACTTGCCGAGGCGATCGAGATCGAGCCGCGCCTGCGCCAGTTCGGAGAGGAGGAACCCGGCGTGGCGCGCCAGCTCGAGATCGCGCTGAAACTGGAAGGTCTGTACCGCAACGCCTCCACCCACGCGGCCGGCGTTGTTATCGGTGACCGCCCGTTGGACGAGCTGGTGCCGCTCTATCGCGATCCGCGCTCGGACATTCCGGCAACCCAGTTCAACATGAAATGGGTGGAGCCCGCCGGCCTCGTGAAATTCGACTTTCTCGGTCTCAAGACGCTGACCGTCATCGCCCGCGCGCTCGGCTATATCGAGCAGGCCGGCGGCGACGCGCCGAATCTGGAGAATGCCGCTTTCGACGATCCCAAGGTCTATGACCTGTTGTCGACCGGTGCCGGTATCGGCGTGTTCCAGATGGAATCCTCCGGCATGCGCGACACCTTGTCGAAGATGAAGCCGGACAAGATCGAGGACCTGATCGCGCTGATCTCGCTCTATCGCCCGGGCCCGATGAAGAATATCGACGTCTATGTCGACCGGAAATTCGGCCGCGCCGAGGTGGATTATCTGCACCCCGATCTCGAACAGGTCCTGACCGAGACCTATGGCGTCATCATCTACCAGGAACAGGTGATGCAGATCGCTCAGATCCTGTCCGGCTATTCGCTCGGCGAAGCCGACCTCTTGCGCCGCGCCATGGGCAAGAAGAAGAAGGACGAGATGGCGCGCCAGAAGGTGCGTTTCCTGGAAGGCGCCGAGAAGAAGGGCGTGTCGCGCGGCAAGGCCGAGTTCATTTTCGAACTGGTCAATGAGTTTGCCGGTTACGGTTTCAACAAGTCGCACGCCGCTGCCTATGCCGCGATCGCCTATCGCACGGCTTTCCTGAAGGCCAATCACCCGGTTGAGTTTCTCGCGGCACTGATGAGCCTCGACCGCAACAATGTCGACAAGCTCGCCGTCTTCTTCCAGGAAGCGCGGCGCATGGAGGTCGTGGTCCGGCCTCCCGATATCAATCTGTCGGAAGCCGATTTCTCGGTGAAGAACAACGCGGTCGTTTATGCGCTTGGTGCGATCCGGAATGTCAGCCTGTCGGCAATGGAAGCTCTGGTCGAAGAGCGCAAGGCCAATGGTGAATTCGAGGATTTGTTCGATTTCGCTGAGCGGGTCGACCCCAAACTCCTGAACAAACGGACGCTCGAGAATCTCGCCCGCGCCGGCGCTTTCGACAGTCTCGAACCTGACCGGTCACGCGCTTTCGCAGCCGCGGAAACGCTGTGCGCCATGGCGGCGAAAGCACAGGAAGAGCGCGATACCGCGCAGGTCAGCCTATTCGGAGATGCGTCACACGACGATGGTGGGTTAGCGCGGCCCAAATTGCCGGACGTGCCCGCCTGGACCGCGACGCAGCGTCTCGACGAGGAATTGTCGGCGATCGGCTTTTACTTGTCTGGCCATCCGCTCGATGACATGACCGACATGCTCGCTCGCCGTGGCGTGGTTTTCGTCGCCGATGCGCCTGACCGCGTGGCAGACGGTGCCAGCGCGATCCGCATGGCCGGGGTCGTTCGCCGCAGGCAGGAGCGGGTCTCGCAGAGGTCAGGCAAACGCTTTGCCTGGGTGACATTGTCCGATCCGTCCGGCGAATTCGAGGTGCTGGTCAATCCCGACATGTTGCAGGCGTTCCGCGATGTGCTGGAAGTCGGCGCTTCGGTGATGATCGGCGTGAGCATCGACGACAAGGAAGAACAGCTTCGCTTTTTCTCCGAGAGCATCGAAGCGCTCGGCGAGGCACCCGCAGCAGACGGACTCAGGATCCGGCTCGAGGCCGAGGCACTCGACAGCGTCAAGGCGCGGCTTGACCGGGCGGCAGACAGCGCCAGGGGCGAGGGCGTTGTGTATCTCGTCCTCGCTGTGGCCGAAGGTGGCGAAGCCGAGCTGCGTCTGCCGGGTCGGGTTCCGACCGGTCCGCCGGTGCAGGCGGCACTGCGCGGCGTCAAGGGCGTTGAAAGCGTTGAACTGATCTAGCCGCCTGTTCGCTGCCCGTTCGGGCTTGCGCGAAGTGCGTTCCCCTTCTATATGCCGTCGCGATCACGCACGCGGAACTTCGGCGCGACCTGTGTTGGGTCCGTCGCTCCGGTGTCGCGGTTGGCAATTCCGCCAGCCCGACTCCGTTCCGCGGAGGCCAACCGGAAAAGGATATGATCAATGGCACTGCCTGAATTCTCCATGCGCCAACTGCTGGAAGCCGGCGCACACTTCGGACACCAGACACACCGCTGGAACCCCAAGATGAAGTCTTTCATCTTCGGTGACCGTGCAAACATCCACATCATCGACCTGTCCCAGACGGTCCCGCTGCTGCACCAGGCCCTGGTCCGCGTGCGCGACGTGGCGGCCAAAGGCGGCCGTATCCTGTTCGTGGGGACCAAGCGTCAGGCATCCGAAATCATTGCGCAAAATGCCAGCCGTTGCGCGCAATACTACATGAACAATCGCTGGCTCGGCGGCACGCTGACCAATTGGGCAACGATCTCCAAATCGATCGCCCGCCTGCGCGAGCTCGAAGATCTGCTGAACGACGAACAGGCATCGGCCGGCTTCACCAAGAAGGAGCTGCTGAACCTGACCCGCGAGCGCGAGAAGCTCGAACTGTCGCTCGGCGGTATCAAGGAAATGGGCGGCACGCCGGATTTGATGTTCGTGATCGACACCAACAAGGAAGCGATCGCGATCCAGGAAGCCCGCAAGCTTGGTATCCCGGTCATCGGCATTGTCGACACCAATTGCGACCCGGATCCGATCGATTTTCCGATCCCGGGCAATGACGATGCGGCACGCGCCATCTCGCTCTATTGCGAGTTGATTGCCGACGCGGTGCTCGACGGCATCACGCAAGGACAAGCCGACCTGGGCGTCGATCTTGGCGCGGCGGTTGAACCGGCCGTCGAGGCCGCACTGACAGAGGAACCGGCCGCTGAAGCTGCGCCGGCTCCCGAAGCGCCTGCCGAAGACGCAGCGCCTGCACCGGCCGCGACTGAAAAAGCAGCCGAAAAGCCTGCTGAAGAGAAAACCGAAGGCTGATCATCGCCTTCCACGACAATACGGATATCAGGAGTAGACCGATGGCTGGAATTACTGCCGCCCTCGTGAAGGAACTGCGCGACATGACAGGCGCAGGCATGATGGACGCCAAGAAAGCGTTGACCGAAACCAATGGCGACATGGACGGGGCCGTTGACTGGCTGCGTACCAAGGGCCTCTCGAAAGCCGCCAAGAAGGCCGACCGCGTCGCCGCGGAAGGCCTTGTCAGCATCGCCGTCAAGGACGGTGTGGGCGTAGCTGTCGAAGTTAATTCGGAAACCGATTTCGTCGCCAAGAACGCCGATTTCCAGGCGATGGTGAAGGACATCACCGCCGCGGCATTTACCGCGTCTGACGTCGAAGGGCTGAAAGCCGCTGAAGTGAACGGCAAGGCAGTCGCTGACCACATCACCGACAAGATTGCCAAGATCGGCGAAAACATGTCGGTGCGCCGGCTGGCAAAGATCGAAGGCGGCAATGTCGCCGCCTATGTTCACAACGCAGCCACGGATGGCATGGGCAAGATCGGCGTATTGGTTGCGATTGATGGCGACAATGTCGATTTCGCCCGCCAGGTCGCCATGCATATCGCGGCGATCAACCCGGCTTCGCTGTCTGAAGACGATCTCGATCCGGCCATCGTTGAAAAGGAACGCACCGTGCTCACCGAGCAGGCGCGTGAAAGCGGCAAGCCGGAAAACATCATCGAGAACATGATCAAGGGCCGGATGAAGAAATTCTTCTCCGAGGTGACGCTTTTGAACCAGTCCTTCGTCATCGACCCGGACAAGACCGTGGCCGAAGCCGCCAAGGACGCCGGCGTCACGATCACCGGCTTCATCCGCATGGAAGTCGGCGAAGGCGTCGAGAAGAAGTCGGAAGACTTCGCCGCCGAAGTGGCCGCAACGGCCAAGGGCAACTAGCCAGTATTCGCGCCGGAGCCTTACCGCTCCGGCGCTTTTCTTTTAGGCTGCGATGCATGACTGATTCTGCCGGAGATATCCCGCCCAAGGGCACCAGCACGCTCTACAAGCGCGTGTTGCTGAAGATTTCCGGCGAAGCCCTGATGGGCGACCAGCAATACGGTATCGACCTCAAGGTTGCCGAACGCGTTGCCCAGGAAGTGTCGAATGCCGTCGCCAGCGGCGTCCAGGTCTGCCTCGTGATCGGCGGTGGCAATATCTTTCGCGGCCTGTCGGTTGCGGCCAAAGGCATGGACCGTGCAGCAGCCGATTACATGGGCATGCTCGCCACCGTCATGAATGCGCTGGCGATGCAGAATTCGCTGGAGCGCGTCGGTGTCCAGACCCGCGTCCAGTCGGCCATCCCGATGACCACGATCGCCGAGCCCTATATCCGCCGCCGGGCGATCCGGCACATGGAGAAAGGCCGCGTCGTGATTTTCGCTGCCGGAACCGGCAATCCTTTCTTCACGACCGATACGGCCGCCGCCTTGCGCGCGGCGGAAATGGGCTGCGAAGCCCTGTTCAAGGGCACGCAGGTCGATGGTGTCTATTCCGATGATCCGCGTACGAATCCGGATGCGGAGCGTTACGACCAGCTCGATTATCTACAGGTGCTTGCCCAGGATCTGAAAGTGATGGACGCTGCAGCGGTGACATTGATGCGCGAGAACGCCGTGCCTATCGTGGTGTTCAACATTCACAAGCCGGGCGAATTCGCACGCGTACTGGCAGGCGAGGGGACCTGCACGACGATCGGCGAACCGCGCACGGCCCAATAACAACAGGGGAAAACCCATGAGCTCGACGATCGATCTCAAGGATCTGAAACGCCGCATGGATGGCGCCATCGAGGCGCTGCACAAGGATTTCGGCAGCCTGCGCACCGGCCGAGCCTCTACCAGCCTGCTAGATGCCATCACCGTCGAGGCCTACGGCTCGCCAACGCCGATCAACCAGGTCGGGACAGTCTCCATCCCGGAGCCGCGGATGATCTCGGTTCAGGTCTGGGACAAGGAGATGGTCGGGGCGGTGGACAAGGCAATCCGCAATTCGCCGCTCGGCGTCAATCCTGTGGTCGAAGGCACGCTACTGCGCATTCCGATCCCACCGCTCAACGAGGAGCGCCGCGCCGAACTGGCGAAAGCTGCCAGTTCCTATGCCGAGCATGCGCGCGTCGCCATTCGCAATATTCGCCGTGACGGCATGGACACGCTAAAGCAGATGGAAAAGGGCGGCGAAATCAGTGAGGACGAACTGAAATCGCAGTCCGACAGCGTCCAGAAGCTGACCGACGATTATGTCGGCAAGGTAGACTCTTCGTTGAAATCCAAGCAGGACGAGATCATGCAGGTCTAGACCTGTCCGGCTTGGGAGGTGTCCATGACTGAAGGCGGAGAAAAATGCCGGGGCGTCCGGCATGTCGCCATCATCATGGATGGAAACGGCCGATGGGCACAGCAACGTGGCCGGCCACGGGCTTTCGGGCATTCCAAAGGTGTCGAAGCGGTCCGTGAAGCGGTCCGCGCAGCGGGCGACACGGGCGTCAAATATCTGACACTGTTCGGCTTCTCGACCGAAAACTGGCGCCGTCCGAGCGAAGAGGTCGATGCATTGTTCGACCTCATGAAGCGTTTTGTCGATGCCGATCTGGTCAAACTTGACCGCGAAGGCGTGAACGTTCGCATCGCCGGGCGCCGTGAGGGTTTGTCGCCCGACTTGCTCGAGATTATCGAGCGCGCCGAACGAACGACCGCCGACAATGACCGGTGCTTCCTCACCATTGCCTTCAATTATGGCGGGCGCGACGAGATCGTACGCGCCGCGCGTCGCATGGCACGCGATGTAGCGGAGGGCCGGTTACGCCCCGAAGACGTTGACGAGGCGGCTTTCGCCAGCCAGCTCGATACCGCCGGAATGCCCGATCCGGATATCGTCATTCGTACCAGCGGCGAGCACCGCACCAGCAATTTCCTGATCTGGCAGGCCGCCTACGCCGAACTCGTATTTCTGGACGTTCTTTGGCCGGATTTCAGCGCCCGCCATTTCGAACAGGCCCTCAACGAGTATGCCTCCCGACAGCGTCGGTTCGGGGGCGTGGATGCCGCCTGACACCCGTCCGTTGCGTCAGCGCGACCCGGCGCTGGTCACGCGGATTGTCTCCGCCCTGATCCTGATACCGGTTTCGCTCTTCCTGTTGTGGAGTGGCGGGCTGGCTTTCACGGCCTATTGCGCCGCTTTTGCAGCCGCGATGGCGTGGGAGTGGATGCGGATGGCCGATCGGGACGCCCCGACGCGTAGCTACGCGATTGCGTCGGCAGCGGCGTGCGGCGCCGTTCTGTTCGCTGCTGATGGCGAGTTTTTCTGGATGCTGGCCTGGCCATTGGCGGGTGCGGTCGGGGTGATCTTTACCGGCGATCTGCCTGTGCGCCGCCGCTGGCGCGGTGGTTTTGGCATTGTTTATGTGGCCTTGTCGGTGTCGGCTTTGGCGTCGTTGCGATCGCTGAACGGGCTGGATGCCGCAGCCTTCATCCTGCTGGTCGTCTGGGCGGCGGACAGTGCGGCCTATTTCGCGGGCACGTGGCTGCGCGGGCCGAAATTGTGGCCGAAAGCCAGTCCCAACAAGACCTGGTCCGGCGTCATTGCCGGCCTCGCCGGCGGCAGTGCCGCCGCCTGGGGATTTGCACACTGGCAGGGCCATGATCCGCGCGACACGCTCGTGGCCGGTATTGTGCTGGCGCTGGCAGCGATCATGGGTGATCTCGTCATGTCGCTGTTCAAGCGACGCTTTGGCGTCAAGGATTCCGGCGAGATCATTCCTGGCCATGGCGGCGTGCTCGATCGCGTCGATGCACTGATGGCGGCCTGCCTGACGGGACTTGTGCTGGCCAGCCTCAACGTGTTGGAAAGCCCGTTATGACCCGCCGTATTTCGATCCTGGGTGCCACCGGCTCGGTTGGCACCGCGACGCTTGATCTTGTCGGGCGCGCCGGGGACGGAAAATTCGACATTGTTGCGCTGACCGCAAATCGCAATGTCGATGCCCTTGCAGCGATTGCCCGGAAACATCGGCCGCAGATTGCGGTGATCGGCGACGAATCGAAAGCTGATGCGCTGTCGCAAGCGCTGGCCGGGACAGGCATCGAAACCGCTGCAGGGCCGAAGGCGTTGATCGAGGCGGCGTCACGGCCGGTCGACTGGACCATGGCGGCCATTGTTGGCTCGGCAGGGCTCGAACCGACGGCCGCGGCGTTGCAGAAGGGCGCGGCAGTTGCACTGGCCAACAAGGAATGTCTGGTTTGTGCCGGCGAGTATTTCATTGATCTCGCAGAACAGCGCGGCGCCGCCATCCTGCCGGTCGACAGCGAGCATAATGCGATTTTCCAGTCGATTTACCCCGGTCACGACCGCTTCATCCGCAGTATCACGCTGACGGCATCGGGTGGCCCCTTCAGGGATTGGCCGCGTGAAGAGATGACAGCGGTAACGCGCGAAGACGCCCTGGCACATCCGGTCTGGAGTATGGGCGACAAGATATCGATCGATTCAGCAACGTTGATGAACAAGGGGTTGGAGGTCATCGAAGCCTGCCGCCTGTTCGGCCTTCCGTCCCAGAAGGTCGGGGTCGTGATCCATCGCCAGTCTGTTATTCACGGCCTGGTCGAATACATAGATGGGAGCGTGCTCGCGCAGCTGGGCAGTCCGGACATGCGTATTCCCATCGCCTCGGCGTTGGCCTGGCCAGAACGCATGGATACCCCGTCCGAGCGATTGGATCTCGCCAGCATTGGCCAGCTTGATTTCGAACCGCCGGACGAGATCCGCTTTCCAGCGCTGCGGCTGGCACGCAACGCACTGGAAGCCGGTGAAGGCGCGACGGCCGCGCTGAATGCCGCCAACGAGATTGCCGTCGCCGCCTTTCTGGATGGTCGCATTGGCTTTCTTGACATCGCACGCCTCGTTTCCGACTGTCTGAACGGCTTGGAGCGCGAGGCAGCCCTGCCAAACCGCTTTGGCGGGCTTGATGACGCCCTGCATGTCGACAAGAGGGCGCGAGACTGGACGCGCGCCGCACTGTCGTCGGTAGATGCCTGACACGCAAGAGGTTGTTTTGCTGGATTTATTGACTTCCGGACTGGTCACGATTCTCGCCTTTACGGCGGTGATTTCTGTCGTCGTGATCATTCACGAGTTGGGGCATTATATTGCCGGGCGCTGGTGTGGCGTACATGCCGAAGTGTTTTCCATGGGATTCGGGCCAACGCTGTTCGCCGTTCGCGACAAGCGCGGCACGCTCTGGCGGCTCGCGGCCTTACCATTGGGCGGCTATGTCCGCTTCATGGGTGACGCCGGCGCTGCCAGTGAGCCCGACCAGGAAAAGCTCGATGAAATACAGGCACGGTTGGGCGCCGATGCTGACCGCTGCTTCCACTTCAAACCGCTCTGGCAGCGCGCCATCATCGTTGCAGCCGGACCGATCGCGAATTTCGTGCTCGCCGTTTTGGTTTTCTTCGCGCTTTTCGCCACATTCGGGCAATCCACGCAAGCGCCGATCGTCGGCAGCGTCCGCGCGGAATCCGAGGCCGAACGCGCGGGCTTGCAGGTTGGCGACCGGATCGTCCGCATCGCGGAAACGCAGATCGAGGCTTTTCCCGAGATCATGACGGAGTTCATGCTGCGGCCCGACGAAGATGTCGCTATTCGGATCGACCGTGACGGCCGGATGATTGACATGACGGTGACGCCGCGAGTTACGCGCGTTCCCGACGGGCTGGGAGGGTACCGCGAACGCGCCATTGTCGGCTTTGGCCCGACTGGCGAGACGTATTTCCGGCGGCTCGGTCCGATCGAATCGGTCGGCGCTGCATTCGCGCAGGTGGGCCGGGTGGTCAGTCTGACCGGACGATATGTCTGGCGCATTGTTACCGGGCGCGTTCCCCCGAACATGCTGAATGGTCCGCTGGGCATCGTGACAGTGTCGGGCCAGGTCGCAAACGCGTCGATCGACAATGCCCAGTCCGCAGGACAGGCAGCCGGAGGGCTTGCCATAAACCTCATTCAGCTCGTGGCATTGTTCAGCATCGGACTGGGATTGGTGAACCTTCTGCCGATACCCATACTCGACGGCGGGCATCTGGTGTATTACGCCTACGAGGCGGTTGCCGGGAGACCGCTCAGTGCGAAAGCGCAAGCCATTGGCTTCAGGGTCGGGCTTGCGTTGGTGCTGGGTTTGATGCTTGTAGCAACTTGGAACGATTTGGTTTATCTGGGCGGATTAGGTTCCTGATCCGAAACACGAACGGCGGCCCGTATGTCGAGTATTCAGCGCGTTCTGACCGCGGTAATTTTTTGCGTAATCACCGGTAGCGTATCGATCGGCCTTTCAGCACCGGCGGCCGCACAGGGTGCGCAAGCCGGTGAGGCTGTGCCGCTGCGCCAGGTGCTTGTTCAGGGCAACCAGCGGGTCGAAGCCGATACCGTATTGTCCTACCTGCTGCTGCAACCCGGTGTTCCGGTCGATGCGCGGTCGGTAAACCTGTCCATTCAGACCCTGTTCGCAACCGGGTTGTTTTCCGATGTCCGCGTCGAGAACCGTGGCGACGTGGTCATTATCTACGTTCAGGAAAACCCGATCATCAACCGCGTGATCCTCGAAGGGAATCGCGCGGTCGATGACGATGCCATCAACGAGGAAATCCAGGCCCAGCCGCGCGCCATCTTCACGCGAGCTCGCGTGCAGGCCGACGTGCAGCGGATCATCGAGGTTTATCGTCGCTCGGGTCGCTTTGCCGCCCAGGTCACGCCACGGATCGTCGAATTGCCCCAGAACCGTGTCGATCTCGTATTCGAGATCTCCGAGGGGCCTGTTACCGGCGTGCGGCGCGTCAATTTCATAGGCAATGAATCGTATTCCGACCGCGAACTCCGCCGCGAACTGGTGACGGTTGAGTCGCGCTGGTGGCGGTTCTTCTCGACCAACGACAATTACGACCCAGACCGGCTTGAATACGATCGCGAATTGCTTCGCCAATTCTATCAGAACCGCGGCTATGCAGATTTCCGGGTCGTCTCGGCCGTCGCAGAACTGACGCCGGACCAGGAAGACTTCTACATCACCTTCACGCTGGATGAGGGCGACATTTATACCTTCGGCGATATTACCGTCGAAACGGAATTGCCCGACATCGATCCCGAACGCCTTGTCGGCTTCCTGCCAGTGCGGACAGGGGCCCTGTTCCAGGGTGAACTGATCGAGGAATCGGTCGACACGCTGAACTTTGCCGTCGGCGCGACCGGCTATGCTTTCGTCAACATTGTCCCCGATATCTCCCGGAACCGGGAAGATCGTACTGTTGATGTCGTGTTCGAAATCGAAGAGGGCCCGCGTGTCTATATCGAACGGATCGATGTCGTCGGTAACACGCGGACCCTCGATCATGTCATCCGCCGTGAGCTGGAACTCGTCGAAGGCGATGCCTTCAATCGTTCGCTGATCGACCGGTCGCAATCGCGTGTCCGGCGCCTCGGATTCTTCGAGGAAGTCGAAATCACGGAAGTGCAGGGGTCATCACCCGATCGCGCACGCCTGCAGGTCGCGGTGACCGAGCAGCCGACTGGCGAACTGGCCTTCGGCGCCGGTTTCTCCTCGACAGATGCCTTCCTCGTCGACTTGTCGATTTCCGAGCGCAACCTGCGGGGCCGTGGCCAGTTCCTGCGCTTCCGAATAGCCGCAAGCTCCCGCCGCGAACAGGTCGATATCCGATTCACGGAACCACGCTTCCTCGACCGTAACCTGGCAGCTGGCGTCGACATATTCTCGGTGCGTTCTGACTTCGTCAGCGAAGCCAGTTTCGAAACACAATCGACCGGTTTCAGCCTGCGGGCCGGTTTCCCGACCACACGATCGACCAATCTCGGCCTGCAATACACGTTGCGAACCGACGATGTGGTGGTGTTCGCCGGTGCCAACCAGTCACTGCGCAACCAGGCCGGTTCACGCGTCACCTCGGTCGCCAATTTCACCCTGCGTTGGGATCGCGTTGACAATCCGATCGAGCCGAGCCGCGGCTTCCGTGCCGAAATCAGTCAGTCATTCGCCGGCATTGGCGGTGACGTTCGCTTTGTGTCGACCGAGATAACGGCGTCGGTCTATCGTCCGCTGTTCTGGAATTTCGTGGGCAGTCTGAACATGAATTCCGGCTTCATCATGGGATGGGGCGGCGACAATGTCCGCATTAATGACCGCTTCTTCCGCGGCGGTAACTCCTTCCGCGGCTTCGAGGTCGCCGGTATCGGCCCCCGCGTCGTCGTGCGCGACCCGGTAACGGGCGACCTGCGCGGCGGCGACGCGCTCGGCGGCCGCTTCTATGCGATCGGTACCGCCGAAATGTCCTTCCCGCTTCCGCTGCCGGAACAGTACGGCGTGCGCGGAAGCCTGTTTACCGATTTCGGTACCCTGGGATTGCTTGACGATGAGGACCTCATTGACGAGGTCACGGGCCAGGCCTTCACCACGGACGATCTGTCGCTCCGTGTATCGGCTGGCCTCAGCATATTCTGGGATTCACCATTTGGCCCGGTCCGTTTCGACCTGGCCGAGGCGCTGGTCAATGAAACCTACGACCGCACCGAATTCTTCCGCTTCAGCACACGAACAGGATTCTGATCATGAAACCTTCCTCCCTTAACCCGCTCGCGCTGATCGTCGCGGCCGTGGCCTTCGTCTCGGTCAGCGCGCCCGCGATGGCGCAGACGATCATTGTGATCAACGAAGACCGCATCCTCCGCGAAAGCGCGGTGGGACTGCATATTGCCAGCCGGCTGCAGACTATTTCCGAGGAAATGGACGGCGAGCTCCGCGCCATGCGCGAACCCATCGACGCTGAAATTGAGCGCCTGAATGCCGAGACCTCCGGTCTGACCCAGGAAGCGGTGCAACAGCGCCAGGATCTGATGACGCGTATCCAGACAGTCAGCCAGCAAGGCCAGCAATTCGAAGCCTCGCGTCAGCGTTACGCCAACGAGCTCGTAGCAACCGAGCGTGCAGCCATGCGCCCGGTTCTCGAAGCGTTGCAGGCCGTCCTTCAGGAAGTTGTTGCGGCCCGCGGCGCGGACATTGTCGTTGACCGCAGTTCACTGGTCTATTCAAACCAGAGCGTTGACGCCAGCGAAGCCGTGATCGAGGCGCTCAATGCACGCCTGCCGACAGTGCCGGTGAATCGCGTCCGCCTGCCGGAAGGCAGCGGTCAGGCACCGCAAGCGCAGCAATAAACCGGGAGCGAGCGGGCTGTGGCTGATCCGCGCTTTTACGAATCCGCACGTCCGCTTTCCCTCACCAAGATAGAGACCCTGTCGGGTGCGAGCTTTGAAGGGCTCGCACCCGATGGCTTTTTTGTGGATGATGTCGCCCCCATTACGGCGACCAAGACCGGTTCGCTTAGCTATGCCGAGCGCCGGCCGACCGACGTCAAGGCCGGTGCCGTCATTCTCGCCAAACCAGAATTTGCCGCCGCCCTGCGCGATGCCGGATGCCATGTCGGCGTGACCGAGCACCCGCGTGTGGCGTTTGCGCATGCCGCAGCGCACGTCTTTACCGAAAGACCGCTGGAGGCCGGCGCGGCGGACATTGATCCGACCGCCACGATTCACGACGGCGCATTCATCGCGAAGGGCGCACGGATCGGATCCGGCGCTATCATTGAGCCCAACGTGGTCATCGGGCCCGGTGTGGAAATCGGCTCAGGCGCGTTGATTCGAGCCAATGCCGTGATTTCCTTTGCCACCATCGGTGCGGACACAGAAATCGGTTCATGTACCGTGATCGGCAAGACCGGGTTTGCGATCGCGCTCGGGACCGAGGAACGCGTCAAAGTTCCCCATTTCGGTCGCTCGATCATCGGCAGCGGTGTCTTGATTGGCGCGTCCTGCTCGATCGACCGCGGCCTTTTCGGCGACACCGAGATCGGCGACAATTGCCAGATCGATAATTTCTGCCAGATCGCCCACAATGTCCGCATCGGTTCAGGCACCGTCATGGCCGCGTTTGCCGGCATCTCAGGCAGCACGACAATCGGGCACGACTGTCTGTTCGCGGGCCGTTGCGCCACGACCGACAACATCAAGATTGGCAACAACGTCACCCTGCTCGCGGATTCCGCAGCCATGTATGATATTCCGGACGGCGAAAAATGGGCTGGCAGCCCAGCCATGCCGGCCCGAAACTTCCTGCGGCAGATCAGCCAGTTGCGTCGCCTCTCCGGCATCAAGGGCGCGCAGGGCAAGAAAACACGGAGAGACTGATGCGCGACCCGGAACGTGCCGAAGCCATCGGCATCGACGAGATCCTCGAACGCCTTCCGCACCGTTATCCATTTCTGTTGCTGGATCGCGCCAAAGACTATGTCGCAGGCGAATCGATCGTCGGAATCAAGAACGTCACCGTGAACGAGCCCTTCTTCCCGGGACATTTTCCCGGCAATCCGGTCATGCCGGGCGTGCTGATCATCGAAGCCGTGGCCCAGGCCGGGGCCTTGCTGATGTCGAAAACGCTGGATGCTGATGTGTCGAAAACCGCGATCTACTTCATGGGCGTCGACAAGGTCCGTTTCCGCCGACCAGTGCGCCCCGGCGACACGCTGCGCATGCCGGTCAAGGTGACCCATATGCGCGGTGACCTGTTCAAATTTTCCGGCGCTGCATTCGTCGAGGACCAGCGCGTGACGGAATTCGATTTCTCGGCAAAGGGCGTCACGTCAGAATGAGCGGCAAGATCCACCCCACCGCGATAATCGCGGACAGCGTAAAACTCGGCGCCGATGTCGAGATCGGGCCATACTGCATCATCGAAGGCGACGTCGAACTCGGTGACGGCGTGCGCCTGATGTCACATGTCACCATTGCGGGGCATACACGGATCGGTGCGGAAACGGTTGTATATCCTCACGCATCGCTTGGTCATCCGCCGCAGGATCTGAAGTTCAAGGGCGAGGATACGCGCCTCGTCATCGGCGCGCGCAATACGATTCGCGAATATGCGACGATGCACCCCGGCACCGGCGTCGGTCGCCAGCAAACCGTTGTTGGCGACGACGGGTTTTACATGATCGGAACCCATGTGGCGCATGACTGCATCGTCGGCGACAAGGTCGTACTGTCCAATCATGCCGTGCTCGGCGGGCATTCGGTGGTGGAGGATCAGGTGATCCTCGGCGGCTATACCGGTGTCGTCCAGCACTGCCGGATCGGGCGCCAGGCCTTCGTCAATGCGATGTCTTTGCTGACCAAGGACGTCATTCCCTATGGCGCGGCCGGTGGAAATCATGCGCATCTCGAAGGCCTGAATCTGGTGGGCCTCAAGCGGCGCGGTCATTCTCGGGCTGCAATCAAGGAATTGCGAACTGCCTATCGATTGCTGTTCGCCGAGGAAGGATCGTTCGGCGAACGGTTGGAAGACGTTGCCAGTCTTTACTCGGAGAATCCTGCGGTCATGGAGATTGTCGATTTTGTCCGCGCCGCTCCCAGCCGATCGATCTGCATGCCGCATGACTGAAACCGGCAAAGCTGACTGGAAACGCCTCGCCATCATCGCCGGCGGCGGCGAAATTCCATGCCTTATCGCGCAAGGCGAGTTGAGCGCCGGTCGCGAGCCCTACATCGTTGAGGTCGAGGGGTTCGCAGACCAGGATTTCAGCGCGTTCAAGACGTCAAGATTTCCGATCGCCAAGGTCGGCGGTATGCAAAAAGCGATACTCGAGGCGGGTTGCGATGCGGTCTGTTTCATCGGCCGCATCACGCGGCCCAACTTCAGGGCGCTCATGGGGCTTGATGCGACAGCCATGGCCTTGTTGCCGCGCGTTACTCAGGCTGCACGCTATGGCGATGATGCCCTGATGCGGGTCATTATCGATTCTTTCGAACGCAAGGGATTGCGCGCGATTGGCGCGCACCAGGCGATGTCGAGCCTGGTCCCGGATGTCGGCATTCTAGGACAGGTTCAGCCGGATGAAACGGCACGGGCCGACATTACCAAGGCGCTCTCGATTGCCCGGGTCATCGGCGAACAGGATATCGGGCAGGGTGCAGTTGTCGCGAACGGTCTCGTTCTGGCCGTTGAGGCCCAGGAAGGCACGGATGAAATGCTGGCGCGCGTGGTTGGCCTGCCGCCGGAGATCCGGGGCAACACCACCAAGCGGGCGGGTGTTCTGGCAAAAACGCCCAAGCCGCAACAGGAACGCCGCATCGATATGCCCACGATTGGGCTCAAGACGATCGAAGGCGCGGCGCGGGCCGGCTTGGCCGGAATTGCGGTGCGGGCCGGCAGCGCCCTGATCCCGCGCATGGATGAGACTATTGCGGCTGCGGACGCGGCGGGATTGTTCATCTACGCAGCTGGAGACGATGAGTAAGCCGCGGCGAATATTCCTTGTAGCCGTCGAGCCGTCAGGCGATGCGCTCGGTGCCGATTTGATCTCCGCTCTTCGCGAGACCGATCCGTCGGTCCAGATCGCCGGGGTTGGCGGACATCGCATGGCTTCGGTCGGTGTGGAAAGTGCCGTCGACATTTCCGGCCTCGCCATCATGGGGCTGCTCGACGGGTTGAAGACCTATCCGGACATCCTGCGCAAGGTGAATGCAACGGTCGAGGCCGCGATGGCTTTTGGAGCCGGCTCCGTGGTGCTCATTGATAGCTGGGGCTTCATGATCCGCGTCGCGCAGCGACTGCAGAAGCGGGAAAATCCGCCACTCCTGATCAAATATGTCGGGCCGCAAATCTGGGCAGCACGGCCGAAACGGGCCCAGGTGCTGGCGAAATCGGTCGACCATCTGCTGACCATTCACGCTTTCGATGCGCCTATGTTCGAGGCCGCTGGCCTGGCCACGACGTTTGTCGGTAATCCGGCGCTGGAACGGCCGGTCACAGGCGATGGCGTATCCTTCCGCGAACGACATCATATTCCTCTCGCGGCGACTGTCGTAGGTGTCCTCTTTGGTAGCCGGCCGAGTGAATTGCGGCGCATTGGTCCCGCCCTCCGGGATGCCATCGCCGCGCTGCGCGCCGATCTTCCAGACAACACTGTTATTGTGTCGCCGCTGGCGCCGGCAATCGCCGACGACGTCAGGGCCGACCTGGCGGCCGATCCGCGCATGACCGATCTGATTCTGGTTGATGAGGACGAAAAACGCGATGCCACCTCAGCCATGGATGCGGCGTTGGCGGTGTCCGGGACGGCGACGACGGAATTGGCGCTCGCTGGCGTGCCGACCGTCTCGACCTACAAGCTGGGCTGGTTAAGTTATTGGATATACAGGACGATATTGTTCAAAGCCGATTACTTCAGCCTTGTGAATATTGCTGCTGGCGAAGAACTGATCCTGGAGTATGCGCAACATGAATGCCGTGGCGACATTCTTGCCGGCTCGGTCGCCGCATTGCTTGACGAAATCAGCGGTGGCACGTCACGGGGCCCACGTCTCCGCGCGGCAGCCGAGGCCTTGAAAGGTGACGGTCGCTCGAGCGCACGGGCAGCGCAGGCCGTTCTAGACCTGACGCCAACCCGGACGGCTCCCGCCTAGCGCTTGTTGATCGGAACGTAGGCGCGTTCGGTGGCACCGGCGAACAATTGGCGCGGGCGGCCGATCTTCTGCACCGGGTCCTCCAGCATCTCTGTCCACTGTGCGATCCAGCCGACCGTGCGGGCCAACGCGAACAGCACCGTGAACATCGAAGTCGGGAAGCCCATCGCACGCAACGTGATGCCGGAATAGAAATCGATGTTCGGATAGAGTTTCTTCTCGATGAAGTATTCGTCTTCGAGCGCGATCTTCTCGAGCTCCATCGCTACCTGGAGCAGTGGCTCGTCGCGGACACCGAGCACATCAAGCACTTCGTGACAGGTCTCGCGCATCACCTTCGCGCGCGGATCGTAATTCTTGTAGACCCGGTGTCCGAAGCCCATCAGGCGGAACGAATCGTTCTTGTCCTTGGCCCGGGCGATGTATTCCGGAATCTGGTCAACCGTGCCGATCTCTTCGAGCATGTTGAGCGCGGCTTCATTGGCACCGCCATGCGCGGGGCCCCACAAGCTGGCAATACCGGACGCGATACAGGCAAACGGATTGGCGCCGGAAGAGCCGGCCAAGCGTACAGTGGATGTCGAGGCATTTTGCTCATGATCGGCGTGAAGAATGAAAATCTTGTCCATCGCCTTGGCGAGCGTTTTGTTGAGCTCGAAATCCTCGGCCGGAACAGCAAAACACATGCGCAGGAAATTGGCAGCGAAATCGAGGTCGTTGCGCGGGCTGATAAACGGCTGTCCGATGGAATACTTGTAGGCCCGTGCCGCGATCGTCGGCATTTTGGCGATCATTCTATGGCTCGCGATCACGCGCGCTTCGGGATCGTTGATATCCGTCGAGTCATGGTAGAAGGCCGACAACGCGCCGACCGTGCCGACCATCACTGCCATCGGGTGGGCATCGCGCCGGAAGCCGCGGAAGAACTGGTCAAACTGATCGTGCAGCATGGTGTGCCGCCGGATCGTCATGTCGAAATCATTGAGCTCGTTCGCCGTCGGCAATTCGCCGTGCAGCAACAGATAGCAGACCTCGACGAAGCTCGATTTTTCCGCCAGCTGGTCGATCGGATAGCCGCGATAGAGCAGGGTGCCGTCATCACCATCGATATAGGTGATGTGACTTTCGCACGAGCCGGTGGAAGTGAAGCCCGGATCATAGGTGAAGACGCCGGCTTTCTTGTAGAGCGCGCGTATGTCGATCACGTCCGGACCGATCGTGCCCTTCAGGATCGGCAACTCATAGGTCTGACCATTGATCGTGAGGGTTGCCGTACCGTTCGGTTTTGCTTTGGTTTCCATGATGGTCATCCTTCTCGTTTCGTGCGTCTTATAGGGCCGATTTGATCTGATCTTCAATACGGCGCGAAACTGCTTCGCGGCCCAGCCATTCGATCACCAGGGAAAGGTCCGGTGCCGGTGCGCCGCCTGTCAGTGCGGCTCTCAGTGGCGCCCCGATTTTGCCGAACCCGATCTCCTCGCGCTCGACGAATAGTTCCAGCGCGCCGTGGATGGCGTCCGCCGACCAGTCTGAGAGCGCATCCAGATCGGTTTTGAACCGTTCCAGGATGGCGGGTGCGTCGCCCTTCATGGGTTTGGCGGCCTTGCCTTCGAGCGTTATTGGCGTTGGCCGGATCAGGAAATAGGCCTGAGCGGCGAGAGCTTCCAGTGTTGAAGCCCGCGTTTTCAGCACCGGCATGGCGGCTGCGAGACGGGCTCTGATAACGGGGTCCTCGGTGTCGAGCCCGTCGACCAGTTTCGCGCACCAGGGCAGGACCAGTTCAACCAGTCTTTGATCGTCCGCCAATTTCATGTGGTGCGCGTTGACGCTCGCCATCTTGTCGAAGTCGAGGCGGCCCGGTGCCTTGTTCAACCCTTCCAGGCTGAAGGCCGATTTTGCCTCTTCATCGGTGAAGAATTCAGTGTCGCCGCTGGCCCAGCCAAGGCGAAGCAGATAGTTACGCAGGCCTTCCGGCAAATAGCCCATGTCACGATAGGCCTCGACGCCAAGTGCGCCGTGGCGCTTGGACAACTTCTTGCCGTCCGGACCGTGAATCAACGGAATGTGGGCAAACACCGGACGGTCCCAACCGAGAGCGTCATAGATTTGCGCCTGCCGCGCCGCGTTCACGAGATGGTCGTCGCCGCGCACGATATGCGTGACGCCCATATCGTGATCATCAGCCACGACCGCGAGGTTGTAGGTCGGAGACCCGTCGCTGCGAAGCAGGACCAGATCGTCGAATTCCTTGCCCTTCCAGCGAACCTCGCCCTGGACTGCATCAGAGATGACGACGTCTTCATCGCCGGCACGGAACCGGACCGTGAAGGGATGTTCGTGAGGTGCTTCCGCCGCGTCACGGTCGCGCCACGGGCTGCGCAGGGCGCGCCCCTCGGAGAACGCCAGCTGGCGTTCTGCTGCGGTCTCCGCCTCGGTCATGTAGCAGCGGAAGGCGCGGCCGTTTTCCAGGAGGCTCTCGACCACTTCGGCATGGCGCCGGGCATTTGCAAACTGCGAGACCGGATCGCCATCCCAGTCCAGGCCGAGCCATGTCAGTCCGTCAATGATCGCGCGCGTGGCATCCTCGGAGGAGCGCTCGCGATCGGTATCCTCGATCCGGAGCAGGAATTTTCCGCCGGAGCCGCGCGCCAGTAACCAGTTGAACAGGGCCGTCCGCGCCCCGCCAATATGAAGGTAACCTGTCGGTGAGGGCGCAAATCGTGTAACTATGGGTTGTTTTGTGTTTTGCACTCGCGAAACCATGTTGCGCTGCGAAAGGAGTGCGCGGGATAGCATGGCCGACAGGGGGATGAAATAGCCGATTGCGCCAGATAGCTCCAAGCTCAAAAAGATGGCTTTCGGTCCCGGCCCGACCGTCATGGTTGACCTGGTCGGGGCGGGTGGAACTCGGTCGTCCGGTTCGCCTGGCAATCTGGGCACCGGTCGCTTTCGCCATTGGCGCTATTGCGTTTTTCACGCTCGACGCAGACCCGCCGCTGGCCGCAGGCATCATCGCGGCCGGTCTGGCGTCCATGATCTCGATCTATTCGCTGATCAGTCTGCGCGCGCGGCCCCTGTGTTGGTCCGCGCTATTGCTGCTCGCAATGGTCTTGCTCGGGTTTGCCCGCGCGCAATGGCACACACACGCCCAGTCGGGGGGCACGGTCGCCGAGACGGAGCGTGCCAGGACCGTGACCGGCTGGATCGAGGCCGTGCAATCCAGCCGCGGCCGCGAACGCCTGATCGTCAGAATCGTCTCACTTGATGACGCGACTGATCCGCCCCGGCGTCTGCGCTTCTATGGCCGTCGCGGCGCCCTTGAGCCCGGCGACGGTATCAGCGCCCGGGTCGTATTGACCCCGCCGCGACGTCCCGCTGCGCCCGGCGGATATGATCCGGGTTTCGCGGCCTGGTTCTCCGGCCTCGGCGGGTCAGGATATGCTATTGCACCCATCGAGGCGGCCCGTGTTTCTGGCGATGGCTGGCGTCGGCAGCTGACGCGCTGGCGCTGGCAGATGGCCGAACACATTCGCGACCGGGCGCTCCCCGAAACTGCCGGGATTGCGGCAGCGCTTCTGACCGGTGACCGCTCGGGCATTGCCGCCGACCAGGCAGAATCACTGCGCGCTGCCGGACTCGGTCATATTCTGGCGATCTCCGGCTTGCACATGAGCCTGTTTGCCGGGGGCATGTTCTTCGCGGTCCGCGCAGGGCTTGCGGCCATCCCGGCATTCGCGCGACGTCACGATCCGCGCATTCCGGCGGCGCTGGTCGCATTGGCCGGCGCCACGCTCTATCTGGTCCTGTCCGGCCTGTCGGTGTCGACACAGCGCGCCTTTGTGATGGTGGCCGTCATACTGGCCGGCGTGATCTTTCAGCGCCGGGCGATCTCGATGCAATCGATTGCCCTGGCTGCCACCATAATTCTGGTTCTGCAGCCGCAAAGCGTCTTGTCGCCCGGCTTCCAGATGTCGTTCTCAGCTGCGGCCGCACTCGTTGCGGCCTTCGAGATCTGGCGCAGCCGGCAATCGGATAGCCGCCCAAGAGGGTGGATTTCCGGCGTGGTGCGCTTCTGGGGCAGCCTCTCCATGTCCTCGCTTGTGGCCGGCAGTGCCACGGCGGCTTTCGCCGCCTTTCATTTCAACCGCATCGCGGTCTACGGCTTTCTCGCCAATCTCGCCGCCATGCCGGTATTCTCGCTCATTGTCATGCCGGCCGGAGCGCTGGCGCTGGCGCTCGCACCGTTCGGCCTCGACGCGCCCGTCCTGGCTGTCATGAGCTGGGGGCTGATCTGGGTAGTCGGCGTGGCCGACTGGGTCGCAGGCTGGCCCGGCGCGCTGGCCCCCGCTGAAAGTGCTCCCGGCGGTGTGGTCGCGGTCTATGCGCTCGGCTTCGTCCTGCTCGTCGCGGCGAGCGGATTGATGCGCCGCATCGGCCTTATATTGATCGGTGCAGCCTATTCCGTCTGGTGGGCCGACGAGCCGCCCAACCTTTTCATCAGCGAGGACGGTGTCGTGCTGGCGCAGGTGGACGCCCGCGAGGGCTCGTACTGGGCCAGTTCCGACCGGCGCCGCGCTCGTTTTGCCAGCCGCGTCTTTCTTGAACAGGCGGGCTCGCCGAGCCTTCCGTTGCACAATGGCTGGGCCTGCGACGCGCAGGGTTGCCGAACCGAGACGAAGGGGCTGGGCATTGCAATCGCGCAGAGCGGCGAAAGCCTCGCCGAGGATTGCGCGCACGCTGCTCTCGTCGTGCTGCAAGAGCGAGCGTCGCCGGTCCAGCGGGCAGGCTGCGGGGCGCGTCTGATCGATACGGCCGAACTGGCGGCGACCGGCGCACAGGTCTACTGGCTGGATGCGGGGAACATTCTGCGTTCGGCCAATGTGGAAGGCCGCCGCGGCCGGCGCATCTGGACGCAGGCTTCGCGCGAGCGATAAAGCTGGATATCTAGTGGTAGCGGCGAATAAGGCCCACCAATCGGCCCTGTACACGCACCCGGTCCGGGCCAAAAATCCGCGTCTCATAGGCCGGATTGGCGGCTTCCAGCGCTACCGAGCCGCCCTTCTTGCGCAACCGTTTCAGCGTCGCTTCTTCCTCATCGACCAGCGCGACCACAATCTCGCCATTCATGGCGGTTTCGGTGCGCTCGATGATCACGATATCGCCATCGAGAATACCGGCGTCGACCATGGAATCCCCTTCCACCTCGAGCGCATAATGCTCGCCGCGCCCATGCGCGAGATCGGGGGGAAGGAGAATACGGTCGCGCTCGTGCTGGATGGCCTCGATCGGCACACCGGCGGCGATCTTGCCCAGCAGCGGCACGTCCATCGTGTCATTGGCGGCGCCCTGCGTGAAATCGGCCTTCACCACATTGGCAGCGTCCTTCGGGACGGCCGGCGAGACGGCATCGGGCATCTTCAGGACTTCCAGTGCCCGTGCGCGATGCGCCAGGCGACGGATGAAGCCGCGCTCCTCGAGTGCCGTGATCAGGCGGTGCACGCCGGACTTCGACGCCAGGTTGAGCGCGTCCTTCATCTCCTCGAAAGAGGGGGACACGCCGTCCTCGCTCAAGCGCTTGTGTATGAACAGCAGGAGCTGGTGTTGTTTGCGCGTCAGCATGGTTCACTCCGATGGAACAAATCAGAAACTTCTGAAAATGTTCTATGAGTGTTCCGGGTTAACGTCAAGCCCTATTATCCCCTTGAACCATGTAGCTTGTTCTGCTATACAATAGCCATGAGCAAGCAACCCACAGTTCTCGAATTCATGGAGCGCTTCCCTACGGATGACGCTTGTCTGGAACACCTGATGCGCGTGCGCTACGGCGACCGCCACACCTGTGAGAAATGCGGCAAGTCAGCCCATTACTACAGGGTGAAGTCGCGTCCCTGTTACGAATGCGAATACTGCGGCTATCAGGTTTATCCGAAAGTCGGAACGGCCTTCGAGAAGTCCTCCACGTCCCTGCGGAAGTGGTTCTATGCGATGTATCTGTTTTGCTCGTCTCGCCACGGTGTCAGCGGTAAAGAGCTGCAACGCCAGCTTGGCGTTACGTATAAGACCGCATGGCGCATGGCCAAGCTGATCCGCGAGTATATGGCCCAAGTCGATGGCGACGGCCCGCTGGACCGCAATGGTCCGCCAGTCGAGATGGATGAAACCTTCGTGGGCGGCAAGGACAAGCGCGGTCACGAGGACAAGACCATTGTCATGGGTATGGCGCAGCGCGGTGGCGAGATTATCACCCGCGTCATTCCCAATCGTTTCAGATCTACAATGATGCCGCATATCCGCGCTGCGATCCCCGAAGGGACGCGCGTCATGACAGACGACATGCCGACCTACCGGACACTCACCAATTCAGGCTATCGGCACGAGAGCGTGAACCATAGCGCCAAGGAATACGTCCGCGATGATGTTCACACGAATGAACTTGAGGGCTTCTGGTCTATCATCAAGCGGTCAATCCGCTCTACCCACGTTTGGGTGTCTCCGAAGCACCTTGCGTCATATCTGGGTGCGTTCGAGTTCGTTTGGAATCTGCGGCATCAACCCGCCCTGATGTTCGACCTTTTGCTGCTGGCTTTCCCGCATCCGGTGAAGCGCCAGTCATAGCGGCCAGAAGGGCGTCGAATTTTTTTTCCGCGCTCATGTGGACACTGTCTCCACTTTGCTTGCCGCCCTTTCGCGAATCTCCGCAGCCAATTTCTCCGCAGCACTAGGCGTTCGCCAGCCAACAACCGAAAGCACCACAATCACGACTAGTCCGCCAAAACACACCATGACTTCAGCTAATTCCCACCATCCGAACGGGCGATCAGCACTTGATAGGGCCCCCAAGGCGGCCAGTGCTGGCGCTAGCGCGCCAACAAACGCCCCCAGGCCAGCCCAAAAAATGTCGCGACGAAAGCTGCGACCGTCACTGATTAGCACGGTAAGCTCCTCGTCGGAAATTTCGTGGCGTTTGATTTCGTCAGGCTTGGTGACCGTGACGGTGTAGCCGGCTTTACTCGCACCGTCTCTGGCACCTTGGCCACTAGGTGTGCCCAAGGTGGCTCCGCTGGAATCGACATCGGCAGCGGAATCGCCCGCTGGCGGGACGTCAGTTGCAACGTCGGCGACTTCAGCCTTCTGACTGATCTTGGTTCTCCGGTGTTTCTGCAGGGGCCTCGACTGCGACCTCTATGTTCTCCAACTGCTTGTTGAGTAAGTCTCGAAGAGATAGCGCATCCGTTATTGGCAGATACACAGACGCGCGGCTTTCCAAAATGTCTGCGTTCTCGCGCAGCTCGCAAAAAGACAGTCGAAGACCAAGCTCCACGCGCGAAACGTAAACTTTGTTCGAAAACACAGCGGGGGTAGAAAAAGCCTTCTGCAGCTCCTCTCGCGTTACCGCTAGGTGAAAGTTTGGCTCTTCGTTTTTCGCCATTTTTTCCTCGGCTCATAGAAATGAGGAGCAATGGTGAAGCATTTGCTGACGGTTGTGGAGTCTGGTCGCGTGTATTTACGACACTATTGAGACCGACACGCAAAACAGCCAGTAGTTTTAATTTCGACTCGCCATATGATTGCATTGTGATATCAATTCCCGTCTCGCTATATGGAGGAGCCCAAAATGGCCAAGGTCCCACCGTTTCGCTCAAAGCTGCCGGGCACGCGCGTTTACCACGACAACAACCAGTGCACCGAAGGCAACAACATTGAGCGCCATAACCGCGTTTCTGGCACCGGCGGACTACCTAAGTGCGATCACTGCAAGCGCCTCTAAACGTCATGTCCCAGTAGGGACCGTCTAGCTGCCCGTCGTTCACGTCATAGACCCGTCGCAACTGGGCGACGGGAAAGCCATGCTGCATGGCCAAGGCAAATGCGCGGTAGCCCTCGAACGCATCGCCGTTAAAACGAACAAACGGCTCCGGGGCAGAGTGACCCACGCCGCCCTGACACGATTCTATGGTGTCGATTCCGCCAGCGCGAAGGACCTCAACATAGGGCGCAACACCCGCATCAAGCGGAAGGCTGTCGGGCGATATTCCGCTCATCCTGTGCTCCTAACGGCACTACATGGCCCTAGGGGATAATAGGGACGTCAAGTAAAGCCGCGATCAGTTCAAGAGCGCTTTGGTCGCCGCCGCGACATCGCCTTGTCGCATCAGGCTTTCGCCAACGAGCAGGCCTTTCGCCCCGGCCTTCTTGAGGCTCGCAACATCGACCGGCGTGAAGATACCGCTCTCGGCAATGGCGAATCGGTCCGCCGGAATCATCGGCGACAGGCGTTCGAATGTCGCCAACGATGTTTCGAAAGTCGTCAGGTCGCGATTATTGACGCCGATCAAGGGCGAGGGCAGGGCCAGCGCCCGCTCCAGCTCGGCCTCGTCATGGGTCTCGATCAGCGCGGCCATGCCATGCGCATCGGCTGCCTCGACGAGATCGTGCGCCAGCGCATCGTCGACGCTCGCCATGATCACCAGGATCGCATCCGCGCCGAGCGCGCGCGATTGGGTCACCTGCCACGGGTCGAGCAGGAAATCCTTGCGCAGGGCGGGCAGGGGCACGGCGTCACGCGCCTGGCGCAGATAATCCGCATCGCCCTGGAAACTGGGACCGTCCGTGAGCACGGAAAGACACGCCGCGCCGCCCTCGAAATAGGCTTTCGCCAGCGCCGGCGGGTCGAAATCGGCGCGGATCAGCCCCTTGGACGGGCTGGCCTTCTTGATCTCGGCGATCAGCGCGACGCCGTTCTGTGCGGCTTTTGCGGTAAGGGCGCCGGCAAAATCGCGTGCCGGACCGGCGGCCGCGATCATGTCGGCGAGGCGCGCATTATCGAATGCCGCCTTGTCCCGAACGATTTCCTCGCGCTTGTAGGTTTCGATCTTTCGCAGCGCGTTCACGTCTCGCCCCGCGAGATCGCTGCCATCCTGTCCAGTGCTGCCTTTGCTGCACCAGTGTCGATCGCTCTGGCCGCCTGCCGGACGCCGTCGACAATGTCGCTGGCCAATCCGGCCACGATCAGCGCTGCCCCGGCATTCACGAGCACGATATCGCGATAGGGGCCGGGCGCACCGTCGAGAACCGCGCGCATGGCTTCCGCGTTTTCTTCCGGCGTGCCGCCAACCAGATCGTGGATCGACGCGGTCGCGATCCCCGCCGCTTCCGGCGACAGCGTGAACTCGGTGATGTCACCGCCATCCAGCTGGACAATCCGGGTCTCGCCGGTCGTGGTGATTTCATCAAGTCCGTCAGAGCCGTGCACCACCCAGGCAAAGTCGCAACCCAGTGCATCCAGCGCCTCGGCAACCGGCACCTGCCAGCGCGCATCGAACACGCCCAGAAGCTGGCGTTTGGCACCGCCCGGATTGGCGAGAGGTCCCAGCAGGTTGAAAATCGTACGCGAACGCAGCGCCTTGCGCGCGCCGCCGACATGGCGCACCGCGGAATGGTGTGCCGGTGCAAACAGGAAGCCGACCCCGGCCTCGTTGACCGCGCGCGTGACCTGATCCGGCGTGGCCTCGAGGCTCATTCCGAGAGCGGCGAGCACTTCGGCCGAGCCTGATTTCGACGAGGCGGCGCGGTTGCCGTGCTTGGCAACTTTGGCACCGGCGCCGGCAGCGACGATCGCAGCAGCGGTCGAGATATTGTAAGTGCCCTTGGCATCACCACCCGTGCCGCAGGTATCGATCGCACCTTCGGGCGCCGTAATCCCTTTCATCCGCTTGCGTAGCGATTGCGCGCCGATGGCGAGATCTTCAGGCGTTTCGCCGACTGCGGCGAGGCCGATCAGGAAACCGCCAATCTCCGCTTCACCGGCTTCGCCTTCCATCAGGAGGTCGAATGCCGCACGAATGTCATCAGCGCCTGGATGCTGGCCTTTGGACAGTGCTTGGAGGCAGTTGTGCAGGGCACTCATCAAGCTGTCTCCTTCACCGTGTAACCGGCGAGCGCCAGGAAGTTTGCGAGCACGTCATGCCCGTGCTGGGAAGCGATGGATTCAGGGTGGAATTGCACGCCGTGCAGCGGGCGGTCAGCATGCGCAACCGCCATGATCTCGCCGTCAGCGGTGCGCGCCGTGATTTTCAGCGGACCCTCCTGTGGCAGATCGCCGACCGCCAGCGAATGATAGCGCGCCACTGCGAAGGGGCTCGGTAGATCACGAAAAACGCCGGTCCCGTCATGGGTGATCTCACTGGACTTGCCGTGCATGATCGACTTGGCCTGAACAGTGCGCCCGCCAAATACTTCGCCCATGCATTGATGACCGAGGCAAACGCCTAGAATCGCCAGGTCGGCCGGTGCATCGCGGATCAGGTCGAGACAGATGCCGGCGCTGTCGGGTCGGCCGGGACCCGGTGAAAGGCAGATGGCGTCAGGTTCAAGCGCCAAAGCCTCGGAGGCGCTCAGCGCATCATTGCGCACGACATGCGTGTCCGCCCCCAATTCCTCGAAATAATGCACGAGGTTGAAGGTGAAGCTGTCATAATTGTCGATGATCAGCAGCATGTGGCGATCCCCTGGCGGAGCGATAATCTAGAAGCCGGGTTTCAAGGTGCAATCCCGCTGTGCGGTGGCAGCTGGTAAACGAGACGTTAACCGAAGCGGTGTGGCCTCGGCACCATGGGTCGAAGTACCGCCAATTCCGCCAGCCCGCTTGTTGCGGGGTTTCTAACCGCCGCCATGTTTGTGGCCGGGGCAGGGGCCTATGAGGTGGGACGAAACAGCACCGCCGCAACCGCAATCCAAGCGCCGGGGCAGGATGCCGGATTGCCGCTCCCCGTAGCGCTCCCGGTCCAGCCGGCCATGCCCGAGAGCCCGGTACAGCCGGTCAGCGACCCGCGGCCGCTTGTCGTGTTGGTGATCGACGATGCCGGCATAGATCCGCAACTTACGCAGGCGGCGATGGACCTGCCGGTCGCGCTGACCTTTTCCTTTCTACCCTATGCAGCGGCCACGCCGGAGCTCGCGGCAGAAGCCGCCGCACGCGGCAATGACGTCTTCCTGCACATGCCAATGGAGCCCGTCGGCCTCGAGGATCCCGGACCCGGTGCCCTGACGCGCCATCTCCCGCCGGACGTCCTTGCAAGCCGGGTGGAACGCGCCCTGGCGCAGGTTCCCGGCGCAATCGGGCTCAACAATCACATGGGCAGTGCCTTCACGGCTGATACGCCCGCCCTGCAAGCAGTTTTCAACGCGCTTTCGGATCGCGACCTCGTCTTTCTCGATTCGCTGACGACAGGACGCAGCCGCGCGGCCCGCGTCGCGCGTGAAGCCGGCCTCTTGGCTCTGCAGCGCGACATATTCATCGATCACGAACCGGGCACCGAAATCGCGGCCCTCGACGAGATGGCCGACATGGCCCGTCGCGAAGGGGAAGTCATCGCCATCGCCCATCCGCGGCCGGGCACCATCGCTGCCCTCTCGGCCTGGCTCGCCGACCCGGTGAATGCTGATGTTCGCTTTGTCACGATCCGCAGCTATATCGCGGAGCGCCCCCTGGATCAGACGATGGTATCAAACGAAGCGGTGAGCCTGCTCGGCAGCCCGGAATAGCGCGCGCGCCTTGTTGTGGCATTCCTGCAATTCGGAATCCGGGTCGGAATCGAGAACGATGCCGGCGCCGGCCTGGACGTGCATCCGGCCGTCCTTGATGAGGGCGGTACGCAAGGCAATCGCCATGTCCATATTCCCGTCGGCACTGAAATAGCCGGCTGCGCCAGCATACAGGCCGCGGCGGTGGGGTTCGATTTCGTCGAGAATCTGCATGGCGCGGACTTTCGGCGCACCTGATACGGTGCCGGCAGGAAATCCCGCAAACAGTGCCGACACGGCATCTTCGCCGGGTGCAATATCGCCTTCGACGTTCGAGACAATGTGCATGACATGGCTGTAGCGCTCGACAATCTCGCGCTCGGTGATGCGGATGGTCCCGGCTTTCGCCACCCGTCCCACATCATTGCGTCCGAGATCGAGCAGCATCATGTGCTCGGCGCGCTCCTTCGGGTCTGCCAGGAGTTCGCGTTCCAGTTCGGCATCTGCCGCGGGCGAGGCGCCGCGCGGCCGCGTTCCGGCGATCGGCCTAACCGTCACCACGCCTTCGCGCAACCGGACCAGGATTTCAGGACTGGACCCTGTCACCGCGTAACCGGCGAATTGGAAATGAAACAGGAAAGGCGAAGGGTTGAGGCGCCTCAATGCGCGGTAGAAGGCGAAGGGCGGAAGCTCGAAATCCGTCGAAAACCGTTGACTCAACACGCCCTGGAAAATGTCGCCAGCCCGAATGTGATCCTGGATACGGCGGACGCTCGACCGGAAATCGTCAGGGTCGAAAGCCGAGACCGGCACGATATTGTGGGGCGCGCGAGGCGCGGAACGTTGCGGCGCTTCATCTAGACGCTGCAACAGAGTTTTCAGGCGCGCTTCGACCGCTTCCGTGTCGTCACCATCTGAGAGCCGCCCATAAGCGGTGATTTCCTGTTTCAGCGCATCGAAGACGATAATCGTGCGTGGCCGCATCAGCCGGGCTTCGGGAATGCAGGCCGGATCCGGCGCCTGCGTGTCCGGAAGAGGTTCGATCGCACGGATCAGATCATAGCCGACATAGCCGAACAGTCCGGCAGCGATTGATGGGGTCCCCTCGGCAAGCTCCATCGCAGAATCCGCGATCAGGCGCTTGAGCGACAGAATGGGATCAGCGTTTTCTGCCGTGCGCTCACCGCTTTCCGGATTTTCCAGATAGGCCGTGCCGTTTTCGACGACCCAGCTGACATCGGGATCAAGTCCGATGGCTGAATAGCGGCCACGATAACTGCCGCCTTCGACGGATTCGAGCAGGCAGGCATTTTCCGCGGAACCGGCGAGCGTCAGATAGGCTGCGACCGGTGTCGTCAGATCGTCAATTCGCGTGACAGAAACCAGGCCGCAATTGGGTTGGTGTCCGGACCGGACGCGGCTCACTGCAGCTGGTTCGGGTCAACGACGCCCAGCGCCTGATCGCGCAGATCAGTCTCGATCTGGTCGGCACTGAAGTCGAATTCGCGATAGAGCGCAGATACCAGGCTGCTGTCGATATCACCGCGATAGCCTTGGCTAAGAAAGTCATCGACCTGTGCGAGCACATCCGCTGAAGGCGCCTCGCCATCATGCGCATCGGCAACGCGGATGATCAGATGGGCACGGCCCGTTCCCGAACGTGTCGCTTCGGCTTCGCCAATATCCAGCGCGAAGGCGAGACCGACGACCTGCCGGTTGAAAAGGTCCGATGTTTCGTTGCGGCGCAAGCTGGCCTGCTCGATCCGGAAATTCGGATTGGCATCGGCAATCGCATCAAAAGTCTGACCTTCCTCGACGAGCGCCAACACGTCTTCGGCAACATCTTCCAGGCGGGTATCGACTTCCTGCAGGCGCCAAACCGATTCCGCATCATCGCGGGCTTCATCGAGCGTGCGGAGCCGCGAATCGATCACTTCGTCGACGCGCACTGCGTAAAAGCTGCCATCGCCATAGCTCTGCAATTCGCTGTCGATAAGCGGTGGCCGCGCAAAAACGTCCGCCAGGATTTCCGGTTCCTGGAAAAATCCGAGCGCAAAACTTCCATCCTCGGCGCGGCCCTGCTCATCAACGGCCTGGAACATTTCAATCGGCAAGCCGGCGGCGATCGCCGATTCCTCGATCGAAAACCCATTTCCGCGGGCTTCTTCATACTCGCCGAGATCGCCATAAAGCAGGTCCTCCGCGGCCGCTTGCGCCAGGGTATTCCGGATGTCCTCGCGGCGATCTTCCAGCGTCGGAATTTCGTCTTCCTGGGCGTCTTCAACGACGATCGCAAACCAGTTGCCGAACCGGGTCTCGACCGCGAAGGCATCGCCTGCAGCGGCTTCGAACAAGGCATCACGTACGGCGTTGTCGGGCACCTGAAAGGCCTGGCGTTCCTCGAGACGCGAAGGCGCGTTGCCACCGAGATCGGCTGCCACCTCGGCTGGCGACATGTTCTCGGCAAGGCGATCTGCCGCCTGCTGCGCTGATTCCGCATCATCGAACGCGATCTGCGTGTAGGTGCGCGTGGCAGGGGTACCGATCGCGCCGGTTTCCAGCTCGTACTCGTATTGCGCAGCGATTTCATCCTCGGCGACTTCAACCGATTGCAGATAATCCTCGGGGCGCAGCCGGACCAGCGTGAAGGCGCGGCGCTCCGGAGCGGTGAAGAACTGCGGATTGTTCTCGATCGTCGCTTGAAGATCCTCGTCGGTCGGATCGCCGATTTCGCCGGCTGCAGCCGGCGAAATCACGATCGCTTCGATATCACGAATCTCTGACAGATAGCGGGTCAGGATGCTGCGATAGACGTCCGGGTGATCAATGCCCTCGAACAGGCTGCCGGTCATCTGGCGCAGAACCAGGTCATTGCGGATCTCGTTCTCGAACTGCCGTTCGCGCTGCCCCGATTGCCGCAGGAAATTCTGGTAGGCCAGGCGGTCGAAACCGCCGGTCAACGGATCGGTAAAGGCGCCGAAACCGCGGATCTCCTCGCGGATGGCGTCATCCGATGCCGCGATACCGAGTGACCGTGCTTGCGATCGCA
This sequence comes from Hyphobacterium sp., assembly GCF_965217055.1. Classification (GTDB taxonomy): domain Bacteria; phylum Pseudomonadota; class Alphaproteobacteria; order Caulobacterales; family Maricaulaceae; genus Hyphobacterium. The sequence goes on along the minus strand of NZ_OZ244227.1, from coordinate 71,024 downwards.
GCATGGCATTCAGAACCAGCTGTCCGAGAACATCATCGCCAATGCCCTGTTCGCGCGCTTGTGCGTTGGTCAGCGTCGGGTTTTCCTGACGCTCGGTCTGCAGCCGCCTTTCGAAATTGATCCGGAGCTCCGAGACCGTGACCCGTTCGCCACCGACAGTGGTTATGGCATCTCCCGGTGCCCGGAAGACGTCATTTACGCCCCACAGTGCGAAGCTCGCGACGAGCAGGACGACGATCACCAGTGCGAAGGGTGATTTGACAGCATTGCGAACGGCAGAAAGCATTGACTTGGGCCCGGTAAATCAGCGTGAGTGCCGGAAACTAACGGCGGGATTCTCCTGCCGCAAGCGCGCCGTCATCTCGGTGCCAGCAACGTGAAGGGGCGGGGAGACCACAATGCAGCGCCGAAATCTGATTGCCGGAAACTGGAAGATGAATGGGCTCGGGCAGTCACTTGAATTCTTTGAGCAAATTCAGCAAGCCGTCGTGTCACGGCCGGATGTAGACGTCCTGATAGCGCCGCCCGCGACGCTGTTGCATCGGGCTGCCAGCCGTGCCGGACGTGTTTTGCTCGCCGGTCAGGACTGCCATGCAGCGGCCTCCGGCGCGCATACTGGCGACCTTTCGGCGGAAATGATCAGAGATGCCGGGGCGTCTCATGTCATCCTCGGCCATTCCGAGCGCCGGACAGATCATGGCGAATCCAGCGAAACCGTTCGAGCCAAGGCCGATGCGGCGCTGACGGCCGGACTTGTCCCGATCATCTGCGTCGGTGAGCAGGAAGCGGATCGACGCGCCGGCCGCGAACAGGAAATTGTCGGTGATCAACTCGATCACTCATTGCCGGACGGAGGGGAGTTCGTAATTGCCTACGAGCCGGTTTGGGCGATTGGGACCGGATTGACCGCCTCCGAGACGGATATCGCCAGCATGCATGTCTTTATCCGGGGCCGGATCGCGGACGGCGCGGCCAGGCGAATCCTGTATGGTGGGTCGGTGAAGCCGTGCAATGCGGCGTCCATCCTGGCGCTCGGCGATGTCGATGGCGCGCTCGTCGGCGGTGCAAGTCTGAAAGCCGCCGATTTCTCGCAAATCATTTCTGCAGCGGGATGAGTCGTTAACCACGCCGGGTAAGCGGCCATCAATCATTTTCTGCGAGGGTCATGGCCGGTTTCACTTGCGGGTAGGGTGCACTTCATGGCCGAGTTGGATTTCCAGCGAGCATCTGTGCTGCTGTTCGATCCCGTGCACGTAAACATCCGCACGACGCGTTACGCGCTGAATGAGATCGGTTTCAAGTCGATAGAAGCGTGCAGCACGATCGAGGATTTCCAGCGTCATCTGCGTGAGAACAGCTGGGATCTGATTGTCGCGGAATGCTCGCCGACCAAGGCCGACATCTTCATGCTTGTCCGCATGATCCGGCGTGGCGAAGCCACCCCCAACCCCTATGCCGTTATTGCGCTGACGTCCTGGACTCGCGACGGGGGGCATGTTCGCAAGGCCATCGAAAGCGGTGCCGACGATGTCATTGTGAGGCCGTTTTCGACACAATTCGCGGAAGACCGGATCAAGACCATGGTTCGCGACCGCAAGTGCTTCGTGGTCACCAGCGACTATGTCGGCCCCGACCGCCGCTCTGGCGATCGGCAGACCAGCGACGACCCGCGTGTTGACGTGCCGAATACCTTGCAGGCCAAGGTGGACGGCGACGAAGAAGCCTTGCGCGAAGCCTACCAGTCCATTCGCGAAGCAAAGAAGACGATCGAGGCCGAGCGTATTCGGCGTCTCGCCATGCGTGTCGTGATCTCTGCCGAATTGCAATTCGACGCCAAGGCAGGCCCGCCCCAGGATTTAGATCCTGCCGATCTCATGAAATCGGCGCGCGAACTGCGCGATCAGCTGGAGCAGGCAGGCAGGATGGAGGCGGTACAGATCGCCGAAGCACTCCTCGATCACGCACGCAATTTCCGCAATCCCGACGAGCGGACCGTCAAGAATTTCCGCATCGCCAAGGACCTCGCCATTGGTGTCTACGCAGCCTTCGCCGACGGTGAATCGATCGAAAAGGCAGAAGACGAGATCGCCAAGACAGTGAAGGCACTGCGCAAACGCCTGTCATCTGAAGCGCCCAGGAGTAGCGTTGACGACTTGCCTACGTTAAAAGCCGCCTCCATGTAGAGCGGTACCAACCGGCAAAGGCGGCGATCTGCCATGATGACAGTGCTTTTGATCATTCACCTATTGGTGTCCGCAGGGCTTGTGGGCGTTGTCCTGATGCAGCGTTCCGACGGCGGTGCGCTTGGCATAGGCGGCGGCGGCGCTGGCGGCGGCATGATGTCGAGCCGTGGCGCGGCGAGTGTGCTGACACGCACGACGACCTTCCTCGGCGCTGCTTTTTTCGCCAATTCGATTCTGCTGGCCATCGTCGCCGGAGTGGACGCGCAAGGGCAAAGCGTGTTTGACAATGTCGAAGAAGAAGCGCCGGTGCTCGAACTGACGATCGATGATGACGAGACGCCGTCCTTGCCCGACGACGAATAGTTTCAGCAGCAATTGATGACATTGGACGGCGATCCCGCTTTCGCCGGCCGCGAATCTGGGTTATTCAGAATTCCCATGCCGCGTTATATTTTTATCACTGGCGGCGTGGTCTCCTCACTTGGCAAGGGCCTCGCTTCCGCTGCACTGGGTGCGCTCCTTCAGGCGCGCGGATACAAGGTCCGTCTGCGCAAGCTTGACCCCTATCTGAATGTCGATCCCGGAACGATGTCGCCTTACCAGCATGGCGAGGTCTATGTCACCGACGACGGGGCGGAGACCGACCTCGACCTCGGTCATTACGAGCGCTTCACAGGCGTTGCCGCGGCGCAGAGCGACAACATCACCACCGGCCGGATCTACTCCACCATCATCGAGCGGGAACGGCGCGGTGATTATCTTGGCGCGACCGTGCAGGTGATCCCGCACGTGACTGACGCGATCAAGGAATTCGTTTTGTCCGATGCCGGTGATGTCGACTTCGTGTTGTGCGAAGTCGGTGGCACGGTCGGCGATATCGAGGGGCTGCCGTTTTTCGAATCGCTGCGCCAGCTCGGCCAGGAGCTCGGCCGCGACCAGGCCATCTTCCTTCATGTCACGCTTCTGCCCTACATCAAGGTCGCCGGCGAGATGAAGACCAAACCGACCCAGCACTCGGTCAAGGAGTTGCGGTCCATCGGCATCCAGCCGGACATTCTCCTGTGCCGCTGCGAACAGCCCATCGATCCTGGCGAACGTCGCAAGATCGCATTGTTCTGCAATGTGCCGGAGAGTGCGGTCATCGAGGGGCTGGATGCGGCCTCGCTCTATGACGTACCGCTCGATTATCACGCCAAGGGTCTCGATACCGAGGTGCTCAAGCGATTTGGTATCGACGATGCGCCGGATCCTGAACTGGATCGCTGGGAAGACATTTCCCGCACCATCCACGAGCCCGATGGCGAGGTCACGATCGGCGTTGTCGGCAAGTACACCGGATTGCTCGATGCTTATAAGTCGCTCAACGAAGCGCTCGCACATGGTGGCATCGCGAACAATGTTAAGGTTCGCCTGAAATGGCTGGAATCCTCACAATTCGAGAGCCCCGATACGTTCGCTCCCTTGGAAAACGTGCACGGCATTCTTGTGCCGGGCGGATTCGGCGAACGCGGTGCCGAAGGCAAGATCGCAGCCGTCCGTTTCGCGCGGGAACGCAAGATTCCGTATTTCGGCATCTGCTTCGGCATGCAGATGGCGGTCATCGAGGCGGCCCGCAATCTCGCCGGCCTGGCGAGCGCCAACTCCAGCGAATTCGGTCCCGCTGCGGAGCCGGTCATCGGGTTGCTGACGGAATGGACGCGCGGCAATGAAGTCGAACGCCGGGCCGCCGATGACGATCTAGGCGGAACCATGCGTTTGGGCGCCTACCAGGCCGTGCTGAAGGAGGGTTCTCGCGTCCGCGAAATCTACGGAAAGTCTGATATCGAGGAACGTCACCGTCACCGGTTCGAAGTCAATATCGGCTACCGTGACAGGCTGGAATCGGCCGGGCTGAAGTTTTCCGGCCTGTCACCCGATGGCGTCTTGCCGGAAATCGTCGAACTCGAGGACCATCCCTGGTTCATCGGCGTCCAGTTCCATCCGGAATACAAGTCGCGTCCATTCGAGCCGCATCCGCTTTTTGCCAGCTTCATCCGCGCCGCCGTCGAACAGAGCCGCCTGGTCTAGTTTTCTGCATCCGTTCAACCACGCGAGTGCATCATGCTAGTATGCATTTGTGCGCAGTGACGGGAGACAGGCATGAAAACTCCTCTAGCAGGCAGTCTGGCCGCCATCGTCGGGGCCAGCCTTGCCATTGCCCAGTCAGACAATCGTGAAGTCCGGATCCGGGATTATCAGCGCCTCGAAGCGGGCGGCAATTTCAATGTTGTCTTTGAACCCAACGCCGAGCCGTTGCTCCGACTTGAAGGCGACGCTGATGATATCGACGACATCGAGATCGACATGCGCGACGGCGAGCTGATCATACGCCAGCATCGGGGATTTCGCCGATTCTTTGGCGGTTACAGGTCGCTCGATGTCACGGTCTATCTTACTGCACCAGACGTCACCGCGTTCGATCTGTCGCGCGGCGTCGATGCCGAGATGACCGGCATAGACAGCAGCGAGCTGTCGATCAATGTTTCTACCGGGGCGGCCGCAACCTTTGCCGGCAGCTGTGGCCATGCAACCGTTAACGTCTCGACCGGCGCCGATCTCGATGGACGCAACTTTGATTGCGCCAGCCTGCGTGTAAACGCGTCCACGGGGTCCGATGCCATCGTCAATGCGCGCGATTCCCTGGTCGCGAATGTCTCGACCGGAGCGGATGTCAGGACCCTGACCAACCCTCGCGACCTGCGCATGAACACAAGCACGGGCGGTGACGTTCACATCGGTCCGCGCAGCTAGCAGGCGAACGCATTCTCGGCGGTTGCCTTATCGGCGAAGTGCAGGTATACGCGCCGGTCTTCGCAGGCGAGGGCCTGTGTCACGTGTTCATTTCAAGATCCGGAGAGACCAATGGCGGTCCCCAAGAGAAAAACTACCCCGTCCAAGCGTGGGATGCGTCGTAGCCACCACAAGCTGGCCAACCCGTCTTATGTAGAAGACAAGGATTCCGGCGAGCTGCGCCGTCCGCACCATATCGATCTGAAGACCGGTATGTATCGCGGCAAGCAGGTTCTGGAGCCGAAGGAAGACTAGGTCTCTTTCGCAGATCAGATTTAGTGAACGCGCGGGGCTTGCACCCGCGCGTTTTGCTTTTAAGAAGCCCTCCAAGCCGAAACACCGCTTGAAGGAGCGCTTCCATGACCGCCATCGTCGACATCATTGGCCGTGAAATCCTCGACAGCCGGGGCAATCCCACCGTCGAGGTCGATGTCGTGCTGGAGGATGGCAGCCTGGGTCGCGCGGCCGTACCCTCCGGAGCCTCGACTGGCGCCCATGAAGCCGTCGAGATGCGCGATGGCGGCGACCGCTACAATGGCAAGGGCGTGCGCAAGGCCGTCGAGGCCGTGGAGACAGAGATCTTCGACGCGATCGGCGGGATGGATGCGGAGCAACAACGCGACATCGATGATGCCCTGATCGCGCTCGACGGTACCGAAAACAAGGGTCGGCTGGGCGCCAATTCACTGCTTGGCGTTTCCATGGCTGTGGCGAAGGCCGCGGCGGATTCGCAGGGTCTGCCGCTCTATCGCTATATCGGCGGGATCAATGCCCGCGTCCTGCCCACGCCGATGATGAATATCGTCAATGGCGGCGCGCATGCGGACAATCCTATCGATTTCCAGGAATTCATGATCATGCCGGTCGGCGCGCCGAGCTTCTCCGAAGCGCTGCGCCAGGGCGTCGAAGTTTTTCACGCGCTGAAATCAAAGCTCAAATCCGACGGGCACAACACCAATGTCGGCGATGAAGGGGGTTTCGCTCCTAATCTGAAAAGCGCCGAGGCCGCGCTCGATTTCGTGATGGCCGCGATTGAGTCGGCCGGCTTCAAGCCGGGCGATGAAATCGCCCTCGCGCTTGATGTCGCCTCGACCGAATTCCACAAGGACGGGAAATATGTCCTCGAGGGTGCCGGTGAAACACACGACGCCGAAGCTTTCGCCGATTACATGGCAAAGCTGGTCGATAATTATCCGATCGTGTCCATCGAAGACGGCATGGCTGAAGATGACTGGGACGGCTGGGTCGCGCTGACCGAGGCGCTTTCCGGCAAGTGCCAGCTCGTCGGCGACGATCTTTTCGTGACCAATCCACTTCGGCTCGCAAAGGGAATCGAGATGGGCGCCGCATCCGCCGTGCTGGTCAAGGTCAACCAGATCGGCACGCTCACCGAGACACTGGAAACCGTGGAAATGGCGCTCCGCTCTGGCTATGGCGCCGTGATGAGCCATCGTTCCGGCGAAACCGAAGATGCGACCATCGCTGATCTCGCCGTGGCAACCGGCTGTGGCCAGATCAAGACCGGGTCACTGGCGCGTTCGGACCGCACCGCCAAATACAACCAGCTTCTGCGGATAGAAGCGCAACTCGGCGCGCAGGCGCTCTATGCCGGTGAAGATCCGATCGCGATGTGAGCTTGGGGAGACCGCTGCGGCGCGTATCCCGCTAGGCGCAACGCACGGCTTGCGCTAGCCGACATGCCATGGCTGAAATCATCCGCTTCCTCGTCAGTCATGGATGGATGATCATCCTGTTGATCCTGATCGGCGGGGCAGGCGGGCAGCGGGTTTTGCGTTGCGGGCCCCGCGAAACCGATTCGCGTAACCCTTGATTCACCCTGTTGCGGTTCAATGCCCGCTATCAAGACGCGGGAAAAACCGTGCTGTCAGGGTGAACAAGTGGGGCGCAGTATGCGATCCGTGAAACGACTTTTTCCATCTTTCCTCTTCGCCGCGATGATCGCCTATTTCGGCTATCACGCGCTCAATGGCGAGCAGGGCGTACTCAACTGGCTGGTCGTCCAGAACCAGATCAACGAAGCCGAGATTGAACTTGCCACTACCCGCGCGGAACGCGAGGCGCTGGAAGTTCGTGCGGCGCGTCTGCGCTCGGACAGCCTGGACCTCGACTATGTCGAGGAGCGCGCGACCGCTTTGCTGAATATTGCGCATCCCCGCGATTTCATCGTCGATATTGCCGCGCCCGAAGAGCGCTGATCCACGACTTTTGACCACAGTTTTCAGCTTGCCGTAAGCGGCAACTTCCTGTTATGGCCGGGCCAGACATCAGGGAGTGCGAATTTTATTCGCATGTGAAATATGGCCGCAAAACAACCGTCCAACCGCACCGTCGACACCGCATCCAAGCGCAAGAAGGGTCCGGACGCCAAGGTCACCAAGGCCGACTTGATGACCTATTACCGCGATATGCTGTTGATACGGCGCTTCGAGGAAAAGGCCGGCCAGCTCTACGGCATGGGATTGATTGCGGGTTTTTGCCATCTCTACATCGGTCAGGAAGCCGTCGTCGTTGGCGTCCAGGCGGCGCTCGAAGAGGGCGATCAGGTGATCACCGGTTATCGTGATCACGGCCATATGCTGGCGACCGGTATGGATCCGAACGGCGTCATGGCGGAGCTGACCGGCCGCGAGGGCGGATACTCGCGCGGCAAGGGCGGATCCATGCACATGTTCAGTCGCGAGAAGCAATTCTTTGGCGGCCACGGCATTGTCGGCGCGCAGGTGTCTATCGGCACCGGGCTCGCTTTCGCCGACCTCTACAAGGACAACAAGAAGGTTTGTGCCACCTATTTCGGCGACGGCGCGGCCAACCAGGGCCAGGTTTACGAGAGCTTCAACATGGCCAAGCTCTGGAATCTTCCTGTGATCTACATCATCGAAAACAACCAGTACGCCATGGGCACGTCGGTGAAGCGCGCCTCGTCTGAAACCCATCTCTACAAGCGCGGTGCGTCTTTCGGCATTCCAGGCGAGGAAGTCGACGGCATGGACGTCATTTCGGTGCGCGAGGCCGCTGCCAAGGCACGCAAGCATTGCGCCGAGGGGAAGGGGCCTTTCATCCTCGAGATGAAAACCTACCGCTACCGCGGCCACTCGATGTCGGATCCGGCCAAATACCGCACGCGCGAGGAAGTCGATGACATCCGCTCGCACCATGATCCGATCGAAGGGGCCAAGGAAAAGATCCTCAAGGCCAAATACGCCACCGAGGACGATCTCAAGAAGATCGACAAGGAAGTGAAGGCCATCGTCAGCGCATCGGCCGATTTCGCCAAGGAAAGCCCGGAGCCCGATCCGAAAGAACTCTGGACCGACGTGCTGGTGGAGAGCTAGCGCGTGTCGACTGTCCTCCGCTTCTTCGCGATTTTCATCGCCCTTAGCCTGGTCACCGAAGCCTTTGTGATCTGGTCCGGATTCTCACTCGAATCGGTGACCTTCATCATGTGTTCGGTCGGGCTGGCTGCGATCCTTACGCTGAAGTGGGAAGGCCGGCCGCTTACCGAACTCGGCTGGCATTGGGGCCCGGCGCGCTATCACTGGATGGCACTTGGCCTGCCAATCGTTTACGGGACCGTTGCTTATGGCCTGTCCGGCACGCTGGGTTGGACGACGTTTGCGACACCGGATTTGCAGTTGGCTTTTCGAGCCGATGGACCGCTCGCCCGATGGGACACGGCCTTCGCGCTGCTGCCGACAATCCTGTTCGTGTTTGCGGCCGGCGTGGTCAACGCCTATGCGCGGGCGTTGGGCGAGGAGATTGGCTGGCGCGGTTTCCTGACGCCGCGATTGACGCAGGCATGGGGGTTCGCACTGGCAACGCTGGTCACCGGGTTCATCTGGGGCATCTGGCATTTCCCGGGGCTTTTGTTCAGCGACTACAATGCCGGTGGCAATCCGCTGGTTGAAATGATGTCATTCCTCGTGATGGTCATCGCCCTCTCGGGCCCGATGGCTTGGCTTCGTTTGAAATCCGGCTCGCTCTGGACCGCGGCCACATTTCATGCGGCGCACAACGTCTTTATCCAGCGTGTTCTCGATCCGATGACCATGCGCGGCGAGGGCGAGGTCACGATGGTCAGCGAATTCGGAATAGTATTCGCCATCGTCGTCGGTCTGGTTTCCGCGCCGTTCTGGTGGTTGGGCATTCGAGAATTCAGAAAAGGATTACTGCCATGACCCCGACCGACTTTCTCACCAAATGGCACCATGCCGTTGTCAATCGCGATGCGGCCCTGATGGACCAGATCATTGCGGAGGGCTGTGAGCTGCACTCGCCCGTGGTCTGGAAACCGACCGCCGACAAGGCCTATCTCATTCACATCCTGCAAGGCGTCATCAATACGATTGACGGCTTCGCATATCGCGAGGAATGGGTGAAGGAAGGCGGGATCATTCTGGAATTCACCGGAACGGTGGCCGGCAAGAGTCTCGTTGGTATCGACAAGATCACGCTCGGCGAAGACGGCCGCATGGCTCGCCTCGAAGTGTTGATCCGCCCGATGAACACCTATCTCGAATTCGCCCAGCGCATGCGCGACCACGTCGCGACATTCAATTCCGTGAAGGAAACCGCGTGATGCCGCTTGAACTTTCTTACCTCGTTGCCGCCGTCTTTCTCTATTTCGGGATGATCATCGTGCAGGCGACTCTCGCCAATCTCGAGAACAATCCGGCAAAATTGGCGGGTGCCCGCGACGGGATCACCGACAAGGGCGTCATGCTTTGCCGGGCCCGTCGCGCGAACGCGAACATGGTCGAAGCCATGACAATGTTCGTGCCGCTCGTCCTTGTCGCTTATCTCACCGATAATCTGAACGACATGACCCAGCTCGGCTGCGGCCTGTTTCTCGCCGCCCGCATTATCTACGCGCCGCTCTACTGGTTCGGCATTCCCTGGCTGCGGACCCTTGTCTGGTTCGCCGGACTTGTCGGCACTGCCATGGTGGCGTTCCAAATCCTGCCCTTTACCGGAGCTAACTGATGCCGATTGAAGTCCTGATGCCGGCGCTCTCGCCCACCATGGAAGAGGGCAATCTGGCCAAATGGTTGGTCAAGGAAGGCGATACGGTCTCCTCTGGCGACGTCATTGCCGAAATCGAAACCGACAAGGCGACCATGGAGGTCGAGGCCGTCGAGGAAGGCAAGGTCGGCAAGCTGCTCGTCGCCGAAGGCACGGAGGGGGTCAAGGTGAACCAGCCGATCGCGGTCCTGCTCGACGATGACGAGGATGACAGCGCTGTGGATGGCTACACACCCGGCAGCGGCGCGGCTATTGACGAAGGAGGCGCCGATACCCAGGCGCAGAGCGCGTCCGACGAGAAGGTCTCGGCGACGCCAGCAATCGACGAGCGTCCGGCAATGATGCAGGAATTCACGGCCGACAGCGATCCCGAGATCCCCGAGGGCACCGACATGATCCCGACCACGGTCCGCGATGCGCTACGCGATGCCATGGCCGAAGAAATGCGCGATGACGAGACCGTTTTCGTGATCGGTGAGGAGGTTGCCGAATACCAGGGCGCCTACAAGGTCACGCGCAATCTCCTGCAGGAATTCGGGTCCAAGCGCGTTGTCGACACACCGATCACCGAGCACGGCTTTGCCGGGCTGGGCGTCGGTGCGGCATTCGGCGGGCTCAAGCCGATCGTCGAATTCATGACCTTCAATTTCGCCATGCAGGCGATCGATCACATCATCAACTCTGCGGCCAAGACGCTCTACATGTCCGGTGGCCAGATGGGCTGTCCGATTGTCTTCCGTGGCCCGAATGGCGCGGCCAGCCGTGTCGGGGCCCAGCACAGCCAGGACTATTCCTCCTGGTATGCGCATGCGCCCGGCCTGAAGGTGATCGCGCCTTATGACGCCGCGGACGCCAAGGGCCTCCTCAAGGCCGCCATCCGCGACCCGAACCCGGTGGTCTTCCTCGAGCACGAGCTGATGTATGGCGAGACGTTCGACGTGCCCGACCTCGAAGATTTCGTGTTGCCCATCGGCAAGGCGAAAATCCGCCGCGAAGGCTCGGACGTGACCATTGTAGCGCATTCGCGCATGGTCGGCTTCGCGCTGGAAGCCGCCGAGAAACTCGCTGGCGAGGGGATCGAGGCAGAAGTCATCGATCTGCGCACGCTGCGCCCGCTCGATACCGCGACCGTGATCGAGAGCGTTAAGAAGACCAATCGCATCGTCTGCGCCGAGGAAGGCTGGGGCCAGCATGGTGTCGGCGCCGAGATCGCGGCGGCGGTCACCGCCGAGGCCTTCGATTATCTGGACGCCCCGCCATTGCGCGTGCATCAGAAGGATGTGCCGCTGCCCTATGCTGACAATCTCGAGAAACTGTCCCTGCCGGGCCCCGAGGACATCATCGCCGCGGCGAAACAAGTGTGTTACGCGGATTGATGACGGACGCGATCAAACCCCGCAGCGGCGGCTGCCATTGTGGCGCGGTGCGCTTCACGGCTGATTTGCCCGACCAGATTGTCGGCTTGTCCTGCAATTGCTCGATCTGCGCGATGACCGGCTTCATCCATATCATTGTCGAGCCAGATCAGTTTCACCTGGAAAAGGGTGACGGCACCCAGACCGAGTACACGTTCAACACGCGCACAGCGAAACATCTCTTCTGTCCGGTTTGCGGCGTGAAGAGCTGGTATCATCCGCGGTCGCACCCGGGAAAGGTTTCGATCAATTTGCGCTGTTTCGACAGTGACCAGAACCTTTCCGGCCGCATCGTCGATTTCGACGGGGCCAACTGGGAGAAGAATGTCGAGCAGATCAATCCGGAGCTGGGCGAATGACGGAAGCGGATGTCCTTCCGCTCCTTGTGGAGTTCATGCACGTCCTTCTGGCGGGCATCACCATCTATTTCTCGATCGTGTCGGCCTATATCGCCGGACTCTACGTGTTTCTGGCGCGCGCCCATTTCGTCCTGAAGCTGGTCGCCTTCCTGTTCTTCTCGCTGATTTTCTTTTTCCTGATGCAGTTCAATTACGGTGCCGGTGTGTTCCAGCGTGGGCTCGTCGAAACGCTGGCGGAATTGCAGCAATCGGGTGTGGAACTGTCGCATGCCGGCCAGACCGCACTGGACTCCGCGCGCTCGGGATTGAACCAGAAAGTCCGCACCGTCATGTGGGTCGGGTCTGCCGCAACCTATGTCGCACTGTTCTTCCTGACCTTCCTCCACGACTGGAAATTCCTGATGGGAGAGTCCGCCGCCGACGCGCGATCGAGGAAAATCCGGTGAAGCAAGCCATGAAAACGATTAATCTGACACCGGTTGACGCGATGCGCCCGGTTTCTTCAAAGAGGTTCTCTCATGCCAATTGAAGTCCTCATGCCTGCCCTGTCGCCCACCATGGAAGAGGGCAATCTGGCCAAATGGCTGGTCAAGGAAGGCGATACTGTCGGCTCGGGTGACCTGATTGCCGAGATCGAGACCGACAAGGCAACGATGGAAGTCGAGGCCATAGACGAGGGCCGGATCGGCAAAATCCTCGTCGAGGAAGGCACGGAAGGCGTGAAGGTCAACGCCGTCATCGCGCTCATGCTCGAAGAAGGCGAGGAAGACAGCGCGCTCGACGGTTATACGCCCGGCGGAGATGCAAACGCATCACCTTCGAAGGAAGACAAACCGGTCAAAGACACCGCGGCGAAGTCCGACGATAAAAACACGCAAAAATCATCAGGAGCGACGGCCCCCGTGAGATCCGATGATGGCGACCGTATCAAGGCTTCGCCGTTGGCGCGTCGCATGGCCGAGCAAGCCGGCATTGATCTGAAAGACGTCAATGGTTCCGGCCCCAATGGCCGCATCGTCAAGCGCGACATTGAAGGCTTTGACGGCAAAGCTGCACCGGCCGCCGCAACGGCGCCGAAGGCTGCATCTGCTGAAACCCCGAAGGACATCAGCCAGGACGACCCGCTGGCTGCCTATGGCATTTCCGCCGATCGCTACGAGATCGAAAAAGCCGACAACATCACGAAAATTTCCGCCAAGCGTCTGTCGGAAAGTTTCCGCGACATTCCACACTTCCCGCTCAACGTGGATTGCGAGCTCGACCAGCTGCTGGCCTTTCGAAAGCAGCTCAACGAGCGTGCGCCGGAGGGTGTGAAGGTGTCGGTCAACGACATTCTCATCAAGGCGTCGGGCCTTGCCCTCAAGCGCGTGCCGGAAGCCAATTCCTCCTGGATCGAGGATGGACGTATTGCCCGCCATAAACATGCCGACGTTTCCGTCGCTGTTGCGATCGAGGGCGGATTGATCACACCGATTATCAAGGATGCCGATACCAAGGGCCTCGCCCAGATATCGGCCGAGATGAAGGATTTGGCGACCCGGGCTCGCGACCGCAAGCTGAAGCCGGAGGAATTCCAGGGCGGTACATTCAGCCTGTCCAATCTCGGCATGTTCGGTATCAAGTCGTTTGCCTCGATCATCAACCCGCCGCAGGGCATGATCCTGTCGGTGGGTGCCGGCGAGGAACGCCCGGTTGTGAAGGACGGCGCGCTGGCCAAGGCCACCGTGATGACCGTCACGCTGACCTGCGATCACCGCGTAGTTGACGGCGCCACCGGTGCCAAGTGGATTGCGGCATTCAAGGGCTTCATCGAAGACCCGATGACGATGCTGATGTGATGATTGGTAAAATCAACATAGCGGCAAAACACGCCCAGTTTGACGCACCTTGGTCACCCAAACGCATTGCGAAAGTCGACAATTACGAGATCAAGCTGGCCAAGGGCGAGGGCGCTTTTGACTGGCACAAGCATGATGAGGAAGACGAGATGTTTCTCGTTACCCAGGGCGTGCTCCGGATCGAAATCGAAGGCCAGGACGATGTCGTACTCGAACCGGGTGAGCTATGCGTCATACCGAAGGGCGTTCGACACCATCCCGTGTGCGTTGAGGAGCCGGTCCACATCATGCTGTTCGAGAAGTCAGGCGTGACCAATACCGGCGATAATGAGGACAGCGATCTAACGCAGGAACTGGTCGACCTCTAGAGACCGAACCGCTCCAGCGCCGCCGTCGCGATTGGCTCACCCCATTCCTGGACGAAATGCCCGCCATCGGCGATTTCCATCGGCGACGGGCAGTTCCTGATCAGTTTCTGCATCGCGCGCATCGCTGGCGGACCCAGCACCGGGTCCTGCATGCCGATCGCCATGAAGCTCTCCCCGGACCAGTCCTCGCTCCAGAATTTTGCCGCTGCAAGACCTGTATCGACGCCTTCCATGTCCGGATCGGTCTGAACCAGTTGCGGGAAGCGGCGCACGCCGGCGAGATAAGACGCATCGGGGAAGGGGGCCTGGTAGGCCGCGACTTCATCATCGTCGAGGATCGGGGTCGCCCGCTTCATCAGATCGCCGACATTGAATTCGGGATTGTTGGCAACATAGTCGCGCCAGGCGTCGAAGCCGGGACCAGCGGGACGGCCTAGGCCTAGCCCCGTATTCATGATGAGCAGCCGTGTGAACCGGTCCGGATAGTCCATCGGGATTGTGAGGCCCAGCAGCCCGCCCCAATCCTGGCAGACCAGGCAGACATCCTTGAGGTCCATGCGTTCGAAGAAGGCCTTCAGCGAATTGCGATGGAAGTGGAAGGTGTAGTCCGCGTCCTTCACCGGCTTGTCGGAGCGGCCAAAGCCGAAGAAATCCGGCGCCACGACGCGGCATCCCGCATCCAGGAAAACCGGCATCATCTTGCGATAGAGATAGGCCCAGCTTGGCTCGCCATGCAGACAGAGGAAGACCGGTGCATCCTGCGGTCCCTCATCGACATAATGCATGCGCAGGCCTTCATAACCCGGCAGGTCGTCAATGTAGCGCGGCGTGTAATCCCAGTCCTTCAGACCGGAAAATCGTTCTTCCGGCGTCCGTTTGGCCTCAATCGTCATCGCGTCTCTCCCTCGTCTGGAATCAGCATGCCGCGGCCTTGCGCGTCTGCAAACCCGGCTTGCGTTTGATGCATTGATTTTTTGCGGTTGAGACCGCAAACCGAGGCCACAGATTGCGAGGAGTTACCGGCATGGCGGACCAATTCGATCTCATCGTCATCGGCAGCGGGCCAGGCGGCTATGTGACCGCAATCCGGGCCACGCAGCTGGGGCTCAAGACCGCCATAGTCGAGCGCGACCAACTCGGCGGTATCTGCCTGAACTGGGGCTGCATTCCGACCAAGGCGCTGTTGCGGACCTCCGAGATATATCACCTGATGCACCGGGCCGACGAGTTTGGCCTGGCCGCCAAGGACATTTCTTTCGACATCAAGAAAATCGTCGCGCGCTCGCGCAAGGTCTCCGGCCGACTGTCCGGCGGTGTCGGCATGCTGATGAAGAAGAACAAGATCACCGTGATCGAGGGAACGGCGCGTCTCGAAAAGGGCGGTGCTGCCCCGAAAGTCGTGGTTACCGGCAAAGACAAGAAGGACACGGCCTACACTGCCAAGCACGTGATCCTGGCCACCGGCGCCCGCGCCCGCACCATCCCGCAGGCCGGGCTGGAGCCGGACGGCAAGCAGGTCTGGACCTACCGCGAAGCGATGGTGCCGGAGGAAATGCCGAAATCCTTCCTGGTCATCGGATCTGGCGCGATCGGGATCGAATTTGCCAGCTTCTACAAGACGATGGGCGCTGATGTGACGGTCGTCGAGATGATGGACCGCGTCCTTCCCGTCGAGGACGAGGAAATCTCTGCCTTCGCGGCCAAGCAGTTCAAGAAACAGGGCATGAAGCTCATCACCGGCGCGCAGGTCGAAAAACTCGACAAGGGCGCGAAGAGCGTGAAGGCCGCCATCAAGGGCAAGGATGGAAAGACGCAAACCATCGAGGTCGACAAGGTCATTCTCGCCATCGGAATCACCGGCAATATCGAGAATATCGGCCTCGAGGCGCTCGGCGTGAAGACCGATCGCGGCCATGTTGTCACCGACCCCTTTGGCGCGACGAATGTAAAGGGCCTCTATGCCATCGGTGATGTCACCGGCGCGCCATGGCTTGCCCACAAAGCCAGCCATGAAGGCATCATCTGCGTCGAGAAGATCGCAGGTAAAAACCCGCACGCCATGGATGTGAGTAACATTCCCGGTTGCACCTATTGTCACCCGCAAGTGGCGTCGGTCGGCCTGACCGAAGCCAAGGCCAAGGAAGCCGGACACCAGGTGAAGGTCGGTCGCTTCCCCTTTGTCGGCAATGGCAAGGCGATCGCACTCGGCGAGGACCAGGGCCTGATCAAGACGGTGTTCGATGCCAAGACCGGCGAGCTCCTCGGCGCCCACATGGTCGGTGCCGAAGTCACCGAGCTGATCCAGGGCTTCATGGTCGGCAAGGTGCTCGAAACCACCGAGCAGGAGTTGATGCATGCCATCTTCCCGCACCCGACCTTGTCCGAAATGATGCATGAAAGCGTACTCGACGCGTATGATCGCGTTCTCCATATCTGACGTGCATCCAAATCTCCGTGTGCGTGCATCTCAGTTCGAAAGCCCCGCACGGGGCAAACGCAGGGAGCACGACCATGAGAGCCATTCTATGCCTTTCCGCCACGGCGATTGTTTTGGCCGGCTGCAGCTATTCCAGCTCCGGTCCCGCCGACAATCATTCGATCGACCGCGCCGGCCTCGTCGCCTCCGGTGATGTCGACGTCACTGGAAGCGCCGAATATTCCGGCATGTTTGTGGACGCCGGCGGCCGGATTGATCGGGACCTGTCGCTGTCCGGTGCCAATGTCACCTCGGATGCCAATGTTGGCGGCAATCTCGACATCGAAGGTGCCCGAATCCGCTTCACCGGTCGCGTTGACGGGGATACCGAGATCGCCGGCGCAACCATGTATCTCGATGGGCATTTCGGCGGGCGCCTGGAGGTGATGGGCGCGCGTGCCACGATTGACGGCAACGTGCTTGGCGAGCTCGAAGCCATGGGCGCCAGGTTCAATCTGCAGGGACGCTTCGCGCGCCCGGTCCATGTCGTGGGCAGCGGTGGCGATGGGCGCAATGGGCGCGTCGTCGTTTCCGGCGTGCTGGAGCAGGGGGGCTATATTTGCGCCCGCCATGTCGATGTCCGGCGCCATGCGGATATTCGTGGCCCGCTGACCATCATTGCCGAAGATCGTCCTGACTGGGACGGAGCAATGTCATTCGAACCGCTCGATGGACGCGATTGTGACCGTATTCGGCACGGCTGACGTCCGGCCTCTTGATCTTGCCACCGAAATTCAGAAGAGTGCGCCTTGGAAGGGGCTCTCTTGATCCTGAAGGGAGCTTGAAATGACTGTATCCAGATATGCTCTAGCAACGGCGGCAGGCCTCTTGGCTGCGTCTCCAGCCTTGGCGCAAAGCCAGAACGTGTCGATGTCCGGCATTGTCGTCGAGTATTCCGGTGAAGTGTCCGGGAACGGGTCGTTCTCCGGTGCGACGGTCGACGTCAGCGGCACGTTCGGCGGCGACCTCGAAGCCTCTGGCGGCGCTGTCGATATCGATGCCGATGTCGGCGAGGAACTCGAATCCAGCGGCGGTGCAGTATCGCTTGTCGGCAGCGTTGGCGGTGATGCCGAAATTTCCGGTGGTGCCGTCGAAATTGATCTCCTGATAGGAGGCGAATCCGAAATTTCCGGAGGTGCTGTAGAAATCAGCCCGCGCACTGTGCTGACAGGCGACGCTGAAATATCCGTCGGCGCACTGGATTTCGCCGGTCACGCCCTGTCTCGGCTCGACATTGATTTCGGCAACATGGAGTTCTCCGGCATTGCGGAAGACATTATCGACTTTGACGGCAACAGTCGGGAAGGGCTGTTCCGGCGCCGCGACCGCAGCGAGATCGAAATCCGCGGCGTGATCAATGGCGGCGGAGAGATCTGCGCCCACGACGTTCGCTTCACGGCGGGCGCCGAGGTCAACAACGCGCTAACGGTCCTGGCCGACAGCGAACCCGAGTTCGCCGACGGTTTCGATGCCAGCAATGTTCGCTACGTCGAACGCGACCGGCAGCGCTGTCGCGACTAGTCGTCGCCGCGGGCGAGTTTCTCGATCGCCACGTAATTGATCTTGCCTGTGCCCAGGACGGGGATCTCGGACACCGGGATCACCCGTTTCGGGATGGCGAGTTCCGCGATCCCGTGGCTGCGCGCGAAGGCGACCATGTCGCTGCGCTCGGCATTGGCGTATTCCGTGACAATCACGACCTGTTCGCCCTTTTTCTTGTCGGGAAGCGTCACAGCGGCATGCAGACAGTCGGGCCAGAGTGATGTCGCAATGTTCTCGACCACGGCAAGCGAAACCATTTCACCGCCAATCTTCGCGAATCTTTTCTGACGTCCGCGAATCTGGACGCAGCCTTCTTCGTCGAACGTCACGATATCGCCCGTGTCGTGCCAGCCATCCTTTGGCGGATGGATAACGCCCGGGTCATCGGGAAAGATGTAGCCCTGCATCACATTGGGGCCACTCACATGAAGCCGGCCACCCTGGTCGATCCCCTCGACCGGCTCGAGCCGGGCCTTCATGCCCGGGATCAGGCGCCCGACAGTGCCGGGCTTGTTCCGTTCCGGCTGATTGACGGCAATGACCGGCGCCGCCTCGGTGGCCCCGTATCCTTCGAGTACGAGAAGGTCGAATTCACGCCGGACCATGGTCCGCGTCTCGTCCTTCACGCGTTCCGCCCCACACACCACAAAACGCAGGCTGTCGAAATCGCCCTTCTCGGCAACCCGTGCATACTGGTTGAGAAACGTGTCGGTCGCGAACAGCACGGTCGATTTCGTTTTGCGCACCCGTTCCATGATCGTCTTGCCTTGCAACGGGCTGGGATGCAGCACGGCGGGAATACCCACCAGGAGCGGCAGGAGCAGACCGCCGGTCAGGCCGAAGCTGTGAAAGGTCGGCAGCGAATTGAACACGATGTCGCTCGGCAGGATGTCGACATGTGCGCGAGCCTGCTCGACATTGGCCACCAGATTTACATGGCTTAATGCAACGCCTTTGGGATCGCCCTCCGTACCGGACGTAAAGAGGATGACCGCCGTGTCATCTGGTGACGTCCGGGTCGCCACCAAATCCGGCAGGATCGGCCCCAGCACGGCGCGGATCTTGTCGACGGTGGAAATCTCCTCTCGGACATCCTCCAGATAGATCATCTGGTGATCATCCAGGAGATGCTGCTCCAATTCCTCCAGTCCGCCGAGCTCGATAAATTTTCGCGCTGTCACGATTTTTGTAGCTTTGGCACCACGGCAAGCGGCCTTGATCGCCTTTGCGCCGGCCGTGAAATTCAGCATGGCGGGCGTGCGGCCATACGCATTCAACGCGAAGAAGGCGATGCCGGCTCCGGCCCCGGTTGGCAGCAGCACCGCCACCTTCTCGCCCTTTTCGGTATGCCGCGCGAGCGCAGAGCCGAGGGCAAAGGTCGCGCGAAGTATCTCGTTGTAGTCAAGCTTGCGACCGTCGGCATCAATAATGACGGTGGTCTTTCCGCCGGTCTTGTTCTTGGCGCGCAACAAGGCTTGCAGAACTGTCTTGCGTGCCCGGGAAAGTTTGAACGATTCACCTTCAATCTGTGGCCACGACGAGGGATCGACCGCTGGCGGATGGTCGCCATCAGTTGTCAGGTCATTGCCAGGCTCGTCAACAGCTGGCGAGGATTCGAGCGGTTCCACGATATCTTCAGACACATCGGTAGCGGCTTCGGTCGAGATCGGAAGCTGATCATTTTCCATGGCAGAGATGTCGTCCGCCTTGCTGCGGTCGGTCATACAATTCTCCCCGTGAGACGCGCTGAACGCGTTTTTCTTGCTTGATGCTGACGTTAGGCCTTCGCCCCAGACAAGAAAAGCACGAAATTCCGTTCACCTTTGTGGGGACATTGCGCCGAGATGCTGCAAAAATTTATCGAAAAACGAAAAATCGCTTCCATATCGAAAATCGATATGATATATACAGAATCATCGCTGGGGAGCGCGTGGAGAAACCGCCGGGTTTCTTCTCGAGTCTGGAGTTTTCGGGCATGAGAAAGTTTCTTGCCGTGGGTGCCGCAACGGGTGCTCTGATCGTTGCCGGATGTGCGGATAGCGCACTGGCGACCGTTCAATACAGTTCCGCGCAGTCTCACTCGGCCCAGAACGGCCATCATCGCATCGACCAGAATGGCGATGTCAGCTTGATGGGCAGTGACATGACCATTGAGGGCGATATCGGAGGTGATTTGTCGCTGATCGGTTCGGACCTCGAGGTTCACGCGAACATCGGCGGCGGCATGTCGCTCGTCGGGTCCGACATTGAATTCAACGGCAGTGTTGCCGGGACGTCGGACATAGCCGGAAGCGACGTGACATGGACGGGTGAGTCCGGCGACGATGTCGATATTGCCGGCAGTGATGTGGACTGGACCGGATCGACGCGCGGCGCGCTGTCGATTGCGGGCAGTGATGTCGTCGTCGACGGCAGCGTCGAGGACGATCTCGATATTGCTGGCAGCGACGTTGAATTGACGGGCGGTTCGCACGTTGGCGGCGACCTTTCGATTGCTGGTAGCGATCTGGAAATAGCGGCCAATGTCGCCGGGAATGCCGATCTTGCCGGCAGCCATATCAATATCACCGGTGCGATCGACGGCCGGCTACTGGCTGTCGCGTATTCGCAGCGTGGCTGGCAATGGTCGAGCAATGACAGCCACCAGCGGGTCAAGATCGACGGCCGGATCGGCGATGGCAGCGCAGTCTGCGCGCGTCGTGTCGATGTTACAGGCAATGCGGTGCTGTCCGGCTCTCTCGCGGTGTTCGCCGAGGAAGCACCCATGATCGCCGACGGCGTCGATGGCTCGGCCATATCCTTCGAAGAAATCAGCGATCGTGATTGCGATGAGTTGCTGGAACCCTATGACCGCTAGTCTAAGTCTTTTCAAATTCCATACGCCGGGGGGCGAACGGAGGTGAATATGTTTATTCGCACGCTTCTTTTTGCTGCAGGGCTGGCAGCTCTAACCGGTGTATCGGCTGACGCCCAGCATTTCGGGGGCCATGTCGAGCTGCAGAACATCCAGCGCGAAGGCGATCTCGAAGTCATTGCGGGCTCTGCCGAGATTTCCGGCGTGGTCGGCGGCAATCTCGAAATTTTCGCGGGCAGCATCGAAGCCCAGGTCGATGTCGGCGGTGACACGCACCTGGCCGGTGGCAATGTCGAGATATCCGGGACAACCCGCGGCGATGCCGAGATCGGTGGCGGCGCGGTCGATGTCGCCATGGATATCGATGGTGACGCCGATATCGGTGGCGGATTCGTCAACTATTCCGGCACGATCGGTGGCGAACTCGACATTGCGGCAGGACGTTTCGTGCTGTCCGAGCAAAGCGTGATCACGCGCACTGCGAACATTTCCGGCAAGGAAGTCATTCTGTCCGGTCGTTTCTTGTCGAATCTCGAAGTCTTTGCCGAGGAAGTTGAGATTTCGGGCCAGATTGCGGGCGATGCAGATATCGAGGCGCGCCGGCTTGCCATTCAGCCCGGTGCAGTAATCGATGGCCGCCTTGTGTATCGCGGTCCTGCGGAGCCCGACATCGCGGCTGACGCGGTCATCACCGGCGGCGTGGAGTACACCTTCAGTGATGTCGATATCGAGTGGGACGGAACGCATTTCAATTTTGCCGACCTCGATCTCGATATTATACCGGCAACGCCTTTCTTTATTGCCGCAGGGATTGCCTTCGATTTCATCCTGGGCGTTCTGGCATTGCTGCTCATGCCGCGCGGCGTGGCTCGGGTTTCGCGGAAGTTCCGGGAGCGGCCATTGCTCGCTCCGCTGGTTGGGCTGTTTCTCTTCCCGATGGGCTGGGTCATGCTGCTTGTCGCCGGCATCGTGCTGCTCGCCATCACGCTGGTCGGCATCATCCTGATCCCGTTCTGGGTGACGTTCGCGCTCCTTGTATTGATGCTGGCCTATCCGCTTGGCGTGATCGCGGTCAGCGACTTCTTCCTTAGCAGGACCGGAATTCGGCAAATCGGAACCGGTATACGCATGCTCGGCCTGTTGATTGTCCTCATCCTGGTCGCTGCACTCTGCGTTGTGCCACCACTTGCGGTGATCGCTGGCATCATCCTGTCGTGGATCGGACTCGGTTCCTGGGCGTTTGCCGCCTTCGGCAGCAAGGGTGAAGGCCCAGTCGATCCGGCACCCGCAGGGGGCACGACGTCCACAACTGCCGCGGTGTGAGACTGGATTGCGGGCGGCGCTTGAAGCCGCCCGCATCTAGCGCCATGTTGCGCCGTAATGGCGAACCTTATTGACACCCTCACGGAAAACGCAAAGCCGCGTCATCCGGAGAAGCAGCACCGGCCGGATAACCCGGTCCAGCGCAAGCCCGACTGGATTCGTGTGCGTGCACCGGTCGGAAAGGACTATGCCGAGACGCGAAAGATCGTGAAGGACAACGATCTCGTCACGGTCTGCGAGGAAGCCGGTTGTCCGAACATTGGCGAATGCTGGACCCAGAAACACGCCACATTCATGATCCTCGGCGACACCTGCACCCGCGCTTGCGCCTTCTGCAATGTGAAGACCGGTTTGCCGGAAGCGGTCGATCACGACGAAGCGAACCGGATCGCCGACGCAGTCGTCAAGATGGAGCTGCAACACGTTGTGATCACGTCTGTCGATCGTGACGACCTCGATGATGGCGGTGCACAACACTTCGTCGACGTGATCAACGCGATCCGGACGGCATCGCCTCAAACCACGATCGAGATACTGACACCGGACTTCCTGCGCAAATCGGGCGCGGTTGAAATGGTGATCGACGCCAAACCGGACGTCTTCAACCACAATCTCGAAACCGTGCCGCGGCTTTATCTCTCTGTCCGCCCGGGCGCTCGCTACTATCATTCGCTGCGCTTGCTGGAGCAGGTCAAGGAACGCGATCCTTCACAATTCACCAAATCTGGGCTGATGGTCGGACTGGGTGAATCCAAGGAAGAGGTCATGCAGGTCATGGACGACATGCGCTCCGCCGGCATCGACTTTCTCACCATCGGCCAATATCTGCAGCCGACGCGCAAGCACGCCTCGGTCGCACGATTTGTCGATCCCAAGGAATTCAAGGCCTATGAGACCATTGCCAGGGCCAAGGGCTTCCTGATGGTTTCAGCGACGCCGCTGACCCGCTCGAGCTATCATGCCGGCGATGATTTCAAACGCCTGCGCAAAGCTCGCGAAGACGCGCTGACGCGGTAATGACGTCAAGCGTTGCCGAAACCATCCGGGTCCGTCACGCGGCCTCTGATATTTTCGCGCTCGTGTCTGACGTCGAACGCTATCCGGAATTTGTCCCGTACATAACCAATCTCCGGATCATCGGGCGCTCCAGTGACGAAGACAATGACCGGCATTTCATCGCTGAAGCGC
This sequence comes from Hyphobacterium sp., assembly GCF_965217055.1. Taxonomy (GTDB): domain Bacteria; phylum Pseudomonadota; class Alphaproteobacteria; order Caulobacterales; family Maricaulaceae; genus Hyphobacterium. Next base: position 47,609 of record NZ_OZ244227.1, on the reverse strand, counting down.
TTGTGCGTTACAAGATCGCGCGCGAACGCTTCGTGACGCGGGTCGATGCCGATCCGCAGACGTTGGAGATCAACGTCAATCTCGTGAAAGGGCCGTTCAGGACTCTCGATAATTGCTGGCGGCTCACGCCGTTGGCAGATGGCTCGACGCAAATCGATTTCTCGATAAAGTTCGAGTTCGCCAACATGGTTCTGGGCATGTTGCTGAATGCCAACAAGGATCGAGCCGTGCGCACCCTGATCCGGCATTTCGTCGAGGAAGCTGACCGCCGGTACCCGACCATCGGCGAGCAAGAGTTTGGCGATCTAAGAACGGTCTACACCGAGTAACAGGAATTCCAGCGCCTCCCTGACCGACGCCTGACGGACCGCATCACGGCCGACATCACCGAATTGTCGTTCCCGCGTCAGCTTCAAACCCTTGGCAGTCGCCAGGCCGAACCAGACCAATCCGGCGGGCTTGTGCGCGCTCCTTCCGGGGCCGGCGATACCGGTAATCGATACGGCTACATCACATCCGGAAGCTTCCAATGCACCGTCAGCCATTTCCTGGGCAACTTCGCGCGAGACTGCCCCGGCCGCTTCAAGCGAGGCCGCCGAAACATCGAGAAGCGCAATCTTCGCTGCATTTGAATAGGTGATATATCCGCGATCGAAAGCGTCCGAGGATCCGGGGATGCGTGTGATGGCACCGCCAACGAGCCCACCGGTGCAGCTTTCCGCTGTCACGAGTCTCAGCTGTTTGGCCGCCGCCGCTGGCACAAGCTGTGCGGCAAGTGCAGAGATTTCGGCGTCGAGATCATTCATGCATCTGCACCGTGACTGCGGCCTGCGCCGCGATGCCTTCACGCCGACCTGTAAACCCGAGGCCTTCGGTCGTTGTGGCTTTGACGTTGACCGATGACCGCGGCAAGGCAAGCAGCTGCGCAATCCTCTCGCGCATCGCGGCCCGATGCGGGCCGATCCGCGGCGCCTCGCAGATCACCGTCATGTCCGCATGGACGATTTGCGCGCCGTGCTGTGACGCCAGCTCCACAGCGTGGCGGACAAAGGCTTCCGAGGCAGCATCCTTCCAGCGCGCCTCTGACGGCGGGAAATGCTGGCCAATATCACCTTCGCCGATCGCGCCCAGTATCCCGTCGGTCAATGCGTGCAGGACGACGTCAGCATCCGAGTGACCGATCAGCTGAAACGGGCAGGGGATCCATACGCCTCCCAGCCAGATACCGTCGCCGTCGCCAAGACGATGCACGTCATAGCCGGTACCGAACCGGACAAGCGGCAATGTAGCTCCAGGACCGAAATCCGCTGCAAACGTCAGTTTCCTGTTCGCCTCATCGCCTTCCACCAGCGCGACGTCCAATCCGGCCGCCCGTGCGAGACTGGCCTCGTCGGGATAGGTCTTGTCCGGCCCGCCCGACGCAAACGCATCGCGGATTGCCGTATAATGAAACGCTTGCGGCGTCTGCGCGCGGATCAGCCCGCCGCGATCAACCGGGTGACCGATAAGATCGCCATCGCGGGTAAATGTGGCTTCGATCTGCGGTAGGAAGGGAATGGCGGCAGGAACAATATCCAGCGTCGCAAGCAGGCGATCGATCAATGCAGCCCGCACAAACGGCCGCGCAGCGTCATGAATCAGCACATGATCAATGCCCTTGCCAGCTAAATGATCGAGGCCATTCATCACAGAGTCGGAGCGTGTATCGCCACCGAAACAAAAACTTACAGCAAAATCTTCAACTGCAGATTTGAAATGTGAAGTATCGTCGCGATGGATCACGACGCATATGTGCGTGACCAGGGGGTGCTCATGAAAGACTCGGACCGTCCGTCGCAGGACGGGTTCGCCATCAAGCAGGCGATATTGCTTCGGGAGCCCTTCGCCAGCCCGCTGGCCGCGTCCGGCGGCAACAATCACCGCAGCTATCGATTTCTGGCGCACCGTCTCGACGTCCCTGCTTGAGATTTCATGGTGACCTCTATAGTTTCCGGCGGCTTTCGAGACCAGAGACCGCACGCACTCATGCTCCAGATCGGCCCCTATTCCGTATCCGCCCGCGCAATGTTGGCGCCGATGTCCGGCGTCACCGATTTGCCTTTTCGTCAGCAAGCGCGAGCATTCGGTGCCGAACTGGTGGTCAGCGAGATGGTGGCAAGCGAGGAATTCGTGACCGGTGGCAAACAGGCCTGGGGCAAGGCCGCTCTGGACGATGGCGCAGGTCTCAAGATCCTGCAGCTCGCGGGCCGCGAAGCACGATGGATGCGCGAAGCCGCGCATATCGCCGAAAACGAAGGCGCCGATATCATCGATATCAATATGGGTTGCCCGGCCAAGAAGGTAACCAATGGGCTATCCGGCTCCGCTTTGATGAGAGATCTCGATCACGCCGCGGAGTTGATCGAGGCGACGGTGTCCGCCGTGTCGGTTCCGGTGACGCTGAAAATGCGTTTGGGCTGGGATCATGAGTCGATCAATGCGCCAGAGCTGGCGCGTCGGGCCGAAGCCATTGGTGTGAAGCTGATCACCGTGCACGGCCGTACCCGCCAGCAATTCTACAAGGGCGAGGCCGACTGGCGCCGGGTCCGAGACGTCAAGCCTGCGGTCTCCGTGCCGGTTGTCGTCAACGGCGATATCCGCAACCTTGCGAGCGCACAGACGGCATTGGAGCAATCGTGTGCGGATCTGGTCATGGTCGGCCGTGCAGCTGAAGGCCGTCCCTGGCTTGTCGCCGAACTCGACGCGGCGTTGGCGGGGCAGATGAGACCGGTACCACTGGCGCACAAGATCGATGCACTTAAATCCCAGCTCGATGCCTCGCTTGGCTTCTATGACGAGTTCATTGGCCTGCGAATGATGCGCAAGCATTTTGCCGCTTTCCTGCATGCCGAGCTGCCACAACTTGCAGAAATGCGCCAACCGTTGTGTCGCGCGGAAAATCCCGCGGAAGCGTTCCGCATGCTTGATCAGATCGGGTCACACCCCGCGATGGCGGCCTGACGCCTGTGATACGAACGACACAAGGGTGTTGATCTGGGGCAACAACTCGGCGAATATCCAATGAATGTCGGCAGATACGATTGATAAAACGCCACAATCGCCTGGCGAACGCCTGTCCCTGCCGAAGGGCTTGGCTGTAGGGCTCTGGACCGGTGTTGCAGTCTCGCTGACGCTCATCGTTTACGCAGCCAGCATATTGATTTTCGGCGACGACCAGAGCTTTCCGGGTCGTCGCAATCTGATCTATCTTCTGATCGCCAATCTCGTTGTGCTGCTCGCCGTGGCGGCAATGGTCGGCTATCGCGTTGCGCGTCGGTTCGCCGGTCGGAAATATGGCGAGCCCGCGCCACGCCTGCATCTTCGCTTTGTCGCCATGTTCTCGCTCGCGGCCGCCGCGCCCGCCATTCTCATGGCGCTATTCCTCGGGGGTGTGCTGACGCGCGGTGTCGAATACTGGTTCGGCGAGCGTGTGAACACCGTCGTCGAATCGGCGGCCAGCACGGCCAGGGCGATCGTGGAACAGCAGGCAGACGAAGCCCTTAACGAGATACAGTTGATGGCATTCGACCTCAGCCAAAGCGATCCGGTGGAAGCGTTCTCGGAGGACCGCGACACCTACAACAGCTATTTCCGGCGCCAGGTCATCGTTCGCGGGTTTGACTCGGCTTACCTGGTCGACGGTGAAGGCAATGTTCGGGCGCGTGCCGAAGACGCCGGTGCACCCGAATTCGTGCCGCCGTCTGATCGCCTGTACGAACTGGCCCGTGGTGGGGACCTCGGCCTTTCAGACCCGGATCAATTGACCGAAAACGATCCGGCACTGCGCGCCTTGCTGCTCCTGCCGGCATATAGTGACACTTTCCTTTACGTCACGCTGGATATCGATCTCACGCTTTTGCAGCGTGCCCAGGCGGCTCTGGACGATTATCGAGCCGCGACGCAAAGCGAGGCGGAAACCCGGCTGGTCTTCGTGCTGGTCTATATCGAGACCGCGATTCTCATCCTTCTGGGCGCGATCTGGCTGGCCTTGTCGGCGGCTACCCGCGTTGTCCGCCCCGTCTCGAGCCTGGTCAGGGCGGCAGAACAGGTTCGGCAAGGCAACCTTGAAGCCCGCGTTGAAGTGAATCGCGAGGACGACGAGATTGCCACGCTCGGCCGTGCCTTCAATCGCATGACCCGGCAGCTTCGTGGTCAGCGCCGCGAGCTGGTCATGGCTCACAATCAGTCGGAACGCCGCCGCGCCTTCACCGAAGCCGTGCTCTCAGGCGTCAGTGCTGGCGTGATCGGGCTCGACGATCAGGACAATATAACGCTGGTGAACCGGCCGGCCTGCGACCTGCTCGGGCGAAGCGAAGAGGAACTCGTGGGCAAGAAGCTGGCAGCGATCTCGCCGGAGCTCGAAAGCGTGGCTGTGCAGGCCCGCCAGCGACAAGGCGAACAGGCGGAAGCCCAGGTCGAGCTGGCCGAACAGGAAGATCACCCGATCAGCCTCAATGTCTGCGCCGGTCTCGACCAGGAAGCCGGGCTCATCGTCACCTTCGACGATGTCAGCCGCTTGGTCGCCGCGCAACGCAGCGCCGCCTGGCGGGATGTCGCGCGGCGGATCGCACACGAGATCAAGAATCCGCTGACGCCGATCCAGTTGTCCGCCGAACGCTTGCAGCGTCGGTACCGAAAGGAGATCGACGAGGCCGATGGCGGGACTTTCGATCGCTGTGTGGAAACAATCGTCCGCCAGGTCAGCGATATCGGTCGCATGGTGGATGAATTTTCGTCCTTTGCGCGCATGCCGCAGCCGAAGATCGAACGCGTCGGCCTAAGGGAATTGATACGCAATGTCGTGTTTGCACAGCGGGTCGCGACGCCCTCCATCACGGTGGAATTCGACGAGGAAACGCCTGATATCGCGGCAGATTGCGATGAGCGACTGGCCGCGCAAGCCCTCACAAATATCGTCAAGAATGCCGCGGAAAGCGTCATTGCGCGTGTCGAGGGCGACGCACAGAACGACGCACCGGGACGTATCGAGCTGGTCTTGCGTGCCACCGGTGATTTCGCGGAAATCACGATTACGGATAACGGGCTCGGCTGGCCGATCGTCAACCGCGATCGCCTCACTGAACCCTATATGACGACTCGCGAGAAAGGCACCGGACTTGGCCTCGCCATCGTCAAACGGGTCATGGAGGACCATGGCGGACGGCTCGAACTTGACTCGCCGGCCACCGGTGCGGGTGCGATCGTGCGCATGAAATTCCCGCTATCCCATGAAGTTGGCCCGGATATCGCTTCCGAAGAAGAAAGTGCCCAGGTGTGAGACATGGCAAACGACATTCTCATTGTTGATGATGAAGAAGACATCCGCGATCTCGTCGCCGGATTGCTGGAAGATGAGGGCTATCATGCCCGAGAGGCCGCCAATGCCGATGACGCGCTCGACGCCATTCGCACGCGCAAACCCTCGCTAGTCATCCTCGATGTCTGGCTGCAAGGCAGCCGGCTCGACGGGATCGAACTGCTCGCGGAAATGAAAAAGGTCGATTCGGAATTGCCGGTCATTGTCATTTCCGGTCACGGCACGATCGAAACCGCCGTAGCCGCCATCCGGAAAGGCGCTTACGATTTCATCGAGAAACCGTTCAAGAGCGACAAGCTGATCCTGACGATCGAACGCGCCATGGAAGCCAGCCAACTGCGCCGCGAAAATGCCGAGCTGCGGGCCAAGGGCGCCGGCGAAACCGAGCTCATCGGGAAATCAAGCGTGATCACCCAGTTGCGACAGATGATCGATCGCGTGGCGCCCACCAACAGCCGCGTCCTGATTACCGGCCCCGCCGGGAGCGGCAAGGAAGTCGTTGCCCGTTTGATTCACGCCAGCTCGCCGCGCGCCAAGGCGCCCTTTGTCGCCGTGAACGCGGCGGGAATGGCTCCAGATCGTGTTGAGCAGGAATTGTTCGGAGCCGAGAGCGACCAGGGCCTTGTGAGCCAGATTGGCCTGCTCGAACGCGCGCATGGCGGTACGCTTTTCTTCGATGAAATCGGCGACATGCCCATCGCCACACAGAACAAACTGTTGCGCATGCTTGTCGATTCCAGCTTTCGCCGGCTCGGCGGCAGCGCCGATGTGCGCATTAATGTCCGCGTGATCTCGTCTTCATCGCGCAATCTGCGCGATCACATTTCAAACGGTCTCTTCCGCGAAGATCTGTATCATCGATTGGCTGTGGTGCCCGTGGAAGTCCCCGGGCTGGCCGAACGTCGCGAAGACATTCCGCTGCTAGTGCGGCATTTCCTATCGAAGATCACGGCCTATTCAGGTCTTGCCAAGCGCGAAATCGGCGAAGATGCGATGGCAGCCTTGCAGGCCCATAACTGGCCCGGAAATGTTCGGCAGCTCCGGAACAATGTCGAACGGTTGCTGATTTTGTCTTCCGGCAATGAAGACGGCGTCATCACGCTCGATTCGTTACCGTCAGAGGTGGCGGGACGCGAAACCGACGAAGCCGGATTTGACGCGGAACGCATGATCGCGCTTCCCCTGCGTGATGCACGCGAGAAGTTCGAGCGTGAGTATTTGAAATCACAGATAAATCGCTTCGGCGGCAATATTTCGCGCACCGCTGCTTTTATCGGCATGGAACGCTCTGCCTTGCATCGCAAGCTCAAGTCTTTAGGGGTAAGCACCTCTGAAGCCCGCTCTGAAGGCGAGCTCGCCGAGGAATAAGGATGACGCCATGAAGGCTGTCGTTTGTGGGGCAGGGCGCGTTGGATACGGGATCGCCAAGGCGCTATCCCGCGAAGGCAATGCGGTGACAGTGGTCGACTGGTCGCCGGAGCTGATTTCCCAGGTCACGACCGATCTCGATGTCCGCGGCATTGTCGGCCATGGGTCGCATCCTGACGCGCTGGAACGCGCGGGTGTCGGTGATGCAGAACTGCTGGTGGCCGTCACGCATTCCGACGAAACCAACATGATTGCTGCCCAGGTAGCACACTCGCTGTTCAAGACTCCGATGCGGATCGCACGCGTTCGCGCCCAATCCTATCTCGACCCGGCCTGGCGCGGCCTGTTTTCGACCGGAAACCTACCGGTCGATGTGGTGATCTCGCCAGAACTGGAAGTCGGTCGCTCTATTCTGCAGCGGGTTGAAACGCCTGGCGCGTTTTCTACTGCCCTGTTCGCAGGTGGACGCGTTCAACTGCTCGGAATTCGCATGGACGAGGACAGCCCCGTCGCGGGATCCTCGATCGACCAGATCAGGGACATCTTCCCGGACCTCCGCTTGTCGCTGTGCGGCGTTAATCGCGAGGGCAAGCTGTTCGTACCGACCGCAGCAGACCCGCTGTTGGCCGATGACGAGATCTACATCTCGATCGAACCGGCAATGCTGGAACGGGCGCTGCAGATTTTCGGTCAGGAAACCGAACGCGTTAGACGGGTTGTCATCGTCGGCGCGGGCAATATCGGGGTCTACGTTGCGCGCGCTCTGGAGCGGCTTGGCCGGGTCAAGGTTCGACTGATCGAAGCCGACAAGCAGCGCGCCGAAAGCGCAGCCGATCAGCTCAAACGCACAGTAGTCCTGCATGGCGACGGTCTGACGCCAGAATTGCTTAGCGAAGCCGGTGCCGACCGGGCCGAGTTGATCATCTGCGTCACCAATGATGACAAGGTCAATTTGCTAAGTGCGGTCATGGCGAAACGGGTAGGGGCGGGCCGTGCCATCTGTCTGGTCAACGAACAGGCATTCGCACCGCTTCGCGATGCGTTAGATGTCGACGTTTTCATCGATCCGCGAACAACCACGGTCTCGACGATTCTGCAGCATATCCGGCGCGGCCGGATCACCGGCCTTCAATCAATCGCCGGCGGCCTCGCCGAGGCATTGGAAGGGGTGGTGCTCGCCACTTCGCCGCTGCTTGGCAAGTCCATCGACGAACTCGAACTGCCGGACAATGTCACCGTCGGTGCGCTCGTACAGGAAGGCAAGATCTGCATGCCTGGCGACGGCACGATCGTGAAGGAAGGCGACCGGATGCTGCTCTTCGCGGAAGCTTCGGCCGTTTCCAAGGTCGAACGCCTGTTCCGCGTCAGCCTGGATTATTTCTAGCCGCCCATGTCCATGCTCGGTGTCCTCCGGCCCTTGGGCCAGACCTGGACAGCCCTGGCGCTGGTCATCTTTCTCGTCGCGCTCTTCGCGCTTCCGGCCGGCGACTTTCTGGCGGTGCAGTCGTTTCTGATTACGGCCGCCATGCTCGGTTTTGCAGGCGGGTTGATCTGGTCGGCCTCCACCGGCGTCAAGCTGATCGCGCGCGCGGCCGAAGCATCGGCGTTCGTGATGGCGCTGTGGATCATCACGCCGCTCTTCTTTGTTGTCCCTTTCCTGCTGCTGACGCCGGGAATGGGATATCTTCAAGCGCTGTTCGAAGCCTATTCCGCGCTGACCACGACAGGTGCCATTCTGGCGGCGCCGGAGAATGTGCCCGACACCCTCATCTTCTGGCGTTGCCTGCTCAGCTTTCTGGGCGGTTTTCTGACCCTGCTGACGGCGGCCGGCGTACTCGCCGCCTTCGACAAAGCCGGGCTGGAACTCCGCAAGTCATTCCTGCTGACCGCGGATCACGACAACATCTTTTCTAACCTGCACGTCGCTGCCCGGCGTATCGCTGTGATCTACGCGGGCCTCGCCGCTCTGGGCTATCTGGTTCTTGCGGGTTTTGGCGTGCCGGCCTTCGAGGCGCTCTGCCTGTCCCTGTCGGCATTATCCACCGGAGGTTACACGGTTTCCTCCGGCCCGCTCGAAGGGCAGGTGTCGGGAGCAGCAATCGCAACTTTGACCCTTATCTGTCTCCTGGGCGCATCGAACATTGCCTATCTCCGGGCGGTCGTGACCCAGCGCAGGATACCGAGAGACACCGATGTCGCGGCAATGCTCCTTCTGGTCGTCGGCCTGTCGGTCCTGTTCGCGATCGGAACCAGCGGCGGGTCAGGCCCCCTCGCCATCATTGCCGATGCGGTCTTTGTTGTGTCGACAAGCGGATTCACCGTCGACAATGCGGCAGGGCATGCCCCCCTTGCAGCCGTGCTTGCCGCAATGATCGGCGGCGCTGCCACGTCCACCGCTGGCGGGCTCAAGATTTCCCGGCTCGTCATCCTGTCGCGTGGCTCCCTGGTGGAATTGGCGCGCATGGCGCATCCTTCCGGCGTTGTCAGCGTGAAGCACCGGGGGCGCACCACAGACAATCCCGCCATGCTCGCATTATGGGTCACCGTGCTCGGCTATATCGGCCTGGTGGCGGTAGCGGTCGTGTTATTTGCACTCGCCGGCGAACCGTTCGAATCCGCCTGGAGCATCGCCTCGACGGCGCTTGCCAACGCCGGTCCGTTGCATGACCAATTGTCACCGGATCATGGATGGCCCGACCTGTCTTCCGCGTCCAAGATCATGGCGATTGTCCTGATGGTGCTCGGCCGCCTCGAGGTTCTGGCCGGGCTGGCGGCGATCGCCGCCTTATTTCGGAGATTCTGATTCATGCCACGCATCGCCTACGTTAACGGCCAATACGTTCCTCATGCACAAGCAGCGGTGCACGTTGAGGATCGCGGCTACCAGTTTGCGGATGCGGTCTATGAAGTCTGGGGCGTTATCGATGGGGCGCTGACCGATTTCGACGGACACCTGACACGGCTCGCACGATCATTGAGAGAACTCGAAATCCGCCAACCGGTTTCCGATTCGGCGTTGACCGCGGTCCTGCATCGCCTTGTCTCGGTGAATCGCATTCATCACGGTCTTGTCTATCTGCAGATTTCACGCGGCGTTGCGCGCCGGGACCATGTCTATCCGGATCCGGCAGTGCCAGCGAGCATTGTCATCACGGTGCGATCACCGCCGGCCGCGGCAGCAGAAGCCCGCGCGCGTCACGGCATCTCGATCATCACGCGGCCTGACGAACGTTGGGCGCGGCGGGACATCAAGACAGTATCGTTGTTGCCGAACGTCATCGCCAAACAAGCCGCTCACAGGAAAGGCGCGGCCGAATGCTGGATGATTGACCCCAATGGCATGATCACCGAAGGCGCGGCTGCCAATGCATGGATAATCAATGCCGATGGCGTGCTGGTGACGCGCCCAGCCAACAACGACATCTTGAACGGCATTACCCGCCGGATAATTCTCGCACTCGCGGATCGGGAGGGATTGAAGACCGAGGAAAGGCCGTTTTCGCGTGACGAAGCCCTGCAAGCGCGGGAGGCCTTTATCACTTCTGCGACATCCTATCTGACGCCCGTCGTCCAGATCGACGGGCAAGCGGTCGGCAACGGCCATCCGGGCAGTTTGTCCTTGCGGCTCCGCCACAGTTATGTTGCAACTGCGAAAGAGCGGTCGCGCCGTTCTTCGGCGCGGCGGCCGGTTTGGCTGGTTGCACGCCAGTCAAAACGCCTTCAGAATTAGTGCTGTTCGGGTCCAAAAAAGAACAACAACAGGAGCAGACCATGTCGGGCGAACGCAAGAGCAATAATCTTCAGGACGTGTTTCTAAACTCCGTCCGCAAGACCAAAACACCGTTGACGATTTTCCTCGTGAACGGCGTAAAACTCCAGGGCGTGGTTACCTGGTTTGACAATTTCTGCCTTCTGTTGCGCCGCGATGGTCAGTCGCAACTGGTCTACAAGCACGCCATTTCAACGATCATGCCCTCGGCGCCTGTCTCCCTCTTCGAGGAAGAACAGGACAGCGGAGATGACGCGGATTGATCGAGACAGGTACGCCGGCCGACAAGGCCATCGTCATCCGCGCCCGATTGGGGAGCGGGGAACCCGAGGAAGATGCGCGCCTGGACGAGGCAACAGGATTGGCTGAGGCTCTCGGGCTCGACGTTGTCGAGTCGACCTTCGCACCTGTACGGAAGATCGATCCCGGCCGCTTCTTTGGGCGCGGCAAGCTGGAAGAGATGGGCGCGCATATTGCTTCGCTCGATGTCAATGTGGCGGTGATTGACGCCGCCTTGTCGCCCGTCCAGCAACGCAATCTCGAAAAGGCCTGGAAAGTCAAGGTGATCGACCGGACGGGGCTTATCCTTGAAATCTTCGGGCTACGCGCACGAACCAAGGAGGGACGCCTGCAGGTCGAGCTCGCACGACTGGCCTATGAACGCTCTCGTCTGGTCCGGACCTGGACTCACTTGGAGCGGCAGCGCGGCGGTGTCGGCTTCCTGGGCGGGCCGGGGGAGACCCAGATCGAGGCCGACCGCCGCATGTTGGCGGACCGGATGGCGAAACTCCGCCGGGAGCTCGAAGACGTGCGACGCACGCGCGCACTGCACAGGAAAACGCGGCAGACGGCACCGTTCCCTCTGGTGGCGATCGTCGGATATACAAATGCCGGGAAGTCGACCCTCTTCAACCGCATCACCGGCGCCGGCGTGTTCGCCAAGGACATGCCTTTCGCGACGCTCGATACGACCATTCGCGGATTCCGCACGCCGGCAGGCACGCAGATGCTGTTGTCCGATACGGTCGGCTTTATCACCGATCTTCCCACCGAGCTGGTCGCGGCTTTTCGAGCCACGCTGGAAGAAGTGCGGGAGGCCGACATCATCGTGCACGTGCTGGACGTTTCGGCTGTCGATTTCGATGTTCGGCGGCGCGAGGTCGAAGCCATTCTCGATGCCATCGACGCCGGCGCAGAGCACGGTCAGCCGGTCATCGAGGTATTCAACAAGATTGATCTCTGGAATGACGAATTCGATCCTGACCAGGTCGCCGATCTGCCGCACAAGAGCGATGATGCGATCGCAGCGGTCAGCGTCTCGGCCCAGACAGGCGAGGGGATAGACCGTCTGCTGGAATTGATCGATCGGGCCATAGACTCCAAGTCGGTCATCCTGACGGTAAAGGCCGGCGCATCCGAGCACCGCGCCATCGCCTGGCTGCACGAGCATGGCGCCGTGATCTCCGAGGATGTCGACGAAAAGGGCGTCACGACCGCCCGCACACGCCTCTCACCGGAAGCAGCGGGGCGTTTTTCCTCGCAATTCCCGGGTCTGGTGCCGGACCTCGAGGATGCGAGCTGAATTATTCGCGGGCCTTGGCCTCGATCCAGAGCGATTCCATCTCTTCCAGGCTGGCTTTCCGAATATCGCGTTTCTGGGCTTTCAGCGTCTCTTCGATATAGCGGAAGCGTCGTTCGAATTTCGCACTCGCTCGCCGCAAGGCCGCTTCACTATCTACTTTGGTTTTTCGCGCCAAATTCGTACAAACAAACAATAAATCGCCGATTTCATCTTCGATTTTATCCGCATCTTCCGATTCAAGCGCTTCGCGCACCTCGGCGACCTCTTCGTCGAGTTTTTCCAGAACACGCCCCACATCAGGCCAGTCAAACCCGACCGTTCCGGCGCGTTTTTGAAGCTTCTGGGCGCGTTTCAGGCCGGGCAAGGCGAGGGGAACATCATCCAGCAAGCCATCTGAACCCGTTTTTTCCTTGCGTTCGGCGGCTTTCAGCTCTTCCCAGCTCCGGGTTTGTGCTTCGCTGTCGGCATATTGGGTATCGCCGAACACGTGCGGATGGCGCCGGACCATCTTGTCGGAAATGGATGTCGCGACGTCATCAAGATCAAACAGGCCGGCTTCCTCGGCCATCCGGGCGTGGAATACCACCTGGAGCAGAAGATCTCCGAGTTCGGACTTCAGATCGGCCATGTCGCCACGGCGTATCGCGTCATCGACCTCGTAGGCTTCCTCGATCGTGTATGGCGCAACAGTCTCGAAGCGTTGTTCGATATCCCAGGGACATCCGGTTTCCGGGTCGCGTAGCTTTTCCATGATGGTGCGCAGGCGTTGCAGGGGAGATTGCTGTGTCATCGCACTGCCATCATTTGGTTCAGTTTCATAAAGTACGCATAATGTATATTATGAGACATATCATATATCATTGTTGTTGTACGATGTTTCCAAGCGCGTACAGGATCTGATTGTCGAAAGCAGGCGAAACATGATCCGGCGTCCTGTCAGCCAACGCAGCATAATCGAGATCGACATGAAGGTTGGTCAGGATTCCCTTCCCCGCATTGGCCCGCTTGAGCCAGACCAAGGCGTCACTGACACTCGCATGAGTCGGATGGGGCGTTTCCCGCAACGCGTCGAGTATCCAGCACGGGACATCGTCGAACAGCTTGAAACTGGCGTCTGAAATGCCGCTGACGTCCGGTGAATAGGCAAACGGGCCGAATCGGAATCCGGCCGACTGGATCCGTCCATGGTCGAGACGTGCCATCGATACCGGCATATCGCCACCGGCGCCCGGAACCTCGAAAACACGTTGCTCGGCATTGATTTCCTTAAGGTCCAGAATGGCCGGATACGGCGACCCCGGCCGGGAATGGAAGATATAGCTGAACCGTGCAGTCAGGCTCGCCGCCGTCTCCGGCATCATCCAGACCGGTAGCCGTTTGCGCGCGCGCAGTACATAGGGCCGCAAATCGTCGATCCCGTGCGTCTGATCTGCGTGATCGTGTGTGAACAGCACGCCATCGAGCCGTTTCACGCCGGCTGACAGCATCTGTTCGCGGAAATCCGGTGATGTATCAACAACCACGATGGTACGCTCGCCGGCATTGAACCGGTCTTCATTGTCCGCATATTCCACCAGCAGGCTGCAGCGCCGTCGACGGTTGCGCGGATCGTTCGGGTCACACGCCCCCCAGTCTCCATCCGGCCGCGGTACGCCGCCCGACGAGCCGCAACCGAGTATTGTCAACTGCCAGACGTCCGCTTCGCTCATCCTGGACGCTCCGCTTTCGAGAACAGGCGAAAGAAGGCATCGGTGGTCTTGGCCGCGCCCTCGTCCCAACTCCATCCAAGCGTATCGCAAACCCCTGCAAGGACATCGGGCAAGAATGCCGGCTCATTGCGTTTCCCGCGATGCGGAACCGGCGCAAGATAAGGGCAATCCGTCTCGATAATGATGCGATCGTCGGGTACGTCATCGCGGAATACGCGGCGCACATCTTCGGCTTTCTTGAAGGTGATGATGCCCGACGCGGCGAAATAGGCGCCGAGCGCCGTCGCCCGACGCGCCAGGTCGCCACCGCCCGTATAGCAATGAAGAAGCACCCGGAAACGCCCCTTCCCCATTTCGGTTTCGAGTAAGTCGGCCATCTCGCTATCGGCTTCGCGCATGTGCAATATCAGCGGCAGATCGGTCCGTCTCGCAGCTTCGATATGGGCGGCCAGGCTTTGATACTGGTCTTCGCGCGGCGAATATCCGTAGTGAAAGTCCAGGCCGGTCTCGCCGATGCCAATCACCTTGGGATGCTGCGCGATCTCGACGATTTCGTCCGCACTGATGCCCGGCCTGTCCTTGGCGTGGTGCGGATGGGCGCCAATCGTGCACCAGACATTTTCGTATCGCTCGGCGATGTCCAAAACGTCTGCGAAATCCGAAAGCCGGCAGCATATCGCGATCATGCCGCCCACGCCTGCACTGGCGGCGCGTTGCATCACGGCATCGAGCTCGTCGGCATATGTCTCGCCATGAAGGTTTGTGTGACTATCGATCAGCATGGACTAGCGGTTGGCCTCGCGTGCCGCGTGTTCGATCTGTGCCAGGGCCGCCAACGCGGCCTGTTTCGGGTCGAGATAGATGGCGTCGGCCTCTCGGGCCAGTCCTTTCAGTTGCCGCCAGGCATCCAGCCAGGGATCCGGCGACCGGCCTTCGGCGGCCGCGACGCGGGCTCGGTTGGCCGTTTGCCGGGTCAGGGTCGCATAGAAATGCGGCCGCAGGCTTTCGCCAGCCTTGGACGAAACCTTCGCCGAAAGTCGCCGCGAAAGCTTCGCATCCCATTGTGGCAGTCGGCCGAACAGGCCGGCAATGTCCTGCTCTATTCCAATCGCACCGGCACGCGCCAGAGCTAGCGCCCGTCCCGGTGCGCCTTCCGCCATCTCGAGTGCCGGCTCGGCATCGCTCGCGGCAATCCCGTGCTGCTCAACCAGCCAATCAAGGCACTCGGCGCGGGCCGGTGGACGCAGGTCAAGCCGCCGGCATCGTGACCGGATCGTTGGCAGGAGACGGCCTGGAGAATGGGTCAGGAGAAACAGCAAACCCTTTTCAGGTGGCTCCTCAAGAGTTTTCAATAACGCATTGGATGCATTGTTATTTAACTCATCCATCGAATCGATAATCGCGATCCGCCAACCTGCTTCGCCAGCACTCCGCGAAAAGAAGTCAGGCACCCGGCGAATCTCGTCGATCGTAATCTCGCCCTTCCATCGCTTTCGCTTGTCATCCCATGGACGGCGAATGGTCAGAAGATTTGGATGCGCCTGGGCACGGATCTTTTGCCGCGCAGCGTCATCGCCGGCATCTCCAGCCAGCATTTGCCCTGCTAGGAGATAAGCCAGGCTCGCCTTGCCGACCCCTTTCGGCCCGGTGATCATCCAGGCGTGGTGCAAGCGGCCGTCCCGGTAGAGCGTCTCAAACTCATTAACCGCATCTGCATGTCCGACCAGCGCGTCTATTTCGCGTGGCGGCGCACAGCCCGCTTCGCAATCGGGTTCGAGCTCGCCGTCAGCCATCGCCCAGCCTTTCGAGAATCGCAGACAAGGCCTGTTGCGCAATAACGTCCGGCGGCTGTCCACCATCGAGCACGACAAAACGACCGGGTTCGGACTCGGCCAACGCATGATAAGCAGCCCGAAGCCGGGCGTGAAATGCCAGCGCCTTCGATTCAAACCGCGCTTCGATACCGTCGCGTCCCTTGGTCCGCGACAGACCGGTTTCCGGCGGAATGTCGATCAGCAGCGTCAGGGCAGGCTGAAAGTTTCCCAGCGCGATCTCGTGCAATGCTTTCAGCCGCTCGCGCGGGACACCGCCGGCCGCGCCCTGGTATGCCAATGTCGAATCCGCAAAACGATCCGAGATGACGATTCGGCCGGCAGCGACTTCCGGTCGGATCACCTTCTCGACATGATCGACCCGCGCCGCATAGAACAGCAGCGCTTCGGTCATTGCTGACCAGCGATCGGCGTCGCCGCGCACTAGCAATTCGCGTATCTGTTCAGCCCCCGGCGTCCCACCGGGTTCACGCGTCAGGACCACTGCCCGCCCCTCGCTCTCAAGCTTCCCTTTCAGGGTCCGGGCCAAGGTCGACTTACCGGCCCCTTCCCCGCCCTCCAGCGTGACAAAAAGGCCGTGTCCCATCAATTGAGTCCGAACAAATTGCCCAGGCCGGCAATGGCCCGGCCGAGCAGGCCCTTGCGCGCAACCGATTCGGCCGCCACAAGGTCATAACGCCGTGGCTCTGTACCCGGAGCGGAAACCTCCAGAGCGGCAATAATATCGCCATCCGAAACCGGCGCGGCCACCGGACCATCATAAACAATCTCGGCACGAATATCGTCGCGCGCGCGAACATGCACGCCCAGCCGGACATCTTCGGCCAGCCGCAGCGCCACTGTTTCCTGTTGTCCGAGAAATACTTCCGCTGACCCGATCTCGTCGCCAGCATGGGCCAGCTCCACGATTTCGAAATCCGTCAGCGCTGCGCGCATCAGGCGCTCGCCTTCATTGGCGCGCGAGCGTTCACTGTCCATACCGTTGTAGACAACGATGCGGCGCACGCCATCGCGCTCGCCGGAAGCGACAAGCCCATAGCCGCTCTCCTCGGTATGACCGGTCTTCAGACCGTCGACCGAATCCATCGTCGCGAGCAGCGGATTGCGATTGAACTGCCGGATGCCGTTATAGGTGAAGTCGCGCTCGGCGAAGATTTCGTAGAGGTCGGGGAAATCGCGGATCAGGATGGCCGCCAGGCGTGCTAGGTCGATTGCCGAAATCCTCTGGTCGGGATGTGGCCAGCCGGTCGAATTGGCAAAGCTCGCACTGTCGAGCCCGAGCTCGCGGGCACGGGCGGTCATGTCGGCTGCAAACGCTGATTCAGAACCGGACAGGGCCTCCGCGATCACGATGCATGCATCATTTCCGGATTGCACGATGATGCCGCGCAGAAGGTCATCGACCCTTGCCCGCGAATTGACCTCGAGGAACATGGTGGAGGAGCCGGAAGCCGATCCACCCGTGCGCCAAGCGTACTCGGATACCGGCAATTCGTCATCGAGAGACAATGCGCCGCGTTCGATGGCTTCGAACGCCATCAACAGCGTCATCAGCTTCGACATTGACGCTGGCGGCATCCGCTCATCGCCATTGTGATTGAAAAGAACTTCTCCCGTCTCGAAGTCGAGAATGACGGCGTGGCTCGCCGACGTCCGGAATTCCTGCGCAGCAGTGGCGCCGGGCAAAAGAACAAGCAGGCAGGTAAGGGCAATCATGCGCACGCGCATCTCTCCATCGCGGAATCAGACAGCCATCTGGACTTGGGGAGAGATTGAAACGCGTGGCTGCCTCCACGGCAAGCCCGGTATCAGTTCAGCGCCACCACAGTGGCGTCGAATACGCCGTAGCGGCCGAGATCGCGACGCAGCGCATCCGCCTGGCTGCGCGACAGGTCGCTGCCGACAAAGACGCGGTAAATGTTGCGCCCGTTGACACGGGCCTGCTCCACAATGGCCGGATCTTCCGGGGACAGGCGACGGCGCATCGCTTCGGCGTTCTCGCGTAGCGAGAAGGCGCCTGCCTGCACCCGGAAACGGCCATCCGTCTGCTGAACCGTATAAATGCGGCTGTCAGCAACATTGCCAGCTGGCTCGACGCCGTCTGGCGGTCCCAGATAGCGGACTCGAACCTGCGCGGTTCCCTGTTGCAGAAAACCGAGCTCCACCGCTGCTGCACGGCTGACATCGAGTATGCGGTCATGGGCAAACGGGCCGCGGTCGTTGAGTCGCAGCACCGCCGAGCGCCCATTTTCCAGGTTGGTGACCTCGATCATCGCCGGAATCGGCAGTGTCGGATGCGCCGCGCTCAAGACATTCTGATCAAAAATCTCGCCATTGGCGGTGGGGCGGCCGTGAAAATTCGGCCCGTACCAGGAGGAGATGCCCGTAGCGTCGTAATCATCGTCGCGGGCGGGCACATAGGTCCGGCCATTGATTGTATAGGGGCGGCCGATCTTCTGCTCGCCGCTTTCGCCACTGAAACCCGATGTGCCGGACGTGGACCGGGTGGCCGTTGGCGCGGCAGTGCCGGTCGAAATCCCGCGAACCATGTAGGCCGAAGGCGATGTCGAACACGCACCCAACAATGTCGCACAAACCAGTGCTGCAATCACGATCCGACTCCGCGAATGACCCGCCACCTGTCTGCTCCATCTTATGAACACGATCGCGCAAGGCTAGACCAAAACCGTGAAACAAGCGTAAGCAATCGGCGGTTGCCTCGACGCCCCAAGGGCCGCTAAGAGGGCACACCGCTCGCGGAGGAGTGGCAGAGTGGTCGAATGCGGCGGTCTTGAAAACCGTTGAACCGCGAGGTTCCGGGGGTTCGAATCCCTCCTCCTCCGCCATATATTTCTATACGGATTGTCAGGCCGTCATCGCTCAACCGATGTCCACAGCTGCGTCTGGCAAATCGGGCCGATACAGCCCTTGACCTCAAGCAATCCGCTATCCAGCTGGCGGATCCGCGCACCATAAGTGCGATCAACTGACGGGCTGTAGATCGTGCCGCCACGCCAGTCGTTCCGGGCCTGGCGAAGGCCGTGCAGAATGGTCAGCCCCAACACGGGCTCTCCCGTTGCCGGCGATGTCACCTCTTCAGGCGCCAGCCCGCTCTCGATAGACTCCGGATCGATCCAGACCACCTTGCCGCACGGCGTTCCGTCACCGCAATCGGCGATTTCGATATGCGATGTGCCGTCTTCAACGGCATACACGCCGAAGACATCATGGGGATTGGCCATTGCCACGGAAGGAAGGGCTAGAATACCGGCCAATGACAGGACAAGAAATTTCATGGTGTAGCTCTCGATTGTCTGTTCGCGATCGAGACTACCCATCACTTTTTCCGAGGGAAAGCAGCTTTCGGTCCGGGATAGCCGGATGACGAGATCGTGATGCGCCACAAGAAAAAGCCCGGCAGATCGATTGCCGGGCTTTCAGCTGGAATTGGCTTGAACCGGTCAATCGGTGCGGACGGCGACGCTGGTCGCGCCGACCGGATCACCGCCGACCGCAAAACGCACAAACACCCGGTTATCAGCAGGATCATTGGCGATCGCGCTGCCGGTTCCGCGGACGAATATGCCAAACGTCGCGGTGCCATCCGCTGCTACGGTCAGCGTCTTGCTGTTCTCGCGCGTATCTGTGCACGCCCCGCTCGTATTTGTTTGACAAATCTCGATCTCGTCGACTGCCAGCGTTTGTGACCCGGTATCGGCCGTGACCGTGACCGAACCCGAGACGCCGACATTGGAAATCGCGACGGAAAACACGCCGACCATATTGCCGGTAGTCGGAACCACAACATAGCCCGGATTGGCGGCCAGGGTGGCCGCCAGGGCAATGATGTCGGTCGGCGCCGTCGAGGTTGCCCGGAATGTCAGCGAGTTAAGACCCAGCCGGTATTCCGCGGACCGGCGATTGCCGCAGAACGCTTCGATAAACAGCTCGGTTTCATTATTTCCGGAGCTGAAGCTCGTCGGCTGATCGACATTGTCATCGAAGGCCGTCGCGCTCGTCACGCTGAAGATGAAATTCTGCGTCGCGCCTGCGGCTATGCTGGTGGTCGTGTCCGGCGTCCCGGTCAGCGCGTTCGACGAAGTCGTCGTCTGATAGGAGAACTGGGACGAGGTTGCGCCGGGCAAACGCAGTCCGCAACCGGTTGCGGTCGATCCCGTGGCCGCCGGATTGATGACGGACGCAAACGCCGTAGCGGTCGTGCCGGCCTCGACTGTGCGTGTAATCGGCAGCACCGAAGAGACAACACGCGACGCCGTCGCCCGGAAATCTACGATGTTCAGGCTTTCCTCGCGCGCGGCCCGGGCGTTGTCAGCCGGGTCGTCGGTCGCCGGCGAAATCAATCCGCTGTGGCTGACCTCCCCGGGGGCAGCAATTCCGCATGCAGCCCCTCCGGGACAGAGCGTAACGTCCGGATTCGAGAAATAGTTGACGCGGTCCTCACCGGTGCCGGAACTGTACGACATGATCGTGCGAAATTCGCCATCGACACGGTGTCCGTGGGCAAAGTCGCGCACGCCCTGGCCAATACCGCCACTGGCATCTTCGACGTTATGCGCAAAACCCATATTGTGTCCGATCTCGTGCGCGAAAGTTGTATCCGAACAGAAACTGAAGCTACCCGACGGGAAATCGACATCACGAATCCAGTCAGCTGACACGGAAAAGCCGAGATGGTCATCTGCGGTCGCTGAAATGTCGTCATCCGATCCGCCGTTCAACCAGCCTACGCCGCAGCTGCTTTGACCGGTTTGCGATCGCATCACGATGCTCACCAGGTCCGCGCCGTAAGTGTCTCGCGCCGTTCGCAATGCACTAAGATCTTGCGTCACAGTCTCGCCCGACGGGGCAAGTCCAGTAAGATTGTAGAGCGTTTGCGCCAATTCTTCCGTTTCGGTCGTGACGCTGACGCTGTCCGTGTGTACGACGCGAGCACGAAGCCCCGTATCAGAATCAATGAGCGCCTGGTCGAGCAACGCGACCAGATACTGTATCCGCCCGCCGGTCGCGAGCCCCCAACGCGTCACAAAACTGTCGGAATAGAATACCGCTATATCCAGCGTGCCATTGGAGCCCACTGCAACCGCTTCTCCGACATCGGGAAGCGATTCCGAAATGCGTTCTGCGGTCGCGAGTTCAAGCAGCGCACCCGTCGGGACAATACCGTCGCCGCGCAATTCGATCTCGACAGCGTCATCGGGCACGCGAACGATTTCGTGTCCATTATTCGCCGGATAGATCCAGTATACACCATCCGGCGCTTGAATCTGGCCGAAGGTAAAACCGTTCATCTGCGAAATGATGACGCGGTTTTGGATGGTGCGATCGGCAATCCGCCCGACCCAGACGCGTGCGCCGAGTTCCTGCACGCCGATGCGATCAAGTTCGGCTTCAAAACCGGAACCGAAATTCAGCGTGACCCGTTCGCCCGTATCCATCTGCATGATCTCGGGGTCGATATTGTCGAACTGCATCCGCATTTCGCCGTCGGCTGCAGGCGTCTGCATCCCGCGGAACATATCGTCTGCCAGTGCGGAAGCCGGCAACAAGGCCAGCACAGTACCGGCAATCAGGAATTGTCTCATTTCTATCTCCCCAAGCAATTCGCTCGCGGCTCGAGCGTTTCGATCAGCATCCCGTCGCGTTGTGATGGCGGAAAGACTAGAGCGAATTCCGGATTCGACATAGTGAAACTACCCGGACTTAGGTTTTTTCGCTGGCAATCGCAGAAACCATCGACGCAGCCTTGAATGGAGAATGTGTCAGCGTCCGGAAATTGACATTCCCACCACTCTGGTTTTGCGTTGTGGAATACGCGCTATTGGCGCCTTCAATGGATGCAGGCAGGCAGCCCTGCCACGGAGAGACCTGAATGAAGAAATTGCTGTTAGGCACAGTCGGTACTGCCCTGATGCTTGCCGCCTGCTCGCCGCAAACACCCGAAACAGATGATCAACCTGCCGATGTGGCGATGTCGGGGACCCAGATGGAGGGCGCGGCAACTCGCGAGGACTCCGATTCGGAAGTAACGATCGCCGATGCGCGGGCTTTCCTCGAGAACGCTGAAGCGCGGCTGCTGGAAGATTGGAATTACACGGCCCGGATCTTCTGGGTTCAGGCCAATTTCATCACCGACGATACCAATTGGCTGGCCTCGCGGGCCGGTGCAGCGTCCACGGAACTGGCCGTCGAACTGGCCAATGAGGCCGCACGCTATACCCATCTCGACCTGCCGCCGGACATGGAACGCAAGCTCAACATTTTGCGCACTGGGATCACCCTGCCCGCCCCGTCCACCGAGGGCGCGGCAACCGAGTTATCCGAAATTGCGACACAGCTCGGTACCATGTACTCGACCGGCACTTATGACGTTGACGGCGAGCCCGCCGATCTCCAGGTGCTGTCGAATATTATCGAGACGTCGCGAGACCCGGAGATTCTGCAGGATATCTGGCAGGGCTGGCGGACCAATGCAGTCGATATGGCGCCGCTATATGCGCGTATGGTGGACATCGCCAATGAGGGCGCCAACGAACTCGGGTTCGACAATCTCGCCGATATGTGGCTGTCAAACTACGACATGCCGCCGGAGGACATGGAAGCCGAGGTCGAGCGTCTCTGGAGCCAGGTCGAGCCGCTTTATGAGCAGCTGCATTGCCATGTTCGCGCCGGCCTGAACGAGGAATATGGCAGTAACGTCCAGCCGGCGACCGGACCGATCCGCGCGGATCTTCTGGGCAATATGTGGGCCCAGCAATGGTCGAACATCTACGATATCGTCGCGCCGGAAGGCGCCTCGGATGACGGGCTCGACGTCACCGCCCTGCTTGAAGCCCGGAATTACACTGCCGAGGACATGGTGCGCACCGGCGAGGAATTCTTCTCTTCGCTGGGCTTCGAACCGCTGCCCGAGACATTCTGGGAGCGGTCGCTGATCACCCAGCCACGCGACCGTAACGTGGTATGTCATGCTTCCGCATGGGATATCGACGCCGTCGATGACATCCGGATCAAGATGTGTACCGAGGTCAATGGCGAGGATTTCCAGACCGTCCACCATGAACTCGGCCACAACTACTACCAGCGCGCCTACGCTGTTCAGGACTTCCTGTTCCGCGGCGGCGCACATGACGGCTTCCACGAAGCGATCGGCGATTTCGTCGGCCTGTCGATCACGCCCGAATACCTGCAGGCGATCGACCTCATTGACGAAGTGCCGAGTGCCGATGCCGATCTCGGCATCCTGATGCGCCAGGCGCTCGACAAGATCGCTTTTCTGCCCTTCGGCCTGATGATGGACCAGTGGCGCTGGGGCGTTCTGCGCGGCGACACGCCGCCTGAGACCTACAATGAAAGCTGGTGGGAATTGCGGACTCGCTATCAGGGCATCATTGCTCCGGGCGGTGCGCGTCCGGGTGACGCTTTCGATCCGGGTGCCAAATTCCACATCCCCAATAACACGCCCTATCTGCGTTATTTCCTGAGCTTCATCATGCAGTTCCAGTTCCACCAGGCCGCCTGCGAGATGGCGGGCTGGGAAGGTCCGCTGCATCGCTGCTCGATCTACGGCAATGAAGAGGTCGGACAGCGCTTCCTGGCGATGATGGAGATGGGACAATCACAGCCCTGGCCGGATGCACTGGAGGCGTTCACGGGCACGCGTGAAATGGATGGCTCGGCCATCATCGCTTATTTCGCACCGCTGATGGAGTATCTCGAAGAAGAGAATGCTGACCGTCAGTGCGGCTGGTAAGCGGCTCGCAAGACGGCAGACAGGGGCGGCTGACAGGGCCGCCCCTTTTCTTTACGCCTCCGCCTCGCCGTGGAACCGATATGCAGATTGCACTGGCAGGGCGCTTCCGGTTTGTGCCGCGACTGTCTACTCTGCCGCCAGCGCGAAGCAGCAGGTATTTCATGTCAGAAAAAATCAGCACATCGGTCGATCTCTCGGGCGAGGACGTGCATTGGTCGCCCAAGGGGGACCTCTCCTACAGCGCCTATCTTCGCCTCGACAGCATACTGGAGGCACAAACGCCGCTGACTGATGAACATGACGAGATGATGTTCATTGTCATTCACCAGGCCTCCGAACTCTGGCTCAAGCTCTGCCTGCACGAGCTGGACGCTGCCATCGCCTGTCTCGGGCGCGAGGAATTCGGGCCTGCCTTCAAGATGTTGTCGCGCATCGCACGGATCCAGGAGCAACTGACGCAATCCTGGTCAATCCTCGCCACGATGACGCCGGCGGATTATCTCAAATTTCGTGACCGGCTGGGTCAGAGCTCGGGTTTCCAGAGCTACCAGTACCGCATGCTCGAATACCGGCTCGGCAACAAAAACCCGGCGATGGCTCGCGTCCATGGCAAGACCGATGCCGCCGAAAAGGTCAACAAATACCTCAATTTGCCCAGCATCTACGACGAGACGCTGAAGCAGCTCGCCAAGGCAGGTTTTGATATCCCCAAGGACCGGATCGAGCGCGACTGGTCGCAGCCCTACGAGCCGAGCGCTGCAGTCGAGGCAGCCTGGAAGGCGGTCTACTGCGACATCGAAACCCATTGGGCGCTTTATGAGCTCGCCGAGAAGCTGGTCGATGTTGAGCACAAATTCCAGCAATGGCGATTCAATCACATGAAGACGGTGGAGCGCATCATCGGATATCGCCGCGGCACCGGCGGAACGGGCGGTGTCTCCTATCTGGAGAAAGCGCTCGAGCTTCGTTTCTTCCCGGAACTCTGGACCGTCAGGACGAGCCTCTAGGAATGACCCGGCGCCTGATCGACATTTCCCAGACCCTGCGCCCCGCCCTGCCCGTCTGGCCGGACGATACACCCTTCTCGCTCGATCGAACCTGGCACATCGAGCCGGGTTGCCCGGTCAATGTCTCGCGACTGGAGATGTCGACCCATAGCGGCGCCCATGCCGATGCGCCCCTGCATTATGATAAAGACGGTGTCGACATCGCCGCCGTCGATCCGGGCATCTATGTCGGCCGCTGCTATGTCTTTGACGTCCGCCATGCGAAGGCTTCGGTCACGATTGAGGATTTTGATCTGTCGCTCGCAAACGACGCCGAGCGCATCCTGTTTCGCACGTTCGAACGCTTTCCACACGAAGCCTGGGTTTCGGATTATGCCTGTATCGCAGCCGAAACGATCGAGACGCTGGCTGCTGCGGGCGTGCGGCTTGTCGGAATGGACGGGCCTTCGCTCGATCCGGAATCCTCAAAGACGCTCGACGCACACAACGCTGTCAGGCGCGCAGGCATGGCAATCCTCGAAGGGCTTGTGCTGGATGATGTCGCGGAAGGCCCCTACGAATTGATTGCTGCGCCCCTCAAGATCGCTGGCGCCGATGCGGCACCGGTCCGCGCCCTGTTGAGGAAAATCTGAGATGACCAAGCCCGACATTGACGCGCTGGATGCCGCCGACCCGCTGGCCGGATTCCGCGAGCGCTTCGACATTCCGACCGGCCTAATCTACCTCGACGGCAATTCACTTGGCTGTCTGCCACGTGCCACGAAAGCGCGGGTCGCCGACGTCGTTGCGCGGGAATGGGGCGAAGACCTGATCCGCTCCTGGAACAAGAATTACTGGATAAATGCGCCGCGCAGGATCGGTGCAAAGATCGCAGGCCTGATCGGCGCGCATCCCGATGAAGTGGTCGTGGGGGATACAACTTCCATAAATGTATTCAAATGCTTGAGCGCTGCTATTCAACTCAATTCAGGTCGCTCGGTTTTGCTCTCGGAGATCGGCAATTTTCCGACGGATGCCTATATGATGGAGGGGCTGGCAGCGATCGCTCCCGACCGATTCGAATCCCGGCTCGTTCCCACCGAGGAAATCGTTGCAACGCTCGACGATTCCATTGCCGTACTGCTCCTTACCCATACGAATTATCGTTCTGGCCGATTGCACGACATGGCCGCAATCACCGAGGCCGCACATGCCAAGGGCATTCCGGTAATCTGGGATCTGTCGCACTCCTGCGGCGCCATGCCGGTCAGCCTGAACGCCTGTAATGCCGATTTCGCAATCGGTTGCGGCTACAAATATCTCAATGGTGGGCCTGGCGCGCCGGCCTTCATATTCGTCGCCCGGCGCCATCAGGAAAAAGTCTTTCCCGCCCTGTCCGGCTGGCTCGGGCATAAGTCGCCTTTTGATTTCACCGACGATTACCAGCCGGCAACCGGCATTGACCGCTTCCAGTGCGGCACGCCCGGCATTCTGGGCTGCGCGGCATTGGAAGTCGGTGTCGATCTCATATCCGAGGCCGACATGACCGATATTCGGCGCAAATCCACCGCGCTAGGCGACCTCTTCATCACGCTTGTGGAACAGAAATGCGGAGAATACGGATTCCGCCTCGCCTGTCCGCGCGACGCCGCGGACCGCGGCAGCCAGGTCAGCTTCCATCACCCTGAAGGCTACGCGATCATGCAGGCATTGATCGAACGCAACGTGATCGGCGATTTCCGTGCGCCCGACATTTTGCGCTTTGGTTTCGCCCCGCTCTACAACCGTTTCGATGACGTCCGGCGCGCCGTCGAAATTCTCGCGGACATCATGGCAACGAAAAGCTGGAACCAGGACCGATTCAAGCAGAGGGCCGCTGTGACATGAGTGAGATCGTGACCACCGAAAGGCGCGGTGACGTACTGATCATCCGAGTCGACAACCCGCCAGTGAATGCGCTCGGACATGCCGTTCGCGATGGTGTGGAGAAGGCGCTCATGGATGTTGGCGACGCCACGGCGGTTGTGTTGCATTGCGACGGACGCACGTTTTTTGCCGGCGCCGACATCACCGAATTCGGCAAGCCGCCGAAATCCCCTTCCCTCCCCGACATGATCGAAGCACTGGAGGCTTGTCCGGTCCCGGTGATAGCGGCCATGCACGGCGCCTCGCTTGGCGGCGGACTCGAAACCGCGCTGGGCTGCGATTATCGATTGATCGATCGCAAGGGTCGCGTCGGCTTTCCGGAAATCGATCTGGGCATATTCCCCGGTGCCGGCGGAACGCAACGCGCCCCGCGCCTGTGCGGCATTCCGGAAACACTGCGCATGACGCTCGATGGAAAACCCATCACGGCCGCGAAGGCTGTCAAGATCGGCCTCTGTGACCAGGTCTCCGATGGCGACATTCTCGAGAACGCCATTGCCTTCGCACAAACGTGCAAAGAAAAGCGCCGGGTGAAGGAGTTGCCGGTTCCATCGCATGAAAAGGACGACCTGGACGCTGTGCTGGCAGCAGCGCACAAGGCGCGGCGGGGGCAGAAGGCTGTCGAGAACGCCGCCCAGGCCGTGCTGGCGTCAGCCGAACTGGAATTCGAAGCGGGACTCGACAAGGAACGCGAGCTCTTCATGGAGCTGCTGAACGGCCCGCAGGCGCGCGCCATGCGCCACTTGTTTTTCGCAGAACGGATGTCTGCAAAGGTCGAGGGGCAGGACGCAAGGCCGCTTTCGATCGGACTGGTAGGGATTGTCGGTGCCGGGACCATGGGTGGCGGGATAGCCATGGCTTTCGCCAATGCCGGTTTCGCTGTCCGCATTCACGATGTGAAGGCAGATGCATTAAAGACCGGTTTGGAACGCATTCGAAATCTTTATCTTGCGTCGGCTGCAAAGGGACGTATCAGCGAAGCCGAGGCGCTCGACCGCTTCGACCGCATTCAGCCGATTGACAATTGGGACGGATTTTCCGCCTGCGACCTGATTATCGAGGCCGTCTTCGAGCGTATCGACGTCAAGCAAGCGGTTTTCGCTGAACTCGATACCGTGGCGCGCCAGGATGCCATTCTTGCCACCAACACTTCCTATCTCGATATCGATGCAATCGCGGCCTCGACGAAAGATCCCGCGCGTGTGCTGGGCTTGCACTTCTTCTCGCCGGCAAACGTCATGCGCTTGCTTGAGATCGTGCGCGGTGCGCAGACCAGCGACGAAACGCTTGCCACGGCGCTCGACGCTGCGCGCCGCATTCGCAAGGTGCCGGTTGTCTCCGGCGTCTGCCACGGTTTTATCGGGAACCGCATGCTCAGGGGCTATGGTCGCGAGGCCGGGCTCTGCATGATGGAAGGGGCCGCGCCGCAAGACGTCGACAAGGCGCTCTATGATTTCGGCATGCCCATGGGACCGTTGGCGATGGCAGACCTCGCCGGTCTCGATATTGGATATGACAATCGCCGGTCGATGGTCCCCGGCCAGGATTATGAACCGCTTGCCTCTGTGTTGCAGGACCGGCTTGTCGAGATGGGCCGCAAGGGTCAGAAAACCGGTGCCGGCATTTATCGCTATGCTGAAGGCAATCGGCGTCCGATGCCTGACCCCGAAATCGATGCGCTGATTGAGAATGTGGCTCAAGAACAGGGCATCGAGCGCCGCACGGTCCCGGCCGAGGAAATTGTCGAGCGCTGCATGCTCGCTCTGATAAATGAGGGCGCACACATCCTCGCCGAGGGCATCGCACAGCGCGCCAGCGACATCGATGTCGTCTACGCTAATGGCTACGGCTTTCCGCGTTATCGCGGCGGTCCGATGTTTTACGCAGACGAGCAAGGCCTCGACCACATACTCGAACGCATTCGGCATTATCGCGACACCAAGGGCGAGAAATGGTGGACGCCAGCGCCACTCCTCGCCCAACTGGCCTCCAATGGAGGCACTTTCAGCGACTGGAATCGGGGATAGATAATGGCGCATCTGGATGGGAAAATTGCGGTCATTACCGGAGGCGGAACCGGCATCGGCCTCGCCATTGCGAAACGGTTGGCGGCTGACGGGGCCAGCTGTGTAATCATGGGCCGCAACCTTAATCGCCTCAAGGAAAAGGCATCCGGCATCGACGGGGCCCGCGCCGTACGGTGCGATGTCACCGATCCAAGCAGCGTCGACGCAGCTTTCGCAGACGCAAGACGTGACGGACCGGTGAGCATTCTCGTCAACAATGCCGGAATCGCCTCTTCTGCCCCCTTCCATCGCATGAGCGAGGAGGATTTTCTTCGCATCCAGGACGTCAATGTGACGGGCGTCTTCCGCTGCACGCGGGCGGTGACCGACGATCTCCGGGGGGCCGACTTTGCCCGCGTAATCAATATTTCATCGATCGCCGGCCTGTCGGGTGGGCCCTACATAACGCATTACTGTGCCTCGAAGCACGCGGTTATCGGCATGACCCGCGCCTTGGCGTCCGAATGGGCGAAGACGAATGCGACGGTGAATGCAATCTGCCCAGGATATGTCCGGACCGAAATGGCCGAGAACGCAATCCGCACCATCATCGACAAGACCGGCGCCAACCGGGACCAGGCCATCGCCGAACTGGCCAAGAGCAATCCGCAGGGCCGTCTGCTCGAGGTCGAAGAGGTCGCCGAAATCGCCGGCTGGCTGTGCCATCCCGACAGCCGTGGCGTGAATGGCCAAGCCATCGCGCTCAATGGCGGCCATTCAATGTAGGAACCACATCTCAAAGCCTGTAGAACATCGCGACCAGAAAAGAGCGGATACCCGATGCGCCAGTTTTACGTATTCATAAAATGCGATCTTGGAAAAACCTATGAGGTTGCCGGCGACATTGTCGATCACATCGACGAAGCCCGCCATGTTCACTCTGTATCAGGCGCTTTCGACCTGCTCGCGCATTTCTCGGTCGAGGCGGACGAGGATATCGGCCGGTTTGTGAACCTGCGCATCCAGACTCTTCCCCATATCAAGGATACGCAGACCCTGCTCTGCTTCAATGCGTTCACGCCGGACCGCGGCCTCGGCGAAAGCTAGACATGCATCTCGGCGTCTTCGACCTCTTCAAGATCGGTGTCGGGCCTTCGAGTTCCCACACGGTCGGGCCGATGAAGGCTGCGAGGACTTTCGTCGAGCGCGTCGATGCGGATTGCGGGCTTGACCGGTTGGTTCGCCTCAAGGCCGAGCTCTACGGCTCCCTGGCCTTCACCGGTGTCGGCCACGGCACCGACAGCGCCGTGTTGCTCGGTCTCGAGGGCGAGGATCCGGCAGAGATCGATCCGGATGTCATGGCGGGCCGTATCGCGCGCATCCGTGAGACCGGCGACCTTCGCGCTGGCGGAAAGAAAACAATCCGGTTCAATTGCGAAGAGGATCTGGTCTTCGATGGCGCAACCCGCCTGCCCTTTCATTCCAATGCGATGAAGTTCACGGCTTTCGACGATGTCGGCGAACAACTGCGCGAGGAAATCTGGTACTCCATCGGTGGCGGCTTCGTGATCGACGAAGCTGAAGCGGGACGAAATTCCGCGGCGGGAGAACAGGAAGGCGAACCCTACCCGTTCGACAGTGGCGCTGATCTGATCGAGATCGGCGAGAAGCATGGCCTGACCATTCCGGAGATCATGCTGGCGAACGAGTGCCATTTCCGTTCCGAGGACGAGATCCGGTCGGGTGTTCGCGATATCTGGAAAGCGATGGAAGGCTGTATCGATCGCGGCTTGCGCGAGGACGGCATCCTGCCCGGCGGCCTCAATGTGAAACGTCGCGCCCCGAAACTGCACCGCACCCTGCTTGAAAATCCCGACAAGGCCGAGGCCGATCCGCTGACCGCGATGGACTGGATCAATCTCTGGGCCATGGCTGTGAACGAGGAAAATGCCGCCGGCGGACGCGTCGTGACCGCGCCTACAAATGGTGCAGCCGGGATCATCCCGGCGGTGCTACGCTATTACGACAGGCATCACTGGAAGTCCGGCGATCGCGATGCGATCCTGCGCTTCTATCTCACCGCGGCGGCGATCGGGGCGCTCTACAAGAAGAATGCGTCCATCTCCGGTGCAGAGGCCGGGTGTCAGGGCGAAGTGGGTGTTGCCTGTTCGATGGCGGCCGCCGGACTGGCAGCGGCACTCGGCGGCAACAATCAGCAAATCGAGAACGCCGCGGAGATTGGCATGGAGCACAATCTCGGCCTGACTTGCGATCCGGTTGCCGGCCTCGTCCAGATCCCCTGTATCGAGCGCAATGCGATTGGCGCGGTAAAGGCCATAGATGCGGCGCGGCTCGCCCTGTCCGGCGATGGCGAGCACAAGGTCTCGCTCGATCAGGTCATCAAGACAATGAGCGATGTCGCGAAAGACATGTCGGACAAGTACAAGGAGACCTCGCAGGGAGGCCTGGCGATCAACGTACCCGTCTGCTAGTTGGCTATATTGCTGCCGCCGGTTCCGCTGGATGCCGTGTCTGACAGCACATTGACGGTCTGGCCCGGTTGCAGGTTTTCCGCTCCGCGCACGACAACCCGGTCGCCCGCTTCGATGTCTCCTGCCACCGCCACCAGGTCGCCATTCCGCGCGCCCGTCACGACCCTGACCTGCTCGGTGGTATTATCTTCGTTCACGATCCAGACATGCGAGCCGGCCGAGCGCAGTACAATGGCATCCTGTGGAACGGCCACAACATGCTCGGAAGCAGCGCGTGGCAGATAGACCCGTACCCCTGCCCCGGCAATCCATGGCGAATCTTCGAGCGCCACGCGAACCTCGAACGTGCGCGTTGCCCGATCGCCGACCAGAATCACAGCTCGGATCGGCGCGGTGATCCGGCGATCTCCATCGCCAACCTCGACAATGTCGCCGACCGCCACGAAAGGCGCGACCGAAATGGGCGCCTGGCTGCGCGCTTCGAGGCTTTCCGTATCGACCAGGCGGACGATGTCGCGTCCCGGTGTCGAGTATTCCCCTACCTGGATCAGACGTTCCACGATGCGGCCGTTGAACGGCGCAAGAATTTCCGTACGGTCCAATTCGAGCTGTGCGCGTTGTACGGCGCTGCGCGCTTCGGCCTGTTCCTGGACGGCCAGATTTCGGGCCAGCTCGACCTCGCGGAGTCGCGTTTCCGGCGCCGTGCCTTGCGACACCAATCGTGACCAGCGCTCATATTCGGAATTCTGATAGTCGGCATTGGCACTTAGCCGCGCCAGGCGTGCCCGCGCTTCACCCAGTTGCAGCCGCGCCGAGGCATCATCGAGCCGGGCAACGGCCTCGCCTTCCTCGACCAGATCACCGGGCTCGGCCACATACACGACGCGGCCGGATGCTTCCGCAGCGATCTGGGAATCACGCCGGCTTAATACTGTCGCCGGGCTCTGAATCGTCGGCGCCATATCGGCCTCGACAGCCTCCGCCACGCGTACATTGGCGGGTGGCGGGTCCTGCTGGATGGCCAGGGCACTGGCCGACAGCACAAGCGTCATGAGGCCGGGCGTTAAAATTCTCAGCATAGGAGCTACTCCGCGGGCAATGTACGCGCATCCGTCACCGGACGCACCTGTTTGGCTTTGCCGATCCGCAACAAGCTGGGAATCAGGATCAACATGAAAATCAGGCTGACGCTCATCCCGCCGACAATGGCGGCGGCCAGGCCGCGATAAATTTCGCTGCCGACGCCCGGGAAAAGCAAGAGGGGAAGCATCCCCAGAAGACTGGTCATCGTGCTCATGAAGATCGGCCGCAGCCGCATCCGCAGCGCCTGATCAACGGCATCGCGGCGGGTCAGGCCGGTGCGCTCACCCTGGCGGGTCTGGTCGACGAGCAGGATCGCATTGTTGATCACCAGCCCCAGGAGAATGAAGAAACCCATCATCGTCAGCAGGTCGAGCGGCTGATTTGCGAACAGATTGAGAATGCGCAACATGATGACGCCACCGATCCCGGCGAGCGGAATCGATACCAGCACCAGCACCGCATCCCACAAGGAGCGGAACATTCCTGCGAGGATGAGGAACAGGATCACCATTGCCATGCCGATATTCATCAGCATGGTGGATTGAGCACGCGCCAGACTGTCCGCGCTGCCGCCATAGGAAATGGTGCCGTCGACAGGCAGGGCCGCTTGAATGGCAGGCGCTACCTCGTTGCGCACGACGTTGAGTATCTCTTCGAGCGATTGCCCTTCGGGCTGGTTGAGGAAAATCGTGATCGTCCGGCGCCGGTCGAGCCGCTGGATATTGCCGATGCCGACTTCCTCGCGGATTTCCACGAGATCATCGAGCGGCACCACGGCACCTGACGGCGTGACGATCGGCAATCCGGCCAATTCGTCCGGGGTATCCCAGCCTTCAGAGCGAAGAATGATGTTCATGCGCGATTGGCCATCGAAATACTCGCCGATGAATTGCCCGTCGCCGAGCATGGCGATCATTCCAGCCACATTCCTTCGCGCCCAGCCCACTTCCTGGATACGCCGGTCGTTCGGCATCATTGTCAGCCGCGGCTGTGTCGCCTGAGGTGGCGGATTGGCATTGATATTGATGCCCGGAAAACGCTCGCGCAGCATTTGCAGCCCGACTTGCGCAGCCCGTGCGCGGGCATCCGGATCCGCGCTCTGAATGTTGATCTGGACATTACCGCCCTGGGCGAAGCCTCCGAACAGGTCGCCTTGTTGCGCAAACGCGAACACGTCTGGAATGCCGGCCACGATATCGTTGCGCACGATTTCCTGAAGTTCGTTCACGCGGTTCTGGTCCTGGACCCGGATTCCGGCCGTCGCCCCACCGCCACCCGGGAATGTGCCGAAATAGTAGTTTCTAAGCGCCGGTTCCCGTTCACCGGACATGTAGGGTTCCAGTCGTTCAATGACGGTCATGGCCACTTCATCTTCAATCCAGTCGAGATTGGAACCGGGGGGGAAGGCGAAGAAAACGTCGACCGCGTCGCGTTTGACGGGTGGCAAATAGTCCATTGGCGGACGCAGCACGACGGCGAGTGCAATCGGGATCACGATCAGACCAGCGATCGCACCGTAGCGAAGCCGGCGGGAATCCGTGAGCGCCATCACCTTGTCAGCGATCAACTTCATCAGGCGTTGTTCGGGCACCTTTGTCTTGTCGCGAACGAAATGCTTGACCGCCACGGGCAGGATGGTCACCGCCACGATCATCGAGACACCGACGCCGACGGCAATCGTGATCGCAAGATCGGCAAACAATTGGCCTTCCACGTCCGGCACGAAAATCAGGGGCAGGAAGATGGCCACTGTCGTCGTTGTCGATGCCAATAATGCACCCCAGACCTGCAATGCCCCCTGCTCTGACGCAGTATCCGCATCTTCGCCCTGCTCGCGTCGCCGGATGATATTCTCCAGCACCACGATGGCAGCATCCATCACCATGCCGGTCGCGAACGCCAGGCCCGCCAGCGAAATCACGTTCAGCGTGCGTCCGAACAGGAACAGCACGATCAACGTCGCAAGCAGGCTGATCGGGATAGTCATCGAGATGATCAGCGTCGCGCGGGTGCGCCGCAGGAATAGCCACAATCCGGCCACGGCCATGACGATGCCGATCAGTAGATTGGTGCGCAAAAGATTGATTGCGCGCATGATGAAGACCGAAGCATCAAACGACGGGGCCATTACCAGATCGCGCTCGGCCAGCAAGGTCTCATTGATATCGTCGACCTCGGCCTTTACGGCATCGAGCGCGGCGAGGACATTGGCGCCGGCCTGGCGCCGCACTTCGATGCCCATGGCCGGATTGCCGTTCTGATAGGTGAAGTTGTTGCGTTCACCAAAAGCAACATCGACGGTGGCAACATCGCGCAGATAGACCGGGCTGCCATCACGCCAGACGACGACGAGGTCATCGAGTTCCTCCGGCTCGAATTCTCCTTCGAAGCGCATCTGGTAGGAACGCCGCCCGATCTCGGCATTTCCGCCCGAGACATCCGAATTATTGACAATCGCCGCCGAAATCTGCGGCAAGGTGACCCCCAGCTCCGCAGCTCGGAATGGATCGACCGTCACCTGCAATTCTTCTGGCCGCAAACCCCATCCGATATTCACGCTGGCCACGCCGGGAATCGACTCCAGGCGCGGCCTGATTACGTCATTCACGAAAGTCGAATATTCATGGATCTCATTCGGATTGCCCGGCAAGGCCTGAAGGAAGAACCAGATCAGGCTTTGCTGTGCATCACCACCAAACCCGCCAATATTTGGACCGACCGCATCACGCGGCAGCGGCGGGACTTGCGACAGGCGATTCGAGATATCGATCGCCGTCTGCGTCATATCGGTATCGATCGAGAAGGTCAGGTTGATGAAAGCCGAGCCTTCGGAGACAAAGACCCGCATTTCTTCAAGGCCCGGCAAGCCTGCCAGCGCCTGCTCCTGCGGTTCGACGATTTCGGATTCCATCTCCAGCGGCGACGCAGACCGCCAGAAGGTCGCGATATTCACTGTCGGCCTGTCTGTATCTGGAAACAGCTGGACCGGCAGCCGGGTCAGCGCGGCTGCCCCCATCAGCACAATCAGCGCAATGGCGACGAAAACCGCAGCCGGATTATTCAGCGACAGCCGTGTAAGAGGCATAGTCGTGTCTCCCTCGCATTATGCCGAAGGTGCGACGGACCCAAGAAAACACCTAGTTAAACTATAGTCACGCGGCTCACGGGGATGTGAGAATACAATTCTTGCGCCCCGCCGGTCCGAAACTCATGCTCGCGTCATCTGGAGGACGACGTGCTTCATCTATCCGATACCCGAGAGTGTATTTCCACTCTCGGAATCCGTTCCGCTGTCCCGATGGTTCGTGGATTGGCTGGATAATTCCGGTCTCACGCCGTCGCTTATATTCAATGTCCACGGCACCGGCCGCATTGAACCCTAGCAACTGGACTATTTCAGAACCGAGGACGGCTAGACCGCCACCGTGAAGGCCGCTTCGGTATTGGCTTTCACGTCGTCGACCGTGACTTCCGGCGCCAGCTCGACAAGCACCAGTCCCTTATCGGTGACATCGAAGACACCGAGCGTCGTGATGATCCGATCGACCACGCCGGTTCCGGTCAGCGGAAGAGTGCACTCTTTCAGCAGCTTCGGATCGCCGGATTTCGAGGTGTGATCCATGATGACAACGATGCGCTTGACCCCGGCAACGAGGTCCATCGCGCCGCCCATGCCCTTCACCATCTTGCCCGGAATCATCCAGTTCGCGATGTCGCCTTTTTCCGAGACTTCCATCGCGCCGAGGATCGACAAGTCGATATGGCCGCCGCGGATCATGCCGAAGCTGTCGGCCGACGAAAAATAGCTAGTCCGCCGCAGCTCTGTGATCGTCTGCTTGCCGGCATTGATCAGATCGGAGTCGACTTCATCTTCATAGGGGAACGGCCCCATGCCGAGCATGCCGTTTTCCGACTGCAAGGTGACGTCGATGTCTTCGTCAATGAAGTTTGGCACCAGCGTCGGTATGCCGATACCCAGATTGACGTAAAACCCGTCTTCCAGTTCAAGCGCTGCACGGCGCGCCATGTCTTCGCGTGTCCAGGCCATGACTAACCCTCCCTCGCCCGCGTCGTGCGCTGCTCTATGCGTTTCTCAAATTCGCCCTTGATCAGGCGTTGCACGAAGATACCCGGCGTGTGGATGCAGTCCGGATCGAGTTCACCCACGTCAACGATTTCCTCGACCTCTGCCAACGTTACCTTGCCGGCCGTGGCCATCATCGGATTAAAATTGCGCGCCGTTTTCCGGTAGATCAGATTACCCTGAGTGTCGGCCTTCCAGGCTTTCACGATGGACAGGTCGGCCGTCAGCCCGGTTTCCATGATGTAGGTCTCGCCATCAAACTCGCGATGATCCTTGCCGTCGGCAATCACGGTTCCAACGCCGGTCTTCACATAAAAGCCCGGAATGCCCGCGCCGCCAGCCCGGATGCGTTCCGCCAGTGTGCCTTGCGGGTTGAATTCCAGTTCCAGTTCTCCCGACAGGAATTGCCGCTCGAATTCCTTGTTCTCGCCAACATAAGACGAGACCATTTTCTTGATCCGCTTGGCATCGAGCAGCTTGCCCAAGCCGAACCCGTCAACACCGCAATTGTTTGATATGATGGTCAAATCCTTGACGCCGGAGTCGAGGATCGCATCGATTGCGTTTTCGGGAATGCCGCACAGGCCGAATCCGCCGGCCATGATCGTCATGCCGTCGAACAAAAGGCCGTCCAGCGCGGCTGCGGCATCGGAGAACGTTTTGTCCATTTCTCGTCCCTGATTTAAGCGGAGGCGCTAGGTATATCGCTTCGCGCCGGTTTGACCAGTCACCCGCCCTGTATCACTTCAGCGCGCAGCCGCTTGTCGACCTCGACCGCCAGAGCACCACCAAAAAACACGGCATATGCGCCCCAGTAAATCCAAAGCAGGAATACGATCAGTGCGCCGATCGACCCGTAGGCGGTCGGACGGATCCAGCCTGCAGTGTAATAGGAAAAACCCGCGGACAGCAGCAACCAGAGTCCGGTAGCAACGGCCGCGCCGAGCAGCGACGCGCGCCAGGCAACGCCACCCGCGCGTCGCATCAGATATCGGTAGAGCAAGGCGAGCGCGGTGATCATGGTGAGCGAGACTGCAGTCCACTCATTGAATACCGAATTCAGCCAGACCAGTTCGAATCCGAGACCTCGCGCCAAGGGCCGGACGATGGTCGGAATCGTCAACACAACGACGTTGGAAACGAAGAGCAGCGCGCCGCCAGAAAGCACAGTCGCAATTGCATAGACATTAAATTTGAAGATGTTGTGCAGATCCCCGACCCCACCGATCTGGTTGAGACCGGCGATGAGTGCTTTCGCGCCCCGTGAAGCTGCAAACAGCGAAATCGCGAGCGCGATCAGGCCTTGCGTCGAAAGCGACGCGCGTGACGCCTCGGCTATCGGCAATATCTGCGATTCTGCGAAGACGCGAGCGCTTTCCGGCAACACCGCCGATAGGCGGTCTATCTGTGCAATCGCATCAGCCACGTCAAACATCAGGCCGTAGACCGCCACGCCCACCGCAACGAGCGGGAAGATGGCGAGAAGCGTGAAGAAGGACACGCCTCCGGCAAACAGCATGACTTCACGCGCCATCGTTCTGCTGATCGCTGCGATCAGCACTTCGAGTGGCGGCCATGACAACACCATCTGTACGATAGGCTGTAATTGCGCGGCGCGTTTTCGGACAGTTTTCATCTTTCCCGTCATAAGCACGGGAAGCTGCGCGGCTCAAACCAAAAACGCCAGCCTGTGGGTACAGGCTGGCGCATCTGGGATTGGTCTGGCCGGCAAGCCGGCCGAGACAACGGGCGTGCGAGGGACAAGAAGGGTGCCCGTTGATCTCGGGAAACGGTCTAGCGAAAGCGATTTGAACGATGCATGAACGAAAAGCGGCGGTTCTGTTCACCGGTTTGCAGATTGTCGTTTTTGTGACAGCTTGCTGGACTGCGCCTTGGGGGGACGCATGACCCGAACGTTGACTGTTGCTCTGGTAGACGATGATCGCGACCTGTCGCTTAAACCGGCCGATCTCGAAGTCTACCGCATCAAGGCCCAGAACGTCGCTTGTGATCAACCGCTGCGTCGAGAGACCGTCGACGCCGTGATCATTGCCGCATCCAATGATGAACGCGCAACCGAACTTGCTATGCTGCATGCCGGTACCGGCCGCGGACGTCCGCCGATAATTCTGATTTCAGATACCGATGACCCGCCGCCCGGGTTTGACGGCTGGCTGCGCCGTCCGGTTTCGCCAGTGCAGCTGGCCAATCGTATCCAGGCCCTGCGACGGCTCTGGGTGATGGAGGATATCGCCCGGCGTCGCAGAGCCGCAGCCGAGGTATTCGGTCATTCCGCGGACCATGATTTGCTCGGCGCATTCCAGGCAACAGTGCTTTTTGTCGGCGACGCCACATCGCGCTTCATGGCCGTCCGGCATGCACTCGCCGCCAACAATACCGCGATGGTCGCCGCGTTTTCATCATTTTCAGCTTTTGATTATCTCCACGAACGACCGTTCGACGCGGTCATCCTGAATGCAATAGAGAAAAAGGACTTGGCGTTCACCATTTCGTCGGCCATGCGCCGCAATGCGCGCCTCTATCATACGCCCGTGCTGCTGCTGACGTCATCGAGCCAGTTCGAGGCCGCCGACGAAGCATTCGCCCGTGGCGTCTCCGATATTTTGCCCGCCGAATCCTCTCCGGAAGAAATCAGCGCACGAGTGCTTCGCCTCGCTGAAGAAAGACGACGCCGGCGCACAGCCAAGGCGATTTTGGAGAACTGCCGTGCCCGCGCCACGATCGATGCGGAATTCGGGCTCTATAAGCCGAAATTCGCGCTTGCGCATTTGCAGGACCTTCTGACGGCCGCAAACCGCAACAAAAAGGCTGCCAGCCTGGTAATGATGGCGATGGAGCCGCCGGACCACACGGTAAGCTGGGATCGATTCAACGCGGCGCAGCAGCAATTTGCTGCGATGTTACGGCATTTGCTGCGGGCAGAGGATTTCCCGGGACATCTTCGTCCCAATCTTTTTGCGGCCATTTTGCCCTACACCGATCGTGAAGGCGCTCTTAGCGTGGCGGAACGAATTTCAGCGGTTGCGGAATGCACGGCATTCGACGGTGACGATCCGCTTCATCCATTTCGCCTGAATGTAAACTGCGTTGCCTTGGAAGCGGCCGGCGAGGAAACTGCCGAGGCGCTCATCGAACGCGGCATGAAACTCCTCAATTCCAATCGGATGGAAGCTATCTAAGCAGCTTGCCGGCGGGTCAGGTCAGCGAGGCGCGCCAGCGCGCGCTCCATACCCTTCAGGCGCTGTGGCGCCGTTGGCCAGTCGCCCGCAACGAACAGCTTCTGGTCCGGACGAACGCGGAAATCCTGAGGATTGCGTGTAATCAGTTCGACGAGACCCGCAGGATTTGCGAACTCGTCATGCCGGAACTGAATGGTCGCACCCTTCGGACCGGCATCGATTTTCTGGACTCCTGCAACCTTGCACAGCGTCTTGACCGCCATGACCTGCATCAGCTGCTCCACTTCGTCCGGCAGCGGGCCGAAGCGGTCGATCAGCTCGGATGCGAAGGCTTCCCGTTCGGCCTTGTTGGCCAATCCCGAAACGCGACGATAGAGCTGCAGCCGCAGATCGAGATCGGCGACATAACTTTCCGGGATCAACACCGCCGCTCCGGCATTGATCGCAGGTGACCAGTCGCGGTCCTCGCTTTCACCATCATGTTTCAGCGAAGCTACCGCCTCTTCCAGCATTGACTGGTAGAGCTCGACGCCGACATCTCGGATATGGCCGGATTGTTCTTCGCCCAGCAGGTTGCCGCCGCCACGAATATCGAGATCATGGCTCGCGAGCGTGAAGCCCGCACCAAGCGTATCAAGTGAATGGAGCACCTGTAGCCGGCGCTCGGCTTGGGCCGTGATTCTCTGTTGCGGCGCCGTTGTCAGATAAGCATAGGCACGGGTCTTCGAGCGACCGACGCGACCGCGCAACTGGTAGAGTTGCGCAAGGCCGAAGCGGTCGGCGCAATAGATGATCAGCGTGTTTGCAGTTGGAATGTCGAGGCCGGATTCGACGATCGATGTCGAGACCAGCACGTCATACTTGCCTTCATAGAAGGCCGTCATGATGTCTTCCAGCCTGGTCGGCGCCATCTGCCCGTGCGCGACAACGTAGGACACCTCCGGCACCTGTTCCTTGAGATACTGCGCCATTGCATCGAGATCGGAAATCCGAGGCGCAACGAAATAGCTCAAGCCGCCACGATATTTTTCTCGCAACAAAGCTTCGCGCACTGTGACCGGGTCGAACGGCGAAACATAAGTACGGACCGCCAGGCGATCGATCGGCGGCGTCGCGATGATCGACAGGTCACGGATGCCTGTCAGCGCAAGTTGAAGCGTTCGCGGGATCGGTGTGGCGGTCAGGGTCAGCACGTGAACATCAGCCCGCAATGCCTTCAGGCGCTCCTTGTGCTTCACGCCGAAATGCTGCTCTTCATCAACGATCAGCAGGCCGAGATCGGAGAATTTCACGGAATCCGACAACAGAGCATGCGTCCCGACCACGATCTCAATCTTGCCTTCGGCCAGCTCCTTGCGCGTCGCTGTGGCTTCCTTCGCCGGAACCAGCCGCGAAAGATGGCGCACTTTGACTGGCCAGTTCCGGAACCGGTCGGCAAACGTCTTGTAGTGCTGCCGCGCCAGCAGCGTGGTCGGCGCGACAACGGCAGCCTGTCGTCCCTCGAGCGCTGCGATGAAGGCCGCTCGGAGCGCCACTTCGGTCTTGCCGAAGCCGACATCGCCGCAGATCAAACGATCCATCGGCCGTCCGCTCGCGAGGTCGGAGAACACGTCCTCGATGGCCGACAGCTGGTCATCCGTCTCGACATAGGGAAAAGCCGCACAGAACTCGTCATAGGATCCGCTTGGCGGTGTAATGACATCTGCTGTTCGGGCATTTCGTTGCGCCGCGATGCGGATCAGCTGTTCGGCCATATCGCGAAGCCGCTTCTTGGCCTTCGCTTTCCGTGCCTGCCAGGCAACTCCGCCCAGCTTGTCAAGTTGAACGCCGTCACTCTCATTGCCATAGCGCGAGAGGAGCTCGATGTTCTCGACGGGAAGGTAGAGCTTCGATCCACCGGAATATTCGATCTCGAGGCAATCATGCGGCGCCTCATGAACGTCCAATGTTTTCAGACCGTTATAGCGTCCCAACCCATGGTCGCTGTGCACGACCAGATCACCTGAAGACAGTGATCCGGCTTCCATGATGACTTCGGCGCCTTTCTTGCGCCGCGGGCGCGACAGGCGGTCGCCCAGCACGTCCTGTTCGGACAGAACGACCAGCTGATCGGTTTCAAATCCATGTTCCAGCGGAAGAATCGTACGCAGCGCCAGTCCGGCTCGCGAATTGTCGAGTTGGCGCCAGTCGTCGAGTACGGCCGGCGCCGCCAGTCCGTGATCGGCCAGCACATTGCCCATCCGGTCCGATGCTCCGGCCGTCCATGACGCGATGATGACCTGCTTGCCAGCATCGAGCTTTTGCTGGACGAAGGTCGAAGTCACATCAAACACGTTGACGCCCTCGGCAGCGCGTTCTGCGGCAAAAGTCCGCCCCTGTCGGCCGCCGGCATCCAGCGCGTCGGGCTCGCTGAACGGTGTGAATCGCCGAACATCGAAGGATGAGGCCAGTGCGGAAAAAGTTTCCGGCGGCACGTAGAGCGCATCCGGCGGCAAGGCGCGATAGGTGGGTGCCTTTATTCCGCCACTCGTGTTGGCGGCAGCAGATTTTCGCGCATCGTGATAATCCGCGATCAACTCGTGACGCTGCGCCAGCGCATCACTCGCCAAATGGTCGACTGCTATCAGCGCAGAATCGTCGAAATAGCTGAACGGTGTTTCGAGTGACTCGTGAAACAATGGCAACCAGTGTTCGGCGCCCTGTGGCTTCAGACCGGCGCTGACGCCCGCATATATCGGATCCTCATCGGTAATCGCGCCGAATGCAGCCACGTAACCTGCCCGGAAACGCGAAATGCTGGCATCGTCGATAAACATCTCGCTGACCGGCGATAAGGAAATCGACTTGAGCTGCCGTGTGGATCGTTGGCTTTCCGGATCGAAAGCACGAATGGATTCCAGCGTGTCGCCGAAAAGGTCGAGACGAACCGGTTCTTCCATCTCCGGCGGATAGGCATCAATCACGCCTCCCCGGATAGCGAAATCCCCGGGCTCCCTTACCGTTGTTGTGCGCGCATATCCATTTTCGGTCAGATAGGCTTTGAGGGCATCGAGATCTATGATCTCGCCGGGACGCGCCGAAAAGCCGCGCGAAGCCATGACCGCGCGCGGCGCACATTTCTGGGTGACCGAATTGACCGTAGCGAGAACCAGGAATGGTGCGCCTGTGCGTCCCTTTCGGCTTGCCAGCCAAGACAGAGTGGCGGCCCGGCGGGCCGCGACCCGCGGACTGGGCGAGACCCGGTCGTAAGGTTGGCAGTCCCACGCCGGCAGGCGAATACACGGAATGTCGGCTGCAAAGAATTGCCAAGCCGCTTCGAAAGCCGCAGCACGGGAATCGTCGCGAGCAACGAACAATGCAGAACCGCCGCGGCGGCGCAGCGACTCCGCGAGAACGAGCGCATCATAGCCTTCAGGCGCACCGCCAACCGTCAGCCCGCCCGGCGACGTCGCTATCGGGTCAACCCAGTCCATCGCCTACTTCAACGCGACGGCGTGCGCCGACTCCGACAGCGCGCGGAAAACCGGGCCGTCAACACCATCCGGTGCAGCGTCGCGACCGACGATCCAGGCGTAGAGGTCCTGATCGGGCAGTTCGAGCAATGCTTCGAACTCGTCAAGTGCGTCAGCTTCCATTTCCGGCAGGCGCGCACGCGCAAAACTGCCAATCACAAGATCGGCTTCCTTGAAGCCGCGATGTTCGGCACGAAACAGAAGACGGCGTCGGCGTATGGCAAGATCATCGGTCATGTTGCCGCCATATAGGCTGACTGGCGGCTGGCGTGAAGGCAAGATGTGCCGCAATCTACAGGATATGCGGCCGGAGATTCTCTTCCCCCTCTTCAAGGACACGACCACCTTGCCCGGGCTGGGTCCGCGCCTCGCCTTGCTGGTCGAGAAAGTAGCCGGTCCGCGCGTCCGCGATCTCCTTTTGTGGCGGCCGGCTTCGGTTATAGATCGCTCCCGGCGACCCACCATTGCCGACGCCCCCGAAGGCGAGATCGCCACGATCCGGGCTACGGTGGAAACCCATGTCGAGCCGCCTGCCAACCGGTTCACGCCATACAAGGTACGGATGTCGGACGAGACCGGCTTTCTCCATCTCGTTTATTTTAAGCCGCGTATTCCCTACCTCAAACGGATTCTGCCGGAAGGCGAGGTCAGGATCATATCCGGCCGGATCGAACGCTATGGCAGCGAAAAGCAGATCAGCCATCCAGATTACGTGCTCACCGAAGCGGAGGCGGAGGATTTCACGGGGCTCGAAACCGTATATCCACTGACACAGGGCTTGAGCCTGAAAGTCCTCCGCAAGGCAATTCGCGCAGCTTTCGACGGATTGCCGCATCTGTCGGAATGGCATGATGGCGCAGTACTTGAAGGCCGCAATTGGCCGGACTGGCATGCTGCGCTTCACAGCCTGCATTTTCCGTCCAGCGCGGCTGAGGCCGACGCCAAGCATCCGGCACACCAGCGCCTTGCCTTCGACGAACTGTTTGCCCGACAGCTGGCCTTGCAGATTGTTTCCCAACGCCGCCGCCGAAAGAGCGTCAATCCGCTGAAGGGCGACGGCAAACTTGTCGCAAAAGTACTCGACAACGCACCCTTCACCCCGACCGGCGCGCAGATACGCGCCTTCGACGACATCGCGAAGGACCTCGCATCAGATCGCCGCATGATGCGTCTGCTGCATGGTGATGTCGGCGCCGGCAAGACGTTCGTCGCCGCACTGGCCGCCGCCCGTAGCTGCGAAGCTGGCACTCAGACCGCCATCATGGCACCTACGGAAATCCTTGCGCGGCAACTCGCGCGCACCCTGTCAGAGTTTCTCCAGCCCGCAGGCATAACGGTCGAGGCGCTCACCGGGCGCGACAAAGGCAAATCGCGCGACGCCTTGCTCGAACAACTCGGGGCCGGTGAGATCGATGTCATCTGCGGGACCCATGCCCTGTTCCAGGAAGGCGTCGAAT
Source organism: Hyphobacterium sp. (assembly GCF_965217055.1). Taxonomy (GTDB): domain Bacteria; phylum Pseudomonadota; class Alphaproteobacteria; order Caulobacterales; family Maricaulaceae; genus Hyphobacterium. Next base: position 3,476 of record NZ_OZ244227.1, on the reverse strand, counting down.
TCAACCGGCTCGGCCTCGTGGTAATTGACGAGCAGCATCGCTTCGGCGTCTCAGACCGCCTGAAGCTCTCGTCCAAGGGCCAGCGCCCAGAATTGCTGGTGATGACGGCCACACCGATCCCGCGCACTCTCGCGCTCTCGGTCTACGGGCACATGGACATGTCGCGGCTCGATGAGAAACCGGCGGGCCGCAAGCCACCGGACACGCGCACCATTTCGATGGATCGGCTGGACAGCGTGATCGACGGAATCGGCCGCGCGATCAGCCGCAAGGAACGCGTCTACTGGGTCTGTCCGCTTGTTGAAGAATCGGATCTGTCAGACCTGTCAGCCGCCGAGGATCGGCACCGGCAATTGTGCACGATCTACGGGGCGGACAAGGTCGGCCTCGTTCACGGGCGCATGAGTGCCGCCGACAAGGATGAAGCTGCTCTTCGTTTCCGCAATGGCGAGATCGACATTCTTGTGGCGACCACTGTCATTGAGGTCGGGATTGACGCGCCGGACGCGACCATCATGGTGATTGAGCACGCCGAGCGTTTCGGTCTCGCCCAGCTGCACCAGCTGCGCGGCCGGGTCGGGCGCTCAGACAAGCCCTCGACATGCTTGCTCCTCTATCAGGCCCCGCTGGGCGAGATTGCTCGCAAGCGTCTGGATATCATGAAGCGCAGCGATGACGGGTTCGAGATCGCCGAGGAGGACTGGAAACTCCGCGGCGCCGGTGACCCCCTCGGCGTGCGCCAGAGCGGCCTGCCTGACTACCGCCTCGTCGATATCGATGCTCATACAGATTTGATTCCGCTGGCCAACGAGGCCGCCAAAAAAGCGGTCTACGAGGACCCGAAATTCAAAGGCGAATACGCCGAAGCACGGCGCATCCTGCTCTACCTGTTCGAGCAGGATGACGGAATTCGCCTCATAGAATCCGGCTAGTCGAGCTTGTCGACCTTCGCCTTGATATGCTCGGGAACATCGGCCCGCGCGAGACCTTCTGGTGTTACAAGACCGAACGAAATGATCATCTTCGCGGCTTCCTCGACCGACATCGACAGTGGCGTGATCCGCGAACGCGGCGTGTAGAGCAAGAAACCCGATGTCGGGTTTGGCGTCGTCGGCACGAACACGCCGATCGCATCCTCGCCGACATCGTGCTGGATCTCGCCGCGCGCATCGGCGGTCACAAAGCCGACAGCGTAGGAGCCCTGCGTCGGAAATTCGACGAGCACAACCTCCTGGAAGGATTGTTGGCGGCTCGAGAACACGGTTTCTGCAATTTGCTTTACCGCACCGTAGACATTGCGGACCAATGGCACCGAATTGAGAAGTCTCTCGCCCACGCCAATAAGCGTACGACCGAAGAAATTGGCCGCCAGTGCGCCCAGCACGGTCAAACCGACCACTGCGACCACGACGCCCAAACCCGGCAGCGCAAACGGCAGATAGGTCTCCGGATTGTACTGGTCCGGAATCAGCGGCTTGATCACCCGGTCAACGAAATTGACGAAGGTGTAAATCAGCCAGACCGTGACTGTGACGGGGAGCGCAACCACGATACCCGTCAGAAGACTGTTTCTCAGCCAGCGAAACACGCTGCTTCTCCTTGAAATGGACCGGACGACCAATCCAGTTGATTCTCGTCCAAACTCGGCAACACTACGCTTCGAAGTCTCGTGCGCCAACTTCCAGAGAGGTCAAATTGACGGACACTTCCCGAACCCGGCCTTCGCGCACCCGCTTGGCGATCTGGACCATCGCCGCGGCAGTTGTGGGTTTCCTGCTGCTGCTGGCCGTGGCGAGCTGGATATTGCGTGACCAGATCTATCAATCCTTCCTTGATCCCGGCGAACCCTACCAGACATACGCCGTTCCTCCGTTGCCCGACTACTCACTGCAGTCAAGCTGGTACGCACGTCCGGCCGAGGCCGCATCCGGAGCGGCCATATTTTTCGTCCATGGCACGACCTATCCCGGCGGACGGGAATGGAACGCCGCTATAGATGCCGAGAGCCCGTCAAACCGCGTCATCGAGGAACAATTGCCCAATTTCGCGGCACCATTCTCCGAGCTCGGCGCACTCTACGCGCCACGCTACCGCCAGGCTGCGCTCTACACATTCATGAATCGGCGCGAAGACGGGGTCGCGGCGCGTATCACGGCCGCAGGCGATGTGCGTGCGGCATTTGCCGAGTTTCTCGCACTGATTGGCGACGAAACACCGTTCATCATCGCAGGGGTCGGCCAGGGCGGCATGCATGCACTGGCGGTGACAATCGAAGACGTCGCGCCCTACCCTGACATCCGGCGCCGCCTCGTCACGGCCTACATAATGGAGAACCAGGTCCCGCTGGATCTTCTGGCTGGAGCACTCGCCGGCATACCGGCTTGCGAAACGCCTGACGATATCCGCTGCGTGTTCAGCTATGTCTCGTCTCTCTCCGATAATCATGCGCGAATCCGGATCCTCACGGAAGTCGGCATGGTCTGGGCCCCTGGCGGAGGATTCTCATTTGTCGAGGGACGCGGCCTGCTGTGCGTCAATCCGATCCTCGGTGCCCGTACCACCGATTATGCCCCGGCAAGACTGCATCGCGGAGGCGCGCAGGCCTCTGGCTTCCGGGAAGGCGCCAATCCTGCGGCCCTACCCGCGCAAACCGGTGCGCAATGCCTGGACGGCGTGCTGATGACGGAATTGCCGCGCTCGCGATCCCTGCATCGGCCCGGCCGTCTCGCGGAGAATTACCGTCTCCCACCATTCAACCTGTTCTACGAGGATTTGCGGGCCGACGCTGCGCACCGTCTCGAACGCTTCATGCCGGTCTTTGCCGCCGAGAACGAGCTTGCCCCTCCGCTGGGACAGCCGGAAGAGGTCGAGGAGACGCCCTTTATTCCCATTCCCGACAGGGTGGACGGCGGCTAGCGGTCGCTATTCTTGAGTTTTTCAATCAGGCCGGTGGTCGACTTGCCCTCGACCAGCGGAATGAGCTCGATTTCACCGCCATAGGCCAGCACAACGCTTCCCCCGAGCGGCAACAATTCGTCGATCGTGTAGTCGGCGCCTTTCAGATAGACGTCAGGCTTCAACGCATCGAGCAGTGCAGCAGGAGTCTCCTCGTTAAAAACGACGACCTGGTCAACGCTGGCCAGTGCCGAAAGCACACTTGCCCGAGCATCGGCATCATTGATGGGGCGCCCGGCGCCTTTCAGCTGGCGAACGGAAGTATCGGAATTCAGACCCACGATCAAACGGTCGCAAGCTGCCCGCGCCTTGGCCAGATAACTCACATGGCCAGCATGCAAAAGGTCGAAACACCCATTAGTGAATCCGATTTTCAGTCCGTGCGCGCGCCAACGCGCCACGATTTCGACTGCTTCGGCGAGCGGCAATTGATGCCCGCCGCGCCCGCCACCGGCGGCCGCAATCAGATCGCTGGGAGAGACAGTCGCTGTGCCGACCTTGGTGACAACTTCGCCGGAGGC